>OZ244867.1:2387500-3281564 GCA_965221175.1 Arenicellales bacterium | reverse complement strand
GTATCTGGCGGTGGTGCAGGACGCTTGTAGCCGACGGATTTTGGGCTGGTCGATGAAAACCTGCCAGGACGTCGGTTTGATGAGTGAGGCCTTGCAGATGGCACTTCGAGGTCGGAGTTGCGAAGGGGTGATTCACCATTCGGACCAAGGGGTACAATACAGTTCGAAGGCCTTTCAAGCGTTGTGTCGAGTGCATGGGATCAAGCAGTCGATGGGCAGTGTCGGAGATTGTTATGACAATGCGCAAGCCGAATCATGGTTTGCCACATTGAAGCGGGAATGCGTTTTGAAAACGGATCGTTTAAAGTCAGCGAAGGAACTAAGACAGCAAGTGATTCGGTATATCGAGTCTTGGTATAACACCCGACGATTGCATACGAGTCTGGGAAATAGGAGTCCAGTCGAGTATGAAGCGCAGCTGAAAAAAGCGCAACCAGAGGATACCAGCGCCCTTAAGGGCGCTGGTATCCTCTCAAATCCTAACGTCTCTACCAAATTGGGGTAAGACTACCCCGTCCACTGGCCAGACAATCAGCAGGTCGGTGCGCATGCGGCCGAGCCCATACTCGCGCTCAATGCGTCCGCCCGCGTTGACGATGCGCTGTAAAAACGCCTGCAGCAGAAGCTGCGGTCCGGCTTCTCGATATTCAAAACGCTCAACCCAGTGTTCCGAGTGTTCCCGGAAAAACCTCTGGAAAGCTGCGAGGAGCTTTTCCAC
Source organism: Arenicellales bacterium (assembly GCA_965221175.1). GTDB lineage: Bacteria > Pseudomonadota > Gammaproteobacteria > Arenicellales > JAJDZL01 > JAJDZL01. The sequence continues at coordinate 3,280,846 of OZ244867.1, read as the reverse complement.
ATTGAGATTGCCTTCTTCGATATACCAAGCCGAATCGTGCGGAAATCTTACCTGAGTGGTCCATGTCAGATCGCGGGGAATTGCTTCCTGATAGATCGGATTGGCGATGCGCAGGGTGCCGTCGGTGCGGACTAGGCCGAGATCCTCAACATACTGGAGATCATCCGCCTCCATATTCCCCGAGTTTGGATCTCCGCTCAGCAAGGGTTCGATCACGTTGCGCACGCGCTCTTCCTGAAGCTTGTATGTGAGCTGGTCCAGATGCGTTTCCCGTCCCAGTATGAGCTGCTCTCGGGCACCGTGAATCGTATCGATATCGATTGTCCGGCTGCGGTCGCTGACCGCCTCACAGGAGCGATAGGCGAGAGCATTTACCAGCCACGGCTGTCCTTGAGTCAGATGCCAAATCTCCGCTCGGGTTTGCTTCGTCCAAGATTGCCCAGTTTCCTCTGTGTGCTGGGCGAGTAAGGCTTGAGTCTCGTCAGCAGAGAAATCGCTCAAGCGCAGGGATTCTGCCTTGATGTTGAAGGCACTGCCACCGGTTATCACCGCCTTCTCAACCGTGGAGTGGATGCGGTAGTCGCGCACGTCGCGAATTCCGCAGAGAATTACACTGTGTGGGAACCGGTCCGGACGGCGGGCATAACCGACGCGAATCTGTCGGAGCACAGAAATCAGTGTGTCGCCAACCAAAGCATCAATCTCATCGAAAATCACTACCAGCGGTTTCGTGTCGTTCGATGCCCACAGTCTCAGCACACTCATCAATGCACCATGCGCACCCGAACGATTGAAAACATCTGTCCAAGTCTCTGAAACAAACTGATTGTCATTGACAGATTCTGCCTCAAGTGCAAGTTGTTCCAATATTGCGCGCATGGCGGCAGCCACATCTTCCCGCGCGGATTGGCCAACCTCAACGTTCACATACACGACTCGATATTGCTCGCCTACGTTCAGTTTGTCCTGCAATGCTAACAACGAGGAAGTCTTGCCGGTCTGGCGGGGAGCATGCAGAACGAAATACTTCTTCTGAGCGATCAACGCCAGAATCTTTTCGAGATCGAAACGCCCCAGCGGCGGAATACAATAGTGATCCTGTTGTGTGACAGGACCGGCTGTGTTGAAAAAACGCATAGTTCCATTTTAGATACAAAAGCCTTGTAATATAAGGCTTTCAAGAAAAATCGGATTTAACCCAATGGGTGGCAAGGGTCATGAGTTTATCTGCTGTACAAACCTGCATCCACCAATTATTACAGGACTTCGTGACTAAGACGTTATGCTGACAGCCGTATGAAATGGAAACAGGATGCTTGAGACATTGAAATCTCATGACAGCATGCGAAACTACCAAGCGTTTCCCACACAGTCAATTTTGAATTGGTTCACTTCAGATCTGTGAGTCGAACTTAAGTCTCGGTTCGGTTAAGAATTCAACTGAACCACTTTACAGAGTGTTGATGCCAACAGAGAACGACAGAAAACCACCCGTTGATTGACTTTCAAGGTTTATGCTAAAAACCTAGAAAGCTAAGAGCGTGAGCATCGTTCGAATGATTCCGTTATCAGTACTGTACATCAGTTCGAAGAATTTGTTTCACTCGGCGGCGGTTCATTGAACACCAATCCCTTCGACAGTGCCTCATCCCGTCGTTTAATCCAGTCAAGCCAGAGTCTGTTGGCTTCAGCGATCCCTTCGGCGATCCCTTCGGCGATGCCTTCGGACCTACCTTCCGCGATGCCTTCAAGCTTGCCGTCAGCTTTGCCTTGAATATAACGTCTTAGTTTATATTTTTCGGCAATCATTTCAGACAACACGCGATATACCTCCGTTAGAAAAAATGCAAATACCACATTGAACACAGTGACAAATGCCAGTCCTTTTTCAACATTGATTATACCTTCAATGAACTTGGGTGGTGTTCCAGTGTACGACCATGTCACACAGATAGACATTATTCCCATGTTTGTGAAGAAAATCGTGAAAAAGGCTGCACGCCAAGCCTCGGCTACACTCCATATAGCAGTACGATCGATATTGTCGGATGCCTGTTTGTTCATAACTTAAAATCTTCCATGTCCGATTGTTCGACCTACCGGGTTTCAGTACTCGTTATGGCGAGTTTGTGATGAAAGTGATCATTGTGCAAAAAGAATTTATAAATGCAAGGAAAAATTCAATATCAAATTGGATGGATTTAAATTTCAAGCGATTTCAATGTCAAACTTTCCATTGAACATCTGGAAGAAGCTGACTGTTGATGGCGAAATTGAGAGCTTGCTCGCTCCTCATCACGCGTGTTTTATAAGTCCCAAATGTAGCTTTGAAGCGGACACTGATTGATCAATTTCTTGACTGAATCGAAGCGGTCAGAACAATTTAACCTATGGTCTAGGTTACTAGCGGACCTGATTTTTCTGGCAGTGACTAACAGACCTGCACTCTTTACCTCTACTCCTGAGGATGAGCGTTTCGAAAAGGCTGGCTGATCAATCGATCAATTCGGTTTTCGCTGTTCGCTCTAAACCGATCTTCACCACAAGGATAAGGTGAAAGCGCAGTAAATACGCGGACTTTTGGAAAATCAGCCTGCCATTCTTATGGAAACACCTGCAGTGGGATCGGCATTGAGTGCGGTGAGGATCTTGCTCTGCAGCGGGGTTGGTTTGGTGGTGGTTGTGAGGATGTCATCGGAAAGTCCGGGCAAGGTTACTTCATTCAGAGACAGGGTGGCGAGGTCGGCAAGCAGCGTAGTCAGACTGTGAACCGGATCCCCGCTGGAAGTCATTTTGGAGCTGGCTTTTTGTGCTGCCTCCGGTGAGACCTTGGCCTGCTGAACCGGCGAGGCGCGGCTTGGCGGCTGTGGGTCGTCAAACAGAAACGGTTTGAGTCGCTGGCGCAAATGCCATTCCAGGTAGCAGGCGAGCATGCAAAGGAACACATGCCCGCGTACATGCGGTTCACTGTAGACATAAATGGGCTGCACCTCCAACCGGGTGGTCTTGATGGTGCGAAAGGCGCGCTCGACTGTGGACAGAGATTTGTAAGCAGCCACTGCGTCATGGGCGTTGATGGCATCGGCTGGCAACGAGGTTCGGATCACATAGACACCGTCGAGTTTAGCTTCGTCGTCGATTCGCTGCTGGTTTCGCGACCACAGCAGGTCGCTGTCGGTGACGGTGATGTCGAAGTGCTTTTCGACTTTACGACGATTGGCTTCGCGTCCGAGCCGTTTGATGGTGCGGTCACGGTTGGCAGAATTTGGCTTGTGGCGGCGCGCTGAGGCGGCGATCTGGGCAAGGATTTTTTCAGTGGCGCGCAGTAGCTGTTCGCGTTTTTGCGCCCGTTCTTGGCGAAGGCGCGGATTGAGGCACACCAGCAGCCGCTCGCCGGGAAACTCGGCACTGACGATTTCCGCCACCTGGTCCGGCTGCAGTTCGCTGGCGCAAAGTCTGGTATCGGTTTCATGATCGGTTTGATCTTTGAACAGCTTGCGGACGTCGGCGTTGCGAAGCGCCGAGATCCAATCCAGTGCGGCCGGCAGCAGATCCTCGCGGATGCGAGCCGAGGTGATCATGCCGCGGTCGCCGACCAGAGCTATTTTTTGAATGTTGAATCGCTTGCGAATCTTGCTGATCTGCGTGGCTAGGGTGCTGGGGTCGGCGTGGTTGCCGGGGAACACTTCAACCGCCACCGGACAGCCGTCGGCGGCGCACAGCAAGCCATAGACGATCTGCATCTTGCCGCGTTTGCGGTCTCGGTTGTAACCGAATGACGCCAGCGAACAGCACTTGCCTTCGACATAGCTGGAGGTGACATCGTAGAGAATCAGGGTGCCGCCGCGTAAGTGGCGATTGGCGAGGCTTTTCTCGATCCATGTTTGCCGTTCTCCGAGCCAGTCCAGCATATCGAGCATTTCATTGCCGTGTACGGTATCGAGCTTGAGCAAAGTGCCCAGCGAGCTGTCGGCGGTTGCGGGCGAAAGCGCTCGGGCTGTGGCGAGTTTCGAGGCCGGCGAGATGATGCGGGCAATGATAGCCGCCAGTGCCAGGTCGCGCTGACGCGAGGCGGTTCGATGCAAAATACGCAGCAGTCCGATCTGCGAAGCCAAAGAGACGAGAGCCGCGACATGTCCGTGCGGCAGCGAGCGCTGGACGGTGAATGCCTGGTCGAGGGAGTGGACGATGACGCCGCCTTTCAAAAGGATGCGGATGGCATCGACGATGAATGGAGGGGTTTTGGAGAGATTGGCGAGGGTTTTGCGTTCGATGCGCTTTCCGTTGCGTTTGGCGTAGCGCAGCAGAATCGCAGGTGGACTGTTGCGGTTGGGAATGGACTCGATGTAAATAGCCATAGTTGTATTTTGTGAACATGGAAACAGATAAAGAGAAATTGTACTATATTCGATAATGAATAACAAGTAACATTCTGAAATAATACATGGAAACAATAATACACAGGAAAAAGCGGAAATGTCAAAAGACAATTCCGCTATAACAAAGCACTGGAATGAAGTATTGAGGTTAAATCAAGATGAAGTTCGGTCTAAATATTGGCAGACCAATCGTCATCTTCAAGTGACCTTCAGCAGGTTGACTTCGGTAAGTTCCAAACAGCCGGTCCCACCATGGCAGGTTAAATCCAAAGTTGCTGTCGGTTTCCTGTTTGGCTATGGAGTGATGGACTCGATGCATGTCCGGAGTCACGATAAAGCATCTTAACACCCGATCAAGCGCTAGTGGAATCTGAACGTTTGCATGATTGAACATGGAAGTAGCGTTAAGCAGAATCTCAAAGACAATAAATGCCAATGCCGGAGGACCCAGTACCGATACCACTGCAAATTTAATGACCATTGATATGACAATTTCAATCGGATGGAAACGGATTCCGGTGGTGACATCAAAATCAAGATCGGTATGATGCATGCGATGAAATCGCCAGAAAAAATTCAGTTTGTGGAAATATACATGCTGAGCGTAGATCGCAAGGTCCATCAAAACGACACCAGCAATAACTGCAATCCAGTATGGCAGAGGCAGCCAATTCAGTAAACCAATTCCCTTACTTTCTAGGATCAGAGCATAAGCAGCTACAGTCAGCGGAATGACCAAACGGACGAGCAGCGTATTGATGAATGACAACAGCAGATGATTCGTCCATCGCGAAGTCCTGGACAGATGCCATGTTCGTCTAGGTTGAAAGGTTTCCCAGAGCGCAACCGCAAGAAGAATTGCGAAGAATACCCCCAGCCGCCAGTAAACTTCCTGTTCCATTTTCGTAAGGACAACCTATGAACCAGGCACCCGACCCGAATCATTCACAATATCGGACCGTCCGGTAACCAAATTTGAATAGGATTCCGGCGTATCCAGATCTGCAACGACCCCGGCATCGTCTACTTCAACTTCAATGACATGCTCCTCATAGTCGCCAATCATATGCTTCGCTCCGACATCTCCTCGGACTTCCATCATTTCCTGATAATATCTTCTACCCCACAACACAGGATTCCCCCTCTTCCCACGATAGGTTGGAACGCAGATATTGTGTTGTAAATCGGCATCAAAGGAATTGATCAGTGCGTCGATTTGATCACTACTGACGAATGGCATATCTCCCAGACACACAAGCACACCCGCAAAATCGGCTGGTAAAGCGGACAACGCCGTACGCAGCGATGTACTGAGGCCGCCAGCGTACTCGGGATTGTGTATGAACGTTACCTGCCTGTCTTTCAATTCATTCCTGACTCTTTCTTCTTCATGCCCGGTAACGACAAAAATTTGATCAACTTCGGATTGTGCGAGATTGTTCACAACTTCCTGAATGACAGACTGATCTTCAATTTTAAGCAGGAGCTTGTTCTGTTCCCCCATCCGTTGAGACTGACCAGCCGCCAGAACGATCGCAGCAATCTTTTTGACACCGGCAGCCGTCTGCGTACGTCCAACAGTTCGCCGCTCTGGCCGTCTGGACGGTTCAGTCAATATTCCCCCTCTTCCCATTTTCATGACATCTTCCCGATTTACTTCAAGCCCTGCTGCGGCTGAACCCGAATTATTCCTTTCATGCCATCTTGAAACGCGTATGCCAACAGAACCGGCTGCTCTGCTATCCGGCCGGCGGAACAATAGATGGAATTCATGGCGATCACGTACTGCTCGCACCGCCCTACATTGCGGACGAGACGAATATCAATCAAATCATTGAATTATTAACAGATTCAATCAACGAAAGTATTGTTCAAATCGAATTCTAGTATCCACCCATCCTTGGTAAGGCAGTTCAAGGAAGAAAGCCCATTGACTGCGAGAAAATCATTCTGTCGGAATTCACAAATCTACCGTATGCCATCTTGTATATTGATTGGGGTCGGTCGGGGCGAAAAAGCCACCGCATGATTTAAAATCGAAACCACCCTGAGAACCCAGGTAATGCAAGTTAAAACAATAGGATACGAGTCCCATTTTTGTCAACGTTGGGACAACAGTGATTTCCTAATTCTATCTGTAAAATATCGCCCCTTTATTTCTCAATAATTTAGCTATAATAAAGTCATAAATTATTTGAAATATACTTAATATTTAGCCAAATATAACTTATATTCGATTTAACTCCAATTTAGTGAACAGGTAATTACAGAAAATAATGAACGCAAAGAAGACTATGACGCTCAACCTGACAGAAACCGAAATGCAGGTTCTAGCAGTACTTAGCGCGAAGAAGGATATGAGCAAGTCTGCTCTTCTACGTCAAGCACTACGCATGTACCAATTTTTCGAAGCACGACTCGAAAACGGTGATAAACTTTTCTTCGAGGATGATAAAACCAAGGAGAAGTCTGAGGTTATGATGCTATGATAGTTGCAATTAACCAAGTTCATTTGCAGCAGATTCAATCGCACAGACTTCCTCACATGAGCATTGCCAACAGCGTGTCTGAAAACGTAATTAAGAGCTCGTTATAGATTGTGGTTTCGGCTTACGTGCTGTGTACGTTCATCAATAAACTGTCATATCTGGAGCAAATTTTCTACACATCAAATTTTTAGATATTGAGCCTGACTCTGTATGAAAATTCTCCATTATTTAAGTTATTGAACCAAGCACAATTACACCATCGAACAGACCAAATCATCTAACCAATAAATTTAATTCGATTAAACGCTGGGACAGCAGTGTATCCGGATACCAGTTTTACAACCATTGACCTAGCACGTTTCGTTAATAAAGATTTCGCTAGTAAGCATTGACTCCTCTTGTTCGTTTCTAACACTGTCTCCGATCCGCATAGGTAAATATTCGTGAACTTACCGCAAGTTCCAACTTTGGTCGATACAGTGCTCTTGAAAGTCGCCAGTCGATGCAATCTAAATTGTAGTTATTGCTATGTCTATCACTTAGGTGATGACGGTTGGCGTAAGCAGCCCAAATCTATGTCTGAACCTGTTCGGAACGCGACTATTCAACGCTTATCAGAGCTTTACGCCCATCAAAAGCAACCGATCAGCGTCGTGTTGCATGGTGGCGAACCACTGCTAATTGGAACGAATCGGTTACGCGAGTTGTGCAGGCGACTCCGAAATATCCTTCCTCCACCTTGTGAAATTCACGTTCAAACGAACGGCATACTCGTTTCGGATGATGTCATCGACATTTTCATCCGATATAACGTTGGTGTATCGATTAGCATTGATGGCACATCTGACGTGCACAATCGATTCCGAGTGGATCACGCCGGACGCGGGTCACATAGGCGAGTGTTCAATGCGATTAATCGACTAACAACTCGAATGGATGCCCGACCTTTGTTCGCAGGAGTTCTAGCCGTAGTTGACCCCACGTCGGACCCTGATGCAGTTTATGACGCACTTAAAGCAACAGGAGCCCCCAGTATTGATTTTCTTGTTCGCGATGGGAACCATGATCGGTTGCCATTCATGAAAGCGAGTGTTAATTCGACAGAATATGGAAATTGGATGGTCAGATTGCTTGACATTTATCTGAGCGACCCGGAGCCGCCACGTGTGCGTATCTTTGATGATATGCTTCGCTTAATTCTAGGTGGAAGGGCACAGAAAGAAGGTGTTGGTAAAACCGATTATGGTATTCTCGTGATAGATACAGATGGTCGAGTCAGTAAGAACGATACATTGAAAGTCGCTTACAATGCTGCTGATCAATTCGAGGCCGAATCATGGTCTATCCTATCGGATAGTTTAGTCGATATTGTCCACAGCCAGACGTACGCCGACTATTACCAACAACAGCGTCCGACTGCTTCCGCTTGTCGCGCCTGTCATGAGTATAATATCTGCGGTGGTGGGATGGTTGCCCATCGGTGGAGTGATGATCGTGGATTTGATAATCCATCCATTTTCTGTGCTGACCAATTGTTGTTGATCAAGCGCATGCGGGAATGGGTTGCGCAATGTGCGGTAACGTAAATAATTGAAGGAGCAGTAGATGGACAACATAGTTGATTCGGTCGAGCGTCGGAAACCTCATGAAATGGAGGATTTGGACGTTAAACTAGAAAATATTAGTAGCGTTGCCTTGAGGCGAATTATCGAGGAAGTACGGAACAATAGGAAAGATCAACCCATCGCATCGACAATCTACAATCGCACATACCACCGCCACAATAGGTAATTGCGACCTTTTTTGACTTTCCATGCGTCCTTCCCGCGAGCAGTTGTGTATTAGTGCTCACCGGATGCATGAGTTCCATGTTTCTCCGTTTCGCTATATTCTATGGCAGCGTTGCCTCCCGCTGAGTCTTGAGCGTGCACTTCTTGAATGGTTCGACAACAATGCACCATGGCAGCTCGTAACTACAGATTTTTATGAACAGTACGAGTTCAGTATGTTCGATGCAGCCCTTCCAGATGGCCTGTCCCAGTTAATTTCTCTTAAGAATCTCTCCGTACTTCGAGAAGAGATATCGGAAATTTTCAAAGTGAATCTGGATGAGCGGATCAAATTCGTCGCGCACAAGCTAATACCCGGACAACGAATCGGCATTCATAATGACTATCTTACTGGTGAAGAAACTCATCGTTTCATCATTCAGGTCAATCGAGGCTTGCTTGATGAAGATGGAGGATTTCTTATGCTGTTTAATAAGTTTGATCCAGAAGATATTCACCGAATTATTCGTCCTATCTCTGGAAGCGCGATCGGATTTGAGATTTCCGAGAAATCCAATCATGCGGTTTCCAAAGTTTACCGTGGAAAGCGTTTCACACTTGTTTATTCCTTCTTCGCCAAGCCTTGTGTGCGTTCAAATTGCAGACGCATTTAGGCAGGCACTGGTTCAATCTTCCGAACCGTGGTTCCCTAATCTTTCCAAACTCGTAGCTAAGCAGACATGGCGCCGCCTTGCGCACCATGGATTCAACGCGTCGAACTACGGGACGCATCGATGGTTGGAGAAAGATTCGACAGCCGAGCGTTTGGTAATTGCTACACTTAGCTTGGACAATTCTCATCAATGCCGATTTGAAGTATTGCCAGCAACAACCCGAGCGCGCTATGAACATCTTGGATTAGTGTTTCCTGCGTACAGTTCGAAAACGAATTTCGTCGAGGTATTTCATCACGCACTATCTGTAATTGCGTCAATTCCAAGTTTGCATGCAATCGTTGCAGAATATTTGCGGACACTGCATATTTTGCAAACGCCTAGAGCTAACTTTGATGTGAGCTATAGCGACCCAGCAGTGCCTTTCTCAATATTTGTATCGGTACCGATATCCAAGTCGGATAGAACATTACGTCTTGTTGAATCAATTATTCACGAATGCATGCACCTGCAACTCACATTGATCAATATCGCAGTTCCTCTGGTAGGCGACTGTAATGCATGTGCTTTCTCGCCATGGCAACGAACCATGCGCCCTATCGATGGTGTTTTACATGGACTCTACGTGTTTTCAGTAATATACGCGTGTTTTAACACCTTAGAGCACAAATTTTCGTTAACTCTCGACGAAAGAGCGCATATAGAAAAACGCCAAGTCGAAATTGCTCAAGAAGTCATGCAAGTTTCTCAACTAAGCAGTGCAGGTGGGTTGACAGATATTGGACGAAGTCTAGCCGGTTACGTTTTGCGAAGCTTCAATACCTAGCGTAGATACGTAGTCTGTAGCCATAGCACTGTACCGAGCGGTTGGCTCTACCGCATTGTCGAGAAATTTGCGGGCACCATAGTAGTATTCCATCAACTCATCCTTCCAATGATTCTCTACCGGAAAATTATGAAGATGGTTTGCAAAATTAACAATAGTAATACTAGCTTTAATAAGATTTAATCGCTCTAATCGCTCTTCCAAAAGCTCTTCTCGGTCGAGACCGATAATTTCAATGGTCTTCTGTCCAGTTTCGGATACAGCTTTAATGCGAGGACCAACAAATTTGATATGGTTACGCGGATTATCCGCGCCGCTTGGTTCGAGGAGAAGCGCCTCCTCGTTGGCGATATTATCGTGATGGGAGCGCGCTTGATTTGCCGGGTCAGCTAAAGGGAAAAATATGCTCTTATTTTGGTTGCATTTTCTACAGGAGAAATACAAATTCTTCCAACAGTAAGCCAACCAGTAGTAACCAGGATATAGTTTTTCCGAAATTTTATCCTGCCTTACAGCTGCTTTCGGTCGATAGTGTTCGACATCACCATAGTCGTGAGCACCAATCCTTCCTTCACAATAACAACACTTTCCATGCTGAGCTGAAATTAGGCAGTCTTTGACATCCTTGTGACCATAAATTTGTTGTTTAAATTCAAAACTGTTTCCATCTAAGTAATGTTTTCTATTTTTATCAAATGTAATGCAATCTCGTTGAGTTTGCGCGATTCCAGCCTTCAAACGTGCAGGCGCATTCGGTTTACGAATCAAGATCATGACGGCTTGTGATTTCCGCAATAAGCACGGCAGCCCTGCGAATGTTCTCCATTGCCATTTGATCTTCGTGCGATTCCGCAGTAGACAAGGTAAGAATCCATCGGTCCAATTCACCAAGTTCTTTGCGCTCTAAAGGAGAAAGATCCTGTTTCTGAGAAAGATCTCGCATACGCTGCATTTGCTTCGCAACCTCTGGATTCCGTGCCGATTCGAAACCGAAAAGTTCGCTTGTAAGAACCTGATCAAGGCGCCAATCTTTGATAGTGACTGGGTCAGATTCAACTACCGCATAATCGGATTCCCTTCGGAGGACAGCTAAATTAGCATCCAGTGAAATCTGTGCAATTAAAGGGCTGTGCGCCGTGGCAATGAACTGAATGTTCGGAAAACAGTTGGTAAAGTGTTTACGAATATCACGTTGCCAGTTAGGGTGAAGATGCAAGTCAATCTCGTCGACAATAACTATTGCAGGCTCGCCATAGGGGTTTTTACTGTCTGGATAGCGTTGAATCAAATTCCAAGCAATTTCCACGGTCCAAGCGAAGACTGTCCGATAACCTAGGCTTAGTTGACGGAAGGGCACAGAACCATAGGGAGTCTTCACTATAATTCCTCCTTGATCTGGATTTCCTCCGGGATTTGGCAAGCCTAGAATCTCAATATCCTGGGGACGTGCGATGTCTGGCAAGATGTCTGAGAGCATTTTCTTCAACCGGTTGAGCTTAGTTTTCGCGCCAAACTGCTTCTTCGATACTGAATAATCCAGATGATATAAACGCGACTCTACATTGGGGATTTCGGTTACGTCTTCAAACAAAGATTGAACAGGTTCAAGGCTGCCTTCTACGAGTTTACCAATACTTGGAAATCGGCCAGCACCGTAAGCAAGTACAAGCGGTTCATTAAGATTCATAGCTTCCAGGGTTTCCCCGCCGTAAGGGAAATCATCTATGTCGCCTTTAGCGTCTAGTGAGATTTTGCAGTGAGTCGAAATTGCTTTCATTTGCATCTCAGGATTTTTCGAACTTATCAGTTCTCCAACTGAAAAGTGTGCTTTAAGTGAAGCCATCGCATTGCTTGAATTCCGTACCATTGCCTTCAATACATCATTACCTACTTCACTCGCCAACTCAGGTTCGATTGGCGGTGGAGGTGGACCCTTATCATCGTCCGAAGGTTTGTTGAATTTGGGGCGCATTCTCACAAGGCATTGAAGTAAAGTTGTTTTACCTACCCCATTGTCGCCGACGATAATGGTCCACGGAGCGGGAGAACCATTTTTGTCAATGAGACTGAGCGTCTGCTGTTCACCGAAAGTACGGATATTTTCAAGTAACAAACTTTTGAAATAAATGGGATGTTTCATCGAATTTGACATGAACCGAACTTTAATAAGAATTGAGGATGCTAACAAGCCCGAGTATTGGGCTGCAACCGACATTCAGTGGAACTTGATGATAAATAAGTATACGAACGATGTCAATTTCGCTATCGTACTAGTGAATTCCAGCGGTCTGACTCATCCCTGAAATGAAAAAGGTACTTTGTGCCTTAATTCGAGTGTTTGAGGATTAAATTTGCAAGGTTTTGGAGAATTGGGATCAACACATGGTCTTGGCTACTAGCGAGTCTGATATTTCTGACAGAGACTAAAGGTCATGCACTCTACACCCCTACTCCTGAGGGTGAGCGTTTCGAAAAGGCTGACTGATCAATCGATCGATTCGATTTTCGCTGTCCGTTCTAAATATTGGCAGACCGATTGTCATCTTCAAGTGACCTTCAGCAGGTTGACTTCGGTAAGTTCCAAACAGCCGGTCCCACCATGGCAGGTTAAATCCAAAGTTGCTGTCGGTTTCCTGTTTGGCTATGGAGTGATGGACTCGATGCATGTCCGGAGTCACGATAAAGCATCTTAACACCCGATCAAGCGCTAGTGGAATCTGAACGTTTGCATGATTGAACATGGAAGTAGCGTTTAGCAGAATCTCAAAAACAATAAATGCCAATGCCGGAGGACCCAGCACCGACACCACTGCAAATTTAATGACCATTGATATGACAATTTCAATCGGATGAAAACGGACTCCGGTGGTAACGTCAAAATCAAGATCGGTATGATGCATGCGATGAAATCGCCAGAAAAAATTCAGTTTGTGGAAATATACATGCTGAGCGTAGATCGCAAGGTCCATCAAAACGACACCGGCAATAACTGCAATCCAGTATGGCAGAGGCAGCCAATTCAGTAAACCAATTCCCTTACCCTCTAGGATCAGAGCATAAGCAGCGACAGTTAGCGGAATGACCAAACGGACGAGCAGCGTATTGATGAATGACAACAGCAGATGATTTGTCCATCGCGAAGTTCTGGACAGATTCCATGCTCGTCTAGGTTGAAAGGTTTCCCAGAGCGCAACCGCAAGAAGAATTGCGAAGAATACTCCCAGCCGCCAGTAAACTTCCTGTTCCATTTTCGTAAGGACAGCCTAAGAACCAGGCACCCGACCCGAATCATTCACAATATCGGACCGCCCGGCAACCAAATTTGAATAGGATTCCGGCGTGTCCAGATCTGCAACGACTCCGGCATCGTCTACTTCAACTTCAATGACATGCTCCTCATAGTCGCCAATCATATGCTTCGCTCCGACATCTCCTCGGACTTCCATCATTTCCTGATAGTATCTTCTACCCCACAACACAGGATTCCCCCTCTTCCCACGATAAGTTGGAACACAAATATTGTGCTGTAAATCCGCATCAAAGGAATTGATCAATGCGTCGATTTGATCGCTTCTGACAAATGGCATATCTCCCAGACACACAAGCACACCCGCAAAATCGGCTGGTAAAGCGGACAACGCCGTACGTAGCGATGTACTGAGGCCGCCAACGTATTCGGGATTGTGTATGAACGTTACCTGCCTGTCTTTCAATTCATTCCTGACTCTTTCTTCTTCATGCCCGGTAACGACAAAAATTTGATCAACTTCGGATTGTGCGAGATTGTTCACAACTTCCTGAATGACAGACTGATCTTCAATTTTAAGCAGGAGCTTGTTCTGTTCCCCCATCCGTTGAGACTGACCAGCCGCCAGAACGATCGCAGCAATCTTTTTGACACCGGCAGCCGTCTGCGTACGTCCAACAGTTCGCCGCTCTGGCCGTCTGGACGGTTCAGTCAATATTCCCCCTCTTCCCATTTTCATAACATCTTCCCGATTCACTTCAAGCCCTGCTGCAATCCGCTCGAACACAAAATCAAATCCATTTCGTTTCGGTGACCGAACACATCCGGGCAAACCTAGAATCGTGGTTTTGCCATATTTTGCCATGAGCAACAGATTTCCAGGGTCCACGGGCATTCCAAAATGTTCTATTCTCCCACCCGCATTCACAACTCCCTGAGGAATTACATCGTTTCGGTCCTGAATCGCCGATGCACCCAGCAAAAATATCACATCAAGCTGCTTCTCAAAATATTCTCCAAGCAAACTTGAAATCTCATTTTCGTGATGATCGCAGACTCGTTCAACAACTATCGTCGACCCCAGCATATTGGCTCTCTCCTTGAGCATATTCGAACCCTTTTCGAGCAAATTTGAATTGAACCAGGGTGTGTGAGTCTGTATCAGTCCAATAGACAGAGGTTGATAGGGAAACACATTGACAGGCGGCAGCCCATGACTGGCAACTGAAATACATTCATCCAGCAAATTTCGGCTGACTGCGAATGGAATCACTTTAATCGATACTAGCAGTTGCCCAGCGTAAACACTGCTGTAGGATGGTAACGTCGCCACCGTAAACGCTTCATCGACTGAATTGATCTCATCAATTCTGTTCGAACGGAGTTTCAACAATCCTCTATGTCTGGCATAAAGATTGCACCGCCCAGTCGCCGCCGCCCGAATTTCCACCCCCTGCCCGGCAACAGCCTGTGCAATTGCTTCCGCGGTTGCATCTTCATTGACATCGTCTTGTTCCAGCTTTGCGGCAACGATTGTTTCGTATCCTTCGTGGGTCAGCACGTCTACATCATGCCTCGAAAGCACTCTGCCCTTCTTCCATTTCCGATCCATCACCCGCAAAGAATGTGCAAGTATCGACCCTTCGGCCTGATCAACTCGGACGCGGCCAAATTTCATCGTTCGTTTCCCTTCCGTAAGCACTCAGTCATTTCAGCCATGATAGAAACTGCAATTTCGGCAGGTGATTGTGCGGAAATATCAAGCCCTATAGGAGCACGAATTCTCTGCAGCTGCTGCGCTGAGATCCCAGCTTCCTCCAACCTTATGCATCGCTCTCGATGAGTACGTCGGCTACCGAGTGCGCCGATGTAGAACACTCCCGATTGCAACGCTGCAATCAGTGCCGGTTCGTCAACTTTAGGATCGTGTGTCAAAGTCACAACTGCAGTTCTAGCATCAAGACCGACTTCAGTCAACACCTTGTCCGGCCAACCGTTCACAATGGTAACATCCGGAAATCTCTCCGCAGAAGCGAACGCGCGTCTGGGATCAATCAGAGTTACTTCATATCCGCATGACTGTCCCATCGAAATCAGCGGCTTCGCGATGTGTACTGCACCTACTATCATCAGTCGCAATGGTGTATTGAAAATCTGAATGAACTGACGCACACCCTCAAATTCAACAACCTGACTCTTGTCTCTTCGAAACGCTTCTGCGATGGATGATTCGAGAGGGCTGTCGCCTTGTAGTGCACTCGGAACGAACGTACTCTGTGTTTCATCATCAAGGCAAGTTACCAGCGCGATAGCCTGCTGTTGCTGCTGTGCCTGAACAAGTTGCTGAAGAACAGATGTTTTCATGTTTGCCTGACGAACACTAAACTGCAATCAGAGGGTCGACATAAACCTGAATTTGTCCGCCACAGGCAAGCCCGACTTCCCACGCCTGTTCATTGCTCACCCCATAAACCAAAATGCGTGGCTTCCGGCAATCGATTACATCTACAGCTTCCTCAATGACAGCTGTTTCCACGCATCCGCCTGAAACTGACCCTTCAAACCTTCGCTGATCATTGACTACCAATTGACTTCCAACGGGTCGTGGAGAAGAACCCCAAGTTGCAATCACTGTTGCAATGGCGACACCGTGTCCCTGCGCAAGCCAGCGCGCCGCGGTATCTAAAACAGATGGATTCGATTCTCCTTTTGACATCTATACAGGCACCACGTCCGCAGAACTCGATCTTGCCTTCAACATCTGGGCTCGCCAATATTCTCGATGTTTTCTTAAAAAGGGCTCGTTTTTGTACGCTTCTGAGCTGAGAGATTCAGCAAGATCGTTCAGACTCTTCAGATTGTGAACCGGCAAAAATGCATCTACGTGCGGAAGCATCGTTCTAACGCCACTCACTCTCGGTTCAAATTGATCGTATCTTAGCAACGGATTCAACCAGATCAACTGTTTGCAGGATCGATGCAGAAGACTGATCTGCGGCTCAAGTTCGCCCGTTTCAGATCGATCCAGACCGTCGGTGACAAGCAGTACGACAGCCATATGTATCGGCAGTCTGCGTAACCAGTTTCGATTGAATTCCTTGAGACATTCACCAATTCGAGTTCCGCCGTACCAGTCTGCAACCGAATCGGAAATTTCATCGACTGCACAATCAACATCACGAGTTCGCAACTGTCGGGTAATGTTCGTCAGACGTGTTCCAAATACAAAGCAGGAGACACTCGAACGACTCGACATCAGTACATGCGAAAAATGTAGAATCATTCGAGAATATTCACTCATCGAACCCGATATGTCACACAGTACCACAACAGGCATCTTCCGAAGCTGACGTTTGCAACGCACCAGTGAAATTGCGTCTGCGGACCCGCGACAACTCTGCTTGAGGGTTTTACGCATATCGAGCTTGTTTCCAGAAGCGTGAACTCGATAGCGTCTTGTCGGAATTCGGTTAAAGGCAACCCGCATATTCTTGACAGCCTGCTTTGCCTGCTCCATCTCTGCGCGCGACATCTTGTCGAAATCCGCTTTTTGTAATCGCTCCCGGTCCGAATACGTCAGCGATGCACGAAGTTCAATTTCCTCCTTCGTCTCGGAAACCAGATCTCCGGATTCTCTGCCAGGGTAAAGGCTTTCCACCAGTCTTCGCGCAAGTTCCTCCGCTGACTCTTCACTATGCGGTACTCTCGTTTCGGGAAGCAGAGTTGAGATCAATCGTTCGAAAATCCTCGGATTCTTCCAGAATACTCGGAACGCCTGATCGAAAATCAGTCGCTGACGCGGGTGATTTACGAAAACCGCATGCAACGTCCAGTAGAAATCTTCACGGTCGGAAATTCCTACCAGGCTGACCGCTCGAACCGCATCAAGTATTCTCCCAGTTCCAACCGGCAACCCCGATGAACGTAGTATTCGTCCAAAGTGAACCAGGTTCGTTACGAACTGTCCACTGCTTTCTTCCGTCTGTGCACCAACCATGGCCTATACGCTACATGCCGGCAATCGAGTGAACCTTCTCCAAAATTCGCGAGGCTTCATGTCCACGGATTTTCTCAATGTCGTCCTGGTATTTCAGCAGAACACCAAGCGTGTCATCAATCACCGTGGGGGCCAGATCAATCACGTCCATCTGCACGAGTGCATGTGCCCAGTCGATCGTTTCGGCCACGCCCGGAACTTTGTAAAGGTCTTCATCACGTAAATTTTGTACAAATCCAACTATCTGTCTGGCCAGTTCACTGCTGGCATTCGGCGCCTTTACAGCAAGTATTGCAAGTTCCCGCTCTGCATTCGGAAATTCAACCCAGTGATAAAAACACCGACGCTTCAGTGCATCATGAATTTCCCGGGTTCGATTGGAGGTGATGACCACTGCAGGCGGCTCAGCCGCTTTCACAGTGCCGATTTCCGGAATAGTGACTTGAAACTCAGACAGAATTTCCAGTAAATAGGCTTCAAATGGTTCGTCCGCTCTGTCGATCTCGTCAATCAGCAATAATGGGGTTCCTTGTCCACTGTCTCTAAGTGCCTGAAGCAAGGGTCGTGCGATCAGAAATTCGTCTGAAAATATTTCCTTTGCAATGTCGTCACGGTTATGCACTCCTTGTGCTTCTGCCAGACGTATTTCGATCATTTGCCGCGGATAGTCCCATTCGTAAACTGCAGAAGATATATCAAGTCCTTCATAGCATTGCAGCCGGATAAAGGGTCGATTCATCGCCGCCGCCAAGACCTTGGCGACTTCGGTTTTACCAACGCCCGCTTCCCCTTCAAGAAGCAGTGGCCGCGTCAGATTCAAGGACAGGTATATTGCTGTCGCTAAACTCCGGTCAGCAATGTAGTTTTCGGAAGAAAGGAGCGACAGAGTGGATTGTATGTCGTGCGGATGACTCATGCGTCAATCAGTCGTGGAAGTGAACGCCTGTGCTCACGATGATATGTCGAATGCGGGTACCCGATATGCAAAGCCTCGAGTACCCGCTGTATATGCCGAATCAATCGAAATCAGCTGTTTGCCTTATCAACTGCCCGTTTTGCCATCACCGTTACCAAGTGCGCTCGATATTCCGCGCTGGCGTGAATGTCTTCATTCAGACCTTCGTCCGAAATCTGAACATTTGCAACACTTGCAGATGAAAATGACTGAGCCAGGGCAGACTCCATCTCGCTGACTCGAAATACACCCGCGCCAGCGCCAGTAACAGCCACTCGGACACCACCTCCCGTACCCTGCGATACAAACACGCCGACAATTGCATAGCGTGAAGCCGGATTCGGAAACTTGCAATAGGCAGCACGGTCAACTGTTGGAAATGTAACCGAGGTTACGATTTCATTCTCTGCCAGTGCCGTATCGAACATTCCAGTAAAGAAATCGTCTGCCGGAATCGATCTGCTGTCGGTATTGACTGTTGCACCCAGGCCAACCAGAGCGGCCGGATAATCGGCAGCCGGATCATTGTTGGCAATGGATCCGCCGATCGTACCTCTGTTTCGAACCTGTGGGTCTCCAATCCCATCCGCAAGATCAGCCAGAGCAGGAATCGAATTCCGTACATCTGATGACGCTGCCACTTCAGCGTGCGTCGTCATTGCACCGATTGTCACCGATCCATCTCGTGCCGAAATCCCTTTCAGCTCACTCACGTTCGCTAGATCAATCAGATCGCTCGCGGAAGCAAGCCGCTGCTTCAGGGTTGGCAACAGCGTATGACCGCCTGCGATCAGCTGACCGTCATCGGAACTGCGTAACATGTCCGTCGCTTCAGAAAGACTCGACGGATTCTTATAGTCAAATGCATACATGATTATTCCTCCTGTCAGGATGCTTGCGCATCTCGAATTGCCTGCCAGACTCGATGTGGTGTTGCTGGCATGTCCAGATGAGTGACACCGACTTCCGACAGTGCGTTCAATATTGCGTTCATCACGGCGGGCGGGGACCCAATGGCACCTGCTTCGCCGCAACCTTTCACACCCAGTGGATTGTGTTCGCATTCGGTTACCGTGGTATCCACAGTGAACGAAGGCACATCCGTTGCTCGCGGCATGGTGTAGTCCATGTACGATCCAGAAAGCAGTTGTCCGTTTTCGTCATAGCTGCAACCTTCAAGTATCGCTTGCCCGATTCCCTGTACTATGCCGCCATGTACCTGACCTTCTACAATCATCGGATTGATCACCGTACCGAAATCATCGGTCGCGTGAAAACTCGCGATATCGACAGTGCCGGTATCTTGATCCACTTCAACCTCGCAGACATAGGTGCCTGCAGGGAAAGTGAAGTTCTTCGGATCGTAGAAAGCAGTTTCTTCCAGACCAGGCTCGAGTTCCTCCAAAGGATAATTGTGAGGAACGTAAGCAGCCAGAGCGATTTCTCCAAACGCCTTGGCTTTGTCTGTTCCGGGTACAACGAATTGTCCATTCTCGAACTCAATATCCGATTCGGATGTCTCAAGCAGATGTGCGGCAATCTTTTTGCCTTTCGCGACGATTTTGTCAATCGCTTTGACGATGGCGGCACCTCCCACTGCGATCGATCGGGAACCGTAAGTTCCCATGCCAAACGGAATCTTGTCAGTATCACCATGAACAACGTCGACACTGTCAAAATCTATTCCCAGTTTGTCTGAAACAACCTGAGCGAAAGTAGTTTCGTGTCCCTGTCCATGAGAGTGCGATCCGGTAAGAACGCTGACTGAACCGGTCGGGTTGACTCGAATAGTTGCCGCTTCGTAGAGCCCTGCACGAGCGCCAAGCGCTCCTGCGATATTCGACGGAGCAATCCCGCAAGCTTCGATGTAAGATGCGATTCCGATACCACGCAGTTTACCCGCGCGCCTGGAATCTTCCTTACGTCCGGCGAATCCGTCGTAGTCAGCCGCTGCAAGCGCCTTGCCCATGCTGGCTTCATAATTTCCAGTGTCATAGACCAGCGCGACGGGCGTCTGATAAGGGAACTCATCCGGCTGAATGAAATTGCGCCTGCGAATTTCCGCAGCATCAATTCCCAATTCATCTGCAGCAACCTGAACGATACGCTCCAGCAGATAGGTCGCCTCGGGACGTCCTGCTCCGCGGTATGCATCGACCGGTACGGTGTTTGTAAAAACCGCTTTGACTTCACTATAGATGGCGGGAGTTGAATACTGCCCCGCCAGCAATGTGCCGTGCAGGTAAGTGGGAACGCAAGGTGCAAACGTTGAAAGATAGGCACCCATATTCGCCAGAGTAGTTTCTCGAAGAGCCTGAAATTTTCCATTTCCGTCCAGTGCGAGCTCTACCGTAGTCACATGATCGCGACCATGAGCATCGGACACAAATGATTCGCTCCGATCTGCGGTCCACTTCACTGGCTTGTTGATCTGCGCAGCAGCCCAAGTCACAATTATCTCTTCAGCATAATGGAAAATCTTGGAACCAAAACCTCCGCCAACATCCGGAGCATTAACTCGAAGCTTGTGTTCGGGCAATCCCAGAACGAAAGCTCCCATCAGTAAACGAATCACATGGGGATTCTGACTGGTTGTATGCAGTGTGTACTGTCCGGTTGACTGATCATAATCACCAATTGCGCATCGGGGTTCGATTGCATTGGCTATCAGCCGATTATTCACCAAATCCAGACTTGCGACATGATCGGCATTGGCAAATGCTTCATCAACTGCGTCTTTGTCGCCCAAAGCCCAGTCAAAGCAAACATTCGTGCCAACATCATCGTGTACGCTTGTTGTTCCTTCCATCACCGCCTGCTGCATGTCAACAACAGCATCAAGCACGTCATAGTCAATGATGATGCCCTCGGAAGCATCTCGCGCCTGAGTGCGGGATGCGGCGATAACGACCGCAACCGGATCTCCCGTGTGCCTCACTTTACCTTCAGCAAGCACTGGATGCTTAGGTTCCGCCATCGGATTGCCATCCTTGCCATGAACCTGCCAACCGCAGGGGATGCCACCGACTGCCGTCATGTCTTCCGCCGTGAAAACGGCGATCACGCCATCACTGGCTCTCGCCGCAGACGTATCGATCGATCTGATCGAAGCGTGTGCATGCGGAGAACGTAGAATATAGGCATAAGCTTGGCCTTCCAGATTCATGTCATCGGTGTATTTCCCTGCACCTCTGACAAATCGTAAATCTTCTTTTCGGCGCACTGCTGCGCCAATTCCTGTATCACCCATCGTTACACCTCCCTCATGGCTTTTGCACCAGCCTGAATGGATTTGACAATATTGTGATAGCCGGTACACCGACACAAATTGCCTTCGAGCCACTCCCGAATTTCCTGCTCGGACGGGTCGGCATTCACGCTCACCAGATCCAAAGCACTCATAATCACGCCGGGCGTACAGAACCCACACTGCAGTCCGTGATTTTCACGAAATGCTTCCTGCATTGGATGCAGTTGACCGTTGATAGCAACGCCTTCAATCGTTGCCACCTCAGCATGATTCGCCTGGGCCGCCAACATGGTGCAGCTTTTTACCGATTTGCCGTTCACGTGAACAACACAGGCACCGCACTGACTGGTGTCGCATCCGACATGCGTACCAGTCAATCTCTGGTTCACACGTAAAAAGTCAACCAGCAAAGTACGCGCTTCAACCTCCGCCGAAACACTATTGCCGTTGACTGTCATTGAGACAGATACATTCATATAGCCTCTCCTCCTGTTTATCTAAATTGGTCATCGCTACGGCCCTCATTCATCCCATGGGCAAATTTAAAAATACCCGCTTTGTATACGATTCTCAGGCCGAAACGTAATGAATAATCAAAGTGTACAACGTCAGCAATCGAAGTGGCAAAAAATTTTGCCCTTCCTGCCTAAAAACAAACACACAACAACCGAAACTCACGACTCCATTCCGGTCACAAATGCATCAAAAAAATCGTCAACCAGCTTTTTCGATAGGCTGCTCATCAGCCTTGATCCGATCTGTGCGATTTTGCCGCCGGTTTTGACCTGTGCTTCATAGGAGAGTTCACACCCATCATCTGCATCCGACAGACTGATCTTTGCTTCTCCACCAGCAAAACCCAAAGCACCCGCTTTTGCAGAACCCTCCAAGGTATAACCGCACTCCTCCTCAGAATCACTGATCGTCAAAAAGATATTGAACATTGTCTTCACAGGGCCAATCTTCATGTTTAGTCGACCTTTCAGTTCATTGTCCGACACCCACTCCAGTGCTTCACAGCCGGCAATCGAACCAGCAAGCAAGTCCGCATCATGCAGTGCTTTCCATACCTTTGCACGAGATGCAGGTAGCGTCCTGCTTCCATTAATATCCATACAAATTCCGAAAAATCACGAGTCTTTTTATTTCCCAGTAGCGGACACACTCATTAGAGGGATTTGATTTCGCCGACGCTCCTCGCCCATACTATAAAATAGGGAAAGTTCTGATTGCTCACAACATTCATTCCCATGCGAAAATCACAACAATCGCCGATTACCCTCTTACGAGGCGCTCCCCGCTCCAGCGCAAACACTCCCGAGGACCTGCCGCCTGGCAAACTGCGGATGGTTATAACTTATTTGGAGATGAAAATTCCACAGAGTTACCGATACGACTCACACAGGCTCGAGAACCTTTCAATCATTCGCGCACATGAACCCAACGCCGGATTCTACCGATACCTGTATAACTCGGTTGGAGGATCTTGGCTTTGGTATGAGCGTAATCTTCTTTCAGATGAGCAACTTGAGGAAATCATCAAGCATCCTGAAGTGCGAATCTATGTGCTGTATGTGAACGGCACACCTGCTGGCTATAGCGAGCTGGATTTGCGCATCGAAAATGAAGTCGAAATCGCATACTTCGGGCTGCTGCCAGAATTCATCGGGCGCGGGCTAGGAACTTATTTTCTGAGGCGAACAACGGATACGGCCTGGTCAACGAATCCGCAACGAGTCTGGGTGCATACCTGCAATTTTGATTCTCCAAATGCTGCAAGAACCTATCAGAAAGTCGGATTTTCAGCTTACTATCAAGAAGAGAAGATAATTGACGATCCTAGAATAGAAGCGAACCAAAATCCCTGAATGAGATTGCAACCTGACTCTATTTCGCGCTCCAGCGAAATCACCTCAAACAGGGGATATCGTAGACTCGAAAATAATTGATTCAGTCAATGGCAGTAAAATGCCGAGTAGAGTTTCTCTCAATCTGATTATTCAAAGACGATCCTTTTCATTGTTAACCGACTGAGGAGTTTGATGCTACATGAAAAACCTTGAATTGTTCGAAACAAAAGCATTGCAATCGCTTGACAGTGAGCATCACTTACACCCATTCACAGACTCCAAACTGCTCCACAAAGTTGGAAGCCGCATTATTACGCGCGCTGACGGAGTTTATGTGTGGGATTCGGACGGCAATCGCATCATTGACGGCATGGCTGGACTGTGGTGCGTAAACATTGGATACGGACGTGAGGAACTCGTTGAAGCCGCGACTCGACAACTTCGGCAGCTGCCTTACTACAACACTTTTTTTCTCACCTCGCATCCACCAGTCATCGAACTGTCAGAACAGTTAGCCAAAATCACTCCGGCAAATTTCAACCACGTATTTCTGACAAATTCCGGTTCCGAAGCGAACGATACCGTAATTCGAATGGTGAGAAGATACTGGGCCCTTCGTGGCCAACTTGAGAGGAACGTCATCATCAGCCGACACAATGCCTACCACGGCAGCACCATCGGAGCGGCCAGCCTGGGCGGTATGCCTGCGATGCATGAACACGGCGGATTGCCCATCCCAGGCATTGAACACATTCAGCAGCCGTACTGGTATCAGGAAGGAGGCGATATGAGTCCGGATGAATTCGGACTTGCGGCAGCACGAGCACTTGAGAAAAAAATATTGGAACTCGGTGAGAACAATGTCGCAGCGTTCATCGCTGAACCCATACAAGGTGCCGGTGGTGTCATTGTTCCGCCGGATACTTACTGGCCTGAAATCTCCAGAATCTGCGAACACTATGGAATCGCGCTGATTGTCGATGAAGTCATCTGCGGATTCGGAAGAACGGGAAAGTGGTTTGGAACGAACTATTATGGGCTAAATCCCGATTTCTTAGTCATTGCAAAAGGCTTGTCATCCGGTTATTTACCTATCGCAGGAGTCATGGTGTCCGACGCATTTGCATCTGTATTATTTGAGGATGGAGGTGAGTTCGCACATGGATTTACCTATTCCGGACATCCTGTTGCATGTGCAGTTGCATCCGAAAATATCCGAATTCTGTCCCGCGAAAATATTATTGATCAGGTAGATCTTTCTACCGGCCCCTATCTGCAGCAGCAACTTCACAATTTATGCGAACATCCCCTTGTAGGCGAAGTGCGCGGTGCCGGATTGATTGGTGGATTTGAATTGGTGGAAGATAAGGAAAGTCGAAAGAGATTCGACCCGCAATTGCAAATTGGAATCAAGTGCAGAGACATTTGTATGAGAAGAGGATTGATCATGCGCGCAGTCGGTGATTGCATGGTCATATCACCACCGCTGATCATAACCGAATCTCAGATTGACGATTTGATTCGAATTGCACTTGACAGTCTCGACGAAACATACAACAACATGAAAACATAGGGTGGTTTCCCGGCTATGCCGGATAAAAAGAAAGAAAACGAAATTGACCAGCTGAGATCAGAAGGAGATCTGAATCTCACTGGGGAACGTGCCGTATGGCACAAGCGGCATTCCAACAGCGAAACGGAATCCTGGCTCACACGAGATGAAAAGGCATTTCTGCACCAGTCGCTATCCACTCCCTGTCTGGATGTTATCCAATCTGCGGACGGCTCCGAGATCCAAAGTCTCCACGACGATGTCTATCTCGATTTTCATGGCAATAGCGTTCACCAAGTCGGCTATGGCCACCCAAAGGTAATTGATGCTGTAAAACGGCAGTTGGATGAATTGCCGTTCTGTCCCAGAAGATTCACAAACATCCCTGCAATCAAACTTGCAGAGAAACTCGTGGATTTGAGTGATCCTGGCCTTGACAAGGTTCTCTTCGCACCAGGTGGTACAAGTGCAATCGGCATTGCCCTGAAGATTGCACGTACAGTAACCGGGCGATTCAAAACGATTTCAATGTGGGATTCATTTCATGGTGCATCACTAGATGCGATTTCGCTAGGTGGAGAAGCGATTTTCCGTAAAGATTCAGGGCCGCTTCTCGCCGGCGCGGAACATGTTCCTCCACCAAATCCGTCACACTGCCCTTTTCAGTGTGGCAGGACTTGCACTCTCCAATGCGCCGATTATGTTGAGTACGTGCTTGAAAAAGAAGGAGATGTGGCGGCTGTCGTATCGGAAACTGTATCAAGCGTACCCTGCTTTCCACCCGCCGAATACTGGAAGAGAGTACGGAAAGCCTGTGATCGACACAACGCACTTTTGATTTTAGATGAAATACCACACTCTCTTGGCCGAACCGGCAAGCTGTTCACCTATCAGCATTACGGAATCGTTCCTGACATTTTGGTACTAGGCAAGGGATTGGGCGGCGGAGTGATGCCTCTAGCGGCGGTAATTTGCTCCAAAGAGTCTGATGTTGCACAAGACAGAGCATTGGGACACTATACCCATGAAAAAAATCCAGTTGCATGTGCAGCTGGGCTTGCCACCTTGGAAATACTCATCGACCAACAACTACCTGAACGTGCTCGACATATGGGGGAGTTTGCGGTTCAAAAACTTCAAGAAGAGTTGAACGATGTGCCGACTGTATCGGAAATTCGTGGATTGGGACTATTGATCGGAATAGAGCTTGAGAGTTCATCAAACAATCCGAATACACTTGCTGAACAAATCATGTACGAATGCTTGGATGCGGGACTGAGCTTCAAGGTATCAATGGGAACCGTATTGACTCTTGCACCTCCACTAAATATCGAACAACAGGATCTGGAAAGAGCACTGGAAATTCTTATACTTGCTGTTCGCAAACATTCAGGTTGACGCAAAATTTCTGATCTTGGAGTAAAAACTTCATAAAAATCTGAATCGAATTTTTGGCAATATTACTGGCTATCAGATTCAAGAGTTGAAGGCGAAAGCACTGCTATAACAACAAACGAAGAAAAGCGGAGGTAAACACGAATACAAATCAGACATCGGAGACGAACTAAGAAAAGTAGTACCGATGCACTGATAGCACTTCGAATAACGAAAGGGTTCAAAAAGTGGTGCGATGTATTTCCCCAATAAAATTCTTCCCTATATGATGCAATAACGTCAGACATTTTCAAGTTAATCAAAAGGAGAAGAGGCTTGTTGGCGGTGGTGTCTACGCATGCAAACATACTGAACATTCAACAGCACTCATAATTTGCTCCAGATTTGCGAAGAATTCTCCTTGCCTCTTGGATATTGCACGGCGGAAATTCTGTCCGAACAATCAAAAAACTTGAAGAATAACTCACCAACCATTTTCGCAATCAAATTTCTACGATACAAGTTCATGCACCATTTTGGTGCATGATTTTCAATGTTTACAGGGTGTTTACACTGTAAACACCTTCCCGGTGCATCAAAAGGGTGCAAGAGTGATTTCTGCGTAAATCAATGCTGCACAATTAATTCATTTCGATTGATTTTCAATTCATTCTTATCGCCATTCGTTTTTGTTCGTATTCTGCCGACTTTAATTTCACTTGGAATCGACGTGAAGTTTCCGTCGGTTGCAACTGAACGCCAGGAGGTGAATCCATGGCAAAGAAAAGCAATGACAAGAGTCGGACCGCGATCTGGAGCGTACGGACGAAGTGGCGAAATACTTTTTTGGGATGTTTCATGCTCAATTGGCGTGGATTCTGGTTAGCTCAATTTGGAGCTATTTCGGCACGCCACTGGCGTGGGTTACAATGTACCAAGAGATTGTAGGCTCAATGTCGGAACAGATAATTGTCCATGCTGCATATACATTATTTTTTACGGAGGCTTACAGAATGTTATCGGACGCGTTTGAACAGTGGCTAAAGAGGTCGCAGAAAGAGAAAGGAATCGCTATCGGAATGGAGAGGGGAATGGAACAGGAACGAAGTCAGTGGCGCGCGTGGAATATGCGACGTGAACTTGCACAGTCGGAAGGCCGCGAATTCAACGAACCACCACCGAATGGACAAGATAAAGGTTAGTGGTGTAAGGAAATCGACTAGAGCAATTGAATTGCCTTTGGTGTTATGACTGAGATGAAATGGATACTCGCTCGATTCAGTTGCAGCTGAATGAAATCGAAGTTCGTACCGTTGCGCAAGCCGTTTTTTGCGAGGCGAAGCGCTGTGTAGTTTGCCGGCCTGCAGGAACCTAAAAACATCCTAACTTGGTAGTATTCGAGGCACTTGTCCCACGTCAACAACATCGAAATTTTTTACGGAGGCTTACAGAATGTTATCGGACGCGTTTGAGAAGTGGCTAAAGAAGTCGCAGAAAAAGAAAGGAATCGCGATCGGAATGAAGATTGGAATCGAAAAAGGAAAGGACATTGGGAAAGGAATCACTATCGGAATCAAACAGGAACGAAGTCGGTGGCAAGCGTGGAATATGCGGCGTGAACTTGCACAGTCGGAAGGTCGCGAATTTAACGAACCACCACCAGATGGGTTAGATAACCGGTAGTGTTGTGGGCGTCTTAGCTTAGTCGCTAAATTTCCGCAAGGCGATGTTGCTATTAATTTCGACCCGGGGCACAGTTGGAGACAACCAGCTGCTCAAATTGCCCGCAACAAACGCATGATCAGCGGCTGGAGATTATCTGCCGAAGACCGAAACATCTCACTCTCACACATTTGAGAGCATATAAGTCCCTGCGATTTGACTTCAGCCCCTGTACTACCATCTTTTCAACCACTGATTTGCAAGTTGTATTTTGAATCAACAGTTTTCGGAAAATCATGCATGTGAGTGGATCTTCAACTAACGATGTATATTCGGGAGCACTAAATTTTCAATCCAATTTCGTACTTCGAGCTGCCGTATTTGAACATCGAGAATATCCGAGTCAATTCCCAGATTCCAGGCAGAGTCTTTACGCTGGGGATCATCATAAAGCTCATCAAGCTTTCGCGCGTATCCCTCTAGATCAGCAGCGTTACTGAAAAATCCCATCGTAATCAGCCTATCTTTTCGACATCGCATCAGAGCCGCCATCTCTTTGGTGTCGTATTCTGGATGATACTGAACGGTCCACATCACACCGTAGTCACAAGATATTTCCAACGCCTGAATTTCAGAAATTGCATTTCCCGAAAGTACTTTGGAATTCAGTGGGGGCTCGACAATTTCATCTTCATGACTGGCGAAACCGTCAAATACGGGCTGTTTTCCTTTGTACATCGGGTGCTTCAAACCTGATTCCGTCAGTTTGATCTTGCGTGCAAATCCCATTTCACGACCCTTGGGATTTACCCCAACCTTCCCGCCTGCAGCAACAGTTCCTACTTGCAATGCCCAGCAACTTCCGAAACTCGGAACACCCTGTTTGAAGATTTCACGTTGAAGTTCAACTTGCGACCGAACAGACGGATTGCTCGAATCCATGACAGACAAATTCGACCCGGTCATCGTCGCACCATCATAGGACCGCAACTCAACGCCTGCTGGCAATGAAGTATCAGTATCCGCAGGCGTAACGATGTCTACGGCAGCATTTGGAGCAATCGACAGTAGCATTTGCTTGTACAACACACTCGCCACAGTCATCCCGCCTGCAGTCAAATCCTCACGTGAGGACTGAGCGTAGCCTTCTACAACGAGAAATTTTAGAGGTTCTTTAGCCATTTGATTTGCAGCCATGTCCCGGTGTTCCTTCAGTACACACTAAAATTTGATTTACGATTTTCTCAATCCAGATTGCAGAAAATCCAGTAAAGCGTGAAACCTTTTCGGTCTAAACCATCAGTTTCCTGCCAAGCGATTCAGTATACACGGCAACTCAGAATAGTGATTGCAAATTGCTTCAGCAGTTGTAGTCTGCTCATCGGTGCTTCGCGTACCAGTAAACAAAATTGCCTGCATACCTACTGCGTGAGCACCTTGGATATCATTGTGCTCCCGGTCTCCAATATGAACCATTTCCTCCAGTCGTACACCAAGTTGCGATGCAGCCGAACGAAAGATATCTGGGTGCGGTTTGGATTTACCAACTTCATTCGAAAACGCAAACCCCCTAAAGAAGCGCAGCAAGTCATGGTTTTCCAGCCAAACCCGCAGATTCCGGCCGGGTGTCACAATCGCATCTGAAACTACCGCCAATGGGTAGTTCCCGGATAGCTCATCCAGCGCAGCATGTACACCCTTCACTGGTTCAGGAGGAATTACAATTTCCATTCGTTCAAGCTCGTCAATGGTATTTTGAAGAACTGTATTCGGGAGAACCTGGTTCAACATCTTTAATACTTTGTCTACTCTCTCTTCAACGGTCCATGTAATGAAGTCATCATGCCACACTTGATTGAATTGATCATTTACTTCCTCGTACGCGCTTCTTACTGCTCCAATTGAGATCGTTGAAACCGTATTCAATGCCTTCCAGACTAAATGATGTCTCTCATCTCGCTTGGAACGCAGTCCCCGCTCCGCTCGTACGGGCTCATCTGAATCATCATTGATAACCGTATCCCACAAATCGAATGTAATCGCTTTGATCTGCATCACATCGTAACTCCAAGTTTTTCAATCGTAATACTGAAATTTCATAGTTGTTCTGTACTCGAACTGTGACCTAGTTGAGGACAACCTGCCTTCGCCTTCTAGCAAGTCGGCAAAGCAAGAAACAGATGATAACCATTGTGGGGCCGGATACTAGGTTTCCCAATACAAATTTATTTCCCAGAGAATCAACTTCTTCTCTGACCTGCCGCCGAATTTGCCTCAGTTTCGCCCGAACCGGTAACATTGCAATTTGGATCTGGGCAATTTGCTCGGCAACTGGCTGAGGAATTTCTGACATGGATACAGCACCTGAGCTTCCCATCAGTTGCTCAATTTGCATTTCGTAATCAACTAGTTTCTGCTGATGCACTGATTGAGCGCCAGCAATCTCAGTTTCAACTTCAGCTACTATTTCTGCCACCCGTTCAAACCGACGATTGCTTCTGCCTCTGCTGCTGATTTTGCTCAACTCAAACCCACCGGTTGAGTGCTCAACCATATCTAAAATCCATTGTCTATTTCCATTGGCTGGAACTGTAGACTGGTGATCACCAAAATTTCGTATTTCAACTGAATAGTCATCGAAAATCCAATCCGCATCGGCAACAACAATCAAAGTTGATTCACGGTCTGCAGATGAATTCACATTCAATTGAGTGTCCGAATACGCACTCTCAATCCTGCCTTGCCGAATCGCTGCAACAATCCGTGACTCGCCGTCGCTCTCGAACCTGCGCACTAGTCGATCTAGTGATTCGCTGCTGAATTCTTCCTTTTCAAAAACCCCACTCCGGTCACTTGTTTCCAACAACGGACTTGTACCTGTGCCGTCAGTCAACTGCAACGATCCAGGTTCTGCAAGGAGGACATCGGATGCCAATGAACTTAAAACGTGTTCACTGCCGTCACTCTTCCCTTCAAACCGCACCCAGAAAGGATATCGAACTAGTTCTCCATCCGGTCCCGACATCGTAAAGCCCAAAGAACTGTCTCCAACTACATAGGTATCCTCATACAAAATACCATATCGGGCAAATAGATCAGAAATGTCATTGATTTCATCCGAAATCCCGGAATTGACCGAATTTCCCTGCAAGTTCAGTCGACTGAACGGATCCAGTAATACGATCAAACTGCCCCCGTTGAATAAATACTCATCTATTTCTCGAAGCAGCGATTTCCGAAGAACTTTCGCATTGATCAGTATCAATGCATCCAGATTGCCCGGAAGAGTTTCCGAGAAAAATGGAATGATTGCAACATCGTAGGAGTTCTGCAGTTCTGAAATGATGCTCAGTCCTTGTTGACCTTCCATAATGGCTCGTGGAGCAACAAAGGGAGACAACAATCCTAACTTTGGAAGCTCATCGGTTGCAAATCCAGCCAGTATCACAGCAATGTCATACTCAAGATAACGATCGCGAGACAGATCAAAATATGGAATTCGATGCGTCTTGTGGCCATCCGAAAAGGCTGCCCCAAAATAAAAACTTGACCCTGACGAAAGTGCCACTTTCTGAATTCCGCTTTGCAGTGCAACCAGCTCTTGCTCCGTATCAGGACTTGGCGTAATTCGATTGAGGCTCAATTTACCACCCGACCTCGACTGCATCAGTTCAAGCAACGAATCGACTCGATTGAAATAATTTCGAGTGCTGGCTGGAATTTGCTCGTTGTCTGCACTCCAATAGAAATCCACCTCCATCCCATCTGGCAGTGAACTCAATATATCTAAAGTCGTGGAACTCAAAGTGTATTCCTTTTCTTCCGTCAAATCCAGGAAACCAATTGAGTACTCCAGCTTCGATGCTAGCAGAAATCCTATCGCTGGAACCAGGATCAGAACTGACAGGAAAGTCCAGCCAAATCGCAGTCCTATCTGCCACTGGGCCAATCCAACTGTCGCGAGTAAAAAAGTTCCAGTAAGTGTGCAGAAATATAGGACCGAAGAGAACTTCATTGTGCCTGACATCATCACACTAATCCAGTACACCGGACTCAATCGTTGAATAACGTCGATCACCTGCAAATTCAGCACGTTGACAGCCAGTGAAGTCGTTACCTCCCAACCCACAGCAAGTAAAACGAAAATCAAACCCGCTCCTGTTACAAAGGAACCGGCTTGCTCACGTACCAAAACTGTACTGAAAAGCGCAACGGAGAACAGTGCCGGCAAAATTAAGGCACCACCAAAATAGCTCGATATAACGATTCCTGCATCTGGATTACCCAAATAGGCAACCGTAACGGTAAACGGAAATGTAAGCGCCAAACCAACAAGCAGCACTAAACTTCCTGCTATGAATTTTCCCAGTATGACGGTCGTCGGCGCAACCGGAAGACTCGTCATCAACTCTACCTGTCGATTTTGTCCATCAATCGGCCAGCATCTCATGGCGAGTGCTGGAACAAAAATCAGCGCTACCCAGGGAAGGTAGACAAACAAGGGACTCACGGTAGCCTGGTCACTGCGATAGGTGTCATTCACCAGCCACACGCAAGCTGATAACGCCAGCAGAAATCCCGTCAGAAAAATCCACGACAAAGGCAATCGAATATAGCTTGTCACCTCATGTCGAATGACCGCAGTTAACTGTCCAAATGTTGAAACCATGGAGTATGCTGACTTCATGAAGTAGTGTTTACCAACTCTTCGTATCGGGAAAACAGTCGACCGTTCGCATCCAGAAGTTCCTGCGTGCTGCAATCGGCCACAATCTGCCCATCGGAAATGATGATGCTTCGATCGCAGATTGCCTCTGCTTCTTCCAAAATGTGTGTGGAAATCAGCACCGTTTTGCTTGAACTTCCCTGACAGATGAAATCCCTGACAGCTTGCTTCTGCAGTGGGTCCAGCCCGTCCGTTGGCTCATCCAGAATAAGGATATCGGGATCGTGCAATAAAGCTTGCGCAAGCCACGCTCTTTGTCGCCAGCCTTTCGATAACTCACCCAACGATGCGTGCAGAACCGCATTCAAATTCAATTGAGTGCATATTTCTTTAACCGACTCGATTGCACGACTGCGTTCCAATCGAATGTCGGCACAGAATCTTAGAAAATTTTCAACCGTCAGTTCATTGAATCCGCTGGCTGCTTCAGGTAGATATCCAATCCGAGACTGGGCATCTCGGCCGCCGAGTTGAATATCTTCACCACAAATCCGTATATCGCCAGAATAATTTCTGTTGCAACCGACAAGACACCGCATAGTTGTCGATTTACCGGCACCGTTTGGCCCCAAAAAACCTGTAATTGAACCCGGATGCAGGCTAAAACTGATCTCCTTAAGTGCTTCTAGAGAACCGTAATTGACTTGAAGCTTGCGTACCTGAACGGAAGCTTCGTTTGAAGGACCTTCCATGGATGGATGAATTTCGCAATCGCAGTGAGGTTTATTGGAGATAGCCGGCAACGATGAATATCAAGATACTGACACCTGTCAGTGTGTATCCAGCCCATAGTAGAACTCGACCAAGCCGACTCTTGCCCGATTTACCCATGATAAAGCTACCGCAGGTAGCGATAATTCCTCCTGCTATAGCGAGCCCGATGAAAACCGACCGCTGAACAACGATCTCAAGAATTTCGGAAAATTCCATGCTGATTTTGGCAGAAAATCAACTGGTCTGCTATTTGGCTTGAGCAGAAAAAGCCCTTACATAGTCATCTTGTGCGCCTGCACCAAAACTCTTTAACGCTTCTTCATGGAGAATTTCGAGCGCCCGTTTCTTGTAATTGTAGACTTCAGGCAAGGTAAGCATATGAAAATTGCGCGGACGCGGCAGTTCAATCTCAATGATGTCGCGAACGCGGGTTGGCGTGTTACTCAAT
Source organism: Arenicellales bacterium (assembly GCA_965221175.1). Lineage (GTDB taxonomy): Bacteria > Pseudomonadota > Gammaproteobacteria > Arenicellales > JAJDZL01 > JAJDZL01. Next base: position 3,246,934 of record OZ244867.1, on the reverse strand, counting down.
ACGACTACACTGTCAGCTAAAAATATGGCTTCATCCAGCTCGGAAGTAACAAACAGATGGGTGCGTTGAGATTCCTCATACAAACTCAGAAAAAATTCCTGCATCAATTGCCGTGTCATCGCATCAAGCCCGCGGAACGGTTCATCCATGATCATCAGTTCAGGTTGATTGATGATTGCACGCGCCAATTCGGCTCTTCGCTGCATGCCGCCTGACAGTTGCAGGGGATACTTGTCCATGAACTCTTTCAGACCGACTTTGTCCAGTATTTCCTCGGCCTCGCTGCGCAGGTCTGCACCTTTGAGGTCACCTCGAATCTTGGGACCGAAAACAACGTTCTGATAGGTCGTTAGCCATGGAAGCAGAGTGGTCTCCTGAAACACCACCATTCGCTTGTGTCCTGGACCGGTAACAGGTTTATCGGCCACTGTAATAGAACCTTCATCCGGCTGTTCGAATCCGGCAATCAGATTCACTAGTGTCGTTTTACCGCATCCTGAAGGACCGACGAGAGCAGTCAGTTTGCCGGGTTTAACCAGCAGATTGAAGTCCGTAATGATCGAATGCAAATCCCAATCTTCTCCGTAGGATTTGCTGACATTTTTCAGTTCTACCGCAACAGCTTCCATATCGTGACTGCCTAGAAAAGCTTTCGCCATGGCATTGAGACTTCACCAATCTTACGAATCGCACTGCTTGACAGATATCCTGCGATTCCGATGCTGATCATGCCGACTACGATCTGTTCGAGAGAACCGCCCATGTAGGAGTTCCAAATGAAGAATCCGAGACCCCCGCCGGCCTGCGTACCGCCGCCGGAAATCATCTCTGCCGCCAGAACCACTTCCCAGGTGATTCCCATTCCAACTGCAGCGCCGGTGAATATTGAAGGAAGAGTGCCGGGCAACACGATTTTGAAAAACAGATGTAGTTGAGTCGCGCCCATGGACTGCGCCGCCCTTAGATAATTGATGTCGATGCTTCGCGCTCCGCCAACTACATTGATCACGATGGTAAAGAATGCACCCAGAAAAGTTACAAAAGCGATTGACATTTCGTTTGTGGGCCAAAAGATTAGCGATGCTGGAACCCATGCCAATGGCGGAATCGGCCGTAAAACCTCGAATGGTGCAAAAAATATCGACCGAAAGTAGCGATTTACAGCAAGCGCCAGACCAAAGGGTATGCCAATAATCTGTGCGGCGATAAATCCTTCGAAAACTCGCACAAAGCTCAAGTACCAGCTTTCCCAGTATCCGACCTTGAAAATTACCTCATACCATGCTTCCACAACATCGATCGGCGGCGGAACAAGTCCGATCCATGGCAGCTGATAACTAAACCATTCATCCCACCTAGCACCGATTTCCCACAGAACGCAGAAGAGACTGATGGCCGCTATACCGCGCCACAATTTCGTATTCGACCTGACCTTCTGACGAAAGGAAATCGTATAGAGTGCGTCAAGCTTGGAAGTTTGTGCGGATTCCTGCAATTTACATTTCCCCTAAGCGAGTTCCCTCTCTCCGGCTTCGAATGCTTTTTGCGCTTCCTCATGCACCGCTTCATTCGCTTCACTGACCAATTCTCTAAATCGATCCGACGACAGAACGTGATAATCACGCGGGCGAGGAATATCAACATCCAGAATAATCTTGGTTCGTGCTGGACGTGTGGTCATTACCACCACACGATCGCCTAAAAATATGGCTTCTTCCAGATCGTGCGTAATGAAGAATATCGTCACTTTGGTTCGGTCATACATTTCCAGCAGTGTTTCATGCATGATCGACTTGGTCAGTGCGTCCATAGCTCGATAAGGCTCATCCAACAGCAATACTCTCGGCGAATTGATCAATGCGCGGACGATCTCTGCTCTTCGCGCCATGCCAGACGACACCTCACCTGGGTACTTCATGACAAAATTACCCAGTCCAGCTTCGTTCAGCATGTCATCTGCTTTATCTCTTGCTTCAGCTGGGCTCATTACTCCCTGTACGATCGGCCCGTAAGCGACATTGGCCAGCAGAGTTTTCCACGGAAAGAGTGCTCCATTTTGGAATACGACGACCCGGTCCGCGCCTTGCTCAGCCAGCGGCTTCGATTCGTCGCACAACAGTTCTCCATCCAGATGAATTGACCCGAAAGTAATGGAGTGAAACCCCGCGATCGAGTTCAGCAAGGTAGTTTTGCCACAGCCAGAGGGCCCGACAATCATGCAAACCTCACCAGCTGCAATTTGCAGTGAACAATTGTCAACCGCCATAACATTGACACCCGTCGGGTCATAAATCTTGGTTACATCCCGAATGTCAAGCGCGCCTCTTGAAGAAACAATTTCCGCCATCTTTATCGGTTCTCCAAAGCGAGGGCTCGCGTGCGCCACTGCATGAGACGATTTCCTGCCATTCTCACCAATGCTGAAGTCCCCCATCCAACAAAACCCAGAGTCAGCATCCCGATTACCATCGGAACCGTTACATTGTTCATGAATGCATCCACGATCAGATAACCAAGGCCCCAGTCGCCTGATACCATTTCCGCTGCCACCAGTGAAAACCAAGCTACACCGACGCTGATCTGGAGTCCAGTGAAGATGAATGGCAAAGCGCCCGGCACGACAACATGAAAGAACACATGACGAGGTTTTGAGCCTAGACACCCAGCGGCACGGAAATACGAATTATCGATTGAATCGACGCCAAGAAGAGTGTTAAGCGTTGTTACGAACAGCGAAGCCAAAGTCGCTAGAAAGATGACTGGGGCCTCAAACCCCTTGAACATCAGAATCGCCAGCGGCACCCACGCCAGAATCGGAATCGGGCGAAAAGTTTCAAGAATTGGAAATGCGTACTCTCGCACCTTCTTTGACCATCCCATGAACAGACCCAATGGAACTCCGACACTCGTTGCAATGCAAAAAGCGAAAAATATGCGCCTGCAGCTCACATAGATATGCTCATAGTATTCAGCAGTAAAAAAAGACACTCCAAGAAAGGGCTCGATTGAAATTAATTCACGAATGACGCGCAACGGTCCTGGCAACTTTTCAAAGCGCGGCAAATTCCAGACTTCGGAAGCTAATTCCCAACTGACCAGCCACAGCATGATACCGAACAGCATCAGATAAGGAACCGGTGATTTGAGCTTTCTGACTGTTCTAACCCAGAATAGTCTCAATCCGCTCGGACGAGTCTGTTCTGAATATGTTTGAGTGTTCAACTGAAATTCACCTGATGTGTTGCACTAGTTTACCAAAGGTAATTGCTCATATCCGAGAAACGATAAGAAACGCCGGGAAACTGAAAATGTCCCGGCGTTTCATGTTTTTCTCAATCTATATGATACAGATTACCACTCGTGTCGGATTAACCTTCCGAGCACTCAATTACGGCAAATGGTGCGGTCAGACCGCGACTCTCGACCACCTTGCGGGCGAAAGAATCATCAACGCCGCCGTCTCGAATAGTGTCGGCAGCTGCCGGTTTCTTCGGAAGACTGAACAGAAATGCGGTTGCGCGGTCCAGCAACTGCTGAACTTTCGGCGTAACATACATATTCAGTTCATTTTTGACTTTACCGCCACCTTGTGATTCTGGAGAACAGCCATGCGCAGCACTCCACAGATGTGCTCGATCGACTTTTTCAGTCTGTTCATCCGCAAGTTCTGCAACCTTGTCATAATTGGCTGGATCGGACATGAACAGCTGAGCATCCATTTCGGCTTCCATCCATGCTGTAACAGCATCTGGGCGTTGATCGACCAGATCTCCGAGCATGGTCATGAATGCACCATCAAGAGCATCGAAATCTTCACCGCTAGCAGCACGTCGCGCGATTCCGGACAATGAAATCTTGGACGCTGTAGGTTCCCAGATCGCAGCGGCATCAAGTTTGCCGGCACGGAAGTTGGTCGTGATTACTTCGATATTCTGATTCAGATAGCGTTCCGGCTCAATGCCTGCCTTCTGAAAAGCCAGTCGTGCAAAGCGGTCGGTGCATGCACCGTGGGGGGCAGAGGTGATCTTGCCATCCATCCATTTGACTGCTTCTGTTCCGTTCGCAAATTCAGGTGCATCATTTCGCACCAGAAAAATGTTGCACTGCTGCTTGGAAACACCTAGAGATGCCATGATGCGAATATCCGTTCCGCCACGCTGTTTTAGAATGCGAAACGTCGATGCAATCGCTGGCATGTCGCCCATGTAGCCAATGTGCTGCTTTTCACCGGTCATGGCATTCACAATTACTGATCCTTGCAGACCAATTTGGAATTCAACGGTAGAACCTTCTGGAAGGTATTTCTTCCAAAGCTCAAGCCCGTTGTTTACAACGCCTGACCAAGACTCAGTGTAGTACGGCTGATATCCGACTACCAGATCAATCGCTTCTCCTTCGTTGCCGAAATCAACATCTGCTTGCGTCGCCTGAGCACCGACAAGTAGAGCTGTTGCGGTACAAAGTACCAAGCTGGTTTTCTTCAAATATTGCATATTAATCTCCTCCCACTATTTTGAGAAATTTTGAAGTCCGTTGTCCACACTGCGTACATGCAACTGCCAATTACAAAATTTGTAATTGCACCGGCTGCCTGTATCACAATGGAACTTATTCAATGAATCAATAAATTTCACGTACACGCAAGCGTTACGCAAATTTGTCAAATCGTATTTTTCTAGCTGAAAATTTCCTTTCAGCCAGCAACATTCTTAGAGAAGCATCTACTGCTGGCGGCGGCCCGGCAAGGTACGCAACAGAATATTCCGATAAATCGCCGAGTGCTTCATTTGCTGCCTCATGCAAATATCCACTGGAAATTTCCAGCTTTGGGTATTCGTCCACCAGAGACTGGTGTCCATCCAAATCCAGCAATGCCACAATGACGCGTAGATTGTTGTGCCTCTCACAATACTGGTTCAATAATTCCAGGAAAAACGCATCCTGCGGTCGATTTATTCCAAATACCAACTGAACCGGATGATCATCCAGATGTCCGCTGGTCGAAGCATGTTCCAGAATTGACATGATTCCTGCGATTCCAGTTCCGCCAACTAGAACGATGAATCCCCTTTCGGATTCTTCCGTAAAGATTGCCCTTCCGAGTGCGCCGAATCCTTTCAATTCGGCTCCATTCCGGTTCTGGCTAAACAGCCATTCTGTGAATCCGCCACCCTTGATTCGCTTAACTACGAATTTCAGAACATCGGCCGGCTGTTTGCTGAAATTTGTCATGGAATAGGCTCGATAGCCGGACAAACCATCAAAGTTCAGGGTGATGAACTGCCCTGCCAGATATTGCAACGGCTGCTCCATCACATAGTCAAAGACCGCAACGTCCTCAGTCAACTGCTCAAATCCAGAAATCACGCCTTGCAGAATTTGCGGCACTGGCAATGTGGCAGGCGGCCTCACTGCGGGTCGAATTTTTATGTGCGCCTCCTGGTTGACGACGCTCTGACACATCAGGAATTCGTCGCGCTCTTTTTTAACGTAACGATTGCCTGGCGCGTCTTCCCAGCACGAATACACTTCTCCTGAAATCAACTTGGCCTTGCAAGTGCCGCAGGTGCCGCTGGCGCACTCATACGGGAGACTGATTCCATGCCTCAGACCGCAATACAGGAGCCGTTCGCCTGCCAGTGCGTCTATCTCAAAAGTGCTGTCTCTTTCGTGCAGAACGACTTTCATCTTCGTTAGTGCCTGATCATTACTCGCTAAAAATCGTCATCATCATCAAATTCATACTCCAGCTCTTCTTCTATGTAGGCATACAGAGTGTCATCTGCTACTCTAGTCTCATACTGCAGAAGAGGCTTTTCCGCCGGGTCTATGAATTGCCCGGTTCTCATGTTCCATTGCCAAAGATGTTTGGAACAAGTCAACAAATCGCCTTCGCAAATTCCAGAGAACTCCAGAGGCTCTTCCATATGCGGACACACCGGAGGAAAAGCGCGAAAGATGTCTCCCAGATTGGCAATCAGAATGGGAACTCCGTCAATCTCAAACTCTTTCAGCGAGCCCGCTGCCAGATCATCCACACCACAAACACTTTTCCAGCTCACGAAATTCGCATCCCCGATCAACCAAACTCCTTACAGCGGAAAATGACAGCCTTTCTGCAAATTACGGGTGTCCAATTTAAGCTCCCGTCGAACAAACTTCACCGAATCTTCGTTCAGCCGAAATGTGTCCTTGTAAGAACCCGCTGCATAGAGTTCAGTACTGCCCGAATTAATATGCGACAGACTGCCGTCCCAATGCGTTTGATAGATCGTTACCGAAGTTGATGCCTCTGCAGTTCCTGATTCTTCATCCACTACCACATCATAAACGACAGCATGGCGCCGAAGCTGCGAGCGGTCGCTATTGTGTCTGGGAAGCATCGTAACTAGAGATTCCATTTCGGCTTTGTTGCCACTGAGGTAAATGACATCTCGGCGTACTTCCGGGACGGAAGCGGTAATCAGGTATTCGAAATCTTCATCACATAAACCCAGCCAGTCTTTCCATTTCTGTTCATTCTTGAAAAGACAGGCACGGTAAACAGTTTCCTGAACCTGTTGTCGTATTGAATTTGCATCCATATTAATCTTCTTCATCCCACCGCGTGTTTAATCCCCTCATGAATCTTCCTGCAACCGAAAACTACGATACGGCTTGCAGTCGATCCGGCTCTGATTCCTTCGTTTCGGTGTAGGGAAGCGAGGGATCACTCGGGTTTCGATTTAAATACCTGCCCCATTCATCATAGTAATGACGCATGCCGTTTTCATCATGAATTGTGTTATTTTCGTGTCGTCCGTGCAAGATTCGACGACTGTCGGCGCCATGCTGCATGGCAATGGACTGTCCGCTGACAGCCAACAGATCTTCATGCAGGTTGCGGCCAAAGGGTCCCCAGATTGAATTGTGATGGCGTACGCGTTCATTACGTTCTTCAGGCGTATCGCTCTTCAATCCCAACCCACGAAACTCGATCATCAACTTGTTCGGAGCGAGCGGAGTCATTAGATCGGATCGAAGTGCAGAACCTCTCAAGTTAAAGTTCACTCCAGGAAACATGTCGATCATGTACCAGTGATTCGGCGGCAGATGCGGAAAAGACAGAGAACCTCGGTCCTCGAATCCTTGATACTTTTCGTATTTCACCTCGAACGTGCCAACCGTAACGTGCCCGTTCGGATAACCGGTGTTCGGGCGCGCAAAATAGGCGTCGTTGAACCCAGTTATTCGATTGTGATAGTGCAGATAATCGTGATAGAACTCGGAGTTTGTGTCATGCCACAACTTGTAGTTTGTATTCACGATTGCCTTGTGATAGTGAAAAATCTCCAATGGCTCTTCATCAAGTGACGCCTGAAGACAATCAAACGCATGACCGCCCCACTCTGCAACAGTCTTATCCATTTTGTCATCGAGGCACACCCATACAAATCCACCAAAATGCACTTCGCACTTCAACTCACGCAAAGATGCGCATTCCTTTGAAAATCGGTCTTGATAACCCTCCTTTTCACGAGAAATGTAGACACAGCGACCTTTCATATCGAACTGCCATGCATGAAACATGCAGGTCATTTTCTTAGGTGTTCCAGACGGCGTGCCGCGCTTGTAACTGCCTGACGGTCGAAGTTCGATCGTATTGCTGCGATGCGGACATACATTCAGAAATGCACGGACTTTATTATCTGTCGCCCGAGTAAGAATAATGGGTTCCCTTGCGATAGTCAGAGTCCGGAAGTCGTAAGGTTGCGGAAGTTCCGATTCATGACAAACCGGTATCCAGACCTTCTTCCAAATTTTTTCCATTTCCTCCTCAAAAATATCCGGATCGGAATAGATGCGACTGTCTACCCATTCACCGGTTTCCAATGGAGGATTTGCTTGCCATTGTTCACGATTTCGAGTTTCTAGCATTTTACTTCTCCCACTTCAATTGCTAACGATAGAGCATTAAGTTCTTTTTGACTTCCAATTCATCATGGTTTCAAACTTTTCACGTTCTTCATCCTTCATATACACGGTATGCTCCGGGCCGGGATAAGTATGATCTCGCACTTCGTCTCGATAACGCGTAAACACGTCTTCCATGATGGGGATGAGGTCAGTGTATATTTTTGAGTGCCTAGGCGTGTGCTCCTCATATAGATGGAATAAGTCAGACGTGATGATATGCACGCCGTCGGCTTTGTTGCCGGCTCCCAAACTGACTACAGGTACCGGTAGAGCATCGGTGAGGTATTCACAAACTTCTTCGCTGGTTACCTCACAGAGTATTGAAAAACAACCCGCATTGACAAATGACCAAGCATCATCAATCAGCGCTTTTGCGCGGTCTGCGGTCTTACCCTGAGCGATGAATCCGCCTAGCTGCGGCATTCGCATCGGTGTAATGCCGATATGGCCTTGTACAGGAATGCCCGCCTTGACGATTGCTTCGATGTTCCTGGCGTGATGCTGGTTGCCTTCGCATTTCATCACTTCTGCATTAGCTTCGTGCACGAATCTACCGGCATTTTCAACCGCCTGTTCCGGCGAGACATGAAAACTCCAGTATGGCATGTCCACCATTCTCAACCCAAACTGGCTGCCGCGATCAATGGCTTTTGCCATCATCATGACTTCATCAAATGTAACTGTAACCGTACTGGAGTGCCCGAACAGAATCATACCGCCTGTATCCGAGACGCAGAGAATGTCGATATCAAGACGATCCGCAATCACCGCGCTTCGAAAATCATAGATCGCCATCTGAACAATCTGTTCATTGTTCGCCATCTTTCTTTTCAGGCTGTTGATCGTAACTTTTCGCCTTTTGGGTGCATCCGCGTTCATCGCCATCCTCCAATGAATTTATGCAATTCACAAAAATTTTGTCCACACACAACGAAGTGGTCATAACATTATGGACATTCATAAAACATAGTCAAAAAGTTTGTATTTATAGCGTTATAGCCTACGTCTCATATTTGACGGTGGTCCGCCAGTCGACAAGTGCCACCCATTTAGCTTGTAGCTTCAGTCTTCAGTGTTGCAAGATTTTGCTCGTAATACATTGATAAATCAAGCATTTGTTTAGCTATTCTGCATCGACGTCTGTATCCTTGCTTCTCGCCTGAAAGCCGAAATAATGAAATTTTTACAATGCCTAAATCATCCTTTTTTATTTCTCATTCTTTTGAATGTCTGAAATGTGTGGCAAATGGAAACATTTTTTCTAATAGCGTCCTCTATTCCTTTTCAATTTACCCGTCGAATCGTATTCGAAATGTTCTGTATTCACGCAACTGCGGGGTACAATGAATAGCATCGCAATTCTAAAGAGCAATGCATTAGGATGGATGCATGGAGTCGTCGGAAAAACCCAGTAAAACTGCAGCATTGGTCGCTGCGGCTTGAGCCTATCACTTGAAACGTGCACGCCCGCCAATTCTTGTTGATCAGTTCGCGATCGATTTGTGCGGAAAGCCCTGGCACACCGTTGTCTCAAACAGATTATTGACTTGGTTCACGGTTGATATTCTGCTTCGTGCGCTCAATCCCCTGATCATGGCACCCATAGTGCGCGCCAAGTTCTGTGAAGACCGTGTTGAGCAGGCGGCTGCCGAAGGAATTCAGCAGTATGTCATCATAGGCGCCGGTTACGATTCTTTCGCCATGAGACGTACAGACCTAGCGAAAAAGCTTACCATCTTTGAGCTGGACCAGACTGCTACTCAGCAAGAAAAAAGATTGAGAATGGAGGAATCTGGAATTCCTGAGCCCGAAAATGTTCGATTTATTTCTGCAGACCTGAATAAGGATGACATGTTTGAAGTCCTTGTTCAAAGCGGATTTGACGCGTCGAAACCGGCAATTTTCTCGTGGTTCGGCGTCACCTATTACTTGCCGCTCGATACAGTGAAAGAGACTCTGCTCAAGGTGGCGGAAAACGCCGCACATGGATCAGAATTACTATTTGATTATCTAACCAAATTGTCCAGCACGCCTGAAAAATGGCAAAAAAATCAAACCAAACTGGCTGATTCTGTCGCTGCTAAAGGAGAACCCTTGATTACTGGATTAGATCCCGACCAGATAGAACCATTCGTTCGCGAGTGCGGATTTGTCGAAGTTGAAAATCCACAGATCAGTGAAATCGAGAAACGATATTTCTCAGACCGGGCTGACAATCCGATTTTTCCACCTATGTTCAGACTATGCAGGGCGTGCGTCTAGTGCAAAATTTCACCGTCCAGAAATTCTATTCGACACGCCTGTTGCAAGTTTGAGGTCAACATGTTTTTAAGGCAGCTTCAATACTTACTGGCACTGGAACGCGAAGGTCACTTTAGTCGTGCAGCGGAGTTGTGCCATGTAGCACAGCCGAGCCTATCAAGTGCAATAAAAAGTCTGGAAGAAGAACTTGATGTGCCAATCATCGTGCGCAACCATAAATTCGTCGGCTTTACGGACGAAGGCAAGGAAGTTCTCAAGTGGGCGAGAAAACTGCTGGCAAACCGCACTGCAATGCTGGACGAACTGGCGATTCTAAAAGAATCCCGTCTCGGAACAATACGAATTGGTGCCATGCCGATGAGTTCCCCAGTACTGCCCGTTATTGTTTCACTGTTCTCGAAGAAACACCCGGGAATTCGCTCCGATATACAAATCATCGGACGCGATGTAATGGAAACCGGCCTGATGAACTTTGAATTCGACATTGGCATCACTTACATAGAACAGCCAATTCCGGATTTTCTCAACTACATGCCTTTGTACAAGGAAAAATTTAGTCTACTCGTACCGGACAATGATTGGTTTGTGAATCAGACCACCGTTGAGTGGAACGAAGCGGCTACTGTGCCGCTTTGCCTTTTGACTGAACCCATGAGGGAACGGCAGATTGTTGAGGAAACATTCAGACTTAACGGCATTGAAGCCAACGTGATGCTGGAATCCAATTCGATTTTCCAGCTTGCTTTTCATGTCATGAAATCCAACATGGCGACAATAATTCCAAATTACTTCATTAAGGCGAATAGAGCGTTCGCCGGAACCCGCGTGCTTGAATTGGTCGACCCTGAAATCTATCTTGACATCGGAATGTTCTGGTCTCGTAACGATCCCATTCGTCCAATGACAAAAGCGATGATCGCAGTCGTACAGGACTTTCTGAGTAAGAGCAATCTGGAAGATGTGATGTTGAGCAACACACCATCGATTCTATAGGCAGTTGCGGCAGATTTCAAAATTTGCTCCTGTGACTTGATTGACGCAAACCTGTTGAATTCTCGTGGAAACATATTTCATGGTTCCGAGTCGGCTGCATGCCGGACAATAAGTACGTAGAATAAAACCCACTGCTCTTTATCTGAAGTAATACTTACCCGCACATCCCGATACAGTTGCTCGTGCGCAAATTGGAAGACTTGCACGGCTGGCTTATCTTACAAATCCGAGTTTTGTTTTCGATTGCTTCTTCCTATTCGGCCAACCTATTGATGCAGTTTGCTTCTTAAATGTTGAACTCTCGCGCATTGTGTCGGCACCACTCCCAAAAATCAGTGCCATAGCTCTGCAGAATGTACAGGTCAAAATACTCCTTCCGACAGTGAATTGTCGCGCCGAGATGCCCGATTAGCGTCGAAACTACATCGCAATCATTCATCGAATCAATGTCTACCGGACTCCCTTTCTTCAGTAGATGCCGACTTGATTTCCCCGATACACGAACGATTGTTCGAGCTGAAGATAGATCGGTCACGGTTGCATTGGTAGGCTGCAACAGTTCCCGAAGAGTATCAAGCGTCTCTTCAGACGATCTTTCTGTAGACTCAAACAACCACATTTCCGGACCATTACACATCATCACGACATCATCTCCGCTACATGATTTTCCACTTTCAGGCGATTGCTCTATGCCGAATTCGCTCAAAATATGACGACAGTCAGCCACAGGCAAACCGTGAATCTGAAAAAGCGAACTGACTTCTCTCTCTTGAAGAAAGACGCTGGGGATGGATATTGTGTCAGCCACGAGCTCTCGCCCCCGAAGGATCAAAGAATATATGGTGCACTACTTCTACAGGCACCGAACGGCCGTTAAGAGGTGAAGCCGCATACATCTGTTTGCCTTGAATCTGTAATCCGTCAGCAATTAATGCCAGGCCAATTTCCTTCTCAAGATGTGGGCTGTAGCACGCAGAGGTAACATATCCTTTTGTATCGGTAACACCCTGAGCGTTGCTGTACTCGACAATCTGTGCTCCGCGTGGTATGGGGCGTCCATTGACTGACACTACGCCAACCAGTTGCTGGCGTCCGCTCGAAACAAGTGCATCCCGTTCGGCAAGGCGCTTACCAATAAAATCTTCGTCTTTTTTCATCATGCGTTCAAATCCCAGGTCCGCTGCAGTCGTACGTCCGTTCAGTTCAGCGGACACGACATGACCTTTTTCGATTCGAAGAACCGTCATCGCTTCCAGCCCGTACGGTGCGATATCCCATTTCCGGCCTGCGGACAAAACAGATTGCCACACATGCTGCGCAAATTTTGATGGAATGTGAATTTCGTAGCCCAGCTCACCAGAGAAACTGACTCGGAATATCCGTACTCGAACACCATCGATTTCACTTTGCAAGTATCCCATGTAGGGAAGATTTGAATCGCTGGCTGCTTCCTCGCCTATCAGTTCTCCCAACACAGCTCGGCTGTTCGGACCCGCCAGTGCCATTCCGGCCCACTGATCAGAAACTGAAGTCAAGTGCACGTGCAGTTCAGGCCAGACGGTCTGTGCATAGAATTCCAAATGCTCCAGCACAGGTCCAGCGTTGCCTGTTGTTGTAGTCATGTAAAATTCGCAATCGGAAATCCGCGTGGAAGTACCATCATCAAATACAAATCCATCTTCGCGTAACATCAAACCGTAGCGACATCGTCCAATAGGCAGTGACTTCCACCGGTTGATGTAGACTCGCTCCAGAAATTCCGCTACATCGCGACCTTGCACGTCAATTTTACCAAGCGTCGAGACATCTACCACCCCAACCGCTTGGCGAACTTGCATCGCCTCTCGAATGATTGCATCCCGAACTTGCTCACCGGTTCGAGCATAGTAATAGGGGCGTTGCCATGCCCCTGAATTCTGCATATCAGCTCGGTGTCTCTTATGCCAGTCGTGCAGGGGGGTTCTTCGCACCGGACTGAGATGCTTTCCTTGCTCAATTCCCGCAATCGCACCCAGACTGATCGGCGTATAGGGCGGGCGAAACGTTGTATGTCCGACATCCGGAACCGCCACGTTTCTCAGTCTTGCAAGGTTCGCAAGACCATTAATATTGCTTGTACGGCCTTGGTCGGTACCCATTCCCAACGTGGTATATCGCTTGAGATGCTCAACCGATATATAGCCTTCCAAATGCGCCAGCTCAATATCCTCAACCGTGACATCGTTCTGTATATCGACGAAACGTTTTGACAACCCACCACCCTTTGCAGGCACCTGCCAAAGCGGCTGCATCGGTGTCACCTCTTCCTCGACTACGTCCGGAATTTCAAGTGCCTCACTAGATGAATTACCGGCTTCCATGGCAGCAGCAATTCCAGAATCAATTCCCTGCTCCAGGCATTCCTTAAGAGAAAAGGCTCCATTGGCGCTTCCGGCAACGTAAATCGAATCGCGCTTTGCTGTGGGAACGAATGCTGCGATTTGGTCATTGAATTCCAGCTTTCCCTGTGCATGCGAATACAAATGAACGGTTGGCGTCCAGCCTCCAGAGATACACAACAAGTCACAGGAAACTTTTTCAGTCGCTCCCATGATGGATTCGTGCCCGACGATTCGGCCGATTTCCACCGATTTTACGCTTCGACGCCCTCTGGTGCGGGTGACTACAAATCCTTGTTTCAATGGAGTGCCGCCGAGTTGCGACAGAGCTCGCTCTCCTGGCTTTGTCAGTCTGCTGTCAATTACAACCTCTACCGCCACCCCGACACTCTTGAGTGCTGACACCGTGGCATATCCACTATCGTTGCTCGTGAAAATGACCGCCTTTTTTCCGCAACGGACCGCAAACCTTTTTGCATAACCGCGTACAGCTGAGGCAAGCATTGCTCCAGGTTTGTCATTTCCACTGAATGGTATCGATCTTTCAATCGAACCACATGCCAAGACAACCTGCTTTGCTCGAATCCACCTGATTTTCTGACGGTCCTGCCACTTCTCCGGCTCGCGTTTGTGGTCTGCAACGCGCTCAGCTGCACAAACCATATTCTGGTCATAAAATCCGAATGCCGTGGTTCGGAGCAATAACTGTACATTTGACATCATCGCCAATTTTTCAGTGACTTCGTAATTCCACTCTTCAGCAGGTTTTCCGTCAATCAATTCTTCATCAAAACACAATCTGCCGCCGAACTGCGAAGTTTCCTCTACCACTATCACTTTCGCTCCGGCACGTGCGGCACTCATCGCTGCAGACAAACCGGTTGGACCGGCGCCAACTACTAGGACATCACAAAACTCGAACAATTTCGAGTAAGTGTCCGGGTCCTGCTTCGTGGCTGCTTTTCCCAATCCAGCCGCTTTGCGAATAAAGCGTTCATAGAACATCCACTTGGTCGCTGGCCACATGAATGTCTTGTAGTAGAACCCTGCTGGAAGGAACGGTGAAAACAGATTCGAGATAGACCCCACATCCAGGTTCAACGTCGGCCAGCGGTTTTGGGAGGAAACTTCCAGACCGTCGTAGACTTCAACTTCAGTGGCGCGAATGTTCGGCTCCGACCGAGCGCCTTCCCGCATTTGAACCATCGCACTGGGTTCTTCCACACCCATTCCGAAAATTCCACGAGGTCGGTGATACTTGAAACTACGTCCCACAAGTCTGACACCATTTGCCAGCAGTGCTGAAGCTAAGGTATCTCCTTCGTACGCAAAGTATGTACGACCGTCGAAAGTGAAACTGATAGGATGGCTGCGGTTGATCAATCCACCAACCGGATGACGAAAGGAGTTCACCATCTAACTCTCCAAATTGTCCTGTTCGTCGGAAACCGGTGGCGCACTATCGATCACCTCATGTGTCCAGGTGTTTCTGCGTACCTTGAACCACTTTCGACAACCCGCTGTGTGATGCCACCACTCGACATGCTCACCTCTGGGGTTGTCCCGGGTATAAACAAAATCATACCAATCCTCTTTGGAAGCTGAAAGCGCAGGTCGTTCAACCGTTGCATCCCCGCCGTAGGTAAACTCGGTCTGCGCTCGATCTCCACACCAGGGACATGTAATCAATAACACGTGCGTACCTCGAAAAAATTAGTGAGTATAGGGAAAGGCACCACTGCCTTTTTCATCGAGCAGATTTCCAGTCGAAAACCGCTCCAAATTGAATGCTTCGTTCAAAGCGTGAGGCTCATTATTCGCAATCGTGTGAGCAAAGCACCAGCCGGATCCAGGCGTAGCCTTGAATCCGCCATAGCACCAGCCGCCGTTGAAGTAGAGGCCGTCTACCGGTAGTTTGCTAATGATCGGGCTGCCGTCCATTGACATGTCCATCACTCCGCCCCAGGTTCTCATCAAACGCACACGGCTCAGACATGGAAACAGCGTTAAAACCGACTGAATTACGTACTCCACTCTCGGCAAATTGCCACGTTGCGCGTATGAGTTGTAGAGATCAAGATCTCCACCAAAAAGAACTTCGCCTTTATCTGTCTGACTAATATAGACATGCGAGGCGGCTGAAGCGACGACCGTATGCAAAATCGGCTTCAACGGTTCCGTAACCATCGCCTGCAGAACATGTGATTCAATCGGAAGTCGCAAACCGGCCATTGCAGCAAGACGGCCACTGTTTCCTGCAACTGCCAGTCCTACTTTTCGCGTCTGAATCAATCCTCTCGAGGTTTCAACTGCCTTGACCTGATTGCCTTCGATCTGAAGACCAGTGACTTCGCAGTTCTGGATGATATCTACACCAAGCGAATCTGCACCGCGTGCATATCCCCAGGCAACCGCGTCATGACGTGCAGTACCTCCGCGTTTCTGCAGCAATCCTCCGAATATCGGATAGCGCGTATCGTGCGAGCAATCCAGATACGGTACGGCTCGTCGAACCTGATCCGGCATGAGCAGTTCAGCATCAATTCCGTTGAATCTCATGGCATTGCCCCGTTGGGAAAATGCATCCATTTCAGGGTCGCTGTGTGCCAAATTCAGAACACCTCTTTGGCTGAACATCACGTTATAGTTCAACTCCTGAGACAGTCCCTCCCACAATTTAAGAGAGTGCTCATAAAATTTTGCGTTACCGTCCAACATATAATTTGAGCGTATGATGGTGGTATTGCGACCAGTATTGCCTCCGCCGAGCCAGCCTTTCTCGACAACCGCAATATTCTTGACTCCGTGCAGCTTTGCCAAATAGTAAGCTGTCGCCAGTCCGTGGCCACCCGCGCCAACGATTACGACATCATAGGATTTCTTTGGTTCCGGGTCTCGCCACACCCGAGGCCACTTGCGATGGCGGGTTGCTGCATTTCGGATCAGCGATAAGCCGGAATACTGAGCGGAGAACAATTTCTTCACAATTTCATAACCTGAATTCTTTCTGCAGTTTTTTGATCACAATGATATTGGGAGGCAACATGTCAAATTCGCTCAATTTCGAAAATTCCACCCATTTAAGCACTTGCTGTTCACATGGCTCCGGTTCACCCTCAAATTCATCAACCATCCTGAATTTGAGCAGCACACTTCGATCTGGATAATCATAGGCAAAACTCATAAATGAAACGGAACGGTTTACAGAAATTCCTATTTCTTCCAATAGCTCTCTGTCCAACGCTTCGGCATCCGATTCAAAAGGCTTGATTTTACCACCTGGAAACTCCCACATGCCTTTATACATTTCGGGGCTTGTTCTCTGACCAATTAATATTCTGCGATCAGCATCGAAAATTAGGCCGACAACAACAGAAATTCGCTCAGCTACGATATTCTGCATTGATGCGTACGTATTCAGCACTCAGATCGCAGGTCCAGACTGTTGCAGCACCCGCTTCATCAAAGCCCAGATCCACGTTGATGGAAAATTCCGCTCTCCGCATAACTTCAGCGGCACTCTGTTCACAGTAATTGGGACTCAGTGCGCCTTTGCTCATGACTTCTATATCGTTGATATGAATGCTCACATTAGACATATCCAGATTTTCTACCCGTGAACGCCCAATCGCTCCGTAAATCCGTCCCCAATTGGGGTCCGATGCATTAAGTGCCGTCTTGACCAACGGAGAGTTGGCAACCGTACTGGCAACCTCGGCACAGTCTGAATCCAGCTTTCCGCCTGAAACGTGAATGGTCACAAATTTTGTTGCACCCTCTCCATCCCTGACAATCGCCTGCGCAAGATGAACCATGACTTCCCGCAGTGCTGCTGTGAATGATTCCCGAATCGAAGCAGCTGTATTGCGATCGATAGCCACACCTGAAGCTCCTGTTGCGATCAATATGCACGAATCGTTGGTTGATGTATCTCCATCTACGGAAATTCGATTGAATGATATTTCGGTCGTCTCATTCAAGATATGTTGCAAGTCTTCATGACTCATCTCGGCATCCGTTGCGACGAATGCAAGCATGGTTGCCATGTCGGGATTTATCATGCCAGAACCTTTCGCGATTCCAGTGACTGTAATACGATCACCGCTGCCAAGGTCAACGACTTTTGAAATCGCTTTCGGTATCGTATCCGTCGTCATGATTGCCCTGGCTGCCGCGAGCCAGTTGTCCTCTAAGCGATACTGCATGCAATTCGTAATATGTCGCTCAAACTTATCGAGAGGCAAACGCTCACCGATCACACCAGTAGAAAAAGGAAGCACTGCGTCAATGGAAATTTTCAGTTCACTGGCGACCAGCTCACATACTGCCAGACAGTCCTGAATGCCATCTGTACCGACACCCGCATTTGCGACTCCGCTGTTTATTACCAAAGCACGTGTGCTGCCTGAATGGCTTGAACCATTTGCAAGATGTTTGACAGCTACTTCGACTGGCGCGGCTCTGGCTCTGTTCCGGGTAAAAACGCCCGCTAATGTTGCGTTGGACGAAATTTCAAGCACTGTCAGATCCTCACCCGGCGATTTACGAATGCCCGCGTCTACGGCGCCAATTCGCACGCCTGAAACCGGGAGAATCTCCCGAGGAGTATCAAGACCGACAGCCATCAGTCAGGCCGCTTTTCCATGACAGACTTTATATTTCCTGCCCGACCCGCAGGGGCAGGGCTCATTCCGCCCCACTTTTCGGCTTTCGCGGACAAATGGTTTGGGCGCAGCTGCTGGAGAAGGTGTTGTGCTAGAAGGAGACACCGCATTTTCGTCAAACGAACTTGATGATGGATGAATGAACTGCATTTTAGAGGCAGGACGTGAGTCCTGCTGTGCAATCTGCTCGACATTCTCAGAAGGTTTAATCTGTACTCGCGACAGTAGCCGCACGACTTCATGTCGTACGTTTTGCAGCATCGCCGAAAACATCTCGAATGCTTCGCGCTTGTATTCCTGCTTTGGATTTTTTTGTGCGTAACCTCTCAAATGAATGCCTTGACGAAGAAAATCCAAATTTGCCAAATGATCTTTCCAAGATGTGTCGAGGACCATCAACATGACCGCTTTTTCAACAGCGCGCATTTCATCCTCGCCATTCAACTCGACTCTTTCGTTGTAACGGGCACTAGTTGCTTCTTCGATTCGGGTCAGCAGGGTGTCTTGAGTCAGATTCGGCTCCGTTTTCTGCCACTGCGCTATGGGGAGTTTCACGTCGAATGTATGATCCAGTTCACGAGTTAACTGATCAATATCCCAAAATTCATCGGATGCTTCTGTAGGAATACAAGAATCAACAATGTTCGCAACATATTCGGACCGGATCGAAGTCACTGCCTCCCCTACATCCTCTGCATCCATCAGTGTGTTGCGTTGGTCGTAGACAACCTTCCTCTGTTCATTGGCAACGTCATCGAATTCGAGAAGTTGCTTTCGAATGTCAAAATTGCGTCCTTCCACCTTTCGCTGGGCGTTTTCGATCGCTTTGCTTACCCAGGAATGCTCAATCGCTTCGTCTTCCTCTAGACCCAGTTTTTCCATTAGACCAGAAACTTTATCTGATGCGAAAATTCGAAGCAGATTATCCTCCAAAGATAGATAGAAGCGACTTGAGCCCGGATCGCCTTGACGTCCCGACCGACCTCTCAACTGATTGTCCACTCTTCGAGATTCATGTCTTTCCGTACTCAACACGTGCAAGCCGCTAGAACTTACCACTGCATCATGGCGCAGTTGCCACTGTTCCATAATCGCCGCAGCTTGCGCCGAGTTCGCACCGTCGGCTTCCGCCAACTCCATTTCAAAATTTCCGCCCAGCACAATGTCGGTTCCACGGCCGGCCATATTAGTGGCGATCGTTACGGCACTGGGCTGCCCTGCCTGAGCAATAATGCGTGCTTCCCTTTCGTGCTGTTTGGCGTTCAGAATCTCATGCGATATGCCTCTCTTTTTCAACAGACCTGACAAGTATTCCGATGTATCAATGGATGCCGTGCCGACAAGCACCGGCTGCCCGCGATTGACACAATCCTCAATGCCATCCACGATGGCCTTGAATTTTTCATTTGCAGTTCGATAAACCAGATCAGCCATGTCGTCTCGAACCATCTCCATATGCGTCGGAACCACCACCACCTCCAGTCCGTAGATCTGCTGGAATTCCTCTGCTTCTGTATCCGCGGTACCTGTCATTCCCGCCAACCGGTCATATAGGCGAAAGTAATTTTGAAATGTGATGGACGCAAGTGTCTGATTTTCCCGCTGCACCTTGACGCCTTCTTTCGCTTCGACTGCTTGGTGCAGGCCATCCGACCATCGACGTCCAGGCTGCATGCGCCCGGTAAACTCGTCAACGATCACAATCTGTCCCTCATGCACGATGTAGTCGACATCCCGCTGAAACAAGGTATTGGCGCGAAGCGCTGCAAGTAGATGGTGAACTAACCCGACATTGGAAAAATCATAGAGCGTACTACCTTCCGGCAGTAACCCGGAAACGGACAGATAGTGTTCTGCGTTATCATGCCCCTCATCAGTCAGATAAACCTGGCGGGTCTTCTCATCGACGCTAAAATCACCAGGTCCTTCTTCTTCCAGTTGCCGTTTCAAGTTGGGCACGATTTTGTTCATCTGCGCATACAATGCCGTGCTGTCTTCAGCTGCACCCGAAATTATGAGCGGAGTTCGAGCTTCGTCGATCAATATGGAATCGACTTCGTCAACAATGGCGTAGGTGAGTTTACCCTGCACACGAAGATTGCCGAGGAACGCCATGTTGTCACGCAAATAGTCAAAACCCAATTCATTGTTCGTTCCGTACACAACATCGCAAGCATAAGCGTCACGCTTTTCTTCATTCGTCATGTTTGGAACAACAACGCCCACCGAAATTCCGAGAAAATCGTAGATCGCTCCCATCCACTGTGCATCGCGTCGAGCGAGATAGTCGTTGACCGTGACGATGTGAACTGAGTGACCTGCCAAAGCGTTCAGAAAAACCGGCAAGGTCGCAACCAAAGTCTTGCCTTCACCAGTTCGCATCTCCGCAATCTTGCCGCGATGCAGAACCATTCCACCGGCCAGCTGTACGTCAAAATGTCGCATATTGAGCGTACGTCTCGACACCTCTCGAACTACAGCAAACGCTTCCGGCAAAATTTCTTCTACGGATGTGCCGCCCTCAATCCTGCTTCTCAATTCAGGAGTCTTGGCTGCGAGTTCTTCGTCCTGCAGCGACTGTATGTGATCTTCAAGGCTGTTTATGACCTTGACCGTCTTAAACAACTCCTTGATGAGCCTTTCGTTTCGGCTGCCAAATACCTTAGAGAGCGTTTTTGCGATCATTTTTGTTTGAAAGTTTCAACATGCATGTCAATTTGCGATGTGCGGTTGCACCAGTTCCTTCATTCCTGGTACATAGAGATTTGTAATGTTAAAACAATAGGCAAATTCAATATTGATAAGATGTACTTCTCCCACTTTACATCGGCAAAGAATTCGACGATGCTAAGAGTAGTTAATCAGCCGTAACCCAAATGGGAGCAAGCACCAAATTGAAAAGAATGAATAATACAACGACAGGCTTGGATATTGCAAAGAATGTATTTCACTATGCGGAACTGTATTGAAAAGTGCGCTGCTTCGACAAAACACAGAATGTCATCATTTCCGTGTAATTCCTAAACGGATGGCGATGCCGGTGCCGGGGAATTCTAGGTTAGTTCGGACATGTCAAGCGCTCAAGTCGACTGGCAAACTGCGCACCGTACAATTGTACTTTCATTCGAATTTGAATGCGGCCGACTAGTACGAAAATTCAGCGATTCCTCCAATTGATCAAGGTTCAATTCCTCCTCCCTAAAAATTCTTCTGTTCAATGAGAAATCTACAATCAGGTTAAAATAGAACTTGTGCGAATCATACATACATTCAGACCCTGATCGTTTCCATGGCTGAACCCAATTACAAGAAACTTTCCGCGATTCTTGCCGAATGCAGTTTTCTGGAACGACCCGACGATTCATCTCAATCCCCGCTGTATCAGGACTGGCAAGAGGCAGCTGGACCAGAAATTGCAAAAAATACTGAAAAACTGAACGCAGACAATGGAATGCTGCATGTCACCGTCAACTCTCCGAATTGGGCACACAAACTGATCAATCAGCAAACTAGAATCCTGGCTAAAATGCGCGCAAAAGGCCATGAAGACCTGAGTGAAATGACAATACGCATCTTTGTGCCGAAACCTGTGACTCCGCCCAATATCACCAAACCGCAAATTTCGGAACGAAAAATCTCTCCTGATTTACGACAACTCTTTGTTCGGCTGGCATCAGAATCCAATGATCCGAAAACTAGAGCCACCTTTTTACGACTGAGTCAGGCGCGTAAACACAATTAGCTCGCAGTTGCTGCTGTGCTGCTGAAATAAAGCAGTGTGCTCGACCTCCCGCCGCAACGAAGGCCGAGAGATGTACGAATTGCGCAAACCCGGACCCAGCTGTAGTAAGGGGCTGTTCCTCGCAGGCAGGTTATGTACACCCCTGCTGTGAAAGGGGTGTCTTGAATAGGGTAACAAATGCCGTCGAAAGTGCGGTCCGTTACTTGTCAGGCAATTGAACCAAGGACGGCTATCCAGGGTCTATCCAGTTGGCAGAAACAACGAATACAACAGCTATTGATTGAATTGAATGCGCTTGGAGATGAAGTCGGAAGCTCTTTCCGACCCAAATCAAACCACACTAAAGAGAAATTTATGCCGGAACGGCGACCGGACGAATAATCGTATCGGGAATATCGCCGTAATTGTCATATTCGACTAGTTCCCAAGCAGTTTCATCTTCCCGCAACGCGACCAACAGGCGATTATTGAGGTAATGGCCTGACTTGTGAGCAGAAAAGGAACCGATTAAAGGATGGTTCAACAAGTAGATATCTCCGATAGCGTCCAGAATCTTGTGTCGCACGCACTCGTCTTTGTAGCGCAACTGATCTTCATTGAGCACGTGATACTGGTTCATGACAATTGCATTGCTGAAACTCGCACCCTGCGCCAATCCAACTTCCTGTAAACCTTCCAAATCGGACATGAAACCGAATGTACGGGCTCGGGAAATATTGTTTTTATAGGAGGTTGAAGCAAAATCAATTTCAACTTTCTGGTTGGAGTTCTTCAGAACCGGATGATCAAAATCGATTACAAATGAAATCTTGAACCCGTGATACGGTTCAAGTTTCGCCCACATGTCTCCCTCTTTCACCTGAACTGTCTTCTTCACTCGAATGAACTTTTTGGAAGCATTTTGGGATTCAATACCTGCCGACTCCATTAAAAATACAAATGGATGGGCACTGCCATCCATAATCGGAACCTCACCTGCGGTTACATCTACGAATACGTTGTCGACGCCCAATCCAGCGAAAGCCGACATCAAATGCTCCACAGTGGAAACTTTTGCTCCATCACACTCCAATGTAGTTGAGAGCCTGGTGTTTGAAACGTTTTCAACTCGCGCTGGAATCTCTACAACTGGATCAAGATCCACTCGTCGAAACACAATTCCAGTATTTGCGGGTGCCGGAACCAATGTAAGACAAATCTTAACACCTGTATGTAAACCTACACCTGTGCCTGTGATGACATTTGTGAGCGTTCTTTGCTTGATCATTCGTCTGCCTTTTGTTTTATGTTATTTCGCAAATCAGTAAAGATCTGTAAGAGACAAAATTTTGTCTCAAGTTCTACTTGAAGTTGTTTATTGTTGTTGGACTAAGAAATTCCACTGAAATAGAAAGCCGCATAATTCTATGATAACGCATTAAATTATATTGAAAATATACAATTTCCGTACTTCTTATATACCAAATTTTAAAAACCGCCTAATCTGCACCGCTTCCTCAGTTACAACATTTCCATGATAAATAGTTAAGGTTGCTCATCAAACAAAGAAGAAAATCTTTTATGCTGCAGCAAATAACACCTGCCGTCATTGAACATACGTTGTGCAATTTTCTGCATTCCTTCACAATTGTGCACAAATGATATATCCAAAATAGTTTATTCGATTAACCTATTCTGATGAAAATCAATTTTTGCTAAAAGTAATGTACCGTGTAGGTGGCTTCTGTCTCAAGAGTTTAGTCTGGAGCGGATGTTTCCGAGTAACCTGAACGAAGTAAGGGTGAGCTTGAAAGAAGTTCCTGATCACTCGACCGCAATATTTCCCAACCGCAGCAGACCTGGTTTGACAGAAATTGAAATAAACATGGCGTTTCTAGTTAATTTGCAAATTTTAACTTCACAAATAGCCAGGTGGTACACCAATATGGAACATCAGAAAAACGTAATTTCAATTGAAAGTCGAGAAGGATTTCTGTACGCACCGACTGAACTGTTTCAGGATGGAGCCTAAATGCTGACCGCCTATGCAGTTGGCAGTTGCAGCCAAACTGGAATAGTTACTGTCGGAGTATTCCAGCCAACGCAACGCTAACGGCCGGACAGCTGTGGTGTGCAATGACCACCCGCTGCAATGGCAGATTCAGACCGGCATAGGGTTGGTACCGTGCGGCTTCCGAACGTGCGCTCGAACACCGCCCTACTTTTGGCAATAACCCGATGAGATTTTCTGCACAGTCAACCGTGTTATTTCACGAGAGATAAACTGCTTTCTAAAAGTCTGCAAATTTGAATGTTCGATCCAATTTTTTTGTACCATCAATATGCATAGTCTCAGCTCCAGTAATCGAATATTTTCGGCCGACCGGCCAAACCATTACCTTTCTCGTGTGTAGGCTGAATCACTCCAGAACGATTGCGTAGAACTGCGGGCAAAGTATCCTCCTCTACAGCAGTCTCCTTCCCCATGTCCGCTTCAATATAAATGCTTTCCCGCCCGACTGCTGCTTGGTCGTTTGTTGGGAAATTCTGATGCTGCTCCTGTTGATCCTCGAATGGATCTCTCAACCCGGTTGCGACAATCGTTACACGAATTTCATCTTCAAGGTCATCGTCATAAACTTGACCCATGATGATGGTTGCGTCTTCAGATGCAACTTCCTCAACGATATGAGCGATGTCCTTCAATTCCTGCGGAGTCATTACTGAAGTTCCAGTGATGTTGATCAAGATTCCTTTGGCGTTGGAAACGTCAACATCCGCAAGTAGTGGGTTCTCAATTGCAGCACGGGTTGCAATCGTCGCCTGATTGTCACCGCTCGCCTGGCCGGAACCCATCATTGCAGATCCTGCTTCAGACATGACGGTTCTGACATCAGCAAAATCGACATTGATATATCCAGGACGTACGACCAGATCTGCAATCCCCTGTACTGCGTTCAGTAGAACATCATTCACTTTCCCGTAAGCATCTTTCAAAGTCAGGTTAATGTCATCCAGAATCTTTTCATTTGGAATCGTAATCAGGGAATCAACCGCTGACTTCAGTTCCTTGAGTCCTTCATTGGCGACAACCATTCTTTTCTTGCCCTCGAATTCAAATGGTGTCGTAACGACCGCAACCACCAAAATTTCGGGATTGGCTTCCTTGAGTGATTTGGAAATCTCTGGCGCCGCTCCCGTTCCGGTTCCGCCGCCCATTCCAGCAGTGATGAAAATCATATCTGCATCACCCAGGTAATCCACCAGTTTCTGCTTGTCCTCAATCGCCGCTTCGCGGCCAAGTTGCGGGTTTGATCCAGCACCCAGCCCCTTTGTCAACTCAGTACCGAGCTGAACCTTCTGCAACACCCTGGCGCGCGCCAAAGCCTGCGCATCGGTGTTCGCAACGAAGAATTCCACGCCTTCGATCTGCTCGTTTACCATGTGATCGACTGCGTTGCTGCCTCCGCCGCCTACACCGATCACCTTTATAATTGCCCGCTGACTGCATGTGTCTTCAGCCTGCAGAACAAATCGGTTGTTAAATTGTCTTGTACTCACGGTTAACGACCTCCATAGTCATCTTGTGTCAATAAATTTGAATTGTTAAGTTTAATATTCACCTTGGAACCATTCCTTGGGTCCACCAGCAGGCACCTGTGCTGCATACACTTCCTTATCCGGTCGCCTATACAGATTTCGCATACTCTTCAAAATCCTTGAAGTGATTGCAAACTTCTGCGCCGGCTCTTCGTATGCTCTCGTTAGCAAGTTTTCTCGATTAGCGAATCCAAATTCGCAAAGCCCCACTCCGGCAGCAAACTTAGGATGCCTGACAACTTCACTGAGTGTGCCCGTATAGCGAGGTATGCCTAGACGAATTGGCATATTGAAAATTCGCTCTGCCAGCGTTACCACATCAACCATCTTGGAACTCCCGCCGGTCAGAACCAGTCCAGAACGAATCATGTTCTCATAGTTGGTCTGAACTAGATTGTTGCGTACCAAATGAAACATTTCTTCCATACGGGCCTCAATGACCTCAGCAAGATACTTCTGCTTAATATTCCGTACTTTCTGGTCACCAATGCCAGGAAGCTCAATCATCTGTTCGTCACTGACCGACTGCGAATTCGCGGAACCGAATCTATGCTTGATTTTCTTCGCTGCAACCGTCGGGGTGTGCAAAATGACGGCAATGTCTTTTGTCACCTGCGATCCTGCCATAGCAAACGCAGTCGAATGTTGAATTGCACCTTCGTGAAATACTGCAAGGTCCATGGTGCCGTCACCAATGTCAAGCAAACCCACACCCAATTCCTTTTCATCCTCCGTCAATACGGCATGACCTGAGGAAATGTGATCCAGAATTACTTCTTCCACCTCCAGGTCGCACAGCTTGATGCATTTGAGGATATTCTGCACTGCACTTACATTGCCGGTGACAACATGGACTTTGGCTTCAAGCCGTACACCGCACAGTCCAACTGGGTCGCGAATTCCGTCCTGATCGTCAATGGTGAAGTCCTGAGGGAGAACATGCAGAATTTTCTCGTCACTGGAAATTCTCACTGCCCGCGCCGCTTCGATCACGCGATTGACATCATCGTGAGTAACCTCGTTGCCTCGAATCGCCACCACACCGGTCGAGTTGTAACTGCGGATGTGAGCACCGGTAATTCCGGTAAATACGCCAATAATCTGGCAAGCCGCCATCATTTCCGCTTCTTTTACAGCTTGTTCAATGGATTTGACCATCAAATCGATGTTCGACACCATTCCCCTTTGCATTCCCTGCGTCGGTTTCTCTGCAACTCCGATGATTTCAATATCCCCTGAGGGTGATACCTCGCTCACAATTACAGAGACCTTGGAAGTTCCAACGTCCAAGCCAACTACAAGCTGATTCTCATTACTTTTGTTCGTTGCCATTCGTCAATTGCTCCTTCTATGATTTCTTTATCTTTGCATCTCCGGCAATTCGTGGTTCGCCGTCTAACCATTGAACGGACACACCGTCTGGATATCGCATATCCACTGCCGTAAGCCATTTGCCCGCAGGTTCAAACACGTCTGAATAGAGCTTTGCAAACCGTTCGAAACGAGCCTGTGGCTTGCTACTGCCTAGAATTACGCGGATGCTGTTTGGCGCCGTCGACTGCACCTCTTGTTCCCCGCTAGACCCAACCCCAGACACTGGATGGACATAAACTTCCCAACTGTCTCGCCCGGACTTGACTAACTCGGCAATTTCAAGTCCCCGCGGCTGAGCAAGCGTCTGCCATATCTGAAATTTAGCAAGTACTTCCTGTTCGAATCCCACCGGACCGCGTAATAGCGGCAGGCTGGAATCCTGAAAATTCGGCAGTGTCACCGCGATGCCTTGATGATCGAGCCACTGATCGTCATTCCAACGAGCACGTATCACGCGCTCATTGACAAACACTACCAAAGTGTCCGGCCAGCGACGTTTTATGGTCGCATCTTCCACCCACGGCAGAGCTTGTGCGGCAGCGACCGCTTTTGCGATGTCAATCCGCAGAATGTTGCTGGACGCAACAACCTGAGCGATTGCCTGGCGAATCTGACTCGGCTCCGTATTGTGAAGATCACCATTAATACTGATGTGCTTCATCGGAAATCGCTGCGGCTGAAAAATGTAATCCACACCGAGTCCGAAACTTGCTAAAGCACATAATACGACCGCTAGTATCGCGACCCGAATGGCACCTTTCCCTACAAATGAGGATTTGAAATTCTCACGGGTATGCCACCCTCCATAGTGACCGTCTTGTGTATTTCTAGTTCTATTCATTGTTCACACCCTATTGCCAATGATTCTTACTTCTAATTCCAACTCAATGCCATGCACTGCCTCCACCTTGTCGACTGCATGGCTGATTAGATTTTCGATGTCCTGTGCTGTTGCATTTCCTTGGTTTTCAATGAAATTCGAGTGCACCGGAGAAAATCGGGCAGTCCCGACCGAAAAACCCTTTAGACCTGCATTTTCCAACAGTCGTGCCGCATAATCACCGGGCGGATTTCGGAAAACAGAACCGGCATTTGCAGTTTGAACGGGTTGCGATTCGGATCGCTTCCTCAACAAACTCTTGATCCTTTCTCGACCCCCTTCAGCTCGACATGGAGTCAAACTAAACTCAGCTCCGGTGAACCATTCTCCGGAAGCGAGCTCCGCGAACCGGTAATCCCAACGAAACTGTGAAGCAGCTGTTCTTTTTTGCTCGCCATCGCTTGTGATGGTGTCGGCACTACGTACGATCTGCCATGTTTCCGAGCCAAAACATCCTGCGTTCATTGCCAGTGCGCCGCCGACTGTTCCAGGAATTCCTATCATGAACTCGGCCCCACACAATGAATTCTTGACGGAAAACTTAGCGAGCTTGGCACTCGGCACCCCGGCTTGGGCATAGATTCCGTGATTATCAGTTCTGTGAATTTCATTCAAACCTTTCAGTGTCGAAACGACTACTCCCGGAAAACCACCATCCCTCACCAGCGTATTGCTGCCGAGTCCGCACCACGCTATCTGCGTTTCACTCGGGATGCGCTTGAGAAACTCACCGAGGTCATCTTTGCCTTTCGGTGTGTAGAACCAGTTTGCCCGGCCGCCGGCACGCCAGCTTGTGTGCCGACTCATCGGTTCGTCCCGCCGAAGATCGCCTTTCAGTCCTTGCATCGATAATTCCGATAGTATGTTCTGGTTCATTTCATGTGGTCATGATTGCATGACTTCCATGCAGTTCTTGACGACACATTCAGTTGCATCCGTTCGAGCAAAGTTTCGGATGCGATTCGACAACTCTCGAATCCGGTTCCTGTCGCTGATTAGCTTTTTCAATTCCTGTCCCAAGCTTTCCGTCAATTGTTCGTTCTGCTTGCATACGATGGCACTGTCCTGTACTGCAAGGGCTTCGGCATTCGCACGTTGATGATCTCTGGCCGCATGAGGATAAGGCACCAGAATCGCCGCCAGTCCTGTCGCTGATATCTCTGCAAGCGTCATGGCACCCGCTCTAGCAACGACAATATCGGCCCATAAATAGGCACTCGCCATGTCGTCGATGTAGTCAAGAACCTGTGCCTCAATTCCCTGATTTACGTATGAATCCGAAACGACTTCTTTTCGTCCTTGGCCGGTCTGGTGCATCACCTGTGGCTGTAAATTCTCCGGCAATGAACCAAGCGCCAATGGCAGTGTATCGTTCAAAGTCTGCGCACCCTGACTTCCGCCGATCACCAGCAGCCGCAAATTCCGCTCTTCTGTGTCGATTGAATCTCTGCGTACTGTGCCGGCTTGGATGATCTCAGCACGCACTGGAGTGCCTGTAAAGACGGGCTTTCCAGCAAGCTGTGTATTCGAGAATCCAATCAGAATGCGGGATGCCAGAAATGCAAGCACGCGATTGGTTAGTCCAGGAACAACATTCGATTCGTGAATCACCAGAGGACGGCGCAGAATCCAACTCGCCAGTCCGCCTGGCCCGCAGACGTAGCCACCCATTCCCAGAAGCGCATCCGGACGACGGCGAAGAATGATTCCGATACACTGTAGAATCGAAGCAGTCAGCCACAGAGGCGATGTCAGCCATCGCACCATTCCCTTGCCCCACAGTCCTCGAGTACGTACCGAATCAAACACAAAACCTGCGTTTCCAGCCAGCTTTTGTTCCAGTCCGTTGCGAACACCCATCCAGAACACATTGACACCACGTTCTCGAAGCGCGGTACCAACTGCCAACGCCGGGTATACATGCCCGCCTGTTCCACCCGCCATGATTATGACCGTATTCATTGTTCAGATTCCTGACGCGAACTGCGTTCAATGGAAAAAATAATTCCGAGCGCGGCTGAATAGGCTATCAGACTCGTTCCGCCTTCGCTCATGAACGGCAGTGTCAAACCCTTTGTCGGTAGCAGCCCCATATTCACACCCATGTTGACCAGTGCAGACACTGCGATCAGAGCGCCGATTGCCTGAGCAAGCAGCATTCCGAATGTGTCACCTGCCGCTCCAGCTGACCACGAGACATGAAAGATTCGCCAGATCAGTACCACAAACAGCACGATCACCGTGCAGATTCCCAAGAAGCCCATTTCTTCCGCAATGATTGCCAGTAGAAAATCTGACCCGGCAAGCGGCAGGTAGTCAAGTTTTTGCACACTGTTTCCGATGCCCACGCCAAACCATTCTCCGCGTCCAAACGCAATCAACGATTGCACCAGTTGAAAGTCGGTATTGAACGGATCGTCAAATGGGTCAATAAACGACGTCAAGCGTTCTAAACGATAGGCTTTCGCCAGTATCAGGCAGGCCATACCCAATAGCGCAGCACCCGTAATGGTTATGGTGTGCCGCCAACGCATGCCGTTGAGAAAAAGCATCAGGATGAGAACCGAACCGAGAACCACAGCACTGCCGAAATCTGGCTCTGCCAAAAGCAAGGCGGCGAATACTATAAAAATCGCAAGAATCGGCACAATATCTCTGATAAGCTCTTGCATGTACCCGCGACGAGTCACCAGGTAGTCTGCGGCAAATATCAGAAAAGCCAGTTCCGCAAACTCAGACGGCTGAAATTTCAAACCCGCGACTTCTACCCAGCGCGCACTGCCGTTTACATTGACTCCTATGGACGGGATTAAAACGAGAGTGAGCAGCGCAATGCCGGTAATCAGTGATATCGGTGCTAAATGCTGCCATAGCCGAACCGGAATTCTCGAAAATATCAACATGGCGGTTAATGCAAAGAGAATATGCACGCCGCTGCGGCGCAAGTAGACGAACGGGTCGTTGGCACTGAAAGCATGCGCGATCGTTGCAGAGTAAACTGCAATCATTCCAAATACGATCAGCAGCAGGAACGTGATCAGCAACAGCGGATCAAAGTTTGGACCGCCACCGTCAACGCTCCGGATATTATTTTGATGTCGAACCAGTATCATGAAAAATGCATTTGCAGCGCTTTGCTGAATGTTTCTCCTCGGTGTACACAATCGGTAAACATGTCATTGCTTTCGCAGCCAGGCGAAAAAATCACACAGTCGCCCTCTTTCGTCATGCTTTCAGCAACCTTGATCGCCTCATAGAGATCTTCAGCCTGCTTGCGCTTAGCAATTCCTTTGAGCGACTTGCCAATTTCTTTGCCGTCACGACCGAAAAATACGCATCCGCGCAACTTGCCGTTCACCGATTTTGGAATTTGCGAGAAATCCGCTCCCTTGCTCAATCCTCCGGCGATCAAAACGACTGGCCTGGAGTTGGATTGAATGGCTGCAATTGCCGCGCCTACATTCTTTGATCTCGCATCGTTGACCCAGCGAACGCCATTCCACTCGCCTTCATCGTTGCAACTGAATCGAAGACCTTCAAATTTCGTCACAACATTCTTTTTCTGATCGACTGGATACCCAACCGCGCCTGCAATGGCACAGGCGGCAAGCAGATTCAGTTCGTTGTGCCATCCCTTAAGGAAGCACTGCGACAGATTGATCAGCTTTTCGTCACCGCGCACTATCCATCGGCCAGAGGAATCTTCAACGACGCCATAGTCGCAATCGCGCGGTGGCTGATTCAAGCCAAATGAAATTCCAGCTCCTGATGTCGGAAGTTGCGAAACGATTGAATCATCACGATTAATCACCGGAATTTTGGCATCCTGCAATACTTTGGCCATGTAGTCAACACAATCATTCAGGCTGGAATAACGCTCCTTGTGGTCGGGCGAAATGTTCAAAATTGTCGCAACATCCGGTCTTACAGAATTCACCTGCTCCAGGTGCATTGCGGACAATTCCAGTAAATATACGTTCGGCTGCTGTTTGTTCAGCAGTTCAAGAAATGGCAATCCTCGATAGCCTCCAATTCGAACACTATCTCCATGACTGCAAATAATCGCGTCCACAAGTGTGGTTACAGTGCTCTTGCCATTGGTTCCGGCAACTGCAATGACGGGTTTGGTGCTTCGCTCGAAAAACAAATCCAAACTGCTCACAACCTCAGCACCGTGTTCCTTGGCTAACTGCAAAATGGCGGCATTCGAGTTTGCTGCGGTACAACTCATGACAACGAGGTCAACATTGAGGAACAGCTGTGGATAGACTGGTGCATACACCGGAATTCCCGGCAGTGCTGATTTGAACCGACTCTCGAGCTGCGGGCGCGAATTTACATCCGCGACTGCTACGTCCCAGCCCTCATTTATGAGAAAAGTGGCGCAGGCGACAGCACTCTTTCCAAGTCCGAAGACGATTGCGTTTCCAGCTTTGCTGGAACTTTCTGCCTTTTGAAGTATTGATTGCATAATGCCTCCTTCTTCTAGCGAATTTTCAGAGTGGCGAGTCCGGCCAGTACCAGAACCAACGATATGATCCAGAAACGAACGGTGATACGCGATTCGGGCCAGCCCTTCATTTCAAAATGATGATGAATCGGGCTCATCAGCAGAACGCGTCGCCCGAACAATTTAAATGATGCAACTTGAATGATTACCGAGACGGCCTCGATAACGAACAATCCTCCCATAATGAACAGAACAATTTCCTGTCGCACGATAACCGCAACGATGGCCACCGCAGCTCCAAGTGCCATGCTTCCCGTGTCTCCCATGAAAATCTGCGCGGGGTAACAGTTGAAGGCCAGAAATGCGAGTCCGGAACCGACCACTGAACCACACAAAACGATGAGTTCACCAGCGCCGTCAATAAAAGGAATTGCCAAGTAATCTGAAAATACCGCGTGACCTGTTGCATAAGTGAATATCCCCAGGCCGCCTGCTACTAATACAACCGGCATGATCGCCAAGCCATCCAATCCGTCAGTCAGATTGACCGAATTGGAGGTTGCGATTAGTACAATGGCAGTGAGCGGTACAAACCAGTAATGTAGGTTGATCGTCACATCTTTGAAGAATGGCAGTAGATAATTTGTCTCGACACTCGAGGTGGCGCTCGCATAGAGCGTCATCGCGATTGCCGTCGCGGCAATACACTGCCATAACAGCTTGTATCGAACGCTGAGTCCACCATTGCCATGATGGCGCTTCAGCTTGAACCAATCGTCCAAGAAGCCGATTAGTCCGAAGGAAATGCATCCGCACAGCGCAATCCAGATGAATCGGGTGGAAAGATCAGCCCACAACAGGGTACTGACAGTAATTGCGAACAATATGATCACGCCGCCCATGGTTGGCGTGCCTCCCTTTTTGGAATGTAGCGGCACGTCATCATCGCGAGTCACTTCGCCGATCGACATCTCCTTCAGTTTACGAATGGTGTACGGGTAGAGTGCGACTCCAATCCCCAGTGATGTCAGCACCGCCAGAATGCCGCGAAAGGTCAAATATCGAAAGATATTTAGCCAGGTATATTCGTCTGCAAAGACAAGTAACAGGGAGGCTAACATGCTGCACCTCCTGTTTGTTCTGCATCCGCAGCACATAACTCATCCACGATTCTCTCCATTTTCATACCGCGCGAGCCTTTGACCAGAATGATCGTATTCGAATCCATCTGCTGCAGGAGATCGTCAACAAGTTCTTGTCGGTCCTGGAAATGTTGCGCGCCGTATCCGAATTCCTTCACTGCGTACTTCGTCAAATTACCCAACGCGTACAGCCGTCCTATGCCGGACTGGCGTGCAAGTCTGCCGATTTCACGATGAAATTCTGCATCGTCCTCCCCTAACTCAAACATATCGCCAATCACCAGTCGCCGGTCGCCCGACAAATTCTTGAGAACATTGAGAGCTGCTGCTACCGAAGCGGGATTTGCGTTGTAGGTGTCATCCAGCAGGCGACCGCTTCTTTTGTGTTGACGCAATTGCAGTCGCCCGGCAACTGGAGACAATTTTTCCAATCCGGATTTGATATGAGAATCGGAGATGCCGAGCCCGATAGCAGCAGCGGTTGCGGCCAAGGCGTTGAGGATGTTGTGCGCCCCGGCCAGTTTGAGTTCCATCTGAATAATTCCACGAGGCGTGGAAATTTGCAACATGGAGCCAAATTCTAAGTGTCGATAAACTGCACTTACATCGGCTGCCTCGGACAGACCAAACGTAATCACGCGGTGCCGATCAGCGATGGATCGCCAGTAGTTGACATGTTCATCATCAGCATTCAAAATGGCAATGCCATCATCACTCAGGCCAACCATCAGGGAACCCTTTTCGATGGCAACCTGGTCAATGTTTTTCAGGTATTGAAGATGTGCGGAACTGGCATTGGTGATCACCACAACGTCTGGACAAGCCAGCTTCGACAGATATTCGATCTCGCCAATCTGGTTCATACCAATCTCGACTACTGCGAAGTGGTGCTGTTGTCTCAGCTTTAGCAGCGAAAGCGGCAATCCGATTGCGTTGTTGAAATTACCGTGAGAAACCAACGTCTCGGAATGCTCACTCAATATGCTGCCAATCATTTCCTTGACCGTCGTCTTTCCGTTAGACCCCGTAACGGCAACCAGCGGAATGCTGAATTTCTGACGCCAGTGCGACGCAAGTCGGCCCAAAGCAAATTCTGTGTCATCAACCACGACCTGTGCAACGGAAACATCAACGGATTCATCGACGAGCACACCCTTTGCACCGGCATCTGCCGCCTCGTCCACATAGTGATGCCCATCAAATCGATTGCCGCGCAGTGCAACGAACAAATCACCTTCTCGAATTCTACGGGAATCGGTGCTCACGGCTTCAATATAGGTATTCGCGCCGATGTGAACACCGTCGACCGCCTGTGCTACCACCTGCGTATTCATCATCCGAGGCTCCTCAAGGCATCTGTCACTGCCTCACGATCACTGAAGGGAATCACCTTCGAGCCATACGTCTGCGTAGTTTCATGACCTTTGCCGGCAATGAGAATCGTGTCATTGCGACCGCAGCCCTTGACCGCAGATCGAATGGCTTCCCGACGATCATGGATGACTTTGGGCTTGGACCGCATTCCTTCCAGAATTCGTTTGGTGATGGCTTGCGGGGATTCTCCTCGCGGGTTGTCGTCGGTAACGATTACTTGGTCCGCATGCTTTTCGGATATTGCTCCCATAATCGGACGCTTTTCATCATCTCGATTTCCGCCGCAGCCAAAAACACATACCAAATTACCCTCGGTTATCTCGCGCAGACTCTGTAAGGCGCTTTTCAGTCCATCCGGAGTATGCGCATAGTCAACAAACACCTCGGGTTGCACGGATGACCCCGAGATTCGCTCCATGCGTCCAACAACCGGCTTGACGGCGTGCAGTGCACGCTCTATGTCCGCAAGGTCGAATTCATGTGCGTGCAGCACCGCTGCGACTGTTGTCAGATTGATGCCATTGAAACGGCCTAGAAGCTCGCTCTGAACCTCAATGCTGCGACCTTGAACGGCAATCTTCAACACCAAGCCGCGGCGAGTGGAAATGCATTCCTGCAACTGTATGTCCGCGGGTGCAGAACCATAGGTAAATTCTCTGGTGCAGGACGTCTTGCCTAGCATAGAACGACCAAACTCGTCATCGATATTGAGAATCGCACTCGAAGCTGTTGAGTCGACAAAAAGCTTCGCTTTACTGGTCCGATAATGTTCCTGGCTTCGGTGATAATCCATATGGTCTTGGCTCAGATTAGTGAACACAACCGTGCTGAAACGGACTCCCTTGGTACGCGACTGATCAAGAGAGTGAGAAGAAACTTCCAAACACAGGTATTCGGCTCCTGCCTCCAGCAGCGAAGCCAAATTCTGATGCAGAGATACTGGGTCTGGAGTCGTCAATGAACTTTCAGACAGTTCAGCCGGAAATCCTGAACCCAGCGTTCCCACAATCCCGCATTTCTTCCCCAATGCTTCAAACGCTTGAGCTGTCAAGCTTGCACAAGTGGATTTTCCATTTGTTCCAGTGATACCGACGATATGCATTTTTGACGATGGCTTGCCATAAAATACATCCGCTACGGTGCCAATCTGTCGTCGCAGGTCGCGTACTCCAATCAGCCGACTGTCGTCTTGGCGTTCCATCGACCATCCTTCCGATTCATAGACTACGGCACGAGCACCTGCCTGTATGGCCTGCTGAATGTGCCTTCGACCGTCTTCAACTTCACCGGGTATGGCGAAGAACAGACTACCGGTACCAACTTTGCGACTGTCGAGACACAAGTCCTCAATCAATATGTCATTTTCCTTGTCTACTTTCCGCAGACCGCCTAGCAAATTACTCAAATACTCGCCACTGTAACTTCGTTCAGTTGCGAGGTTCATGATTTGGCGGATGCCCGAACATCTTCCTTTTTTGCAATGCGATCCAAATCATCCGGTGGTACGTTGAGTATCCTCAAAGATTTGGAAATGATTTTCCGGAATGCGGGTGCCGCAATGGCCCCACCGTAGTGTGAGCCAGCACGCGGATCATCCACAATTACGACTGCCGCGAGTCTTGGTTTGGAAGCCGGTGCGAACCCAGCGAAAATTGCCAGGTGGTGCTGGTCGCTGTATTGCTTGTTGATTAGTTTCTGCACAGTTGCAGATTTTCCTGCAACTCTATAAAGCGATATCTTCGCCCTCCTCGAAGTGCCAGTCGGTGTAACCACGCGCTCCAACATCCGGGTCATTTCAGCGGCAATCTCGGTTGGCAGAACTCGGCGCCGATTCTGAGGCTTTTCATTTGCCACGATCGTGAGCGGCACAAGAACTCCACCATTGG
This sequence comes from Arenicellales bacterium, assembly GCA_965221175.1. Taxonomy (GTDB): domain Bacteria; phylum Pseudomonadota; class Gammaproteobacteria; order Arenicellales; family JAJDZL01; genus JAJDZL01. The sequence goes on along the minus strand of OZ244867.1, from coordinate 3,210,254 downwards.
CAAGCATCGTGTAGGCCTGAACCAACTGCAGAACTGTTACTGCAATTCCATAGCCGTAGGTCAAAGTGGCGTGATCGCTCGGATACCACCTGGTTCGATCTCGAAAAAGACCGTTATTCTCGCCTGATATACCGCTGCCGGTACTCGAACCGAATCCGACACTACGATAGAAATCCATAAGATGGTTTGGGTCAATCTGAGTGCCGATTTTCGTCAGGCCGATGTTGCTGGACTTCATGATGACGTCTTCGACAGACAATTCACCAAAATTTCGAATGTCTTTGATGGTGAATCCGCCAATGCGAATCCATCCAGGAGCTGTATCAATCACCGTCTGTGGGGTTACTACGCCTTCCATCAACGCTTTCGCTACTACAAAGGGTTTGGCGGTGGAACCTGGCTCAAAGACATCGGTTGCTGCAAAATTTCGAGTCTGCTTTCGGTCGCTCACCACGTTCGGATTGAAACTCGGTGCAGCAGCGATAGCCAGGATTTCGCCGGTGGAGATGTCGACGACCACGCTGGTAGCCAGCGTAGCGCGTTCTTTGGCGACCACCGCCAGTAGTTCTGTGTAAACTGTCTGTTGGATTCTTGAGTCAATACTCAGATGTACGTCTTTTCCGTCTTGGACGCGTTTGGTATGTGCTAGTGTTTCTATCGTTCTTCCGTTCCTGTCTTTGATGACCAAATTCTGGCCGGATTTCCCCTTGAGTTGGTGATTCATCGACAGTTCGATACCCTCAAGCCCGATATCATCGATGTTCGTAAAACCAATCAGGTTTGCTGCCGTCGATCCGTGCGGGTAATAACGCCGATACTCCCTCATCAATGAAACACCAGGAACTTTCAAATCCTGCACTTTCTTCGCTTGTTGCGGTGAAAGATGGCGCTTCAGATACATGAACTGTCGATTTTGACTGTTGTATTTTTCGACGTCTTGTCGAATCTGAGTTTCAGAAATTTGAACTTCCTTGGCCAATTCAGCAAAGCGTTCTGCATGTTTGCTGAGAATTTTGGGGTCAGCCCATGTCGAGTCAACCGCTGTACTGATCGCTAGAATCTCGCCGTTTCGATCCTTGATCAAGCCTCGATTGGCTGTGATCATTTCATTGCGAAGGTAGCGAGCCTTTCCCTCCGCCTGTAAATCTTCCGTCACAGTAACCTGCAAATAAACTGCCCGCGCAACTAGCAACCCGAATCCCAATGTGATCAAGCTCAACATAGCGAGGTCACGGAATGGAACCATGTAACTTCGAGACATCACTGCGATACCTCTGGTGCTGCCACCTGCTGCGAATGTTTATGAAGCAGCAGAACCAGCTGCTCCTCTGGCGCTTGCATCTTAACGTTGATTTGAGCCCAATTCTCAAGTTGATCGTGGCGAGTCAAGGAAGTTCGCTCCGTCAGCAAATTACGCCACTCAATGTTCAGGTCGTCTCGGTGATGGTAGAGTGCCTGCAGTTCGACAAAAACCTCTCGATTCTCATGACGCACCCAGATGACCGCGATCACCGAGGCCAGGCAGACAAATATCAGCATGTAAGTAACTTTACGCATCCGACTCTCTCACCCAATGCGCTCTGCGACCCGCATGACTGCACTTCGGGAGCGCCGATTTCTATTCACTTCTGCCGAATCTGGCTGCAGCGGCTTGCCAATGATTCGAAGTGTTGGGGAATAATCAGCTTGACGAAATGGAACGCCTTCAGGACCTGGAGAACCGATTGAGGCCTCCCGCATGAACCGTTTGACAATCCGATCTTCAACGGAGTGAAAGGTAACTACAACAAGACGTCCACCACGCTTGAGAAGCTCAACGCACTGCGGTAGAAATTTGTTGAGTTCTTCAAGTTCATGATTAATGTGCATCCGAATGGCAAGAAACGTTCGAGTTGCCGGATGTTTGTTCTTTTCTCGAGTGGGGATACAGTCTGCTACGATCTGCGCCAGCTCACCGGTTGAATTTATCGGTGCCTTACTTCGAAATTCGACAATCCGTCGAGCAATCCGTCGAGCGAATTTCTCCTCGCCAAGTGATCGCAGTACACCGCTCAGTGCCTTTTCACTGACCGCATGCAACCAAGCCGAAGCCGGCTCGCCCTCTTGCGGATTCATTCGCATGTCGAGAGGTCCGTCATTCAGAAAGCTGAATCCGCGCACTGCATTGTCAAGCTGCGGCGACGAGACGCCGAGATCAGCGATGATTCCAGAGACCTGAATATCCGGCAATCGGCGACGAAGTTCAACTCCAATTTCTGAAAAGCGAGCATGCACAAACTCGAATCGATTGTCACTGCCGTGTCGTGCCTGTGCTACGTCAATGGACTCTGCATCGCGGTCGAATGCATAGAGTCTGCCGTGTGCATTCAATTTTCCAAGAATTTCGTGGGAGTGCCCGCCTAGCCCATAGGTGGCATCCACGTAAGTTCCCTGTGAACTTACGACGAGCGATCTGACGGCATCTTCCGACATCACTGGAATGTGCGTGAATTCACTGTTTGAAGTTTTTACTGAAGAGACCATCAGATATAATCAGTCATTCGATTCTTCAGTGATGGCATCACCATGCAATTCGTCCAGAAATCCCTGGAAAAATCCCGTTTCTTTTTGCCTGGATTCTGTCTCTCTGACCTGCTTCCAGTGATCGACCCAGCTGTCCTCACTCCAAAGCTCAAAAGAGTTACCGGCGGTGACCAGCATGGCGTGCTTACTGATGTTGGCAACTCTACGTAATTCTCTGGGTATCAAGAATCGTCCATTAGCGTCTACATCAATAATTTTGGCACTGCCTTGCATGATGCGCAGAATCTCGCGAGCTCTGGCTCGGATTTGCAGCGCCTCGGGATTTGTAGACTTGGCATTCTTGACTCTTAAATCGACCAAATGCTTCACAACAATTTGCCAGTGCTCGAGCGTATGTACTGTCAAGCAACTGTCTGCGACATGCAACGCGATATTCAATTTTCCCCCGCCCGCGCCGAGTAGAAACTCTCGATGCTCAGTCGGGATGACGATCCGACCTTTTGCATCGACAGTGAGAGAGCTAGATCCGTGAATTTCGTTTTGCATTTTAAATCAAATACTTACAGATTTAATTTCGATATCTATGGGATATATTTCCACTATTAGGCACATATATTCACTTGATTGTGGACGAATTCGATGTCAATGTCAAGTATTTGGCGGAAAATTGTTGGATCGACAAAAGTAGCGTTCTGGATGCATTTTTCAAACATTCATTTACCTGTGGAAACAATGAGTTTCAGAGAATCTTTAAATACGATTCAAATTCGTGAAATGTTTTCGAAGTTTCGCAGCAAAACTTCTCACGGCTTGCTGCGACTTTTGAACGGATTCACACACGGACAAAATTGGACTCAGATTCAGTTGCGACCCTGAAATTGACCTGCTCAAGACTTTGGTGAGTGCAGCGCCTATCGGGTGCGAATATTCAGAGACACTTGCATAAATTTCCTAAGTTTTACAATTCTGCTGTAAACTAGGCGGATGAAATAGTCTGGTCAGAAGCTCTTGCGACGCTGGCGAAGCAAACCTTTCAGATAGAGCCCATACACATGAAAATTTGCCGATTTAACGAAAACTGTCTTGGTGTCGTAAAAGGACGTAACGTGCAGGACGTCAGCGAAGTGCTGCAAAGTATCAAGGTGCCCACCTGGCCGCAACCGCCTGGCGACCTGTTGATAGCAAATCTGGAAATGCTTCTTCCAGAAATTCACAAGTTACGTTTTGCGTCTGAAACTTACTCGCTGCGGGACCTGCATCTGAACAGTCCAGTCGCTCGCCCTTCCAAAATCATTGGTGCAACCGTCAATTACCGTGCGCACCAGGAAGAAGTGAATTTGGATAAAGAGATCAACATGAAAGAAAAAATCGAGAGTATCGAAACCTACGGACTATTTCTCAAATCCCCAATTCCAGTCGGACCGGATGATGGAGTCAAACTCAGATTTGAGAACCGCCGCACCGATCACGAAGTGGAGTTGGCAATCGTCATTGCCCGTAACTGCAGAAACGTCAGTGAAGAGGACGCGCTGGACTATGTCGCAGGCTATACGATCGGACTTGATATGACGATTCGAGGATCGGAAGACCGAAGTCTAAGAAAATCGATGGATTCCCACTCGGTCGTAGGACCATGGCTGGTCACTGCCAATGAAATTGAAAATCCAGACAATCTGGATATTTCACTCGCAGTAAACGGCAGGACCAAGCAAAAGTCAAATACCAGCCACATGATCTATTCGACTCGCAAACTGATTTCATTCGCTTCGTCTTTCTATACCCTGTACCCAGGCGATGTCATCATGTCGGGCACGCCTGAAGGAACTGGCCCGGTATCCATAGGCGATGTGCTGGAGTGCAACATCGAAAAAATCGGCAGCATGCAAGTGCCGATAAAAGCCTTCGGGAGTTAAAGCTCGACTGCCAACTCAAAGATTCGGCGATTGCATACCACAGATCAGAGAACTGCTGCGAACGCCGGTGGGGATGCAGCAGTCAGTCGGGAAAGTAATTCCGATAGTATAAATCTGCACTCGGTCTGCACCATCCCGTCCGTATCAATAGGTGAAAGTGTTGAAATTCCGGACGAATCCGACTTTAATTCGTTGCGCAGGATCGCCAGTCCTCCGCTCTACACATTGAACACTCTGAAAATCGCTTGCACCTTACCGCAGGAAAGAACGAATGGGCAGCTCTGAGAACCGTCTCTCGCACTCGGAGGATCGAACTAGCTGTGCTGCCAGTTTGCCTTGCGCTTCTCCAAGAATGCAGCCATACCTTCTTTTTGGTCATTGGTCGAAAAAATCGAATGAAATGCCCGCCTTTCAAACAGAACCCCTTCCGCCAAAGTTGTTTCATAGGCTCGATCGACTGATTCCGTAACCATTGAAGCTGCAAGTTGTGAAAATTCAGCGATACCCTGCGCGATTTCCACCGCTCGATCGACCAGCTCATCAGCAGGCACAACGCGCGATACGAGGCCGGACCGTTCTGCTTCCTCCACATCCATATTACGTCCGGTCAGACACATATCCATCGCTTTTGACTTTCCAACTGCACGTGTCAGTCTCTGCGTACCGCCTGCCCCAGGAATGACGCCCAGAAGAATCTCCGGTTGCCCGAATTGCGCATTGTCCCCGGCAATGATGAAATCGCACATCATCGCAAGTTCGCATCCTCCACCGAGAGCATACCCCGCAACCGCTGCAATGACCGGTTTGCGGCACAGCGTCACGCGTTCCCAGTTGCGGCTGATGAAATTGCTTTGATAGGTATCGGCAAATGTAAAGTTGATCATCTCACTGATGTCAGCGCCGGCGGCAAAAACTTTCTCGCTTCCGGTAATGACAATGGCTCCTATTTCGGCATCACCCTCGAAACTGTCGATGGCATTTCCTATCTCATCCATCACGTCAGAGGACAACGCGTTAAACACTTTGGGGCGATTGATCGTAATTAATCCAACATTGCCTCGAGATTCCGTAATAATGTGTTCATATGCCATGTCCAATGGTGCTCCTTATTCAACGATTGATAAAATTAAGTGGTGGTTTAATCGCTTTCGCTTGATAATCTAAGTGATATGTGTTTGACAGCGATTCCACTACTGAACTATTTTATTGAAGTAATGACCGAAATGAAGAGTGAATTTTCACTGTTGACATTAGATAAGTAATCGAACTGAACCGACACACTATTCGAAATAGACCTAAATATGAGCAGATATCAAGAAGAATTTAAACAATCCATGGAGCGTCCGGACGAATACTGGGGGGAAATTGCAAAAGCCGTTCACTGGGAAAAACCCTGGGATAAAGTACTCGATGACTCCGACAAGCCCTACTACCGTTGGTTCACCGGCGCTGAAGTCAACACCTGCTACAACGCACTCGATCTACACGTCAAAGAAGGTCGAGGAGAGCAGAACGCAATCATCTACGATTCTGCCATGACCGGCGAAATCAGGCACTACACCTACCGCCAGCTGACCGAAGAAACCGCTCGATTTGCTGGAGCACTCTCTGCTCTCGGCGTTGAACGGGGATCACGCGTGGTGATTTACATGCCGATGATCCCAGAGACCGTAATCTCCGTTCTTGCCTGCGCGCGACTTGGAGCTATACACTCGGTTGTGTTCGGCGGCTTCGCATCAAACGAACTCGCAGTACGCATTGATGATGCAAAACCGGTTGCCATCGTTACAGCGTCCTGTGGTCTTGAACCAGGCAGAACCATTGAATACAAGCCTTTGGTTGATGCTGCAATCGACCTGTCTACACATAAACCTGCAGCTTGCGTGGTCTATCAGCGTCCGCAGGCAGAAGCTAAATTAACCGCCGGTCGCGATCACGACTGGAATGACGTAATGGCTAATGCAGTGCCCGCAGACTGTGTGACCGTCAAAGCTACCGATCCGCTCTATATCATCTACACTTCGGGTACAACCGGACAACCAAAAGGCGTAGTGCGGGATAACGGCGGCCATATCGTCGCCTTGAAGTGGTCGATGAAAAACATCTACGGTGTTGACCCGGGCGAAGTGTTCTGGGCGGCGTCCGATGTCGGCTGGGTTGTTGGACACTCGTATATCATTTACGCGCCCTTGTTCGCAGGGAATACTGCGATCCTGTATGAAGGCAAACCTGTCGGCACCCCTGACCCGGGCGCTTTTTGGAGAGTGATTTCTGAACACAAGGTTTCGACTCTGTTTACCGCACCCACAGCGTTTCGCGCCATTAAAAAAGAAGATCCCACCGGTGAATACTTGAAGAAATATGATATGTCCGCTTTCAATACTCTGTTTCTTGCAGGTGAACGGACTGACCCCGACACCCTGCATTGGGCCGAAGACAAACTTCAGGTTCCGGTGATTGACCATTGGTGGCAAACCGAGACAGGATGGGCGATTTGCGCCAACTCCATCGGTATTGAACACCTTCCGATTAAGGAAGGTTCCCCATCCAAACCGGTGCCAGGTTGGGACCTCAAGGTTGTCAATGATCAAAACCAAGAACTGCCACCTGGTGAAATCGGCTCGCTCGTGGTGAACCTGCCCTTGCCGCCGGGGAGTTTTCCAACATTGTGGAATGCGAAGCAGAGATTTTTTGATGTATATCTTGCAGAATTTCCGGGATCCTACAAGACGGCCGATGCCGGATTCATTGATGAAGATGGTTATATCTATGTAATGTCTCGAACCGATGACATCATCAATGTCGCAGGACATCGACTCTCTACCGGTGCTATGGAAGAAGTGCTGACATCGCATCCCGATGTCGCCGAATGCGCAGTAACCGGTGTAAGCGATTCTCTCAAAGGACAGCATCCGCTCGGTTTTCTGGTTCTGAATGCTGGCTGCGAACGAGATTATGATCAAATCGTGAAAGAATGCGTACGTTTGGTGCGTGACAAAATTGGCCCGGTAGCGGCTTTCAAGGAAGCGCTCGTAGTCAATCGTCTGCCGAAAACCCGTTCGGGAAAAATTCTGCGCGGAACGATGCAGAAAATTGCAGATTCCGAATCGTGGCAGATGCCAGCCACAATTGATGACCCAGTCATACTGGACGAGATCACCGATTCGCTGAAATCAATTGGCTACGCAAAGTCTTGATCCCGTTGCCTGGGCAGAATCGCTAAAAATCCTGCACAAGACAATCCAATGAAATTTCCGGATTACTCGAGTTCTGACTGGCAGCAGCGGGCGCAAGCGGAATTGAAGGGCCGAAGCCCGGACGAGCTTGTATGGAAGACGCCCGAAGGCATTGACGTCAAACCGGTCTATACGGCAGATGATCTTGCTGATATGGAACATTGTTCTACGTGGCCGGGCTTTCCTCCATACCTGCGCGGGCCTCGGGCAACCATGTATGCAGGAAGACCCTGGACACTGAGGCAATACGCGGGTTTCTCCACCGCAGAGGAATCCAACCGGTTCTATCGTGACAATCTTCGCTCCGGCCAGACTGGCCTGTCTGTCGCTTTCGATCTACCCACACACAGAGGCTACGACTCCGACCACAAGCGCGTAGTTGGAGACGTCGGCAAGGCCGGTGTGGCAATCGACAGTGTGGAAGACATGAAAATCCTGTTCAATGAGATACCGTTGGACAAAATTTCGGTATCCATGACCATGAACGGCGCAGTCCTGCCGGTACTGGCGATGTTTATCGTTGCCGCGGAAGAACAGGGTGTTGCACAGAATGCGCTCTCAGGAACATTGCAAAATGACATTCTGAAAGAATTCATGGTACGTAATACCTACATCTATCCACCCAGACCTTCCATGCGGATCGTAGCAGACATCATTCGACACACCGCTGAACAGATGCCTCGCTTCAATCCGATTTCCATTTCCGGATATCACATGCAGGAAGCCGGTGCCACCTGCGTTCAGGAACTCGCATATACCATCGCAGACGGCATCGAATACGTCCGCGCCGCCCTGTCGACCGGCATGGCCGTTGACGATTTTGCACCTAGACTGTCATTCTTTTTCTGTATCGGCATGAATCTTTTCATGGAAGTCGCCAAACTCCGTGCTGCCAGATTTCTTTGGGCCGATTTGATGCAGTCCCTGTTCAGTCCAGAAAATCCGACTTCTCTGATGCTTCGAACCCACTGTCAGACTTCAGGCGTGAGCCTGACAAGTCAGTCTCCCTATAACAACATTGTCCGAACAACGGTAGAAGCACTTGCGGCAATTCTCGGCGGCACACAATCGCTGCACACCAATTCGTTTGATGAGGCACTCGCCCTGCCGAGCGAGTTTTCTGCAAAAATTGCACGTAACACGCAATTGATTCTGAGGGAAGAGTCCGGCCTGGCGAAAGTCGTAGACCCGCTGGCGGGTTCCTATTACGTGGAAAGTCTGACTGCATCCTTGATTGCAGAAGGCAAAAAATTAATTGGCGAAGTGGAATCGCTCGGCGGAATGACGAAAGCCGTCGAAGCAGGAATGCCTAAAAAACGCATCGAAGAATCGGCAGCTCGCCGACAGGCGAGGCTGGACATGGGCGAGGAAGTCATCGTTGGCGTCAATCGCTTCAAGAGTGACGGCGAAGACGAAGTCGATCTGCTGGAAGTCGACAATCAAGCCGTACGCCAGAGTCAGATTGAACGGCTGCGTCAGGTTCAACAAAGCCGGGATGAGGTTCGCTGTCAGGACACACTCGAAAAGCTGCAATGCCGGGCCGAATCCGGCAAATGGGGACTGCTCCAGCTTTCGATTGAAGCGGCCCGTGAACGCGCCACAGTTGGTGAAATTACCGATAGCCTGCGCCAAGTGTTCGGACAGCATCGCGCGATACCGCAGGCCGTCAGCGGCGTGTACCGAACCGAGATCAGTAATTTGGAGGAAGTAACCGCCATTCGGCAAAAGGTCGATTCGTTTGTGAATGTTCACCATCGTCGCCCACGGGCACTGATCGCCAAGCTCGGTCAGGACGGTCACGATCGTGGAGCAAAAGTGATCGCCACAGCTTATGCAGACTTTGGATTTGAAGTCGATATCGGTGCGCTGTTTCAAACACCCGCCGAAGTGGTTCGACAAGCCGTTGACAACGACGTTCATCTGGTCGGAATATCAACGCAAGCAGGCGGACACAGAACACTGGTGCCTGAGGTGATTGAAGGATTGCGGAAAGAAGGTGCTGACAACATCATTGTAATTTGCGGCGGCGTGGTTCCACCTGCAGATGTAAAAATTCTTCAGAGCCTCGGTGTCGCAGCCGTATACGGACCCGGCACACGCATTTTGGATACAATTCCTGAAGTTCTGGGGATGATCGAACAGAGTTTGCAAACAATATAGCGGGTCGCACAGAAGGCATTCATGCAGGACATCATCAACAGGCTTGAAGAAAAACGCCAGGCTGCACGGCTTGGTGGCGGACAAAAACGAATAGACGCCCAACATGGAAAAGGACGTCTGACCGCCCGCGAACGAATCGACCTGCTGCTCGACAAAGACAGCTTTGAAGAGTGGGACATGTTCGTCGAGCATCGCAGTTCCGATTTTGGCATGGCGGACAACAAAATTCCCGGGGATGGTGTAGTTACCGGCTACGGCACAATTCACGGTCGGCTTGTGTTTATTTTCAGTCAGGACTTTACAGTGTATGGAGGTTCGCTCTCAGAAGCTCACGCTGAAAAAATCGGCAAAGTGATGGATCAGGCTATGAAAGTTGGAGCACCGATGATTGGAATCAATGACTCCGGCGGCGCCCGTATTCAGGATGGCGTTGCTTCGCTGGGTGGATATGCAGACATATTTGAGCGGAATGTCCTAGCCTCCGGTGTAATTCCTCAGATTTCGGTCATTATGGGGCCCTGTGCTGGGGGAGCGGTTTACTCACCCGCAATCACCGACTTCATATTTATGGTGAGAGACAGTTCCTATATGTTTGTAACCGGTCCCGATGTTACCAAGACTGTTACGCATGAAGAGGTATCTGCCGAGCAGCTCGGCGGCGCTTCTGCTCACACGATACAATCCGGCGTTGCGGACGGAGCCTTCGAGAATGATGTCGAAGCTTGCATGATGCTGAGAACGTTCTTCGATTTTCTACCCGTCAACAATCGCAGTCCAGTGCCGATGCGGATGACCAGCGACCCACGTGAACGGGAAGATCTTTCATTGGACACTCTGGTTCCCGACGACCCGAATCAGCCTTACGATATCAAGGAGCTGATTCTGAAAGTTGTCGATGATGACTATTTTTTCGAGCTCAAACCTGACCATGCCAAAAATATCGTGATAGGATTTGCCCGCATGGAAGGGGCAACTGTCGGGATTGTTGCAAATCAACCGATGGTACTGGCAGGATGCTTGGACATTCACTCTTCCATCAAAGCGGCAAGATTCGTCCGCTTCTGTGATGCATTCGGAATTCCGATACTTACCTTTGTCGATGTACCGGGATTCATGCCAGGCACCGCCCAGGAACACGGCGGAATCATCAAGCATGGAGCAAAACTTCTGTATGCCTACGCGGAAGCAACGATTCCCAAAGTGACGGTCATTACGCGCAAGGCATACGGCGGTGCGTATGACGTCATGAGTTCCAAACACCTTCGAGGAGATGTAAACCTAGCTTGGCCAAGTGCACAGATTGCAGTAATGGGACCCGAAGGTGCCGTAGAGATCATTTTCCGGGCGGAACTGGGAGACGAGGAAAAGATTGCGGCAAGAACTGAAGAGTATCGGCAAAAATTCTCCAATCCGTTCGTCGCCGCCAGTCGCGGATTCATTGATGATGTAATCATGCCGCATACGACAAGAGAGCGCATCTGTCGCTCGCTTGATATGTTGCGAGATAAAATATTGGAAAACCCCTGGCGCAAGCACGGCAATATTCCGCTGTAGCGCATCCCCTTGTCTCCATGTTCGACAAAATACTGATCGCGAATCGAGGGGAAATAGCCTGCCGCATCATGCGTACGGCAAAGCGCATGGGCATCGCAACTGTCGCCGTATTTTCCGACGCGGACCGCTATGCACTTCACGTTGAGAGCGCAGATGAATCTGTTGGTATCGGCCCCGCACTCGCCGCTCAGAGCTACTTGAATGTTGATGCGATCATTGACGCCTGCAAGAAGACGGGAGCAAATGCGGTGCATCCGGGATATGGATTTCTGTCAGAGGATACGAACTTCGGAAAGCAGTTGAATGAGGCCGATATCGAGTTTATTGGACCCGGACCGGCAGCGATTGAAGCGATGGGCGATAAAATCACTTCAAAAAAAATCGCACGGGAAGCTGGAGTGAGCGTGATTCCTGGTTTTGATGACGTCATTCAAGATCCTGACCACGCAGTAGAGCTAGCCAAGAAAGTTGGCTATCCTGTCATGTTGAAGCCTACTTCAGCAGGCGGCGGCAAAGGAATGCGACTGGCCTACGATGACGATGAGTGCAGGGAAGGCTTCGTACGTTCTGCAAGCGAGGCGAAGACACACTTCGGCGACGACCGGGTATTCGTCGAGAAATATATTGAGAATCCCAGGCACATTGAGATACAGGTGCTCGCTGACAAACACGGTAATGTCATTCATCTTGGGGAAAGAGAATGCTCTTTGCAACGACGGCACCAAAAAGTAATCGAAGAAGCTCCTTCTCCCTTCCTGAATGACGAGACGAGAGCCGAAATTTCGAGTCAGGCAGTCGCACTTGCGCGAGCAGTCGACTACATCTCTGCAGGTACTGTTGAATTTGTAGTCGATGCCGAGCAGAATTTCTATTTTTTAGAAATGAACACCCGCCTCCAGGTGGAACACCCAGTAACCGAATTTGTGACAGGAATTGACCTTGTCGAGTGGATGATTCGAGTCGCGGCAAATCAGAAGCTCGGTTTTACACAAGAGGACATATCAACCTCGGGCTGGGCAGTCGAAGCGCGTATCTATGCAGAAGATCCGGCGCGTAACTTTTTACCTTCGACAGGAAGGTTGGTTCGCTGTCGCCCGCCCCAGGAAACGGAACGGATACGCGTCGATACAGGAGTATTTGAAGGTGCAGAGGTTTCCATCTATTACGACCCGATGATTGCCAAGCTTATCGTACATGACAACTCGCGAGAACAGGCATTCGCTTGTCTGGCAAATTCGCTTGATGAATATCACATAGCAGGGATAACCAGCAACCTGCCTTTTCTGCAGGCCTTGGTACGCAATGATGCTGTTCTAAAAGGCGACATGAGTACGCAATTCATCGAACAGGAATATCCAGATGGCTACAACTGTGAAACAACTTCCAGCACAAAGATTGAATTAGCCGCAGTCATTGCGACTATCGCGCACTATTTAAACGAATTGCAGTCGGCAACTATAGGAGAACAACTGAATGCCCGCAACTGGGAGACAACGACGGAATGGGTTGCGGTAACTGGCGATGATTGCTACAAACTGACGATCGAACAAACAAAGCTCGGGCATCGACTGCAATTGGAAAACGGGAAGTCATACGAAATCAAACACACTTGGCAGCCCGGACAACGTCGTTTCCGCTTTTCACTAACGGGCAATTCCTACTGCCTGCAAGTTGCCCGAAATGGAATATCTTTCCAAATTGACTATTTCGGGCACCGGTCTGTGTTCAAGGTATTAACACCGATGGCAGCTCGTTACAACCGACACATGTTGAAGAAAACGAATCTGCAAGTATCGCCTTTTCTGAAGTCTCCGATGCCTGGACTGCTGGTTGAAATCAGCGTTGAAGAGGGGCAGGAAGTCAAATCTGGCGATCCAATCGCAATTGTTGAAGCCATGAAAATGGAGAATACTCTTCGGGCTGAAAGAGATGGCACCATAGCCAAAATTCTTGCCAAGACTGGAGACAGCCTGGCGGCGGATCAGCCAATTCTGGAATATCAACAGGACTGTAAATGATTGGTAGATTGAATCACGTTGCAATTGCAGTTCCCGACCTTGAAGAGGCAAGTGAACTCTATCGAATGGTGTTGGGAGCGGAGGTGTCAGAACCTGTGCCGTTACCAGAGCACGGAGTTACCACAGTATTTGTTAGTCTTCCGAATACCAAAATTGAATTGCTGCATCCTTTGGGAGATCAATCGCCGATCTGTCGGTTTCTTGAAAAGAATACATCTGGTGGCATTCATCACATCTGTTATGAAGTCGATGATATTGAAGAAGCCCGCGAACAATTGAAAACGAAAGGAATGCGTATTCTCGGAGATGGAGAACCCAAAATTGGGGCACACGGAAAACCGGTTCTGTTTCTACATCCGAAAGATTTCGCAGGCACTCTGATTGAAATAGAACAAATTTAGAACTTTAATTTCTTGCATTGTTGCAGATTGAAATCAAATTCCTGACTGCTAGCAAGCTCTCAAGAACTCACAATGTGACAGTTCCCCAATTCAGAATCATTCATCTGGCACTCATTGACACACTTTATTCAGGGTGCTTTCGAGAGTGCTCAAATTTATGACTGAATGATATTCAGGTCTGGGTTTGCTCCGTCGGTATGCGCGTGCTACTGCGGCAGCTAGATTCGGTCGTTTATCTGCAGGACTATTTCCGCTACCTAACCCGCCGCCGAACTCGATGACCGTATCGGCACCTATATCCGCAATTGCCATCAAATTCGCATACCATCGAACCGGTTTAAACAGTTGCAAGTACAGATTAGACCGAATCATATCTACATCAGACTCATGTAATCCGCCAGTTACATTCGCTGCAACGGGTATTTTTGGTAATTCGATATCTGCCTCATTCAGAACTGCTTCAAACTTTTCCGCTGCTGGCAACATTTGCGAAGTATGAAATGCACCCTCTGTCTTCAATCTCGTCCCTGTCTTGCCCGGAAACACTTTTTCAATTTTAGAAACCAGGTGGTCAAGATCGGCCGGCCAGCCACCAACAACCGTTTGCTCTGGCAAATTGCACGCTGCAATTTCACAAGAACTGGATTCAATTAGTGGATTCAGTTCATCTTCTGAAAGTGGAAGTGCAAGCATTTCACCTCCACCAAATTCTCCCATACATTCTCCGCGAGTGGATACCAGACTCAATGCAGATTCAAAGTTAAGCGAGTCGGCAGCAACGAGTGCGCCATATTCGCCTAGACTGTGCCCACAAGCGAATGACGGCAGTACTTTATTTTCGGTTTGCTGTAGAAATACCTGCATGCACGCGTACGAATGTGTAAGCAGAACCGGTTGCGTATATCTAGTTTGGTTGATATTGTTGCCCGTTTCAACGCTTGAAAGCGCAATCATGTCATAGCCCAAAACAGAACTCGCTAATTCATATGCTTCCTTTGCAACTTGAAAAGCCTGAATCAGATCACTGCCAATGCCAGGGTATTGTGCACCTTGACCTGGAAATATAAAGAGAATTTTCGACACTCGTATTTGGAGACCTGTTAAATGTATTGTGGATACAACAAAGAGGAATTACATACATTCCTCACCACTAATTTAGGACGTCCCCTTGATGTATTTCGTGTGTTACGAAACTTGAAAGAGGCAGAAGTGAGAATATCCACACGAACAACCGGCTGAAGAAATCGTCCGTCATTCAGTCAATATTGCCGACTCCAGTTCTTCTAACAACTTTATATGCGTCTTGCTTGGAAACGGAGCTTCGCTAAAGTACCATTCCTCATCAAATGAAATACCGATTCTCCTTTCCAATGAGAACGGGGTCGGGCTGAGTTTGCCAACTTTCGATTGATCCACTCCCATTCCAATTCGAATCAGATCTACTGGCATTGAAAATTCGTTATGCATCTCTAGTGCAGTGGAGAGAGCGTTAGAGAATTTGTCAAACCCTTTTATCATTTGAGATAGCGGTTGATCAAATCGAACTGTGATATGACTACGGTAAATTTTCATCGGCTCCCGGACGAATGGCCTGAACTCTAACTCCTCTCGTGCCCAGCTCATTAAGTCTTCAAAAAACAACTCAGATGTGTCTGTATTGTAACTGCTGATACTAATTCCATCGTTGTAGACAGTAAACTCATTTATTGTGAAGTTCTCGTTTCCGCAGACAAACGTTCCATCTGTGAATTTATAGCCCTCTTGGTCAAGTTCGGAAATTGGTTTGGCCAGATCGGGGACTTGTAAAAAAGCATAGCGATCACCGATTGAATAAATTACTGTGGTTATTGGTAATCCTCGTGTTGGTCGTATCTCCTCGGGTGGAAACAATACAACGACGCTACCTAGACCATGCCCCACAATTTTCATGCGACTACTCCTACTTACTGGCCCGTTCCGATGTCGCCGAAATTCGGTGGTATGTTGATGTGTGTGCTGGACAAAACTGTCTGGCGCACAGGAACTCGAGTCAAAGCTTCAGCACTCCCGCTTTGGGTAAAATTTTGCAAAAGCACTTTATATCTCGGTAATCGAGGCATTCTATTGTTGTTGCTGAATGGTGAAATTCGGCGCATCAGGCCATCCGAAACTTCACGTCGATTCATGCTTTCAGCACACCGTTCATAAGTTTCGGAGAATGATTCAGCCGATAAAGCACTTGGCCTTACATCGCTGTGCTGAGAAAGAAAATCTTCATAAGATGCAAACTTCACAACGAGTGCAACGTCCATCGCAGTTGCAAGGTCAATAAGTGTTTGAACACTCATGCGCCCATAGTCTGTATTTTCAAGTCTGGAAATCGCACTCTGATGTGTACCAGTTTTTTCAGCCAAATCGGACTGCGACAAATTGTTGCTCTCCCGCAACTCGCGAACCTGCAATGCAATATACGTTCGTATACGTCCCGACATATACGATTTCCTGTATTCTTCTGACCTAAAACGTTCCAACTTAACTGGGTCTATCACAGCTTTTCACCTTAGATTTATTTAGTTCTACCATTTTCAAGCGCCTGCGCGCTGTGTTAATCGCATGATGCGGCTTATATCTATTTTGCTTATGATTGCATATTAGAAGTACGGTAAATGTTTTTTTTCCCTTTTGGACCGTAATACCCAAGAACTCGCCATTGAACATTTCCACGCACACGAATTTCGACCAGTGACTCTCTAAGATGCTTTGCCAAAGGCATTCTCCACTGATGGGGCTCACGCTGTTCAAGCATTTCCCATACCTGATCAATGCTCAGCTTGTGTGTACTCATCACGTTCGTGATACCAGTCCGACCAAAGATTATCGGGACTTCCATCATCATAGCAGTAGTATTTCCACATGGTATCACAATAATGTTATAACACGATTCATCAGATGTTATCAAACTGAAGTTTGACAGTGACGGGCTCCAGATAACTAATCAATACCGACTAATTGGACATATCATCGTATCAGTCCACCCCTACTCATTGATCATGATCACGTGAATATATGTCCAGAAGATTAGGAAGGCCTTGAATTTGTAATGCAAATGACTTAGGTTCAATGGCTCTTGAGAATTTGTTTAGTCGATCTGTCTTTCTACTATCCACCCGTTGAACTCCGAAGTGCAACGTCTCAGTTTTAACGATGTTGCTCTTCTTTCATGACTGCAATGTAACACAGGGTACTGTTTCGTCGACTTTCAAAATCAAATTTTCGACTCATTGCAGAAAAGGATTGTCTTGATTCCGATTCTTTCTGGCTACAATCACATACCGTTCCTAACGCCAAAGTTAGAGTAGTTTCGGAAATCAATTTACTCAAACGAATAAATGTACAGTCAGTATTTGTGGTGTCGTCCAATCACAGTAATTGAACTTTTTCCCGCAGCACAAATTTTTGGATCTTTCCGGTTGATGTCTTCGGCAATGGGCCGAATACAACTAATTTCGGAATCTTGTAACCAGCCAGGTTCTCCCTGCACCAGGATATGACTTCATCCTCAGTCAGAGTTTGCTCGTGACCAGGTGCGGGTGTAACAAATGCACAAGGGGTTTCGCCCCATTTATCATCCGGCCGTGCTACGACCGCTGCCTCCATAACGCCCGGATGTCGATATAAGACGTCTTCCACCTCCAGACTCGATATGTTTTCTCCGCCAGAGATTATGATGTCTTTGGAACGATCTCGTACCTCAATATAGCCGTCAGGATGCGTGACTCCTAAATCGCCGGTGTGATACCAACCACTCGCAAAAGCTTCGTCCGTTGCTTGCGGGTTTTTTAGATATCCGCGCATGACGGTGTTGCCGCGAACCATCAATTCCCCCATGGTAACCCCGTCATTTGGTGTAGGTTCCATCGTTTCCGGATCAATGACCTTGACATCCTCCAGAGTCGGATAGTACACCCCCTGGCGTGCCATTACTGACGCCCGCTGTCCTAAATCGTAGTCATCCCATGATGTTTGCCATGCACAGACCGTTGCGGGACCGTATGTTTCCGTAAGGCCGTAAAGATGTGTGACTCGAAATCCCATTTTTTCCATTTCAGAGATCACCTGACTGGGTGGTGCAGCACCGCCAGTGGCAACTTCGACTGTTTGATCGAATTTGATCTTGACTACCTCTGGTGCGTGAACAAGCATGTTCAAAACAATCGGAGCCCCACACAAGTGTGTGATCCCATTGTCTCGGATCGATGGAAATATTGCTTTTGGCTCGACCTTTCGCAGGCATACGTGAGTACCAGATACTGCGGTCACCGCCCACGTAAACGTCCACCCATTACAATGGAACATGGGCAATGTCCAAAGATAAACGCTATTGCTGTCAAGTTGAAATACCAGAGAATTGCCAAGTGCGTTGATATAGGCTCCACGATGATGGAATACCACACCTTTTGGGTTGCCAGTTGTCCCAGATGTGTAATTCAAACAGATTGCCTGCCATTCATCTTCCGGTACAAGCCATTGATAATTTTCATCCCCTTCCTGCAGAAAGGATTCGTAATCTTTTTCTCCGATGAGGTCACCGGATTCTGCTAAAGGATCGTCAACATCAATTACCGGCAAACTGGAACCATAGAGTTCGAGCGCTTCCTTGATTACCGGAGAAAACTCTCGATCCGTGAGGAGGATTTTCGCTTCTCCATGCCCGAGAACAAAAGCGATTGTGGCCGGATCAAGGCGATAGTTCAAGGCATTCAAAACTGCGCCGCACATGGGCACTCCGTAATGAACCTCAAGCATGGCTGGCGTGTTCGGTAACATCACAGCCACCGTGTCTCCAACACCAATTCCCCTTTTGCTGAGAGCACTTCCTAGCTGTCTGCATCGACTGTAGAATTCCTGATAGGTATAGGTACTGTCGCCATGGATGATTGCGACTTTTTTTGGGAATACTCTGGCCGACCGCTCCAGAAAATTCACTGGAGTTAGCGAGTGGAAATTCGCAGGATTCTTGTCCAGGGATTGGTCATAGATGTTCACTTCAATACACCCCCTTATGCATTGTCGGTTGGAATTGTACTTGTAATTGGCAAAATCCAAACCTCTGTCAGCTCGTAATCAATACAAATGTGAACCGTGCGTATGTTGCTGATAAATGCATATCACTGTAAACTATTGGTTCTGAATCCTGAAGATAAATGACAGTTCCCAGATTCAACCTAAGCCGACGAAAATTTATCCAGCGTTCTGTTTCTACGATCGTAATTTTTGCAACGCCAGGGAAATTTTTGCACGCCAAAGAACATCCCTCGCGGATTGTCGCAGGTCCGGCAATGGCCAAACTTGTTCTGGACCTAGGACCGGAGACTGCTGTATGGGCATTCAATCAACAAGTCCCCGGACCGCTGCTTCGATATCGGCAAGGAGACATACTGAGCCTTGAAGTTGAAAATCAACTGGACGTGCCGACAACAATTCATTGGCATGGTTTGCGTGTACCTGTCGAAATGGATGGAGTTCCCTTTCTGAGCCAAAAACCCATTGAACCCGGCGCTACCTATCACTATGAATTCAAGCTTCATGATGCGGGCACGTTCTGGTACCACCCGCATGTAGACAGCTCGCAGCAAGTCGGCAGAGGTTTGCGCGGCGCACTGATAGTCGATGAATTGCAAAGTCCGCAGGTTGACCGAGATGTGCTTTGGGTGCTGGACGACTGGAGATTGAACCAAGACGCACAAATCGTACCTTTTTCCGACAACATGCGAGATGCCAGTCACAATGGAAGAATCGGAAATGTCATTACCGTTAACGGAAATATTGGCGAAGAGTTCTTTGTACGCGCAGGAGAACGTCTGCGTCTTCGATTGGTAAATGTAGCGAATTCTCGAACTTTCGCCCTAACCTTTCAGAATTTGAATCCCTGGATCATCGCCCTTGACGGACACCCGGTCGAACCGAAGTCTGTTCAGAACGGTCGCATTGTGCTCGGTGCTGGACAGCGCACCGATCTGATTGTAGATGTGACCGGCAAGCCAGGTGAGATTTCTTCCGTCGTGGACAGTGCCCTTGGAATTGACTTTGCTTACGAACTTATGCGACTGGTTCGAAACTCTGACAGCTCTTTGTCACTTCATAGCCGGCCTGCGCCACCTGCTCTGCTCCCAAACCCTGTATCCAAGCCTGATATCGCAAATGCTGAACGACATCAAATTGTATTTGAAGGGGGTGCAATGGGGGGAATGTCCGGCGCCTACTTGAACGGTGAGTTCAAAACCATGAGAAACTTGGCAGAACTAGGCAAATTGTGGGCGATCAATGGAAAAATGCCCGGCAATGTACATACCGAACCACCTTTGCTCACACTGGAATTGGGTAAATCATACATTCTTGAACTAATCAACCGCACTGCTTTCGAACACCCGATTCACTTGCATGGACATAGTTTTCAGGTAATCCGTAACAATGGCAAACAACTTAATAACCAGCCGGTTCGAGATACCGTTCTTCTTCAACCGGGTGAAAATCAGGAAATCGCGTTTGTCGCCGATAATCCGGGACAATGGATGTTTCACTGCCACATTCTCGAACACCAGAATACCGGAATGACATCTGTCATTGCCGTCACATAGCCATGCCGATGCAGCCGATAGCTGCAGAAAAAAAAGGTCTGCTATTTTGCAATAGCAGACCAACTCAATAGAAAGAGGAGTTAAGTGATATTGAATCGTTAATTTCGTCCGCTTAAATTAGACTTTTTTCTTTGCAATAGCGGTGACGATTGGCTGTTTGGCAGTTTCGTTAAACTTCTGCCACAGTGACAGGTAAGCGCTATAAGCTTCACTACCAAATTCGATTACGGAACGCGTAGCCTGTTGGGTTTGTTCAATGGCAACACTGTTCCAGTTTTCCTGGGTAGCGACATAGTCATCAAAACTCTTAATTTTCAGCCACTCTCCAGTCTGTTCAGAAGCATTCTGAACAAGCTGCTGTGCTGACTCGACTCCGAACTCTACTGACTTGTTGAAGAGTTTGGTGTTCACATTAATCGCTTCGTTAGCGAGGTTTACAAAATTGTTCTGCATGTTGGTTTCTCCAATAAATTTACTTTGTTGCAGTGCAATATAACATCATTATTGACTCTGTCAACCCTTTTTAAAAAATAATTTTCAATATTTTCTTGGGTAATTGCACTTTTCTGAAACCCATTTTTCTTGATTTTTTTAATTATATAAAGTTAAAACAATCATTTATTGTAATTTAGTCAATGGCAGTCTACGAATAGAAAATATTTCGAACTTATGATTTGGAAATTCTTGTGAATTGTGATGATCGTTTACCTGGTAGATATTATATTGCATTGCACATACAAAAGAGGATTGTTTGTTGCTTACACCCTCCCCTATAGCCGGAATGTGGACAGTTTGATCAATTTATGACTCCTGGCATGACGGTGCTAGGAGCATATAGTGCAGTTTAGGAGCAGGCTATGCCACAGTGTACGAAACAGACTGTGAAGTAAAGGGCTCCAACAACTCATAAACGGATCACTCCGACAGACTCATGCAATTCGGAATTCTAAGGTTTGATTGCCGGAAGTTTGCAACTGTATCGATAATCAGAGGGGAAAATTTAGATTCTTAGTTTTGTCATATAATTTAGATTCATACTCTCCTGCTACCGTTGCTTGAATAACCTGCGCTGCTATTAGTTAGTTACGAGTGCGTTGAAATTGCGGTATTTGCTTCAAATCAGGGAGCTTTAACTATGATGATCGGATTCGCATCTCGAATTGCAATTGTGCTCGCTGTCATTCTGGGAGCCGGCGCTGCGATGACTGGTGTACTGAGTATTCATAAGTTTGAGCGCACCTTCGCTGACCTGCTCACCTCTCGATTTCAGTTTGTTGTAAACGATGTTCGTCAACGCATTGAAACGCAGTTGGACTTGGGACTGGCGCTGGTTAACCTGGAAAACGTTACCGAAGAGATGGAGGCATATCTTCGCAATGACGAACAAATTCTTTCCATTGAAGTGTTTGACGAAACTGGAACCGTGCTGTTCAGCACCGACCCGAGTTTTGTGGGTGATCTTGTATCAGAAGACTGGGTCATAGCGTGGCGTACCAGTCGTGGCAAGACTTTATGGTCTGCTTTGGAAAGTGATGCAGGCGTCGTCGGAGTACCATTACGCAACAACTTGAGTCAGGATGTGGGCTCACTGGCATTACGTTATTCCCGGAATTTTCTTGATCACAGTGTTTCCGAACAGATTGAACGCTTGTTGCTAGTTGGTGTCGCCATTGGAATCATCATGGTATTGCTCAGTTTCTTTGGCTGTTCAGCACTGCTACGCGGCGCAAGCCAAGACCTGAAAATTATGGGCAGTGCTATGGAGGACATCACGAAACGAAAAAAGGATAGCACTGCGTTGCAAAATACGCTAGCCAGACATCCGGAGTTCGCAGCCTTTTCCGATTCCGCACTAGATGCTCAAGATACTCTTGATTCCGCTACCAAAGAAATTCATCAACTGGATGAAGAAGCAATTTGAAACCAACGACGCAAATTCCCAAATTTGACTCCACTTCGGAGGTTCATTTTCTCAGTCAACAGCGCGGGCTCCTAACGCGTCTAGTTCTGCTCGCCATCGCGGTACTGCTGGCCGGCCAGATTGCACTAGCCTGGTTTGCGTTGATCGGATTTGAACGACAACTAGAGCCTCAGTTGAATCAAAAAGCCAATGCCGTAGGCTATGCCATATCCTCTCAGCTTTCTTTTGCCGTCGGCGACCTTAGAATTCCAACTGAAAATCTGTTTGGCGTCGACCCTTACTTCGACAACATTCTCGCATCCAATAAAGACATCAAATACCTGTCACTTGTTGACCCCTCCGGAAACGTGCTTTTCCTTCGAGGCATCTTGCCGGAAACTATGAATAAGATACTGGCTGGGCTCTCGAATCATATGGGCGGCTCGAATTTCGAAGTCGATATCGAAGGTCATGTTGATGGATCCTTTCCGATTTACGGAATTGAAGACTTGTCCAGCATACTTCACGTAGGTGTGAGTAGCGAACATGTGGTAAACCAGTTGTCGGAAATTCTCTATGAGATTATTACTGTGATCATAATTTCATGGCTCGTAACCTTGGAATTCCTTAGATTTTTTATGAGCTCTCGCGTATCCGAACCATTGGAACATATTCGAAGAGTTCTGTCAGAAGGTGCAAATGGCATCTTTGCGAATCGGCTAGTCTCGAGAACCCGAGACGAAGTAGGACTACTGATTGCTAGTTTCAATCGAATTTTACGCGACCTGCACAGCCGCTATAACGATTTTATCTTCGATGCACGCGAGCTGACGGACGCACAAATTGACCCAACTATAGCGCACAAGATTTCCGATGTACACAAAGAAGTCAACGAGCGCTATCTATTCGCTGGCGGCCGGGAAGTACGTTCAAGAAGTGCTAATCAGATTCGAGCACCGCTGTTTCTATTCATATTTTCCGAAGAACTATCGCGCTCGTTTCTGCCCTTATTCGTTTCTCGATACGCACCGACTGACATGGCCGTTCCGTACGATGTACTAGTCGGGTTGCCGATTACTCTATTTATGCTGGCGGCCATGATCGTAACACCCTTCGGAGGAGGGTTCGTCGATCGCTACGGCGTTCGTCGCGTATTCCTGGCCGGAATTGCAGCGGCAATATTAGGATTCGTCGGAAACTTCTTCACCCAAAGTTATATTGACCTGGTTGTGTATAGAATCATAACTGGAATTGGTTATGGTCTGGTCTTCATTGCTTCGGAGGGCTGGGTTACGCAGAACGCCGAAAGAGGCAATCGCGCCAAAAGTACTGGGGTA
This sequence comes from Arenicellales bacterium, assembly GCA_965221175.1. Taxonomy (GTDB): domain Bacteria; phylum Pseudomonadota; class Gammaproteobacteria; order Arenicellales; family JAJDZL01; genus JAJDZL01. Next base: position 3,186,595 of record OZ244867.1, on the reverse strand, counting down.
TTTGTAGGTGCTGTATTCGTCGGCATTACTTGCGGACCTCCCATCGGCGGAATTTTCGCGGACCGAATCGGTTTTGAAGCGACTTTTCTCATTTCCGCAATGCTGGCGATTGTTTCAGGGTATATCGTCTATCTAGTATTCCGCAATACCGAGTTGCCGGAGAAATCAGAGTCCTCTCAACTCATTCTGGGTATGCGCGATTGGTTTACGCTATTGAAAGACCTACGTTTTATAGCGGTACTACTATTTGCTGCGATACCCGGGAAAATGATGGTCGCAGGATTTATTGCCTATCTGGTACCGTTGTACCTGAACGAGCTCGGGCACAATCAGTCTTCCATCGGGCGAATCATTATGTTGTATGGCATCACAACAATCGCTTTTGTGACTCTTGCCGCACGTTTCGCAGACCGCTCTGGAAAGTATAGTTATGTCGTTGCCATGGGTGGCACAATTGCCGGACTCGGATGTATCGTAAGTCTGTTTGCCGATAGCGTTGGTAGTGCCTCCAATACTGTACTGATCGCGATTCTCACTCTCGGTCTTGGGCATGCACTGACTCTGACTTCACAGAACGCCATCATACAGCAGGTCGCTCAACGCTATCGGGGAACCATGGGCAGAGCCTCGGTAATCAGTGCATACCGTCTGGTAGAGCGCCTCGGTATGGTCATCGGCCCGTTGGTCGCGGTGGCACTGATTACCGCTTTCGGCTATAGAGGCGCTATTGCCGGTTTCGGTTGCATACTGTTAGGCTTGATTGCTCTGTATTTGATCGTAATGGTTCTGCCGGCAAATAAACAGGTGTTACAGGAGACTGACGTTGCAAATACTTAAGATTCTCAGATTGCCCAAGCTGATTCTGGTGTTATGCATTGCCATGGTCATGTTGCCGTCTTCAGGGCCTGCGCAAACTGTGGTGGACGAATCTGCCCCTACCGAGCCACTCCGAATTTTTGCCGTTTTATGGCGTGGAGAAACCGAAGTTGAGGCTGGATTTCGTGACTATTTCAACCAGCGCGGCATCCCTTATGAAATGACAGTGCGCACCCTGGATCTGGACCGCGGCAATGCACCTCCTATCGTAGAAGAAATCAAACGGGTGCGGCCTGATCTTGTCTACACTTGGGGAACCGGCACAACACGCAGCATTGTCGGTACAGTCGAAACGGAAGAGCCCGAGAAGTTTATCCGAGATATTCCAGGCATCTTCGTTCTTGTAGCCTACCCGAAAAGCGCAAATATTATTGAATCTTTTGAGCAGACAGGCAGACCGGTTACCGGAGTTTCGTTTCTGGCATCCATTGAGGCTCAACTGAATACCATTCTTGCTTACCGACCATTTAAAAAAATTGCGGTAATTTATGACAATACGTCAAGCAATTCCCGCATCAACGTCGCATCCTTAGAGGAAACCGTACCTAAATTTGGACTGGAACTGTTAGTTTTGCCAGTGCCACTGGATGAGAAGGGCAAACCCGATCCGGAAACTGTACCCGAGCTTATCCAACAAGCGAAAGACGACGGTGCTGACATTCTGTATTTGGGGCCAGACTCATTTCTTACTCGTCATGGAGATGCATATACTTCTTCTGCTATTGCAGCGGGGCTGCCAACCTTTGCCTCCACACAGGCTCCATTGAAAAATTCTCGCGTGATGTTTGGTTTGGTTACCGACTACCACACGCTAGGTAAACTGGCGGCCGTACAAGCGGAGCGCATTCTCTTAGAAAAAAAACGTCCAGAAGATCTACCCGTTGCACAGCTTAAAAGATTTAAGTTGTGGATCAACATAGACGTGGTGAGAGAAGTCGGGTTATACCCACCAATGGGTATGATCACCATCGCAGATTTCAAAGATAGTCGACGCAACTATTAGGCTATACGCAAAGTTAACATGCAACTACGCACCAGAATCTGTCTCCTAGGCATTGTCGTTACCATTGTCGTAAACATCGCAATCGTGTTTGCGGCAGTCAAGCGCGAAGATCTGATTCGTCTGCAATACTCGAATGAAATAATCGCAGACCAGTCGAATCTATGGAACCAGGTCACTGAAGAATTCATCGAACGAATGGAAAACCAGGCATGGATCATGTCTGAGAATCGGTCTTTGGCCAATGCCCTTGCAGATGGTGACAATGAAGAGCTTCAACGGATAGCAAGTCAAATCAGCGAAAAACTACGCAATGAAGAAGTTGCCGACCGATTTGACCTAATTTATCCTGATGGAACTCTCGCCTACTCTTCTCACTCTGGCGTCTTCCAAAGCCCGATAATTGTAGGAGGTGCAGCACGAGATGCGATTGAAAACCAGGAACGGGTAAGAGGAATCGGTAACGACAAACAGCGCAATACCGCGATCGTTTTTGGAACTCCCTTGCGGACTGATTCTGGTCAAGTGGTCGGCTTAGGCATATATGCCACCAATATCGTCGATGCACTTGTCCATATGGAGAAAGTGAATGATTCTTCGCTAATGATTGTGAATCGCCGCGGACGACTGCTTGTCGCACCCGATTCCGACCTATGGAATCAATTTAGCGACGTCGTCAATTTGAATGAGGTTGGCGAACTGCAGACAATAGCGGACCGGGACCACTTCTATTCTGTCATCGTCTTACCACAAGTCGCCAATCTAGGCGGTTTGGTGGGTCGATTGGTGAATATCAAGGACGTCACGCACCTGGTTCTTCAACAGCGACAGATTAGTCAATTTATAGCGATATTGATCATCGCTTTTCTGATTCTTTCGTTGGTGGGGCTTTACCTGTATATGTCGCGCGCCTTTTCACCCTTGACCGAAGGCGTAAACGTACTAAACGCTCTATCCAAAGGTGATTTGCAAATCCAAATTGAACATGCAACTCGTAAAGACGAGGTTGGTCAAATTGCAAATGCGGTCAATGTTTTTCGGACCAGCATGATTAAATTCAACCGATTTCGCCGCTCGCACGAACGACAGCGAGCACGTCAGGAACGTTTCATTTATCGAGAAATGACTCGGCTTGCGGACTCAATGGACGAAGGAGAAGATCGCAGTGCGATACTGGGCGAATTGGATCATCTTGGTCAAATGGTACAAATCGAAGTCGGGAATGACGACAAGCAAAATTATGCAATGATGAACGCAACCAATGAAGGCAGCAGCTCCAGAGATTCAGACAGCCTTGCACTGATCGCTGCTTCGTTTCAGAGCATGTCGAATCGAATTCAGGACCAGCACCAGCGACTCCGCGATGCGCTGTCAACGAAAGAAGCATTAATTTCGCTTCGCAAGGAACTGGACATTGCAACCCGCGTGCAGCTGTCCTTGCTGCCGGGACACATTCAGACGTCCGATTCGTTCGATGTATTCGGCGGAATGTGGCCCGCCAAAGAAGTCGGAGGCGATTTTTATGACTACTTTCGTCTGGACAAGTATCGAATTGGATTTGCCATAGCGGATGTTTCCGGCAAAGGCGTGCCAGCCGCTCTGTTTACAGTGATGGCTAGGACGATATTGCGCGGCAGTATTGCTCATCTGGATTCGCCTGGCAAGGTTCTGCAAAGCGTCAATGATTTTCTGGAAAAAAACAATGACGAAGATCTGTTTGTGACATTCTTCTACGGAATTCTAGATGAACGAACCGGCCGCTTGACCTATGCGAACTGCGGTCACAATCCACCGATCGTATTGGATAAAAATGGTGGTCGTCCTTTGGAATTGACCAATGGCATGGTTCTGGCAATGTTCAGCGACATAGAATTTGAAGATGGCTGTGTTGATCTGCTTCCGGGCTCGCGCCTAGTCATGTTTACCGATGGCATTCCGGAAGCGTTTAACGCAGAAGAAGAAGCTTACGGCGATGATCGACTTCTCGATACTATCGTCGCTCTTCCGGAACAAAACCCCGCAGACGATGTAAGGCAAATTGTTAAATCTGTTGATGACTTTGTAAAGGATGCGCCGCAATTCGACGACATCGCCTGCGTAGTCATGCGTTTCAAAGAGAAAAGAATCGTGAATGATCAAGATTCAATGGATGTGCAAGCGAGAAGTGATCAGACTTCGACAGACGAAACAACCTTATCCCTCACACTGAAATGCGATCTTTCCGAATTGGCGCGTAGTGCCGAAGAAATTGAAAAATTTTGTGCAAATCGAGGTTGGCCACCTGAATGGATTTTCAAAACCAACCTTGCACTGGATGAGTTGATTACCAACGTAGTCAACTATGGATTTGAGGGGCAGGAAGAAAAAAAGGATATTCTCATCACTTTGACTGAATCTGATGACTGTCTGGTTGTAGTGATGGAAGATGAGGGAAATCCATTTGACCCATTTTTGGAAGCCGCAGAACCTTCATTGGATGACGAATTGGAAGAACGTGCAATAGGCGGATTGGGTGTGCACTTCGTGAAAACTCTAATTGACGAAGCCACCTACGAGAGGCGTGAAGGTCGAAACCGCATCACCTTGACTCTACATACTCCGGATTGAGCCTGAACCAGTTGGTGAACTGGAACCCCCCCATAACCGAGATTCAGCCCATGATGGCGGCACGTCGAGCCGACACCGCACTGCGCGATAGATACAGCGCGCTCGGCGCACCCAGAGTCGAAGACATGAGCTGGGAAGTTTATGATGAATTGATCTCAGCAAAGTTAAACGGAATCGATAACTGGCCGCCACTTTATAGTTTTCATTACCAGCATCCGGCGCAGCTTCAGGACCCAGTCGTAGGCTTGGGCAAGACTTATTCAGTACCGCTGGCCTATTCCGACTTAGGTGGTGAAGGCGAACCGATGATTGCCATCGGCGGCCTCACCAATGTAGTCCAGCGCTTCGATTTTCTGGCATTGGATGCAATGCCAGAAGTGCGGGTTATTGGTCTGGACCTTGCCGGACGGGGACGTAGCGGCTGGATGTCAGAGCTTTCCGACTACAGTCTCGAAACTTATGTCGAGCAATTGACGCAATTCATGGATATTCTAGCTTTGGATTCCTGTACTCTACTTGGGTCTTCGCTAGGCGGGTCTACCGCAATCCGATTTGCCGCCCGCAATTCGGACCGAGTGCGGCGGATTGTCCTCAATGACAGCGGTCCTTATATTCCGCTGACAAGACGTGCAAGGCGGGCGATTTCAGTCGCGCGCCACTATGTGTTCCATAGTCCGGCCGAGATGTTCCGACGTACCGGTGCCGCCGCAAAGCATGAGGGACCGGCACTTGACGCTGTATTGTTACACAGTGCACATAACAAGACGTGCTGGTCTGAAAATGAAAATGGGCGAATTTACCGCCATGACCTTCGAGCCATGCTAGCTTATCGCGCGGAAGCCGACGGTAGTCTCGACATATGGAACGAATGGAATCTACTGAGGTGTCCAGTTCTGTTGCTACACGGTACCCAAAGCGACTCCACTACAAATGAAACTGTAGATCGAATGCGAAATCATGACAACTTCTCTGTCATACAAGTTGAGGATACCGGGCACACTCCGGCACTGAGCGACGGAGCACTAACTCGAATGATGGTGGCTTGGATTCTGGACGACCAACGCTTTGATAAAGACAAAGTGTTTCATGTAGATTACAACCCGGTAAGAGTGCTATTCCCAGATGACCGACGCTAAAAATCACCGGAGTTTACTGTTCATGCGACACGGAGAAACCTTGGCAAACATCAATTTTGTTGCATCAGGAGGTGAGCGAAATCCAGAATTGACGCAGTCGGGCATTGCGCAAGCCGAATTGGCGGTAGTTAAATTACGGCGGCACAGTCTAATTCCACATGTGATCATCACTCCTCCCTCAAAGCGAACGATGACCACCGCCCAAATCATCAGTGACCAAATGAATTTGGAAATTGTTGTGGAACCACTCCTTAACGAACGTCTGCTAGGGGATTGGAACGATGTCAGTTCTGAAATAATCAATCCTTTGTTAGCGGCTGGCGATACTCCCCCTAATGGCGAGAGCCGACCTGAATTTCGCAAACGCACGTTGCAGGGTTTTCGTAATCACGCAAAAACTTTCCAACACATGCCGTTACTCATTGGCAGTCGCGGCACTGCTCGAATTCTGCTAGAAATAGTATCAACCGAATATCCGTTAAATTTTCCAAACGGAGCAATTTTCAAAGCGAAACTTGCCGATTCAGAGGAATTTGGAATTGCTCATCTCAAGCACATTGCTTGAATTTTAGTACCTGCATCCAGTTACATATTGTTTTGCTGGATACTAATTTGTCGAGTCTGTCTGGGGAAAGTCTAACCGAGCTTGTTTGACAAATAAACAGACACAATCTCAATAACAGGACTGTCCAAAAGAATCATGGCAAGTGTTAACGCTGCTGACACACTGCCTGGCCCACCGAAAGTTCGCCAGTGTTATTTGATCGAAGCGAGTGCGTCGTCGCGAGTGGCGTGTGTAGGAATAATTTTGCCGAATCCGCTGATTTCGAAGACATCCTTTACTGTATCAGAAATGGAGCACATCGAAAACTGAACATTTCGACTTCGCAAAGTCTTTGCAAGCAACAAAATGACCCGAAGACCAGCACTGCTGATGTAGGACAAATCACTCAATTCCAAAATTACGGAATCGTTGGTAGCATCTATTGCAGAGTCAATAGCCGCTTGAAACTCAAGTGCGTTCTGTCCGTCAACACGTCCTCCTGGTTTCAATATCAGAATATTATCGATACGATCGGAAAGAATTTCCATTGAGGTTCTCCTTTATGTTTGTGTCGTTCATATACAAAGCCGCTTAAATATAACTGATTATTTGTCCTGATCATAATCATCAAAATCATCACTATCACGCAAGATCATAAATTCCGGATAAGCTTCGATTCCAAGTTCCGCCAAATCTTGTCCAAGTTCTTCCACATTTTGCGTCACTCGAGCACCCATAACGGCTTTCAGAATTGCCCACAAGACGAAAGAGCTGCCGAATACGAATACACCAATCGCGGCTATTCCAATCAATTGTACTCCTAAATTGCCGCCCGCCGCAATGCAGACTGCAATTGTTCCCCAAATGCCGGCAAACAGGTGGGCAGGAATTGCACCGACTACATCATCGACTTTGAAAAATTCAAGCACTTTCAAACCCACGGTACTAATCAGACCGCCTATTCCGCCGATCACGATTGCCCACTGGTGATCGACTATGTCTGGGCCTGCGGTAATTGAAACCAGCCCTGCTATGGCACCATTGAGAACTGCCAGCAAATCAACTCGACCCAGCAAAGGACGAGACACGGATACTGCTACCATTACACCCGCCGCAGCTGCCAGGTTGGTGTTCACGAGCACGATGCTCATTGCAACCACATTGGCCGCAGAGTCCATTGCAAGCTGGGAGCCGCCGTTGAAACCGAACCAGCCCAACCACAATATGAACACTCCGAGCGTAACTGCGGGAACATTTGATGGAGGGGTGTTCTTGACGGTTCCATCCTTTCGGAATTTGTTCAATCTTGCACCCACCACGATTGCGCCGGCAAGCGCCGCCCAGCCTCCGGTTGAATGGACTATGGTAGATCCAGCAAAGTCCCGAAATCCCATATCGTTCAACCATCCTCCACCCCAGGTCCAGGCGCCTATGATAGGGTAGATGAGCGCTGTGAGAAATATCGTGAAAATGAAAAACGACCAGAGCTTAACTCGTTCCGCCAGTGTTCCGGATACTATTGACGCTGTTGTCGCGACGAACACCATCTGAAAGAACCAGTCCGACATCGTCGAATAATTGGATTCCAGAACCGATTCCAATGCATCAGCATTGCCTGCCAGCAACGCTAGTTCGTTCGCGGTAGAATTGTAAAACAAGGTGAACGAACCAATGAAATCACCAACATCAACGTACATCAGATTGTATCCAATGACGTAGTAGGCGAGTCCCGCAATAGAATACAGTCCGATATTTTTCAGGCAGATCACGGAAGCATTTTTGGTGCGAACCGACCCCGCTTCAAGCATGGTGAAGCCGGCGCACATCCACATCACGAGCACACCCCATAAAATGAATGAAAACGTGTTGAAGATGAATGCTGTTTCAGATGCATTCGCGACGGAGGAGAACATCATCAGTCCAAATACGGCCACCGTCCCTGCAAATCTGCTTGGAACTCCAACAACGCAAACTGTTCTATCTTGAAAAATTTCTTTTTCATGTCCTACTCTCGCCAAATTGAATGGATGTAGTGTCAAGAAATTGGTTAACAAATTATAGTGAATAGGTAATGGGTAATTCGCTATAGAGTATCCTATCCACTCAATGCAACCACTCAACTGATTTTGGAGAATTTTCAGAACAATTGAAATAAAATTTCTGCGCGACAGCTGGAATTGCCCTACCAAAACTCTTCTACCTAATGCAATTAGGATCAAAATATCCGAAAATTTGATTGTCAATTTTTACAGAGATAACTGAGTAAGCGAAATGAGAAAAATTCTGGATAATATTCTGGCCGTCAACCGTGCCCATGTTGCCAATTTTGGCTTCAGGGCAACCCTCTCTGCCAAACCAGCGAGGCAATTCGCAATTCTAACCTGCATGGATGCTCGCATGGACCCGGCCAAGTTTGCTGGGATATCCGAAGGAGATGCGCATGTCATTCGCAATGCTGGTGGAAGAGCGAGCGACGACGCTATTCGGTCGTTAGTTGTTTCACACAAACTACTCGGAACTCTGGAATGGTTTGTAATTCAACACACAAAATGCGGACTGGGAATAGTTACCGATGAAATAATGGGAGAATTGCTTGAGGAAAGTCTGCAGACGGCAGAATTCAAGGATGGCTCGTGGCGCAATGTTGGAAGCGAGCCCGGATCAACAGAAGGTCGCCACATCAAATGGCTGACGATACAGAATCTCAAGGAAAGTGTGCGCGAGGATGTCGAACAAATTGCCAATCACCCGTTGGTCTCGCAAACCATATCAATTTACGGCTTGATTTATGACGTAGTTGACGGCCGTCTTGAAGAAGTTGAAGGGGCACTGAGAATCGGACGAAATATTTAAATCTTCTGTAGATTCGTGAGGGATTTGAATTTCAAATTTAGACAGAATCCTCAAATCACTTGAACGCATTGGTATCCAACTGGGCAGGAATTTCGTAAATAATTCGTCAATCCTCCAACTATCTGTTTGCGGTCAATTCTTTCGCCGCATTTCCATGTCGAGCCATCAACGCTTCCAGATCCAGACCTAGAATTTCTCCGTCAACTACCCGCCACTTACCGCCAATCATGACTCGATCAGCACGATGCGCACCGCAAAGGATTATCGCAGCGAGTGGATCGCCTGCACCTGAAAATCGCGGCTCATCCAACTTGTACATGGCTAAATCAGCCTGTTTGCCTACTTTGATGCTACCGATGTCATTACGCCTCAGACACGCTGCTGACCCTTCCGTGGCCCAGCGAATGACGTCGAGATGACTGACACGGGAAGATCCATAACGCAAGCGTTGAATCTGTAGAGCGTGGCGCGTTTCCTGTATGAGATTGGAGGCGTCTTCCGATGCTGAACCGTCGACGCCAATTCCAATTTTTACTCCCGATTCTTCGAGTTCGAGTGCGGGACAAATTCCAGAAGCAAGCAACATGTTCGATCCAGGACAGTGTGAAACACCAACTCCTGCAGAACCCAGCTGTTGAATCTCATCTCGATTAAAGTGAATGCCGTGGGCAAGCCATGTTCGATCGTTCAGCCAGCCCATTTCTTCCAGATATTCGAGGGGACGACAGCCAAATTCACGTATACAAAATCGCTTCTCATCTTGGGTTTCGCCAAGATGCGTATGCAGGATGACATCCCTGTTGACCGCTAATTGAGCGGATTCTTGCATCACTTCAGCAGTCGTTGAAAATGGCGAGCACGGTGCAAGTGCAATCTGTCGATAAGAACCCTCCTGCGGATCATGATAGATGTCAATCACTCTTTCACTGTCTGAAAGAATTACATCTGCATCTTGCACCAATGATCGAGGTGGTAATCCACCGTCATCAGTCGAAAGATCCATACTCCCCCGAGTCAAGGTGACGCGCATACCCATTTCACTGGCAGCATGGGCTTGAATGTCAATAGACTGCTCCAGGCCGGCTGGAAAAACGTAATGATGATCGGCCGCAGTCGTACAGCCGGAGAGCAGTAATTCTGCAAGAGCAAGTCGCGTGGCAACATCCAAATAATCAGCCGTCAATCCAGACCAAGTTGGATATAGAGCTTCTAGCCAGTTGAACAATTCCTTGTTCAGCGCTCGTTCATTAGCCCGAGTCAGAGTCTGAAAAAAATGGTGGTGAGTATTGATGAGGCCTGGCAGTATGACGTGCTCAGATGCGTCCATAATTTTGTCGACAGTCGACTCCGGGCGCGAACCCCTCAAAACGCATTCGATGATGCGTGAATCCTCTACTACTATACCACCACCAGCGTCATCCGCGAATATTGCCAACGGGTTGCGAATCCAGGTTTTAATGATCGAGTCCTCTACTCTTTCCTGCCCGAAGATGGTTAAATCACCGAATTTGACGAGCGCACATTTGTAGGTAATGTGGCTCTGATCAGTATGATCAATACGCTCAATAGTAGCACGAATCCAGATTGATGCGCTATGGCGATGGAAATTTCAACCTGACTGAGGAGTGTTGAGACACCGAGCGAGAATTGCATCAGTGCAGCCAAAAACGCGATGTCAATTCCTAGCCTAACGGATTTACTCTTGATCCGAAATCGCTGCAGCCACAGCACGGCAATTGCGAGAACAGTGGCAACTGCCATCCAACGATGAGAAAATTGTATCGTTATGACATTTTCAAACAGATTGCGCCACAGTGGAGAAAGGGAAAACAGCAAGTCAGGTACCCACTTGCCGTTCATATCAGGAAATGTATTGATCACAAATCCTGCATGCGTTCCCGCCATAAAGCCGCCACTGAGCTGCATGAGTGCCACCAGCCCAATACATACAATAGCCAAACGGCGAATGCTCGGCAGTGACGGGTGTTTCTCTAAAGCATGAAATCCGAACAGACTCACCGACAGCCATAGAACGTAACTGTACAAAATTACCGCCAGACTGAGATGGGCGGTTAGCCGATACTGGCTAACTGACGGATTGTTGATCAGTCCGCTTTTAACCATATACCAGCCCAATAGCCCCTGAACTCCACCCAGAACGAATACGGCAGCCAACCTGACAATAAATCTTCGAGTCAGATAGCCACGAAACAGAAAATAAAAGAAAGGCAGCAAGTAAACGAGAGCAACTAATCTTCCAGCAAGGCGATGAACATATTCAACCCAAAAAATTTGCTTGAATCCTACGAGCGTCAAATCTGGATTGACAATTTGAAATTCCGGAAATTGTTTGTAGATATCGAATTCAGCCTGCCACTGATCCTCAGTTAAGGGCGGGATGATTCCGGACACGGGTTGCCAGGTAACGATTGACAGGCCCGAATTGGTGAGACGTGTGTATCCACCAATCGCAATGATTACATAGATCATTACACAGATGATCAGCAGCCAGACTGCGACATGAAGAGGGTTTCGATTCGGGCGGATGAGTCCCTCTGCCCGCAAATTTGAGTTTTGTGGCAAACTACTCGGACAAGCGCTGAAAAACCAAAGAAGAATTGGTTCCTCCAAAACCAAAACTATTCGACATGGCAGTCTGGAGGTCGATTCCGTCCATAAGTTCTTGAACAATCGGAAATTCTGAAGCTTCTGGATCGATGTTCTCTACATTGATTGACGGGCTGATGAATCCGTTGTCCATCATCAGCAATGTATAGATTGCCTCATTTACTCCCGCTGCACCCAGTGCGTGACCGGTTAGCGACTTGGTAGATGCAATATACGGAACATCGTCGAAAACTTTACCGATCGAACCCAGTTCGCTGGTGTCTCCCACCGGCGTGCTGGTTCCGTGCGCGTTGATATACTGAACTGGATGGGTGACATCCTGCAATGCCATTTCCATGCAGCGGACTGCACCTTCTCCTGAAGGCTGTACAAGATCGTAACCATCTGAGGTGGCGCCATATCCAACCAGCTCTGCATATATTTTGGCATCTCGATCAAGGGCACTTTGCAGCTCCTCAAGAACCACTACCCCACCGCCGCCGGAAATGACAAAACCATCGCGGTTCGAATCGAAGGGACGCGAAGCCTCCTTCGGCCGATCGTTGTAGCCGGTGGAAAGCGCACGCATGGCATCAAATAGCATCGTCATGGTCCAGTGAATCTCGTCACCGCCGCCCGCGAACATAATGTCCTGTTTTCCCATCTGAATCTGCTCCATACCGCTACCGATGCAGTGTGCACTGGTTGCACAAGCTGAGCTGACCGAATAACTGATACCTCGAATCTTGAAATGTGTGCTCAGAGTTGCTGAGTTCGTACTGGACATTGTACGTGGCACCTGATAGGGACCGACTCCTCGTATACCTCGCTTTCGCAGCATATCTATCGCAATTCCGATGTTTTCAGTGGACGCGCCGCCGGAGCCCATGATCATGCCAGTGCGAGGGTCTGAAATCCACTCCTGCGTCAATCTCGAGTCCTCAATAGCCTCCTGCATGGCAATAAAGTTGAAAGAGGCGCCATCGCCCATGAAGCGCAAAGCTTTGCGCTCAATCCTGCTCTTCAAATCAATGTCAATCGACCCATGAATTTGGCTGCGAAACCCCAGTTCCTCATACTCTGGAACGAATTCCACGCCGGAGGTGCCATTGCGTAGCGACTGCGTGACCTCATGGCAATTATTGCCAATGCTCGATACGATTCCCAGGCCCGTTACAACAACTCGTCTCATCTGCACTTCAATCTAGTTTAAAGAGTCCGACTCGCAAATCGGAACCGGTATAAATCGGCTGTCCGTCTGCTTCCACAATTCCATTCGCAACGCCCATTACAAACTTTCTCGATATGACACGCTTCACATTGATTCGGTAGGTCAATAACTCGATATTTCCGGTGACCTGACCGGTAAATTTCACTTCGCCCGCACCAAGCGCTCGTCCGCTTCCAGGATTCCCCAACCAGCCTAGATAAAATCCAACCAGTTGCCACAGAGCATCAAGGCCAAGGCAGCCAGGCATTACCGGGTCGCCTCGAAAATGGCAATCAAAAAACCACAGATTCGGTCGAATATCGAGTTCCGCCTCGACTTGTCCTTTGCCAAACCCTCCTCCGTCGCAATTGATATTGGTGATGCGATCGAACATCAGCATCGGGGGGAGCGGCAGCTGTGCATTTCCCGCTCCAAACATCTCCCCTCGCCCGCATGACAGAAGCTCCTCATAGTTGAAACTTGATTGCCGAAGCGGGATTTCGGTTTCATTCATGAATTAATCGCACTACTATGGTTTGTAATCATCAACACTCTTTTCATCCCGCATTGATCATGACAATGTGAAGCCGTTTCGGACCATGCGCACCATACTGAATAGTCTGCTCCACATCCGCAGTTTTCGATGGTCCGGTGATCATGTGAAAGCCGCGAGATTCACTCTCAATTTGCGGGGCACTGATCTTCAATGCGTCTTCCAAATGACGCACAACTTGTCCGAAATTCAAAATCACAATATGATTTTCCGGGAGAAACAGATGTGTAGAAGAGACTTCTGGAGAACTTGCAATGACAATCGTTCCTGTTTCTGCAATGACGCAAATTGCATCGGTAACTGAAATGGAATCGGTCTTTTGTGCCGTTCGTTTGCTGATTTTCCAATCTTGCGGCCAGTCAAATTGTGACAGAAAATCGGATTGCCCCATTACCATTTCATTGGGTAAATCGTGCTCGTTCAGAAATTCACTCACTGCTGCTGGAACTTCAGCGAAATTTGAGACAATCTTCACTGATCCTTTCACAGCGGTGTGTTTTTCAATGAACTTGTCGACTAGGATGCCATCGACTACAGGCCTGGGTGCCTCCGAGGATCCAACGCGATCATATTCCGCATTTACCGCCTGTTTGACGGAATCGTCAAGCTGACTCAGGGACTGGCGTATGTCACCCAGAACCCGTTTTCTTGCAGTTCCTGTTGTCTCTGACAATCGGTCCTCCTAACTAGTGCCTCTTTGAGGGCAATTATAACTCTCGCCTGTTGCGGTGTCAGTCACCATGGTCGAACGATGCCGAGATTTTCAATGATGTTTGCCAGACTGTCGGTCGAACGTACATCAAACCAATCTTCGATCAGACGATAGGCAATGGATAGTTTGGGCGGTAACCTAAAAGTTCCAGATTCCAATCCACCAACGATCTCATCAACGTTTCGCCAGTGCGCTTCTTGCAGTTCACCATCATTTAACTGAATATCAAAGTTCGAGGCAATTGCCGTAAATCCGAGCATGATTGATCCGGGAAATGGCCAGGGCTGAGAAGAATGGTAATGCACCGTGTTCAGATGAATGTTGGTTTCTTCCTGCACTTCCCTAACGACAGCTTGTTCGACACTTTCGCCAGGTTCAACAAAGCCTGCAATTACAGAGTATCGATAATTCGGCCAGGATTTCTGTCTGCCAAACAAACACCGATCATCTTTTGTAACGGCTACGATAATTGCTGGGTCGGTTCGCGGAAAGTGAGTTTTGTTGCATTTTGCGTTCATGCATCGTCTCGAATGTCCTCCTTCAATCGACTGCGTTTTAGTCCCACAGGTACCACAGAACTCATGTGCGCGGTGCCAGTGGAACATTGCTTTCGCGTATGACAGCATCGCAGCATCTTGTGCGGTCAGGGATCGACCACATTCGCGAAGACCGGCAAATGTGACGGTTTCATTCAACAATTTCTCCGCATGCGAATGACTGAGCAGTTCCAACGCAAAGAAGTGTTTTGCATCCCTTGATCCCAGAAACACTACATTTCGTGCGGAGCGCTGAATTGCACCAACCTCGTTTGCATTTACGAATACCGGACCGGGGTTCGCTGTGTCGTACATCAAAAAACGATCCTCAAAGAACAAGCAGTAGCGAGACGACGAATCGGATTGAAGAGAATCAAGTTTGGCTTGGTCCTTTCGCTGATCCACCATTCGGTTCAGATCAGAGTTTGTGAAAACGTTCAGAAGTGAACGCTCCAGCTCATCCATTTTTCGTCCGGATTTCACCTAGTACGAATTCTTGCACCGCCTGTATGGTACTGACCACGGAAATATCCGGGTGAAGGTCTTCGATTTGATCCCGGTTTTCAAGCCAGGCAACTGCGGGTTTGCCGTAGTGGACAGCTAGTTTCGCTTCTGAAGATGTTCCCGCTTTTCCTGGCAGTAGAACAATGACGTTAGAACTCAGCACATTAATGTGATTTCTCGACCATTCACTCGTGCCTAGTACGCCTGTAGAAGATAAGTGCGTGTAAATTGGGATTTCAACCCATGGATTCGGATAGTGCGGGCTCGGCACGTAGACCTGCGCCAGCCTGTCATATTCACCTGGAACTACTGCAATAACCATTCCCACGCGGCCTTCGAATTCAGCAAATGCTTTGCTCACTGCTTGCATAACACCGCCTCCCCCTCCTGTTAGCAGATGAACACTTTGAGTAGCCAGCCACTGCCCGAGAACCATTGACTGATTGTCGTGTGCGCTACTTCCAGAACCCAGTACACCGACGATCGGCAATTTTCTACAAAAATCATTATCAATTGCGTTAGTCATCTGTACAAACGATCCTAGGAAATAAACTAAATCCAAACACTACGAAATTTCGTGACTAAATAAAACATTTTAGCAACGAACTCATCTTGTAAATATAAAATCAACACTTGACTTACAGCAATCCAAGAATTAGTAATCATGACTACAGGTGAATAATGGCACATATTATTGATGGTAAAGCACTTGCAATGGAACTGAGACAAGGTGTTGTCTTGCAAGTGGAGCAGTTGAAATCGCAACATAGCCTAACCCCCGGATTGGCAGTCGTACTCGTTGGAGAAAACGATGCCAGTCAAGTGTATGTTCGGAACAAAATCATCCAAACCTCGCACGCGGGGATGAATTCATTTCACAACAAGCTGGATGCCGGAGTTTCGGAAACCGGCGTGCTGGAATTGATCGAAAGGCTGAATTCTGACCCGCTGGTACATGGTATTCTTGTGCAGCTGCCGCTACCTGACCACATTGATCCGAATAGAGTCATCAGCACTATACTTCCCGACAAAGATGTCGACGGGTTCCACGTTATCAACGCCGGGCGATTGACTGTTGGTCTTGACGGCATGGTACCCTGTACACCGCTCGGCTGCATACAGCTTTTGAAGTCTCACACAAACAATCTAAGCGGCGCTCATGCAGTCATCGTAGGAAGGTCCAATATTGTCGGTAAGCCGCTAGCTGCACTATTGCTGCAGGAAAATTGCACAGTTACGATTGCACACTCTCGCACCAAAGACTTGGATCAGGTGTGCCGTGGTGCAGATATTCTCATTGCTGCCGTCGGTAAAGTCCACATCGTCAAAGCAAACTGGATCAAATCCGGAGCGACAGTCATCGACGTCGGTATCAATCGAATCAAAGCGGATTCCGGCAAGATGGTTCTTGTGGGAGATGTTGAATTTGACAAAGCCATAAACATCGCGGGCGCAATCACCCCTGTACCGGGAGGAGTCGGCCCGATGACGATCGCTTCTCTGTTACAAAATACGGTGAAAGCGGCCTGCTTGCAACGTGATATTTCGATTCCTGCTCCGCGTTAAGCGATCAGAAATCTCGGAATTAGATTCAAGTCGCCCGCTACCAACAACAGGCTGCTGCTGGAAATACGTCCCCTTTTGCGCCGCGGGGATCATATCCCGCTTCAAGTACTCCGTTTTCCGGATTTCTCTCAATGGCGAGAAGATAGCCTTCAGTCCAATCCGGTACAGCCTGAATGTCGTGACCTCGCGACCTGAGTTCACCGAATACCTTGTCGCCGACTCTTTCCTCAATGTTGACGAGGTTGATGAAAGATTCATGCGGAGCAAAGAAACCAGGACAATGATAACTCGAAAACTTGGGTGCCTCGATTGACTCGGCAATCGTCATGCCGAACACCACCCGATTCAGTAGAAACTGGAGCATCCACTGATCCTGTTGATCGCCGCCCATACTGCCGTAAACCATCCATGGCCTGTTGTTGCGATGAACCAACGTCGGACTGATGGTTGTCCGCGGCCGTTTATGCGGTCCGACAAGATTTGGGTGATGGGCGGGTTGAAGATAGAACGTCATCAACCGATTTCCGAGCGGGACGCCAAGCGCTTTCACTAGTTCTGAAGATTTGAGCCAGCCTCCGCTCGGTGTTGCAGCAACCATATTGCCGTGCCGGTCTACGGCATCAACATGCACAGTGCCATGTCCCCAAGATTTTCCACCAAGTCGATCTTCAACCGACATTACCGCAAGGTCTCGAAGCGGGTTGCCAGGGCGGATCTCGGCGTTGGCGGTGTCCGGATCAATCAATTTCGAGCGATTGACACCGTACGAGTCATTCAGCAGTTCCTGAATTGGAACATCGACTTGGTCCGGGTCTCCATACCACTGTTCTCTATCGGCAAAAGCAAGCTTCACCGCTTCAATGACAATATGGAGATACTCGGCTGAATTGTGCTCCATTGCTCCAATGGAGAAATTCTTTAGAATTGATAGTGTCTGCAAAAGTGCCGGACCTTGATTCCAGGCGCTACACTTGAAAACGCGTACATCTGCGTAATCGACTGATACAGGTGATTCGATCTTGGTGACAAATGTTTGCAGATCGCTACGCGTCAGAAAGCCATCTGCGTCTTCGGCGTGGCGGGTAATTTGAGCTGCGATGTCACCGCAGTAAAATTCTTTCTGAGCCGCGGCGATCCCATCACGGCGAGTGCCACCAGCGGAGTATTCGGACGCTACAAGAGTTTGAAAGCAATCGGCGAGCGCCGAGTTGCGAATCAGTTGACCGGGACCTGGCAGCCTGTCGTCGGGCAAATAGACTTCTGCAGTATTCTTCCAGTTGGTTCGAATCAATTCCTGAATATCGTGAACGCCGAAATCGGGCATATACAGGAGACCGCGATGAGCGGGGAATCCGTCTCGCGCCAGCGCAAGTGCAGCAGCACAAACGTCCGCAAACGACAAAGTTCCGAATCTTTCGAGCGCCGTCGTATAGGCACCAATAGCAGCCGGTACGCCGGCGGCTAGAATTCCCGTGTCAGGTACATCGCTGTAGCCTCGTGCGCGATAGTTGGACACAGTGGCATTTTCCGGCGCCATTGTATTTCCGTTCACGACGACAGGTTGTTTTTCGTCTGCCATCTGAATGATCATCGGACACTCGCCGCCAATTGTATGCTGGTGCGGATTGACGACCCCTTCCACGAGGGCAGCGGCAACAGCAGCGTCCACCGCGTTTCCGCCCGCTTTTAAAATATCTGCCCCGGCATTTGCCGCTAGATGGTGCTCGCTGGTTACAGCTCCATTGGTACCGAACAAACGGGGATGAAACGGCGAACTTCGCAGGTGCTCGCGGTCCAGCGTTCTGATAGCCATCCGCTAATCTACCCTGATCAAACGAGTCAATCGATGTGGCAGGCAAAGTTTGTATTGCATAGTGCTTGACATGTTATCAGGTTTGCCGCGCAATATGGTGAATCGAGCTGTATCTATATTGGGGAATTATATATTTAACTTGACAAAATAATCGAAAGCTATTATACTGTTCGATAGTGAAAAATTAATTAGAATCAGGAAATTGAAATGTCAGAAAACAGCGGCAAAGCTCTTGGCAAAATTAATCGAAATGGTATCTCCGTTCTGGAACTATTCGAAATGTTTCCGGACGAGGAATCAGCAAGAAAATGGTTCGAGGAAGTCCGCTGGCCAGACAACCGAAGAAGCTGCGGCCATTGCGGAAGCATCAGAACAAAGTGCGTTAAGAATGAAAAGCCGATGCCGTATTGGTGCGCCGACTGCCGCAGTTACTTCAGCGTGAGGACTGGAACGCTGATGCAGCACAGCCGACTGCCTTTGAAGAAGTGGATTATCGGCATATACTTAATGACGACCAGTTTGAAGGGCGTCTCCAGCATGAAGCTTTACAGGGATTTGGGAATCACTCAAAAGTCCGCCTGGTATATGGGGCAGAGGATCAGGGAATCCTGGAATCAGGAAGGCCGACTACTTCATGGCGAATCGGTCGAAGTGGATGAGACCTACATCGGCGGCAAGGAAGGCAACAAGCATGCTGATAAAAAATTGAAGACTGGCCGGGGAACTGTTGGAAAGACCGCCGTCATAGGGGCGAAAGACCGCGATGGCAATCAGGTCAAGGCCGAAGTCATGCCGAATACAAAGAAGGCGATCCTACAAGGCTTCATTCAAGAAAACGTGAAGCCGGGTTCGAATGTCTATGCGGACGAATGCAAATCATACACGAATATTCAGGGATATAACCATGCGGTGGTGAACCATAGCGCCGGAGAGTATGTCAATGAAATGGTACACATCAACGGAAAGGAATCATTCTGGTCGATGTTCAAGCGCGGATTTCACGGAACGTACCACTGATGAGCGTGAAGCATCTCAATCGATACGCATCGGAATTCGCCGGACGGTACAACGTCCGAAGTCAGGATACGATTATGCAGATGACGCTATTGGCGCTCGGCATGGTTGGAAAAACATTGCCGTACAAAAAGTTGACCAAGGCTAAATAGTAAAAGAGAAGGACATGAAAACATTTAAGGAATATTTAAACGAGAAGCAGGATCCGAAAGAAATCCAGCGACTGGAGGATGAGGCCGACGCCAAGGCATACGATGAAGGGAAAAAGGAAAACGCAAAATACCCAAAGAGCGAATGGATCTGGAATGACGATCTCATTGACTACATCATGAAATCATAATGGCGGACAGGCATTCCAAATGGGATATCGGTACAACTCGATCCAGAATTAACAAAACAATCAAAAAGAGAGGATTCACGCCAAAGCAGAAGAAGGCCGTAGGAAACGCCATCAAGGAATTGAAGAACGATCCGCTGCCGAATGGAAAGGATCAGAAGAAGCTTGTTTCTCGCGATGGCTACAGAAAGGATGTCGGACATCGCATCAGGATTGTTTATGATTTAAATGTTGATGAACGGGAGATTGAAGTAATCGATATTGGTTTCCGCGAAGGCGTCTATAAGGAAGCATTGGATCTTGATGATTCGGAAATGCTATGAATTTATCAAGTCATCAATCTTCTTATCAATCGACTTTCTCTTTCTCTTTAAGCTCAGCTAATTGATCATTAAAACTCTTTTTGAATTCATCAAATCTGGAATTTAAAACCGAATGAAGATCGCCAAGTCCGGTTCGGATGGACTCCAGCGAGTTGAATGTCTGCTTTTTATCCGCTTCCAATTGAGCAACCCTTTCT
This sequence comes from Arenicellales bacterium, assembly GCA_965221175.1. GTDB lineage: Bacteria > Pseudomonadota > Gammaproteobacteria > Arenicellales > JAJDZL01 > JAJDZL01. The sequence goes on along the minus strand of OZ244867.1, from coordinate 3,166,207 downwards.
TCAAGTTTCGTTATTCGATTCTCGACGGAATTATTTAGCTTGTCGCTCATCATTTTCTCCTAAAATATCAACAGTCTTCCAATTCAGATGCTGGTAAACGGCATGACTAACAAGATTTGAAGTAGCAGTTGTTCATGTCGGACAAAACCAAACTTCGGATCTACAAATTCCTAGCCGTACCCGCACACATTTGGTTGTGGTGTGTCGCCCGTTTGCTCGGGGGAACGTTCGAGTGCGGGTCCGCAGAAGAAATTGACGAACGGGAAGACTAGAGGCCTCTTTCCCGCTCCCATTCGAGGGCGCTGTCCCTAGTCACTGCTGGACCGACCTAGTCGATGTGACCGTTCGGCCACTTCTGTCTGTGTTCCGTCTCTCGGCGATCTAGATCATTCGTTATCCCTCTGTGAACGATCTTGTTCCCGACCTTGAAGTTGTAACGATACGTGTCTCTTGGTTTTTGTTTTCCAAGCATGTCTGCCTCCATGGATTCGTGATTTTAGTCCTGCGTCCTGTAACTAAAAAACGCAATAATTAGCGGAGATCGAAAGGGTTATCCAATCCCCGCATTTCTTTGATAAAAACCTGACAACTGTACAGTAATCGGCAATCCGATGATTCTTCTCATTGACACTGAATTTCCGTTCAGCAATAATTCATCCCGTCCTTATCTTGGCAGAGAGCCCATTTGTTGGGCCGCTTGCCGAATAAAACAGCCCTTGTCGGCAATGGGTAGCTCCCCATGCCTTGGCGAATAGGCAAGTCTTCTACATTCTCTGCGAGATAGGACGCGATCCCGGCGCCCATTTCCCGCGTCGATATTGTATTGATAAAAACAGGAGATCATGATGCCGGAAATTGTTTACATCCTCACTAACAGCAGAATGGATGACCTCGTCAAGATTGGTCGAACCGAAAACCTGCCTGAACGAATCCGGTCACTATCCTCTCACTCGGGAGTCCCTGTTCCATTCGAATGCTATTACGCTTGTGAAGTGAAGAATGCGGTTGAAGTGGAGAGAAGACTCCATAAGGGACTCGGCGCTTGCCGAGTCAATCAGAGAAAGGAGTTTTTTGAGACTGCCGCCGAGAACGTTCAAGCCCTGCTTGAAGTCCATGCAATCCGAGAAGTCACTCCTGATGATGATATCGTGGACAACGAGGATGATCGGAATGCTCTGAAAAAGGAGCACAGGAATGCGCCGGTGTTCAATTTCCACCTAGTCAGAATCAAGCATGGAGCGAAACTGAGTTTCAAGTATGAAAAGAGAACTACGGCGACTGTTGCTGGTGACAGAAAGATCAATTTCAATGGTAAAGTGGGGCTTCTGAATTCGATCACGCGCGAAATTTTAAGGAAGGAATTCGGAATCAATAAACGTTATCTCAGGGGATCGGAATTCTGGTTGTATGGATATCCAAGGGAGACTCTGAGAGAGCGCCGTCTGAGAATGGAGTCGCCGGGAAAATGAATCTTCTATTTCATTGATATGACTGGGGAAACGAGGTATAATGCAGGTTTTGAAAAGAGATTGGAAATGTCCGAAAAAGCGAAAATAAAGGAGACTCGGAAGAGTCGTGAGAAATTGCGGAATTTGGATATACCGTTGGATCCGAAAGATCTGGCTCGTGCCATGTTCCAAGCAGCGGACCGGAAAGTGAAAGAGAAGCAGTTGCGGAAAAGCAGGCGGGTTATCTGATCCAGTCGAATGAAAATGTCAATGCGTTATTTTGTCAAGGTAAATATATAATCCCCCTATATTGAGCCAACAGCCTCCCGGCTTAAGGGAGAAACTCTCAGAAATCTCAATGTCAGGATGAACTAGAACAAGCCTTCAACTTGACCATCAGCGTCAAGGTGGATTGAATTGGCAGCCGGAATTCGAGGAAGCCCCGGCATCGTCATAATATCTCCGCAGATTGCTACGACAAATCCGGCGCCAGACAGCAACCGCACCTCGCGAATTGGAACGATATGCCCTTCCGGAGCACCCAAAGCCGTCGGATCGACTGAGAAACTGTATTGAGTCTTGGCCATGCAAATCGGCAGATTGCCAAATCCGTTGTTCTGCAGCTGCGACAGATAGGTCGCTGCCTTGCTTTCTATGGCGATATCGGAGGCACCGTAGATTTCCTGCGCAGTCTTGCGAATCTTTTCTTCAAGCGATAGCTCGTTGTCATAAAGAACATTAAATCGGGCTTGATTCGAATCGGCTAGTTCAACGACTCTATGGGCTAGTTGCTCAGTTCCAGCACCGCCGTCTGACCAGTGGGTACAATCGAACGCTTCGATACCCATTGATTCACATCGTCTGCTTACAGCATCCACTTCTGCGTCGGTATCGGTAATGAAACGATTGATTGCTACAATCGCCGGCAAACCATACTTCGCGACATTAGACAGATGACGTTGCAAATTCACGCAGCCAACATCAACCGCATTTACATTCTCCGTTTTTAGGTCGGATTTAGCGACGCCTCCGTGCATTTTAAGCGCGCGAATGGTTGCAACCACGACCACAGCGGAGGGATTCAAGCCAGCTGAACGACACTTTATGTCAAAGAATTTCTGCGCTCCCAAGTCGGCACCAAATCCTGCTTCGGTAATCACATAATCAGACATCTTTAGTGCTGCACGAGTAGCCACAACCGAATTGCAACCGTGTGCGATATTGGCAAACGGACCACCGTGGACCAGTGCCGGATTGTTCTCAAGCGTCTGTACGAGATTGGGAGCAAATGCGTCTTTCAACAAAACAGTCATTGCGCCGTGTCCATGCAATTCTTTCGCCATCACAGGTGAACGATCACGGCGGTATCCGACGATAATGCGGCCAAGCCGGTCTTCTAGGTCACGTAGATTTTCTGACAGACAGAATATCGCCATAATCTCGCTTGCAACCGTGATGTCAAAACCGCTCTCGCGAGGAAATCCATTTGATACCCCTCCCAGCGAACAAACAATCTGTCGCAACGCCCTGTCGTTCATGTCAACCACTCTGCGCCACGCCACCCTTCTACTGTCCAACTCGGCATCGGAACCCCAGTAGATCGAATTATCGACCAGTGCCGACAGCAGATTGTGAGCGGTTCCTATGGCATGAAAATCGCCTGTGAAGTGGAGGTTGATATCTTCCATAGGAACTACTTGTGCATACCCGCCTCCAGCTGCGCCGCCTTTCATGCCGAAGCACGGTCCAAGACTGGGCTCCCGTAGGCAAATTGTTGTGTCTTTGCCGATTCGGTTCAAGCCGTCGCCCAAACCGACAGTCGTGGTTGTTTTACCTTCCCCCGCAGGGGTCGGGGTTATCGCTGTAACTAAAATCAGTTTGCCGTCTTGTCGACTGCTCAGCGAATCAATAAACTGCAAATCAACTTTAGCCTTGGTTCGTCCAAAGGGAATCAAGGAATTCGCAGGAATATCCAGTTTTTCACCAATTTCACCGATAGGTTTTAAAGCAGCTTGTCGGGCAATTTCAATATCGCTTTTTACTTGTGACACGGGCACACCTACTCCCAACAAAATTAAGTCTGTTTACAAATAAAACAGGCAGTATGATACTGCCAAAAAACACCATGTGTAGAAATACGCACCTCTACGACAACTTTGGTCGAGAGGAATCTACAGTCCCACTTGTACTAGTTGATTAAAAGTGAATGCTTCCTATGATTGAAATTGCCCAGTATGCGCAATCCAACTTCAGGCACAACTCGCAGAAACGATTTTTCGGCGATCGATGGACAAACAAATTGTAGTTCGCCCTGTCACTTGCAACTAGACATTCTCAAGGTAAAAGGATAGTACAGTAAGAAAAGAGCTGGTCTGTAAGCCGGGTTCTGTTCGATTTTTCAATCGAGGCAGTCATTCATCTGGGACTCGCATCACTACGAGCCTCTAGCGACCTACCCGAATCCAACGCGGGCCACGTTAAAGGATTCCTATTTGATCTTGCTCCGTGTGGGGTTTACCCTGCCGATATCGTTACCCATATCGCGGTGCGCTCTTACCGCACCATTTCACCCTTACCTGTGAATTCGATTTGCAAAGAATTTCACCGGCGGTATATTTTCTGTGGCACTTTCCGTCGGTTCACACCGCCCAGGCGTTACCTGGCACCTTGCCCTTGGAGCCCGGACTTTCCTCTTGAGCGAAACCAATGCAAAATACACTATGCTTCGGCAATTGCAAGCGACTGCCCGACCAACTCTTTTCTGAACTGACAATTTTATAACAATTGCACGCTTGCTGATTCAGCGAGTACCTAACCTTCAAGCGCCACTTCGCTAACTGCAATCAACAATGCACGACATGCAGAGTTGCCGTCACAGTATTCAGTGAGCCTAATCAGTCGATTTATTCTCTTGACTGTCTTCTTTGATCTGCATTGCACGTTTGTAGAGCGGGTTGCGCCTTACTCCAAGTATTCGCGAAGCGAGTTCAGCAGCCTTTCGTGGTGAACACTCCTCAAGCAGGACTTCCAAAGTATTGTCAATTTGCTCTTCTTGATTTGTGACTGGTCTATCGGTATTGTCCACCAAAATCACAAACTCGCCTTTTTGCTGATTCTGATCTTCTTTAACCCAACACAGCAAATTGCCTAATTCATCGACCCCAATTGTTTCGTGAATTTTTGTCATTTCCCTGGCAATGCAGGCTTGACAGTCATCACCAAAAGCATCCGCAATATCCGACAGCGAAACTAAAATTCTATGCGGCGCTTCAAAGAATACAAAACACCTTCGCTCTGCAGAAAGTTGTTTCAATCGTGTTTGTCGATCCACTTTTTTTGCCGGCAGAAACCCTTCAAACAGAACTTTGTCAACTGAAAGTCCGCACACTGACAATGCGCAAGTGAGTGCACTGGAACCAGGTATTGGAATTACCCGACTATTTTGTTCGTGAGCACTCCTGACAATTGACCTGCCCGGATCGGAAATTAGTGGAGTCCCGGAATCACAGATCAGCGCAATGCTCTCGCCATTTGCCAATCTTTTTAGCAATTGCCCTTTCGACCTAGATTCATTGTGCTGATGATATGGAACCATCGGAGAGGAAATTCCGAACTTCAGTAAAAGTTTTCGACTGTGCCGGGTATTCTCAGCGGCAATGACGTCAACTTCGTTGAGAACCTTGATGGCCCTCAAGGATATATCTTCCAGATTACCAATGGGTGTGGCTACAACGAAGAGCTTTCCTTCTTTGTTATTTTGAAGTTCGTGCACGTTATAATTTGATCTGAACAGCAGGGAGGCTAACTGGGGAAATGCCTTATGAATAATCCGATTTTCGGCATGCGATTTGATTTGCCTAGAGTTGATTCAATCTCACGAAGTCTTGTAATTTCCGCTTTTTGTCTTTTTTTGACAAGTTGTTTACCTACAGCACAACAAGCAAAAACCGTTTCCTCCGAACCCGAAATTTCCACTAGTGATTCTCCTTCTCCGCCTGTAACTTCCCGTTTACCTAAGATCGAAATATCAGCGCCAGACGATCCAATAATACCCGAATCCGATGATTTGAACGGGTCTGCAGTACTATTCGACGAATTTGCTCCCTGGACACACCTCACTCAAACCAATTCCGATTCCCCTAGTCGAAGCTCGAATATTCTAAACGCCGCAAACTCACTATTCATGCAAAACCGAATTGTGGAAGCCGAGTCAATCGTGAAACTGATTCGCGTCAATGAGCTAGGTGTGTCGGAACGAATAGACTTTGAGATTCTAGCTATCCGATTAATGCAGTCGCGAGGCAAACACAAAAGAGCTCTGCGGCAGCTCGCGAGACTTGAATCGCGCAGTTCTCTTGACTCCGCTCAGCGTTTTCGAGTGGTTCACTTGAGAATTTACTCCACTTCCAATCTGGATGAACTGGCAGAACCGCTTCAATTGGCACGTGAAATGATGCGGCTTTATTCGGCTTTGCCGCCAGGAAGCGACCAGATCGAGGTTGGCCACAAGCTGTGGGATGCACTGCGGCGTATTTCAATTGACGACCTTGCAGAAGCACTCACGAATACGGATAACCCCATTGAAAAACAGTGGCTGTTGCTAGCACTTGGAACCAATGTCGTGATGCATGATCCCTATCAATACAACAGAGCCTTGCAAACCTGGTTACAAGAGTATCCCGACCATCCTGCTCGGAGATTGATCGAATCAGGGTTGTCTGCAAATCCTTCTTCTGCTTCCAAGATAGCCATACTGCTTCCACTGTCATCATCTAGCAATCTGGCGGCACAAGCGTTGCTGGATGGTCTAGTCGCGCAGCACGCCGCCGACACCAATCCTGCAAAACCCATTCTGGAAGTGATTGATATTGGCGACGATCCAGTTATGGTAACGGAATTCTACTACCGCGCTCTGGACAACGGCGCCAACTTTGTGATTGGACCACTTGGTATAAAGTTCGTTAAAGAAATGGCGCAGTTCGGAGATTTCATCGTGCCGACTTTGCTGTTAGGAGATGCAGAGCGGATCAAACTGCCGCAACACGTGAGCCAGTTTACACTCGCCCCTGAACAGGACGGCACATTAGTTGCTCGACGCGCGAAAAGTGACGGGCACACGACAGCACTGGTTCTTGAACATCCCTCAACCTGGTCAAGACGTACCGTCAATGCGTTCACAGATGAGTGGGAACGTCTGGGCGGTGCAGTGATCGAAAGCCATGTATACAACCGAGAAGAAGCCGATTACTCCGAAACTGTCAAAGAGATTCTCAATATCAAGTCGAGTGTTGGCCGTTATCAGGAAATTCGTGATTTGACTGGACACTCGCTCAGTTTCATCCCTCGTCGTCGTCAAGATGCCAGTTTTATTTTCCTAAGTGCCGATCCTCTGCATGGACGTTTAATCAAACCGCATATTGACTTTCTCAAGGCGCACGATCTTCCGGTTTATTCAACCTCTCACATATTCAGTGGGAAGTTCAACAAAATTACAGACCAGGATTTAGATGGAGTGCGGTTCGCCGATATGAACTGGGTCGTCGATCGCAGCAGTGCGATGGTGAATCTGAGAAGAGAACTCGCTGCAGATGCCTCCATCACAATCGACTTCGAGCGGATTTTTGCAATGGGAGTTGATGCATACAACCTACTAATGCACCTTGCAGTGCTTCGCGATAATCCCGACGCCCGCTATCATGGCGTCACAGCATTGATTCGAGTCAATTCGGACGGCAGAGTGCTTCGAGAACCGAATTGGGTAATGTTTTCAAATGGAACACCTGAATTGATTGTCGAAGTGCCGGACCCCGAGATAATTCTGACACCCAATCGCTACGTTTCTTCAAGCGCTTCTGCACCACCTGAACAGCAGTGAGTTAATCTGTTCAATAGGATACAATATAGGGTCATAGAAAAACGCTGGCTTAAAAGTGTTTTTTCAATCCTTAACCTACCAATCTATTAGGTAACCAATGAACAGAATTTCGCCATCCATATTTAATTATTTTGCGTTCTGCTCCATTGCTATTGTCCTGACTTGTACAACATTTGCAAATAGTCAAGCACAGACTGAATCGGACAATACAGGTCGAAGCGCCATCCAGATGCTTTCAGACACCGAAGCCACTTTCACTATCAGTAACATACTCAATAAAGACGAGGGGCTGGGTAAACACGCATTCGTCAATGTGACGACCGTAAATGGAATTGTGCTTCTGGTTGGGTCAGTTGGTAATGCCAGTGAAAAGAAATGGGTTGAAGGTGTAGCGGAAGATCATCAAAATGTTCGAAAAGTCGTCAATGAACTGAGAGTAGAAAAAGCTCGCAATGTTTTGGAAATAGGTAAAGACAAATTAATACAGGTTTCCGCCAAACACAGAATTGCAACTGAACTGAAAGAATCACCGCATATACATGTCATCATTCACCGTAAAGTCATTTACCTGATGGGAATTGTCACGCAAGAAATTGCGGATAAAGCTTCCGAACTCGCAAGAACTACCCGTAATGTGGAACGTGTAGTCTCAATTTTTGAGATCAAGGAATCGGAATCGTAAATCCCGAAATCCAGCTACGTATTCTCAGGTAATTGAAGCTGGAGCGGACGATGGGAATCGAACCCACGTATTCAGCTTGGGAAGCTGAAGTTCTACCATTGAACTACGCCCGCTTCTATAGCGTTTCAAACTGACAACTGTCAGTCGAAACACGGGGAGTCATTCGGCTGGTCATACCCTGCTTTATACTAATCTGATTAACGAAGGGTTCAAGTTCTTTAAGCGCTTCTCTATAAACCGCTTTCTTGAAACTGATTACGCGGTCGGCTGGAGTCCAATAGTCGACCCATTTCCAGTCATCGAATTCGGGATGGGAAGTACAGTCCAGACAGAAATCCGATTCGTTGCCAACAAACTCAAAGAGAAACCACTTTTGTTTCTGTCCCCGAAAATCGTACTGATTGCGATACCGCGCATAACGGTTCGGGATGTCATATTTGAACCAGGTTTTTGTCGAGCCAATTAAGCGAACATGGGTCGGTTTCAGACCAAGTTCTTCTTCTAACTCCCGATAGGCGGCTTCATCTGAGGTTTCATCAGAGTCGACTCCACCCTGTGGAAACTGCCAACCATCATGTCGTATACGACGAGCCCATAGTACCTGCGCCTTGCGATTGCAAAGCACGAGTGCCACATTGGCTCTGTATTCTCCTTGGTCTGCCAGTGTTTGCATAAAATCCAACTATCAACATTCATTCAAGAAATAATATATCTACCGTATATTGTTATAGCAGGATTGTATACAAAATGCAATAGGTTTATCAACTTGAGGGCACCTCTATAAACCCTGATATCTCAGGGCTACGGGGAGCCAAATGAAAAATTTTGCGAACTTTCACACATTGCGGTCTTCAATTTCGAGATTTTGAACATATTTCACCGATTTTGGGTGAAAACAGCCAGAAATTGCCGTTATTTCAACTCTTTCACCCCGAATTTCGCTCATCCAGGTACAACTTCCCCTACGCCGCCGCAACCGGCGGCTCCAAATAACTCAACCGTCTCATGTTGTAGCAAAGATTGCGCAGCCCAATCCACGTTGTGGCTCGCGCTATCCCTATACATCGCATGTGGCGCTCATGCATCTCATTGCTCATCGCACCAAACACATGCTCGACTCTCGCTCGCACTTTTGAATACGCTCGGTTTACCTGCTTTTGACGAGCATTCAATGACTTGCTGCGGGTACCTTTGTGATTGATCCGCGGCTTGTAACCCAACGTTGTCAACTCCTGTATTGCCACCTCTGAACGATACGCACTGTCAGCCCACACTTGTCGATCACCTTGCTCATCATCGCTTAACACTTCCATTAACATCTTGCTGTCATGCGTGCTCGCCGCTGTCACACACCAATGGGCAATGAATTTCGTCTGCCGATCCGCCGATATGTGATTCTTGTAGCCGTAATAATTCTTCACCCCTTTCCTCGTCCATCGTGCCGCAACATCTTTTTGACGCAGCTTGTTCGGCTTCGCTTGCCAGTCCTCCGGAACCTCGCCGCCTTTGATCTTGGTATTTTCCTTGCGGCTGTTGCGCTGCACCGGTACCGACACTATCGATGAATCCACAATCTGTCCGCTAGTCAACTCATAGCCGCGTGCGCACAACTGATCCTTGAACATTCCAAACAATTCATCCATGCAACCGCTTTTCGACAACTGATCGCGATACTTCCACAACGTCTTTTGATCCGGCACTTGGTCTATGCTCTTCAGTCCGGCAAACTCCTTGAAACTCGTTCTATCCAACAACATAAACTGCAACTGGTGGTCACTTAATCCGTGCATTGCACCCAATAGCAACGCTCTGAACATCACCACTGCATCCCACGGCGGGCGACCGCGGCGGCGTTGCTTCCCGCCGCTCCCGAATACCTGCTCCAATCGAGGACGAAACACCTCCCAGTCTACCAACTGTTTAATCTTCGCCAGTCCATCGAATTCCCGTAAGGCGCGTTGCTGGTTCTCTCGCTCAAACAAATGCCGCTTTTCCATCGTAAAATACCTTGCTGTATCGCTGTAAAATGAATACTTTATCGATACTGCGTATTATCTCATTTGCAACAGCTAATCGCTACCCGTATTGGCGAATAAATAGACGTGCCCTTGACATAAACCTAATTTTAAGTTGGAATCAAGGGCTGTTGTAAGCGTCGTATATTTCCAGCACTCCCAGAACTCTTCGCTCACCAAATTCAATCAGCTGCAGTAACCAAGAAGTTTTTGGTGAAGTTCTTGCGAAAGCCAGACTCCCTCTTTGCCTGCTTGGATACGATACTGGTGTCGACGATCACCTGGTAGCCGGACATTGTCCTGAGCACACATTGCCGTAAACATTCTCTCCGATCTGTCACTGAATCCTTCCCCGTAGGAATCTGGATTGATTCCTATAAAGAACTGCCCTACTCCTGGAGGTCCTCCGGTGTTGTCTCCGAACGACGCAGCACAGTGCGACATATTAGGGCCTCCAATACCGCCAGCCATCAAGTCAACAATCATAGCCATGGCAACACCTTTGTAGCCTCCGGCAGGTGCCATTGAGCCTTCAAGTCCAGCCCTGGCATCGGTAGTTGGTTTCCCCTCTTTATCGAACGCCCAAGTGTCAGGTACCTGCTCACCCGCTTTTGCCGCTTCAACCAAATTCACTTTTGCAGTCACACTAGACGACTGATCAATGATGATAGGAGGATTGTTTCGGCGTGGAACCGCAAACGCAAGTGGATTGGTTCCGAAGAATGCCGTAACGCCTCCCCAGGGTGCGATTGCCGGCGGAGAATTTGCAAATGCCAGGGCAATCAGTCCTTGATTCGCCAGTTTTTCTACATACCAACCAATGACGCCTGCCGCGTAGGAATTTCTCATTGAAAGCGACCCGATACCGTTTTGCATGGCTAGATCAACAAACGTATCAAATACTTCAACAAATGCAGAGTGTGCAAATCCGTTCTTGGCATCTAACGCAATTGCAGCCGTTGCCGTTCGCTCCCATGCTGGCACAGCGGTTCCATCAACCTTGCCGCACCGCAAATGCTCGCAATAATGGGAAAGATAATTTAGTCCAACATTTCGAATTCCGTCAGCTTCAGCATCCCGAATGGATTCTCCGACAGGCTCCGCATTGGCCCGAGTTGCCCCACATCCGACGAGCGCACTCAGACTGAGCTCAAAAACATCTTCAAGAGTAAGATTTACGTTCACTGCTGTACTCTACAAATTTGGCCGATTCAAACTGTCACTTGTTCCTCCTCGGGAACATAACACACGCCAGTACCGCCAAGACCACAATAACCGTACGGATTTTTAGCTAGATACTGCTGATGTTCTGCTTCTGCGAAGTAGAACTCAGATGCTTTCACAATCTCAGTGGTCACAGGACCGAAGCCTTTCTGGCGAAGTGCAGACTGATATGCGGAATAAGAAATTTGCGCCAACTTCGCCTGCTGGTCCCCATAGGTATAGATGCCGGAACGATATTGGGTGCCGACATCGTTGCCCTGCCGCATTCCTTGTGTTGGATCGTGACACTCCCAAAACACTTGCAGAAGCTTTTCATATGAAAATTCATCTGGAAAAAATACGACTCTTACCACTTCGTTATGTCCGGTCATTCCCGTACAAACTTCGCGATAAGTTGGATTCGGTGTAGTTCCACCGGAGTATCCGGCAGCCGTAACGTACACTCCAGGCTGTAGCCAGAATCTTTTTTCCACACCCCAGAAACAGCCACCGCCGAACATGGCGATTTCAGAATTCTCCGGATAGGGTGCCATCAAAGATCTGCTGGTGACGTAGTGAGTATTCGAGGTTCGAATAGGCGTGCTCCGTCCGGCCAGAGTGTCTTCCGGCGATGGCATGGCAATTTTACGATTGAAATTAAAAAACATGAATTTTACTCTCTTAAATATCTGATTTCGTTTTAAATTCTATTGAGAACTGCGATTCCTTCATAGTTCAATACACTCAATGAAACGTAATTCCGTTATGCTCAAAGCTGTCATAGACCAAGGTGTTGAATTGGACTCTGGCTGATGAGGTTAAAAAATGCTCCTGAACGGTTCCGCCATCCTGAATGTGGAACACCCGGTACCCTTCCATAATATAGAGATAATCTGCCAGTAGTTTGCGATGGCATTCCTCAAAATTTGTCGGTTCATCGACTAGAACAACATTGCGTCCTGCTGCTAGGTCAATCAACTGTTTGATACCTTGTTTGAATGTTGCAGTAGACATGTACTCCGCAAATCCTCTCAGGGATTCCCCTAACGAAACGTGTGGTGAATCTTCAGACACCTCGCGCATTGCGCCAAAATGATGTCCTGCACAATGAAAATCTATGCCTTCACTGTTCAACTGTCCTCGCAATGAATCTCGTTGGAAATGCCGATGGGTTGAACTTGCTGGAAACATTCGAATATCTACGACTGTATCAATGGAATGCGAATTCAGCAATTCGGTAAAGCCGTTGACAGTCCTGTCGCCGTAGCCTGTAGTCCACATAATCCTTTCGGATTCACTCATAACAATGCTCAGGTGCGGGAAATTCTTGGTTCTGAACAGCAGTTACATAGTCCCTGATGGCAGCTTGAACACTAGAATTGCCAGTCAGAAAATTTTTTACAAATTTTGCAGGCTTGCCTGGATACAGCCCCAGCAAGTCGTGCAGCACCATAATCTGGCCGTTGACATGTGGCCCGGCACCAATTCCGATGACTGGAACATCCAGTAATTCGGTGATAGTTTTACCTAGAGACGTCGGAACGCACTCAAGCAGAATGAAGCTGGCACCGGCATCTTGAAGAACCTGCGCTTCATCAATCATAGTCTGCGCTTTGACTGGGTCTCGACCTTGAACTCGATATCCGCCTAAATGATTGACTGACTGAGGAGTCAAACCCATGTGGGCGCAAACTGGCACTCCACGCTCCACCAGTAATCTAGTAGATTCAGCGAGCCAGGCGCCACCTTCAAGTTTAACGACTTGAGCACCTTCTCGCATCAGGAGAGCGGAGTTTTGCAGGGTAGCGTTTTTGCTGTAATAACTCATAAAAGGCAGGTCAGCCATCAACATTGCGTTGTGATTGCCGCGGCGTACACAACGAACGTGATAGGCAACGTCTTCAATCGTCACAGGAAGACTGCTGTCGTGCCCCTGTACGACCATCCCCAAAGAGTCACCCACCAGTAGCAATTCGACGCCGGATTGGCTCGCAGCCACCGCCTCGCAGTACCCGTACGAGGTAAGGCAGGCAAATTTCTTACCTTCCTGCTTATGTCGAATGAATGTGTTTACCGTAGTTTTCATGCTTTTGATCAACGTTCTCGATGTAATTCAGCGCTGATGGCCGTCAACCCAGTGCTCAATTTCCTGCCAATTCCCACCTTCTGGGTGTTCCATGAATATTTTGTTCAGATGATGATGTTGATCTGCAGATCGTTTTACGATCTCCTCCAAATTCAAACCTCGCACTCTCAGCCACATGCAGAGCACAATAACAAGCATGACCGGGTACAGCAGCGCTCCATAGTTTTCCATCACGACACTCCCAAATCGATATCAGGATGCTCAGCAGACCTTGTTCCTCTGATTGGTCGGTTGTCCACAGCACGGTAGCTAAATACAACAGAAAATTTGACTGCATCGGTGCGATTGCTGCCGGCACTGTGGAGCAATCGACTATGAAAAAATAGAACATCTCCTGCATTCAGCTCAATATTTTGAGCAGATTTCGTCAGAACTGAGTTACGTTCCAAATCGGTCCTGAAAAACAAGGCAGCATCAAACTGACCCCTGTCAAAACGAATTTGATGAGAGCCTGGAATGACCGAAAGACTGCCGTTTATATGGTTTTCACTTCCCAGTGCAAGCCAAGCGGTTACAAGTTCCGGTCGATCGAAACTCCAGTAACGTATATCCTGATGCCATCCTGTCTCGCTTCCATACCCTGGGAATTTAGTCATTATGCAGTTGTGGTGGTTCTGACTGGCCTTAATATGAGATGCTTGAAGAAGATTTCGTACATGATCAACTACAACTTCGGCGGCTGCCCACTGTCGAAACACCTCGTCTCTCGCAATTGCATTCAGTAGCCTACGGGGCGTATCGCCACCAGGTGAGTCACGCGATTCAGGCGCTCCTGGGTAGTGTACGTCTGCCTCGTATTCGACCGGTGCCAGTGCTGGGTAAAGCGACGAATTAATTGCATTTGTCATGGCCTGGCAAATCGTCTCGCTGCAAATGTTTCTCGCAATTAGATATCCATCTCGAGAAAATCTAGCAAAACTTGTCTCGTCAAACCAGGGTTGACAATCATTCAACTTGTTAGGATTCGTCGCGTTTGTTCTACTCATCATGTTTTACCTTTTCGTTGGTTAGACCTGCTGAACCAAAAAAAGTTTTCTGATTCAAGACAATATACCTCAAAATAAGCGAATTCTTTGATTACCGAGAAATTTGGCTGAAGCACCTATTATCTGCATAAAATAACAACTTTCAGGTGGCGTCTATTGGTAGGCGTAGTAGCACTGAAGAATATTTTGAACAACCTAAAGAATACATATATGACGAATTCTTGCATGGACAAGGAACCATTCGTTCTTCGGGTCATTGGTGGCAATATGGAACCGGAGTTTCCAGATGGATCAATAATTGTTGTAGACCCAGGCCAACCAATCACTGATGGTGACTTCGTAGTAACTAAACTCAACGATCAAGTTGAACTGCGTCAACTATCCAAAAACAATGGAAATTGGAGGTTGACTGCTACCGCCGCACCTGAAGAAAGCTCCGATATAACAAGCTTGGCAGACATCATCGGGCGCGTAGTAAAGCGTACCGATGCAAAACAGGAATTCATTAAGGAGTACTGATCCAATGCCAGCCAGCGCATGCCTGGTTGTCTGAATTCGAATATCGAACTGGTCGCCACATCAATCTGCCGGGTCTGGTTGTGCGGCTGGCTTCAGTCGTAATGAGAACCTCGCCATATCCGATGAACTGTCAAAGCTAGGCTTGGCTTAAGCGGAAATTGAGAAAGTAACAAAACGAACCTGTTTCACCAAATTGTCGGAGCCTCTCAGACGGTGGCTAATTAGGGTGACATTTTGCAACTTTCTGTAGGGTGGAGTTGTTCTGTTTTACCTGCGACATTGTTTTGCGATCCCATACTGATATTCTTATAATCGTATCTCTTTCGCCCCCAATATATTGATAGAAAATTAAGCTTCGCGGCTTAACCGATAAAGAGTTGGCACTACGCTGTGAGTCAGGGCAGGTCAATCCATGATGTCTAACGGTTAGCCGGGCGAATTTCGTTGAAAAGTGTGAGGCAGGTACTGGGAAATCCTTCGCAGATGGCTTTCGAATCGAGCTGTTGGAGACGCAATAGGGCATGTCGGCAATCCTGCGAACTGAATAAGGTGACATATTAAATTAGCCAACATTGCAAAGAAATTCACTGAGAATATCATTCGGTTTTCACAACAAGAAAATAAGATTATCAACAGGCGTGAACTTGAAGCAAATCGGATTGGAAATAGAGGTCAGGAAGTCTGAAATTAGATGAGTTGTCAGACTCTGCTTTGGTGCACTGGTATAACCAGCGTGGTGAGACGAGCGAAAACAGATTAAAGGAGCTTCGCAGCGAGATTGCCTTGTGGGGATTTTGATGCCAATGCAGCATGGCTCATGTTCAGTTCTATTGCCTGCATCAACTTGTTTGCCTTGTTGCGGATGGTATTGCCGATTTGGTGGTCAACTGCCCGTGCGCTCACAGTGCGTTTGCGTCTGTATGATGTCGCCGGGCAGACCGTGCGCCATGCCGGGCAATGGACCGTAAAGGTTCAATGCCTGACCGTCAGATGATGGATGAAGCGCTGTGTCAAGTTTGAAACTTTCCGCTTCTGATATGAACTGCGCGCCTCGGGCGGTGCTTGTTTGAACCTTGCTTGAATCGATTCCGATTCCGGAAGGGTTGCGCACCTGTACCCAGTGGCGAAAATGCCAGCGGACAATGCGTCAGATTCGCAATCACCTGCCAATTCAGACCAATTCCAACCTGTTGTACCTGTGTTCGATAATCGGAGCAACAAAATCCAGTTAAATCGCTAAAATCTCGTTGCTGGTCACCGAATTAAATTTCATAATTGCGGCTTTGGTCTACTTGAGAATGATCAAAGTGTGGCTCAGTTCACAAGTATCGGCTGCTGACCTGTGCAACAAGCCACAACATCCCGGGCGAGTGCTTTCCATGCATGTATCTGATGTTCTCAAGGTTTGCTGACAGCAATTCTTTGAAGCGGGAGTGGAGCCCTCAAAACAAATCCTTCCGGTTCAATTCTGGATTATCGCTTGACAATTCTTTCAATTTCATATCTATTTTGTGGCTGTGCGACCGGCAAACTGCTGAATCCACACGATCAGGTTCAACCCCCATCCATTCAGGAGGATGCAAGATGGAAGAGATGTATGCCCCCAACGATGAATCACTGCATCAATCGCACGATGCGTTCTTTTGCGAGTGGTTCAGCAAAGATAAATACGCCATCGAACTGGCTCAGCTTGCGCTTGGAGAAAACGCGAACGTGTTGTTGGACTGGTCAAGTTTTCATCTGGAATCCACCGCTCTGAGTGAAGCGCAGGGGCGAAAGAGACAGGCGGACCTGTTGTGTTCCGTGACCTTGAACAAGCATCAGTCGACGGGGCGCGTGTATCTGTTGTTGGAACATAAAAGTCATCAGGACAAAGCAACCCTGTCGCAGTTGTTTGAATACCAGTTGCTGGCTCGTCGTTCGCATCGTGGTGCGGTGATTTCTTCGATTGTCTATCACGGTCGCGAACGCGAGTGGAACGGAGGGTCAGGATTTCAGGATGTGTTTTTGAAACTGCATCCGGAATCCATCTCGCTGCTCAATCATCTGTTTGCCGTCAGTGCCGATTGTCTGGTGTTGAACCTGCGTGATGATGCGGTTCTTGAACGAACGGGTGGTTTGAGTTGCCGAGTGATCTTATATATACTGAGCAAGATATGGCGACTGGATGATGAACGGGTGGCAGAGGCGTTTCGGATTGGTCTGACGATTGAATCGGATGAGGAACGCACTGAAATGATCAGATCTGTGACGCGGTATATTCGACGGAAATACCCAAGTTACGACTGGCAGAGACTGGAACAGATTGAACGAGAAACGATAGTGGAGGAAAAGAGAATCATGGCACAGGTGATGACGCTTGCGGAATTGGAACAGCAGGAATACATGAAGCAGGGAATAGAGCAGGGAATTGAGCAAGGCTATAGTGATGCGACACGAAATATTGCTTTGAATTTGATTCGTGAAGGTCTTGGCGCCGAAACGATCTGCAAATTTACCGGATTGTCTTTGGATGATGTGAAAAAACTGCAAAACGATGTTCATTGATGCCGAAGTGGCATCTGATGCATTCGCTGCAACAGTCTTCTTTGTGCTTTGGCAGCGTCTTTGTAATTTCATTGATCATGTTTCCAAAGCGTGATTTCAGTTGGAATTGATCACCCTCCAAAACATGAATGCAACATACAGTTCATTAGATCGAATACGTTCAGTGTGGAACATCACGGCTTGAGTGAACGCTTACTGACAGCTTTGTTAATCAATCCTGTATATAAAACCCCGAAACATTGTGGAAAAACTTACTCAAATTGAATGCCATTGCAATCGGCCCTGGTTCGAGATTCCCACCTGTCAGAGCACCGAACATCCGGACATACGTCATACAGGTGGCACGACTAGCGAGGTTCATTCCATCACGACGTCAGCTACTTCCAGGAATCAAAAAACTCTGGGATGGATATGTTATTCTGCAACACTTTCAGCCTACCTGACCTCGACCAATTAAATATGTCATCATTCTAACGGTTTGCCGGGCGGATTTCGTTGAAAAGTACGAGGTAGGTACTGGAAAATCCTTCGCAGATGGCTTTCGTATCGAGCTGTTGGAGGCGCAATAGGGCATTTCGGCATGTATAAGGTGAAATATTAAATTAGCCAGTATTGCAAAGAAATTCACTGGGAATATCATTCGGTTTTCATAAAAAAGAAAATAAGATTATCAACATGCGTGAACTTGAAGCAAATCGAATTGGAAATAAAGGTCAGGAAGTCTGAATTTACTGACCGACCTTATGTGGTGGTGCACGAATTGTCAGTAGTAACTGTCCAGTGACGAGCCGCATTCCACGCATCCGACGTGGACTGTAATGGAAGCAATTATGGTTAGCGAACACAAAGGCTATGTGAGATTCGTGTCGGAACTACCGCCTTACAACTTGCTTGACCGTAGAATCGAAAACGAACTTGTGCCTCTTAGCCAAAAGCACGGTTTGGGTTTAATTGCATGGGCACCGATGGCAATGGGCGGGACGGTATTCGTCAGTCTCTACGTATCCAGAGGAGTCTAGGGTGGCTTTACGGGGTGGTTTATTAGCTGACCGTGCAACCGGTCACGGCATTGAAGTTGGTGTTCAGTTTTCGATGATTGCCACGGAACTTGGTTTAACACCTGCTCAACTAGCCATTCTTTGGGTCAAAGATCAGCCGGGAATCGCCGCACCACTAATTGGTCCAAAGACTGTTGAGCAACTCGTCAACCTCATTCCTATCAAAAACATGCATTTGGACGATGAAACACGAGCAGCCTACGATGTGCTTGTACCACCGTGCAGTGTCGTCGCCAATTTACACAACACCGCAAGTTGGATGAACATGCGGCTATCTTGGGAGACACCGTAATGAAATATTCAAACGTCATTCATGCCATTGATCTTCATGCCTGCGGAGAACCCGGTAGAGTTATCGTTGGCGGCATCACAGATGTGCCCGGCGAAACGATGTATGACAAAATGTGCCATCTTGAGCAGGAAGCCGATGATCTTCGTAAACGGATGTTGCGCGAGCCGCGAGGTTATCCTGCTGCAAACTGCAACATTGTATTGCCGTCACGAAATCCGAAAGCAGACGCAGGGTTTGTGATTCTAGAACAGGTCGAGTACCCTTTGATGTCCGGCTCAAACACGATCTGCGTTGCCACTGCACTGATCGAAACCGGTATGGTTGAAGTCACGGAACCAGAAACCGTATTGACACTGAAGGCGCCTGCCGGGTTGGTTACAGTTACTTCCGAAGTGACGGATGGAAAAGTCAAAGGTGTAACATTTGAAAATGTACCCGCATTTGCTGTTCATCTTGATGAAGTAATTGACGTTCCAGAAATTGGAAAAGTTACGGTTGATGTCGCTTGGGGCGGAATGTTCTATGTTATTGCGGATGCCGAGCGGTTGGGGATTGAGCTTCGCCCAGACCGGGCCGGAGAAATTGCCCGTGCCGGCGAGATGATTAAAGCCGCCGCCCGGGAACAGTTGCCGAGTGTACACCCGGAGAATCCAAATGTGTCAGGGGTGACGATCTGTGTAATGACAGGGACTCCTACAGTGGCCGGTGCCACCGCAAAGAATGCTGTGGTTGTTTCCTCTGGTCAGCTGGATTGGCAACGACCAATAACTTGGACCGGCGTTCTTGACCGCTCACCATGCGGTACTGGGACTTGCGCCCGCATGGCCGCACTTCATGCAAAAGGCGAGCTCGGACTGAATGAAGACTTCCACCATGAGGGGATTCTGGGCACGATATTCACTGGACGGCTTGTTCGCGAAACCCGAATTGCTAACCTTACGGCGGTTGTACCAACCATCCGTGGACAGGCATGGATTACTGGAATCGCTCAATACGTGGTAGATTCTGACGATCCATTTCCGAATGGGTTTACGGTTGGAGACATTTGGGGTGGTTCAATTGATCGACCGCTCGCTCACTGACATATTGTGAATGGCACAGCGATGGTGTTAACGACTCGCACATAAACAATACTAATCTTTCGATTAACAATTTGCTTAGAAGAGAGGAGCCTACTATGACTGTTTTAAAAAAACCTTGTTGGGGTTACAACTTCAATCATCATGGTCGTCACAGGTGCGGCTGCCGCTGTCGATTACACATTGAAACTTGCGCACAACGGTCCTGAACAACATCCTTTTCAAGATGCGGCAATTGCTTTCAAAGAGCGGCTTGAAGCGAACTCAAATGGTGCAATTGAGGTGCTGGAGCACGACTGAGGGGTGTTCGAAACCAATCTCTGCATGATTTCGCACCGTTTGCCAGCAATGCAAATTCACTCAGTTGGGGATTCCCAATATTGCTTCGTGGCGGATGAAGCATTGATCGATGTAATACGGGAATTTATCAAGGAGCACTGATCCAGTACAGTCACCCCGCGCCTGGTGATCAGAATATCAGCGCAAAACAACTGCATCCCCCACAATCTGGTGCAAGCTGACGATCATGTCGATTCCGAGACCGTAGTGCGGCAGAACTGCACGAAACTGGCTTTTGCAAATCGCACAGATTGCGGCCATGTGAGTTACACCGTGAGTCGAAATTACATTTTCCAGTGCCTGCACTCTTGGTGACGCACCACTGACTCTCACTTCCATCAATTCATCAGTCAGCAACCCACCACCGCCGCCACAACAGAATGTGTACTCACAGATAGTTTCCCGTGCCATATCCTCAAAATTGTCGCAGGCAGCTCGTAACAGATTGCGTGGAATTTGATAGATGTCCCGTGGTTTTTGACCCATTCTCGAGCCGCGAGCCACATTACATGAGTCGTGAAACGTGATCACTTTGTCAGCATGCACGGATTTGTCCAAGCGCAATTGACCGCTTTCGATCAGACTGTGAGTGAACTCGCATATATGCAGTGGTTCGATCAGTGGCTGTACCGGCGAATCCGCATACTTGAATAATTCCGGCCAATAGCTGCTGGCAACTCTCCAAGCGTGCCCACATTCTCCAATCAGGATTTGTCGAACTCCCAGCTCCAGAGCAGAGTTTTGAATTCGTTCCGCGATTTTTTTCATATGTGAAGAATCTCCAACAAACAGTCCGAAATTCGCGGCTTCAGACGCTTCAGTTGCAAGGGTCCAGCGAATGCCGGTCTGGTGAAATATCTTCGCACAGCCAATCAATCCATCTACGTGCGGTTCCGAATAAAAGTCAGCAGATGGTACAACCAATAAAATGTCGGCATCGGGATCATTCAATGGAAATCGCACGTCCACGCCAGTATCTTCTTTGACTTCCTCTTCCAGACTCTCGAGAGTATCCGCGATGGCGGGACCTATCATACCGAGATTGTTTCCAACTCTGTGAACGTTGTCGATTACCGTATGAATGTAGGTCTGTTTGAGCCCGACGGACTCCAGGATAGCCCGTCCAGCCATGGTAATCTCGGCTGTATCGATGCCAAAAGGACAGTACACCGAACAACGGCGGCACTGGGAACACTGATAGTAGTAGGTACTCCAGTCTTCAAGCAGTTCTTCCGTAAAATCGAGAGCACCGACGAAATTGGGAAACAATCGACCCGCGAGCGTGAAGTGACGCCGATATACCCCACGAATCAAGTCCTGCCGTGCCACTGGCATGTTGAGAGGATCACCGTTTCCGAGGAAATAGTGGCATTTGTCGGTACATGCACCGCATTTCACGCAACTGTCAAGAAAGACCTGTAGAGCCCGATTTGATTCGACCAGTTCTCCGAGTTTCTCTACCGCGATTTCCTGCCAGTTATCAACAGGCGCGTGGGACGGTCCGCCATTCGATTGAAAGAAAGGCTTGGCGTCTGCCATCGCACCTTTGTTGATTTTCGGAGTTGTTATCTGTTTCATCATCCACTCACTCGTCAACCATACGCTTTCTTGAAGAGTAGTGCTGATTATGGCTTGGACTAAAGAAATAGGCTGGGAAGTGAATCAATTTGCTGAACGGAAAAATCAGCACCAGAATGGCTACGCTAGCCAAGTGCAAGTATAGAACAACGTTCTGGGGCAGGATTGTCGGAGACAGATTAATCAAACCCAGCATGAATTCTCGAACACCAAATATGTCCACATGAATTTTGTATCGAAGAAGGAGGCCGGTGACAGCGATCAGAATCAGCAGAATCAACATTGCGTAGTCCGAGGGGCTGGAAATGTAACGTATACGATCAACGAATATTCTTCTCCCGAAGAGTCCACCCAAACCAATTAACATTCCCCAAGCGGCAAAATCACCCGGCACGAATGTCCAGATTACCCAGGTCCACACCGGATCCGTCACAAAATACAGATGACGAAGCAGAACCAGTGCTAAAGCATAGTGAAATATCCATCCAAACAGCCATGTCCATTTGCTGGCATGGAACAGACTCTCAAAGAACAGTGCTTCTCTTGTTATTCGAACAACTACCCCAAATCGAGTTCGAGGTACCGGAGCAACCGGTAGCAAATATCTTGAAGGAATTCTTGCATAACTGATGACTTTCCACAGCAACCCGACCAACAATACGATTGCAGCGAAGTAGTATGTAATCGAAAATGCAATGCTCAAGAGCAAATTTCACGCACCGAGCAGGTTGTCGTCAACAACCCGTGAACCTCTATATGCAACCGGTCGGTTTCGGCAATCCCGCATAGCGACAGGCTTGTTTTGCGGGTCCGAATGGAAACAATTCGTACAGATAAGGACTATTCGCTTTTTCCTTGCCGAGCCGTTTGCCCATGTGGCGAACCAGAACCCGAATCGGCGGCGCGATGGCGTATTCGGCATAATACTCTCTCAGAATATTGATCGCTTCCCAATGCTCTGGAGTTAGCTCACAGTTGTCATCCTGTGCCATTTTCTCAGCCAGTGCTTGCGACCACTCGTCAGGATTGACCAAAAACCCCTCTGCATCAGTTTCATAGATCTTTCCGTCCAATTCAACAGGGATTTTCACTCACTCTCTCTCACAACCACGAATGTACTGCGTCATTGTCAGCGGCCAATTGAACAAAACCGACGTAGTCAACCGTCTCGATTCCGGGAATTAATCGAGACTTTTGCAATCCTCGACATTGGAGATCCGGTTCAAGAACGTATATTCGATGGTTGACCAGTGCATTTCGAATCACTAATTCACTATTAGTTCCACTCATTGCTGCGTACACTCCATCTTCAATCAAGATAATGTCGCTCCCGCTTTGCGCTAAACGCAGACAGCTCAGCAAACTTGATTTTTCAGTTGGAGATTTATTGACGGTATGCAGCATCGGAATCAGCGATTCTAATATTTACCGTTTTACGAAATTTCTATAAATGATGCTGGATAGTTCACTGATTACATACCACTTGTACGTTAGAGTCAATTATGATTCAACTCGCGATCATGGAAATCATGGTCTTTGTTCTGATTGACAATTGAAAAGTTTCATCACCTCAAACGCGATCAATAATGACAATGTGGTGGAACTCGGTGGAAATTCGAAAATCAAACCTTTAGTGTGCTGTAACAGCCGGTTGTCGCACAACTTGGAATCTCTAGAATTGCAAAATAACATCCTGTTGATTCATGAGGTCGGACAGAGTATGAGAGGATACAACCGTCACGCAGTTGCTGTCATCCTCTCGCGGCACATCCATCAAGTCTTCGGCAGTCATGCCGCGCTGTTTCAAAGACTCTTCCTCGACGAACAGATTCGTAATTTCAAAGTCTCGTAACGCTCTAAAGGTTCTGGTGAAATGTTTCATTCCAAGTACTGAGGGATCTTGGTTTCGCATCAATTGATAAACACCGTCATCCAAGAAAACGACACTAATATTCTGCTCAAAGGCAGATCCCGCCAACATTGCGTCTAGTGCCTCCAATCCATAGATGGTGCCATAAGGCGCACGACGATTGATGAACATGAAACGTTTTTTGGCTTCAACCATCGTCTATACCTAAATTCAGTCAGTCACCGAATATGACTGTTCGATCGGCGATGATGCTTCCTTCAATGAAATAGCCAATACCAGCAACCTGAAATTGGTTGTCAATATTGGCGGCATCCTTTCCGTATTGCTCGGCGGATTCGGAACTCAATATGCCCCTTCTCAGCGATGCCGCGATGCAAACTACCAGATCGATGTCGTGGTCACGAGATAATTTGATCCATTGATTGACGATATCCCGGTCATCACTAGGAGGCGCGCTCAGTGCTGTGCCGTTGTATACACCGTCGTGATAGAAGAACACACGAACGATTTCATGTCCGATGCTCAATGCAGCATTTACAAACTGATAGGCAGAATCGGAGGCCTGATGGGTATAGGGACCTTCACAAACTAGAATATTGAATTTCATGAGCTTATGAATTTAGGCATCGTACAAAAATTATTTTGTGCGGACAGTAGAAAGGTCCGTTAGCTAGAAACAATTACAGAGATTTTAATAGTGAATTGTTACTCTGTGCATCCGCCGATTTTTGAGGCATAGTGCGCCACAGCATAGTGTTGAGTTATCCAATCTATAGAAGTGTGTCCATTGGATTGCATCTATAAAGGCGTACACAACTGGTCTAACATTATTACGTCATGCATTCTGACTACCGCCTTGGTACTGCGAAACGATGCCTAGGGGAACATCCGAAGAAATTTTATGAAGTAAACCAGGTGTTATATCTTGGCCGAAATGCACCGGCACGGTAACAATCCGCCCATCGGAATGTCGAAATTTCTTATGCGAACCTTTTTGCCGCACTTCCTCAAACCCCAATTTGTTCAGTATTCGAATGACTTCTCTAGGTTTTAGAACAGGAATATTTGACAGGCGATTTACCTTATTTTGTTTACTATTTGCAAATTGAACGCATGAATCCCTAATTTCTCACTAAAGCATGCGCGTGCAGCGAGTGCTCCCCCTATCAATCAGGGTAAAAGCAGACGACCAATAAAGAAGACATAAAGATCAAGAATTAAGCGGCCACTTTCAGATTATTGGTTTCAACAACAACCGTTTTTGTGCCTACATACTGTGCCCGCATATCAGGCTCACCATCTTCGAGTAGCATTGTGATGACCTCTTTCATATGCAGATCTAGTTCGTCGATTGTATTTCCTTGGCTGTAAGCACCTGGAAAACTAGGCACGCTTCCTATATACAGACCTGTCTCTAAACATCGCTCAATGATGATAGTGTAAGTATGTGTTGCGTTCTTTTCCCTTGACATTTCTATTCCTACAGATTCAACTTAAATTCGGGGATTCCTTTGTATTCCGCGTAGACCCCTAGCATATCTAATTTACATTTTAACGCAACCGGTGGTCAGTACGGATGGGAAATCAGAGAATTTGCACATTCTGATTGAAAGTGAATTCGCCGAAATTAATTGTCTAGCCTGTGCACGAATGTTACTTTCTTCTTTAGCGAAGTATGCATCTACGACATTAGCTGCAAACTGCCCGAATTCTTGGTCAAACATGTCACTCGCATATCACAAGAAAAGCCCAGTTCTTCCAGTTTATTCATTCTGTCTTGCGCGTAACCATGTCGAAGTCCTTGGGTGCCGGTCAACCAACTCAGTATATTTTTCTGTAGCGCTCAATCCGCACATGAAACTGTTCCCTGCAGCAATGTCATAGCTCTGTGTGTAATAAATGCCTCGACCGGAAAGGATTTTACTGCTGCTCTAAGCGCTTACATTACTGTATCAGCTTCAATAAACACATTGTTTGGCGGGGGCGTGTCACAGTGTTTCCAAACCTTGACTGAATAATTTCTAAGCATATAAGTGTTCAGGTTAAATCAGAATGAGCGTTCATTTTGATCAGAATCCGCAACGTAAACATCGTAGAGTTCGTGAGATAGCTTATTTCCAAGAAAATTCCCTAAAC
The DNA here is from genome assembly GCA_965221175.1 of Arenicellales bacterium. Lineage (GTDB taxonomy): Bacteria > Pseudomonadota > Gammaproteobacteria > Arenicellales > JAJDZL01 > JAJDZL01. The sequence continues at coordinate 3,140,434 of OZ244867.1, read as the reverse complement.
ATAACAAAATTTACCTCGCATTTTTTTAGCCTACAAGTGTTCAGAAACCCCCTACGCGCAATATTCGCATTCTATACGCAAAATAACTTCCATATATAGCTTGTTTTTTGCGCGTAGATTAACTATATTGCGCATAGAATTTTATATGCAACTTACAGGATAAATATGCCAAGACGTATTCGCGAAGAATTATTACGGGCTATTGAGGAGATTGTTCAGCAAAACCCTGAAGGCATGACAGCGCAGGAAATTTCCGATGAGCTGGGATACTCGCCACCGCGTCGGACTTTACAATACCGCCTCAAATTTCTCGTTGACCAAAAACGCTTGATCATGGAGGGCAAAGGTCGCTGGGCGAAATACCGTATGTTCCCGGTAGTGCAACTAGCAGGGCAAAGTATCGTCGCCTCTGGTCGAATCTCAGCCGCTCAGCTTCAAGTGTTGCCGCTCTCCGAGTCCGGGATAAAGATCCAGGAATATGTTCGCCAACTTCCCGCACTACGTAAGCCAGTTGGCTATAACCGCGTGTTTCTCGATTTGTACCGTCCCAACGACACCTTCTATCTCTCGCAGGCAGAGCGAACGGAACTCTCGGAAATTGGCAATCCCAAAATCGCCGAACAACCCAGCGGCACGTATGCCAAGAAGATACTGAATAGGTTGCTGATTGATCTCTCATGGAATTCAAGCCGACTTGAAGGTAACACCTATTCGCTGCTCGATACAAAACGTCTGATTGAACTTGGAGAAGAAGCGGCAGGTAAAACACGTCTTGAAACTCAAATGATCTTGAACCACAAGGACGCAATTGAATTTCTTGTCGATGCCGTTGATGCTGTCGGTTTCAATCGCTATACCATTCAAAATCTTCATGCGTTTCTGGCGAACAACCTGCTTTCCGATTCGGAAGCGGTGGGCCGGCTCCGGCATATCGGTGTTGGTATTCAAGGATCGGTATTTCATCCGCTGGAGATTCCGCAGCTTATTGCAGAGTGCTTCGACCAAATTCTTGACACAGCATCAGCGATTGTTGACCCATTTGAACAGAGCTTCTTTGTGATGGTACAACTTCCTTATTTACAACCATTCGATGATGTCAATAAGCGAGTATCCCGACTCTGTGCCAACATTCCACTAATCAAAGCAAATCTGGCACCACTATCTTTCGAGAATATGCCTCGGGACGCTTATACCGAAGCCATGCTCGGCGTGTATGAAATGAACCGAATCGAACTACTTCGAAACGTGTTTCTCTTGGCTTACAAGCAGTCCGCCTCACGTTACGCTGCGGTAAGGCAATCTGTGGGAGAACCCGACCCGTTTCGGATGCGGCACCGAACAGCTTTACACGAGATTGTCGGTACAATCGTCCGCAAACGGATGGGCCAACTGCAAGCCGCTGCACACATCAGCGTATGGACGCACAATCATATACGGGAACAGGAACACGAGCGATTTCACGAAATCGCTGAAAGGGAGTTGCTAGGTCTCCACGAAGGCAATTTCGCACGTTACCAAATCAGTCCATTAGAGTTCTCAATGTGGGCCGAGGTTTGGGGCGAGTGAAAACCATGGTACGAGAGACAAAGAGTTAAGCTGATTCGACCTGTTAATAATCATTAGCTTGATACGATCAACTAATGCATGCTCTGAGCAGGCAAACAAAGCTATATGCAAATACAATTCAATTGAATATATTCCACCCATTCACTAGCTGATTTATCGAAAATTCAACAACCCACAATATTTAGATTACCTCCGAGCAAAATCCTCATACTGATAAAATTGAGTGCATGAAATTTGCAATCTTGTGCATGGCCTTGTTTTGTTCTGACTGTCGGATGCGGACCGGGAGGCTCAATTAAATCCAGGATTGCCTTACTAGAGCGATTGTGGCGTGCATTTTGCATCGGTGTCTTGTTGGTTATTCTTTCCAGTCAGTTTGCAAGCGCCCAAACGCAAAACCCGATTAAATCACTGATTCTGGAGCGGCAGGCGCGGCATTTTCTCTCTCTGATTCGGGACAACTCAAGTTTATCTGAAGATCTTCAGATAAATAACTATGTATCAGATTTGGCAAAAGAAATAGCGAAAAATGCGAGAATGGACTCTGATTCATTGCACTATTTCGTCGTCAACGATTCCAGCATAAACGCATTTGCAGGTCCTGGCGCCACATTTTTCATCAATACGGGAATAATTGAACTCGCAGATACGGAAGGAGAACTGGCTTCGGTCATCACGCACGAACTTGCACACTACAAGCAGAAGCATTTATCCCGTTTGTTCAGCGACTACAAAGCGACACAATTACCGGCTCTAGTTGCAATTCTTGCAGGAATTGTAATAGGAGGAGATACTGGAATTGCTGCGATAGCCGGTGCGCAAGCAGCTCAGGTAGAAGCACTGATCGACTACACGCTGGCTTACGAACGGGAAGCAGATGCAGTTGGGCTTCAGATTTTGACGGCGTCCGGCTACAGCCCAATTCACGCAAGGAATTTTATGCTGGCGTTGGAACAAGCCATTCGTGAACAAGGAGTAGTTGAATCAAATATTCATAACACGCATCCAGTGACACCCGAAAGAATTGCAAGTTTTGAAGCGCGTGTAAATCGATACAAACAGACCGTCGATAAGCCAATTCCCCCTGATTTCCATTTCGTCAAGGCACGATCACGGGTTTTATTCAATTGGGAACCGACCAGAACCAGTAAATATTTCGAGGACAATTTGCCTGTGGGGAGCGAGATCGAGCAATTTGCAACTCGTTATGGATTGGCGCTTTCACTCGCCAGAGATAGTCAAATCGATTCTGCCCGCAAGGAGCTGAACAGTCTCAGAGTAGCTGAGCCTGATAATCTGTGGTTTATGCTTGCAGCAGCTGAAATTGAACTGAATGAAAACAACCCAAATTCTGCAAGAGAACTGCTAGCTGATTCAGCATTGTCGGAAAATGCCGATTCGGCCGTCGTTGAATTTTATACACTCGCGCTGATTCGTTCGGGCAACATTGAGGAGGCCAATCGATATATTAAAAAGCATCTCAGCCTCAATTCAGAGCAGATAAAGTATTACAAACTACACGGAGAAACGGCTACAAAAAGCGGCGAGGTGTTAAATGGTTACCTTTCAGAGTCTGAATATCACTTTCGGCTTGGCGAGCTGAAACTCGCGTTTCAGCAACTCAAAATAGCTGAACAACATGGAGATGATTTTTACTCTACGGAAATAATTCGTGAGAAAAAACGAGTTATTGAAGAGGAAATTGCGTGGAGGGGTAAGCACAATTACTGACGGCTTTGCAACACCAGTCCGCTAGATTGACTAATCATGGCAAGAAAATATGAAACAACACGATTCGCATGGGCGTTAACCGGTTCAGGTCATGATCTGAAGGAGTGCCTCGATTTTATTCTCGAAGTGGATGGTATTGACATATTCCTGAGCCGAGCTGTAGAGGAGGTGCTGGTTATGTACAAATACATCGAGCGTTTGCGCGAAGCTGGAATACGCATGTTCCATGATTCCACCGCCAGTGCCGTACCGGTAGGCCAGTTCTACGAAAACAACTATCATACTTTGATCGTCGCACCCGCCACCTCGAACACCGTCGCCAAGTGTGTAGCGGGAATTTCCGATACGCTTGTGACAAATGTATTCGCTCAGGCCGGAAAGTGTCGAATTCCGATAATCGTCTATGCCTGCGATACGGAGCCAGTCGTAGTCACACCGGCTCCAGGGAAAATGGTGACAGTCTACCCCAGAGAAATCGATCTCGAGTGCACCAGAAAAATCGGTGAATTCGAAAATACTACTTTGACGACCGACATGAAAGGACTGCGAGACGCAGTTCTACAACGAATGCAATGTCTGAAAGAATCCTGTTCGTGACGGGGCGTTTGGCGGAAGCCAGCCTGAAACGAACGCTAGACCATATCGAATCGAGAGATTTTTCCTGTGAAATCCATCAAATCGGTGTCAGCGTGGCAGCGCTGATTACCGCAGAGATGGTCAAACGGCGACTGAAAGGTGTAAACCAATTTGATCGCATTATGCTGCCAGGGCTGTGTGCCGGAAACACTGAGAGTCTTTCAGGACATTTCGGTGTAGAGGTTCTCAAAGGACCGGTAGATCTCAAAGATTTGCCCGAATTTTTTGGATCCGCTTCCAGGAAGGTAGACTTAGAAAACTATTCGGTCTCAATCTTCGCTGAAATTGTCGATGCTCCCAATATGCGTGTGGATCAAATCATTGAAACCGCACAGGCATACCGAAATTCGGGGGCGGATGTGATTGACATCGGTTGCCTGCCGGGACAGGAATTTCCGCATCTTGAAGAAACCATTCAGGATCTCAAACGTAACGGATTTCAAATCAGCATTGATTCTCTTGAAGACGATGATCTTCTGCGTGGTGGACGAGCAGGCGCTGACTACCTTCTCAGTCTGTCTGAGCGATCACTTTGGATCGCAGACGAAGTAGAAAGCACTCCGGTATTGATTCCAGATGGTGAATCAGATTTCAATTCTTTGTACAGAGCCATTGACGCAATGACAGACAAAGGACGCGAATTTCTTGCCGACCCAATCTTGAATCCAATCCATTTTGGATTCACCAAGTCCATTACGCAATACTACGAACTACGCCATCGATACCCGGATATCCAAATCATGATCGGCACTGGAAACATCACTGAGCTTACCGACGCAGACACAATGGGAATTACCGCAATTATGATGGGCATCGCCTCCGAACTCAATGCCAGTGCAATACTGACTACCGAAGTGAGCGGGCACGCTAAAACGGCAGTTGCAGAGACGGACCGTGCTCGTCGAATCATGTATGCAGCCAAGAGTGACTCAAGTCTGCCAAGAGGCTATGACGCAGGACTGCTGGCTCTGCACGAAAAAAAACCGTTTCCTCATTCAGTCGATGAAATTCGGCAATTGGCAAACATGATTCGCGATCCAAGCTTCCGAATTCAGGTGAGCAACAAAGGCATTCACATCTTCAATCGAGATGGAATGCATGAATCAGTGGACCCATATCAACTCTTTCCGCACCTGAAAGTTGAACAGGATGGATCGCATGCGTTCTATCTTGGTATGGAACTTGCCAAGGCGCAAATAGCTTGGCTGCTTGGAAAGCGATATGTTCAGGACCGCCCTTTGAGCTGGGGTTGCATCACACCAGTGAATTCTCCGGGTGAAGAATATCAGGAAGAAGGTACAACGTTGAAACAATCAAAAAATATGAATAAGAAATGATTTACGAAGTCGTCGTAACTACAGTCGACGAAATGAACGCAGTTCATATCGCACCGATGGGAATTCGATACGAAGACGAATGGGTTGTAATTGCACCTTTCAAGCCTTCCCAAACGCTCAATAATCTGCAAACCAGTGGCACGGCAGTTGTGAACATAACCGATGACGTTCGCGTATATGCGGGGTGTTTGACGGAGAAAACCGACTGGCCGACATATTCCACTTCTAAGGTGAAGGGCCGCGCACTTGAAGCCGCACTATCTTATCGGGAGCTAAAAGTTGTCAGACAAGTCGACGATTCGCTGCGTCCCAAAATCTATCTGTCGGAAGTGTGCAGCACCCTCATAAAGCCTTTTCCAGGATTCAACCGGGCACAAGCAGCTGTAATCGAAGCGGCAATATTGGTGAGTCGGCTCCATATGCTGCCGGCAGAAAAAGTTGATTCTGAAATGGAGTATCTATCGATAGCAATCGAAAAGACAGCCGGTGATAGGGAAATCGAAGCTTGGCAGTGGATTGTTGAAGCAATAACCGAATTTCGCAGACGAACAGGCTGACTATTGCGAATGTAGCGCAAGTACGCTAGGCACGATTTTTGAGGAGATGCGCCCAACTCAGATAGGCCCTAGTGTGCGCCTCTACAGCATGGACGCGAAGAATATCAACAGATTGCGAACACATCTGCAGTGATGCACCGATCGTCTCAATATCAAGATCTGCACTTGCGTGATCAGAGAAGGAGCGAAGAAATCGCTTTCTGGAATGTCCCACCATTAATCGATGTCCAAGTTTCCGAAATCGTTTTGTCGAACGCATGAGATCCAGAGACTGAAGACTACTTTTTCCGAACCCAATGCCTGGGTCCACAATTATTCGATGTAAATCTAATCCGTGCGCATCCCATAGTTCCTGTCCCTCTCGAATCCAGTTTTCGAACACAGCACAAGCATCGGCAGCAGGATCAAGACTGATTTTGGAATCGACTGGAACCGTAACGCTATGCATGGCAATGAAAGTTTTATCGCAGGACCTGGCCAGCGCCATCATGTCATTTGACCGCAGGCCGCGCACATCGTTAATCATGTCAACGTTTAGTTCAAGACATTTTTCAGCTGTTGCTGAATGATAAGTATCCACACTAATTTGCGGGGGGAGTATGCTATCTTTGGCTATTTCCTGAACAAGTTCCAGAGCTGGCTTCAGCCGAGTCCACTCCTCGTCCGCCGTAAGCGGTGTTGCATTGGGGCGTGTCGATTCGGCACCGATATCAATGATATTGACACCGTTTGAAATCATATTTTCGACAACGGCGTGCATGTTTTCGAGATGGGCAAATCTACCTCCATCTGAAAACGAGTCCGGGGTTATATTCAGTATTCCCATCCACAACGGGATATGGAATTCAGATTTGGAAGTACAACTGAAATCCAATGCACTTACACCCGTAGAGTCCGGAATTTTCCACTGCGGAGCCATATGAACAAGCGGCGACAATACGTAAGGTCTGGAGTAAATGGCTGAGTTAGGTATCAGTTTGCCATTCAATTTAGTGACAACGCTACCCCAGAAAACGATGTCAATATCCAGATTTCTTGGCTGCCACTTGTTTTCAACTGCCTTGCCAAGATCGGTTTGAATTCGTTTACTGATCCGATAGAATGTTTCGATGCCCAGATCGCATTTTCCTCGCACCACCACATTCAAAAAAGGCCGGTTCCACGGGGACGGTGAGTTAGGTGGCAACTGTGCAGGCGACTCCACAGCAGGTGAAATTTGCTGAATGGAATAGCCAGCTTTTGATAAGTGCTTCAGTCCGGTACAGAGATTGTCTCGACGGTTGCCAAGATTGGACCCTAGACTGAGTACGACATCAGTACTGTCAGCCATTGGGGTGGTTCGTAATCAACTGATTCAGAAATTAGTCGTAGCGAATGTAGCGAAATCGTTGATCGGTAGGCGTTCCCTCCAAAGAACTGTCTTCAAGACCCGGCTGCCAGTGCACAAATTCTTCAATCTTTTTAGCCAACTCGAAATCTTTTTCAGTAATGCCTTTCGCCGCATGATTCATCAACTTAACAATTACAAAAGCATACGACGCGGAAATATCAGGATGGTGCCACGCCGTTTCAGCTAGATGGCCAACCGCGTTGATCACCATTAGCGTACCTTTCCAGCCCATGGTTTTGTATTTTCGACGAATCCAACCATTTTCGTAATACCAATGAGGTAATTCTTCGGCTAGTCTTTTTTCGACAGTTTCCTGATCGAACGTCTCTTCAAGTCTTCGGTCGGTTGTTTCTTCAGACATCCCTATTCTCCAGACGAAACATTTTAAATTGACAGCTTGAATCGTACAAACTGACATTTTTACTACGGTCCAGTGTTCTTATTATTACACGAAACCATCTCACTATCTACAATTTGCACGCAAACCGGCCACTGTAGAGTCCGTTGCAGATTATTAATCCTGTTTCTGAATTCTCGCCCACCATAGTGAACGAAACCTGCTTTCATTACCTGAACAATTTAGATGGTGTATACAATCATCAATATTGGTGGCTAGGTTAAAGCGACGGGCTAACCTTGCGCACTGCATTCACAAAGAATTTAGACTCTTGGCTCGAGCTACCGGATCTCGCAGACGTTTCTCCGCGCTTGTACTGTACAGTGCAAACCCGGTGGTAGTTGGAACAGATACCTGAACTACACACACTAGAATTTCGTGGCTACATGGCAAACTTAAAATTGAAAATCAACGATCCCGTACGCTTCTATAGTCTGCGTGGCTTGGAAAAAGGATTTATCGCATCAGTCCATGGTACTAAAGCGACAGTAGTTGCCGAGGACGGCACCGAATTTGACGTGCCGTTTCTCATACTCAAACTAAGGGAAGGTGTCAGGCCCAAGCGGGTGTATACACACAATCAGATGCAGCGTGCGAAATTTAGCATCGGCGATCACGTTTTCTTCTATTCATCGAATGGAGAAATTAGCAATGGCACAATTACTCGCATGAATCCCAAACGCGCACGACTGGAATGTGTGGGAGAAATCTGGGATGTGCCGTACGAAATGCTAGAAAAGGAAACACCTGACCAGCTGGGCATTGCAAATATGCAACGGCTGGATACAGTCGCCCAGCAAGCAGACGAACTGCTACAGAAGCATCAGCTAAGCGACTGGCGATTCACTTATGATGATGCAACGAAGAGAGGTGGGGTCTGTCTGTACACAGACAAGATTATTAGCATTTCACAGCAATTCTGCCTAAGCGCGGATGATGCTGAAATCACAGATTCGCTATTGCATGAAATTGCACATGCACTAGTCGGTACCAATCACGGGCACGACGCCGTCTGGAGGGCCAAAGCGCTGGAAATTGGATGTAGTGGCAACCGAACGCATAACATCCACTTTACACCCCCAAAATATATTGTTTCCTGTCTCCTGTGCGACTGGCATATCGGACGTGAGAAGCACACGAGAGGACTTGTCTGCAAACATTGCGGACAGAACGTCACATTCGAGCACTATACAAAGGACTTATGGAATTCGTATCGGCAGTAGACGACAACTGAAATTCCGCCATAACTGAAGAATGGGGTCGACTCTGGGCAGTTGAAGTATTGTAGATGCGTCGGTTTCCTTCAAAATTTATATGGGTTATCAACTCATTGATTCATTCGGATTCTCATAAAAAAGCCAGGTGACATAGCCACCTGGCTCTTTTTCCAAGGAAACATGAATTAGTCTGCTCCAAACGGGTGCGCTATACCTTTTTGAGCAATGACTTCTTGAGCATTAGGATGACCTGTGACAGCTCGACGAATCGCCTCACGTGTCGCCTCGTAGTTGTACTCTTGGATCTTACTGTCATTTTCGGCATCCCAGTGAATGAAAACACCAACACAAATGAACAGATCATCTGCTTCATCCGCTGGAATAGTGCCATCTTCAACGCTGTCGATGACTGCCAATGACACAGCACGTTGGGCAGGGCCAAACATCTGCAAAGCCTGTTTCGCGCCTTTCATGGTTACTTTATTGAACATGACAGTGTTTGGCTTCGCGGGAATATTGGGCGAAGCAACTGCCAGCAAGCTGGTAAAGCCGTCTTTGTTGTTGCACAGAGAATTACAAAACGCTGCTTCCACAGCAGACCCACGTGGTCCTATTAGCAAGTCAACGTGTGCAACTTCATTGCCTTCTCCAACTAATGATTCTCCGACCCTTACATTGTCAATCGCCATCTCATTACCTCCAACTAGGTTGAAAAAAATTAATACCTTTAGTAAATTACTGTCAAACCGTAAACAGCATATTGCACACTTAATTTACTCTACTTTCAATACTATGTGCAAAGAGAGTCGCTACAGTTAAATCTGCGCTCGTCCCTGGATTAATATGCCTTTGTTTCCATTCCGTATCATAATACATCAGTTCATCGTGCATATCATTTATTGAATGTGCTCTCTTACATTGAGCATATAGCTTTTCACCAACTGATTTGACCTCCTCGGCCACGTTACTGCCATGCTGTCGTAGGACATGCGAGTCGTGAATTCTCGAAAGATACGTCAGATAAACTGCCGTCGCAATTTCGTTTTTTCCAAACTTTTTAACTTGTACTTCCTCAATCGCAGGAAATCCAGTTTCAAAAATATCCAAGAATCCGCTTGAGTACTGGCGTGCTAGCAGGTCTCGTGATTCGGCGAATTTCATGATTGTTTGAATATCGGCGGTAGCGTGCGCAAATACATCATGCTCGACAGATTCTCCAAGACCGGAAGGCGAGGCTATTCTGATCGCATTTAAAATCAGTTCAGCATCTTCAACACCTGACTCAGTGATTCCCTTTTGTATCGACTGTCGCAAGCCCGCTTGTGAGTTATTTCGATATCCCTGTACGATAGGCGCGCACAACAAAATGATTCCCAAGTTGGTATTGGTGGCAACGGCTTCTTGTGTTGCTCGTACCGATTGAATGATTCTTTGTCCTAGGCCCAAAGCTGGGTGAGCAATAATTGAAGCAGAGGCAAAGGCGCTTGCAAGAAAGTGTTCAGTCGTCAAGTCATGTCCATCAGCATAGCAGTGAACATTTCCGGGTTTCAGTGCGGTTAAGTCGCGTACGCAAGCGGACCAGTATAGCAACGCTATGGGGTCATGGAGTCGGTGCCGTATTTTTGTGCTCCAACTCTCAAAAATATGTGAAGCCTCGGTTGCGAACTCAGTCAGAAGACCTTCTTCATTTGGTGTTCTCAAGAGAAGTCCTGGCCGCTGCGGCTGCTTTATATTGACGAAAATAGCCTAGAGTAGCTTTGAGCCCGGGATTGTTCTGGTCATCCGGATGAGTCTTCTCGAACTTGAGTTCCACATTATGCCTTTTAGCCACTTCATCCACACAATAGAGGCCCAATCCTTCACCTGGCATCAATTTGTCACGGTCTAGTCGAAAATTCAGCTTTCGAACCTCCTCGTGTTTTTCAGGTGGAATTCCCGGTCCGGTATCGGTAATGACAAACTCAAATCCTTCCGGTTTACTAATGCCTGCCACTTTAACAGTGCCTTCTTTCGGCGAGTATTTGATCGCATTCTTCAATAAATTTTCAAGCGCTAGATATATGGCATTTTGGTAGCCAGGAATCTCTATTCGCTCAGCCTCTAACACATAGTTCAAATTGATTTTTTTGTTCTCTGCCATCTCCAGATGATCTCTATAAAGTTTGTCAATGACCTCAATTGGATTGAATTTGCTGTGTTCTTCCTCAGAGATTTTGTTCTCGAATTCTGCAACAGACACCACCACACCAACCGCACTGTCTATCAATCCCACTTCTGAAAGCAATTGGCTCTTTTCTTCATCATTTAGATTTGCACTGTGCACAAGCTGCTCTTTCAGTCGATAAAGAGGCGACAATATATTATGTTCAATTTTATTGGATACCTTTCTAAGGTGGCCTACTTGAAAATCTATTCGCTCCAGCATATTGTTGATATTCTCCGCCAACTGGTCAAAATTATCACCGCTCCTGTTTCTCTTTATTCTTTCGCCGAAATTTCCTGTCAATACAGCTTCACTAGTATTGTTAAATACTTGCAGACGTCGCGAAATCAGTTTTGTAAACAAATACGCCACACCTAGTGCGACAAAGGTCGCAATGATTGTGCCCCACATCAGTACATCAAAAACAAATTCACGGAGCTCGCTCACGTTTCTGCCAACCAGCAGAATGAACTGGTCATTTAACCTAATCGCACGAGCACGCACGGCATGGCGCGTTTCATTGCCGGGCAAATCAAAATCAACTATGCCCTCGTCATCGAAACCGGATGTTGGCAATTCTTCTATATTGCCGTAAATTTTTTGACCGGTTATGCTCGTTAGTAAATAGATTTTGTGTGGATTTTCAGGTGATTGTACCGATACTTTACTTGCTATCGTTTCAAAGAATAAAAATGTTCTTCCAGGGTGGACGATGTAGGAGCGTTGAATTGTTTCGAATATGTGAATCAGTTCTCGGTCGATATCTTCAAGTCGGGAGTGCAATGATGCATTGCGGGCGACTACGATAGCTCCGGCAATTGATAACCAGATCACCAGAGTGAAAACAACAGCCAGAACGAACGAAAATCCTTTGAAGTATTTTGTCATGCTGAATACGCACAAAAACGGGTTTCAGCTTTTTCTCAAAAGTTGAAATCCATCTGTTTAGTTGTTTGAGGCTTTTCTCTTGCTTCGCTCACGCAGTACATAGCCGACTTTGTGAACGGTAAAAATCATTTTTTCTGAACCTTCGTGGTTTTCTATAGCCTTTCTTAATCCATGCACTTGAACTGATACATTATTGCTATTCTTGTTGCTCTTCTTTTTCCGGCTGCTATTGGATTTCTCAATTAATTGGACAATCTTCTCATACTTTACAACTTCATTTTTGGATTTTATCAATAATGTAAGAATGTCAAACTGTGTAGGAGACAGATGCACTGGCTTGCCCTCAAGTGTCACCGTTCTTTGGCTACAGTCGAGTTTTAGTTGGTCGATTTGGAGGATCATCCTTTCTGCCTTCAATTTTTCAGAAACTGCTTCTACCCCTTTCATAGTCTGCATTAAATGGCTAACCCCGTCCTTCTTTGACACGTAGAAGTGGCAACCGGCATCATATCCTTCTTGTGATTTCCACATGTAATTTAATTTCCCAATGGCGCTAAATCCAACCACTAAAGTATCAATTCTTTCCTCCCTAATGGCCTTTACAATTTTTAACCCAGAATCGTCATCATCCAAGACAGGACTGCTCTTATCCAATGGAAGCACTCGGTCAACTATGGTTACATCAAATTCTCCATTCCGAACGAGTGCTAAGCCGTCTTGAAAATTTTCGGCTACTTCGACATGATGTTCCTGCTCCACAAGCTTCCGAATGATTGAATCTCTCCAGAATTCATCGTCCTCAATAAGCAGTATTTTCATTGAATATTCACCATCGAATACAATTTCAATCTAGTTCAAAATATTCTGTGTCATGCTCGTTTCTATTTTTAAATCTATTTTGCGCCCAAAAATTTCCTTGTACCAATAAATGGATTATGCGTCAAGCAGCCACAGGATATCGCTGCTACTTGACGCGTTTTCTCTAACGAGCAAGTTAGGGAAGAGAATTATCCAAGATCTACTACAATGAATCGGCTGTTGCTGCCTCGCTCGATCAGCATTAGAGTTCTACTTTTTTCAGACAAACGCAGTGAGGCGAAAGTTTCAGTAACAGCATTCACGGTTGAAGTGTCATTTCGATCTATCGATTTGATAACGTCGCCCATACGAAGTCCGGATTTATCTGCAGGACTGTCAGGAATCACATCAAGGATGATTACACCGACAACATTTTCACCGATTCCAAATCTCGAACGTAAATCCGAATTCAGTTCCGCTAAAGTGACACCGAATTGGGCATTGGTGCTTTCGTTCTCTACCATATCTTTTTCAGCATTTTTCATTTCTGTGCCTGCACCCGCAAGAACCTTGATTCTTGTATTCAGTGAAATAGATTCATTTCCACGAACTACGTTGATAGCCACTTCACTGCCGGGTTTTGTCTTTTTCACCAGTCTCGAAAGATCCTGAACAGTTCCGATAGTCTGTCCATCGAATTGCACGATAAGATCACCTGGTTGTATACCCGCAACATCGGCCGGACTATTTGCCTGAACTTCCGAAACCAACGCACCATATTGATCATCAGGTTTCTCCGAAAGACTCAGCGCTTGAGCAATTTCACTCGTAACCGTTTGAATGACAACTCCAAGCCACCCTCTTCTGACAATGCCATCATTGATCAAACTGTTGGATATATCCTCGACAACGCTCGAAGGGATCGCAAAACCAACGCCGGCACTGACTCCTGTAGGTGAAAATATCAGAGTATTGATCCCAATCACCTGTCCATTGGTATTGAATAATGGACCACCCGAATTCCCCTTGTTTACTGCCGCATCAATTTGAAGCAATGGAACGTTTGGCGAGTTTTGTATTAAGTTACGACCCTTGGCTGAGACTATACCGAGAGATACCGACTGGGTGAGTCCGAACGGATCGCCAATTGCAATAATCCAGTCTCCAACTCGAGCGTTTTCAGAATTTCCAAACTCTGCGTAAGGTAAGGGAGTCTCGGTGTCTATCTTCAAAACTGCCATGTCCGTCAGCCTGTCGCTACCGACGAGTTCAGCAGAGTATTCGGTTTGATCAGAAAGCGTAATCTTGATTGTTTCTGCATCTTCAACAACATGCAAATTGGTCACAATGTATCCATCGGGATTGATGATCACTCCAGATCCTGTGTTGGACGCTCTTCTGCGATTCCGCTCAGAAGGAGGTTGTTTGCCAGGTTCGAATCTCTTGAAGAATTCCCACATCCTTGGGTCCAAATTCCTAAATGTTTCAGCATCTAAATCCGGCGACAAACCAAAATAATTTATGCCGTCAACTTTGTTCTTTTGAGTAGCCACAATTGATATGACTGCAGGTGAAACCGCTTCGACAAGCTCTGCGAATCCAGAGTTCACAACATTTGCTTCAAGATTAGCATTGACCGGCTTGCCGCTTTCGACCGCGTGAACCAAAGACTCAGGGCGAAATACCATCGCAGCGAATACAATTGAGACAAACAGAATCAACGCCCACCCAACTTTGCGCGCTGGCAGATTGCCGATATTTGAAAACGAATTTGATTTTTGCATTGAGTTCTCCTAGTGCGAAATTAAACTGCCATAATTCTAACGAGTTTTTTCCTGGAAAATATTAACAAGCATTAATAGTCGCGCGATGGAAGTACACAACAGAAGTTCAAGGTTTTCTGCTTGTGAAACTCTCATTGTCGGAGGTGGAATAATGGGAAGTTCCATCGCTTATTTTCTAGCATCAAATTCTGACTACGACGGATCAATCGCCGTCATCGAGAAAGATTTCACTTATTCTGCATGTGCGACCACGCGGTCTGTGGGTTCAATTCGTCAACAGTTTTCTACTCCAGAAAACGTGTTGATTTCACAGTTTGGCTATGAGTTTCTCTCGAATGCTGATGAGCTTCTCAAGGTGGGTGACAACTCTCCTGATATCGGCTTGCTTCTTTCAGCGTATCTGCTTTTAGCAACTCACGCAGGACAGGATGAACTTCGTCGAGGGCATAACATGCAAACCGGGTGCGGTTCGCAAGTTGAGTATCTAGACGCTGCTTCGCTGGCTAGAACATTTCGCTGGCTGAATGTAGATGATTTAGCTGCCGGTTGCAGAGGACTGCAGGGAGAAGGCTGGTTTGACCCTTACAGTCTACTGATCGCACTCAAGCAAAAAGCGATTTCACTCGGTGTCCGTTATATTGAAGATGAAGTGATGTATGTCCATCTTCAGTCCGATCGTGTTACCGGAGCTGACTTGAAGTCTTACGGTCACCTACGCTGTGAATCCATAGTCAACGCCGCAGGACCTTATGCAGGTGACTTGGCTTTGCAAGCCGGAATTACTTTGCCTGTTTCACCACGCAGAAGAAATGTGTTCGTTTTTCGCACCAAGTCACCAATTGAAGATATGCCGCTGGTTGTCGATCCGGCAGGATTTTATGTGAGACCTGAGGGTGATAGCTATATATGTGGATACTCTCCTTCAAGTCATGAAGAAGACCCGATCGACTACACATTGAATGTCGATCATGAATTATTTGACGATTTGATCTGGCCCAAACTGGCACACCGAATCCCACAATTCGAAACACTTCGAGTGGTTAATTCCTGGGCTGGTCACTATGACTATAACTCGTTTGATCAAAATGGCATCGTAGGCTTTCATCCGAAAATCTCCAATTTCTACTTCGCGAATGGATTCAGCGGACATGGTCTACAGCAGGCACCCGCAATTGGCAGAGCGATTTCAGAACTTGTTGTCGATGGCCAGTACAAATCGTTAGATTTAACCAGACTGAGTTACGAAAGAATTCTGGCAGAAAAAAAGTATGGTGAAAGTGTCATTATTTAGATGTCTGGCCGACCTTCGGAAGTATCAATCTGTACTGCCGTTAAGGTCAGGCAAGTAAATCAATTGGCAGCTTTCAGCAGTTTTTTACAGGCGTATCAAGTTCCCCGTCAACAATCCCTAATTCACCAAGCAATCCGGCTGGAATGGGGCGTATCGTTCCGGTACTGCCCGGAAGCAGCGTCTTCAGGTCGGACAACGCTGCATCAAATCGATCGTTGAGTATCAGGTGATCGTAATCAAAGCAATTTTTTATGTCATTTACCGCTGTTGCAAGCCGGGCTTCAATCGTGTCGCCGGAATCGCGGCCCCTGCTGCGCAATCGATTTCGCAAACTTTGGATTGAGGGAGGCAGCAAAAACACTCGCACCGCAGACGGAAACAGTTCCACTACCTGTTTGGCACCCTGCCACTCTATTTCGAGCAATACATTCTCACCCGAATTCAAGTGTTGTTCGATTGATTTTCTGGAAGTGCCGTAATAATGATCATAAACCTTTGCATATTCAACAAATTCCCCCGCTGCAATCATTCGTTGAAATTCATCGTCACCAATGAAAAAGTAGTCTTTTCCATCGACTTCATTTCGCCGAATCTCACGGGTTGTATGTGAAACTGATAGAACGGTGCTATCTGAGGATTCCACCAAGGCACGCGACAGGCTTGACTTTCCCGTGCCGGAAGCAGCGGAAATAATCAACAATACTGATTCTTCGTTCGGCGTTGGCGTCATGCGACGTTCTGTACTTGTTCGCGAATCTGCTCCAGCACGACTTTCATATCGACCATTAGCGAATTCAGCGGATAGTGAGCCGACTTGGAAGAGAACGTATTCACTTCACGCCCCAATTCCTGAAGAACAAATCCTAATCGTTTCCCTGCTTCTTGGTCTTCCGACAACACGCGCTCGAATTCATCAATGTGCAATCCAATACGTTCCATCTCTTCGCACACATCCGCCTTCATCAGAATCAGCGCTACTTCCTGCTCAAACCTTTCCGTATCAATTTCGAGTTTCATTTCCTCAAGCTTGTTTGCGATTCGGTTACGCAGGTTTTCTTGAGCCTCAGGGAGCAAATCTATCGCACTCGTTTTAAATTCCTTGAATTTCTTGATTTTTTCACTCAACAAAATTTGGATTGCCTGCCCCTCTCTACGCCGGTCTAGATCCAACTGTTCAACCAGCTTCTCGAACAGCTTGAGGATTTCTTCATTCAGTTCTGAATCATCCAAATCAGTTGAAGTCAGAACACCCGGCCACTTCAATATGTCGCATGTGGTTAACGGCGATGACTGGGGAACCAAATCCATTACCTTTTGAGAATGGGCAATAAGATTTTCAACGGAAGTTTGATTGAATTGTTGAATTGCGTTGCTTCCCTGAATAGATTTAAATTTCAGCACTACTTCAATTCTGCCGCGATTGAATTGGACAGCCAGCCACTGACGACAAGCAGCTTCCAGCGGGCGGCAAAATTCAGGCAATTGAATGTTGATGTCCAAAGCTCGGTGATTCAATGAGCGCGCCTCCCACTGTATCTCACCCCAATTGGTTGTTGAAGCCTGTCTGGCAAATCCGGTCATGCTGGAAATCATGTCAACAGTAAATCCCTTATAATTTGTAGCAACTCAATCGGCATCATGAAACGACATCATTATTGGCTGATTGGCAATGTCATTCAACCGATGAAATAGGAAAATTCAATTATGAATGATTTCAACTTGGAAAACAGTCACTGTGTCGCAAGTGTGTCCGAACTGGAAGATCGTGTGCCCTACCCAATTGATGTCGCAGGAGAAGAAATCGCACTCATCCTGATGGACGGTGAAATCTACGCGATCGATAATATTTGCACACACGAATACGCCTGTCTTTCAGACGGTTACGTTGAGGATGACCGCATTGTCTGCCCACTTCATCTCGCTGAATTTAACATTACAACCGGTGCCGTCGTTGAAGATCCGGCCGAAGAGGATTTGAAGACTTATCCAGTCCAAGTTGTCGAAGATAACGTTTATATTCAGATTTGACGAATTAAAAACATCACTCCAAATTGCCAGCGAGCAGCCAAATGACCGGTAATTTACGAATTGATCAATTCCTCGATAATTCCGGCGGCTTTCTGTCGCCCGTCGGCGGCTTTCATGTGAGTGCTGGTGCGCTTCAGCCGAGCGTGCATCTCGTTATCTGTCAACAAAGTTTCCAAGGCTGAAATAAACTGTTCGTCGCTCCAGTTGGATCGATGCATTTTAAGGCCATGACCGGTTTCCTGTACTCTGGTGGCGTTGTCATGACCATCCCACACATAAGGCATGATCAATGCCGGCTTTCCAAAATAAAGACACTCGGTAAAGCTGTTGTTACCACCATGATGAATCACTGCATCCGACTGTTTAATGACCGAAGGTTGGGGGTACCATGACGAAATTCGAACATTGTCCGGAATCGAGTCGTATTGCTCTTCGTAGTCTCCGATATTGACCAACACTCGATAATCCTGTTTTCCCAAAACATCAATCATGCGTTTCAGCAAATCGGTATCACCCGACCCCAGTGATCCGAAGCTGAGATAGATCAACGGCGATTTGTTCCTGCTTCCGAAATCGGGTACTTCATACTCTTTTTCTGAACGTATGCAGCCTTCCAGATATTGATACTGCTGTGGATCCAGCGAATTCTTTCTTGAGTATTGAAGCGGTTCTGGATAGAGCAGAAGATTCATGTACGGCGAGGGCTCAAAAAATTCACCAATCGGATATGGCGACTCGCCGCAAGATTCGAGAAATGCATTGAAGTCCTCGTGAATGGGCTGGATAACTTGGTTGAAATGGCTTTGATACGCTTCAAAACCGTCACGATCATTTTCCCCACATCCTGATAGATGCGGCGGGATCCATGGATCGGCAATTTCGTTTTCGCTGCAGGAAATGATTCGAATCCACGGCACACCGTATCTTTTGACGGCTGGAAACAGAATAACATTATCAATGCAAATCAAGTCCGGCTTCAGTTCACCCAGTACGTCCGGTAAATCTTTTTCCGCCCATTTTGAAGTATCTACAATGGCTTCCCAGCACTCTTTCACATAATTGTCGATCTGCTCGTACGGTGAAAGGTTGAAATTCGGAATATGCCCATTAATGAAACTTGACCAGTACTTGGCCATCTCTTCGGGTGACATGGGTTCTGACAAATTGACGATTCTCACTTCAAACCCGTAATCCTCGAAAACTTCTGCGAATCCTGGATCCGACAGGAACACGCATCGATAGCCCCGTTCTGTGCAAGCCTGTGCAATTCCTACGGAATTCAGTGCCGGTCCAAATGCGCCTTCTGGAAAAAAAGCGATTACTTTGCGTTCATCCATAATGTGAATTCTCAGTGCATTGGGTTAATGATTCATCAGCTGCTGGTACGATTAGAATCGAATTCATCTGAATTACTTGAAATTTTCCAGAGTTCGGTTCCATCAATATCGGGTATTGAATTGGTGAGGTTTATATACTTAACCAAATGCATATTCAAGTATCTGATTGATTCCACCATCCTAATGAATATTCCTTTGTGCAACACCAGAATCGGCAGCAAACTCTACACGATGAGCGCACCAGTTCATAATGCAACGCCAGATATCCAAAGCTTAGGTGATCCCACTCCTAAACCGCCCCCCGAATACTTTGCCGGTTCTGCTAAATAGCGCGAGTGCATGAGTAATGTTCATCGCTGTTATAAAATAAACGCTTATATGAAATTAATCCAGCATCACTGGTATTCAGCTATTCCTGAATAATCGGGCGCTGATAAATTAAATTGTCCAAACTGCACAAACTATTCATTCGCCTACTTTTGCCAATGGCGATAGTCGGAGCCGGCGTGGTCGGATTCAAACTTCTCGCACTTGATGAGCCGGAAGCGGTATTTGAACTACCCGAGCAACGTGCATGGCTGATTGAAACCCAGCAAATTACAAAAGAAACCCTCATTCCTACAGTCGAACTGTTTGGACGAGTCGTCTCTCCTACTCATTCCCGACTGACTTCCATACTGGACGCGGAAGTTATTGAAGTCAATGTCATGACAGGGCAGACCGTTGAAGCGGGGGAAGTGCTGATTCGTCTTGATTCACGAACCATTCAAACTCAATTGCGTCTGCTGCAAGCCGATGTCGCAAGAATCAATGCGTCGCTTGAAAGAGAGCATCAAAGAGTGACGGCAGATAGGGAAATTCTGCGACATGAAAACCGATTGCTCGAACTTGCCACAGACGCGATGGAAAGATCCAGAACTCTCAAGAATAGAAATCTAATAAGCCAATCCGAATTTGATGTTACCGAAAGAGTCGAACAGCAAGCACGGCTTGCAGTGACAGCTCGCGAAGCGGCAATCAGAGAATATGACAGTCGAGCAGCCGTTCTGAAAGCAGAACTTCAAAGAGCGCAGGCATCACTTGAAAAAGCGATGCAGGATTTGGAAGATGCTGAAATTATCGCTCCATATGCAGGGCGAATCACTGAAGTTCATGTCGCTGCCGGAAATCACGTAAGGAACGCTAGCCCGCTTGTCGACATGTTCGACCACACCACAACAGAAATTCGAACGTTAATTCCAAATCGTTATCTCGCTCAGGTACGCAAGTCGATTACTGGCGAAATTGAACTTGAAGCCGTCGCTGAACTCGATGACGAGCAACTGCTGTTGAAATTGGACCGATTGGCGTCAACAGTAGGTACAGGTCACGGCGGAGTGGATGCTTACTTCCGTATGTCTTCGAATTCCATCTATCCCGAATTAGGGCGATCCGTCACAGTACTCCTATCACTAACCCCAGTAGAGGAAGCCTTAGCCATACCATATCAGGCTGTCTATGGGTCCAATCAAGTTTTCAAAGTAATTTCAGATTCCTTGAAGTCGGCGACAATCAAAAGACATGGGCAATTAGTACGTAACAACAAGACATACATCGTTGCAACCAGTTCTGATCTAGAGGCTGACGACTTGCTCGTCACCACACAGTTGAATAATGCTGTTGACGGTTTGAAAGTAGAAATCTTTGATTCAAAGTGATTTTTTGCCGGGCGAGTGATCGCCCGACAGTCGTGTAAAGATGGAAAAAAAGGGCATTCTGGAAACATTCGCTACACATCCGGTAGCCATGAATATTCTCATGGTGGTGATTCTAATTGCTGGTGGATACGTCCTTTTGAATATAAACGTTCAGTTTTTCCCAGCATTCAATCTCCAATTCGTCAGCGTTTCAACCGAGTGGCCTGGGGCTGCTGCTGAGGACGTCGAAATATCCATCACAAATCGATTGGAACTCGACCTAAAAAATCTCGATCATCTGAAAAGTATGACTTCTACTTCCTATTTCGGTGGCGCGCGCGTTTTACTGGAGTTTGAGCAGGGAGCGGATATCAGAGTCGCGAGCGACGATACACAAGCCGTGGTTGATCTAGTCATTCCAGATCTACCAGACAACGCAAAGCGTCCAGAAGTATCCCAAGTCAAGCGTTATGAACTCATCGCAAGACTGATCGTTACCGGTCAGTCTTTGGATCAGCTACGTGCTCTGGCAAACCAATATCGAGATGAACTTTTATCTCGAGGCATTGGGAAGATCAGGATTGTCGGCTTGCCGAATGAAGAAATCGCCATCCAGATTCCTAGACAAGTACAAAGGGATTTGGGCTTGTCTCTGAATCAATTCGGGCAGCAAATTCGATCGCAATCTCGAGATACGTCAATTGGCCTTTCCGGTCGAAATGATGCAGCAAGACAGCTTCGCATTCTTGACCAAAGGCGAGATGAGATCGCATTTGAGGATTTACCAGTCATCGCCGACACGGATGGGCGCTTGATCACGCTTGGCGATATTGCAACCATAGAAAAAAGACCAAAGTCTGACCAGGTTTTCCTCAGTTACAAAAACAAGCCCGCAGTTGAGCTACAGCTGAGCCGACAGGAATCAGGTGATACCCTGAAGAGCGCCGCGATTGTGTACGAATGGCTGGAGGAAACTCGACCTCTCATACCACCAGGCGTAGAATTGAACCTCTATGATGATAATTCCATTGCTCTACGCGACCGAATTAGAGTACTGGTTAATAACGGAATCATCGGATTAATTCTAGTGTTGGCCGTACTGTATCTGTTCTTGAATACGCGACTTGCTTTCTGGGTAGCCATCGGAATTCCTGTAGCACTAATGGGCGGCATAAGTCTGCTTTATGTTACAGGCGGAACTCTTAACATGATTACGCTGTTCGGATTCATCATGACAATCGGAATCGTCGTGGATGATGCGATTGTCGTCGGTGAAGAAGCAATGACGAGATTCACTGAAAATCCATCACCCGTAGATGCAGTAATCAAGGCATCCAAGCGCCTATTTTTGCCTATTCTGGCAGCATCGCTGACAACCATATTTGCATTTGTGCCTGTCATGATCTTGTCCGGTATTATCGGTGCTGTGTTGTACTACATCGGACTCGTGGTGATCTGTGTAGTTGCTACTTCTTTGGTCGAGGCGTTTCTGATACTGCCCGGTCACTTGCGATTTAGTTTTGAGAAAATTGCAACAAAATCAAGCGCGATAAATGCACCCCTAGTCGATCGGTGGTTTTTAACCTTTCGAGATCGTTGGTACCGCAACATGCTCAGTTTCGCAACTGACAACCCAAGCATCCCAATTTCCGTCGGATTCGCATTATTGATTCTAACTGTAGGTCTGTTCGGGTCGGGGCGATTGCATTACAGTTTCTTTCCGACACCGGAGCTGAACCTTGTATACACCAACCTCAGCTTCAATGCCGGCACGCCAAGAGAAGTTGTTGATGACTACCTCGTAAGCGTAGAGAAAGCACTATTCGAAACGGAAGCCGAACTGGGAAGCAATCTGGTTGCTACTTCTCTAGTGATACATGGCGCCAAGTTTGCCGATCAGTCACAAGCACCCGCTGTTGGTGGTGCAAATCATGGGGCTGTTGTCGCGGAACTCGTGCAGTCAGATACACGGGAGGTGCGCACAACAAAATTTCTCCATACCTGGCGTAACAAACTGGAAAATGTACCTGGGCTTGAAACCGCGGTAACAATCAGTCCAACCCCAGGTCCTCCTGGGCGAGACATTGAAGTCAAGTTCAGTGGCGCAGCAAAGCACACCACAAAAGACGCGGCACTTGCTTTAACCGAACATTTGCGCCAGATTCCAGGCGTATACGCCATTGAGGATGACACCAGTTATGGACGTCAGCAGCAGATTTTTTCGCTGACGCCGCTAGGACAGGCACTAGGACTATCAGCCGCTGAAATAAGTCGACAGCTTCGTTCTTCAATTGAAGGTGAATTACTGCAATCTTTTACTGCTCAATACCACGATATCGAAGTGAATCTGATGCTGCCTGACGAGGAAAGGCATCAACTCAGTGAACTCGAAAATGTTAATGTGATACTGTCATCAGGGGATTCGATTCCTTTACTTGATGTTGTCGAAATTGAATCCAACAGAGGATTTGATGTATTACGTCATTCTGAAGGTGCATTCTCCATTCAAGTCAGTGCCAGCGTAGATAGTTCGGTCGCAAATACTGCTGAAATCATGAATCGGCTGGAAGCTGAAATTTTACCGAATATTGCCAACGAATATGGTGTCAGCTGGTCAGTTGGCGCACGTCAAGCCGACCAGGAACAAACCGAACAGTCCATGAAAACAGGTGCGCTACTCGCCGTCGCGTTAATCTATCTGACGTTGGCGTGGATTTTTGGATCCTATAGTTGGCCTTTATTCGTAATGCTTGCCATTCCATTTGGAGTCGTCGGTGCTGCCTGGGGGCATCTGTTTTTAGGACTCTCATTTACGATCATCACGATACTTGGATTGATTGGATTATCTGGAATCGTGGTAAATAACGCGATCGTACTAGTGGTATTTTACAAACAGAACCGCGACGCCGGCATGGAGTTGAAGCAAGCAATGATTGAAGCAGGTTGCCAGAGACTACGGCCTGTCGTCCTCTCTAGTCTGACTACAATCGTGGGGCTGTTACCGCTGCTGTTCGAAAAATCGACTCAGGCACAGTTTCTCATTCCTATGGCCGTGACACTAATATTCGGGCTTGCGTTTTCAACTGTACTGGTGCTGTTTTTCATTCCGGCTGTACTGGCACTCTACGAACGCATTGCGGCGCGATTGCGCAAGGTTGAGGAAGAGATTGTATTGGATGAACAAGGCGAACGGATTTGAGCATCCGTTTGACACCTTAAATTTGTTGAGACGATCAGAAATTAAAGACTACCGACATGGGTTTATGATCCGAACCGTCTGCCTTTGAATCAATTCTTGCTGAACGAATTTTATCGCTGAGGGTTTGACGCACGAAACAATAATCCATACGAACTGCCTTACCACCCCTTTCTGCGGTAACTCCCGACATTGACCTGTTTCCGGCCGCGACCCAAGCATCCACAAATCCTTCAGGGCTGACGACTCGTCCTCCGTAATCGGACATTGGCCCTACGATGCGGCTGTATTCGGTCGAATCAGGAGTGAAATTGAAATCGCCTAGCAAGATCGACTCCCGTGGCAATGATGAAGCGTCTGACTGTTTGGAAAAATCAGTGCCCTTTGCTACGCCGGAAATCGGACCTCCCTCTCTCACCGCTTTACGATCGATTTCAAGAATTCTTTTGATCTGCTTCAGGCGAACTTCAGCGCTGATGTGAGTAAGATGGATCGAATACACCCGGATTTTCTTGCCACCGATGGAGATTACACCTTCCAGCGCGCTTCGTTGAATACTGAGTAGCCTGCCGGTAGAAGCCACCTTGGGCAACAAGTGATTTCTTGAGGTAAGTATTGGACTACGCGACAGCAACATATTCCCGAACTGCTGTCGGCAATGCCTGATATTGTTATTTGGAAGAAGTCTGTCCGCATGAATATCCACTCCTGCACCATAAACCCAGTGGTGGAAATTCAATCGGTACGCGAGCTCTTCAACCTGATCCGTGTTGCCGGAACGCGGGAAAAATCGTTCAACCTCCTGCAAAGCAATGACATCGGCGTCTTGCACCGTTCTGGCAATTCGATCCAGATCTATCTTCCCGTCAAGACCGCGTCCATACTGAATGTTGTACGTCGTGAATTTCAAAACAATTTTTCCAGATTTTCCAAATCAACTAGTGTGGTGTAAATTCTGCGATGCCCAGCATGTTTTCTCCTGGGTCCGCGATTACTGCGTAACGACCGACTCCAGGTTCGTCAACGGGACCGAACACTACAGAACCATTGAGACGACTGCACTTGGCCAAACTATCATCGACGCTTTCTACTCTGATATAGGGGGTCCACAGTTCTTGACCTGCTGTCTCTTCGACTCTTGAATGCACGCTGCCCACTGGAACATTATCTAACTTAAAGAGAATATAGTGAATGTCACCTGACGACCTTTCCTCAACTTTCCAGCCAAAAACAGAGCCATAGAAGTCGGTTGCCGCTTGGGTGTCGGAGGTAGTCAGCTCGAACCAATTCAGCGAACCAGGTACATTTGCAATTCGAGCGCCTGAATGCTGCATGGGCTGCCACAAATGAAAGGCGATACCTCTCGTATCCTCGCACTGTGCCAGCCTGCCTGCCTGTCCGACATCCATCGGTTTCATTCTAACCCCACCACCTGATTCAACAACTTTTTCAACGGCCTTGTCAACACTCTGAACAACAACATAGGTATTCCAATTGCCTGGCATTCCCTCCTCAAGGGGCTCAGCTTTCGGCGCTATGCCAGCTACGCTGGTTGTTTCCAGCGGATTGGCAGACTCATCCAGGCAAGCGAGTGAGTACACCATTTCACCATCAATGAACTGGTCAATAAAATGCCAGTCGAACATTCCAGAATAAAATTTCCTTGCCAATTCCCAATCCAGTACGAAGACATCGGCCCAATTGAAACGATCAAAATTCACAATGCTGATTTGTTGCGATAGTCGATGCAATTGAATTTGTCATGAACTCTTGATTTCCAGGCAACTCACAGAATTCGAGTTCGCTGCAATTTGTAAAAACAGTATACAGAATAAAAAAAAAGCGCTCCATGATCAGTCATGAGGTATGCTCGAAACAGAAAACGCCTCCACAGTTATCGAATGTTCCGATAACTAGTCAGCGGGGGCTACAACTTCAACCCAATGCTTGACCGGTACTGCTGAACTTGAAGCCAAATGCATCAAGCACCCGATATTCGCCGTTACAATCTGGTCCGGTCGCCCCTGTTCCAACGCGGCAATTTTATTCTTCAATAGCTGGCCTGATAACTCACTCTGTAAAACCGAGAAAACTCCAGCGGACCCACAGCACATATGCGCATCTTCCACTTGAGTGGTTTCAATCCCGTATTCACTTAATATTTTTTTTACCATATTGACGATTTTCTGTCCGTGCTGAAGTGTGCAGGTTGAATGAATCGCCACTTTAGTGGGCAGGTCGGGAGTCTTTGGCATCTCGGCACTTCTCTCGACTTCCGAAATATCGATCGTGAGCGATGCAATTTTATCCGCTTTTTCAGCATAATCTCGGTCTTCTTCCAACAGCGTGCCATACTCCTTTATCGTCACGCCACATCCGCTTGCAGTAGAAACAATCGCTTCCGCTCCGTTTTGTATATGCGGCCACCATGCGTCGATGTTTTTTCGAGCTTGCCTGGTAAAAAAGTCGCGATTGCCCAGATGCAGGCCCAAGGCACCACAACAGGCATCGTTCGTACGAATCGCAGAAATTGACTGGACGCTCAAATAGCGGGCCGCCGCCGCGTTGATAGCCGGCTTTGTAACTCTTTGGATGCAACCCTGATGAATGATCATTTTTCGGCTGAACTTGACTTTTGGCCAAGGCTTGCTTGTTTCCTTCGGTGGAATTTTCTTGCCGAGGGCCGCCGGCAACAACGATCTAAATAAACGTGCCAAACACAGTGAAATTCGTGTCAGCAGCTCATTCGGCACAATCAGAAGGATTGAATTTCTAACCAATCGTTCTGAAAACGTACGCGGTACACGCTGCTCGACGACTTCCCGTCCGATTTCCAATAATTGTCCGTAGCGAACTCCAGAAGGACAGGTTGTCTCGCATGACCTGCAAGTCAGACACCGGTCCAGGTGCAGTTGAGTACGCTGAGTAGGCTCAGAGCCTTCCAAAACCTGCTTGATGAGATAAATTCGCCCTCGCGGACCATCCAGTTCATTGCCAAGCAACTGGTATGTCGGGCACGTAGCGGAGCAAAAGCCGCAATGAACGCACTTGCGCAGAATGGAATCTGCGATTTGTCCGTTCGGTGTTTCACGGATGAAATCGGCTAGTTTTGTCTGCATCGAATTAGAGGCTTCGGCATAAATTAGACATCGGCATACATAATTCCTGGATTTAGAATTCCTGCCGGGTCGAAAGCTGACTTGAGGCGAGCATGGATGCCTGCCACTGGATCGGAGAGCTGACTGAACCGATCTGCCGGCCAGTGCGAATCCGGACGAAACATGGTTGCGTGACCACCGGCCTGCTTTGCAGCCATAAAGACCGAGTCTGCGGGCTGATCCGTATAAACCCATCGCAAAGCGCCGCCCCAATCGATCAGGCAGGCATCTGCAAATGGCAGGCGAAGGGTTGTCGCAGGCACGGACAGTCGCCACAACGGCTGGTTACGATTGAAATATCTGAGCTGCTGCTCTCTCAGTTGAAACCAGTATTTTTCACCGCTGCTATCCACTTCTCCGCCGACCACGCCCTGTGCAGCCTGAATTCCGTTTTCGGTTCCTGACAGACGCACTCGTAACAGACCCTGGCAATAACTCATTGCCGAAATGGGCAAGGAAAATCCAGCCAACCGCACCATTTCCTTGCATGCGCTTGTTTCATCCATTTTGCGTATCCGCGTCATCTCGAGCTCGAATTTCGGTAGCACTTTCAAGGATATTTCGCATAGAACACCGAGCGACCCAAGCGCCCCGACCATCAGCCTCGAAACATCATATCCGGCAACATTCTTGATGACCTGCCCGCCAAATGCCAGAAATTCACCCTTTCCGTTGATGCATTTTATGCCTAACACAAAATCTCGAGCCGATCCTGCAAAGGGCCGACGAGGACCAGAAAAACCACAGGCGATTGTGCCGCCCAAGGTTGCATCCTTGCCGAAAAACGGAGGCTCGAACCCGAGCATCTGCCCAGATTCGGATAAGGCTTCAGAAATTTCGGAAAGTTTAGTCCCGGCTCTCGCCGTGAGCACAAGTTCAGACGGCTCGTATGACAGAATTCCTGCATGCTTCGATACATCCAACACCGTGCCCACGATTGAATGTCCGTAAAAGAACTTGCTACCAGAACCCCTTATTCTGAGAGGCTGTGAGTTTCCATGGGCAAACTGGATGGTTTCAACAAGTTGCCCGGTTTCGTCAGCACCGGTCAACTCAGAATCTCTCCAGATTGCTGAACGGCAAGTTGCCTCCATGGACGTGCATCGAGTTGAACTCGGCACAACGAGCCAGAGTTGGAACCGCTTTGCCTGGATTCAGCAGTGTTTCAGGATCCCAGGCAGCCTTCACTGCATGAAAATGATCTAGCACGGCATCCTCGAACTGCAAACACATCGGACGCAGTTTTTCCACACCTACACCGTGTTCTCCAGTTACCGTACCTCCAACTTCAACGCACAATTCAAGGATGCGATTGCCCAGTTCTTCTGTCTGCTCCAGTTCTCCGGGTTTGTTTGCATCGTAAAGAATAAGCGGATGCAGGTTGCCGTCTCCTGCATGAAATACATTCGCCACACGTAGCTTGTATTGATCAGACAACTCATTGATTTTAGTTAGGACCTCACCGAGCTCGCGGCGTGGAATGGTTCCGTCAATGCAATAGTAATCGGGGGATATTCGCCCAACTGCCGGAAAAGCGGCTTTTCGGCCTGACCAGAATCGCTGACGCGCCTGTTCATCTCTGGCCACCCAGGTATCCACCGCACCTTGATCACGCAAGATTCGCTCAACTTTGTCAATCTGATCCCGCACTTCTTCCACTGTCCCGTCCAGCTCGCACAGCAAAATTGCTGCAGCATCCACCGGATATCCTGCATGAACGAAGTCTTCAGCCGCCTGAATCGCATAGCGATCCATCATTTCCAGGCCGGCGGGCAGAATTCCGGCACCGATGATGGCTGCAACGGACTGCCCTGCTCTTTCAATATCGTCAAAAGACGCCATTACGACTTGTGCCGATGGCGGAATTGGAAGCAATTTGACCAGAACTTCAACGACGACACCCAACATGCCTTCCGAACCGGTCATCAAGGCGAGCAGATCATATCCGGGCGAATCAAGCGCCTCACCACCGACGGTCAACAATTCACCGTTAACCGTCACCACCTGCAGCTGAAGAATATTGTGCACTGTGAGACCGTATTTCAGACAATGAACACCGCCTGAATTTTCAGCAACATTGCCTCCGATGGAACATGCAATCTGCGAAGATGGATCCGGAGCATAGTACAAACCCAGGTGCTGAACTGCTTCGGAAATAGCGAGATTTCTTACGCCTGGCTGAACACGAGCGGTTCTTGCAGGTGCATTGATCTCTAAAATTTTACTCATGCGAGTGAGGCTCAGCAAAACACCGTCCGGCAACGGCAATGCTCCACCAGAAAGACCGGTTCCGGCACCTCGCGTCACGACCGGTACCGAGTTCTCTGAACACGCTTTCATAGTTCTCTGCACTTCCTCAATCGTGGACGGCAGAACAACCATCAGCGGCAACTCTCGATAGGCGGTAAGACCGTCACATTCAAACGGGCGTAACGCCTCTTCTTCGGTGATTACCGCATCCGCACCGACAATGCTGCGCAACTCCTGCGTGAGCTTGATGTTTGAACGTTTTTCCCCTTTTTCAGGTTTCATTTCAACACAGAGTTCTCTTAAGATTGATGCCTTACCATTATAGCCAACCATCAAGTATCATAGTGTTGTTGGACAGATGGATGAACAAAAGATGAATCGACAATACACCTTAGCAGATCAGTTGATTTCGCATGCAGACAATATGTTGCGTACTCTGTGCGCACCGGCCGAATCCTCCAGGCCTTCTCCCGCCGACGAATCTAGTAAGCAGAATCTCTCCAACTGGGAGGAAGATGAAGCCAGGCGCTTGATGAGAGTCAATCATACTGGCGAAGTCTGCGCACAGGCACTATATCAAGGGCAGTCTCTAACTGCGCGTAATTCGGAACTGCGCGAAACTTTTCAGCAAGCGGCCGATGAAGAAAACGACCATCTGGCATGGTGTGAAGACCGAATCAAGTCATTGAACGGTAGAACCAGCAGACTCAATCCGATATTCTATGTCAGCTCTTACGCGATTGGTGCAATTGCCGGACTGCTGGGAGATCGAACCAGTGCAGCTTTCTTGGCTGAAACAGAATATCAGGTAGCCGAACACTTGGACCAGCATCTGCAGCGTCTGCCGGTATCGGATCGCAGCAGCCAAAAAGTTCTAAAACAAATGCGCGAAGACGAACTCAAACATGCCAAAATAGCAGAACAAAGCGGAGCCGGGATATTGTCCGAACCCGCAAAGGGGCTCATGCGAGCCCTGTCAAAAGTGATGACTCGCTCGAGTTACTGGATCTAATTTAACCGATAAAACCTGTCACTCGCAACAACGGTTCAGAATCGGTCCGAAAATTCGTTTCTACTCCTGTGGGACAGCGTGAAGAATTCCGTCTGTGCCAATATATTGCGCCCCATCACCGCTATAAAATCTTGTCAAGTCACTAGACTGAAGCGTCTCCAGCATGCGAGGAATTTTACGACCCTCGGATCGGAGTCTAGCGATAACGTCGTCTGTCCCTAGTGCATCGAGCAGTTCGAATGGGCCTTTGTTCCAGTTGAATCCCCAGCGCATGGCACGATCAATGTTGACGATATCGTTCGAGATATCGGGCACCAGGTCAGCTGCATAGCATAGGGTTTCCGAAATCAGGCTCCAGGCAAATTTGCCTTCCGCACCCGAATCAAAAACCACAGAACAGGCATCTCCGCTGACCGATGCGCCTAGAGCCGACAGCCACGAACCGGATTCTGACTCATACATTTCCTTGCGTCGAGTGCCGTCTTCATTTTTAAGCATGCGGTAGAATCCTCCGCCACTTTTTCGTCCGAGTTGTCCCGCATCAAACATCGCCTGTTCTTCCGACGGAAATTCGAGATAGGCTCTTCCGACATCATTGTCGGGTAGATTTTCATTCAGATTGGTGGCAACCAGTTTCATCACATCCAGTCCGACCAGATCAATCAATCCATAGAGTCCGGTAGAAGGAGTTCCGAGTGCGGCGCTCATTAACGCATCGATTTTTTCAATCGATATTCCGTCAATACGCGCTTGACGGCCTTTGTGAAACCCCGCCAACATCCAGAAACAGCCGATTCTATTACCGATGAAATTCACAGTATCCTTGGCATAGACAACACCTTTACCAAGGCTGTTTCGGGCAAATGTCCCCAAGGATCCGATGACATCAGCGGTGGTGTCTTCACCCGCAACCAGTTCCAGCAGTCGCATGACTTTGACAGGATTGAAGAAATGTGTGACCGCGACATCCTTGCGGAATTGCTCGGACATTCCTTCACAGATTGACCGAAGCGGAATCCCGGAGGTGTTGGACGTTACGATTGAGTTCGGCCTTCGCACTTGATCCAGTCTGGAGAATATCTGGCGCTTTGATTCCAAATCTTCGACAATCGCCTCGCATATCCAATCGGATTCTGCGGCAAGCGAGAGAGAATCATCAAATCCTCCAGTTGTAATTCGATCTGCCGATTCAGGATTATCAAGCATGGGTGCTCTGCCGACCAGCATATTTTGCTTGCCGCGTTCCGCCAATTCCGGCGTAACATCCAGCAGGTTCGTCTTGCAGCCTGCTTCGGCACACGCCGCTGCGATGCCGCTGCCCATGGTACCCGCACCTAGAACCGTTACTGATTGAATTTCTCGATTACTCACATTTCACCCCATGAGTGATTAAGGTCTACTAAACAGACATTGTCGTTTATGCCGATTCGGAGACAGGCCTCATTGTTTCCCGAATCGGACTTTCGTTGATAGGCCAATGCAAAAGTGCCGCAATGATTCCAAGCGCCACGCAAATCCACCAGACAACTTCATAAGACTGAGTGGTGTCAAACAGAAGACCACCCATCCAAACACCCAGAAAACTGCCGATCTGGTGACCTAAGAATACAAATCCGAACAACGTGCCAAGATAACGCGCACCAAAGACCTGACTGACAATGCCTGATGTCAAGGGTATTGTTGCGAGCCAAAGTATGCCCATACAGCCAGCAAAGATCAATGCATTCGGCACCGATGGCGGCAACATCACAAATACGGCGATGACAATCGCTCGTCCTAGATAAATAAAACTCAATATGCTCTTCTTTTTGAATATGTTTCCCATATAGCCTGCAAGCAGCGTACCCACGAGATTGAACAATCCAACTATCGACAGTGCCCAAGCTCCAACGTTGCTCGACAGACCTATGTCCGTCAAGTAGGCAGGCAAGTGAATACCGATGAATGTAACTTGAAAACCACAAACGAAAAATCCGCTTGTTAGGAGAACGTAACCGGGATGCCGGGCGGCTTGAGACACGGCTGCCTTGAGCGTTTGTTCGGGTCCAGAAATTTCTGGTTTGCCGGACAGTACGAAAGATAACGGAATTACAAGCAGCATCAGGCAACTTAGCATGGCTATCGTACTGACCCAGCCGAACTGTAATATCAGCGAATTGCCCAGCGGCACAAGAACAAACTGACCTAGTGATCCAGCTGCTGAACCGATTCCCAAAGCCATGGATCGCTGTCTCTCAGGTACTGCCCTAGCGATGACCGCCAAGACAATCGCAAATGTGGTGCCGGATAGTCCAAACCCGATCAAGGCGCCGTTGGCGATATAGAAGCCGAGCGGTGTTGATGAGACAATCATCAGTGCCAGACCAGCTACATAACAGATTCCACCGATTAGAATGACTCTTCCGGAACCGAAACGATCTGCAATCGCCCCGAAAATCGGCTGCGAGAATCCCCAGAACAGATTTTGGAGGGCTGCGGCAAAAGCGAAAATGCTTCGTCCCCAATCATACTGTTCGGTGATCGGTACGAGGAAAACACCCATCGTAGACCGAATACCAAAGCCAATAAATATGACGAGACATCCACAAACCACAATGATGATTGGATGAAGCCAATTAAATTTCGGTTGATCTGAATCCATCGAAAATACGTAAGAATTTGCTAATCAAGACTTCGTGAAGTCGCAATCCAATTCTACTTGATGGTGGCAGACAGTGCAGAAACCAAAGCGGGTTCAATCGAAAGAGAATCTAGACGAAGAAGACAAACGGATTATATTCATCTTTCACAAATGCGGTTTGTGGAACTGAGGAATTTGCATTAAAGAGATACTCTGGCAACGATTCCTGTCGAACCTTCGCCACAGGGTCAATTACCAGAATTACTGGCGGTTTGTGCCTAGACTCCCATCCTTTGGCCATTAGAAGCCTGATTTAATTCATTGCATCCATCCACACTTTTTCTTTAATCTGTTTTGCCTCACCTTCCCTCACCCTGAAGAACATCAATTCTTCATACAGGCAACCAGATGGACAATCACCCCAGGCTTTTCGAAACGCAACAAACCATTCATTATCGAATTTCACCATTCCGATATCGGAATAATCTCCCAACCGTGAATCCAGTCCCACATTTTTAACACCTGCGATCATGGCGTATTCAATCTGTGCCTGTAGCAAATTTACGGGAAACTTGAAGTACAAATACACGGAATCAAACAATTTGTAAGGAAGTATTGCATGCACACCAAGCCTGCTGTTCAATGCATCGAATTCTTCGTTGCCGGTGTGCAGTTTGATATATCGATTTCCGTCACCAATAGCTTCCCAGACTGACTCCAGCAATTCCGATGTCAATCCGACGCTGATCGTTGCCGGTTGATGACTTTCTGTCGCCGAAATTTCAGCAGTCGCAGGGTGTGTATCCCGAACCAATTTTAGAACCTGCTCAATTTCAGAAATCAGAATGTTGCGCTTCTCGATATCAAATAGTAGGGTATTGCTTTGGACGGTCAGGATCCGATCAGCTATAACAGCTGATTCGGATCGATCCGGAAATTCCAACGGTGACGACAGCACTTCAACCGATAGTCGGGGGGCATCACTCGCAACAGATTCGAAATTAATACTGGCAATGGTACCAGCGAACAAAATCAGACAGAAAAAGGCTGTCAAACAATTCGACCCATTCCAATTTTTTGTAAACACTCGCATTCCAATTCCTTCAGTTCCTTGAGTACATCGGCATTCTTGATCGAATGTGTTTCAGCAACGCTGACTGAAACCAACCGCTCACCAGGATGCCTCGCCAATGGCAAATTCGGGCTTCACAATATTAATAATTTCAACAAGGTATGTAACCACGAACAGCCAATTCCACAAAAATTGACAAGACTGAGAAAATTGGCTTTCGCTATACTCACTCGCCATCTGTAGCTTCCCGGGTTACATGTTTGCGCAGTGCACGGTTAATATCGGTCTGGTAACCGCGTCCGTTACGGGCATGTATCCTGAACCAATGCAATATGTCCGCATCCAGACGCAAAGTGATTTGTTGCTTCACCGGACGGTAGAATACACCTCGTTCAGCGTTTGACCAGTCCAAATTTTCGGGGGCATCAGCAGTATCAATGTATTCATCGGGTAATGCTTCAAGCGCCTTCAACTCGGCTTTTTGATTTTTCGTCAGTTTGGTACTTCCTTTCTTCATAAGCTTCTCTTTCGTGTTTAGTAGCTTTCCTAGCACTAATGATTCGACCTAGCTCGTCACCGCTTTCATCGTCATATTCAGGCCAGGTGTGAATGAGCACGACAACGACTGTGCCTATCATTCCCATCGTACGTAACCGTTGTTCATCTCAATACTGGTCTTCCAACGTTGCTGCATATCGATCATCAAACACATGTACTGCAGTCTCGAAGCTAATCGCATGAGATCGAATTTTTCTCTTACTTTTGTCCCATTTCCAAAGAGCATTCTAACCTCATTGTAACTACGTAATTGTAATTATATAGTATGCTCTACCATAGGCAATTCTTCACAACTTAGTGACATTGATTTGAACAAATTCGGCTAGAATATGCGTTTTGTTCAAGTGATTCAGCATTACCGTAATCACTACGACTTGACGACCTAATTCTATCCATGACGAATTCCGGATTCATGAAATTTGACACGCTGTCACTGCATGCAGGACAGCGACCAGATTCCGCCACCCGTGCCCGAGCAACGCCAATCTATCAGACTGCCTCGTATGTGTTTGAGGATGTCGATCATGCCGCTTCCATCTTCAATATTGAACGCACAGGGCATGTATATTCTCGCATCTCGAATCCGACCAATGCGGTATTAGAAGAGCGGATTTCAGCATTGGAAGGAGGTGTGGGAGCCATCGCAACCGCCAGCGGGCAAGCTGCCTTTCATCTAGCCATTGCCACCATTTTGGGAGCGGGTTCTCATATTGTGTCTTCCCAATCAATCTATGGCGGTTCGCACAACCTGCTCTCTTATACCCTGCCGAGATTCGGCATAGAAACGACGTTTGTACACCCCCGTGATCATGACGCGATCCGCAATGCTTTTCGCCCGAATACTCGCTTGTTGTTCGGAGAAGTCATCGGCAATCCGAGTTGCGAACTGTTGGACATCGAAACAGTTTCTGAAATCGCACATGAGCATAGCGTCCCTTTGTTGATCGACTCGACCTTTACGACACCCTATCTGTGCAGACCTTTCGATCTAGGCGCGGACCTGATCTTTCACTCGGCAACGAAATTCTTGAGCGGACATGGTGTAGTCATTGGTGGGGTATTGGTAGACAGCGGCAAATTCGACTGGATTGCATCCGGCAAGTTTCCGACACTTACAGAGCCGTACGATGGGTTCCACGGGCTCAATTTTGCTGAAGAGTTTGGGCCCGCAGCCTACATTACCCGAGCACGCAAGGAAGGCGCCCGAGATTTTGGCGCCTGCATGAGCCCAATGACGGCATTTCTGGTACTGCAAGGCTTGGAGACGTTACCTCTCAGAATGGAACGGCATGTTTCCAATACTCGAAAAATCATTGAATTTCTTCAATCTCATTCCGCAGTCGAATGGGTGAGCTATCCTGAAGTTGCAGATCATCCGGATCATGAACTGTCAAAGCGCCAGTTGCCGAAAGGTGCGGGTGCGGTCTTTTCATTCGGCATCAAAGGCGGCCGCGAAGCCGGTCATCGCTTGATCGAAAAATTGAAATTGTTTTCGCATCTGGCAAACGTCGGAGATGCCAAATCCCTGGTTATTCACCCTGCCTCGACAACGCATCATCGCATGGATGCACAGGCACTGAAAAATGCCGGTATTTCTGAGGGTCTGGTTCGACTTTCAGTTGGACTGGAAGATGCAAACGACCTCATCTCCGATCTTGATTTGGGTCTGAAGTCTTCGCAGCGCACTCGTTGAATAAATTCAACGAAATCCGAAGCTCTCGGCATTCATGCAAATTCCGCTCCACGGCTATAGCGCATACGCGTTCACTGGCGGAAAAGATATTGACCCAACCAAACCGTCTGCTTTGTTCGTCCATGGCGCGTCGTTGGACCACACCGTGTGGACATTGCCGGCTCGTTACTTCGCACGCCACGGCTGGAACGTGCTCGCAGTTGATTTACCAGGTCATGGACTGTCCGAAGGAAAAGTCCTTGCCGAGATTTCACAGTATGCGGACTGGCTTGTCGAAGTACTCAACGCCGTCGGTATCGAACAAACCGCCATCATCGGTCATAGCATGGGGTCGCTCATTACGCTCGACTGCGCAGCCCGACATCCGAGTCGAATTCGTGCTCTGGTTCTGGTCGGTACCGCGGTACCGATGCCGGTAACCGATCAGTTGCTGAACGCAGCAAACGCCAACGACCATATTGCCATTGAAATGCTTACTGCTTGGGGGCACAGTCCAGCCGCACATTTCGGAGGCAACGAAACGCCAGGTATGTGGATGATTGGAGGTTTGATGCGACTGTTTGAGCGCGGTAAGGCGGGTGTTTTATACAATGACCTCAATGCTTGTAACAACTACAAATCAGGACTGGAAGCTGCACGCAACATCCAGTGTCCTACGATGCTGATACTGGGGGAGCACGACGTGCTCACGCCGACTCGAGCAGCACGAGAGCTAGCCAAGGAAATTGAAGATTCACAGACTGTTGTCCTGCCGCACACTGGACATACGATAATGTCGGAACGACCCGACGCATTACTGGACTCACTGATCCAGATTGTTTGACGATCCTTCCTACTTTACGATCGGACGTTGAAAATGAACGAAAACATCAAACTCACTACGGACCTGATTCAAGCGAATTTGTGGACGTTCCAAATTCTCATTGTCTTGGTTACCACTTTCATTGTCAGCCGGATTCGACACTTCACACTGCTTCGCGTTGAAAAACGCCTAGTCCAAACAAATCTGCTCTTGAGCCGATCGACTGTCGAAGCGATTCGAAAGCCGGCAGCTGTGCTGATTTGGGTGGCAGGCGTATCGTTCGCAATCGAAATTGCCCGCATCGAATTTCAGACCGCAATTTTTGAAGCTGTACCGGCATTGCGATCAGCCGCAGCAATTGCAGCGATAACCTGGTTCGGCTTCAGATTTGTTGAAATCTACGAACGCAGTTACGTCGCCAAACAAACAGAATCAGATTCGACTTTTGATCGTACGACTGTGTTCATCACATCAAAAATACTGCGAGTGGTCGTAATTATTCTTGGCATTCTCGTCGCCATGCAGACACTCGGCTTGAGTATTGCCGGTATTCTGGCGTTCGGAGGCGTGGGGGGAATTGCGATTGGTTTTGCCGCACGCGAACTCATCGCCAACTACTTCGGTGGATTGATGCTGTTCATGGATCGACCATTCAAAGTTGGAGAAACAATCACTTCATCCGATCGGGATATCGAAGGAACTGTCCAAGAGATAGGTTGGCGTCAAACGATTATTGTGAAATTCGACACAAGAACCCTGTATGTACCAAATTCTGTTTTTACAACTATTGTCGTTCGCAACATGACGCGTCAGAAAAATCGTCGGATTTTTGAGTATGTCGGTATCCGATACGATGACGCAGATCAACTTGTCGCAATCGTGTTCGATACCAAAGACATGCTGTCGAATCATCCGGAAATCGATCAGGAAAGTTCCATCATGGTGAACTTCGACCGATTTGCCGCTTCCTCGCTCGATATTATGATCTACTGTTTCACCAAGACGATCGTATGGGCTGAATACCATGAAACGAAGCAGGATGTTCTGGTCAAAACCATGGAAATCATCGAAAGTCACGGCGCTGAAATCGCATTCCCAACCTCCACGATTTATCTGATGAATGAGCCCGATGTCGAGAAAATTGCGGAAGGAATCGTGAAAGCCGATCAGCCGAATTGACCTAAGCCAATCCTTTGTTTCTGACCATCTCACGGTGGAGAATGTAAAGCATACTGAGTATGATGATCAACGCCCCGCTAATCGCGGACACAGTCGGAACTTCCTGAAACAAAAAATATCCTACGATAACCATGAAGATCATTCTGGTATATAGAAACGGTGCAACGAATTGGGCATCGCCCAAAGCATAGCCTCTGACATCCATATAGTTTCGCAGCAATGACATGGCGGCCACCATTGTGAGCAATAGCCACTCCCGCACTGTCGGCGTTTCCCACACCAGCAACGCTGGGGGAAAACTGCCGATCGCCAGAATGATGCTAAAGTAGAATATGATTGTTCCCGGATGTTCTGTGGCTGACAGTTTCTTCCCTAGTATCAACGTCAGAGAAAAGGCAATCGAGGCAAATATCGGTGCAAACCAACGAATTTCCATTGGCTCAGGCAGATAGCCTATGACCGTTACGGCACCAAATAAGCCAAGCATGGATGCGATTGCTCGTCGCAGTCCGACTTTCTCCCCCAGAAGTGGAACGCTGAATGCAGTTACGAACAAAGGGGTCGTGAAAAACAAAGCTGTAACTGTGGCGAGTGGAAGTATTGTCAGCGAATAAAATCCGAGATTGATTGCAACTACGCCGATGATTCCACGCACCAGGTGCTGTTTCATGCGCTTGGTTTTAAGTTTCAAGCCGAACTGTGGGAGAATGAATGCAAGCATCATCACCGAACCGACTGCGCCACGTACGAATACGGTCTGTGCTGAATGAATAAAACCAGCGAGTTCGTGAACACCGGCGCTCATTACAGTTGCTAGGACAGCGGATCCAGCAATCCAGGCAGCACCTCGAATATTGTTGGCAGCAGTAGCCAATTATTCCTTTATCTCGAAATCTGACAAGTTCAGGAGGAAACTCGCAATGGAACTAGGACTCAAGGGCAAAAATGCTCTAATTTGCGCATCAAGCAGAGGTCTCGGCAAGGGTTGCGCTAAGGCACTTGCCGCTGAAGGCGCCAATGTATGGCTGAATGGACGCGATTCCAACACTCTGGACACCGCGGTTGCTGAAATCCGCGAAATCGCAGGCGGCAGCGTCAACGCAATTGCGTGCGATATCACCACCGAAGCTGGCCGAAGTATGGTTCTCGCTGAAACTCCGCAGTTGGATATTCTCGTCAACAATGCTGGCGGCCCGCCAGTCGGTGACTTTCGGGGCTGGAAATTAGAAGACTGGCAGTCAGCATTGAACAACAATATGCTCACTCCAATCGAACTGTTCCGCCAGGTGATTGACGGAATGATTGAACGCCGTTTCGGACGCATCATCAACATCACATCTTCTTCCGTAAAATCTCCAATTCAAAATCTTGACCTGTCCAATGGCGCCCGGTCGGGGCTGACTGGATACTTTGCTGGAGCTTCCCGTCAGATTGCACAGTACAACGTCACTGTGAACGCAATCCTGCCCGGTCGCTTTGATACCGATAGGCTTCGAAGCAGCATGCAGTTCTCCGCGGAAAAAACTGGAGAGTCCATAAAACTGCTGCTGGAAAAAGGTAAAGAAGTAATTCCATCAAAACGCTTTGGGTCACCCGATGAGTTCGGAGCTCTTTGTGCGTTTTTGTGCAGCAGGCACGCGAGTTACATTACCGGACAAAATATTCTAATTGACGGTGGGCTCGTACCGCTCAACCCGTAATCAATTTTCTCGGAATTTCGAGTCTGACCGTTTCAGGCAACAAGCATAACTTATCATCACACGCCTGAAGGCGAACATCCACAGTTGTCACTACAGTTGTCGGGCCTTTAGGCGCCAACTCAATCGGTATCCGAATTTTTCCCGAAAACACAGACAACGGATCACTCTGAAATGACATTGACAATAATTTCGCGGGCGGATACACCGCATTTACAAGCACCCAGTCATCAGTGGAAATGTCAATTTGGGTAGCAAACAGATTGTCACCTGCAGGTTTATCGGATTGAACATGCCAGCCGTCGTCAAGTTCTAATTCCACCACTGCATGAACACGGTCGACATCCGCCTCAGTCACCGACACCGACACCTTTGCATGCCCGGAGGCTGCGTATTCCATTTCATCGCTTGAACCGCCGCGGTGTTCTTCCAGTGCCAGTAACGCATAAGTAAAACTAGTCGGACTTTGTAAAATTTCGACACCGAATGCTTGAAACAACTGTTCCACACGAAGACCGTAGGATCGCTTTCCAGTTCTGTAGAACAGTCTGGATAAAGCATGTGCAGCAATAGAATTTCCTGAAGGTACTGCCCTATCGAAACGATCTTTCTGGCGAGCAATCAGACCCTGAGCTTCAATGTTGGATACCGAATAAAAACCACCGCGTTCCTGATCCCAGAATGCTTCCAGCATCTGCTCCGTAAGCTGCTCGCTTCGTTCCAACCAGACTCGATTGCCGGTCTCATCAAACAGTGTCAGGAATGCCAGCGATAGATACGCATAGTCGCGAAGCTTTGCCGGCTCAGTCAATTGGCCGTCAATT
The DNA here is from genome assembly GCA_965221175.1 of Arenicellales bacterium. Taxonomy (GTDB): domain Bacteria; phylum Pseudomonadota; class Gammaproteobacteria; order Arenicellales; family JAJDZL01; genus JAJDZL01. The sequence goes on along the minus strand of OZ244867.1, from coordinate 3,099,537 downwards.
TGAATGCGATACAGTTGTCCGTGCTCATCTCGAGCACTATTCCAAAGATGCTCGCCAGCTGTGATGGCGGCTTGCAGATAGTGATCATTTTCCAAATTGCGTCCGGCTTCAGCCAATGTCGTAACCATCATGGCATTCCATGCAGTAATAATCTTGGTATCCAAGAAAGGTTTTGCACGCCGGTTACGGTAAATTCGCAGTTTTTCTTTTGTCTGCGCTAGAATTTCCAGATACTGTGATGTGCTCAATTCAGATTCTGCTGCGCGCGATTCCGGTGTTGTGCTCATGTAAAGAATGTTCTTACCCTCGAAATTCCCCTGCTCGGAAATTTCGAAGGCATTGATCACGATTTCAGAGTTTTCGCCTGCAGCCTGCCGGATTTCTTCCAGTGTCCACAGAAAGAATTCCCCTTCTTCACCTTCACTGTCTGCATCGGTGGCAGAATAGAACACTCCATTCTCATTCATCATGTCGCGTAGCACGTAGTCCAGTGCTTGTTCAGCTACGCGACGATAGAGTTCCCCTCCCGCAATCCGATAAAAGTAAAGGTAAGCCCGAGTGATATGTGCCTGGTTGTAGAGCATTTTTTCAAAATGCGGAATTCGCCACGCGCTATCCACCGTGTAACGATGAAACCCGCCGCCTACATGATCTCGGATACCGCCAAGCGCCATGTTTGTTAGGCGATTTTCAACCAGTAAAAGTGCAGCTTCATTCTGATATCTGACCGCTGTATCAAGCAACATAAGCAGTTCTGATTCACTTGGAAAACTCGCAGTCGGTTGTGAAAATTCATCTTTGGCCTGCTCTTGCTGTGTCATAACATCAACAATCCAGTCGACTTGTTCTCCTTCAAGGTCAACTTGCATGGATTGAGTCATCTCAAATTTCCGAATGACTTGAGTAATTTCTTCTGCCAGCATTTCAACCCGCGATCGATTGGAATTCCAGGCCGACTCTACAGCCTCCAGTACTCGCAGGAAATCATCCGGTGGAAGATAAGTCATACCCAGAAAGGGTTTCCCCTCCGGAGTTAGAAATACATTCAGAGGCCAGCCGCCGGGCCTGCCCATGACCTGCACTGCCAGAAGATAGAGTTCGTCCACATCAGGATTGGTTTCCCGGTCGACTTTAACCGCAACGAAGTTCTCGTTCAGGACGCGAGCGATTTCTAAGTTGTCATAACTCTGCTCTTCCATGACATGGCACCAGTGGCAGGAGGAATAACCAATCGAAAGCAGTATCGGTCTCTGTAAATTCACAGCTGCGGAGAATTTATCCCCGCTCCAGGAATACCAGTTGACTGGATTGTGTGCATGCTGCCTTAGATAAGGCGAGTTTTCCAGAAGAAGTCGATTTGCAAATAACGGCGTGCCATCCTCTTGTCGGTGTTGAGAGCGGACGTCATGTCTTGATGATCTGCCATCCCAGGCATTTTTAATTTCTGTCTGCAAATCGACAGGCATTTCAACTGCACCGGGCAGGGCTTGAAAATCGAAAGCCAACACAGAGTTCATACTGCACAAACCGAGTACAGCACCCAGTACTACAATGAACCCGTAGTTTGTCCGATTCGATGCTTTATTCATGCTATATGCGTCCAGTAAGCCTTAATGTGTGGGCTCGTCCCCAAATTAGTCCAATGATCAGCCCAGTTGTATGCGCCACATTGGCAATGTTTCCAATGAGTCCAGTCCAGCATACAGCAAACCAAATCAGCATAATCGGCACAACCGCCGGAGGCATGACTCTGCCGAACATCCTCGGGTTGAAGATAGATTGCATCCAGACATATCCAAAAAACGCGTAAACAACGCCGGACATTCCGCCAAACAAAGGACCGGAGACATAAAACTCCCCTATATTGGACAGTGCAGCGGAAACTGCGAAAATCAGCAGCAGCAGTCGTTTACCCTGAATGCGTTCGATCGCACCACCCAATATCCATACCCACAACAAATTGAATACAAGGTGGTAGATACTAAAGTGAATAAATGCCGGAGTGAACAGACGATACAGCTCACCACTGAATATCTCTTCCAAGGTGCCTACCTTGGTTGAAATTACAGTGGCGGCCAATATTGTATAGTTGTCGCCAAATTTGGCTAGCAGAGTGATAACAACCGACAAGCCGACCAGGGAATAAGTAACTGGAAGCCTCTCTTTCATTGGACGCGATCGAGCACAGAGAGCTTAGTCTTCAAGCAGTTCGATTCGGTCCGCACCGCCAAGTGTTACAAGCCGTCCATCAAGTGTTGTGAAGGTGCGTCCCTTGATATCTTTCTGACGTGCTTTGTATGTAGTTGCCTGTTCTTCCTGCGTACTGACTACACGAATGTTAATTACGGTATTGTCAGCCTGCCACTTGAAGAAATAGACGACACCAGATGCGATGGCCAGTACTCCTGCTATGGAATAAATCACCCACTTAGAAGGCTTGAACGGCGAAGGTTCGGGAGTCTTTACTCTTTTGTTGGGTTGAATGGTTGCTTTGAATCTGGCTTGATATACGAACAGAACAACAATGATGACTGCGATTGTGAACAGAATCTTGGTTAGCATTGACTTGATAGTCAGGTTTTTGCAGAATCAGAGAGATCGATTTGGTTGGTTTCCATCTATTGTACGACAAAAGAGCAATTCAGATGTTCAGCCCTGTCCGGTTCATGTGGGCTCCATTCACTATCAACTATGGATACTGAGTGTGCTTTAATTCCGTTCTTGAATCCATACATTGATCCTGAATCTCCTTTCTTGCACTAACCATGCGGAATACTAAACTAACTCTCGCAATCATCTGCACTGCGCATATTCTGGGAATGATTCCATTCTCGATGTATCCCACCTTGATACCGACTCTGCAGGTCGAGTGGGGGGCGAATAACACAGAAATCGGCTGGGTCGCGGGAATTTATTTCGGTGGCTATCTGCTTGCTGTCACGATACTCGTCCCGCTGACCGACCGAATAGATTCACGCTGGGTCTATCTGTGCTCAATGGCTTTGACCGCTATCATTCCATTGTTATTCGGATTTTTGACTTCAGGAATCATCAGCGCCAGTGTGTGGCGGTTTCTTCAAGGAGTCGGGCTTGCAGGAACCTATATGCCTGGATTGAAGGCGATGGTTGATGCAGTTCCTGATCGAATGCAAAGCCGGACGGTCGCAATGTATACCATGTGTTTCGGACTAGGCGTCGCAGTTTCATTTCTGGTAGCGGGAGTTCTTGCGAAAATTTTACCTTGGCAATGGGTTTTCGCAGCGTCAGCGCTCGGCCCGCTGGTCGCTTTTATTCTCACATACTTGTTTCTCCCACATTCACAACCAGCCAAATCTGAAGAACGGTTCAGACTGATTCCGAATTTCAGGCCGGTATTCCAAAATCGCAAAGCGCTTGGATTCAGCATTGCATACAGTGTCCACAATGCGGAATTGTTCGTGTTCCGATCATGGGCGGTCACTTTTCTGGTATTCGCCTTGACCCAGCGAGAACCGGGGTCTTTCGGCGGCGACTGGAATCCGGCATTCATTGTTGCTTGTGCAACCCTGATCGCGCAGCCATTCAGCGTTATTACCAATGAACTGGCTGAGCGCTTGAATCGCGTAAAAGTCATACTGGTTGTCATGGCTCTATCGGCAATTGCTGGAATCGCACTCGGATTCTCAAGCCAGATGTCGATGATCGTCATCGTAAGCCTGGTTTGCATCTATGCAATTTTGTCCATTTCCGACTCGGCCTCCATCACCTCTGCGGTTGTGAGAAACGCTGAATCTCGCGTACGCGGGACTACTATGGCGTTTCACACGCTGGTTGGGTTTGTGGGTGCCTTCGTGGGGCCGATCTTATTTGGATTGGTTCTCGACCTGGCAGGTGGAAGCGACAGGCCAGCCGCTTGGGGGATTGCGTTCATTGGAGTCGCGGTATTGGTTTTGATTGGGCCTTTTGCCATAAAGCGAACAGGCAATACCAATTGAAGCAACTCCGTCGAGCCTGTATTTGATCATCAGATTTCTCGATTTTCAGTTCATACCAATCAGAGTTGAACTAGAATTTACCTCGCAATGAAGGCGATTCCAAGGCATGCTTCGTCCAACTGCCGAGCATGTAAGAGATACAGAACTTTTTTGTGAAGAAACAGTCAAAATAAACAAAAGATAAGCCGCGATGTCTCAAAAATCTATACACTTCCCCTCCAAACGGTTTTTTGCCGTACCTTTTTGGTTACTACTTACATGCTGGCTGATTCCGACTTCGTCCTATGCTCAGTTTCTTTCCGAAGCAAGAGAGTGGCCTAATACGGATTTCGATAACCGCATTGTTGAACTCAATGAAATCATGTCGGGTGGAGTACCAAAAGATGGCATACCCGCGATCGACGACCCGGAATTCATCTCCATAGAGTTCGCTTCAGAATTGCTCGACCCGCAAGAGCCTGTTATCGTATTGGATATCTTGGGTCAAGCGCGAGCTTACCCGTTGCAGATACTAATCTGGCATGAAATTGTCAATGACAAGTTAAACAACAGATATGTAGCCGTTACGTTCTGCCCGTTGTGCAATGCTTCAATTGTCTTTGATCGAAATCTAAATGGTGAAATTCTTGATTTTGGAACAACCGGTCGCTTGCGTCACAGCGATCTTGTCATGTATGACAGACAGACTGAGTCCTGGTGGCAGCAGATTACCGGTCGAGGACTAATTGGTGACTATGCAGGTGTGAATCTGGAGAGACTTCCAACACAAATTGTTTCCTATGAAGAATTCAGGTTAGCCTACCCGCAGGGAGAAGTGCTATCTAGGGATACGGGATTCAGACGCAACTATGGCACCAATCCCTATAGGGGATATGACAACATCAACAATATTCCTTTCTTGCTCAGTGACCCTGCCGACCCACGCCTTCCTGCAATGGAGAGAGTAGTCAATGTGTCTGTCGGCACAAATCATCGGGTCTATCCGTTTTCCGTATTTGAGGACGAACCCGTCATCAATGACAAATTCAACAGTATTCCGCTGGTAGTGTTCAGCAAGAACGACGCTGCATCACCACTTGATGGCCGTACCATATCGAAGTCTCGCATCATTCCGTCCGCAACCGTATTTCGACGACAAATCGACGACCTGTTATTGACTTTTGAGGAACGCGACGGTGCATTTTACGATCTTGAAACTGGGTCTCAGTGGAACATATTCGGTCAAGCTATTGCAGGAGAACTTGCAGGCGAGAATTTGAGAGACATAGAGAATGGACAACATTTCGCCTTTGCTTGGCTGGTTTTTTATCCGGAATCCGAAATTTACGGAATAAATTGACAGAGGGGCATTGCAAACTTCGATTCTTTCTCGCCCAAGCGGGACTTGTCAACTTCTACCATTTTCAGAATACCCCTGCATTGGAGCGTCAAATCGCCCACAAAGCCACTAATTTGATCCGAAAGCGAATTTGTTGGGCTCTAGAATTTACCCAGCAATTCGCTCATTCACGCAATAATCACTCAATCTGAGTGATTTCAGGAAACTGCGAGTTTTCCGCATTATCCATTCAAGGCGGTTTTCGTTATGAGCGTACAATGAACGGTTTTTGACACCATTTGTGCGATTTCATTCCACCATTCCGTAAAATTGACGCGAACTAAAGAAGTCTGGCCAATACTCAGGCTTGCCGGACCGGTTTTGCTAGGCCGAGCAGGCGCTATTCTCATCGTGACAGTAGATGTTGCAATGTGCGGATATGCCGGTACCACCGAACTCGCATTTTATGGCCTTTCCAACGGGCCCCATGTCGCCCTAATTCTGATCGGAATCGGTTCGGTACTACCGATCGCAATTCTCACTGCAAATGCAGATGGCGCAGCAAATTGCTCAAATTGTGGAGTAATCTGGCGCGTCGGCTTGATTCATGCCATCGTGCTCGGAATTGTGCTCGGAATTTTGATGCAGTTTGGGGAAAAGTTTTTCCTGCTGACCGGGCAGAGTGCCGAACTGTCTGCAGGTGGTGGACGCGTTCTGGCCATGCACGGACTGGGATTGGCTGGGCTGTTGTGCATGGTAGCAACTTCCTTGTTTATGGAAGGATTGCAACGACCGCTTCCCGCAATGGTGGTGAGCCTGAGTTCAAATATCCTAAACGCCTATCTGAACTGGGTGTTCATATTCGGTAATCACGGGGCGCCAGCCTTAGGAGCGGAAGGTGCAGCGCTTGCAACAAGCATTGTTCGATGGCTTTCAGTTGCCGTTCTGATCGCCTACATCTTGCTTACACTCGACCGTGTAAAGTATGGTCTCACCAAAAAAATCACTCAACTGCGAGAAATTTCAAAACACCTTCGCCAATTGGGATATCCAACCGCCATCGCTCACGGCATGGAGTCCACATCGTTCTTGATATTGACCCTGTTCGCAGGCTATATGGGCGTTATAGAGACTGCTGCCTGGACAATTGGATTGAATCTCATAACCATTGCATTCATGGTTGCGCTTGGTTTCTCCATGGCAGCAAGTGTCCGAGTAGCCAATCATTTGGGTAAAAATGATCTGGCCAGTTCGGCCAACTCTGGTTGGACCGCCCTCATTCTGTCATTTCTCACACTGAGCGCGCTCGCGATCTTATTTTCCAGTATTCCGGAATTTTTGGCACGCATTTACAGTCAACAACCACAAGTTCTTTTGCTCGCAATTCCAACTGTTGTCGCAGCTGCCTTCATACTGATTTTGGATGGCCTTCAAGCAGTCGGAGTAGGCGTGCTGAGGGGATACCAGGATATGTGGTACATCACCATGACCATGGTCGTGTCGTTTTGGATCGTTATGTTACCAGTGGCCTGGTTTTGGGGGGTTCAGTTGGAAGGCGGACCGCCAGCACTTATGTGGTCAATTGGTATTGCCTGTGTGGTGGCGGTTGCCCTTCTCCTTGCACGATTTCGTTACATGACTAAAAAACGATTTCGTGCTTGAAATCGGTTCAATTACCCTGCGAGGCAGGGTAATTCATATGTCGTTGCACTAATCGACACTATGCTAATTTTAGCACTGCCGATTCGGCCGCCGCCAAAGTTTTCAGAATCGTCGGCCACCCCACAACCGAAACCAGTTTGGAGCTCTGTCTTTGCGTTCTTCCATAACCTCAAAATCTCGTCTTTTGGGACCTACATACAACTGGCGCGGACGTCCAATTCTCTGACTATCATCACTTTCAAACATCTCTTTCCAATGAGCAACCCAGCCGACTGTCCGAGCAATGGCAAACAGTACTGTAAACATCTGTGTCGGAAATCCAATCGCCTGCAATATGATTCCTGAATAGAAATCAACGTTGGGGTAAAGTTTTTTCTCAATGAAGTATTCGTCTTCGAGCGCAATTCTTTCCAGTTCCATAGCCATCGGAAGCAGCGGGTCAGACAGGCCAAGTTCATTCAGAACCTCATGGCAGGTCTGTCGCATAACCCTGGCACGCGGGTCGATGTTCTTGTACACGCGATGACCAAATCCCATCAGCCTAAATGGATCATTCTTGTCTTTTGCTCTGGCAATGTATTCCGGAATCCTTCTGATTGACTCGATCTCGCGCAACATATTCAGCACCGCTTCGTTTGCTCCGCCATGCGCCGGCCCCCACAAAGAGGCTATTCCGGATGCGACACACGCAAATGGATTGGCGCCGGAAGACCCGGCAAGACGCACCGTCGAAGTTGAAGCATTCTGCTCATGGTCAGCATGCAGAATGAGAATCCGATCAATCGCTTTCGCTATTACAGGATTGATTTCATAATTCTCGGTAGGCACTGAAAACATCATGCGCAACAAATTTTCAGCATAAGTCAGTTCATTTCGTGGATAAACAAATGGCTGGCCAATGGAATACTTGTAGGCATATGCACCGATTGTCGGCATCTTGGCGATCAGTCTGTGCGCCGCCAGCATGCGCTGAATGGGGTCATGAATATCGGTATTGCTATGGTAAAACGCAGACAGGGCACCAACGGCTCCAACCATGACCGCCATTGGATGGGCGGAACGTTTGAATCCTCGGTAAAAAACGACCAGTTGTTCGTGCAGCATTGTGTGATTCGTGATCGAATCATCGAACTCCTGTCCTTCGTCCTTGGACGGCAGCTCTCCATGCAAAAGCAGGTAACACACATCGAGATAATCAGTATTGTCCACCAGCTGTTCAATAGGATAACCTCGATGCATCAGAATTCCTTTCTCTCCATCAATGAACGTAATTGCGGACCTGCAAGACCCAGTGGAGGTAAATCCAGGGTCATATGTGAACATTCCAGTCTGAGAATACAGTGACGAAATATTGATCAGACTAGGGCCTTCGCTACCATCGACGATTGGAAATACGTAGGATTTTCCGGTTCGATTGTTGATCAGCGTAACAGTATCTTTGTGCGCCTTGGTGCTAGCACCAGTTTCAGCTTGCAGTTTCGTTATCGTTCCCAAAATTCCCCCTAACCTTTAACTCATGTTCCTTCAAATTGTATTACTCCTGCCATTGTACTACGACCAAACTCACCCACACAGACAACCACCACTAAAGTGTATTCAGACATGACCTTGAAAGCGATTCGACTGCTAAAATTACAATAAAGGTGTCGTTTCCTGTTTCAAATTCTGATGATGTTGTATAAATTGCGATTGTATTTGGGACATGGCATTACTAACGATTCCACGAGTACAGCATTTCCTAGAATTTTTCCGTATTTGGCTTTGAACGACTACAGTAGTTGTTGATTTGATTGAAAGAATTATCCATACAGACGAATAATCTTCGACTCTCTGCACTATCCTGGGGCGTTGAAACCGACCCGCCTGTCATTGCGCTGCACGGTTGGCTGGACAACGCAGCGAGTTTTATTCCGATTGCAGAGTATCTGACCGGCATCCATCTTGTTGCGCTTGACTTGCCTGGACACGGAAAGTCAGAACACCGCCAAGGTGTGAACGCCTACCACTATATTGACTATGCAGCAGATGTTATTCTTGCTGCTGATGCACTCGGATACATAAAATTCAGTTTGTTAGGCCACTCGCTCGGTGCAGGCGTTGCCGGAGTCGTTGCTGCCGTCACTCCAGAAAGAGTTGAGCGTCTCGCCATGATAGAGGGACTGGCGCCGCTTACTGCTTCGCCCGAGAACATGGTCAAGCAGCTTCAACGACACATCGATCAGATTGTGAAAGCACCGAATGACGTCAAACCCTATCAAACCATTGATGAGGCGGCACAGGCTCGCAAGCGCGCGGGTGACTTATCTTTGCGTTCTGCACAACTGATCGCAGAACGAAATCTCCTTGAAATTGAAAACGGTTTTGTCTGGCGAACAGATTGGTGCCTGCGAAAGGCTTCGCCGATGTATCTAGCTGAAGAACACGTCAAATGTTATCTGCAGAAGATTCAGTGTGCTTCGCTATTGATTCGATCTTCAGATGGAATCATTAAGAACTGGGACTCATTACAGGGACGAGAAATTCACTTGCCAAATCTGACTGTAGTCGATATTGACGGTGGTCATCACTGCCACATGGACGATCCAGGTAAAGTAGCCAAACCTATAGTACCTTTTCTCAATCATTGTGCATAATTGATACCAATTCAAACTGTATTACGATTTGAATGGTATTCTTCGACTGTGACTATGGCGAATCGGTTTCAATTTCTTACTAGTGAAAAGCTGCGAAAACGGCTCAAGCAACTTGGATGGATCGGGTTTCTCTTCTTTCTCATCAAGGGATTGCTCTGGATTATTGTGCCCATCATTCTGGTTTATTTCGGCATCGAATACGAATGGTGAATAATGTGAACTCAGTACCGAGTTGTTGACGGAATTGCAGTGCGACTGTAGGCTTTTATTACTGGTTGCAGTCACCCATACACACTCTGAGTCAACACAACTGCTGACCGCCGCCCGTCTTGTTGAAATCGCCCGCGAATCCGGTGCCGATGCAATTTCGCACGGTACAACCGTAAATTGCAGTTTCCATAGTGAAACCGATGTTGCGTCGTCGATAGCAGACTAGCGGTCTGAGAGACGAATTTGGGATGTAACTGCTGTTGGCTCCAGCAAGGTGCAAATGAGTCAGATACGATTTAGTTTCTCCTGATCGTGGAAGCCCATATCTACCGATTACTTAATTTCGAATTTGTTTCCCGATTTCAGCGCCGCAATCAAACCAGTTACAGATTCGATGGACACCGCGGAAATTCTGGAGTCCAATCGATAATTCTCAGTACCTGGATAGATTATCCATAAATGCTCCAGTCGCAAATCTTTAATAGCAACTCTCATGGAACGGGTAGTTCCTGGTGCATCGCTATACCTGCATTCGATTCCATACTGTTTCCCAGCAATGGTAAACAGCAGATCAAGCTCGGCTCCGGCATGTGTCGCCCAGAAATATGTAGATTCCGTATCCAGACAGTCGATCACTTGTTCGATTGCAAACCCTTCGAATGATGCTCCGACTTTTGGATGCCCGCGAAGCGTATCAAACGAATCGATGCCCAGCAGGGCATGCAGAATTCCCGTGTCTCTTAAATAGATTTTCGGTGCACGAACTTGACGTTTTTTCAGATTCGCATACCATGGTGGAAGGATTCGCACCATGAATGCCCCACTCAGTATGTCGAGATAGCGGCGAGCAGTGGCTTCGCCGCTACCTAAGGAGCGCGCAAATTCGGCAGAATTCCAGATCTGCCCGTGATAGTGGGCGACCATTGTCCAGAATCGACGCAGTGTTTCAGAAGCAATGGATATTCCCAACTGTGGAATGTCCCGTTCTAGAAAAGTTCGTATGAAATTTGCACGCCACTTGAGAGAGGCATTCTGATTTGTCGCTAAATAACTGGGTGGAAATCCACCTCTTTGCCACAGTTTCTGCCATGAAGCTTCGGCTGTTTCTCCAAGCGTGAATCCCGCTAAATTCACGAAGCCTATGCGTCCTGCGAGTGATTCGGATGCGCCTTTGATGAGAGTTGGAGAAGCGCTACCGAGTATCAGAAATCGAGCCGCACAGTTCGGGTCATCCAGAACTACCCGCAAAGCTTCCAACAGTTTGGGTTGTCGTTGAATCTCGTCTATAACCACTACCCCCGACAATTGCATGAGAGCTTGTTTGGTCAATTGGAGTTTACGTAAATCTACAGGGTCTTCCAAGTCAAAATACGATACATTGGATTTATCTCTGGTGATCATTTTCGACAGTGTTGTTTTACCACACTGACGCGGACCGACTAGTGCTACGGCTGGGTGAGCTTCAAATACAGCATCAATTCTAGAAGTTGCGCGGGGACGCATAATTAAATTCGATCGCATTTTTTCTAGAAATTCTTTAATCTCAGTGAGTATTTTCAAGGATTATACGAATTTTTGTGTGAATTCTCACACCTTATCGGCGCTCGACGGCTCAGCAACAACATATTTGATGAATTGTTGGCTGGCACTTTGATTTGCGATTCGCGTATTATTCCATTGACAGTTTTATGTCAACCATCGAATAGTGTTATCCAAGAAACACTTCTCACCCGGTTCGTGAATCTGACGCATCGCCTTTCTCGGTGGTACCATTTCTAGCGTCATTCACATCCATTGAAAATGACGGATTAGCAATGAACAGACATATCGAATGCAACCCTTTTCCCCGACCGACCATTCAATCGCAAAATTCTGCCAGGAATCGATGTTCATTTAATCTGGATTGTGCACACTGAATTTATTTTCAATAATCATGTAACTCCCTTAATCAGGTTGATTTCGTGCTCAAGGGTTTGGCTCTTTACCGAAATTACCATCGGAAACAATTCACTTTCTAACACTACTGTCCAGTTGTTGGTGAAGAATTTTTGTGCATCCTTTTGATAATAATAAAATAAATCACTGTTTTGAGGTGTGGGCGATCGCCCGTGAAGTCAGGCGGTAACCAGCCCGCGGATATCAGTAGGATCCACCGTCTTCATAAGCCGCTGCCTTCTGCTTTCGTGTTCTGGATCAGGTAATGCTGGTTGCAATGACAAATAAATTTGACAAGTCAATCCATATCAAAACTGCTGGTGTTAGCTCCTTGGTGCTGCTGATCCAGGCACTTTATGGCATAATTTCCGTTTATTGTTGAACTACTTTAGTATTGACTCTCATTATTCGAGTTCCAAACAGTTCTTATGCCTCAAAAAGTCGTACTTGCCTATTCTGGCGGACTGGATACTTCGGTAATACTGCGCTGGCTTCAAAACACATACAAATGTGAAGTTGTACCGTTTACGGCTGACATTGGGCAGAACGAAGACCTCAAATTGATTGCCAAGAAAGCGTCCGATCTTGGATGCAAGGAAATTTTTGTCGAAAATTTAACCGAAGAATTTGTCCGCGATTATGTATTTCCGATGTTCCGAATCAATGCCCTGTACGAGGGCGAATATCTGCTCGGCACTTCTATTGCACGACCGCTGATTGCCGCTCGTCTGGTTGAAATCGCCCGTGAAACTGGTGCCGATGCAATTTCTCACGGCGCAACCGGAAAAGGCAATGATCAAGTCAGATTTGAACTGGGCGCCTATGCACTGATGCCGGATGTGCAAGTAATCTCTCCTTGGCGCGAGTGGGATTTTAAATCCAGAGAAGACCTGCTCGACTATGCACAACAGCAAGGAATTCTGGTAGATAAACGCGCCAGCGGCAAGGCCGACTATTCGATGGATGCCAATATTCTGCATATTTCCTACGAAGGCGGTGAACTTGAAGATCCCTGGATCGAACCTCCAGCAGACATATGGAGATGGACCTGTGATCCGCAAGATGCCCCGGACCAACCGGAAGCCGTTGAAATTGAATTCAACAGCGGCGATGCCATAGCAGTCAATGGAATGAAGGGTTCCCCTGCCGTCATACTGAATCGCTTGAATCAATTCGGTGCACGACACGGAATTGGCAGAACAGATATTGTTGAAAATCGTTTTATTGGTATGAAATCCAGAGGCTGCTACGAGACACCTGGAGGAACGATTCTGATCAAGGCACATCGAGCAATGGAGTCAATTACGCTTGACCGGGAAGTCGCACACCTGATGGAAGACTTAATGCCCCGCTACGCGAATCTGGTTTACAACGGATTGTGGTGGAGCCCCGAAAGACTGGCTCTGCAAAATGTCATTGACGCAAATCAGAACGTGGTAACGGGTACCGTACGGCTGCGTCTGTACAAAGGCAACGTCATGGTAACCGGACGCCAGTCCGACGCCTACTCCATGTATGACGAAGCAATCGTATCTTTTGACGATGAAAGCGGGGCCTATACTCAGTCAGACGCAGAAGGATTCATTCGCTTGAATGCATTGCGATTGCGAGTTGCTGCAGCAAAAGGTAGATCTTTCTAAATTCACCGACGAACTCAAGTTCTCCTTGTCGCACCCAAAGGAATACGTGTTGCAGTCCACTGTTTCAGTCATTGTGCCAGTTCGCAATGAGCATCCGGAAGTTCTCGAAAAGCTCGCTGCTTTGCTGGATTGCGCGGGAATTCTGGAAGTCATCATTGTCGACTCAAGTGATCGACAGTCCACGCTTGAAACACTGAACTGGTTACAAAAGTCCTATCCGACACTTCGTCTAATACATTCGGACAGAATCGGGCGTGCCGTGCAAATGAATTTAGGAGAACAGCACGCCCAAGGCAGTATCGTGTGGTTTGTTCATGCCGACACGACAGTGCCGAAAAACGCAACAAACATCATCAAGCAGTCGATATCGCCGGCGCAGCGTTGGGGGCGATTTGACGTTAGATTCAACAGTTCCTCGCCATTGATGCAGTTGGTTGCCAGCACCATGAACATTCGCTCTGCAATGTCTGGAATTTGCACTGGAGATCAGGCAATATTCGTTGAACGGGATTTATTTCAGTGCCTCGGCGGCTATCCTGAAATCGCAATCATGGAAGACGTCGCATTGTCCAAGCGTTTAAAAGAAATCGGGCGAGCGGTTCGTGTACGGACACCGGTCACAACATCGGCACGAAGATGGGAAACCAGCGGATACCTGCAAACTATCGTGCGAATGTGGGCAATAAGGACCCTGTTCTGGATCGGCGTTTCACCCAGAAAACTTGCGAGACTATACAGACAGGTGCGCTGAATGCTTGAACCGATTCTGATTTTGCTGACCAAAGATCCGAAACCAGGTTTTGTAAAAACCAGATTCTTTCCCAGTGCTTCACCTGATATCGCAGCTGCCATTGCGCTAGACATGATTGAAGAAACAGTTGCCACAGCCGTATCTGCCTGGCCGGGGCCTGTGAAACTGCTTGTCAGCCCTCAAGCGGATCATCCAGAGTTGGCCAAGATGGCTAATCAATTCGGAATTGATGTCGCCGCTCAGTCGCCGGGCGACTTGGGAGAGAAAATGGAATCGGCTCTTTGCGATGCAATGAATGAAGCATCGTCAGCTGCGGTTATGGGCTGCGATATACCGACGGTTTCCGAAGCCTTGCTGAAATTCGCATTTGGTAGACTCACTGACGGTGCAACTGTGATCGGACCCAGTGCCGATGGCGGATTCTATATGGCTGGCTTGCAACATTGCATTCCAGGTATGTTCAGCGGGATTGAATGGAGCGTCGATACAGTATTGTTGTCGATGTTGTCGCGCATGCATGAATGCGGTATCCAATTTGATGTCATATTGCCATGTTTGCAAGATATCGACACTTGGAGCGACTTTCAGATTCTTGCTGAAAAATTTCCGAAATTCGCAAAATATCTGTATAAACCAGTACCGTAGACGATTTTGCCCTCAAATAAGTTTTCATAACAGAGATTCCTGATACCATGGTATTCTGGAAAAACTCAAAGCCGCCTGTCGCTGTACCCATCTCGGCGACACGCTTCTCTACAAAAATTCAAAACTGGCTCGCTCGTATCAAGGTATCACGCGCTTGGATCACGATTGCGGCTTTGACAGTAGTTGGCCAGATGCCCAGAAAGGTGATGTTGCTTGTGGGTAGCATCGTCGGCAAACTGTTCTATGTCTTCAATAAAAAAAGGCGGAAGTATGCCCTTGCAAATTTGGAAATCTGCTTCCCTCACTGGCCGGTAGAAAAACGCGACCACGTCGCACGCGACCATTTCAGACGATATGGACAGGCTGTGGTGGACTTGGGTATGCTGTGGTTTTCGAGTGAACACCGCCTAAATCGCTGCATCAGTTACAAGGGTATCGAAAACTGGACTAAAGCGGACAGCGATGGGCGACCGGTAATTTTTCTAACTCCTCATGTAGTCGGCGTCGATCTCACTGCGACACTTCTGGCTCGACATGTTCCGCTTTGTACTATGATGAAAGACATGAAGAATTCAATCATGAATGAGCGGATCAAAGCCAGCCGCTCGCGCTTCGGGCTTAAGCTTTACAGTCGCTCCAAGGGAGTGCGTCCGTTAATACGAAATCTAAATAACAAAGTGAGTTGCTACTACATTCCAGACCAAGATTTTGGTCTGAAAAATTCTATCTTCGTTCCATTTTTTGATGTACGAGCCTCTACGCTCGCCACGCTAGGCCGTATGGCTCGCATGACGAACGCACTGGTTTTGCCGGTGAGAGCCTATCTGAATACAAATACCGGTCAATACAATGTTACGATTGGAGAGCCGCTTGCGGATTTTCCTACGAACGACAAATATGTCGATGCAAGGCGCATGAACGCAGTTTTCGAGGAAATCATCAAAGAAGCCCCTGAACAATATATGTGGACACTGAATTGGTTCAGAACCAGACCCGACAATGGGCCGTCGCTATACTGAGCCCAAACTTCAGGATCACATATTTGGCCTGATTGGCACCTTGTTTTGGTACAGTGCCGGGTTGCTGCCATCAAAATGGCGCTGGCATTTTGGCGGCGCACTCGGTTCGCTTCTATTCCTGCTCAACTCAAATCGAAGAAATGTCGTAAAAAAGAATCTGGAACTGTGCTTCCCTGAAATGTCTCAGATTGATCGAGATCATGTCGCTACGCAGGTATTCCGTTTTGCAGGGCGTGGACTGCTGAGCTGGGGATTTGCTCTATTTGCCAGCGATGAACGAATAAAAAAAGAAATTTCCTGGCATGGCCGTGAGACGCTAGAAACCTATCTGGATTCCGGTAAGCCTGTAATACTTCTTTGCCCGCACTTAGTCTCTCCGATGCTGACACTGAGGGCGATAGGAGAACTTACTCCTGTAGTATCGATGTACGAACCGCCGCGAAATCCGATTTTTGACCAAGGTTATCACTGTGCGTTGAACGGCAACCAGACTAAGTATGGCTGGGTAAATCGACTTTATCGAAAGCGCGGCCGACATTCCATACAAATGATTTCCTCTCTCGGCAGCATGCGTCCGTTTTACAAAGCGCTAGATAAAGGCACCCCATTCTTCCTTCTTCCTGACCAAAATGCAAAACGTCCTGCGCACAGGGTGTTCGTGCCGTTTTTCGGCGTGAGCGCAGCAACCTACACTTCTTTAACGAGATTTGTCAAGTTTAGAAACGCACGGGTATTTTTGTGCTTTTCCGTGATGAATGCAGACGGCAGTGGTCATGAGTTGCATACCGAACAGTTACCGGAAGAATTCATCAGTGGCGACCTGGAAGAAGATGCAAGGCGACTGAATGCAACCATCGAGAAACTGGTTCGAAGAGCTCCAGAGCAGTATTTTTGGCTGCACAAAAGATTCAAGACCAGACCGCCGGGAGAACCGAGCATTTATTAACGAGGATGCAGAACTTTCAATTCATGCAAATTCAATATAGATTCGACGCTTCAGCAATCAATCTACTTTATGCAGACAAGCAGATTGAATGAATCGGAAACCGGTAAAGACCGACTAAATCCTTTCAAGCCGTCTCAGAAACACCTTAATTACATTTCCGGACGACCATTTACGGTAAGCCGAATGCCAGGAGATTTCGTGGCATCATCGATGCAGTTCGGAGGGCAGGCGTGAAATCATGTCCGGTAGAATGGCGAGTACGGTGTGAACTCAGTATTGCTCGGAATTTCCACAGTAGCACTACAATGAACTTTTCGAAAAATACCTGTAATACTCTGATGTCGTTGCCATGCATTTGGAGCATCAACCAGACGCTCTAGGAGCATTTTGTAGTCCTTCTTTGAGATGCGATAAATTACCAGAGAAGTCGAACATCAAACTGCTGAAAAAAATTTTCGTTTGAGACAAGGACTAAATTCCGATTCTGTGCTTGAGCAATTAGCATCCTGTCAAATGGGTCTCTATGGTTACTTATAAGTAATCCAGCTCGCAAGCTATCTTCAACCGATATTGACAATGGTTTAAATCCTTGGAGTGGGATAGATCGAACTATGTCCGAAATAATTCCTTTGGCAGATGGAAGTTTACCAATGCGATATTTAGTAGCTATCTCCCATATTGATGCCGCACTGACACAAACATCATCCTTATTGTTAAAAATCTCCAACCGGACGGTTTTTGGCAACCTCTTGTCACCAGAAAGCCACCAGAGATACGCGTGCGTATCAAGCAGATAGTTCACTTTTCTTCAATTCCCCATGCAGATAGTTCACTATCAGGAAGTTGCTCGAAAAAAGAATCATCAAACGTAAATACGTCCTTTAACGATCCGAATTGTCGTTTGATTTCTTTGTCTTGGTACGGAACTATTCGTGCTACCGGTTGATTGTAGCGAGCAACGACAACTTCATCCCCCGACTCAACCTGATGCAAAATATTTGAAAGATGCGTTTTAACCTGATTTACATTGTAGATTTTCATAGCAATCTGCCTATTTGCAATATTATTTGTTGGTCATAAATGTTAGTCAATAATTAATTGATTGTCAAATTTTTCAATCGAAGTGATACGCATCTTACCCAGCAGAATCCCTTAAATATCGGTAAATCCAAGATAGATCATAGACCATCATCTCCGCCTTTGGCGATACTTTAAGGTAATTTTTGCATGTCGTTGTTATTGTTTCTTGCATATTGTAAAATTTAGTATATACTCGATGTATATATACTTGATAAGTAATTGCAATGTCTATTGGTTCTGTATTTCTAAACAATCGTACCCAAGCCGTTAGGTTACCCGCAGATACTCGCTTTCCAGATGGAGTGAGACAAGTTACTGTACGTGTTGTTGGGAAGGATCGAGTCTTATCCCCCATTGACAGTTCTTGGGATAGTTTCTTTCTCTCAGAAGAGCGCGTGAGTGATGATTTTATGAATGTTCGAGCTTCCCAAAAGCAATCTGATCGTGAAGTTTTTTGATGTTGAAATACATGTTGGATACAAATATTGCAATTTACGTGATTAAAATCCGTCCAATGAAGGTTCTGGAGACATTTAACCGGAACGTGGAACGGATGTGTATAAGCTCGATCACATTGGCTGAACTAATACACGGTGTGGAAAAAAGCGCCAAGCCTGAACACAATCTGCAGCAGGTTGAAGACTTTGTTTCGCGCTTGACCGTACTTGAGTACGGTAACAAAGCAGCGGCTCACTACGGGGATATGCGAGCGGTGCTGGAACGCAAGGGAACGCCAATTGGCGTTAACGATTTACACATCGCCGGTCATGCAAGAAGCGAAGGGCTGACGCTGGTAACCAACAACTTCAAAGAGTTTGAACGAGTGGCGGGATTACGTCTGGAAAACTGGATTTAGTGCAACTGTTAAATTTGTGCTGAATATTCACTCTCGCTGTATAAATTCTGTACTGGCGAAACTGTAGTAGGTTGACTCGGAGTTTCCTGAAATTCCGATGTCAATCTCTCCAGTAACGAGGTGTAAGCAGTATCAGCAAAGTCAGTAGTTCCAGTCGCCCGAGCAGCATTGTAAAGGCGAGCACCCATTTCGATGCAGATGAAAGTGTAGAGTATCCTTCAGAAGCAGCTCCCAATGCAGGCCCGAGATTGTTCAAACAGGCGGTAACTGTCGAAAAAGCTGTTGTCATATCGAGACCTGTCGCTTGTAGTATCAGTGCAAGAATCACAAAACTGACGACATACAACGCAAAAAATCCCCAAACCGAATTAATCACTCGCTCATGTACAGGGTCGGCATTCAATCTAATCGGAATGATGGCATCTGGATTGATCAGTTGTAATATTTCACGACGCCCCTGCTTGAACAGCAACACAACGCGCACAACTTTCAGACCTCCAGCGGTTGACCCGGTACAGCCTCCGATAATGCTGGCTGCAAGCAGCATAGCGGGGACAAAGAGTGGCCATTTAGAAAAGTCGTCAGTCGTGAATCCAGAAGTTGTGGCAATCGAAACGACCTGGAAGATGCCATGCTTGATAGTCTCCGAAGGCCCGCCCAATTGGTCGTAGAACAAAAGCAGTGCTGTACAGACGATGATCGCAGTAACCAGCAGAATCCATAGATAGACTCTCAGTTCAGTGTTCTGAAAATAGTCTCTGACGTGCAGCTTGCTTAAGACTCTGAAGTGCAATGCAAAATTGATTCCGGCGAGAATCATAAACACAATTGCCACGTACAAGACCAAGTCTTGTTCAAAGTAAGCGAAACTTGCATCATGAGTGGAGAACCCGCCGATCGCTATGGTCGAGAAACTGTGAGTCACTGCATCAAACAGCGACATCCCCGCGAGCTTGTAGGCCAGAGCACAGATGATCGTTAGTCCCAGGTAGATATACCACAAAGCCTTCGCGGTCTCTTTGATGCGAGGAGTTAGTTTCGTGTTTTTCATCGCACCGGGCATTTCCGCTAGATAAAGCTGCATGCCTCCAATGCCCAGCATTGGAATGACTGCAACCGCCAGAACAATAATTCCCATGCCGCCCAGCCACTGCAACTGCTGTCTGTAGTACAAGATCGATTTCGGCCAGTCGTCGATTCCAGTGAGTACTGTCGCACCTGTCGTGGTGAGACCGGACATCGACTCAAAAAATGCATCCGTAAAATTGATTTCCAGGTTCTGTGACAAGAGAAATGGCAAAGTCCCAACGGTAACAAGTGAAATCCAGAACGCTGCCACCGTAAGAAATCCTTCGCGCGGACCCAGTTGCTCCCGATTCTTTCGTACTGGAAACCAGATAGCTATGCCAGTTGCAAGAATGGCGAAAAATGAAATTAGAAATGCCGGAAATGTGTCATCACTAGGATGCGAAGAAAAAAAGGAAATCGCAAGAGGCGGCAGCAAAGAGATGCTGAACATCGCAAATAGTATGCCGACAACCTTGAATACTGCTTTGTAATGCATGGCTTGCGATATCGGCGCGTTGAAAACGAACGGTAAATTCCGCGTTCGAATTTACATGTAGAGCGGGCTCGGTTCAAACAGTTTCTGAACGCTCTCGATCTGCTTGCCTCCTTTGTCGACTACAAACAGAATGACGTGATCCTTGTCTTCAATCACAATGTCGCTATGAGCGATCAACACCTGATCGTCCCGAAGTATCGCCCCGACAGTGGTACCACTTGGCAAATTTAGCTCGCCAATGGTACGCCCGACAACCTTTGAATCGCTCTTTGAAGAACCGTAAGCAACAGTCTCAATGGCTTCGGCAGCCCCTCGACGTAGTGAGTGCACTGCGACGGTTCCACCTCTTCGAATGTATCTCAGCAGTTCACTGATCGTATTCAAGTTGGGTGAAATCACAATATCGATACCGGTATTTTCGAGCAGCTCAGCATACGCTGAATTATTGATCAGCGCCATCGTGCGTTTTGCACCAAGCCTTTTTGCCATCATGGCCGAGAGAATGTTCACTTCATCTTCGTTAGATACTGAACAGAATACTTCGGTGTTCTCTATATTTCCTCGCAGCATCAAATCCTGATCTGCAGCGTCACCATGTATGACCACAGTGTCTGGCAGTTCATGTGCTACCTTTTGTGCGCGTTCCTTGTCTTTTTCAATCAGTTTCACCCGGAAGCCGCCCGATTTCATCTCACTCATCTCGCGTGCCAGCCGCATGCCGATATTTCCTGCACCGACCAGCATCACTCTCTTTCCGTAAGATGCATCGACCGTTCGAAGCTCAGTCATCATGTCGGCAATATGTTCCGGAGCGGCAATGAAAAACACTTCATCTTTCGGCTGAATGATGGTATCGCCCTGCGGTATGATGGGACGGTCGTGGCGGTAGATCGCGGCAACTCGAGAGTCGACATTTGGCATATGCTCCCGCAATTCCTTGATTTTGTGTCCAACGAGCTTTCCGCTGTGGTCTGCTCGAATCGCAACCAACTGAATCTTTCCTTTGGCAAACTCAACGATCTGAAGTGCGCCGGGATGTCTCACCAACCGCATAATCTGGTCAGTTACCAGCTTTTCCGGACTGATGATTGCATCAATCGGAATCTTGTGAGGTTCTTGGCGGCCAAACAACAGATCCTTGCGCTTGTGAAATTCCGGATTTCGCAGTCGAGCGATCAATTGCGGGGTGTTGCCCAGCATGTACGCCAACTGGCAGACCAGAATGTTTGTATCGTCCTGATCGGTAACAGCCAGAACCAATTCTGCATCTTCAATATCAGCAGTATCCAGCGTATTGGGGTCGGTCGCATTTCCGTGAATCGTCTTGATATCCAGGTGTTGCACCTTCTGACCCAGCACAACTTCGTTCCGATCAATGAGAGTTACATCATTTTCTTCGTCTGATAGCGCCTCTGCGACACTGTAACCGACTTGTCCTGCACCAAAAATAACAATTTTTGTCATTCAGATTCCTCGTTCGCTTCATCGCCCTCAAAGTTGCCTCCTGGAACAATCTTTATTCCATGCTCCCGGATCTTGCGGAACAGACTCGACCGGTGAAGACCACAAGATTTTGCAGTTTCCGTATAAGTTTTGCACTGCTTTAGATTGTGAATCAAATAATCCCGCTCGAATTGATCTTTAGCATCTCGCAAAGGAAGTGAAAACCAAATTGCACCATTTTCTATTCCAGAATCGTTGTCCGCATTCACAATGTAGACATGCTCCAGCAGAGACTCAATATCGGTACTGGTAATCGTTTCGTCGTGCCTCATCAGTATCGCTCGTAAAAGCACACTTTTGAGCTCCTGTACATTTCCCGGCCAGTCATGGTTGCGCAGGCTGTTGAGTGCCGCAGTCGATACGCGCTTGTACTGAATGTTATCCCTCTGATTGAATTGATCCGACATGTAGCCGACTAGTTCAGGAATGTCTTCCGGGTGCTGACGCAGTGCCGGCACCTCAATTGTCAGATTGCTCAGACGATAATACACCTCTGGCGTCAACTGACCGCTTTCCAACTTCGCCTTGATGATTGGCGACGTGGTTGCAATGACCCGCGGCTTTGTTGATTCACCTGCATTCGAATATTCGCTCGAAATTTTGTTCAGCAATCCCAAAATACGACTCTGATTGAATCCGTCATACGCTTGAAGGTCGCGAATCAGCAATGTTCCATTTTTTACTGCATCAAGCAATTCTGATACCGGCGTACCTATACCTTCGCCAGCAACCCAGTCGAGCACGATAAACGGATCATCGGAATTCCCGCTCGCTTCATGAATCATCTGAGCGACAGTACTTTTCCCGGTGCCCGGCTCGCCGACAATCAGAACATTTGCCTCGGTTGCGGTAACATTTTTGATCTGGCTACGCAGAGATTTCATCGTGACACTTGAACCGACGAGTCTCGTTTTCACCAATGGCTTGAGTTTACTGTCGATACTAACCGCTCGACGCGCCTTTTTGCTGACTGCATTTCGCATGGTAATTTCAAGTCGTCCAGCACCAACCGGCTTTTCCAGATAATCATACGCTCCGTATAGAGTTGCCTCAATTGCGGTTTCAATCGAACCATGAGCCGACAGCATAACCACCGGAGTTTGCATATTCGCTTCTTTCCACTGTTTGAGAAGTGTGATGCCGTCGTCGCCAGGCATCCAGACATCCAGTAAAACGGCATCAAACTGTTCCAGCCGCACGGCGGTACGCGCGGCCGCGGCATCGTGTGCCTCGGTTACCACATAACCAAAGTCAGTTAGAATTTGCCCGAGTAACAGACGAACGTCGGGTTCGTCATCTACTACCAGGACTCGTTTTCTTTCAATTGCCAATTTTCCACTTCCTCTAATACTTACCCAATATGTATGTTAAATTTGAACAGCGGTGAATCGGGTATCAAATTCTATGGTAATTTCAGCTCCTCCATCAGAGTGATTTCCCGCAGAAATTTTTCCGCCATGGCCCTCGACTATCCGCTTGACAATACCCAGTCCGAGCCCTGTTCCTCGTTCCTTGGTGGTTGCGTAAGGTTCAAAAACCCGATCGAGAAACTCTTCGTCGAATCCGGGACCATTGTCGACAAATCGCATCTGAATGGTATCCGGTTCAACTTGTTTGGTGTGAATTGTAACAACCGGATTTTCTGAATTGTATACCGCATCTCTCGCATTGATCAGCAGGTTGTTTAAAACCTGTACCAACTGATTTGTATCGGCACTGAATTCTTTCAATTCAGGGTCAAGTTGCAGAATGACACCATTTGACTGCTCTCCCTCAGAGTATGGAACAACGACCTCTCGTATGAGTTTGTTCAAGTCGACTTTACTGGGACTCGGATCCTTCAATTTTTCATAATCTCGAAATTCGTTGACGAGCCGCTGCATTGAACCCAACTGTCTGTAGATGGAGTCGAAAGTGAGTTCGAGAGATTCCTTGTCTTCGCTTGACACAACAGCTTTTCTCTTGATTCGATCCACTGCCAGGTGGATTGGCTGCAGAGGATTCAGAAGTTCGTGAGCCACCCGTCTTGCAACTTCTCCCCAGGCCACAGCTCGCTGTGCTTCAACGAGACTGGTGATGTCCTCAACAACGACCACATAACTTCCTGAAACTGCATCGCTCGCTGGAAGCTGGGTAGCACTATAGGCAAGAATCTGTTGACCCATTTTTGTACCAAGCGAGGCCATGTCGTTCCACTCGTTTTGCTTGTTTACCGTTCCATCCCGAATTGGAGAAAATAGCGGTGCAAGATGCTCATTTTGCTGGATTATGTCATCCAAAGATCTGTCTCTTACTGAATCTGCAGCGACTCCAAGGATGTTTTCAGCAGCCAAATTGATGTTCGTTAGAAAAGATTCTCGATCAATGAATAGAACACCCGACGATAAATGCCGCCATACAATCTCAAGGTAAGAACGCTGTTCTTCAGCAATCGCCCGACTCTTTCGAAGCTGCTCTTGTGATGACTTGATTTTCTTGGTCATATCATTAAACGATTCGACCAGCACACCGAATTCGTCACGGGTTGTAACCGGTAGTGACTGTTCATAATTTCCTTTGGCCACCTCTCGGGTGCCTTCAGACAATACTTGAATTGGACTGACCAGTCGCTGAGTCAACTTGATCGCAGCCCAGATGGCGAGTTGCAATGCAATCAGCGTGACGAATGTGAGTGTTAGGGCAAGGCTGTATTTTAGCGGCGAGCGCAGGCTGCCAAGTCTTCTATATCTTTCATCTATAGACCCAATCTTCTCTGCTAGACGTTCGGAACTTTGATGAAGTCTCGTCACCACCTGCAGGTAGTGCTTTTCTGTACCAATTTCGCTAGCAATCGAAAATGGAAGCAGCATTTTCAGATACCCTCGATTGTTAATCTCGAGAATTTCACCAACCGGAACATCTCCGGAACTGGATAGGGTCTGTTGCAACAAATTTTCGATGGGTTGCTGACTTACCGTACCGAATTGCCGAGCCGCAGAGTCAAACTGAATTCCGACCGCGCCGGAACTCGAATGGAAAGGAACCTGATTGTTCAGATTCTGAGGGGCTAGCTCGCTCTGCGATCCGACAGCGGTTATACCATCGGCATCGGATAAAGCCTGTTGAGGCGACTTCTCACTAGGTTTCTGAGGGGCTAATACCAGTGAGTCAGTCTGCAATCCGCTTGAAGCGATAAATCCTGTCAGAGTAGGCGCACCTCTGAAGTATGTGATTTCCTCATAATTTCCAGCAACTCGTGCATCAAACAGAATATTGCTGATTTTTTTACGATTTTCATCCAATTTGGCATCTGCAGAAATTTCTTTTAACTCTTCAATTACACCCTCAAGGTCAGATACCAGCTTGGATTCCAATGAATCAATGAACACACCTCTCAGTTGCTTCGCCTCTTCCAGGGCATCGTCCATTTGAGGATCAAACCAGCTATCGATTCCCTGGTTGATCGACAAAAAAGAAAATATGTACACGAAACTCAAGGACGACAAAATGAGTACGGCAAAAACTCGAAGAATCCTTACTGCCAGTCGAGTTCCAGGTACTCCCTGGCGCTGCTGTTTGAACAGACGCACCAAGTACATGACAATCAGCAGACCGAGAATGGAGATGCAAATCAAGTTCAGTATCAGCAACTCAGCGGAACGTTCAGCAAAGTAATCAGGCCAAAAAGTGCTTATAGCCACACCGACCAGAATCAGCGTTATAAGCGTCAACAGTATCAGCGTCCAGGTGAACGTAACGAGCTTGGATCGATTGATAGAAAGAGTACTCACTGCAGGTTGAACAGTTTCCAGCTACTTCCAAGTCGCCAGGACTTTTGAAAGAAAACACGCTTTCTTAGTAATGAGGGCAGTTTCGAATGTCTGAGAAATACCTTACATTTTCCGCGATAGGATTCTCCTTCGGTCAGTACTTCTTTCGCTACTGCAATCTCGAACACTCGAGTTTTTTCAAGCGCTTTCACCGCGTTTTTAAGAGTCTTGTATCTTCCACTTACCCGTTCATCCGATGACGTTACCTGATAAGTGTGATAGGTACTTCTATAACTGATGGCATCATCAATTTCAAACTCAGCAATCAGATCGTCCCAGTAATTTTCCCGTTCACGATAAATTTTTATTTGAGTTGTGATCGTGATTGTAAAGTTTTCAATTGAGATTGCGTCGATCACATCCTGCGACAATTCGATGTCAGTACTGACAGTAACCTGTATGGCGCTGTTTCCCCAACGAGCGCTAGTTTCGGAAATTTCGAATCCGAACAAGGCGGATGAATACGCTCCTGTAACCAGTAACAGAGCTAGTGTTGCTACAGATGCCTTCTTACGAATGCTCGACATCTGCCTCATTGTTGTTACCGGTTTCATCGTCTAGTCAGACTAGCGTAGAAAAAGCCATCACTGCGATCAACTCCCTGCAGTCGCTGGCGACCATGTCCGGTTGACCGTCCAAGCGATTCAGGAAGAATTTCCGATCTGAAATTCGGGTTTCGGGCAATGGCACCTGCGATTCCATCTTCGTTCTCAGCCGCCAAAATGGAACATGTTGTGTAGAAAAGCTTCCCATCTTCATGCAGCAGCGGCAATAGTGCATCCAGCAGTTGACGTTGCTGGCGGACTGAATTGTCAATGTCCTCCCGGCGTCTGTGGTGTTTAATATCGGGGTGCTTGTTTATTACACCCATCGCTGTACAGGGCGCATCCAAAAGAATTCGGTCGAATGGTTTTTGATCCCACCACTGATCTGGTTGCCGCGCATCTGCTGTCATCACTGTAGCCGATTTACCCACTCTCCCTAAATTATCTACGATTTCACTGCATCGGGTTTCACTGATGTCCACTGCAACGAGTTCGTCCAAATCGGGCTGCGTTTCCAGCATGTGAATCATTTTACCTCCTGGTGCGGCACAGGCATCCAGCACACGTTGGCCGGGTTGAATATCCATAGCTGGAACAACCAATTGCGAAGCGGAATTCTGAATGGAAATCATGCCGTCGTCAAAACCTGGCAATTTCGCTATGGGAATCCTTTCTTCGAGTCGAATGCCAAAAGGTGCTACTGAATCCGCTGTCGCGACGATACCTTCTCTGGAAAGCGCCTCTAAATATTCTGCAACACTGGTTTTTTCTCTGTTGGCGCGCAGTGTCAACTGCGGCTTGGTGTTATTGGCCTGCAAGATACTACGCCAGTATTCCGGCCACTCTTCACGCAGCTGTTCGATCATCCAATTTGGATGTGAATAACGACTTGAATCCGGTAATTCTTCTATTTTGTAACTATCACGTTCCCTTGAATACTTTCTTAGAATTGCATTTACCAGCCCAATCGCCCAAGATTTTCCGAGAACTGTAGCCGCCTTTACGGATTCGGAAACACTGGCATACTGTGGCACTCGCATGAACTCCAACTGATAAAGTCCTACCAACAGCAGACAGTACACATCTCGGTCATTACTTCGAAGCGGTCGCTCCAGCAGCTTCTCAGCATAGCAATCCAACCGCCAAAACCAGCGTACGACACCATTGACAATTTCGGAAACGAACGGTCGTTGTTTCTCTGTCTGCCCCGCCATCATGCGGTCCATGGCTCGATTCAGCTGCTGACCGTCATAGACAACTTTCTCGATAATTCGTGCCGCGACAGCCCTCGAATTGCCTGTATTGTCCATCATTGGTATTCCTGTGACGCGTTGGCGGAAGCAAATACTGAACCGGGAGGTATTTGGTGTCCTGCAAGAAAATCCGATGCAGCCATACGATTTTTTCCATCTCTCTGGAGGCTTGTTATGCTCAAAGCTCCCTCTCCTGCCATCACATCAAGCCTATATTTTCCTGCATCAAGCACCTCGCCTGGCTTTCCCGACCCTGAAATTTCTTCGCAGACCTGCGCCTCCCAAATGCGAAGTCGCAAAGAATTGATGCAGGTTCGAGCAACCGGCCAAGGATTGTAGGCACGAATCTTGCGAACAATTTCAACGGCAGGGAGACGCCAATCTATGGCGGCATCCATAGTATTCAGTTTTGCTGCGTAGGTTGCATCCTTTTCATTCTGAGGCAAAGGCTGTACTGAATGGCTGCAAATTTCAGGTAACAAACGAATCAATTCGCTGGCGCCAAGTTTCGAAAGCTTGTGGTGCAGCGTGGCAGTCGTATCGTTCGGTTCTATGGGGCACTGGGCCTGAGACAAAATTTTGCCGGTGTCGAGACCTTCGTCCATCTGCATGATGGTCACTCCTGTTTCGGTGTCACCCGCTTCGATTGCTCGCGCAACGGGAGCAGCGCCTCTCCACTTGGGCAACAAAGATGCATGAACATTCACGCAGCCGTAGCGTGGAAGTTCAATCAATGCACGCGGCAGGATCAATCCGAAAGCAACAACAACCATCATGTCTACATTCAGCAGACACACTTCCTCAACGACATCCGAATTCAGCCGTTCAGTCTGGATGACTGGTAGCTGGTACTGCTGTGCAAAACTTTTTACTGGCGGTTCGGCGAGTTTTCGTCCCCGGCCTTTGGTTCGGTCCGGCTGAGTGAGAACAGCGGCTACCTGTACCCCGGAATCGACAAGTTTCTCAAGGCTTGGTACCGCAAAATCAGGGGTTCCAGCAAAGATTACTCGAAGAGTCATGTTGCGCTTCCGATAATGTGTGATGGATTCGGTGCGCCTGCCGGCGAAGGAGCGAATCTCGCCGTCAATCAAACTCGAGCGGGCTGCTCACGTTTACGAATTTTGGCGGCTTTCTCAAATTGCTTTTTAACTCGCTGTTTCTTCAATCTCGACAGATAATCTGTAAACAGCTTTCCAGTTAAATGGTCGATTTCATGCTGGACGCAGACCGCGAGCAGATTCTCAGCTTCCATTTCGTAGAACTCGCCGTCGCAGTTTTGTGCACGAAATCGGATCCAGCTGCTTCGCTTTACTGTTGCAAAGTATCCGGGAAATGACAGACAGCCTTCTTCAATAAACTGCCATCCTTCGCGATCAACGATTTCAGGATTAATCAAAATCTTTAAATCATCGCGATATTCGGATACATCAATTAAGACAATATTCTTTGGAATTGCAACTTGAATGGAAGCCAAACCGATTCCGGGCACGCTGTACATGGTTTCTTGCATGTCCTGGACATATTCCCGGATGTCATCATTGAATTCCACTACTGGTTCGGCTACATTGCGCAACCTTGGATCGGGATAAACAAGTATTTTTCGGATTGCCATTAGATTTTCAATCACTTCATTGGGCTACAAGCCTCCAGCAAAAATCCAAAGTCACAGATTGTCAACTATGAGGAAATCCAATGCTGAAAGAAGACTTACAGATTTTTCAGTGTTGGAAAGTCGGACTCGCAATAATTTCAATTACAGAACAATTTTAGCGAATTTTGCCCGAAACGCTTCATATTTCGCTCCAATTCAACAATTTGGACTCAATTCCGTCATGAGTAAAACTGCAGCAGCATAGTTTGATTCTACAACTCAACTCTGTTTCAATTCAGTCCCAAGTGACGACGCGACAAATCGGAATATGAAGACTAGCGCGTAATTGATTTCGTATAACTGACATTAACATAGGCACACAGGCAGAACTCTTCAAGTGATAAAATCCCGAACGCTTTACATGCTTTCTTGTCTAAATCTTGTAAACGAGGCATTCCAATTTGCACAGATAAGCAAACGAACAATGCACATAGAAAGCAAAATCTGATTCATGGGCAAATCTTTCGGTTTATAGCTGTCAGTAATTCTGTACGTTTCTGACCCCAACATAGTAAATTTCTTCAAACTCATGGCGACTGCATATCATTTACACCCAATACTCATTTTGAATATTCAGTTGCACCTGAATTCCAATGCATGAAGCCGCAATCGTGATAATATTTGTTTATGGGCTGAATTCTTTTGATTGCTTCAGTCACACTGCTCTCCCATCCCACTGGCAGGAATAATGCACAACCTTGTAGTAGTTGAGTCTCCAGCAAAGGCAAAAACCGTTGGTAGGTATTTGAATGATTCTCCAAGCGAATCAGTCGCTCCAACAGACTCCTATGAAATTCTGGCTACAGGCGGGCATATCTATCAGTCGGATAGTGTCGATGTAGAAAAAGGGTTCAACCTGCGCTATGAATTGATTCCGGAGAAACGAAAGCACATCGATCAGATCGTCAAAGCAATGCGCAAATCGGAACGTCTGTTTCTGGCAACAGACCCTGATCGTGAAGGTGAAGCCATCTCTGCACACGTTCGAGATTTCTTATCAAATCGCGGGGTACTGAAAAACAAGCCAGTTCACCGCATTGTGTTTCATGAAGTGACGAGTGAAGCGGTGCGAAACGCGATCTCCAACCCTGGTGAAATCTCTGACAATATGGTTCAGGCGCAACAGTCAAGAGATGCTCTAGACCTTCTGGTTGGATATAACCTTTCGCCTCTGTTAATTCGTAAACTCAGCACCTCAAACCTATCTGCAGGGCGTGTGCAGAGTCCTGCGCTACGACTGATTGTCGAGAGGCAACGGGAAATTGACGAGTTCCAGCCCAAAGAATTCTGGTCGATCAATGCCGAATTGACCGGGCCTACAAATAATGAATTGTCTCAGGCCACAAAGTTCCAAGCCACGCTCACACATCTAAATGGCAGCAAACTGGGTAAATTCGATATTCCAGATGAAAGGTCCGCGACTGAAGCGATTGCCAGCATTGAATCCGAGTTGCTGCACAAGGGTGCTTACCGTGAAATCGAAGTAACCAAGGTAACACAAAAAACGCGTAACAGAAGACCGTTGCCACCTTTTACGACGTCTACCCTGGTCCAGGAAGCTTCCCGCAAGCTCGGCATGAGTGCAAGAATTGCTGCATCTACCGCTCAGAAACTGTATGAAGGCTTGAGGGTCAATGGCACGCAAACCGGTCTCATCACCTATACCCGAACCGATTCAGTGACGTTGTCCGGTTCCGCCATTCATCAGATTCGCAGTTTTGTTTCAAAAAAATTGGGAGAACAACAACTGCCCAAGGGCGCAAGACTATATAAAACCAAGTCGAAGAACGCTCAGGAAGCCCACGAAGCCATTCGTCCTACGAATATTTTCCTGACTCCTGAAAGAGTTAGAAAATCGCTCAACGATGTTCAATTTCGGATTTATAGTTTGATTTGGAGACGCACTGTCGCCTGTCAAATGAGTGATGCGGTTTACGACGATGTCTCGGTAGATTTGGGCACCAAGAGTCATACGTTTCGAGCAACTGGTTCTACTCTGCGAGCGCTAGGATGGCTGGCGATTTATCAAACAGACAGCAAGGCTCATAGCGATGAGTCATCTACTGACAATCGCACCCTCCCACCTCTGTCGAAAGGAGAATTCGTACCAGTAAACGGCATTCAACCTGAACAGCATTTTACCCAGCCACCGCCCCGATATAACACCGGTAGTCTGGTCAAACAGCTTGAGGATTACGGCATTGGCCGGCCCTCTACCTGGCCAACGATCATCTCGAAACTTTTGGATAGAAAGTACGTCGAGATGAGCAAGCAAAACTTTATAGCCAAAAGTTTAGGCTGTATTGTCGTCGATTTTCTCAATGAACACTTCGACCGATACATCGATTACGGATTTACCAGCAATCTGGAAGACGGGCTGGACGAAGTCGCTCGCGGAGAAACTCGTCGAATTGAACTTCTCAATGCCTTCTGGGAAGAATTCAATGCTCATGTCCAGGAAAAACAAGCTGCTCCCCGATATGAAAAATCGCTTGGAATTGATCCCAAAAGCGGACGAGAATTACTCGTGCGCGTTAGAAACGGCGGTCCTTTCATCCAATTGGGTCGGATGGATGATGAAAAGGGAAAACCGCAATTCAGACCTCTGCCACTGGATCAGGATCCAGGATTTTTTTCTCTCGAATCGGCTATAGAGCAGTTTCAAAAATCTTCTTTTCCTCGTTCAATCGGGACCACCGAAGATGGTCTTGTCATTGAAGTATCTAGCGGCCGTTACGGACCATATTTTTCCGCCACGGATGCCGATGGCAAAATAGAACGATACAATCTCGACGTAGATCAAGACCCACTTTCGGTAACAATTGAAGACATACAGGTGCTCCTTGAGCGGCCTAAGCTACCAAGAAGTGTCGGAATGACGCCGGAAGGTGAAATTATTACTGCACACAAGGGGCGATTCGGTCCGTACCTTTCTGTAACCCTTCAAGATGGTTCCAGATTGAGTGTAAGCTTGGGAAAGCACGATGACCCGTCAAGCGTTGCACTTGAACGGGCGCTAGAGTTGATCAGTGAAAAAAAGAAGAATCCATTCAAGAGGCAAAAGCAGATCATCAAGAAATTCGACAACTCCGACATACAGATTCTGGAAGGTCGTTATGGACCTTATGTCACAAACGGCAAAGTGAATGCAACTATACCATCCGATCTGATTCCGACTGAACTCCAACTGCAGACCTGTGAGCAGCTGATAGCGGAGAAAGCCGCGAAAAAAGCCGCGCGAAAACCCACTCGACGTGCTAAATAAAGCATTCTATTGAACTTCGTCTAGCCTCTGTCAAAAGCGGATTCTCCCTGAAGGCGAACACTTTGGTTTGTATTTGATTCGCGTTACGCTCGCCAAACAACAGATTCTACAATGGGGTATTCAGCAATCAAAATTCTTCTCCTTCGTGCTGCTGACATAGGGCGGAAAGACTCCTTGTGTTTTGCCGACCGCTTCTCTTGTTCCAACATTGAGTTTGATGATTTCAATTTGCCGGGAACTACACATGGAGAAAGTTGGGGTAAATTCACAATTACATTTGCACCGACGGATGCGACTAAATGACCCGTAGTACCTATATATTTTTCGATGAAGCTGGCAATTTCGACTTCAGTTCCAACGGAACCCAATTCTTTTTATTGACCTGTGTAAGTATGCGCCGCCCGTTCCCGGTGGTTAGGGAGCTTGATAACTACAAGCACGAATGCATCGAAAATAACGCGAATCTTGAGTACTTCCATTGTTACAACGACAGCAAAAAAGCACGGAGAATTGTCTTTGATTTTATTGCCGCCCATCTCGATAGCTTGAGCATCGACTACTTGGTGGTGGAAAAGGCCGCTATTAACGCAGAATTACGGAATGAGGTACGCTTCTATTCGGAGATGTTGGTACGTTTAATTCACCACATTGTACCCATTGAGGTAAATTCCGCCAATGCGGATCAAATTATTGTCATCACTGATACTATTCCTATCAACAGGAAACGACGAACCGTCGAAAAAACTGTGCGAACTACACTCGCTAAGATGCTGCCGACCGACGTGAAATATCGAATCTTGCATCACCAGTCGCGTTCACACTATGGCTTACAGATCGCGGATTACTGCTGTTGGGCAGTTTTCCGGAAATGGCAAATAGGCGACCACACTTGGTACAATCACATCAAGCCAGCAATTCGTACTGAACTCCAGGTTGTCAACTCAAGAGCGGAGCGCCCGCATAAAAAGTAGAACTGGTTAAACAAATGACCCCCCCGACTACCCCGTCACCGGGGAGGGCACCCTTGGCACTCTTGTCATCAGGGGGGAACCTTTTGAACATATAATAAAACATTGCGGTTACAAAGTCTACGAATGAAGCTGGAGTCTTTTCCTGTCACCGCCTGTCCTCACCTGAGGCTCCTTTGCTCCATCGGCATTGCCCGACTTCTTCACTTCTACGAATCTCTCCGCCACCCTGCCAACCCGGCCCACTCCTCACGGACTACCAGTTGGTGTGTGCCACCCCACCGACAGGGTTTCCCGTGTTGCTGTTTCTATCCTCTTCCATTCATGCCAGTGCCAAAACCCCGGTGGAAACGCAACGGTGCCCATGACGCTCACTTCCCTCTACGCCGGCAGTCTTCCCCAAAGTTCAGCTGGGTCGGCTTCCGCATTGCTCGTTACGAGGCCTGCTCAGCATTCACAGGAACCAGGCGAAATGCCATTTATGTCAATTTAACGGTATTAACCGGAC
This sequence comes from Arenicellales bacterium, assembly GCA_965221175.1. Lineage (GTDB taxonomy): Bacteria > Pseudomonadota > Gammaproteobacteria > Arenicellales > JAJDZL01 > JAJDZL01. The sequence continues at coordinate 3,065,802 of OZ244867.1, read as the reverse complement.
AATTCTTATTGGTTTCTGAAAGAGTGTGAATGGTGCTTCAATGGAGGAGACCATCGACAGTTGTTAAAGCAACTGCAATACTGGTACAAGACAACTAAACATTAACTCTTAGCTACTTCAGCCCCAAAATTAAAAAGCCCACAATGACGATAAAAGATAGAAAAGCAAATGATGGTTGCCGTGAAATTTATGATTCCACTGCAACCCTTTACAACATAACTTTCCCGTGGATATGGCGAATAGGTTTCAGGTCGTTGCATAAGAAACTCTTATTAGATTTTAAGGGATGCGATACGATCCTTGATGCAGGAACAGGGGTGGGCTATTGGCTACGCTATCTCGCGAAAAAAGGCCAGTTTACTAATGTCGTTGGAGTGGATTTTTCAGAACCTTATCTGGCCTATGCAAGAAAACGCATCACAAATTTGCCGACAGCACACTGTGAGCAACAAAATATACTGACTATGACTTATGCCGATCAGTCATTTGATGGAGCATTATGTAGCGGTGTATTAGATACGATGCCGCAACCTGAATTTGCGTTACGTGAAATGAGCCGAATACTAAAACCCAAAGGTAAATTGATTCTAATATTACGTGCCAAAGGTAAAATCTCACAAATCATTGAAAAGCCCATCCGGCGCATCATCCATTTTTGGCTGCTCGTATTTCATCCTAAGAAAGCACAACTAATTAATAAACGTAACATCTGGGAGAGAAAAGGTATTGCAGGTCGTATTTATCAGATGTTGGATGGAACAGATTTAACCATAATTAAAGAACATTCTGGTCTGACGATTACTTATATCGTTCTGCAATGCCAGCCTTAGTGTTAACTGATACCGCAAAAAATGGGCACTTACCATTTATTAGAGATAGGTTGCCCAGCGCCTTTTGGAGAGATGATTATGCGAGATTATCAGTGGACCGCCTATATCGGGTTTGAGTCATTATTATTTGCTTGTCTATCCATAGCGGTATTGGTTTTGGGTCGACGCCATTTCAGTGCGAGGGAAATGCTGCGAAAAATGATGCATGCTGGTAGACAATCCTTGCAATACAGGCCTTGAGCATGGGCGCCACCGTCTGCACTTGAGCGTTATTTTTATTTTGAGGATGTGCAAACCGGCGACTCGTTGTGAATTGAGTTAATGAAAGCTCTTTATAGCTCTGAATTCGGTGTAACTGCGGAAAAACGTTCGAAGAAAAAGGATTGGTTGACTAAATTCAAAAACGATGGTTATAGACTGATTGATGCTTTGAAAGAACCAGTCTGCAGATCTATGAGTAGGCAAAATCGAAAAAATTAATAACAGATCTTGCGGATGAAATTATTAGGGAAGTCAAAAAGATTTTACCGAAGCAGGTTTTGCTAATCAAGGTAACTGTATCCGATGCGTTACATCAAACCTTACTAAATACTGGTATTCCAGTAGTGTGTGGAAGGTTACCCTTTCCTGGATCAGGGCAGCAGAAAAAGTTTCAAGAAGGTTTTAGGATGCTTGTTGCCAATGGTAGTTTGAAATTTACGCAATGATCATGAAGTGGTTTGATGGTATCAATCCTTGATTTTACTAAACCGACTTCCAAACAACTCCAACTTAACTTTCGAATTAAGCGTCTTCATCTTCGGTTGAAATTCACAATTTGTTGTTTTCCAGAATTCGTTTTACTTTCTTATGCGAGCCCCAAGTTATCGGTTTGCCATTTGTCTGGCATAAAGGTGGATAAGGCTCGCCAGGCAAATAAACAAGAATCTCGACATCAATTCCATTTATTGAAGCCTGATATCCTGGCACACTGCAGAAACCAGTACGCGAAAACCGCAAACGCTTATCAAACAACTGACTGCTTATGTCATTGGCTTCCAGCACCAAACCGACTTCCTCGAAGGTACCTGAAAACAGATGCACTTCAACGGGGCGTGAGGAGGTGATGTTTCCTGAAAGCGCAGCACCGGTCACTCGCGGCGAATAATCTCTCACCAATTGCATGATTGTACAGGCTGTCTCAAGATATTGTCTGTGCAGTTCCTGCACTGATTCATTTGCAAATATCGACAACTGTTCTGCTAAGGAATCCTCGATTTCAAGATTTGTCGGTACCGAGTGAACAGTCGATACTCCAATACGCATACAGGCTTTTTCTTTTGCCCGACGATAGTCTCGAATACCTTCATCGGCCATGATTCGAGCCGCTTCATAGCGTATCGTCCGTCGAAGACGGTTATCTGATCTAGCCATTTTCAAACCGAAGTAGAATCTAGAATAAATCGTCGACTGCCTGCTGCGGGCTCGCGGTTGTGTCACCGGAATCGTCCGGAGCAAGCGGCGACGCAGTACTCAGCTTGGGCTCGGATCCGACGATGAACACTTCGCGCAAAGCATCAGTGTGCCCGCTATTGACCGCTTCGCCGGTTTCCGGGTGAACCATCGCAACGACTACATTGTCGGGCGATTGTAGGGATGTTTCGGGTATGTCCTGTAAAGCAGTCTTCATGAATTCGATCCAGATTGGAAGCGCGGCTTTCGACCCGGCTTCATGCTGTCCCAAATCGGAAGGTTTATCAAATCCCACCCATACCGTCGCCGCCAGGTCTGCATTGAACCCAGAAAACCAGGCATCTTCGAAATCGTTAGTCGTACCGGTTTTCCCGGCAAGATCGGAACGCTTCAATGATTGGGCTTTCCTCGCTGTTCCTGAGGCGACAACCTCGCGCAGCATGTCATTCATGATGTATATGTTCGCACTGGAAATCACCCGTTTGGCAAATTGAGCTTCGAGCGGCTGATTCTGATCTTCGACAGATAAAGGATCGAATAATTCGGCTAGGCAGGCATTACACACTTTGGAAATCTGACCTCTCATGACCACCCTACCGTCTCGATCTTTCATAATATCAATAATATACGGGTTGATCTCGTACCCACCATTGGCGAAGACGGAGTATCCAGAAACCACCTTGAGAGGAGTCGCCGCTGCAGAACCCAGTGCAAGTGATAGCCCTATTGGAAGTGTTTCCTTGTCGAAGCCGAACTTGCTGATGTGATCGATCGCGAACTCTGTTCCCATGCCTCGTATCAAGCGCACCGAGACGAGATTCAGTGACAGTCCAAGTGCTTTTCTAAGTCGGGTCTGACCATAGAATTTTCCGCTATAGTTTTCCGGACGCCACAAAATTTCCGTCGTCTCGTCTTCGACAACGACGGGGGCTCCGCTTACCAGGCTGGCCCCGGTAAATCCTGCTTCCAGCGCTGCTGAATAAACAAAAGGCTTAATGTTTGAACCCAGCTGTCGAACTGCCTGAGTCGCCCGATTGAATTTGCCCAGATAATAGTCAAACCCGCCTACCATGGCTTTGATTGCACCGTCCCCGGGATGGACTGCAATCAGTGCCCCCTCAACAATGGGAATCTGCGACAGCATCCACTGGCCTTCGTCTACAGGACGTACATAGATCATATCCCCGGGTCTCAATACATCATGGGGAGACTTTAGCGGAGGTCCGAGTTGACGCGAATTGCGATGCAACCTGGCCCATTTCATTTGTTCCCACGGAATGGTTATCTGCTCGGCCGTTTTTGTGACAGTGATTGCCTTGTCTTCCTGCACTTCAAGCACCAGAACAGGAACGATCTCCTGGCTGGACTCAAGCTGCTTTAATGCATCAAACCTCTTTTTGTCGGTGTCTAATCGCGCTAAATCCCAGTTTCTCGACGGACCACGGTAACCGTGTCTCATGTCATAGCTGATCAATCCCTCTCGTAGACTCCGCACCGCCGCTATCTGATCTTCGGAGTTCACCGTCGCATACACGCGGTAGCCATCTTCGTATAATTCATCACCAAACTTTTCGTACAACTGTTGACGTATATATTCAGCAACATAGGGAGCTCTAAGTTCTACTTCCGCAAGGTGAAGTTGCGCTGTAATCGGGGTTTCCGTTGCAGTGATGTGTTCTTGTTTCGATATATAGCCCAATTCGAACATTCGATCTAGAATGTAGTTCCTTCGAACTAGTGCCTCTTCAGGATTGGAAACCGGATTTACGCGAGAGGGCGCTTTGGGAAGAGCAGCCAGCATGGCATATTGCGCCAAGCCGAGATCGTCCAGCGGTTTGCCGTAATACGCCACCGCGGCTGCACCAAATCCATAAGCGCGATGGCCGAGAAAAATCTTGTTCAGATAGAGTTCAAGAATCTCGTCTTTGGTGAGAAGCTGCTCAAGTCTCAGTGCAAGAAGCGCTTCATTGGCCTTTCGGATGTAAGTTCTTTCCTTGGTGAGGAAAAAGTTTCGCGTAACCTGCATGGTAATAGTGCTGGCGCCTTGCGCCTTGGCACCTGACTGGATATTGACGTAGATGGCACGAAGAATACCTCTATAGTCAATACCGACATGTTCATAGTATCGATCATCCTCAGCGGAAAGTACGGCTGCAATCAGCGCAGGAGGAGCATCGTTAATTCTTACTGGAATGCGGCGTTCGGAACCATATTCTCCCATCAGAAGCCCATCGCTGGAGTAAACACGCAATGGTACTTTCAGTTCCAGAGTACGGATGGTTTCGATATTTGGCAGCCCTGGCAACAGTAAAAGCACAACAATTACCAGAGCCGCAGCACCTGCTACAACCAGATTGCTGACGACAATCAGCGAGCGAAAAAACCAAGGCGAAACCACAGCTTGAACTATCTATTAAGGGTGACGTCTATAGACATTGAATTACTATTACCATACTTGCAAATCTGTTTATTTTCAAAAATATTGAAGAGAAACGTCCTTTTTTTCAGTTTATCTCATGCGGTGGATTTTTCACTTGCATGCGAGCATTGATATACCGGATAAGGTGAGACGTCTATCCGCCTGAATCCGGAAACGCAACTCAACTTGCCTGTAAATGTTCACGAAACTGGATTGCGGTGATGGAATGAGTAAACCTAAATCAACTTTGCTGTATATTTTCTAGTCGAGTAATCAAGGCAGAAACGGTTAAATTGGCAACACAGAAATTCGATTTTGATTCAGATAAAGACAAAACACGGGCATTCGGATCCCATGATTGTTCTAGTCGGTCCGATGGGTGCTGGCAAGAGTACTGTCGGCAGGAAACTAGCGCAACGAATTGGACTCAATTTCATTGATATCGATAAAGAGATTGAAAGTAGTGCCGGAATTTCCATTACCAAAATTTTCCAATCTGAAGGAGAAGAAGGATTCCGAAAAAGAGAGACTGACATGATCAGTCTTCACTGCTGTAAAAACGGAACTGTCATTTCAACCGGAGGTGGTGTGATTTTGTCATTGGAGAATCGCATGATGATGCGAAACGGAATCGTGGTCTATCTTCACGCAACCCCGAATCAACAATATGATCGAATCAAGAATCGCAAGCACCGACCGAATCTGGACCGTCAACGCCCACTGGCAAAACTCGCAGAATTGATGGAAATTCGTGACCCGCTCTATCGAAGCGAAGCCGATATCATTGTGCGCACCGATGGACAGTCGGTAGATGAAGTCGCCTCTCAAATCGAACATGGCTTGTTGAATCAATGAAAACCATTGAAGTGGCTCTTGGAAGCCGCTCTTATCCTATTCATATCGGAGCCGGTATTCTCGACAAGTCTGAGCTTTACCAACCTCACGTACCCGGATCTAAGGCAGTTGTCATCACGAATGAAACAATCGCCCCCCTGTATGCACAAAATGTTGTTGATTCAGTTGGAAAATTTGCGGAGGTTCACATCCATGTTCTTGCTGACGGCGAAATACATAAGAATTTACAGACCATCGGAAAGATATTTGACAAACTGCTGAACATTCCCTGCGACCGGAAAACGACGATTATTGCACTTGGAGGCGGCGTTGTCGGTGACACTGCCGGCTTCGCGGCAGCGTGTTACCAGCGCGGCGTACCATTCATCCAGGTTCCAACTACGCTTCTCGCACAGGTAGACTCGTCAGTTGGCGGCAAAACTGGTGTAAACCATCCGCTTGGAAAGAATATGATCGGGGCATTCTATCAGCCTCAGTGTGTAATTGCCGACACCAATACACTACATTCCTTGCCGGACCGAGAACTGCGAGCGGGTCTGGCTGAAGTGATCAAGTATGGCGCCATACAGGACGCTAAATTTTTGGCCTGGCTTAATGAGAACATCGACTCCATTCTGGAGCGTGAGCCTGCGAGTCTTGCTCATACAATTGAAGTGTCGTGTCGCAGTAAAGCGGAAGTTGTGGCAGAAGATGAGCGCGAAACCGGCATACGAGCCATTTTGAACTTTGGGCACACCTTTGGACACGCAATTGAAACTTGGTTGAACTACAAAAAATGGCTGCATGGTGAAGCTATCGCAGTCGGAATGATAATGGCTGCCGAATTTTCAACAAGGCTGAACCTGCTCAGCGCCCATCAAGCCAGTCAAGTTGAACAAATCATCAAAAGAGCAGGTTTGCCGGTATTGCCACCTGATGGCATGAGTACCACCGATTTTCTGGAAGCCATGTCGCTTGATAAAAAAGTGCAAGACAAAACAATTCGAATCATTGTGTTAGATGGAATTGGTAACGCCGAAATCAAGGATGACTATAACCTTGCAGAACTAATAAATACACTTAACGCGTTTACCTCCCGTTAATCGCACACTGCCTTAAGGTTTTAACAATGCTTTGATGACCAGCTGTGCGACGCGTTGTGCTCCGATGTAGTCGCCTTAATACACCTAGACAGCTGTTGTGCAACTAAAACTGTCTCACACTGAACCACATCGTGCTGAATAAGAAATTACCTATCAGGGTAGTTAATCTGAAATCGGACTGGTCTGAGTTGGAAATCGCATAAATGTTACAATGTGTATTTTTATCTACATGTAATGAAAAAATGGCTTTGAATATTCGAAACAGCAAAACTGAAGCTCTCGCGCAGAGAGTCGCCGAACTGACAGGCGAAACAAAAACACAAGCAGTTACTGTGGCACTGGAAGAGCGTCTGCAGCGGATTCAGCGCAATCGCTTCGACAAATTCAGGATTGAAGAACTTAAGGAAATCGCGAGACATTGCAGTTTGTTACCTGTCCGGGACAACCGAAGTCCCGAAGAAATACTAGGATACGATAAAACTGGATTGCCAAGCTGATGGTCATCGATACATCTGCAATTTTGGCAATTTTGCAAAATGAGCCGGAACAAGACGCTTTCATTGAAGCGATTGAATCGGCGAATATTTGCTTGGTTTCAGCGGCTTCTTTCATTGAAGCATCAATCGTTATCCTCACGCGGTATGGAATGGATGGAATACTCGACCTTGATCTTTTTTTGGCAAAGGCGGGAATTGAAATTAGTTCCGTCGACTCAGATCAAGCGAACATTGCTCGCAGAGCCTTTCGAGATTTCGGAAGGGGACGGCATCCAGCTGAACTTAACTTTGGTGACTGCTTTTGCTATGCTTTAGCAAAATCTCTTGATCTACCATTGCTTTTCAAAGGAAATGATTTCTCGAAAACCGATATCCGCCAACATTAATTTCGGTCATTCGAACGATTGGAACCGAATTCGGACACCTGAATCTGCAGCAGCTTTCAACGGATTGATACACTCTTGTGACTCATTAAAATAAATACACAGCGCTATCGATATCACAATTGAGCTTGCTGAACCGTCGCGCTCTTGGTCCTCCGTGATTGTCATCATTACTTAAAGTGACATTCGAGCCTCGAATCCGAGAACAGATCTATAGGCGGGCTTTTGCTAATGTAAACTCTGCGTTACGGTAAAATTGCTGACAGGTTCAAATGAGTAGCCAGAAGCATCAGCCCGTGTCAGCGATCCTCGAAATTCAAAATGTAACCAAGTATTTCGGCTCACTGCTGGCGGTTCGAGAGTGCAGTCTTGAAGTGGAATCCGGCGTGATCGCCGGCCTGATTGGGCCCAATGGCGCAGGAAAATCTACACTATTCAATATCGTCGCCGGTGTTATTCAGCCTGACTCAGGCACTGTGCGACTCAACGGCACACAGGTAACCGGACTCCCAGCTCACGAAATGTTTGCCCGCGGACTGCTCCGCACTTTTCAGATTCCACATGAGTATTCCAACATGACAGCCATTGAGAATCTGCTGATGGTGCCATCTGGACAGATCGGCGAAAATGTAGCTTCGGCCCTGTTTCGTCCTTCGAAGTTTCGCTCTCAGGAAACCGAAAATCTCAAAAAAGCATCCGAGGTGATCGACTTTCTGGGCCTGTCTCATGTCAAGAATGAACTTGCGGGAAATCTTTCCGGCGGTCAGAAAAAACTCCTGGAACTCGGCAGAACCATGATGGCCGAAACCGAGATCGTTCTTTTGGATGAACTCGGCGCGGGGGTTAATCACACGCTTCTCAACATGCTTTCTGACAATATCAGGAAACTGAACCAGGAGTTTGGGAAAACTTTTTTCATCATTGAGCACAATATGGATTTCATATCTCGTCTATGCCATAGAGTGACGGTAATGGTGGAAGGCGAAGTTGCAATCGAGGGTACTCCAGAGGAAGTGTTGGCGAATCCAATGGTTGTAGAAGCCTACTTCGGCGGCGGAACACGAGTCGCTTGATGTCCGCAGGCTGAATTATGTTGCTTCACGCAGCCAACATCATCGCTGGTTACGGTGGAGAACCGATCCTGCACGGCGTTGACATCGAATTGAATTCGGGACAGATCGGTGTCATCGTAGGCTCGAACGGCGCTGGCAAGTCGACCGTCTTGAAATGTCTGTTCGGCCTGATCAAACTTGAACAGGGGACCGTGAAGCTGGAGGGAAACGACATCACCGACGTACCGCCAGACAAGCGCGTTAATCTCGGAATTGCCTATGTGCCGCAGGAAATGAATATATTCCAGTCGCTGACAGTTCAGGAAAATTTGGAAATGGGAGCATTCATCCGTCGAGATGATTTCTCATCCTCAGTGGAGCAAATGTTTGAACTGTTTCCACCCCTCAAGGCAAAACGCCGCGACTTCGCGGGACAGCTTTCTGGGGGACAGCGGCAGATGGTTGCGATTGCCAGGGCGCTGATGACCGAACCGCGCCTGCTGCTTCTTGATGAACCCACGGTCGGTCTGTCCCCATCATATGTTCAGGACATCATCTATCGAATTTTGGAAATCGCGGCTTCCGGCATCGGGGTACTGATTGTGGAACAGAATGCGAGACGCGCCTTGCAAATCTCGGATACAGGCTTTGTGCTGGCCGGCGGCCGCAATCTGTATACTGACACCGCCGAAAACCTGCTCCTCAATCCTGAAGTCGCAAGAAGTTTTCTCGGAGGCTGAACGCACTCGTGGATGAACTGATTTTCTTTGTCAACAAGGTGCTGATCTCAGGCACAGTGATTGGCTGTATTTATGCGCTCGGTGCAGTTGGGGTCACGCTGGTTTTCGGAATCCTGCGCTTTGCCAATTTCGCACATGCAGATTTGATGACATTCGGCGCTTATTTGGCACTGGTTCTATCAGCGGCGCTTTCCGGCGGCAGGGAGATCGCCGGACTGCCTGCGGGATTCATGGTCCTGCCGCTGGCGGCTGCAGGTGCCGCCATTCTCGCAATTGGCCTGGACCGACTGTTCTACCGTCCATTGCGAGAGAGAAATGTCAAGCCAATCCTGCTTCTGGTTGCTTCCATAGGTGTTACGTTAATGCTTCAGGGAGTGATCAGGCTGTTCGCCGGGACGGCGCCGCGAAATTTTTTCTCAATTGAGAGAAAAGACATATTCCGCATTGAACTACCATTTGATCTGACAACGAAAAAAATTGTCATTTCTGAACCTCAGGTGTTGCTCGTTCTTACTGCTATTGCTTGTGTGTTCTGTCTGCACCAGTTCCTTACCCGCACACGCCTGGGTAAAGCGATGCGGGCGATGTCGGACAATGCAGAATTGGCGCTGGTTTCTGGAATCAATACCGACACAGTGGTTAGAGCGACATGGTTTATTGCCGGCGCTCTAGCCGCCATCGGCGGAGTTTTGCTGGCGCTCGACGTATTCCTCAAGCCGGATTTGAGTTTCAATCTTCTGCTGCCCATCTTCGCTGCTGCGATTGTTGGAGGCGTCGGACGTCCGTACGGTGCCATTGCCGGTGGGATGCTGGTGGGATTCTCTGAAACACTGGCGATATTCAATTGGTCTATTTTTCTGCGCCCCCTCCAAGACTACATGCCGCAATGGATTGACATCCCTGCACGTCTGGCTTTTGTTCCTACCGAATACAAGATCGTTGTCCCGTTTGTCATACTCATCGCAGTTCTGATTTGGCGGCCAACGGGAATCTTTCGCGGACAGGTACTCTAACCGAACTAGCGATCATGGCAAAGTTCCAAAGAGAATTTATCCTTTTCTCCATTTTGGGAATCGCTGTGCTGATTGTGTTGCTGAACTTCGGACAAGCTTACACACTGCGAATGCTGGTGGAAGCCTCCTGCTATGCAATCTTAGCACTAGGACTCACGATTCAATGGGGCTATGCAGGCCTGTTCAACGCCGGAGTGATGGGATTCATTGCAGTCGGCGGGTTCGTAACGATGCTGATGTGTTTTCCGATCAATGACGCGTTCTGGGAATCCGATGGCCCTGCAGCTCTGGGAATTTTCCTCCTAAAGGTGTCAGTGATCATAATCGCCATGGTTGCTTTGAGCCAAATTCACAGATTCGGAGTCAGTGAAAGAATCAAAACGATTTCCCTTATCATTGCTCTGTTAATCGCATTTTTTGTTTTCAACAGCTCGTTGGCACCTGTTGCACGGTTGATCGAAAAAGAAGCGGGTTTTATCGGCGGATTCGGATTGCCGGTTGGAATTGGCTGGATTGCAGGGGGAATTGCTGCTGCAGTAATAGCTTATTTCATCGGCAAGGCGTGCCTTGGACTACGAAGCGACTATCTGGCGATCGCAACGCTTGGATTTGCTGAAATCATCAAAGCAATTCTGAAGAATGCCGACTGGCTTACGCGCGGAACCCTCACCGTCTCCCCCCTGCCATGGCCGGTGCCAACACCGAATGATCTGGGATTCGTCGCGGCTCGAGCAGCATACCTGTGTTTGATGGCAGCAATCATCGCAGTTGTCTTCGTTCTACTGCAGAGAGCCTATCATGCCCCTTGGGGGCGGATGATGAGAGCGATTCGGGACAATGAAATCGCAGCGGCAGCCATGGGCAAGAATGTGAACTTCCGGCGGTTGGAAATTTTCGTAATCGGCTCCGGATTGATTGGATTGGGCGGTGCCGCACTGATAACTTCTGTGCGAATTTTCGATCCTGCCGGATTCCATCCATTTCAACATACTTTTCTGATTTGGGTCATGGTGCTCTTTGGTGGTGCAGGCAACAATCTGGGGGCGATATTCGGAGCAGTCGCGATCTACATCATTTGGACGATGTCGGAACCCGTCACTCTGGTTCTGTTCGAAATTGCAAGCAACTACGGCTCAATGTGGTTTGGCTGGGAAGCCCCCTCGGACTTTATGGCGCGAGCTCTACAAATGCGCGTATTTATAGCCGGGCTGACAATCGTTCTGGCGCTTCGCTATGTACCGAAAGGTCTGGTCCCCGAGCGAATTCGCAAGGATTCATGACACCCGGCACCTGCGTCACTCAACCTTGACGGTACCAACACCCAAAAATAAACAGTGGCGCCGAAGCGCCACTGTCTTTGGCAACAAATTCTCCGAATATTTACATGATGGGGCCAATTTCCACAAGTTGACCGCCTTGAACGGTGACTTCGACAATCACACCAGCTACGTCTCCATTCTCGTCGAAATCCTGGCTTCCAGCTGCACCTTCGTAATTGATGTCTTCACCCTGCTTGAGTGCTGCAAGTGCCTTGTCCCACTCGCCCGGATACACTTGCATACCGGGAGGACTTGCAACTGCGCGCAGCGCTTCTGACATTCCTTCGCGCTCAGCGTTTCCTTTCTTTTCCATTGCCAGCGCGAGAAGAAACGTCGCGTCATAGGCGTGAGGAGCATAAGCGGAATCATCAAATCCCCCTTCCTTCGAAATAGCAGCAAAATTGTCTTTGCCTTGTCCTTCCTGAGACCCCGATCTGGTGAAAATCATGCCTTCTAGAGCTTCAGCGCCGATAGCATCAATCAGAGACTGTTCCGGCATTCCGTCACCGCCAATGAAATTGGCGAAATCGCCGCTTTCCAGTGATTGTCGGATGATTGTCTGACCGGCACCGTTTGCATATCCAAGAACTGCCAGATGTTCAGCACCGCTTGAAGCCATTGAGCCGATTTCTGCCCGATAATCCGCTTTACCATCCTCATATGCCACTTTTGCAGCGACATTACCGCCCAACGCCGTGTACGAATTTGCCAAGGCGTCGGCAAATCCTTTTCCATAGTCACTATTGATGTAGGCGATGGCAATGGTAGTAATGCCTTTGGCCATCAACAGTTTAGCCATCGATTCTCCCTGATACGAATCAGAAGGGACGGTTCTAAAAAGCAGGTCGCTGTCATCGACATCGGAGATTGCCGGGCTGGTGGCGCTCGGTGAAACGATGACAACTCCGCCGGGAATGGCAGCATTATTGGCTGCAGAAATGGTTGCTGGGGTACACATCGGCCCGACAATTGCAGGCAAATTTTCCGAGTTAATGAGCCGATCGGCTGCATTGGCAGCCGCTGTTACATCGGCACAGGTTGAGTCGCCCGTTACGAGTTCCAAGGCTTTTCCGCCTAACAGGCCGCCACTGGCAGAAATTTGATCAGCGGCGGACTTGGCGCCTTGAAAAATTCCGGGAGCAAACGATTCGATAGGACCGGTGAATCCACCCAGAAAACCCAATTTCACAACATGTCCATCACTGTAAGCACTCTGAATGGTTACTGTGGACATAAAAAGAATTGTGAATGTTGCCACTGTAAGGTTTTTACTGAAGTATTTCATAACTTTTTTCCATGTGGTAGTCATCAATTAGATTAGCTATATTCTAACGAAAATTACAGTGCAGATTCATATTTTCACCTTGAATGGCGTTCGAATACCCGCAGAAGTGAATGTCATGTGTCAGTTAGTCGTCTGGCGATTTTCATGCCTGCCTTTACCAACTTTCTACAAGAACTTGACTGGTTTACCTCGCAAGCACATCGGAATGCATTGGAATGTTGATGGCGCCAACGCCATCACTGTTTTGTGCCTCTGTATTGCAAGCAAACGATTTGATGATTACTGCTATTCGCAGGCTACAAGATTTAAGTTCGATCGAAATTTTCTGAAATTCGTCCTCGAACTGAAAATTATTTATTTGCGAAAATCTTCAATCTGTCGTTATACTAAAAAGTTCGGCAATTGAATGCAAGTGACGAATAGCGCACGGATGTGCGCAACAAGCCGCGACGAAATTAATTCTGAAACAAGCTCATCTCAGCCTGATACAGGCCTGCAGACGATGGGTTGACGAGTAGAGACAGAATTCCATGAATCGACACAGTCGGGATACAGGTTTATATCGCCCGCAATTTGAGCACGACGGTTGCGGGTTCGGTATGATTGCCCACATGGATGGGCTGGCATCGCACTGGCTGGTGAAAACCGCGGTTCAGTCGCTGTCCAATCTGACCCATCGAGGTGCAATTGCGTCTGACGGGAAAACCGGAGACGGCTGCGGCATTTTGCTACGCATTCCCGACGGCTTCATCCGACATGTCGCAAAAAAGGAACATATTGTGCTAACCAGAAAATTTGCCATCGGCATGGTATTCCTCAACAGCGAGCCGGAGATGGCAGCTCGAGCCCGATTGCTGATGGAACAGGAACTGAAAAGGAAAGGCCTCGAAACGGCCGGCTGGAGAGTTGTTCCAACGAATTCCGAAGCATTGGGAGAATCCGCACAAGCAGTATGCCCACGAATCGAACAGATTTTTGTCAATGCGCCAAACAACCTTTCAACGGTTCAATTTGAGCGCCGTTTGTACGCAACCCGCAGGACCTCGGAAAAAGCAATATCGGAACTGGATAATCAATTTTATATCTGTAGTCTGTCGTCTAAAGTAATGGTCTACAAGGGATTGGTCATGCCGGACAATCTGACCCTGTTTTATCCCGAACTTAACGATCCGAGATTGGCATCGTCTCTTGCAGTTTTTCATCAGCGCTTCTCGACCAACACTGCACCGAGTTGGAGTCTCGCACAGCCGTTTCGAATGCTGGCTCATAACGGTGAGATCAATACCATTCAAAGTAACCGTAACTGGGCGGTGGCGAGAAGCGGGAAATTCACAGATTCCCTGCACGAGAACATTGACGAACTGTTACCACTGGTAGATTTTGAATCTTCGGACTCCGCAAGCCTCGACAATATGCTGGATTTTTTCATAAGCGGCGGAATGGACATTTTTCGAGCGATGCAAATTCTGGTGCCTCCAGCTTGGCAGAATGTCGATTCCATGGATCCAAATCTGCGTGCGTTTCACAGTTTCAACTCGTTGCACGCTGAACCTTGGGACGGACCGGCAGGGATCGTACTGACCGACGGCAGATACGCGGCATGCGTCATGGACCGAAATGGCCTGAGGCCAGCACGCTACGTTGTTTCCTCTGATCGCCACATCACGTTGTGTACGGAAATTGGAGTACATAACTACCGAGAAGAAGACTTGGTTGCAAAGGGAAGGCTGAAACCGGGAGAGATGATCGCCGCGGATACCAAGACCGGTGAACTTCTTCTGCCGAAAGATATCAACGAACTTCTGATAAACCGCCAGCCATACAACCGCTGGCTGCAACAAAGACAGAATCGAATTTACACCAGGCTGCTCAACGACACTCACATAAGTTCGAAACTCAACCCGTTTGAGCTTGCTGTTTACAGAAAACTGTTTAATCTGTCTTTCGAGGAACGGGAACAGGTCATCCGAGTGTTGTGCGAAATTGGCCAAGAAGCGGTTGGTTCCATGGGCGATGATACGCCGTTGCCGGTTCTATCGCAAAGAAACCGATCACTTTACGATTATTTTCGCCAACAGTTCGCCCAAGTCACCAATCCTCCAATTGATCCCTTGCGGGAAAAAATTGTCATGTCTCTGGAAACGACAATGGGATTGTCGCTAGGCCTGTTTGAAGAAAACCCCGAACATGCAAAACGGTTGATAATCGGCTCTCCAGTACTGTCAGGACGCAAGTTCTATACGATCATGGAACAAAACGACCCAGCATACAAAGTCTATAAAATCGGCCTGAATTACACCCGCGGAGAAGGCCTGAAAAAAGCCATTAGTCGCATTTGTGACGAAGCTGTTGAGGCTGTTCAGTCCGGACACATTATCATCACGCTTTCAGACCGTAACATCACAAAGAATACTCTGCCAATACATGCACTGCTGGCAACCGGTGCGGTCCATCATCGGCTAATCCAAGCAGGTCTGCGATGCGATGCAAATCTGATTGTTGAAACCGCAACAGCAAGAGATCCACATCATTTTGCAGTTTTGATCGGCTACGGAGCGACTGCAATCTACCCGTATCTGAGTTATGCCGTCGTGCGCAATATCATCGGCAACGATGCAGTTGGAAATCGAGCCATGTCAGCCTTGCGCGCATACCGACAGGGGATCAAGAAAGGGCTGTTCAAGATTATGTCGAAAATGGGAATATCTACGGTAACAAGTTATCGAGGCGCCCAGCTATTCGAAGCCGTTGGTCTGCACAGCGAAGTCGTCGATATCTGCTTTTGCGGTACCGTTTCAAGAATTCAGGGTACCAGCTTTGAAGACATTGAGAATGATCAGATCGAACTCTCTGACGCAGCCTGGGATCCTCGAAAGTCCGTCAATCACGGAGGACTGCTGAAGTATTCGACAGACAGTGAGTATCACGCCTTTCACCCGGATGTAGTACATGCATTGCACGCTGCAGTGGAAAGCGGCGATCGGGAAGACTACCGGGAATTTACATCGCTCATCAACAAGCGGGAGCCTGCGGTACTTCGCGACCTGCTGAAGATCAAAGTGAATAACCGGGAATCGATTCCACTGTCCGAGGTGGAGCCAATTGAGTCCATTCTCACTCGATTTGACAGTGCTGGCATGTCGCTTGGCGCCCTTTCTCCGGAAGCGCATGAAGTGTTGGCAGAGGCTATGAATGATATCGGTGGTAGATCCAACTCCGGAGAAGGTGGAGAAGACCCGAGACGCTACGGCACCTCTCGAACATCGAAAATTAAACAGGTCGCGTCCGGACGGTTTGGTGTGACACCGCACTATTTGGTAAATGCCGACGTGCTGCAGATCAAAATCGCCCAAGGCGCCAAACCGGGCGAAGGCGGTCAGTTGCCGGGACACAAAGTGAGCGAAATGATCGCATCACTCAGATATTCCTCGCCTGGAGTGGCGCTGATTTCACCACCACCGCACCACGACATCTATTCTATCGAAGACCTCGCCCAGCTCATATTTGACTTAAAGCAAGTCAACCCCGATGCCTTGGTGTCTGTCAAACTCGTGTCCGAAGCAGGCGTAGGTACGATTGCCGCAGGTGTGACCAAAGCCTATTCTGACCTGATTACAATTGCAGGTTATGACGGTGGTACCGGAGCAAGTCCCGTAACCTCTGTAAAATATGCTGGCAGTCCGTGGGAAATGGGGCTGGTCGAAACCCAGCAGACACTCAGAATGAATGGACTTCGGCACCGCGTCCGATTGCAAGTGGACGGTGGCCTGAAAACAGGTCTGGACGTTGTCAAGGCAGCCATACTGGGGGCAGATTCATTCGGTTTCGGTACAGCACCGATGCTGGCCATCGGGTGCAAGTATCTGCGTGTTTGCCACCTCAACAACTGTGCCACTGGTGTCGCTACGCAGAATGAAACCCTGCGAAAACTCCACTTCAAGGGCACCAAAGACAAAGTTGTATGCTACTTTCAATTTGTTGCCGAAGAAGTTCGGGAGATTCTTTCCGCCATTGGTGCTCACAGTTTAAATGACATCATCGGCAGACCGGAGCTGTTGGAAATTGTCGAAGGCAAAACAGAAAAACAGCAACGCCTTGATTTGAGTCCACTGCTTTCAACCGCCGAAGTGCCGGAGGAAGTCCCGCGAAGGTGCACAACCAGCAGAAATGAACCTTGGGACAAAGGTGAGCTTGCACAACAAATGGTCAGCGATGCTTTGCCAAACATTCTCGACGGTACCGGCGGGGTGTTTGAATACCCGATCTCCAACACAAATCGGTCAATCGGCGCAAGACTGTCCGGGGAAATTGCAAAGTCGAAGTTGGAAATCTCGTCGCCAATCAAGATTAACTTCAAAGGTATTGCTGGCCAGAGTTTCGGTGCATGGAACGCGGCAGGTCTCGAACTCTATCTTGAAGGCGATGCAAATGACTATGTTGGCAAAGGAATGGCGGGCGGAAAAATCGTTATCAAACCACCTCGGAACAGTCCCCTGGAGTCCCGCTATACGCCGATTGCAGGCAATACCTGCCTTTACGGAGCAACGGGTGGTAAGTTTTTTGCTGCAGGTACCGCAGGAGAACGATTTGCGGTGCGAAATTCGGGAGTGATTGCAGTACTGGAAGGGTGCGGCGACCATGGCTGCGAGTACATGACCGGCGGAGCGGTACTGTCTCTCGGCCAGACTGGTGTAAATTTTGGAGCGGGCATGACCGGAGGCATCGCCTTCGTTCTGGATCTGGAAAGAGTTTTTGTCGACTGCTACAACCACGAACTGATCGACATTCATCGATTGACTCACGAAGACATGGGACCACATTTGAGTTATCTGCACGAACTCATCGACGAGCATGTCGCAGAAACTGAAAGCAAGTGGGGGAAAATCGTGAGCAACGATTTCCTGGAACTGGTTGGACGCTTCTGGCTGGTAAAGCCCAAGGCAGCAGAAATCAAGGATCTCATGGAGACACTCCGTGAAGCCGCTTAAACCCTCCGTTTCGGTATCCTAAAGTGAAACAGCATTTCCAGTTCCTGGAGCTGCCGCGGCAGGACCCACCGAAAGATCCTGCGCAATCCCGCATACATCATTGGAACGAAATTTACCAACAGTATGATGCGAGCACCGCGGCCGGACAGTCCACTCGTTGCATATCCTGCGGAAATCCCTATTGTCAGTGGAAGTGTCCGGTTCACAATTACATTCCCGAATGGCTCAACCTGATTTCGGAGGGCAGACTGTTTGAAGCGGCCGAGCTGTCTCACCAGACCAATTCGCTACCTGAAATCTGCGGCAGAATCTGTCCTCAGGATCGCCTGTGCGAAGGTGCCTGCACGATGAACGACGGATTCGGAGCGATTACGATTGGTTCGATTGAAAAATACATCACCGACGAAGCGTTCAGTCAAGGATGGAGACCTGACATATCTTCTGTTGAATCAACCGGCAAAACGGTTGCAGTTGTTGGCAGTGGACCTGCCGGACTTGGCTGCGCGGATGTACTGGTCCGAAATGGAGTCAGTGCAACTGTATTCGACCGCTATCCGGAAATTGGCGGCTTGCTAACTTATGGAATTCCACCGTTCAAGCTTGAAAAGAAAACTGTCCTCAAAAGGCGTCAAGTAATGCAAGAAATGGGCGTCAGATTTGTACTGAATACCGAAGTTGGCACAGACATTGAATTTGCTGACCTTCTCAAAGAGTACGATGCCGTATTTTTAGGCATGGGAACATACACCTATATGGAAGGCGGTTTTGTGGGCGAAGACATGCAAGGCGTATATGAAGCCCTGCCCTACCTGATCGGCAACAACAACAAGGTGGAGAACTGGGAAGCCGGTGAATGGCCCGCAATAGACATGAGCAATCAGAATGTTGTCGTTTTGGGGGGTGGCGATACTGCGATGGACTGCGTTCGTACTGCTGTCCGCCAGGGTGCCAACAGAGTAACTTGCGTATATCGAAGAGACGAAACCAATATGCCGGGATCGCGCCGAGAAGTTTGGCATGCGAAAGAAGAAGGCATTCGATTTTTATGGAATCGTCAACCGACCGAAATTATAGGCAACGGTAAAGTCGAACAGGTTAAAGTGATTGAAACCCAATTGGGTGAGCCGGATGAACGTGGACGACAGCAGCCTGAGCCCGTCCCTGGCAGTGAGCAGTCAATTCCGTGCGACAGTGTAATTATCGCATTTGGGTTTAGACCTAGCCCAAGCGACTGGTTTACGCTACATCAGATTGAAACCGATTCATTCCTACGAGTCAAAGCGAGTCCTGAAAGTGAATTTCCGTTTCAGACTTCAAATCCGAAAGTGTTTTCTGGAGGTGACATGGTTCGAGGTGCAGACCTGGTGGTAACAGCAGTTTTTGAAGGGCGTGAAGCAGCACGCGGTATCATAAACTACATCGGCGTATGAACCTACAGACTTCGTTCGCAATGAACACAATCTCTCCCAGCGACCGACTGATATTGGCGCTGGACGTTCCAACAAAAGTGCAGGCACTGGAACTCGCCGTTCAAGTCAGCGATCATGTATCGTTCTTCAAAGTAGGTTTGGAACTGTTTTCGAGCGGAACTGGAATTGACCTGATTGAGCAGTTGACGAACCGAGGCTGCAACGTTTTTGCAGATTTCAAGTTATATGACATACCCCAAACCGTGTATCGAGCGGTTCGAAACTTGAATGGCCTTGGTATCCGGTTTTTGACAGTACATGGAGATTCAGCGGTCATGCAGGCTGCTGTAGATGCAGCAGAAGATATGCAGATTTTGGCGGTTACTGTTCTAACCAGCTTGGATGACGAAGCACTGAAGACTATGGGATTTGAATCTTCTTCAAACGAATTAGTGCGTGCACGCGCACTCAGTGCATATCAATCTGGATGTGCCGGAGTGATCGCATCGGGACAGGAAGTTCAAACCATCAGAAGCGAGCTTGGCGAACATTTTTTGATCGTGACACCCGGCATTCGAAACCGCGGCGATGCAGCAGGCGATCAAAAACGCACTGTAAACGCTGCAGAAGCAATTCGGGCAGGTGCTGATTATCTGGTTGTCGGCAGACCGATTCGCGACGCCGCCCAACCTTCCCAAGCGGCGAAAAATTTCCAATCAGAAATTCGCAGTACACTCGCAGCACAGTAGGCTGCCGAACAGTTCAACTGTGCCAACTTTGAAAAACGACCGTTTCCTGCGAGCAATCCGTAGGCAGAGCGTCGACCAAACACCCATCTGGATCATGCGCCAAGCAGGACGCTATCTTCCAGAGTATCGGGAAACTCGAAGAAAAGCGGGAGACTTTCTGACTCTTTGCCGTACGCCGGAACTCGCCTGCGAAGTCACGTTGCAGCCACTGCAGCGCTACTCACTGGATGCAGCCATAATATTTTCCGACATCCTGGTTATTCCCGACGCAATGGGGCTCGGCCTGAGGATGGAAGAATCAGTGGGGCCAGTATTTGAAAATCCTGTCAAAAACTCTGCAGATATCTTGCGACTGGCAGTGCCTGATCCAGAAGATGATCTTGGCTATGTTCTAGATGCAGTGCGTACTACCGTTAGAAGTCTTGACGGTTCAGTGCCATTAATCGGGTTTTCCGGTAGTCCATGGACGCTCGCAGTCTATATGGTTGAAGGAAAATCCAAAACGGAATTTGCAAAAATCAAGGCTTTCGCGAAAGAAAGTCCTATAGACCTGCATCGACTTCTTGACGTTCTTTGCCATTCGGTGGCGACTTATCTCACAGCCAAAGCCCTAGCAGGCGCATCCGCACTCATGATCTTTGATACTTGGGGTGGCATATTGGATACCGATCAGTATCTGGATATGTCACTTCGATACATGGAGCGAATCTTGCAACACCTCGCTGCCTCAGTTCCCGATACACCAGTAATCCTGTTCACCAAAGGTGGTGGGAAATGGCTGGAGAACATGGCAGAAACGGGCTGCCAGGCAATTGGCATCGACTGGACAGTAAATATTGGCGAAGCCAGAAAAAGAGTCGGCAACCGCGTTGCTTTGCAGGGAAATTTAAACCCAGGATCCCTCAGATTGAGTGATACGGAAATTGAGAAACAAACTGCAGACATTCTCGTGTCGTTCGGCCACGGCAACGGACATGTCTTTAACCTCGGTCACGGAATTACACCCGACATAGATCCAGCAAAAGTAACCGTGCTCGTTGATGCAGTCCGTGAATTGAGCAGGCAATACCACTGATTGCATTCAACGCTTTCGATTCGCTTCAGGCTAGCCTACAAATCTAAAATTTCCATTCATTTGTGGGCTGCCATTGCATTCCACCCTTTTTTCTTCCCACAACATGACTAAAGTTGCAAAAAGCGAATAGGCCGCCGCTACATGAAGCGCTGGATCGACATCCCGATAAACATTTGCCACCATTTCACGCACTGTCGTCATTCCGCTCTCGAAACACTCGATAATTTCGGACACTCTTTGAAGGCGGTGTTTAATGAGAGATTTCAAGTAAGGTTGGGGTTCATAAATTGGAGCTCCATGCGTCGGATAGTAGATTTGATCATTTGTATCCAATAGTAGTTGCAGGCTGTTCATGTAATCTGACATTGAACCATCCGGCGGAATAATTACAGTGGTTGACCAGCCCATGATGTGATCGCCGGTAAACAGTGCTTTTTCAAATGGGAAGCGATAGCAGAAGTGATTCGACATGTGACCTGGGGTATGCACACATTCCAGAATCCAATCGTCTCCCTGCAGTGTTTCTCCATCAGAAATTTCGTGAGTAAGATTGAATGATCGATCAAT
The DNA here is from genome assembly GCA_965221175.1 of Arenicellales bacterium. Lineage (GTDB taxonomy): Bacteria > Pseudomonadota > Gammaproteobacteria > Arenicellales > JAJDZL01 > JAJDZL01. The sequence goes on along the minus strand of OZ244867.1, from coordinate 3,044,087 downwards.
GGCTTCTTCCAATTCTCCACTTTCGTTATTCTCTACATTCCTGTCACGGAGATTGCACCCATAAATCGGTGCACCACAAATTTCCTGCAACGGTTTTGCGGCCGCTGAATGATCGCTATGCGTATGGGTGAGAATGATGGCGGAAATAGTCTCCTTCGAAAGGCTGCCCACTATCGCCGATATATGGCTTTGCAAGTTCGGACCCGGATCAATTACAGCGACGTTGCCGTGGCCCACTATGTAGGTTCCGGTACCTCGAAAAGTGAATTTACTCGGATTTTCTGCAACGATTCGCCGGATGAGAGGAGATACATCGTGGATCTCCCCATAATTGAAGATATCGAATTGCGAATATGAAATCGAACCAGTCAACGCGTATTACCCTAGGAAAAGTGGTTTCAAATTTTATATCCACTTGAAGCTGTCAACTCGCAAATTTCAAATTTGACCTTGGACGCCATGATTCAAAATTTAATGATTCTGTAACAGTTTCGCCTACGCAACTGCTCTTTGTTCGCCAACACCGATTTTGGCAAACTGAAACTCCCCATTATGCCAGACTACTTCAATCTCATCTCCGGTGACGAAATTACCCGAAAGAATTTCCTTTGCCAGCGGATTTTCGATTTTCGACTGAATCGCTCTGCGAAGCGGTCGGGCACCATAGACCGGATCAAAACCTGCCTGTGCAAGATGCTCCAGCGCTTCCTCGCCTAGGTGAAGTTTCATGTCACGACTTTCGAGACGTTCTTGAAGATGACGCATCTGAACCCTGGCAATACCGTGAACATGGTCTCTGGACAGTGCATGAAACACGATAATATCGTCAATTCTGTTTACGAATTCGGGGCGAAAATGCTGGCCGACTATAGTCATGACTGAACGCTGCATCTTGTCGTAGTCAGCGCTTTGTGTCATCTCCTGAATCAAGTCTGATCCCAGATTTGACGTCATCACAATGACTGTATTTCGAAAATCGACTGTGCGACCATGCCCATCGGTCAATCTACCGTCATCTAGAACCTGTAGCAGAATGTTGAAAACGTCTTGGTGTGCCTTTTCAATTTCATCCATAAGAATTACGCTGTATGGCCTTCTTCGAACCAATTCGGTTAGGTATCCACCTTCTTCATAACCAACATAGCCTGGAGGAGCACCAATCAATCTGGCGACAGAGTGTTTTTCCATGAACTCAGACATATCAACCCGAATCAGTGCGTCTTCAGTGTCAAACAGAAATTCCGCCAGGGCTTTCGATAATTCAGTCTTGCCAACGCCTGTCGGCCCTAGAAACAGAAATGTTCCGTAAGGCTGACTTGGATCAGAAAGACCCGTACGCGATCGTCGAATCGCATTCGCTACCGCAGTAATGGCTTTCTCCTGACCAATCACGCGATCTGCAATCTCCTGTTCCATTCTCAGAAGTTTAGTGCGTTCACCTTCGAGCATCTTGCTCACAGGTATTCCAGTAGCATTTGAAACTACCTCCGCAATCTCCTCTTCCGTTACTCGATTTCTGAGCAATTCAAAATCCTGATCCTCCTCCGAACGAGCACTTTCCAGTTGACGCTCAAGTTCGGGAATTTTCTGATAACGATACTCGGCGACCCGATCGAGATCGCCAGCTCTTTCTGCATTCGCTTCCTGAATTCTAGCTTGATCCAGCTGCTCCATGATGTACTTTGAACTATTCACTGCAGCCTTTTCGCCATGCCAAATCTGCTCCAAATCAGAATATTCTTTCTGCAGATTTTCGATCTCCATTTCCAGTTTTGCCAGACGTTTTTGGGATGCATCGTCGGTGTCTTTCTTCAATGCCTCCCTCTCGATCTTGAACTGAATTATTTTTCGGTCCAGACGATCCAGTGCATCCGGTTTGGAGTCAATTTCGATTCGAATTCGACTGGCGGCTTCGTCAATCAGATCAATCGCTTTGTCTGGCAGATTTCGGTCGGTAATATACCGGTGCGACAACTGACTGGCTGCAACGATAGCGGGATCTGTAATATCGACACCGTGATGGACTTCATATTTTTCCTTGATTCCGCGAAGAATCGCAATGGTGCTTTCCAGACTCGGCTCCTGAACAATGATCTTCTGAAACCGTCGTTCGAGTGCCGCGTCCTTTTCAACATATTTGCGATATTCATCCAGCGTAGTAGCACCGACACAATGCAATTCGCCGCGTGCGAGTGCGGGTTTAAGCATATTGCCTGCATCCATTGATCCTTCGCTCTTGCCGGCACCCACCATGGTGTGCAGTTCATCTATGAACAGAATGATTTGACCTTCCTGCCGCGCCAGGTCGTTGAGCAGCCCCTTAAGGCGTTCCTCGAATTCGCCGCGAAATTTAGTTCCCGCGATCAGAGAACCTAGATCCAACGCAAGTAGACGTTTTCCTTTTAAAACCTCTGGCACTTCACCGTCAATGATTCGCTGAGCGAGTCCCTCGACGATCGCAGTTTTGCCGACACCAGGCTCCCCTATTAGAACTGGATTGTTTTTGGTGCGTCTCTGAAGAACCTGAATTGTTCTACGAATTTCTTCATCCCTGCCAATTACAGGGTCCAATTTCCCCTGCTCAGCGCGTTCAGTTACATCTATAGTGAATTTCTCAAGCGCTTGACGTTGATCTTCACTTGCGGCTTCATCGACCGTTTGACCGCCACGCATAAGCTTAATTTTTTCGTCGAGCACGCCTCGTGTTGCACCAGCAGAACGAAGCAAATCCCCAACTTTGTGCTTGCTGTCTATTGCGGCGAGAGTAACGATTTCACTGGAAATAAACTTATCTCCTCTTTTCTGAGCCAGCTGGTCAGCTCGATTGAACAACTTCGATAAATCTGTCGAAATGTGAACCTCGCCATCGTTTCCAACCACAGTCGGCAGACTGTCAAGATATTTGCCAAGCTCACTGCGAAGCTGAGGAACGTTCACGTCCGCTTGTACTAAAAGATGATGAACAGTTCCGCCCTTTTGATTAATCAAAGCAACGACCAGATGTACCGGATCGATATACTGATGGTCACGCCCGACCGCAATACTCTGAGCCTCCGCAAGAGCGGTTTGAAGTTTCAGCGTAAATTTTTCTAAAAGCATCGAAGCCTTTCCTCTTCTTTAAACAAATTGGACATCATTGGAGAAAATAGGGGCGGAATTAGAATATTCAACGGGCTTGAAACGGACGGAATGGAGTTGCGAAATTCCATTCACACTGTTCCGGTAGACAGCCAGCGACTTCAATTCTGGGAAACCGTCACCCGGACGACCATCAAATGGCTTCATAGAGGTTGACGATAACCTCTCGTTGATATTATTATATATACAGATATCCCATAAATATAACAATTTCTTGTATATATGAAACAGGCAACAGCAATCACGAGACTAACTGAGTGGGATTTGCGTGGGAAATACGTATACACACTACGCGACATGTCCAAAATTTTCCCCGAAGACGACCACTCCACATTGTTTGCGGGCATTAATCGTCTGGAGAAAAATGGATTCTTGGTACGAGCCTTGCGTGGAGTGTATGTTTTCCCTACCGCTAGAAGCCGCGATGGGCATTTGCTCGAAAAAATCGGCACAGCTTTTCGACGCGGAGAGATCAGTTATGTGAGCTTGGAATCGGCACTTAGTGAATATGGTGCGATTTCACAAATTCCTGTGGACCGGATTACCGTAATGACAACCGGTCGTAAAGGGGTATACCAAACGCCTTACGGTGTTCTTGACTTTACCCACACTGACCGAAGCTACGCTCAGATTTTAGACGGAACGGTTGATATTGGCAGACCTTTCCGTTTTGCCAAAATGGAAACGGCATGGCGCGATCTCAAGCGTGTCGGGAGAAACACGTTTCTGGTTGACTTTGACGGCTTGGAAGATGATCAAGAGTTCTAATTTTGAAAATCTGACAAAATTCGCTATGGAACAGTCTGGGCGCAAATATGTGCAGGCAACTGTGGAAAAAGAACTGTTGCAGTACGACATTCTCTTTGGACTCGATCAATGGAAACTACTGGACAAATTGTCTTTCCAAGGGGGAACTGCGTTGCGTATGTGTTATGGCGCTCCACGACACAGTGAAGATTTGGATTTTTGTGCTGGCAAGCTATTTTCTGCAACGGATTTGACTGACATTAAGAACTGCATTGAAGAGTTTTTCAGAAAACGTGGCGATTTCGAGGTCAATGTAAGAGAACCGGTTGAGTTTTGGAGTGCTCCGGTCCCTGACGAAGTGAAAGTCGCTCGTTGGAGAATTGTGATCAATACAGCTCCGGCAAGAAAAGATTCTCCCAGTCAGAGAATCCACCTTGATATTGCGAATGTGCCAGCATATTCCCGCGAACTTCTGGCATTGAAAAGCAACTACGAAATTCTGCCCGACGGATACACAGACACGCTCATTGTGGCAGAATCCATGGATGAAATTCTGGTCGACAAACTGGTGTCATTGATGGATACGCGGAAGTATGTTCGCTATCGTGATATCTGGGATCTCCGTTGGCTTGGTGTTAACGGAGCAACATTTCGGGTCGAGTGGCTGAAGAACAAGATAGCTGACTACAAGGTAGACAATTACGTAGAGAAGCTGGATGCCATGATCATTCGGATTCCAGAGTTTGTCGAATCAAGAGAGTTTCACGAAACCATTGCTCGCTTTCTTCCTGTGGATGTTCAGGAACGCACATTGAGAAGAAATTTATTTCTTGAGCATTTGGTCCAATACATTACGAAACTGCTCAAGGATGTCAAAAACACATTAGAACGAGAGGAACTGAATTGACGGCAGATTGTGTGTACTGCAACGTCCTCCAATTGGAATTTCCAAGCTGAGTCTGCTGGCGACATCGTTGCGCGAACTGGTTTGCAATCCGTACCATCCGCCATTTCAATTCTCGGCAGATGATTTGGCAACTAGTGGAAAGTCACCGCCGAAACCGATTCAAACACCCACAGGTCACAACGATGATGGGGCATACTGGCAAGTGCTTGATTGAAGACCCACGCACCGATTTGTTTTAAACCGGGCTTTATGCCACTTCGTTTTCTTCAAAAACGCGGTTCAGCTCAGCGAGAGCAGTCTTGCCAAGTGGTGTTCTCGGCAAGTCTTCGACCACAGCGCAGCGCGTAATCTGGTTGTGGGTAGAAGCTTTTGTGTTGAAATCTTTCACTATGTCCTTGGCCATGGAAGCACAACTACTGGGATTGTCCATCGCGAAGACGACGGCTGGACGCTGGTTGATCTCGATCACGCCAGCTTCCTTGACTCCGTCGTATCGTTCCAGCAGAGTTTCCAGTTCCTCGGGGTAGACGTTCTTACCGGCTTCCGTGACAATCAGACGCTTGATTCGACCTGTCAGACTCAGATTTCCAGAAGCATCAAGTCGTCCGAGATCTCCTGTTCGAAACCACTCTCCCCTCATCACCTCTTTGGTCAACTCTTCATCAGAATATCCCAACATGACATTGTCCCCTTTCACAAGTACCTCACCGCTTCCAAATTCGTCGGGCTCGTCAATCTTGACTTCAACCCCTTGAATGGCGTAGCCGACACTGTCGAAATTGGCTGGAAATGCTTCCTGTACACAGGTTACAGGAGAAGTTTCCGTCAACCCGTAGCCCTGTCTCAGGCTGATTCCCAGTTTGCGAAAGAACTGCGCAATGGCCGGGTCCAGTCGAGACCCTCCGCTCACCCAATAACGAAGATTTGGGCTTAGCTTTTTTCGTAATGGCGCGTTCAATCTACATCGCAAGCCCAATGGCAACACACCTAGCAGAGCAATGTAGCCACGTAGTAGGAAACTGCCATCGCGAAATTTCTTTTCCATTCCGTTCTTGATGTTTCTGAATAGACGAGGTACCGCAAGGACCACTGACACTTCCTCTTCCAGCATCGCAGCCAACACTTCCTGAGCCGTCAACACCTTGGGTAGAACAATCGAGGAACCACTGTATAGCGGCAAAAACATACCGCCAACTAGCTCAAACGTGTGTGAAAGCGGCAGCAGACTGAGGAAGCGATCTGAACGATCAATCTTGACAATTTTGCTACAAGCAACGAAATTCGTTGAAATATTTCGATGCGATAGTCGTACGACTTTGGGAGTGCCAGTACTCCCAGAGGTGTAAATTCGCAGCGACTCTTCGGAACTTAAACTGTTGTTTGGGATCTGCGACTCCTGTTCGGCTAACTCGGAGCCGATTTCGAGATTCATGAGCGGGTAATTGACATCCTTGACCTTAGAGTCTGCATCATGCGTCAAAATCAATTTTGGATTCAAAGCATCAAGCTGTTTAAGAATGTCTCCCTCGCTGTTTCCGATGTGAACAGGAGCCAGCACCGCGCCGACTCTCCATACAGCCAGTGCGCCTATTCCCCACTCCGGACCGTTTGGGCCCATCAGAGAAACGACATCACCTTGTGAGATTCCTTGTTGTCGAAGTCGACCAGCCATATGAAGAGCACCTTCATAGATCTGGCCATAGGTAAACGATACAGACTCGCTGTCTCGATTCCTGCGAATCCAGGCAATATTTAACTTATTAGATTCGAGACGCGGACCAATCGTAGCCCATATATCGTGACTCATAATCCCTTACCCCTACACTTATGCTGACATCAATTTCTGACAATTCAACCGAATCGCATATGTTGATTCTAACAAGTACTGAGTGATTTTTCTAATTTTCCGCAATTCCATTCTGAGAATCTGGCTGCTACAAATTCTACTTTAATACTTTAACATTGTTGCACAATTTAGATTATCACATGTAGAATTCCTACAGTAATACCCAATTCATTGAAATATCCAGATTTACTAGCATGAATGCTGATGCCATACTTCCCGTTGACATTTCCGCGGTGGTTAGCAGTGCAATCAAAGAAGATATCGGCTCTGGAGATGTCACCGCTGCCTTGATAGATGACAACATCAAAGCAAAGGCAAGTGTCATTTGCAGAGAACATGCTGTGATTTGCGGTGTTCCCTGGTTCAGTGAAGTTTTTAACCAAATCGACCGATCAGTTCGTGTTGAATTTCTATGTCATGAAGGTGAAACAGTTGAAAGCGGGCAAACAATCTGCAAAATTCAAGGCAAGGCCAGATCCCTGCTGAGTGCTGAACGGACCGCACTGAATTTCTTGCAGACGCTTTCCGGTACCGCCACTACGACCCGAACATTCGTAGACAAGATTTCCGACTATGGCACTCGAATACTAGACACACGTAAAACAATTCCTGGACTAAGAAGTGCACAGAAATACGCAGTTTGTGTCGGCGGAGGTGTCAATCATAGAATTGGACTCTATGACGGAGTGTTGATCAAGGAAAACCACCAATACGTTTCCCTGTCAATGGATGCAGTCATTCAAAGATTGCCCGTTGATCAACCCGACATCACACTAGTCGAAATTGAAGTTGAAAACCTTGAGCAGTTGAAAGCAGCATTAGAAACTGGAGTGAAACGAATTATGCTCGACAACTTCAGTGTAGAAGACATTGCCAAAGCAGTTGAAATGAATGCGAACCGTGTCGAACTCGAAGCTTCTGGAAACATCACACTAAAAAACATACAGGAATTTGCCAAAACCGGAGTGGACTATATTTCCGTCGGTGCAATCACCAAGAATTTACAGACGATAGATTTTTCTATTCTTTTCGAATAGTATCCAAAGACAGGTGCAATGCTATGAAACTATCATTGAGATTGTGTACGATCGTTCAGCTCATTTAGCAGAATCTCTTTTGTAACTGCTCCAATCTTGCGAAATACAATTTGGCCATGAGGAGAAACAATGAATGTAGTCGGCATTCCTTTCAAGGGCTCGAAGGGAATCAGCGGAGCTTCTCCAACAATCAGAACAAGATAGTCCATGTTCAGGGAGTTCATAAATTCTCTCAATTGAACCTTGTCAATTTCCTCAAAGTCGATGCCGATTACGACTGGCCGCACAGGATCAGATAGTTTTGACAATTCAATCAATTCTGGAATTTCCTTTATGCAAGGCGCACACCAAGTCGCCCAGAAATTTACAATAACCCACTCGCCTCGATAGTCAGACAGACTGTGCAATTTGCCGTCAATATCCGGCAACGTAAAGTCCACTGTCTCGAGAATTGAGTCAGCACGTACAGTACCAAGAAATAGAGCAACCACCGCTATGGCGATTACCCAGGTTTGATTTCCAGATAGCTTTTTAAGAAATCTCACTTTCGCTTTAAACTCAAACGTAGTACAGCCGAACATTTATCTATTTGACTGCTGCAGATGTACAAAGTTTTATGATTTTTTGAAATCAATTTTACTCGTCCACTACAGAAGCTCATAAAGCAACATCACATTCCATATTTCAATATCAACTGCTGTTTACTCGGCAATATGACTCAGCAGTAACAGATTGATCCTTTCACTTGGAACTTAAAGCAGTTACGTGTAGAAAAAGCTGGCCAAAACATCTTCTACCTATTTGGGCTGCGGCACTACTCGCCGTTTTGCAAAGTGTGATTGTTGGACGCCACATCGGCTTTCAGGCAGGATAGCCTAGTGGCTGGTCTGACAACTTTCGCGTCATATCGTCCAATCGCTTGAATTTGGATTGTTGACAGTCAGAGCTTAGTCTGCAAGCCGTTGCCGGCACTGGCAACATTTTCAGCAAAGTTCGCTGTCATGAAGTATGATAATAACGTCAAAGTAACCAGTGAACTGAAACGGAATTTAGTTATTTGAAGCGGGTTACTGGTGTATTTTCTGATAACTTACCGCTATGGAGGTAATATCAATGCGTAAGTTTTTAATTGTGGTTCTCGGAGGACTACTGGTATCCGCTACTTCGTTGGTTGCAACAGCGGAATCCAAGCCCGTCGGAATCACGCCCGAGATTATGGCAGTACCAGTCAATATTGATGGGGCTGTTGTTGAATTCAAACGAAATCAAGATAATGATGCAACCGTAAATCCAGCATTCGCAAAAACGTCTCGGCCCTGCCCACCTTTTTGCATTCAGCCTTCAAACCTTGCTACTGGCGTAGAAACCATTGGTGAATCTGAGCTGATCAGTTATGCTAAAGATATGAATGACGGAAACGAAGGCATTATTGTCATTGATTCTCGAACACCAGACTGGGTCGAGCGCGGCACTATTCCAACGGCTATGAACGTTCCCTGGACTAACCTGAATCCAGCAAAAGGCGCGACGCCAATTGAAATTGCAGAAATTCTGGAGTCTACATTCAATGTTACGGAGAGCGAAGGGCTTTTCGACTTTTCGAATTGCAGAACTGCTGTCATGTTCTGCAACGGAATGTGGTGCGGACAGTCGCCGAACAATATCAAGAATTTGCTTCGGCTCGGTTATCCTGCACACAAAATCAAATGGTATCGAGGCGGCATGCAAGATTGGGAAATTCTGGGCCTGACGACCTATTAAGTAAACCCAATTCCTAATCGCCTGCTGACGATTAAAACCAAACCGCCCTGTGCAAGATGATGCGCAGGGCGGTTTTTTTATTGCGTCTGAAATTCGATGGAATCCTTTTTCAGCACCAGTATCAATGTCCGCAGGTCCTCTGGAAGGCCGACATGCCAGTGAACAGACTCATCGTTTGCTGGATGTAAAATCTCTAATGTCTCAGCATGTAAAGCCTGCCTGCCCAATTCTCTTAACGCAGCAATCAATTCATCACTCGCACCTGCCGGTAGCTTTGGTTTGCTGCCATATTCCGGGTCGCCAACCAGTGGAATACCCGCATGGCGAAAATGTACTCGAATCTGATGCGTGCGACCGGTATCAAGCTTGACGCGTACAAGAGTATGCAGCCGATAGCGCGAAACGATTCGATAATGACTGACAGCCGGCTTGCCGGATCCAACTGTCATTTTTCTTCGATCTCTGGGGTGTCGGCCAATTGGAGCATCGATTGTTCCACCCGAAATCAATCTGCCCTCAGTGATCGCTAGATAATGTCGCGCAACCGTGCGGGATTTGAACTGCTTTATTAAATTCAGTCTCGCGGGTTCCGTTTTTGCAACGACCAGAAGCCCCGACGTGTTCTTGTCCAAGCGATGAACGATGCCACCTCGAGGAAGGCTGCTTAGCGAACTGCAATGCTCAATTACTGCATTCAGGAGAGTACCTTGCGCATTGCCGGCTCCGGGGTGCACTACCATGCCGGCGGGCTTGTTGATGACCAGCAGCTGCTCGTCTTCGAAAATAATCTCAATCGGAATCTTTTCCGGCAGCCAATTCTGAGGCTGTCGCTCTGGCACGTCAATCGCAACATTCTCTCCACCCACAACGATGGTTCGTTTCGATGGAACTTGATTGTTCAATTGAACTCGGCCCGCATCCAACCAAGACTGAATCGTAGTGCGGGAAAAATCTGGAAACACAGATGCAAGTACCTTATCCAATCGGTCGCCACCAAAATGATTTGGAATAATTGCTGTCAATTTCACTATTCACCTCTCCTCGAACATACACATGATCTTGGTCTAGGATTATTGCTTTATCTTTAAGAATTCACAAAGAGGATGGATTTGGCGTCTGTATAATGGTAATTCGAAATCGTTCGACATCGGTAATCCTTGAGATTTCTGTTACTTTCTGGATTGTTGTTCAATAATAAAACTTATGAAGACTACTCGATTCTTTGTTTTTTCAACTTTAGTTTCACTGCTGCTGATCGCGGGTTGTAGCAAGAAAGAAGAAGTCATCAAGTCCGAGAAGGAAATGTATGATTATGCATATTCGTCACTTGCCAGGGGAAGATTTGATAGCGCAATTGAACGTTACGAAGAACTCAAGAACGCTTATCCTTATGGAGTCCATGCGACACAAGGAGAACTGGAAATCTGTTACGCTCACTACAAGGCAAAAAATTCCGATGCAGCTGTACCGTGTCTGAATGAATTTCTGTCCCTGCACCCAACGCATCCACATATTGATTACGCATACTATCTGAAAGGACTTGCCAGTCTGCCGATCCGCTCTCCGAAATTCGGAGAGAGATATTTTAAAACCCAAGAAAAGTTCAGCGATCACGATGCCGAAGCCGCACGAGACGCCTATGCTGCATTCACTGAAGTAGTCAACCGCTTTCCACTTAGTGGATATGCCGACTCGGCCAGACAAATCCTGGTTGACCTAATCAATACGTTTGCACGACATGACCTTCGAATTGCTCGCTTCCATCTGTATCGTGAAGCTTATGTAGGCGGCATCAACAGAGCAAAGCAGGTACTTGAACGCTATGAGACATCACCGCATACAGAAGAAGCCCTAGCCATTCTTGTATACGCTTACGAAAAACTTGATTTGCCGGATCTGGCAGCTGAAAACCGTCGCGTTCTAGCTTTGAATTTTCCAAGCAGCGAGTTTCTTGGCAACGAACACCGGGTTCTGGATGAAGAAATCATTGCCAGAAACGAAAAGCCTCTGCTGTTCGGCCTCTTTCGTTAGGCATTTTCTATTTAGTAGACTGGAAACATCCACTTACCGCTATCGTTGAACCTCGTTGGATGCTCGGAACACGCCCAAGCGCCTCACTCCGTTCATTCCATACCAGCCAAGGTGGTATGGAATACAACTCCGTGAATAGGAAAATTCATTAAATCCGCTGTTGGATTGTCGAAGCCTTCTATCGAAAATACACTACGAGCAAAGCACCATTCGGTGAATAGGACTTGTGCTTGGTCTTTGCTTCCAACCATACAAGATCACCTTTTTCGTAGCTAAATCCATCGTGGTCTACAATTTCACCCTCAAGGATAAGGAATTCCTCGTCCCCATCGTGAATATGGGCTGTCGTAGTGTGTCCAGCAGGCATTCTGTAAACATGAAAACCGTAACCCAACTGTTTACCAGGATTCACCTGGAGAACTTCTCCGTCTTGGCGACCGGTTTCGTCGTAGAGAGGTAAGTACTTTCCAGTGTTAATGTTGGAAACTCGTCTTTTTTTTGAATCTATTGGTTGCACTATTACGTTCTTGTTGGTCTAATCATAAAAAACATTGGAATGACTTGGTATAGTACTGGCTTGCGTAAATGAACGTTTCCTTTATTCTTCTTGCTACCCCGTAGGCTAGAACTGAATGGAACCGTGTAACGCACCAACGGCACGTCACGACATGAATTGTATTCGTTCTACAAAGGGGTACCAAACTTCGGAACATTGAACCTGGAACCTGAAAAATTCCAGCAACAATAGGACAAGTATCCACAGCATGATTCTATCAAATTAATTGCGCCATTCAATTGGTATAATCAGCACTACAATCAACTCGTACTCGCTACCTGTATTTATCCTATTTATTGCCCCCGGCAGTGTGTTGCAATCACCGAAACATTACTACACTGTTTCAGTTTGACTATGTTCCCAGGCAGAGCATTCTCAATGGGTGAAGATGAAATTCCATTGACATGTTGTGTTCTGAAGCAATTTGTTTTTTTTAAACTCTAACAAACGAAATTACCATGACCAATATGCCATCAAAGCAACAATTTCTGGATATTGCAGAAGGCTACCACTCCAGAGCTTCCAGCTCCCATACTCTGCGTGCAGAGGCGTATATAGATCCCTGCTGGCACCAGGTTGACCGGCAGGAAATCATCGCCAAGTCGTGGCAATGGGTGTGCCATGTCGAAAAGGTGCGTGAACCAAACGCGTACACTGCCATCGATATCGCTGGACAGCCGATTGCCGTAGTGCGGGATGGAGAAGGAGTTCTTCGAGCGTTCTATAACGTCTGCAAACACCGGGGGCATCAACTGTTGTTCGGAGAAGGTACTACCAAACTGATGATCTGCCCATATCACGGGTGGGTCTATCAGCTTGATGGACGACTGTCCCGGGCGCGGAACACCAAACATCTCGACGACTTCGACCCCGCGCAAATTTGTCTTGATGAAGTTCAAGTCGAGGAGTTCTGTGGATTCGTCTATGTGAATCTAGACCCCAACGCGCCTCCTCTTGCGGAACAGTCTGGCGGTCTGGAAGCGGATATTCGACATTGGGCTCCCGAAATTGATCAACTTACATTTGTCCACCGCCTGACCTACGATATCAAGTCAAATTGGAAAAATGTCGTTGACAATTTTCTTGAGTGCTACCACTGTCCAGTCGCACACAAGGCTTTCTGTGAGCTAGTCGAGATGAATACCTACGAAACTAGCACCTATGGCATATACTCCAGCCAAATAGCTGATGCCGGGAACAATCCCAACGGTGCCTATAATGTCAGTAACGCCACATTCAAAAAGCAAGTCGTATGGTGGCTTTGGCCCAATACCTGCTTGATACGCTTTCCCGGACGCCCAAACTTCATCGTGCTGCACATCATTCCGGCAGGTCCAGATCGCACACTGGAGAACTTGGATTTCTTCTTTGAAACGCCCGAGCCGAATGAGGCTGAGTTGGAAGCAATTCGATTTTTCGACGACGTTTTGCAAGTTGAAGATATCGGTCTTGTCGAAAGTGTTCAGCGCGGTATGGGCACCCCTGCTTTTGATCAAGGGCGCATCGTGGTTGACCCAAACGAATTAGGAAAATCCGAGCATGCAGTCCATCACTTTCATGGGCTTGTGCTTGATACTTACTCAAAAGTTGCGGGCAGCGTCTAAGCCGTCACACTACTAGGGCTGTCGGGTTTTCAACGCAATTTCCTGATGTCTTTAACAACCGGATTGTCCGGCAAAAGCTACAGGCAAATAACATCTTGACCGGGAAGTTGAAGGGCAAAGTCACCATGATAACTGGAGGGCTTGGTGGAATAGGCCGTGCGGTATGCGCCCGGTTTTTGCGTGAAGGCGCGACAGTTTTTGCAAGTGACCTTGCCGAGCAAGGACACTTGGCCAGTCCTGACAGTGACAGTAGCAAGTTCATTCGCCTTGATGTGACATCCGAAGAAGAGGTGCGGGGGGCCATGGCCTCGGTGGACGCGCAGTATGGCAAATTGGATGTATTGGTTAATGCGGCTGGAATCGAAATCGAAAAAACCATTGAAGACACCTCGCTGGAAGAATGGAACCGTAGTTTTGCCGTCAATGTGACCGGCACATTCCTGACCAGCAAATTCGCATTGCCGTTATTGCGCAACGCCGCACGGAACGGAAGCAGTGCAAGCATCATTAACTTTGGGTCTTACGACGGCTTTATCGCAGATCCTGGACTAGCCGCCTATTGCGCGACCAAGGGCGCGGTGCACGCACTAACCCGTGCAATGGCCTGCGATCATGGCCCCGAAGGCATTCGGGTGAATGCGATCTGTCCTGGTTATATCGATACACCGATGCTGCAAAGCTTCTTTACCGGTGAAGGCTCCGGCGGTGGAGGTGCCAACATAGAGACGTTGCAGCAGGCAGTGCGCGACATTCATCCAATGCGTACCTACGGAATGCCCGAAGACATCGCCAACCTAGTGAATTGGCTGGCCTCAGACGAGGCGCGTTATGCCTCAGGTCAGTTGTGGGTACTGGATGGCGGCCTGTCCGCACAAGTTCAACAAATGAGGCTTTGACAATGGCGAAGTCTATCACCATAACCCTTGGTGCAGGTATGTCAGAAGTGCCTTGGACACTATGAAAGTATCGGGAACCAACTACGCATGAGCAACTATGCCTTGGATACAAACACCTCGCTCCGCTACGTTACGTCAGCACACAATTGAATAAATGATCCGACATATTGCAATTGTTACCGGTGGCAGTCGCGGCATCGGACGGGCGATTGTCAATCGCCTTGTTGCCGACGGAGTACAAGTTCTGACCTGCGGCAGAGGGGAACGGCCAGATAATTTACCGGAACACATCGGCTGGGAACAAGCCGACGTAGCCGACTCAGCAGCAGCAATCAGAATTATCAAAGCCACAAACGATCAATTCGGCCCAGTCTCTCTGCTTGTCAACAACGCAGGAGTCCAAGTGGAAAAGACCGTCGCCGACAGTTCCGATGATGATTGGGATCTAGTTATGGGCACGAATTGCCGAGGCGTCTTCAACATGTGTCGGGGTGTTCTGCCTCAGATGCTCGAACATGGCGGCAACATTATCAACATCGGTTCGATCTCCGGAATGGTTTCAGACTCCTCAATGGCACTTTACAATGCCTCCAAAGCATTTGTGCATGGTCTAACGCGGTCTATTGCGATTGATCACGGTCCGAAGGTGCGCTGCAACGCAATCCGGCCCGGCTGGATTATGACTGAAATGGCTGAAGATGGTTTTGCCCTTGCGAAAGACCCAAAAACTGCCAAGGCTTACGCTTTGGCAATGCATCCGGTCAACCGTTTCGGTCAACCCGAAGACATTGCGAACATTGTGGCTTGGCTGGCTTCAGATCAGTCGACCTACGTGACAGGAGAATGTTTCACAGTAGACGGCGGGCTGACCGCCGCTTCCCCGCTTCAACCTGGATTGTTCTGATGGCTGAAATTACACAAGCCATGCAACTCGTACGTGTCGCCACCCCACCACTTCTTTCTGGCGAAGTAAAATACCAGCCTTCCCCAGCAAACAATATTTCCAGTAAATGAATCGGTGTTGTTTCTAACACAAAGAGTATCAAATTTATGAGTAATTTGTCTCTCAATCCGGTAATTGGAAGGAATTAATATCTGTTGGTTATCGGGTAACGCCGATCACGTCCAAATGCTCTCAGTGTGATTCGCACGCCGGGCGGTGCCTGTCTGCGCTTGTATTCGTTGCGATTGACCATTGAAATGACTCGCTCCACCAACTCAGCATCATGGCCATGCGTTACGATATCTTCTGCAGAACATCCATTCTCTACATACGCTTCAAGAATTTCATCCAGTACGTCATAAGACGGAAGTGAATCGCTGTCTTCCTGATCTTCTGCTAATTCAGCTGAAGGAGCACGTTCGAATACTCGTTCGGGAATCACTTTACCGAACCTGTCATTTCGATACTTGGCAAGATCGTATACTAAATTTTTGGGTACATCCTTGATCGCAGCAAATCCGCCGGCCATATCTCCATACAATGTGGCATAACCGACTGCCACTTCACTTTTGTTGCCGGTTGTGATCACAATTTTTCGCTTCTTATTCGAGATTCCCATGAGCAACGTTCCGCGACAGCGCGCTTGAATGTTCTCCTCTGTAACGTCTACCCCCAAGCCGTCAAATACAGGTGCAAGCTGATCCAGAAATGCTTGAAAAATTGGCTCAATTGAAATGATCGTCCAAGACGTGCCTAAGCTCTCGGCTTCCTGAATCGCATCATCCAGACTCATCTGTCGGGTATAGCGCGACGGCATCAGTATCGCTTCTACGTTTTCGGGGCCAATCGCATCTGCGGTAATTGCCAGTGTCAACGCCGAGTCGATACCGCCTGACAACCCGACTAGTGCCCCCTTGAATCCGTTCTTTTTGACATAGTCTCCTACGCCGAGCTTGATTGCGCTGTATATGGCTTGTAGAAAATCTGGTGTTGGAGAGACCACTCCTGCCACCGGCAAAATTCTCGTGCCATTGGTAAATGTTGCGCGCACCACCGTCTCTTCAAAATGAGGTGCGCGAACGGTGATCGCACCTGTTGCATCGCTCACTAGTGAGCCACCGTCAAATACCAGCTCGTCCTGACCGCCAACCAGATTTACATACACAATACTGACATCGTTGCTCTTTGATCGCGCTGACACGATTTCGTTTTCACGATAGGCGATTTTCCCAGAATCGAATGGTGAACCGTTCAGTGTGAAGATCAGTTTCGCCCCGTCGCTTACCGCGCGTTCGACCGGGCCTCCTTCCCATACGTCCTCGCAAATAGTAATTCCGACGAGAAATCCATCCACCTGCACAACCGAAGACTCCGTGCCAGGCGTGAAATATCTCTTTTCATCAAACACACCGTAGTTCGGTAGATGATGCTTGCAGTATGTCGCAAGTATCCGGCCATCATCAATTACGGAGGCCGCATTGAACAGTTGATTTCCCATGCGATGCGGATGTCCTACGACCAAAGCAATGCCGGGAACAACATCAGGGAGGCGATGCAGAACACTTTCGCAATCGCGTATGAAGCGCGGGCGATGTAGCAGATCTTCGGGAGGATAACCCGATATGGTCAGCTCTGGAAAAACGACAAATCGACACTGCAGTGTATCCCTCGCATATACAGCCGAGTCGATGATTCGTTTCTCGTTACCAGGAAGGTCGCCGACTACAAAATTGACCTGAGCCAGCGCTACGCCAAAATTCGTATCCATCAGAATATGTATTTCGTTTGCATCAGGTTCTGTACAATTATTCAATGTCTTGCGAATCAGAAACTCACAAAATCCGCAATCGTAATTCTACGGAGTGGGAAATTGTCCAATCTATTGATCATGCCAGTCCACATGATTGGAATCGCTGCGTGCCTTCTGACTGTCCGTTTCTGCGCCATGAATTCCTAAGTGCTCTGGAAAACTCAGGCTGTGTGTCAGAAGAAACCGGATGGACACCTCAGCACATTGTATTACGAAATTTAGCTGGCAACGATTCAGAAGTACTGGGCGTTACCCCGTTGTATTTGAAAGAACATTCCTGGGGGGAGTTCATATTTGACTGGGAATGGGCAAGAAGCTATCAACGACATGGGCTTCACTACTACCCAAAGTCAGTATCGCAGGTACCGTTTACACCGCTGACAGGCCCGAAACTGCTCGCAGCACCGGCTACCGATGGCAACGAAATTCGTCGTCAGCTCGCTGATGCCGGATTGAGTGTCACACAAGATCAATTTCTTTCCTCCTTGCATTGGCTGTTCGTTCCCGAAGCAGAAGTTCAAGTCTTCGAAACCGCTGGATTGATTGCTCGTTGCAGTACTTTTGAGTATGTGTGGAATAACCAAAATTACAATGCCATGGACGATTTTCTAGCCACTTTTTCAAGCCGGAAGCGGAAGAAAATTCGCCATGAACGAAAGTCAATTCCAGCACAAGGAATCAAGATGGAAACGATTCAAGGTGTTGATATGACTCAAGAGCACTGGCTTGCCTTTGAGCAGTTTTATATCAGCACACTAAGCAAGTATGGATCGAACAGGTACCTCAGCTACGAGTTCTTTCGAATGATCGGAGAAACTATGCCAGAAAATATCGTTCTTTTCCTAGCTTCAATCGACCATAAACCAGTAGCCGGATCTTTATGCCTGCAAGGCGGCAACAAACTATTTGGAAGATACTGGGGAGCACTTGCAGAACTCCCAAATCTCCATTTCGAGACCTGCTACTACACCGCAATCGAATATTGCATAAGAATGGGCTACGAAAAGTACAACGCCGGGGTTCAGGGAGAACACAAACTCAGTCGAGGATTCCTTCCCGAACTTTCCTATTCAGCCCACCTGATCAATGAACCGGCGTTTGCTGCCGCAATCCGCAACTACGTCAAGCAGGAAGCTAGGAATGTTAGAGCTTATCTATATTACCTAGACTGGGCTTCCCCTTATTCGAAAGCTGGAGTAATTCAAAAATTATGAGGCTGTTGGTTCCGCATTCACTGTATCCAGGATTTCCAGACCTTGACGAATCTGGCGACCGTAAAATGCCTGTTGCGCTGGGAGGCGACCTTACGGTCGAACGCGTTCTGATCGGTTACAAACAGGGCATCTATCCCTGTTTTATGGATGACCGGTACATATTCTGGTGGAGTCCGGATCCACGAACAGTGCTGTTTCCCGATAAATTCAAGGTTTCCCGAAGTTTACGCAAAAGCATACAAAACCGAGGCTACCGAGTGACCGTCGACAAAGCATTTGAAACAACCATTCGAAACTGCGCAACATCACCTAGAGCTGCTCTGAATGAAGAAGACATGACTTGGATCACAGATGGTATGATTGACACCTACTGTGAGTTGCACCGACTGGGTTTCGCTCATTCCGTGGAAACTTGGCATGGCGATGAACTCGTCGGCGGATTGTATGGAGTCAGTGTTGGAAAAATATTTTTCGGAGAGAGTATGTTTTCAAAGCAGCGTGATGCGTCGAAAGTAGCACTATTTCAAGTCGTTCAACATCTGAAAAAGTGGAATTTTTCGCTCATTGACTGTCAGGACCCAACGCGTCTTTTGCTGAATCTAGGTGCCGTTCAGATCCCTCGCAAACTCTTTTTACAATTAGTGCGAAAAGACATTGGCAAAAAACAATCTAACGAAATTTGGAAAGACTTCTGAATTGCTCTGTTGCGTTAAATGTAAAATACAGAAATTAATACATTCATTTTATTTTGGAAATTAATTCCGTCGACATTTTGTATTTACTTATTTGATTGTGATTATAATTACGTGTAACTGAATGAACATTTAACAGATTTGTAATTCAATTCTGTATTGGGAGGAAGTGTAAACTATGAACGAACGAGCGAATGATTTAAAATTGCGCGGGGTTTTGCTAGGCATCATCGTCTTGCTGGCAGTCAACATATCAGCTTGCGCAACGTTGAAAAACCTGTTCAGCCAGGATGCGGCGGCCGAAGCAACCGAAGCGGAAGCGGAAGCGGAAGAAGTAATGGCAGCTGAACCCGAGCCTATGGCGGAACCTGAAGAAATGGCACCGCTGATGGTCTCGGATGACGTTCACGTAGTTGCCACGGGAGAAAGCCTCTGGTCTATTTCAGGACTGTCGGCCATTTACAACAATCCATTCCGTTGGCCGCTAATTTATGCGCGCAACAAAGACATTCAGGACGCAGACCTGATTTACCCGGGACAAGAATTGACCATTCGGCGTGACTTGACACGGGATGATATTGATGCTGCTGTCATGCATGCAAAGAATCGCGGCGCTTGGTCAATGAATGAAATCGAAGAGACGGATACTGCATTTCGAGAATCCATGATGTAAATGTTTTAGTGCTGACTGCGATTTCCACATTTTATTTGCACATATCGCTGAACCAGTAATTGGAATTTTCGATCTTTCGCGCTATCGTTCAGGCAGGAGATTGATCGGTAATTCGGTAGTTATTTGACTGCCATTTTCTTCAAGACAGATTGTCGCTGAACACACTAGTGCGATAATCTGTCTGATTTTAGTCAGACCTGAATTGTTCCGATTTGAGTCTACAGTTCGTTCCCTCCAATTCCAGGGACTGGTAAATTTAATGTCAAAAAAAAATATTTTGTCGGCCATGCGGTCTTGTTGCCTGTCTGTCTTTATCGCGTGTTTGCTAGTCGTCCCACCGGCACAGGGAAGTTCTTCCTTGGTCGAACTCCGCAAGTCATATGTTGAAGCAGATAAACTGCTAAGTCGGGAACGGGCTGGCCAGTGGTTCAAGCTAAGGCCCAAGCTGGAAAATTACCCGCTATATCCGTATCTCAGATTGAAAGAAATTCGAGTTACACAATCGCAATTTACAAACTCCGAAATCTCGCAAATAATCTCAGAAATGGAGATCCCCATTCCCAATCGATTCAAGTCGTGGTGGTTGAATCGTCTCATTGCACGCGATGACTGGGATTTGATCAGCTTGCATTATGGAAATTCATCCAATCCCGAACTACAGTGCATACACACGCAGGCACTTATCAAAACCAAACAGTACGAAAAAGCTGATCCAGCAATTCGTAAGTTGTGGCGGGTCGGACATTCGCAGGTTAAACAATGCGACAAGGTGTTTGAATTTGCGCTCAAGAAGGGTGTAATCGACGATGATCTCATCTGGCAGCGCATACTTCTTTCGAAGGCCAGTGGCAGACAGAGTATGACGAAATACCTAGATGGATTGCTTCGTTCACAAAACTTGAGAAACTGGGTTACTCAACTCAATTTGACGGGCAGCCACCCACAAACCAGAATCGAAAGAAATTTGTTGAAATGGAGCCAGTCCAAGTATGGACAGGACGTCATCCATTATCAAGTCACACGCTTGGCAAAGAGAGACTTGAGTAACACGGCAACCTTCTGGCAGCGCCTGAAAATCGCTTATCCGGAAACAATCGCCGAGCTTCCTCAAGTCGAGAAGACACTAGTAAAGAGACTCGCATGGAGACACCATCAAGATGCCTATGAGTGGTTGTCGGGTCTACCGGAAACTTATCGCGATAAATCGATACTGCGCTTGATGATGCGAAGTGCGCTCGCGGCAGAAAATTGGGATGGAGTGCTATCGACCATACGTTTGATGTCCGAGCAGGAGGCAAATCGCTCCGAGTGGAAATTCTGGCAAGCTCGTGCACTCTATGAAACAGGTGATGAATCAACCGCCAAACAGCTGTGGTCTGAAATTGCACCTGAACACGGTTACTATGGATTCCTGTCTGCTGACCGCCTTAACCTTGACTATTCGATTGACGGTCTTGTTGCGCAAGTTGCTTTGAGCAAGGCAGCTGAAGTCACCATAGCGGTCGCCGGTGTTCAACGCATTAGAGAGTGGCTTGCTCTAAGCAAACCCTACAATGCAAGACGCGAACTCAATCAACTGAAAGACACGCAACCGAAAGAATTCTGGCTTCACGCCGCCATTCTGTTTAACGTCTGGAAATGGCATGACGGGGCAATTCAGGCGATCAACCGTTCCGGTCAATATGCAAGTTTCGAGCTTGATGTTTCTCATCCCTCACCGTTTATCGAGACTGTACGGCGCGAGTCAGTTCGCTACGGAGTGCCTGAGCACTGGATCTATGCCATCATGCGCCAGGAAAGCCGTTTCATTCATGACATCAGTTCTAGTGCAGGAGCGGTAGGGTTGATGCAATTGTTGCCGATAACAGCCCGTCAGACTGCACGTCGCCAAGGACTAAACAGACCATCGAGAGGCGATTTAGTCACAGTATCGGTGAATATCAGACTCGGAGTTGCATATTTCAAGCAGTTGCTGGATTCAATGAACGGAAATCCTGTTTTTGCACTTGCAGGCTACAATGCCGGGCCGAGAAATTCGAAACTATGGCAGAATTCATCGCGA
The DNA here is from genome assembly GCA_965221175.1 of Arenicellales bacterium. Taxonomy (GTDB): domain Bacteria; phylum Pseudomonadota; class Gammaproteobacteria; order Arenicellales; family JAJDZL01; genus JAJDZL01. Next base: position 3,022,170 of record OZ244867.1, on the reverse strand, counting down.
GTATCAGACCCTGCAATTTGGGTTGAAACGATTCCCTTTACTGAAACCCGAAACTACCTGAAGAAAATTCTTTTCAACTTCGTGGTCTACGAAAGCATTCACAGTTCAAGTTATGTCAGACTCAGACACTATCTGCCAGTACCTGAAACACAGCAAGCCACTTCTACAAAGTGATCGTAACCAGAAAGTTTGTCGTATCTGGATTTGTTCAAGGCGTATGGTATCGCAGGTTTGCCGCTGACGCTGCAAGAAAACTGGAACTTAGTGGCTGGGTTCGAAATACACACGACGGCCGAGTCGAACTTGTTGCTCGCGGAAACCCCGAAAAAATCTGTAAGTTGGAAACTGAACTGTGGGCCGGCTCACCGATGTCCGAAGTGAGCTCAGTAGAAAGCGAATTTTCGGAAGAGTCGACTACAGATATCTTTGAAGTCCTGTAGTAGCAACGACTACCTCAAACTGACCAATCAAGATATTTTTATTCGCTTAGCAATCTGCTCAACCAGCTTGTCCATCGGCAGATTGACGACTTCATCGCTGGCACGATGTTTGTATTCAATCTCGCTATTCGATATTCCACGCTCAGATACGACTAGGCGATGGGGGATTCCAATCAGGTCCATGTCTGCAAATTTGACACCTGCTCTTTCATCCCGATCATCCAGTAAAACCTCGATTCCGGAATCTTTCAGGCTGTCATGTATCTGATTGGATACCTTTGCAACGGTTTCAGACTGATGAAAGTTTATGGGTACGACGCAGACTGAAAATGGTGCGATGGAATTCGGCCAAATGATTCCCGCATCATCGTGATTCTGCTCAATTGCCGCAGCAACGATACGCGAAACACCAATTCCATAACAGCCCATCCACATTACGGCACTATCGCCATTGGAATCTAGACAGGTCGCATCAAACGCTTTGCTGTACTTTGTACCGAGTTGAAATACATGGCCAACTTCAATTCCGCGTCGTACAGTTAGATACCTGTCTGGCGCGTCAGGACATGGGTCGCCTTCCACTGCCTTGCGCAGATCGGCAAATTCCGGTTCATCAACATCTCGGCCCCAATTGACACCAATGTAGTGTTGTTCATTGGCATTGGCACCGCAGATGAAGTCCGACATAACTTGAGTCGAGTAGTCAGCCACAATTTTTATTTGATTGCCTGACGAGGCAGATACGAGACCTACAAGGCCAATAGAACCTGCTTCGGAGCCAGTTTCTGCAGCAACCTCATCCAACGACAAAAACTGTAAAGGTGTCACAACTCCTGGAATTTTTTCTCCTTTCAGTCCGTTTAGTTCATGATCTCCCCTCAAAACAATCGCGACTGGTGCGTCTTCGCCCCTAACAAGAAGCGTCTTTAGGGTCCGTTCTACAGGCACGCCTAGGTATTCACATAACTGGGGAATCGTTTTGACGCTTGGTGTATCGGCTATATGCATTTGCTCCGAGGGATCAGCCCGTTTTTCAGAAATCGGCGGTAAAGGAATCAACTCCACATTGGATGCATAACCGGTATCCGTATTGATGCCGATTCCATCTTCGCCGGATTCAGCCAGTACGTGAAATTCATGAGACACGCTTCCACCAATCGCACCGGAGTCCGCTTCAACCGCAACGAAATCTAGTGCCAGCCTTTGGAAAATATTTGTATAAGTGTCATACATGATCTTGTAGGATTCTTCCATGCCCGCACTATTTACATCAAACGAATAAGCATCTTTCATCAAGAATTCACGGCAACGCATGATACCGAATCGAGGTCTGATTTCATCGCGAAACTTCCACTGCATTTGATAGAAATTGGCAGGCAACTGGCGGTAGCTGCGTATCTCGTTGTTGATCAGTGTAGTTATCACTTCTTCGTGGGTTGGACCTAAACAGAAGTCTCGTTCATGCCGATCCTTGAATCGTAGCAGTTCAGGTCCGAAAAAATCCCATCGTCCTGACTCTCGCCAGATCTCCGCTGGCTGAACTGTAGGCATGAGCACTTCCTGCGCACCAGAATCGTTCATTTCTTGCCGCACAATTTTTTCAACCTTGTTCAGAACCCGAAGTCCGGAAGGCAGCCAATTGTAGATTCCAGATGCCAGCTGACGAATCATCCCCGCTCTCAGCATGAGCCGATGACTGACGATTTCAACTTCAGCCGGAACCTGTCGAACAGTCGCCAGCATGTAATTTGATGATTTCAAAAGTCTATTCCCTGTCTGCCAATTCGTTACCAGCGCGTTTTGTCCCAATTTTGTGGATTCGCCCAGTTTTTCGCATTCAACCACTGTGGTACTGGTTTATAGAATTTCAAGCTGAACTCATACCACTGCGGGTCTTTACTGCCGAAATTTTGTGGCTCCACCATTCGCATGCCTTGTGCAATGGCATCTTTACTGCCAAAAACGTCATCTGAGTGGTCTGTTACAGTCACCCACAACAGTTTCGCATGAATGTCGCGTAAACGAGAAACCAACTGCTGCGCAGTTTGTTTCTTTACGTTTTCCAGGGTATCCACTACGATCACAAAATCGAACCGCCCTAACTGCCCAACTGATTTTTCAAGACTTTCGAATGCGACATGAGTAAGCGTTACATTTTCTGCTTGTTCTGAGTACTCCAGCAATTCGGAAGGCAATTCCGGTGCAATGACGAGTAAGGTCTTTGGTAAATCAACATTGAACCGCTGCACGGCTGCTTGAACAAGTTTCGAATTCACATTCAAACACGCACAGGGCTCGAAGATTCGTCAGAATCTGTCAATCCACAATCTTGAGGCTGGGTTGTGTCTCCTTGCTTCCAGAAATCCGCGCGTAGGCTGAGTGATTATGGATGGATTCGAAATTTTCGGACTCCACAGTGTACGAGACAATTCTCTCGTCTCGTATCAATGCGCTAGCGATATCACGAACCATATCCTCAACAAACTTCGGATTGTCGTAAGCTTGTTCAGTTACGAATTTTTCATCTGGTCTTTTCAGCAATCCGTACAGTTGCGAGCTGGCATTCATTTCAGCCAATTCAATCAGTTCCTCGATCCAGACAAACGCTTCAGCAAGCACCGTAATCGTCACATGTGATCGCTGGTTGTGTGCACCATAATCGGAAATCTCCTTGGAGCATGGACAGAGACTGGTGACAGGCACAACAATACGCGTAGAGATACTTACATCGCCATCAATCAAATCACCAAACAGGGTAGCCTCGTAGTCTACCAGACTCTTCACCTTTGTCACGGGTGCACTTTTCTCCAAGAAGAAGGGGAAAGTCATCTCAATTCGACTGGTTTCCGAGTTCAGTTTTGCAGCAACCTCTTTCACAATATCCCGAAAAGAATGCACCGAAATCACGTTATCATGGTCATTAAGAACTTCAACGAAACGCGACATGTGAGTTCCTTTGAAGTTGTGCGGCAGCCCAACATACATGTTGAAAACCGCAATCGTATACTGTTCTCCGTGACTACGGTCGCGTACCTTGACCGGATGCCGAATTGCCCTTATGCCAACTTGGTCTATGGCCAGTCTGCGGGTATCCGCTTTCGATTGAATGTCCGGAATCGAATTTTGTCGATACTCCATCGGTACCGGCATTATTTTCGGAAAATTCATTGCACTGCTTGCTCCATTGAGTATAAACCTCTGATTGCCTCAACTTTTTGAACGATCGCATCGGCATCCATTCCGTATCTGGCAAATACCAATTTAGGTACACCGTGATCGACATGTTCATCCGGAAGGCCGAGGTTCACCGTTCTGGTGAGAATTCCATGTTTGGCTAGAACTTCATTTACTGCTGATCCAGCACCGCCGGCGACGACATGTTCTTCTATTGTAACAATCAGATCATGTGAACTGGTAATTTCAGTGACCAATTTTTCGTCAATTGGCTTTACAAAACGCATGTTCACAACCGTGGCATTCAGCCGTTCACCTGCATCCATGGCCGCGGCAAGCATGCTGCCAAACGACAGAATAGCCGTGCCTTTGCCGTTTCTTTCCACTGACGCCTTGCCAATTTCAAGTGCTGTCATCTCCTCTTCCTGCTCGACACCAACCCCGGCACCACGCGGATAACGCACTGAGATCGGCCCTTCGTGCATATATGCGGTGTACAGCATGTTTCGACACTCTCTTTCGTCCGCCGGAGCCATTACAACCATATTCGGTATGCAACGAAGATAGGCATAATCATAAGCACCTGCATGAGTGGCACCATCACCACCTACATAACCGGCTCTATCCAGCGCAAACATCAAATCGAGATTCTGTACGCAGACGTCATGAATCAACTGATCATACGCTCGTTGCAGAAAGGTTGAATAAATCGCTACCACAGGCTTCATACCTTCACACGCGAGCCCGGCTGCAAATGTCACAGAGTGCTGTTCTGCAATGCCCACATCGAAATAACGATCTGGAAATTGCTTCTGAAATTCAACCAAACCTGACCCTTCGCGCATCGCCGGGGTGATCCCGACCAAACGATCATCCTTGGCGGCCATGTCACACAACCATTTACTGAACACTTTCGTGTAGGTCACTGCCGTGGATTTCTTCTCCATTTTCCCCGTGTCCGGGTTGAACGGGACGACTCCGTGGTAAACCAGAGGATCCGCCTCTGCAGGGTCGAAGCCTTTGCCTTTTTGAGTAATAATATGAAGAAACCTCGGGCCTTTGATCTTCTTCATGTTTTTGATTGTACGGATCAAAGTAGGGAGATTATGCCCATCAATAGGGCCGATGTAGTAGAACCCGAGTTCTTCAAACAGGGTACTGGGGAGAAAAAGTCCTTTCGTATGCGCCTCGAATCTGTTGGTTAACTCCTGAACTGGCGGAAGCGTGCCGAGAACTGCCTTGCTGCCTTCCCGAACCGTCATAAACGCACGACCCGACAGTATACGCGCGAGATAGTTCGACACCGCACCAACATTCGGTGAAATCGACATTTCATTGTCATTCAGGATGACCAGCAAATTGGTATCCGATGCACCCGCGTTGTTCAAGGCTTCATAAGCGAGACCCGCGGTCATGGCACCATCGCCGATTACCGCTACTACCTGCCTCGACTCTCCTTTTGCTTCTGCACCAACTGCCATTCCATAAGCTGCGGAAATGGAAGTACTGGAGTGTCCAGCACCAAAACAATCATAGATACTCTCTTCTCGCTTTAGAAAACCACTAATTCCATCCTGCTTGCGTATCGTGTGCATCAGTTCCCGCCGACCGGTTATGATCTTGTGAGGATATGCCTGATGTCCGATATCCCACACGATTCGGTCTTCTGGAGTATCGTAAAGGTAGTGAAGTGCAATCGTCAATTCGACCGCACCAAGTCCGGGGGCAAGATGACCACCGGTTTTTGATGTAACGTCAATTAAGAATTCGCGAATCTGATCTACAAGTTTCGGTAACTTGCTTTCAGGCAGTTTTCTCAGGTCGGCTGGAGAATCAATTTTGTTAAGCAAATCATACCGGTCTACATTAATCCCTTTACTTGCAACGGATGTAGGATCTTTTTTGCTACTCATAGCTCCTCCCAATTGATCAGAAACTCCGGTCTACGACAAATCTAGCGATTTTTTCAAGATTCGTAGTATCCCGGTTCACCCGTTGAACTGCCCTAATTGCCTGATCTCGCAGACTGGCGGCTTTTTCTTGAAGATTCTCCTCTTGGTGTTCTTCATCAAGATAATCATCAGTAAACTGAAATGCAAGACCGATGGATTCCCCATATTCGCTCAAAGCTTCGTAATCTCGCTCATTGAGCTGGTCACTCATTAACGCACCAAGTCTCACAGAAGCTTGAATCAATTTCGCCGTTTTAAGACGATGTACCGTGGTCAAATCAATGATAGTCAGATCCGAATCCAGGAGATCAATATCCATAACTTGCCCACCAACCATGCCTCTGGAGCCTGCCGCTTTCGCTAAAGTTTGCACCAATTTACCCGCTTGTGTCGTAAAGTTTACCAAATTCGAGTGATTCGCGAGTATTTCAAATGCCAATGTCTGTAGCGCATCTCCCACAAGAACAGCCGTCGATTCACCATAGGCAATATGACAAGAAGGCACGCCACGACGAAAATCGTCATCATCCATGCACGGTAAGTCATCATGAACAAGCGAATAAGCATGCATACACTCAACTGCTGTAGCAGGCGCCATCAGCAGTTTTGTGTCGACACCAAGCATCTCCCCAGTCATGATCGCGAGTACGGCACGGAATCTCTTGCCGCCATTCAGGGTGGAATAGCGCATCGCCTGGTGCAACTTCTGTGGAGGTTCATCCGCTGAAGGAAGCCACGCCTCCAGCGCCGCTTCGACTGCTTGCTGACAGCGTTTCCAATCCTGATCAAAGCTCATTAGCAGCACTATTCTGAATCGAATGATTTGACTTTTTCCAATCCGCCCTGCCGAGTCAATATTTCTACTCGTTGCTCGGCTTCTTCCAGAAATTTTCGGCACTCGCGCACAATCTTGATACCTTTTTCAAATTCTTCAAGCGACAGTTCCAGAGATTGCTCACCGCTTTCCATTCGCTTTACTATCGATTCAAGTTCCTTCAGCGCCTGCTCAAAGGACAGTTTGGTTTCTTGTTCTTTGTCGTTCAATTCATTCGTTTCGTTTTGCACAATATTGCTTCCACCATCAACTACTCTATAGCTCTCCCAGATTATCAGAAACTGATTCTCATGAATTCATCATATACCATCCAGTCAAACATTCGAGCTATTTGCAGATTTAGGATGACTGATTTTGGTTGGAATTACTGTTATCATATAGATGTATGAATATTTTACTGTGCCTCAAACCTATCTGCGAAATTTTCAACATTCAATTCAAATTATCACTAAAATGAATAGTTGAAATTAGCTCTATCAGAATTCATTTATCAACACTATCGGGAGACTATTGAATGGAATTGAAAGGCACGCAAACAGAACAAAATCTGAAGGATGCTTTTGCAGGTGAATCGCAGGCGAATCGGCGCTATTTGTACTTCGCTGGAAAGGCCGATGTCGAAGGTTACAACGACGTTTCCGCTGTATTCCGGTCAACCGCTGAAGGTGAGACTGGACATGCGCACGGACACCTGGAATATCTGGAAGCCGTCGGAGATCCCGCAACTGGACTTCCTATCGGTCACACTGCAGAAAATCTGAAAGCCGCGATCGCCGGCGAAACATACGAATATACAGATATGTACCCAGGAATGGCTTCCTCCGCACGAGATGAAGGATTCGATGAAATCGCAGACTGGTTTGAAACCCTGGCCAAGGCCGAGCGTTCGCACGCAAATCGTTTCCAAAAAGCTTTGGACAATCTCGACTCCTGACGTTCCGAATAAAAAATTCGAGTATCAAGCGGAATCGTAGTCACGCGGTTCCGCTTGTTATTTTGACCCCCTACAAGTTTCCAATCCCCTTTAAACAAGGTAATTGAAAATGAGAGAAGGATCTCTCGAAGCTCCGCAACGACACCCTGTGGAGTGGAACTCTCCTGACTTCCTCAACGAGCAATATCTGTTCCAGGAACTGGAACGCGTGTTCGACATCTGCCACGGGTGCCGGCGCTGTTTCAGCCTTTGCAATTCATTTCCAACTCTGTTTGATGCCGTTGATGAATCAGACACCATGGAAATCGATGGCGTCGAAAAAAACAAATACTGGGATGTAGTCGATAACTGTTACCTATGCGATCTGTGCTTCATGACCAAATGCCCTTACGTTCCGCCCCATGAATGGCAGGTTGACTTTCCACACCTGATGCTACGAGCCAAAATTGTTGGTTATAAGAAGGGAAGACCAACGTTGCGGGACAAGGTGCTTTCGTCAACTGACCTCTTGGGTAAAGTTTCCAACGTTCCGGTCGCTTTTCATGCAGTCAACACAGTGAACGGGAACGCACTTGCCCGTCGCGGATTGGAAAGTACCCTAGGCATACATAAACAAGCAAATTTGCCGAAATTCTGCAGTTCCTCTGTGCATCGAAAATTTTCATTGAGAACATCTCTTGCAAACGAAGCACAGAGCGCTGGGCAAACCAAGGGAAAAATTGCGATATTCGCAACCTGTTACGGAAAATACAACCAACCTGACATGAATGAAGATATTGCAGCTGTATTCGAGCACAACGGCATTCCGGTTCAGGTCATACAAAACGACAAATGTTGCGGGATGCCGAAACTTGAGCTCGGCGACATGGAGGGCGTTAAGCGACTCAAGAACAACAATATCCCTATACTGGCGGAACTGACACGAGATGGATGGGACATCGTGACACCGATTCCATCCTGTACGCTTATGTTCAGGAAAGAACTGCCGCTATTGTTCAAGGATGATGAAGACGTTCAGATGGTTGGAGACTCCATTTTCGATCCTTTTGAATATTTGATGCTGCGCTACAAACACAAATTGCTGAAAACAGACTTCAAGAATTCCCTGGGAAACGTCGTTTACCATGTAGCCTGTCATCAAAGAGTACAGAACATGGGATCGAAAACGAAGGAAGCACTTTCGTTGGTACCAGAAACTGACCTGACCGTAGTGGAGAGATGCTCTGGGCACGACGGAACTTATGCAATAAAAAGGGAATTTCACGAATTCTCGAAGAAAATTGTTCGCCCAATCGTTAATCAAGTGAAAAAAGTAAAACCCGACCACTTGACAAGCGACTGTGTTCTCGCAGCCGCTCACATCGCCAACAACGCAGGTATAAATTCACTGAAGCCTGAACATCCGATTACCCTTTTGCGTACAGCTTACGGAATCTGATTTATGCAACCTCTGCAAAGAAGTGACTTGCTGTCGCTTGAACAATACTCCGAGCAACGCGAAGAATTTCGCAGAAACGTTCTAGAGCACAAAAATTATCGTAGAGTGCACATCGGTCTGAACGCTAGTCTGTATTTCGAGGATCGACTGACGATTCAGTACCAAGTCCAGGAAATGCTGAGGATTGAGAAAATATTTGAAGTGAGCGGAATTGAAGAAGAACTCGCCGCTTACAACCCTCTCATTCCTGACGGCAGGAATTGGAAAGCCACTTTCATGGTCGAATTCCCAGAGGTCGAAGAACGCCGTGCCGCGCTTGCTCGGCTGGTTGGCGTTGAAAATTGGGTCTGGATGTGCACTAACGGCGAACCCAAGGTGTGGGCAATTGCAGATGAAGATCTAGAGAGAACAACAGAAGAAAAAACCTCTGCGGTTCACTTTCTCAGATTTGAACTGCCGGCGTCATTCGTCGCGTCTGTCAAATCCGGTGCAGAAATTTCTGTTGGAATCGATCATGAACACTACAGGTTCAGCGTGAATTGCCTGCCAGCAGAGACGAGGAATTCGCTGGTTCGCGATCTTGATTGAAATTTAATTCGTTGACACTGAATGTTGATGCGAGATTTGTCACTCGTTGTACAACGCTCTACTAAAAATGCACCTTGGTCAATATGAGAACTTTTCTAGCATCTACACCGCATATTGTGCTGGATTCGTAGCATTAAACCGAAGTTTGAAGGCATATTGTCTAGCAAACCCCGATGATACCAAGGTTTTTTAAAGAATAATTTTTAGCCTTTCTGCCTACATTTGGTATTCCATCAAACTTTGTTGATGGTCTTGAGCAAATCCAAAGCTTGTTGCTGCTTGGAATTTGCCATTGACGTCAATTCGAATTGCAAGCCATCGACGTTCGTCGATTTGGCTCGGCAGGTGTTGACGGTGATGGTTTCGAGATGTTCCATCAGCGTGCGGAAACAATACGCCACCGAGCCATCTTCCAGGCGTGCGTTGGCGACTTTGTTGCGCGCCGCACTCGAACGACTCGCCGGCAATACCGGGTCTCGGGTTTCAGTCAACTCGTGCAGATGCGGATCGGCGAACAACAACTCGCGCCAGGCTTCACGCATGTGCCACTCCACATAGTAGGCCAGCATGCACAGGAAAATATGCGCCCGCACCCGGTCGGCGGTGCGGTGATGAATCGGCCGGACCCGCAAACTGATCGTTTTGATGGTGCGAAAGGCACGCTCTACATTGCATAGACGCTTGTAGTTTCTGACACACTCGGTGGCGCTCATGGATTGTTCGTCCAGTGAAGTTCGAATCACGTAGATGCCGTCCAGTGCCGCTTCGGCAGCGATGCTTGATAAATTCCGTCGAAACGAAAACGAGCGCTCCGAGATCTCGCAGATGAAATGTTTTTTCATCTTCCGAGAGTTGATCTTCTCGCCAACTTTCAAACCGATTTCGGCTCGCCCTTTCAGTCGCCCGGCAGCGACGCGTTGTTCGATTGCGCTTAACTGCTCTTCGGTGGCGGCCAGCAGCGATTCACGGGTGTGTGCGCGTTTTTGTGCCAGTTGCCGATTGCGACACGCCACCAGTCTTTGTCCAGGGTAATCGGGATGGAATATCTCAAACAGATTGACTTCGTCAAAACGCTGCAAGGGCAAAGTGCCCTTTTTTACCAGCTTTCGAATCGTCACGCTTTTGAGCGCAGTGATCCAGTCCACGCCATCCAGTTTGTCCAGCGCATCAATATTCACTTGGGTGATCATGCCACGATCCCCTGCGATCACCAGCCGAGCAATGCCAAAACGTTGTCGCAGCTGTTGCACCTGCGGCAACAGCGTTTGACTGTCACGCAAATTCCCCCGACACACCGTCACCGACAAAGGTCGACCTTTGCGATCGCACAGCAATCCAAAATTCACCTGTAGCTTGCCGGATTTGCCGTCGCGACTATAGCCGTATTCGGCCAAGGGACATTCGGTGCCTTCAAAATAGCTGGAGCTCAGATCGAACAAGGCCAACCCGCCGGGCTGCAGATGGCGGCGCACCAGTTTGCCTTCAATCACGTTTTGACGCGTCAACAGCCAGTCCATGGCACCATACAGTTCATCGACGTCGGCGTCTTCGACACCGAAGTGTTGGGGCAAGGTGGTGTCGTGCCACCAGCGGCAAGTGGCCAGCTTGGTGTGCGGGCGAATGATTCGAGCACCAATCAAGGCACAGACCAGATCACGGTTGCGTTGTGGCTGGCTGGCAATCAGGGAAGTCAGGCCCAGTTGTTGGAATGCACGCAGCACCGCTTCGACGGCGCCGTGCTTGCGCACCCCGAGGATGTCAAAAGCGTCATTGACGTCGACGTATTGTTGGCCCTTCGAAAGGCCGCGGATCAGTTCAATCCAATGCGGCGGAAGATGCGTGAGGTTGGCATGGGTTTTCTTTTGGGATTTGCCGTTTTTATCGCGGTAGCTGCTTCTGACCAGCACGGTGCGGTAGGATTTGCCGCCGCGTTTAGAGTGAACGATACTGAGGTGCATAGGGGGAAGTTGTTTGGGCATTGCGTGCCTACAAAAGAATAGAAGGAAATCGGAATAAGATAGGAGGGATTATACACAATAGAAGAAAAGCATTACAGGGTAAATAACATTTTACTGCCTACAATACGAAAATATATCGTCCGTAATTTACAGGAAATATTATACTATTTCAAAGAGTTACATTGCCAAAACGGCAAAATCAGTCTGGAACTTCAGATTAAAAAACAGCGCTCCAACACCGCCACGGGTGCGTCAACTGGATTTTTAAGCGTTTGATGGTCGACTACCCGTCTGATCAATCCGCTTGCGCCACGTTTCTCGAATCGCCTCATGCCAAACGGGTAGCGGATGGTGGATCGAATCAGTCCCAGTTGCAAATAATACTCGTGGTTGGCTATGAAGCGGATAATTCCTGCCGCTCGGTAAAAAATCGACAAAGCTCAGCGTCCGGCACCTGACCTTCGGAATAGGTAAATGTGCCATGGACACGTATCTCCTCGGCCGCCCGACGGACAACGCCAAAGGTGGTCCGAGCGAGCGACCCGCCGATACTCACCCGCTTTACCCCCAAGTACTCAAGTTGCTTCACACTCATTGGATTGCCAGCAAGTCCCATGACCACGTTGATTGGCCCGTCGACTTCCTTCACCAGCCTACCGATCGTCTCAACGTCTTTGATACCGGGGACAAATAGACAGTCCGCGCCGACTTCTCGATAGAGGTTTACCCTCGTCACCGATTCCTCGAACGGGTTTGGGTGTCCCATGAGATAACACTCGGCTCGCGCAGTCAAGGTAAAAGGAAATGGCAGGGACGTGGCGACCGCGACCGCCGCTTCGATTCTCTCGACCGACAGTACTCGATCGTAGAGATCACCAGTGCCATAGGCAGCGGCATAGTCTTCGATACTAGCCCCCACCGCGCCCGTGTCTGCCACCTGGTGGATCGTCTCGGCCACCTCTTCCGGTGTATGTCCGTAACCGTTTTCTGCATCCACACTAACCGGTATCCGAATCGCACCTACAATCCGACTGGTCTCCTCCATCGCCGCTTCCCGGGTTAGCAATCCTTCAGAATCGGGAAGCCCCAGACAGAAGGAGATACCTGCGCTGGTGGTACCGACTGCGGGGAAACCCGCTGCTTCCAGCATGCAAGCGCTGCCAGCGTTCCACGCATTTGGCATCACAAAAATGCCATCGGCCGAATGCAGCTCTTTGAACACCTTTCCTTTTATTGTCTGCGCTTCACTCATGATCTGACTCCCGCGTGTAGGAAAGACGCCAGTTTAACAGATGAAATTCCGTCTTGTCGAATAGCAGGCGTAAAAGGTCCATGCAGACTGGTTTGTGGAAACAAACAGATAGAAAACATTCATGAAAGTTGATGATTGATTGTTTTTTTAATTTTGTGGACATCTGTTCAATATTCCGCAAAATTATGCACCATCATGATCAAACTTTGACTAAAGGTCATTAAGAAATTGCGCGTCATACAATGGCCATGTTTGTACGCGTTGACTTCCTTTTTTACCTTGCTTTCCAGCAAGTATCACAGCGTGTGAGGGATCGTATCGTTCAATATAAGAACGCAGACTTCGAGCCCGAGTGCGCGAGCCACTCTTTACTTCTACAGGAATAATTGTGCCATCGCGACATTGATGAATGAATTCAATTTCAGCTCTTGCCTTCTGCCAGGAATAAGTCGGGTAATTCGAATGCATTGAGAGTTCAATCTGCACGAAGTTCTCCGCGATGTAGCCCTTGTATTGATAATTCTGCGATGTCTGAGAATGATAGGGAATTTCAAGCATGTGGCAGAGCAACCCAATATCAAAAAGATACAACTTGAAAATATTAGTTCGAATCTGAGATTGCAGCGGAACTGTTGGGCTGCCTTCAATGGGATAACACTTACGAACTAATTTGGCTTTTTCCAGCCATTCAATAGGACCTCGAAGGTCTTGATATCGTTGCTTTTGCTCCACAACGCCTTTAAACTTGAACCGCTGAACAGAATTATCCTGGCAGACGGCTAACTGTCGCGGTACCGATGTAAACACTGAATCAATATGCAGTGCATGGAACTTGCCTGCATACTTTCCGAAGTCCTGACGATAGCCCATAACGAGTTCACGATGAATTCGCGTTACATTATTCACCCGTTCCGATAGATTGTCTTGATCATTAAACCAGTGCATTATGGCTTCCGGCATGCCTCCCACGAAGTAATAATCAAGCAGTGTCAACCAAAGTTCGTCGAAAACTATTTTGCTATCACGGCGTTCCCGAAATGATTTCAAGAGTATTGCATTTTGTTTGGCCATCAGAAATTCCTCAAAACAAAGAGGAAATAATTCCAAGTGATGAACGGACCCGACAGGAAAGGATTCCAACAATCCAATGTTTGAGCCTGACGCACTACTAACAAATGCATAGGGGAGATCCTCCGAAAAATATTTCAGCGAATCAACAGCTTTCTGGCAATCCCCAACTTCGTCGAAGAAAATCAAATCTTGGTTTGGATTGATATTTATATTGAAGCGTAATTCAATGTTCTCGATTATTGTTTGAGGATTTAGAGTGTCGGCAAAGAGATCTGCCAAAGTCGGATCCAACCGAAAATCAAGCCGATGTACATGTTGAAATTCCTTCTCACCGAACAATTTAGTAACCAAATAGGTTTTACCCACCTGCCGAGCTCCATCCAGCAAAAGAGGTTTACGATGACGCTGGTTTTTCCATTTGTGAAGATCGTTGGTTCTTAGCCGTTGTAACATAGTGATTTCAGTTTAAACGGTAGTTGGTTAGCCATTTCAGTATATGTACAAACGAGCATTTTACACTTTTATGCGCATAATAGTGTAGATATATGACATTTATATGCGCATAAAAGTGTAACTAAATGAAATTTATCACGTTCAATATTAAATTACCAATGCAATATATAGTTTGGAGTTACCGTGTGAAATACTACAAACACATGATAAATTTGATCAGATCATAATTTGGATGGATTCATCAGTTGTGCAATTTGTCGCACGACGGAAGAATTTCTATTTGTGTAGAATCAACCGAGCGGCTACGTGCTATCACGTAAATTACTGGAGAGTGTAAATTAAGCCCAGTGGACCAAGCCAGTGTGAATTAGGTGGGTGCGGGCATTGATGACAAACGTTCGACACGACCGACGAAGCTCCACCTAAAGCGTCTCTGTGCCAAGATGCAAACGCATCGCCAACATTCGCCGCCGGATTTCATTTGAAATTAACGGCAGAAAAGTATCGCCGCACAATTTGGAAAATACCCTGGAATCTGCCCTGCTGCAGCCTGTGCAGGAGTTGATTACCAAGTCCGTTGGTTCAGCGAACCAGAAAAGCTGGACACAGAAGATTTACAAACACACCAACAAGTTTCAGAATCCGATGCACCAGAACTACAAGCCCGTCAAAGCCATTGAAATTCTGGTGTATATTCCCGCCTCAGCGATCCACTCGCTGGTGGTGTTTTTCGGTGATTCCACTTTCAATACCGCCATGACAGAGTATGTGCCCTACGCCAGTGGCTATATACGCTATATTAAATCCGAGCGGGAGAGAGAATTTGAGCCAGATTATGGCAATGACTAGCTGTTCACGCAAGAACGTGAAACAAAGCGCTGCTTTCGGATAAATTTTTTGTAGAATACAGCGCTATTTCTTAATGCTATGTCTACTCAGAGGTGAACGCGAAAGAAAAATGTGCATTGCCTGCCAGAACAGGTGTAGATTCTAGCATCACCATCACCTCCTGCTACTGCCGTCAAGGGATTCAACCCCAACGATCGACCCCCCATCATAGCGGTAACGCAGATAACGCCAGTGAATGGCATCCGAGAGCGCCCTTGCTCGCATCACCCCGTAGCACTCACCATCCGCTCTGACGCTTTGGTAGTGAACGCCGAAACTTTCGGCATCCCGCAACGTGTACCCGAGCTGCTGTGCTGTCACATATCCATCGGAATCGTAGATGGCGTGTCCGGCCAAGTTTCGCACATCGTGAAGGCTGACCGGACCCAGTTGCGCGCGAATAACACGCATCTCTTGCGTGATTTGTTCAATTCTGGATTCCTGCAGAAATCGCGCTCGGCGGGACGAAGACTCTGTGATGGCCACTGCCTCGTCGGCCGCACAGTAATAGATACCAAAATCCCGGTTGAACCGGCCGCCACGACCATCTACCGGCGGGTGGGTAAAGGCTGCCATGATCCAAGACGCGCCATCACCGTACACCCGGTCTTCCGGTGGCACCAAGCGAATATCACCAACCTCATCCCGCAACCGGGGGTTGGTCAGTGACTCCACAGCGTAGAGCACGTCCCAATCCTGTGGGTTAGAGACGCGCTCGAACAAGCTAATCTGCGGATAGCGCGTCAGAATGACCCGATAGACGAGCTCATTCACATCGCTACCGAGTAGGGTATCGATATCGATCACCAGCCGCCTAGCTCCGCATCGAGAAAATTCCTGATCACGGCCAGGTCCACCACCTGCCCGGCCAGTAACCGATCCAGCGGCGCCGTACCATTGAACAGCGGGTTGTAGTTGTGTGTGGACAGCCACTGATCGGCCAGCGCCTGGTCGGGTAACAGGATTTGCAGGGACTTATAGATACCCAGGATATAGCTGGCCCGTTCCAGTAAATCCCGCGTCAACATGGCCTTTTCCGGCTGGCTCTTCCAGTTGTAAAGAGTCTTCTCGTTGCTGAGCCCCAACAGGGTCATCTGCTGGGCACCGGTCAGGCGCCACTGGCTGAAGATATTGAAAATCGCCGGCAGCAGTGAACTGGTGACACTGGAACCACGTTGCCGCAGTTGTTCGGCTTGAGCCATCATGATTACCTCCAATACTGTAACTTTACAGTGCTGTAATACACACTAGCATACTGTATCATTACAGTGAATTGTAACAGAAAAACTTTTTGAAGGTGCTGGCCGTGATGGTGACGGCAAAGGCGAATGCCAGTGCAAATGCAGGATGATCCAGGACGGGCACAAGCCCCGTGTTCACATCCTGTCGCTGATCGACTTTTTTGAATTGAATCAGTGAAACTGCAAATAATTCTGCTATTATTTGAAACCTGATCGCAGCGTCAAAAAATTCTTACCTTGATTGTCGCTGAGTCTTACCTTGATTGTCGTTCCACACACGTTTTGCCCTTCTATCCAGACTGGGACGACATGCGCCTGGATTTATTCTGGCGCGGCTTGCGGATACGTTGCGGCAAACGCTCCTCTTCAAGCCCAAGCCCCACCGTATCCGTCTTGACGTCCGCTAGGTCACCCAACCGCTCCGCCATGCCCAACACAAAGAGCACATTGGCGTAGTTACCCAACGAGACGCCAGGATTGCCCTTTTCTATCTTGTTTAGGGTTGTTCGGCTAATAGAGGCCCGTTCGGCCATGACAGCCGTTCGAATACGTCGCCTGAGCCGGGCATCACGGATATCCTTTCCAAGCTTACGAACCGCCCGCCTCACCGGAATCGGCAGCATCAAGTCTAACTGGGTTTTACTCATTTATTGTCCATATTTATGGTCACTATAATGTATAGTGTATATAATATTGGACATTATATCAATACATCTACAGTATCCTCAAAATTATGATGATTATTACGTTCACTTTTGTGGCGTTAATTACTTTAACACCCAGAATCATGAACATTTACAGATTATTATGAGTCCCATAGCTGACATCATCTGAATCAGACAGATTGCTCCATTCCGCCCGTGTTTTTCAAAGGTAACTTCTTAAAGGTACTGGCGGTCACTGGCACAGCGAATGCAAAAAGTGCGGCGAATGGAAGCACGATAAAGGTCGGATGCAGGCTGAACGGAAGCGGCAGATTCGTTACCCAGGTGATCACTACGAGCGGTAGCACTGCTTTCTTAGCATAGTGGTACACGAATGAACTCGCGCGCACTCCTCCCCGTCGGTATGGCGAGATCCCCACGGGTATCCGGAAGTGACATACGTAGTTTCCAGAGCTGGCTGCCCTCCAGCGGCTCAAAGGCCTGGCCTTTGAGCAACGCAACGAGCTCCGTCGGCGTCAGCATGGGGCCGGGGGCCTCCAAGATACTGATACGATTCTCGTTGCGGGATTTGAAATCCACCCTGGTACCAGGATCAGACGAATCGTCTACACCCGATACGCTCACTAGGGTAAACACGTCGACCTTCGGCAGCTGGTCAGTGCCAGCCTTTTTCAGATGAAAACGAAAAAAAGCCCGCATAATTGCGGGCTTAGGTGTGATTTGATGCTTTCAGGTGCCAGTGTGTGCTGGACGTGGAATCATTCCCACTCAATTGTAAACAAGCGAAAAAAACCAGTATTAGTCTGGGGTTCTTTATGAATGAAACGTAATTCCATCTCCTATTAAACATTGCTATCCTTGAATTGTGGTGTATATTACTTTTAGATTAGAAATTCCTATCCCGACTTTCACTTCAAGAGTTTTATTTCTCCGCCAGTCTTCGGCAATCACTTCTAATTCCTGATTTCGTTGACACCATGTCAATGGAACAGCAAAACCTGTGCTAATTGATTGAATACCGGAAATGCGCACACAAGGCTCGATAATCGAGCAAGGACTTAAACAATGAAACTATATGTAGGTAATTTACCGTACTCAGCCAACCAGCAAACTCTGCAGGATACTTTTAGCAAGTGCGGCACGGTTGAATCCATAAATTTGATCTCAGATCGCGATACAGGTCGGAGCAAGGGTTTTGCTTTTGTCGAGATGTCGAGCACTGCAGAGGCGCAGAAAGCGATTCAAGAAATTAATGGTTCCAGCCTCGACGGCCGCGAAATCAAAGTCAATGAAGCGAAGCCCCAAGAAAAGAGATCCGGTGGTGGTGGGAAACGCTGGTAAGCATTTCCCACATAGTTGCAACGATCCAATGGCATCATTCGCTACCCAGCTTCGAGCTGGAAGGTTTTAGAAATACGTGATATGGTATTTAGTTGCAATTGATATATTGAATATGATAATGCCATTAGGCATACCATTAAAAAAGGCTGCTTGTGTGTGCTGACCAGTGCCAGCCAGTATCAGGAATAAACGAAAAATAACCTTAGGTTACAAATATTTATGTGTGATTTGATGCTCTCAGGTGCCAGCGTGTGCCGGACGAAGAATCATTCCCACTCAATCGTTGCAGGCGGTTTGCTTGAGATGTCATAAGTGACCCTGCTGATTCCGGCGACTTCGTTGACGATGCGGCTGGAAATTACCTCCAGAATCTCGTACGGAATTCGCATGCAGTTGGCAGTCATGAAATCCAGAGTCTGCACCGCTCGAAGACTCACAACGTAATCGTAAGCACGATTATCTCCAACCACTCCTACGGATTTGATCGGTAAAAATACTGCAAATGCCTGGCTGGCTTCGTAGTAGAGATTGTTTCTCGTCAATTCCTCGATAAATATGGCATCCGCCAATCGGAGCATGTCTGCATAACTCTTCTTCACCTCACCAAGTATGCGCACTCCCAGACCTGGGCCGGGGAACGGATGGCGATAGACGATTTCATCGGCGAGGCCAAGTTCGGCACCAATCACTCTGACTTCATCCTTGAAAAGGTCTCGCAAGGGCTCAAGCAACTTCAAATTCAGCGTGTCTGGCAACCCACCAACATTGTGATGACTTTTAATGACTTTCGCTTTGTTCGTCTTTGATCCCGCAGATTCAATTACATCTGGATAGATCGTGCCCTGTGCTAGCCACTTGACATCCGTTAACTCTTCAGCCTGCTCCTGAAAAATTTCAATGAATACCCGTCCGATGATTTTGCGTTTCGATTCCGGATCTGGGACTCCCGACAGTTCCCCCAAGAACCTATCTGCTGCGTCAACGAAAATTACCTTTACCCCAATTTTTTTTGTGATAGCTTCCTGAACCATTTGTGCCTCATTCAAACGCAATAATCCGTTATCAACGAATATGCAAATCAACTGGTCACCAATCGCTTCATGGAGAATGGCTGCACAAACAGAAGAATCGACACCGCCCGACAACGCGAGGATCACTTTATCGCTGCCGACTTGTTGTCGAATTGAATCAATCTGATGCTTGATGAAGAATCCCGACTGCCAAGTCGCAGCACACTGACAAACGCGAAACAGAAATCGTTCCAGTATCTGCTTGCCGTAATTTGTGTGTGTGACTTCAGGATGAAACTGAAGTCCGTATAATTTTCGAGTGCGATCGCCTATCGCAGCACACGGAGAAGCAGCCGATTCTGCGATTGTCGAGAAGCCATCCGGCAACTCAATAACGCGATCGCCATGGCTCATCCACACATTTATGGAAATCGAATCCCCGGTTTCGGACTCTGCGACTAACCCAGACAACATGTCAGACTCACCAATTACTTTCATCTCGGTGTGTCCATATTCATGAACCAGCGAATTCTCCACCTTGCCACCAAGTTGAGCAGCCATGGTTTGCATTCCATAGCAGATTCCCAGCACTGGAACGCCCATCTCCAGAACTTCCGGTGCCACTCTTGCAGTGAATTCTTCTGTTACGGTAGCTGGGCCGCCGGACAGAATCACCCCGGACGGATGAAAGTCATAGATTTCTTGAACAGAAGCATCATATGAATAGATCTCGCTATACACTCCGCATTCACGGACTCTGCGAGCAATCAACTGGGTGTACTGCGAACCAAAATCCAGTACTAAAATTCGATCTTTGGGTAGTTCGAGCCGATAGTCTTCCGCCACAAATGCCCTACTTGCGTTGGTAATTTGGAGATTCTTTGACAATCTCTACATCGTGAACATGGCTCTCGCGTGCACCCGCATTGGTAATTTGCACGAAGCGTCCCTGCTTGCGCAATTCATCCAAATCCGCACATCCTGTGTATCCCATGCTTGAGCGCAGCCCGCCCACTAACTGGTGCACGATGTGCTGCACTGCACCTCTGTACGGAACTCGCGCTTCTATACCTTCGGGCACCAACTTGATCCGATCACTTTCCGATTCCTGAAAATATCGATCTTTCGATCCGCCTTCCAACGCTCCAATGGATCCCATTCCACGGTAAGATTTATATGTTCTGCCCTCGTATACCTCGATATCTCCCGGTGCCTCATCTGTGCCGCCCAGCAGGCTTCCAATCATGATGGAATGGGCGCCGGCAGCAACTGCTTTTGCCAAATCGCCTGAAAATCGAACTCCGCCATCTGAAATAACAGGAACTGATTCGTTTCTCAATGCTCTTGCAACGTCAAGAATTGCAGAAATTTGAGGTACTCCCACTCCTGCAACTACTCTGGTTGTACAAATTGAGCCCGGACCGATACCAACCTTGACTGCATCAGCACCATGTTCAACCAAATCCAGCGCAGCACGACCGGTTGCAACATTACCGGCGATTACATCTACTTCAGGATACTGCTTCTTTATCTCCTTGACCTGAGCCAGTACTCGTTCCGCATGTCCATGTGCAGTATCAACGACAAGAACATCAATGCCCTCTTCAATCAGTTTTTCGACACGGTTCATGGTTTCGCTTCCGGTTCCAATAGCCGCACCAACCATCAGTCTTTCAGCTTTATCTTTGCACGAATTCGGATAGACTTCCGATTTCAGAATATCTCTAACGGTAATCAACCCCTGCAACCCGAAATCGTCATCAACTACCAGAAGTTTTTCTATACGATTTGCGTGAAGCAGATCCAGAATATTCTTCTTCTTTTCGCCTTTCTTGACTGTGACCAAGCGTTCTTTCGGTGTCATCACAGTGGTAATCGACTGATCACTGCGTTCTTGAAAACGCAAATCCCGATTTGTAACGATTCCAGTCAGATGGCCGTTGTCCATAACCGGAACCCCGGATATCTTATGCTTTTTCATTAAATTGGAAACTTGCACAATCGACATACTCGCAGTCGCTGTAATAGGATCCGTAACGATGCCGCTTTCGTGCTTCTTGACCTTACGAACCTCCAATGCCTGACGCTTGGGAGACAAATTTCGATGAATAACGCCAAGACCACCCAACTGAGCCAGCTTGATTGCCATGCTGGACTCTGTAACAGTATCCATAGCCGCCGAGAGCAGCGGCAAATTCATAGAAATATTTCTTGTGAGGGAGGTTTTAAGACTGACGTCTTTTGGCAGTACGGAAGAGCGCGCCGGAACCAGTAATACGTCATCAAAAGTGAGTGCTTGTTCGAGGCTTTCCATTTAATAATTATAACGAAGTGAATTTCCAGCATTGAAATTTATTGCGGCATTTCATTGCTAATTTAATGACCTGGAGTACTGCTGAAAATTCTGAATTTAAGGATTTTTACATCGAATTTGTATAGTATTCTTGATTCAGCACAACCTGAATTCAATCACTTTCAAAATCCCAATCACCGTGGACGCAATGGCATGATCGTCACCGAAAAACAAGAGTCAGCAACCGTTTACACGGTGACTCAATTGAATGCTCAGGCTAAAACACTCCTTGAAAGTACTTTTGGGAATATTCAGCTTGAGGGTGAAATATCAGGATTTTCAACCGCTCAGTCGGGTCATTCTTATTTCACGCTGAAAGACGCATCATCAGCCATTGACTGCGCAATGTTTGGGCAAACTGCAAGCAGGATTAGAAACAAACTAGGCAATCCAAGTTCAGCCGATGGATTGCAAGTTGTACTGGCTGGCCGAGTCTCCTTATACTCGGCCAGAGGAAAATATCAATTCATCGTAAACGATCTTGAACTGAAAAAAGACAAGGGGGCTTTATATCTCGCCTATGAAACGCTCAAGAAAGATCTTGAAAATAAAGGGTATTTTGCAGCAGATCGAAAAATAGCTGTACCAAAATACCCAAATGCGGTTGGAATTATCACTTCTCCGTCTGGTGCCGCCGTTCTGGATATCATTCGCGCATTCAAACGTAGAAATCCAAGTATTTCACTGTTGATTTACCCTGTGGCAGTTCAAGGCGATGGGGCTGCGGAAAAGATTGCCGAAGCAATTCAATATGCCAATTCAAGGAAAAAAGTAGATGCACTGATTATCGCAAGAGGCGGTGGGTCAATCGAGGATCTCTGGGCATTCAATGAGAAATTAGTCGCCGATGCAATTTTTGACAGCAAAATTCCAATCGTGACAGGAATTGGACACGATTATGATCATTCCATCGCAGATTTTGTTGCTGATGAATATCTAGCGACTCCCACCGCCGCAGCAGAACGACTAAGTACTCCGTCCGTAGATGAAATGTTGACAGAATTGCAGAACTTTCGATTAAATCTCATCGACATTATCAGGAGAAAACTGAATGACAAGGCACAAAGTGTTGATCTGGCGGAGAAAGGTCTCGTTCATCCCAAGCAGCGAATCGAAAGCCTTCAAGGTGATTTCGAAAACTCACTTATTCGTCTGCAGAGTATAGCTAGCTCACTCATCAGCCGGAATGTCAAACAAATTGATCTGCAGCACCATCAACTGCTGCGGAAATCGCCATTGATTAGAATTTCACTTTATCAGCAACAGTGTTCAAACATACAAAACTTGCTTGAACTCCAGATGAAGGAATTGTGCGACAAATACAATACCCGTACTGAGTCGCTGAGAGCACGTCTTGAGGGAATTAACCCAGCCGCAACCCTTGAGCGCGGTTATTCGATCGTGCGAAAAGTGTCAGACAATTCCATCATGCGTCGGGCAGGAACGATCACCGCCGGAGAAAAAGTCACCGCCCAACTCGGAAAAGGTGTTCTCCACTGCGATGTGGAGGCTGTTGAGGAATAGAATTCTTGGTTAGTATCAGTTACCTTTTTTGTCGAACGGGTTTCTTCCAGAACGAAATACGACTCTTACATCCGCTCCAAACAATTTGAAACGCTCCCTGAAGTAGTTTTCCAAAAAACGTCGATAGTGATCCGCAACGGAGTCTACGTTGTTGCCGTGTACTACAACGACAGGTGGATTCCGCCCGCCCTGATGTGCATACTTCAGCTTCACCTGACGACGTTTAGACATCGGTGGAGGCGTCTGCGTTATGGCATCCTGCAGATACCTGTTCAATATCGAGGTTGGCATTTCGATCATCGCAGAACGGTAAGCCTTGCCGACTGCCACAAGCAACTTGGAAATTCCCTGCCGTTTGAGACCCGACACAAATAGAGCCTCATGATGGGGCGCAAAGGCAAGTTTACGCTGAAGCACCCCCCTATTTTCAGCTCGATCTCGATTTTTGATTTTGTCGGATTTGTTGATCGCGAGAACCACAGGACGTCCGGCACGACGAATTAGTCCCGCTAATGTTGCATCCTGATCAGCAATCGATTCCGTCCCATCAAGCACAAGCACTGCGACATGTGCTGCTTCGATCGCCTGCAAAGTCTTCACTACAGACAGTTTTTCCAGAGAATACCCGACTCGGGAACGACGGCGAACTCCTGCGGTGTCGATAAATCGAAATCGCTCGCCTTTGTACTCCAATGGAACAACTACGCTGTCACGCGTAGTGCCAGGCACATCACTGACGATGAGTCGGTTTTCTTCGAAAATCGAATTGATCAAGGTGGATTTGCCTACATTCGGTCTACCGATCACAGCGATTTTCGGCCCTGGATCAAGCCACAGTGGATCATCAATCTGTGGAAGCGATTTTACGAGTGGATCAAATACTTGAGAAACTCCACTTCCGCGACGTGCGGAAATGGGTATTGGGTCGCAAAATCCAAGCGATTGAAATTCAAGACAAGCTAGTTCCGGAACCAACCCTTCACTTTTGTTTACCGCAATTGATAATGGCAAATCAATCTTGCCTAGTCTTTGCGCAATCTGTTCGTCTGCTACGGTCAATCCCTGAGTAGCATCTACAAGGAATACGATCGCGTCCGAATCCTCTAGAACGGACTCAACCTGGCTGGTTATCAATTTGGAGAGGGTGTCGTCATTCTCCCCGATACCACCGGTATCGACTATCAGAAAACTGCGGTCGCCAAACTGGGCGATCCCGTACAAACTGTCCCTGGTTACGCCTGGAATGTCGTCAACCAGAGCATCACGACTTCGCGTGAGTCGATTGAACAAGGTTGATTTTCCAACATTGGGACGACCCACAATGCTGATGACAGGTAACATAAAAAATGCCCATTCAAGGAAGATTCTGATTTAGTGCGCAGTTGGCACCCGATGCACGCTGAACTAAATCAAGTGCGAGTCATTCGTCAGATTGTAAAGTGAAAGCCTCGATTCTCCCGGAACCATAAGCGACATACAGAGTTGCGCCTTCGGCCAGAAATCCGTTGAATACCACATCTTTGCCCGCTCTTGCTCGGCCAACAAGCTCTCCAGATTTCGTATCCAGAACGTGAAGATATCCTTCTCCATCACCTACAATCAGATAACCGCCAACCAGTGCAATGTTGCTTACGTTACGATACAGCAAGGCATTCTGTTCCCAGCGAATCGACCCATCACTTCGTCCCAAAGCATAAACCCTGCTATTGGTATCAATTCCATAAACTTGGGAATCATCAACAGCAAGCCGTCTCGCAGTTGATCTGCGTTGTTCCCACATAAGGTTGCCACTAGATAAATTGTAGGCAAAAACTGCATTAGGAGAATCCGCTATAAAAAGCTCTTCACCGGCGATAACTGGAATTGTTTCAGATTCGTTTAAAAGTTCTGGTGAGCGATCAGATTTCAGAAAAATTTGCCAGGCTTCCAAACCCGTATCTAAATCTGTGGCTACGATTCTGCCGGTTGCATTTCCGACAACCACAAGATTGTGAAATCCGGTTGGCTGCGGAGATCCGAAAACGACGAACTCCGGCTGATCGAATATGGCATCCCAGACTATTTCTCCGGTATTGGAATCAAGTCCAATCAGATCACCATCAATCGTTCGCAAAATTACCTTGCCCCGATAGACTAAGGGCTGAGCAAAAACAATTTGGTTGATTTGTTGCTCCCACCTTTGAATTCCGGTTTGAGAATCGAAGGCGATAACAGTACCTGAATCACTCACAACTACCACTACACCGTCGGCTTCTCCGACGCCTGCCGAAATGTTTTCATCCAAACTGGAAAACCACAACAAGCTTGGCTTGTCTTTGCCGACTGCAGAGACAGTTCCGTCGGACGATGCAGAGATGATTCTGTCACTGGACAATGCTGGCAATAGAGTCAGAAACTTACCTTGTTTCGATCCGGACGCTGAACGGCTGCTCTGCCAAGATTGGTTCAGTTGAACAATAGCGCTAGTTGCGGTAAGTGGCGTCGGTGACGGCGCAGCCTTTCTGTCTCTGCCTGCACAGGACACGAGCACAAGACTAATGGCTACTACAATGAGAAGAAGTCGGAGTTTCATCCTTTCTTTACTCCTGAACCAAAGTATCGTTCAACTTTAAATTGAGTATCGCTGCGTACTGGGACCCGGGGGCTAGTGAATCCAGACTTGCACGGTAAGCCTCTTGCGCTTCTTTCAACTGTTCCTGTGCACGATATGCATCTCCACGCAATTCGTGGTAATGCGAATCAAAACCCCCCATATTCCCAATGTCTAACAGCTCAAGCGCTTCCTCATACTGCTTTTCAGCAATCATCAACTGTCCGAGACGAATACGTGCAGTATGAACTGTCGATGATTCTGTCGCATCATCAATCGCTTGCAACAGATACCTGCGGGTTTCATCTTCTGCTCCATTTTCATAACTGGCGCGTGCCATCAAAAGCAACGCTTTTCCTGCATAAGCAGTATTCGGATGATCACTGAGCAGTTCATCAATCGAGTCTCTTGCATAGTTATAGTCATTTTCAACGACTGCAACCGACACTTGCTGATACAGAACTGACGCAGATTCCTGCTGCGTTTGCGTGTATTCGTTCCAGCCGGTCCATCCACCAATGGTCGCGATTCCGAGCGCGGTACCGCCGAGTATCGTCCAGCGATACTCTTTCCACCACTCCTTTATTTGTTCTAACCGTTCGTCTTCGGGAGTCATTAGAAATTTCAAATACCTAGCATTCGTTTCTGTGCAATTAGCTTTCGGTTGCCAACATCTGCTTCACGACTTCGACAACGTTGGCAACAGAAACAACTTTCTGCGGTTCATCGCTCTGCAGATTCTTGATGGTTACCGTGTCGGAAGAGACTTCAGATTCGCCGATTATAATACCAACCCAGGCATCCAGCCGATCAGCACTACGGAGTTGCCGTGTCAGGTTTCCACTGCCGCAGTGAACTGTAGTCGATATTCCAGACGCTCTGAGAGTTTCAGCCACTGAAAATCCCAGCCGCTGCGCCGAGTCTCCCAACGAGCAGACATACGCTTGTGTCGTTGGGTCATTGAGTTCCATGGATCCCTGCTTGACGATTTCAACAAGTCGCTCTATACCCATTGCAAATCCGGCACCCGGCACTTCTTTTCCGCCAAGCGCCTCAACAAGTCCGTCATAACGGCCACCAGCACAGATTGCATTCTGTGCGCCGAGTCGATCTGTCACCCACTCGAACACGGTTCCTGTGTAGTAGTCCAGTCCTCTCACCAGCCGGTGATTCACTGTATAGCCAATTTCCAGATCATGCAGTCGGGAACACAACTCTGCGAAATGCTGTTTTGATTCCGAACTCAGGTAGTCCGTCAGAACGGGCGCTGATTGAATCAGGTCCTGCATTTGAGGATTCTTGCTATCCAGTATTCGAAGGGGATTTGTGCTCAGCCTTCGTTGACTGTCATCATCAAGACTTTCCTTGTATTCCTCGAAATATGCGACAAGTTCAGAGCGATACTGCTCTCTTGACTGTGGTGTTCCAAGCGAATTGATCTCCAGCTTTGCGTCCTGATCAATTTTCAGAAGTTTCCAAAGGGCATTGCTGACGAGAATAATTTCAGCGTCGATGTCCGGACCTGTCCAGCCGAAAGCTTCAATTCCAAACTGATGAAATTGTCGATATCGTCCTTTTTGCGGACGTTCATAGCGAAACATTGGTCCCATGTACCACAATCGCGCCTTGGCGTTGTAAAACAATCCATGCTGCACCCCGGCTCGAACGCAACTGGCGGTCGCTTCAGGTCGAAGTGTCATGCTTTCACCATTATTGTCGAAAAAGGTATACATTTCCTTCTCTACAATATCAGTCGCTTCGCCAATAGACCTCTTGAAGAGCTCGGTTCTCTCCAGCAGCGGAAAACGAATCTCACTGTACCCATATAGCGTAGCAATCTGTCGAATTGCCTGTTCTACCTGTTGCCACAGCTCTATGTCTCCTGGCAGCAAGTCATTCATTCCGCGAACTGACTGAATTTTAACCGTCATTTCCGTATCCCTTGAACTCGTACTGTCGCAGCTAAACTGCTGGTACAGCGGTGCCGAGTCGGATTGAACGCTTGGTTCGATCCTTAAATCTGCCAACCAGTTGACCGCATGCGGCATTCACGTCATCTCCTCTCGTCTTGCGCGTAATCGTCATCACTCCGGCAGCCAGAAGAACATCACGAAATTGGTTAATTGAGTTCTTGGAGGATCTGTCATACTCAAGACCATCAACCTGGTTGTATGGGATTAGATTCACCTTGCTCGGTATGTCCGAAAGAATGCGGGCAAGTTGACGGGCGTGCCAGATTGAATCGTTTACACCATCCAACATGATGTATTCGAATGTGACCCGCCATCGACGATCATAGCCAGCGTATCGACGGCACGCTTCCATCAGTTTCCGTATCGGATATTTTCGATTTAACGGAACCAATTGGTTGCGAAGTTCATCGGTGGGTGCATGCAGGGAAACGGCGAGACTTACGGGACAGTCTTCCAACAGACGCTCAATTCCGGGAATCACTCCTGCCGTGCTTAACGTAACCCTTCTTCGGGAAAAACCATAGCTGCAATCATCCAGCATCAATCGCAGTGCGGGAACAACCTGATCGTAATTGAGTAGCGGCTCACCCATGCCCATCAGCACGATGTTGGTAATTGGACGATCTGTTTGTTCTGTTCTTAGTGCGTTGCGTGCAAACCAAACCTGGGAGATGATTTCGGCCGTGGTCAGATTTCTGTTGAAGCCTTGACGACCTGTTGCACAGAACGAACAGGTCAATGAACAGCCGACCTGAGAAGAAATGCAAAGAGTGCCTCTTGTTTCTTCCGGTATGAATACTGTTTCCACACAGTTGCCTTCCGCAAGTTCCAGGAGCCACTTGCGCGTGCCATCCGATGACAGAATTTCACTAGCAACCTTCAGTCCCTCAATATTCGCCATTTCGTTCAATTGCCTTCGTAGCGGCTTGCTGAGATCCGTCATGGCATCAAACCGAGTTTCACCTCGCTGATGAATCCACTTCAGGATTTGGTCAGCACGATAGGATGGCTCGCCAAGCTCTGCCATAAACTCAGTGAGAGCAATCCGTTCGGAACCGATTAAATTGACGGACATATCAGCTGGCACACAAAACGATCTAAACTCAGACAACGTAAAGCGATCTTGAGTGAATCTGGTCAGGAGAAAAGAAAAATTCGATTTCAGTTTTAGCAGTTGCCCCAGAATCGGATCCGTGAACCGAGTTTCTTTCTAGTGATTCGGCTAAATCCGCGCGAATTGTCCCCGGTGCTGCATTGGCCGGATTGGTCGCACCCATAATTGTCCGATTCGCCGAAATCGCCTTCCGCCCCTCCAGTATCTGAACCACAATCGGTCCCGATTGCATGTACTCGACCAAGTTGGAAAAGAAAGGCCTCTCCCGATGAACATCGTAAAATCCCTCAGCCTGTTCCTGGGTCAGATGCAGCATTCTACACGCTACAATGGATAACCCGACAGCTTCAAATCGACGGTTGATTTCGCCGATTAAATCTCTTCTTACAGCATCTGGTTTAATAATGGATAGAGTACGTTCTTTAGTCATAAATGTGCAACCTAGAGGGAGAATCGTGGAAAAAATTTAAAAAAGCAGTCAGCAAGTTTGCCAAGGTTCACTCGACATTCTTACCGTGCTGCATTGACTTGCTACGCTTCAATAGCAAAGCTAATATTTTAGTCGATTCGCAACCGCTGACGTGGAAGAGTGTTGCCCCCAAATCCGCAATTGGAAATCTGAGATTAATAGAAAAGCCTTGTCCAATAAGATTTTTGAAAACAATTGGATTTAGGGGTCAAAGGATTCTGTAACATCTTTTTAATATTAATAGAATTGATATACAATATCCATACACTGATTTTCAAATAGCGAGGTAATGACATGCGCGATGCTGAAGACATCGTTGAGGAACTCAACGATAAATTGCGAATCTCCGGGAGGCCATGCATCACGATCAACTGGCGAGAGTTCTACGAGATGTGCAACCGAAGAAGGATGAAAGAGGGGTTCCTTACCCAGATCCAGAAAAGTGCGTCGGGAAGATACCAACTGGTGGTTGGGTTAGGAAAGAACGTGATTTTGGTAGGTCAAGATCGAAACTTCTCACCTCCAGAAGTTTAGAAAGAATTTGATTCAATCGCTTGCCAAAATGTTTGCATCATGAAAATGAACAATGAATGCCTGATTCAATGGAATCAGCTTAAACGGGAGAATGCTTCCAGTCAGGGATTGGATTTAAAAACACTTCAACGCAGCATTGAAGATTACCGACAGAAAAGTACGGAATTTGACGACCAAGACGTGCGTATAACTATAAAACGCATTCGCAATGCGGTAAAACACAAAGATTCCGAAAACTTAAACGTGAGAAAATCCGCTCGAAAGGTTCTGAAAAGTGTGAGGCATCCTTTTCAGAATACCATTAATTGTGCTAACCGTTTTGACAAAGAGTTTAGAAAATCCAAGGAATCGGACGGTAATAGTCAGAATGCCCGCGTTGTTAGCCTAAACAACGAATTCACAGAATATACACTCGAAGAAATTCCAATTCAGTCTATCTGCAAACTCATGAAAATTGGAAAATTACTTGATAACTGCGTCAAAGACCGCAAAACTGCGGAAAAATATTTAATTCAAGTCAAAATGGGAATGTCGAGCCTGTATTCACTAGTAAAGCGTGAGCTGCCATGCGCACTGATAAAAATTTATAGGGGCGATAACAAAATCGTTGAATTTGGAGTTAGAAATGATTCTGAAACTCACAGGATACGTCGTGCTTTGTCCGGAAATCATGAAAATTGCCACCAACGTCAGAGTGAGTTTAAGTTATCGCATGAGTTGGGGATTGAAATTCTCAACAGACTTGGTACATATGCAGACGACGTGAAGGCGTTTGTAGAAGTTGGAGCATTTAGTCGATTTAAAATTGGACGTCCTGATCCCGAACCAGTTTCATTCGGTGATGGTGAAGAAATGTTGATATGGTTTTATGATGATGAACTAATTATCGCATCTGACGAAAACGCTAATGGGGAACTACTATGGTCGCGTTTCATCAAATATAGAGGGGCCACCAATCCTGAATGGATTGAATCACTTTATAGTCACATGGCCTTGGGGGAATTGTTTGAGGTGGTTCGCCAAAACCCACATGTTTTGGAAAAGCTACAGAGAACGTTCAGGTAATCGTTCATCAACAAATGTGGTTCGCGTAAACAAAATATTGGAGAAAAGAGCAGCATGAGCAATCCAAAACAATACGAACTTTACTGGAACGCTATACCCATGGGCGCGTTAACGAACTACAGAAGCTGGTATTATCCCTGTTTGGGCCAAGGAGTTTATATGCATGTGTTAGCCACAAATCAGAAGAATGTCTACAAGGCATTTTATGTCGGAAAATCCCAAGATTTCGGCCAACGCTGGTATGATCATCTTTTCCAATTGTTCCTAAATCCTAATGTCCAAGTGTTCGTACCTAAATCCGCAGATGAATTTCTAGAAAATCCAGTCAAAGTATTCAACGAGAAAGCCCTCTGTCAAAATTTACCAAAAAGAAAAGAAACTCAAAGGAAAATCCTAAGAGAAACTTGGTTTTGCTTTGCTGAAATCCACTGTTTTAACCGCTGGGACAGCTTGGAACATATTGAATATGTCCTGCAGGAAGCAGTGAAGAAATATTTAGAAATTACAGTGCAGGGATATATTGGTGATATTGGAAATCGTCCCAAGCCAAAAAGCAACATTGCAATTCATAATCACTTCTACAGGGAATTCCTTCGGGGAATACTCCCCCAAAAAATTTTGTATAAACAAGAGGACGGAACTATTGAATTCGTTGAGTGACTATCTGGAATTGTAAATCGCAACTACAACGCAATTGATAGCCTCCACTGCATTGTCAGTTCAGCGCGTGACGGGTGGAATTAAATACGAGGCCCGATGAATGTTTCTTTTTGGGAGGAGCATCGAGGCAAGGAAAAATTGACACTTTTTGCTCAAAAAAAGCGCAAATCGTTCAATTATATTGTTGGGATGATCAGCCGCAATGTCGGCTCGGCTCTCCTTTGTGATTTGGGTGGGTGGTCAACTCGTTTCAGTACAGGCAACGTCATGAATTCAGCGTTGGTTCGGGTATGTTGCGGCAGTCGGAAATTGAACTATGAATCAGCCGTCAACAATGACTGGACTTATCTGGCAGATCTCCGACTCCCCACAGTCCATCCCGATAGAGCCCGGCAACGACAAATTTCTTGAATCCTCGCTGCACGCCCGTTGCATCCGTGAAATACACCGGCAAATAGTTGGACATCCGAGACCTAACTACGCTCGCCTGCTGATCAGCAAAGCCTTCAATCAAAACATCAACCTGCTTTCCAATATAACGATTCAGTACTCGCTCGCGAATTTCTTCACCAGCTAACCGTAATTTCTTTGCTCTGGATGTGCGTACCTCAACCGCAACACCCTTTGGAATCCTTGCCGCTGGCGTCCCTTCACGTTCTGAATAAACAAAGACATGTGGATATGCGATTTCGAGATCGTAGAGTGCAGCACGAGTCAATTCATAATCCGCATCTGATTCTGTCGGAAAACCTGCCATGATGTCCGCTGAAAGCACCAGATCGGATCGTACACGACGAAGCTTTGCAATCGCCAGATACGCCTCCTCAGGTGAATATCGTCTTTTCATTCTTTTCAAAATGATCGGCGAAGCACTCTGCAAGGATAGATGAATATGCGAGCACACATTTTTATGTTCCTCCAGAACACTAACAATGTCCGGTGTGATATGAGCTGGATCGATCGAGCTCCATCTGAATCTGGTTTCTGGATAGCGGGTCGCAAGTTCCCGAGTGAGCGAAGCAAGATTAAATGCTGGCTGAGTACCATTTGACAGATCAGCACCATACGAACCCAAATCTATTCCGCAAATGACGATTTCATGAAATCCTTGTTGCACATATTGCTCCACCTGACGATTGATGGTTGTAGGCAGAATTGAGCGACTCGGACCGCGAGCCTGATGAATGATGCAGAAGGTGCAGCCGTTGTCGCAGCCCTGCTGTACCTGCAAAAACGCCCTGCTTCGAGATTCAAATGCTACGACGGGTTCCTGCGGCAAATCACTCGAACCAACTTTGGATTCCAGCACTCTTGAGTTGGAGTGACTCGCGTCACTCAATGCCAGACGAGGTATCTCCAGTTTTCTGGTTCCAGGTACTACCAGATCGACGCCTGGAATCTCTGCACATTTTTCTGGCTGCATTTCCGCATAGCAGCCCGTCACAATAATCTTTGCGTTGGGATTTCGGCGAATTGCCCGCCGCACCGCCTGACGCGACTGTCGATCCGCTTCTTTTGTGACAGTGCAAGTATTGATGATGCAAAGATCGCCACGGTCATTCTTCGATCTATCCCATTGCAAAGTTTGCAGCTGATCATAGAGATACTCAGACTCAAACAGATTGACCTTGCAACCCAGAGTATCGATCACAACAGAACGTCTGATAGCGCCAGAAGACATTGGCGACAGTGCAGACATGAAAATTTTGGAAGCAGTTAAAAGATTGAGGAAATGCGGCGAGGATGTGTCAGAACTTCAGTCAATTGTGAAGCTCTCGCCACAACCGCACTCCGCACTTACATTTGGATTTTGAAATACGAACGACTCGGCAAGCTCCTGTTTCTGAAAATGAATGGTTGTTCCATCTACCAGACTCAAGCTCTTCGGATCAACAAATACGTCAATGCCGCGACTCTGAAATACATGATCATCAGCCTTGGCTTCTTCTGCAATGTCAACCACGTAAGCAAAGCCGGAACAGCCGGTTTTTCGCACGCCAAACCGCAGTCCCTGGCCATTTCCGTCCGCCAGATAACCGCGGACTCGCTCCGCTGCTGATTCGGTAAGATTTATCGACATTTTTCGTGTATTTCCCGCAACTGGTTTTAAGATGAGTCGCAAGTTCCAAATTTCAAGTTCGTAGTTAATTGTATATCACTGCAATGGCTTATTCAATTCCGATTCAATCCTCCGGAAAACAAAGAGACATTTCCAAATCCAGGCAGACGAACCGCCAGTCCCAAAGGATCAATACCGAAGTGTGCACAGCCAATATTGAACTCCACCCCTTCCTCCAAGGCGATCGTCACGCCCAGCACGCCCAGCAACGTCACCTGAAAACCCGTTCCACTCGGGGAACTCCCCATGACGGTACCCGGTCCCAGCCAGTCCTTTCCAATAGCGGTCGGCGGCATATCCGTGCGCAATTCCGGGACTCGCCTTGCAATCCAGGCAGTGAACGAATTACTGTTCGGGCCTGGCCACAGACGATATTCTTTGGGATGAGGATAACTCAATGCTGCCTGGTGAATCTTCTGAATGACCTCATCTACACCCTCACCTCGAATATCTGCCAGTAACCAAGGTTTTTTGCCGTACCAGTGCCGATCGGGTATGTCTTCTCGAATAACGACAGCCGTGTCGTCATAGTGCAGACGCCATCCAATTTTCTGATAGACTGTATAGGCGTCCGCATTCGCTGGCTTGACAGAGATCCAGGTATGGACAGCAATCGCACCGCGCGCCCCCCATGCTCTTGCAGCATAGACTTGAGCAACCGCTTCTTTGTATTCAGATGGATGCGGAGCAATTCCAGCAGATCCAGTCGATGCCTGTGACCAATGCCTTCCCATGTAATCTCCCGTCAGCAGCAGGAAAACGGGTCCTGTAAACGCGATCAACGCGGCAATCGACAACCCGACCAGCCAGCGAACCGCAATTCTCCGTCTCCATGTCATTCAGAGCTGCGCTTGCTGCCACCGGTCTTGTTCGTTACGGCAGTCAGAATCCCGCGCAGAATATTCACTTCATCTTCGGTGAGGCCGGGCACAAGAAAAAGCCGCCTGATTTTTCTCATCAGACTTTGGCGTGGGCCAGTCGCTATGAAATCAATATCTGAAAGAACGCGTTGCAGGTGTTCAAACAAACCCTGCACCTGTGCCTGGGTTGCCATGTATTCCTCTCTATTCGGAGACAACGTCACTGAGGTTGCTGAATCAGCTGCCGAAAGGAAATCCAAGGCTAGACGAAGTTCATAAAGTATGATCAACACTGCACCGGCCAGATTGATTGATGGTGCTTCTTCGTTGACTGGAATACGCACCAGCATATCGCACTGATCAATATGACGATTGAGAAGTCCGGCTCGTTCCGGCCCGAATAGAAGTGCCACTTTTGCACCTTGAACGCTACGGTCAGCAACCTGATTCATAGCCTCTCGAGGCGGCAGATTCGGCCAGCCGATGGTGCGAATTCTCGCACTGGTTCCAACGACAAACGTACAGTCACCAATAGCTTCACTCAAACTTGCGCAGACCGCGGCGTTCGCCAGAATTTCCTCATTACTTGCTGACCGCACTCGCGCTTCTTCGACAAGATATTCAACCGGTCGCACCAGCGAAAGTTCTGAAAATCCCATATTTCCCATCGCCCGGGCAACCGCTCCGATATTGCCCGGATGCGTAGGTTCCATCAGAACGATTCTGACAGGCACGGCACTTACAAGGATCTCGTGTTAATTCTACTGAATGATGAACGGATTGGGAAGTTCTGTAGCGGTCGAAAGCCACACGCTTTTTACCTGCAGATAGTCTCGAATTGCAGCAACGCCACTCTCTCGGCCGAGACCGCTTCTTTTCATTCCGCCGAACGGCATCATATAACTGAATGCCCGATAGGTATTGACCCATACCGTTCCCGCTTTCAACGCCTTGGTAAATCTCATCGCTCTTCGGATATCTTTGGTCCAGACTCCGGCAGCAAGTCCGTAGACGACATCGTTGCCGATTCTGATCGCCTCTTCTTCATCCTTGAACTTCAAGACTGCGAGAACCGGGCCGAAAACCTCTTCCTGAGCAATGCGCATATCATTAGAGACGTTGGTAAAAATAGTCGGTTCCACAAACTGATTTCCTCCGGAACCGGGAACATCGCAAGGGCTGCCGCCAAATACCAGTTCGGCACCTTCCTGCTGGGCGATTTCAATGTAGGAAATCACTTTGTCATACTGCTGGCGAGTCGTTATGGGACCGATATGTGTTGACGCGTCCATCGGGTCTCCCATTTTCGCTGATTTCGCTAGATCAAGCAATCGCTCCATGAATTCGTCATGGATGCTCTCCTGAACCAGTAGTCTGGAACCTGCAACACAGGTCTGACCGGTCGCCCCAAAAATTCCGGCTACCGCACCCTTGACCGCCATGTCTAGATCAGCATCTTCAAAAACGATGTTTGGCGATTTACCGCCAAGCTCCAAGGAAACGTGCTTGATGCTTCGAGCAGCATTTTCATAAATCTTCTGGCCGGAAAGATCTGAGCCCGTGAAAGTAATCTTGGCAACATCAGGGTGATCCACAAGCGCAGCGCCAGCATCAGCTCCATAGCCGCTGATCACATTGAACACGCCATCCGGAAATCCGGCTTCCTGAACCAGCTTTGCATATTCGAGAGAACTTGCCGAAGTAAACTCCGACGGTTTGACTACAACGGTATTTCCGGCTGCCAATGCGGGAGCGCACTTCCAGGCGATGAATAGCAACGGAGAGTTCCATGCAGTAATTGCGCCCACTACGCCAAGCGGCTCGTAGGTGGTGTAAGCAAAAGCATTTTTCTTGTCAATCGGAACAATAGAGCCTTCAATCTTGTCTGCCAGTCCCCCGAAGTAGTACCACCATTCGGGGTGATACATCATCTGTGCCTTCATTTCGGAGAACAACTTGCCGTTATCCTTCACTTCGAGAGCCGCCAGGCGATCTGCGTTTTGGTGAACTAGGTCTGCCAGCTTGAACATCAGCTTGCCACGCGCACTGGCGCTCATCTCGGCCCACTCAGGATTTTCAAAAGCCTGTTTGGCAGCAACAACGGCGCGGTTGACATCTTCAGCATTTCCGCGCGGCACGCGTGCCCAGACTTCACCCGAGAACGGATCGACACTTTCTATCCACTCCCCGCTGGCTGAATCTACATAATGCCCATTGATGAATAGACGATAGGTTTCCATTATTTCAATATTCTCCGAGTTCTGATTGGCTCATGACCTTGAAACTTTAGCGAATTCAACGCTCACCCACTATCTACGATAAAGTAAAATGGAGATTCAATTTTGATGCAGGATCAGTCGATAGAAACCGTAAGAATGCGGTTTGTGCAACCTGATCCACTTCACACCTGATCGAATGAGCGCCCTTTGACTCCGTATGTGAGCCGGAGGTTGTTCTGAGCCTGAAAAACTAAAATTATAGTCTTGATTGGCTATTCCTTATGACAACAACGAGCCGTCCACGTGCATCCACTTCTGAACATCGCAATTAAGGCAGCCCGCCGTGCGGGAAAGACCATTATGCACAAGGCGTACCGCCTTGATCAGCTTCGTTATGATGTTAAAGGTGCACGGGATTTTGTAACAGAGATAGACATTGTTGCAGAAAAGGAAATTGTCGAGGTCATTCATGAAGCCTATCCGAATCATGCCATCTTGGCCGAAGAGAGGTACTCTTCTCCAGGGCTGGATTGCGAGTGGATTATCGACCCACTTGACGGCACCACCAACTACATTCATGGCATTCCTCAATTCTGTGTTTCCATCGCAGTGCGTAGTGGCAGAACGCTTCAGCACGCAGTGGTTTACAACCCAATTCTCGAGGAGCTTTTTACCGCATCAAGAGGTTCCGGCGCGCATCTCAACGATAAACGAATTCGATCGAGCGCTACGAGGAATATGGAAGAAGCCCTGATTGGAACTGGATTTCCGTTTCGCGAGATGGACAATATTGATCTTTGGATTGATGTATTCCGAGAGCTTTCGAAAAAAACGTCTGGTGTCCGTCGCCCGGGATCTGCAGCTCTTGATCTGGCATACGTTGCCTGTGGAAGATATGATGGATTTTGGGAAACTGGACTCAAAACCTGGGACATTGCTGCTGGTGCATTGTTGGTTCAGGAATCGGGAGGATTGATTTCCGATTTTCTAGGGAATCAGGACTTCCTTGAATCGGGAATGGTAGTGGCGGGCAACTCTGTAGTGTACGACGAACTGGTAAAGATTATCCAACTGAAGCATCGCCAGTACATCTCTCACGCCTGATTGTCATGAGCGCATCACCTGCAGATGGAACAACGCCCATGATGCAGCAGTACCTGCGCATCAAGGCAGATTATCCCGACACCCTTCTGTTCTACAGAATGGGGGATTTTTATGAGATGTTCCATGAGGATGCTGAGCGCGGTGCCGACCTGCTGGGCATTACGCTAACCAGCCGAGGAAAATCTACTGCAAACCCGATAAAAATGGCTGGCGTGCCGTTTCATAGTGTCAATCAGTATATTCAGAAACTGATTAAGCTCTCGATTCCAGTGGCGATCTGCGAACAGATTGGAGATCCGACAACCTCAAAAGGCCCCGTTGAACGAAAAGTAGTCCGCGTCATCACCCCAGGCACACTCACAGACGAGAATTTTCTGGATGCCCGTAGTGAAAATATTCTGATGGCTGTCAAGAAATTCAGTAAGGGCTGGTCGATAGCCATGCTGGAAGTATCCAGTGGTAGGTTTTCTGCAAGAGAAATTCCGGCATCTGAATCTATCCAGTCCGAAATTGATCGAATCCAACCTGCTGAAATTCTGGTCGGCGAATCTACCGATCAGACAGAAAATTTGAACACAAATCGGCTTCAGGAAGTGCCTCAGTGGTACTTCAGTTACGACCGTGCAAGCGAACTTCTCAAGAAACAGTTCAGTGTCATCGATCTAGCGGTATTTGAATGTGATCAGTACCCCGAAGCCACTGCTGTTGCCGGTGCCATGCTTCAGTATGCAAGAGATGTCTATGGTGCAGAGTTGCCTCATATCCAGGGCTTTCGAATCGAAAAATCCGACGAGTTTGTGTTGGTGGATAGTCATAGCTGGCGCAACCTGGAAATCGAAGCGACACTGTCCGGTGACACCAAAAACAGCCTGCTGGAACTGTTCGATCATTGTTCAACAGCGATGGGAGCAAGGCAGTTGCGTAGGTGGTTTCGCTATCCGGTTCGCAATCGTCAAGAGGTAGTACGAAGGCATCGAATCATTGCGCATCTATGCGAAGAAGGAAGATCAGACACGTGCAAGGTAATTCTTCATAAGATTGGGGATATCGAACGTATCGTTTCGAGAGTTGCGACAAGAACCGCCAGACCGGCTGATTTGGTACGACTCAAAGAGTCGCTTCAATCCATTCCGACGCTCGCAGAATTGATCGCTGAGGGAGACTGTCAGGAAGTCATTGATTTGTGCAATTCGATGGAAGCGTTGCCGGATTTAACTGAGCTGCTGTCGCGGGCAATTCAGGATGAGCCGGCCGCCATGATTCGAGATGGCGGAGTGATTCAACAGGGATATGACGGTCAACTGGATGAACTCATCAAGCTTCGAGACGACTCAGGCCAGGCTCTCTCTGAGATGGAGATTCGAGAACGCGAGCGTACGGGGATTAAGAACCTTCGAGTGCATTTCAACCGTGTGCATGGATATTACATTGAAGTGCCGCGTCATGCGACGGAGCAGATTCCCGCAGAATACACGCGTCGTCAGACGACGAAGAACACCGAGCGATACATTACACCGGAACTCAGGGAATTTGAGAGTCAGATTTTGAGTGCGAAAGAGCGATCTT
The DNA here is from genome assembly GCA_965221175.1 of Arenicellales bacterium. Lineage (GTDB taxonomy): Bacteria > Pseudomonadota > Gammaproteobacteria > Arenicellales > JAJDZL01 > JAJDZL01. Next base: position 2,982,780 of record OZ244867.1, on the reverse strand, counting down.
TGGCACGTGAAAAGGCACTGTACAACGAATTGCTGGAACACCTGCAGCAGTTTGTCGCTCGCATTCAGACGACTGCCAAAACAGTAGCGGAAATTGATGTATTGTGTAATTTTGCGAGCCGGGCGACAACACTTGACTTGCAACGACCGAAATTGGTCGACGAGCCGGGCATTGCCATAACCGCTGGTCGACATTTACTGGTTGAATCAATGCTCAGCAAGCCTTTTGTACCGAACGACACTGAACTGAACGAACACAATCGTTTGCTGCTGATCACAGGTCCGAACATGGGCGGGAAAAGTACTTACATGAGGCAAACCGCAGTCATTGTGCTGCTGGCCTATACGGGATCGTATGTCCCTGCCGACTCAGCGACCATCGGACCCATCGATCGAATTTTCACACGCATCGGAGCTTCCGATGACCTGAGTGCGGGCAGTTCAACATTCATGGTTGAAATGACAGAAATGGCTTCCATATTACATAGCGCCACTCGCAAGAGTCTTGTTATTGTCGATGAAATCGGTCGTGGGACCAGTACATTCGATGGGCTGGCTCTAGCCTGGGCTTGTGCGCACAGCCTGCTGGCCGACGTTCAAGCATTATGTATGTTTTCGACGCACTATTTTGAAATTACGGCTCTCGCTGAAAGCCTGACGGGAGCGAAAAACGTACATCTGGACGCAGTGAAACATGGCGGTGAGATCATATTTCTGTATGAGGTCAAAGAAGGAGCAACAAATCAGAGCTATGGAATTCAGGTTGCAAGGCTCGCCGGAATTCCAAGCAAAGTCATAGCAGTCGCTTCAGAAAAACTCGTTGAACTATCGATGTCAGCCAGCAAACAAGCAGTACAAATAGACGAACAACTTTATCAGCCTTCAATATTCGACCCACAAGCGAAACCGATTTCACCGGCACTCGACCGACTCAGCGAAGTACAACCCGACAACATCAGTCCGCGGGAAGCGCTCGAAATTCTCTATCAGTTGAAGCAACTACACAAAGATTGAAAGCAGTTCAAGTTGTGCCACACAGTCTAGCAAAAGAGTTCGCTTTATATGAGTATTCAATTTCTTATCGAATAAAAATTTAAATATCAATTCGGTGATTCATCAAATACGGCAAGTACAATGGAAGAAGCAGGCACAAAAGCCGAGTATGGATTGTAGGAAATGAGAATATTACGTGTTGTACACAGTAGTCGATTTGCAGGAATCATGACATATTCGCGTTTCGTGTTCAACTTAATTTGTGCGGGAATATTGCTGTTGCTGATCACAGTTACCCAGGAATCTCTAGCCGGTGACATCACTACGGGATGGTCATTTAAAAAATCGCTTCCCAATAATTTCAAGACCTACGGATATCAAGTCGTGAAAAGTCAGAGAGGCCATCCAGTTCGCGATGGAAAATTGTCCATGAGGTTTGAAATTCGTGCGGGCGACTGTAGCTGGTGGTCTGGTTGGAGCGACTGCAAAAAAGACCGAGAAAGACACGAACTGAAATCAAAATCAAACTGGAGAAAAGGAGAACATTGGTATCACTGGTCGATTTACATTCCAAGAGATTATGAGATAATCTTCCCGGTCAAAATTGCGCTTGGACAGTTTCACCAACACGACGATCATCCCGTCTTCATGTTTCAAAATGCACGTGGAGGATATCACGTCGATAACCAAACAATAGGATACACCTTACACCAGAACCAGATACTGACAGACGAAGGTATGAGAGGCAGATGGACAGATATTCTTGTACATGCACGTTGGACTCACAAATCGGACGGATTCTTCCGTGTTTATGTCAACGGAAGTGTCGATCCAAGTTATGTTTGGTCGGGCAAGACCAAGAACAAGGGGAAAAGGGTTTATTTCAAATTTGGTATCTACCGTTCCTTTGTGTCCAGAAGACCTGGTGACGAACCGACCCAAGTTGTTTACTATGACAGCGTCGCCAAGGCTAAATCTTGTGAGAAAGCCACAAAATTTTTTAATTGTGAAGCAATCCGTCAAACACCCTATGAGTAATGGGAGAGTAAACTATTACTTCCAAATCCATGAAAGTAGATAATTCAATAATTTGATCTCGATGCCAAATCGTGATATTTGAATTTGTCAGTATTTCTACGGTTATTGAACAACGCCAAAATTAAATTTGCAGCACGTTAATCATATTCTGCATTCACGACGTGGATGCTTTTATACACATTTGTTGAACCATGACTTATATTGTTACCGAATCTTGCATAAAGTGTAAATACACAGACTGTGTTGAAGTGTGCCCAGTGGATTGTTTCCACGAAGGCCCGAATATGCTTGTCATTGACCCGGAGGAGTGCATCGACTGCAGTCTGTGCGAACCTGAATGTCCCGTAACCGCAATTTATGCTGAAGATGATTTACCTGAAGATCAGCGCGAATTCTTCGATCTCAATACAGAATTGAGTCTAATTTGGCCGGTAATTTCTTCGATCATCGAAGCCCCGCCGGATGCAGCGGAGTGGGAAGAGGTAAAAAACAAACGTGAGTATTTGGAACGATGACTTCCAAATGAAATTACACATAGGAATAACTTAAAACCATGAATAGCGAAATTGCCAGACAAGCAGCGGCAGCCTTATGGGCGTTGCGCAATGCCGGAGAAACAATCAATGCGCTTCCTGCGCACTGCAAGCCAGATACTGAAGATGTCGGAAGACAAGCTCAAATTCACTTCCCGGAACTCGCTGAAGATTCCATCGCTGGGTGGAAAATCGCCGCTACCAGTGCAGGTGGCCAGAAACATATCGGTGTCGATGAACCACTAGAAGGTCCCTATCTTTCATCGCATGTGTATGAACCGAACGCAGTTCTGTCGATGGCCGGCAATCACATGGCGGTAGCGGAAGCAGAGTTCGCTTTTCGTTTCGGCAAATCAATAATTAGCCGTGCAACTGCGTATACGAGAGATGAAATTCTCGACGCTGTCTCAAGCCTACATCCCAGTCTGGAATTCCCGGACTCGAGAATTTCAGATTTCGCAAATGCTGGAGCGGCAACTCTGCTTGCAGACTGTGCTTGTGGAAAAGACTGGGTCATCGGTGAAGCAACTTCGGTAGAATGGAGAAACATCAATTTGGCAGATTGTCCAGTCCGACTGATCATCAATGATGAGGTCGCAACGCAAGGAACCGGAGCGGATGCTTTGGGACATCCGCTAGCGGCACTTGAGTGGGTGGTAAACCAGCTTTCCTCAAGAGGGATCACAATCGAAGCCGAACAATACATCACTACTGGTGTATGCGGGCGACCAAAACCAATCCGTTCAGGCGACAGGGTTACTGCAGATCTTGGAATATTTGGATCAGTTTCAGCAGTTCTTGTAGATTGATAGCTGATTCAGCCTGAGCGCGCGATTGACTCGTATTTTGCGCCATCGCTCAAAAGCGTTGAGCGAATCAATTCGATGTGATGCACCTGCCAGTGGATCGGGTCTATCAAACCGTGTATTCTCTTTTGAGCCTTGCGCGCCAAGGTAATGTGGGGAACAAATTTTCTACGATCTTTACCAAATCGAGACAACCCCTTCCTCACCCTGCCGACAAGCTCGGTTAATTCGATGCTCACTTCATCTGTTCCGGCCCAAATTATGCGGTTACCGGGCCAGAAACCAACACAGTTCAACTCAATCGAAAACGGATCGAACTGAATGTCTTGAATGAAGGCCTTCACGCTGGCGATTTCTGTTTTGGGTATGTCACCCAGAAACAAAAGTGTAATGTGGAATTTTTCTGGGAGTGTTGTTCGACTTGACTCAGATAATCGAAAATCGGTTTGAACTGTTGTCAGGTGCGATCGAATTTCGAAATTAGGCCACAAGCCTACAAACAGTCTTTGCGTGTCAGGATTATTCAACATTTCAGTCCGAGAATCATTGCCAATTGACCATCGTTTATATACGCTGGTGTGCAGGAACTCAAAACATGAAAGTAAACAGATAACTATCGAGAGATTTAAATATCCGAATATCTTGGCAATCCCTTAGCGCTTATTGAGACTACCCAAAACTGTGCAACTAGAATCAATCGCAACGGGATTTTATATCGGTCGGTTGCACCTGGTACCGTTGGAATTGGGAACGTTTCGAATTCTTATCCTGTCAGTCGAGATTTACAACAGGTGATCACTCAGTCATCTTGATTAATGAAAAAATTGAAACTTGTGGCGCTTGGGGTGCTACAGCATTCGGTTGTCCGCAGTTTACTATGACACCCGAACTGAGGCATCAAGCGAAAGTGATGGAATCGCCACCTCACACCTAATGTTGGCACGTCAGTATTTGATACTACTGACACATTGAGGATGAAATGCTGCTGGTTACTTCTAATTCGAATCCTTTGAAGACGAATCTGTTCTATTACTTTCCTTCCATTGCTCACGAAGGGTGCGGAAAGTCTCTCTCACATCCTTCACCGCCTGTTGCCTAATTTCTTCACTTCTCTTAGTTTTCTTTTCATCCCAATAATCAAACGGATTCGGCTCAATGCGTCCCGCCTCTTTCGGAAATTTGATCATCATATTTAATTGTCGGAGTTATTTCAGCATCAAGACTGGCACTGTCATGCAGTCAAGCAGGGTTCCCTTTACGTAAATGGATTTTCGCAATGTATCCAATGACTACCAGCTTAAAGGGTGTTTCCAGCATGAAACTGCACCGGGATTTAGGCATATCGCAACCGACTACATGGCTCATGGCACAGCGAATCCGCGAAGGGTGGAAGGATGGTTCTGACTTGTTCTATGGGACGGTCGAAGTGGATTAAAGAATCTGGGCTGGTTATATGGCTATGTTAGCTGCTGGAATGATTAGCAAGACTCTCTCGTACAAAAAACTCATTGGTTAATAAATGTCGCCAACAGACTGAATCCACCTATCATCACAATAAAATTCACACCTATCATTGCACCTAGCGTCCATTTAACATTTTCAATATCAGACCTAACTGAATCAATATCATACTTAGTTGCTAGTTCGCCCTGTCCGTTGCGAACTACCTGTGCAATCGCCTCAGCTTGTTCCTGCTCAAAGCCATGACTTTGCAAGTCTTTTGATGCTTGTAAAGTATCGAAAGATGTGGTTGACATGTCAATTGCTTACTCTATTGTTTACTATTACACTAAATGATACTTAACGATTAGTATACTAATTTCAAGTCGTGATGGTGCCCAAAATTATTCATTCTCATTATATAGTTGGTACGGCAATCGCTGAATAGGAGGGAGACATGCCGAGACGAGACAGCCCGCAACGCAACGTTATAGCCCGAATTGGAAGAACCGCACTTTATTCCATGAAAACAATCTGAAGTTCCTTCGGGGGATAAATAGCGGAACCGTCCATCTTATTGCAACCGATCCTCCTTTCAACAAGGGACGGGACTTTCATCCCAATCCTGACAGCCTCGCATGTGGTGCATCATTTCAAGATCATTGGTCGTAAGATACTGATGTGCATGAAGAATGGATTGATCAATGATGGTTTTCCAAGGAACTCCCATAAACTCTGCGTTGGCGTAAATCAATACGCCGAAAGGTGCCACTTGGTCAGAACGAATAGTTTATTGGCCGGATAATTTTCCCGGTACCTAGGTCGGTAATTGCACTATCGGTGCTTCAAGCGACAGCTGCTGAATTCAGAAGGGCAATCTCTGCGGCCATCTGAGTAAATGAATTGATTCGATCAAACGATCAAAAACTAGTGTTGATGCATATATTGATGCGAAGTCAACTTTCTAAAGGAATGTACGTGATTGGCGTAGGCACTGTAAAGAAAATTGCGTGTCAGCACCTACGCCTAATGACCTCACGCGAGCCGATCCACAGTGACACGCAATAAATTCGGTGTGTGTCCCAAGAAATAGGTCATTCCAGCCAAATCCCCCGAATAATCGATTTTTCCGATGAGAACAGAAGCCGCAGCATTCGCAACACACGAATTCACGCCTTCCTGGATATGCACATCAATCCTGCCCATTGGTCAACTATCCCAAGAAAATTCGATAGGTTAAAGATGGAAATTGTCTGGTAAGTATACCCACAGAAGATTGGAAATTTCAACTACAGAAAAGTATTACAGAAGTTTAAAAATTACAATAGACAAATAACATTTCGTCATTAATTGTCGTATTAGCTGGGACTTTTGAGAAACTCCAATATTCCAGCTAGCGATTGTTCTACCGTTGATCTACGTACGGATTCTCGATCACCATCAAATTGGAAAAGCTGTTCGCTGACATTGCCACTTCGGTCTCCCCAAGCAACCCATACCGTGCCGACAGGTTTTTGCAAGGTACCACCGTCCGGTCCTGCAATGCCTGTAACCGCTACGGCAAGATCGGCGCGACTGGCATCGATTCCGCCCAAAGACATTTCTCGTGCAACTTCTCTGCTTACTGCACCGTACTGTAGGAGGGTTTCCTTCCTGACACCTAGGAGTTCCTGCTTGGCTTCATTGCTATAAGTGACAAACCCTCGTTCAAACCATGAGGAACTTCCTGCTACGCTCGTAATCGCTTCGGCTACCCAGCCTCCGGTACACGACTCAACCGTAGTGAGCACCAAGTGATTTTGTAGCAAAGTATCTCCAACTTCACGCGCGAGCAGTTCGATGCTGGAGGCCATTTCGTACGACTTCCCGCTAGAGTGGAGGAAACAATTCCTGACCGCGCTTGAAACTTTCTCGATCAGCTATGTGAACGCCTTCTGTTTGAAGCAGTTCCACTGGCATACCATGGTTGTTTCCGTAACCGAGTACCACCAGTCGACTGTCACCTCTTTTTATAAGCAAGTCGTGCACGAAATCTTCAAAATCTTTTCTTTCCATCGTTTCAAGAATCGATGCAAGTTCTTGCTGCTGATTGAATTCGTAATCTTTCTGATCAATGGCTGTCCAGTATCGATACGAACGATCATTCAAGGTTGAATCCTTCTCAAGTATTTGTCCGATCAAACCAGCTCTGTATGCTTCAAACTCCGAACTTGATAAATCAGCCAGCCATGTATGAAATTGATCCAGAAACTCAATGATCGCGACCTCCATTTTTTCCGGTGGAACATCAGGGGACTGAATGACGAACATGGTTCCAGGCACCTGCCCAACTGGCACATTGGCTGAGAATACTACATAGCCGAGTTGTTGAACCGACCGAAGGTCTGAAAAAAACGGAGTCTGAATAATTTGTGCCAATAGAGCAAAATAGGCTCGCTCTCGAAGCGATCGATCTGTTCCCTGCAGATATACCGCAATTGCAGAATCATTATTCTCAATTCCAATCTGACGAATGAAAGGGCCATGATCAGGAAGATCGACTACATCGCTCTTTCGTACGGTCGCGACTCTCTCCGGATTTAGCAGATTTGATTCGACCAGTTCTCCCATCGCAATGGCTTCGTCTCTGAGCACGTTTCCATGCGATAAAACCACAAGATCCACTTCTTCAATCAATTTGGATGAAAAGTTGACGAGATCCTCAAACTCTACTTGCGTCAGGGCCTGTAGTTCCTGTTCTTCGGTCCAACTCGGTTCGACAATGATTGAATAAAATTCGGAGATAGCACGTCGGTATGCACTGTCTCTGCGGCTGTTTTCAATATCTCGAATCAACTGATCCCTGTGCAGTTCAAATTTGCTCCGATCAAACGTAGGGGATTTGACGATGCTGATAATCTCGCCAAGTAGCACGGACTGCTTGTCATCGAAACCGGAAATACGAATGGTAAATCCGCGAGAGTGTCCGTACAGACTGTAGTCAAGTCCAGCGAGTGCTGCGGGATAGGCAAATTCGTTCAACTGATCATTAATTGCGGCTTCAAATAGCGAAAGCAGAACGGAATTCTTAACATTGGCCTTTGTTACTGGACTTCGCACCGAAATGAAGAAACTTGCACGTGGTACGTCAAATGAAGTATCCATCTGATGCCACAATTCAAACCCCGGTTTCGCAAATATTCTTTCGGGTTTGGATACTTCGTCGGTAGTCTTCAAATTCAGATTCTGCGGCAGAAATTCGTTCGCTGTCGGGAGCCAGTTCGATGAGTCTGCAAGGTCAGTGTGCCACAATTCGATTGTTTGGTCAGGAAGTTTATCAAGCGAATATTCCACTCCCAGATAAGGCGTCAACTTGTCCGTCTCAGTCGTGGATGACGGCAAAACTGCTAGCGTATTTTCCGGTGTCATTTCAGCCAGAATTGTAGTGATCAGATTAGGATCGTATTGACTCACCAGATACAGCGCTGACAGTATTTCATTTGGAGGATACTTATGCAGCACTGCTGCAAGAGTAGTCACAAAATTTCTAGCATCGTCGACCTCACTGAAGCGAAATCCGATTTCGCTCAGAATTTTTTGCTCATTGAATCTCCATTCGTCGATTCCGCGCACACGAATTTCTCGGATGTACTGAAATACGTAGGCTGTTACATTCTCCCAGTTTTGATGCCCGCTCTCAGTAAGCGAAATTTTTACGGTCATGGTATAGCTGTTGATGCCTGGATTACCGGGGCTGACATATAAGCCATCGGCCCAGCCTTCGGCTTTTAATTCCGACAACAGGCTCCCCTTGCCTTCATGTCCCAGCAGGTTCGAAATATACCCGTCCGGACTCTCTCGCCAGTAGGGTTCCAGATTCGGCACTGGAAACGTTAACGTTAAGCTCGGATTGTTCTTTAGGGTCCTGACTTTCAACAGCGCCGGCAGACTCCCGTCGGCAAACAAAGGTTCGGTTATTTCAAGCACATCAGCATCAGAGTCCTTGATATCCGAAAAAATTTCCACTACCCATTTCTGCAATTCATTAACTGGTTCTCGACCCAGTACGACTAGATTCATTAGGTTCGCACTGTAGTTTTTATTGAAGAACTGAATCAGGTCGGGACGGACATCACCTTTCAGAGTCTTTTCCGTGCCTGTAACGAATTTTGCTGATGGGTGCTTCGGATTGTAGGCATGTCTCATCGCTGCCCAGTGTCTGACAACATCGCGCTGTGTACGCATTTCAAATTCCGCGTGTACTACACCTCGTTCGCGACCGACTTGCTCTGCTGGGAATAGAGGTGCCACAAAAAATTGGGCAAATCGGTCAAGAGCAGGTTTAAGGAAATCGGGTTCGATGCTGAAGTTGTAGTTTGTGAGATCTATTGCGGTATACGCATTGGTTGATCCACCGTTTTGTTCAATGAAAGCACGATAGCTATCCAGTTCCGGGTATTTTTCCGTTCCGAGAAAAAGCATGTGTTCCAGATAGTGAGCCATTCCGGCTCGATTTTCCGGATCATCCCCTCCACCAATTTGAATCGCTAGCGAGGCAGCCGCGTCATCTGTTTCAGGGTCGGAAATTACCAGCACGCGCATTCGGTTTTCAAGTTCGAATGCGAGATATTCCCGGTGGTCGTTTGGGCTTTTCTGAAAATCTGCGTAAACCTGTATGTTGGCAAACAGGCTGAATAGAAAAACGAGCAAGCTGAATCTGGAAAGTATTCGAATATGCATGGTAGCAGTCAATTGAAGGTATCGACTTTGACTGAATTGAATCGCGAAAGTTTCAAAATTGCAATTTTGTCATCACGTAAATGCAGAGTCGCCGAATAAAGCCAAACAGGCAACTCAACTCATAAACATCAGTGAATATATTCAAATGGCGTCCCCAGGGGGATTCGAACCCCCGTCGCCAGCGTGAAAGGCTGGTGTCCTAGACCTGGCTAGACGATGGGGACGACGACATCTTGTATGAGTCTTCAACCTGTCAACAAAGTTGCAAATGCAGTCGTCGAAAGACTGTTTGTTCTATAGTGGTGGACGCAAACGCAATTGATTCGCACCCTTGGCAGCATTTCAATTGCAGTTGCGATTATCAACCCAAAAATGAAACCCGTATACCAGCAGATAGCAACTGAATGCCTACACCTTAGGGAACTCGGGTTTAGTTATTATAGAATAGGTCATACTTTGAATGTAGATCCAAAAATGGTAGCAAAAGCTGTCAAATGGGTCCGAAATTCATGATCAAATATTGTTCACTCAAACAAGTTGGTTTTTTCGTCCGAATTAAGTATGGCTTGTAGCAGGAAATTTAGCAAGATTGGAATCGGAATTATGCAATTATTTTATTGAGATCAATAGAAACAATTTACCAAAAATAATTTTATGTCAAACCACAAATAGATGCTACATATTATGAGTAGAAAGGAATGGACATTAACCCAAATTGCAAAATTTTTACGTCAACCGCAATACAAACTCATTTACCTGTGTGAAAAAGGAGTAATTGTACCTGACGGAGTAGATGCCAAGGGTCGAGGAAGCAGCCGTCGGTTTTCCGAGCACAACTTGTTTGAATTTATGGTGGCATTTACACTAGGTGATTTTCATATTCCAACAAAGATCACTACAAATCTACTTCTGGCGTTACGCTCATTTGATAAGCATCTCGCTAAAAATTATCCACTGCTTAGACTGCCGTACTCTCTCACCTATCCCGATTGCCCTGAGGTCAAAGCAATTTTAATTAAAGGTACATACCTGTATTTCGCTATTGGGAAAGCAAATAAGTCAATAGTTTATATTGGTGGTATAGACCTAATGAACTACAAAGGAAATTCTACTTCGCCAAGCTTTGACGAAAAGACTCCTGAAACTGAATTTTCTGTTGAACGATTAGAAACTCTTCCGACTGACGCAGAAACAGCGATTTTTGAACTGAATTTGTCCCAACTGGCAAAGGAAATTCCACAAGCTTAGTACCGTTTATGGATAAGCTCTATTCGTTAATGCTTACGAGCGAACGACAAGAGCCTATTCACTAGGTGCAGCATAAATTCAGACATATAGACATTTTTGGGTTGGAACAGACCAGAACACAAGGATGCCATAATCGGGTATGAAGTGAGACTACCAAACACACCCAAAATTCAATTTATGGTCTTCCTCAAATAGCGTGAGTTAGGGGTGTTATATTACGACGCAACGGGTATCGCTTTGCGGCAGCCGGTGGCATAATTGTTGTTGAAGCTGTTGTTCTGATCGGTATCGTGGACGTATGCGTGAGGGAATAGAGAAACTCAAAGGTAGCATGTATAACTGGCTGAGAAATCTACACAACATGCCATTGCGTCAGAAGCGGTGGCTCGACTGGGCTCAGCGTTGCCAGCTGGAGCCGATACGAAAATTTGCCAAGACGATCAAAGCGCATTTTTACGAAATCCTGAACGCAGTGGCTTTGAAAGTCACCAACAACTTTGTGAAAGAGTCGATCGATGAGTTAACCAACTCTAAATGGGATAAACCAAATAATTGATTAGCAGCACACTCCGTCTGAAAATAAGACAAGAATATTTATCGCTATTTCTGTCTTCACCGCTTTTGAGCACTATGCCAATACATCGAAAACTGAAAATAGACATTCGCTTGGATTAGGGCTCATGCAAGATACGGACTGTAAGTCGAACAGCGAAAAAGCCTTGACCGCCCACAAAATCGGTCGTCTTTTGAATTTCAAGATCGGTGAATTCGACGAGGGTGTAACGCAGAAGAAGGGCAAGCGAGAATAGCGGTGAGCATGACGGGAAAAAATAAACAATTATCCCGGTTCGGGTTCAGTTTCAAGCGCGGTGGCACTCATACGTCTCGCACCATGATGCTTGAGGAGTTGGGAGATTTATTAACCTATGTTGACCGACCTGAGTCTGAAACGAGTGATTACCTCCAGGCGATAGGTGACGAAAATTGCCTGGGCAAGCGATCTGGCAAAACCCGCTCTCTTACATATCGACATCTAGCTGACCTTTACTCCCTTGACTGCACCAAAGTCCTTTTTCGGGTACTTCTTTACTTTTGGAATCGTGATATTGATGGCCGGCCATTACTAGCGCTACTATGCACATACGCACGGGACCCCATTTTCCGACCTACAGCAACGTTCATTCTGAAGTTTCCAGAAAGCTCAACGATTATCCGTGAATCTCTTGAGGAATTTATCGACAGCCAAGAACCTGGCCGCTTCAGCAAAGCGACGCTACAATCGACAGCTCGAAACATCAGTTCGACGTGGACCAAGTCTGGTCACCTCTATGGACGCACCAGGAAGGTGCGCACCCGCGCCAACCCAACTGCCGGGAGTGTTTCCTACGCCTTGCTCATTGGCTATCTCACAGGTTCGCGTGGACAAGCACTTTTTCAAACGGAATACGCCAAATTGCTAGATTGTACCTTCCACACTGCCATTGAACTTGCCGAAGACGCCTCTCGTAAAGGGTGGATCGTGTTCAAACATGTGGGTAGTATCATTGAGGTTTTTTTCCCGAACCTGATCAATCAAGTAGAAATGGAGTGGCTTCGTGAGCAGAGTTAGACGGCTCTTGCAGTCCTATAGCAATTACATTTCCGTACCGTGGCGCGACGATGCCGCTGCTGCCCAGCGCGTGATATTTTGTATTTACAACGAAAATGAAGAACGCTGGATGCGAGCTAAAGTCGATGAATTTGAAATCGTTACGCGACAGGCAGGCCACGAATGGGCCATGTTCGACCTGACGGATACTTTTGCCATTTGGCTCACCTCGCAAAGGTACGCCAAGAGTTACTTCCAGAATCCCCAATTACTCTCCACGCTGCTGCCGAAATACCTCGATTTTATCACCGATGAGTTCGAGGCCTTCCTTCAAAAAAATGACATCGAAGCTGATACCGTTGTGGCAATTATCGGCGTCAGCGCACTCTTCGGCATTTTGAAGGTTAAAGAAGTCGTCGACAAGTTAGCCCCCATGGTCGCCGGAAGGCTACTGGTCTTCTTCCCCGGCAGCTACGAAAACAACAACTACAGATTGCTGGATGGCTACGATGGATGGAACTATCTCGCTGTGCCAATCACTGCGGACAAAGAATATTGAACAAAGGGTTAATAATGAACAATCGCGATATTTACCAAAAAGATCCGGCCACGCGAAAACTGCTCAATGAGGGTGTAGCAAGTGTCAATGATGAAAATACCAGCCAGGCGATGGCGGTACTGCGTCACGAATTGGAGATCTTCGTCTGTGCTGGCCAATACGAAAAGGGGGTATCTCACATTCTCGAAACCTACCTGAAAAACATCGACCAGGCTCAGCAACCTGCCGTTTGGGTCAGTGGATTTTTCGGTTCAGGAAAATCACATCTCGTCAAAATGCTCCGCGCGCTATGGGTCGACACAAATTTCGAAGATGGAGCCACGGCTCGCGCAATCGCCAACTTGCCGCAAGAAATTCGCGATAATTTGAAGGAACTGAGCACCCAAGCCAAGCGTCATGGAGGCTTACACGCTGCATCCGGCACGCTGGGAGCGGGAGCGAGTGGCAGTGTCCGACTGGCACTCCTGCGCATAATCTTCAAGTCCGCTGGCTTGCCTGAGCAATACTCGGTTGGCCGCTTCATCATGTGGCTCAAACACGAAGGCATCTATGACTCGGTGCGCGCTCATGTTGAGAAGAATGGCTTAGAATGGAACGAAGAGTTGGATAACTTTTACGTGGCTGAGGGCCTTCACGAGGCCTTGGTTCAGGCCAAGCCCAAGCTCTTTACATCACCCACATCCTGTGTCGAAACCCTGAATAATCTCTACCCTTTCGTTCAGGACGTTTCCAGTGATAACATGATAAAGGCCATTCGTCAGGCACTAACGAAGGATGGCAAATTCCCGCTGACATTGGTGGTGCTCGACGAGGTGCAACAGTACATCGGCGAAGACAGCCAGCGCTCCATTGACGTCCAGGAGGCTGTGGAAGCCTGCTGCAAGAACATTGGCGACAAACTGCTTTTGATCGGCACCGGTCAGACAGCTGTGGCCGGCACCAGCAACCTGAAAAAGTTAGAGGGGCGGTTCACCATCCGTGTGGAACTCTCTGATACCGATGTCGACGCGGTTATACGTCAGGTCATTCTTGCCAAGAAGCCGGGAGCAAAGACGCACATTGAACAGATCATGCAAACCAACTTGGGCGAAATTTCTCGGCATCTGGCAGATACGACCATTGGTCACAGGCAGGACGACATTCCTCATTTCCCTCAGGACTATCCCATTCTGCCAGTGCGTCGTCGTTTCTGGGAAAGCACCCTCCGGGTCTTGGATCAGACCGGAACCGACAGCCAGCTCCGCAACCAGCTCAGCATAGTTCACAAAGTTATCCAGACCAATCTTAGAAAACCCTTGGGCAATGTAGTACCAGCCGATTATCTATATTTCGACTCTGCCGATAAATTGCTCCAGTCACGTATTCTGCCGCGTAAGGTTCACGAAAAGACGATGAGTTGGAACGAGGGCTCGGAGGAAGAACAGCTTTTGGCACGCGCCTGCGGTCTCGTATTTCTAATCAACAAGCTCGGTCGCCAGAACAGCGAGATCGGAATCCGTGCCACCATTGATACCCTCGCCGATCTACTAGTCGAAAATATTTCTTACGATAGCAGCAGTTTGCGTAGCAAGTTGCCTAACCTGCTCGATAATTGCGAGTTGTTAATGAAGGTTGGTGATGAATTCCGAATCCAAACCGAAGAGAGTGCGGCGTGGAGCGACGAATTCCAGAGCCAACGCTCCGTGTTGTCTAACGAAGCGCACCGCATCGACGCAGAACGCGACGATCGTATCCGAAAGAAATTCGGCGAGATAATAAGCAAACTCTCTCTTACCCACGGCAACTCGAAAGTCGCTCGTGACATCTATCCGGTGTTTGACGCCCAGCTTTCCACCGGCATCGAACAGCGTATTCTCATTTGGGTTCGTGACGGATGGAGCATTGACGAAAACTCGGTGCGGGCCGACTCAAGACAAGTAGGCAATCAGTCTCCAATAGTTTTTATGTTTATCCCCAAGCGTTCGGCCGATGACTTTCGCCATCATCTCATCAACTATAAGGCCGCTAGCGCCACGCTGGATAAGCGCGGTGCTCCCAACACTGCCGAAGGCGTCGAAGCCCGTTCGGCCATGGAGACCACCAAGCAGACGGCAGAAGACAAGATTCGCGATCTCCTCGAAGAAGCATTCTCTGGAGCTCACGTCTTTCAGGGTGGCGGTAATGAAATCCTCGGCAGTGATCTGCAGGAGATGGTGCTGGAGGCCTCTAGTAACGCTCTGCAACGGCTCTACCCTCAGTTTCACATCGCTGACCACGTGGGCTGGTCCAAGGTTTATGAAAGAGCCCAGAAAGGTGCTCCCGATGCGCTAAAAGCGGTAAGCGACGAAGGTGAACCTGCCAAGAACCTCGTGTGTAAAGCCATTCTCGGTTCTATCGCCGGTGGCAAAAAGGGAGTGGACGTCCGCACCCAATTCGAGTCTTCACCCTATGGATGGTCTCGTGATGCCGTTGACGGTGGATTACAAGTGCTGTTGGTAGCCGAGTTGATTCGCGCGCAAGACGAACGCGGCCAAACAATCGACCCAAAGGAACTGGAGCGCAAATCAATTGGCAAGGTGATGTTCAAGGTGGAATCCACTACCGTCACCACTGCCCAACGCATCCAGATCCGCAAGCTGCTGCAGAAGATCGGGCTCCAGGCCAAGCAAGGAGAGGAATTAGCCAATATACCGCAGTTCCTGCAGAAAATGCTGGAGTTCGCTGATAAGGCTGGCGGCGAGGCTCCGAAACTGGCCAAACCGAACACCACGTTCCTCAACGATATCTCCCTCACGACGGGTAATGAGCAACTGATTACCGTCTTCAACCGGCGGGAGGAACTGGGCAACAGCATCGATAACTGGACCGATCTCGCTGAACGCACCGACAGACGCTGGCCCAACTGGAATGTATTGAAATGCCTGATGGCCCACGCCCTGGAACTTCAGGACGCTCAGGTCATTTTAGCCCAAGTGAACACCATTGAACAGCAGCGCCAGCTACTCGAGGACCCGGATCTTGTCGTGCCGCTGATCACCAACCTGACCCAACTGCTGCGCGATGCACTCAACAAGCTCGATGACGAATATTCCTCCCGTCACGAACAAGGCATGCAGCGTCTTGCAGACAATAGCAATTGGCAACAATTGGAACCAGAACAGCGGAATCAACTATTGTCTGAACAGCGACTCACGATAGCCGCTTGGCCCAAGGTGGAGGTGAAGTCGACTAACCATGTACTGACCACCCTGGACTGCTGCAGTTTGTCGATGTTTACCGACCGCGTTGCGGCGATGCCCGGCCGCTTTGACAATGTCGCGATTGGTGCTGCCGAGCTGTGCGAACCCGAAATTCAGTTTGTGAATGTACCTCGTCGTACCCTGAAAACGAGCGACGAAATCGATGCTTGGGCTGAAGAAGTGAAGGGACAACTCAAGGCTGCGCTGGCCAAAGGCCCAGTATCGATCAAATAAAGGGCTATCCAGATCATGCGAACCGCCGCCAATATCGAAACGCTACTTGTAGAGCTGGATTACTGCGTCGCCCATGATCTGGAGGATCAGGATCTCGACTTCAAACAGTGGGACCTGAATAGTCGGGATAACGCCGTAAAAACAGTCGTGCACATGGCGGTTTGCATGGCCAATGGCGGCGGCGGTACCGTCGTATTCGGCGTAGCAGACCGAATTCAGGGTCGCGACCAGACCATTTTGGGTGTGTCGCCGGAAATCGACTCGAATCTGCTTAAAAAGGCAGTGTATGACATGACCGATCCCAAAATAACCCCAGTATTCGAAGAACTGGCTGTACCGGAGGGTACTGGCCGTTTGCTATTGATGCAAATCTACCCTGGCATACCACCCTACACGGATACCGCTGGCCGAGGCACGATTCGCATCAGCAAGGATTGTGTGCCGTTAACAGGCACATTGAGGCGAAAAATAGGCGTCGAAACAGGAGAAACCGACTACACGGCAGAACCCGTCGCTAAGGTGGATGCCGCACTGCTGTCTGCCGCCGCGTTAGAAGCTCTCCGGAATCAGGCTCGCAAGGAGAGAGCCCCAGATGATTTGCTCCGACTTTCCGATGCAGAGTTGCTTGCCGCGCTTGGACTAATCAGGCACGACAAACTCACTCGGACTGCACTCCTGCTGGCGGGCACTGAAGCCGCCATCCGAGAATACCTGCCCGGTCATAACTGGACCTTCCTGCAGATGACTTCCGATACCGATTATGGTGTCCGAGAAGATCGCATCAGCGCTTTACCCTTGTCTGTGCAGCGCATAGAAGAGCTGCTGGTGCCCTTCAACCCCATCACCACCTACAAACAGGGCATGTTTCACTATGAATATCGCACCTGGCCAGAAATTGCCGTGCGGGAAGCGTTGATGAATGCGTTCTGCCACGCTGACCTGCGCATAGCGGGACCGGTGATGGTCAAGGTGTATCCCAACCGGCTGGAAATCAGTAATAACGGCAGTTTTATCGCCGGTATTACGCCCGGCAATATTCTTCATCATCAACCCGCAGCTAGGAACCCTTTGCTGGTTGAGGCTCTAACTCGTCTGCGCCTTGTCAACCGTAGCAATTTAGGGATAAACCGCATGTTTTCCGCCTTACTTATTGAAGGCAAGGAGCCGCCTTACATTCGCGAAATCGGCGAATCCGTTTTGGTGGACTTTCCCAAAGGGGACTTGAAATCTGCTTTTCGCCTGTTCGTAGCCGAGGAGAGTAGGCACGAACGCAACCTGGGTGTGGACGAACTGTTGCTGTTGCAGTACCTGCTTCAGCACCCGGAGGTAGACACCGGCACAGCCGCGACTCTTTGCCAACGGAGTGAACCCCAAATCCGCGAGAGGCTCTCGGGTATGGAGTCTGCAGGTTACATCGAACACGGCGGCAAGGGGCGGGGAGCCTACTGGTGTATCCACCCGGACCTGTACAACCGCTTGGCTGAAGGCGGTCAAGGTGAAGCACGCCGACGCATTGATTGGGAGGCCGCCAAAACTCGAGTGCTGAGCATTTTGATGGAGCGTAGCCGTCGGAGTGAGCCGGGCTTGAGCAATAAAGAGATCCGGCAAATCACCCGCTTTGATCGGAATCAGGTACACCGGTTGATGACCGAGTTGCGGCAGGAAAACCCTGATCTTCAACCTCCAGGGCGAGGCAAATATGCACGACATGAACTTAAGGATGATACCGTTTATGCTGATCAGCATTAAAACAAGCATTAGAATAAATTAACGCTCATATTAATGCTGTATTAGCATTGCTGCTTCAATTGGATAGATGAAGAACATGCAGCCGCTGGACAAAACATTGAGAAATCGACTCGAGCGTACCATCAAGGATGCGCGTGAGACGACCGAATACGCTGCCCAGGCCGCATTGGAACAGATTGGCGTAGGGGAACCCACCCCCTATTCGTATCTGAACGAATCCGATCGCGACCTACGCCGCCGCCTGCGGGCGCATGGACGGCAGTTGGGTGACAACCGAAAACCGAATGGTGAACAGGCTACCGATCGTCTTATAGAAAAAGTCGCCTACGAGCACTGGCACCGAATGCTGTTTGCCCGTTTCTTAGCCGAGAACAATCTATTGATGTATCCCGATCCAGATGGCCCCGTGTCGGTCACCCTCGAAGAGTGTGAAGACCTCGCTACCGATGAAGGCGCGGCGAACTGTTGGGAACTGGCCGCCCGTTTCGCCGCTCGTATGCTGCCACAGATTTTTCGACTTGATTCACCAGCCTTCCAACTGACCTTGCCGCCGGAGCACCAGCAGAAGCTGGAGCGCATGGTAGCTCACATGCCATTGGACGTATTCACGGCCTCCGACAGCCTCGGTTGGGTCTACCAATTCTGGCAAGCCAAGAAGAAGGATGAAATCAACGTTTCCGAGGTCAAGATTGGCGCACGAGAGTTGCCCGCTGTGACCCAGCTCTTCACCGAGCCTTATATGGTCAACTTCCTGCTCGATAACTCCTTGGAAGCTTGGTGGACGGCAAGACGGCTCACCGAGAGCGACCTCCATAACGCCAACAGCGAAGAGGAACTGCGGAAGAAGTCGTCTATTCCTGGTGTTCCTTTGAAGTATCTCCGAATTGTGCAGCTGGAGGATGGAACTTGGGCGCCGGCAGCCGGAACTTTTGATGGCTGGCCGGAGCAGCTAGCCGAAATTAAGACACTCGACCCCTGTTGCGGCTCGGGCCACTTTCTCGTGGCGGCTTTCCTGATGCTAGTGCCCATGCGCATGAAACTCGATGGCCTTTCGGCAAAGGAGGGGGTAGATGCAGTATTGCGGGAAAACATCCATGGCTTGGAATTGGATCAACGGTGCGTGGAACTAGCCGCCTTCGCTCTAGCTCTTACGGCGTGGAAATACCCAGATGCGGGCGGCTACCGAGTATTGCCAAAATTGAATGTTGCTTGCTCTGGCTTATCGATCAGCGTGTCCAAGGACGAGTGGAAGCAGTTGGCAATGGGCAGGCACAACTTGCGGATTGCGATGGACTCGCTGCATGACGCTTTCAAGGATGCGCCGATGTTGGGAAGTCTACTTAATCCAGGAAAAACTGACGCCGCCAAGCTTGCGCAGTGGGATAAACTCTCCAGTGCACTGGAACAGGCGCTGAATCAGGAGCAAATCGAAGATCAGCAGGAGGTTGCAGTGGTTGCTCAGGGGCTGGCTAAGGCCACAACCCTGCTTACACGGCGCTATCAATGGGTGATTACAAACGTACCTTATCTTGCGAGAGGCAAGCAAAATGAGCGGTTGCGAGATTTCTGCAAAAGACACTATTTTGCTGCAAAAAATGATTTGGCAACTGTATTTCTCGATCGTTGCTTAGAACTTTGCATCGACGGAGGTACTTCCAGCATCGTGTTACCACAGAATTGGCTTTTCCTGACCAGTTACAAAAAGTTCCGTGAGAAATTGCTGAAAACCAACACCTGGCATTTGATTGCTCGTTTGGGTGAAGGTGGGTTTGACTCAACAGCAGCAGCAGGTGCCTTCGTTGCGATGATCTGTCTAAGCCGTGGCAATTCAATAGAAGAATCAGGCGAACTTTTTAGTGATGCCGAAGACGGCAACTTGATTCGTGGCGTGGATGTTTCTGAGCCACGCACCGCCGCCGAAAAATCCGCACAGTTGCTGACAGCAAATATCAAAAGCGTCAAACAGGCGAAGCAATTGGAGAATCCTGATGCAAGAGTGACACTAGATTCAGCTGGTGACACTGCGCTTTTCGGAACGATAGCGTCTGGATTTCAGGGCATCGCTACGGCTGACTATCCACGTTTCGGTCGATTTTTTTGGGAGATAGGAATTATTGATAGCGTAAATTGGATTTTTCAGCAAAGCACGGTAAAGGAAACCTGTCACTTCGGTGGCAAGATGAATGTTTTGTACTGGGAAGACGGGAGTGGGAAATTGGCAACTTCACCATCGGCTAGAGTGCAGGGACTAGAAGCATGGGACAAATGGGGGATCGCGGCCGCCCAAATGAGGCAAATTCCGGCAACTCTGCATACAGCCAATAGCTTCGACAACAATACAGCGGCTATCATTACAAAAGATGAATTGTTTCTCCCGGCCGCGTGGTGCTTTTGCTCTTCACCTGAATACAACGAAGCAGTGCGGCGAATTGATCAAAAGTTATCTGTTACAAACGCCACCTTGGTCAAAGTTCCATTTGACTTTGACCACTGGACCAATATCGCCGCAGCAAAATACCCCAACGGTCTACCCAATCCTTACACAAACGATCCCATTCAATGGATTTTCCACGGCCACCCCTGTGGCTCCGTGGTCTGGAATGAGGAGCAAAAGTGGACCATCCGCGGCCCGCTACGTATTGATGACACCGTGCTGCACATCGCTGTTGCCCGTTTACTAAGTTATCGCTGGCCTGCCGAGCTGGATGCCAACATGGAATTGGCTGACGAGCAGCGCGAATGGGTCCATCAATGTGAAAACTTGGCTAGCTATACCGATGACGACGGCATCGTCTGCATTCCACCAGTGCGAGGTGAGGCTTCTGCGTCCGACCGCTTATTGAACCTACTGGCTGCCGCCTATGGCGATAACTGGTCAAATGATACCGTGGCCGCACTACTGAAGAGCACTGATCACGCGGATAAAACACTCGAGACTTGGCTGCGGGAGAAGTTCTTTACCCAACACTGCAAGTTGTTCCAGCATCGTCCCTTCATTTGGCACATTTGGGATGGCCTGCGCGACGGCTTCGCAGCCCTAGTCAATTACCACAAGTTTGACGCCAAGCTGCTGCAGACCCTGATCTACACCTACTTGGGCGACTGGATCACCCGCCAGAAGCAGGACATTGCCAGCGGCGTGGACGGAGCACAAGAGCGGCTAGCAGCCGCAGAGAACCTCAAGAAAAAGCTGGAATTAATCCTCGAAGGCGAATCCCCCTACGACATCTTCATACGCTGGAAGCCGCTGGAAAAGCAGTCTACCGGCTGGGGCCCGGATCTCAACGACGGTGTGCGCCTTAATATCCGACCGTTCCTGACTGTGTCGGATGTCGGCAAGAAAGGTGCAGGCGTTCTGCGCGACAAACCCAATATCAACTGGAACAAGGACCGTGGCAAGGACGTGGAATCCACGCTTTGGTTCAACGTGTTCAACAGCGACCGCATTAACGATCACCACCTGACTTTATCCGAGAAACGCGACGCACGAGAGACCGCCGAATGAGCAAGAGCAAGAAGCTCAGCAGTCCTTTTTCAACTGGCGGCGGCGGCTTTCATTTTGAAGCGCATGTGCAGGCATCTTTTGTCGCATTGATGCTCACCGGGGGGCACGCCCCCTGTCTTCCCTGCTGGCCTATTGCGGAAATCAAACTCCAGGGCAAGATCGACGGTTTCGACACAGACGATCTTGTGGTTGTCGTTGAAAACCCAAGTAGCAAGCAACGACGGAAACTTCTTGGTCAAGTCAAGTATTCCATTGCAGTTACTCCAAGTAATGTTTTTTTTGCGGAGTTTTTACAGGCCGCCTGGAATGATTTCAAAAATCCCAAGGTGTTCACAAGAAACAAGGATATCATCGCGTTGATTACAGGCCCGCTCAGTGCAATCGATGCACGCAACGTACAGTGGCTTCTGAACCAGGCAAGGCATACCAAAAACGTTGATGAATTTTTCACGCATGTCCATCAGGCGAAATTCAGTCCATCCAAGAGCACCGAGAAGCTCAATGCCATTCAACGCCACCTGAATGTAGCTAACGGCGGCAATGAAGTTTCGTGTGATGAACTCTACGAATTCCTGAATCACTTCCATATACTCAGCTACGATCTTGGCAACGAGTATGGCGTTGCCCTGTCTCTGTTGTATTCCCACATTTCCCAATACCAACGGCACGAACCACAATGGGTCTGGTCACGAGTTGTTGATATCGTGCAAACTTGGAATCAGGATGCTGGTACTATCACACCCGGAAACCTACCAGAAGACTTGCTGGAGGCTTTCAAGCAAAAAACTGTCGAGGAAATGCCGGAGGAGTTCAAGGCGGCTCAAAAGGAGCCTATAACCGATTGGACGCAACATCCTGACGCCACCTATCTAGCCCAGGCAGTTTTGATTGGTGCCTGGAATGAAAGGACTCAAGGCGACCTTGATACGATTACTCAGCTCCTCGGCATCAGCTATGACGAATGGCTAAATAAGGCACGGGAAATATTGCACACCCCTAACAGCCCGTTGTCTCTAAAGAACGGAATCTGGAAAGTTGTTGATCGAGCTGAACTTTGGAGCCAGTTGGGATCACGCATCTTTGATCAGAATCTTAGTACGTTTAGGTCTTTAGCTGTGTCCACATTAGCTGAGCCAGACCCCGCTTTTGAACTACCTACCGAAGAGCGATACACAGCGAGTATCCACGGCAATGTGCTGGAGTGTTCACAAGTTCTGCGTAAAGGAATCGCCGAAGGTTTGGCCATAATTAGCAGCATGCCCGATGCGTGCAGCAACTGTTCGCACAGGGAGGTTGAAACAACTTGTATATTGGTCATGCGTGAAATTCTGTCTGATGCTGACTGGGTTCGGTGGGGGAGCCTGAACAGTTTATTACCCACTCTGGCAGAAGCCGCCCCCAGTGAATTTCTTGATGCTGTCGAGAAAGCGTTGCGCCTGATACCCTGTCCTTTTGATGAACTTTTTGCCCAAGAAGGCAACGGCATTACCGGAGGTAGCTATCTGACCGGCTTGCTATGGGCTCTGGAAAGCTTGGCTTGGGACGAGCAAAATCTGGTTCGAGTCTGTGTTGTGCTTGGTGAACTTGCCAGCCATGATCCTGGCGGTCAGTGGGCCAATCGCCCGTCCAATTCGCTTGCAACCATATTACTTCCTTGGTTTCCGCAAACGCTTGCGTCAGTTGACAAGCGAAAGGTGGCGGTACGTACACTCCTAAATGAATGGCCAGAAATCGCCTGGAATCTGATCATTCAGCTTCTGCCCGGCCAACTCCAGACCTCTTTCGGTTCGCACAAACCGAGCTGGCGAATGATAATCCCCGATAAGCGGGAAAAAGGTGTAACGCATCAGGAATACTGGCAACAGATATCTTTCTATGCGGAACTTGCGGTTACTGTCGCTGGTCATGATTCCGATCGGCTCTCCGCGTTGATTGACAGTTTTGACAAGCTGCCTCAACCAGCATTTGATCAACTTATCGAAGTCCTTGCCTCACCACCCATTTCCGCACTTCCTGAAAAGCAGCGACTATCGCTTTGGAATCACCTCAAAAAATTCACAAACAAACACCGGCGATTCTCTGATACCAAATGGGCTTTGCCCGAGGACTTGATTATCAGACTTGAGCTAGTTTCCGAGCAACTTGCCCCGACTAACCCGTTTCACCTATATCAGTACCTCTTTACTGATCGTGAATTTGATCTTTACGAGGAAAACGGCGATTGGGAGGAGCAGAGAAAGAAACTCGAAGCGTTGCGAGTAGAGGCAATATTGGAAATCTTTCAGCAAGATGGTGTCGAGGGTGTCATCCGATTTGCTGAATCCGTTGCTTCACCTAACCAGGTGGGGCTTGCGCTCGGCGTTATTGCCGATGATGTTATTGAGCAGGCCCTTTTGCCTCAATTTCTGGACACACCGGACAACAACCACAAGGCATTAGCGAGCAGTTTTATTTGGCGACGCTACCACGACAAGAATTGGGA
The DNA here is from genome assembly GCA_965221175.1 of Arenicellales bacterium. Lineage (GTDB taxonomy): Bacteria > Pseudomonadota > Gammaproteobacteria > Arenicellales > JAJDZL01 > JAJDZL01. The sequence goes on along the minus strand of OZ244867.1, from coordinate 2,958,669 downwards.
ATGGTGCGACAAAATCGATAAATCAGGTTGGGCACCAGCGCAAATAGGACAATTCCTGGCCTACTTGCCACTTGCCAAGGAAGTATGGGATGGCGCTTCTCTATGGCTTCAGGAGCATGAACGTGAATATTGGAGCCGTACCGGTGTCAGTACTTTACAAGCTGATGGTGATCTTGCTGTTGCCGTTGAAAAGCTCATTGAACATGGTAGACCACACGCAGCAATCGACTGCATAGCCAGGATACGCTATACAGAGCAGACTATTGATATTGATCAATGCGCTCAAGCATTGATTGCTGCGCTTTCTTCCAGTGAACCGACTTATACCATAGACGAATATGATATCGTCGAATTGATCAAATTTCTTCAGGCAGATCCTTCCGTTAACCAAGATGACCAGTTTACAGTGGAGTGGGCGTACCTTCCTTTATTGAACCAACTAGGAACCGCACCCCTTCTCCTTGAAAGCAGGCTGGCCAACCACCCAGAATTCTTTTGCCAAGTGGTTCAATTGATCTACCGATCTAAGAGAGAAGATCAGCCATCGAAGAAACCCACCAAAGAATCAAAGGCAATGGCAACAAACGCCTGGCAACTGCTGCATGAGTGGAAAACACCACCGGGAACTCAGAAAGATGGAACTTTCAACGAGGAGCAATTCACCGAATGGCTCCAGCGCGCAAAGCTACTCAGTACGGAATCCGGCCATCTAGAAGTTGCGCTGACTCACGTTGGCCAAGTGTTGATTCATGCCCCAACCGATTCAGATGGATTGTGGATACACCGTGCTGTCGCTACCGCACTTAATGACCGAGCCGCTGATGAGTTGCGCAATGGCTTTAGAATGGGGACATACAACTCGCGCGGTGCTCATGTGGTTGACCCAACTGGTAAACCAGAGAAAGAACTCGCAGAAAAGTTTCGAAGTAAAGCCGAGAAAATAGAGAACGCGGGATTTCAGCGATTTAGCGTTACCTTACGAGACTTAGCGGACAGTTATGACCGAGAGGCTGAACAGATTATTGCTGAACACAAACTGGAAGAAGAATGATCAAGTCTTTCAACAAAACGAGATCGGTGGCGCATGAGGGTGCTTGATCATCTCCTGAAAGCAGTTCGCGATACCGCTGTTTTCAACCCCGACGTTCAAGTAGCTCCGGCCTGTATTATGTGGCCAGATCGCGACCGTCAGTGGGAAGCTGTAGTTCCTGTTCTTCAGGCCGAACTGCCTGAATTAATGATTCTAGGAAACTTTGCGCCTGATAAGCGTATTGGCCCTGCAATCTGGCTGCGCTGCGTGATTACAGGTCATGCCGAGGAAATTTCAATTCCCGAAGATCGAACTCCGATACTTTATCTGCCGGGTATCAGCCGCCAGGACCTGCGGGCTATCGAAAGCTGCCCGAATCACCTGAAACCGCTTGCCGAACTTCAATACCGGGGCGTGATCTGGTCCCAAATCAATGCCAAAGACTGGACAATTCTGGCTTATCTAAAATCTGATCAGGGTGGGGTTGGGCTGGATGTAGCGCAGGATAACGATGCCAAGAATGCCATGCAACTCGCGCTATATCGGCTTCTTGACAAAGATATCTCCTTACTTAGGGGTAAGCGCTTGGATAAGGACTACTTCAATACCTTGTTGACGGGTGACGACCTGATTCGCGACCTGTTGCGATGGCTTGATCAAGGGGATGCATTCCAGGCAAGTCGTGGCGAGAACGAATGGAAAGCCTTTGTCGAGGCCTGCAAATCTCAACTGGCCTTCAACCCTCAGAACGAAGGCGTCTTGGACGGGAGCACCAAGCTCGCAAACCACGAAGGCCCGTGGCATGCAGTTTGGGAGCGTTTCTGTGAGGCGCCTAAGCGTTATCCCAACATCCCGGTACAAATCAGAAAGTGTCAGCCGCCGGTATTTGATCTGTTCGCAGATGAGCAGGTAGCAGGGGGCTGGCCTCAGTGGAATGACGACCAAGAGAAAAACCTTCACTGTGATCTTATGGCCCTTGCTAAAGCACCCGCGCACGAAGCGAGGGCCAAAATTAAAATCCTGGAAAAGCAGCATAGTCGCAGGCGTTCGTTGGTCTGGGCCGAACTGGGTGATGCCCCCTTGGCTTACGCATTGGAACACCTGGCGATCATTGTCGAGAACACGAAAAGCAGCCTTGCTGCAGGTTCGGTGGACGACCTCGCGGCAGGTTATCTCAGTCACGGATGGCAGGTCGATGACGGAGTGATTCGGGCTTTGGCACAGGTTAGTAGTTCTTCTGACTTTGAAGCCGTTACGACGGCAATCCGATCCGTTTACCTACCGTGGGTGGAAGAATCAGCCCGGCATCTCCAGAAATTGGTTGATGGCACATGTTACCCGGGAGGCACCTGCCTGACGGCAAAGGCAGTAGCTTTCAGCCCCGGTGACTGCGTTCTGTTCGTCGACGGACTTCGATTTGATGCTGGAAAGCGTTTGGTGGGATCTTTGGAGGCATGCGGGTTTGAAATCTCCGAGGAACCGACTTGGACGGCCTTGCCTAGCGTAACTGCCACAGGCAAGGCGGCAGTCACCCCAGTGAGAGACAGGATTCGAGGTGTGGATGGAAGTCCTGACTTCGAACCTGCGGTAGCGGATACTGGTCAGTCATTAAAGGGTGGCTACCACCTGAAGAAGTTGCTGACCGACGCGGGATGGTCGATCCTTAGTCGCTCTGCTGATGGCGATGGCCAGGGCATGGCGTGGTGTGAATTCGGGGACATTGACCACGAAGGACATGACCGTGGGTGGAAACTAGCCAAGCACATCGATGCCCTGATTCTGGAAATCAGAGACCGCATCTTGGAGCTCTTGGCGGCAGGATGGAAACGTGTTCGAGTTGTGACAGACCATGGTTGGTTGTTGCTGCCTAAGGGATTGCCAAAAATCGATCTTCCCAGCGCCTTGGTGGATAGCAAGTGGGGGCGCTGCGCTTCATTGAAGCCTGGAGCCTCTACCGAGGAACGGCTTTATCCTTGGTACTGGAATCCAAACCAGTATTTTGCCCTCGCTGATGGCGTGAGCTGCTTCAAGAAAGGCGAAGAGTACACCCATGGCGGCCTAAGCCTGCAAGAGTGCCTCACACTGCAATTGACGGTAACGCGAGGCGAATCAACTCAGGCGACGGCATCCGTTGAATTTACCGACGTGGTGTGGAAGGGATTGCGCTGCACTGTTGCTGTGGATGGCAACTTTTCGGGTTTATCACTTGATGTTCGACGCCAAGCTGGCAATTCATTGTCCAGTGTGGTCGTCGGTGTCAAGGCGCTTAAAAACAACGGGGCAGCCTCCGTAGTCATCGAGGACGAGGAGATCGAAGGGCGTGAAGCAACAGTTGTCCTGATTGATGCAAAAGGGTCGCTAGTTGCTCAAATCTCCACAGTAATTGGTGGAGTAAGTACATGATTGAAATGGATCAAATCGACAAAAAGGCTACTTCCTCGCTAGATGGATACCTCGTCCGAAAGGATTTAGTCCGGACATTTAGCCGCCAGTATCCGGTGCCAACGTATGTAGTCGAGATTTTGCTCGGTCGGTACTGCGCTAGCACCGAGCAAGAAGAGATTGATGAGGGCCTCGAAATCGTCCAAAGGCAACTCAAATCACGAACGATCAAGGCCGGGGAAGAAGAGCTCTTCAAGGCTAGGGAAAATGGCGAGGTTAAAATCATCGACCTCATTACCGCTCGCTTGGATGCAAAGACCGACTCCTACATCGCAACACTACCCAGCTTGCGACTGACTGATGTCCGCATTAGCCCCGTACTGGTGAGTGAACATGAGCGTATGCTGACAGGTGGCTTTTATGCCGAAATCAATCTGAACTATGATGCCACCATAGCGCAGGAGAACAAAGGAAGACCGTTTGGTGTTGAGTCGCTCCGAGAAATCCAGCTATCAAAACGAGATGTGCTCGATATCTTGGGTGAGACCCACAAGTCTTTTTCCACCGACGAGTGGAAGAAGTTCCTGCTTCGATCGATCGACATTGAGTCGAACAGATTATCCGTGCGGCAAAGCGATGCCTTGATGCTACGAATGGTCCCGTTTGTCGAACGCAATTACAACATGGTAGAACTCGGCCCCAGAGGAACGGGCAAGAGCCATCTCTTCCAGCAGTTATCTCCGTATGCACATCTGATTTCTGGCGGTAAAGCCACGGTTGCCCGCATGTTCGTCAACAACGCAACTGGCCAACGCGGTCTAGTCTGCCAATACGATGTGATTTGCTTCGATGAGGTGTCTGGTATCTCCTTCGATCAGAAAAATGGCGTAGACATCATGAAAGGATACATGGAGTTCGGTGAATTCAGCCGTGGCAAGGAAAGCATCCGTGCCGACGGCAACATCGTCCTGGTTGGCAACTTCGATGTAGATGTCGAACACCAGCAACGCATCGGGCACCTGTCTGCTCGACTGTTAGAAATTCCTTAACTCACTTCGTGCTATCTTCTGGACGTAGGATCTTGGCATGGTTGACCCTAAGTCAAGCCAGTGGATGGCGTTGTAGTATTGTTCTTTCTCCTCCATGTACTTCTCCAATAGCCTCGTAGTCCGTGACTTCGGCAGTACTTGCAAACATCTCAGTGCGGTCACTTTTCGAACATCTTCATCTTCCACGCGCATAAGTTCCAATACCTTCTCATCACTCAGTCGAATAAACACCCTACCACTGACGGCCTTAATCACACCATGCAACAATGCATGTGACTGAAGTCTCTCAAGCAAGTCAACAAATCGCACACGCCCAATCTTCGCTAATGCCTTGGCCATTGAATTCTCGACTTTAGTCTTTGTGTAATCCGCACCTAATAAGGTTGATCCACCTTTAACTTTTTCCCCCAACTTCAACATCCGTTCCAAATCATCCCAACTACCAAACCGGGCCAAATATTGGTGTACTCCTCCGCTGACCTCTATTTCTTGCCGGTCAATCACCTCTCGAACCAGACTAAGGTCTCTTTGTTTCATCTGTGTTACAAGTACATCTAGAGCTTCCTGCGTTTGTCCAAGACAAATAATTCCTTTTAACTTCCTCACTTTCTTCGCTAACTCCGTTCCTTGCGACGAAGACAGATATACTGATCCTGCCATTTGTTTTTCGAAGCGACTCTGAAACCCGTCCTTTAGTAAACTTCTCAGCAAATTTTCGGTTTGTTTAGGAAAGACCCGACAAGCCATTAACAACGCATCCACGTCTAATGGAAGATCTATCTCCTCCTCCATCGCAAGCAACTCATCCAAAGACTTTTTACTTAACACATACCGTCGAAAGTCTTCAAATTTGGATCTATCATCGGTACCCTTCGCGCCAGAGATGAGATCGCCAAGTCCACTCTTCTTGAATACCAACGCCTCCTTTGCTCGGCTTTCCGGAATGTGCTTTCCTTTATCAGCCAGTGCTTTTATGGCTTCAAGACGCACCTCAATTGAATTATCTCCACTTAGTTCCTCCGCCAAATCTTCACTAAGAGCATCTCGACGGACAAGTTCCCTAATGCTCGCTAGCCTCAGGTAGTCGGCCTTTCGTTTTGCCAGTCTTTCAAGCGCATCTGACGCTTGACATTGAATCGCATCTTGCAAAGTGGATTGTAACTCGTCGGATATTTGCTCGGGGTCCCGTTTATTCAACTCCCTAAAACCTTCCGTCTCAGAATTTCGAAATTTAATTCCTACAATAATGCAATCCAAATTTGCAGCTTGCTGTCCTGATTTCCCTTCGCCAATCTGTTGCAACGCTGGGATATCGCCCTCTTCAGCCCACTTACTCAAATACGACTCAACAGCATTGCGTAATTTGTAAGTACGTTCGTTTTCAAACCATTTATTAATCCAATACCCTTGATCAAATTTCTTGGGGATGGGAGGTGGGCGATAACCAAAAATTTCTGCAATATTGAGTGCAGAGCTAGCAATACTATCATTGATGGCGATCATTCTAGATTGGATAATGTGTTCGGCTCTTTTTAAATTACCACCGGTCCAGTACCAAAATGGGACATTTTGGTTTTCCATATATCGTAGACCTGCAGTCAGTAGAGTTGTTTTTTCGGTACGTGATAGATCGAGATCGGACCGGAAGAAAAAAAGCAAATTTGCGTCATGTACACCAATATAAGTGTCATCATTACCCGCTCGATGCGTACTTGCTGATACTAGTCGTAGTTGAGCCACTTCGGCATTAGTTAGAGTATCAGTCTCGCCACTCTTGTTTTGTATCGCATTCAAGAAGTTACGAGTTGATTGAGGTAAATAATATTTCTTAGGCTCAGAATGCGTTACGCTTTCAGATGCGAAAATATCGGTGTTTTGATCACTTGGTGCAGAAATTGCACCTCCCGGCCTCGGAGTGGTTCTCTCCCAACCGATCTTGCTTAGTGCATTGTAAATTTCGTTATTGAAGACATCTAGTTCTTCGAACTCAGTATAGAGGGGCTGACGGTTATCATGTATCTGTTTCCGGAATTCCATTACTTTTTGTAAACTCGGACCAGCATCACGCATTCTATCCTCAGGAATTTTTTTGAAGAAAAGGAAGATGTCTGCCATCTTTCCACTTTGATACATTTTCTGCGCTAATTCGTACTCTTCCTCAAAGCCTGATGTATACTTAGTTTCTACGTCTCCACTTGGATAAGGTGAAGATCCCCAACGATCGGCCATTTGTCCAAAAAAGTAATCGCATGTTTCAAGGTCCCGATTTATGATGTCCTGAGCTCGGCGATTACCACCGACAGTATCTTCCCAACCAATCGCTTTAAATTGCAGTAGCCAGTGACTGCTGTTGTGCCGATTTATGTTCTCAATGGTTTCCGAAATAGCCTTACGTTCTTCGTCAAGACCACTTGGAGATGCTACAAATATTCGAATAATTGTGTGATTTTCACTCATCTCTTAAAATACGTTATTCAATGAATACGGTTCCATTTTGGAGTTTGGTGGTGAGAGTGGCGTCGGACTCCACCTATCAACTCGGCCATATCTGACAAAATTGATATATTAACAGCAATTCAGAACCGGCCCGAAAGTAACGTGATTGTCTCAATGGGATATTTTGTACTTTGCTGAGGCCCTTGTTTTCGTGTCAGAACCATCGCCGATCAGTGGCTCGCCTTTCGTTTATTTCGTTGTTCCTTAACTTGTGTCAGTCCCGAATTATGCAAAATTATGATATCCCATTCCAATACCCTTACACCCTTTTAGAATGGGTCGTCATCGCCAGCACTGGACAATTTGTCAAAGTAAGCGAGTTTCATATTCTTTTGGAAAATCTCTCTTGCTATCAAGTTTTCGTACTTTATCCGATCTTTACCGACGTTTAACATTACTGCAATACGTGACCGCTAATCTTCAATACGAGTAAGTACGAGATCTTCCTTATCTTCATTGATGGGAACGACCACCAATTGTCAAAACTCTCAACAAACCGGTACCCACGCATTCAAAGAAAGTATGGGCTACGCCGAGCAGAACCTCTACGCCCAATCTATGCAACTGGTCGGCGACAAAGACCCTAGGCGCCACGAATTCACTGCACAACTCCGAGCCTTCGATGTATCTAAGGCCGGTGCAAAACTCGGCGTGAGCATCACTGATTGCGCTCTGTACATCTCTCTTAAAGAAAAGTGTTCGCGGTGGGCCTCATCATCGTGGGAGAGATTAATTTGGGCGGATCTATAGAGCCTATTCACAACCCTGTAACCGTTGCGGAAATTGCTGTTGAAAAAGGCGCCTCGGCTCTCTTGATGCCAGTTGCCTGCCGTCGGCAGCTATTCGATTTGTCCGATGATATGGCGACGAAGATTGATATTCAGTTTTATTCCGATGCTAGGGATGCCCTTCTAAAGGCAATGGTGGAGTGATAAAAAATGGAGAAATTTCTTTGGAACTTTTGGAACTTTTTTGTCCGACACTTACACCGGTATAGAGCTTCCGCACATCTGTTGACTCTTTCGATACCGCATAGCCCGTCTGCCCATCACCAAATTTGATCAGTCGTTGCAGACTTCGACCAGTAATCAAAGTCTCGCACTCAGAGTGATATACGTAAAGACACTCAATCCTCATGTCTATGCATACAACTACAGACGTTTTGCCGGACGTTTTGCCGACAAGGTTGCGAGCGCACGCAGATTTCTCGAGGAGAAAAGTTGTTTTCGCCTTTCTATCGTGCTATTTATCGGCAGGATGGTTGCTGATCATCGTCAGTTCAGATTTAGTCTTTCAAAGAACTCCCGCAATAACTTTCACATCTAACGATATCTCTGCACACAAATTATTCTCGAATATACACGTCATAAATTGACGTAATTAAGCGTTTTTCGCCGAAATATTTGCATTAATTGATTATTGTCGCATTATAATAGATACATTGTATATATTATTTTAAAGCAATGAATCAACTGAAATTTCTGAAAAGAGAACATCTGCTCGAATCAGATTCTGAATTAGAAGAATTGATCGATCACATCGGCAATTTACTTGCAGAAGAATACTTCCATCTTATGGAAGAAACGGGCGGTAAGGAAGAAGACGAAAATATATCATTTAAGGGGTAGTATGAAAGCAGCAATTTATGCGAGATACAGTTCGGAAAACCAAAGACCGCAAAGCATTGACGATCAAATTTCGACGTGTCGAAAATTAGCTTTAACGCAAGGATTTTCGATTGACGAGAATCATATTTATTCAGACGAAGCAAAGTCAGGCGCAAATAAAGACCGGCATGGTCTAAATTCCCTAATCGAAGGAGCTCAAAACCAAATTTTTCAAGTTGTCCTGGTCGATGACCTGTCCCGTTTGGCACGCGACAACTTTTTAATGCTTACAGTATTGGCTGACCTTAATTTTCAAGGTATTAGGGTTATTTCTGTAGCAGATGGATTAGACAGCGGCGACCAAGAATCCACTCTCGGAATTCAAATTCGAGGCATATTCAACGAGTTGCAATTGCAAGACCTCAAAAAGAAAACAATGAGAGGTCTAGTCGGACAAAAACAACGTGGGTTTTCTTGTGGTGAACGCACATTTGGGTATACGTCAGTTCCCGTGGGGGAAATTCGTTTCGATAAAAAAGGCAAAGGAAGACCAGAAGGCTACAAGAAGGAGATAGACCCTCTTGAATCCTCAATTGTACTAAGAGTTTTCGAACTTTATCGAGATGGAAACTCCATCAATAAAATTGTGAATATTCTGAATCAGGAAGGCGTTCCGACTCGTAACAATTTCTCGAAGTGTTGGTCTCTCGCTACTATCGGCCGAATGCTCGATAACGAAAAATATATTGGAAAGTGGACTTGGAATAAAACAGGAAGCCGTCGTGACCCTCGAACTGGCCGTCGTAAAAAGTTCGATAAACCCGAATCTGAGTGGATTGTACAAACTGATGAAAATTTACGAATTGTTCCACAAGACCTTTGGGACAATGTCAGAGCACGTAGGATTGAAAGAAAAAAATCGTGGCCTGGAGGAAAAGGAAAACGAGGCTTTGAAAACAAAAAGGGAAGTGTGGAAAAACACTTTCCAAAAGAGTTGTTTTCTGGCGCGATGAATTGTAAGAAATGTGGTTCTACAATTGGAAAGGTCAGTGGAAAGAATGGAGGTTATTTTGGCTGCCTCGGCACTAAAAGAGGAATCTGCGACAACAAAGTGAAAGTTAGACGAACAGTGCTGGAGAATATCATTCTTCATGAAATCAAACAATTAGTATCGACTCCGAATATTGTTCATTGCATCTTGGAAAAAATAGAAAGAAAAGTGCGAAAAATGTACTCAGATTTCCCAAGCCAAATCCGTCAAAAGGAAAGGGAATTGATCTCAGAAGAGCGAAAACTGGCGAACTTTATCAATTTTATCGGTGAAGGTAAAGGAACTATTTCACTCAACCAAGCACTGCTTGACACCGAATACAAAATAGATTCTTTGAAAAATGAAATTTGTTTCTTGAATAACGCCTACTCAAAGGTAATTCAAGCACCAACAATTGAGTGGATTGAGGAAAGACTAAGCCATATTCAAAAACTTCTCGAACGGAATATTGAACGATCAGCTATGGCACTGCGCAATTTACTTGGACCTGTCGAACTGGAACCAGTTCTACCAGAACGCGGAAAGCCTTATTACATTGCACACACAACCTTTGAAACGATCTCCATATTGGAAAATAAGTTCGCACCTAGTCAGGGGGACAAAAGTGCGAATCAATTTCAGTGGTGGAGCCAGGCGGGATCGAACCGCCGACCTCTACAATGCCATTGTAGCGCTCTCCCAACTGAGCTATGGCCCCCGAAGAAGGATGAAATAACTGCCTTCAAAGTGGAACAATTATATTTAATGAAAATTTACTCGTAAAAAATATTTCGCCTGCAACTGCAATCAATTTTTCAGCAACAGGCTAGACGCTGTGTTGTTCAATCCAGTCGATCGCTTTGTCTAACCTTTCCAGTACGCGCTTGCGGCCGATCAATGCCACAGTTACATCGATTCCAGGAGAAATCGTGTCTCCCGTGAGTGCAACGCGCACCGGCTGAGCGATTGCGCCAAATTTGATTCCACGCAATTCGACCATGCCTTTGAACTCGAACTGAATGGCGTCTTTATTCCAATCGGCAAGCCGGTCCAATTGTTCTCGCAGTTTTCTGAGCAAGTCGAGGGAGTCCGCTGTCAAATGAGATTTTGCGGCAGATTCGTTATAGTCCACGGCATCCTGATAAAAATACATGCTCCGTTCAACAAATTCGACAAGAGTCTTGGATCTCGATTTCTGAACCTCAAAAACTTCTTCAATTTTTGGCCCACCAGCACGAATGTCAATGCCTTTATCTAAAAAATAAGGTTCTGCCAGCGACTCAATCTTGTCCGGTGCCAGTTCCATAATATGCTGATGACTGACCCAGTCCAGTTTTTTGTAGTTCAGCGCTGCTGGAGACCGATGGATTTTCTCAGCATCAAACAGTTCGATCATTTCGTCAATGGTGAACAGCTCTTTGTCACCAGACGACCAGCCTAATCGCACCAGATAATTGAGAATTGTTTCCGGCAAATAGCCATTGTCTCTAAAATCCAGAATGCCAGGGACATTGTCACGTTTGGAAAGCTTTCTTCCTTCGGGTGACAAAATCATGGGGACATGACCGAATCGAGGAATCATTTTTTCAAAGGCTTGATAAAGATTGATCTGGCGAGGTGTGTTGTTCAGATGATCATCGCCTCGAATTACGTGAGTAATTTGCATGTCAATTTCGTCTACTACAACGGCAAAATTGTAGGTGGGCGAGTCATCCGTCCGAATAATGATCAGATCATCCAGTTCTGCGTTCTGATAGGCGACGCGGCCTTGCACCATGTCGAGAATTTCCACTTCCCCATCCAGCGGATTCTTGAACCGGATCACTGATTGGCTTTGGTTGTTGGGTTTAAGACCCAAATCACGACATCTGTTATCGTAGCGAGCCTTGAGCTTTTTTGCCATCTGCTCTTCTCGCAGCGCGTGTAGTCGTTCCCTGCTACATACGCAGTGATAGGCTAATCCGGCTTCCAGTAATTCCTGGGCTCTTTGTCGGTAAACCTCACTTCGCTTTGATTGATAAATGGGCGCATCATCATAATCCAACCCCAGCCATTGCAAAGATTCGAGTATGGAATCAATGGCTTTCTGCGTTGAGCGCAACCGGTCGGTATCCTCTATACGAAGTAGAAACTTTCCGGAGTACCTGCGTGCATACAGCCACGAAAACAATGCAGTGCGAACCGATCCGAAGTGTAAATCTCCGGTTGGACTCGGTGCAAATCTTGTTACGATGGACATGCTTTAATGTTGATGGGATGTATCGTTCTACAACTGAATCACGGCAATTTTACAGTTCAGAATTAACAACCGTTCTAATTTCCAACTTTTCGATAATATTGTGATGATGCTGAATCCCTGAAAATTTGCACAGTTCTTGAAGGCAAGTCGGGCTGGTAACGTTAACTTCAATGAGTTTGCCGCCGATCACATCAATCCCGCTAAAGAATATTCCCTGCTCCACCAGCCCGGGTTTAATTGCTGCACAGATTTCATAGTCGATTTCCTTCAATTCAGTCGGAACCGCCTGACCACCACGATCCAGATTGTTCAACTCCTCTCCTTCCGCGTGCACCCGGAGTACGCCTCCGATTGGATCTCCGTCTACCAACAGAATTCTCTTGTCTCCTTGCTGTGCGGCTTCCAGATATTCTTGCACAATCACCCAGTGCCTTCCAGATTGCGTGCCTTCATCAATTTTTCGTTTGGCAGAATTATCTGGCTTATCCAGAAATTCAATCCCTTCGCCACCATGCCCGTCCACCGGTTTCAGGGTTACGCGATTGTGACGACTGACAAAATCCAGAATTTCTTCCGCACTATTGGTAACGAGCGTATCGGGGGTAAATTCCGGATAATGCAATGCGGCCAATTTTTCATTCCAATTGCGAATTCCGGAAGGTCGATTGATGACCTGAGTATTTGATCCCACCAAATCCAGCAACAGTGTGGAGTAATAATAGGCTCGGTCGAAAGGCGGATCTGTACGTACTACAATTACATCCATGCCCGACAAGTCAGTGGAGACTTTTTCAAGAACAGTGAAGGGCTGTTCAATCGAAGAATCAACCTTTAATTTAGAAACTGTCGCGCGAACGCCATGGATTCCTGCTTGCATCGTAGTCTGATTGAAATAAAATACTTCGTTTCCACGCTCGTAGGCTGCCAGCATCAGAAAGTAAGTCGTATCTTTGTAGGCTTTCACGAATTCCAGTGGATCCATCAAGAACGCAATTTTCATAAAATATCCTGAACTTGGTTTTTCAATTTCCTAAAATCATCAATTGAGCGATTTACCGCCACCTCCTAGCCAAAGTCAACATTAGACCGCACTAGTCACAACCGCACTCACACAATTTGACAGTTCGCTTTGAAAGCAACCAATTTTATCCGGCAAATTATCGATAACGATATTGCCAGCAACAAGCATGACGGACGCGTAATGACGCGATTCCCGCCGGAACCGAATGGCTATCTGCATATCGGTCATGCAAAATCAATCTGCCTGAATTTTGGCATCGCCCAAGATTATGGCGGAGTTTGTAATTTTCGATTCGACGATACCAATCCCAGCAAAGAAAACATCGACTATGTTAATTCAATTGTCAATGATGTTCGATGGCTTGGATACGCAATAAATGACAATCCGAAGCACGCCTCCGATTATTTTGAGCAACTCTACGACTTTGCAGTAGAACTCATCCACAACGGCAAAGCTTATGTTGACAGCCTGTCACCGGCTGACATTCGCGAGTATCGCGGCACGCTCACCCAACCCGGAGTTGACAGTCCCTATCGAACAAGAACTGTCGAAGATAACCTGGATCTCTTTTCCAGAATGCGTATTGGTGAATTTCCGGAGAATGAACATGTGCTACGTGCCAAGATAGATATGACGTCGGGCAATATCAATATGCGAGACCCGGTGCTCTATCGTATCAAGCATCAATCACATCCGATTACCGGAAAAAAGTGGTGCATCTACCCACTTTATGACTTTGCACATGGACTGTCTGATGCAATCGAAGGCGTTACACATTCGTTGTGTACCATGGAATTCGAAGATCATCGGCCGCTCTACGACTGGATCATCGACAACGTGACTACCCCTCATAAACCGGAACAGATTGAATTTTCACGTCTTTCGCTGGAATACACGGTTTTAAGCAAACGACTGCTGACCGAGCTCGTTACTGAAAATCTGGTTAATGGATGGGACGATCCACGCATGCCGACATTGACAGGTTTGCGCAACCGTGGATACACACCTGTTTCCATTCACGATTTCTGCAATCGTATCGGAATTACAAAAAACTTCAACGCAGTTGAGCTCGGTGTGCTGGAAAACTGCATTCGAGAAGATCTCGATTACAACGCACCTCGAACCATGGCGGTTATTAACCCTCTACGGGTTGTCATTAATAACTTTCCCGACGAATTCACAGATTGGATGGATGCTGCAAACCATCCGAAACGCCCTGAACTCGGTATGCGGCAAGTCCCGTTTACCAAGACAATCTACATTGAACGAAGCGATTTTCTGGAAAATCCACCTAAAAAGTTTTTTCGACTTTCTCCCGGTACCGAGGTGCGATTGCGATATGCCTACCTGATCACCTGTACCGATGTCATCAAGGATGACTCCGGTAACGTGGTGGAACTTCGATGTCGATATGACCCTCAAAGCCGCGGAGGAATTGCGCCTGACGGGCGAAAAGTGAGAGGAACCATACACTGGGTATCCAAAGTGCACGCAAAGCGCGTTCACGTCAAGTTATATGATCGACTCTTCCAGGTGGCGGATCCGGCCTCCAAGAAAGACGCTGCATTTGCTGATCTCATCAATCCCGAATCATTGGTTCATGTCGAAGACGCTCTGATTGAGTCAGAAGCCGCGAGTTCAGAGCCGGGAAGTCGATTTCAATTTGAGCGAATCGGCTATTTCTATCTCGCAACCACCGCCAGCGGCAACCAGACGGCCGTATTTCATCGAACCGTTTCATTGAGAGATTCGTGGGGTAAAATAAATCTCTTTTCCAGTACTCCGAGAGCGTAATGAAACTTAGAACTGAAGACCCATGGATGCCCGCACCGGAATACGGGCGCTCATTGAAAGGATTGTCTATCAATCTTCTGGTTCGAGATATTGAGCAAGCTTTGCTTTTCCAGACTCGCGTTCTTGAGGTGACCGTCGTTTACTCTGACCCAGACATCGCAGTGCTGCAGGGATACGACACGGAGTGGATGCTGCACGCAGATCATACTTATCTTGAAAATCCCATGTACGATCTTATATCCAGCACATCCGCAAGGGGAATCGGAGCTGAAATTCGTTTGCACAACTGTGACCCAGATGAGGCAGCCGAAAGAGCTCATAAATATGGTTACAGAGTGTTCGCAGAAGCTGCAGATAAGCCTCACGGCCTCAGGGAATCCTATTTAATTGATCCGGACGGATATATGTGGGTGCCCGATGTGCCCAGTCAGGATCCCTGATCTTCCATAGCCACAGAGCACTGACATCGATTCACTGTGATAGAATTTTTATTTTAACTTTCCCGTAGAGCCTCCATGGAACACCTATTCGAATATTTGCTTTTCTTTGCAAAAACGATCACTATCGTCATTGCATTCGTCATTCCGGTCCTACTAATTGCCGCAGTTGCAACACGTCAGCGACAGCATCAAAAGGAACATCTGGAAGTCAATCATGTAAATCGCCGTTATGAGGTTATGTCGAATACGATCGATTCAGCACATCTGCCAAAGAAAGTATTCAAGGAGCGAATCAAAAAACAAAAGAAAGAGCGCAAGAGTTCTGCAAAACAAAAGCCGGATGAGTCAGAGGAACGCGGTCGAATTTACGTGTTCAAGTTTGAAGGAGACATTGAAGCTTCCGAAATCGATCGACTTCGCGAAGAAATTACTGCCATTCTGACCATTGCGGAACCACCGAATGAAGTCGTCATCAGAGTGGAAAGTCGGGGCGGCGTCGTGCACGGTTATGGACTCGCAGCATCGCAGCTCAAGAGAATCAAAGACAAGAACATTCAGCTCACCGTTGCGGTGGATAAAGTTGCTGCAAGCGGTGGTTATCTGATGGCATGCGTCGCAGATAAAATCATCGCAGCACCTTTTGCAATTGTTGGTTCAGTCGGCGTACTGGCGCAAATTCCCAACTTTCATCGGGCGCTTGAAAAACACAACATTGACTATCAGGAGTACACGGCCGGTGAATACAAGCGCACGGTAGGCATGTTCAGTGAACCTACAGAAAAAGGTAAAGCCAAATTCCTGGAAGAAATTGAAGATGTGCACAAGCTGTTTAAGGAGTTCGTTCAAACCAATCGGCCGCAGGTTGATGTTGATCAAATTTCCACGGGCGAGCATTGGTACGGCACCCGAGCACTTGATTTGAATCTGGTCGACGAGTTGAGGACGAGCGACGACTATCTTCTGGAAGCCGCAGAAAACTCCGACATTTACGAGGTAAAGTATGTTCGAAAGGAACCGCTGGCGGAACGTTTGCATCCCGCATTCGCCGGATTGCTGAAATCGCTGTTTCGAGGTGGCAGTCCGAGATTTCCTAGCGGCTTCAACCGATTTTAATCTGCAATGATTTACTCACTGGATAATGGAACTCCACAGTGTGGAAAAAATGTATACATTGCGAACACTGCAACCGTCGTTGGTGATGTTGTATTGGGAGATTATGTCGGTGTCTGGTTCGGTGCCATCATTCGAGGTGACAACGAACGAATTACGTTAGGCAATGGCACTAATGTTCAGGATTGCAGTGTGCTACACACGGATCCCGGATGCCCGCTCAATATTGGTGCAAATGTCACAATCGGGCACAAGGCAGTGCTACATGGCTGCACCGTGGCAGACGGCTCTTTGATTGGTATCAACGCGGTCATTCTGAACAATGCCTACATTGGATCGAACTGCATCATCGGAGCAAATGCACTGATTACAGACGGCAAGGAAATTCCGGACTACAGTTTGGTAGTCGGTTCTCCGGGACGAGTAATTCGAAAACTCAATCAGCAGGAAATCGATATGCTCAGTCGATTCAATCAATCCTACATTAGCAAAATTGAACGATACAGATCCAGTTTCAAGGAAGTCACTGATGAATGAACGGACCATGAAAGTCATTGAGGTCACTCGACCGGGTGACAGCAGCGTACTGGAGATGGGTGAACGTCCGATTCCCGTACCCAAAAGCGGGGAAGTTCTGATTAAGGTTGCTGCTGTGGGCATGAATCGAGCTGACGTAATGCAGCGAAACGGTCATTATCCTCCCCCGCCGGACGCATCCGACATACTAGGGCTCGAAGTTTCCGGCACAGTTGTGGCAACAAGCGCATCCGATGCCGTAGCATTTTCAGCAGGCGATGAAGTCTGTGCTCTTCTTGCCGGAGGCGGCTACGCGGAATACTGTACCGCACCTACGTCATCGTGCCTCCCGGTTCCGAGAGGTCTGAGTCTGGTTTCAGCCGCCGCTGTTCCAGAGACGTTCTTCACTGTCTGGACCAATGTTTTCATGCGCGGAAAACTTAAAAAAGGCGAGAAGTTTCTCGTACATGGTGGCACTAGTGGAATTGGCACAACTGCCATTCAGCTGGCTCGCACATTTGGAGCCGAAGTTGGTACAACTGCTGGAACCGATGATAAATGTGAGGCTTGCATTGATCTTGGTGCAGACCGAGCCATCAACTACAGGACGAAAGATTTTGTGGAGGAAGTGCTGGATTGGACCGATGGAAGAGGTGTCGATTTGATCCTGGACATCATTGCAGGAGATTATGTTCCGAAAAACATCAAGTGTCTGGCAGTAGAAGGTCGAATGGTCATCATTGCAACACAGGGTGGGCTCAAAACTGAATTGAACGTTCTGCCGATTATGATGAAACGATTGACGATAACCGGTTCTACTCTTCGACCCAGAACAGTCGAACAAAAAGCGGAAATTGCCCGTGAACTTTTGGAACAGGCGTGGCCGCTTCTGGAAGATGGCGGCGTATCACCCGTTATTGATTCCGTGTTTTCTCTGGATCAAGTGCGAGAAGCACACCTAAGACTGGAGTCGGGCTCTCACATCGGAAAAATTCTATTGCAGATGCCCTGACTCCGACTGCATAAGTCTTTTCAAAACAGATAGCAGCGGGTATTCACAGTGGAAAGATTGGATAACACTGTATCGGCAACACGCTGGTGCGAATTTCAGCGCAGCCAAAACCGAACAATCGGATATGTTCCCACCATGGGCGCGCTACATGCCGGGCATTTGTCGCTGATTGAGCGCGCGATTGCTGAAAACGATGTGAGTTGTGTAAGCATTTTCGTCAATCCCCTGCAATTCAACAATCCGAAGGATTTTTCGAGCTATCCCCGGGATTTGCAATCCGATTATCGAATTCTTGAAGAAATCAATTGCGACATGGTCTTCCGCGGCAGTAGTCAAGACGTGTTTCCAGAAGCATCCTCTTTGGAAGAAGTTGAAATTCTGGACCCAGGCCGATTTGCAGGGGGACTTGAAGGAGAATTTCGTCCAGGCCATCTGCAAGGAGTGTGCACGGTAGTGGATCGATTATTCAGGTTCGTAGGGAATTGCAGAGCATATTTCGGACTCAAGGACTATCAACAGCTGCAGGTCATTCTAAACCTGTCCGCTCGACTTGGCTATCCGGAAATTGTTGCCTGCCCAACGATTCGGGATGAACAGGGGTTGGCACTGTCTTCGAGAAATGAACTGCTTACCACATCTCAAACCGAAGTTGCAAAACAGATATTTCGCGCCTTGACTGAAGCTAAAAATTTATGGCAATTAGGAATTCGCGACGCAAATACGCTGCAGCAAGAGATGCACGAGAATCTGAGAGCAGATCAAATTCGGGTTGACTACGCAGAAATTAGAGACCCCTGCAATTGGCAGCCGAATTCACCGAAAGGTCTTGTTGAGCAAGCGGTCGCACTGATTGCCGCATACATCGGAAGCGTCCGATTGATCGACAATCTCAGACTCGATTGAATTTCCAAGGTTAGCCGAACTAACAGCTAACCTTTCCAAATAAAATTCTCAATTATCGTCGCTGCCGCGCTTGAAATGAAATTTCGCACCGGCTTCAATTGCATCCGGCCATCTTGCGGTAACCGTCTTCATTCTGGTATAGAACCGCACGCCCTCAGGCCCGTGCATGTAGTGATCACCGAATAGCGACCGTTTCCAGCCGCCAAAGCTATGATAGGCAACGGGCACCGGAATTGGCACATTGACTCCCACCATTCCCATCCTTACGTTGGAAATGAAATCCTGTGCATACCCGCCGTCGCGTGTAAAAATTGCTGCGCCGTTTCCATATTCGTGTTGGCTGGCAAGACCGACCGCTTCTTCATAACTGTCAACTCTGACCACACTGAGTACCGGCCCAAAAATTTCATCCGTATAAATTTTCATATCCGGTTTTACGTTGTCGAACAGGCAACCGCCGAGAAATGCACCTTCCTCATAGCCTTTCAAGGAAAAATCCCGTCCGTCAACAACCAGATCAGCACCTTCTTCAACACCGAGGTCCACGTATGACTTAACTTTACTATAGTGGTCTGGAGTTACCAACGGGCCCATTTCAGCACTTCCATCCGTATAGGGTCCCACGGTCAGATCCTTTATCCGAGGCTTCAGTCGCTCAACCAGTTCGTCGGCAGTGTCATCGCCGACCGCAACCACAACAGAAATTGCCATGCAACGCTCTCCTGCAGAACCATACCCTGCACCGATTGCCGCATCGACAACCTGGTTCATATCTGCATCGGGCATTACAATCATGTGATTTTTTGCCCCGCACAGCGCTTGTACGCGTTTACCATGTTTGCAGCCCGTTTGATAGATATACTCACCGACCGCAGTTGACCCAACGAAACTGACAGCGGCAACGCGTGGGTGCGTCAAAATCGTGTCAACTGCTTCCTTATCTCCAATGACCACGTTGAGTACACCATCGGGCAACCCAGCTTCCTTCATCAACTCCGCAAGCATTAGCGGACACGACGGGTCCTTTTCCGATGGTTTGAGCACGAAAGTATTTCCACATGCAATTGCGACCGGGAACATCCACATCGGCACCATGGCTGGAAAATTAAATGGTGTTATTCCTGCGCAGACTCCGACCGGCTGGCGGATGGAATAACTCTCGACACCTTTTGCGACCCGTTCGGACATCTCGCCTTTCAGAAGCTGTGGAATGCCGCAAGCGAACTCGACGACTTCAATACCTCGCCCAATCGACCCCTTTGCATCTTCCAGTGTCTTGCCGTGCTCGGATGACAGTGCAGCTGCCAATTCATCAATATTCTTGCGAACGACATCTCGAAATGCGAACATGACTTGAGATCTTGCTGCAGGAGGCGTAGCCGACCAAGCTGGCAAAGCATCGGCAGCAACATCGATTGCAGCACTGACTTCCTCTGCACTCGCATACGGAGCTTGTTTGACCACCCTGCCGATAGCCGGATTGTAGATGTCTCCATAGCGGCCGCTATTCCCCTCAACGCGCTGGCCGTTAATATAGTGATATAGTGTTTCTTTTACCTGCATGTCCATAAGTATTTCGCTCTCCTGCCTGCTTACGGATAAAAAATATGACTTACGGCAGTATAACAAATTACATTGGCTGAACCGATTCATGAATAGCAAGCTCTTGCTCATCGCAGTGTTCTATGCTGCAAGTTCTGCATCTCTCGCCGACAGCAATCAGGATCTCGTACGGTTACATTACGACCTGGAAGTCGCAAGCTACTGCGGACTAGTCAACGAAAAGGCTCTGAACGGCTTCAACCGCTCGCTTCAGCAGACAATAGCGGTTGAAAAGCTGACACGCAAAGAAATTGAAGAAGCCAGGATGCAAGCTTGGAAAGAAGCTCACTGGGAGTGGGAAAATCGTGGACTTGGCGGTTTCAAGTCCTGGTGTGCAAACGAGGTAAAGGCTGCAACGCGCAGGCTGGAATCGTACGCCGATTAATTGACTCAAGCTGTGCCGGAAATCGAGTGCGCTGCTTGACACATGTTCTGCAGTTTGCTCCGCGCCAAATCTCTCCCTAACAATCCAAGTCCGCAGTCGGGTGCCGCAATCAGTCGATCGCCGTCTATATGATCCAATGCCTGTTCCAATCGAGCAGAGATTTCATCAACAGTTTCAATTCTGCTCAACGCAATAGCCACAACACCCAAAATCACCTTGGTATTGGCGACTTGATCCAGTAAAGTCAGGTCGTTGTTGCGATGAGCATCTTCGATTGACACAACATCAACGCAACTGTCATCCACCGCACCGATAATCTGAAAATATGCACTTCGATCGGCTTTGGGATAATCCAGCCGGTCCAACCGGTCGGGATAGCCGCAACACATGTGCATGATCTTGGAAACATGATTCGGCACGCCATGAAACACTCTCTCCAAATTCTCGACACCATAATCCAGTGCAATATCCGGCTTTCTAGCGAAAACTGGCTCATCCACCTGAATTTGGAGACAACCGGCTTCTACCAGAGCGAGCACTTCCTTGTTCAGCGCATTCGCAATGTCCGCACCCAACTCTTTTTCAGACGCATAGTATTCGTTGGCGTTGGAATCCGTAACGGTCATTGGCCCGGGCATGGTGATTTTTACTGGACGATCTGTGAACGATTGCGCCAGTTTCCAGTCGTTTACCAAGAACCCCGTGTCTCGTGCGTCAACCCGTCCTGCTATTGTCGGCAACTCCGCAGAATAGGCACCACCGCGAAGCTCTCGCATCGTAAGTCGAGCAAAGTCAATGCCTTCCAGATGCCGGCAGTGATAGTGGATATAGTTCTCTCGTTTGACTTCGCCGTCTGTAACGATGTCAATGCCAGCATTTAGTTGATCCTGGATAATCTCTCTGCACGCGGCGGCGATGGTTTCCTCAGCGGAATCTCCCATTGCAGCGAGGGCAGCTTCCCAACTCTTAGTTGGATCGGCTGAATCCGGACCGTCTGGAAGATTGAACCAGTCGGGTAAATCTAAAAACGATGGCTTTGGATAAGCACCTATGCAAGTCGTCAACACTGTTCCGCACCCTTCAAATCCGACAACAACGAGGTCGAATCAATTTTGTTCTTTATCGGAATCAACCTGCTCCTGCAGGTTTTCAGGGGCGAATATGCCTTGATAACCCTCCGTTCCCTTGGTTTGGGGTTGATCCTGTGATTCTTCTCCGATCTGCTCCTGTAGATTCTGCGGCGCGAATATGCCCTGATAGCCTTCCACACCTTTTGCTTTCACCTTCGGGGCTGCTTCTTCGGCTGACTTGGGTTGAACACCCTGCAATTCAACGGAAGATTTGAACATATCCTGCCCTTTCCTTCGTTCGACACGTCTCTGAATATCCGCCTGTTTTTCTTGCTTGACGGCGACTTTACATTCTTCAACCCCAATCGTGCCCGTAAAATAAACGATTCCCATACCCGCAACAACAATAGCCGCCGCCATCAAGAATGCCGGTTCTGCAAAAAACGACTTTTGTTTTTTAGCTACAGTCGCGTCGCCTCGTGCAACAGCCAATTGAGATTTAACCTTTCTCGCCTCTCGACGTTGCGAAATTTCGTAAAGAACTGCACCTACCAGCGTCAAGAATACAATGGATACTGCCAGCGCACTAATGGAGGGGTCAATACCGTAACGAACTTTACTTGCGAGTACCGTCGTTAACGTACTGCTCGAAATAATCGTGAAAATTGTGGTGTTGTAGTTCTCAAAGGATGCCAAGAACGCGAGAACTGCGGCCGAACCAATTGCCGGCTTCAGAAATGGAAGAAGAATCTTGCGAAATGCTTGAACGTGTGTTGCTCCCAAGTCCAGAGCCGCTTCTTCCAAAACCGGGTCGAATCGCTGCAAGCGGGCGATAAATATCAGCATTGCATAGGCCGATATAAAAGTAGACTGCCCGATTATGGTCAGAAATATTCCGTCATAGAAAATGGATGTTTCGCTCGCACCGAACAACAATCCGAATCGATCCCAGAACAGCAGTGTAGAAATGCCGAGAACAACACCCGGCACCAGGATGGGAGCAATTGTGATAGTGTAATACCAAGGCCGAATGCGTGGTTTTGCCTGCATGAGCACTAACGCTCCAGCGAGGCCGATCGGTACCGCCAGAAGTACCACGCCAAAGCCGATGAACACACTATTGCGCAATCCTTCAATCAAACGCGTGTCCTGGATCAATACATCGAACCACTCGATGGAAAAACAATCCCAAGGCGACATCCTGGGGAAACTGGATGTATTGAACGCCGATATACCCATCACAATCAACGGGCCGAACAGGTACACGAAGAACAGTACGACGAATCCGATGACGAAATAACGCTGTATTTGATCTTTGATCATTTCATCATTTCGCCAAACTTAACCTTGAAGACTTTCATCACTACGAGCACGAAAATAATGCAGGAGATCAGCAGGATAATGGCATACGCCGAACCCCTCGCCCAATTGCCTGCTTGGTTGAAACCCTGATAAATGATTTGTGTGAACCAAAGACTGCTCGGACCACCGAGAATTTGCGGTGCTGCCAAAGCACCGGCAGTCAGCATGAACACCATGGTACAGCCCGATGTTATGCCGGGTTTTGCATGCGGCACAACGATACGCCAATGAATTCTCCACCAAGGCGAGCCTAAATCTCTTGCCGCTTCAATTTGATTGCGGTCCAGACTTTCGATCGCGTTGTAAATTGGGAAAATCATCAATAGGATGAACGCATAACTCAAACCCGCCCACAGCGCAATATCGTTGCGGATGAAATCGTACGGCTGATCCAGTATTCCCGCCCCCACAAGAAAGTTGTTGATCACGCCGGTTGAACCGAAAATAATTTTGAACGCGAACGCACGAAGAATTTCATTGACCCAGAATGGAACGATCAGCGACAAAACCATTAGTCGGCTCCAACCTCCAATTGCGACATGCGCAAGGTAATAGGCGATCGGATAACACAGCGCAACATCAATCAGTGTGACAAAAATTGCCGCGGCAATGGTACGGAAGAATACGGTCAGATCGATTACGTTATAAGAATCCGTAGACTGGGCACTGCCGAACACCATGTATTTGTAGTGTTCAAGCGTGTAGTAGTGCTCTTCGGTTCCAAATTTTGGTGGAGGGACGTTGGCTCGAATCGAAAAATCCAGCATGAACAACTGCGGAAGCAGAATCATCATGAATAGCCAGAATCCGACCGTGATGATCAGAAACAACGCGACGGCTGTTCCGTTCTTACGAAAAAAATCTTGCCAATATTTGACTATGTTCACAGCACTGGTACTCCGGCGCTGTTATTCTGCCGCCAGCGGTCCTTGTGGCAGAGCGATAGCGGCATGAATTGAAAATCCGACTGATACTTTCCTGCCTTTTGTGTGATCTCGGCTCTCGCCATCGTTAACAAAAGACATTTTCAAGCGCTTCTGTGTTGATTCTATGTCCAGAAACACCTGCCAGAATTGCCCCTCGAATTCTTCATGATACACTTTGACATCCAACTGGTTATCCAGTGTGATGCCATTTGCAAACTGCATGGATTCAGGTCGCACGAAAACGAACACGTCATCCCCAGCACTCACTTTGGAGTCACTGTTTCTGCTACAGCGTGCAAGGATTATTCCTTCCGGTGTATCGACCGAAGCCACTCCTTCGCTTACTTCAGAAACCTTGCCGTTGAAGCGATTGTTTTCGCCGACGAATGACGCTACGAACGCCGTATCGGGATGATCATAGATCGACGTTCCATCGCTCACCTGTTCTACGATGCCTTCGCGCATGACCGCAACATTATCGGACATGGTCAGTGCTTCGCCTTGATCATGAGTGATGTAAATAAAGGTAATTCCGACCTGCTGTTGTATCGAACGCAGTTCGGTACGCATGTGCTGCCGAAGTTTCAAGTCCAACGCACTAAGAGGTTCGTCCAGCAGCAAAACTTCGGGTTGAGCAGCCAGCGCGCGAGCGATCGCGATTCGCTGTTTCTGTCCACCGGAAAGCTCGTTCACCATCTTTTCGCCCTGTCCCGGTAAAGCGATCAATTCAAGCAGCTCATCTGCACGTTTACGACGCTCGGCTTTGCCAACTCCTTTAACCTCTAGAGAAAACGTAATATTCTCCCAAATGGTCATGAGCGGGAACAAGGCGAGATTTTGAAAAATCAGTGCAGTTGGCCTTCGATTTGGGCCTATCCCCTCCATGTTTGCTCCGCCGATCAGGACATTGCCTTGGGATGGGGTAAGAAAACCGGATACTGCGCGGAGCAAGGTGGTTTTTCCGCAACCGGATGGACCTAGAATTGTGAAAAATTCCCCGCCCTGGATATGCAGATTGACCTCACGGGCGGCTACAAAGTCGCCAAATCGAATCCACACATCTTCAAGTCTTACATCTGCGCTCATTGTCGGCACCTCCGATCCAACAGATCAAGATTCTTAGACTTTTGAACAATCAGGCGCTCGCATGCAAGTCATTTGCGAGCGCCTGAACTAATAATATCTTCTATGCGCTAGGCATTCACGAATTTATTACGATACTCGGTCCTGACATCGGCATACCACTGCGGTTCTGCTGGCCAAGGATTGAGATTTGCGAGTGCTTTTCCCGGATAAGCTTCAGAGAAATTCCTCTTGTAAGTGTCACCTGCATGCGCATCAGCTCCGATAATGGCAGAATTATAGCCATGTTTATCAATCGCTTTACCTGCAGGTTCCCGTCTGAATGCAAACTCGACAAATGCATACGCCTGATCAACATTGGAGGCTGCTCTTGACAGCGCCATTCCATCGACCCATGCCATTGCACCTTCTTTCGGAGCTTGATAGTGAACTGGCTCACCGTCGTTTTTCAGCGCAATCGGTGGCCCGTCCCAAGTCTGACCCACAAGAACCCCATCATTCAGAAATCCGTTCTTCTGCGAATCGGCATCATTCCAAAACAGTTTGATTTGATCTTTATTGGCAATACAGAAATCAGTGATTTTCTGCCAGATTGGACGCATCTTTTCTTCGCTTTGATAAGCTCTCCAAACATCGCCTGCATCCAGCTCACCGATCGTCTCCATGTAAAGACCTGCTCCGAGCATTCCGGAATGCGGTCGAACCATGGTGTTTCCTTCAGCAGATCCGTCCCAAATATTGCCGTAACTCGGCTCACCACCAGGAGGTGAGTAAAGGTCGGTGCGCCAAGAAATCGCTTCGGTGCCCCAAATCTGAGGTAGCCAGTGCGAACCAGCATCCCCAAAGTTCCACTCGCTATCGCCAACCCTCAACATTGCCGGGTTAACGTTGGCAAGGTTGGGAATTCGGCTGTAGTCCCATGGCTGCAAAAGTTCAAGGTCTACCCACTGGCCCGAACGCACATTGGTAGGAGAGCAGATATCAATGCCCTTGCCTTTTGTTGCCTTCATCTTGTTAATGATTTCTTCATTTGAGCCGATGCCAGTGTAATTGACGGTGATTCCGGTTTCAGCAGTAAACTCTGCCAAATAATCGGGGGGCAGATAATCAGACCACATAAGTACGTTGACTTCTCCCGAAGCTGCAAGAGCTTTCGGGCTGATTACCCATGGACCGACAACTGCTGCCGCACTCGCCGCGCCACTGGTTCTCAAGAATTTTCGGCGACTTACATTGCCTTTGTTTAATTTGACCATTTTGAATAGTTCCTCGTATAGTGGTTTAAAATTATTTTAGCTGTAGAGTTTTACGATTAGATGCGGTGATTGCAGAATTTCTAAGACTCTGTCAAATGGCATACTATGGTTAATTATGATAACTCTCATTCGACTCTGGACTGGAATTTTATCATACACTGCTAAATCCTATTCAAACGCTTGCAGCTCTATTCGAATGCCTTGCCAAGTTTCATGCAAATTTCATCAACATGCTCTTCTGTGGCAATCAATGGCGGTGCAACGATGATTGCGTCGCCAGTAGACTTTACATGTAGACCCGAATGAAATAATCGTTTCTGAATTGCCATGCCAGTGCTCCCTGCAGGACCAGCAGGAGCAAAATCAATCCCCGCAATCATGCCGAATCCGCGAATGTCAGTGACGATTTCATAGTCCCGCAATTCGAAAATCGAGTCCAGGAAATATCCTGACAGTTCCTTGGCACGCCCAAACAGATTTTCATCTCGATAGATATCCAGGGTTGCGATTCCCGCGGCACAGGCTGCAGGATGCCCGGAATAGGTATAACCGTGAAAGAGCTCAATCGCTTTATCCGGTGCCGCATTGACAATCGTGTCATAGACTTGCCGGCTGACTACAATCGCGCCCATCGGCTGGGCAGCATTGGTCAGTGCTTTTGCCAGCGTCATCATATCAGGGGTGACTCCAAAACTCTGAGAACCAAAAGGTTCGCCAGTTCGACCAAAAGCGCAGATGACTTCGTCGAAAATCAGCAGAATTCCGTATTCGTCACAAATTTCTCGCAGGCGTTCCAAATAACCGACTGGCGGCACCAGACAGCCCGTAGACCCTGCAATCGGTTCAACGACGCATGCGGCGATCGAATCGGTTCCGAAATTCTGTACAATCCGTTCCAGGTCGTTTGCGAGCTCGGCACCGTTTTGCGGTTGACCCCGAACAAATCGATTGTCCGGCAGCCAGGTGTGTCTCATGTGAGCGACTCCCGGTAGGCACACTCCGAATGCCTGTCGATTCTTGACCATTCCGCTCAGCGATGTTCCACCAAAGTTTACGCCATGGTAAGCTCTTTCACGGGAAACAAAGCGTTGCCTTTGCCCCTCTCCTCGAACATAGTGATAAGCCAGTGCAATTTTCATGGCGGTATCAATGGATTCGGAACCGGAATTGACGAAGAAAACCCGATCCATGCCTTCTGGAGTCAGCTCCGATAAACGTCTTGCCAGTTCAAAAGAGTGTTCGTGTCCCAACTGGAACGGAGCGGAATAGGCGAGTTTATTCAACTGGCGATACACCGCATCGGCAATTTCGGGACGGCTGTGTCCTGCAGAGCAGCAGAAAAGTCCGGAAGAAGCATCAATGATCCGGTCACCTTCCGGGGTGTAAAGATATACACCCTCTGCACGAGAAATAAGCCTAGGGTCAGTTTTGAAATCGCGGTTGCTCGTAAACGGCATCCACAGATTTTCCATTGCATTCATCTCTACTCGCATGCTACCACTCCTCATGATTTGGCGGATTAGATGTCTAATTTGTCGATGATCATCGGCGTGAATGCAACATATTTTACATACTTGAATAGCGCTTGTGTTTGTTCATTGGTTATTATTGCAGCCATCAAGCCATAACAAGTAAAAAAAGTGCATGAAGACCGAATTTCCACTCTCCAAAGAACCCGAATAAAGTATCATTGTGCAGTTCAATTTCACCGTCCCTAGCAAGAAATATATAAGACTTAATTTCATGCGAATTGGAGTACCAAAAGAAATAAAAACAGACGAATATCGAGTCGGCCTAGTGCCGGGAAGTGTTCGTGAATTGGTTGATCACGGCCATCAAGTGGCCGTTCAAACCGGCGCGGGTGAAGGAATAAACGCCAGCGACGAAGATTACAGTTCGGTCGGAGCAACGATACTTGAAACGCCGAAAGATGTATTTGACTACGCAGACATGATCATCAAGGTCAAGGAACCACTTGCACCGGAAAGAGTGCTGTTACGAGAAAATCAGATTCTTTTTACTTATCTGCATCTGGCTCCGGATGCAGCGCAGACACGCGATCTTGTCGACAGCGGCGCGATCTGCATCGCCTACGAAACCGTATCCGACAATGATGGCGGGCTGCCCATTTTAGCGCCAATGTCCAAAGTTGCTGGCCGCATGGCCGTGCAAGAAGGAGCATGGTGTCTGGAACGCCCTCACGGCGGCAAAGGCATGCTGCTCGGTGGAGTGCCGGGCGTTGAACCGGCTAAAGTCGTCATTATCGGCGGAGGCGTAGTCGGTACGCATGCAACCCATATTGCCGTAGGTATGGGTGCAGATGTGTGGGTGCTGGATCGGAATGTTCGCGTTCTCGACAATCACTGGACGCAATTCGGCCGTGCTACCAATGGCTTGTACTCGACCAGGAGCACGCTGGAAAAACACGTAGTTGACGCGGATTTGGTTATTGGTGCGGTACTTGTTCCAGGAGCAACCGCTCCTCGGCTTGTAACCGAAGAAATGATCAAAGCCATGCGACCGCACTCTGTTGTCGTCGATGTCGCAATTGACCAAGGAGGCTGTTTCGAGACTTCACGGCCGACAACACACTCTGATCCTACTTATGATGTGCACGGCGTGATTCATTATTGCGTCGCAAACATGCCCGGCGCAGTACCAAATACTTCAACCTACGCATTGAACAATGTCGTACTTCCGTTCGCGATCAATATCGCAAATCTCGGTTACACAGAGGCACTCCGCCAAGATCCAAACCTGAGGCGTGGCTTGAACGTCTGCAAAGGCAAAGTAACCTATCAAGAAGTGGCGACCTGTCTGGATTATGATTACACTCCTCCCGAAGAAGCATTGGGAATCAATTAAACTTATTTATTACACAAGGAAAAATTACTATGCCACGAATGACATCGAGTGAAGCATTTGTAGAGACCCTCGCTTCTTACGGAGTAACGGACGTATTTGGAATTGTAGGTTCCGCATACATGGACGCACTGGATATCTTTCCAGCTGCCGGAATTCGTTTTATTCCTACAGTGCACGAACAGGGTTCAGCTCACATGGCTGACGGCTACGCAAGAGTCAGCGGACGTCACGGGGTCTGCATCGGGCAAAACGGACCCGGCATCACCAATTTTGTTACTGCCATCGCAGCTGCATACTGGGCTCACTCCCCAGTAGTCGCCATAACACCGGAAACCGGAAGCGGTACCATTGGCTTGGGCGGCTTTCAGGAAACCGAACAGCTCCCGATCTTCTCCAAAATCACCAAATATCAAGCACATGTCAACGGACCCGGTCGCATGGCCGAGTTGACCGGCAGATGTTTCGATATGGCGATGGCCGAGCGCGGACCCACGCAATTGAACATTCCGCGCGACCATTTCTATGGAGACGTTGATCTTGAAGTTCCGCAACCGCAAATTATCGAGCGAGGCGCCGGCGGCTCTGGTGCACTGGACGATGCCGCCCGATTGCTGGCTGAAGCCGAGTTTCCGGTGATTCTCTCCGGCGGTGGCGTCATCATGGCCGATGCTGTCAATTCCTGTACCGAGCTTGCGGAATATCTCTCTGCACCGGTAGTCAACAGCTATCTGCATAACGATTCATTTCCGGCCAGTCACAAACTGTGGTGTGGACCGCTTGGCTACCAAGGATCCAAAGCCGGCATGCACCTTATTTCCAAAGCCGATGTAGTGCTTGCCCTCGGTACACGCCTCGGACCGTTCGGAACGCTCCCGCAATATGGAATGGACTACTGGCCGAAGGATGCAAAGATCATTCAGGTTGATGTCGATTACCGCAAGATCGGACTCGTGAAGAAAATCGCAGTCGGAATCTGCGGCGATGCCGGAGAATCGGCTACCGCACTGCTGGAACGGCTTAAAAACCGCGAGCGAATCGCTTCTATGCAAAATCGCGATGTCCGACTTCAAGAGATTGCGCAAGAGAAACAGGCATGGGAGTCCGAACTCAATGATTGGAGCGAGGAAAAAGATGAATGGAGCCAAATCGTCTCTGCAGAAGACGAAGGCATGCTGCATCCGCGACAGGTTCTTCGTGAACTTGAAAAAGCAACGCCTTCCAATGCAGCGATTTCAACTGACATCGGTAACATCTGCTCGGTGTCCAATAGTTACCTGAGATTTGAACAGCCAAGAAGTTTCTTCGCTGCAATGAGTTTTGGAAACTGCGGATACGCTTTTCCGACGATTATGGGCGTCAAGACGGCTGCACCGAATCGAGCAGCAATCGCCTATGTTGGCGACGGAGCCTGGGCAATGAGCATGGGTGAAATCCTTACCTGCGTAAGAGAAAATATTGCAGTGACTCCCGTTGTGTTCAACAACCGACAGTGGGGAGCCGAAAAGAAAAATCAAGTGGATTTTTACGGTCGCCGATTTGAAGGTGTCAATCTAGACAACCCGAGTTGGGCAGGCATTGCAATGTCCATGGGTGCGGAAGGCATTGTCGTCGATCGCCTAGACATGGTTGGTGATGCGCTGCGAGAGGCTTGTGCCGCACAAAATGAGGGTAAGACCACAATCATTGAAGTGATGTGTACCAGGGAGCTTGGCGATCCTTTCCGACGCGATGCGCTGAGTGTACCGGTCCGCCATCTCGAAAAATACAAATCCTACGTATAGTGCTTCAGTTTGCTTGAGGAACTGACACGTCTAGCTCGCAGCAAACCGAGAACTGTAGTACTCGCTGAAGCAGCTGACGAACGGATCCTTCGCGCCGCCTCGATTTTGTCGGCGCAAAGAATCGCCTCACCGATTCTCACTGGACTGGAAGAAGAAATTCGAGCCATTGCCAGCGATTGCAACGTATCACTAGATGGAATTCGCATCGTAGACCCTAGCCGCGACACCGGCAGCACTGAACGGTATATTCATGCATGCGCAGAGGGTCCACGTCCGTTGAAGCCCAAAATCGCACAGCGTCTTATGCAGAAACCGCTCATGTACGGTGCCATGATGGTGCGACAAGGAGACGCTGACGCAATCATCGCAGGGGCATCCGCAACTACCGCTCGCGTAATCGAGACCGGCTTGATGATTTTCGGCCCTATGTCTGGAATCAAAACAGCATCCAGTTATTTACTGATGCTTGTTCCCTCTGCTGCTGATCGTCCAGAAAGAAACCTGATATTCGCTGACTGCGCCGTGAATGTCAACCCCACTCCATTCCAGCTGGCAGAAATCACCGCCAATACCGTACGAAATGCGGAACGTCTGTTTAGAGACACTCCAAGAGTTGCCATGCTTTCTTTCTCATCAAAAGGAAGCGCAAGACACGATCTGGTCGACAAAATAACTCAGGCACTGGAGATAGTACGCGAACAACATCCTGAAATGGTAATTGACGGGGAGTTTCAATTCGATACTGCGATCGATCCTAGGACTGCCTCCTTGAAAATCAGCGATGCGAGCGAAGTTGCAGGGCAAGCGAATGTTTTGATCTTTCCAGATTTAAATTCGGGCAATATTGGCTATAAAATCACCCAGTATCTGGCAGGAGCACAGGCGATCGGACCCATACTGCAGGGGTTTGCCTATCCAATCAGTGACGTTTCTCGCGGGGCGACGATAGACGACATCGTCAAAGCCACCATCGTGCTTCTTGCGACTACATCCGCCAAAGATTGACCGAGTCTTGATTCATTCCCGCTCGTCGATAGCGACATAAGGTCTAGGCTCAGGACCGTTGTATACAGTCAGCGGTCGAATCAGAATGTTGCTTTGCAACTGCTCCAATATTTGCACAATCCAGCCCGGTGTTCGTCCGATTGCAAAGATAGGCACGAATAGGTCTGCAGGAATGTCATGCAGGTGATACACGACTCCCGAGTAGAAATCTACGTTGACGTTCACGCCGTGGCGCGACCACGGTTTCATGGCTTCAACCAGTGACTGTAAAATTTCGTACCAGTGCGGCTGACCCATTTTCTCTGACAGTTTCTTGACACCCTCTTTCATGTGGCGTGCACGCGGGTCTTCAGCCCGATACACGCGATGTCCGAATCCCATTATTGGTTCCTTGTTCTTGCGTTTTTGCTTGACATACTCAATTGCATTTTCAGGCTCACCGACTTCCTGTGCCATGAGCATGACATTTTCTGCAGCACCGCCATGTGCTGGACCTGAAAGAGCTGCAATTGCTGCGGTTAGAGACGCATACACGTTCGCATCTGTTCCGGTCACTACACGAGCAGTAAATGCAGAGGCATTCGAGCCGTGTTCAGCATGCAGTACCAGATCTCTGTCAAATAGCTGGGCAGTCTCCTCATCCGGTTCGTTGCCGGTCAGCAGATATAGAAAATTCGCTGTGTGACTGAGTTCTGAAGAAGGCTCAATGGGAGATTTCCCGTTTCGAATTCGTTGATGTGCAGCGACAATGATCGGCACCTGACAGGTCAGGCGAATTCCCTTTTCGATAACCGCTTCACGAGACTTGTCATCCGCAGTCGGGTCAAAAGCGCCCAGCGCAGATACACAAGTTCGCAGAACTTCCATCGGATGTGCGCCACTCAACGCACTGACTATGTCCAGAATCTGTGGGGGAAGATTCCTTTGCGCCTTTAACTGGTTACAGAAAATCTCCAATTCCTTTCGATTGGGCAGTTCGCCATAAATCAGCAGAAATGCGGTCTCCTCAAAAGTGGAATGCTCTGCCAAGTCATGGATCGAATAGCCTCTATATCGCAAATCGCCGACGCGGCCGTCAATGGAAGATACCGCAGATCGCTCGAAATATACGCCTTTTAGACCTCGGTGCAGGGACGGCTGCTGTTCCATCAAACTGTCGCCTCTCGACTGATTGGAGATATGCAGAATTTCACCACTCGGCGCTTTGCGGCAAGTGGTCGCCGATATCATACCAATCGGGCTTGTGACTGACCCAGATGTGTCCACTGGCTTTGATGCCAAGATCTCCATCTAAAGCGCCTATTCGCAAGATGACGTTATTGGGATCGCGGTCGCATCGGGCAAACACGTGAGTACCGCAGTTACTGCAAAAGTATCGCACCTTTCCGGGTGAAGAACTGTATTCAGATATCAACTCCTCTCCACTGCATACGTTAAATGATGATGCATCTACCAGTGCGCTGGAACCATAGATAGTGGCATGGGCTTTTCGGCAAGTGCGACAGTGGCAATGGTGAAATCTTCGAATTTGAGTATTGATTTCAAAAGTTACTTTGCCGCAAAGACAACTTCCTGTATGCATTTTCTACCCTCGGCTAATCTGATAAAAATCAATTCGGTAAAGTCAATCAACCAGGACAACATGGATACGGCGGTTGTGCCGGCCCTTGTTCTCTATCTTGGCCACTCGCACCGACCCGATTTCCTGGGTGTTGGCGACGTGCGTGCCGCCGCAAGGCTGGATGTCAATGCCGTCGAATCGAATCATTTTAATATTTTCCGAATTTCTAGTCGGATTTTCGACCAGAAACTCTGCCAGGTCCGGACTCGCTTCGAGATCTTGTGCCGTATATTCCTCGCTGATTCGATCGGCATTGTGCTGAATCAACAAATTCAAGTTTTGGGTGAGCTGTTCTTTGTCATTGGGCGTCTTGATGTCGAAATCCAGTCTTCCACGCCCTTCGTGTATCTGTCCACCTGTTACTTTGCCGGGAACTACTGCACAAAGCAAGTGCAGGCAACTATGCGTTCGCATGTGGAGATATCGGCGTTCCCAATCGATCTCCAGATAAATCTCATCGCCGACAGTCGGCATCGGTACACAGTCCTCAACAAAGTGCTGAATTTTTCCTGAATCTGGGTCACGACGTGTATCGCTGATCCCAAATTCAACGTCATTCTTGTAAAAAGCTGATCCGCTGTCACCCGGCTGCCCGCCTCCCATCGGATAGAAAACGGTACGATTTACAGTAAAGCACCTTCGTTCCGCATCAACTGTTTCAACTACGGCATCGCATCCTTTCAGATAAGGATCCTCCTGAAACAACTCTTCGGTCGTTGTGTTCCGGTCTTTGATTGATCGCGAATTGTGTGTCAAAACTATGCCTTGGGACGAGCCGAACTGGGATCATACATCGGGCGCAAGGACGCTTTCACTGGAAATCTCTCGCCCGCCACCTCAATTTCATAGCTCCCTGAATTGACATAATCTGCGGTGACTCCATCGTCCGAACTAACGTAGCCAAGCCCAACGGAAGACCCTAGCGTATAGCCATACATGCCGGAAGTGACTCGACCGACCAAAGAACCGTCCCTGTATATCGGTTCTTCGTGATAGATCAACGGTTCTGGATCTTCGAATGCAAACTGCACCAATTTTCTATTTGGGGTTTTGCCGCGCAGTTCTGACAACGCTTCAAGGCCAATAAATCCGCCTGGCTTATCCCACGCAACCGCAAAGCCTAAGCCCGCCTCAATTGGGTTGTCTTCATCCGCAATGTCATGGCCGAAATGCCGGTAGGCTTTCTCCATTCGCAGAGAATTGAGTGAGAGGTAACCGCAGTGTGTCAAATTGAATTCTTCACCTGCTGCGATAATTTCGTCATAAACATGCTGAACGAAATCAGTAGAAACGTAGAGTTCCCAGCCGAGTTCTCCGACAAAGGTAATTCTTGAAGCGCGGCCAAAAGCCATGCCGAGTTCAATCTCTTTTGAAGCAAGAAAAGGAAATGCATCGTTCGACAAATCTGCCGTTGTGACCTTCAAAAGCAGATTGCGCGACTGCGGTCCCATAATCGAAAGCACAGAAAAACCGGATGTGACATCGGTAATGACGACATGCAAATCTTCTGAAAGATTGCGTTTCAACCAAGTCAGATCACGCAGATATACGGCGGCACCGGTAACAACCAGGTAGCGGTTTTCAGCCAGCCGTGTCACCGTGAGATCGGCTTCGATTCCGCCTCGTTCGTTCAGCCACTGCGTGTAAACAACCCGCCCCGGTTCGACGCTGACATTGTTCGCGCAAATGCGGTTTAGAAAAGCTTCAGCATCGCAGCCTTCAACGAAGAATTTGGCGAAAGACGTCTGATCGAAAATTCCTACGTTATTCCGCACCGCTTCGTGTTCGGCACGTGTGTTCTCGAACCAGTTCTGTCGTCCATAGGAATATTCATACTGTGGAGATACTTCGCCCGGAGCGAACCAGTCAGCGCGTTCCCAGCCATAAGTTTCGCCAAAGCACGCGCCTTTTGCTGCCAAGCGATCATGCAGAGGAGATTTTCTGACGTTTCGCGAAGTCTCCGGTTGTCGAAAAGGCCAGTGCATCGCATAAAGCAGCCCCAGTGACTCCGAAATTCTGTCATGCAGATATCTGCTGTTGTTCTGGAACGAGGAAATTCGTCGGATATCCACGTCCCAGTAATCTTGCAAAGCATAGCCATTGGTAATCCACTCCGAAATAACTTTTCCGGCACCGCCGGACGATTGAATGCCGATGGAGTTGAAGCCAGCCGCAACAAACAGTCCCTTCACTGAAGGCGCTTCGCCCAAATAGTAACGGTTATCTGGCGTGAAGCTTTCCGGACCGCAGAAAAACGTATGAATGCCTGCTTCAGTAAGACAGGGTACTCGATGCAGCGCATTGTCGAGAGCCGGCTCAAAGTGATCCCAGTCGTGCGGAAGCTGATCAAAACAAAAGTCCTCCGGGATACCGTCCATGCCCCAAGGTTTTGCCTCCGGCTCAAATGCACCGACAAGAAGCTTGCCGGCATCCTCCTTGAAATAGGTATAACCGGTTGGGTCTCGCATGATCGGTAGATTCGAAGGTAAATTGTCCATGGGTTCCGTAACGACATAAAAATGTTCTGCTGCATGAAGGGGAATATCCACCCCACACATCAGTCCGACCTGTCTCGCCCACATCCCTGCGCAGTTCACTACGATGTCGGTGGATATGTCTCCCTGATTGGTACAAACACTCCGAACACGCCCTTTCTCTACAACGATATCGGTGACCTTGATGTTTTCAAAGATAGAAGCACCTCTAGACCTTGCCCCTTTGGCATACGCCTGTACCACATCAAGCGGATTGATTTGGCCGTCTTTGGGTATGTACACTGCACCGACCAAATCGTCGATATTCAGTATCGGATACAGGTCTTTCGCCTGGCCGGGAGTGATGACATTGGCTTCCACCCCAAACGCACGAGCCATGGATGCGGAGCGTTTCAGTTCTTCGAATCGCTGATCGTGAGATGCAACCGATATTGATCCATTCTGACGAAAGCCGGTTTGTTGTCCAGTTTCCTCTTCCAAATTCTCAAACAGTTCTGCCGTATACTGGGCCAAACGGGTTGTGTTGTAGCTCGAACGAAGCAGTCCTACCAGCCCAGCAGCATGCCAAGTCGTCCCGCAGCCGAGTTCCCGGCGTTCCAAGAGAACAATATCTTCCCATCCAAGCTTTGCCAGATGGTACAAGACGCTTGTGCCGACGACCCCACCGCCGACGACAACAATCTTGGCCCGATTCGGTAAATTCTGACTCATTTCAGTTCCTCAATATTGATCGTAGACACTGTGTTGGGGATATAGTACAAACTGTCAATTTTATCGCAAGAATCGGATTGCAAGACGTTCAGAAAAAATCCACAATGTATTCAAAAGATATCCAGTCAGAGAAGTGAGTGCAAATTCTGTGAACGACTACAATCGAATCGAAAGATCAATACACTATCTTGAAGAGCATTTTTCCGAGCAGCCTTCCCTGAAGCAAGTTGCCAGTCATGTTGGACTAAGCGAATACCATTTTCAGAGGCTGTTCAAACGCTGGGCCGGAATTTCTCCGAAACGCTTCGTTCAGTACCTGACCGCCCAGTACTCGAGTGCACTTCTTCGAAATTCCAATCCGGTGCTTGATGTTTCCATGGATTCAGGACTTTCGAGCTCCAGCCGACTGCATGAACTGATGGTAAACATCTATGCGATGACTCCGGAACAGTATAGGAAGTACGGTGATTCGCTGTCCATTGATTATGGCTGGCATTCAACTCCTTTCGGAATCTGTC
This sequence comes from Arenicellales bacterium, assembly GCA_965221175.1. GTDB lineage: Bacteria > Pseudomonadota > Gammaproteobacteria > Arenicellales > JAJDZL01 > JAJDZL01. The sequence goes on along the minus strand of OZ244867.1, from coordinate 2,921,360 downwards.
TTGCGGCTGCAACCGATAAAGGGCTGTGCTGGTTAAGCTTCCATGACGATGAAAGCGGGCTGAGTGATCTCCGGTCCGAATGGAATGCTGCGCGGTTTTCTGAAAATCCTTGCCGTACAGAGTCAATCATCAAGCGGGCATTCAGCAGCGAAGGTGACACAAACAGCTCAGTCATGCTGCATGTTAAGGGAACAAACCTGCAGATTCGGGTATGGGAAGCGCTGCTGAAGATTCCTGCGGGCGAGGTTGTCTCCTATAGTCAAATCGCACAGAATGTCGATCACCCAAAAGCCGTGCGTGCAGTTGCTTCGGCTGTTGGACGCAATGCAATCTCCTATCTCATACCATGCCACCGAGTGATTCGCAACACTGGTGCGTTGGGTGGTTATCGGTGGGGACTAACTCGCAAGAAAGCCATTCTGGCCTGGGAAGCTGCGCGGATGGACTGTAACTGACGAAACACTAGCTCGTGTAGTTTTTCCAGAGCCGGAAATCAGCGTATCTCGGCAGCTTTCTTCTGTACCTCTCTGGAAAATAATTCGATTTCGTCTTCCGAGTTGTAATAGTGAACCGGACTTCGAGTAATCGAATCAACGCCCCAGTCGTCCAGATCAATTACTGCACAATTACGCATGGAGACACCGACATTGATGTTCTTGAGTCGCATCTGCTTCTGAAATTTCGCCGCATCAACTCCTTCTATTGAAAAGGTTACGATGCCGCATTTTTCAGGTCCTTTATCCCGCAACGTTACACCGTCAATTTCACCCAGCGATTCGCGTAGCTTGTCGGCAAGAAAACGAATTCTCGAATAGATTTCCGCCAGTCCCCAAGACAAAGCGTAATCCACCGCTGCGCCCAGGCCGATTCGGTTGGCGATACTTGATTCGAACATTTCATAGCGGCGCGCTCCAGCTTGGATTTCATACGAGTCTATTCCGGTCCAGGTGGCTGCATGAAGATCAAGAAAGGGCGGTGGAAATTTTTCCAATGATTGCTCACGAACGTATAAAAAACCGGTTCCGCGTGGACCTCTCAGGAATTTCCTGCCGGTTGCAGATAATGCATCGCATCCAATCTGCACGACATCCAGCGGCATCTGCCCTGCCGACTGGCAGGCATCTACGATGTAGGGAATACTGTAGTCACTGGCAATCTGTCCGATTTCATTGATCGGATTCACCAGCCCATTGTGAGTTGGAACATGGGTCACCGAAATCAGTTTCACGTTGTTACCGATCATGGATTCGAGCGCTCGAACATCCAATTGCCCGCGTGCGTCGTCGGGTATGATCTGCACCTGCGCTCCAGTTTTTTTTGCGATTTGCAGATAAGCGATCATGTTCGACACGTATTCAGAACGCGAGGTGAGTATTCGGTCACCTTCCTTGAATGTTTGGGCAATGCCATAAAACACAGCATTCCATGAAGCAGTTGCACTCTCGGTCAGAGCGATTTCATTGACGCTGCAATTGAGCATCCTGGCAATAGATGAATAAGTGCCAGTCAGTTTTTCGCTTGCTTCTTGTTCGGCTTCGTAACCGCCGCGAATCAATTCAAGCTCCAGATGATCTCTGACTGCATCAATGACGGGCAGCGGCATCAGTGCTGAACCGGAGTGATGCAGATGTACCATGCCGAAACATCCAGGCGTTTCGAGGCGGGCTTTTTGTATATCAAATACCATTAGAATCCATACGCGGCGTTATTGTTTCTGTCGTGCGAAAGAATTGAATCCCTTCGATTTTGCTGATTCCTCTATTCAGAAATCAGAATGGCGGCCTGTCGAAGATGTCAAAACAGCCGCGGTTAGATAACTCACTCTAACTCAACCAAATACTTCTAAAAATAATATATCAAGTTCTATAGTGCAATCGGAAAAGAAATTTTTCCGTTCTGTCTCGCTATGACGATATTCCAAGTTAATTGGGGAACTACACGATTGTTCGAATCAGCGTAGTCAATTTAATGCATTTGCGCCCGACGTTGTTGCTCCAATCAATTCACCGAGATGTTTCTGTTCAGTGCTAACTCACGTCAGAACTAAATTCGATTAGACTAAGAAAACTGAGGTGTACTGAACTTTTAATCGAATGCCTGAATATTTCGTTTTCAAACCAGCTCAAGTTGGTCAGTCGGTTAAACGGAGTGTAATTACATCCCGATAGGCGTACTATTGGGGCTATTCACTACACCAATTGAGGGAATAGGCAATATGAATGTACAACTCTGTAAACAGATATGGGATAGTGTCTATTGGGAATACACTGAAGGATATTGTGTCGGAGAACGCGGGCTGCAGGCAGAGATTTACCATCAAATACGACAAAGTCTACCAAATAGTTCTTTTATCGTCGTCGAACCTACATGGCCTAAAGAACCTGGAATTAGAAGTGCCTACAAGCCTGATCTTGTTGTAGTAAGGAATGGGGAAATTAGCGAAATCTTCGAATTAAAATTTATGCCTCACTATAAACCACAGTATAAAAACGACATACAAAAATTAATTGAATATGTGCAAAATCAAGAAATTGAGAAACTGGTACAACTAAATGAAAATTCTGGGAAATGGAAAAATCCCTTGCCATTGAGTGATGATGTACATTTACACTTTGTCGCGATAGGACAACACAATGCCTCAGCGGTTCTACCTAATTATGATGAACCGGTGGCTAGATTAATTCGACGGCGTGGGGTGAATATAAATCACTGGTACGGTCCAGTTGGTAACAACAATGTCAATTGGGGTATTAATTTTGTAGGAGCTGCAGAGATAAATTGACTGAATTGGCAGTGAGTATAAACGGAGTTCGTTGGGCTTTATTTCCGAAGACAGGGAATGTTCGATATCTAATCATAACCGCGACAGTGCCTCCTCAGACAGATCCGTGCTCTTGATGTAGCCATTGCATCTATCGCGGCCCCACAGAATGGAGTCAAAAAAGCCGATAGGCTATCCATGTCAAACTCAACATCATTTTATCTTGTTCGCTCTGAATACTTCCCCTGCGCATTACTAAATTTACACCATATTAGGTAGAATATTCAGGCGGTAATTGCTTGGACGAGGCCATGCTCAAAAGGCTTCAAGGTTGGATGATGTACAGTCCATCACCAATTGCGCGATCAGTTTACCAGACAAAGTGCCGTTGGCTATGCAACCCTGTTTTGACAGCAAACTGTATAGAGATTCGGCTTCAGTTAACCCAATACCGGCACCGAATTGCGAAAAAGACACAGTGATCCTCCTTGTCAGATTTCCAGTTTCACCCTGCCAAAAAATCAATTTACAGATGATATAAATGAGACAGTTAAATTTTCACTAGAACAAGGGACGAAATTACAACGAAAAATGGTATTTTAGAACGACTCCAATCTCCTTGATATCGAAGTTGCAAAAGCAATAATCGCAATCAACCCACATCTTAAGCAAATCATTTTTTCGCTCAATCCAACCACCACCATCAATTACATTAATAAATGTAATGGGGTTTCCATACTTAATTTTTTGAGATCTTCTATTGTATGTTTGAACTTTTTCATACATTGCAGCCTGCTCATTTGCTCTGCTGGACTGTGATGATGAAGTTGTAAGGGCATAGGAACTCATGATAAGAATTTCAGGATTCGACACATTTGGAATAGCAACGTCAACCTCCTTGAAATCCACAATTTCAACTTGTCCTTTTTCGTGTGCGAGGTGTAAACTGGAAACCTCGTCAGTAATGCGGTCCTCCAAGGATTGACCCATGCGAACCGCATACTTGGATTGCAGTGATTTTTGCGCCAACACTCGTAGATATTGTTCATTTCCAAGTAACTGAACCCAGTTTTTAGGCAACTGAAAGCTATTTCGAATGAACCTCGGAATGGACTCCTCATCGTCAGGATTGACCATAAAGTTCGCAATTCGTTTCAGTACAGATTCATCATTTCTCAAATCATTCCATCGACCTTCCGGGTACAAAGCTAGCAGAATTCTCTTCAGTCGCTCTAGTGAACCACCAGTCAGTCCGATAATTGCCTTAAGCCTGCCACTATCGCGATCGTCATTTCTTAAGTGATCAACGAGATTATCAACAGAGAATTCCGACTGTGAATTTAAACTACGAAATCTATGTCTTTCAATAAAATTAATAATTTCATTGTCAAACCTATCTTCCAAATCCGGAAAATCAAGGAACACGCTCATGTGGGTCTGGAATGTTTCAAAATCCAGTTTTTGAGGCTTATCAGGCATATGGCAGTTGAACTACTTGTTCATGCTAGTAGACGCACGCCGCAAGTATTCGGTAGCATCAAGGTCTCTGATCGAAACTATCTTTCGTAAATGAATAGAAACATAACAACCGTATTCCATTACAGGCCTTGATGAGTTGAGTTTGTTTCTTGCAACACTGCAATAATATTTATCAATATCTGCACCAATGTATTTACGCCCCATTTGCTTTGCGGCAACCGCAGCGGAGCCTCCTCCACAAAACGGATCAAAAACAATGTCATTTTCGTCAGTGGTCATCAAGAATATTCGTTCCAATAAATGTACAGGCAATTGGCAAGGGTGTGCATCAATCCTTTTTGAATTGTGACGAACTCTATGAATATCGTCCCATACATCGCTAACCTGATAACCGAAAGGATGGCGTAGGTGCTCCTTCCCTCCATAATCTTTTAAGAATTTTTTACAAACTCTGCAGGTTTTATGGGGTGCACGAACATCATAAAATTTTCCAGATTTACTCTTGGTGTAGAAAAGAATGCCGTAGTGAGCTGGCTGAAGGGTTTTCCCTAAAGGCTGACTATTAGAATTCCAGGCAATCCAGTGCCGAAAGTGCGCGTAATTATTGAGAATCGCTGCGGTATCTACTAGCAATTTTGGAATGTTGTAAACAAAAATACTCCCATCGGGTTTCAAAATTCGACATGCTTCGGCAACCCACTCCTGTGTCCAATTGATGTACTCTTGATACGGCAGGTTATCCTTGTATGACAGATACTTTTTACTGAGATTGAATGGCGGGTCTGCGAATACGACACTCACTGAATTTGAAGGCATAGAACGCATCAATTCGATGCAATCAACATTGTGAATGTCATCAACCAACGATGCTACGGATACTCTGTGCCCTTCAAATGTTTCGGTGTCAATCAACGCTAAAGGCCGAGCACTTGACAATTCATTCTCCGCAAATTGGTCTTGCTTCATATCCTAATAAATTTACTATTCAATTGAATCATTGAGGTTTGTAATTTCATCTACTTCGACATAAGTAGCTTGAGTCAGATACCAAACTTGAACTGTTGAGAACATTCGTGCTCATTACCTTAGTTTGATTGTATCAAACACACGTTAGTTTTAGTATAAAGACACCTGCAAATTTGGAGACAACATCAGATTCTGACGCACAACTGAAGAATTAACCCTAAAAAATCGCAAATCACAAATTAAATTCCTGAATGTGTAGCTAGTAAGTAACGAAATTCTCCTGTAAATTCGGATTCAATGATTTGCAGCCTAGTGTGCAAATAGCTCTTCATAGACAACAGATCGATGAGTGCCCGAAATTTTACCTGTTACACGGCAGTCACCCCATTCATTGAAAGAGCTTGCGAACATTAGCATTTGTTTTATCTGACAAATTTTCTCATGTGCTTAGTATTAAGTGATGTCATTTTGATGACAAACAATTCGGACTGCCAATGGCAACGATTAATGTACGACGGCTGGACGACGATGTAGTTCAGCGCCTTAAGAAACGCGCCTCTGACAATAAGCGATCTCTTGAAGGTGAAGTTCGCTACATTTTGGAACAAGTTGTGAACGATGGCGATCAGTTAGAACGTGAGTCATTCCGGTCTCTAGCGGCAGATTTGCGACAAGTGACTAAAGGAAGCACGCAGACACCATCGGAAGATCTGATTCGGGAAGATCGTGGTTTAGGGCATCGTATCGTCTAGTGAGTTGGGTTGTAGATGCCAGCGTGGCTATGAAATGGCTGATTAGAAAAGATCACTCTGACATTGCGGACCAAGTATTGACTGGCAGTGATGAACTGCATGCACCCCTGTAACCTCTTCAGGGTATATCAGTTAATTGCTAGATATCGAGAAGTCGGCCACTGATGTTAGACTAATATCTCGAAATGGAATATTGATTCAATTTGAACCACAATAAGTCATAAAATTTTTGTAGTTAGCCGACTTCTAGAAATCGCAAATGGACAACCCTGGGCTTGCTGAGAATATCACGCCTTCTATCCTGAGATGGGCACGCGAAACTTTGGGCCTATCAGTTGAGGATTCAGCTGCACGACTGGGTCTAAAAACGAGTGCTCGCGGCGGAACTGCGAGTGAAAAACTTGAAGCCTTTGAACGCGGAGATGCGAAGCCGACACGGATTCAACTTCTCAAGATTGCTACTATATACAGACGACCTCTAACGACATTTTATCGCAAGACGCCACCTATTATTGGTGATCGCGGAGAGGATTTCCGAACTTTACCCGGAGTAGTCTCGAATCGTGAGGCAGCACTTTTAGACGCGCTTCTACGCGATATCCGTGCTAGACAGGATATGGTGAAATCCATTTTAGAAGATGATGAAGACATTCATCCACTTGCTTTTGTAGGCTCGATACCTGTCACACTGAATATAGTTAAAGCGGCTAAGCTGATCCGACAGGCAATCGGAATTGAGAATGAACATGCTTTCAAGCGTGAGCTGCGCTCATCTGATGCTCTGTTCTCTGTACTCAGGGAAAAAGTTGAAAACATAGGTGTTTTTGTCCTGCTCGTTGGGGATCTTGGGTCACATCACACCACAATTAGTGAACATGTCTTCCGAGGATTTGCAATTGCTGATGAAATTGCACCTTTCATCATAATCAATGATCAAGATGCAATTCCTGCTTGATCATTTACTTTGATTCACGAACTAACCCATATCTTCACAGGTTCAACCGGGGTCAGCAATGCCTCCTCCACAATTGTGTCGAACGCACAACCTGCTCGAATTGAAAGGTTCTGCAATGATGTAGCTAGCGAATTCCTGCTTCCACGGAAGTTGCTTCAAGAATTTGATAGATTGGAACACATTGACCTAGCTGGCAATTTGATCAGCGATGTTGCTACCAAAAACAACGCAAGTGAGGCTATGGTGGCATATCGCTTTTGGCGCACAGGTCTCATTGACACCGATATTTACCAAGAACTTGTAGTAGCATTTGCACGGCGCTGGCAATATGCAAAAAAGGCACGTCGTGAACGTGCGCGTGGAGAATATAAAAAAGAACCCACCTATTACACACTCCGAAAACATAGACTTGGCAATGCCTTGGTTAGCCTTGTTAGCCGAACACTGAGGGCTAACGAATTAACTTATACAAAGGCTGCTATGATTCTGAGCGTGAAACCAAGCAATGTCGAATCGTTACTTGGGGGGAGTTAAAACCTTAAGCGGCTCATTGTCCTCTAAACAGGGGTAGTAATGCTTTACCTGCTTGATGCAGAGCTATGCCCGAAAGTAGTGCGTGGGGTGAAATCACGCGGCTACCTGGTTGTCAAACTGCTTTGTCTCAATCCCGTCTTTGAATTGTATACCTTCTATCACTTTCCCAAGTTGCCGGAATCCTCGCAACCTGCGCCAGTTGTGTTGCGCACAAATACCCAGCTTGAACATCATGCACAGCATCCCCTTTCGGCTTAAACACCCTTTCGAGCGACGCGTGCGATGACGGATGGTCGCAAATGTCGATTCAATCGGGTTGGTGGTGCGCAAGCTTAGCCAGTGCACTGCCGGAAAATCGTAAAACGCCAGCAGCTCTTCGCGGTCCTTCTCTAGACACTGAGTCGCTTTCGGATACTTGTCCTGGTAAGTGTGGATGAATTGATCGAATGCACGCTGTGCATCGGCTCGAGTCTCAGCCATCCAGATCTCATGCAAGGCCTCTTTGGCTTTCGCCTGTACCGACTTCGGAAGCGCATTCAGCACATTCGCACTCTTGTGCACCCAACAGCGCTGCTGACGGGTGTCCGGATAAATCTCATCCAGAGCCGACCAAAACCCCAGCGCACCGTCGCCAACCGCTAGCTTCGGCACATTCATCCCACGTGCTTTCAGATCCAGCAATACCTCGCGCCAGCTCTGCGTAGACTCGCGAACCCCGTCTTCAATCGTCAATAACTTCTTCTCGCCTTGATCATTCACGCCGATCACCACCAGTGAACACAACTTGACATCCTCGCTGCGCAATCCGCTATATATCCCATCCACCCACAGGTATACCCATCGCTCCCTGCTCAAATCCCGCGCCATCCACTGTTCGCGCTCTTCTTCCCACTCGGCTTTCAGTCGCGACACCACCGCAGTCGAAAATCCTTTGGCTTCCTGCCCCAGCAACACGCCAAGCACATTGCCCATCTCACCGCTGCTGATCCCTTTCAGATACAGCCATGGCACAAATGCCTCCAGCGTGCGTGTCTTTCGCACATAGGGCGGAATCAGGCAGGAGCGAAACGTCACCGGCTCTCCAGTGGTCGAACGCACCTTGGGAATCTTCACCGTCACCGAACCAATGCCCGTCTGAATCTGGCGTTGCCGATGGTAACCGCTTCGAACGACCGCCCGATGACCGTTTTCGGTATACTGGCCATCATACTTCGCCATAAGCTCGTCTAATTCAGCCTCAACCCCCAGTGCGATCAACTGACGGGCTCCGGTTCGAATCAAATCTGTGAGTGGGTCTTCAAAAAGTTCTCGATTTTCAAATGAAATTACGTTATCCTTATTCATCGTGGCGTACCTTTCTGGTTTCTTGTAATAAATGTGTTCATTTACATGTTAAACCAGATACGCCACTTTTTTTTCAAACCTCCCACGCACTACTTTCGGGCATAGCTCCTTGATGCAAATGTATTGATTCAAGCCCATGAGGAATACTATCCGCTAGATCGAATTCCCCAATTCTGGGCTTGGCTGGTTGAAGAAGCAGTTGCAGGCCATGTAAAGATGCCCTTTGAAATTCACAATAAAATAGCCGATTTGACAGGCTTGACATAAAGCAACCCACGCAATCGTGGAAATCATAAGGAGTTTGGAAAATGCGAGACAATATGTATGCAACGTCGATTTTTGATCGGCTCAAACAGGCTTGTTCCAAAGAGTGGCATGAATATTGTCACCATGATTTCGTAAATCAGGTCGGAGAAGGAACGCTCCCAATTGCATCGTTTCGCTATTACCTGGAACAAGACTACGTATTTCTGGTTCACTTTTCACGTGCCTGGGCGCTGGCGGTCTACAAGTCTTCCAGCATCGCCGACATGAAGTGGGCAACAGACATTCTTTACTCAACACTGCACACGGAAATGAATCTTCACATCCAGTTCAGCGAACGGTTCGGGGTAACTCAATCTGAACTTGAATCTGTCCGGGAATCTCAGGAAAATCTGGCTTACACCCGTTATGTTCTGGACAAAGGACACTCAGGCGACATATTGGACCTTTACGTTGCATTGATGCCCTGTGTTGTTGGATACGCTGAAATCGGTTTGCGGCTTTCACTTGACTACGCGTCCGTCCTTCCTGACAACCCCTATCGCGAGTGGATCGAAATGTATAGTTCCGAGGAGTATCAATTGCTCGCAATCAAGTCCATCAGCAATCTCGAAAGAATCAGTCTCGAGCGTGGCGGAAATTCCCGAATTAGCGAATTGACTGAAACCTATCGCGAAGCCACTCTGCTTGAAGAAGGTTTCTGGACGATGTGCGAGAACCCACCTATCTGACAACAGTCATTCGTCAATCATTTCAACTGTAACGCAACATAAACGGAAATGGGTTTACAGAACATTTCAAATCGGTTCATTCAGCCGAATCTTGGGTGTTACAATGACAAGATACATCTTGACGGGGTGCCCGTTTAAGGGCTGAGACGCTGAAATGCACTAACCCGTTGAACCTGATCCAGATTATGCTGGCGTAGGGATTCAGGATGTCTTCGGGCTCCAGCGCCGGTCGGTCATACCATCACCTTCGCCGCATTCAATGCCATCGTTGCAGTGGAGGAATATGAACAGCAGTGCGAGCCAGTCGGAAAGCGTCGTTTCTGGCAGTAACGCCCTAGCTCGAATCCGTGCTCGCCAACCTTTAGTTCACTGCATCGTCAACGAAGCAGCAATGACGCTAACGGCTAACGTCCTGCTTGCAGCCGGAGCACACCCTTCATTGACGAACAACCCCAAAGAAATTCGTTCATTTACAAATACTGCAGATGCTCTGAACATTAATCTTGGCATGCTGAAATCCTCAAAGCGCCGTGCGATTGCAATCGCTGTGACTGCCGCTTGTGAAGCAAAAATTCCCTGGGTGCTAGATCCAACGATGATCAACAGATCAAAATCTCGTCTGCGTTTTTGCATCGAATTACTTGGGTGGGCACCGCGCGTAATACGGGGAAACGCTTCGGAAATCGAATCGCTTTGCAACAAACTGCGTTTATCTCCCCAGGAACTTTCTGCCGCATACCGCTCGGTTTTAGTAATTACGGGTCGAGTTGACCGAATCGTTTCAAAGGACCGAATTCAGGAATATTCTCTTGGACACGAATGGATGAACAACACTACTGGTATGGGCTGCGCACTATCTGCCTTGCTTACAGCAGTACTGACGGTGCACGACAACGCAATTGACGCCGCTGCAGAAACTCTGCAAATCTACGGCTCCGCCGGACAGGCTGCAGCCATGCGTTCGCAGGGCCCGGGTACCTTTATCAACCACTTCATGGATTGCCTATACGATGAATCCATTGTCTGAACAAATTGCTGAAATCAGCAAGCTAGAGCCGGAAAAACGTGATAGCTGTTTTGATCCCACTCTATGCCTCGTCATCAATCCGGAACAGTGTGCAAATGGTGATCCGGTAGAAACCGCGATCCAGGCAGCAAGCGGAGGAGTAACCACGATACAGATTAGAAGTAAAACGTTGGAATTTCGTCCTTTTGTCAAAATTGTCGAACGGATTATGGAGGCACTGAATTCACACAACGTCACGGTTTTCGTCGATGATCGAGTCGATGTTGCTTCAGCTATGCGAACCTGCGGCGTACATCTTGGCCAAGATGACATGCCTGTTTCGACTGCTCGCGAGATTCTCGGGGAACGTGCACATATAGGACTGACAGTCCGTTCAATAGATGAAGCGCGAAATGCATTGTTGGAACAATTGACTTACGTGAGCATCGGAGGAGTATTTCCAACTGCCAGTAAACTAAACCCGGACCCGCCAATCGGGCTTGATAAACTGAAAGAAATTTTTGACTATTTACGTACGCGTAATCCCGCACTCCCCATCATTGCCATCAGCGGCATCAACGAAGATAACGTGGATTCAGTGCTTCGAATCGGTGTAGATGGTGTCGCAGTCATTTCTGCGATTTGCAAAGCGAACAACCCAGAATTGGCTGCAAGGCGACTGCGCTCAAAAATCAATCGAATGAAAGGCGTGGAGAACTGCGAGTGAAAATTCCGATAGCATTGACGATCGCCGGGTCCGACAGCGGCGGCGGAGCCGGAATTCAGGCAGATATCAAGACCATATCAGCACTGGGAGTCTACGCCGCCAGTGTGATCACCGCTTTGACCGCTCAGAATACCAAGGGGGTGTTTGGAGTTCATGAGGTTAGTCCCCAGTTCATTGTTGATCAGATTGACGCGGTCTGTTCGGATCTTAAAGTCTCTGCAGTGAAAATCGGCATGCTGCATCGTTCGGAAATCATCCAAAAAGTTGCCAAATCTCTTGATCAACACCAGATCGGGCACATTGTTCTCGACCCTGTCATGGTCGCAAAGAGCGGTGACCCCTTGCTTCAGGATGAAGCGGTCGAGGCCCTTAAATCGAATTTGATTCCCATGTCTTCAATCATTACCCCCAACATTCTCGAGGCAGCTAGACTGCTGCGACGTACTCCCGACTATGTTGAGTCAAACATGGAAGCGTCGGCAGAACGATTGCTGTCATTGGGTTGCGGTTCCGTACTGTTGAAAGGTGGTCACATAAGTTCTTCGTCTAGAAGCGACGACTTTTTTCATGATGGAAATGAATTAAAACAGTTGTCGAGCACAAGAACTCAAACTAACAACACACACGGCACCGGGTGCACGCTGTCTTCAGCAATCTGTGCTTACTTGGCCAAAAAAGAAGGACTCGAACAATCAGTCATTCTAGCAAAGCAATACATCAGCGCAGCGATTGCCAACGCTGATTCACTTGAAGTGGGAACGGGACATGGACCCGTAAATCACTTTCACCAATATTGGATAGAGGAAACAGAAAGTGAAAAGACGTAAATTTCTTCAAACTGCGGGAGCCAGTGTTGCCGCGGCAACACTGGCACCTGCAATGGCTGCAACTTCGGAGACCTTGGAGTTGCGCATGGCGATGTCATGGATTAAAGACAGTCCCGGAACCGGATCAACCGCTGCCAGACTTGCCAAGCGTATTGAATTGCTGAGTAGCGGCCGAATCAAAATCAAAATTTACGGGGCTGGTGAGGTTGTATCTCCACTAGAAGTGCTTGACGCTGTTGGTGGTGGCGTTGTTGAATTAGGACATACCGCATCATTTTTCTGGCAAGGCAAAATGCGCGCCAGCGCGTTCTTTACCGCTGTGCCGTTTGGACTCACCCCTCAGGAACACATGTTGTGGATTTATCACAGCGGCGGCCAAGCTCTGTGGGACGAACTATATGCGCCGTTCAACGTAAAGCCTTTCCTCGCATCAAACACAAGTATCGGTATGGGCGGCTGGTTCAAGAAAGAGATCAACTCCCTCGATGACATCGCAGGACTGAAGTATCGGATGCCTGGGTTGGGCGGCGAAGTGATGCGGCGGCTTGGGGCAATCGCGATAACCATTCCTCCGCCTGACATCGCAATGTCTCTAGCCTCCGGCGTTGTAGATGCAGCCGAGTGGCTCGGGCCTTGGTCTGATCTGGCAATGGGCTTCTACAAGAGTGCGCCATACTACTATGGACCGGGTTTTCATGAACCGAATGGGGCTGGAGAATTCCAGGTGAATCGGGAATTGTGGAACAGTCTGCCGCAAGATCTGCAACAGGTAATCGACATGGCATGTATTGCCGAACACGTATACAGCCTTACGGAAATCGACTGGACCAATCCTCAGGCACTGAAAAAACTGACGGAAGAACATGGAACAATGATCCGCCAGTTTCCTGACGATGTCATGCAAGCCGCGAAACAGGCGACGGAAGATGTGCTGGACGATTTGGCTGCACATGACGACATCACGTCAAGAATCACCCAATCGTATCGACAAACCCGAGAAACGCAGATAGAGTGGTCAAGAATCTCGAATTTGCCGTTCCTGAAAACTCGAGCTTCTTAGCGTTTCTTCATGGTATCAGTCACAGTTCAGCTCAGCTTGGCGTATGGGGGCGATCGCATTTTCAATGACTTTCGCCTCGAACTCCAGTCAGGAAGACTGATCTGCCTATTGGGCAAGAGTGGCTCCGGAAAATCCAGTCTGCTACGTTTCATCGCTGGTCTCCTGCCGTCGGAGACAGCACAAGGATCGGTAACAGCAAGCGATCACGAACCTTTGACAAATCGGATCGCGTGGATGGCACAGCAGGATCTACTGCTTCCCTGGCTCAAGGTGATTGACAACGTGATATTGGGTACGCTGCTGCGCGGCAGCCGAACCGAAGAACAGCGCAAATTGGCAAAGCGGTTACTGGTTGACGTGGAACTCGAAGATGTAGATCATCGTTTTCCTCACGAGCTGTCCGGTGGTATGAGGCAAAGAGTCGCGCTAGCGCGCACACTGATTGAGGAACGCCCAGTCAATCTGCTGGACGAACCTTTTTCCGGCTTGGATGCCATTACGCGTTACCAACTTCAGGATCTTGCCTGCAGACTCTTGGCAAACCGAACGACACTGCTGGTAACGCACGACCCTCTTGAAGCTCTGCGAATGGCAGATTTGATCTATGTTCTAAACGGACGTCCGGCTTATGTTGGAAATCCCGTTAATCCGCCCGGCAAACCGCCGCGTCAACTGGCCGATAGCCAGATCAGCACGGCTTATGCCGAGCTCATGCAACAGTTGAATCATCGATAAACCGCAGGCATGTGGCGCAAATCAATTGTCATCGTTGTTGTCATTGTCTCATTGTGGCAGGTGGTCGTCTGGGTAACCCAGGCTCCGCCTTTCATACTGCCGGCACCTGTTCAGGTTGGAGCAGCTTTGTTGTCAAACTCAAATTTGATTGCTTTTCATGCTTCTGTGACCATTTTCGAGATCATTCTAGGTCTGATTTTCGGATGCGCAATCGGATTCATGAGCGCATGGGCGATAATGCAATTTCAGCCGGTACGTTCCTGGTTTCTACCAGTGTTGGTGGCGAGCCAGGCGCTCCCCGTTTTCGCGATTGCCCCGATTCTGATGTTGTGGCTTGGATTCGGTATGGCATCAAAAATCGCCATGGCAACTCTCATCATCTACTTTCCGGTCACTGCCGCACTCTATGATGGATTGCGAAGCACGGATTCAGGCTGGATTGATTTAGCTAGAATCATGGGAGCATCAAAACATACCCTGCTGAAATACATTCGACTGCCGGCCGCCCTTCCGTCTCTTGGGTCAGGAATGCGAATTGCCGCCGCTATCGCACCGATTGGTGCGGTAGTCGGAGAGTGGGTGGGTTCTAGTTCCGGACTTGGTTTTTTAATGCTGCACGCCAACGCGCGCACACAGGTGGATTTGATGTTTGCCGCCTTGATTGTACTGGCAGCCTTTGCAATTCTTCTTTACTTCGGAATCGATCACATCATCAAGCGTATCGTGTTCTGGCAACCCGACAACACACTGGAGACTACTTGAACTGACATGAAGAAACTGATCTTTTGTTTCATTATTTTGCCGATGCTGACAATGTTTCAACCGGCAAATGCTGCCGACAAGCTCACAGTTCTTTTGGATTGGTATGTCAATCCTGACCACGCTCCGCTATTTGTTGCGGATGCGCAAGGTTTTTTCGCCCAACAGGGGCTGGATGTTGAACTGATTGCACCGGCAAATCCGAATGACCCTCCCAAACTTGTGGCGGCAAAGAAAGCGGACATTGCGATTTCCTATCAGCCTCAGCTTCACCTGCAGGTCGACGCAGGGCTGCCACTTGTCAGAATTGGCACTTTGGTTGCAACTCCCCTCAACTGTCTGGTTGTATTAGAGAGTTCTGACATTCATCACATCAGCGATCTGAAAGATCGAAAAGTCGGTTATTCAGTAGCCGGTTTTGAGGATGTCTTACTCGCTTCAATTCTTGAATCAAACGGTCTGACGACCGACGATGTAACGCTTATCAATGTCAATTTTTCTCTTTCGCCTTCACTGATGTCAAAGCAGGTGGATGCAGTAATCGGTGCGTACCGCAATTTTGAAATCAATCAGATGGATATTCATGGCTTTCCAGGCCGGGCATTCTTTGTTGAAGAGGAAGGCATCCCCGCATACGACGAGCTGATTCTTGTCGCACACAAAGACCGAATCAACGACCCCAAACTTCGACGATTCATCGATGCACTTGAAAAGGGCGTCCAGTTCATGATTAATCACCCGGCTGAAGCCTGGGAAAACTTCATCGCTTTCGACAATTCGCTCGATGACGAACTGAACCGGCGAGCCTGGCGGGATACACTACCCCGTTTTTCGCTCCGTCCTGGTGCGCTCGATCAGGCTCGCTACAAAAGGTTTGCTGAATTTCTGCTGCAGCGCAACCTCATCAAGCAGGTTGTAGACTTAAAAGAGTATGCAGTGGAGTTGAACTAACTGCTATTCCAGAGCAATGGTGTCTTCTATGGTATGCTCAACACCGGCCTGTTCGATAGTCAACCGCACGGAAGCGTTTAAAGTTTCAGATCCAGTCAATTGGCCGGATTCGATTCCTTCTCTAACTGCCTGCTCGATTTGACGTTGTGACTGAATTCCGACTTTTTTCAGAAATTTTCTAATTTGCAGATTGAAGACATCTTCGTTCATACTCGTTCCTCATGCGATTGTAGAATGATTACAATTTTAGCAAAGCAGACACAGTCCAACTGAAATTAAATCCAGGCGGTAACTTGTAAACAATGGATTCGACTTCACCGAACCAGAATGACTGCTTCGACCCGCGTATCGGCCTGGTTCCGATTGCAGAGGCGGAACAGCGCGTGCTTGACAATGTGACTCCACTCAAGACGACGGAAGTGGTATCCCTTACCGAAGCCCTGGGGCGAGTTCTTGCAAATCCTGTCAGGTCCAACATTGACGTCCCTCCTCACGCCAACTCGGCAATGGACGGATTTGCAGTCGCTTCAAATTCCCTGCCCTCCAACGGAAGCAGGGATTTCCGCATCGCCGGTACCGCTCTTGCAGGCAAACCTTGGCTTCAAGCCTGCGATTCGGGAGAAGTGATTCGTGTCATGACGGGGACAGTCATGCCAGAAGGTACGGACACGGTTGTCATTCAGGAAGACGTGCGGGTAAGCGACAGTACAGCGACTATCGAATGCGGTCATAAACCGTATCAGAACGTCAGGAGATCTGGCGAGGATTTGGCACGTGATGATCTGGCTGTCGAAAGTGGTCTGCGAATCGGTGCTGCAGAACTGGGCGTACTGGCTTCAACCGGCGTTGGGCGTGTGGAAGTAATAAGAAGACCGCTCGCTGCGGTTTTTTCGACGGGTGACGAGCTAATGAATGCCGGTGAGCAGCTGGCTGCAGGCGCAATTTATGACAGCAACCGTTATGTGTTGATGGGACTTTTGCAGAATACCGGGCTTGAAGTCATGAACCTTGGCATTATTCCCGACACCCAGGATTCAACTATTGCTGCGTTATCCAAAGCAAGTGAAACAGCAGATGTAATTATCACCTCAGGCGGTGTTTCAACCGGCAGTGCAGACTTCGTCATCAAAGCGCTGGAACAGCTTGGCGAAATCAGCCTCTGGCGCATAGCGATTCGACCTGGAAGACCATTCGCTTTCGGAAAGATCGGCAATGCACTGTTTTTTGGACTTCCCGGCAATCCAGTAGCCGTAATGGTTACGTTCTACCGTCTTGTTCAGCCGGCGCTTCGCAAACTCATGGGAGAGTCAGAGGTAAACCCGGTTCCTGTGATCAAGGCTCGGGCCGCTACCCGATTCAGAAAGAAACCAAACCGCTCGGAAGTCTATCGCGCAGTGCTGTCTCACGACGAACATGGTTTTCCGATAGTCTCCATTACTGGCCAGCAAGGCTCAGGGCTGCTGAGCAGCATGTCGAAAGCGAACTGTTTCGTTCTGCTGGATGATCAAGCAGAAACAGCCAATCCTGGCGATTTGGTGGACGTTCAGTTATTCACCGGACTGAACTGACCGCCAACTCAAACTTCAAAAACTGTCGCTCCCTGGGTTTTTCGTCCTTCAAGATCGGAGTGAGCTTGAACCGCATCGCTTAGCGCATATCTTTGCCTTATAGGTATGCTGACCGCCCCGGATGTCACCATTGAACAAAGCTCATCCGCCATCTGAACGAGATCGTCGCGCTCAGCCGTATACGTCATCAACGTAGGTCGAGTCAGAAATAATGAGCCTTTGACTCTGAGCGCTACCGGATTGAAAGAATCGACCTCGCCGGATGACTGTCCGAAACTGACCATGAGTCCTTTCGGTTGCAGGCAATCCAGTGATTTTTCAAAGGTGCTGATTCCGACCGAATCATATACAACCGGCACGCCTTTACCGTCCGTGATTTCATTTACACGTTCGACAAAATTTTCACGGGTGTAAACAATCGGATGAGCGCAGCCATGTTCGCGGGCGATCTGCGCTTTTTCATCGCTTCCGACCGTTCCGATTACGGTTGCTCCCAAGTGCCTTGCCCACTGACAGGCAATCAGCCCAACTCCGCCAGCCGCCGCGTGAAAAAGAATCGTATCTCCCGCTTTGACCTGATAAACCTGACGTAATAGATACTGTACTGTAAGCCCTTTAAGCATCATGGCTGCAGCAGTGACATCGTCAATCGAATCCGGCATCCTGACCAGTCTATCCGCAGGCATCAGCCGCTCTTCACTATAGGCTCCCAGAGGTGGAGAAGCATAAGCCACCCTGTCTCCTACGGCCAAATCTGAAACACCCGATCCAACCTGCTCTACTACGCCGGCGCCTTCAAGACCTGGGACGAACGGGAATCCAGGTGCGGGATACACGCCTTTTCTAAAATAGACATCGATGAAGTTGAGCCCTACCATAGTATGTCGGAGAAGCACCTGGCCTTCCCCGGGAATTCCAGGTGCGACATCTTCCCATTTCATCATTTCCGGATTGCCTACTTCATAGACCTGCATTGCCTTCGGCATTTAAATCTCCTGTTCTCATGAAAAATTAGTTGAATGCAATTCTCATGAAATTGCTCTAAATTAATGTACGGTACGAGTCTGTTTGCGTACTTCTCGAATTCTGTCGTAAGCGGCACGAATCTGTTTGGTTTTTTCTGTTGCCACTTCAATCATCTCATCAGGCAATCCTTTTGAGACGAGTTTGTCGGGATGCATTTGACTCATCTTTCTACGATATGCGCGTTTGATGTCGGCATCATCCGCATCCTCACTCAATCCGAGTATCTTGAAATCTTCAGAAAGCGATGGAGCCTTTCCGCCTGAGCTGACCTGGTAGCCGCTGGCCACTGAGTTGTACATTTGTTCATATTCTTGCACCGAAAATCCAAGATAATCTGCAATGTAACGTATCGATTCGTTTTCATAAGCATCTATTTTTCCATCCGAAATCGCGCCGCCCAACTGCATCTGCACAAACATACTTTTAATGTTTTTCTGGTTTCTGCATTCTTTGGAAAACTGCTGCAATACCGGATCAAGTTGAAAGTCCTCTCCTTTACCCGCATTGAAGAGCCCAATTGCGACTCTACGCTGGTCGGCGGATAATGACATGTTTTTCATGATGAAATCAGCGTATTCAATCTCTTGCGGACTTACGTGTCCGTCGAGTTTTGAAACGTAGCCAAGTACTGAGAAAGTAGCGGTAAAGAATGCCGTTTGTACTCTCTCCTGTGAAGTCCAGCCTTGGGTGCCATCAGCGGCACTCCCGACAGAAGAAAGACGCTGGTCAAACTTGCTTCCGATGTAGAAGCCCAACATGGCACCAAGCGGGCCGAATCCAGCAAGCCCGATTGAACCACCAATAACTCTTCCCCACCAAGCCATTGCTAACTCCTGACTCTGAAGTGCGTGTTCTTAAGTAAGTAATGAATGATATTCATCTTAATTAGTGACAATTTGAAACTGGCAACAGATCAGAATCTAAAAACTGGGTTGCAGACTCATTGATTGAATCAGGTTCTCAATTGAGATTCAAATTATAACGATTCCACTCCAGACACAAGATAGTTTGGGAAATGGGTGTTGACGCGGCAAAGGTTTCAGATATAGGTGTCCTTGTCTGACCGGCACGTAGATCAACTATGCTACCTTGCGCAATGTGAAGTACGATTGTCCCGCAATTGCTGAAAGCACAATGATTCCACCAATGATCGTCAAAATACCTGGAACTTCTCGAATCACCAACCACACCCAAATCGGGCCGAGAACAATTTCGGTCAGCGATAGCAGAGTGATTTCTGCAGCAGGCAAATATTTTGCGCCGCGAGTGAAAAGTACCAATCCTACTCCAACCTGAAAAACACCCATTGAAGCACACAATAGCCAATCTCGCAGATGAATTGAAAAACGGATATCTAAACTCAACATGATCACGCCCGAGATGAGCGCCGCACACAATCCGGCCCAGAACACCGCTGGTTCAAGCTCAGTGTTCCTGCCCTTTCGAATCAGAACCGCAAATACTGCGAAGCTGGCAGCTGCCACCAATGCCATAATCGTACCGAACATCGTTCCTAGCTGGTAACCTTCTGCCACCATGACAGCAACACCGAACGTTGCCAACAGAATAAACCAGAATAATGATGCCGGAACACGTTCGGCTAGTATCCACCTGCCTAAAATTGCGGCTATGAATGGAGCAGTTGACAACAGAAACAGTGCGTTCGCGACGGATGTGTGGGTGAGTGCATGTATCCAAGCGGTGAATCCAAGACTCAATGAAGCGCCTGCAGTAAAGCCAACCATTCCACAGTTGCGAAAAGTTGACACAATTCGTCGACCGCGAGTCAGAAGCAGATAGCTCGAAAGAAACACCAACAGTGTTGATGATCGGTAAAATAGAATCTGCCACTCATTGGCAAATTCGATCAATCGAACGGCAAGCCCAGCAAAACTCCAGAATATTCCTGCAGTCAGAACTAGAAAAACGCCTTTGCCTCGATTGTCATACTCCTGATTCGATGTGAATTCCGCGTTCAATTTGTAACTGTTACCTTCCGTTGCAGATAAAGACAGCAATTTGAACAGGCGATTTTATTGCAATTCCCCCACTATAGAAGGCCGATTTTTTGTAACTAGAAGCTTACACCGTACAGTAGAAAAGTTGATTTTTTCGCCACACTTTCTGCTATCTTTGTGTGATTCCAATTTCAACTGGTCAAACATGCTCACATACACGAGAACACTGTCATGAAAAAAATCGAAAAATCCGATAACGAATGGAGAGCGCAACTGGACCCTGCTGAGTATCAAATCATGCGCAAGGAAGGCACCGAACGGCCATTCAGCAGCCCGTTCAACAAGGAATATGGGGAGGGGGTGTACTTGTGCCGCGGGTGTGGGTTGCCGATATTCACTTCCGACACAAAATTCGACAGCGGCACTGGTTGGCCGAGCTTTCATTCAGCCATAGAAGGAAGCCTCGAAACCCGAACTGACTACAAACTGATTCTTCCGCGAACCGAGTACCACTGTACCCGATGCGGAAGTCATCATGGTCACGTATTCAACGACGGACCGAAGCCCACTGGTAAACGGTATTGCAGCAATGGCATAGCGCTGACTTTCATGAACAAAGACGAGAGAGACAATTTGGATGAAGGACAAGAAGACTAACAATTCAGATGAACTTGAATCGTCCAATTCAGTCTCGCATCAATGAAAACGTTTCAACCGCCTGCCGTTTCAAATTTCTAACAATGGAATCGATACTATGATCGGTTCAAACTGGTTGCAATCCCGCGCCGTCATTCGGCTGTTGCCAGTAACCATACTTATGATTCTCGGTATGCTGTGGGGAGGCGTTCCCAGCTTATCAAAGTATGTAAGTCAGCAGGGAGTATCACCTTTGAGTTACGCGTTCTGGATTCTTACGATTGCCGCATCGGTGCTGATCATCATTAACTTCGTTCGAGGTGCTGGTCTTCCGCCAGCCCGACACCTGGTTTTCTATGTCATTTGCGGAGTGTCGGGATCGGCTATCCCAACGACGTGCATGTACTATTCCGTAGCTCATATTCCTGCAGGGCTTATGATCTTGCTGATCGGAATAGCACCGATTCTCACGTATCAATTTGCTGTGATTTTTAGCGTGGAAAAATATCATCCACTAAAGACTCTGGGGCTGCTCTTTACATTTATTGGACTTGTGCTGATTTTACTGCCGGATTCAGTCACTGAGTTGAACGCACCCGTCTCATGGATTCTTTTTGCACTGCTTACACCGACATTCTACGCGGTCAACATCGTGTACACCGCGATCTATCGACCTGAAAATATCCACATTTTTGACTTGTCATCAGGAATGCTCATTGCAGCTGCTGCATTTATGTTTGCGGTGACAATTCTATTTGAGCCACTCTATCCGCTTTGGAATGCAGAGCCAATAATCGCATTGCTGATGTTGTACCACGGCACGTTAACAGCAACGGCGTTCTGTTTGTTTTACTCGCTTCTCAAAATCTCCGGACCGCTGTTCTCCAGCCAAGTAACTTATTCAGTGACTTTATTTGGAATTGCAATCGCAGCTTATGTTCACGATGAGGTTTTGCCGCTTCTAGTCTGGGTTGCCGCAGGCCTGATGTTCGCGGGAATAGGATTTATTCAGAAAGGCAGATCCCTGACTGACAAAAACCAGCCTGCCAACCCTAGCGAAACCTGATCCGTACTGCGTCGGTGTCAGATTAGGCAGTGGCCTTAATGATGCACCAATTCGGCATCGCTGGTAATCATCGTGCCCACGCCACGATCGGTGAAAATTTCCAGCAAGGCAGAATGCGGTAGGCGGCCGTCAATAATCTGTACCGTATGCACACCGGATTCAAGCGCGTGCTTCGCGCAGCGTACTTTCGGCAACATCCCGTCTGAAATGAATTTGAAGAAAATCAGTTCTTCCAGTTCGCTCGTCGTAAGCGTAGAAATCAGTTCTCCTTCTCCATCCAGAATGCCCGGCGTATTGGTTAACACAACCAACTTTTCAGCCTGCGTCGCTTCTGCAACTGCCCCGGCTACGGTATCGGCATTGATATTATAAGTCTGGCCATTTTCATCCATGCCAATGGGGGCAATAACGGGAATGGCGTTTTCAATTGAATCGAGTCGCAGCTTTTCGACATCAATTTTCTGTACTTCTCCGACAAATCCAAATTCGACGGGATCGCCGGAAGCTGGATCGACGGCTGTTGTCTGCAATTTTGTTGCCTGGATAAATCCGCCCTGCAAGCTACCACCCAATCCGAACGCATCCCATCCGGCTTCAATGATCATGTCGACGAGATCACAATTGATGTTCTGAATCACTACCTTTTCGACAATATCCATGGTTTGCCGGTCGGTCACTCGCAGACCATCAACGAATTTGGGCTGGAGTCCGGCTCTTTCGATCGCTTGACTGATTTGCGGACCACCTCCGTGAACTACGACAGGATTCAATCCAACACTTTTCATCAGCACGACGTCGTGACAGAAGTCTTGTTGCAGCTCAATTGAATTCATGGCGTTGCCGCCATACTTGACAACAATTGTTTTGCCGTGAAACTGATTGATATAGGGAAGTCCTTCGAGAAGAATTTCCGCTGATTTTCTTGCTACTGATTTTTTGATGGTCACTATTCCAGCCAACTGCACTGTGTGGCGCGAAAACAAGCCTGCTAACCTAATTTTACCTTTTCGCCGGATGTAACTGCATTAGTTTCATGCTGAACTATATATACATTCAACATCAACTTGATGTTTCATCAATCAACACAATTCGACTTGCCTTTATACCTGATAACACTCATAGGTGTTCACCCGAACAATTTACCCACTGGTATTCTGACATCGATGCTGTGTATATATGGCAATTCAATCATCATCCTTTCTGCTTTCGACTGCCGCAGCCAGCTGTCTTGCCAACCTCTCTTGATCGAAATCGGTCTTCAAAAAAACAGCGACCGGCTGAAAGCCGGTCGCTGTTTAATACGTCTCAGCTAAGAAAGCCGAGACACATCGGAGTTAGTGAACTGAAACTTCGATCTTACGTGGTTGCGTAGGCTCTTTTTTTGGAACAGAGATGCTCAGCACGCCATCCTTGTA
Organism: Arenicellales bacterium; assembly: GCA_965221175.1. GTDB lineage: Bacteria > Pseudomonadota > Gammaproteobacteria > Arenicellales > JAJDZL01 > JAJDZL01. The sequence goes on along the minus strand of OZ244867.1, from coordinate 2,897,840 downwards.
GGTGGCCTGAATGTTCTCACTGTCCAAAGTGTCACTCAACCGGAATGATCGAGTAATTTTTCCTTGATAGCGTTCTTTGAGTAGAACACGACCTTCAGAATTCTGCTCGCTTTCCTCTTGAGAACTTACAACAATGCTCAGAATGTCATTGTTGACCGAAACATCAAGATTCTCCTTAGAAAATCCGGGCAAATCGGCAACAACCCGATAGTCAGTATCCGTCTCTTCGATGTCTACCGCAGGAACTCTGTCAGCAGAACTCACAGAAGAGCGAAACAGATCACTCGGACTGAAATTGCGCAAGTCGTAGCCAAAAGAAGCAAATGGATCTCGGCTCAACCGATTCCATTCTTTGGATCTAACAAGTGGGTTCATATAATCTAACCTCATTAAGTTTAGTAAATTAAATCATTCATGTAATGTATGAATCTCTACATGACAAAATGGGGATTGAGGAATGATTTTCAAGTTCCATTCGAGAATTCTTGACAACAGATATTCCGGTGAAAGCTCAACTAATGTGTCACTGCTTGTTAAGAGCACAAGCGTATAACTACAGAAAGCAGCCCACGCGAATTCGGATAAATCCGGGAGAGAAGATAGGATTGGGTTTGTTGAAAATTCGAGTCTGATTCAGAGAATGTAACGAGACAATTCCTGATCTTCCACTAGGTCTCGGAGTTCTTCCTCGACAAATTCCTTATCAATTGTGACGATGTCACCGGACCTGTCCGCAGCTTCGAACGACAGTTTTTCCAGCAAACGCTCCAGTACCGTATGCAGACGGCGAGCACCAATGTTCTCGGTCGATTCATTCACTCTCCAGGCGAATTCCGCAATATGCTGTACGCCAGAGTCGGTAAATTCCAAAGTCAGTCCTTCGGTCTTCATCAATTCGTGATACTGCTCTGTCAGCGAACTATCCGTTTCAGTTAGAATGCGGACAAAATCATCGGTATTCAATGCGTCAAGTTCAACGCGAATCGGCAATCTGCCTTGAAGTTCAGGGATCAGGTCGGACGGCTTCGACATCTGAAATGCTCCGGACGCAATGAACAGAATATGATCCGTCTTGACCATCCCGTGACGCGTTGAAACGGTTGATCCTTCAACTAACGGCAGCAGGTCTCTCTGCACGCCTTCACGCGAGACATCCGGACCATGGCTGTGTGATCGCCCGACAATTTTGTCGATTTCATCCAGAAATACAATTCCGTTCTCTTCGACGCTTTCAATCGCTTCAAACTTGATGTCTTCTTCATTGATCATGCGTTCGGCTTCTTCGTCTGTGAGAATCCTCATTGCCTGTTCAACTGTAACTTTACGCGTACGACTCTTTCGATTCCCCATGTTCTGCATCATGCTCTGCAGCTGGCTCGTCATCTCCTCAAGTCCTGGCGGACCAAAAATTTCTACCCCGATCGATGTACTCACTTCGATCTCTATTTCCTTATCATCCAGTTTTCCCCGACGAAGCAGACTGCGAAGCATTTTCGTACCGGCTTTGTCCTTCTTGTCTTCCTGCTGATATTCAGCATTGCTGTCCAGATCCTGCGAACCATCTTTGGACTTCATAGCGGCATGCATGGCATCGAAACTCCAAATTTCAGGCACCTTATCCGAATCCTCATCTAAGCTGTCATCTCTCGGAGCTCGCGGCTTGCGATTCAGAGCCTCTAAAACCCGTTCTTCAGCTGCATCTTCTGCTCGGGTTCGAACCAACTCCAGCCTCTGTTCTCGAACCAGCTTGATCGCCATATCCAGCAAATCTCGAACGATCGAATCCACTTCACGTCCGACATATCCGACTTCGGTAAATTTCGACGCTTCCACCTTGATGAAAGGTGCATTCGCAAGCTTGGCAAGCCGGCGTGCAATTTCAGTCTTTCCGACACCAGTCGGACCGATCATCAGTATGTTCTTGGGAGTGATTTCCGTTCTTAGCTCATCACTTTCAACATTGAGACGACGCCAGCGGTTACGAAGCGCATTGGCCACCGCGCGCTTTGCGTCCAACTGTCCGATGATGTGCTTGTCCAGTTCCTGAACAATCTCTCTGGGAGTCATTTCAGTCACTGGCTTTCAATCCTCCAGTTGTTCGATGGTGATATTGTGATTGGTATAGATGCAAATCTCTGCAGCAATCGTCAGACTTCGTTCCACAATTTCGCGTGCATCCAGTTCAGTAGATTCCAGCAGCGCCTTGGCTGCTGCCTTGGCGTAATTGCCGCCAGAGCCGATTGCCATCAAGCCGCCTTCGGGCTCAATTACATCTCCGTTGCCCGATATGATCAACGACGATTTCAAGTCGCACACAATCAGCAACGCCTCCAGTCGTCTCAGAAAGCGGTCGGTACGCCAGTCTTTAGCGAGTTCGACTGCCGCGCGTACAAGATTTCCCTGGTGTTCCTGAAGCTTGCCTTCAAATCGCGCGAACAAGGTAAATGCGTCCGCAGTGCCGCCCGCGAACCCAGCCAATACCTGATCCTTGTACAGCTTGCGTACTTTTGTAGTATTGGATTTGATAACCGTATCGCCGAGCGAAACCTGACCGTCGCCACCTAAAACCACTTTGTTATCCCGTCGGACCGACAGGATGGTGGTACTGCGAATTTTCGGCCGAGCTCGATTCGTGTCAGCGGTAATCGACTTCAATGTGCTCACTCAACCAGCTTCAGGTGCGGTTTGCCTTTTTTTATTTCTGATTTCGGCGGTTCTTCAAAATTGTCAGGCGAGCTTTCCTTTGCCGGGTAATCCCTGAAAGAAAGATTATCCAACGTTTCCGGCACCATAATAAAAATCACCGATTCCACCGGCAACTCTACCTGATAAACCTGTCCTGAAAATCTTGTTGCAAAAAGTATCCACTCATCAACCATCTCATATCGGTCGACGGCTCGGTTGTGAACATTGAGCAATACCAGCCCGTTCTCAATTGAAAGCTTTCCTAACGGAAGCTTTACGCCAGGATACTCAGCTTCAACCATGAGATGTGGAGTGTAACCTGCATCCATCGCCCATTGTCTCATTGCTCCAATGAGATAAGGAACTTTCGACAACTCTCCTTCCATAGCCTGAACTCAGTACTGAAGCATATCCCGTTCAGTGGGACTAAGGCTTTCGATAAAAGACTCCCGGCCAAAAACTCGATTGCTATACGCAGTAATGGCTGGGGTTTGAGCTGGAAGCTCAATTCCGTAGTACTTCAGTCGCCAAATCAATGGCGCAATGAAGCAGTCCACCAGACTGAAATCCTCACCCAGCCAGAAAGACATTGACTTTAGGTAGGTTGCCAGAACCGATAAATCCCGGCTGATCGTCGTTCGCAGGAGCTTATTCGGTTTTTGTTTCTTTGCATCCAACTCGCGAAGTTTTCCCAGCCAGTCGCGCTGGCAGCGATAAATCATCATCCGCACTCGACCTCGACTCACCGGATCATGCGGCATCAGCGGTGGGTGAGGCAAACGATCATCTAGATACTCCGCAATTATGTGAGAGCCATATAAAACCAGCTCTCGATCCATCAGGGTAGGACTTTCGCCGTAAGGATTCAATTCAATGATAGGATTTGGATTGCTGTCCAAATCGACATACTCTACATCGCATTCAACCTCTTTTTCGTGCAGGACGATGCGACATGCATGCCCTTCTATGCAGGACCGAGTTGAGAACAAAGTCATGCCTGCTCTTCGATTCTGAAGCGCGTCAATCATAGGGGTTGCGTTTGATAGGTTCTTTTTCCGATATTCAAAAACGTTGAATATACAAATTGGGGTCTCATGAAGCGGACTTCAAGAGTTTTAGTGAATGTCTTTCCAAAATTCTTTCTTCAAGAAGTATGCGATAACCGTAAATACACCCATAAATATCAATACCCAGATTCCGATACTGTAGCGAACGAGTTTGACAGGTTCTGCAACGTAAACAAGAAAGTTCGTCAGTTCTCGCACGATCTCGTTGTATTCTTCCGCCGACTGGTCGCCTTGTGATTTGTAAAGTACATGCGGCATAGCCACATCTTCAAACAAATCGTTGTTCCAACCTGTCACCGAATTTTCATCTGCATGAAAACTGCGCAAATATGTATAGATCCACTCCGGACTTCGCGATCTGGCTGTCAGACTCAGGTCAGGCGGAACTGTCCCGAACCAGCGTTTGGCATCCTCTTCCGACATGTTCACGTCCATCTGGTCTCCGGGTTTTTGCGACGGTTGCAGGAAATTTGCACGCAACACCTCTTCACTTATTCCCAAGTCATCCGCCATTCGGTTGTAACGCATGAATTTAATGCCATGACAGGACAAGCAGTAATTTGCAAAAGTCTTTGCTCCTTTCTGCAATGACTCGCGATCATCCAGGTTGATATAAACCGAGTCCAAGTTTTCGTTGCCGCCGCCTGCGGCGAAACTGCCGCCAGCGACAACCATAGATAAAATTACAAATAGAACTCTGATCATTTGAACGTCACACGGTCAGGTACCGGTTTTACCGGATCGAGTTTTGTATAGATCGGCATCAGCAAGAAGAATGCGAAATACAGGAAGTAACAGATTTGCGCCCACCGCAAATTTGAAAACAGGACAAGATCAACTGCCTGAGGATTCTTGGTACCCAAATATCCCAGCAGAACGAAAGAGACTGTAAAAACCGTCAGTGCAGATTTAAACATCCAACCTCGGTAACGAATTGACTTGACCGGAGAACGGTCGAGCCACGGGAGCAGAAATAACAGAAATATTGCAAATTCCATGGAGAACACACCCCACAGTTTCGCATCAATTCCGAACAACGGATAGGTGACTGCTCTCAATATGGAGTAGTACGGCGTCAAGTACCAAAGCGGAATAATATCCGGCGGTGTCTGCAATGCATTGGCAGGCTCAAAATTGGCCCGCTCCAAGAACCAGCCCGAGAGTTCCGGTGCGAGGAAAGTAATGCCAAAGAGTATGAATAGAAACACCCCACAGCCAAATATGTCCTTTACCGTATAGTAGGGGTGAAATGGAATTCCATCTTTCGGTATTCCGTTTTCATCTTTGTTTTTCTTGATCTCGATTCCGTCTGGATTGTTGGACCCAGTCTTGTGCAGTGCAACCAAGTGCACAAAAACCAGACCGATAATCAGCAACGGAACCAGAATGACATGAAAAGCGTAAAACCGTGTCAACGTCGCGTCGGACACCACGAAATCTCCACGAATCCACTCAGCCAGACCGTCGCCGATAAATGGAATAGCACCAAACAGCGAGATGATCACTTGAGCGCCCCAGAATGACATGTTGCCCCAAGGCAGAAGGTATCCGAAGAAAGCCTCCGCCATCAGTGCAAGGTAGATGATCATTCCGATGATCCACAGCAGTTCTCGAGGTCTGCGATAGGAGCCGTAAAGCAACCCACGAAACATGTGGAGATAAATTACGACAAAAAACATTGAGGCACCGGTCGAATGCAGATAGCGCATCAACCAGCCCCATGACACATCCCTCATGATGTGCTCAACCGATTCGAACGCCAGTTCGGTATCCGGTTTGTAGTGCATGGTAAGGAAGATCCCCGTAACGATTTGGATAACGAGGACAAGCAGCGCCAGTGATCCGAAAAAGTACCAGAAATTGAAATTTTTCGGAGCGTAATACTTAGACAGATGCTCTTCCCAGAATTTCGTCACGGGATAACGGTCATCAAACCAATTCAGGATTTTTGTAATCACGCTAAATCTTCCGTCTTCGTGTCAATGCCAATTTCAACTTGAGAATCGGTCAAGAATCTGTGTGGCGGCACTATCAGGTTGGTTGGTGCGGGGACGCCTTTATATACGCGACCTGCCAGATCAAATTTCGATCCATGACAGGGGCAGAAAAATCCACCCTGCCACTCCGAGTCCAGTTCACCGGGTTTCAGTTTTTCAAGCGGTGAACACCCTAGATGAGTGCACAATCCCACTAGCACAAGCACTTCGGGATTAATCGAACGGGTTTCATTACGGGCGTATTGTGGCTGCTGCTCGCGGTCGGAATTCGGATCGACAAGTTCATCGGTTACTTTATCCAGTGTTTCGATCATCTCGGGTGTGCGCTTGATTATCCAAACGGGCTTACCTCGCCACTCGATTTTTAACAGTTTGCCGGGTTGCAGATCGCCAATATCAACTTGAACCGGTGCGCCAGCAGCCTTGGCTTTTGCGCTGGGCGTCATGCTAGCCACAAAAGGAACCACGGCAAACGCTGCGCCGGCAGCGCCAACGCCGGTCGTCACGTTGGTTAGAAACCGCCTTCGCTCCTGATTGACTTGTTCATCAGCCATTCTCAATCCTCTAGCTGTCGTAAATTAAAGATAGCCCCCATTGCCGAAAACATGTGCAATTCGGGGGCAAATTACTGTCCGATATACCAACAATTCGAACAACTCGGCGAAAAATTATAACAGAACAATCAAGTCATAGAATTCTAGTCGTTACCTTAGAGACATATAAATATCGAGTCCCGCAAACTACCTTGAACAGTCTCCATCATGCACCCGGAAATGTCTGATAAAGATGTGCGAGTTCGGGACTGACTTCACGCATGATCTTGCGTTCCGGCCATGACTTGTTAGTCAGCAATTCGGTAACTTCCCGGTTGTCCGTCGACGATTCCAATAATTTGATCATGGCCGTTAGCGCATCGACGACTGGTACTTTTGTCGAGATTCCCTCTCCAAGTCCGGCAAAAGCGGTTGCAAGCAATACAACGGTATTGCAGTCAAATTTTCGAACGGCCGCTTCAACTTCTTCCTGAATGCGGGATTTCAGGCAATCCGGATCTCGCAGTTGGGTATCCGTCATTGCATGAATACAATGCACTCCGGACAGATACTCAGGGGCCATGTACTGCATCGCAAGTTCTTCATAGAGAGGTTTTGTACGTTGTCCAAAAGAAATCAGGGCGATTCTATCTCCAAGCTGTAGTGCCTGACGAATGGCAGCTTGCGCCATTCCGGCAACGGGTATCGACAGCATTTCACGTAGTGCTGTAAGCCCAGTGTCGAAAGAAACCGCCAAGCCGACTGCATCAAATCGAGCGGCGTGTCTGGCGGCAAGATCTACTGCTGAGTAAGCGCCAACAACTATATCGGTTTCACTGTTAATGATTGGGGCGCCTATCGCACCTGTTACTCCCTCGATTGTGGTCGAAGCGGCAGCGTTTGAACGAGCCGCAGCTACTGCGCGGTCAGTAACAAATTCACTGGTATTGGGATTGATCAGCAGTATTTTCATGGGCAGGCATCAATTTATTGATTGAACAGCTCATGTCCTTGGGGACAAGAGATGGATTTTGACAAAAAAGATTATACATACGAGGAAAGTCACAGCTTAATTCAGAGCTTTCAAGAACTTTGTTAGTACGCCTACTCCAAGCAGACCGGGTTTGCATCAAAAGTGCCTGCAAACCGGCAATTTGTGCAACACTTTCATTCCACTCTACCGGATTTCGCAACCAGAGTAGATAGCAGGGGGATTATTTGGTTTTAATGCCGTCCAATTTCAATTTTATTTTATCGCCCATATTTGGGCGATAAACAATGATTCTATAACCCAATGCAATGGATATGGCAACTCCCTGACTGGCCAGAATTCAAATGGGACCGGTCGCTAATTGTGCCCTTGGAGGCACAATTTCAACATGAGACCGGCCGTCGTATTGGCGCTTGGCGCCATCTTTCCGACGATGAGCGTTCAGATCTCAGAATAGACTGGCTAAGTGATGAAGCAGTTGAGACCTCAGCAATTGAAGGTGAAATACTTGATCGGGATTCCATACAATCATCAATTCGTCGCCAGCTTGGGTTGAGTGTCGACCGACACTCCACCGCTCCTGCCGAGACCGGCGTTGCCAACATGATGGTAGCACTCTATCAATGTTTTGATAAACCACTTGACCAAGAATCATTGTGGAATTGGCACCTAATGCTGATGAATTGGCGAATTGATCTTACGAATATTGGCTGCTATCGACAGCAAACTGCAACAATACAGATTGTGTCAAAACACGACTATAGAAAGGTGCACTACGAAGCGCCGCCATCCCACCGCATGATGCCCGAAATGAACAATTTTGTGGATTGGTACAACCAAACGCTCGCCGAACAAGACAAACTGTCTACACTTACAAGAGCCGGAATCGCACATTTGTATTTCGTATGCATTCATCCATTTGAAGATGGGAATGGGCGTATTGCCCGTGCATTGGCTGAAAAATCAATTGCTCAGTCAATTGGGCAGCCAAGTCTGATTGTTCTATCACGGCAGATTTTTCAACATCGCAAAGAGTACTACAGCGTTCTTAAAACTACCAATAGTTCGCTTGACATCACTCGTTGGCTGGTATGGTTTTCAAAAACCATAATTGATGCTCAGATTTGGAGCGAACGACGCTTGATTCGAACTATTGAGCAGGCTCAGTTGTTCAACAGACTTGAAGGGCAATTGAATTCCCGACAGAAGACAGCGATTTTACGTCTGTTTACAGCTGAGCCTGATGGCTTCAAAGGCGGTCTTAGCGCAAATAACTAGTGTCTGGCAGAAAACTCCGATTATTTTGGGTATTCGGTAATAATTCGAGGAGTTTTTTTCATTTTTGGCAGTGGAGACTGTCAAGAAGACGGCAGCGCAGTCCATTTGGAAGCGATTTCGCCAATTCCGATGCCATTCCCCAGAAAACAGGCATTGGCAACCGTTCCCGTCTGAATGGGAGCATCTTGGCAGTCGCCGAATTTGATGCCGCAGCTTCAGGCGGCGCGCAAACGCGCCTTTTTCCGCCGCCGGAGGATTTCGCGCTCTCGGCGCTGCAGCAGCAGACCAATGCGATGCAGGTTGACAGCCACTATCGCCAACGCAACTGTACGCTCAAAACCACCGGCACCATGACTGCGCACCCGCTCCAGACCTCGATGCTCAAGATTGTTGATCGCCGACTCCACGGCCGGATGCTGTCTGCGCATCGCCGCAAACTCCGGTTCTTGTTCTCGCTCCCGCTCCGCTTGGCTCAAATAACCCTTGCGCGGCAGCGCATTGAGCTCCAGCATCTCGTCCAATCGCCGGCGATTGTTCGGAGAGTGAAATCCCCGGTCGAAACTGCACATGCGAAAATCTGCAAATCGAGCCTGTGTTTCCTCCACCATCGACACCGCCACATCCACATCTGTGTCCTGCCACATAATCTTGTGATGAAGGAGCAACTGGAACTGATCCTCAACCACACACACCGGTACGCCCAACTCCACCGGCACGCCGGCTTTGCCTTTTACCACCCAACGGGTGTGCGGTTCAAATATCGAAAACACTTTCTCATTCTGTGGAATCGTTTCGCCCTTGAGCAGCCGACGCTCGACTTGATCCAGCTGACGAGCGGCATGGCCAAGATACTCGTCAATCGAAAGCAACGCCAGTATCGGCACTGGATGACACTGCTCCAGTTGTACAAACGCAATCTGCGCACGCCCCACGATCCACTTGCAGTATCGAAGATAATCCTTCACCTTGCCGCGGTCACGCCGTCCGCGTGAATGGCGCACCCGGTTGTAGCGCAAGCGTACCGAACGCTCCAGGTGCCGGTGCTGCCGCCAGCCGGGCAAATCGAATCTTCCCGCGGCCCGCGCCACATCTCGCATCAAACAACGCATTGCGTCATTCAGCAGGTTGACATCTGTCGGGTAATGCACATCGGTCTCCACCACGAAACTGTCACAGCGCCCGCACAATGGCGCGCCAGGCTTTTTTCTCGCCACCTCGTGTCCGCTTTCCACCACTATCTTGCCGATCTCCGACAACAACTGCGCTCTGAGCAGCGACACATTGTCAATCAGCGTCTGCAACTGGTAATAACTAGTCTTGTCTTTGTAGAACCCTTCACTGTGCCCCAGCATCTTACGAACCGTCTGGTGCTGATTCGCAAGCTCTTGCAATCGGTCGTAATCGCACCCCAATCCCTGTTTCACAACCGCAAGCACGAATACTCGCCATAAATCCATGCCGGGCCGACCCACTTTCAGGTTGATGCCCGGACGAACCTGTTCTTGTAACAGCGAAAAAATCTTCTCGCGCATTTGCCGGTTCGTGTAAATGTGCTGAATTCCCCTGAGCAGCGCTGGGATGTCGTCCCGCGACTTGGCATCAATGTCAATCTCGCCAATCGCGTCTTCGCCAAACTCCATCTGACTGTTTTCGATTTTTCTCATGGCCCGAATTCCTCGAAGATTTGCTTGTTTGGGGTGATTTTCCCTTAATTATACGAAAAAATCTCGATCTTCGTTCATAATATTCTGATATTATTCATTATTATCAATGTGTTAAGGATTTTCTGCCAGACACTAACTATTTTCGTATTACAGGAGCGGCACCATCATCTGTGACGCGCGACCTGTCTGACCTTGTAGCAAAAGGCGTACTTCGAAGAACTGGTGAACGCCGCCACACACGTTACTGGCTTAACGTTTCTTCATTCCCAGAATTAGATGAGAGCTGAACTAAACGATCATTCATCGTCGAATTCAAACTCTAACTTTAAGCTTACTTACGATTCAGGATATTGACGGCTATCAATGCCATCCATTAGAATATCCAATCATGAGCATTTCAAAATTTGCGGGTGGATACCTGTTCCTGGTCGCCGTTGTGGTTGGCGTGAATTTTCCAGCAACGGTTTTCTACGACGACGGTTCCACAGGTTATCCGGTATGGGCCATCCTCAACTGGTTCATGGGATTGAGTGTCATCATCGTTCTGGCCGTCAGTTACAAAAATAAAAAGATCCTAAGCGTCACTCAGGCTGATATTAAGAAATACCTAGAAATAAATCTGAGTTTCTACGGCTCGCTGATGTTGACAATTTGGTATTTCGCCAACTGGTTCCATGACTGGAACGGAAGCACAGATTTGTTGATGTGGTGGTTCATCACTCCGTTGTTCGTAGTCATCACAGGTGCTTGCGGCTGCCGCATGTGGCGGGGGTCAGACGGTATCAGCGCCGCGCCGGGAACAGCGCAGTCAACCAAGGACTCGCGGAAAATCCGTCCGAAAGGCTTGCAGAGGCTTTTAATTTCTTTCAACATAACTATGGCCTCTTCGGTCGGAGCGTATTTCACCCTCGCACCATTATTTGACGTCGGCAGTACAGGGTTTCCTTGGGGCATGCTCAACTACTTCATGGCACTCAGCGTGATTATCGCATTCGCGGACAGTCTGAAGAGCAAGCTTCAGCTTAATACAACCGAGGTTGAGCTCGAAAGTTACATTGCAGTGAATACACTTTTCTACGCACTGATTGTTCTTGCCATTCTGTTTTTCGCGAATTGGTTCTTTACCATGCTGGCATCAGGCGAAGGATTCATGTGGTGGTTCATCGATGGTCTGTTCGTAGCGGCTATCGGTTGTTCCGGCTACCGCATGTGGTACCGACAACGCAGATTGTTACTTGCGGCTTCTGAACGCGAGAATAGCGCAAATTCAAACAGCGCAAACAAGCGGAGTTCCCACTCAGACTAAACACCTAAAATATCGATTTGGATTTGACCGCCATGCTGCAAATCTGATCTGATTGGACCGGATTGAGACTTCAGCAACTGGCTCGCTGACTCGTGTGTCGATAGTCAGTTTTGTTGAGCGCTGTGTGGATAAAGAGCATTACGAAACAGATTATTAGGTGTTCACAAACCAGTTCATTGACCAGTGTAACTGGCGGTTGAAAATCCAGAACCCTTCATCTTGCTGTATTAAGTACGTCAGTCTAAATTCAACATGATTTATCATTTAGACGGCTAAATGTACAATTCATTTTTGATTTGATTGCACTGCTCAATGATTTACCCAACCAATCTACTAGTCTGAAATCAGCATTCATTTTCGTCACTTCTCGCCTATATTCATATGTCAGTAAGAAAATAATAACCCCGCATGGCGACAATTACATTGTCAGCCCGCTGGTCAAGCAACCGTACCGAATTCGCAGAAACAACATTGTGTTTACGGTATGTGATACAAGCGCAATTAGTATGGGTTCAACATAATTCCAAAACTAATTGCATTCGACAACGCACTTATCGTAGACCACAGGCCAGCAAGATAGGGGAGAGTCTTCCTGTAAAATTGAACGAATCTACCAAAGAATTGCCTTTGGAATTTCGTTTATTTTGGCTCGCACTCATACGCTTGCCTAATCATTGAGGGAATCAGGCCCAAGTCTTATTCAGATGCCTATATACAGACTCAGCAATCTCGCTGTTTTTCTTGTCTGCAGTGCATTAATCGCCATTGCCTACTACATGCAGTATGTCCTTTATCTTGCTCCATGCCCCTTGTGCATGGTACAGAGAATCGCTGTCATGTTAATTGGACTCTGGTGTTTGATTGCTTTTGTTCATAATCCGTCTCGACGCGGCAGAATGGTTTATCCCATAGTACTCCTGATTTTGTCTTTGCTTGGCATCGTCTTTGCCGGGCGGCATGTCTGGCTGCAACATCTACCTTCAGACAGAATCCCGGAGTGTTTTCCGGGACTCGAATTCATCTTGGCGAATCATCCGTTCACACAGGCGTTGAAAATTATTTTCGGAGGAACGGGAGAATGCGCCGTAACTCAATGGACTTTGCTTGGAATCAGCATACCAGGCTGGACACTAATTGCGTTTATCGCAATTGCAGTTGTAGCTGTGGTTCAAATGACCAAACTAAAACGATCTGCCTAAATCCTTGAGGGAAAGTGATTGCCATTGCAATAAAATTATAGTGTAGTCGAAGAGTAATATTCCAACAAACAGCTTTGTTTCTTGGGAGTTTCGTTAGTTTCGGAGGTTGAATTTGAATCAACGATCTTCAGGTTATGATTTTCGAAATCCCTTATGGTCAGAATATACCCCGAGTGGTCTGGATATACCGTGAATTCGATTGATTCTGTTCACCAATAGTTAGTCATGATGATACATACACTATCCTGCTGCGGCCAACCGCATTCCCCGCAGCACCAAACGTTTCGTCGATGTCGTCAAGGCCACTGCCACCGATACTGTCAGTATTGAGTATCGACAAGAATTGCTGTCCGGCCGGGGCACGGATAGCCGGACTTGTCCTTATGTGGGTTAAGCCCGGATGCCATCTTCTTTCGTGTAAAACGCTTACCGCAATATCCGCACTCATAGATGTAGCGCAGCCCACTGGACCAAGCAGTTCGTCCTAGTCTACGGGGTGACGCCGGTCTTTGCCGGCGTAACCCGCCTAACGACTCCGAGCGGGCTGGAGTCGGAGAGATTACGGCTGGTCCCTTCGGACTTAGTTCCACCTCGAACCGTGGAACGTAGCTCTGCCTGGTCGTTCGTGCACCTTCGATACGGTCGATACGGTAGCTGCGGTGCTGGTCGTCGGAAGCCCGTGTGGCTTGTAATATGATGTTGCCGTCACGAGTGCGTCGTAGTGAATACGGCTCAATACGCCTGACGGACCCCTGGTACTGCAGATCCACGCACAGATGATTGGCGGCCGCAAAACGGATAATCTCCAAATACGACTGAACTTTGGCGGATACAGGTAGCCGTAGCGTGCGTTCCCTCAGCACGGTTTCACCATTCGTCATTCGGTAAGTGGCCGGGACGGCGGGCGCCAAACCGGTTTCGAGCCAGTTAAAGAACTCTGAAAGCATTTCCCAGTACGATTCTACAGGCGGCAAGGCCTGAAGCTGATGGCGCAGCATCGATTGCCAAGAACCCTCTAGATCGCCTCTGTACGTCTCCAGTTCAGCGAGCGTCGGAACAGGAAGTTTGTGATGAGCGCATTTCTGCTGCAGGACATCCTTCAGGACCGCGGATTGTGGCCGCGCGTCGGTGTTGCGATAGAGATTGATGACGTCATAGAGATCACGGGGCCGGGTACGTTCTCCCAGAGCACGGGTTTTCTCAGCAAACGCCTCCTCATAAGCATAGCAGCGAACAAGGATACCTCCCTCCGGCGCATCACTGTAGTCGTGATAGATCACGCGTTCCGCCGGTGGCAGAACGAGAATCTCATCGGGCGTCAGATCAAGCTTGATACGCGGGAGGCCGCCCGAGCGTGGTGCGATCGGCCCCCTGTAGCTGAGCTTCCCCTGGCAGGACATCGTGCCGCGTGGGTTTTCGAAGATCTCGAATTCCTGCAGGTTTTCGGGAAGCTTGATGCCAGTCTGTTCGTAGATCCATGCTCCGATGTTGCGGAACACACCGGCTAAGAAGACATGATCGATGTGAGAGGGGTCTATAAGCGTAAAGTCGATGTCTTCGGAGAAGCGGTAGGTTTCGAAATAACATTTCTTCAAGCAGGTCCCGCCCTTGAATATCCAACTCTCGGCGAGGGCAGCCTGCCGATAGATGCCAGCGAGAACCCAGCCGAGCACATAGTCCTTCTCGACAACTTGAGGCAATAATCCGAGCGTACCGGCGATGTCAAGAATTTCACGACGATCGATCATGCGGGCGTTGGGACCCAGCTCTCGGGAACGAAAAGACGCCATCGCGTTACCAAGCGGCAACAGGGGAGCGCGGGATCGAGCTTGGCGTTGCCCTGGGTCAGTCGGTTTCGGCACTCCTCGACAAAGTCAGCGCAGCTAGGTTCGCGTTCAACCAAGAAGCCCAGGCGCTTGAAGACGGCGCCGTTGCCGAGTCGCTCGGCATACGTTACCAGCTTGCCGTCGTCCCTGTCCTTCCGACCGAAATAGACCTCAACGCAGTCGGCGACATGCTGGATGCCGGCACCGAGTTCTGGATCATCGAGCATGTCCACGATAGTGCGGTGAACGTCCGATACGGTAATCCTAGTCCTACCTCGCCAGACGCTCCTGGTGCCGAAGATCATTTCTGGCTGGATATGCTTCAGGATAAATTCTGTGCCGTGTCGTTGCTGGCTCTTGGCACGCACCGTACGCTCTGTCATCACGACAATGTCGCGGAAGATTTGCTCCGTAAGATCCCAGTACTCCGCCGCGGTCCGGCCGCCGATGTAGGCCGGGTCGTACAGTGCCGGGACCAGCACCCAGGGATCGTCAAGAACCTGATCGCTGGTCAACGAGTCGAGGCCAACAGGCGCATAGGCGCCCGGCCCGACACGCCGCAGCCAGCCTTGGCCGCTCCAGCGGGATAGCAGTTTGGCGGCGTCGGATCGGCTGACGTCGAGGGCGCGCTCGGCATCCTCGATATGCACGATGTCGCCACCCTCCCGAATTACGGTCGCCAGCCTGCGACGTCCCTTCGGTATGGTGGTCTCTGAGTTCATAACGCTGTATAGTTTATTGCTATTTATTCTCGTTTTATGCGAATTTCTGTCTATATGATATACTGTTCTCGAAATTCCGCAAATGTATTCCATGCTTTCTCATAGCATGAATTCCCGTTTCTAGTGAATTTTCGCAGCACGCGTATACTGCCAGTTCCCATCAGGTAATCCAATTGGAATTATAGATTGTGGATTCTAGGCGGGGAGCCAGATTCTGACGGATGCAAGCTTGATAATGACGAAGAAGTTGTTTACCGGCTTTTTTGTATCAGGTGACGATGCGCCCGGGAACTGCTGGACGCCTAACGCACCGACGCCATCGACCTCGACCAAGTAGCGTTAAGCATACTTAGGCTGAAAAGAATGATGAGCGCTTCGCAAATCAGTCTTTAGATTGCCAGGCACGGTGTTCAGCCAATATAACTGCGGATTCTCCACTGCCGGTTTCACTGCATCGCTTAATATCCTTCCTTGTTCTAGTTCAGCAGATGCATCGCATAAAATAAAAACTTTGCCACTTCTCCTGTACGCTCCAGGTAACTGTTCGACCCTTGATTCCATTCTTTTTAGCCATGGATTCTCCTCCCACAGAGAGTCTGAAGCCGATTGAATGGTCAAGTCCGTTCCAGATGCTGGTAAAGTCGCAAGAGTATGTACAACACAGAATGGTGCAAGAATAAATACAGAATCCACTGGAGTGGATTTTTTCTTGTAGTAAGGCAGCCACGAGTTTTGTAGATTTTGTTTCAGTTGCTTGATTTTGATGATTTCGATTTTACTCAGGGCATCGAAGATTCGCGTCCGGCCACAACTCATCCAGTGCCGAATGCGGTTTACTCCTAAATGGGTTCCATCTCTTTTCATTCGGCTGTCCGGCCTTCGATTTTCTGACGCTGGAGAATATTTTCCACAGATGTTCACCTCCGCTCCAAGAATCCATTTCACCCGAATAATTTGCTCTGTCCAGATTTTGTAATGCCTCGACCAGTTCCTTACTGCCCAGTTTATGACCAAACTCAGGCAAGTTTCGCGGCGGGTAGTCTCTCCACTTCAATTGCGCCCATTTGAGTAACGCATGACTGACTGCGGCGGCATTATCCTGTCGACAGGCTCGTTGAATATCTCCGTACAACTGCTTTGATGTTTGTACCTTCTGTTCCCTATCAAGCAAATTCGATTCAAAGTGGAGCCGCTTGGACTTGCGACTCACATACCAAAAGATCAATGTAAGTATCCACGCTACCAATAAGCCGATACTCACGAATCTCCACAATGGGTTACTACCAGAAGAAACGGTTGAGAAGTCTGTAGATTCTGCATTTAGTGTTGCCATACTTTCTGACTCAATCGTTGTCGGTGTTCCTGTTGATTGGAAGCTGGCAAGGGAAATTTTCGGCAGACTGGCAACTTTTTCTCGATCTTCGTCTACATCCCACCAGACAACCTTGAATTCCGGCACTTCCAGAGCCGTTGCGTCCTGCGGGATAATCACATATTCCTCATCGCGCTGTCCCGTCGTCCATTCGTAGGTCTGGCGCGTATTCAGCACCGGATTGGTACCATATATTCGCGTTAGTTTATTCTCTTCGTAGGTCGGCGAGGACAATTGCAAAGCTCTCAACCCAACAGCCTTGATTGTGATTTTCCTGGTTTCAGGTTTGCCGACTTCAAACTTCGGCAAAGTTCCATCCCAGGAATCCGTAATTCGCAAATCTCTGGCAGGCAGCCATGTGTTGCCGGAAAAACTACTCGGTTTGGGGCGAACCACAATACGTGCGGGATTGGAACTGATTCGCTCCCGAGTGTATTCAGTCTTTAATGTCGTTCGGTTTATTCTCGAAACTACACCATTGAATTCAGCGGGTGTGATTTCCATCAAACCGCTTTGCTCAGGGAATATAGAGTAACGTCTCTCAACGACTCGATACTCTCGGCCAGCTCGTTGTGCCTGATATCTTCGATCCTGTCCGAGCCTTTCAACAAAAGCAAAGGTGATTTTTGGATCGGACAGGGTAGCTTCCGGGATATCAACAGCGTGGAATAGTCGGAGCACATAAGTGACTTGAGATTGAACATACGGGTTATTCGGCGTTACCTCGACCTCGATAAAAATGTCATCTCCTGCAGACAGAACCTTCCCGATATATGATTTGACTTCAAGTACAACCGGTAGCGTTTGGTACGAACCTAGTGAAATAGCGGGCACCTCTGTAATTCCCAGACGTTTGGGCTTGATTTCAATGATCCAGTTCTGAACGATACGTTGGACATTGTTCTCAACTCTAATACTGGTCTGTAATGACTGTCCCATAATCTCAAAATCTTTTCGAAGAGGGGTGAGATCTGGATTCCCGTCAACTTGAGTTTTACCTTCTGCAGTCAAAATCAATTTCACCGATTCGTCAAGAAAAATCGGTGTGCGATCCAATGCTGCCTTTACCTCAAGTGCATTTGCAATGTTCGCGAGTAAACCAAGGTTCAGGATGACGACAAAGCAGCACAGTCTGAATAGACTGCTACACGAGATTTTCAATCGCATACTTGAAGAACAATTCTGATTAATCATCTAAGCATGCTCCAAATCTTGTCTGCTGCTACCATGGTTGAGTGACTTCAGGCACCCTGTCACGTAGCTCGTTTTCGTAATAAAACTTGCGTCGAAGTAATCCCCCAGGGTCATCTGGAATCTGACGAAGCCACTGTTCCATGACTTGATTCAGTTCTTCGCCAAGGTCTGATTGCAGCACGATATTGTCCTTTGATCCTGCCTCGGCATCCGCCAAAACTTCTTCACCCGACTGCTCCTGACTCATCGACTGTTGGCCGGAACGCTGACTCGAGTCACCTTCTTTCTGTGACCCTTGAGAGCCCGCCTGATCTAAATTCGGCGGAGTTCCCTCAAGCCCATCATCCCTGTTTTCAGCGTCCTGCATATTTCCTTGTTGCCTGTCTCGGGATTCTCCCTGACCTCCGTCCTTCTGCTGCTGTTCCATCAATCTTCTCAGAAGATCCAAATTGAACTGAGCATCTTCAAAATCCGGATCAATTTCCAACGCAGATTCATACTGACTGATCGCAGCCTGGAAGTCTGTCATCTTCGTCAATGCATTTCCGTGGTTGTACAGTGCAATCTTGTCGCTGGATTTGCTAAATTCGGTGACTGCCTGATCAAACTGATCCTGGCGATAATGCGCTATGCCTTTCCACTCGGGGTGGCTGAATAATGCATCGTTGTCATATTGTCCGGACAAAATGGCATCTGCTGCCTGCTGATCGGAGCGCTGCCACAGATCAATCCAATCGAAAGCGCTGGACTCTTGTGGCGCAGCCATGACAATCCATGCAGCGGCCAGCAGCCAGCCCCTTCGGAACATGAGTGCAACTAACGGAATTAACAGAACTAAAAACCACGGGCCTCGGTCCTTCCAGTTGACAGTAGATGCCTGCCTGCTGTCGACCGCATCGAGTTTTGTCGCAGTAAATCGAGTCTGCTGCTGTGCCGAATTCTCACCTTCGCTCGTAATCAGGGTAAGTGTCCCGCCACCCGCAAATGCCAGTTCGGCAAGACGGTCCTGGTCGACAGGAGCCAGAACAAACTCCCCCAATCGATCTTTCAGGAACTCTCCGCCTTCCAATCTAACCGGTGCTCCGGTTTTTGTGCCAACACCGATGACTGAGAGACGGTATCCGCTACGCAACAGATCATTCGCTGCGTCAAAGGCCGCTGAATCTACACCGTCGGTCAACAAGACAACTGATCCGGTTCCATATCCAGAGTTGCGTAGAAGTTGTTCGGCACGAAACAATCCTTCACTCGCATTGCTGCCTTGAATTGGCATTACCGATGTAAGCAACGACTGAACAAGATGGGTCACGGTCGCAACGTCGTCTGAGACCGGTGCGACGTCAAATGCGTTTCCGGCAAATGCAACGAGCCCAACCGCTTGATCGTGATCGCTTTCAATGATCTGAATTGCTTTGTATCGCGCACGTTCCAACCGTGATGGAAGCACGTCGGTAGAATTCATGGATCGCGACAAATCAAAGACTATAACCATTGCATCCGCGCTCTGATAAAGTTGTGCGTTTTCCTTGTCCCATGCAGGTCCTGCAAGGGCCATTACCGCCACCAGCCAACCCGCGAATACAACGCATCGAGTCAACGCAACTGACCGTTTGTCTCCTGCCACAATCAAGTGTGGAAGCAAATCAGGATCGCAAATCCGTTTCCAGCTGTCACTGTGTTTTCGGGTGACCCAGTAGGCAAGTACCGCTCCGATTGGCAGCAACAACAGCCACCAAGGTCTTAAAAATACGAACTCATCCAGAATTTGCACTGCTTCTCCCCCCTCGAAACAATCCCCGGTCGATTCCTGTCATTGCGTATAAAAATGCAAGAACGGCAATCATCGTCATGGACAGAGCAAGCGGCCATGGATACAGCTCAGTTGCTTTCGTGCGTCTTTGCTCGTCAGCTTCAATCGGCTCGTATTGGTCGATCTGTTGGTAAATGTCTTGCAAAGCCTCGGAATTCGAGGCATGAAAGTACACACCACCCGTGGCTTGTGCAATATGCGGCAATATATTGCGTGAGGAACCAGAATTGGCAGCTAAGGCTTGATCAGGACCAATTCCGACAACAAAAATTCGTACTCCATGCTGAACGGCAAGCTGCACTGCCTGAACGGGATCAATCGAACCGGCAGAATTTTCGCCATCCGTGAGCAGTATTAGAATTCGGTTTTCTGCCGGCCTTTCACGCAGAACCTTGACAGCCAAACCGATCGTATCGCCGATCGCGGTTCGCTGTCCGGCAAACCCGACTTGGGAACCCGTTAGAAAATCCACGACTGTATCGACATCGAATGTGAGCGGTGCATAAAGATAAGGTGAACTGCCGAACAGTATCAATCCCACTCGATCTCCGGCTCGGCGCTGTACGAACTCGCCGGCAATCTCCCGAACCGCATTGAAGCGGGAGCCGCCGCTGACAGAAAAATCAGTCTGCTGCATGCTTCCTGAAATATCAAGCGCAATCAGCAGGTCCCTCCCCGTAATTGGGATTTTGACGGATTCTTCAATCCACAAGGGACGAGCCGCCGCTGTGACCAGAGCCAACCAAGCAATTATCGCAAGAATTATGGAGAGTCTTGACGGCGCTCCGGTGGTAAAACTCTGTTCGGCAACCTCTCGGAAAAATGGTACATTGAGAGATGCAGATTTTGAATCAATCTTGGGTATCAGCTTTCGCACCAGTATAGGTACCGGCAATAAAGCGAACATCCACAGCCAGGCGAAATTCAGCATTTCTAATTCGTCTGCAGCACGGTTTTTACCCATTCTCGGCAAACTTCTCGGAGTGAATCGAGATCGAATTGTTTGTTCGCCGAGTAAGGTGCAATGGTCAACATTCGACCCACACCTTGTGTGAATTGATCGGTATTGCCACTCTGATCAAGAAATTCCAGCCAAGCCTGGCCCGTTAAGCCTGCAACAGCAGAACGCGGGTATCTTGTGATCGCAACCCTGCGCATGAAAATAGAAAGTTCGGCTATTGCCTGTGGAGGCTGCAATCCAGCAATTTCGTCAATCTGTTGAACAATCGAGTGTCGTGAGTAGCGCACAATCGCCAATTTAATACTGTAGATGATTGCTGCAATCAGAATCAAAATCAGAATTGCGACCAGCCACCATCCGATTGCCGGTGGCCAGAAACCAGGATCCGGCGGCGGTATCACATCTCGCAAATTCTGCAACAGGTTAATGTCTGTAGGCATGGCAGGTGATTTTCAAATTCTGAATGTCAATTCAAGTCTTTTCGTAACACACTAGTAGTTCTGGCACTGCGTAATCGAAGATTTGGAATTTTTCTTTGGGCTCTTCTTGTATTTAACCGTGAACCTCGGTGAAATGCCTTGTAAATCGATTTGACCACATCCTCCCCGGGCTGCAGTTGAATGACCGGCACTCCAAGCCTTCGCACCGTATCCTCGGTTCGTTGATTTCGATTGTCGAGCGCACGCTGCAGTCTTTCACGACGAACGCGCGATGACAGATGAAGCGTCGAAAAACTTGTCCCATCGGTCACTGGATAACTGCCGGGTGGCAGCGCTTCTCTTTCCACTCGATCCTGAATCCACACAAGTGTGAGCAGTCTTCGGCGACTTAAATATTCAACCGCACTGACTACGGCTTCCGACAGTTTGGAAAAATCGCTGATTACCACAGTCAAATCGCCCGCTCGAACCTGTCTCACAACAGCTGACAACGCTTCGCCAAGTCCGTCACGGCGGTCGTCTACAGCATCCGTGGTTTCACGGCTCATCACAGACAGCATATCGAATTGCCGTAGCAGGACTCCAGCAACTGACGCAGGCCGATTTCTTCGTACGCCCGAATCGGAGATTCCAATGGTACTGATCAGGTCTCCCTGCTCAAACGCCGCCCACGCGATCAACGACGCTGCTTCGGCTGCCACTACGGATTTGAATGCTCCGCGAGTACCGAAATGCATGGACGACGTCATGTCCACAACCAGATACACCGCCCGCTGACGGTCTTCCTGAAAAACTTTGGTGTGAGCTATGCCAGTTCTTGCGGTAACGCGCCAGTCAATGGTCCGAGCATCGTCTCCAGGTGCATATTTGCGGGACTCCTCGTATTCCATCCCCCGGCCAAGAATCATCGAACGTGTACTGCCGGCCAGCAACGCCGATTGACGGGTCGGCAGACGCAACCCGTGCGCCGATCCACGCAATCGAATCAAATCATCAGTGAATACTTCGCTGCCGCGCAACATTGATTCGCGACATCCTTCAAGGTACGGCAACTACGGAAATGAGTCCGCGGATAACCTCATCTACATCAATGTTCTCGGCATCCGCTTCGTAGGTCAACAGCAATCGATGTCGCAACACATCAAACGCCACCTCCTGAATGTCAGCTGGCGATACATAACTTCGCTCATCCAGCCAGGCTCTTGCACGTGAACACATATCCAGCGCGATCGTTCCACGTGGACTTGCGCCCAATTCAACCCAGCGATCCAGATCCGAATCATACCTGCCGCTGTTACGGGAAGCATCCACCAGCTCGATAATGTACTGTTCGACAGTGGGTTCCATATGCAGGGCATAAATTTCCTGACGCGCTGCGAGAATCGCCGCATAGGGAATCTGCAGCCGTTCGGCAGATTCAGAATTCTCGGAGGAATCCTGCTTGATCGCTTCTGCACGCGCAATTTTGAGAATTTCGTGCTCCTGGGATTTTTCCGGATACCACACGCGAACCTGCATGAGAAAGCGGTCTCTCTGTGCCTCCGGCAATGGATAGGTGCCTTCGTGCTCAATCGGATTTTGCGTGGCCATCACCATGAACAAATCCGGTAAAGAGTAAGTCTGGCTGCCGACAGTGATCTGTCGTTCTTCCATGGCTTCCAGCAACGCTGACTGCACCTTGGCTGGCGCCCTGTTGATCTCATCCGCAAGTATGATTTCGTGAAAAAGCGGACCTTTACGAAATACAAAGGTTCCCGTTTCAGGGCGGTATACGTCGGTGCCGGTGAGGTCTGCGGGCAGCAAATCAGGGGTAAACTGTATGCGGTGAAATTCCCCGTCAATGAACTTGGCGAGCTCTTTGACAGAACGTGTTTTCGCAAGTCCCGGAAATCCCTCCAGTAAAAGATGGCCGCCGCACAGCAAGGCGATCAACAAGCGATCAATCAGCTCCTGCTGCCCGACGATTTCCTTAGAAAGAAACTCCGGAATTCTCCGAATATCCGCAACCGATACCTCAGGCGATTTGCTTTTCCACAGCACTTCCTTGATACCCGTCTGCATATTGATTCAGCTCAAGATCTTAGGCGATCAGGTTAGGTGCTGCTGGAAAAAATCCATGGTTCGAGTCCATGCAAGCATAGCATCCTCGGCATCATGCCTAGCGGTGGTGGGATTTGCAAATCCATGATCGGCTTCATACCAGAAATTGCTGTAACTCTTTCCAGCAGCATCCATCGATTTCTCGAAGCCACCTACCATTTCCTGATTGATCCACTGATCCCGGCTTGCGAAATGTCCCATCACCGGGCCTTTCAGATTTTTAACTTCCTCTACGCCCTTCGCGCAACGACCGTAGTAAATTACTGTCGCATCTACTTGCGTTGCAATGGAGGCGTTCAAAGACCAGCCGCCGCCGAAACACCATCCCACTGTGCCAACCTTGCCGTTGCTTTTGGGGTGATTGCGCAACCACTCTACCCAGCTCACCAGAGTTTTTGTTGCAACATCTGGGTGAACCTCACCCATAATCTTACGGGCTTTTTCCGGTGTCTGTGCAACCTGACCTTGATAAAGATCAACCGCGAGTGAAAGATATCCGGCCTGTGCGAATTTCGGCACCACACTCCTGATCTGGTCGTTAAGACCCCACCATTCGTGAATCAAAATAATCGCACCGGCTGGAGCTGTATCGGGTTCTAGAAAGTAACCCGAAACCGACTCGTCGGACATCCACAAATCAGTTGTAACATTGTCTTCATTTGCGGAAATAGCGGATACTTTACCAGCCGCCGCAACCGCGAGTGGCACTGAGCCGATTGCCTTTAGGGCGCTTCTACGATCTACCATGTCAACCTCCTACAACTGCTATCGTGTGTAATAGCACTGATGTTCAAATAACTACTATTTTAGCAGTGTGCTGCGGCACTCCGTACTTCGTTTGATAGGAACGCGAATTGAGTTAAAAGTCGCGCAACTCCATGCAGGCAAGTACAATGTTGATTTGAAATTGTCGCCGACCGCCGTTTGAATTCCCATGCCAACCCAGACACTATGAAACGCTCTGACCTCAGAGCATTTGACCAGTTGCGTCCGCTTCGAATTACCCGCGGCTTTACCCGCAATTCGGCCGGTTCCGTTCTGATCGAAGCAGGGAACACTCAGGTGCTGTGTACCGCAAGCATAGACGAAAAAATTCCCTTTCATCTGCGGGGAAAGAATCAAGGCTGGATTACCGGTGAATACAGCATGCTACCGGGTTCAACCCAGGTGCGAAACCCAAGAGAAGCAGTTCGAGGCCGGCAGGGAGGACGTACACAGGAAATTCAGCGACTAATCGGCAGAAGCCTGCGTGCAAGCATCGATCTTGAAAAACTAGGGGAACGAACCATCATCGTCGACTGTGACGTTCTGCAAGCCGATGGCGGAACTCGATGTGCTTCCATCACTGGCGGATTCGTTGCACTTGCAGATGCCATTGGACACCTCATCTTAAATCAGCAAATTGTGGAAAACCCAATTCGCTTTCATGTCGCTTCAGTCTCGGTCGGGATCATCGAAGACACCGCGTGTCTTGATGTCAACTACATCGAAGATGCACAAGCTCAAACCGATATGAATTTCGTGATGAACGAAATGGGCAATTTCATCGAAATTCAAGGTACGGCTGAAAAGAAGGATTTTTCTTTGGAGCAGCTCTCCGCAATGGCCGAACTTGCAAAATCAGGCATCGCTGCACTGATAGAAGCTCAGAAACAGGCGTTGTTGGATTGAACAAGTCTTCCAAGATTGTGCTGGCGAGCAACAACCCCGGCAAAATTGACGAAATAAACAGGATGCTGAGCGTGACTTCATTTCGAGTCATCGCCCAATCCGAATTGGGTATCGGTGAAGCCGTCGAAGACCAACCAACCTTCATCGAAAATGCCCTGATCAAAGCGCGTCATGCTGCCGGGGAATCTGGTCTGCCGACGATTTCCGACGACTCCGGTCTGATGGTCGATGCCATCAACGGAGAACCCGGAGTGATTTCTTCTCGATATTCGGACCCCGGGGCTAACGATGAGCGAAACACTCAGAAACTGCTGGGTAAGCTTGAAGGTGTGAAAGGCGATGCCCGCAGTTGTCGATTTCGATGCGTGATGGTTTATCTGCGCCATGCGGAAGATGCATCTCCGATCATATCGGATGGGACGCTTCATGGAATTGTCCATACTCATACCCAAGGATCATACGGGTTTGGATACGATCCGGTGGTGTGGGTGCCAGAGCACCGATGCACGCTTGCAGAATTGCACCCAACAGCCAAAAACAAAATCAGTCATCGGGGCAAAGCCCTGCGTGGTCTGGTTGATCAACTAATCGCACTTGAAGAAAGACATGACACATAGGCTCGTATTGCTACGCCACGGACAAAGTCAGTGGAACCTCGAAAACCGATTCACCGGTTGGGTAGACGTCGATCTATCGCCTCGCGGCATTGAAGAAGCTCAGACCGCCGGAAAGGCATTGAAAGACAACGATTATCAGTTCGATGTCGCATTAACGTCGGTTCTGAAACGTTCAATTCATACTCTGGAGCATGTATTGCGCGCGCTTGACCAGACTGATATTCCGATACATAAGGACTGGCACTTAAACGAGCGTCACTATGGCGGATTGCAGGGATTGAACAAAGCCGAGATGACACAGCGTCATGGAGAAGAACAAGTTCTCAGGTGGCGGCGTGGATACGCAGTGCGACCGCCTGAAATGTCGCAGAGCGAAGTCGAAGCTCAGCATGACAGCCCACAATACCAGCATCTTGACAGCGTACCCGCAACCGAGTCGCTTGCCGATACTTATGAAAGAGTGGTGCGATACTGGGAGCATTCGATTGCGCCTGTACTACATGAAAACAAGAAAATATTGATTGTTGCGCATGGCAACAGCTTGAGAGCACTTGTTAAGTATCTCGACGGAATTTCAGACGAGGACATCACATCACTAAACATTCCAACAGGCATTCCGCTGGTTTATCTATTGAACGATGAACTGAAACCTATCGAACACTTCTATCTTGCTGACAGCAACGTTTTGGAGCAGGCCGTATCAGAAGCAAAAAACCAGAGCTCATCAGACGAGAAGTAGAATGGCGACTCCGCAATTGGCAATCTGTTGCTTGATAGCAGAAAAGCTGTGAAATCGTCTTGATCGTTTCTTCGCCACGAATACCCTCTGGAGAGGGATAGGTTTTTTGAGTTCATCATCTACACAAAATAATTTATCCGACCGTCCAGATTTCGTGGTCATTGGAGCTGGAGCTGCAGGAATATCCGCCGCCCATACACTGACTGGACTTGGATTTACAGTAACTGTCGTTGAAGCTGCGGGCCGGATTGGAGGCCGTGCCTGGACAGACATGACGACTTTCGGAGTTCCCTATGACGTCGGGGCTCATTGGCTGCATTACGATTCTCTCAATTTTTACAATGAATATGGGAAAACGAATGGCTTCGACGTTTATCCGGACCCCCTGGAATTTCATCTATTTGATCAGGGGCAGAAACTGGAAAAAGGATTAGAAACAATTCAGGATAGACTTGAAGAATACTACTCCGATATTGATAAGGCCACAGATGCCAGCCTTGATATTTCTGTTCAACAGGCAATATCACATCGAACCGGCGAGCATCGTCAAACAGCTGAATATATTCTCGGGCCGTGGACAATGGGCAAAGAAGTCAGTGAGTTATCGGTACGGGATGTTGCGTCATCAATTGAAAGCAAAGACTGGTTTTGCAAACAGGGATTTGGTTCGCTAGTCTCCCACTATGGTTTCCGCCTGCCTGTTTCGCTTAATACCAAGGCAATTGAGATCAATTGGACCGGGCACGGAGTGAAAGTCAAAACAAACCACGGAGAAATTCAGGCCAAAGCAGTCATCCTAACCGTATCCACTGGCGTGCTTGCCTCCGGTGACCTCAAATTCAACCCGGAACTTCCGATAAAAAAACAAGAATCATTCAATGCTATTTCCATGGGGAACTATGAACACGTGTGTCTGCTATTTTCAGATGATGCCTTGAAGACAAAACCAGATACTTACATTTTGAAATCAGTCGATGAATCAGGGATGAATTTCGGTGCATTAACCAATGCCTCTGAAAGTGGGCTTGCCTATTTCGACATTGGTGGTAACGCAGCGTTTGACCTGATGAGAGAAAATGAAGAAGCCCGTATCAATCTCGCTCTTGAAGAGTTCAAGAACATATTTGGAAACAGAATCGAACAATCGTTCGTGAAAGGGGCGGCTTCTTCGTGGAGAAACAATTCCTATACGCAAGGAGCTTACGCAAGCGCCGAACTTGGCGCTTCCACCATGCGTGAATTTTTAAGAGAGTCGATTGCCGATAAAGTATTCTTTGCTGGAGAAGCCTGTCATCGCACCATGTGGGCATCGGTTGCCGGTGCACATCTATCCGGGCAGGAAGTTGCTGCCAATGCCGCTAAAACGATCAGTAAATCCAACCACGTAAAACAGTGTTGAGTACTCCTACAGCCTCATCCAAATTCTTTTGCTGGATCGCGGCAATTGCAGTTTTCTTATTCGTCTATCCATTTCATGCATCTGGCGAACCACTTAAGGTTGGGTTCATTTTCGACAGTGCCATTGGAGCTCATGGCTGGCGATACAGCCACGAGCAATGCCGGATTGCGGTCAGAGACGAGTTTGGCGAACAGGTGGAAACAGCAGTATTTGCGAAGTTTCGGGCCAATGAAGCCGAAGTTGAAGGTGTCATGCGTCTCATGCTGAATTCTGGTTTCAAAATGTTCTTCGTCCTAAGCCAAGAATTTGAACAGGTAACGCATCGTTTGGCCGAGGAGTATCCGGACGCGATATTCGAAGTAGCGACAGGTCGCATACAAGCAAAAAACGTTGGAGTCTATTCGGCTCGCTTCTATGAAGGCTTTTTCGCTGCTGGTGTTCTGGCTGGACAAGTCTCATCTACCAGCCGTATTGGTTATGTCGGGTCTATTGATATTCCCGAAGTAACACGTGGGATCAATGCGGTAACGTTAGGTGCGCGACTGATCAACCCGCAAGCAGAGGTGCATGCAATCTGGATCGATGCATGGCGAAATCCGGCGTTGGAGTCGCTCGCTGCAAACTTCCTGATAGACGGTGGCACAGATGTCATCATATTCCACACCGGCGGTACGGAGATTTTACAGGTTGCCGAAGCGCGAGGCGTATTCTCGTTCGGAAAAGCGTCAGATATGAGTGATTTCGGTCCAAATGCGCATCTTGCAGCAATTTCGTATGACTGGAATCAATTCTGCATCAATCGGGTACACGAAGTGATTGAAGGCACCTGGCAATCAACAGACACTTGGGGCGGAACGGACGGTCCAGCGGCGCGATTGACGCATTTCAACAGAAAATGGGTCGACTCAGATATCATCGCATTCATTCAAACACTAGAAGATGGCATCCTATCTGGAAAGATTCATCCATTTTCAGGACCCATCTACGACAACCTAGGGAATCTGATTGTTGAAAAAGACAATGTGCCGACGGATGCAGACCTGCTTGGCTTGAACTGGTTCGCGGAAGGTGTCAAATTCAAATAGGTACGCTAATCTGTTCGTCGCCAGTCGTTTTTTGAAATCACCATTTCAAGTTCAATTGTCAATGCACGGGTATGTGGCAACAGAATCACCAAGTAGTGCTTTAAGCTAGCCCGAAGTTACAAATACAGGCTCTCCCAAAACCTCCATGATCGGTTCTACGCCCAAGCCGGGGCGATCGGAAGCTGTCATGTAACCATTCTCCATGAGCGGTGCGCCGTTCGCAATTTCGGTATGGGAATACTCATGAAATGCAGATGACTGAAAATGAAATTCTTTCGGCAACGTATGCGCGAGATGCGCAATTGCGGCTGTGGCGATCTCGCCGCCCCAGGAATCTTCGACAGTCATGACAATTCCCATATTCATGCACAGGTCGCGAAACTGACAGGCCTTCATCAGTCCACCCACTCGATTGATCTTCAAATTGATCAGGTCCATTGCGCTTTCCTGCCACCCTCGAATCAGGATTTCAATGCTGTCCATGCATTCGTCCAGTATCATCGGGTGATCGCAGTGCCGCCGGACGGCCAGGCACTGTTCATAAGTCAAGCAAGGCTGCTCGAGATATAAATCGACATCGCGAATGGCTTTGACGACTCGAATCGCAGCGTGCTGACGCCAGCCGGTATTGGCGTCCGCATTCAAGACATTTCCAGCTTTAAGTTCGGCTGACACCTTGAAAATGCGTTCGATATCTACATCCGGATCGGCACCCACTTTCATTTGAAATTGCGTAAATCCCTGATTTTGATAATCGCGAAGTTTCGCCGCCATCGCATCAGGGTCCTGTCGGCTGACAACTTTGAACAGTTTGACGTCTTCCTGACGCTTGCCGCCGAGGAGTGTGTAGACTGGCTGGCCAGTCGCTTTGCCGAGAATATCCCAGCATGCCATATCGATCGCAGACTTTACGTAGGGATGGCCTTTCAGCAAAGTGTCCATACGCTCATTGATTTTTCCAAGTTCCAGGGGGTTGGCTCCGATCAGGTCAGGTGCAAGCTTGGCCAGCCCGGCTCTTGCACCCTCGGCATATGCAGGCAGGTAGGAAGGTCCTAGGGGACAGGTTTCCCCGGCTCCCGTCAATCCGCTGTCCGTTTCTACAATGACGACTGTACTGTCAAATGCCGAAAAAGTTTGGGTCGACCAACTGTATGACCCTTCCTTCATAGGCAAGTCTACCTGATGGACTGATATTTTTGTAATTTTCAATGGAGTGCAACCTCTTCTCTCTTGTCTGGTTAAATTCCTTTAAGCCGACAAATAAAATGATTGGAATATCATCACTTTGACTCATCAAATAAACAAAGAGACTAAAATGACTTCCAAGACAATAACACAATTACCGTGATATTTTATTTCTACGTGCTGTAATCGAAAGTGAGTGATGTCCGAACCAGTTCGATATGCAATTTTTGTTTATGACGAAGTAGAGCCAATTGATATTGGTGGTACATTCGGTGTACTGTCAATGGCACGGCGAGTTGCCCCGCATATAGAAATGTTTCTCATTGCCGAGAATGCAGGCCCCGTACGTTTAACCAATAATCTGATCGTAGAAGCACAATTTGGGATTGATAGTTTTCCGAAAGCTGAATTCCTTATCGTTACCGGCGGTGCTGGCTGGAAGACGCAATGCGAGAACTCAAACGTGCTGAATTTCATACGTACTTGTGCGTTAAGTATGACTGTGGCGTCAGTTTGCACAGGGGGCATGATCCTAGCGGCGGCAGGAATTCTTGATGGGTTGTCTGCAACAACAAAGCAGGAAGTTGTCGGTAACGAACAGTCACCTCTTAGCGTGATGACTGAAACCTATGCCAACATTACTGCTGTTCCTGCAAGGTTTATCGACACGGGGCGAGTCATCACTGGCGGAGGAGTAAGTCTGGCAATTGATGTTACTCTCCATTTGATTGAAAAGGCGTGCGGCAAGTTAATTGCAGAAGAAACGGCTCGGATTATCGAATATTCTGCTGCTGCAAATGCCAATGAGCAACGGCTGAAATCTGTGATTTTTTAATATGGACTAAGTTATCTCGCAAATCAGCGTCAAGTTGAAATGGCTTCAAATTGAGTAAATTCGCATATATAGAGGGCAAAGTAATTTTTAAACAATATGTTTCACCCTGAAAGAATTTCACAGAGGCGCGAAACAATAGACGACTTACGTAGCTTAGCTAACGACCGCTCGCCAACGGACAGGCACTGGTTGGCGGTGCTTAAGCCGGTAAGTGCCGCAGCGTAAGCACATCTAACACGTGAATAACAACTTTTTTAATTCAAATTCATGACGAAACAGGAGGCATGATATGGCTGTAGCAACCAAACCAAAGCACTTTCAAGAGAGACTGAAAGGAAAATTGGAACCGACACCGAACGGTTCGGTATACATTGATCCGGAAAAAATGGAATGGATACCATCACAGTTTGACAAAATTTCGACGAAAGTGCTTTACCGTGATGATGAAGAAGGCGCTATGACGGTTCTGTTGAAATGGGAACCGGGCGCGAGGCTTCCTTTCCACAAGCATGCCGATATCGAACAAAGTTATGTAATTGAAGGCTCGTTCTACGATCACGATGGCATTTGCCGGGCAGGAGAATTTGTCTACCGGCATTCGGGCTCGATGCATGAGACCAAATCAGACGAGGGATGCATACTCCTTGCGGTTTATCGGAAGCCCAATATTTTTGTCAATTCTGCCGGATTTGAACAGAAATCCTGAACTGAAATTACGTTCGGCCGCGCATCAAGGCCGGGGTGATGCGCTTGCCGAAAGGCCGGTTCGAGACCCCGTTCGATGGTCTGGGCTGGCGTCATACCGCAGGTAGGGGCGCCCGCTTGAGTCAGCCTGCCTTGTCCCAACCCCGATATCCAGTGCGCTTCGGGAAAACGCTTATTGAGGCAGGTGCGAGTCCCGCGCACCCTTGTACACAATGGGCAGAAGCGACGGGTCTGTGACGCCGGAGTCCACGTGCAGATGGACCACGCTACGGCCCGTTCCGCAGTCCCCGAAGTCATCGCAGGTCATCGTGCCGATGATACCTTGGAATCCTGCAGTGCCATCCAGAGCATCACGCAGTGCCGCATGGTCGATATAAAGTGTATCTCCATCCACGACCGCAATCTGCTTGATAGCTGATAGTAACAGTGTCGTGGCGTCATAGCCGTGCGCCCAGTACGGGGACGTCGAAGGCCCTCCATAGGTGGCATTGAACGCGGCTAGTACATCAGCAAAGCTTCTGCCTGTCGCCTGATTCGTGTTGCTGCTGTCTCCAAGATCAGGTCCCGTGAATTAGACGCCTTCCGACTCTGGCAACGCAAGAAACTCCGTCACCAATGTGGCGGCGCCACTAATTATCGTCACGCCTTCCATGGTATCGCGTCGAGCCAATTGTTGAATCAAGGACGTTGCCTCCGCCGCGAAGAGCGGGATGAACACGCCATCGGGGTCAGCTTCGTCGAATCGGGCGAGAACAGCGGCCATGTCTGTCTGGCCCTTTGCTACCTGAGAGACGACCGGAACAATGCCGCCATGCTCCCTGAAAGCAACAGCAAAAGCGTTCGAAATTGCGCTGGTATACGGGTCACCGTCATGGATTGTCACCATCGTGCGCAATCCCAGTTCGTCATAGCTGAAATGCGCGACAACACTTGCCTCGATGAGGTCGTTGTCCGCAACACGGTAGTAGCCCTTGTGGTAGTCAGGACCGGCATTTCCGAACAGGTCGGACGTTAAGACAGGTGACGTGTTGGAAGGCGATATCATCGACAGGCCCGCCTCGCTGATGACGGGCGACGCCTCCACCGCTGCACCGGAGCACAAGGTGCCGATAACGCCGACGACCTGCGCGTCGGCAACAACGGCTTCAGCCGTTGCACGCCCACCCTCGCCAGAGCACATTTCGTCGAGGGTTTCGATGAAGACCTGGCGCCCGTGTATGGAGCCGAAGTCCTTGACCGCTATCTCGATGGCAGTCCGAATGGCAGGGGACACGGACGGTACGACCGTATCGGAAAGGATCACGCGGATTTCGATCGGCTGACCGGGCTTGAGCTCGACCGCACCGAGTGGCCCCGATTTGAAATCACCGCTAAAAGCGGCAGTCGTAAACACCACGAAAGCAAATGCTACGCCTTGTCTGATGAGAGACAACCTGCACATTTTTGTTGTACCAAGCGTAGTTGCGGCGTCTACCTTTTCGGACCTAAGGTACGGGTTCATGAGTGCCTCTTTTAGTTGGTAACGCCAGTACGTATTCTGATTTAGGTGAACGGTGTTTCTGAAGCGTAAATGGAGATTGTCATCATACGAATGCTTTTTCATCCAATCGAATAAGCGTCTCTCGCAAGTCAGTGAGCGGAACTGCTTCTCCATCCTGCCTGGACTGTCGATCACTGCCTCCATAGACTACTGTCTTGGTTGAAATTTGTGGCAGCACTTTCGCTACCTGATTTAACGAATCAAAATAGTCAGATGCAATCGTAGCCCCGGACTTAATCTCGAATGCACTAAGTTCACTCCCACTCTCATATAAGAGATCACACTCCAAACCTCGGACATCGCGAAAAAAAGACAGATTGGACCGACGGCCTTGATTGTATCGATGCTTCGGAGTTTTTACAACAACAGCATTTTCGAATAGAGCTCCCCGACCGGCGGGCGCCACACCAACGGCCGAAGCACCAACGGCCGAAGCACCAACTTGCGACGCGGTAGCGCCGTTCTATTGTGCGTCTTTCGCGGACAGCTCCGTTCGATGCAGGACGCGTCCATCAAGGATGACGATATCAATTGCATCGAAGGCGGAAGCATCTTTCATGGGGTTTCTTTCCATCAGCAATAAGTCTGCTCGTTTACCCACCTCAACCGTCCCAACTAGGTCCTGTAGACCAAAGAGTTCCGCATTCACAATCGTCGCAGCACGAAACAATTGCGCGGGAGTAACGCCGGCCTCTAACCAACGGCGCATTTCCAGTCGGCCGTTGAGGCCAGGAGGATTGGCGTAGGTAGGACTGCTCGGGGTATCGCTGCCGAAGCTTAGCTGTCCGCCGTTCGAAGCAAGATAGGAGAGCGCCGCAGTGACTCGCGCTATTGGCTTGGCGTCCAAATTTTCCCAGCGACCACTTTTCAGTACCCGCGCCACTTTTGGATTGTCGCGCATTCGCTTACGGAACCACTGCCCATCCTCGGTTCCATACCAATCGATCAGGCTCTGCGGCAACACGTCCTGCAGTTCGCGGCCGGAAAGATAGTCCGGATTATGCAGGCCACGCTCGCCATAGAGCACTTGTATTGTGGGTTGCCAGGCGATGTTTCGTTGAATGATGACATCTAGGATCTGGGTGATCTCTGCGTTCATTCCGATTGATTCTTTGTCATCCCACTTCCACATACCATGCGCAAAAACGTCAATATTTGCCTCAAGGCCGAAGACTTGGGCGGATTGTGAATTGGCGTGCAGCAGCACCGGTATGCCGCGCGCGTGCGCGGCGGCCACTAGATCCCGGATGATCTGTGTGGTGGGCACGGGTAGATTGTCCTTACCGCCGAACCCGCGCTCGAATGTCGTCTTCACGCAGATGGCACCGTCGGCATGCATTTTTTCGACGACGGCTTCCGGCGTATGCTCTGCCGGGGCAAAGCCGTAAGGGAATTCATCGGCGCGTGTCTCATCGAACAGGAAGTAGGGCATTATCCGATAACGAAAGGGCTTCGGAATGAAACTCATTGGATAACCATCGAATATGGGCGCCGCTCCACAAAAATACGCGTGTGGGCGGACGTCCAATTTGTTCCATTTTGCAATCACATCGGACCGTGCAATCAAATCGATCACCGTGGTAAAGCCGTAGTATAGGTAACTGCGCGGAATTTGCCGGCGGGCGTCGCGTGCGATATTCGGATAAGCAGATTCATGCTTGAAGATCATCCCCGGAACCTCACTCAGATGGGTATGAGCGTCGATCAGTCCTGGCGTGAGATAGCGTCCTGCGCCGTCGATAACTTGTTCGGAACCATGGGTGCCTTGCGAAAGCTCACGCCCAATTTCAACGATCCGTCCCTCTCGCACTAGTACGTTCGTCGGTTCGGACGGCGCCTCACGCTCCGGTGAGATAAGAATGACGTTTCTTATCAGAAGGTCGTTAGCCGAAGCTTCTCTGGAAGTCGTGAGAGATCCAATGGTAGCGACGGCAAGGCAAAATGCAATCAAACAGACTTTCATAGGATCACTCTCTTGTGGGATAAATAAGGCGCAATTTCTCTTTCATTTGCAGCAAATTAGAGTGTATATGAAATTACTACTTTCAATTATCCCAAATTTTAAGATTTGAACTTGTGATTCTTTCTCTCGAACAAGAGTACAAAGAAATTGATTTCTATATTATTCCCTCTTTATGCACATTGATGGTAGCTGATGCGTACATTTTGTATATGTCCTCACCGCGTAAAAATTACCTAAACGCATTGAGTAGACTACGTGTATTCAAACAAGCTTCCAACCAAGCAATTCCGACTAGTCTGGGTAGAATAGCATCCGCTGAAAACAGGGCGAAAGCGGATTCATTTCTATACCAATATGCCGTAGTTGACCACTAGGCAGCTACAGGCCCATTTTTTGCTCCATCGAAACATTCGGCAAGGCTGTCCAATCTCTCCAAACTGGAATAGCGTTGAAAATCCAGGAAACGCGAGGGGTAGAGGCTCGTTTTGCTCAAATTTCCGCTTTTTGTACAACGAAATCGGCTTGCAGTGATTCATATGACTAATGACCGCATAAAATGCGGCGATAAATCTTGCTATTACGGTGAATAGCGATTACAATCACTGCAATATATGCGGTGATTAATATGTGGATACACGAACATCAGAACTGGCCAAACTTTACTTGGAAAGCTGAAACGTTGACTTCCAAGCTTGCTGATATACGGCATCGCCAAGGTCGCTTGCTTGGCCGGATGGAAGGGCTTGGCTTTGAACTCAAACAAGAGGCAACCTTAATGACTCTGACGAGCGATGTAGTCAAGTCCTCAGCGATTGAAGGTGAAAACCTGAATCCTGAAGAGGTGCGCTCATCAATTGCTCGTCGTTTGGGTATCGATATTGCCGAGCTTATCCCTGCCAACCGTGATGTAGAGAGCATTGTTGAAATGATGCTGGATGCCACACAGAGATTTTTCAAGCCGCTGACAAAAGAGCGCCTGTTTGACTGGCATGCGGCACTATTCCCCACCGGGCGCAGTGGCATGCACCGCATTACAGTTGGAGGCTGGCGCACAATTGATGCTGGTCCCATGCAGGTTGTTTCAGGTCATATAGGCAGTGAAAAAGTGCATTTCGAAGCACCGAACGCTGAACGGCTCGAAAAAGAAATGGCTGCGTTTATCAGATGGTTTGAAAGCCAAGATCATATTGATCCTGTACTAAGAGCCGGGATTGCTCATCTTTGGTTTGTCACCATTCACCCCTTTGAAGATGGGAATGGACGAATTGCCAGAGCCATTGCCGATATGGCCTTGGCGCGTGCTGATGGCATCTCGGGTCGCTTTTACAGTCTCTCTACCCAAATTGAGTCCGAGCGAAAAGATTACTACGACCAATTGGAAAAACAGCAGCGTAGCACACCTGAAATCACCGGATGGCTTGCGTGGTTCTTGGATTGTCTCGGGCGGGCTATATCCAGTACGGAGCAAACGTTGGGCAATGTAATGTTCAAAGCCCAGCTATGGGATAAGATTAACCAAAACCCTATCAATGAGCGACAACGCCTCATCATCAACCGGATGCTAGAAGATAAATTTGAAGGGCATATAAATACATCAAAATATGCCAAGCTAGCAAAGTGTTCGAATGATACAGCGCTACGAGATATTCAGGATTTGAAGTTACGAGGGATTTTTATACAAAACCCCGGTGGTGGTCGGAGTACTACCTACCGCTTGCCAGATGAAGTTGAATAATCCTGTTTCCAATGATGCTGCGGATTGATGGCACTCTGGAATAATCCGGGAGTTGAATAGCATCTGGAACATGGATTTATTCTGTACAGGCCTAGTACAAAAGATCAATCAGAGTGCTGTGTCGCACCAGCATAAGATCCGAGATAGCAGCGTAAGTCAGTTACAACCCTAAATTCATACTGTTAAATCTGTCTCCGAAACCACTATCGCAGTGACCCTCATCAAGAGAACTAGAGATATTTTTTTGGATTAGGCTTTCTTCGATTTACACTGTTGCGCATCAAATACGGAGATACTAATTGAGACTAGAGGCATGGAATGCAATGTGGTCTTCAATGAAACTGGCGATGAAATAGTAGCTGTGATCATAATCTTGCTGCATGCGTAACTGTAGAGGCTGACCGGACTTGATGCAAACTGAGGATAACAATTCGGGTTTTAACTGTTCTTGCAAAAAATTGTCCGCTTCACCCTGATCTACAAGAATCTCTCCGCTGCGGTGTCCCTTCCTGATGAGTTCCACTGCATCATATTGAGTCCATTCTGAACCGTCATCATCCAGATACCCTCTCAGTGCTTTCTGTCCCCACGGGCACTGGGTTGGCGAACAAATCGGGGCAAAAGCCGATATGGAGCGATAGAGTTGCGGGTTTTTCAGGCCAATAGTCAGTGCACCATGCCCACCCATTGAATGCCCGGTAATCCCTTGGCGAGCGCAATCTATGGGAAAGTTATCCATAACCAAAGCCTGAAGTTCTTGCGTGATATAGGAATACATGCGGTAGTTCTGGTCCCAGGGCGCTTGGGTGGCATCCAGATAGAATCCAGCACCTGTTCCAAAATCATAGCTCTCGTCCTCCCCTTCAATACCTGCCCCTCTGGGACTCGTATCCGGAACAATTACAATCATGCCGTTACTCTCGGCATACTTCTGTGCTCCGGCTTTGACAGTGAAATTCTCTTCAGTACAGGTTAATCCAGACAAAAACCATAAAACAGGACATTCTTCTCCAGCGGCCGCTGAAGGTACAAACGCCGAAAATTGCATTGGAGTGTTGGTGTGTTGCGACTGATGGCGATACACTCCCTGCACACCGCCAAAACAGCGGTGTTCACTGACAGTTTCCATAGCCCCGCTCAGGCAAATTCAACTACACTGCGGATTGACTTCCCTGCATGCATCAGATCAAACGCTTCGTTGATTTTGTTCAACGGCATTTTGTGGGTAATCAAGTCGTCTATATTGATTTTTCCATCCATGTACCAGTCCACGATCTTGGGTACATCGGTTCTGCCTTTGGCCCCACCGAACGCGGTACCGCGCCAGACTCGTCCTGTAACAAGCTGGAAAGGACGTGTACTAATTTCCTGGCCAGCTCCGGCCACTCCGATAATGATGCTCTCACCCCAACCCTTGTGACAGCATTCGAGCGCCGCCCGCATCAGATCCACATTTCCAACACATTCAAAACTGAAGTCCGCTCCTCCGCCAGTCAGCGCAACCAAGTAGGCTACCAAGTCACCCTCAACATCGTTTGGATTGACAAAATGTGTCATACCGAAATTCTCTGCAAGGGATTCACGGGCAGGGTTAATATCAACGCCAACGATCATGTCAGCACCCGCAATTCTTGCACCTTGAACGACATTGAGGCCGATGCCACCAAGACCAAACACCACCACGTTATCGCCAGGCTGTACCTTGGCAGTATTGATGACAGCACCAATTCCAGTTGTCACTCCGCAACCGATATAACATACTTTGTCGAATGGTGCATCTTCACGAATTTTGGCTACCGCTATTTCAGGCACAACGGTATGGTTTGCAAACGTTGAGGTACCCATGTAGTGGAACAGACGTTTATTACCAATCGAAAAACGGCTGGTTCCGTCAGGCATGATGCCCTGCCCCTGAGTTTCCCGGATCGCCTGGCACAGATTAGTCTTGCCGCTGGTACAGTACTCACATTGCCTGCACTCCGGCGTGTAAAGTGGTATGACATGATCGCCTTTCCTAACACTGGTTACTCCTTCTCCAACATCAACCACCACACCAGCTCCTTCATGACCCAGAATAGCCGGGAATAGCCCCTCGGGGTCTGCTCCAGAGAGTGTGAATTCATCGGTATGACATATTCCAGTGGCCTTGATTTCCACCAGAACCTCTCCCGCCTTGGGGCCGTCAAGGTTTACTGTCTCAATCTCAAGTGGTTTGCCTGCTTCATAGGCAACGGCTGCGTTGGTTTGCACAATTCACCCCCATAATGATGTAAAAGCCGCTCGTGATTATATTGAACTAGATGAAGTTCGTATTCTGATTCAACCAGTAAACGGTACAGACTTCAATAGTCAACTCCGACACTTCGTTTTAACAGTTCAAGTGCTTCCGCTTGAGAGGCGAATTCAGCTCTTATCCTCAAAAGTATCCTGATCAGACCCAATTTCAACGGTCTCGCCAGTTTCCGTAAAAGTGCGTGTTACATTTGAAGAGCCGTATGTGATCAGGGCATGCACTTCATCATCAGTCTCGTTTATCAGCTCATGCTGAACGCCTGACGAAATGAATGTTGAATCGTATTTGTTACAGACAATTTCCTGGCTGGCATCGAGAATTATTTTCAACGATCCTTTTAAAATTGTCACCTGCTCTTCCGTGTTGTGAGTGTGGGCAGGTACACTTGTTCGTGCTGGCATAAACGTAATTCCCGAATGAATCGTTTTAGCTCCAATCTGTTTACTGGCAATCAAGTGATTCACAATGCCACGTCCTCGTTTTACACGCGGAATTTCTGAAAATGGCAGAAAATTAATGTTCTTTTTCATGGCTTTATCCAATGTCGTCTAAGTTACAAATTTATGAAATACTTTTGTTATGATCTTCCAATCACCACCTTGTTTCATCAGTGTCAGGTAGTCGTGATACCTATCGCCCAAAATATTCACTTCCACTTTTACCATAGCCGTCGAAGGTGATTCGATTTCAATTGATTTCAAGGTATCTTCTCTGTGTTCCTCTATACTTGAGGGCGATGGTCTCGCAGAAATTCTTGCGACGAACACGTCCATGTCAATACTTACCAGACGTCCTTGTTCGACTGAATTCACTGTGGCTTCAGAAAAAAAACATTTTTCGATTAAGTCTGCTTCCGCAAAATAAAGCAGGTCGAAGTAGTTCACTACAAGCTTTTCTATTTTTGCTAAGTCGTCTGTCAATTTAGATTCCACATCGTACAAATTAACGAAACCAAAGCACGAGACCAGGGAAGGCTGCAATAAACCCAATTGCCACCATCAATCCAATGAACGCAGGAAATGCCCTCCATGCGATTTCAATGAAAGATTCTCCACTGACTGTTGCCGCTGCAAACAGGTTTATACCGACTGGTGGCGTTATGAATCCCACACCAAGTGCGCAGACTGCGAATACACCAAAATGGACCGGATCAAACCCTAACTGTTTTCCAATCGGGGCAAGAATCGGCATTACAACCAGAATAGCCGCGATTGGCTCGAGAATGAAACCGATTATCAACAGCACAACTACGATCAGCACAACGGAACCAAACAGACCTGCATTAATTGAAAGAAAAAAATCGATGATGGCCTGCGGGATATGCAAAACAGCCAGTGCTTCGCCAAATAGAATGGAAAACGCGATAATCGGCGCAAGTATGCCTGTTGATATCGCTGCAGAACTCAAACTTTTGCCCAAATCAGCAAATGAAATTGATCTGTGAATCACCATTTCAATTATTGTTACATATCCGATCGCGACTGCAGCAGCCTCTGTAGGTGTAAACGCTCCGGTATAAATGCCGCCAAGAATGATTACCGGTGCGCCAAGTCCGTATTTCGCCGCCCAAAAAGCCTTAGCTAATTTTTTTACTCCAAATTCTGAGCGTTCAATGGATCCCCACTTCGTGTGACGACACACGAAATAGTTCGCAATACACATGGTAATTGCCATTAGAAGGCCGGGAAAAATGCCTCCCAAGAATAACCCGCCAATTGATGTTCCCGTAGATACGCCATAAATAATAAATATTAAACTCGGAGGCACTATTACCCCAAGAATACCACCCGATGCTGCCAGCGACGCTGCATAACTGCCTATATATCCCTGCTTACGCATTGACGGCACCATTATTTTCCCGATAGTAATCGTGTCGGCTGAGCTTGAACCACTCGTACCAGCAAAAAGAAAACAACCAAATATTGTAGCCATACCCAGTCCCCCTCTTACCCATCCGACCAAAGCTTCTGCCAGCTGAACAAGATGGCGCGCTGTTTTCCCGCGACTGATTATCTCTCCTGCAAGAATAAACAGCGGCATAGCAAGTAGAGCCCAACTGTTAATCGCACTGAACGGCGTATCGCCAAATGCAGCGAGCGAATACACGTCATAAACCAATATGACTGTCGCAGCACCCAGCCCTAAAACAACAAAAAGAGGCACTCCAATCGCCAGATGGACCAGCATCAAACCAACAATCAAAATGACGCCTGTTAAATCGTCACTCACTACGGCTATCCTGTTCACGTAAGGGAGAAGATTCACCTGGTCTGCAACGTTGCATCCAGATCTGCGAGATCCGCAAAATAATTAATCCCCAACCGATTGGCAGTGCAATATGAGCAAATGCCATATTAATATCCGCTGCTTCCATAACGATATCGACTTGCCACTGAATTTTGATCACCTGTACCGAATAATAGATAACCAGCAGGGCTAACCCTGTTGTTAAAAGATCAATATATAAATCAAAAATTAAACGAATTCGTTTTGACAATTTCTTGATGATGAGATCAATTTGTATATGTTTGCGCAGTCGAATCGCTTCAGCAGCCGCAATGTAAGCTAAATACACAAAAGCATATCGCGCTGTCATTTCACCCCAGGGACTTGAGGCGTTGAACATATACCGTCTAATGACTTCAAACAGTATGATTAGGGCGAGATAGGAATAAGCCGTCATCGCAAACCATCGTGGCAGTTCGTTATTGACGAATTTAAATATTTTGGAAAAGAGCACGATAGAAACCTTGCAGTCGAGTAGGAGGTAGGGTTATCCCTGAAGTCTTCTCACATTAACATACGTGCGGTACTGCATACTGGAGCCATGGACGAATCTGGAGATGTAATGCTTAATCCGGATTTGTTCTCTGCCTTATATGGTCGAAGCGGAGATTCAAAAACGCAAGACTGATGTGTCCTGTACCATTGTCTCCGCTCGCACCACGACCATTGGTCACCGAACGCCATGCCTGTCACTCAAGACAAACGCAGCCCATGCTTCTCGAATGGGCCGCGTAGTCAATTGCTGTCAGCTGGCCCAGCTCTCTAACTTAGACCAAACATTCTTGCCATAGGTTTCCTTGAGCTCGTCCCAGTCAGCACGTTGGTGACCAAACCGCTCGACCCACACGCTTTTGACGGCGGGAGCTGGGTCTTCGATGTGAATACCATTTGACTGCCACATAGCAATCATGTTGGTATTTGCCGCAGACTGACCTGCTCGTTGAAATGCAAAACTTTCAGATGCCGCTCTCATGATCGCGTCCTGAACATCTGCCGGAAGCTTGTCGAACCAGCTTGCGCTCAGCACAGTGATATGACAGTTGAAATTAATTCTTGTCAATGTCGCTGAACCGAGTGTTTCAAATATACGAGTCGCAGTCAGTGGTCCAAGTCCAACATTTAAAGCATCTGCAGCTCCTTGTTCCAGTGCTTGATAGGTTTCACCCCAAGCGATAGAAACGGGATTTGCTGGCGTCAGTTTAAAGAAATGTTGTTCTACTTTTGACCCTGTAACACGAATTTTAATTCCTTCAAGATCCTCTGGATTTTGAACGACTCTGTTCGCTTGTTTACTGATACCTAAAACTCGATGACCTGCATTTGCCCACATTCCCGGCAATACCATGAAACCCTTTGAGTGCGGTTCCGAGATGAACTCACTTGATAGGAAAGCCTCTGTTCCCAGCATATCTTCAAATGTCTCATTACTGGAAAACAAAAACGGAAAATCCAAAAGGTTGTAGACTGAAGAAAAAGGAGTGAAATTCTGTGTCGACAACTGACAACCCTGAATGGATTGCTGCAATACTTTTTGTGGTAAAACAGTTTGCCCACCCAGACTTCCAGCTTCATGGATATCAACCAGTAGCTTGCCGCCTGCGTATTCTTCAGCCTTTGCTTTCCATTGTTGAAGACCTGTAATCATCACATCTTCCGTGGCTTTGCCGAAAGTGTGCCCAAAGGTCAGAACATGCTCAGCCTTGGCTCCTTTCACATAAGTTGGCATTGCAAGAAGTGCGCCGGCACTAGCTGCGCCTTTCAATACTTCACGTCGGCTAACGTTAAATTTTTTCATCCTCCGCTCCTTTTAATATTTGATTGAATGTTGGTTTTAATTCTGTAGAGCAAAACTTTCTGAAATAGTACGTGGAAGTTGTAGCAAGTGTTAGATCAGAATTCACTTAACAAAAAACATAGTAAGCGGTCTTAAATCAACAATTTACGAAAAATACCCCAAGTACGATTCACGAAAGTCTCGTAACAGACAACGACTGCACACTCTATTTTGGTCTGAATGTGCAGTCTACAGTACATAATATAGAATTTAATGATTGGCGCATGAATATTTGGTGAATTTACGTTGATGGATATTGTCTTAATATGAATTCACTCGCTAACATTGGAATCTCGACGCCCCGTTCAAACTCAGTTCATATTGAACAGCTCTGGTGCTTGACTAGAACTCTTTAGAAGAGTAGAATCTACAATGATGCCGATGATGGCTTCTGGTAGCAACAAAGCTATCACAGAAATAAGTGGCAAAGCAGCCAACGTTTTATCAGATTTTTGAGCTGAGAGAGTGGATGGTTGCTTTTTATTTTTACCTTCCCCAATCGCTTCCAGATGAGACGAGACGCAAACGGTAACTTGCCGTAGCGCTGTTGGCACCTTATGCCACTAGGATGCAGTTATGAATTTAGCGGAAACTTAATCGACGTTTCCAATTGGAGGTAGTTATGTCAGTCAAAATCAATAGGGTTCTGGAAAAATCCAAGTCTCGGAGAAATCGATTCTCCTATT
Source organism: Arenicellales bacterium (assembly GCA_965221175.1). GTDB lineage: Bacteria > Pseudomonadota > Gammaproteobacteria > Arenicellales > JAJDZL01 > JAJDZL01. Next base: position 2,854,122 of record OZ244867.1, on the reverse strand, counting down.
TGTTAGCGTTCGCCTTTTTGGCTTCATCTCTCGTGAGTGGTGCAGTTCAGGCTGCGGATGAAATCAAGGTCGGGTCGATATTTGATCTTACCGGCGGGCTCAACATATACGGAATTCAGCAAAGTCGTGCACTTCATTTAGCAGTGGACGATATAAATGCAATGGGAGGTGTGCTAGGCCAGCAAATACAAGTCATAGAGAATGACGCGCAATCCGAGTTAGCAAAGTTCACTCAGTATACAAACACGCTCATTTTAAGAGATCAAATTGATGTGCTTTTTGCCGGATTGACCAGTTCGTCACGAGAAGCAATGCGACCGATTGTTCGGAAGGCCAATGTTCCCTATTTCTATAGTGCGCTATATGAGGGGGGCGCTTGTGACAAGCAAACTTTTATCACAGGGGCATCGGCTTCTCAGCAATTGAGTGTCCTGGTTGATTGGGCAATCAAAGAATATGGCCCAAAAATTTACGTGATGGCACCTAATTACAATTTCGGTACAATCTCTGCTCATTGGGTCACGTACTATGCAAATGAATACGGTGGCGAAGTGGTCGGAGCAGATTTCCTGCCGCTAACTGCTACCGACTATTCCCCGACAATCCAAAAGATTCAAGCCGCCAAGCCGGATTTTGTCGTTGCCTTGCCAGTCGGGGCGAACCAGACTGGTTTTTTAGAGCAGTTTGCTGCTGCTGGCCTGAAGGACAAAATGGGGATTGTATCTACAAACTACGGATCGGGAAATCAGCAGGTTGTAGTTTCGCCTGACGCGGGTGAAGGAATTGTTGCCTCGCAGGAGTACTTTATGTGGATCGATGAACCGGGAAACGAACCATTCATGGCAAAATGGGAAGCAGCCTATGGTCTTGACGAGCCGATCATTTCCGAAGCCGCAGATGTATGGAATGCTGTTCATATATGGGCAACAGCTGTCGAGAAGGCAGGAACCACGGACGCAGATGCAGTGATCGAAGCGCTCGAAAGTGGGTTATCATTCGATGGGCCAAACGGAATGGTTACGATGCAACCTGGGTCGCATCATCTGAAGCAGAATATTTACATCGTACGCGGAAATCGTGAACACGGTTTCGATGTTATTCAGAAATTGGAAGCAGTGGCACCGAGTTTCGAAGACGAAAAGTGCGATTTGATTGCTAATCCAGATACGGCGGAGCATTTTACGCCAGAAGGGTAAAAGCGTTTCTCAATGAAATAACTTGGGCGCGGGAGCCATTTAAACGGTTGCCCGCGCCATTTTTTTGAAGTAACGGGCAGCTTTGTTCATTGGAGCATAACAATATTTGCTCCAAAGTAGATTTGCAATGGAATTCGACTATTTAGCAACCGTTCTATTGTCATCCTTGTCGAGTGCTTCGATCTTGCTGATCGCAACGGTTGGACTTGCGGTAATGTTCGGCCTGATGGGTGTGATCAATCTAGCCCATGGCGAGTTCATAATGTTCGGTGCCTACGCCGCGTTATTCGCCACACGGGCTGGAATTCCATTTCCGATCGCCGTAATTCTGGCCAGCTTGGCAACCGCAGTTTTTGGAGGCTTGGTCGAACGCCTCATCATACGCCACCTCTACGGACGCATCTTCGATACACTGCTCGCGACTTGGGGGCTTAGTCTCGTTCTATATCAATCGGCGGTTTTGATATTTGGTTCGGTAACTCCCGGCATCGGCCTCCCAATTTCAAATGTGCAAATTGGCGACTACTCCATCTCATCTTATTTACTGTTCTTAATCCTAGTTGCTGTACTGTTAATTGGCGGCCTTTATTGGTTGCTAACCAAAACCGGGTACGGAATAACTGCACGCGCTGCAATTCAAGACGGTGAAACAGCGTCCGCGATCGGAATCGAATCTTCACGCATAAACACCATAACTTTTGCGCTTGGTTCCGGACTCGCCGGATTTGCAGGCGCGATCCTTCTCCCGGCGATCCCGGCAACACCAAACATGGGATTCGCATACGTCGTCAAGGCATTCCTGGCAGTCATCGCAGCAGGGCCAGTGACTCTAACTGGTACGGTCGTCGTAGGTGGCACATTAGGCATGGTTGGTAATATTACTGCAAGTTTCTGGACCAGTGTCGTTGGCGATTTCGTTTTCTTTTTTTTGACGATTGCCATATTGCGAATATTTCCCTTGGGAATTTCCGGGCGCTGGCGAATGAAACTTTAACGAAGCAACTCGACCATGAACAAAGAAAAAGCGCTTCTTCCTCTTCTCACAACGAATGGGTGGCAATTTCGTTTCGTCTGGTGGATACCCGTTTTAATCGTGACCGCAGGATTTGTGGCGGTTTCTTTCTGGATTGACCCATACCTCGCCTACGTAGGGACGTCTTGGGTGATATTCGGTCTGGTGGGTCTCAGTCTTGACTTGGTATGGGGACGCGGAGGAATGCTAAGCCTAGGCCAAACTGCGCTTTATGGTGTTGGCGGTTATGTTGGCAGCATTGCTGCAATCAACTTCGCGCCATTGACAGGAAATACCATAATCTGGGCATTGCCATTCGGAGCAATAGCAGGTTTGGCGACTTCTACGCTTGTCGGATGGTTTGTCTTCTACAGTCGTATGGGGTCTCTTCAGAGCACCATCTTGACCTATACGTTTACATTGATTCTTTGGACTGGTTCCCTTTCCTTTACCACCAAAATCGGCGCCGCAGTAGTCGGTGGCGACAATGGTATGTCGAATATTCCGGGCTTTGTCCTCGGCTTCGGAGAGGGCGCGGCTGCACTGGGTCCAAACGCTATGTTCCTTACGGTTGTCTTGGTTTCGGCAGCAGTATATTTAGTTGCGCAGGTGATCGTTCGATCACCCTTCGGACTAGTCATCGACTGCATTCGCCTCGATTCTGCAAAAGCGGAACTGTTGGGATATGACATCCGTCGATTTCAACTCATTCTCTTCATGTTTTCCGGTGTAGTCGCTGGAATTGCCGGTGCGATGTTTGGAGCTTGGGCAAATTATCTCAATCCTTCGCTTTTCAGCGTTCAGGAAGCTTTATTAGTACCGATCTATGTGCTTGTCGGCGGGCTCGGTACACTTGTTGGGCCTTTTATCGGCGCGCTGACGGTTGGTGGACTTTCCTTTTGGTTGGGTGGCGGGGCCATCGGCGGGCAAACCACACTCGTTATGGGCGCAAGCCTGATTATTTTGGTGTTGTTTTTGCGAAAAGGAATTGTGGGTGGTTTGCAACTGCTGTTCAACAAAATTTTCCAACATGCTGCAATCAAGACCGATAGTGAATCCTCTACCTCCGGTGTAAAAATCAACTTCGATCTTCTCGATCAGTTGCAGGGTGAAACGACAGAAAGCTCGGGCCTGACACTTCAGACGGTTGATACTTTGAAAAGGTTCGGAGGTGTAACTCCAGTCGATCATGTCAGCCAAACTTTTGAACCCGGCAGAGTCCGGTGCATCATTGGTCCCAATGGAGCAGGTAAAAGCTCCTATTTGATGACCTGTACAGGAGCTTACAAGCCTGACGCAGGGCAGGTATTGCTAGGTGGAGAAGAAATTACAAAGGCCAATCCCTTTCAGCGCGTAAAGTTAGGGCTCGGGATCAAAATGCAAAAGGCGCAGGTGTTCGACGAACTCACCGTCCGACAGAACCTCTGGATTGCCGCCTACAGCCGGGACCGAGATAAAGACAAAGCAGATGCAGCCTCTGACAGCATGCTGGAGATGCTGGATATGTCTGACCTCGCTACGCGACCCGCGTCTACTCTCTCTCATGGCGAGCAGCAATGGCTGGATATCGGTATGGTTTTGTGCCTGTCTCCAGAGGTGATTCTTCTGGACGAGCCGGCGGCTGGCATGACTAATGAAGAGAGACGACAGCTTTCAAAACTGGTTCGTACACTTGCCAAGAAGGCATCGGTTGTTGTCGTTGAGCACGACATGGATTTCGTGCGAACTTTGGACGCAGAAGTCACTGTACTTCATCAAGGAGCCGTATTTGCACAGGCCGAGATAGAAGAGTTGCAAAAGGACGATCGTATTCTTGATATCTATCTTGGGAGGCGAGAAAATGTTCGCAATCTCTGACGCCAAAGGCGGGTATAAGAAAGTTACCATAATCCACGATTCCTCGCTTACGGTTGGTGAAGCTGAAATCGTCGCGCTTCTTGGTCGCAATGGCGTAGGTAAATCGACATTAATGAAGTATGCGATGGGGCTCATTGATAACTTTGGCGGGTCTGTTTCTATAAACGGCAAGACGCTGCCATCCTCTACTTCGAAAAGAGTAAAAATGGGGTTGGGTTATGTTCCGCAGGGACGGTTCGTGTTCCCTAGAATGAGTGTTCCTGAGAATATTGCAGCTGCTGCGATAGCGTGTGGTCATGACCGAAAAGCCGCCATAAGCGAGGCTTTCAGCGATTTTCCAATTCTCAAAGAAAAAAGAGATGCCTTGGCAGGAAATTTGAGTGGAGGGCAACAGCAAATTCTCTCAATCGCACGAGCACTCGCAACAAAACCGAAGGTACTTCTCCTCGACGAACCGACGGAAGGCGTGCAACCGTCAATAATTGATGAGATTACGGATATTCTCAAACGCCTCAACAAAGAACGCGGACTTTCAATCTTGGTGGCGGAACAGAATCTTGATTTTTGCCTTTCCTTGGCCGAACGCGCGTACATCCTGAACAATGGTACGGTTACTCAGGAGACATCCAAAGAACACCTCCTCGCAAACAAAGCGCTCCTTCATGAATTGCTTGGCGTTTAATCGGAGATCAACAATGACAAATTGGACAAAAGAAAAATTAATAGCACATCGTGAACAAATGGATTGGGCATCGCTCAACGACGATCAAATTGATCAAGTCTTGGCGATACTGAATGACGCACAGAAAACTATGAAATCACTGGAAGGTGTGTCGTGGATCGAACCCGACATTCGATTTTCCGTTGCAACAATGTGCAATGACAAGAGTGAGTAATATGAACAATAACCAACTAAATGAACTAGATGTTGTCGAACTACGAAAGTTGATCTATCAACGCAAAATATCTGCATCTGAACTGGTACGCAGTTGTATCAGCCAGATAGAGGCGGCTCAAAGTTCAACAAATGCGTTCGTCACATTCAACTCCGAATGGGCACTAGAACAAGCCCAGGCATTCGACACTCAAGCTGCAAACGGGCAATTTGCCGGCCCACTACACGGAATTCCCGTTGCAGTGAAGGACAATTACTGGACTGCAGATTTTCCGACGACCGCCTGCTCGCAAGTTCATCAAGGCAAACCGAACGGAATGGATGCGACCGTTGTTGCGAAACTTCGCGGTGCAGGTGCAATTGTCATCGGAAAGACGAATATGCACGAATGGGCTTACGGCGCTACCAATGAAGTTTCTTCCTGTGGACCTACACGCAATCCATGGAACATCGACCATATAACCGGCGGATCCAGCGGAGGATCAGGGGCGGCGTTGGCAGCAAGGATGGTTCCTGCTGCTTTGGGAAGCGACACGGGAGGTTCAGTCCGAATTCCAGCAGCTGGATGTGGGGTGTGTGGGCTGAAAACAACCTTTGGGCGTGTCAGCCGAGCTGGCATCCTTCCTTTATCATGGTCTCTCGATACCAGCGGCCCAATGGCACGATCTGCTCAGGATCTCGGCCTTCTTTTCAGAATTATTTCTGGCGAGGATCCAAAAGATCCGGCAACATTCGGCACAAGCAATAACAATCATGCGGAGCAACTTGGCGAACGAGTGCGAATTGCTGTTCTTCGTAGCGATGAGATTCTTTGTGACAGCTCCGTTGCTGCTTCCAATGAAGAAGCACTAAGGTTATTGGAAGATGATGGGGCTATCATCAACGATGTAGAGATCGCAGATTTGAAGACAGGCTTCGGTGCATGGAAAATCATTCTTCATAGTGAGGCCGCAACCTATCACGCACAGTTCCTCTCGGATTGCGCCGAAAAATATTCTGACAATGTCAGAGTTCAAATCGAAGCGGGACGGTGCTTATCCGCACCAAGTTATCTGAAAGCCCAACAGTTTCGCGCTTTATTCAATCAAAGACTCAGCGAGCTTTTCGAGCACTATGACATGATCGCAATGCCAACCCTCCCTGTGACGGCTCCGCGAATTGGACAAAGTGAAATCAACATCAACGGCAGTTCAATCACTTCTCAAGATGCGATGACGTCTATCGCCTGGATTGCAAATTTCTCTGGCTTGCCGGCAATCTCCGTCCCATGTGGACACAACTCTAAAGGGCTTCCAATAGGGTTTATGCTTGTCGGGCCGGCCTACGGAGAAAACAACATTATTACCATTGCGGATCGATTTCAAAAGATGACTGAATGGCATAAATTAAAGCCCAACTAATAATCTAGTTCATACGTTAGAATCTTCAACACAGACCAAGAATTGATCGGATGACCAGTACCATAAGCAATGATTCTGATACCGGAAGCAATTCCCGGGTTTCCATTGGAGTGCTATTCTCGCAAAGCGGTCCAATGGCGGTAACCGAAACGGCACACCTAAAAGGTACTCTGATGGCAATCGACGAGATTAACGAGAATGGTGGCGTCGGCGGTTTGCCTCTTCATCCTATCATTGAAGAACCAAAATCAGACCCTAACATCTATCGAGAACTGGCAAAGAAACTACTCACGCAGGATCGCGTTTCAGTGATATTTGGATGCTGCTCTTCTGCCGCTCGCAAAGCGGTGCTTCCCATTGTCGAACGACACGGTGCTCTGCTTTTTTACCCGTCATTTTATGAGGGCTTTGAATACTCACCTAATATTGTGTACACCGGAGCAACACCTAATCAGACGGTTATCCCACTGGTCGAATATCTGTTCAACAAGTATGGGAAAAAATTCGGCCTTGTCGGCTCGGATTACATTTTTCCTCGCGAAATCAACCGAATCGTTAAGGAATTTTTAGTTGAGAGCAACGGCTCTGCTACAGCTGAGATTTATTTGCCTCAGGGCGCCGATGACGAACGCTTCCACTTCGCTGCCGAGAAACTAGCGGAATCCGGCTCAAGCGTCATATTGTCGACAGTTGTTGGCGGCGACACCGCGAAGTTATACGAGGCCTGTCATAGCAAGGGCATCAACGCGAAGATTTGTCCAATCGCTAGTTTGACGACGAGCGAAAGCGAATTGGCATGCATGAGCGTTGAATCACGTGCAGGCCATATCACAGCACTTCCCTATTTTCAGTCCATCAAAACAGATACGAACCAAGACTTCCTTGCCCGGTACGAATCAAGGTATGGGCCCGACGATATGCCTTGCGTCTACTCAGAGGCAACGTATTCTCAAGTTCGCGTAATGGCTCGGGCACTGACCCGTATGAGTAGTCAATCGCCCGAACTACTGTTGAGTACAATGCAGGGCGCTCAATTCGAGGCGCCCCAAGGAAGGATCATGATTGATCCAGACAATAACCATGTCTATGTCACGCCACGTATCGGAAAATCCACAACAGAAGGTACCTTCGAGGTCGTGTGGCAGGCCCCAGAACCAGTGAAGCCGGACCCATATCTCGTTGCTTACGACAGAACTATCGTTACAATTTGACTGCCTTAGGTGAAATGGGGATCTAGTAATGATGGAAAACGACCGGCTAATTCGTGACATTCGCAATACCAAGGTCGTAGTCATACACCCGCAGGACGACGATCAGAGAATTCTTTCACTTCAACTGCGAAGAATCGGTTGCAAGGTCAGCGAGGCATGGCCGTTTCAAGAAGCAGCACTCAGTGGCGCTAACGCTGTCTTCTTTCTTGCTGATCCTGACCAAAGTGACAGTCTCGGCCAATTGAGCGATTGGCACCAGTCAGCTTTAATTGCGGTCGTTTCCTATGAGAACCCACTCGTTTTGCAGTCAATTACCAATATTGGCGTTCATGGTGTTATTACAAAACCAATCCGACCAATTGGAGTCTTGGCCAATCTACTCACAGCCCTATCCATTTTCAAGTACGAAGGGAGACTGAACGCGCGAATTGCAAAACTGGACGAAACACTGAAAGCACGAAGGCTGGTCGAGAGAGCGACACGTATTCTAGCTGAACATCAGAATATTGATGAAGATGACGCCTACGCCCTCATTAGAACAGAGGCGATGAACAAGCAGGTTACAGTATCTGAGATGGCAAGCTCAATCATCAATGCCGACAAAATTTTCAAGAAATAAATTTTGTGCAGACCAAATTTAGCCTAACGAATTAATCAATCTTGAAACTACTGTTCCGAATAGTAGACTAGATCATGAAGATGTTTCCACGTCTTTTCGAGTATTTAACCAATTATCGAAATCCCGACAAAATCGAACATTCTGTCGAGCAACTTCGCGGCAGCCATTTACGGCATCACACTTGGCTACGAAGACGTATGCGATCATGGTGAACTTCGCCATAGGAGGCGTCTAAAAATTCAATTCTCCTTGAATGCTCAAAGACAATTCATCGCGCTCTCGAATTATCCCAAGTGATTTATAGATTGCATGGTAGTCAGATTTATTACAGTTCTGGAGCAAATTTTCTAAATCACTAGAAACTTTAACGTCTATGAAGCGCTTCTCTAGTGCGAGATAAACGATGGCCATTTTCCCGTTTTTCAACAATTCATACACGTTATTGATTGATCCGATGCTCTTGCCGTCCCAAATCACAAACCCAAAGTCAGCTAGCGATGCCATTTCTTTGTCTTTCTTGGTATAAAACGCCCTACCCTTGAGTTTTCGATCGGCAAAAACCTCGCGCATGTCCCAGTCACCGACATTGTTCCGGCAAACCCGTCCAACATAGAATACCAACACGTTACGATAGTACTGATCGGCTAAATATTTTTGGAGTGCCTTATCCGCTCCATTGGCATCACCGATGACGACATGAATGCTTTGGTCTAGCATATCTTGAACCCGAGACAGAACTATGTCATTTAATCGACTGATCTTGCGTGACCCAGATAAGAAAACAGTCGTCATCTTTTACTCGTCGTTTTGGTCATTGTCAGAACTGAAACGGATGCGATTCCTAGTTTGCCATTCGCGATCGTTAAGCATCTCTAAATTTACTTGATATACTCAAACGAAATGAACAGTTACTCACAATAATAAAGAAATTCACAACGATGAAATAATGAATTCGAAATTTTTGGATTTAATCGAAGAGACTTCCCGCTCTATTGAGCAGCTTATGAACATGAGACCCGTTCGAAACGGGTCCTTTGATGGATTTACCCCTAAACGAGGTGTGTACTTATTCTCCGAACGTGATAATGGACATCTCTACGTCGGGAGGTCGAATAATATTCGAAAAAGATACGGAGGGCACTGTAATCCCGGAGCAACTCGTCACTCGGCTTCATTTGCATTTAGGCTCGCACGAGAAACCACAGGTAAGGTCAAGCCAAGTTATGAACACGGTCCATATAGTAGAGAAGGTCTTATGAAAGACGATGAGTTTTTGGCGGCCTTCAATGAGGCTAAAGCTCGCATTCGACTGATGGATTTTAGGTTCGTTGAAGAGAATCACCCGATAAAGCAATGCATTCTGAAAATCTACACTGCAATAGCATTGGAAACACCTTACAACAATTTCGACACTCACTAATTGGTTAAAGTTAAGAATTTTGCTCCGAGTTCTGTAGTCACGAAATATTGTGATTCTTAGAGTTACAAGCAGTAGGAGAACGACATAATCAAACCGCAAGTCATCCTCGACGAAAATGGAAACCCAGCGTTCGCCGTTATTCCATGGCAGATGTATAAACGCTTGACCGCAGTCGGTACTGATGCCAACCTAAGTAATGAAGATCTTTATGACAGCACCAAATTCGCCGACGAAGAGTTCTTTCCAATTGATGTGGTGGACCGCCTGTTAGCAGGAGAGAGTGCCGTCAAGACATATCGTGTTCATCGTGGAATGACGCAGAAACAACTAGCCCAAGACGCTGGTATCAATGCAGTCTATCTTTCGCAGACCGAAAGAGGCAGACGTACCGGCTCAACTAGGACATTGGCCAACATTGCTGAAGCCCTGAACGTGGACATAGATGATTTGATCTGAGGACCAGGCCCGGCGAAACAGGTCGTTCCGACGGTTATGAATCACCAGCAATTCAGAATTGTTCAAGTGCAAACTGCCACTACGCAGGTCAAGCGGTACTGAATTGGTTCTGTGATTTCGCGCGTACGGTTTTTGTTAAGGAGAAAATTCGTACTCAATAGGCCGAAAGGGATTCCTGCACTTGGCTCAATGACACTGGACGAATGGGCAAACGTGGCTGATTAAATAGGAGTTGTTCTTGATCAGCATTGAATTTGTCGGCAAGTAACGCTGCTAGGGCATCGCCACAGATACGGCCCTGACAACGTCCCATGCCGATTCGAGTCCAAAGTTTGATACCGTATAAATTGTCGGCTCCATCATTCCATGCTGCCAGTACTTCACCCCAAGTAACTTCCTCGCATCGACAGACAACGGTTTCATTGGCAACCAATGACGCCATTCCTGGCAGTGGTTCAAACATTTCCCCCAATTTGTCGGCAAATGCTTGCGCTCTTTTCAATTCCTGGCAAATTCTTTGTCGCTTCTTATTGAGGTCGCCAGACGAAAATCCAATACTCTGCACTGCGGACAAACCTGCAAGCGCGCCACGTAAAAATCCAGGGCGAGCTCCCGCTACACCTGTCACCTCCCCCGCCGCAAAAACCGTTTCTACAGAGGTAGCGCCTGTGGCAAAATCTGTTATACAAAACCAACCCCCTTTTCTTGGGTTGAAGTCATGTGCACACCTCAAAATTGAAGTAATTTCCGTAATCGGCCTGAAGCCGTGGCCTACTAGCAAACAGTCTGCTTCTATGTTTCGATCTTTACTAATTTTCGAGCCATTTTTATTCAGAGGTCCTACGCAAATAGATTCAAGATGACCGTTTCCTTTCGCTGATTTTACGATCTGTCCAGATAGAAGTGGAGTTCCGGCGCGTATGACAGGGAGTAATAATCGATAAGCTTCAATCCATTTTTCTGGATAACGCATAAGAAGATTCATTACTACAAGTTGATTCTTTCGCGCCTCTACCAAACCGACAAGGTTACCGCCGGCTTTTACTATTGAAGCTGCGACGGCCCATAGAAAAATACCACTACCCGCTACAACAACTCGGTTTCCAGGTGATTTACCGGAGAGTTTCGCGAAACGCTGACCTCCACCTGCTGTCATAACCCCCGGGAGCGTCCATCCCGGAAATGGATAGACCAAGTCGTGTGCACCGGTACAGACAACCAGTGTCTTTCCAATAAACTCGATTGACTCATCATTCTGCCCACGAACCAATACACGATTTCCGGGAAGTACTCCCCACACTTCTGAATTTGAGAACATCTCCACACCCAGATTCTTCAACTCAGCGATTTGTGTGGCTCCTTCCTTCACTTGACTCTCTCCAGCCTTGAGATGCGAAGGTGGCTGAATCCAGTACTGTCCGCCCGCTCTGCTAAATCCATCGACCACTATTGTCTTTGCTCCAGCACGCGCCGCCTCGATAGCCGCACCCATGCCGGCTGGACCGGCACCAACTACTAGCACGTCTGCTCGGTATTTTCTACTCATGACACAGTCTTAACCTGCATACCGTCACGCACCTGCTGCAAACAGGCTCGAACACCGAAACAGTCGTCGATGGTTACCAGGCAATCGAAACATACGCCCATACCACAATAGAGCCCTCGTGGCTCTCCAGCCTTGGAAGATTTTCGAAATCCTGCATTCTTTACATCGTGCAGGACATGACCAAGGAGAGCCGACTCATCGACCTGATAATCAACACCATCTATCGTCACGTTAACTCGATTGCTCATCAAGTTACCTCAGAAAACCGGTCTGGTGCATAATAGTCGATCCGAAATGATGTCACCTCATCGGATAAAATTTCTCTAATGAGGCGACCGATGGCAGGTGCGCGCGTGAATCCTGTTCCAGAATCGCCAGCCGCCACGAAAAGTCCTTCCGGTTCCAGCGATCCGATAAAAAAACGATCATCGGGAGTTACCGCCTCGAACCGGACCCAAGACCGAAGCAGTTGCGTCGATTGAAGAATTGGGAACAGTCGCAAGAGTGTCTCGATAGAATCGGCAACAAAATCAGGGTCAACCTCTGGGATGTTGTTCTGTGAACCTTGCTTTGATAATCCACCCGCAAGAACAGTGTTAAATAGTATCTGCCCGCTGAAAGTTTGCTGAATCTGCGTATACCCTGCATCAACGCCGCCGGAAGCCTCGCAAGAGCTGATGACATTCCTTATGGTATTCGCCGGCATGGCAACCGTTGCAAGACATTGGGCTTTGCGGGGCAAGATTGGAAGGTTCAGCCCACACGATTGAGCCAATGTCGCGGTCCAAGGCCCACATGCGAGGACAACATTATCCGCCCGAATTGTCTCACCTTCAGAAACAACACCGCAAACCCTGCCGTTGCTAGTTTCAATCATTTCTACCGGCTTGTGCGTTCTTATACGGGCGCCATTTTCTTTTGCTTCAAGCAGCAATGCGCGCACGGCTTGGAAAGGATTGACCATCGCTGCATCTGGGTCATGAGAAGCTGCCAGGATGGGGCCGGTTAAGTTGGGCTCAATGCGGTGGACCGTTTCCCGATCAACAAACACGGAAGAAGCTCCATTTTCGCGTTCAGCTTCAACAATGGACTTTGTAATTGCAATATCTTCTTCTCGCTCGATAAACCGAATTTGACCACAACGTCTGTACTCAAAATTCGTTGAAGATTTTTTTGAAAATTCAGCCCACGCCCGACAACTCCAATTTAACAATGGGAGTTCATCAAAATCAATCATATGGGATCCGATACAGGCAAGGCTTGCACCGGATACGGCTCCGCCGGCGGAGCCCTTCTCAAGTACTGTGACCTGATGACCTGCCAATGAAAGTTCGCGCGCTACTGCCGCGCCAACTACGCCAGCACCAACTACGATGACAGACTGTTTCACTCCCAGCGGTTACTGCGAAGATGTTCCGGAGCAGCATGCCAGTACTGTGTGGCAACGTAACTCTCTGGGGATTCTTCCGGAATTCGGTTGTCAACTTCGCTCATCGCCTTTGCTGCCCGAACTACATGATCGAGGCTGGGATATCCCAGTCCCTGCTCAAGAGTAGCGCCGCTCAGAATTAGTTTTCTGATTTCGTCGTACTGAATTTTGTGATTTGCCTCATCCATTTCTGGACGCATTTTCCTGCAAAGTGCTACCGCATCTTGCTTGTCGTGTAACGCCTGCGTCCATCCTTCCAGTAAGCTGTTGACCACCTGTTGGGCACGTTCTGGATTATCGAATATCCAGTCCTTGCGGGCACAGACACCATCTTTTATCAAGTCGGTTCCGTTGTTTTTAGCAAAAAAATGACACATGGATTCGGAGTCTCCACCTCGCTCAATGAATTCATGATATTCGTTATAGCTGGTCATTTGAGCACAGGATACCTGATCATCGAGAAGAAGCCCTACGGTGTCGGTAGTATGTACACGTTCAATGCTTTCAGGATTAATTCTTTCATTCTGCAGCATCCAACGAAGCTCCAGATCTTCCCCTCCCGGCCAGACTGCAACACGCTTACCGGATAAATCTTTTATCTCGGAAATTCCATGCTCCCGACGGGCTAAATACATAAGCGGACTTTTTTGCTGAAAAGCGAGCAGAAAACTCAATGCTTCCGGATCTTCACCCTCAAATAAATGTGATGGACTGGCAATGCAAAGATCGGCGTTGCCAGTTAAAACTGCATCGATCGGGGATTCGTCAAAATCAAGTGGCTGGCAATCCAGTTCCACTCCATGTGCTGATGCAATACCACAGTGCTGCGCCATTAACGCACCTGCGAATTGAGGCTGTGGATGCCACATCAGGCGAAGACGAACTTCAAACATTTATGAACACTCGACGGAGCTGAGGGTTGGTGCATCAAAGACACCAACCCTCAGCTAACGAATAGACTAGTTTCCACAACTAACCGTTTTAAGCTCATCCGGAGCCGCTTCCCAAAAACTGTTGGTAAATCCTTCGGCCAAGTCGATTGAATTTTCGATTAACTTGGCACCCATGAGAACTTCCTGAGAAGTTTCCCAATCTGCCATTACGGACATACCAAATTTCCCTTCCAAAGTCGGCCCGAAGCAAATGAGGTCGCCCATTGCCTTTATCTGTGCTACCTGCTGGGCTTCTTCCAATTCGCTGTTGTACTTGACGACGATCTTTGCTGCCTCCTCGGGGTTTGCAAGAGCTTCTTTCCAACCCCGCATTGTGGCATTTACCATTGCTTGAACCACATCCGGATTCTCATTTATCATTTTTTCAGTTGTGAAAATGCCACCCGATACTAAAGCAACACCGTAGTCAGATGGTTCCAAGAAAACAAGGTCGCTCTTCTCGAAACCTTGGCCATAGACTAGCAAAAGTTCATTGAAAAGTGTTACTTGCATTACATCGTAATCATTGTTCAACCAACCAATAATATCGAACCCTTGGCTTATAACTTGTACATCTCCCTGGTTAACACCTGCTGCATCGAGCATTGCCAGAAATTCATGCTCGTCGCCCCCGAACCACAGACCCACACTATTGCCGGGCATGTCCTCAACTTTGTTGATTCCTGCTTCCTTGCGAACAACATATGTAGTGGCACTCTTTTGTCCGAATTGCAGTACCATCACTAAAGGTACGCCGTTGCTTCGTGCTGCAATTACTTGGTTCGGATGACCAATACCGAAACTGTCACTGCCTTGAGCAACCGTCACCATCGGTTTAATATCCGGACCCGCTGGTATCAACTTCATGTCGATGCCTTCGTCTTTGTAATAGCCTTGGTCGGATGCGACTACCGGTCCAGCAAACTGACCCTGAATTACCCATTCCAAGCGCATAGTTTCTTCTGCCTGAACTGAGGTAAACGCGGTTGCGCTGGCAATTGCCAATGCAGTCGTCAATTGAAGTAAAAACTTCAATTTTAAAGATATTGTTTTCATAAATTTATTCCTCTAGTCGTTACTATAAAAAGTGAAATTATTCCGTTTTTCGCATTGAACTGTGCCACGGAATGATCCACCGTTCAGCCAGTGCAATAAGTGCGAAAAAGAGAATTCCTGTCGCCGCGGAGACCAGCATTGCTGACCAAAGCCGTGGCATATTGAGTGTGCGGTATGCAGTCATGATGACGAACCCGAGTCCACGGTCTGCCTGAACGAACTCGGCGATAATGGCGCCAATGACAGCAAACGTGACGTTGAGTTTCAATCCTACAAAGACATAGGGCAAAGAGGCTGGCAACCGCATCTTGACGAACCGTTGCCATTCGCTCGCAGCGGCAACGTGAAACACATCCATGATCGTATGATCGTATGATCGCAAGCCTTTCATCATATTCAGAGCAAGCGGGAAAAAGGAAAGAAATGCAGTCACTGCAATTTTCGACGGGATTCCATGACCAAACCAAATTATGATGATTGGAGCAATTGCAACAACCGGAATCGTGTTCGCAGCGATGACATACGGCAACAGGCTCTGTGCGAAGAGTCTGGAGTAGGCAAAGAATGTCCCCAGCAAGGCACCAAGAATCGATCCAATTATGAATCCTGAAACCGCTTCAAATAACGTGATTCCTGAGTGTCCGAGAATCGATCCCTGATCCTTGAGTAACGAATCCCAGATTCGACTTGGTGCGGGTAATATGTAAGCCGGAGTTTCAAATATGTGTACTGCCCATTCCCAAACAACAGCGACCAGTGCAAACGTTAATAAAGGCGGTAATAGATTCCAAAGGATAGTGTTCAGTCTTTCACTCCCAGTACGTTTCAGCACCGTTTCAGGGAGTGAATTTTTGTTATGACTTTTATCGCTCATGATGATTCAAAACCTCTTTCCAGCAGGCGTACACCGTGCTTGACTAGTTTGATGAAAGTATCGGATTCTCTCGATTCCAAATTTCGTGGTCGCGGCAGGTCTACCTCAATCTCCCCAGATATACGCCCGGGCCTTGGCGTCATTACGAATACGCGGTCCGACAAGAGAACCGCTTCGTGTATTGAATGGGTAACGAACAATACGGTCATACGCTTGCGTTGTGAGAGATTCAATAATTCCATGTTTAACCGATCCCGTGTAATCTGGTCCAGCGCACCGAAGGGTTCATCCATAAGCATAACCTCTGGATTTGTCGACATTGCACGAGCGATTGCCGCTCGTTGACGCATCCCACCTGAAAGCTGTCGGGGATAAGAACGCTCAAAACCTTTCAAACCAACCAACTCTATTAATTCCTGAGCACTCTTTTCGCGCTCCCTGCGTGACACCCCCTTGATTTCAAGTGGCAGTGCCACGTTCTGCAATACTCGACGCCATTCCAACAAGGCCGGGTCCTGAAAGACAAACCCTACTTTTCGTTTCAGTCGGGCTGCGTTCGGAGATTCTCCGCCGACCTGTACTTTCCCCGTGGTTGGTTTTGATAAATCAGCGACGACACGAAGGAGCGTACTCTTTCCACAGCCTGAAGGACCGATCAGAGAGACAAATTCTCCATCACTAACTGCAAAATTAATTTCTTCCAAGGCGTGAACTGCACTTGCCCCTTGTGCGCCTGAATAGATGACTTGCAGATTTTGAAACTGCAGCTTATCGCTCCCAAAGCGAGCATCAACATTCTGATCAACAGCACTCATCAATCTCACCCATACCGCTTTCCACCGGCGAACCAATCATCAAAATTGGGCGCGGTTCGCAGCACAATGCTTCGTTTGCGCAAATTGCTCTTGAGAGCCTCCCAGCCATTTTCTTTTCCGTAACCACTAGCTCCAAATCCACCCCAAATTGAACGCGGATCGTTTTTATGGTGATCATTAACCCACATCACCCCCGAACGCATCTGCTTTGCTACACGATGCGCACGAGTTACATCGCGTGTCCAAAGTGCCGCACCAAGTGCGTAATCACTATCATTCGAAAGAGCAAGTGCCTGCTGTTCAGTTTTGAACGGAGTAACTGAAACGACAGGGCCAAATACCTCGTTCCGAAACAGCGACATTTCTGGCGTTACATCGGCAAAAATTGTCGGTTCAACATAGTTCCCTTTGTTGAAGGGTGAAGGAAGATTGGGACAATCACCACCAATCACGCAACGCGCACCCGCTGCCTGAGCTTCCGAGATCGCCTCTAGGCAACGCTCGCGTGCGGCGGCGGAAATTACGGGTCCCATATCAGTATTTGGATCGGCTGGGTCACCCAATCGAATTGACTTTGCACGTTTGGCAAATTCATCAAGAAACTTCTCATAAATTGCTTCTTCAACAATAAATCGAGCACCTGAAACGCAGGTTTGGCCAGCTGCGATAAAAGCAGAAAAAACACTCCCTGCCACCGCTTCCTTAACCGGAGTGTCGGCAAAGACTACAACAGGTGTCTTGCCACCCAACTCCAAGGTACAGGGAACAAGACGATGGCCTGCTTTAGCTGCGACTCGACGCCCTGTTGCTGTTCCTCCAGTCAAATCTATACGGGCGACAAGAGCATGGTCGCACAGCCTCTCACCCGTTTCGACACCACCAGTAATCACATCAACAACGCCATCCGGAATTCCTGCTTCGGTGGCCCAACTGGCGAGTAGCAAAGGCGAAACAGGCGCTAACTCCGAGGGTTTGACAACACAGGTATTACCTGCTGCCAGTGCGGCTGCGAGCTTCTTGATGAGAATAAGCGTGGGGTGGTTCCAAGGTGTTAGCAAGGCGCAAACCCCGAGTGGTTCGTAACGAGTCATGGTCACAAACCCGCCTTTTACATCATTGGCCTCTGCCTCAAGCCCAATTGCAATTGACGCAAAATATTCGAGCCATTCTGGAACTCGAGACAACTGTGAGCGCATCTCCCGAATCGGACGTCCCGTAACTGCAGTCTCAATTTCGGCAAGTTCATCAATGCGCTGGCGAATTACCTCAGCAAATGCATGGAGATGTCGAGAACGATCGAACGCGTCAAGATTTGACCAAATGTTAAGAGACTTGTGTGCTGAACTAACAGCATGGTCTATCGATTGTGCTCCGGCATCTGGAACCGTGGCCAAAAGACCGCCATGTGCGGGCGAATGAACTTCAATTAACGGGTCAGCAGCAGACTGAAACCATTTCCCGTTGATATGTAGCTGATATGAAACTGGCGCTTCCCCGGGGGTAGCGAGCGTTTCGTTCAGTATCAACCGATTTTCAGACATCATTTCACTACCTGCATTCTGGGCGAGTACTTCTACAACTTGAATGGCGGTGTCCAATTTATGGTCGCTTCTTCCATCTCTCCCCCAAGTCTACTCAGCCAACTTCGCTAAAGATGCGGCAAGCACGCGAGTTCCACTAGCAAGATCTGTGGATTTACAGCTTTCTGCCTCGTTATGGCTGATTCCCTTGTGACAGGGCACAAAAATCATCCCTGTAGGGCAATGGTAGTGAAGTTGACGGGCATCGTGTCCAGCCAGCGAAAATATTGGCATATGGGCTATCCCAAGTAAATCGGCACTTTTCGAAATGCAATCTCTGAGCTCATGTGGAAACTCCAATGACTCAGACGTGGCAATTTCGTTAATCTCTACAAAGCATCGACCTTTATTTTCCTCACAAAGGCTCGGTATTCCGTTTCCCAATCGCATCAGAACTGATGAATCTGGATGACGGATATCGATTGAAAAGTATGCGCTTGATGGTACGACTGACGGGACGTTCGGTAATATTTCAAACAAACCTGTCGTAAACTTCACTTGCTCGTTAGTTTCGACGAACGCCCGACGCATCGATTGGATCATGTCGATCGCAGCGAACAGAGCGTCTTTTCTTTTTGTCATGGGTTCCGTGCCTGCATGTGATTCATCTCCTGAAACTCTGATGCGAAACCTTCTTGAACCTTGAATTCCGGTCACCACGCCTATCGGCACACCCTTTGCTTCAAGCAAGGGCCCCTGTTCGATATGAGCTTCGATAAAACTCACCACGGGAAACCCGAAACGCCGACATGGGATATTGCTGAAGAAGGCCTGTGTTTTGTCGAGCGCTTTGGACGTGGTAGTTCCTGATGAGTCTTTAACTGAAAGAATTTCCTCTAGTGGACGAAGCCCAGTGAAGGCTTCAGAGCCCATCATGCCGGGCGAAAATCGCGATCCTTCTTCGTTCAGCCAGACAGCGATTTCGATAGGACGCCTGGTTGAAACTCCTGCTTCACTAATGGCCTGCAGTGCCTCAAGACCCGCTACTACTCCAAAAGCACCGTCAAATTTTCCACCTTTCGGTTGCGTGTCAATATGGGAACCGGTCATTACGGGTGCTGCGTTCGCATCAACGCCATCGAGACGAAAGAAAAGATTACTAATGTAATCGGTAAACACGGACAGGCCGAGTTCAGATGCCCACGAGATCAGCAATTTCCGTGCCTCTATTTCTTCGTCAGAAAGTGCGAGTCTGCATACACCGCCCCCATCAGTCGCGCCAATACGGGCGAGTTGCATGAGCCGACTCCAGAGCCGTTTTTCGTCAACACATTTGGCAATTCGGGCTGCAGATTTTTTCCTATTCATTCCTTCTGCCAGTTTTCATTATTTCCGCAGGAGTTGATCTCGGATCTCTAGGTAACCAGCGATTTGCTTCGACTGAGAAAAAAAACTCTGCCAAGTTACGGTTAAACAAATCGGGTTCTTCAAGATTGCAGGTATGACCGGTTTTTGGCATCACGTAGAGACCACTCGCAGGTATCGTTCGTTTTAGAAATAATCCCGGTTGAAGGCAGTGATCATCTTCATCGCCCACCACGACAAGCGCCGGAATTTTCATCTTCGAGAGGCTGTCCTCAAGATCGTACAACGATGGTCTGTTTGCCTGAATGCCTCGCATTGTATTGGCAGACCCTGAAGCAGACCGATCACCAAGTGTTTTACGAAATTCCTCCCATCCGCGCGGATCTTTATTCAGGTATGGGATGCGTGATGCCGACAAGGCATAAATATGAGAGAATGCCTCGGCTCCTTGCCTCTCAAACTCGTCTGCAATTTCATGTGAGACTTGTTTGAAGTAATCTTCATAAATTTTCTCAGCACCGTACCCGGTGCTGGCAACGACGAGTGACAGTGCCCGTTTCGGGTACTGCAGTCCGAAATGAAGTGCTGCAAATCCACCCATTGACAGCCCAACAATATGCGCTTTCTCAATTCCAATATGGTCCATGACATCGCGAATGTCATTTACGGCACGGTTTTGGGAATAACTGCTGATATTTTCTGGCGTATCTGAAGGTGGGTATCCTCGAGCGTTGAACGTAATGCATTGATAGCGCCTTGAGAAAAAACGAACCTGTGGTTCCCAACTTCGTAGATCACCTCCGAATTCATGCACGAAAACAATCGGTGTACCTTGTGAGGTATTCTCCACATAGAGCCTCACTCCGTCACTGGTTGTTGCCCATGTCATATTATTTTCCATCAGATAATCGAGCAGCGTGATGCAATGCCGCCGTCAACAGTAAAAATAGCCCCCGAGCTGTAGCCTGAACGATACGAGGCTAAAAAGACTATCAGGCTAGAAACTTCATAAGTATGGGCTGGACGCCCCAGAGGGTATCGCTTCAGCAACTCGGTATATTGGTTTTCATCACCGAGTTCGCCTTTGGCTCGGTTTTTTAAAATTTTATAAATTCGATCTGTATTGACTGGTCCTGGATTAACGCCTACGACACGAATATTGTCATCCAAGCTGTGACCACCAAGGGCTCGTGTGAATGCCATGAGGCTGGCATTGCCAGAAGTGCCAGCGATGTATTGTGGATCAAATACCTCACCACCATTTCCGATATTGTTGATTATCACTCCTTCGCCTCTTGCCTTCATTTTGGCGTAAAAGATGCGGCAGAGGTTGATATAGCCCATTACCTTGAGTTCCCATCCGCTGCGCCAGCTACTTTCGTTCACTTCCCATAGATTTCCGCCAGGAATAGTGCCAGCATTGTTGATGAGAATATCGACATCCCCAACAGCCACGCCAAGCAACTCACAAGCGCCGCGTTCTGTCAAGTCGAACGAATGCAACTCAACTCTTACGTTAGAGCTATCTTCTATATCCTGCTTTACCCGTTCAAGATTAGTCATATTGCGTGCTGTGAGATGAAGATTGACACCCTCTTCGGCGAGTGATTTTGCGACTACTTCACCGATGCCTTGAGATGCACCGGTAACCAGTGCAGTTTGACCGGTTAAATTAAGGTCCATAAATCTTGCCTCTTTTTCATTTCGGAACCCAAACTGGTTGAATTGGGTTTAGAGATTTTCAGAATATCAACGTTCATGGGGCTATCAGAAAAGCTGTATCTCATTGTTTAGGGAGCCCGCCTCCTCCACCACAGCTGGCAGCAGTTCACAAAACTTTTCGACCCACTCACGCGGAGCACTTACCGACACTTTTATAAACTGATCACCAAATTTACTGGTGTGGTACGCACCCTGTCGCACCATAATTTTCTGTTGGTACATCAATTCGCAAATCGCCTCTGGTCGGATGCCTGCTGCCGCACACTCGACAATCATAAAATTGCCATTGGATGGATAAATTGGCAGACTAAGTCCTGAAATATCAGCAACGGCATCTCGGACCAAACGCTGGTTTTCGCGAATTGACGCAAGGACATTCGGAAACCACTCCGATTTGGTTTTCAGTCCAGCAACAACACCCTTTTGCGCGACAATGTTTGACCCCAGAATGTTCGGCGGAGCTGCAGCTAGTCGTTCGATAAGATCAGGATTTGCGGCAATCGAGCCTACTCTGAATCCAGCAAGTCCGAGCCATTTTGAGAAACTCCAGACAGTGATCGTACGTTCTGGATAATGTTTTGCTGACAGATAATGTTGATATGCAAAGTCGCGATAGGTACAGTCCTGAATCAAATACGCTTTCACTGTTCGTGCGATGTCGGCGATTTCTTCAATCTCTTCTGCAGTACTACAAGTGCCGAGTGGATTATTTGGATCAATTAGATAAATGATCTTGGTTTTCTCGCTGACCGCTTCGCGCAATCGCCCTGGATCTAATCGATATCCATATTCCATACCGTATATCGGAATTTGTTTAACTGAGGCTCCCACTGATTCTGCGAAACTCATTGTCCATTCCCATGACGGGTCTGTCGTAACAAGTTCATCACCGAGACCACAGAGTGTATGACATACGTGATAGAGTCCAGAAACTGCGCCATCAGTGATCAATGCTGACATGCCGTCAAGTCCAAGATTCTCTATCACAAGTTCTCGAAGATCTTCTAGCCCAAACGGAGGTGCATAGACATGAAAGTCTTCATCGATGATGCTTTTGAGCATCGCATCTAGAACCACAGGATGCGTCGGGAAATGGTTGGTATTTCGACCTAACCACATTAAGTCAGGGGTATTTACCATCAGTTCGAAATGTTGATTCAGTCGTTCAAAATCTTTCATATCGATCAACAAGCTTAATTTCTGGTCATTTCCAAAATGCCGGTATTTTGTATACAATATAGTACTATATTGTATGTAATATTCGAAAGATTGTACTCTACAATGTGTTTTTCGTGTGATTTAACTATAATTGTGATTTGGCGAAATCGTGCCATTAATTTGTTTGATCCAGCTCTCTGACCCAGGAAGGCAGACGGCATTTGCTAATCAACAACAGTTGGGATGCTCTAACATTAATGCAGAATTACCAGATTTCCTAAAATAGCTTTAGCCACATCGCAACGACTATGGATAACACCGTTTCTTACCAACAAGCAAAGTCAGATCAACGTGCCCAAACGGCTTCTCTTCAGGAACATATAGAGGCCGCCATTATTCGCGGAGAGTTTAGTCCTGGAGATCGCCTGGATGAAAGCCGATTGGCGAAACGATTTGGTGTGTCGAGAACGCCAATCCGGGAGGCTTTCAAAGGCCTTGTTGCTTCTCGATTGGCCGTAAAGCGACAGCATGCCGGCGTATTTGTCGTTAATCCGTCCTTGGATGAAATAATGGAAATGTTCGAATTAATGGCAACTCTAGAGTCATTTGCAGCAGAAAAAGCAGCTCATCGCGCCACCCCAAGTAATCTAACGGCCGTTAAAGAGGCCCATGAAAATTGTATTGGTGCCGCAAAGACAGGCGATCCAGCGATTTATTTCACAGCAAACCAAGTGTTTCACGAGCAAATTTACAAAGCTGCACACAATTCTGTTTTGCATGAGCAGATAGTTGCGCTTGACAAGCGCTTAGCACCTTATCGGAGATTAGTCACCTTTCGGCCACATCGCATCGAAGAATCAAACGAAGAGCATGCGGCGATTCTGAGCGCGATTGAACAACACGCAACAAACGATGCCTCGTTAGCTATGGGTAAGCACCTGGATCTATTGGCTGAAGATGCTTTGACGTTGGCACGAGCAACCAAGTCAAAACAGTTAGGTTAACCGTGAACACTAGATGAGGTATTGCTTACGATAAGTGTAACTAATGCTCCCAATCGAAATCTAGCGCTGACGGGTGTTTCCTGAATGTTTCCGGCGCACTTCCAATTTTCTACTGTAGTGTATAAGCGCAAAAAACGAACTCCTCCCAACGCATATCATCTATAGGATGCACAACCCCGTCCAACGATAGCCGAATCCGGGTCCATCACAAATTCAACTAGATCTATGTGCCTGTTTCGAATCCAAGTGTGTTTAATCACATGAAACAAACGAAAAAAGGTATTGCAATTATTATCTTTAACTATATTTACTCGTAATATTTCATCTAGGAACTAGGATGGGATGACCTTGGGTTTCGAGACGGATGGTCTGGAGCCTAAAAATATTGTTAAACAACAACTTGAAACAATAACACTATGAATTCTGATCTGTCCTCACTGCGCTTTGTTACGAAAGCCATACCAAACATGGGTGCCCGACCTAGAGAGCTGTCACATACGATGGTACCGCATCCACTCAGCTATCAAGAGCTACCCTACGATCCCGAATACACACTCTATAACAACCGCCTGACACCAGAGTCACTGAACCATGTCACAGAAGATGAAATGTATTGGAAAGTCCGTACTGAGGTCGTTTTTCGCCACACAGGTGAATTACCAATCGAAATCAGTGGGCCGGACGCTGAATCGCTGTTGAACCACATATTTACGCGGGATGTCAGCAAGGTTAAAGTGGGACGTTGCTCGTATCAATTTGCCTGCTACCATGATGGCGGGATGATCACCGATGGTATCCTGCTTCGTCTCACACAGGACAGATTCTGGATGGTGCAGGCCGATGGCGATCTGTTCTCGTGGTACAAGGCTCACTTACATGGACTGGATGTGAAGATTAGCGACCCAAAGGTCTGGGTCAGCCAGATTCAGGGGCCTCGTTCTATTGAAGTGCTGCAATCCGTAGCTAGTAGTCTGCCGGACCCATTTCGTTATTTCGATCTGACCAAAGTCACGATTGCAGGCCAAAAGGCCATAATCAGCCGCTCAGGCTTCTCCAATGAACTGGGTTGGGAAATCTATTTCATGCCCAGCACCGATATCGCCGCAATTGGGGATCATATCCTTAAAGTGGGAGAGACTTTCGGTATGACCATAACTGGCGCGCCGGTCTTCCGCGCCCGCCGGATTGAGGCAGGGCTGTTGAATGCGGGGACGGATTTTGACGATAAGACAACACCGTTTGAGGTCGGTCTTGGTCACATGGTCGAGTTTGACCATCGAGATTTTATTGGCCGAGAAGCACTGGAAAAGGCCGAACACGCATGTCGGACATGGGGCATGCGGGTTACCGGCGGGATAGCCATTCTAGGACGCGCAATTAAAGTGGATGGTCAAGTTGCAGGCCGCGTCTGTTCTAGTGGATGGTCGCCCTATCAGGGTTGTGGTGTAGCAATTGTGCGCATGGATAATCCAACCCAAGGTCCCGGTACCCAAGTGAAGGTTGAGGGTATCGATGGTTCAATGCTGGAAGGCGAACTTTGCACCCTACCCATGTATGACAAAAATCGGCTGATCCCGCGCGGTAAGCTAGTTGATATCCCGACTCAACCTATCCCAAAGAAATAAGCCATACATTCCGTTTCACTGTCAAACTCGGATATTCCAATACAGGAGAACACTGAATTCTATTGACAACATGGTAGGGAATATGAAGAATGGCATAATGTGGAAATTGGGCGGTGTGCGTTCAGTTTAAGTGAAATAGGCAGGGGTCTCCAAAGACATTCAATTTGCATTGGATAAAACTAAACCTTGTTTTTTCGGAGCTCATGTCCTAATATACTCGGTATGTTGCCGCGATGGATTTCAGAAAAACTTCATAAAACTATAGCGCAGAGACCCGTTGTGGCGCTTCTTGGCGCTCGTCAGGTTGGTAAAACAACCCTTGCCAAAACTATCGCTCAGAGTCAGAATTCAGTCTATCTGGACCTGGAAGCCCCAAAAGATTTGCTTAAATTGAGTGACCCAACCACTTATCTAGAAAGTCACAGCGACAAACTTATCATATTAGACGAAATTCAGCGCGCCCCCGAATTGTTTACGGTGTTGCGCGGACTTATCGACAAGAACAGGGAACAAGGTCGAAAGTCAGCGCAATTTCTATTGCTTGGTTCCGCCTCGATTGATTTACTACGCCAATCATCTGAAAGCTTGGCAGGTCGAATCAGTTATCTTGAATTGAGCGGTTTCAACGCTCTGGAAGTCGGAGAGAACAAGAACAACCTGCAAAAGTTGTGGCTAAGAGGTGGGTTTCCAGACAGCTACCTAGCTGCAGATGACGATCTAAGCATGGATTGGCTGGAAGATTTAATCCGTACCTATCTTGAACGTGACGTTCCGCAATTGGGCTTTCGCATTCCTGCAAACAGGCTGCGGCGTCTATGGACAATGTTGGCGCATTTGCAGGGTGAACCTGTCAATCATTCGAAATTGGGCGGCAGTCTCGAAATTGATGCTAAGACTGTCAACTATTACCTCGATATTCTTGTTGATCTCTTACTTGTCAGGCGTCTCGAACCGTGGTACGCCAATGTGAAGAAAAGACTGGTGAAATCACCACGCTACTATATTCGTGACAGCGGAATTCAACACCGGCTGCTGGGAATTAGTAACCATGACGCACTCCTGTCTAACCCTGTGCTAGGAAAAAGCTGGGAGGGTTTTGTAATCGAGAACATCCGTTCTGTTCTTTCACCTCGTGCCGAAGCCTATTTTTACAAGACAGCCGCAGGCGCAGAAATTGATTTGGTGGTCAGGTTATCGTCCACTGAAATCCTGGCAATTGAGGTGAAATACGGAGTAGCTCCTAAAATAAGCAAACATTTCAATCGGACGTGCGAACAAATCGGAGCTTCCAGAAAATTCGTTGTTTATGGGGGAAATGATGAATTTCCAATTGGCAATGACGTAACGGTAATATCGCTCTCAAGGCTGCTAAGCAAGCTGCAGTCTTAGATTTCCGGCTTTGAATAAAATTACACAGTCGGAATTTGCACCCTGTTTCAGACCAACGTTTGAACAGACTGTTTTGCCAGTACTAGTTTCAGGCCTGTGTCACCTTATTCTTCTTGGGTAATCTTTGCCTTATTTTTTCTCTTTCAAATTTTGAAGGTGTATTCGGTTTAATACTTAGTTTTATTAAGTATTATCTTTAAATACATAATAAGAAAATCCTTTATTGAAATTTCGCTGAATAAATAAAAGAAATTCTGGTCACTATTAAGTATAATACATTAATACTTAATAATGACATTCCTTATTAAACGTAGCTGAATAATCAGAGTCGGCATGAAACGTCAACAAACAGGAATTTATGAAATTACATCCATTGGAGATGGACAGGTAAGAGCGTTTATTCCAAATCCGCTGCCGCCAGAAGACGTTCTGGATATGAAGTATTTACAACATTCGTTGGACAGCGCGATATTTGCACTTGGGCAACTGCACAGCATTGCGACAATACTGCCTGAACCATGGCTGTATATCTATGCCTATATCCGAAGAGAAGCGGTGCTTTCATCGCGGATTGAAGGAATGCAGTCCACCTTATCGGATCTTATGTTATTCGAGTTGACTCAAGTTCCGGGAGTTCGAGTAGACGATGTAGTTGAAGTCTCAAACTATGTGTCCGCCCTAGAACACGGACTCCGACGTATACGTGAAGACTATTTTCCGCTCTGTAATCGTCTAATCCGCGAAATTCACAAAAATCTTTTATCTTCAGACCGGGAGAGCAAAAATTTACCTGGTGAATTTCGGCGATCTCAGAATTGGCTAGGAGGAACTCGCCCGGGAAACGCTCGTTTCGTACCACCACCCACGAAAATTGTTGAAAAGTGCATGTCTGATTTGGAGCGTTTTATGTATTCCGATGATCGTGGACATTCGGCTCTCATTCGGACCGGACTATCCCATGTTCAATTTGAGACGATTCACCCCTTTCTTGATGGAAACGGACGAGTGGGACGCTTACTGATCGCTTTGCAATTGTGCCACGAAGGGTTACTGAATGAGCCGCTCTTGTATCTCAGTTTGCATTTTAAAAAAAATCGAAGCGATTATTATTTGTTATTAGATGCCGTAAGACATCACGGCGACTGGGAGGCTTGGCTAAGATTCTTTCTTGAGGGTATCACTGAAACGTCGGAGAACGCAATTTCAGTCGCTAAACGACTCAATGCGCTTTTTCGTGACGACTCGTTACGAATTCGAAATTTCGCGCGTTTCAAGTCATCAGCCTTGCTTGTTCAGCAAACGCTTCAAAAGCGCCCAATTTCAACACTTAAAAGTATCGCTACTGAAACCGGTCTTTCGATTCCTGCAGTTACGAATGGCATGTTTGCACTTGAACAGATTGGAATTGCTCATGAATTTACAAACAGAAGACGAAACCGCATATATTCATATGATCAGTACATCTCAATTCTGAATGAAGATATTGATGATTGAATATAATGGGAATTCTCAGTTTACTATGTCGCTCACACTTCATTCAATGCTCTGGCTGCGATTGAACCAACATCCAATTCAGAAATTATGGACAATGGTTCATCCGTATTGCGATGGTGAGCACAATCGCCAACAATTCTAGAATTGCCGCTCAACCATTTGATAAATCAACAATTGGGCGAATCGCTGTAAAATTACTCAACCACCTAGTCAATGAAATAATGAAAGCGTTTCGATTGAAATGACACTATCACCTAGAAGTGTCTTTGACACCCCAGAGGAGCATTGGAACTTTCTCACCCAAAGCTCTGATGACGAATTCGAGGGCCAGCATTTCGAACGCAAAGAGATTCCGAGCGCAGCCACAGCCACCTCTTCGGGGACAATAAAAAATCAACTCAAAGATTTTTTTTATAAACTCGCAAAAACGATTTCAGCATTTTCCAACGGTAACATCGAAGGTGGGTTAATCGTTCTCGGAATTGCTTCTGATGGGAATGTGAATGGTATTGACCACCTTTCAGAGCAACAATTGAATACCCTATTGAACTTCGATAATTTGCTTCACTCCCCTGCGGTAGAAGTAAAAATTATTCAAACTACGCATTTAACTGGGAAAGATAAGACAATTTGCTTTATCTATGCTTCATATACCGAAAAAAGTATCTGCGAAACTACGAGGCAATCACCGAAAGCGTGGATACGATGGGGAGCGCAGAACATAGAATGTAATGAAAATATACGTGATCAAATCAAGTTTCAAAAAGGTATATCGGATTTTGAAAATACTCCCTGTTGCCCATTTAACATCAACGAGATTGCCAATGATATTTTGAACGAATTCCGCCGAGTTTTCCACCCCGAATCAACAAGTAACTTTGACGTTGAACGTCTGCTTTTTGAAGCAGGGGCAATCGTTCAGTACAATGAAAAATATTGGTTTACTAACGCTGGATTGTTGTTTTTCGGATCAAACCCGCAACGCCTTTTCCCTGCAGCGTATATTCGTTTGCTTCGCTTTGACGTATCTTCCGACCAGTTCATTACGAGGGGTTTGCCGACCTTTGATCTATCATTTACAGGTCCAATAACCAAACAGATTCGCGAGACCCGTACGTTTTTCCGCGAATCAGGTTTCTTCAAACGATTTCAAAAACGCAAAATTGGTGGCGGGTTTATTGACGAACCAGAGTTTCCGCCAACAGTAATCGATGAAGCCATCGTCAATGCAACAGCCCACCGTGACTACAGAACCAGAATACCGATCGAATGCGAAGCATACTCTGATGCATTTATCGTTAAAAATCCAGGCCGAATGCTCCAACGGAATCATGATCTCCCGAATTCGTTTTCGCTTTCTAACACTGTTCTAAATTCAATGCCTAGAAATACAAAGTTGCTTGAATGGCTCAGACTCATGAAAGACCCTGATGGTATTGCTTACGTTCAGGCTATAAGCGAAGGAACAAAAGAAATGTTGCAACAGATGATGAATCTCGGACTACCTGCGCCGTATTATCGACTGGCCGAGAATGAAACACTGAGCAAGCTCGAAAGCAAGGCGGAAGAGCGCGCAGAAGCAATTCGCGCTGCAAGTAAATTTAAATCCACAGAGTTTAGTAATTTGTTCCCTTTGAGAATTCGACAACGAGAAAAATTAGTCAGTCACAATGTGTTCAATAACCGATATAGAGAGTTCATGAACACACTCAGAGATGTACTGACAGGAAGCGGGTGGTACATCGACAAATTTGGTTATGGTCGTATTGTAGCTCACCGACGTGGTTCTGAACTTAAAATCCAGTACTATTGATCTTGCTTCATTGAGAGCCTAAGCTCTCAATGAAGCAAGGCCGATCGACCGGGAGCAACCATTTAAATTCCTGCGCCTTGAGCGCCTGTTGGGGACAAGTGCCCCGGTCGATGGCCGCGATGGATGCCCCGTAGATAGTTTGTGCCCTTGAGCACCGGTACTGGAACCGGCAAGCATCGCGGCAGGTTTCAATATAAACCAAACCGAGGAGAATGCACCCATGAATGATCAACGAGTTGAAGTGTATGCAGGCATCGACTGGGGCTCCCAGACACATCAGGCTTGCGTGTTGGATAACCACGGCAAGCGGCTGGGCGAGCGAAGTTTCGCTCATAGTGGCGAAGGCATCGGCACTATGTTGCGGTGGCTCGGCGAATTCGCTGGCGGCCTCGCTTCACAGGTACGAGTCGCCATCGAGGTGCCACACGGGCCGGTGGTGGAAAGTCTGCTGGCCGCAGACTTTGCGGTGCATTCAATCAACCCCAGGCAACTGGATCGGTTCCGCGACCGGTTCAGCCCGTCCGGTTGCAAGGATGATCGGCGCGATGCCGAGGTGCTGGCCGATTCGCTGCGTACCGACGGACACTGCTTTCGGACATTGCAGCCAGCCAGCCCGCAAGTGATGCGTCTACGCAGTTGCTCGCGCTTGCGCGAAGAGCTGGTCGCCGAGCGCACCCGGTTGATCAACCGGATCCGCCAGAAACTGTGGAATTATTATCCGCAGTTCAGCGAGGTGATTGGCACCCGGTTGCAGTCCTGGCATCTGGAACTATGGCAACGCGCACCGACTCCGCAAGCCGCTGTCGAGCTGCATGCGAATACCATCCGGGCCATTTTGAAGCGCCATCGAATCCGGCGCCTGAATGCCAAGCAGGTGCGACAAATGCTCCGTTTCAGGCCGTTACTTTTGGCTCCAGTCACCGCCGAAACTCACGCCGAGCACGTGGCCAGCCTCGTGGAACGGCTGCAGCTCGTTGAGCGCCAGATCGCCGAAACTGAAACAAAGCTTGAGCGTCACATCGCCGAGTTTGCCGAGGTGCCGCGCCCGGAAGATGCGGATGCTGCGTTAGAGGATCCACAACGTCCAAATGACACGCAAATTCTGCGCTCCATGCCCGGCGTCGGCTTGACCGTGGTTTCGGTGCTGCTTTCCGAAGCGCATGATGCACTGGCGCGCCGTGACTATGAATCGCTGCGCTGTCTGAGCGGTGTCGCTCCGGTCACCCGTCAATCTGGAAAAAGCCGGGTGGTGCGAAGGCGGCGCGCAGCCGACCGGCGCTTGAGCGATGCCCTGTACCACTGGGCGAGAATCGCTATCCAGCGGGATTCGACCAGCCGCGCCAAATACACCGCTTGTCGAGCCCGCGGGCACTCGCACGGCCGCGCTCTGCGTAGCGTCGCAGACCGGTTGCTTTATGTCGTCTGTGCCATGTTGCGCAACGCCTCAGTCTATCAGCCGCAGCCGGCCGCGCCAGCACCATAACGAACGATTTCAATGATCGTTTGCCAGCGGCACAACGCACCGATCTTTTAGACTCACCGAAATGTGCAGTACTGACAATGCTTTAAATAAATTTGACAAATGGTAGATAGTCCCCAACAATATCAGGTCAATACTGCGAATGTACCCAGCGTATGAATTCCAAATAAGACAGTATTTCGAGCATTATTATCTCAGCGTTGATTACAAATGCCAAGTTAACAACATTCAAAATCTAACTGCCGTAGGTCAACGATTCCCGAATGACGAACTGATCAATCGCCGTTGTATCGCAAAGCATGATCAATGGAAAGAAGGACGTATTGTGGAAGTCAGTTCAGAATTCGCGAAAGTTCACTTGTTTGACACAGATTCCGATGAACAACTACCTGTAAACTTGATAATTCCATATTGCTCAATTTCGATGATAAAAGCATTGCTTGATCAATCGGGAACGCCCTTTGACCTCTCCACTGCGATCAAAAGACATAGTTTTGCGTCCAAGACGGGCTCAGCTAAAGAAAGGTTTGAGAGACTCGCAGAGATGATACAGTACGTTGCCGACTCCATTTCACCCATTCAGTTCGGAGATTTGGAGGTTGATATAATTCCCGAACCTTTACCTCTTGGTGAACGGGGAAATTCCGCTAAGAAAAGTCTTTCCGTTTTCCGGTTGCCCGAACCAACAGTCGAGTTCCGAGAACACCAGTCATCTTCAAATGTTCGAACTGGCATTACAGAGTACGGGACTTATGATGATAACCCGCATAACATCGAGATTGTTCCTATCTGCCTAAATTCAATGCACCAAGAAATGCTGGAATTAATCGAACGATTAAAATTTGGAAAATATAAATATCGAGGTGCTGAGCGGACGTTTTCCACAAAGTTCTCGTACTCGTCAATTGTGGATGTAAACCAAATCGAATCAATCCCAAATGAGACTGAGCGGCTGCTAACAGAACATTCAGATTGGAAGGGTAACAACCATCTGAAACGAATTTTCCTAGTTCATGCTCCAGAATACGGTTACTCAAGGGATGATCACAGGTCACCCTATTACGTAATCAAACGAATTCTATTGGAAAATGGAATACCATGCCAAATGGTGGATACACCGACATTGCAAAACCCAGATTGGAAGGATTTAAATTTGGCTTTGAATATTGTTGCAAAGTGTGGAATCACGCCGTGGGTATTGCCTGATGCCATTCCAGATGCTGACTTCTTTGTAGGACTTTCATACACACAGTCGAGAGACATGCAGCGAATTATGGGTTCTGCCAGCGTGTTTAACAGTTACGGTAAATGGGAATTCTATTCCGGCAATACCTCGTATTTCAAATTTGAGGAGAGAACCTATCGTCTTGGAGAACTGGTAAAAAAGACACTATTGAAACTAAAAGAACTATTATCGCCTACCCCTAAAATAGTTTTTCATTGCTCTGCCAAACTTTCGAAAGATGATCGAAATTCAATCCTGGAAGCAGCCCAGACAGTAATTGCGAACGGTACATTTACATTTGTTTGGATAAATTCACATCACAATGTCCGGTTCTATGATAATCGACCGGAAACGGACGGCAGCCTACGACGTGGGAGCTATGTCGAAGCCAAAAAGAACCAAATCTATCTGTCAACGACTGGCTATAACCCGTATCGTCAAGCATTGGGAACACCCAAACCTTTGGAAATTTCGGCATGGGTTGAGCGACCAAAAGGGTTGTCAACAATGGAGCCCGACCTTCGTGCTCTTGCTGTGCAAGTTCTGAATTTAACCAAATTGAATTGGGCATCCTCGGATTCTTTCTGTGGAGAGCCGATCACACTGAAATTTGCACATGATATCGCATACCTAACCGCAGCATTTCTAAGGCAGTCGGAACCATTTCAGCTCCACCCAGTACTTGAGGCCACTCCATGGTTCATCTAGTTAGTGTCTGCCATAAAACTCTTAACATATTGATAATATTAAATAATATCAGAAAATCTTGAACAAAATCAAGAATATTTCATATAATTGAGTGAAAATCCCCTGAAACCGGCAAATCTTCGAGGAATTCAGGCAATAAGAAAAGTCGAAAATAGTCAGATGGAGTTTGGCGAGATTGATATCGATGCCAAATCACGGGACAACGTTCCCTCTATACTCAGGGGAATTCAGCACATTTACGCCAACCCACAAATGCGCCAATAGATATTTACGCTTTTGCATGAACAGGTTGGTGTAGGCACCAATCTGAAGGTGGGGCGACCAAGCATGGATTTATGGCGTGCATTCGTGCTTGCGGTTCTGAAACAGGGATTGGGTTGTGGCCCGCCAAGTGAAGAAATGGCTCTTGGAGCATGGGATTGCACTCACTAAATTGATCCGGGAAGCGCTTGGCAAAATCCATTTGTCGAGAGCTTCAACAGCATCTTCAGAACGACTTTTCTGAACCACTGGTGTTTTCTGACATTAGCGGAGACGAAAGCTCTCAGCCGGCAGTGGCTAGAGGATTACAATGAGGTCCGTCCACACGGATCGCTCGGAGGTTTTTCAACAAAGTGAAATTGCCGGAAAACCTAACTCTGGAAGTGGATTAAAGAATTAGGGTTGGTCGCACTAAGTACCTAGCCAGAAAGCTTAAAATTTATAAACCGTGAGTAACAGCATA
Organism: Arenicellales bacterium; assembly: GCA_965221175.1. GTDB lineage: Bacteria > Pseudomonadota > Gammaproteobacteria > Arenicellales > JAJDZL01 > JAJDZL01. The sequence goes on along the minus strand of OZ244867.1, from coordinate 2,820,177 downwards.
TCTGCGTGCAGTCCTGAAGCGATGATAACCCAAACAAGATTAGTCCAATAATGAAATCTGCATGCACATGAAGGAGATCCCATTTATAGCAGCGTATAAATGTAAAGTTCTACTGCTCGTCTGTCATAAGAGGGAGTGTATACGCAGAAGTGAAGTTTTATTTTACTTGAGGATCATTCATCTTAACAGAACGTAGGATGTGTATCGATCAGGGTATTAGATGAGAATCGATAGAATTGGAGAACGCATGAGTACGAACATAGGCGAATTGCTACATCAGACTGCAGCAGAGCTTTGTTATTTTCTGGACAAGAGATTGCCGGCACTCGGGGATGAGGACTGGTGGGCGACGTGTGTAGTTGACAAGCTGTCATCTCATCAGCAGAGGTATGCAGAGCAACATAACATCTCCGAACTAGGAGGGCTGGATCTTGCGGCATTGATACGCATTCTTGACCAGAATTGGTACGACCTAAATTGGAAAGAAACTTTTCCGCCGGATGCACGACATTTTGTTAAAGAGATACAAACGGTAAGGAACCGGTGGGCTCACGCATCGGTTGAGGAATTCCCCCAGGATGATATCTATAGGGATCTCGACACGTTGCAGCGATTTCTTGCCGTAATAAGTGCGCCTAATGATTTAAAAGACAAGGTGCGGGAGAAGCGGAAAGAGTTGTTCCGAACTGAACAGCCGACTGCTGGAGGAGCCACTGGTACGGAACCAACTGTGACAGAAGATCAGTGCGAGGAAGTGGCTTTCAAGATCACTCAGATTGTCAGGCTGAAGTCGGATTCATCGAAGAAAGGTCCCGTTCTTGCAGTCCAGAAACTGGAGGCCGAAAACAGGTATCAGGTCTTCATGGATGGGGCACCAAAGTGGTTTTACGAGTCCCAGTTGGAGGCTGTTTTGCCAGAAGGAGAAGGCCAGACACTGGTTCCCATAAAACAGTTTCACGCACATCTTACTGCATTACAGATTCAGCATCCTGGTCTTTCAACTCTGTACTCACTAAATGCTGCACGGGTGGACTTTATACCGTACCAATTTCGTCCTGTACTCAAGTTCATAAGGGCAGATCGACCGCGGCTGCTCATTGCTGATGGAGTCGGTGTGGGTAAGACCATCGAAGCGGGACTAGTTCTCAGAGAGCTTCAGGCACGTCGAGAAGTAAGCTCAGTATTGATTATCTGCCCAAGGCCCCTCGTTACAGAACGGAAGTGGCTGATGGAAATGAAGCGTTTTGAGGAGCGTTTCACGCAGTTAGATGGAATTACGTTGCGCTACTGCATTAATGAAACGGATCTTGAAGGTGAGTGGCCAGATCAGCATGCCAAAACCATTATTCCCTATTCTCTATTTGATGAGGTTCAGCTCCATGGCACCCAAGCAACTGGTTCCTCTCGTCGGAAGAAGGGGCAAATAGGCTTGCTTGATCTTGATCCGCCACCGCGTTTTGATTTGGTAATCGTTGATGAGGCTCATCATGTCAGGAATCCAAACACATACTCACATGAGGCTGTACGCTTTTTTTGTGATAACGCTGAGGCGGTGGTGTTCCTGACTGCAACGCCCTTGATGTTAAGAAGTGACGATTTGTTTGTCTTGCTTAACCTACTTCGACCTGATCTCATCATTGACCGAGAGAGTTTCCAGCACATGGCAGCTCCAAATCCACATATTAACCGCGCAATTGACTCTGCGCGTGCTGGATCTGAAGATTGGCAACAGGAAGCAGTGTCGGCATTGGAGGAAGCCACTCGCACGGATTGGGGTTCACGAATTATGGCAACCGATCCTGAGTTTCAGAGTGTGAGGAAGGAACTTACAGAGAAGGCTCATTTACCAGAGGACAGGGTTAGTGTAATTAACAGATTAGAGAGTCTACATACGTTTTCTACTATTATCAACCGTACACGCCGGCGTGATATTGGTGAATTCACCGTTCGAGAGCCGCAGACGGTTCCGGTGGAGTTTACTCCGCAACAGCGAGAGCTTCATGATTCTTTACTTGAGGTTCAGGCAAAAATCCTCTCGAAGATTCACCCAACTAGAAGTATCAACTTCATGATGACAACCATCCGCCGGCAGGCGGCTAGCTGCCTCTATGGTTTGGCTCCCCTAATAAAAGATATTCTGAACCGTCGTATAGGAGATGTGAGCGACCAGGAATCTAGTGATGAGTACGAGCTTCTTGATCCCGAGACAGCAGTAGAAGTTCTTGGAGAGATTGGGGGGGTCGTTAAACGCGCAGAACAGCTTGGTGGTACTGAGGACCCAAAGTTAGAAGCTTTGAAGCGCATAATCCGCGATAAACAAGAGCTGGAAAACAATAAGTTGATGGTCTTCAGCAGTTTCCGTCACACGCTCAGCTATCTTTTCGCCAAGCTGTCTGCGAGTGGCATTCGGGTAGGGATGGTTCATGGCGGAACTCCCGATGAAAACAGAGTTGCGCTGCGAGAGAGGTTCAAGAGACCGCGAGAAGACGGAGAAGCAATCGATGTACTCCTTTTCTCAGAAGTGGGGTGCGAAGGTCTAGATTACCAATTCTGCGATTGCATCGTTAACTATGATTTGCCGTGGAACCCCATGCGTGTCGAACAAAGGATCGGTCGTATTGACCGTAAGGGGCAAAAAAGCGAGAAGGTCCTGATCTACAACCTCATTACGCCAGACACTGTAGATGCAGATATTTACAACCGCTGTCTGCTGCGAATCGGTGTTTTTAACAGCGCGCTTGGTGCCAGTGAAGAGATTCTGGGGGAAATAGCGCAAAAGATTCGAAGTGTCGTCGAGGATATTCAAATATCTGATGCTGAGCGAAAAGAAAAATTGCAGCAAATTGCAGACAACCAGATTCGGCTTGTCCGAGAGCAGGAAGAGCTAGAAGACAAGCAAGCAGAACTCTTTGGCATTCGTTTGCCAGCAGATCAGACTCAGAAAGAGATCGAGGGTGCTTCAAGCTTCTGGCTCTCGGCAGCTGCAATACAGAATCTTGTCGACAGCTACCTGAAGGGTATCTCTGAGAAGACACAGGAGTACATCTTAGGCGAGAAAGCTACGAAAATCTTGCGCGTATCCCAAGATGGGAGAACAAGACTTCTGAATGACTACCAAGCACTTCCACGGGTAGCTTCACCGACTTACAAACAGTGGGAAAATTTGTTGAAGGGTGGTGACTCTCGCTTTGCGATTACATTCGACGCTCAAGAGGCAGTTGAGAACCAGAGCGCAGCATTTATTACTCCTCTTCATCCACTGGTTCGTCAGGCGGCAAGCGCCATGGAACCGGGTGCTTCGAAGCCTATATGTGTCGTGCAAGCAGTTGATTTTGAGATCCTTCCCGGGCAGTACCCTTTTGTAATATATGAGTGGCAATATAGTGGTGTCCGAGATGATCTAGTGCTTTACCCAGTTACTCAATCTTCTGAAGTCTCTTTGCATCTTTCAGATCTCTTGGAATACGGGAGGCTTGGAACTTTGCCGAATGCCCAAATACCGGACCAGGCTGTGTTCGATCAACTTGACACAGCACATTATGAACTATGGGCTGAAGCCCGGTCGAGACACAAAGAGCAGAACCAGCGTATCGCCGACCACAGAATAGAAAGCTTGAATACAAGCCACCATGCCAGGGTTGCGATGTTGGAGGACAGACTGACGCAAGCGACGAACGAGAAGATTAGCCGTATGCGACAGGGGCAGCTCAACAATGCGGAAGCCGATTATAAGAGGCGCTTGGCCGAGCTGGAAGCAGCGGTTCAAAGGGCAGATTTGAATGCTGAACCGGTAGCGTACGGAGTTGTTCTCGTAATGCAGGAGGAAGGTCATGGCTAGCAACTATGACCACATTCGCCAGGAAAATATCCGGAAATATGGTGAAGAAACTCGGCACCTTGCATTTCTCGGTCGCCTATATAGCGATCGGACACACTTTGTGTATGAGCTCTTGCAGAATGCAGAGGATGCGGAAGCAACCCAGGTGCTAATCAGCTTACACGAAGATCGCCTTGAATTTCTGCATAACGGAATGAATTTTAATGAAGCCGACGTCCGAGGCATTTGTGGTGTAGGGGAGGGCACTAAGCCTGAAGACCTTACGAAGATTGGAAAGTTTGGCATTGGGTTTAAGTCCGTATATGCCTACACTACGTCGCCAGAAATCCATTGTGGTAACGAACACTTCCGCATAGAGTATTACGTCCGACCTCATGGGATTGGCTTTGTCGATGTGTCTAATCCTTGGACCACGAAGTTCGTCTTACCCTTCAATACATCACACGCTTCATCAGACATTGCGTTTGCCGAGATTGCTGAGCGTTTAATGTCTCTCAACGTGCGGACACTATTGTTTCTCAGGAATATTAGCGAGATCAGTTGGGAGACAGACGGAGGGGACTCAGGCATCTATCTTCGTGACGCAAGTCGACGAGGAGCGTCACGTCAAATTACGGTTATTGGTCAGAGGAAAGGTGAAGAAGATGAGGAGGAGTCTTGGCTTGTTTTCGAGAGGGCAGTCATTGCCCCCGATGGGTGTCAGGTTAAACCAGTCGAAATAGCCTATAGATTAGAAATAACCGAGAAGGGTAAGAGCAAGAAGGAAGAGGCGATTGTGCCTCTTCACACATCTCCACTGTTTGTCTTCTTCACAACGGAGAAAGACACTAGATTGGGTTTCTTGGTTCAAGGTCCGTACAAGACGACTCCGGCCCGTGACAACATTCCAATAGACGATACTTGGAATACCCACCTTGTTGAAGAAGCAGGACAGCTCGTTGTCGATTCTTTACAGCACCTAAAATCTATGGGGCTCCTGACGGTACGGGTATTGGAGGGAATGCCTATTCAAGAAGAGGACTTTCTTCCAAAGAGCATGTTTCGTCCCATTTATGACTCGGTGGTAATGGCTCTAACTGAGGAGGAATTGCTCCCCGCAGAGACTGGAGGTTTTATCAGTGCCCGTGGGGCTCTAATTGGTCGTGGAGCAGAGATTAGGAGCCTGCTTTCAGCAAAACAGCTTGCAGAATTATCGAGAAAGAAAGCCACTTGGGGAGTTTCATCCAGACCGGAGATACAATGGCTGAGTGGTGCAATAACACAAGAACGGACACCTACATTGCGGGAATATCTCATTAATCAATTGGAGATAAAGGAGATTACTCCTGATAACTTCGCAAGGCGTGTTCGTAGAAAATTTTTTGTAAAGCAAGAGGATGCCTGGTTAGTCGAGTTTTATAGGTTCCTGCTTAAACAGGAAGCGCTTTGGCGGGAGTCTCGGTTCCGGTGGGATAGTGATGGTCCGATTAGGCATAAGCCGTTCATTCGTTTAGAAGAAGGAAGGCAGGTAAGAGCGTTTGGCGATGATGGTGCTGTTGCTGTTTACTTACCTGGAAAAGCAATCAAAGGGTTGCCTTCTGTAAAGAGCAGCCTTCTTGCGGAAAAAGAAGTACGTGAGTTCTTTTCTCGACTGGGAATTCGCGAGCCTGATGTTGTTAGTGAAGTGATTGAGAACGTGCTTCCGTTCTACAAGCTGGATGAAATAGAAGTCACCGAGGAACAACACGCTGATCACATCTCTCTGATAATTCAGGCTCTGCAAGTTGACTCTGTGGAACGCAGGAGAATGCTGCTTAGTGAACTAAAAGAGTGTAATTTCTTGTTTGTACGGAATGCGGCCACTGGTGATCAAGCATGTTCGAGGCCTGAAGAGGTGTATCTGAGGACCCCTGATCTGGAAATATTCCTAGCAGGTAACCCTGACGCATGGTTCTTAGATGAACAGTATAGTGACACGGAAGAGGCCAATTTCGTCAACGTGGGAGTTCGCAACGACCTAAGAGTCTCGCGAAGGGAAGCTGATTGTCAAGGCTATGTTACGGTTCACAAATACCATGGATGGCATCAGCGTGGTATCGACGAATTTGACCCAGAATGCTGGGTGGAGCATCTAGACTTCGCTGTCCACCATCCAACGGAGAAACGTAGTCTCTTCATCTGGCAAATTATTGCACGTCCTCTACAAAGGCAGATTCGAGGTACGCTGGAGACATCTACTAGGAAAGATTATAGCAACAGTGAGAAGGAGTTTACCATGTCGAAACTCGGGCGCTATCTCATAACGGAGGCTTGGGTTCCGAATGTTAACAAGGAGTTTCATAAACCCGAGGATCTTTCACTCGGAGATTTGCCGGGCGACTTCGAAGCAGATGTAGGGCTTGCTGGTAATCTTCGGATGAAAGGAAGCGAGTTGACAGATCTTGCGCGCAAAGCTGGCCTTGATGTTGGAGACTTGGATCTCATTCGTGAGTTGAAGGGAATGCCCGAAGAATTCCAGTATCTCAAACATTTGATAGAAAAGCGGCGGGCGAAGCCAAGGTTTCCAGGAGGTCGATCGAAAGATCCAAAGCGGCGCATTCGGCAAGCAGGAGAGCGTGCCGGTAAAGCGCCAGAGAAAAAGTATGGGATACAGCCTAGGAAAGTTAGAACTTCGAGCCTACATGGAGACAAGGCTACGTATCTGCGACAAAGCTATACCAACGAAGACTCAGAGTTGATTTGCCAGATGTGTGAGGATGAGATGCCTTTTCGCCGAAGAGACGGAGAGTATTACTTTGAGGCTGTTCAATTGTTCGATGATCTCACTCGCGAACATGAGGCGGCGCATTTGGCACTGTGTCCTTTGTGTGCCGCTAAGTTCAAAGAATTCGTCAAGCGGGATGAGAAGCAGCAAAAAGATCTACGCATACGAGTTGCGAATGAGGAAGAGTTGCAGTTCACTGTCGAACTTGGAGAGAAAACAGGAAGTATAAGGTTTGTAGAAAAACACTTTATTGATATTCAAGGGCTTATAGCGGGGGAGGAAGAATAGATACATGCACAGAGTACAACTTCCTGAAATGAATATATAGGCTAAGCAAACAAAGTATATTTGAAAATTCAATTCTGCAGAATTCAGGATAAATAATAGCTTAACACCGATATTTAATCATTCCGAACCAGGGCGTTACATCGTGCACCAACAAGTGTAACATACGATTTTAATCACGTACTGATGATGTCTCGTCACGCCACAACTTCGCACAATTCACCGCCACCGGTGCGCTTAGCGTCCCATTTCCCATTCGGATTCGGGACGACATGGTGAGAATTTGGACCTCTAGTCATCACCAAATTTCTTCAATTTTGTGGTTCAATCAAACAAACTATTAATTTTTGAAGAGTATTGGAACTTCTATTTTGGAATTCACGTTCGCATATTCGGAATTTTTAGTCTGGTAGGCCCGAATGGAAAGAATTCGAACCTTGGTCAAAATCCCCTTCCAAATTGATATTCGCATAGTTGGAAACTCGTCAAATTTTCAATATTGAATAATGCAAGATTCCTAGGTCACCGGCAACCAAGGGGTTGACATTTTCTTCGGCACTTTGGGGGACTTTGAATCGATAGCGACAACAGTAGAATTTAACTTGATGTTTGTTAGAACCATTGGGAAACTCTTCTCAAATTGGAAAATTTTTACTTGGAACATTTGGAAAGTTTATAACTGGTAATACCAAAGGTTAATCCTCAAATCCAGAATTAGTGCTGTTGGGGGTGCGCAAAACTGCCAATGTACTGAACGCACTACCGAAGCTGTTGTAGCCCAAGGCCAAGCAGGCTTTGCATCAGATCTGGATGGCTTAAGACGCGCGAAGATGCATACCTGGCGTTTAAACGGTTCGTCAAAACGTATCAGGACAAGTATCCGAAAGCGGCGGCGGTGCTTGAAAAGGGTCGCGAAGAGTTGCTGGCGTTTTATGATTTTTCAGCGGTGCACTGGCAGAGTATCCGCACCAGAATCCGGTTGAGTCGACGTTTGCGACAATCCGGTATCGTACCCGGCGCAGCAAAGGATGCCTGAGCCGAAACACGATGCTGTGCATGATGTTCAAACTGGAATTAAGTGCGGAGAAAGGGTGGAACCGGCTACGAGGATTCAAGCAGTTGGGCAAGGTGATAGAGGGAGTGCAGTTCAAAAACGGAATAGAGGCTACGGAAGACACTGAACAGGTAGCCACTTGAATTCGATTTCCACCTCACGCAGTACCTTTGACTATATCTCAATTGTATTTCGAACACCCACTTGAAATTTACGAATGAGTTCTTATGTTTGAGTTAGTTTTTTACGATGTTATGCATAATACATTAAGGAGATTTATGATATGAGTGATAATAAAACAAGAATTAGACTTAAAATCAATGAATTAGAAATAGAATGTGAAGGGCAAGAACAATTTTTGATAAATGAACTACCCAATATTTTCGCAAATTTAACCAATCATTTTAAGGATTTTGATTTCAAGTCGCCACACAATCCAGATTTACCGAAACGGGAAAATGTGAGTTTATTAGAAAAAAATACGGTAATTGACCGTTCTGTAAGTTCAATAGCATCTACCATGAAAACTAAAACTGGACCAGAATTAATAATGGCTGCTGCAGCTTACTTAACATTTGCTAAAAGAAAAGAAACATTTAGTCGTCAAGAAGTTCACGAAGAAATGAAGGCCGCGAAAAGTCATTACAAAAAAAGTATGGGGTCTAATCTAGCCAGTAATATCGCTAAACTTGTGAAAAATAGACGTCTTAACGAAAGTGCAAATGGCGAATATGCACTTGTTGCAGAAGAAAAATTTACTTTGGAGAATTTACTTGCTTAGTACTTCCGATCTCAAAAGCTGGCTCCATCGTGATCTCGGACAACGAGACAAACTACTCCTGATTCTCGCCTCGCTGGATTCACCCTGCCAAGTAAAGGATATAAAGGAAACAGCTGAAAATGCAGGGTTCAGGTTTCCAAGAACTTGGAATCCATCCAGTTCCTTAGGTAGAAGCAAAGGATTAGCAATTAGAACACCAAAAGGGTGGGAGATTACCGATGTTGGGAAACAACATCTCAGGAACAGGGGCGTTACGAAGATTAGCGCAGCAGCTATTCAAGTAGCTACTGACCTCCGAGAGGTACTCTTGGACATAAGAGAAATCGAAACTCATTCATACGTGGAGGAAACAGTCCATTGCTATGAAGCGGGTTTATATCGATCAGCAATTGTGATGTCATGGATTGGAGCTGTTGCTGTACTACAAAAATATGTTTATGAGAATTATCTCGTAGATTTCAATAAGGAAGCCAAACGAGTTAATTCAAAGTGGAAAGATGCCAACACAACTGACGACTTTGCGAACATGAAAGAAGCAGAGTTTTTGGATAGGATTGCAACCCTATCCATAATCGGTAAAAATGTGAAGACCGAATTAAAGAACTGCCTTAATCTCCGAAATAGTTGTGGTCACCCAAACTCGCTGCAGGTACGCGCCAACACTGTAGCACATCACCTTGAAGTGTTACTTCTGAATGTGTTTAAAGTTTTTCATTAGAATTTGCATATTGTAAGAATCTTTCCACAACTTGCCTAGCTAATCCAATTTTGTAAAAACAAACCAAATTCCAAGTTAGTCAATGTTCAATTATCGCAATTAATTCATTAAATTCTTTCTTGTAATTTCACGCAATCTACATTCCAAAACAGTTATTTTCCTCCATCCCCCATTCAATAGCAGTCCGTTGACTTTAGTATCCAGGTCTCGGTTGACTTGAAATATGTTTCTTCAAGAACCTGCGGTGAGTTATGCTTGAATTGCACACTTAACGATGATGTTAGTGTCTGTGCTGACTTCGACTTGTCCACCCTGAAATAGTGGGAAAAGCGGTGCTACCGACCCACACAAAATAATTTGATTCGAACCCACTTCCAATCCTTGTTTCTGAAGGGCTTTAGCTAGCCAACGAAGCGAGCTGGTAACTGTCTGAGAAATAACGGAACCCGAGACACGGGCAACCTCAACTTCATTTATTTTGATTGAGATTTGTTCAGGGAAGTGGTTGTTGCCTTGTGATTCTTTTCCGCATGCAAATCCGGCATGAATCGCGTTGCGTACAATTAAATCTGATGCTGTGGGTGGCTCATCAAATGCGAAATGGTGAAGTTCAATGACCGGAAATATAGCTTGGATGACTTCATCCGGATCAAACATTTGATCATGTAATTCAACAATTGATCTACTCAGTCTGACTGCTAATTCACCTTCAATCGCCAATCCATCGAATTGGCTTAACGGGAGTGTCGTGTCTGATTTCCAGCATTCAGAAGCATACAACCGACCAAAGATCGGATGGTGTATACCCAAATCTCGCTGAATGGTTTCAGAGTTACATCCAACCTTGTACCCTAATTGTTTGTCACCACGGCGTTCTCGCAATTGACTGAGTTCAGTCTGGATGACATATGCACCATTAATAAGTTCGTTTGAATTTTGCAGCTGCTTTGTTGTTAACGTCCGACTGAACGTATCGAGCTTGTATTTACTAATCTGTAAAAATTCAATTGACATTTCGCCTGGACTGTCGAGACAGTTTAGATACTTCCCAGTGGTTTGAGTTTCGGATGAGACTTTTCCTCATGTTACGATTACAAATGGACAACAGTTGTCATGGCGGGAGTTAGTGCAGTTTTGTCTTGTTGGAAGGCTCACAGGTCGTAGAAATACTGAGCAATGTGACTAGATTATTTTGCAAGTTTTACAGCTAGTGTTCAGCTACAAAATCATTCACTTGCAGACGATGATAAAGGTGGGTCTGGTAGGTCTCGAACCTTCGGCTCAATGGATTATGAATTCACTGGTCTTAAACGCGTAATCTATGTGACTAGAGCTTGTAATTCACAAAATTACATGTTCATAGGTGTCGCTATACTCTATTGATTATTATAACGGTACGATAGAATCCCGAACCCAAGGTAGCAGATTCTCAAAATCACATTTCCCTGCTTCAATTAGTCCGATCAAAAATATGTGTGCATCATGCGCGTTTACTTCGAATCGGTATCCGTTCAAACGAAAAAAAACGTCTGTTCCGAAAAATGCCACGCGTTTATTCCCATCAACGAAAGGATGATTCATGATTAGGGATTCAAACAACGCTGTACCCATTTCTGTCAAATCTTCGTAGTATCCGGTTTGAGGTCTGTATAACGCGCTGAGCAGCAGACCAGAATCCCGAATGCCTGCCTGACCACCGTATCGCTCAATCAGCCTGTTATGGATTTCGAGCACTTCGTCATGAGTTAAGAATTGAATCGAATCACTTGGCAAGCAAATTTCCCAATTCTTGATTTTGTTCCATGGACGTTTCCAGATGTGTCAGCACTGCGGGTCTGACGCGTTTGCGCTTAACGTATTCACGGATTGCCTCAGTCAACAAACCGGAGACATTCTGATGTTGCTCTTTGGCAAGCGATTTGAGGTCATTCCAGACAACTTCGTCAACTTTTGAACTAATTTTGATGTTTTGCATCCCCATATTATTGCAGTGATATCTTGATAAGTCAAGACTTGTCAATCTTTATTAATTTGACTAACTTCAGACTTCCTGACCTTGACCAATTAAATCTGTCTCATTCTAACGATTTGCCGCGCGGCTTTCGTTGAAAAGTGCGAGGTCGGCAGTGGGAAATCCTTCGCAGATGGTATTCGAATCGAGCCGTTGGAGACGCAATGGGGAATGTCGGCAATCCTGCGAACTGGATAAGGTAAGGTGACATTTCAAATTAGCCACCATTGCAACGAAATTCACTAAGAAATTCATTCGGTTTTCACAAGGGAGAAAGTAAGATTATCAACAAGGGCTTGTCCTGAGAGTTGTCAGTTTATTCCCATACTAATGATGTAGCGGGTGCTCCAGTAATGATTGGATGGATTATGATCATTTTTTAGACATATCCCCAACGAAATTCTGAATAAATCTAATTCTATAGTTCCCCGTTGCGACGGCAGAAATCTTGGGCTATACACTGTGTTATTTCGTTAGTCAATAATTCAGGAAAGAATTTTTGAAAATAATTGAGACTGGAACTGAGAACTAGCGCTTCAGGAATCGAAGCTGAAGAGAGGGCGAATGTTCAGAATTTTCGCCTGAAACTAGTCCGAACACTTTTTTTACCGCGACAAATATCCTATCATTTTGAGCACAGTGCTTGGCAAATTGATGGGTAGCGGAAAATTGATAGCAAATAGTAGAAGGATCAACAAGGCAATAGAGAAACTCATGAAGTGGTCAGAAAAGCCCGAATGGGTAAATTTTCTGCACCTGACATACGGGGATCACCTCGATATCCCTATCGAGACTCTCGATCTTGAGGAAGATGAGATTTTTGATCATCTCGGCATGTTGAACACTTCAATGCTGAACTTCGCGATCTTTGAGGACTTCTTTGCCAGTTGGTTCGGTGAGAACGGCGAATTGAATGTGGTCAACGACTACCTCAAGCGACGCGGTAAACGTGAGTCAATTGCCGTCCGGCACTACTTGAAAAAGCTCCGGGATTCCACGGCATCTTTGTACGAAATCATTGAACTCAATCCTGAACGGAACATGACGGTGCGAGACCTGCTTAGGGACGGTAGGACATTGACTATACAGGAGAGGCTGGGGTCGGAAAATTCGGCAATTTGGGATTGCATAGCAGCGCGAGTCGTTTCCGTGAACGGGAAGAATTATTTTACGATTCCCATAATGCATCTCAGCCGCCATATAGCACAGGAGCTCGTGTCAATTGTAGACACGATGATAAAAGAATTTAAGAAAGATATGCTCAAAGATCTGCGAAAGCAGTACGGGAAATCATCAGCGATTCCGCCTGTCTCCCGGGAAATGGTGCTTGAAACCCTACCCTGTGCACAGATGCTCACGCATGCTTGGATGATAGATACCGTTGTCAAGTCTCAGGCTCCTTTGCCGGAAATTCGTAACAGCGACGATGAGTTATTCATATTCTGTGAAGTGCGGTTCCCGATTCAGGGTGATCAAGCCGATGTAATTGCAGTGCTCGACGAAACAGCGGAATTTCAAAGGACAGACGAAAAATATAAATGGGATTGGCTCGAGGCGGGGGATCCGGGATATCGGTCCGCGCGTCAACGCAAGGGACCTCTGGTATCGGAATCGTATTCCGAGTCCATCGAAACCGATTTCGGTAACACAATTTTGGGTTACGCCGAGCTTAATCCGAAGGCGTTGGTGCTGAGTACCAATTCAGCAGAACGCGCTGAAAGGGGGCAAGTGCTTCTAGCATCCCGCCTAGGGAATCTTGTGGGCCAATCTCTGATTTCGTACCAGAACGTGGAGAAAGAACTGGAAGAACCGAGAGAACCGGTAGAGGAAGAAAGCCTGATTATGACTGAGGATATGTTGGAGGCATTACATTCTTTTCTCGATAATCACTACCGTTGCACCCTTGATGAACCTATTCCCGCGCTGGGAAACAAGACACCAAGACAGGCGGCGGCGACAAAAAAAGGCCGCCATCAGGTGATTGATTGGCTTAAGCTGTTGGAAAATATGGAGTATCGACGCGCTGCGGACCAAGGCCAAGAACCATATGACACGACTTGGATTTGGTATGAATTGAAGATCGACCTGCCCCGATAATCCTACACTGTCTTGACGCAAACACTCTCTGTATCCTTCATAGACTTTGTATTTTCACGTAAAAACGAGTCATCTTCAGATTGCAGATGCATTCACACGTATCCGATATCGATTCGGAAAAACCGCTTGTCAAATCGAGTTACGACATCCGTCCGTCGCCCAAACAGAGCATCGCTGACTTTACGGTGGACTTGGGCGGAATTGCCGGGTTCATCCCACGGAAAAGTCAACCAATACCGGGTACGAAAATTTTATTGCTGGCAATGAAAAAGTTAATGGAAGCCGTCAACACATACACAGCACTGCAAATGGTTGGAATGATCAACGATGACGTTCAGTCAAGTGTGGGTAGTTGATATATCTAGATAACCACGATTATCGGTGAGACAGGCTATGAATATCACAATACGTCAACCCGTCAGTGTCGGTGAAATGATTACCAAGGAGTTTCTTGTGCCTATGGAACTGACCCAAGGACAGTTGGCAGAAGCGATGGGAGTGAGTCGAAAGACTGTCAACGAATTATGCAACAACCGCCGCGTCATTACTGCAGACACAGCACTGATGCTTGCCAAAGTATTTGGTAATACGGCGGACTTCTGGCTGAACGTGCAGCAACGCAACGAGTTATGGAAAGCTCTGAACACAGAAACACGAAGAGCTAGAATTGAGAAAGCAAAGCCCATCGCCATTTGAACGTTTGCTGTAGATTGATTGAATCTGTCTTACCTCGTATCAGTTGGGCACGAGTATGACGGTAAAACATGATTGTCGATGTTGTCATCGCTGATTCTTCGCTGTCTCTAGACGGTTCGTAGAAACCCGCCACTGTTGTCCATAATTATTTCGATAATATGAAACTTGATGGGCACGGAAGGAAAGAATTCGAACTTTTGCTGAAATCCCTTTTCAAATTGATTTTCACCAAGTGGGAAAGCGACCTCTTTATCAAGAAATAGCTGTCACGGCACTGCATCTAAAGCAACTTGGCTTAAATACTTCGACAATTGCTCGTCGCCTAAATGTGGAACACAAAACGGGCGTAAAGGCAGTCAAGTGGGTGGAAATCTTCAAGTTCTAGTTCGAATTGAGTTAATTACATTCCAAAACAGCAATTTTTTCCACCCCCCATTCAATAGCAATCCGTTGACTTTAGTATCCAGGTCTCGGTTGACATGATATTTGTTTCTTCAAGAACCTGCGGTGAGTTATGCTTGAATTGCACACTTAACGATGATGTTAGTGTCTGTGCTGACTTCGACGTGTCCACCCTGAAATAGTGGGAAAAGCGGTGCTACCGACCCGCACAAAATTATTTGATTCGAACCCACTTGCAATCCTTGTTTCTGAAGGGCTTTAGCTAGCCAACGAAGCGAGTTAGTTACTGTCTGAGAAACAACGGAACCCGAGACACGGGCAACCTCAACCTCATTTATTTTGATTGAGATTTGTTCAGGAAAGTGGTTGTTGCCTTGTTTTTCTTTTCCGCATACAAATCCGGCATGAATCGCGTTGCGTACAATTAAATCTGATGCTGTGGGTGGCTCATCAAATGCGAAATGGTGAAGTTCAATGACCGGAAAAATAGCTTGGATGACTTCATCCGGATCAAACATTTGATCATGTAATTCAACAATTGATTTACTCAGTCTGACTGCTAATTCACCTTCAATCGCCAATCCATCGAATTGGCTTAACGGGAGTGTCGTGTCTGATTCCCAGCATTCAGAAGCATACAACCGACCAAAGATCGGATGGTGTATACCCAAATCTCGCTGGATGGTTTCGGAGTTACATCCAACCTTATACCCTATATGTTTGTCACCACGGTGTTCTCGCAATTGACTGAGTTCAGTCTGGATGAGATATGCACCATTAATAAGTTCGTTTGAATTTTGTAGCTGCTTTGTTGTTAGCGTCCGATTGAACGTATCGAGCTTGTATTTACTAATCTGTAAGAATTCAATTGACATTTCGCCTGGACTGTCGAGACAGTTTAATTACTTCCCAGTGGTTTGAGTTCCGTGATGAGACTTTTCCTCATGTTACGATTACAAATAGACAACAATTTTCATGGCGGGAGTTAGTGCAGTTCAGTCTTGTTGAGGAGGAATTTCAAGTTTCCAGTGCGTATGCTGAGTGATTGTCGATACCAACGCCATTTCGACTTGCGCTGAAAGGTGCCAGAAGGTTGATGTTGCGTTGACAGCGCAACCATTGGTAGCGTTACTAAACGATTTGAAGTTCGGTGTGGCGCGCCAACACATCGAAATCTCTGTCGCGATGCAACACTGGCACGTCGGCGCGGATCACCACGGCGGCAATGAGGCAATCAATCAGCCTGCGCACGGTTTCCCCTTCACTGCGGCATCGACGGAACAGCGCGGCCGCAGCCTCGTAATGTGCAGGTTCGGTGGGAAGAACTACTGCCATCGCGAGCAGACGGCGAAGCATCTCTAAATGACGCTCGTCGTTTGCTCCGGCGAGCACCTCCATTCGGATCGCGTCACAAACCGCAATGTCTCCAATCAGCGCAAGGTCAACGCGCACACAGATGTTCGAACCGGTGTCGCGGAGAAATTCAACCCACGCCGAGGTGTCGATTAGGATCACGTCTTGCGGCTACTACGCATTTCTTCCAGATTGCCAGCCCAGCCTGACCCGCGAAGACGTCGAGCCTGTTGGGGGCTCAGGGGCTCGCTCGCGAGCATACGAAGCGCAAAGTTAACCGCCTCGCGCTTGGAGGTCAACCGGTAGCGGCGCATGATCGCGGCACAGGATTCATCATCGATATCAATATTGGTGCGTGACATACACATATCATACACCATAAAGGGCTAGTAATCACTCGATACTTCTGCATCGGCGTTGACAACTGTGGCAATCTACGGGAGCAGAATTCGATGCCTGCTATACCGTGGACCGGGGAGTCTATGCCCTTTCAGACGGTCGTTTCAATGTGTCGCTTAGAGGTTACGCCAGAGTTGGGCTGCTTTATCTCAATGATGGAGTCGGAAACGGCAAGCAGCTGATACCCGTTGAACGAGTCTGGGAAACTTTCAACGAAGGAGACCGTGAAGCTTGGAAGCTCGGATAATTTGCGTCGCTATTGCCAAAGGGAAGCTATCACAACAAGTGGTGGCAATCGGGAAATTCCGATCAAGTCATCTATGCTTGGGGAATCCATGGACAATACCTCTATATCAATCCTCTTCGAAATTTGGTAATTTTCTGTTTTTCTTCACTGCCGACACCGTTGGACATGGAAGTCGAAATGGAGGCAATCAGTTCTTTCGACGTGATTGCGAGCAATTTCAGTTAGATTACGTCATCTTCAGCACTGTTTTCATGTTCGTAACCGAAAATGCAAGCATGTGGATCGAACATTCCGAAGCCTGATTAATTTTTGTCGATGCCCACTAAGTCCCCTTGCGCACCAAGTTTCCCCAAATTTCATAACCTGTACAAACTGTTCTAACAATCATACTGTCTTCAGCCCCTAAACCTTATTGCTTACGTTGGTTCGCATACGCTGTCAAAACTTAGTGCAATTGTGGCAGTCTTGACTTGCATACTCAAAGTCTACCAACCGCTTGATTTATCCAAACAACCACCTCTCATAATTCACAAGATTTTGGACGAATCAGACTGACTGTAGAGTCTCACGCTCTCGCAAAGCGAAGAGTTTGTTTGAGATTTACCCAAGCCTTAAACAACTCATGAAATTACACTAGACGTCAATTATCTTCCCAATAAGCAGGAGTAGTTTTACATTCCCAACACGCTTTAAATCGTGATTCAACGCGAAACCAAATTAAAGGATGTCGGGCACTTACGTGTGTTTATGGATTTGGTGCTGCGTTCTATTCAGCATGTTGGTTGATGGTGCACAAGTTGAGATTGACTGATTTACTGTTTCGCTAGTGTGAAACAGTAGCCCACCAAAAATGTCTGTTGTTCAGTCACAAGCAAACTGCGCAACTAAATCAACGGCTTTTCCCCAGCGCCGTAAAAGTTCATGACGCACGCTGTCATCCATAGTGACTTCGAATCTCTTGTCAGATTGCCAGTTTTTTGAAATTTCATCCAAAGAAGAGTACAGACCTGTGTAAAGGCCCGACAAATATGCTGCGCCCAATGCAGTAGTTTCCGTATTGGAGGGGCGGTCTACCGACAGGTTGAGTATGTTGCTGAGAAACTGACAGAACCAGTCATTTCTTGCCATACCCCCGTCAACTCGCAATCGGCCGATCCAACTTCCGTCCGCACGCATGGCCTGCAATACATCGACTGTTTGGTAAGCCACAGATTCAAGTGCTGCACGAACAATGTGTGACTGACCCGTATCCCGAGTCATTCCTAAAATTGTACCTCGTGCACCGGGCAGCCAATGAGGGGCACCAAGACCCGTCAATGCTGGAACCATATACACTCCGCAATTGTCTTCCAGCGAATCCGCAAGACTCGCGGATTGCTCTACACTATCGATCAGATTCAACCCGTCCCGTAGCCATTGCATGGCGGCACCCGCGACAAAAATCGATCCCTCCATTGCATAACAGACTTCGCCATTGATTCGATAGCCAATCGTAGACAGCATTTGGTGTTTCGATCGAACGATATCTGATCCAGTATTGATTATCATGAAACATCCTGTGCCGTAGGTACTCTTAACCATGCCAGGTTCGAAGCACGCTTGTCCTATCAGCGCCGCCTGTTGATCTCCCGCTACACCACAAATCGGAATTGATTGTCCCAGTATTGATTCGTCGGCTATGCCAAAATCATCGGCACTGTTTTTCACTTCTGGCAGGCAATTATCCGATATGGAAAAAATTTCAAGCAACTCCGAGTCCCAACGTTGAAGCCGAATGTCGAAAAGCATGGTTCGCGAGGCATTGGTCGCGTCAGTCACATGCGAACGGCCACATGTCAAACGCCAGATCAGAAAACTGTCGATCGTGCCAAACGCCAATTCACCGCGCGCGGCTTTTTCCCGTGCGCCGGAAACATTGTCGAGGATCCATGCGAGTTTAGTCGCCGAAAAGTACGGATCTAGAAGTAAACCGGTTTTCTCGGCGATATGCGGTGACAAACCATTTTCTTTTAGCGATTCACATAATCGAGCAGTGCGTCGGTCCTGCCATACGATCGCGTTGTAAATCGGTTCGCCGGATTTTCGGTCCCATACAACTGTCGTTTCGCGCTGATTGGCTATGCCAATTGCCTTTACTTCACCAGTTAAAGCACCTGCATATTCCAAAACGCCGCGAGTAACTGATAAGGTAGTCTGCCAAATTTCGTTCGGGTCGTGCTCTACCCAGCCATCCTTTGGAAAATGCTGGCTGAATTCCTTCTGCTGTGAGTGCAACACCACACCCTGTTGATCGATCAACAGGGCGCGAGAACTGGTCGTTCCCTGATCTATACTAAGAATATACGTTTGCATTGCGAAATCTCGTTACCGTCTTTGTAGACATCATACGTGCATCGACATACTTGCTCAACTCACTGATTTGATCCCTATTCATGCGCATACCCGATCGGGTTCATCGCCAAATGATATCTTCTGCACTTCTGGCAAATTCTCTGGAAATCAATCACCACTCATACTCAATCCCAACTATTACGCTGTCAATTTGAACTTTAGTTGATCGAACTGGTGGGCACGGTCGCAACGTGTCCGAACCTTGACCGAATTACCATTCAGCGTGAAAATTGCCGACTCTACAATCAAACTTGTTTCTTAAAGAAAATAACTATCTCGCAACCTAAACATTCACAATTCTGTATCTAAACACAACGATGCTATATCTTGTGGTCCATGTCTGTCAATATCAAGTCTATCCAATTGCATATAGTGAGGACATCCTACCATTTGTAAACTGTATAGTGATACGTTACAACTAGTCGCATAATTCTCGGCTTTCGCCACAGAGGCCTTGAACACTTGTTCGAAAAAGATGATCGCAGGCGAATTTCTCCCGAGTTGATTGCCAAAATCGAGCGTGTTCCTGCTCGTTTTGACGAAGCGTCCGGACCCGAAGATGTGAACTTGCCGGGGTTCGGGCTAAACCCGTTGAAAGGCGATCTAGCGGGTTATTGGGACGTGAACTTGATTGACTACCCTTAGGAGAACTGAGAAATGCCGATGATTAACCCACCCCATCCGGGTCTATCCGTACGACACGATTGTCTGGAGCCATTGAATCTAAGCGTGACGGAAGCGGCGCGCAAACTTGGTATCAGCCGCAAGCAACTTTCGGACATCGTGAATTGTCGATCTGGAATCTCGCCCGAGATGGCTATTCGTCTCGACAAGGCGTTCGGTGGTGGCGCTGATACTTGGTACCGGCTTCAAGCCACTTACGATTTGGCGCAGGCGATGAAGACAGCAAACCAGATCAAGGTAGAAAATCTTTCGCAGGCAATTCAATCATCAATCTAAAAGATGTGTGGCTGACTCAGGCAATTGAACACAATTGCTGTTAATGGTGGGCCCGGAAGGGAAGAATTCGAACCGCGGCAACAATCATACTTCAACTCAAAATTTGCCAATTGGCACCTCATTGACCGCCGGATTGACTCGTTTTTGCACTTAATGAACCGAAATCGCTTGCTCAGTCAAGTCTGATTGTCATTCTGTAACGACAAAGAATTGAATTCCCTGTTGCGCAACACGGATTTCAAGTTAAAATAAATGACGTGATAAAGAGTTTTAAGCATAAGGGACTCGAAAATTTCTTCGTCAGTGGAAGTGTAGCAGGAATTCAACCGACTCATGCAACCCGAATCGGTGATCGTCTCGCGTTTTTGCATGCTGCGAAAACCATCGAAGACATGGACAGACCGGGTTATCGGTTGCATCAGTTGACAGGTGATCGAGGCGGACATTGGGCGGTTGATATTTCCCGCAATTGGCGTATCGTATTTGCATTTGACCGCGGCGATGCTTATTTGGTGAATTACGAGGATTATCACTGATGAATTACCAACAATATGACCCACCTCATCCTGGAGCGCTGATTCAGCGCACTTACATTGATCCCTTTGAGGAAATTACGTCAAACGGGGTTGCAGATCGGTTAGGGGTGGCTCGCAGTACTTTTAATCGGCTTCTGAATGGCAAGTCCGGCGTTTCTCCGGAAATGGCGGTTCGGCTTTCTGAAGTGCTCGGCGGTTCCGCTGAAAGCTGGCTGTCTCTGCAAGAAAGTTTCGACTTGTACCAGGCGAGACAGGCTGTGGATATCAGTGCGTTGAAGCGCATTGACTTCAGACGTATTGCATGAGACAGATAGGGAAGAACACAACGCAACAACTTGTGACCGGTGCGACGCTATCCGGTGGCGAAAGTCGACTCGAGAAAGCCAATTTCGACGCAAAGCCTGCCCAGCAATTGAATGACGGGACGAAATAGTCGAAAAAAAATCAATTCGAAACCGAATTTTCGCAATGATTCGAATTCAATCCATCCGGGCCACCAATTTCTTTAGTGGTCATGCGTTAGTGACTTGATTCAACCGCACGTACGTGATTCCGAAAAAGTTTCGAAGTGGCGAAATTTCTATCTTATTGGATGCTCAGATAGATTGACTTTGAAAACTAAATGTGGACTCAAGCAAGAAACAAGTGTTGTCAGTTGGAGCTAATCAGAATCGGGGCCAACAAGCAATTGCTTAATACAACCATAGTGGTTTTACTACGGTTCGGCAGTATGCGGCAGTTGTAAGGCGGCAATGTTGAATGCGCAAACAGCTTCCTACTCATTGTCCACAGAAAACTGTTTTCAGTGATTTATGTTTGACTAGAGCATCGGCAAAGTCGGCATTTGTATTGCGACATCCACTGAGCGAGCACCAAATTACTTCATCGTCTTCAAAGCGAACTTTCGGTTCTCGAAAAAGATTATCGACAACCGCAATCGGGTCTTTCTTCGTTACTTTGTTATTGCGCCCCATCAATGTCCACAAACACCCTGCTAACATGACATCCGTAATGAGAATGCACTGTTGACGTTCGAATAGCTGGAGCGACTTTTCTACTTGTGCCTTATCGTCTCTGAGGAGATAACGGAGCAAATCGTTGATGTCGGCGGTAATAAAGTTAGAATTTGCACGTTAACCCGAAGTTTGAAGACATAATGGCTGGCAAACACCGATGGTACAACGGTTTTTTGAAAAACAAATTTTCGCGTTTCTGCCTACATTTTCAATCCATAACACGACCGTTGTTTCTCATTTTAATTTCGGTTTCGTAAACAATGTTGAATAATTACCAAAACAGTATTCATCACAAGAAGTGCATCCGCCGATTTTGCAGTTTGTGACGCTGGTTTTGACGTGCTCATCTCGGCAAGACTCAAGGCTAAACAATCACTGTCCCTTCAAACCTAGATATGATGTTCATTTAATCCATGAATTTTGTACAGTGACAGCGTGAACTGGAATTCGGTACTAAATATATGTAGTGAATTTTGTTTCCTTTGAAACCTGCAAGAAAATATCAACTTTGCGGTGCCAGATAGGGGAACGTTTGATTTCCTACCGTTGCTTACTCATGCAATCTGCACCCGGATTTTTGGCCGGGTCGCTGCACCAAATCAGGACCACCAACGTTCCTGTAGCAGGACACCAACGATTTGCACGGCAGTTCTTGGGACGGATTTTCCGGTCCGCAAAATACTTTTTCCCTTCTCCTTAGAACGCGTAGCGCACAGAAAGCCTGATGCCATGAGTTCTCAGCCTCGCCCGCGTCTGAGCGAGGTTGAGCTGTCGCGGATCTCGGCTTCCATCACGCCAAATTATCCGACCCTTGCCCTGACCGGTGCGAACTTCTCCGAGATCGCTGTAGCGCCAAGCGAAATCAAGTGTCTTACCCTCTTTCAGCGGTATTGCAACCCCCGCCGTCAGCATCCAGGCGAATCCGGTCCCGCTCGCACCCGGCACGACGGTCGTCGTTTTTGGAAAGGTCATGCGGGTTTCGCCAATATGGATACGGGCGGTACCAACACCGAACCCGATGAACGGATCAAACGCACCAAACCTATCCAAGTTCAGCCCGTGTAAATCGACATAGGCGACCACCATAGCGGACAGGGACGACAATTCCGCGGTAACAGATTGCTGGAGATCCTGTGCCAGAAAGTTGGCACGCCCATGGAAGGCAAGGTGCGGCCGGTATTCAACCAGAAGCTCGAACCGACGCATAGGCTTGTCGGTATAACCGAAACCTAATTCAAACACGCCCGCCGTTCCAAAATCACCGACCGAACGCAGAGGTGCACCGTCTCGACCGAGGCCGCAGCCGTAAAGCGCCGCCGGAGACGTACTCAAACAGTTACGATCCGTGAACTCGGTTTCGACCGAACGGTCCAGACCGACTCCAGTACGTAGATAGACGTCACCAGCCGCCGTATAGCAGTTGATCATCAACACCAAGGCTGTAACTAGTCGTCCAAAAAAAATTCGATTCACGGAAAATTTGAAAGAAGTTGAAACGGGGACGAGGCCGTTGGCTTGTCCATTGACCGTGGGACAGTGGAACTCAAAGGTTCAATTCGATGATTCAGACCGCCCCAACACACTATCCACGTCCAAAACCGGCCCATAAAGTCGACAAAAAGGCTCCAGACACCTCAACACCAAGCGTAAATTCAGACTTCCTAACATTGACAGTTAATGTCAGACCTGCCTGCTCGTCATAAGTTACCGTAATTAAACCACTTTTTTCCTAAAAATCTGCATATTCTGCTTGACATTCACCCAAACCGAAAAACCGCCATGAATGTTACTCTGCCGCTTTCACCAACCGACAACATCCCGGTCGACAACAGCCGCTTCTCAAATCAAATTTCCGAAGACCGGATCACTTACTTCTCCAATCTGCAACCGTTCGACTGCCATCCGATCATACATCAACGTGACATGCTGATGCGCATCGGCCGCTTGAACGTGATTTCACACGTCCCCCAACAACACCTTATCGAAGATTTCGCAGTGTCGCGTTCCACTGTTCAGCGGGCCGCAGGAAATATCGTGAACAGGTGTCAAATGTCACTGACATTTGACACTGCTTGGACCGGTTAATACTTGAAGCGAAATATCCAGATTTTGGAAAGCCTTATTACCTCACCTATACTTCAATTAATGCGCTAGCAATTACCGAACCATCGCCCAACTGCAATAGTACAGACAATGGTTCGACTTCATTCCAATGGTGGGCCCGGAAGGAAAGAATTCGAACCCTAGCGAATTTACGATTCCAATTTGACCTATGTTTTAGTTGATATGAGGTAAATTCCGATTTGACGTTCATAGAATAGAATATGAATGCAAGGATTAATCGATCCTATCTTAATGTTTGAAAGCGATTGTCGATTATTGAAATCCCGTGTCTAGAGATATCAAAGCTTATAACGTTACGGCTAATTGGGATTCTGAAGCGCAAGTCTGGGTTGCCATTAGCGATGATGTTCCAGGTTTAGTTGCGGAAGCACCTTCGCTTCAGAAGTTGGTAGCAAAATTGCAGGTGTTAATTCCGGAATTATGCGAGCTCAACAAGCATTTTATGGAAACTCCTTTGGATAAAATTTCTATTTCTGTGGATTATCAGCGATTTGAAGAAGAGCTTCAAATTTCTTAACTGGTGAGCAATTACACCAGGGAACTAAAACAAATCCTTGTACAAGCCGGCTGCAAGAAAGTACGACAAGGCCGGGGTGACCATGAGATTTGGTACAGCCCGCAAACGAATACTAATTTCCCGGTTGATAGTGCTATCAAATCCAGACACACCGCAAATGGAATTCCGAACAAGCCGGATTGCCTAAGGCGTTTTGATCTGCAGTGTGTTCTTAACAGTTCTATTGGCATCTACCACGGAAAATCCTTATAAGAATTCAAACTCGGTGGGCCCGGAAGGAATCAATTCGAACCATAACGAACATACACTTCGAATCTGAATTTCGGCAAATATAAAGAAGCGACTCTTCCGAAAACTACAGTTAATCGATGATGCGACCTGTGACCAAGACCTGCGTTCGCCGCCGAGTAACCATTTTGAAAAATTGAAAGGCAAGTTGGAGGGCAAACACTTTATCTGCGTGAACAAGCAATGGCGGCTGGTGCTTACGTGGTCTGATGAGCATGATGAGACTCAAGACATCTATCTGAATAACTACGTTTACCGCTGAGACAAACTATGAATATCACAAAACGACAACCCGTCAGTGTCGGTGAAATGATTACCGAGGAGTTTTTCGTACCTTTGGATTTGACTCAAGGACAGTTGGCAGATGCGGTGGGTGTAAGTCGAAAAACTGTCAACGAACTGTGCACCAATCGCCGCGCCATTACGGTTGACACCGCACTGATGCTCGCCAAAGTGTTTGGCAATACGGCCAGTTTCTGGCTGAATTTGCAACAACGCAACGATCTGTGGAAAGCCCTGAACACAGAATAACGAAGAGTTCGCACAGAGAAAGCAAAACCCATTGCCATTTGATCATTTACCTGTTGCCCGACTTCCGAGTAGCACGCCATTGCGAGTACCTGTAGTATGTACATCTGGATGAACATCGCGAATGAACCAATGACAGACCGACATTCTATCGCCGAGGCGCGGCGCAACCTACCAGCGCTTATTCGTGAAGCGGAAAACGGCAAAGTGGTGGAACTGACTCGCCGAAGTGAGCCGGTGGCGATGCTGATCGGATACCAAGCATTCAAGCACCTCACCTCAATTCGGCGTGGCTTTATTGCAGCGTATCGGGATTTCACGACCAACATTGACGTTTCTAACCTCGAACTCAACCCGGACGAACTGTTTGGAGATGTGCGCGAAGAGATTGGGGGACGCGATATTCGATTTTAGCCAGTGAGATTTCTACTCGATACCAACATTGTTTCGGAACTATTGCGGCCCGAACCGAACGTCGGATTTCCGTCATCGCGATCCGTGCCGACGTGCCGGTATTGCATTGCGACAGAGATTTCGACGTGCTGACGCTTCATACGAACTTTCAGACTGTCGTGTAACGCGCCTGACGGTGCGAGGTCGACATTGAATTACCTGACTAAACGGTAATGCGTCGCTTACTCTGAGTTTCAGTCTAAAATGTATTGAAACAGAATGATTTTTCAAGCTCTCACCAAAGCCATCCTGCCATGAAAAAACAATACAGTTGGCCGCAAAACCATTGGAACTGGCCGATCAAGTTAACCCACAAACACGGTGTACGCACAGGATCGATGATTTGGATTGGCGGTCAGGTTGATTTGAATTCACAAGGAGAAGTACTCAATCCCGGGAATCTTTCCATTCAAACCCGAAATGTCATGTTAAATATTGATCGTGTTTTGAACGACCTTGACTGCGACTTTAACGACCTTGTTACATTGCTCTGTTTCTATGTGAACAATGAGGCCATCGACGAAAGGGAATTTCTGCAGCAGGTCGCAAACTGCCTGCCCAATGGTTGTCAAACTACAGTAAATGCAGTACCCGTTCCGTATTTGGCCTATAGCGGACTCATGGTAGAAATTGAAGGTTATGCGATGCGTCGCAAAAACGGTGAGCGCACTACGCGAACTTGTGTCCCGTATTCTCGTGGAGATATTTTGCCAACCCCTTTTGTTCAGGGGCTGCGTTCGGACAAATTGATATTTGTTTCCGGACAATATCCGCTTGACCACAATAATCTCGTTCTTTGCGAAGGTGATATTGTGGGCCAAACCAACGCGGTTGCTTCAAGGATGGCTCGTGTGTTGGAGCAGTTTGGAGCATCCTTCGACGACGTCGTTAAAATCAATCGTTGGTATACCGGCGATTCCGGAGTCGGCGCGTTCGAGGCATCGGCACTTGCATTTGCACGGAATTTCAGCGAACCGGGGCCAACGGCGACAGGTATTCCTATTCCACGACATGCGAATGACGAAGTGCTCATTAAAATATCCGCAGTGGCAATGTTGGCAGAAAATGGCGATCGACTACCACGAATTCATGCCTGGCCGGACAGTCTATGGGACTGGCACGTACACCTGCCGTACAAACATGGTTTGAAATGTGAGGATATGATCTTTTTGGGTGGGCAGGTGTCACTGGACAAAAAGGGGCGAGCAGTACATCCCGACGACCTATCCGCGCAGACTCACCAGGCGATGCGCCATATTGGTGTGATTTTGAATGAACTAGGAGCGACCTATGACGATGTCTGCAAGATTACGACTGTCTATCAGGGAAGCTGTGGTGCAACTGACATACACAAAAACTTGCCAATTCGATCATCTTATTTCAAAGAACCCGGGCCAGCGACAACCGGCGTTCCATTGCCTGCTCTGGCGTACGAATCCATGGTCATTGAAATTGATGCTTTTGCAATGGTTGACGATTAAAACTATTCGTTCCGAAGTTGATCTGAATAAAAAGACAACTTCACCATTGTTGGTTTCTGACGATAATTCGGATTTTTCGGAAACACCAAAAGTGCACATCGTTTGGTGTGACCATATGCCCTGATGAATCTACGATGTCTGAAAGCTCTTATAAACAGTAGTGAATCAACACCGATTTCAACATCATGAACACTCACTTAAATAGGAAAAAGCAAGCTCAATGGCGGCAAGTGCGTGGACAATTTTCAGTATAGTGAATCCGGCACGGTGTACTGCCAGTGTCCGAAGTTCAGCGAACATCGACAGATGAATTTTCAGGGCTTTAAGAAGGATCGCAATGCCTTGAAGTATCGGCGTTCGGTGGTGGCGCTGATACTTGGTACCGGCTTCAAGCCACTTGCGATTTGGCGCAGGCGATGAAGACAGCAAACCAGATCAAGGTAGAAAATCTTTCGCAAGCGATTCAATAGTCAATCGAAACGTACTGTGGCTGACTCAGGCAATTGAACACAATTGCTTTTAGTGGTGGGCACGGAAGGACTGTAGTCGAACCATGGCGGAACTACATTTTCGAATCACATTGATCCGAATAGTTCGATACGAAACATCACTCACGTTGCGGCCCAAGGATTGAACACCGCTGTGCCTGTTGTATTTAAATCGGTTTCGTTTCCGGTGACAACTGTCATACCGTGCACGATAGCTGTTGCTGCAATCAGCGCATCACGTTCAACCCGCGGGTCCAGTACATGTAACCAAGCGCATCTGAGTGCGACAGCGGTATCGATCGGCAATGTGCGTTCCATGAACTCGGGCATTATGTGCCGGTCCATCCCTTGTCGTAATCTCGCCCCCTACTCCACGTCGCGTCGTTCTAAACGCAGTATGCCTATCTCCAATTCCATAAGGGTCGATACGGATATGTAGAATCTCCCACTGACCTGGTTGGAATTCCATGCAACTACGCTGGCATCAGTTCTACCACCTCCAACCTTGCGCAACTCGGAGACAACGTTGGTGTCAAGCAAAAACATCAACAAAGAGTGGTTTGAATACTTCCAATACGGAAGTGTGGCGGCTCGAATTTCCGAGGATTGTGACCCAAATTTAGCAACGGATAAAGATATTGAATCAGATACTATCTCACAATCGTCTATTGAACTTTGCTCAGTTTCACGCCAACGAATTCGAATGCAGTCCTCTATCCATTTAACAATTTCTTTCTTGTCGACTAACGATCCACATTCAAATCTGTAACCCGGTACGGCGCACTTACTCCGCAGACTTTTCAAGGACGGAAGATAAATTGGTTCTTCCCCAGTTAGAGTGGGTTACCGCGAAAAAACATCGAGAATCTTTTATTGGACGACGCCTGCTTTCTGAAAATCGTTTTACTTTGATTGATGCTGTCGCTGTGAAACACGGAAAGAAAGCGGCACAATCGTGACCGACATCAGACAATCACGCTGTCTGATTGAGAAAATTTCGCGGCGACCAGACATCAACCGACCCGTATCGCGGTTCCGTAAAGTCCCGCATATTACCAGTAATCAGAATGGCACCGCCAGCCGTTGCCGTCGCCAAATAAACCTCATCGTCAGAGTCGCGTAGACCGAACTCGAAATTCGCTGGCTCGACAATGACAGCCAATTGCTCGATCTCCCGAATTAACGATTTCAAGGTGCTGAAGTAAGGTGTCAGTCTGGGCCGTCCAGCCACGGCTATATATTCAGACAGAATCGGGGCAGACAGTATGATTTGATGGTGTCGTACAACTCTGTCGATTACTTCGCGGCAGGTACCGTCCGTTTGTCCCGCTGAAATTAAGACATTGCAGTCCAATACTACATTCATGATTCATTGTCGCGTCGCTCACGGCGTGATGCGGATATTTCCGCGATCGTGTCTTCTATGACTTCGTCCTCGGAGCGCCCTATATCCTCGGGCGGCACATGCACATCTGCAAGCGTCGAAGCAATTCTGTCAGCAATTACGTTCCGGTCTACCACCTGTTTGACCCTGAACAGAATCCCGTCGTCGACGCGGATTGCTTCCATGATGTCACCCTCCTGAAGATTGATGCCCTTGCGCAACTTGGCCGGAATGGTGACCTGAAACTTCGGTTTGACTGTGACTAGATTCATGATGGTTCTGCACGAATATTGTTGGAAAGATGTAATGTTGTAATTTTATACCAATAGGTTACGAATTAGACAAGTTCTACGTTCTAGAACGCCGAAAATACCTTGGCCAAATCTCAATTTTAGAGACTGATTACAAATCTCTAGAAATATGTACTCAGTGGCTAATGGACACATGCTGAGCATTGATTCACTGTAATTGAAACCCGAACATGGTGGGCACGGAAGGAAAGAATTCGAACCTTGTCTGAACTGCCTTTTCAAATTGACTTTCTCTTTGTCGGAAAAATCCTCATCATATTGAAAATTTTGGGAGAGCACAAAAGTGACAGCAGCAAGATTCAAGCGCCTCTACGAATTCTAGCCACCTTTGCGCATAGAGTACAAAACTACTCTTACAGCAATGACAGTGCCGCTCCTCAATTTCCTGCCCGCAGTTTTTCTCACCGTATCGGGCTACATGCTACGAATTCTGGTTCGAACATTAGTTGGGTCCGCACCCGTCCAATTGCAGGTGATCGCAAATGCGCTGCACTGTCTCGTTGGCGCTTTCACCGCTGTTGTCGATGACGAGGTTGGCGAACGACGGATTGTCGTAACCCTCGTCGTACATCACTGAAATCCTTGCGCGCTCCCAATCGCTTAGCTGCCGTCCACTGCGTTCGGACAGGGCAACTTCAAGGGGCGGCGCCAAAACTACGCAGCGGACATCGTATCCGGCAGTTCGAAGTGGTGATTTGATTTGTTCCCAGCTTGCGGCGTCGATGGGATAGGACACGAATAAATGCAAGCCCGCTTGCGCAATACTCAGCGTTGCCTGGCTGATCAATTCGATGGCTGTTGCCCACTTTTGCACGTCCGGCAGATCGATGGGCGCAAGATTGTCTCCATCGATGTATAGGCTATCCGGCACCAACCTTGACAGCTGTCGTGCAACGGTGCTCTTCCCTGCGTTGATTGGGCCACTAACGATGACAATCATGGAAGTGTTCGGAGTGAGGAACCTTTTTCTGGGACGCGCCAAGTGATATTCATGACCGAATTTGATATGGCTCAAAACCGGTTGGCTGACAAGCGGGTGAACGGGTTCAATAGATATGAGACAAAATCAAGCAGCGAGTGCAAGTAGATTGTAGTATTTTTTGTAGCATTCCAATGGGGTCATCAATTTGATAGATTGATGTCAAATTCTTGATGATTACTCACTCTGATTAGTAATGAGCCAATATTTTGACCTTGATTTATGCGGTACACATCTATAGAGTATGCCTAACGTTTAAAAATATTTTTGTTAATACTATTTATAAGTAAGGAGTGTGCTATGAAGGTCGAAGCTGGATATCTGGTGAGATATGCCGCAGAGCGGTTCACTGAACGTACCGCTGTTTCATGGAGCGGCGGCGAATATTCCTTCGCGCAAGTAAATGAGAGCGCCAATCGAGTCGGATCCGGGTTCCGCGCGATGGGGCTCGAAAAAGGCGATCGTGTCGGTGTGCTAGCCTACAACACCCCCGAAGTGGTGCAGTTGTGGTTCGGTTTCGAAAAGCACAATCTTGTGCGGATGGTGCTGCACAGCCATTTTGACATGGACGCTCATTCGTTTTCCCTGAATCAAGTTGAAGCGAAGGCTATAGTTTTCGATACCCGGTTTGCCGACAAGGTCGATGCTGCGCGTAAGGACCTACATACAACTAAGCACTTCGTCGCAATTGGCCCCAACCCTCCGCCATGGGCTGTTCCTTTCGATGAGGTAGCTGAAAATGGTTCAGCTGAAGAACCGCTACTCGACGTCTCAGAGGATGCCCCGTGCTTTCTTCAACTCACATCAGGAACTACAGGGCAGCCGAAGGCCTGGATCAAGACTTATCGGTCATGGCAGGCGGTTATTAATCACAATCTCCACCATTTCGACACGTTTGGACCAACTATACCTCCGATTGGACCAGAAGACGTTAACGTTCATTTTCATGCTCTTCAATGGGCATCTGGTTTTCAAACGCTTTATCCGTATTTCGTACGCGGAGCCCGGTCCGTGCTGGTCGACGACGTAGAGTTCGATCCGGAAGTTTTAATCGACACTTTCACAAATGAAGGCGCAACTGGTACCTTCATGCCCGGACCTATGCTTACTCCAGTCTTAGATGCTGTGGAGGCTCGAAGCCAATACGACCACTCGCTGCTCCGAATGGTCGTGTTCTTCGGTGCCAAGGAACTATTGGAAAGAACGACCAAGCTTCTTGGTCCTATCTGGACTCATGGTTTTGGTTCGACTGAACAAGGGGCTGTTACAACGCGCCTACTGGCAACGGAGGTTGAGGGGCATCCAAAGCGCCTGGATAGTGTTGGTCGACCAGGGTCGCCCTTTCTTGAAGTCGCCATAATGGACGATTCCGGAAATCGCCTGCCACCCGGGGAGGTAGGAGAAATTGCAAAACGTAGCGCCATGTCGATGGGGGAGTACTGGGGCCTTCCAGAAAAATCAAGGGACGCATTTTTCCCGAATGACTGGTTCCGCCCGTACGATGTTGGCTATATCGACTCGGATGGTTTTCTCTATTATGCAGACCGGGCCGGAGACCGAATCATAGCCGAAGGTGGTGTCGTCTATCCTCATCTTGTAGAAACTGGCATTATGCGGCACAGCTCGGTAGCAAATTGCGGCGTCGTAGGACTGGGCGAGGAGGAAGCGCAAGAAGTCGTAGGAGCCGTGCTCCTGAAACATGGAGTCGAACCGTCCGACGATCTAAATGCGGAGATTATCACTGAAGCAAACCACGGTCTTGCGAACCACGAACAACTTTCGAGGATCGTGTTCGTAGAAGAGCTACCCACAGTACTTGGTGGCGCGAAGGTCCAAAGAGCAGCCTTGCGTGACCAACTGTCTGCCGAACAATAATTACAGGTGGCGAATGTTAGTTGCTGGAAAAGCAACCAAGAAATCTCTAATTGATGCTGGTGACCGTACTCTACTTCAGACTCTCGACGGTAAAACCCGCACAGGTTTGGAGCTATTAGTTCGAATTGAGAAAGTAGCTAGCGCCCTTGTTGCGGTTGGCGCTGCTGAGCAGCGAGTCGGGTTGTGGATGTGGAATTCGCCCTCCACCTTCGAAGCGCATTTAGCAGTTGAACGCATCGGTGGTACTCGGGTCGCAGTGGATCCATCTGCACCACCGGAAGAAGTACGAATTGTCATGGCAGCTGCTAAGGCGCATGTGCTGATCACCGATTTTGCTCACGCAGGACTAGTGGAGTCCATGGTTCACGATGAAGAGGAATCTCTTTCCGGATCCTCAATCGTTGATGAGTTTCACGTGGATCCTGACAAACCCCACCTGTTGTATCCACGCATGGTTGTTGACGGGCAATTGCTCGCCGTGCCTATCTCCTATTCTAATTGGCACGCACAGATCGACATAAACCTCGGGCTATACCGAAAGGGATGGTATGGCCCTCTTCTTGCCAAAGATGACGTCGCAATCACCGCCCAACAGCTCATGCACGCAACAGGTATGGTCATGAGTTTTCCCTTTCTAGCAGCTGGTCTAAGCCAAGTGATTCTGCCAAAGTTCACAGCTACGGACTTCATCAAAGCGGCACAGCGATTCAACGCAAGCACTTCGTTCTTCGTCCCAGGGATGATTACGCGTTTAGTTAAGGCTCTTGAAGATGATATCACTCTACCAGTCCGCCGCATTTTGTATGGCGGCGCTCCCTTCACGCTAGAGGAAATGGTACCATCCATCAAGCGACTTGGCCCCGTTCTGATTCAGCTCTATGGAAGATTGGAAGGGGGATGGCCTATAACCGTGCTAGGCGCTGATGACCACACCGCAATCGCCGAAGGTGATGTGCAACTCGCACGAAGTTGCGGAAAACCGATTCCGGAAATCGAGACTAACATCCGCGAAGTCACCGGTTCACCGAATGGAGAGTTTCGTGTCCGAGGCCGGTCCGTTGTTAGGGAGTACGCAGACCCGGATGGTTGGTGCGGACTGGGCGACCTCGTTACCACCAATGATGACGGATATTTGTTCCTTCAGGGTCGCCTGGACGGGATGATCAACACCGGCTCGTACCACGTTTATCCCGCTGAAATTGAGGCAGCAATCACCTCATTACCCGGGATTACTGGAGCAAAAGTTTGTGGGGAGGACGACCCGAAATGGGGTCAAGCGGTGACAGCCTATGTGATAGCTGATGACCTGAACCGAACCTCTAACGAATTGAACACTGAACTTCGTAGTAAGCTCGCGTCGTACAAGATCCCTAAAAAAATTAAGTTCGTAAGTAGTCTGCCGACTTAAGATATTGGAAATTGAGGTAAAAATAAGTACCGAACAGCAGTTGAATTAATCAGCCTCACACGCAATATTCGCGCGCCAACCTTAACTCTGCATTGCCAATAGTCTGGTCGTCATCGTTATTTTCGTCTTCGTAGCGATTCTACCCGGTCTAGTGCGATCAATTGTAGTCTTTGACCTCATAACTCATTTAACGCTTCCTTTTCTCGTAGAAAGTGCGTTTTTCTGAAATGGGTGACCAGCCAGTGCTCGCCGTCAGCTCGGCGTACTCGATACTTGAGTACAATGTGTCAAAATATTTTAAGTTCTCGAGTATAGGTTCTCCACTTCTCCAGACGTTCGGTGAGGGTGGTTGAATATTGGTCGGCAACGGAGTTTACCATAAGATTCAGCGCAGCGGTGATGGCAACCGTAGATTCGAGTATGAGTCCGGTTCGAGTGCTCGCGTAAATGACCATGTCGGTGTAATTCTTGGCCCAGTGGCACATCTCATCAGTAAACACGATCAACGAATGATCATTCTCGCTACAAAGCTTCGAGAGGATTGATGCCTCCCGCGCATAGGGAACCACATCAATAAGAATCAGGCATTGAGAAGTTGCCTCCGGTTTGTCATCACCCCAATTAAGCCACTCTGTCAGCATACCGTCATGCGCAGCCAGAAACCGCACGTTATCGCGTGTCATTCCTAAGCGCCGCGCACAATCTTCTGCCACGCCTCGAACAGATTGAAACCCCGTCACATAAACGTTCTCCGCTTCTACAATTAACTGCACAAGTTGACCCCACATTGGAGACGCGCTTTGCTGGTAAATTTCTCCGAGTGCCTTGTATTCAAGGTCCATATGCCGAGTCATACCCTCAGATACTTCCTCGATTTCCTGTTTACTCTCTTGAATGGGTTCCCGGTTGTATAACTCGTTACGAAGCTCTTTCTTCAGTTCGCGCATTCCCTGAAATCCCAAACGACGCAATAAACGACTTACCGTAACTTCACTGACACCAACCTTTTCGGCAATTGAAACGCCAGTCTCGAAACTCAATTCACCGATATTCAGAACCATGTATTGCACCACCTGGGCTTCCATCTTGGGAAGGTCTGGTAATGCGGCCCTGAGTTTTTCCTCAAATTTCGGAAAAATATCTGGCGTTGATAAGGAAAAAATATCTTTCATGATAGTTTTTGAGCGATTGTGATAGAATAATTACATTACTTAATTAAGACAAATATATTACATTAACACAATAACAATGCTGAATTGTTGCCTATAGTAGTTCGGTTCCACGGCGAATTTGAAACCCCAAAATCACACAGAGAGGAAATTAAGAAATGCGTAAGTTACCCACTAGATTTGTATGTAAATGTTTAACGACAGCAAAAATTTCCATAGCGTTTGTAGGCGCAATGGTTATTGCTCAATCTGCTTATGCCCAGGGCCAGCTCAATGTCTATAATTGGGGCGATTACATTAATCCAGAAGTTCTGACCCGCTTTACCGAAGAAACCGGGATTGAAGTATCTCTTGACACCTACGGCACAAACGAGGAAATGCTGGCAAAGATTCAGTCGGGTGCGACCGGATACGACATAGTATTCCCGTCAGTTCATATGCGGGACATTATGCAGAAACTGGATTTGCTGCACGATGCCAAGGTTAATACATTGCCAGGATTTGAGAACATCGACCCAGCCAATATGCGCTCAAAGGTTGATCCGGAAAGTTCTTATTGTCTTCCTTATGCCTGGGGCGCGGTTGGAATTTTCTACAACAAGGCTGAAGCAGGCGAAATTAAAACCTGGGACGATTTCTTTGCACTTCCCGACAAAGGCAAAAAAATCACAATGCTGGATGATCTGCGGGAGACCATCGGTGTCGCCCTTATTAAAAATGGCCACTCGGTAAACACCGGTGACAGTGCTGCACTTGAGCAAGCTCAAGCATGGCTGCTGGAACGTACGGATAAAATTTCTGCCTTTTCTTACGACATTGTATCGCTGGTCCAGTCAGGCGATATCGCAGCTGCTCACTGGTATGTCGGAGCCACCCTGTACACGCTGGAAGAACCGGATAGACTGGGCTTTGTGATTCCTGAAGAAGGTGCAACCATGTATCAGGAGGACATCTGCGTTCTCAAAGACGCTCCCAACAAGGACAGCGCCATACGCTTCTTTGAGTTTTACATGCAACCAGAAAGTGCAGCACTCAACACCTTGCAACAAGTCAATGGCACTGCCAATATGCCAGCACGAGACTTGCTGCCCCCGGAGCTGAAGTCCAACCCCAACACTAACCCACCGCCGGAAGTAATTGCAAAACTTCAAATTTTTGAAGATTTAGGCGAGGATCTGCGCAAGTACAATCGAGTCTGGACCAAGGTTCGTACCGCACAGTGATCGAAGAGGCGTTGGATTACATCGCCGAGGTTAAGGATGCTGTAAAACGATTCCTTGCACCCGAAGGAGGCGCAATTACAGCGCTTGACGGTATTTCACTAGAAATCCAGCAGAGTCAGTTTGTGACTCTGCTGGGGCCTTCCGGCTGTGGAAAAACCACTCTCCTTAGAGCGATCAGCGGGTTTGAAGATCTAGACTCGGGAGAGGTACGCATTGGAGGTGAACTGGTAACAGGAGTGCCTCCCTATCGGCGACCGGTTAACACTGTGTTCCAGAATTATGCGCTTTTCCCGCATTTGTCCGTTAGCGGCAATATAGGCTACGGGCTGGAGGTGGCAGGCGTACCACGAAAAGAGCGTGACCAAAGAGTCGGGGAAGCGCTTGAACGAGTGGGTCTCGCCGGGTTCGATCTTCGTAAACCAGCGCAACTGTCCGGCGGTCAACAACAACGTGTTGCCTTGGCGAGAGCCATCATCAATCAACCAAAGCTCCTGTTGCTTGACGAACCACTTTCAGCACTTGATCGCAATTTACGTCAATCCATGCAGCTTGAGTTGAAAAGTTTGCAACATGACCTGGGTATATGTTTTCTGTTCGTTACCCATGACCAGGAAGAAGCTCTGACGATGTCAGACCAGGTGATAGTTTTAAACCAGGGCCAGATAGAGCAAATAGGGGCGCCCGAAGTCCACTACCATCAACCTGCTACTCGCTTTGTAGCCGAATTCATCGGTGATGGCACACTGTTTTCTGGAAAAATTCAGAATACCGTCGAAAACCCGATACTGGTGACTGAAGACGGTCTGAGTATTGCTGTCGGTGTCGGGCCCAAAGTCGGAGACAAAGCAACACTAATCATCCGACCGGAACAACTGAATATTGCGCCAGAGAATCCAGATGACTCGATGGTCATTTTGGATGCTGTTTTGGAGCAATCAGTCTTTCAAGGCGCAACTCGCCGATATGTATGCCGACTGGCGAACGGCGCCTCCATCTCTGCAACGCCAACAGAATCAGATGACCAGGCGTTTAGTCGAGTCAAGCCAGGTGAGCCAGTCCGTCTTGCTTACCGCAGAAGCACACCTCATGTAATCATAGAAACCTAATAAGGATGATAAGTAAACGGGAAAATCGTAGGCTTGCTGCCCTGTTGACACCGGGGACGCTTTTCCTTGGAATTTTCTTCATGGGTCCGTTGGCTGTCATGATTGTTTTCAGTTTCCTGGAGCCCGGGCTTTACGGAGGTGTCGAATGGAACTTCTATCACTTGAATTACGGTCGAATTCTCGGCTGGGCTGATGGAGAATGGGAGGCATTCGATCCAGTCTACGCTGAAATTTTCTTTCGCTCTGTGCGGCTTGCACTTACCAACGTCGCCATCACGCTACTGATCTGCTATCCGGCTGCACTTTGGGTCAGCGAACTACCAACACGATGGAGGACATTTGTCGTCTTCATCATTACCCTTCCTTTTTTTGTTAGCCTGGTCGTGCGCCTGTTTTGCTGGGTGCTGATTCTGCGCCCGAGTGGATTTCTGAGCTCCACTCTTCTTGGTCTGGGATTAATTTCCGAACCGATTGACATTATTTATACGGAAACTGCTGTTTTGATCGGCATGGCGTACATTATGTTGCCTTTCATGTTTTTACCTCTATACGCCAGCATTGAGAAACTTGATCACTCACTCGTTGAGGCTTCATCTGATTTGGGCGCTAGCCCATATCAAACCTTCTTAAGGGTAATTCTACCAATGACGCTTCCCGGAATAGCGGCTGGGGCAGTGCTTGTCTTTATTCCGAGCCTTGGAAACTTCATTGTCCCGGACCTGCTAGGAGGGGCAAAAGTTCTGATGATCGGAAATCTGGTCGAACAACAGTTTTTGTCGGCAAGGAATTGGCCGTTCGGATCGGCTCTTTCCGTAATGATCATGCTGGTAATGCTTCTGTTGATAGTCTTCTATCTAAGGCGAATCGGTCGTTCGGAGATCGTCAAATGAAGCATCCATGGTTGAAACGCCTGTTGAGTGTGCATGGGTTGCTTTTTCTTTTCTTTGTTTACGCACCGATAATTATCGTCGTTGTCTATTCTTTCAACAGCCACCCAGTCAATATGATGGTGTGGAAAGATTTTACCTTGGACTGGTACTTGTCTATTTTTGGCTATCCGACAAAACTTACCGAGCAAACCTTGTATGTCGAGTCGACTGATCAACTGCTCTCAGCTCTAAAGAATAGTCTGCTGGTTGCCGCAAGTACCACGACATTCGCGACAATTGTCGGAACTACCACTGCCCTGGCTGTTTACCGACATCAATTCCGGTTCAAACCTTTTTACCAGGGCCTGCTCTACATGCCGATGGTAATGCCAGACATCGTGCTTGGAATTGCATTGTTAGTGTTTTTCGTAAACTTCAGCATAAAACTCGGGCTTATGTCGATCATGATTGGGCACTGCACGTTTCTCATATCCTATGTTTTTGTCGTAGTAAGTGCCCGCTTGGCAGGAATGGATGACACTTTGGAACAAGCCTCTGCAGACTTGGGCGCCAATCCCTGGACCACATTCAGGCGGGTCACGCTACCGCAGATTCTGCCCGGCATTGTTGGCGGAGCGTTGCTTGCATTCATCATCTCAATGGACGACCTTGTGATCACATATTTCATTGCCGGCGTGGACTCAACAACGTTGCCCGTTTTTATCTACGGCATGTTGAGGCGTGGCGTCAAACCCGAAATCAATGCAATTGCCTCGCTAATGCTGGTTTTCTCCTTCTTAATCGCCTCGCTAGGCCTTTACTTTCGCAAGCGGTCTTAATGAAATGAATAAGCTACGTGGACGCGAACTTGGGCTGCCTTTCCCGGGCAGAACAGGTGAACACAACGCAATAACCGATATCCCGGGAGTAGAGGTTGGTTATTGCACAAGAATCGAAGGGGAAGGACCGCTCGTGCAAGGAAAGGGCCCGGTACGAAGCGGTGTTACTGCGATCCTGCCGCTCGGGCGCGAACCAGACCCGCAACCGGTCTGGGCTGGGATGTATGCGCTTAACGGAAACGGAGAGATGACCGGCACTCACTGGATTCGGGACGGTGGTTACTTTGTAGGACCGATTTGTATTACCAATTCCCATAGCGTCGGCATGGTCCACCATGCGGCCGTTAAATGGACTATTCAGAACTATGCAGATGCCTGGCAATCCGAGCATCTGTGGGCTATGCCGGTCGTGGCTGAAACCTATGATGGCGTTCTGAACGACATCAATGGACAACACATAACTGAAGAAGACGCACTCTTGGCTTTGAACTCAACAACATCCGGACCAATTGCTGAAGGAAACGTTGGCGGTGGAACCGGAATGATTTGCTACGAGTTCAAAGGAGGGACGGGGACCTCCTCGAGATGCCTGGAAATCGATGGTGACGAGCTTGTTCTCGGATCGCTGGTTCAGGCGAACCACGGTTTGCGACCCTGGTTAACCGTATTGGGTCGACCGGTCGGCAGTACGATGCCGGAGGACCGATTGATGACCCGTGAACACGGTTCGGTTATAGTCATTCTCGGTACTGACTTGCCGATGGCGCCACATCAATTGCAACGCCTGGCCAAACGCGCCGCTATCGGAATTGGGCGGGGAGGAACGCCTGGGGGCAACAATTCGGGCGATATTTTTCTCGCCTTCAGCACTGCCAATCGCGTCCCCCTCCCTCAAATGGGGGGTTCAAGGTTAAAAATGGATTTTATCAATGATGAATTGTTCGACCCAATTTACATGGCAGCAACCGAAGCGATCGAAGAGGCTGTAGTAAACGCGATGTTGGCGGCCGAAGATATGACGACACTACGCCCACCCGGCTTGGTATGTCGTGCAATTGATTCTAATCGACTATTCAAATACTTCACTTAGTGAGACGTGTATGACATTTGATGACTCACATTGCCCCAATTCCTGGGAAGTACGCGATCTCCAGTCCGTACTACATGGTTTTACTCATCTTGGCACCCTCCATGAAAGTGGCCCCGTCGTGATGTCGCGAGGTGAAGGAGTTTATGTCGAAGATTCACATGGCAAGCGTTACCTTGAAGGAAACTCTGGACTCTGGAACATGGTGGTTGGATTTAACCACCCGGATTTGGTACATGCTGCATGCGAGCAATATCATAAGTTGCCGGCCTATCACGCATTCTTCGGGCGCATAAGTGAGCCCGCTGTAGCTCTGTCCGAAAAGTTGCTCGAGATTGCACCAGTGCCAATGGACAAGGTGTTTTTTACCAATTCGGGATCCGAAGCCAACGATACAGTAGTGAAGATGCTATGGATGACTAACCGTGGTTTGGGCAAACCTCAC
Organism: Arenicellales bacterium; assembly: GCA_965221175.1. Taxonomy (GTDB): domain Bacteria; phylum Pseudomonadota; class Gammaproteobacteria; order Arenicellales; family JAJDZL01; genus JAJDZL01. Next base: position 2,780,076 of record OZ244867.1, on the reverse strand, counting down.
CGTCGTAAAATATTGTCCCGCAAAAACGCCTATCACGGCGTTACGGGAATTACGGCGAGCATGACCGGCAAGGATTACGTCAACGCTTTTGGTTTACCACTTGACGGCTTCCTTTTTGCAGATTGCCCGCACTACTGGCGATACGCAAACGAAGGAGAGAGCGAGCTGGAATTTTCTGTTCGATGCGCCCGTAACCTGGAGGCGCAGATTGAGGCGGAAGGACCCGACACCATTGCTGGTTTTTTCGCCGAACCTGTTATGGGCGCCGGCGGTGTGATTCCTCCGTCAGAGGGTTACTTTGAGGCCATCCAACCGGTCCTTAAAAATTACGACATACCTCTGATTGCCGACGAAGTCATATGTGGGTTCGGGCGTACCGGACGAGTCTGGGGCTGCCAGACTTACGATATAGAACCAGACATCCTGGTCGCTTCAAAATGTATAACAGCGGGATACTTTCCGATGGGTGCAATCATGGTTTCTCAATCTATTGCCGAGAAACTCAATGAAGCAGCCGAACAATACGAGGAGTTCCCACACGGCTATACGACGGCCGGCCATCCGGTAGGTTGTTCGATCGCACTGAAAGCGATAGATATCATTCTGAATAAAGGTGTACTCGACAATATCGTCGCCGTTTCCCCTTATTTCCAGGAGCGACTTGTAAGTTTCCTATCACATCCACACATCGGCGAAGCCCGTGGCGTCGGATTGATGGGGGCGCTGGAATTGGTAGGTGACAAAGGGTGCAAGACACCATTCCCACCCGAGCAGCCTGTAGCAGAACAGATTGCAAACGTGGCATTGGAAACTGGACTGATATGCCGACCGATCGGACAGGCAATCGTCGTCGCTCCACCTTTCATCATTACCCGGTGTCAGATCGACGAACTTTTCAACAAGCTTCAAATTACCATCGAAAAAGTTATCGGTAGCTAGCGGGCTTAACCCATGTCCAGATATCGAATCACCAATGACGATCTCAAGCACGCTGCAGAATTCCGTGCTGACCCGCTCGGCATACCAGGACCTGGGTTACAGAGAGTATTAAACCTCCTACGAGGTGGTCCCAAGTCCGGGAAATATGTCCTAGTTGTGAAAGAGCCTTTTAAACGCTGGGTTCTCGGGCGTCTACCGGCTGATCGAGGCCAACCAGTTGAAATCATAAATAGCCTGGAGTTCACGAATCTTATCGAAGCGGAGTGGGAGGTATTTAAACTCCGGTGGAAGGCAAACACCGGGCAGGATCTCGAACAGGAACTGTAACATGACTCGGATCCTTGGATACACCGACCGCATCAGCGCCGCTCCGGGGGAATGCATTCGGGTAATGGTCAGTTGCGAAGGATTGGAACAATTCGATGCGAACCTCATCAGAGTCATTCAGGGCGATATTAATCCATCAGGTCCGGGATATCGTGAGGAATCCGTTTCACTGAATCTTGGCGGTCCTTTTGATGGTCGATATCAGCCCATAAATCCAGGCTCCTATGCGGTGATTAACGACGCACCAGCGTTCAATACGCAGACTTCATTGGGTTTGCAAGCGCTCATTTGGCCAACCTTGCCAGGTCGTGGTTCACAAGTCATATTGAGTCGAGAGGACCCGGAATCGGGAGCGGGATTTAGACTCTATCTCGACTCTGAAGGCGCTGTTGCATTTGAAATCACTAAAAAGAATGGAAAGAGCAAAGGGATTTCCACAGGAAAACCGCTAATTTCAGAAAGATGGTACTTAATTAGTGGCAGCTACGATGTAGAAAATGGCACTCTCACCGTTGTTCAGAAAATACTGAAACCCTACCCAAAGGTGAATGTCGCGTGCAAAGTGTCCCGCAATGTTTCTACCAACATGATCTGTGCCGATATTGAGGCTCCGATAATGATCGCTGCGCGGTCGGCGACCAACCAACCCGCGATTGAGCACTTTAATGGTCGCATTGAAGCCCCGAAAATTTTTGCACGTTCCTTAAGAACGGAAGAAATGGAAAATCCTGTGGACACAGAATGCGAAGATCTTGTCGCCGCCTGGGACTTCTCCGTCGGGATATCAACTGAGCAAATCACCGACAAATCAGGCAACCAACTACATGGCTATTTGGTCAATCTTCCAACGCGAGGGGTATGTGGTCATGCGTGGAACGGAAGCGAATATTGCTGGCATAAAAAACCGGAACATTATGCCGCAATCCATTTCCACGATGACGACCTCTACGACTGCGCCTGGGAATCAGATTTTGAGGTCAGACTGCCAGACAACATTTCCAGTGGGGTATATGCAATCCACCTTCATAGCGGAAGTGATGAATACTACATACCCTTTTCGGTTCGCCCTCCCCGTGGCACAAAGACCGCACCGGTAGCATTTATCCTGCCAACTGCCAGTTACATGGCTTATGCGAATAATCGAATGGGCATTGATGTGCCGGAGACGGAAATAGTTACCGGACGCCTAATTCAGATGAATCCAATCGACCTTTTTATGCAAACGCATCCCGAAATCGGTCTCTGCTTTTATGATTTGCACAATGACGGGAGTGGCGTGTTTTACTCATCGCGCCTGAGACCGATTGTCAATATGCAACCGAAACATATCGGCCACCTTGGAGGTGCGGGTTCAAATGTGTGGCAGTTTAACGCTGATACACACATTCTTGACTGGCTTGAGCAACTGGATCAACCGTTTGATGTTATTGCAGACGAAGATCTTGAAGCCGAAGGCTCCGAAGTGCTTGAGGGCTACAGAGCAGTGATCACTGGAACACACCCGGAGTATTATTCTGCCAGGATGCTGGATAGCCTCCAGGCATATCTGGATGAAGGCGGGCGCCTTATGTACCTTGGAGGCAATGGGTTCTACTGGCGAGTGTCCTATCATCCGACGCTGCTAGGTGTTATTGAATGTCGAAAATCTGAAGATGGCATTCGCGCCTTTGCTCCTCTACCGGGGGAGTTCTACGCCAGTTTTACAGGCGAGTATACGGGACTTTGGCGGCGCAATGGCCGACCGCCCAATGAATTGGTTGGAATCGGTATGGTTTCGCAGGGATTCGACTACTCGTCACCTTACGTTATGCGAGAAGCCAGTCGCGACTCGCGTGCGGCCTTTGTTTTTGAGGGAGTCGAAGGACCGTTCATCGGCGAGTACGGTTTGGCAGGTGGTGGGGCCGCTGGCCTTGAACTGGACGCCACTAATCATGCGCTGGGCACGCCGCCGCATACGCTTGTACTCGCTTCCTCCGAGCGCCATTCAGATCTTTACCTGATGACGCCTGAAGACATGAATGACCCGGCGCCGGGTCTTGGGGGAACAGAGGCAGAAATTATCCGGGCTGAGATGGTGTTTTTCGAAACACCTAGCGGTGGCGCTGTCTTCTCCACCGGCTCCATCGCCTGGTCTGGCAGCCTTTCTCACACGGACTACAAAAACGACGTAGCTCGCATTACAACCAATGTTCTTAAGCGCTTTCTAGATGAAACGCCCTTTGATCCCGCTCCTGAGCACTAGTTCACAGATGTGGAAATGGTTGGGCATAGCATTGGCATTGCGAAACCCGAACAGGTGAACTTTTCGAAAGCCTGAGCTTTCAACCTTGATGCGTCCAATTAATGGCTATTTCCTACAATAGCTTCTCAGTGTTTTTCGATAATATTGTGCGACTAGTGAATGGCTAATTTTTGTGAAACCACATAAGTGATTGAAAAATACGGTGGGCACGGATGGAATCAATTCAAACCTTGTCTGAACTGCCTTTTCGAATTGACTTTTGCTTGTCGAGAAAAATCCTCAAATTTGGGAGAGCATAGAAGTGACAACAGCTAAATTCAAACACCTCTACGAATTCTAGCCACCTTTGCGCATAGAGTACAAAACTACTCTTAATGCAATGACAGTGCTTCCCCTCGATCTACTACTACAATTCACTAGCTCTAAATTCTTCGAACCGAAGAGCAAGTCGTTCACGGTCGGGATAGTCAATTAATCTCGTGGGGAGGCGAAGTTTATTTCCGTTCAACTGTTTGAAAGATTCAAGCATTGGACCATCATTTTGGGAAAGTAAACGTTCTGAAACGTGCAGTCGGTAATCAGGATTAATCCCAATCAGATTTGAATCGAACGCTGAGTGGTGAATTTTTGAGAGCGGTAATCCATTAGTTATAACGGGTTGCCCCATAAGCTCATTCTTGTCAGAAATGATGTGAGCAGCGTCTAGCAGTCGTCGTTCCGGCAAACCAGATACTGCACAACGACCGTTGTAGGCGGCGATAACAGCCTCTCGAAATGACGATTGATGTAACCGTTGCTTCACTACTCGAAGTGCATAACGACGTTCTTGGGTGCTTTGAGGTATTAAATTATTGTCTTGATTCGGTACTCCAAAAACAATGTGAGCAATTAGAGCATTTGGGTCCCAACCAGAAATGAATGCAGGAATAATGGCTTGATAGCGGCCAGGTGCGATTCCAAGAAAATATATTACTGGAACTTTGTTTTTGAATGCTTCCAAGAGCCATTGATTATCAGCAGCATTGGGGTCTTGCCCCATGAACGCATAGTCTAGTGTGTCTTCGCTTTCAATAATTCGCCGATGTATTTCTCGTTGATCGTCGTACCAAACCTTCTTGCCCGGTGCAGGAAATACAGTTCTAATTGAAAGCAGGTATCGCATTTTCTTTGGTTTGAATATCCCTCTCTGTGGATTGACCAAGGGAATTCGATTACCTTCATAATTGAATCCAGCTTTTAGATCATTCGTTGTCAGACTCTCGTGCAAGTCATATAACCTTTGCACTCGTTCAAAAGCTGTCATACGCATTTTGTCGTCTATGGCATCCGTATCTCCATACGCACTTCGTTGCGGGTTCATCGCTTCACAGTATCTGGTTTGTATTAAACAAAGAGCGAAAACTATCAATTAATCTTTTTGATGAGTTTTCGTTACCAAATTTCATTACATTGTCGACAACCAATATGTTCTGCGTAACTTTTATATCACTTCGGTTTCGCCTTTAGGCTTACCTTTCCTCATAAACCGCCATTCTTTCTTCGGCGTTTTTTTCATAATTGCACGAGCCACCTGCTCCGGGGTAGCGTTCGGAATCGGGTCGGGCAGTTTGCGGTGTTCATTTTTTTCTTGATTCATAGATCTATCTCAAGACATGTCCCGTTCAAAATCTTCAGAGGTTAACTGATTTGTAACGTTTCTAATTCGAGCTATCAATTCTTCTTGGGATAAAGTTAGTTCTTTATGTGGAATTCCAAAATTTTCCAACACTTCGCCGAATTTCAAAAATCCGAATGGCTTGTTCAACTCAACCCACTCAACTCCTTCTTGCTCCAACTGTCGTATATTCGTATCCGAAAGCTTGCTGGCAACAAAGACATTCGCGCCTCTTGCGTAGAGCGAGTCAGCCCCTTCCGGATTGCCTTTGCCCATAAGCTTAACTTCACATTTTTGCAAATTATCCTGTCCATCGATGAGGCAGAAATCGATTTCCCGGAGACCCTTTCTATTCCCTCTCGAGTAATTCGATTCAGGAACTTCGAACAGCATGCACAAAGATTTCAATAGCGGGTATTCGATATTTTTTCCTAAAGAACTCCAACTGCCTCCACGAATTTGGTTTCTGCGAATAGCTAAAGCGTTAATTACTATCAAACTTTCATTTAATTTGAGATGAACTGTCACTTCATTAAAGGTTATCGCCAAATCTATATCGACATGAGAATCGCAAAGCTCATCTATTGTTGAAAGTAGCGAATCGTAATTCTTCAACGATTCTTCCAGGACAACTTCACGTTTTGAAGTCTTTCTTTTGTTTGTTATGGATTTCAGTGCCAATCCGCCGCAAGCTGCTACAAAGTCCTTGTCTTGCTCATTATTCAGAAACGTTTCCTCATACCAATCTAGATTGATCGACTTGAATGACATCTTTGCATCAACAATTTTCTTGAAAAACTCTATTGCTTCGGTTAAGAATCTTTGTTCGATCAAGGCGTTTGTTTGATCCCTGTGGTCTTTGCCGTTCAATATCAGTTTTATGCTACGCCTCAAATAAGCGTGCTTGTCTAAATATCTTCGTGTCTCTCGACTAACAGTATTCATTGTTCTTCACAGATTTCTCGAATTCACTGACGTTAAATCTTTTACATTCCGAGAATAGGTCGCCACGCAGTCGTTGTTCGATTGAATCCATGTAATCTTTACACAATTCGGTAAGGAGGTAATTGCGCCCTAGCGCAATCGCAGCCGCTCCGACAGTTCCGCTTCCGGCGAATGGATCAAAAACAAGGTCATTTCGAAATGAATACAATTTGATGACCTGCTTGCAAAGTTCGACAGGAAACACTGCGCTATGGCGTTTGCTAAATACAGGAGCAATTTCCCAAATGTTCGAACGTTCGAAGGAATCATCGACGAGACTGCTTTCAACAGTCTCGCTTTCGTATTGCTTCAAATTCCAGTCGATTAGTCTATGCGTCTTTTTCCGATATACCATGACGTATTCCGTGCAAGAATTAGGCTTGTATGTAAGCGGCTTCCTATGAACATTGAAGTTCGATATTCGATTCTTAGCGCTTTTTTCCGGCTTTTTCCAAATGATGTCGTCGATGAATTCCCATCCCATCATCATTAGCCTTGCGTGTATATCGAAAGGAACAGGGTATCGTCTGCTGGAGTATTTCCTCCCTGCTCTCGGCATGATGACGGGTGAAGTGTTCAGCACAAAAAACCGGCCTTCTTTTGTTACTCTTTGCACTTTCTCGAACACTTCTTCCAGGAAGTCGAGGTATTCGCTATAGGTCGAATAGATCGAATAGTCCCTTGCGTTGTAATAAGGAGGAGAGGTAAAAGTCAAATGGACTGCTTCGTCAGGTAGCAATTCCACGATTTTTTTGACATCGCCTTCCACTAGGACGTTTTTCAGATGATCAGAGGATTTTACATGGTTTGCATCAGGCTTGCGAATTCCGTTTAATTCCACTTCAGCAATGTCTCTAATCATGTCGTTTGGATGCGTGACCAGTCTCCCAAGCAACTCTAATACGTCGTTATCTTTCTTGAATGGAAGTAGCCCTCGAATTGCCTGAATAGCGATTTCCGGATTTCCATTTTCTGAATATTGGAACAATATAGGCTTGTTGCCCTCGTCTCTCTTTCGTCCAATGGAGGATATCGCCTCTCTTTTTTGGCACGTTGAATAATCACCCTCTAAAATCTTAAGGCACACATCCAGAGGGCAGGAAGGCTTGCCAAGCAGATCAACATGATTTTGCACTATTTCTATATTCATCTGGATTGCCGTAAATTCAATACCAATTCCTCTGCGTCAATCAGCCGCAAGTTTCTTGTAGGGTAGTTGTTTCCCCACCATTCCCTGAGCAATCAAGTTCATCTGCGTTATTGTATCTTCTGACCGAATGTTGTGCCGTCCGGAAAACTCGTTAACATAGCGATGAAGATGTTTCACCGACATCTTGTGATACGTTCCGTAGTAGCCTCGCTTCATCAAAGCCCAGAACGACTCTATGCCATTGGTGTGCGCCATATCTTTGACATATTCGCCAGCGCTGTGATTGACTGATTCGTGCTTCTCACGCAAGCCTTCGTAGGCGCAAGCCGAATCAGTGTAGAACTGCGCTTTGTCAGAAACATTGTCATTTACGAACTGTTGGATGGCGTTAGCGCCGGTGCTCTTGATAGGCGAAGCCGACACTTTGTTCGATTCACGCTCTTTCACACCGATAACGGCGGTCTTTCCAACTGTACCGCGACCGGCGTTGAGTTTCTTATCCCAGTGCTTGTTCTTCTCTTTGCCTCCGATGTAGGTTTCATCGGCTTCAACCGTTCCGCCGAACGGGCAATCTGAATCATCATCGAAAGTTTCCCTGATTTTGTGCATCATCAGCCAGGCACTTTTCTGCGTGATCTTCAAATCGCGGCGAAGCTTCATGCTCGATACGCCTTTCAGGTTCGTAGTCATCAGATAGATTGCAATCGCCCATTTGCGACAGCCGATGCTCGAAGACTGCATGAGCGTTCCCGTCTTGACCGAGAAGTCCATCTTGCATGAACGGCAGCGATACGGCTGGTTCCTGCGCTTATGCTCCGGTCTTTCGTAGATGTTATCAGAATTGCAAGACGGGCATTGAACGCCGCACGGCCAGCGTGTCTTTGCAAACCATTTCTCAGCCGCTCGGTCATTCTGGAACATGTCCATCAGTTCGACCAGCGATTATCCAGTTCGGTAGTGTTTCCCTGGTGCTTTCTGCGTCATTTCAATCACCTGATTCCATCCATTTTAATGTGGAATAGAATACACCATTTCAGGCAAAAAGTCAACAACTTTTTTCTACGGAATAGCGAAAGTGTAGCATGTATATAATTCCCTTTCAATTAGTGTAAATAACTCAAGTATCTAAGTTCACAAATTAGGTAATTATATAAGTTATGAGGCAGTTTTACGTTTTGTAAGGTTTTGAATATAAAAGTGTATTCCAGGATTTACGGAAATCTTTCTCCCAAGAATTGAGAAAAAATCCCCGAATATCAGCCCTACTAGTCTCCCAAGTTAATTCCATGGATGACTTGTTCTCGAAATTCTTAGTCTAAGTTCGTTTCCTCCTTGAGTATCCCCTGAATATCCAAAAGGTGCCTCTCAACGAAACGGATACTTCCGACTTCCTGGCCCAACTCGGTTTCTACTACTAAACCAACAAGTGCAGATATTTTTTTATAAAACGCGGCAGTTATGTCGGCATCACGCTTTACTAACTCCTTATACTTGGCTGCACAAAGCGGACACAATGCTAAGTGAGCGGCAGTATGCTCACCCGATAGGTTATCAAGCAACTGAACAGATTCAAAATAATACTCCCCATCTCTCCGACGAAATGGCATCTCATCTTCACACATCTGGCAAACAAGTTGTTCTTCACCATTCGTGTAGTTCTCCTTGAGGTATGTGTTTTTGTCACCTAATGGAACAGACGTACGAACTCTTCGTATACGCTTTCCGTACTCCTTACTTGGAGCATCCTCAGCATCTCGCTTCGCGTATTCTGCACGCCTCTCACTATTCGCGGATGGGAGTTCTGGAAACGATGCTTTGTTCTTAACACGCGTCACCATCTCCTTGGCTATTTCAAACTGTTCAGGCATCTTCTTAAGATCCCGTAGAAAATCTAGGTCAGCGATTTCGAAGCCTGATCGGTTTGCAATTGTTGCTAGCTCATTATCTTTCATGCCAAGTTGAGCCGCTAGACTTTCGTTTCGATTGAAGTCATGGGGTAAATCTGACAAAGAAATTTCAGCAGGCTTATAAAATTGCCCACTGCTATCCGGCAACCATGACTTTGATAGCAACAACTTACCAAGCGTGGAGACCATACACTCAATTTTGCTATTCTCGTAGTACTGCCGAGTAGCCGTCTCAACCCTCCCTCTAATTTTACGTTGCAACGGACCAGCAATATTTTGCCAAATGAAAAGACTCCGATTAGCGGTTAGATTTTGAAGTGCAAATTCGAGATGATCTACGCTGAAATCAGGATCAAAATCATCCAATCCACGCATGTGCCAACCGCGTTGTTCATGGATCGTTACATTTCCTTCTCGATCTGCTTGCTTTCCCCGAATTCTCGAGTTATCTGAACAACCAAACGCTAGAAATGTCTTGATCTCGTCGTCTCCATATCTACTGTCTAGGAACCACGCAGCGGGATTCCGTTCCAAGTACACCGAAAGCCCAGCCGACTTCACATACAATTCCCGTGGCAGTTTTCGAGCTATCTCACCCGAATGTGCATTTATCCCAAATAGGAAGCGAATTTCCTTCATTTTCGAAACGAAAGTTTTACGACGTTCTGTCGAATCAACTTTAAGCGCCTGCATGATCAAGTCGATATGCTCACGATGATCTTTATCAGACACGTCCCTCTCATCTAGCTCATATAGCGGAATAACATGTTTGAGCACTTCCGCTACAACATCAGGCTCATGAATACCAAGTCTCGAGAAGAACTCTGCAACAGCGGGATCTTTTAACAACTCCGATTTTACAGTTGGTAATTGGCGGGTGCCGTGGTGAGGCAAATAGACTGCCACTGAACCGTCTTCATCAAATGCGCTAACTTGACGCCCGTCTTCAAGACGAACAAACTTCTTTTGGCGAATTAATCCAGTTGCACGCCTAGATACAGAACTTCGCCAAAGCGCTTCATGTTGCCCTAAGAACTTATACAACCGTACCATCCACTCATCTGTTTGTGCAGATAGGAATCGACAGTCAACCCGCCTCGCAAAGATCTCAGGAGTTATTTCTTCAATATTCAGTTCAATCATCAGATAATTCCGCAACTCCAGTGTTCGATCTTGCGTGATTAGTTCGCTGAGCCATTCAAGATTACGAGGCTCGTTACTATCGCTCTCTTCCATTGAATCCCCAAACAGGGCCAGAAGTTGCTCCGAACACAGCAGATCTCGAATTTCTTCACCTCGCCCAATAATCGCATTGCATCCACTTACAAATCCACCACCTAAAGTGGGAATAAATTCCTCTTCCATCAGAGCAGTCGCAACACGATCATACAGCGGTCGAAACATACTATCTTGTAAAAAATTTTCTTCCCTTATGGGTAGAGATTGGAGTAGAGGCACGCTCAGAAGATTCATTACTTTAAGGTGTTCTAGCGAATCGACAACGAGTTCCGCAGTTTCATTCAACAGAAACCAATTCCACGGATTGTCCCTCGGGATGTTGTCACGTGCTGGTGTTGTTTTATATGGCCCTTGAATCAAGAAACCTAATTTTGTATCTTTCTCAGTCGCAAAATACACGAAGAGAGGGGAGTCATACGTCACTGCGATTTCTTTTTTGCCATTTAGTTCTGGCTCGGAATCCAGCAGAAATGCAATTTCAACAGGACTAACCTGCATTCCATCGGGTGCAGTAATCGCTCTTTGAAATACAAGCCAAGACTCTTCGTCCAACTCGTCAGCCGTTTCCCCAATAACGTTAACAAAGCGGGTAGAGCTTTTAATTTGAGTTTCTCGGAAATAGATTCCTGATGTCCCTCCATCAATGTTCCAAGTAATCTCTTCAATACTTCTCAAAAAAAGAAGAGTACGGATGTTCAAGCTCTTGAGGCGTTCAGCAATTTCATTGAATGTGTCGACACTTGAGATCAATGGCGAGTCGAGAGGAAACAAGAATCGTGTCGTCCATGGGTGTAACACTTCAATCGGATCAATCGCATAAGGTCTTACGTAATTTCTGATACCGAAATGCTCATCTCCACAGTGAATTTCTGGAGTGCTCGTAAACGCATATACAGACTTAAATCCGATACCGAATTTTCCTATATTGGTCAGATCGTCTGGTTTCGTACCTTCTCCGACCCCACATATTCCACGGACGTCTGCTTCATCGAATAGTTTCCCGTCATGGAATACCTCCAGACGATCACTGTAGAGTGTAATTTCTACACGTCGAGCACGCGCATCTTCAGCGTTTTGAAGAAGTTCGTAAACAAAATGTGTCCGATCACTGTATAGGCGTCCAAGAAATTCGAGGTGTCGAGTTTCTCTTCCGTAATTTAGAATATTCTCCTCACAGATCGTGTCGTAATCACTAACCATCTGTTCCATCCTGTGTCACGACAATTACTCCATATGCCACTGGTTCTGCGTTCAAGTCCGCACTCATTAACGCTTCTTCCAAGTATGATAGTCGTCTTCTGTAATCCGCTTCGGCATTCGCTAGTTGTGCTTGCCGCATACGATGTATTTTCTCTTCCGTTGCGGTCGCCATCCGCTCTTCCAACATTGCTACCCGGGCTCGGTGGCTTGTAGCCAAGCTCTCTCTTTGATAGTCGATAATGCGTATATTTCGTTCTATATGTTCAAACCGCGCTTTTGTCCATCGCTCATGGTGTGTGTTATCGAGCTTGTCAAAAACTATATCATCTGGAATCTGATCATCTGGAAGACTTCCTTGTCGACCATATTCCAATAGTCTAGTTAAACGTGGTGATATCTCTGTGGATTCAGTAACCGGATAAAGCACCAAATCATTGCGAACACCGCTAAACCTCCACTCGTATATTACGAATGGATATTGACCCGATGCAGTACTGCTGTCTGTTATCTCTACAACGCAAATAGGTTTCGCTCCACCTGACTCCAATGCACGAGCGGCTTGTCGTGTAAAGGGATGAAGAGGCGTAATGAAGGCTACGCTCTGATTCTCCACCGCCTCTTGGGAATCAAATGTAATTGCAAAATGTGAGACCGTGCCCTTTAACCAACTCTCCCATTGCTTGTAAGTTGATGACGAAATTCTTGGCAGTCCCTGAAAGTCTTTCAAGAGCCTCCCTCTAACCTCTTGGGACAATCGCAGACTCTTAGTCGCTTTTTCGCCTGTAATGTACTCTTGTGTTTTTCCTGCAATTTGTTGAATATAATTTTTAATCAGATTTTGCACCGCCATCGGTGAAAGCCAAAAGCTGGAAGCACCTTCAATGTCTTTTTGGATTTGATTCACTGGCAGCCGGATTCCGAATAGTTCCGCCTGTTTGTCCTCTAACCTGTTCTGTTCCCGAATTAGTCGAATTTTGTTATCTGCAATTTGCTGTAACTTTTCTCTACGTTCGTTAGCGGACAATTCAACATTATCAGCAATACTTCGTATATTCCGTGCAATCTCGCCCAAAATTTCCTCATTTGCTCCAATTTCGTTGTTAAAAATTCCAATTCTGAGCAAGCATCGTTCGTATATGTCGGCATCTACAGTGTTTGGTGTAATGAGGTTGTAGATTAAAACCTTTTCGCTCTTTTGTCCGTTGCGATCAATACGTCCGATACGTTGTTCGACTCGCATTGGGTTCCATGGCAAGTCATAATTAACAATACAGTCGCAGAACTGGTAATCCAGTCCTTCGCAACCCACCTCAGAGAACAGAAGAATATCAATCGCATTGGTATCTTCGCGAGATTTACTGAATCTTTCTCGCAGCAGAACTCGCTCTTCATCGGGTGTTCCACCATGAACCATACTTACACGAACTTCACTGGCAGACAGTTTCTCAAATAAATAACTGAGTGTGTGACGGAAGCTGCTGAACACTATGACCTTGTTATTACTAAGTTCTTGTTTGTCTTTTATTACACCCTCTAAGGCCTCAAGCTTTGGATCCTTATTACGTTCAAGTTGCTCAGCACAAATTACAATCCTTTCTATTTCTTCTCGGAATTCTTCGGCCGACTCAGGATCAAGTAGCTCGTACTCGTCACTGGATTCTTGGTTACTAACATCCGAAATTCGTCGATTCAAAATATCTCTAATTAGAGGTGCTAAACCGTAAAGACAACTTGCCGCTTGTCGACGAATAGTTGTCATCATGAAATTGATGCTTTGAGTTGGGTGGATTCTTGCAAGAATTTGAGCCTGTACTGTAAGCAGCGCATCGTAAAGTTCTCGCTGTTCTGGGGTGAACTCGACAGAAACGGTAATTGGTTCTCGAACCGTAAATTCGCCAATATCACGACGACGCGTCCGGTTGATTATTCCCGAGAATGTGTGCAGGTCTTCCAACGAGTTAATCGCACTAATCCGATCTTCATGCGACAGCGCAGTTTTTGATAGAGCCTTCTTTAATTTTCGGAACTTAGGGTTCACTGACAAGAATCGCTTACCCCAGTCCATTTTAATAGCGTCCTCTATCCCGTCCACAGCTATTTTCTGCCAGCCTTCAGCTCCTCCACGGGCAGCATCAAGCGCTCGATTGATATGAGGGTTAGGGGCTGCCATGTACTTAAAACTCTCTCGATCAATGACGAGATCCGGGCGAAGCAAATTGAGTAAGACAAACAAATCGTCACTTCCCATCTGCAATGGTGTAGCGGTGAGAAATACCACTGCATCAGCGTTGTCACAAAATAAACGAACAGCTTCATGTGAATACGTATTTGGATTCCGAACATGGTGCGCTTCGTCTACGATTACCAAGTCGAATTGCGGAGGAGGATCCAGGTCGAGTAAACCTTTCTGAACAAAATTTCGGCGTGAAGAACTTGATGCTTGTTTTCCGTGTAGGAGGACCTCATCAAACAGTGAGTAAGGAAGAATAGTCTTTGTATGCTGTTCAGGCCACTCGCCCTCAAGATCAGTTTCGTTTATGCAATAGCGTAGCGTATTGCCGTCTAATTGAGTGAAGCGCTCCTCAAATCGCTTCATCTCCAACAACCACTTCTTTTCAGTTACAAGAGGACGTGGACAAATTACTAGTACTGAGCGAACTTCTCGACGAGCCTGCAACTCTCGCAAAATCAATCCCGCCTCAATTGTCTTTCCAACACCGACTCCATCCGCTATGAGCAAACGTGGTCGGTCCGCTTGGATGAATTTGAGTACCGGTCGAAATTGATACGGGATAAAGTCTACCCTTGCAGCATTCAATGAATACAGGGTCGAAAGGCTCGGGTGCTGAATCTGTAACGCGGTCAGGTGTGCATGGAACTGATTTAGAGGTACCAACCGTTGTTGATCCTCAGAAATTTCAGCTTCCAATTGAGATTCGTAGAATGACTTAGGTGTTCCATCTATGAACACCTTGTATCTATTTTCAGCATCCATTACTTGAACATCGACTACCGGCCCAACTTCTAATGGATTTGACTTGAGTCTAACCAACTGAGTGGGTTGAAAGGCAGAACCAGAAACTTCGTTTTTCGAATCGGCCACTTTCCGATTAGTTTCTACGCCTGGCTCCTGCTCTTGCTGGATCAAATTTTGACGCTCTTTTCGTACTTCATCCTGAAGATTTTCAGATGCGTCGATTACCGAGAGAAATCTTAGAAGTGTATCTAGGTCTCTGTAAACATCATCCACCGGATACTTCTGAACTGATTCATGCGCCCATCGGTTCCGAACATACAACATTTCTTTAACGAAATGACGCGCATCAGGAGGCAATGTTTTCTGCGAACCAATTTCGTACCAATTTTTATCTAGCACGCGAAGCAAAGCTGCTAGGTCCAGTCCGTTTAATTCTTTGATCTGCCGCTGCTCAACATTTTGCTGTTGCTTGAAAGAAAGTTGATCGATTACATTTCTGCTCCACCAATTCTCACCACCAATTTTCGGCAATAAATTTGTCAAAAACAAACAGAGCTCACGAGAAGCACTTTTCAGGAGAATGCTGATGTTGTGATTCAAGGCCTTAATCCTTCTTCCGCTGTACCACATCCGCCAAAGAATTTGAAAACCACGCTAATCCCCTCCTAGTAATACGGAGTCAATTATTTTGGCAATAACGTTGGCATCAAGCCCGCCACTTGGGTCGTCTCGAGTCTCAATCAGTGTTCCGTGGGAACCCCCACCGTCCTGATATGGTACAATTCCCGCTGCTTTGTACTCTTTCTTCTTGCGTTTCCAATTCGCTCGATAACTTGGGTCACTAAGTAGGCCTAAGTGTTCCCAGTAGTAAGTTATACCCATTAAGTCGTTGACAATTGTGAAGTCTGGATGTCGGTACCTACCATCCGGAAGTTCAAGCCGCATATCATAGGTATAATCGATACCTCTTGCATGGAGTTTGTCCGCGATAACAAGCTCTGATTTTGATCTTACGAGATCACCGCGCTCTGTTCGATGAATCAGGTATTCTTCAAGGAAAAGAGATTTCATCCCGACCGTGATCTCTCGTGGGCGTGCTTCAGTGAATAGATTAGTCATGCGCCGCGCTATTTCAGAAAACTTTTCACTAGCAAAGCTTCGAAATTTTATTAGTGAGCCTTGGTGGAGCAAGACTAACCGATTCCTCTGCCTAGTCAGAGCAGTGTAGAGCAACTCGCGAGAAAGCAACCAGCACGGATTAGGCAACACGACAAAAGTAGTGCCAAACTCACTGCCTTGCGTCTTATGTACAGTCAGGGCATAGGCAAGATCGAGTGGATTCAAGGCCTCATCTCCAAACTCTCTTTTGACGAAACCGTATTTTGTACCGAGTTGTCCGGCAAATTCGACCTCAAGTTTCCACGGCGACCCTTTAAAATTCTTCGTTTTGTATTGTCCAACTACGATTCCCATGTCACCATTTACTATGTAAGCTTCATCATCGGATTTCGGAAATACATCCTTTCCACGTTGATTGATAACATTGATAACTTTGTCACCGTATAGAATCTCCTGCGGCCCAAAAGGTCTAGGAATTTTACGACTCCAACCGTCGGCTTCAGCATTCGCTCTCCAGAGGCTTCGGAAATTTTTTTGTACAGCCCGGTTCAGCGCATCAACACCGTCCAATCCGCCTCTAATTGGCGAAAGCACCTGCCATGAATCGACCTTCAGTGCTGCGCCATGGTTGTCACGAAATCGATGCCAAAAGAAAGCACGATTGAGACTCTGGTAACTAGAACCGCCGAGTGATAATTCAAATCCAAGTTCGTCCTCCGGCCCTTCAAGCTCAAGTTCATTTATGAGTTCGGCTTGCAATTTTTTTTGGAGATCATTTGGGCTACTCCATTCCACTGTGCGGAAGTGTTCACTATTACTGATGGGATCAGTAGTCCAAACTTCGTCCGCACCCGGGTCTGGAGAACGACCACTAAAGTGAGATGCGAACAGAACATCTGCGCGTCCAGTTGAAGTCTGACGCCGGGTAATAGTAAGCTCGGCATAGCACGGTGAACATTTGACAACTAAATCTTCCAAATTGTCCGGAGCAAGTTCTTTCACGATGTCGACGAAGGGTCTTCCAGGACCAATGGGAGGGAGCTGATGCTGGTCACCTACCAAAACAAAGCGATCGACGTTTGTACAAGTATCAAACAATGCCGCTAGCTGGTTTTCAGTCAGCATTGAACACTCATCAATAATTACGGTTCGGAAGTCGGAGCAACGAGGCGCAGTTTCGTTGGGGAAATAGGACTCCGTATTACCGTCGTACCGGCGATAGTGATACAAGAATTGAGCAAGTGTTTGGCCCGAACCTGTCTGCTCAGTTCTCTCTTCAAGACGAACACGAGCTTTTCCTGTTGGTGCTAATAGCAAAATTCTGCTGTTTGACACTTCGGGAAGTTGACAAAGCATTCTCAATAGTGTGGTCTTACCGGTTCCAGCCGAACCAAGTAACACGGACAATCTCGAGCGGAATATCTGTTCTAATGCAACCGACTTTTCAAATCGTGCCTGCTCTTCAAGCTTCCGTTCATCCTCGTTTTGAAGCAATTCTTGATCGATGCTGTCATCAATAATCATTCGCCAATTATTACCGTGTTCAACCACATGTGTATTCCCTCTACGTCGCCCTTTAACCTCACGGCGAATAATTCTTCGGCACTCGACAAGGTAATCGAGCTGATAGGCGGGTTCGTCTGTACCCATTGCAACCCGTTGTATTACACCCTGAAACGAATGCTCAGTCGCGTCAAGTACGTTTTCACCCAAGGGACAGGGAGGATTTAGTGAACGTTCCCTCGCTCGACGAATAACCCAACTCTGAGGTAAATGAGTATGTCCCTGATTGGCCGCCTCTTCCAATAAATCAGCGACGAAGGCTCGAACTCGCCGTTTATCCACTGGATCATCTAAACAAGCGGGTTCAGCAATTGGGAACTCGCGACGAATGGCTTCGTCTGGAAATGAACCCCGATCAACAACTCCGAATGAAATGGGATCAGCGTGCCGCCTGTCTCGCTCGAAAAACAAATAAGAGTTTGCAATTAGCTCCGTATCGGTAGCATCTATGCCTGCATCCTTTCGCAAAGTCCGGTCGTAGAAATGCAATGCCTGCTCTCCGCTGATTGCAAAACGACTTAGTAAATCAAGCAATGTGCGTCGCTCCGGTGAAATGGAACTCCACCCTGCACGAAGACCTGCAGTCAATTTTCGAGTAACTGGGCTAATTAACCGGTTTGAATCCCGCATTACAGCATTCACGATTGTCCATGGATTACCACCTACCTTCTCCCGCTCTAGTTCAATTTCATAAGCAAGTAGGTTACCGTGCTGAAAACCCCATTCATAACCGAACGCTCCCAGTGCAGACCCTAGACCTGGGTACGCACCGCGCGCCTTCCACAATCGATTGAGGTGCGTGTCAATCCATCGCAAAGCGTCGTCCCAAGGCCCCTCGATGCGAGAACGTATACGATGTAGCACTGAGGCACATTCTACAAGCGAAGCAACTGCCCCATCGTGCGTAAGAAGTTCAGAGCCGTACGAGAAGGCGTCAAATTGATCGTCTGGGGCAAACGCGACAAACTCCTCTGGATTCGATATCTCACCACGCTCGACCATAGCCATGATTTCCTGATACGGAAAAAGGAATCCGTCGACGAAATTTGGGCGGATCGAGTGACCAATATTTCGTTCCCACAACGCGCATCTTAGTCGTGGGTTTTCAGTGTCGTAATCGTATTCAGTCGCTGACCCAACTGAGAGCACCCGTCCAACACCCACAATCACTCGTTGCGATTTTTCTGAAAGTGGGGTGCGTTTGGCATAAAAGAAACAGAGAGACTTCTCAGGTCGTAAAGCTCCAAAAAAGGTGTCGAGGCAAGCGAGCTGATTGTCCCGATCCTGAATCCAAGCACTATCAAAATTTAGTTTTGGTTCACGGTCCGCTACCCAACCGATCTGCAACCGCTCAGCAAGCCCTGGCTGGTTGGTATTGGAACTACCCTCGATTTCACTTCGAAGCATCCATCGATAGGGTACGCACGCAGCCGAATAGGAAGGTTGAATAAACTTCGTAGGAATGAAGTGTCCATGTGACGCTGGGCTGGTGCTCGAGTACGGATGAGACATGCTTCGCGTAATTTCAAATTCTGCCATGAACGACACCCTCTCGGCAACACAGGGAGGCCATTCGTTGGCAACCAACTCATTGAAAGATTTACCAGAGCATCGATCTTCAACCTCATCGTTCTTGTTCCTACCGATACGAGGCAGAACGAGGCAACTCGTATTATCCAATGGATGTTTACAAACTCTTCCAGCCCAGCAGTTATCGTGCCACGGTACACGAATCGTTATGTGGTGCATCGGAAGACGACATGCATCGGTTGAAAACGCGTTCATATTAATTCCCCAAATGCCATTTCTCGCCTAATTTGTGTTCGTCTGGTAATTCTATAATATATTGATTTTGTTTATATAGTAAGCAAGTTCTCTGATCAACGATGGTGCTTTCCCTCTATGATATAGGGCAAATCACGTCAAGTCAGTTTTTCTCAAGGGTTTGTAGCACATAAACAGGACTCTTGCATTGCGCGAACGAGTCTTCGCGCGCTATTGGAACATGTTTTTCCGAGTGTGAATCTCAAGGTAGACCGATCACGAATGACCTACTAGCACATCTTAGTCATCGCGGTGGTAAAGTAGTGATTGAATCGCGATTTCAACCTCTTGTGTATAATGCTCAAAGATTCAAATCCCGGGTTGTGCGACGAACTAACACCACGGGATTGCTGCGGTATGCTCAATTTGAAAGTGTTCTTCTGGCTGAATTGAGACCGTCTCGATAATTTGCTTTGCGGAACTGCATATCGAGAAAATTAGCACACTGTTTTGGTTGTTGTTACCAGGTGCTTGCTGAATGCTTGGTTCGACCGTGTATTGCTGTTTCCTATCAACAGAGGTAACAAGTTGCCATACTCTCAGCCACGCGGTATTAATATCTTTACTTCACCAATTGAGCATCCGTTCGACTTGTGGCGGCAACAACTAAAATATTGCGGCATCAAACCAGTCGTAGAGTTGGCGGTAGCACATTCAGTTCCCGATATTCGGAAAATAAAATTCGCGTTGAAGAAGAAGGTGCAAACAAACCCGCTGATGTGAATTGGAAATGCAGATAATTTGTATCGAGCGGCATTACTAATCTACTATACCAAGCAGTGTAGAGCCCTACAACAGAAGTACCAAAATTGCCTATATCTGTCGCCTCAAGTTAACTACGGCATAGTGATTAATTTCTGTGGCAATATCGCGCCAAGAATGAGGAGACGGTATTTCCCTATAAAATGAAATACAAAGAATAGGAACGATGGTGGGCACGGACAGAAAGAATTCGAACCTTGGCTGAAAAATTATTCTGTGTAAATATATCGTAAATTCCACGAAAACTTTTCACCTCTACAAATCTAATTCTAGGTGGTATGACAAGGATTACAACAAAAATAACAACCATTCACCTGATCAACATACTTTCTTGCTTCAACAACCGCTCCATGACAGGAGTAGAAATTCCCCAAACTAATTTGATTCTCCGGATAAGGTAAGTATCTGCAACTAGCAGTCACATCATGCACCTCATGGTCACCATTACTCTGGGAATTTCTATTTACGCAGTAACTATGCATTATTCATTACCTCATTGTGTTACCAAATTCTTACACTACTAACATACAATTTTCGTGGTCTCAGAATCCTGAATTAATTTAATTTCCTATTTGTGCTCTACCCACAACCCTACAGGAAACTAAAACTCATTTAGAGCCTTTAGTAGTTTCATAATTGCGGGCATCGTGAGTTCGTCGCCTTGATAGCGGCATTCATATAGTCCTTGAAGATTGGAAGGAAGGTTCAAGCCGTCTTCAACTAATAAGACAAATTTCTCTCTATAGAGTGCCATTGCAGCACCAATTTCAATGAGCACATTGGCGTTGATCTGTGGCACCTCAGTACCATCTTCATCCAAGAGTACATCATCTGAACTTACATGTATTACTGCGGCTTTGCACTTCCTCATGTCATCCATTACTTTCTTGGAAACGGGTTTAGCCGCTGTTTCGTGTTCCATAGCTACTATAGGTTCAAATTTACCGTAGGCCACGAGTTCTTTTACTTGGTTTAGAATTTTGCTATTTTTCCCATGTGTAATAAAAACTTTATTTGAATCATATGGATTCTCTTCCGTACCGTCTTTCTTGTTATCCCTACTTAAGTCTTGAGAAACTTCAGCATCAATTAATTTTATTGTAGATTGGTTTGTTTGAGTATCGGTGTCCAAGTTTTTAACAAATGAACGTGCTGTGTCTAATTCAAAGTCAAATCGAGTCGGCTTTCCCCTACGCCCAATCATAAGTCTACCCAAATCAGCCGCCTGTGCTATCTGGAAAAAGCAAATCGCTTGATCATTCAATGTTCTATCTAATTCGGATGTGTCGTTTTTAAAGTGTTCGTACCAATATGCAGCTACCTCTGTGGCTACCATGGAATCCAAATTATTATGTACAGCCCGCTCAACAACAGCTTGATATGGAATTACGTTTTCAATCACCTCACGTAGAACGTGACTCCGATAAGCACAATCATTTTTTACATATTGACGCCCACGAGAAGTAATCTTGAATTTGTTTCCATCATCCTCTATGAGACCCCAAAACTTTAATGCCCTAAGCTTACGAGCGTCGAGAATTTTCTTTTCTAATATAGCTTTAGCTTCAGCAAATGTAGCCCCGGTAGGCTTAGTCACTAGATAACTACAGATAGCTTCGATGTCTTTAGGTGTTGTACGAATTGGAAGGGATGACACTAGCAGCCTCCGTTTACGTGTTGTACAAAAATAATTGTGAATGCGTTGTATATCATGTTGTCTATTATAAGACGCATATTTATAATTGTCAATAATTTTTAATAAGGATATCTCAATTATACGATTGCTTTCATAAACTAAGTCTTTTGATCTGGTTTTGATTCAGTTAGGAAATTTACAAGAATGAGAATTATTCACCCCAAATTTAAAGGGCTCGCAACAATGAATTATTTTGAAATTGGTAAATTGAGAAAAATCAATAAATAATCCAAGACTGGCAACAGCAATATGGGACGTTCGGAATTCTGGTTTTGGTGGGCCCGAAAGGATTGTATTCGAACCTTGGGAATTCTTAAAATTCATTGTGAATTTCAAAGATGTGTCGCTACGAAGTAATGGTTTCTACCAGTTATAAGCCCGCAGCCCAGTTTTGGCGCCGCCTTCACGAAAGGAACACATCGTCCGCAAGCAAAAAGACGTTCAACCGCACAGGGATAGATTATCGTTGAGTAATGCGCCGGAGCAGAGGCCGTTATATCTATGGTGACGCAAGGTCCCGAAAATAAGTCTGATCGTTTCCGCGGTCGTCGAATTTCACAGGTGGCGTTTTGATACGACCCCGTTTAAAACATTGAGTATTAGCGGAATGTCCGGCGCATTGATTTCCCCGTTCATTGAAAACAGGATTAACGGTAAAGTTTCCAAACTGTGCCGACATCGATATTGCCAAGAATTTGCATTATGTGGCATTGAAGTTCAATGACCAGGGCGAGCAGTCGGTTGAGCATTTTGAGGGTTTCACCGAAAATTTGGAACGGATGGCGGATTGGTGGACGCAAAATGGAGGCGAGCAAGTGGCGATGGAAGCGACGGGCGTATACTGGCAATGTAGCGTGCTACATTGCCAGTACACTTCAGCCTCGTCCAAAGGCAGAGACGATGCCAATACTTGCAACCTTAGTGCCAAACCCGGTGGGTCCACTCCAGAGTGATCTCAGCCAAAATTGAATTCGATTCCCTCCTGCCGACCGGCCGCAACCCCAAGTACGCCCCAGATCGCAGCCTGGTAGCCAGTTTCGCCATGAGTCGACTATGGAGTGTTCGGACTTTGGCAGAATTTCCACTATGTTTTAAACATCGTGACTTCATGGCAGGTGTATCCCGTGCTTTCATTAGCCGTG
This sequence comes from Arenicellales bacterium, assembly GCA_965221175.1. Lineage (GTDB taxonomy): Bacteria > Pseudomonadota > Gammaproteobacteria > Arenicellales > JAJDZL01 > JAJDZL01. The sequence goes on along the minus strand of OZ244867.1, from coordinate 2,757,351 downwards.
GAACTTACTTCAATGTAGTTACATCGTGCCGATTATTGAGCCCGTGTTCACCACTTTGTCGGGTGTCACAGGCAAATGTTCATTACCGGTAAGTTCCCCTGTCTCGAAAACTCAACACGACGGTATCAATAATTTACAATTGGCCTTGAAATCGAATTACACACTCGCTGAACTCTTACAATACATAATTGTCCTGTCGTTCATGGCAGATTCTCCAGTTGGTACCGGTGTTACGCTAATGTGTCTGATAGAAGTCAATTCCATTGCCCAACATCTCCCGATGTCGTCAAGACAACTTTCGTGACTCCCCAATCATCTCACCGCAGTTGCGATGTACTGGTAGTTGGTGCCGGAGTTGTGGGCTGCGCTGTAACCCGCAAATTGGCCATGGAAGGTGCACGGGTCATCTTGGCGGACAAGGAACGAGACATCCTCGGAGGAACCAGCAAGGCAAACAGCGCGATTCTGCATACCGGATTTGACGCACCCCCGGGATCCATTGAACAGGCCTGCATAGCGGCTGGATACCAGGAGTACAGGGATATTCACAAACGCTTCAACCTGCCCCTGGTAGAAACCGGAGCCATGGTCCTTGCATGGGACGACGCCCAGGCATCACAAATCGAAGCCATCGTGTCCAAGGCCCATGCCAATGGAGTGGATAATGTCACCGCCATTGACGCAGATACAGCCCGTGCGCGGGTCCCTTCACTCACACAAAAACTCAAGGCAGCGGCTTTCATCCCGGGTGAAAGTCTGGTAGACCCCTGGTCCACACCCTTGGCTTACCTGCATCATGCTCTGGCTCATGGAGCTCGATTTGTCAATCAGTGCGAGATCCAGACGGGGCATTTTGAAGGAGAACATTGGCGCGTATCCACCTCTCAGGGTGAATTGCATGCCCGTTGGCTGGTGAACTGCGCGGGTCTGTATGGAGATATCCTGCACAATCGACTGAACAGCGAGTTCCTGTTTCACATTCTGCCCCGAAAGGGCCAGTTTCTGGTGTATGACAAATCGGCTGCCGGTTTGACCAATACGATCCTTCTGCCGGTGCCAACGGAAACCAGCAAGGGCATCGTGGTGTGTCCCACAGTCTTCGGCAACCTGCTGGTAGGCCCGAGTGCCGAGGACCAGGATAGCCGCGATGACACGAGTGTAGATTCGAAAGTTCTGTCCCGACTGAAAACGGTGGGCGAAAATGTATTGCCGCAGCTCGTTCAACACGATGTAACGGCGCTCTATGCAGGCATCCGACCGGCAACACAGGCAAGGGATTACCAAATCCACATGAACGAGAAACGTCAATACCTGTGTATTGGCGGTATTCGTTCAACTGGTCTGAGTGCAGCATTGGGCATTGCCCGACTGGCATCCAAAAAGATTTTTAATTGCCTGTCGGTGTCTTCACCGACAGCAGATATTCCATGGCCCACTGTGCCACAAATCAGTCAATTCGGCGAGCGGGACTGGATGCTGCCAGGCAACGGAGGCATTGTCTGCTATTGCGAACTGGTCACGCGCCGGGAAATCCAAAATGCCCTTCAGGGTCCGCTTCCGGCCAAGTCCCTAGGTGGGCTGAAACGCCGAACCCGCGTGACCATGGGACGATGTCAAGGCTTTTATTGCAGCGCGGAACTAAGTGAAATCACTGCAAACCATCTGGAACCACCCATGGCTGCTGCAGGTTGATGGTAGTTTATGGTAGAGGGTATGTCTGAACTGACTATTCATTGCGATGTGGCCGTAGTGGGCGGAGGCCCGGCGGGTCTTGGTGCTGCGAGGCAACTGCGACGTCTTGGTGTCGGTCACGTCATGGTTCTGGAACGGGAAGCGATGGCAGGCGGCATTCCCAGGCATTGTGGACACCCCCCGTTCGGCTGGCAGGAATTCCATCGCATTCTGACAGGGCCGAAATACGCCTCACGACTTGTGAAATCTGCCGAATCCGAAGGCGTGGACATCCGGGTGCAGTTTACCGTCACCGGACTGGAGCAAGGCCTCGCCTTGCGCGTGTCAACTCCCGACGGAATGCTTCTTGTGAAAGCAAAACGAATTGTTTTGACCACCGGTGTTCGGGAAACTCCCAGAGCGGCGCGCATGGTCTCCGGCAACCGGCCGATGGGCGTTCTGACCACCGGTGCGCTGCAATCCATGGTATACCTCAAATCGCGCAGGCCATTCAAGCGTCCGGTCATCGTGGGCACCGAGTTGGTGTCATTTTCTGCGTTACTGACCTGTCGGCATGCGGGAATCCGTCCTGTCGCCATGGTGGAAAAACGCAGTCGCCCAACTGCCTGGCGAGCCGCTGCCTGGTTGCCGGCAATACAGGGAGTCCGCACTCTGATGAACACCGAGGTCACTTGTATTGAGGGGAAAGACCGCGTCAGTGGTGTGATATTGCGGAACGATACAGGAAGAGAAGAACACATCAGCTGTGACGGCGTTGTGTTCACTGGAAAGTTCGTTTCCGAGTCCACCCTGGCACGCCTGGGATCGCTGGAAATCAACCCGGTTTCCGGCATTCCGGTTGTCGATCAATTCGGACGCTGCTCTGATCCGAATATTTTTGCCGCCGGCAACATGCTGCATCCTGCTGATTCCTCCGGGCGCTGTTGGCGTGAGGGGGTTGAGACTGCGAACAGCATCGCACGGTCTTTGGAGAATAGCCTGCCGGCCCCGGAGAGGTCCACCGAAGTGCAGTTCACTTCACCTGTCATCCGCTATGTGACCCCGCAACGACTGGTCCCGGATCACCAACAGGCTGGGGATGTGCCACTTTGGGTGAGGTTTTCCGCTGAAGCACGGGGGAAACTCCACCTATGGGCAGGCGATTCCCATGTGCTTGGAATGCGCGTCACGGCTGCGCCTGAAAAGCAGGTGTTCCTGCCCGTTCCGCACCGAATACTGTCATCGCATCCGGAAACCATCACGCTGACTTTCCACGGGTCCGGCTGAACCCATGACCATACTCGCCATCGACCAAGGAACAACGAGCACCCGCGCATTGGCGGTAGATGAAGATGGTGTCGCGTCCATCTCGGCATCAATCCGTCATCGGCAACATTACCCCAGACCCGGTTGGGTAGAACATGATCCACTGGAGTTGCTACGGAACCTGGAAACTGTGCTTGATTCGGCAAAAAACACCAGGGCAGTCGGGATTGACAACCAGGGAGAAAGCTGTCTTGCCTGGCACGCTGTCACCAAAGAACCCGTCTCACCCGTGATTGTCTGGCAGGACAATCGCACAGGCGATGTGATCGAGCGCCTTGATCGCGACGGGGCTGGAGAAGAAATCATGCACCGGGCGGGGCTGCCCCTGGATTCCTACTTCTCGGCAAGCAAACTGGCCTGGATTATGAACCATATCCCCGAAGCCGCTCGACTGCGAACACAGGGAAAGCTCAGACTGGGTACCACGGATGCATATTTCCTGGACCGATTGGCCGGGGAATTCAGGACTGACATCACAACTGCCTCCCGCACCTCGTTGATGCATCTAGATACGGGCCAATGGGACGAAACGCTATGCCAGATCTTCGGCGTTCCCATGGATGCTCTGCCCGAAATCGTTCCCACCACAGGAAATCTCGGGCAGGTGAAGAGCCGGGGTCAAGTTGTTCCGATAACTGCCAGCGTGGTGGACCAGCAAGCATCGCTTTACGGCCATGGCTGCCGGCAGGCTGGAGATGCCAAGATCACTTTCGGCACCGGCGCATTCGCGCTGATGGTGACTGGACACGAAATTTTCCGGTCACCGGAGCAGGGGCTTTTGCCCACCGTTGCGTGGCAACTTGAAGGCTGCCGGGCGGTGCATGCCCTCGATGGCGGAGTTTACTGTGCGGGGTCGGCCATCGAGTGGGCCCATGGACTGCGACTGTTTGAAGACTATTCATCGCTTGACACTTTTGACAAACCGGCTGCTATTGACAGGAACCTGGTGTTTGTGCCAGCACTGATCGGCCTGGCCTGCCCTCACTGGGACCGCCGTGCCGCAGGTTTGTGGATCGGGCTGTCCCTGGACACCGATCAGCAGGACATGATGCAGTCACTGATTGAGGGAGTTGCCCTGCGTACGGCAGAGGTTATCAGGACCATGGCTTCACTCTATCGTGTCAGCGACGAGATTTCCATTGACGGCGGCGTCTCCGTAAATCCGTATTTTTGCCAGTTCCTGGCTGACAGCCTGGGCAAGTGCGTAACCGTCAGGCCCTTCTCTGAGCTCACCGCGATCGGCACAGCCCAACTGGCAGGAGCTGAAAACATCCTTGTTGACGACGACAATGCCCGAATCCAGCGTTTTCACCCCTCAGTATTTCGGCAGGACCGAATCGAAAAATTTGTGCAAGCCGTCTCCCGCTCCATGCAATGGAAGGATTGAGAAAAGAGCAAAATATTCTGATGGAAAATTGAATGAGTTTACTCACTTTTCGCCATACCCTTGACCCCGGGGCACTATCCCCGGGGTCAATTGATCCCATTGGAGCAGTACGGACTGCTCAGGCAATCATCAGCTGTAACGGTAGGGGACACCCACCTTTTCCATCACTTGGGAGTATTGACTGAACGCATCCACTACTTTGCGGGTACGGGGGCTGATTGAAGCCAGATCTTCCCAAAATTCCTTGGAGTCTGCGACAACCTGATCCCATTCCTCTGTGGGGATGGTGGTGAGTTCCATTTTTTTGCCTTCTACCCTGAGCTGGGCCTCGCCTCCCCAGTACCAGACCTGGCGGTAATAATGCGAGTCGTTACAGGACATTCGAAAGAGTTCCTGCAGTTGCGGTGTCAGTGCATTCCAGCTTTTTGTATTGGCAAAATACGATCCACACCAAGCACCGGTGACGTTGTTGAGCAATGCATAACTGCAGACATCCGCCCAGCCCACTTCGTACGCTTCCGTGAAACCGCACCAGGCAACTCCATCCAGTTCGCCGGTACCGATCGCGACCTCGATGTCATCCCAAGGCAAGGTCACCGGAACCAGTCCATAGCGAGACAGAAACCTGCCAGCAGTCGGCACACCGAATACCCGCTTGCCTTTCATGTCGGCAAGAGAGCGGATCGGTTCCCTGGTAAAGATATGCAGCGGATCCCATGCACCGGCGCTGATCCATTCAACTCCTTCCACCTCACCGTAGGCTTCAGCCCAGATTTCATCCAGCCCGTAATACTTGAAAAGAACTGGCAGGTCCAGACTGTAGCGGGTGGAGAATGGAAAATATCCACCGAAAACACTGATGTCGACCGGTGAAGACATGGTGGCATCGTCACTTTGTACCGCATCAAGCGCTCCGGATTGCATGGCTCGAAACAGTTCATCGGTGGGTACCAGTTGATCAGCGTAATACAGCTCGATCTCCATCTGGCCGTGGGCAATCTTGTTGAAAGCCTCGATCTGCGGCAACACCACGTGTGCACCAAGTGGAGCTCCAGAATAGGTCTGCAGGCGCCACTTGATCGGATTGGATTGAGAGAACGCATAGGGTGCGGTTCCTGCCGCCAGAATACCAGCGGTTCCCGCACCGAGATTTTTTACGAAATTCCGACGGTCTTCGCTTGCTGGTTGATTGGGTGTGATTTTCTCAGTCATTTTTATCTCCTGATTTGTATCGTATGAAATAAGCCATAAGGCCTGGTGGAATTAATTCGCGTACACCTGGCCTGGTAGCCACAGCGCAATCTGGGGAAAAACCATCACCAGAATCAACGCTACAACCATGACCAGCACGAATGGAAAGATAGATCGATAAATGTCTGCCAGAGTGATTTCAGGGGGTGCCATCGCACGCATAAGGAACAGATTGTAACCGAATGGCGGCGTCATATAGGCGATTTGGCAAGTTATGGTATACAACACTCCATACCATACGGGATCAAAGCCCAGAACTTTCACCAAAGGCACATAAAGCGGGGCCACGATCACAAGCATGGCAGTATCGTCCAGGAACATGCCCATAAAAAGATACGAGAGCTGCATCATGATCAGCACTTCCCAGGGCGAGAGGTGCCAATTGGTGATAAAGAGACTCTCAATGGCCCGGGCGGCGCCAATTCCGTCAAATACGGCCCCAAAGCACAACGCTGCCAGAATGATCCACATGAACATGCAGGAAACTCCCAAAGTCTTGCGAATCGTTTCCTCCATCACCTTGCGGTTGAGACGGCGCTTGAACAATGCGGCCAGGGTGGCTGCGGTGGCGCCGACAGCTGAACTTTCAACCAGGCTGGTAACGCCCATGAGAAAAAGCCCCGTCATGAAAAAGAAGATGAGAAACGGAATAATTCCTGCCCGCAGCAGCCGCAACTTTTCACTCATCGGCAAATCGCGTTCCTCCTTGCTGACTGTCGGACCCAGATGAGTCTGCACGCGACATCGAATCACGATATAGATGATGAAAAGGCCGGCCATCATCAGGCCAGGCAATGCACCTGCCAACCACAATTGACCGACCGATTCGCGTGCAATCATGCCGTAGAGAACCAGCACAACGCTTGGTGGCACAAGAATCCCGAGGGAACTTCCGGCTTGTACCACACCGGTAATCATAATCTTGTCATAACCCCTTCGCAGCATCTCCGGCAAAGCGATCGTGGCACCAATCGCCATGCCTGCCACACTGAGTCCATTCATGGCTGAAATCACCACCATCAGCCCGATTGTTCCCACGGCAAGTCCCCCTTTGAGGCCACCGAACCAGACATGGAACATTCGATAAAGATCGCTGGCAATTCCCGATTCGGACAGGATGTATCCCATGTAGATAAAAAGTGGCAGCGTCAGCAGCGGATACCATTTGAACAACTTGAACGCTGCGGTGAACGGCATTTCCACCCCGCCGTCACCCCACAGCAGCAATGCGGCAACCGTGGAAACAACGCCAATGGCCGCAAACACCCGCTGTCCGGTCAGCAGCATCAGGAGCATGGAGCCAAACATGATGATGGCGATGGCTTCGTAACTCATGCTAGTTCCAACCCCCTCGCCTTGGCCAGATCCTTGAAGAAGGTGGACAAAGCCTGCAGCAACATGAGAAATATCCCGAACAACATGATGAGTTTTATCGGTACCACTGACGGGTTCCACATTGAAAACAGTCTTTGGTTGGTTTCGATCGAATAGATCGTGCTGGATAGGCAGCCGATTAACAACACAATCAGGTAGACCACCAGAAAAATCGCAGTGAAACTGTCCATACGCGCCTTGTTCCGTTCCGAAAGACGGTCATATAGCAGGTCCATACGAACATGGCTTTCAAGCTGCATGGAATAAGGGCCACCCATGATGTAGTAGGCAGCCAGGGTAAACTGGGCCAGTTCCACACACCAGAACAAGGGAATGTTCAGCATATTGCGGGTGACAGCATCCAGCAGCAGCGTACCGATCATGAGAAAGATCAGATACATCGCAATACGGCCGAAACGCGTGGACAGATAGTCCACTACCCGAACATAATTAACGACAACGGATGGCATTGGGTAAAAGTCTCAAACCGGCTTGTGATTGACTGCTTCTTTTTTTTGCGTTTCGGGAGGGGAATGGTATTCCATCCGCAGCGCATAATAATACCTTAAAAAAAGGCGGCATACTTCACCTATCAAATGCAACAAAAGCAAAGAGGCTATGCACCGATGATAGGGCAAATAGCGAATATCAACGATCAGGTGGCGGCGATTTCCGGTCTAGCAACACGTCGCCAAACTCTCAAAACCTTGAATTCATCCGCTACCGCAGGCAGCTGCATCCCAAAGGCGTGACGGCGTTTCGGGCGTTTACAACTGGCTTCGACAAGGGGGGACATCCTACCATTTGTCAAGGGCAAATGCAGAGGCGGTAACCCCGCAACCCACTGACTCAATGTTCTAAGCGGCCAGTTCATGTTTGGGGTAATCATGATCAAACAACTGTTGGTTTTCCAGCATGACGCAAGTGACTTTGAGAATGCGGCAGCGACGCCACGTAAAGCCCTTGCATGTCTTCTGCATTTTTTATGAGTTCTTTCCTGAAAGAGAATCGATCAAAATGGCTTGCACAGATTGAAAAATTAAATACATGGTGGGCACGGAAGGAATGTATTCGAACTTTTTCTAGTCTACCTTTCAGAGTAGTTATTTCGACCTTGTGAGACAGGAGTCAAATTCAAAAATACGGAAAATCACTACAAATACAAAGCGTTTCTGGAATTCGAAGCAAACACCAATTTCACAACTTGTCAATTTATGTTCAGCGGATATGCAGCTTCCTTAGGCGACCTCGCGCGGACAAATGGCACTCAAGGCATCAGATTCCTTTTGCATAGCAATATCAAGCTCATAGAGAGTCTGAAGATTGGTCCAGCTTTGGGCGTCTGTGCCAAAATATCGCGCTAATCGCAGTGCGGTTCCCGCCGTAATTCCTCGACGACCGCGAACGATATCGTTGATACGCGCAGGTGTCACTCCAAGAGCTTTGGCCAATGCCGTAGCTGAAAGACCGAACGGCTCCATGAAGTCGTGTTTCAGTATCTCGCCAGGATGGACTGGCTGAAGTCTTTTCACGTTGTTCCCTCCAAAATGTCAATTGTGATAGTCAACTATTTCTACATCGTAGGCATCTCCTTCCATAAAACGAAAACAGAGCCTCCATTTGTCATTAATCCGAATGCTGTACGTACCCTTGCGATCGCCACATAGTGCCTCAAGCCGGTTTCCTGGCGGAACCCGAAGAAAACCAAGCGATGCAGCGGCATTCAATTGTGCAAGCTTCCGCTGAGCAACGCGCTCGAAGTTAAGAAAACGCCGTACTTGAATATGGTTAGCGAGCCGCTCAGTGTCCTTGCAACGGAAAGTTCGGATCATAAATGTATTATATCGAATATCGATATGCAATATCAGTCCACGTCCTGATTGAGTACATATGAACAAATCTGACAGGATGTGCGGCATTGTATTGCTCCGCATTGAACCGCCGCGAGTTATATAACAAAACCCGGACTACATGGATTTACGCCCTTTACATGATGGATAGTTCACACAGCCAAGAAAAGGGCTGTACTTTCCGTTGCGCCTAACCAACCAACCGTCAATGCATTCCGTGCAGGCGGCAAACTTCGCCCCGCATTCACATTGACTTACTTCCAGCGAAGAGTCAATTCGAAGCGGCATGCTAATGCCGCACGCCGAGCACAAAGGCAGACTGGCATCGCAATTGTCCCAATGTTCGCAGACATATCGGTTCTTCCACGCCAAAATCAATTGCCCTCCGCACTTGGAGCACGGATACCGCCAATGTTGAGCAAGGCTATATTCGCTAACACTGAATTTTTCATCCTCCAGCAGTTCTTTCACGAAGCAGGAAGGTCGGTCCGATCGTACGATTATTGTGATCGATTCGCGTGCGCGGGTGAGTGCCACATAGAATACACGACGCTCTTCGGCATGCTCATATGGCTCTCGTTGCGGAAGCACCAATTATCGATTTAGAATGGTGCTCAACAATCAATTGCAACGAGTTTCTATACATGAGCGATTTCCATTTGTAACAATTCGTTTCGCCTTGGACAACGCTTCTTTTCGTTCTTCAATATTAAAGGTCGAAAGTCGAAATACTATTGTCCCCGATATATCGTATTCGCCACATAAATCACACTTGATACGTTCACCATCAAAGTCTGGGAGCGTTACATCTCTGGCCGAACCTGTACAAACTGGACCTTTCATTTCTAATTCCAAATGATTGATTGATTTCAATTGGTGAAATTTGATTCGAAAGCACCACCTTGCAGTTAAGAACAATTAACCACAAACGTTAATCTGGTGGTCTGGTGGACAAGGAAGGACTGTAGTCGAACCTTGGCTAAACTCCTCTTTCAAAAGGAACTTCGATAATTTTTAGGTCGGTGATATCGCTTTAGGGCGAACACTAATATAAAAATTATTCATTACTATTATTTACCTATTTGGTAAATATATTATTATTGCTCGCATGGAAGTTACATTCCAGACATCAAAACTTCAAAGAATATGTGAAAATTCGAACTATACTACCCGCCTTCTAGGATTGAACGACGCTACTAAACTCCAACGCCGTCTAGATGACATCGTAGCCGCACAAAACGTAACTGACATTGTTGCAGGCAGGCCTCATCCTCTGAAAGGAGACCGCGCGGGAGAGTTGTCAATTTCGTTGGCAAGTGGTAAGCGCCTAGTAATAAAACTAAATCACGACGCAGTACCGCGAAAAAGCGATGGTAGTGTTGACTGGGCGGCCGTTACTGCAGTCACTGTCTGTTTTATAGGAGATTATCATGATTGATCAAAAACGAGCATTTCAACCTGACTGGATATCACCACCCGGTTCCACCATCTCTGATTTGATGGAAGAACGCGACTGGAATCAAATCGAACTCGCTAAACGCCTTGGATTTACCCCTAAACATCTCAATCAATTAATTAAAGGCAAAGCCTCATTGACCGAAGACGCAGCCTTTAGGCTTGAGCGCGTATTGGGTTCTACAGCTAAATTCTGGTTGATCCGGGAGGCGATGTATCGTGAACGATTGGCAAGACAAGAAGCGCAGCAGCGCTATGAGAAATGGATTGATTGGTTGGATGTGCTGCCGCTTTCCTGGTTGAAAAAAGTCGATGTTATTCCAGATCGACGAATTACTGAATCCAGAAAACCGGAACTTGTCGAAACATTACTGCGATTTTTCAGTGTGGCTTCCCCAGAGGAATGGGCAGTCCGTTATGAAAATTTACAAGCGTCATTTCGACGTGGTCGTAAATCTAAATCTGATATTGGTGCGATCACTTCATGGCTTCGAATGGGAGAAATAGAAGCTGAGAATATAGTCGCCCCAAAATACAGTAAGGCAATGTTTGAAAAGGTTCTCAATGAAATTCGCGAATTGACTGTGCTGTCTCCACATGCGTTTGATCCCAAACTTCGTGCGTTGTGCCGCGAAGCTGGCGTAAAGCTGGTTTTAGTGCCTGCCATTCCGAGAGCGAATGTCAGTGGTGTGGCACGCTGGCTAAACCCGCATAGCCCACTAATTCAACTTTCACTTTATGGAAGGACCAACGATAAGTTCTGGTTTGCGTTTTTCCACGAAGCCGCCCACGTTCTGCTTCATGCTGATAATAAACAGAACATTTTCCTTGACAACTTGAACCATGATTCAAGTAATAATAGTTTGCAAGAACAGGAAGCCAATCACTGGACGGCGGAAAAGTTAATTCCGCAATCAGATATTGGTGATCTGTTGAAAATTCAAACACCGGATGAGATTGAGCGCTTTGCGCGTAGCATTAATATTCATCCTGGCATTGTAATTCGAAGGCTCCAGTATGATGTAGACACTCGGATTTATGGACCTGCAACTAAATCTTCTAGGAACATCTATTATTTCTGTCCAATTTCTGGTTGTTCAAAACGGTTTAACGGGTCACGGAGTGGTTGGGATGCACATGTGGCCTCGTTCCGCATGCATCCTGACTGGCATCCCAACATTAAGAATGGCGCAAAGCGAAAGAGATTGTTCCGAAAAGAATTTCAGGAGTGGTTTTAATTGAAACCTGCCGCGATGCTTGCCTGATCCAGTACGGGTGCTCAAGGGCACGAAACTATCTACGGGGCTTCCATCGCTGCCATCGACCGGGGCACATGTCCTCACCAGGCGCTCAAGGCGCAGGAAATTCAAAGGTTGCTCCCGGTCGAACGGCCTTGCTTCATTGTGCACTTAAGTGCACAATGAAGCAAGGTAAATGGTACTCGAAATTCAACCGCTACTTAAAACTTCGACTAGCCCTTCATTGTAAAAATGGATTTTAGTGGGCGGCTTAGATATTTACAGCTAGTGGCTATAAGAAATCGCCTTGAACTACCAGTTTGCCGGCTTGTGAATTTTTGTTCCTGGTATAGGGTTTGGAAGTTGGCTCTTTGCCAAACTGGCTTTTCGAATCGTTCGTTGAAAACTTGAGTGTTGCATAAGTTGTTTTGATGCTCGTCTTCTCCAAGGAGTAAATAATCCCACTACTTTCCCGCATTCATCTTTTACGATTCGCATCGCCTCTGCCAAATCACTGTCATTGCTGACAACTATTGCACAGTCAAACAAATTATTATGTGCATCATTTACTAGGTGTACCGCCAGATTAACATCTGATCCTTTTTCTTCTGTACGAATCACTTCTACCAATTTTCCGAGTTTCGGATTTACTGGCCTACAAAGTAATCTGGTTTCCAGAAAATGTCCATAAATTACAGTCAGTTCTGGGATATAAGATTTTATTGCTTTGAGATAAGTCGCCTGTCGTATGGGAACACTTGGGTCTGTGAATTTAAGTTTGACTTTAGCTGTACAGTAAACGATGGAAATGATATTGTGATGAGGTTTTAATATGGATTCGCAGAGTTGCTTTGGATTTAACCATTTATAGTTTGTGTTTGAGCTATGCCCGAAAGTAGTGCGTGGGAGGTTTGAAAAAAAAGTGGCGTATCTGGTTTAACATGTAAATGAACACATTTATTACAAGAAACCAGAAAGGTACGCCACGATGAATAAGGATAACGTAATTTCATTTGAAAATCGAGAACTTTTTGAAGACCCACTCACAGATTTGATTCGAACCGGAGCCCGTCAGTTGATCGCACTGGGGGTTGAGGCTGAATTAGACGAGCTTATGGCGAAGTATGATGGCCAGTATACCGAAAACGGTCATCGGGCGGTCGTTCGAAGCGGTTACCATCGGCAACGCCAGATTCAGACGGGCATTGGTTCGGTGACGGTGAAGATTCCCAAGGTGCGTTCGACCACTGGAGAGCCGGTGACGTTTCGCTCCTGCCTGATTCCGCCCTATGTGCGAAAGACACGCACGCTGGAGGCATTTGTGCCATGGCTGTATCTGAAAGGGATCAGCAGCGGTGAGATGGGCAATGTGCTTGGCGTGTTGCTGGGGCAGGAAGCCAAAGGATTTTCGACTGCGGTGGTGTCGCGACTGAAAGCCGAGTGGGAAGAAGAGCGCGAACAGTGGATGGCGCGGGATTTGAGCAGGGAGCGATGGGTATACCTGTGGGTGGATGGGATATATAGCGGATTGCGCAGCGAGGATGTCAAGTTGTGTTCACTGGTGGTGATCGGCGTGAATGATCAAGGCGAGAAGAAGTTATTGACGATTGAAGACGGGGTTCGCGAGTCTACGCAGAGCTGGCGCGAGGTATTGCTGGATCTGAAAGCACGTGGGATGAATGTGCCGAAGCTAGCGGTTGGCGACGGTGCGCTGGGGTTTTGGTCGGCTCTGGATGAGATTTATCCGGACACCCGTCACCAGCGCTGTTGGGTGCACAAGAGTGCGAATGTGCTGAATGCGCTTCCGAAGTCGGTACAGGCGAAAGCCAAAGAGGCCTTGCATGAGATCTGGATGGCTGAGACTCGAGCCGATGCACAGCGTGCATTCGATCAATTCATCCACACTTACCAGGACAAGTATCCGAAAGCGACTCAGTGTCTAGAGAAGGACCGCGAAGAGCTGCTGGCGTTTTACGATTTTCCGGCAGTGCACTGGCTAAGCTTGCGCACCACCAACCCGATTGAATCGACATTTGCGACGATCCGTCATCGCACGCGTCGCTCGAAAGGGTGTTTAAGCCGAAAGGGGATGCTGTGCATGATGTTCAAGCTGGGTATTTGTGCGCAACACAACTGGCGCAGGTTGCGAGGATTCCGGCAACTTGGGAAAGTGATAGAAGGTATACAATTCAAAGACGGGATTGAGACAAAGCAGTTTGACAACCAGGTAGCCGCGTGATTTCACCCCACGCACTACTTTCGGGCATAGCTCTTTGTGTTTTTAACGGCTCCATAAAAAATATTGAACCCATCGATATAAATTGCCGTACGCATGTTATCCTTTCAGAAAAAGCAAAGGGCCTCAAGAAACTCTTCTCAAGACCCTGCGGCCCGCCGACGAAACGACGGGGGTAGTAAACACATTGTAGCAGAACTAAACTCAAATTTAGTAACGATTGAAGTGTTAAACGCTGAAGAAATTTTCTGCGTTTTATTTGAGTTCTTTCCTGAAAAAATCGATCAAGAAATCTCGCGCAGATTGAAAAATTAAATATATGGTGGGCCCGGAAGGACTGTAGTCGAACCTGTGTGGAAGTACGCTTCCGAGTTAAATTCTGTAATGATTGACACAGGACGAACCAGATGGCGTTTGTGATGAGCCGTTTGTTAAATTTAACGTGAATTGTTGGTTCTCAACCCCGACGAGCGACGGTGCCGCCTTCATCAGAGGGACAAGAGATTTATGACATCAAACATCTCAATAAGTCATCTTATCTGGCTCCTTGATAGCACTGATTAGCCCTGTGGCTTGTGTAGAACAAACCATTTCAACATTTCATCAAGAAGCTCCGAGGTTGGATAGTCTTTAATATCTTGTTCCGAAAATTCTTCCTTGCGTTGTCTCTCATAGTGCCATTCTTGAAAATCTTCGTATTTTGCAAGGATCGAATTTGCCGAAACCGTTGGGATTTCTGCAATATTGTTAGTCAGCCAGTTTCGAACCTTCCTCACGGCTATTTGGTAATTGCCTTCATGCGCTTCTATGTCGCTTCCTGCCAAGTCAGATATCGCTTCTTGTAAACGATAGCGCTTTTCATCGAGTATCAGAATCACCTTGTCCGAACATGGATGCCCGCCGTATCTCTGGCACCCAAAATCCACTCCAAGCTCGAAAGGCATATTTAGACGGAATACCTCTTCCGCCTGGCTTGCTTGACATCGGCTAAGATCGTGAATTGAGTATTTGGAAGCCCGAATCAGTTCGCAGATTTTATCGATACGTGGTTCAGCGGCGTTGCTTTGCTCAGTTGCAATACGCGGCCTAAACCCGAACCGAACGAGGCAGAAAAGAACTGCCTGCATTATGGGCGCATAGTCGGTATCGAACGGACAATTTACAAAGACATTGTGGTTAAAGTCGGAATCGACCAAATTTCAGTCATCCTGTTGGTGGAAACGGATCATTTCCGTAGGAATCGCGTTCGCGAATACGGCCATCCCGTCCGTGGATGTAAACCTCTGTTCCCTGATTGCGAGCGAACTCACGTGCGACCTCTATAGCTTCTCGCTGAGTATCAAACTTCCGTGTTACTCGATCGGAACCAGACTTGCGTACGGCCCATTTATTGTCTCTGGGAACGACATGTTGCCCTTTTCGATTCATTACTCTACTCCCTTAAATTGCTGAAATTACGCATTCCCGTGGTTGTTCGCTGTTGCGAATCAACGCATATCAGATTGTAAACGAGTATGTTAACCCCCTGTTCACTATATTGCTTGTAGACAGTCCTTTCCCACCGACGCACACAAAATGGTGTTACCCGTCGTGCGAGACTGCGCTCCAACTGCAAATCCGTGTTCATCCACACGGAGGTGATTATCACAAAGTTGCCTAACTGCCTCATGAAAATTGGTATCAAGGCGAGCCAGCTCCTTTCGCGACTATGTCAAACGCATTTTCAATTGTCGCACAGTACATTATCAACTGACACTGAGTATTGACGAATTTTCTGAGAAAAAGGACATCTGAGACTATGCTGTGAAGGATTTATGAGCTCCCACACTAATTCACATCGCATAACAAACATCCTATCAAATGGATTTTGCAATTCGCTTGTATGCAGACACTGGTGGAGTTCCTTACTGATGCGTTGCACCTCCCAATTTGGAGGTGCAACGGACCAGTTGTCATAAATCAGCAACCAATTTCTTGGATAGCGTTTGATAACATTACTCTCGTATTTTTTTGCTTTCTTTATTACAAAACCAATAATCGTCTCTTTCCAGTTCCGTTCCACACGATCGCCCATGATCGGTGGTGGTAACCGTCCACATTTGGTCGATTTAACGTAATTTTCAACTCTTTTTTTAGACCACGGAGGGTCATGAAATTTAATTTCTGGAACAGGGTAAACGTCGACGGAATCTTCTTGTTCAAATTTGGATTGGAGATGTGCGTAACTTTGTGGGACAGCCTCAACAATCTCAATGCCAATACTCGAACTAATTCCTTGAGAAACCCCAGTACTAAATCAGGCCTATCTCCATGCTTTACACAAAGAGGATAGGAAAGAACGGAAGTGTTTGCAATAGCGTGTAGAAAACGACAGATAGTCCAGCGCTCAGTATGATGTGTCTTTCGGCCTGAACTGCGATTTGGAATACAAGTGTCGTATGATTGAAGTTTGCATATCAGGTCATTTGCCGACTGAGCATCAAATTGGTTGAGAGATTCGTTCATTGGACTTGAAGGGAAATTATCGATTTAGAATGGTGCTCAACAATCAAATGCAACGAGTATCTATACATGGGCGATTTCCATTTGTAGCAATTCGTTTCGCCTTGGACAACGCTTCTTTTCGTTCTTCAATGTTAAAGGTCGAAAGTCGAAATACTATTGTCCCCGATATATCGTATTCGCCACATAAATCACACTTGATACGTTCACCATCAAAGTCTGGGAGCGTTACATCTCTGGCCGAACCTGTACAAACTGGACATTTCATTTCTAATTCCAAATGATTGATTTCAATTGGTGAAATTTGATTCGAAAGCACCACCTTGCAATTAAGAACAATTAACCACAAACGTTAATCTGGTGGTCTGGTGGGCCCGGAAGGGAAGAATTCGAACCGCGGCAACAATCATACTTCAACTCAACATTTGCCAGCTGGCACCTCATTGACCGCCGGATTGACTCGTTTTTGCACTTAATGAACCGAAATCGCTTGCTGGGCAATCAAAACTCATTCAATTGATGCAACCAAACACTTCAATTTATAAAACTGGCTTCGGCTTTGGTTTCCCTGTGCCGCTGACATTCGAGGCATTACCTTCTTTGCAAATTGGCTGCCAATTTCGATTTCCGCCTAGCGCAACTCCGGAGAATTTAACTGCATTTCGCCGCTTTGTAATTGCGCTCATCAAACGACACGAAAAATCGGTGGCGACGACTACAAGAAAGTTACGCATGAACTCCCGTTTGCTGCTTGATTATCTTTGCATGACTGCGAACACCCGGCGACCAGCACGTTTACGCCTGAGCGCAACATCGTAGTAAAAACCAACTTGCAGGCAGGCATCCGGCCTGTCGCATAGGGGACCTGCGCCTTTTGCCGGGTAGCGTTCTGCAAAACCTCTTTGAGATCACTTTAACCCGGTTCTGATTGGGTAAAATTGGCTCGAAAATCTGGTCAAACCATAATATCCAATCAATATACCCAGCGTTTCACTGAAGACAGCAGCCAAAACCACCTCAACAAATATTAACCGGGCGTTGTGACCCGGTACGAGATAGGAATTACATCTTCTCTAAATTCCCACATTATCTCAGAGCTCAGGACAAAGACCCTATCAAACGGTTGTTGCCAGTCATTTGGAAACAGGAATTGGCTGAGTTCTTTGGTGAGGCCTTGTACTTCCCAAGATGGAGGAGCCGGACTCCAGTTGTCATAAATGAGTAACCAGTTATTCCGATAGCATTTGAAACACGGTTTATTGAAGGCATCTGCTTTCTTCTTGGCAGTACCGAGAATTGCCTCCATCCAGTTCTGCTCTATGGCGTCACCCATGATCGGACGCGGATACTTTTTACCTTCATATATCTTTTGGAACTCTTCAGATAACTTTTTGAATTCATTTTTGGGTAATCGCTGATCGCTAAACTTATTTTCTGGAACATGATGAATACCAGTTGAATCGCCTGACTGAACCAAATTGACTTTGAGGTTTGCATAAACCTGCGAGACAGCCTCGGTAATTTCAATGCCAATTTGTTTTGGTACCCTTGTCTTTATCTCAAGAACCAAGTCAGGCTTATCTCTCGACTCAACTCTCAGAGGATAGGAGAGAAGAGGGGTATCTGCGATGGCTCGCAGAAAACGACAAGTAACCCAGCGTTCAGTGTGTTCAGTTTTTAGACCCTGGCCGCGTTGTGGCACAGAGGTATCATAGGAATAAAGTTTGCAAATCAGGTCATTGGACGAAGAAACTTCAAATGGTTCGCAGAATTTCATTGTCGGACGTAGAGTAACTTATTTCTTTAGGCCTGCGCTCAACAATCCAATTGTCGTTAAAAACAACGAGAGTTAATACACGGGCGATGTCCGCTACTGGCAAATTGTTTTGCCTTACATAGCGCTTCTTTCCGACCGTTAAGGTCAAGCTCCAGAAAGCGCTGATCCGCAGTTCCCGAAATATCGTATTCACCGCATTCATCACATTTGAAACTCTTGCCGTCGAAGTCTGGGAGTGTGATATTTTTAGCCAAACCGGCACAGACTGGACATTCCATCTCTGCATCCTGAAAATTATTGGTAGATGGTCTGCATCGATCGTTACTAACTCCGTAATTACCGCTCTGGTACTAGACCTTTTGGTCACAAAGTTAACTTCGTGGGCTGGGAAGGAAAGAATTCGATTCCTGGCATTACTACGATTAGAGGTCATTCCGTGATCCAACTAGAGTTGACAATCGGTAATGCAGAAATCAACAACAAACGCTAACACAAGAAAGGTGTTTTCGTGACCAACGATTTACGATGCCAAGACAAAACCAATTCGTTAACTGATCGATCGCGATGATTGGTTAATTGGATGATCAAATCTGCAGCGTTGCCTTAAGCACTTCAATTTCGGACATTGAATCCTCCACCGTCGCTTGTAGTTCAGAAATATCACAAACCTTTGCAATTTCTTCGAGAGAACTTATCCCAATCGTCTTTTGAGTCTTAGGCAACATTTGCTCCTTAGCTACATAGAAACACCATTGATTCGCGTCTCGGTGGTCGCAGGTCTTTTTTTTCCTCTCACCATGCCACGCGAATACATAAATATCCGTAAATCGTCCTGGTTTGTCAATCCAAGCACCGTCATCACCCAAATCCGGAGGCCAGTAACCCTTGCGTGGTTTGATATCGAACCGAGCAGAGTGGTTCGGAGATATTTCCTCCGTATGCCAAAGTTGCCTTGCTGCGCTTTGTTTAATTTCGAGCCGTGTACTTGACTTGTGATAACAATCCCATGCGGCCCATCCCAAACCATCTACACAGTGATGTTCCCAACCGTCACCGAGCGTTCTTGCAACCAAGCATTCAACGAAAGCGGCGCGACTCGTATTATTCATTACTGCTCTGTCATATTGTTTCAGAAGCATTTCTTTCATACTTTTGTCGAGAAACGCGTTATTTGATGAACTATTCATTTCAATGTACTCTTCGCTACTGTCCAAATTTGTAAAAATCTCTAATTTTGGATACCTGTACCATAGGATTTTTGTTTGTACTCCAAACTCGAAAGTTCTTCGTGAATTTGATTACCAAACCGGTGAGATATGTAATCTACGAGAGACAACGGACCAACGGACTCTCCCAGTGTTGGCACCGTCAACCATACAATGCCATCTTCATATGATTGACATAAATTCTGAATAAGAGGTATTTCGTTGGAAACAACAACACACTGAAAATTACCGGATGGAGAAATGACAATTAGTGTTAAATTTGATGCGACAATCCAAATAATTAATACCCAAGCACCAGCCCATGAGAGAAAATCCAGTAAAGATTTGTCAATGTTTTCCGATAAATAATTTTTACCTCTAACTGGAATTTTCTGTCGTTTTTCATATTTGGCCTCTCCGAATCCTTTTCGGAGAAATTTTGCAGAATCTGTCTGTAGAAACGGCGCGCCCAATAACTTGTAACCAATAGCCAACCCAAGTTTTGCTAAAAACCGATCACCAGTATCTTTGCGAACTACAAATTTACAACGTAAATTCCGACTGTTTCTTCCTGCGGAAATTACATTTTCTACAGTAACTGCGTCTTTTTTGTGTATCGGGTTGTTTGGATCATAAGTTTTGAATTCGTTGCACTCGGCTGAAACTTCCATGTTAACAATAAAGCATTCAGCATTCTTAAAATGGGCTTTGACGGCTGCCAAACAAGCCAAAATCCAATATTTTTCTGTTGAGGTTAGTACGACATAAACACGACTAGATTCAGTCTTATTTTTTGACATTCTAGGTTCGCCACCCGCGTAAGAAGCCCAAATATTCTCTTGGTCTTCCGGTCTGAAATGAATGATATTGCCACCGTTAGGCACTACCCAAAAATCAGCAATCGTCCCATTTTCAATTTCTATATCCTGTATCTTTCCCAAATACGCCAACGGTAAATTAATCTTTGGTGGGTTGTCGATATCAATGTATTCAGATGCGCTAGTAAATTGTTCTATATTTCCTCCAATTCCCTTAATAAATTCACCGTCAACAAAGAGTCCTGAAATACTATTACATCTACGGCAAACATTTTTAGTACGCCAAAAATCAGATAAGCAATCGCCGCCTAACGCTTCTGGCCAAATATGCTCTTCCGAAAATTCACTTTCTTTCTTTTCTTCGTTGCAATAGATGCAAGTTATCAATTTTTTATACACCTACTTATTAAATAATAATTTTGAATAACTCAGTTTTATACTGTTGATTCATTCCCTGAGATCTATAGACACGCAGTAATGTGTAATTTTGAGTCTTCTATGTTTAAATCATTCAATACCAAAAATAGTTAAATATTCTAAGACTGACAACAGTTAATTTGGATGATAGTGAAACCGTATTTGGTGGGCACGGCAGGAAAGAATTCGAACCTGGGCTGAACTGCTTTTGAAAGTTAACTTTCGGCAAGTCCAGAATTGACCTTTCTGTCAAAAAACAGATTATAGTAGAAGCTGGCCTGAGCAACTCTGTAGCTGCACGTCGCCATGTGCGTGAGTTACATAATGCCAAGTCCTAATGTTTGAAAAAAAGAAAATCTTCAACAGTCCGTCGTTTACGGTTGCATGTGATAATCAGCACACAAACACAGGACAAGCTGCAAAAGAGGCACTTACACTGTGAAAATTCTTGAGAAATCCGTATGCAAATTACAAGACTTCCTACATCTGTCTATTGCCGCCTCCTTGCTACACTATTTTCTAACATCAGACATCCTGACATGGTAGATCAACTGTTGTAGATGATAGTCTGTACAACAGATTAAAAATGCAGAATTTTCTCTATTTTTTTGACGATATTCATTTGACATTTGGCTTCATATCGGCTAATATATATCTGTACATAAATAGAACTTTTCAACCATCAGAGCACAGCCAACATGAACTACAGCATCGAACTGTCACACCCAGAAGCAACCCCCATCGCCCGAGGCTTCTCAGTCGCCTGCGTTGATGGGGTAGTCACCTACTTTTCCAATCTCATCCCATTCGAGCGCCATGACGAAAATGACAAACAGGCCAGAGCATTTATCATGGCCCGACTTCGAGTCGATTCCAATCTGCCGGTCAACAGCATCGCAAAAGCGCTGAACGTATCGCGCTCGACCGTCATGCAGCATTGCAAAAACTACCGTGAGTTTGGCCGGGCCTGGTTTTTCAAAGCGCGCAAGCAGCGCCGGCGCAGCGCAATTGACTCAGCCACCAAAGAACAGGCGGAATCGCTTCTGGCGCAAGGCGTCAGCGCCAGCCAGGCGGCAAGTCAATTGAATGTTGCCCGAGCAACACTGACGGAGAATATTCGCGCGGGCAAGATCAAAAAGCCTGGTTCAAAGCTGCGCAGCAGCAGTGAAACGCAAGATGCCAGCCACCGTACCGAGCGCGATGTGCGTGACCAAAGCGCTTCGATGGGACGGGCGGCAACCAATGTTGCTGGACGCACGCTGGCACTTACAGGGGCTCTGGCGGAGGTTACGCCGAGTTTCGACCAGAGTGCTTATGCGGTTGAGCGCGGGGGTGTGTTGGCCGCTTTGCCGATGCTGCTCAAAGAAGGGATTTTGACGGCGCCGCTACGCTTGCCTAACGGCTACTATGGCTTGTCATCGATTTTGCTGTTTGCATCGCTGATGTGCATGGCACGGGTACGCAATCCAGAACAGCTGCGCTATGACGCACCGGGAGAATGGGGACAGATACTGGGTCTGGACCGCTGTCCTGAAGTCAAGACATTACGCAGCAAACTCAGTTTGCTCAGTGAAGATATCGACAAGGTTCACGGCTGGCAGCAGGCGCTTTCCAAAAAGTGGCTGAACGATGACTGCAGCGGGGCTGCGACTTTGCTCATTGACGGTCACGTCAAGGTGTACAGTGGCACCAAGGGACGGGTGCCAAAGAAATTCGTGCCGCGTCAGAAACTGTGTCTGCCGGCGACGGTGAGTTACTGGGTCAATGTGCTAGGCGCTCAGCCGCTTCTTTGCCTACATCAAGACTATGACCCTGGACTGGTCAGTGCGCTTGAGCACGATGTGGTCAAAGAGTTGCATGCCATTGGCGTAGCGTCATCTGAGGCGCCGGATTTAACTGTGGCAGACAGTAATGCTGAACCGTTAGTGACTTTGGTGTTTGACCGCGAGGGGTGGAGTCCGGATCTGTTTAAGCGGCTGGCGCGCAAGGGCATTGCCTGCATTACCTGGCAGAAGAATTTCAATGAGCCGCGCTGGGATGACGATGAATTTCGCAGCACTGCCGTTACCATACACGGTCCGGCACAGACTCATGAGCAGACGGTGCTGATCGGTGAGAAGTCGCTGAAGTTGAAAAACAAGCTGCAAGTGCGTCAGATTCGCCGCCGTCTTGATTGCGGCCGTGAGGTTGCGATTGTGACCACTCACCCGTCGATTTCGACTGAGCAGGTTGCCGGTTCGATGTTCTCCCGCTGGTCGCAGGAGAACTTTTTCAAATACATGCGTGATGAGTTCAACGTAGACGCCTTGAACACGCATGCACTGGAACCGGTCGATGAGAACACGCTTGTCGTGAATCCTCGATGGCGGGCGAATGAAAAACTGATTGGCAAGTTTCTCGGGCGGCTTAAGACCGTGAGAAACCAGCAGGCAAAATGTGCTGGCAACGATGCCAAGGCGGCGCGGCAGCTGAAACTGGCACAAGAAGTTCAGATGCTTGAGGGACAGCTCGAAGAGGTGCGTCTGGAGAAAAAGCACACTGCAAAACATGTGCGTGCCGGAGACCTTGATGAGGCGCAGCGCCTTGATGCGCTGCCCAAAGCGCAAAGGCTATTTATCGACATCATTCGCATGATTGCCTATCGGGCTGAGACTTGCATGGTGCCGGCTGTGGCAAACGCACAAGGCAAAAAAGCCAATCCAAGAAAGGCGCTGCAGACATTATTCAGCACCGATGCCAATATCATCCCTGATCATGAAAATCGCATTCTGAAGGTTCAGATCCTTGGCTCGGGCAGCCGTTGCGTAGACCGTGCGCTGGCACCGCTTCTGGATGAATTGACGACTACTGAAACCGTGTATCCCGGAACCGATCTGAAACTGGTTTACGAACTCACAGCAAATCACTGTGAAGCGAACTGATCGACAAATGGGTACAGGGTGAAATTAGCCTATTTCAGGAAGTCTGAACATATTGTTTTCCACGAATTTAGCAAAACAGACGCTATATTACCAATACATTTACTTAGGTTGTTACTTATGTATGCAAATTTCATATCTGCAGATTGGAGCAAAAAACCAAAGAAACGATCAGTATACGTCGCAGATATAGATAATTGCTCGATAAGGAAGCATTACACACCGAGGATTTGGAACCTTGAAGCTTTGTTAGATCTCGCGAATAATCTTCGGCAAAGCGGCCCCGTGCTAATTGGAGTCGACGTAGTGCTAGGCGTTTCAAACGGATTCTGGCGTATGGTTCTTGAAAACAGTGGTCGGCACCAACCGAAGAATTTCGTCCATTGGTTGCGTAATATTGACCCAGGTAGTAACTTCTTTAACATAAACGATAATCCGAGTAAGTGGCATGTCGACGAACCTTGGTTTACTGTGCCAAGTGGCAAAGGAGGACTCAAGTCGTTCAAAGAGAAAGTGAGCGATGGGTTTCTTCGTCGAATTGATCACGAAACTGAAGCAAAACCAGTTTTTGCCGTCAGTGGTATTCCGGGTGTCGTGGGGGCCGGAACCCGAAGTTTCTGGCGTGAATTGATTCCAACTCTGACTTGCGGTCGAGAATTTACAATCTGGCCATTCGAAAACGACCCGTCTAATCTTCTCCACCAACACGGCATTGTCCTATGTGAAATGTATCCGAGTATTGCCTATGCCACTGCACTGGTGGACGAACTTCCCACATGCAAGCTTATAGTAAGTAAGACCCAACAACAACAACGTGAAAAAGCCTGCGAACGTCTTAAAACAGCCAATTGGGTCACAAGTAACCAAATTGACCTTGGCGAACTCGATGCGTTGAAAAAGAATGAAGATGACTTCGATGCACATCTTACGGCCGCTGCTGTCATGCGTTGCGTTGTTGAAGGAGAGCCTCTGACTAGTCAGGACTGGATTGATGAAATTGCGGAAGGATCAATGCTCTTGGTTGGAACTGTCGACCCAACCCTAAAGGGTCGAAATCTGACGACACGATCCCAAAATAAACGTTCGTCAACATCGTCATCCATGCATGATGTAGACACTCGGATTCATAGACCTTCTACTAAATCTTCTAGGAACATCAATTTTCCCTGTCCAGTTCCTGGTTGTTCAAAACGGTTCTACGGGTCACGGAGTGGTTGGGATGCACATGTGGCCTCGTTCCGCATGCATTCTGACTGGCACCCCAACATTAAGAATGGCGCAAAGCGAAAGAAATTGTTCCGAAAAGAATTTCAGGATTGGTTTTAATTGAAAACTGTTTCTTCACCAGTAGTATTGCACTCATACATCAATTGACATGGAGCATACGTCAAGTAGTGAAACCATCAGAAAAACAAGGACTAAGTGATTTTATTGGTGGCCAGATCGCAATACAGGCGAACTCTTTGCAATCTGCCGTATCGGATAACAATATACGATCCGAGTGAACAGCCAAATTATCAGAAAATTGCTGAAAAAGCACTACAACTCAAGGAACTTGGATTAACTTGTAGTTCAATTGCTCGTCAACTTGACACAGATCACAAATCAGTATCGAAAGCAATTGAGTGGATCAAAGAATTTTGTCTTTGAACGATTCGAGTAGAATCCGTTGCTGCGCGTAGTAGTTTAACTTGTTTTGGGCGATATCATTTCGATCAACTCGACTGCACGAAAATAATGCTTACCAAACGTAGGGTACGGCGTGCTAGGAAAGTTAGGGTTCGTATCAAAGCCAAGGATACGCATCACATTCTCAGCATGCGCCCTTTTGTCTTTTTCTGAATTTAGGTCATTGACTATTGCGTCATATCGTACGAAAAGATTTGATGCATTTGAAACGTCAGCACCTTCATTGTTCATTCTCTTGCGTTCTCTTTCTTGTTGTGCGGCAATCACAACTGCTTCAATCCAGGCTCCAATTTCGGCACGTCGAATATTGTGTAAGCCTTCACGTTCCAAATTCGAATCTACAAATTCGTCATCTGATATCTCGCCCTTATGGAAACGTAGATAACTCTCACGATTTATAGATCTCATAATCAGTGTAACGACCAGCGAATGCATAAAAGAAAAATTCTTATCATATCCTGTTGACGCTAATACGTAATCAAGACGGCGGATGTAGTGTGAGGCAGTTCTTAAATTGAAATCTGGTAAGGCATATACAGTAAACAACAGATTTATCGCGTTTTGAAAGTCGCTATCGATGTCATAGCGTTCTTTGCACTTTTCACTCAATTCCGAAAAGAGAAATTTCTTACGATCAACTGGCGGTAAACGGAAAGTAACGTCAACAAATCTCTCCAAATAACCGAGCGAATCGAAGCGGTCGCCGTAAATTGATGCTACCGAATGCCCTAATTGACGTCGGTTCAATGCTAGGACAAACACAACGCCGTCTGTTGAGAACAGGTGTTTCGCCACCTCAAGAGCATCAATCGCAAACGTTGGTCGACAACGATCAAGTTCGTCAATAATTATGACTAGAGGGTAGTTCATTCTTGACCTGAAATTTGTAGCTAATATCCCCAAGTTTTCTTTAAATTTCTCAAGTTGCTTTTTGTAATGTTTGTGTTCAGCGATGGTGTCGTGTTGATTTTTAAAGGAATCAACGCTCAATACGCCATGGGAACAAAATATTAGCGAGGCATTTGCGATATCTGTGAAAATTTTAATTGTCGCGTCATCAAGCAAATTCTTTAGGCCAAACTTCGCGTCGCAGTCGCGCAATTGGTTGGTCAGTTCGAACAATATGCTCACTAATGCATTTGCAGAATAGTCATTCTCCCATGCATTGAAATGAACTACAGGGTAACCTTCGTTGAACAGGCTTTGTTTCCATAGATTCAAGAACGTCGTTTTGCCCGTCCCCCATGCGCCATCAATAGCGACCACGGCTGGAGTGTCTAAATTTCCAACGAGATTTTTCAGATCATTTGTTGGCTCTTGTCGATCAAATAAATCGTTCTTAAACGGATCGTTCTCCGGAACATGGATCGGCTTAGATCGCATGCCTAATTTCATTGGAATTTCGCTCATATTTCTTTACCATAACTCCGACAGAGTGTATTAATTGTGTACGTCATGTGCTCTAACCCTCTATTCCTCCCTGTGTGGAGGGCACGTAGGATCTTATGCATTATCGTTGTATTCCGTATCCACCGGGAGTTGAAGCGAAATCAACCATTTCGAAAAATCCGCCGCCTCTTGGCAACCATTTTGACTCAGGCTGAACAGCAGATCTTCCTGGCGCGGTTGACCGAAAACCATTCGATAAAGAGCCAGCCCCTGTTTTAATCGCTTGAGTTTTACGACCTCCTTGCTGTACGGGATTAGCGGAATGCGGCGTTCTACACGGGCAGAACATTCTTTGAAAATCCAGTATGGAACAAGATCAGAACACTTATTGGTTTTGTCCTGCGATGCTATCTGGAAGAGTGTCTACAAAGGATCATCTCCGTCGTGGGATCCAGATAGTGCATTCAACCCATATCGTTCCGCAACATTCTTTCTGACTGCTTGGCCCTTGTAACGCTGCACCCGCCATTCCCATTGTTCCAAATCGACAGGATTAGAGAGCAAATTCCAATGCACTGCCGCGTGGCACCATGTGTGGAAATTCAACCCTTCCTGGCCAATAGAGGTCGAAGCGAGGATAAAGGGACGAAACGGCGAGTTAAAAGCGCCCCGAACCGAATCGGCGCGAACAATCGCCTGGTTATTGTCATCGCGAATATCTCCGAACCGGAGCGCAAACCGGCAACGAGTACTGAATTCATCAACAAAAAATTTATCCCCTGCGACTCAATCCCATCAATTCGAATCTGTGCAGTACGCAGCGACAGCACTGACTGAATGCATTCAGCAATGCCAGGCCCCTGTTCTTCCGGTGAATTCTCCTGTGTCCCCTTTTTGCTCATAGTTGCATTCTTGACAAGAAGTCCGGGTGTTGATCGCTTCACCCGTTCTTCTAACTCATGCAGAGCAGCACTTTTTCCAGCATTGTTCGGCCCCACGAATACGACGATGTCATCTTCATCCAACTTTAGTGTAGTGCCGTCAGAGAACGTGATCGCCTCGAAAGAGAGCTTAGGAGGCTGCAACTTAACCTCATCTACTTGAGGAATGGCCTTATTTTGCTCATCGTTTGCCATAGATTTGTTTGTGCATCACTGCCTTGTTTGCCAACTTTATTAAAACGAAGTTTCCAGTGGACCTGTAGCTATTATTCTCAAATGTAATATTTAAACGGCAGTTTTGGTTCACCGTGAATAGGAGCTGATACAAGAACATCACCTACTGCATCTGCGAACTTGATTGTGACAGGTAAGCGGTCATTGAATAAGCATGAATTGAAATTAATTTTTGTTAGGCTGAGAACATCGTGCAGAACCGTTTCAAGATCACATTCACCCTTTTGTACTTTGACTTGAATAGGGTTGGGGGTTTCTGGACCCATGTATGTATCCAAGCGCGGAACGTAACCTGCCGTCCACAGGAAAGCGTTGCGCTCGTTGAGTAGTGCTGCTGTTCCGCGAATGACCGGATACATGCCGGTACGAAAGAGCTTTAAGTCATCGTGAGCGTCACGAATCTGCACTCCCACGAGACGAGTGTCTGGCGGGCATCCCTCTTCAAATCCTTTCCATTCTTGGTCGGTGAAATGAGAACGAGCATGGATAAAGAGTTCAGCCGGTGACTTCCCGTGGTGAAGCCGTTTGTATTCCTCACCCACCATCTCGATTAGACTACGGGCATTCGACTGGTCTAAGTGATACTGCTTGGTCTTCAATGAATACCAGGGACCAAGTGCCCCCCTGAATACTACACCTTCACCATTGGAAAGAAACATTTGGGCGGCGCAGCATGCATTCCTACTATCACTTAGTGGATCGGTCTGCTTATAGACTAGTCCGACATAGCATACACCGGGACGAACATCGGCGAGTTGCCAAGGTCGCCCGCCAGCCTTGTAGTACGCGCCCGTACACATCTTCCATGCTACAGTAGCTTGATCCTCTAGTCGTCTAAGGGGAAATCCGGATTCGTTTACGAAGTCTTGAGGCGCGAGTGTAGTTTCTCGCACTATCTGCGTAACAATACGATCCTCGAGGAGCCTTGCTTTCATCTGTCTGCGAAAATCAGCAGCATATTTGTAGACTTCCGCCTCTTTCTCATCATCGCCGAACAGAGTAGGTTGATATTTGAGAGAGCGTGCCCGCGCGGCGGTAATCGTGACTTTTCCCTGAATCCGGTTGACGCTGGGGACTATTGATTTGGGTCGACCGAGTGCATAAACCTCTTCAAGGATTACGACAAACCAGAAACTGGGTGGGTCCTCCAGACGGTTTTGCGCGGCGATTAGGGGGGTTACATAAATTTCGACTGCTGACTTGATCGCTTCATGACGATTGCCAATATTGAGTGCATCTTGAAGTTGGGTCCTGTCGATATTGCATATGGTTTGAACTGGCTTCATGGGCCACCGTGCGCCGAATGCTTGTTCAAAGCCAGGAAACGGGACGTGTTGGGGCTCAATCTCCTTGGAACGTACTGTTGGTTCAGGGATATTGATGAATCCCGAAACTAACTCGCTCCAAGCTTGGAACCGCTGGACACCTAGAGTGGTTCCAATGACTCCGTAGCGAATTTCGGAAACTGACGCTTCACTCAACGGCGGTCCGTAAAGAAACAAACCATCCCGAGGGTATTCCAGTTTCTGTCCGAATCCGAATTCGAGTTGAGGCTCGGCTATGTGCCTAATTTCGAGCGAAGCTGCTCTCTCACTCGTCATGATCGCCCCCTTCCACAACATCACCGTCTTCTAAGTCATCCAGCTCGTCAAAGTCGATGATATTATCGTCCTCTGCGAGCAGATCGTCTTCGCTATCGAGTACCTCCTCAGTGTCGTTGCCAAGATCGATTGAGACCGGCCCTTCGACAACTATGGGTGGTAGGCTCAGGGAACATTCAGTGTCCGAACTGACTGGGATAATCAAACAGTTTTCGCCGTCGCTCAGCCAATGTAGGAAAGCGAGCAACATGTCACGCCATCTGGCGTTTCTCCACGACCTAGTAAAAGATCGGCGCAGACGGTGCATACGTCTTGTATCAGCAATAGGTGTTCGGCCGTCCTTAGTGAACAAAACACGATTGACGAAGCGGACGTGGGGGAACGGGAACACACGTGGCTTCGGCGTGATGCCGTAGTGCCAGTACAGGTCCCGAGTCTGCGAACATCCTATGATCTGACGCCTTCCAGTGAAAGCAGTCCCGTAGGAGAAAGGTATTTGCTGTGACGGGACGGAATCGAGCGGCCCCCACCAAGCTCGTTGACCGCCTGTCATTTCATATGGACTGAGCATTCTTCTGCGCAAGACGAGTTCCATCGCCTGTTGCACTAAATCGGAGAACTGATTTTGAGCATCGAAACGCTCTATGCGCTGATCGGGCCAAGCATCATTGAGAAATGTGTTTGTGTCGATCTCGTCTACGATTTTCATCGAGAAACTCGGTTCGAAATGGTCTTGAAGATCAGAATACGGACAAAACGCCACGAAGCCTCGTCGGAACTGGACTATTGGCCAAGTCGTACTTTTCATCTGTCGTTTTGCATGTTCATGCGAAATAGGTCCGTCGAAGTCGTAGAGGTAGAGCATTTCGGGCAGCTGCTGGAAAGACAGCCAGTTGGTAACAAGAGGTTCGGACACTGGCGTTAAAGTCTGGCCGTGGCGTAAGTGAACCTGTTTCCAGTAGGCCATGGTCTCGCTGGCGGAGGTGCTTTTGCGAGGAATGTTTACGGCATCCTCAAGCGTTGCCAGAAGCTCGGCAAAGCCATCGACCCAACTGTGTTTAAAGTCGATGTATTGTGCGTGGACTATTGAAAACGGGGCTTCGAAGTTTGTGAGGCGCAAAGGTATGATGAATTCCGCGTCATCGATGCTCTTGCCAACCTCACAAGCTATTTGAATTTCATTTCTGACACCTTGCTTCTCTGCGCCTTGTTCCGTGCCGACAAGCAATACTTTGCACGCCTTGTTGCGAAGTGCATCCTCCAGTAGACGTTGCCAGTCCTGACCGCCTCGCAGTCTGAGCACGTCTGCCCAGACTTCGTATCCGGCCGCGGTTAGTCGCGCACCGAGCCAAATGGTAAATGTGTTGTCCTCCGGATTGGCGTGACTGATGAAGATAGCGTCGCGTGTAGTCTTAGTCATTCTACCGGATTCCAAATACCGTAGGATGACTAATGGACTGGTGTACGACCGTCATCTATAGCTGCGTGGGCTACAGACATCATGAATTCGCTGACCTGTAAAATAATTTTAGACAATGTTTTTAATTCATTCCAATGGTGGGCACGGTCGCAATACAGGCGAACCTTTTGTCAGTTGCCGTTTCAGATAACAATATACGATCCGAGTGAACAACCAAACTATCAGAAAATCGCTGAGAAAGCGTTGCAACTTAAGGAACTTGGGTTAACTTGCAGTTCGATCGCCCGCCAACTCAATGTGGACCATAAATCCGTTTCCAAAGCAATCAATTGGATCAAAGAATTTAACTGTTGATTCTCTTCTTCCTGGTCAAGATTCTAGCGAAAGATCGCAATGAACTGATGTCGTTTTACCATTATCCGGCCGACCCACACTGGTAGAGTATACACACCACCAAACCAATCAAACCGACGTTAGCGACGATTCGCCACCGCACCTAACATTCGAAAGATTGGCTAAACCGTCGTTCATGCTTGTGCATAGTGTACAAGCATGCGATTCTGTGCCGAGGAAAAATGGAATCGGTTACGCGGCTTCAAGAAACTCAATGAGATAATAGAATGAGCACAGTCCGAAGACGGAACTAAGGTGAATAGGTCAATGCGCGGATAGCCGTTTTAAGTGCAACGCCTCCGTCAAGTACTTTTCGGTAATTTCTCACGTTACATATAGTTCGTTTCCCTTTCAGCGACAAAGGTAGCAGGTAACTCGCCTGCCGGCAGCGAATGCGCGCCGCCTAGCACGTCATCTCTCCGATCTGCAACACAGATCTGGTCGTCGGAGGTGTACGCGTCGGAAAAATTCGTGATTCTGCCCGTCTTTGACCGTTACCTGTCAATATTCACCCTGACACTCGGTTGCCTGTCGTGCCCAGTTTTTGCTGGTCGATATTTACGGATTTCTCGTTTAAAATGGAGGGTTTTTTGACAGACACTGCTTGTCGAACCAGAGCAAAGTGGTTGCGCAGGCCTACTCTCTCACAGAATTTTGGCTATGTCTCCGTCTCACAAATTATTCTTGGCAGCACTCACTGCTCTCAACAAAGACCAGATCAAGCAAGCCGGGCATAGATATACACCCGGGACCGATCCTAACGCACCGAATCTCAGGATCGAATCACTCTTCACCGCGATCGAGAACGTCGCCTGCGGAGCAGGCGCTCGTGCGAGATTTGAGTCGGTGCTCAATGCGTTTGCCGAGGCTTGGGACCGTGCCAAGCACTGCAGCCAGCGGCCCGATGTACTTCAGCGGCGAGCGGACGATGCCCGTAAATTCTTGTCACCGATGATGGGCCGACTGCGAGCGCGTGAAGCAGGCGCGGGAGAAGAGTGGTCGGATCTTCTCTCTAGCATTGAATCCGATCTATTGAAGGATTTGGATCACTGGCATGCGGAGGAGACCAAGCTGCAGCCGGTCGACAAAGATAGCAGCTACTCGTCCACACGTAACACTATCCGCAGCAACTTGAACGACATCGG
The DNA here is from genome assembly GCA_965221175.1 of Arenicellales bacterium. Lineage (GTDB taxonomy): Bacteria > Pseudomonadota > Gammaproteobacteria > Arenicellales > JAJDZL01 > JAJDZL01. The sequence continues at coordinate 2,725,114 of OZ244867.1, read as the reverse complement.
TCACTGTTTGACCATTGTGCGTGATGAGAATGAATACACCCAGAGCCCGGCGTTCAAAGTCCTGTTTGATCCGAAGCTCTTGGTAAGTGGCGAGTGGGGTACCGGTAAGACACATTTGCTGTGCGATGTCACGCAAGACCGAATCGGACGCAACCAAGCCACTGTTCTTGTTCTGGCCAAGAACTTCCAAGGCAGCGTTGTTGCAGAAATATGTTCCCGGATTGAAACAGAGCGCACGGCAGTTGAGGTATTCGATCGACTTGAAGAATTGGCCTACAAGACTGCAGAGCGAGCGGTCGTCATCCTCGACGGTGTAAATGAAGGTGCTCGTCGTGAATGGCGAGATGCCGTTACTACCCTAAAAGCGCTCGTTGCAGACCGCCCGAACATTGGTTTAATCGTCACGTGCCGGACGCCGTTTGAGCCGGTCGCCATCAAACAGGAAGACTTAGAGAAATTTCATAAGGTCGTGCACCGCGGTTTCGACGATCAGGAATTCGACGCTCAGGCAGCCTTCTTCGAGTACTATAAACTGCCGCTGCCTGAAGTGCCGCTGCTGGACAGAGAATTCTCGCGACCGCTCACACTGAAACTGATCTGCCAATCACTCCAAAACCTTACAGGTAAGAAGTTTGCACAGGGGTTTGCAGGTATAGCCTCGGGTCAAAAGGGAATGACTTATGTGCTTGAGTCGTTCGTCAATCGCGTTGGCAAGCCGATTGAGCACCAATTTGACCTGAGGGCCAAGGGGTGCTGGGAATTGCTGAAGGGAAGCGATCAAATCGCCGGCTTTGCGTCGATCATGGCGACGAAACTGCGCGGCTATGTTCTACGATCGGAGGCTGATCGCATAATCGCCGCCAACTACCCGGCATTGAGACCGGCACAGCGGCGCCAACTCCTCGACGTTCTACGGACAAACGGCCTCATCGAAGAGGACGCCATCCGGTACTCGACAAAATCCGGGGCCAAGTTCCGGGTTGTCTTTCGGCTTCCCTATCAACGATTCAGCGACCACTTGGTCGCACGGCATTTGCTGAGGACGCATCTCGATGTTTCCTCGGCTGCAGCGATCAAGCGAAGCTTCAAGGGCAAATTGCCGCTCGCGCGGGTCTTCCGGATGTCAAATCGATACCACCGAGAGTATGCGGAGCCGGGCTGGGCGCAGGCGCTGATTACCGAATTTCCGGAGCGCGTAGGGAAGCGGCTTCCACCCAAGCAGTGTGAACTGTTCTTCGTGTTGCCTAAACGGGCCCAGGACTTGAATGCATACTTCAACCCATTCATCGAAGGAATGTTTTGGCGCGACCCTGCAGCGTTCACGGACGGTACACGGGCTGTCATCAATCAATATCTGAACGCTGGGTCGTGGGCGTGGGAGCAAATGGTTGACGCTTTAGTTGCCGTCTCGACCAAGCCAAATCACCCGTACCACGCCCGTCGTCTGTACGATTTTATAGCGCGGTATCCGATGCCGGACCGCGATCTTCGCTGGTCCGAATACCTTCGGCGACGGTACGCGTCGCCCACCATTCACCGTCTATTGACCTGGGCGACGAAGCTCGACGCGGCGAACATGACGCAGCACTATGCGACGGAGCTTGTTATACTGCTCTCCCTGATCCTTACAACGGTCGTTCGAAGTGACCGCGACCTGGCGACAAAGGCGCTTGTGTTGATCGGCGAAAGGTTTCCCGAAGTGCTTTTCACGCATGTCGTGACTAGCCTTGGAATCAATGATCCTTATGTGCCAGAACGCATGTTGGCGGCTGCGTACGGGACGACCTTGTCCCTGGCGGACTCGGAGACGGCACCGACGTTTCGACCTCTACTTGGGAATTTGGCGAAAACCCTGTATCGAAAGATGTTCGGATCCAGAGCGCGCAACGCAACCCACCATACTCTGATGCGAGACTACGCGCTCGGCATCATCGAGATCGCCCAGCGCGCGAGTTGTGTCGCGCTACCCAAAACCGCGAGCCGGAATCTTGCTGCGCCGTATCCGAATACGCCTTCGACGTTTGAGAGTGACGGCACGCCAGATTCAACTGTGAAAGCAGCCGTTGACCATGCCATTCATATGGATTTCGGCAACTACACGATCGGGCGCTTGATCCCCAATCGGGCTAACTACGACGAAACGAATCCAGATTACGTCCAGGTGCGCGCGAAGATCGAACGACGCATGTTCGACCTGGGGTACCGAGAAGAGCGGTTCAAAGGTGTCGATTCCGAGATTGGCAAAGTATGGTGGAATGCACCCGAAGAGAAGAAGATAGATCGGTATGGGAAAAAGTACTCGTGGATTGCCTATTTCGAGATGTGGGGCGAGCGTGAGGCTACGAGAAAACTGCCGGATTGGCGCATCGGAGAGAGAACATCCGATTGCGGAGTTGATCCAAGTTTTCCAAAGCGCCCACCCCACTGGACGCCACCAATTCCGGACCTGTTTGGCGACCTGGGCGTTACCACCGAAGCTTGGGTCGAGGGTGGTTTCACACCGAACTGGCAACCGTTGCTCGTGGTCCCGGAGATCAACGGACACCAAGGTGAGTGGGTGCTCGCGGAAGGGTATATTCGTGGCGAGGACGAGAGTCAAGATCGACAACTCTTTGCCTTCTTGCGCGGAGTGTTCATAGCGCGCAGAGATGTGCGCAGTTTCAGAGCGAAGTTCCTTGCGGTGGAGTACCCTGGAAATGACAATATCCCCGAAGGAGCCACTGAACACTATCTCTACGCGGGAGAGGCTGGACGCCGTAAGAACTATGCACGGCACCTGTATCAACGGAACGGCCGGTACCGTCGACAAATCGAGAAGGCGTTCGATGGACACGTACGCGTATATCCGGATGAGAAGACTCCTCCTGCCACCATCAAGATCAGGTCGACGTCTGGAGAAGGTAAGGAGACGGGTAATTCATTTGCCGAACTACTCGGCCTGATCCCGAAAATGCGCTACGTCCCCGGCATCCGTCTGGAGCTTCCGTTCATTCACTTTGGCTGGGAATCTTACCATTCGTCGCACAACGATTTCTCGGGTTTCGATCTCCCAGCGCCCAGTTTTATTCAGCGACTTGGCTTGGCGAGCAAGAATCGCGAGATCGATTTCTACGATTCAATGAGCAAGCTAGGAACGCTCTATCGAGAGGCCGGGGACGGGTGGAAAGGAGATCGGCACAGCCTCTGTTACGTCCGTGCCGATCTTCTTCGACGTTATCTGACAGATACGCGCCAAGTACTGGTCTGGTGCAACTGGGGAGAACGGGACTGGCTGAAGAAAATGGAAGGTCACGACGTGATCCGCAATCCTGCCAGAGAACGAATCTATCAAGCTCATGATCACATACATCGCTCGTTTTTTCAGTGGTCCGCTAAGGATCGGAAGGTTGTCTAGCACGACTGCGCGATGCGATGTCTGCTTTGGTTCGCTTGCTACCTGATTAATCTCGATCAGTGACGCGCCACCAGACCTAAAGAGAAAGGTAGCAGGAATGTTGCCTCCTGGCACGCCACGCTTTGCCGCCCTTTGCTCGTGGAGCCTACAACTGGAGCGGTGAACGGTAGGGCTCCAGCGGTAATCATTCTTGGCAAAAATCACCAAATGCCAATAATGTCTCACTCCACTCCATTGTACCCGTTTTCAATAGCCGTTCATCAAACCGGAAGAGCAAATATTCCACATCCGGTATTCAACTGAAATTATCTGTCGCCACGAATAACTCCTTCTCGTTAACTTAAGGCGAATTAGACCATACTCGTAATACAGTCGTCGATCAGCAACTCGCACAAATTCTTCCACTCCTTCTTTCTATTTCTGGGAGAGTCACTGACGCAGAGCCGATGTCTAGTAGGAGCATCAACCACCGCATTTTTTGGTATCAGAAGTAACATTGGTTTAGTAAGCACAATGGGAACATGCGACAGTAAAAGTGAAGTCGAGAGAAGATGCTTTCGTTATCTCGTGAATCGCAGACGCGTTGCGGTCTATTGCCACTCCGTGAATGGAAGTAGGATCATTGTATATATGAATCGAGGTGTTGCTCGCCTTCGACGACCTCGTTTCAAATTCGGCGACCCCAGAACCGATGATATAGTGTCCATTGTAGCTGCTGTAATCGAACTTTACCTCTCCTAAAGGAGAAGTCATTCTTGGAGGGGCATGTCAGATGCCTTACCATCAATGACCGGTATTCCGATTTTATTGGCGATTACCTCTGACAGTTTCGCGGGAGAATACTTGCTGGCTTTCAAGTAAATTATAGTGTCGGGCAAACCCGGCACAGATGTGCCGTCAAAACGAACGGGAAGAATATACTCTCCTTTCTCTTTCAGCATCCGGCTCAGTGCCGACCGTCTTTCGTGTCGAGTCCACATTTTGGTGACATAATCGCTCGAAATAAACATTACGACATATTTCGCGCGCGTCGAATACACGTCGTGAAACGCTTCCACGGCGTCTTTGCCCCATAACTGCACTGATTCGAATTCATCGTAAAACACCGCAATAGATCTTTCTTCAAGATGTTTGGCGACCTCTTCCACGTAGTCCCGCTGCTCCCCGGCAAAAGAAAGTGCAACCTGATAGTCTGGATTCTCCGGCACGTCGGTTGTTCCGTTGTTGGAGTTTTCATCACCATCAATTGAATTCTCTGTAGTCGCATTGGTTTTAGCCGGTTCCTCCAGCCATTCCTTGCCAGCAACGGTTATAGCTTTCATCGCTAGTTCGCAAATGCTGGATTTTCCGATTAGGCAAGCATCATACCAATCTATCCATTTGTCCCATCGCTCTTCGGGAGGCATAGCGTCCTTAAATTTCGCCCATCTACGGCTCGCCCAAATGGGAATACCGTCAGGCCATAACGTATACCCGGATAGATTCCCACCGGTTGCCGCCTCGCTAGCATCGTTTGCGCCTGCCTCAAGATAAGCCGTATCGCGTTGGACAGCCCTCCAGAATTCAGAGATGTGAGGCAGCTCGAATTCCTCTTCACCGTCACATTCAACAGCAGAGCGGAACTCTTTGTAGCCATTTGCGCCGTCCACTGCCCAGTGGGCTTCCTCCGCTGTCGAGGTCACCGAGTCTAGAACGGCATTGAAGCTGGCTACTCCAGCGATGACGTCAAGCAGTTCACTGGTTGTCCGCACCGCATGCACAATTGCGTCGACCGCGTAGGCCGCAACGACAACGGCATCCCTGTCTGCCTCCAGCTCATGAATGTAAAGATTCTCCTCAGGAACTGCCTCAATGCTATGAATTACGTTCATCTGGCTTTCGTTATAGATTTCTGCCATAGCATTTGTCGCACCGCGAGCAGCTGCGCGAGCTGCTTGTCGTACGTCCTGAAACCGGCCAGATTGAGCACTGGAGGTACTTATGGCCGCCAGGGCTATAAGGCTCGGTAGGACGATTTGTGCGCGCCGTGACTCCTCGTCCGCACACAATGCGTCTCGCAGTATAGGGGCTACCCTCAATGCGATTCGCGTTGCTATCAGGCTAGCCCATTCCGGCGGCTTTTCCTTCAACCATAGAGCGAGACTGTCCGGGTCGGAAATTGAAGGCATTGTTATCTCCACATCGCGCGGGATTTTCACGATATTAGTAATTCGTTCCGAACGAAGTGCAGATGGATCAGATTCGATCGTCCCATCGTCGCGTCGAAGGAACAGCCTACCACCTCCCTGACATTTTGGCGGAGTTCGTCAATTGAATCCCCTTGCATGTGGATACCGAAGCCGAGTGCAGTCGCCGAATAGCCTCCGTCCAACTAGTTTTCGCTGACTTCGAAAATAATCTCTGTTCCCGACATTGGTCTCTCCAGGAAAGAATTGACTGATAATTATTAGTCTGTTTTTCAACAAGATTCTCATTGTACGATATTGTATTCAGTAATAAACAACAGGCGTAGACCAGATAAGGGTGGAGACAGTTGCGGCAACCCGCAAAACGTATGACCAAGGTTACCGAACGGCACACCAAGCGCGACTTCACACTCTTTGCCAGCGACATTGCTGAGCGATACGCGTCGGCGAAATCAATCATGCTCATCATGGACAATCTGAACACTCATCGTCCGGAATTACTCTACGAGGTGTTCGAACCCGGGCCAAGGCGCTTTGAGACCATTTGGAATTCGTGTACAGGCCGAAGCACGGCAGTTCGCTGAACGTGGCCGAAACGGAGGTCTGCGTGATGTCGCACTAATCCTGAATCGCAGGCTCGACTCCATTGAAAAGGTGTGCAGCGAGGTTGACGCATAGCAGGCACACAGAGAATAGATTCATGCCAAGGTTGATTGGCAGTCCACCAGCAACGACGCGCAAATAAGGCTGAAACATCTCTGTCCGACACTTGAAGAACAACATAGCACTAGCTATCTTTGAGCCACTGACGAATTGGATCAGTTTCTTTCCAACGTTTGTAGTCGTCATGTTGTCGAACGTGGTCCAGATTGAAGAATTCGAAAGGTGTTCCATCAACTTCGACAAGTAGTTCGATGTAACCCCTAGGAAACCGCTAAACTTTCTTTACAATCTTCAGATAGAGTTTCGCCTTGGCTTCCTCCAACGTGTCCGCTCGAATTTTGTAGCCTTTCTTATGGACCCAAACTCCCGGAATTTTTGGAAAAGTCATAAACCAGTAAACCTGCTGCCTTGCTTTCCACCGTCGTTTCAGACAGCGTCTCTTGCTGGGAATGAAGAGACCGACCACCTTAGCCGTTATTCCAAGGAAGTTCCCGACAGAAACATTGACAAAATTCAAGGTCCAGCCCACCCATCCAGACTTGACAGAGTCGAGCAGTTCCGAACTGAACTGCTCACGAACTGCGTCAACAGTCTTTTTGTGCCTCGCGTCCGTTTCGGCTATATTAAGTGTCGTGTCTCGGCTACTAAAGGTGATTATGTTGTCTTCTTGAGTGTACTTGATGATTTCATTAGAAGCGTATGCGATTCGCTCGATAACATTCCGACGGTCGTCGCAGTAACACATTAGAAGTGTCATTTTTCGACCGCGATGGTAGCCTTTGGTTACAATATCTCTGGTCTTCTTGTTAAGGGGAAGTGACGCCGATAAGTGACCTCGTTTAAATCCACTGTTCTCGTTGTTTCCAGATAAGGAGGTGAACTGAGTTGTGTCGTAGGAGAAGTTCAGCATCAGTACTTGACCAATCCCTATCCATTCGTATCCATCCCACTCAATGCAGTCTTTACCCGAATGGACTCTAAACGGAAAGAACATGAAATCGAAGAAGACGAGGTAGTGTATTCTGCCCGCGTCAATGGCTTTGTAAGTTTCGGGATTACACTCCATCATGTCTCTTCATCATATCCATCGGGTCTTTGATTCAGATACTTGCATAGGTTCTTCCCGTCTGTCAACACCGTGTATATCACCCAGCAAATCTCGTTTTAACATTCGTACATGATTTTCTCCCTGAATCATCAGAATTTGAAAAAAAAGGTCTGCACCGGCGGTGTCGGTTCTGATGTGTGATCTTAGACTTACGGCGGGTCGTGGGTATATCTGACCCGCACCAGCAACTCCTCCCAGCTGTCGAACATCACCCAGAAGATGATGATGTCCAATGCCTTGAAAAATATAGTCTAGGTTAGAAACTCAAGGAACACGACGACGGAGGCGCCAGACACTTGACCATCGCTATCATCACTGACACAATTCCAATTAGTTCTAATCCTCCGTTTAACAAATTAGGAAAAATTATTGAATTTATATAATTCCACACTCTAGCCTCTTCCAAAGTCAAAATCGCGTGTAGAGCGGTTCCTTTGAAATTTTTCAAGGTCACTGTATAGAAGACCGTTTCTCGTTTCATTTTTTGTATACTGCACGGTAAATTTTTTCACAATTAGATCAGGAGCATGTGGGCCGGATTCAACTATATATGGACCGGATTCGACCATCAATCGCCCTTCTTCGCGCAAATAACTATGCATCAAATTTAATCGGATTTCATCGCAAATTAGGTTTGCCGCGCGGGTAAGCTCCAGCACTAAATCGCCTACTAGCCTTACATGATATTCATACTTCTGAAGCTGTAAATGATATTGTTCTTCATCCCATTCTTTAATTTGGTAGAACTTTCTTGTTAATAGAGTATCTCCGCAAAGTTCTGCATGATGGAGAAATAACTTGTGAAAATCTTCCAAAACAAATTGAAAATTTTTAAATGCAGCTTCAAGAGAAGGATAACGACGCGGCCAAACCCGGCTTAATAGCCAACTTCGAGCTTCTAATAGTCGATCACTCAGGTCATTACTCATTCGCGGTTGATCAGCGAATAAGATTGCGCCTGTCCAATTTAACCAATCCTCGATAGAGCACTTTTTTCCCATTCATCGACGATTTGAGCATAATATTCTTCATCTTTCTGTTTGTCGATGTCTAATTGACTACTTACCCAAGCTTCATGCTCGCGTTTGATCTTTTGGAGTTTTTGGACTGGATAATCACGCTCTCCATTTGGGGGATCGTCGATTATTTTATGGTGATTTCGACACATTAGAATTAGATTGTCATATGAATTTCTTTGATCCGGTGATACGGATGGATCTGATCGCGGTCCACCATCATTTTCTGCTACTATATGACAATTCTCACCGATCAATGTTGGCGTGGATGCCCCACTTTCGTCGGAAATCACTTTCGTACGACAACTGGGATAGGAACATCGTCCTGCTGCTCTGCCCCATAACATCTTCTGCGTCTTAACACTCAAATTCATACAAGTTTTCTTTTTATCACAAAGCTCGAAACATTCGTTCTGAATGGTTATATTGAGTTATTTCGATAGATCAATAGTTCGTTCAATCGGGTTCTAGTTCAATCAGATATACATGAGAATCTATAGTGTATACAGTCAAATTTTGCTTGGAACGTGAACTTGATTTGCTACCATTAGGAGAACTGAGAAATACCGATGATGGAACCACGACCCTATCCGGGTCTATCCGTACGACATGATTACCTAGACATTGCGAGGTTTTGTCGCTGACAACGTTAGCCAGAATACTACGGTTTACACGGATGATTGCAATACTAACTCCAATCTGCCGTTTGATCATGATTCTGTCAAGAAACAGGCTCACGTTAACGAAGTCGAATCGTTTTGGTCAATGCTGGATCAAACGCACTAAGGCGCATTTTACAAGATCGGTCCCTAGCATCTTGACCGATATGTTCATGAATTAGCGAAGCCCACATAGCCACGGTCGTGCTGAACGAAACGGGGTCGCTCAGAGCATTTTTGCTAGCGCTTAATCTCGTTGTTCACCTAAGCGTTGATGATGGCTTCCGGCGTCTTTCTGCCGGTAACCAGCCAGCCTTTATCCAACGCTTTCCCCATGATTTCCTTGTAGTGCATCGGATTCTTGCCGCCAAACACCTCAAGCACCTTCTGAGCACAATCGGTGAAAGAGAATACTGCGTTTGCAGCAGAAGGTATTAGAACTTCTTCGACAGTAGCAGAAACCGGCCCAACACCGCTTGGAATTTCAGCAGAATCCCGAAGTGCGAAAATCTGAGACCCGACTTTCACAAAGGCTGATTTGTCGCCATTTTTCTTTATATCAGAGTAGAGTCGGGCGCTGACGGTGCGATCTGGGGTCTTTCCTTCAGATTGCCAAAGACCAGCTTTGATAACTCTTTTAGCGATCTCTTTAGCATGCAGAGGCCTCTCTGCAGATTGTAGAATTTTATAGACCGCATCTTTTACTGTCATGGGCTACTCCCTCTATACTTCTGCGGTTAAGGGCAACTCGTTAAGTTCCGCTCGAGCTTCCCGCCATGTTGGAAAGTGATCCGTGATTAATGAAATAAATAGATCGCTATGAGTTGGCTCTACCAGGTGGAGCATTTCATGTACAACAACGTATTCGATCAGATCTTTTGGTTTCTTCACGAGTTCGGTATTTAACCTGATATGCCCAACCTTGTGATTGCAACTCCCCCATTTAGTCTTCATCCGCTGGAGGAAATAAGCCGTTACCTGTACGCCGAGCTTCGGTTCCCACTTGCTGATCAGGGTAGGAATAAATTCATGCAAGAGGGACTTATGCCATTCGTGGATAATCGACGCTCGTTTAGCATGGTCACTACCTGGCCGCACAATCAGCGTGATCCGTTTATGGTCGATAGTTACGGATGGTTTGGTGTCACGTTCGATTACGGTCAGCAGATGTCGGCGACCCCAGAGATAATGGCTTTCGCGTTCGATGAATTCCCGTGGTGTTTCTCGCGCCTGAGCGCGCAGCTTTTCCTGCTGCTCACGTATCCAATTGAGTCTTGTAATGGCATAGGCCCGGGCCACCTCAAGTCGAGTTTCTGTAGGAGCGGATAGCGTGACATCACCCTCTGGCGGATGAACGGAAAGGTGGACGTTTTTAATGTCCTTTCTCGTCACCGCAATTGAAATATCACCTATCTGAATAAACTCAGTCATGTTTAGCCCGGTTGATTCTTGATAATTGCAAATACCGCCTGTGTTGCCTCGCGGTCCCGCCTTAAATGCGGAAATAGCGCATTTAGGACTTGATTCTCTCGTGTGTCGTCACCTTTCCAGCCTGCCGGAGCATTTTCACGCATAGCGCGTTCAATTTCTAGTGCGAGACCGGCTTTTTCATCAGCATCGTCCGGGCAGTGAAAACTGCTTGCCGGAATACTGGCCAAGTTATTGAACAACACAACGGCTAAGGCGTGCCCATTCAACACGGAAGGGTATGCTCCTGCTGTTGATTGGCCCGTCATCTGTTTAACCAACGCCTCAGCTTTGCGGAGAAACTCTTCATAGGATTCCGTGTCATCGCGCCTTTGCTTGATGAGGTCATCAAACAGCTTCGACATTTGTTCGTAGAATTTAGGGTCTGTCAACTGATCACGAATAATCGTCTTGCGAACGTTGTTGATGATGCCCTCGGCAACAGCGTTTCTTGAGAGTTTTCCTTTCTCGTTGAGCTTCTTCGCGATAGCATCATGGATACCGGTCTCGATGATCAACTCAACCAGCGAATAGTTGTCCACCGCTCCCAAAGGGTCGGCAGGGTCGGCCTGGATATAGGTGTTGATGAGGTGGCGCATGTCCGCCTCATAAGGCTTGATGTCGAGTTCCTCACCGGAGTGCTTCTTGATAGCAGCGCGAATCTCACTGAAGAATTTGAACTCACTGTTCAGCGAGGTGATTTTGGCAGCGGAGTATCCTGCTTCGTCTAGTTCTTGAGAAATGACGGCGAAGGCCCGAACAAACGTAGCCACCGATTTGTAGAACGAAATACGCAGAGTCTCAGTGTCATTCAGCGCGTTTGGATCATTGGCGTCGCCGCAGAAGTAATGCAGATATTGCTCTATCTCACGTGGCGCAGGAACCGGCTCGCAGAAATATTTCATGGCCTCTCGGGCAGCATCAAGCCTTTCCTTCCCCTCATTTAACCAATCCTTGAGATGGATGTTGTTGCTCCTGCCGCTGCCTTCGTCAATGTCCAACTCGTCCGAGCTGTAAACCGCAATGGCCAGCTGCACGTCCCCAAAAAGCTCCTTAAAATCGACTATATGACCACAATCCTTGTCGTCTCCATCAAGACGGTTGGTGCGACAAATGGCCTGAAAGAGGTTGTGGTCGTGCAGTTCGTTATCGAGGTAGATATATGAACATGAAGGGGCGTCAAAACCAGTCAGCAGCTTGCTGACCACAATCAGCAATTTGCAGTTGGCAGGCTCTTCAATAAAGCGCCGCTTAGTTTCATTCTCATACTGCTTGGTCGTCTGGTCGTTCTTCAATACATGCTGGGTGTAGGTGTCGAACTTGTAGCGCTCATCGCTGTCAGCGGGCTCTCTTGAAATTGCGTTGTGGTTCGGCTCGTAGGAGGTGATGATGCCGCAGCACTGACTAAAAGAAGTGTTTTGAAACAACCGGAAATAGTGACAGGCATCATAGATGGAAGCCGCCACCAAAATGGCCGTGCCACGATCATTGTTCAATCTCGGTTTGAGGCTGAAATCTTGGATAATGCTGACGATAATGCGCTGCTTACGTTCGCCCGAGCTCATCAACTCTTCCATCGTTACCCAGCGTTTGCGTAGCACCGATTTCTGGAAGTCATTCAGATTCTTGGTCTTTTGATCGAACCAGGCATCGATGGCTTTCTGTGAGGTCAAGCGTTGCGGCACATCACGGGCCTCGTACTTGAGGTCAAGAACCACCTTGTCGGCTACGGCCTGATGGAATTTGTAGGTGTGGATGTAGGTACCGAACACCTCACGGGTGGTCTTTCTGTCTTTCCGAAGCAGCGGGGTGCCGGTAAAGCCGATGAAGATGGCGTCCTGCATCCAGCGTTTCATCTGTTTGTTCATGTCGCCACCCTGGGTCCGGTGGCATTCATCAACATATATGTAAAAACGCCCATGGATCGGCGGCGTATCACTCTTGAGGTCAAGATCGAACTTGTGTATGAGCGCACAGAGCAGACGCGGGGTGGTAGCACGGAGTTTCTCGACAAACTGTGCCCGCGAGGTAATGCGCGGCGACGGTGCCTCCGCGCCAATTACCCCGGCGTTACGCATCACGCCTACAATCTGATTATCCAATTCGTCTCGGTCGGTGATGACCAGGATTCGCGCATCAGGATCGTGCTCCATCAACCATTTGGCGATCAGTACCATGAGGATGCTTTTGCCACTACCTTGCGTATGCCAGATAACGCCACCCTCGCGCTGCCTGACCCGTTCTTGGGCGGCTTTAACGCCGAAATACTGGTGGGGCCTTGGCACTTTCTTCCGGCCTGCATCGTAAATGATGAAGTTGTGGATCAGGTCCAGCAACCGCTCCTTTCCGCACATCTGAGCTAGCGGCTTGTCGAGCAACATACCGGGATCCTTTGCGCTACCGCCTTCCTCATCTTTCCATTGAACGAAGAACTGCTCCGGAGTGGTGGTGGTGCCATAATGCAGTCCCTGGGAATCGTTGCCCGCAAAGACGAGTTGCACCGTACTGAAGAAGCCAATGTTAAAAATCTCTTGCTGATTAGTGATCAGCTGGCGAATACCGTCGGCCACTTCTATTGAGCTGCGTTTGAGTTCGATCACGCCGATGGCGATTCCGTTGATGTACAAAACCAGATCGGGACGTCGTTCGTAGCCGCCTTTCAGGGTTACTTCCTCGGCCAAGGCGAAATCGTTCTCCTCCGGATGCTCCCAATCGATAAGGTGTACATCCTCATGCGGCTGCCCAGTTGCTAGCAGCACTTTCACCGGGTAGCGCAACAGGTGGTAAGTGCACATGTTGGCTTGGTAGAGCATGATACCTGTAGTATCGGCGGCGGTTTCCAGCTTCTGCAGTGCGGCGGAGATGTGGGCGTCTGTATAACCGCGCTTCTTAAGGTTTGCCCTGAGATATTCCGCTTCAATGGGCCGATTATTTTCGCGTTTGCTCCAATCGCCCAGATAGTGATAACCAAGACAGTCCGGTCGGGATGTGTCGGTAAACAGGGCAACCACGCGATTCTGAGTAATCCGCTCGGGGCGAGGTTTTTCAGACATTGGACCCTCTTGGTGTCACGAGACGGGTCTTGCCGGTCAGCAATTCCTGCATCATCGCTTGTTTGATGTCTTTGGTTTTGGCGCGGCGCTGTTCAATGGCGGCTATTTCGTCGTCCATGTCGGAGAGGACAGTGGCGATAGCGGTTTGCTCCTTAATTGACGGAAATGGGATGAGTAATTTTCCAAGCGCCGCTCTTGATATTCTTTTATGCGTGGTGCCGCCTACATTATCCAATACTGATTTGAACCAATTTTCGGTTGAACAGTACTGAACGATAAACCTTGGATTAGCGGCTTCTTCGCGAATTCTAAAAATTGTTACATCAACTGAAGTAATGACACGTTCTTCGCCAATATTTGGAAATATGCAGGACCTTCCAGCAGGCTCAGCAAGACGACAAATCAGGATATCTCCAACGCGTAATTCCTTGCAGCGCAACTTTATAAATGATTCTTCATAGATATATTTTCGAACGTCTTTCTCAACAAAACTTCCTATCCCAATGTTTCCAGTCTGAATCAGCCTAATTCCTCTATCCGTTATGTGCTCTGCTTCTATCCAGTCACCATCTTCGAAATTGGATTTCTGAAACTCGGCGATTTCTATCAAAGAACGATGCTCCCACTCCCCCTCAAACCCCGACAGGCGAGTTTTGCCGGTGAGGAGTTGCTGCATGGCGGCCTGTTTGAGGTCGCGCTTCTTGGCTATTAGCCGGTCGAGGCCATCCAGTAAGGCGTCCGCGTCGCGAATCGCCTGTGATATCGCGTCCTGCTCTCCCTTGATGGTTGGCAATGGGACCATCATTCGTGTGATCATGTTACGGCGAACGGAGTCAACCGATGACTTAGCCGTCATCTGCATGATGCGATTGTAAAAGTTCCTGCTGAAATACAAATAAAAGAAGTGGCCATTCACTCTAGGGGAGAAATCGGATATGCGATAGACACGTTGATGAACATCAAACTTCCCGTTGATGTAGTGAAATACCTTCCCAGTTCCAACTCCATCGCCCGCGGTTAAAACAGCCTCGCCATCGAAGGAGTAAGTGTTGATTCTTTCGATACTTTGTGAACGAACGAAAAATGGATATTCTCCATCTTCAATGCGATCTTGGGTATTTTTACTTCCTGTTGCTACGTGCCCGATGTTCTCGATATAGTCGACGTCCCAGTCAACTGGGATGATACCAACCTCGGTCTGCCTATATCCCGGTTTCAGTTCCATACCGCCCCCATCCGTTTGAGGTGTTCATCGACACGGGCTGACAAGACAGTCACTTCGTCCACCAGTTTTGGCAGTGGCGTGTCATATCGTTCGGCAAGCTGACGAATGCGGGTAGTGAGGGTTTGCGAGACGCGATCCAGCTCACCCTGAATGGTAATGGCTATCATGGCTAGCCACTTGTCATCCACTACCAGGGTCGTGATCTCGTCCACATTTAACTGCGGGTATTTGTCATAGGCAAGCTTGTCCAGCACAGCATCCGCTTCTTTGACCTTCCTCTTGAGTGTGTTTTGCTCTTCGAGAAGGTTCAGGTAACGAACAGTGGCATGCAGATCGACAAGATTCTCCGGCAGAGGGTCAGCCTTGAGTCTCATCTGGTATTGCTTCCCTACCTTGGCGAGAATCTCAGATGTTCGTTTCGTTGCAACTTTCTGCTCTTTATCTGCTTCGAGATAGCGCGTTAGTGTCGCACTCTCGTTCGGATCGCTGGTTGCGGCCAGTCGATCTTTGATCGCCTTGAGTGTCACATTGCCTTTGTTGTTCTTCAACAAAGATATAAAGTGGTGGTCGGTGAGCATGCGGATCTGCGCAGCATGTTCCTCGGCCTGATCTATGAGGGTGCTGTAATCGCGACTTGCTGATTTGTCTTCCTCATTCCATACAGCGAAGAGCGCTTGGGTATAAGCTTCCTGGGCATCGCCCTTGGTGGAAACCTCTTTCAGCGCACCTTCTTCTCCACCGTGTTCCTCGGCCAATTCGGGGAGGCTGGTGCTAACAGTATCCAGTTCATTTTGAAGGGCATCCAGATCGGCTTGTTCATTAGCGAAATAGCGAGCGACGATATAAGGCTTGGGGATCAGGTCGCAGGCCCAGCCTTTGTATTTCATCTCACCCTTTTTTTTGCCGCTCTTGACCTCTTCCATGACGCGATGGGGCTTGGCCACCCAGCCGTCGGTGGCGATCAGGTAGCAATCGTCCTGCATGGCTTCAGCCCAGTAGTCCATGAGGTGCTGGTAGATATCGTAGGCGGCGAGCAGCGGGGTATTACGGAAGCTTGTCAGCAAGTCTTCGGCTATGGTTTCAATCAGCGCCTTGGGGTGTCCTTCTTTGTCAAAGCCCTTCAGGGCTGGCGTGTTGGCGGTGCGCCACTGGACAAAGATTTTAGTCACCGTCGCCTTGAAGGCTGTAAATTCGTTGTGATTCAGAATGGCCAACTTCACTGTGGCAATGGGCGACTTCAGCCTAGAATAACCAGGGCGACCTGCGCTTTCGAAGAGTTCTTGCCGAATGCCGGGGATCACCTGCCAATAGGCATCCAGTGCATTGATATCCCAGTCGGGAATCCCACCGCGCAGATGGCCGTCGATGTCCTGTATGTCTTCCGGTTCCGTGCTGTCGATGTAGCGCGGCAGATTCAGGTTGTAGTCGTTTTTGGAACCGGAAATCTCGTCGAAGGGTACGATGCGGGCATAACGGTGTGTGTCAGTCTGCTTGGTAAAGATATCGACAATCCTATGGATGTCCTGCTCGCGCAGACAGTTCTTGTTGCCGTCCTTGATGAAGCCCTTGGAAGCGTCGATCATGAATACGCCCTTGCGAACCGGGGCATTTTCCTTGTCGATCACCAGGATGCAGGCGGGGATGCCGGTGCCGTAAAACAGGTTGGCGGGCAACCCAATGATCCCTTTCAGATACCCGGAACGGACCAAACGCTTCCGAACAACCGCCTCGGCATTACCACGAAACAGAACGCCGTGCGGCAGAATGCAGGCTGCTTTGCCTGCGCTTTTCATCGATCGAATGATGTGTAGCAGGTAAGCATAGTCGCCCTGCTTAGCGGGCGGCTCGCCCCATTCAAAGCGCTGGTACGGATCAGTAACGGGCGTAAGTCCGGTGCTCCAGGTTTTATCCGAAAACGGGGGATTGGCGACGACGAAGTCGTAGGTCCGCAATTTTTCACCATCTTTGAACTTGGGAGAGGCGAGCGTATCTCCATTGAGGATGTTGGCCGTCGGGAAGTCGTGCAAGATCATGTTCATGCGGGCAAGACCGGCCGTGGTTACGTCTTTTTCCTGCCCCTCGAGGGTGATTTGTTTGCCCGCCTCTGAGGCCACCTTCAACAGCAACGATCCCGATCCACACGTCGGGTCATAGACCGTGGTGGACGCAACAGCATTCTGCGGTGAAATACCGATAACCTTCGCTATGATGCGACTGACCTCGGGAGGCGTATAGAATTGGCCTTTGCTTTTGCCACTTTCAGAAGCAAAATGCCGCATCAGGTACTCGTAGGCATCGCCGAGAATATCGTCGTGATCGGCGCGATTCTTGGAAAAATCCAGCTCAGGTTTCTGGAAGATGCTCACCAAGTTGGTGAGTCTATCCACCATCGCCTTGCCTTCACCGAGTTTGTTCGGATCGTTAAAATCGGGGAAGTCGCTGCGGGCTAGGCGGGAATTGTTGTCGATCAACGGCTGAATGATTTGGGTGTTGATCTTGTCACCGATATCGCTCCTGCCCTTGAGCTTGACCATGTCCTTGAAGCTGGCCCCTAGCGGTATAGTAACCGGTGGCGCAAAATCATCGGTATCAGCGTATTTGTCGGAGATGTACTTAATGAAGAGCATGAACAGGACGTAGTCCTTGTACTGGCTGGCATCCATCCCGCCGCGCAATTCGTTGCAACTCGCCCAAAGCGATGAGTAAATCTCAGATTTCTTGATTGCCATCTATGTCAATTTCCATTCTTAATCTGTTTTTCCTTTTCTTCGCCGTTTCCTGGGGGCTCACGCCACCAGCTTGCCGCGCACGATGATCCACCCTTTCGTGAATTACAGTTCCTTCCGAACCTGCGATACTTCACAACTGGCTCGATACAGCTCCGGAGTGATGAACCGGATTCGATTTTCAGCTTCGGTGAACTCTTTCTTTCTCATCCAATAGTTAGCCTGAAACTGAAAATGTCAATCTTCCACTGTCATCGACGAAATTAATGTTGATTGGTTCCTCGTACTAATAGATACTATCTATTATGAATCATGAAGAATTGACGCTCACGGAAATCGCAAGGCTCTTGAGTCAGCCTCAGCATCGGCTGATCTACCTGTGCGAGAAATCAGTCATCGTGCCCGATGGAAGTGATGCGAAAGGCCGAGGCAGCAGCCGACGATTTTCCGAAAGAAATCTGTTCGAGTTTTCTGTTGCATTGACCTTGAGTGAATTCCATATTCCCGCAAACGTATCCAAATCAATCCTGTCTACAATCCGATCGTTCGAAACCGAGGTTCGGCAAGCCATGCCGGAATTCAGATTGCCGCAGTCCCTGGCCGGTCCCGAAGCGCCGGAACTGAACATTGTACTCACAGACGGCTCCCGTCTTTCGTTTACGCTCGGTTTTTCCGGAAAAGCAATGAAAACCGTGGGCACAGTGGATTTGAGTAAGTCTGTTCAAGTAGTCGACATTTCCGTTGCCGAATCAGCATTTGTGAATACAAAAGATTCTGCAGACCACACTTCATGGATGTCCAATTCCTTGCATCATGCATACTTTGTATTAAATCTCACAAAAGTTGCGAAAGAATTGCAAATCAAATAACGACAAATTGAACACTTCTTACGAATCCTTTCAAGTTGCAGCACGCCAAAATTCAACTTCTGCGAAATTGACCAGTTCAGCGAATCATCGCATCAGAATCCGCTCGCAACGCTTGATTTCAATACGCCAAATACTGGCGTTTTTTAGATAATTCATCGAAATCTCCTTGCAATCTGCATGACAATTCAGTATTATGATAGATAATGTCTATCATAAATGGTAACGTCATGTCAAATCAGCAAGTGCTGCAGGAGCATTCGGATTTCGCCGGCGCCGAGTGGCAATGCGAGACTTTGCTGGATCATCTTGCGAAGACCCTTGCCAAGGAATACGTCCAACTGATGGAACAGGCATGCAATAACTCAGTTGAATCGAAAGAGGAGAAAGAATAATGCGCGCCGCCATATACGCCCGTTACAGTTCTGAAAATCAACGTCCAGAAAGCATAGAGGATCAGATTGCATCCTGCCGCAAATTGGCGCAAGATAAGGGAATCACTGTCGATGACAGGCACGTCTATTCCGACCATGCCACTTCGGGTTCCCGAAGAGACCGCGATGGCTTGAACGCCTTGCTAGAAGCCAGTCGCAATCATAGTTTCGACATCGTTCTAGTCGATGACCTATCGAGATTGGCAAGGGACAACTTCTTCATGCTGTCCGTGCTTGCCGATCTCAATTTTGCAGGAATCAATGTCATTTCTGTCGCTGACGGGCTCGACAGTACCGACGACGAGTCGAAGCTCGGCATTCAGATTCGGGGCATATTCAATGAATTACAGCTGCAGGATCTGAAAAAGAAGACACTGCGCGGACAGATCGGGCAGAAGAAACGGGGATATTCCGCTGGCGAGAGAGTGTTCGGATACAAGTCATTTCCATTTGGCGAAACCATCGTAGACAAAAAGGGCGTGCCGAGGCCGGAGGGTTACAAATTCGAGATCGAACCTCGAGAAGCTGACGTTGTTTTACGCATTTTTCATGAATTCCGGGACGGTAGTTCGATACATGCTATTGTAAAGGCGTTGAATGAAGACGGGGTTCCCGGACGAAACAACGTGAAACAGAAGTGGGCGTCAAGCACCGTAGGGCGAATTCTCGGAAACGAAAAATACGTCGGAAAGTGGGTCTGGAACAAATCGGAAAGTCGTCGCGACCCCAAAACAGGGCGAAGGCGTCGATTCCCCAAGCCTGAATCCGAGTGGATCACTATAGTTGACGAATCACTTCGTATCGTTTCCCAAGACCTGTGGGATGACGTTCAGCTACGGAGAGAATCTATGAAGAAATCATGGCCCGGCGGGCACGGCAAACGCGGATTTGAAGGCAAGAAAGGCAGCCGCGAAGCACAGTATCCGAGTCATCTTCTGTCGGGGGCGATGACCTGCGCAACGTGCGGAGCGACGATTACCCAGGTTGGCGGGAAGGGAGGCGGTTATTTTGGATGCCCTGGCGCAAAGAAAAGCGCCTGCTCAAACAAGGTCATTGTTCGTCGGAGATTAATCGAAAAAGTATTCCTCGAACAAATTCAAGAAAATATCGCTTCGCCAGAGCAAATCCAGGATATTCTGCAGAGGGTTCAAAAGGAAATTCAGATTCTGTCCCAAGACGTGCCTGACAAGATTCACAGAAAGGAGTCGGAGCTCAGCTCAGAAGAACGCCGACTCGCAAATTTTATAGACTTCGTCGGTGAAGGTCGCGGAAGCCGGGCCCTCGCCAAGGCATTGACAGAGGCGGAACGAAAAGTCGACGAACTTCAATCTGAACTGGAAGGCCTGCGTCAAATTCAGAACAGGATGTTTCAGATTCCGCCGATTGAATGGATATCGGAGCGAATCAATCAAC
Organism: Arenicellales bacterium; assembly: GCA_965221175.1. GTDB lineage: Bacteria > Pseudomonadota > Gammaproteobacteria > Arenicellales > JAJDZL01 > JAJDZL01. The sequence continues at coordinate 2,704,904 of OZ244867.1, read as the reverse complement.
TCTCAGAATTGCTCGAGCAAAACACTACCCAGTCGGCTTTGGCGCTACGAGAAGTTCTCGGTCCAATTACTCTTGAAGCAAAATATCCGGATATAGGCAAGCCGTATTACGTTGCCCATAGTTCGCTAGACGCCCTTGCAATAACGAACTCGCAGTCCAAACAGGAGGAATGGGACAAAGGTTCGTCTGTATTGCGATGGTGGGCCCGGAAGGACTCGAACCTTCGACCAATGGATTATGAGTCCACTGCTCTGACCGACTGAGCTACAGGCCCTACACTATCAAATTGGGCAGGCTAAATTGTAATTGGATTCGTGAATCTAATTCACTGGAATTTCCACCAAAAGCGAGCACTAGCGCTATTGATGAAGTTGAACGAAAAATCAGTAAATGACAATCATTTAGACGCAATTGCCAACTGCAGACTGATTCTAGTGCAGCCACCGCTTTGGTTCTGTTCCGTTTTCTACTGGACGTTTCGCTTTTAGACTCATTTCTTTTTGGAATCCAATGACTTCTTCCTCAGTCGCTTCACCCTTGGCAACCCGGGCAATAAATTCCTTATGTTTTTGTTCCTGAACAAGTTCACCCAATTTTGACATGATGCCTTCAAACTCCTGTTCCAAGCTCTGTTCAGAAATATCGTACTGCATGCTGACAAAATCCATTATCAAATCGAAGAAATTGGTTCCCCTGAATCTTTCCACCAGAGTTGCAGTCGTCATGTCTGGGTTGACGGCAAGCATTCCCAGTACTACTACCAACAACCTGGTATTGGGGGCATCCAGTTTCTCCAGTTCGTTTATGTCTTGAAATGGCATTCCATCATTTTTGTTCTGCAACAACAAAACCAACTGTGGATTTTGAACCACGGCTGCCAACGCCCTCGTCGTTAATTTGCCCTGATTCTCATCGTTTATTGAACTGCTTCTGTGTTCTATATTCTTGTCCCTTACATTTGATTTCTCTTGCAACAGACGTGACAGGATGAAGTTCTCGGTTAGTCCTGTGTACTTCGCAAGTTCCGTCAACATCAATTGACGCAAAGTGGAATCGGGCATTCTTGAATAAAGCGGCTTGAAATCTTCAACTAGTTTCGCCTTTCCATCGTGCCGATTCAAGTCGGTGTTCTCCAGAAGAATCCGGAAGATGAATTTAGCAATCGGCTCACCGCTTGATATTCGCTCTAGGAATTTTTCCTTGCCCTCCTTCCGAATCATTGAATCTGGATCATGTCCCTGAGGCAAAAATACAAAACTTACCAGCTTCCCGTCATACATCATCGGCAAGGCAGATTCCATGGCACGCCAGGCAGCGGTTCGCCCGGCTGCATCTCCATCAAAGCAGAATACGATTTCAGGGGCTGTCTGGAATAGCGCCCGAACATGAAACGGAGTCGTCGCGGTACCCAGAGTTGCAACTACATTTTCAACACCATTCTGAGACAATGCCACCACATCCGTATAACCCTCAACGACGAGTACTTTTCCAGCTTGTTTAATTGCAGTGAGCGCCTCATGCAATCCAAACAGCTCATTGCTCTTTTTGAACAACAAGGTTTCCGGTGAATTCAGATACTTTGGTTCGCCACTGCCGATAATGCGTCCGCCAAACCCGATAACTCTTCCTCGACGGTCCGTAATCGGAAACATCAACCGATCGCGAAATCGATCGTAAGTTTTTCCTTTCTCGTTGGAAGCCACCAATCCAGCTTTTTTGAGCAATTCGCAATCTTGTGCATTCCTTCCAAATTTCTTCAGAAGAAAATCCCACCGGTCCGGTGCATAGCCGATTCCGAATTTGAGAGCAGCTTCGCGACTGATCTCCCGACTCTTAAGATAATCTCTCGGTAATGACGAATGCTCACCTCGATGCAGCTCATGTTTGAAAGCAGACTGCACTTGTGTCATCAGCTCTAGCAGCCTTTCAAAATCTCCGCTAGACGGCCTTCGAGATCGGTCTACTGGAATTTCCATGCCCGCGATTGATGCGAGCTCTTCGATCGTCTCCCGAAACTGGAGATTTCGATACTTCATCAAGAAAGAAATCGCAGTGCCGCTTTCTCCGCATCCAAAACAGTGATAAAACTGTTTCGCAGGATTGACGAAAAACGATGGAGTTTTCTCGTTGTGAAACGGGCAACACGCCTTGTATTCCCGGCCAGATTTGACCAGAGGAACACTGGCGTTTATGACATCGACAATGTCAACTCGGGCAAGAAGTTCCTGAATGAAATCTGATGGAATGGTGCTTGGCACAAAAGGCTTCCAAAAGTGAAATGGGCGCAGTAATGTTTAGTTCACGCCATAGCAATTGTAGCAGAAGAATCAGAGTGCAAACTCTCCCTGCAAACTCATTAGCAGTTAACTTGTAAAGCTATTCGAATGCGGAAGCCGTGGAATCGCAAAAACGATTTGTCGATCTACTTTTCCGCATCCGATACGGCAATAATCTAATAGGATCGCGCGCGAAAACCGCGTTGGCGCACCATACGCTTTTTTTCTCGCTTGACAGCAGCAGCAGCCTTCCGCTTCCGAACGGATGTAGGTTTTTCGTAATATTCTCGTTTACGAATTTCGCTGAAAATTCCCGCTTTTTCACACGAGCGGCGAAATCGACGTAATATGACATCGAAAGGTTCGTCGTTTCTGACACGAACGCTTGGCATTAAAATTCACACCTCCAAAATGATGTGTCTCAGTTAATAATTCTGCAAATTGAAATACACAATTCAGGCGAACAGGGAAGTATACATCCCAAGGGGGAAAACAACAAAATTTTGTGAGCATCCGCAGCAGTTCTCATTTTAGGTATTCATTTTAATTTCCATGTAATCTCCATGTTTTTGAAAAAAACGGAATTGAGTATCCGGCTTGTCAGCCGAGAGGCGATATCAAGCTACGGGGGCAGTCGCGGTTGTGGGTTGGCAGTGGCACTGAGAAGCGCTTGCCAGTTTTCAAAGTAAAGATAGCAGTTGATGATGTCAATGGCGACAAAGAACCGATGTTTTCTGGAAAATCTGGCTCTGGCGGCCTGCCACAGTTCGCACAGGTGGTTGCATACGGCATGAAACGCAAATGCGATCAGGTTCAAAGTCATCAGTGTGTCGGACAGCCCCTGTTTGCCGTGTCCGAAGTTATGCTCCATGTGATAGCCGTGCTTTTTCAACAAGTTAAACCCTTCGTTTTCAATCTTCCAGCGTGCCCGACCGGCGGCTGCAATGTCGGCTGCATTGGCTTTGGTGACATCAAGCGAGGTGACGAAGCGAAAGCTCTGCGTGGGTTTGCGGTCGCCGCCCCGGCGAATTTGAAGTTCAACGTAATTGACCTTCAACGCATCGTTGCCGTCTCTGATCGGCAACTGCTTGGCGATACGATACTGATAAATCAAATTCGGCTGGTTGCGTCCCGGTGTTTTTTTGACCACCCGCTTGGTTGGCCAGGTAACCCCATCAAGATAACTGAAAAGTGTTTTATGAGAACCTTCTTTGACGCGGAAGATGAAATCGCCGCCAGCTTGTGTGACCTTTTCGCACATCGGCTGACTGGCATACAGATCATCGCCCAGGTAAATCGGACGCAAAGATGCGTAGCGCGCTGCGTTTTGATCGAACCAGCGGTAGGCGGCTTTGGTTTCGCAATCCTGTTTTTGATCCCCGTCTTGCGGCGTGATAAACTGCGGGCGCAACGGCAGCACCTCGCGGTGGCCGATGCCAACCAAGGTGGCGCACAGCACGATATGGTGATATTCGGTCTCGCCAGAGCTTCGAAGTCGGGTGCGACATTGCGGACACTGAATCTTGTAGGAGTTGTGAAATTCAGAGCCATCCAATGCCAAAAGGCAGCGCCCGTCGAGAATTTGGAAAGGCTTAAGTGCTTGATATTTCTCCATTTGTTCCAGCGCTATGTCGAATCCAGGGTAGACATCCTGACAGTCGATTCGGTCCAATTGCTCTCGAATATGATTGTCAGTTGGCAGTTTGCAGATGCCGAATAAAGACCGGCACGCATTTTTGTTCTGCGCCTGATGGAACGTTCTCTGATGCTCAAGAAAAGACGGCGACTGAATGAAAAAAACCGAAAACGCTGCCATCGCGATATCGACGAAGGTGTATTGTTTGTTGCTGCCGTTGCGAGGGTCTGCGATGTTGTGGAATCGATTTCGCAGTTTGCCAATGAGATGATCGACCATCAATTTCATGTTGGCGTATCATAGCAGATTCAGCGAAAAAGTACAAGTCAATAAAAACAATTACTTACGTTTATATCCAATGAACCGGATCAAAAATAACTGCCAAAATGAGAACTGCTGGAGCATCCGTCTCCATATGGTCTCCAATCAAATTTGTCATGATTTCCGTCAACAAATGAATTATTGAAAAGATTATTTGCTAATCTCGATCAATGCAGTTATTATTTTTTATGATTATCGCATTGATAGGATAAATTTGCTATGGACAAAATTGATCTTAAAATTCTTGATTGCATTCAGCAGGACGCGAATTTGTCTGCCAGCCAAATCGCTGAAAAAGTGGAATTAAGTACAACACCGTGCTGGCGCCGAATTCGAAAACTTGAACGGGAAGAAGTAATTCTTTCAAAAGTCGGTCTCTTAAACCGAGATAAACTCAATCTTGGGATTGATGTTTTCGTTGCCATTCGAACCGATCAACATAACGCCGCTTGGCTGGAATCATTCGCCAAAGCAGTCATTGAATTTCCCGAAGTGGTTGAATTCTACAGAATGAGTGGCCAGATCGACTATTTGATGCGCGTCGTAGTACCCAATATCGACGAGTTCGATAAATTCTACAAACGTCTGATCTCCTCAGCAGATATCCATGATGTGAGCTCTAGTTTCGCCATGGAAAGAATCAAATACACGACTGCCCTGCCGCTGCAGTACGCGTTGGAAGAATAACGAATCGTTGGACATTCGATTGGGCAGAACATATATTTGGCATGACTCTGCTTCCATCTTGTGATCTCTGAGAGTGCTGCACCCGTGAACGAACCGCTTTGGAAACCAAATTCCGAACTGATTGAAAATGCGACGATAACCAAATTCGCCAGATTTGCTGGCGAACTTTGGGGTGCTGAGCTGGACTCTTTCGATACGCTTCACAAGTGGTCGACTGACAGTTCAGAGGAATTCTGGAAAACAATCTGGCAGTTTTGCGAGGTTCGCTCGTCTACTATCAGCTCTGTTACCGTCCGAGACCGAGAGCAAATGCCTGGCGCTGTTTGGTTTCCCGATGCCCAACTAAGCTTTACCGAAAATTTGCTTCGTCGCAACGATGACGGGGCTGCCATCATTTCCCGGGGAGAAGCTAAAGCTGACCGCATTATCTCCTATGCAGAACTCAATCAAGAGGTGAACCGTCTGGCTCGTGCCTATCGAGCCCTAGGCATTGAGCCGGGTGACAGAATTGTTGCTTACATGCCGAATATTCCGGAGACTGTAATCTGCATGCTCGCGGCAGCTTCATGCGGTGCCGTCTGGTCGTCCTGTTCACCTGATTTCGGAGCACGCGGAGTCATTGACCGATTCGGTCAAGTAGAGCCAAAAGTGATCATCTCAGTTGATGGATATACCTATAACGGGAAAAAATTCGACATTTCCGAAAAATTAACAGAAATTCTGAAAAGTCTGCCCACTGTGGAAAAGTTTCTGATCGTTCCCTATCTTGACGAACCCACTTCTCACCAGCTCCCAGGTGCAGTGACGCTAAGCGAATTCGTGGATGGACATTCTTCCGAACCGATCGACTACCTGCAGCTACCGTTCAATCATCCGCTTTTCATTCTGTTTTCATCCGGCACAACCGGAGCGCCAAAATGTATTGTTCACGGCGTTGGCGGCACCTTACTTCAACACCTGAAAGAACATCGTCTGCACGTCAATCTGAAGAAAGATGATCGCCTGTTCTTCTTTACTACATGCGGATGGATGATGTGGAACTGGCTGGTATCCGCATTCGCGTCGGAAGCTACGATCGTGCTCTATGAAGGTTCCCCATTCATGCCGGACGAAAATGCTTTCTTTGATTACATTGAAGACTATTCCATTGACTATTTCGGTATTTCAGCCAAGTACATTGACTTCATTTCCAAATCCGGTATTCGCCCGAAAGACACACACAAATTGTCGACACTCAAGACCCTGATGTCGACCGGTTCTCCCCTGAATCCAGAAGGATTCGACTACGTGTACGATGCCATTAAGGAAGATATTTGCCTCTCTTCAATTTCTGGTGGAACAGATTTGATTTCGTGTTTCGTTCTTGGCAATCCCACTTTGCCGGTATGGCGCGGAGAGATTCAATGTAAAGGTCTTGGCATGGACATCGCCGTTTTCGATGATCACGGCAACGAAGTTGAATCAGGTGTCAAAGGCGAACTTGTCTGTCGCAACAGTTTTCCCTCCATGCCTGTGGGGTTCTGGAAAGATGAAGACGGGTCCAGATATCATTCAGCCTACTTCGATACATTTCCGGGATTATGGCGTCATGGAGATTATGTTGAAATCACGGAACATGGAGGAATGATCGTTTACGGACGTTCAGATTCTGTTCTCAATCCAAGTGGAGTCCGAATTGGAACCGCGGAAATCTACCGCCAGGCTGAACAGGTTGACGAAGTTGTTGAAAGCCTCGTAATCGGTCAAAGGTGGGATGGCGATACCCGAATCGTGTTATTTGTTCGTCTACGCGACGAAGTTGCGCTCGACAATGAGTTGAAACAAAGAATCAAAACAATCATTCGATCCAATGCATCTCCGCGGCATGTTCCTGCGAAAATCATTCATGTAGCAGATATTCCCAGAACCAAGAATGGCAAAATTACGGAAGTAGCCGTACGTAAGATTGTCCATGGTGAATCCATCGACAACATAGAAGCTTTGGATAATCCAGAAGCTTTGGAGATTTATCGCGATATTCCAGAACTGCAGAAGGATTGAGTCAATCTCAATAACGCTTAGCCAGCAACTGAATTGATGTAATGCCTTGGTAGAAATCCTGCCCAGACAAATTTGATGTGAATATTTTCGGAATTATTAACGTCAAGCAGATTTGACGTTAATACATTCACATCAAATCTCTTTGATGTGAATATTTCATCAATTTTGAGAGTCAAATCAGTAGAAACAACTGAAGAAACAGTTGGTAGCCTCAGTTTCGGAGTTCAAACTCCTCCGAATCAGTACATTGAAACCCTGGATAATCCGTAAGCATTGGAAATCTATCGCGAAATTCCAGAACTGCAGATCGGTTTATTCGACCTCAAAATTCTTGCGCGACGAATTTATGAATGCTGTTTGGTTGATTCTGCATCAACTACGAATCGACAAGCGTTTCAGCCAATATGTCTTCGTTGAGTTCGAAACCTAATCCAGGACGATCGCCCAAATCGATATAGCCGTCACCATCATGCATTACGATTTCGGTGAGCATGAAATCTCTATCTTCAAGGCGCCACTCAGGCGGGTCGATCGCATACTCCAAATAGGGCGGAATTCCGGTTCCTGCAGCGAGGTGCGCATTCGCCAATAATCCAATTCCATTCCCCCAAGTGTGAGGACTGAATGTGACACCATAGTCAACGCATTCGCGAGCAATTTTGGATAACCCTGTTATTCCTCCGAAATAGACACAATCGGTTTGCAGAACATCCACGCAACCGGTTTTCACCAGATGCCTCAGTTCGTGGTATTCCGTATTCATTTCTCCGCTGGCGATTCGGGGACACCCTGAAATTGACCGAAGTTGCTGCAACCCCTCAAAGTCGCCGCGGTGCAATGGCTCTTCCACCCAGTAGAGGTTCAATTCTTTCGTTTTTTCGATCATTGATCGGGCTTCTTTGTAGGTCCACCAAGGAGAGATATCCCACGGCATTCTCCATGCTTGATTGGCATCCACCATGATTTCCATATCATCGCCGAGTGACTTACGCAGTACTTGAAGTGCCTCGACATCTTCATGCGGTTCACGCTGTCCGATGCGGATTTTAATGGCCTTGAACCCCATATCCTTGAGCATGCAACCCTGTTCGGACAGTTCCTCAGCAGGTCGCACAACACCCGTTGAGGCATACAGCGGAAGTTTGCCTGAAGTACCGCCAAGTATTTGGTAGACTGGCTTGTTTTCAACCTTTCCCAGCAAATCCCAAAGTGCAAGATCCAGCGGCCAACAGCGCGCTGCAAATAACGATATGCTTTCCAAAACCCGATTGTGGCGCTCAAAGTTGAATACACTTTCACCTACGAACAAATGCTTGTATCGCTCAAAGCCGATCATCGCATCACCCGATGCAACACCTTCCGTACCGTTGTCAGCAATGACTCGTACCATGGTAGTCTTAAAAGTTTTGAGTGATCTCGGATCCCAAGATGAAGGAAATGGTGGGTCTAGCTCGAATTGGTGCCGTGTAATCTGTATGTCTTCGATAATCATTGGTAAGGAGACCTGTGTAATCTGATTGATGTGATGAAACTGTAGAGGGAGTTCGCACTGCGAAAAGTGCAATTCGTAACCTTTCCCTAAATTGTAATTGCTAGACAGTGCATAGCCTGAATAATCTATATTGGATATTCGAAAAAGATGGTCGTTACTTAATCATTGCAGTACTGTTACGAATTCAATTGTGAACGCAACACTAAACGTAAAAATATGGCGCGGCGCCGAAGCAGGCACCTATCAATCGTATGCTGTTCCACGCTCAGCTCAGCAGACCATTCTCGATGTCGTAACCTATATTCAGCGTGAACTTGACAGTTCACTTTCCTATCGATTCTCCTGTCGAGTCGGAATGTGCGGCACTTGCGCAATGACAGTAAACGGCACTCCTCGATGGACCTGTCGCACCCAGGCTTCCATTTACGACGGTGCAGGAAAAATTGATATCGCCCCACTGAGCAATTTCCCCATCATCAAGGATCTGGTTGTCAACATGGACCCGTTCTTTGATAAATGGAAAGCTGCAACGAATACTATTCGGCGCAACCCTTCAGATACCCAGGAATTTGCTACGATCAAACCCGACAGTGCCAAGCGTAAAGCGGCGAACAAGGCGATTGAGTGTATTGGATGCGGTGTTTGCTATTCCGCTTGCGATGTTGTTCGATGGAATTCGGATTACTACGGACCTGCAGCTCTCAATCGGGCGTGGTCACTGTTGAATGACGAACGCTATGACAATCAAGAACAATTGATTGATGACGTCTCGACCGGCGCCGGATGTCTGTCCTGTCACACCACACGTTCATGCACTCGATACTGTCCAAAAGAACTGGACCCGTCGGGTTCTATCGCAGGATTGAAACAGGAAATCTTACGAACGCTTTTCTGAAATTCACGAACTCGGCCACACCGAATTCACCTTCAGGCTTTCGGCAAAATCTTTCCTGGATTCATGATGTTTGCAGGGTCCAATGCTTCTTTTAGCGAACGCATTAGATTCAATTCTACAGATGTCTTGTATTTTTCCATGTCATGCGTCTTCAGCAGACCGATACCGTGTTCCGCACTGAATGAACCGTTCAAGTTGTCCGTAATTTCATGGACAATATCAGTAACTTCAAACCAACGCTCAAAGAACTCTTCGCCATCCATATCCCGGGGCTGACTGAGATTGAGGTGTATGTTGCCGTCGCCAATATGTCCATATACGAAACAACGTACACCTGGAATCAATGATTCCAAGGTTGAAACTGTCCTGTTGATGAATTCCGCGATTTCCGTATGCGGAACGCTGACATCATTTTTGATGCTCTTGCCTTCGTAGTTCTGGCACTCGACGATCGCTTCTCGTAACCGCCACATCTGTTGTGCCTGTTTTTCACTTTGCGCGAGAATCGCATCCAAAATGATTTCGTCTTCAAAAGCACTCTCCATGAATGTTTCATTCAGTTGCTGACTGATGCCGTTGCTAGTACTGTCTGCAAGTTCCAGCAGTACATACCATGGATAGGCTTGCGAAAAGAAATCCTTGCATTCAGGAATACGTTTGAATGCGGATTCGACACAATCTCTCGACATCAACTCGAATGACGAGACAAAGTCGGAAGTCTGTTTTCGTGTTCTGGAAAACAATTCCACTGCGTTTTCGATTGATTCCAATGCAATCAGAACGGTCGAGCGATTTATCGGTTGCGGATAGAGTTTCAACACTGCCGCAGTAATAATTCCGAGCGTACCTTCAGCACCGATGAACATGTTCTTGAGGTCATAACCGGTGTTGTTCTTTCGAAGCGTGTTTAGCCCGTTCCAGATTTCTCCGTTCGGCAATACAACTTCTACACCCAATGCTTGGTCACGAGCATTTCCGTAGCGAAGCACATTCACCCCACCCGCATTTGTGGATAGATTTCCACCGATTTGGCAAGTGCCTTCAGCACCGAGACTCAATGGCAGATAGAGACCTTGGTCCAATGCGGCCTGCTGGAGATTCGCTAGAATGCAACCGGCTTCCGCCTCTATCGTATAACCCGTTGTATTGACATTTCGAATGCGATTCATTCTCTGAAGATTGAGAATAATGTTGTCCGAGCGGGACACGGCTCCGCCGCACACTCCGGTATTGCCTCCCTGCGGTACGATTGGCACTTCCAATGCCTCGCACAAACGAACAATTTCAGACACCTCCTGAGTAGAGCCAGGCAATACAACGCACATTGCCTCGCTGTCGAATCGACCGCGACGTTCCTTCAGGTAGGGTGCAGTTCGATCATCCTCATGAATCACATTCGGTTCACCGACGATCGCTGCGAGCTTTGTTTGGAAAGTCGAATTATTGCCGCTCATTATCCAGCCTGATTGGTTTCAATTGCTGCTTTTGTTGGATATATTGGGAGTTGAGCAACTTTTGCTCATCTGCAGATGCATTTAGAATGATAATGCTAAATGTTCAAGAAGTTGTTCTTTCAGACAAAATTGGATATTGTATATTTTCAATCTACAACAAATATATTAACCAATAGAGGAGTGGAAATGAATAAATTAAAACTCACACTAATTGTATGTGCTTCGATGCTTCTTGCTTTTTTAGCATCCAGCGTAAACTCAGCCCAAATGCTCAAAATGAGCAGCCAATGGACTGAAAATACCCCAGGTGGTCAAGTTGACCTCTGGTGGGCAGATCAAATCAGAGAGCGAACCAACGGGGAAGTCGATATCAAGATTTTCTGGGAAGGTGCACTCGGCAAAGGTAAAGAAAATCTAGGCTTGATCCAAACTGGCGCCATTGAACTGGCTGCCATGTCACCCGGATACTTTCCAGCCGAACTGCCATTTCATGCCGCACCGAATTCGATTCCGATGGCAATGTCCGAAGTGCCTCAGGCAACTGAGTTGATGGAAAGATTGCTTCAGGAGGTACCGGAATTCGACATGGAAGCGCAGCGAAATGGAATGAAAGCGCTTTTCTTTCATCACCTCAACCCATACAAGCTGGTATGCAAGGAACAGGTCTCAAGCGTAGCCGACATGAACGGAAAAAAAGTTCGAACCTGGGGCAAAGACATGCCGAGAATGGTAGAGGCTGCTGGCGGTGTTCCCGTCACTTTGGGGCTTGCCGAACTCTACGAAGGTCTCTCGCGAGGCACCGTGGACTGCATTCCATTTTCTGTGGATCTGATGGTCAGTTACAAAATCTATGAAGTCGCCAAACATTTTCACGATATTACTCTGTGGGAAGGGCCAACTAATGCGGTCTGGATTTCGAGCGACATCTGGAATGGTTTGACAGATGAACAAAGAGCGATCGTTCAGGAAGTTTCCTTTGAAGCCGCCTATCGCGACCGTGACCAGGTTCTGGCAGCTGGAGAGGCAGCAATTGGCATACTACAGGAACAAGGCGTACAATTTCACGATTTTCCTGCAGAAGAAGCAGCTAAGTGGAAGAGCGCCAACCCTGACTTCTTCGCTGATTTCATCACCGATATGACCGCATTGGGTCGTGGTGAAGCCGCCGAGAAAACAATCATGATCTGGAGAGAAGTGGTAGCAAACTAACCACTTTCAGACTCCTGAAATAACTTCAAGAATCCCGAGATTTTGAGATCTCGGGATTCTTGATTTCATTCCATACTATCGCTTCTATATGTCACCTGCAAAAGCGCTGCTTACACTGACTCGAGCTTGCGCCATTCTATCCGGCATCGCCATCCTTATGATGATGCTTGCAGGTGCCGCCGACGTCTTCGGCACCAATCTCGATGTAGTCGGGCTGAGAAGCAGGCCGATTCCAGCTACATTCGAGTTCATGGGTGCCATGATGGTTGTTACCGTATTCCTGGCGGTTTCTTTCGCACAGCATGATCGCAGACACATTCGCGTTGAACTGCTCGTTCGAAGGCTACCAGCATTCTGGCAAAAATCCGCTGATGTATTGCAATTTGCCTTGGGAGCGATACTGTTCGGTCTCATTGCCCGCTATACCTGGCCAGCGGCGATACATGCATTCAACGTAGGAGAGTACGCCACCGGAATCATCAATTTTCCTCTGTGGCCGGCACGATTCATTCTGGCGTTTGGTGTGACACTGATGACAGTTCAATGTCTGTTTGACATGCTGGGCGTGGGATTTGCCTCTTTTCGTACCACCGACATCGGTACCGCGAAATTCTCCGAAGAAGATTAACACTGATATGGACCCGATCCTAGTAGGATACGCTGGAGCCGGACTCCTGTTCGTTTTCCTGGCGATTGGAATTCCGGTTGGTGTAGCCATGGGCATCGTTGGAGTCGGTGGAATGCTGCTCGGTGCCGGGGAACTCTTTACTTGGGGACAGCTGAGGGTTCTTCCTTTCTGGGTAGTCAACAATTACGCGTTTGCAGTACTGCCCATGTTCGTACTGATGGGAATACTGGCTGAAGCTTCCGGCATCACACGCGATGTGTTTTATTCATCTGATTTGTGGCTGCGCAGATTTCGGGGCGGACTGTACCAAGCGGTCATCGTCGGCTCCGCAGTGTTCGCGGCAGTATCCGGTTCCACAATCGTTAATGCAGTTGTATTCACTCGCATTGCGTTTCCCCAAATGCTCAAATATGGCTATTCGAAGAGCTTGTCGATTGGGGCAATTGCAGGTTCAGGCAGCTTTGCGGCCATGATCCCCCCTTCGATCACCATGGTCATCTATGCAATCATCACCGAGCAGTCGGTTGGACAGTTGTTGATCGCAGGTGTGATTCCTGGACTGCTCACAGCCTTTGTCTATCTAACTGGCGTATATTTTTTAGTACGCCTCCGCCCTGCCCTCGCTCCGCCGATTCAGGAAAGGGTTCTACTAAGCGAAAAATTCAAATCCATGCTGTATGTATGGCCAGTAATCATACTGATGGCCATAGTACTCGGTGGAATCTATACGGGATTATTTCCGCCGTCCGCAGCTGGGGCGGCAGGTGCATTCGGAGCATTCTGCCTGGCCATTGCCAAAAAGAAAACGTTGAAAGGCTGGCTGCCGCCGGTACTCTACGATGCGGCATCAATCAGCTGTGTAATTTTCATCATTCTGATTGGAGGATTGCTGCTGTCCAGAATGCTGGTAGTGGTCGGTATTATTGACGGTCTCGTAGAATTAATCACCTCCATCGCAGATACACCGCTGAAATTTATGATCTTGGTTTCGGTTCTGTACATTCTGCTTGGATGTTTTCTCGACACTACATCCATGATGGTTGTCACGCTGCCGTTTCTTTTTCCCGTCGTCGTCAAATTGGGTATCGATCCCATCTGGTTCGGCATCGTGCTGGTAAAACTGATTGAGATTTCGGTAATCACGCCTCCAGTAGGTATCAATTTGTTTGCGGTTTTGAGCGCTGTGGGGGACAAGGCCGAATTTCACCATGTAGTAAAAGGAGTGATTCCTTTTATACTGTTTGATATTCTGGTTCTCGCACTCCTGATAATGTTCCCTGAACTCGCGACATGGCTACCGCAGAAAATGATTTCCGGATAACCGGTATCGACGACTCTCGTAAACCGATCATTGCAGGTGCTGCAATGATCCCGTTCCAACGGTATCAGGACGGATCAACTTTTCGAGACTGGATCAGAATTGTCGGTCGTGAAGCGATTTCCGACGCACAACTGGAACCATCTGAAGTTGGTTCCGTCGTAGTCGGCAGCGAAAGCGACATGCTATCGTTGCAAGTGAGTCCCGCGGCACTCGTCGTCGACGAACTTGGATTGCAGGGTGCTGCAGCAGTCCATGTCGAAGCTGGCGGTGCAACTGGAGCAGCAGCTCTGCGCGAAGGCTTTGTACAGATTTGTTCGGGTGCGACAGACAACGTTCTCGTAGTCGGTTTTGATCAGACTGCGAGCAGACTGTCTCGTTCTGGAGTCCAAAAAGTGTACAGCCTTTCATTTGATGCGGATATAGAAGGTTGGATGGGCGTCAGCACCGCGAATCTTTATGCGCTTTCTTTCAAAATGTACTGCAATCGATTCAAGGCAAATTCACAGCAGGCAGCACTGGTTTCCGTTAAAAATCATCGTAATGCCACAAAAAACAGATTTGCACATAAACCGATGAAAATTACGACCCAGGATGTGTTCGATTCTGCCTTGGTCAGCGACCCATACCGTCTTTTGGACTGTTCTATGGTCAGCGACGGAACAGCCGCAGTCGTACTGTCGAGAAACACTCACCAAACAAACAAAAATAGTTTCATACGGATATCAGGATCAGGCTGCAGCAGTGATCATGTGCGATTGGGAGACCGACCGGAACCCCATCGATTTGTAGCAAAATTCCGAGCAGCAGAGCAGGCCTATTCGATGGCTGGAATTACGAATCCGGAAAAAGAAATTGACATCGCAGAAGTCTACGATGCTTTCAGCGGAGCGGAACTTCAAAGCATTGACGCTCTTGGGCTTTGCGAAGAAGGACAGGCTGGCCCTGCGATGGAAAATGGTGAATTTGAGGCCGGAGGGAAACTGCCGGTCAATCTATCCGGCGGCTTGATTGGGCAAGGTGGCGCTCCCGGTGCGACCGGGGTCGCACAAGCGGTCGTCATGTATCGGTTGCTGAGCGGAAACTACGAGTCCGGGCTTCAACCTGAAACAACACCTCAGTGCGGAGTCATCGATGCTCATTCAGGTATCTGCACGGTCAGCGTCGTTCATGTACTTGAAAGAGTTAAATCAGACTGATTGACAATGCAGAATACCAACAAACTTCAATCATGTTCACTTTAATTAGTCTGCCACGGATTAATCAATTTAATACCGCAACCCTCGAAATCCTTGATGTTTCTCGTTGCAACGATAACCTCCTGTGAGTGTGCAACAGCCGCAATCATGCAGTCACTGTGAGAAATTGGCAAGCCTGCGGCTTTGCGGCTAGCTCCTATCAGTGCGAAAGAACGTGCAGCGCTGCTGTCAAATGGAAGAATGCGTCCTGCAAATTCATATTGCAGAATGTCCTTGATTAGTGCAGTCAGTCTATCCCTTCTACGACCAACTGGTAAGATTTCCACTCCATAATACAACTCAGCTTCTGTAATTACAGAAATGACAAATTTTGTCGAATCTTGCACTGAAAGCCAACTATCCACTCTTGGATCAATCTCAGAACGTAATAGTTCTGATACAACATTTGTGTCAAGCAAGATCACAATCTAATCAGCTAGTCAAATTCTGGTGGTTCGCGCATCGGCCCGCGTGGAGGCGTCTCGAGCTCTGCCCCACCCTGACGCGCAACTCGGGCACGAATAGCGCTCACCAAATTGTTCGCAGGCGCAGATTGTTGGGATAGTACCGTATACAATATTTGCCGAACTTCCTCTTCCATTGAGTGGCCATGTTGGGCCGCTCGGAGACGCAGGCGCTGTTTCAACTCGTCATCAAGATTTCGTACAGTGATACTAGCCATCAAATTAACTCCGTTTGGTTGAATACATAAAGTAAATTATATCATCATTGTAATCAAAGAAATCATTGATTGCGTATTCCACAGGTTACACTTCCATCAAACTGGATCTAAATTACCCCAAAGGTAACCATTTATTTGAACCATGATTCTTTCCACTGATCCTTCCTGATCGTACTGATTGTCTCCGAGATCAAATTGATTTCAATTCAGACCTCTGAACAGTTCTTTCTTCATTGCACATATACATCTGCTCGCTACCTGGCACTTCCTCCGTCATCGCTTACTAGAGACCTTTTCGAAATCGGTAAGTTATTGATTTTTCGCGCGAATCGCCGAGCTTGAAAATTTGTTTACCCCACAAAATAGCCTGATATACCGCTTTTTCGGCGTTTTTACGCGGTAAAGGGAAAATTTCACCCCAATTCCAAAGCCCCCTCAGCAACCGGTTCCTGAGTTGCCTGATCCTACTTATCCTATTGTTTTAATTAATAAATAAAGCCACAAGCACGCCCTCGTGATATAATTCAGTTAAAAAATATTCAATGACTAACTGATTATCCATTCAACAAGAGATTCTGCTCATGGCTTTAGTCAATTATGATCTATTCTGGGGAAATTATCTAGACCATTGCGAACTCGAAAGACTTCGAGGCATCTTCACACAGCTCGACTGTTCTGAAATCGTCTGCCAAATCCGCACTCACCGAAACCGCAAAGGACGTCAGGACTGGCCCATCGAAGCCATGCTGCAAGCGCTTTTCGCAATGATTGTCCTGCAGCATCGAAGTGTTGCCTCATTTCGCCGGGAACTGAAAAGAAACCCGACTTTGATGATCGCGCTGGGCTTCGAGCTCAAGCCGGTTGCGGACTGCGACCGGGATCCGTTTGTCCACTACAAGGTGCCATCGGACGGGGCTTTCAGTCGCTTCAGGCAAACGCTCATTGAGGTCGATGAAAAATCCGGCTGTGTGTCGGCGCTGTTTGCAGTCCAGCGCGACAAGCTGTCGGAGCTTTTGCCGGATTTAGGCGAGCGCGTCGGCTACGATGGCAAAGCTATTGAATCGTATTCAACCGGCAACAAGATCAAGAACAAAACCGACCCGCTCACAGGCGAGCAACAAACCTCAGACCCGGACGCTACCTGGGGCTGTCACAAACAGTATACGACCGGTTCCAATGGCCAGGAGAAGCAAGTCAAAAAATACTGGTTTGGCTACGGCCTCCACGTCCTGAGCGACGTGAATTTCGAGCTGCCGCTCGGATTCAAGTTGGCAACGGCGAAACAATCCGAGCATACTCACTGTAAAAATTTGGTCGCCGAGTTTGTCGATTCAGATTTGTCGAATCGGTGTCAAAGCTTTGTTGCCGACCGCGGGCTTGACAGCAACAAACTTCGCAGACAACTGTTCGAAGCGGATATTTTGCCGGTCATCGACACTCGCAATCTGTGGGACGAAATCAATCTGGATGCCGATCAGCTGGATGTGCCGACCCGCACATTGGACGAAAATGTGATTGACACGATGCTGGTAACAGAACGTGGCGATCTGTATTGCAAGTGTCCGCACTCAAAGCAAATCCGACTGATGCATCACCAGGGCTATGAGAAAAAGCGCGGCACTGTGAAATGGGCTTGTCCGGCTACAGTCAACGATTTCGAGTGCAAGGGTCGAGCCGAATGCTACCAAAGCGGCCATGTCAGAATCGACGCCAAGACCCGAGTGGTGCGAGTCAAAGTGGACCCGGACCACCTTCGAGACTGCGGTGCATTGCCGCCTTCGACCTACAAGTGGAAACGGCTGTATAGACAAAGAACCGCCTGTGAGCGGATCTTTTCCAGAATCGCAGACGGATTCTTGATGGAGGATCACTATATCCGCGGACAAAAGCGCATGGCGCTTAGAATCTCGATGTCCATGACGGTGATGCTGGCAGCAGCCTGTTTTGCCATTCAGAGCGGCAAGCCTGAACGTATGAGATCACTGGTCAAAGACCTGGCCGCCTGATTCTGCCGCTTGGCGCGGCGGCATTCCAGCCAATCGATTCAGCGCACCGTTCGGCGCGAGCGCAATTGGTCTGAATCGCCCCATTCAGCCTGATTATTGCCGCGCAAACAGCCGCGGCGCCGAAATCTGGCGCTGTGATTCGGTTTTTCCCGGAAAAATCAATATTCATGCCGACTCATTCCGCTCGATAGCCAGTAAAATTACGCCCAACGGAAAAGTCTCTTACTATTTCTATGTTAGACTAGAAAATTTGCCGAGATTAAAATGGTAGCTGGAACCAGCATCGATCCATTTTCAATCATACAGATTCGGATTCGGCGAAAAATTTTCTTGAAAAAACAATAAATTTCAATATGGTATTGAAGTTGTCCGAACGACTCACATTAACAATATCAATTACACTGTACAAACTGAAATCTTTATGCGATCTCTTTCACTGCTGACTTCTCAAGATCCAAATCCAGTAGAAATAATTCCTGCCAGTACACCATCCCCAGTTCTACTGGTTTGCGATCATGCAGGTGATCGGATTCCTCTGAAATTGCAGGAGCATTCTCTTCCACCTGAAGACATGGCAAGACATATCGCGGTAGACATCAACGCGGAATCGGTTGCACGTGTAATTGCAGCTGAAATGAACTCTACCTTGGTTATCCAACGTTATTCACGTCTTGTAGTTGACGTCAATCGCCCCGAAAGCTCTTCTGAACTCATGCCGAAAATTAGCGATGAAACACTCATTCCATTCAATCAGAACATCAGTGCCAGTGAACGAAAAGCCCGGTTGGATGAAATCTATTTTCCCTATCACAACCGGATTCACGAATTGCTGGACGAAAGACGTAACTCCCCCTCGGCACTGGTCGTAATCCACAGTTATACTCCCCGACTCAGTAACGGAGATTTCCGAGAGTGGCACATAGACCTGATGTCCCGAACCTCTATGGATTTCGTACATAGTCTGCAAAACAAAATTGAAACTGCACATCCGAATTTGAATGTCGGAATCAGTCAAGTATTCCAGATGCATGACAAGCGCGATTACACCTTGCCCCATCATGGAGAATCGAGAGACATACCGAATGCGTCTATAGAAATCAGAAATGACATGCTTGGGTCTAAAGAAGACATTGATGGCTGGGGCAAACTACTTGCCGCTTGCCTGTCGGCTGCGCTTCCCAACGACATTCAAGTTGCGGTCGATCAAAACACCTATGTAGGGTAATTGATGAACGACCCGGTATTTTCCCCGCTGACTCAGAGCACGAATCTGTTTCTTGAC
Source organism: Arenicellales bacterium (assembly GCA_965221175.1). Classification (GTDB taxonomy): domain Bacteria; phylum Pseudomonadota; class Gammaproteobacteria; order Arenicellales; family JAJDZL01; genus JAJDZL01. Next base: position 2,685,740 of record OZ244867.1, on the reverse strand, counting down.
ACTTCTGGTAGCCGATACCGAATTGGCATTCCTTTACATGCCAATATTGCCGCGGATACAGTCGGCCGATTCGCTCGCAATGAGAAAGCGAACCATCTCGCACTCATCCATGAAAATGACGACGGATCAGTCGAGCGATACACATTCGCCGAATTAGACGAACTTGCCTGTCGATTTGCTGTTTTTCTCACCGAAATTGGCGTTAAATGGGGAGAATCAGTGGCAATCCATACCGCCCAGAGTCCGCAGACCGCGATTGCGCATATGGCAATATATAAAATTGGCGCTGTCGCACTTACGTTGTCCCACCTTTATGGACCCGATGCCGTCGCTCACGTCATTAATGACTCAAAGACCAAGGTGATCGTTACGAATTCCGACTACTGGGGGAAACTACGAAGCCGATGCAGCAGCCTGGGTTCGCTTGAACATCGCATCGTACATGGAAGCTGCGAATCCGGAGAAATTAATTTTGAAGATTGCCTGACACGCTCAGCCGAGAAATTTGAACCCGTGATCACTGCTACAGAAGATCCCGCTTTATTGATGTATACCTCGGGGTCTACAGGCATGCCGAAAGGACTGATTCACTCTCATCGTATCATCCACGCCTATTTGCCAACATTGACCCTAGTCTACAACCTGGAACTCAACTATCCCAATGCAGTGTTTTGGAGCCCGGCGGATTGGGCCTGGGTAGGCGGATTGCTGGACCTGGTTCTTCCTGCCTGGCAACATGGCCAAACCGTTGTTTCGACCAATCAGCGATTTTCGGCCAAGTGGGCATTTGAATTCATGCAGCGGCACGACGTCACGCATTCATTCATGACGCCCACTGCCCTCAAGCGACTAGCCGAAATACCAAATCCAAGAAAGACATGGAATTTATCCATGCGTGTAATTTGTACCGGAGGAGAGAGTCTGCCAGGAGATGTCGTTCGATGGGCGCAAGAAGAGTTTGAAATTGTGTGCAACGAGTTCTACGGTCTTACAGAGTTTAATCACATGGTTGGATGTTGCAAGGCGCTGTATCCAACGATTCCCGGTTCGATGGGGAGAGCGTTTCCAGGACGCCGAGTCGCCATCATTGACGATAATGGTACCGAGCAGTCCGACGGAGTTACCGGCGAAATCGCTTCCTGGAAACCCGACGATCCCAGTCTGTTTCTCGGCTACTGGGGGAGCCCAGGCGTTCCTGAAAAAATGAGATTGGGAAACTGGCTGAAATCGGGCGATCTCGGCGTGAAAGACGAAAACGGCTATTTCTGGTATCACGGGCGTAATGATGATCTGATCAAGAGCGCAGGCTATCGTATTGGACCAAATGAAGTGGAGGACGCACTGGTTTCACATCCCGATGTCGCCGAAGCAGCAGTGGTGGGTAAGCCTGACAGGGAACGCGGCTCAATCGTCATGGCCTATGTACGTTTGATGAAGGGTGTAGCCAAGGACAATAGCACTCGAGAAAATCTCCAGCAATTCGTCAAGGACAACCTGGCTGTATACAAATACCCAAGAGAGATTGAATTTGTTGACTCTTTCCCGCTGACCAGTTCCGGAAAGATCAGACGTAATGTTCTTCGCAAACGCGCTTCCAAGAATTCTGACAAATAACGGCTACTGCACTATAGAAATGCGCTGTCTGAAAGATTCCAGAGTGATTGAATTTGTGGACTCATTCCCATTGACTTGTACTGGAAAAATCAGGCGCAATTCCTTACGCCAGCGTACGGCACAGAACTTGAACTGACCATGACCGAGAAACTAAAAAATCCCTTGCTGGTTCTATTCGTTGCTCAGAGACTCACCGGAGCATTGCTTGCGGTACTGCTGCTTGTTCATCTGGGCACAATCATTTTCGCCGTTCAAGGCGAACTCACGGTTGCGGAAATTGTTGGGCGTGTTCGGGGCAATGTGTTCTGGATCATTTTTTATGGTGTATTTATCGCAGCTGCAATTGTTCATTCGATGATCGGACTCCGAAATGTTCTGACAGAGATGTCGAATATTCACCGGCGTATTATCGACTCCGCTGTTCTGCTGTATGTGATTTTGAGTATTTTTCTCGGATTTGAAGCGCTGCAGGCGATCTGGTGACTCGATTGAACAATTCACGTGCACACAGCAGCTATCTGGCTTTTGCAATTCACAGAATTTCGGGATTGTGCCTCGCGCTGTTCCTGCCCGTTCATCTATATTTCATTTCCTTGCTGCTCAAGGACCCGGAACGACTTGACGTCTTTCTGGACTGGACTTCCATACCCGCAGTCAAGTTGCTGGAAAGCCTGCTGATCATATTGGCAGGAGTTCACCTTTCAGGAGGCATTCGCATTATTGTCTATGAATGGATCTCTGAAAGCGCCAGTCACACTCTCTGGATTTCTGTCGTAGCGGCATTTTCGATTGTTTGCGGCATACTATTTCTGTCCAGCGCTTCGATATGAAACCCACCGTTCAATCCGTAATGCTTCAGAAAATTCAAACCGATGTTTTGATACTCGGAAGCGGCGGCGCGGGATTGCTTGCCGCCATACACGCTCATGATGGAAATCCATCATTGAAAGTTACCGTCGCATCAAAAGGCCTGATTGGCAAATCAGGCTGTACACGTATGGTTCAAGGCGGATACAACGTCGCCCTGAGCGAAGGAGATTCCATAGAAGCACATTTTCGAGACACGATTGAAGGAGGCCAGTGGATCAACGATCAAGAACTTGCCTGGACGCTTGTTTCCATGGCACCGGAACGGGTCCTGGAGTTGGAAAACCGTCATGGATGCTTTTTTGATCGAAACAGTGACGGGACCATTCACCAGAAAGCATTCGCAGGTCAGACTTTCGATCGCACTGTGCACAAGGGCGACTTGACCGGAATTGAAATCATGAATCGGTTGACGGAACAAGTACGTGTCCGACCGATTCAACTGCTGGAAGAACATCGGGCAATCGAACTGATCCCGAATGAAGATCAAAGCCGAATCTCCGCGGTGCTGATGATTGACATTCGCAGCGGAGAGTTTCGGCTCATTCAGGCCAAGGCAGTTGTGATCGCAACCGGAGCCGGGCCCACCATGTACAAGTTTCACACACCATCGGCCGACAAATCCTGCGACGGTCTGGCACTGGCACTTCGATCTGGACTCAAGTTGCGAGACATGGAAATGGTTCAGTTTCACCCCACCGGACTGCTTGCAGGCACTGGAACCCGAATCACCGGCACCATCATTGAAGAAGGACTGCGAGGTGCCGGAGGCTACTTGTTGGACCGCAACGGCAATCGATTCATGCTGGATTACGATTCGAGAGGAGAACGCGCCACCCGCGATATTGTCAGCAGAGCCATGTTTGAGCAAATGAGGTCCGGTGCGACAGGCCCGAATGGAGGAGTGTTCATCTGTATGAATCACCTTGACGCAAACTCGGTTCGCAAACAGTTCAAGGGGATGGTCAAACGATGTGCCGATATTGGGCTCGACCTCGTCTCTGAACCGATTGAAGTCACTCCGACTGCCCACTATATGATGGGCGGCATTGAGATTGATCTGAGCTGCGCCACTTCGATTCTTGGAGTATTCGCAGCAGGTGAAGATACCGGCGGGGTACATGGCGCCAATCGCCTTGGGGGTAACGGCGTTGGAAACTCCACAGTGTTCGGTGGAATCGCAGGGGATACGGTCGCCAATTCGTCATCTTTCAATCACCAATTCGCAGATCCGGATGAGCAGGCGATTCTGACAGCGATGAATCGGGCTTATCGGCCTTTGGAAAGGGCTAACGGGAATTTGAATGAAGTTCGAGAATCGCTCTACGAAACCATGTGGGAGCACGCGGGAATTCTGCGGTCAACACAAAGTTTGAAACTGGCTGGGGCGGAACTTGCAAATCTAGACGATCAGCTCGCAAAAACAGGGGTAGATGCAAATTCTCTTGCCTTCAATATGAGTTGGCACGACTATCTCAATTTACAGAATCAGATATTAGTCAGCCAGGCAATTGTCACTGCGGCAATAACCAGAACCGATTCTCGAGGTGCACACTATCTAACTGACAACCCCAACACCGGGTCACTGACTAATTCACGATTTACCCAAGTATTTTTGCTAGATAATGAAATGAATGCAGAAACTGCTGCCGTTCAGTTCACCCGACTAAGTCCGACAACAAGTCAAGATTGAAGCTACAAGGTAGAAACCAGCATGATTTCCGAATCAACGATACAAAATGCCGCACTCGAAATCACTCGAAGAGCAGCCATTCGAATTCCAGATGACTATCGCAGTGGAATTCGAGACATCCGAGGAACTGAGCAAAGTTCTCTCAGCTGTTTCGTACTGGATACGATGATGGATAACTGGGACGCGGCGGTTGAAGATCAACGTCCCATGTGTGCGGATACCGGCCTTCCGAGATACTACATAAAATTTGGCAACGAAGCATCCATTGAAGGCGGATTCGTAGCGGTTGAAAGAGCATTGAGGCGCGCAACAGCTGAGGCAACTGTTACCATTCCACTGCGGCCGAATCGAGTTCATCCGCTGACTCGCAAGGACTACAACAATAACGTCGGAGCGCGTGCACCGGAGATCGAGTATTCCGTAGAGCCGGATGCAGACTGGCTGGATATCACCACCGTCCACAAAGGCGGATTGTTCGGCACCGACTATCGCATGCTGTTTCCTGGAGACGGATGGGGCGGCATCAAGAAAATGTTTCTGGACACAATGATTCAATTCGGGCGACGCGGACTGGCCTGCCAGCCAGCGATTGTCGGAGTCGGCATCGGTGGTAGCAAGGATACCAGCATGGTGCTCGGAAAGCAGGCAGCGTGTCTCAGAGTCGTGGGGGATCGCCATCCAGACCCTGAAATTGCGCAACTCGAAGAAGAATTGAAAGAGCTGGGAAACAAGATCGGCATGGGTCCCATGGGATTCGTCGGCAGTTCAATGGTGGTGGACTGTCACATCGAGATTGCCCATACCCATACCGGAGGCATGCCTGTCAGCATTCACAGTTTCTGCCTGTCCTCAAGACGATCTGTGGTTCGGGTTTTTGACAATGACAGAATGGAATTTAGAACCGATCCGATGTGGTTTACACCCTATCATCGAAGAGAAGAAGTGGAATGAGTGATCCACAGCAAAAAACCATCAGCTTGCAATCACCGGTAACGGCTTCCGCTCTGGAATCGCTGAACATTGGAGATATCGTATTCATCAACGGTGTCATCTATACCGGTCGTGAAGGCGTATATCAGCGCATTCTGGATGAAGGCGAAATTCCACCCTTTGATCTTGCCGCAGTGTCCAACATCAATTTTCACTGTTCTCCAGCCGCTTCAGTCAAAGCGGATGGTTCATATAACGTCGGAGCAGTGACTGCCACCGCAAGCTTTCGTTTCTCCAAGTGGATGGAGAAGTGGTTTGAACTTTCGGACTGTAAGGTCGTCATCGGCAAAGGCGGGATGCCACAAGCCGACTATCAACGGTATTTTGTTCCGCGCGGAGCGGTTTACCTCACCACTGTTGGTTATGGAACCGGCGCTCTTTTAGGGCGTGGAATAAAACGCGTAATCGATGCGCACTGGATTGAAGAATTGGGAATTGCTCAGGCAATCTGGGTTCTGGAAGTCTGCGAATTCGGCCCTTTTCTGGTTGAAAGCGACATTCGCGGCAACAGCCTGTTTGAAAAATCCAAAGTAGAAATCGATAAAAATATCGATTCGCTTTATGAAGGGCTGAAATCTCCCGCGCTTCGCCGTTATGGCGAGACTACCAAACGCACCGATGAGGTGATCTGACGGTAATCGATACGGCTCACCAAATGCCGGAATTCTTCATGGATGCCCACGGTTCCTGCGGCGGCAGTGCATCTCCTTTTTGAAGAAGTTCAACCGAAACTTTATCTGAGACTTTTTCGTTGGGCGATATTTTACGGTTTACCGAGTGAACCAAGTGTGCTTGAATAGTGGAATTTGGAGAGAATTTTCAAATCACAACGTAATTCCCCCTCGATTCGGGTATTCCCGCAGCAAGAAACGGTTGAGTTTGTCGAACTTGACAAAATCCTGGCGTGCCGAACCGTCCGCCAGCGCAGCTCATGTATCGCTCGGTTGGAAGGCCCCACCCAGGGGCGAGGTCAGGGGCGGCTAGCGGCTTGACCAGCGAGCGCATGTTTTGCGGTTTTCCGGCCTCGATGGTAAAACACTCTGTTCCCTGCTTGTTCGAGTAGGGGGTGACGCGCGGATGGATCAAGAGTGGTCTCGGGACTTGTTTCGTATGTGGGCGATCTGACTCCGCCGTGGCGCTCGATCACCTGTCGCCCCGTCAGTACGCGGGGTTGAAAGGCGCATCAACCGCCAGATTCGCAATCGGTATGGTACTAGAATTAGGTGACCTTCACTGAAAACTACTGATGTTGCTCTTTTACATTTTTACGCCATACTAGCCAATCAATAGGATCTGACTTTAAAATTTCCAGCTGCGTATTCATATCTAATCTATCTAAAAATAAAACAAGATTTAAACAATTCCATCTAGCATTTGGAACAATTAATCCTTCATAGTCTAGCAGATGAGCCGCTGCACCAACTTGTTGACTGATTTCATAATCAATACGATTTGCTAAAGGTTCTGAAATGCCAACCTGCTGCAATAGCTCAGTATCTAATTGCAATACGTTTTTTAAGTTAACGCGAATTTTGTTAAGCGCCATTTTTGATGAAGAAAATACAGGGGCACGAAACAAATGATAGTAGGCCTCTGCACAAGCGCCGTCTGCTTCGAAACTTGTATAAACGGTTTCAAATCCTCCATCTGGAGACCATCTGCCCCCACCAGAACTTCCAGCTAACGGATGACGTGCTACCCATGTTACTCTCCAAACATCACCACTAAAAGGCTTACTTTCTAAATTATCTAGTGTGTCAAGTAGCTCTGGGTCAATGAATTTTCTTATTATCACTAACCATCCTGTACATTACTATAATTACAAATAGGTCAGCGAATCTAATCGTTCAATTGCTTGTAGAACTTCATCAGTTCTATTTTCATGAATAAGTTCCATAGCAACTTCCCCATTAAGTAAATCGTTGCGAGAATACAGCCACGCCCGTGACTCATCAGGATTATAAAACTCACCTAAGCGACTAACCACATATAGTAAGTCTGATAACACTAATTGTGTATTTGGATGTGGCGCAGCTTTTCCGGTTGACCATCTAGAAACTGTTGCTTTCGAAACTTTTACTATGTTAGCAATATCAACACCACTTAACTTACCACGGTCTTTTAATTCATCTATTGTCTTTGTTATTACATTTCCCATAGCTAATGCATTATTCATAATATTATCCAGTTTTTTTCATTAACCTAATTTTATTTTCTGGAGCTTTAGCAATAGGAATTGATTCAGAACTTGCATACAAATCACTTAGCATACTATGCATTAAGTCAGCTCGATTACTACGTTCTTGAAGCTTATTAGTGATAGAGCCATCTTCAAGCTTGATCCGTATTGCTTTTCTCAAGGTTCGTCCTGTGTTTTGCAATTCATCACTAAGAAAATAATCTACTCTTTTCAACTCAGGTTGATTATTCAGTTTTTCTATCTGCCTACAAGACTGATTCAAGGCATGAGCCTTTGAGTTTTTCATCATCTCATCTATTCCGTGGCAACATTTGGGATCATTACATACAGCTAAAGATTTCATGCCTCTTCCTTTTAAGAAATTTTCTGCTTTGTCTTGTTGCAGATATAGATCTAACTGAGGGAAATAAATCCTGCGTTTTGTACCACCATTTTTACTCCGAAATTTACGCCAAGTAGAAATATTGAAGTTTTCTTTTTCAGCTACTCCGTGGCAAATCCCACCAACTGCACCAAATGCAGCTAAACTAATCCCAGTTAAACCGCCAACATTATCTACGATAATTGGCATATGATAATTCTGTAACTTCCAAGCAAGATTAATAAGTCTTTTAATGGCAGTTACAGACGCATTCATGCCAAAATTTGAAACTCGAAACCAAATATTCCCAATTGGCTTATCTGCTATTTTATCTACAATTGATAAAACTTCATTTTGATTACGTAGCAAACTAACAGGTAAAGTTAAGTGATAATCTATCCTGATGTGTTTAGCTCCAAACCTGTCGAGTGTATCGCGTAATAGACGAACCATTTGAAAATCTGCACTTAACCAAACCGAATCAACATCTTTAATTTCATGACTAGGAGATAAAACGGCATCAACACCAGTTTTAATTGCAAACTCTGCAATTTGTTCAGCTCTGCGTACACTATTACTACCTTCCCAGTCACCTACCCTATGTTTGCGACCTGAATCTGCCCAAGGCAATTCTTTAATGCTGGAATTTAGTCCAGCTTCATAAGCTAATTCAGCACTTTTGGTATCGAGTATGATTTCCGCGCCACCATCATGTAATGTGTGACGTAAATCTATTTGTCGTTTTATGTGGTTGGCATCAAAGATTGCATGACCGATGTTTACCCGGTTAGCTGTATACAAGCTTTCAAGAACTCTATGTCCTGTATGACCAATACGGACATAATGACCTATTGGATTAGATTGTGGAAACAATGGGTAAATATTACTCATGACACTATGTTGCCTCTAATGACAGAGTATACATTATCGTTTCATAAATGTGATATCTGAATCATAAATGCACATTTATCTAAATTAATTCTGTGATTTCAAAATTCAGGTGAGTTGAATTTAGTTTAGATAGTGTCTGCACGAAAACCCTTATTTTGCGCTGACGGCAGGCGAAATTGTCATCCATTACCAAGATTCGAGGGATGAAAAAAACGAAAAATCAACGCGACAGGGAAAACTCAACGCCCTCGTATACCATTCCGCCATTTTTGCCACTGCAAGCTTTCGTTTCTCCATGTGGATGGAGAAGTGGTTTGAACTTTCGGACTGTAAGGTGGTCATCGGCAAGGGCGGGATGCCACAAGCCGACTATCAACGGTATTTTTTCCGCGCGGAGCCGTTTACCTCACCACTGTAGGCTATGGAACCGGCGCTCTTTTAGGGCGTGGAATTAAACGCGTAATCGATGCGCACTGGATTGAAGAATTGGGAATTGCTCAGGCAATCTGGGTTCTGGAAGTCTGCGAATTCGGCCCTTTTCTGGTTGAAAGCGACATTCGCGGCAACAGCCTGTTTGAAAAATCCAAAGTAGAAATCGATAAAAATATCGATTCGCTTTATGAAGGGCTGAAATCTCCCGCGCTTCGCCGTTATGGCGAGACTACCAAACGCACCGATGAGGTGATCTGACGGTAATCGATACGGCTCACCAAATGCCGGAATTCTTCATGGATGCCCACGGTTCCTGCGGCGGCAGTGCATCTCCTTTTTGAAGAAGTTCAACCGAAACTTGATCTGGCGACCTTACGAAAGCCATTTTGCCGTCCCGTGGCGGTCGATTTATGGTAACTCCACCATCCGCCAATCGCCTGCACGTTGCGTAAATGTCGTCCACTTCGTATGCCAGGTGACCAAAATTCCGTCCACACGGATAGGGTTCGGGATCCCAATTGTAGGTCAGCTCCACCTGCGCATCCTCGTCGCCTTCTGCTGCGAGAAAAATTAGTGTAAATCTGGCTGCCTCGTATTCAGACCGCTTCAATTCTTTCAAGCCCAGATTATCAACATAGAATTTCAACGATTCGTCGATATCAGTGATTCGCACCATTGTATGCAGGTATTTCATGACTACTTCTCCTTAGGTGATGTCAATTCGATAATTGAGCGCGCTATGGTTTTTCCCCTCTTGCAAGTCTGGCATTCACATCGGCGATGACACCCAGCAGTTCCGGGAACTCGTCAATCACATAATGTGCGCCGCTTTTTTCCAGAATTTCTCTTGTCTTGCCCAGCCTGCGCGAGATTTCTTCTTCAGAAACTGATTCAGCTTCTTCAAAACTGTTAATGTTCATGTAGTTGCTGTAGCGCGCGATGCCAACCGTCCAACAGCCAGCCTCCAGCCCTTCTCCAACACCACTGATCGTGTCGTCAACCTTGATCACGGATTGAATTGGATGAACATCCAGTAAGTCAAGATTTCGGTAAACCATGAACGGTTTTGGTCGTGCACCATGGACAACTTCGTCTCCCGCTACGGTGACGTCTGCATGGAAACCCTGTTCTTTAGCGTCTGCCTCCAGAATATCAACCATGCTTCGAACAAAGCCCGTAGTACTGCCAATCTTGATACCATCGGCCCTTATTTTTTCAGTTGTTTCTGCAACACCAGGCAACAAAGTTGTATACCGTCTGAGACAGTCCAACTGCATCGGCACAAAATCGCTGAACATGTTGTCCACGTCATCCTGTGTTGGATAATCATCTTTCACTTTTCGCCATCGTTCTCTTATCTCAGGCTCTTGTGTCAGGGCTGCGATGTGGAGGTCTTTCCGTAGCCCCATCGGTCCACGAGCTTCCTCCATGGATATCTCTACACCCTGCTTTTCAAATACATCTACGAATACGACTGCAGGTGCAATGACATAGGCATCTGCAACAGTACCGCTCCAATCAAGAATCAGAGCTTTTACATTTCCGTGATAGGTCCTTGTATAAATAAATTCAGATTGCATTGTTCTCCTCGTTCACAGTCCGAAATCGTCTCATCTCTCCCGTACGCTATGGTTTGAATTGCAGCAAAAAATAAAAAAGAGCAAATTCCAGTGCAGAACATCTTGCTCCAATTTAGGTACGGATTAAAAAACAGTGAATTAATCAGCCATTTAAGCAAACGGTAAATTATGATGAATTTTCGATTCCACTGCAACAGAATTTTTGCAGATGGAATTTCAATTGTGAAGTCACTGTAAATTAACTTTCAGAAATAAATTTAAAATAGTTTTTACAATAGCATTAGCACGGAGTTCCATAAATTCGGAAATTTCGTCAGTGCATTTGGCAACATCGTCAGCACATTTAGTTTAAGTTTTGGTCCGAATTGCATTGGTTTGATGATTCTGGATTCGATCAGTGTCGACGAATCAAAATTGTAAAATTTTTCAAGGGAGGACATGATGATCATGACTCAAGTATTTTGTAGATTACGAAAAGTTGTAACGCTGATTACACTTTCGTTGTTTGTTACTCTTACCGCCTACGCTAAGGACGAGTTGATCGTATATACGGCTGTTGAGGCCGATGAACTAGCAATGTTCGAAAAAGAATTTGAAGCCGATAATCCCGACATTGATCTTCAATGGGGAGCTCGAGATTCGACAGGTATTATTACCGCCAAATTGCTGGCAGAAAAAGACAATCCTCAGGCGGATATCGTTTGGGGGCTGGCCGCTACAAGCCTTGTGCTTCTGGCAAACGAAAACTACTTTGAAGGCTATTCTCCCAAGGGCGTGGAAAACCTAGACGCCAAATTTGTCGACCCAACTATGGACCCGCCCTTATGGGTTGGTCAGCGTGCATGGATTGCATCGATCTGTTTCAATACGGTTGAAGCAGAAAAACATGGTCTTCCCATGCCGTCTTCCTGGAAGGATTTAACCGATCCTGTGTATCAGGGACATGTTGCCATGCCGAATCCAAATTCATCCGGAACCGGATTTCTTGATGTCTCTAGCTGGTTGCAGCTGTGGGGCGAAGACGACGGCTGGGCGTATATGGACGGGCTGCACGAAAACATCGCATGGTACACTCACTCCGGTTCAAAGCCTTGTAAGCAAGCGGCCGCCGGTGAAATTCCTGTTGGCATTTCTGTCGCCTTTCGAGGCGCAAAGCTCAAAAATGCCGATGCGCCGGTGGAAGTTATCGCTCCATCAGAAGGAGTTGGCTGGGAACTCGAAGCCTTCGGTATCGTGAAGGGCACCAAAAACAGGGCAGCTGCACAAACGCTTGCTGATTGGTCAGTCACCCGAAAGGCCAATGAAATTTACAACCGTGATTATGCTGTGGTTGCAATGCCAGGTGTTGCGCAAGAAGTCGAAAACTTCCCGCCGAACATCCTTGACAAGATGATCACCAACGACTTCGCCTGGGCAGCAGCGAACCGACAGAGAATTCTGGCGGAGTGGCAAAAACGATACGGTGCCAAATCAGAACCTAAATCGTAATTGAAACCACTTTAAGCATTCGATTACTCGAGCGCCTAAATTTGTTTAAGTAATATCCGGGAGTTGTGATGAAGTACAGCTCCCGAATATTTGTCTGACCTGATGGCAGTTTCGATATTTCGAGCAATCAGCCATTTAAGCAAATAGAAAATTATGATAAATTTTCGATTCCAGTGCAACAGAATGTTTGCAGATGGAATTTCAATTGTGAAATCACTGTCAATTAACTTTCATAAATAATTTTTAAATAATTATTACAATAGTATTCGTACGGAGTTCCAAAATTACGGCAACATCGTCAGTGCATTTGGCAACATCGTCAGTGCATTTGGCAACATCGTCAGTGCATTTAATACCAGTTTTGATTCGAACTACATTGGTTTGATGACTTAGAATTCGATCAGTGTGTACGAATCAAAATTGTCAAAAATTTTTTTTAGGGAGGACATGATGATCATGACTCAAGTACTTTGTAGACTACCAAAAGTTGTAGCGCTGATTACACTTTCGTTGTTTATTACGGTTACCGCCTACGCTAAGGACGAGTTGATCGTATATACGGCTATCGAGGCCGATGAACTAGCAATGTTCGAAAAAGAATTTGAAGCTGATAATCCCGACATTGATCTTCAATGGGGAGCTCGAGATTCAACAGGTATTATTACCGCCAAATTGCTGGCAGAAAAAGACAATCCTCAGGCGGATATCGTTTGGGGGCTCGCCGCCACAAGCTTGGTGTTTCTGTCGAACGTAGGCTATTTTGAAGGCTATGCTCCCAAAGGAGTGGAGAATTTAGACCCCAAATTTGTCGACCCGACTATGGACCCGCCCTTATGGGTTGGTCAGCGTGCATGGATTGCATCGGTCTGTTTCAATACGGTTGAAGCAGAAAAACATGGTCTTCCCATGCCGGCTTCCTGGAAGGATTTAACCGATCCTGTGTATCAGGGACATGTTGTCATGCCGAATCCAAATTCATCCGGAACCGGATTTCTTGATGTCTCTAGCTGGTTGCAGCTGTGGGGCGAAGACGGCGGCTGGGCGTATATGGACGGGCTGCACGAAAACATTGCATGGTACACTCACTCCGGTTCGAAGCCTTGTAAGCAGGCGGCCGCCGGTGAAATTCCTGTTGGCATTTCTTTCGCCTATCGAGGCGCAAAGCTCAAAAATGACGGTGCGCCGGTGGAAGTTATCGCTCCATCAGAAGGAGTTGGCTGGGAAGTCGAAGCCTTCGGTATCGTGAAGGGCACCAAAAACATGGCAGCTGCACAAGCGCTTGCTGATTGGTCAGTCACCCGAAAAGCCAATGAAATTTACAACCGTGAGTATGCTGTGGTTGCAATGCCAGGTATTGCGCAAGAAGTCAAGAACTTCCCGCCGAACATCCTTGACAGGATGATCAACAACGACTTCGCCTGGGCAGCAGCGAACCGACAGAGAATTCTGGCGGAGTGGCAAAAACGATACGGCGCCAAATCGGAACCTAAATCGTAATTGGAACCAATATAAGATTCGATTACTCGAACGCTTAAATTTGTTTAAGTAATATCCGGGAGTTGTGATGAAGCGCAGCTCCCGGATTTTTGTCTGACCTGACGGCAGTTTCGATATGTCGAGCGATCAGCCCTATCTCCAAGTTCGCAACTTGACAAAGCGGTTTGGAATTTTTGAAGCTCTCACGAATATCAACCTTGATGTCAATCAGAGCGAATTCATCTGCCTGCTGGGACCTTCTGGCTGTGGAAAAACAACCGTACTGCGTTGCATTGCAGGTTTAGAAACACCGTCCTCGGGCGAAATTATTCAGGATGGTGTAGACGTCGCTCCGTTTCCCCCTGATAAGCGGGATTTTGGTATTGTGTTTCAATCCTACGCCCTGTTCCCGAACCTGACAGTTGATGAAAATCTCGGTTTCGGACTCAAAAACCGAAAACTCTCCAAAGCGGAAATATCCAAACGCATTGCCAAATTGACCCAAACGGTAGGGCTTGAAGGGCATGGAAGCAAATTTCCAGGACAGTTGTCAGGTGGACAACAGCAGCGTGTCGCGCTGGCCAGAGCTCTGGCAACCTCCCCCGGTCTGCTTCTACTGGACGAACCGCTGTCCGCGCTTGATGCCAAGGTTCGACAACATCTGCGAAGAGAAATTTTGGATCTTCAGCGCAAGATTGGCATCACCACAATTCTGGTCACGCATGATCAGGAAGAAGCACTTACGATGGGAGATCGCATTGTGGTCATGGACCATGGCGTTATCGCCCAAACCGGTACTCCGCACGAAATTTACAGTTTTCCGAAAACGCCTTTTGTCGCTGACTTTATCGGAGAGATGAATTTTCTGCAAAGCACCGTTGCAGATGGCAATGAGGTCGTAGTCAACCACCTTAGATTCAAATTCGGGCAGGCAAGCAATTCCAGGGCAAGCGGGGATCGCGTATTCCTGTGTATTCGTCCAGAAGACGTTGTTCTGCGCAGTAACAAAGAGCACGCTATCGACTCGAACTTCGCCGTTGCAGTAGTACTGGACACAGAATTTCTCGGCTCCTTCTATCGAGTGCGTCTTGCTTTAAAGGATACTGACAATACGGAATTCGTAGCAGAGGTTCCCCCTGGAGACATGCGCTCGCTGAATCTCGAAAGAGGTCTCGCTCTGCAGGTGAATTTCCCGATTGATCGACTGCACATTTACCCACGCTGAAAACATTAACTTCTGATCATGGCAATCGCGGTAATCGAATCAACGATCAAAAGAGGCTATAGTCGCGACGACCGGTATCAGGGTGCCATATTGCTGGCGCTTACTGCATTCATCGTAGCGGCAGTCTTCTTCCCACTATTTACAATTTTTCAGAAGAGCGTACAAAATAGGGATGGTGAATTCATCGGGCTTGCGAACTATGTTGAATACTTCAAGACTCCGACGCTTGTTGACTCCATATCGAACACGCTGTTTGTTGGTGTCGTTACGACCGTAATCGTCATTTCGCTGGCATTTGTATATGCGTACGCATTGACCCGAAGCTGCATGCCCCTAAAAGGCCTGTTTCGGTCCATTGCGCTCGTTCCACTGCTGGCTCCATCGCTGTTACCCGCAATTGCGCTGATCTACATGTTCGGCAACCAGGGATTTATGAAATGGGCCATGTTCGGTTATGAAATCAGGGGGCCAATCGGAATTGTAATTTCCCTTGCCTTTTGGATCTTTCCGCATGCAGTATTGCTACTGACTACTGCGCTGTCTACCGCGGATGGACGGCTGTATGAAGCGGCGAAGGTATTACGAACCAGCAACATTCGGACATTTTTCAAGATCACGATTCCCGCTGCCAAATATGGAGTGATGAGCGCCTGTTTCGTAGCGTTCATATATACAATCACGGACTTCGGTGCCTGCAAGGTGATCGGCGGCTGGTTCAATGTCCTTTCTCTGGACATTTACAAGCAGGTCATTGGACAGCAGAATTTTCAGCTCGGCGCAGTCGTCAGCGTCATGATGCTGCTTCCCGTAGTGATTACGTTCGCTGCGCAACAACGGGTGCAACGAAGACAGACCGCCCAAATTACTCCTGGTTCGGTGCCGTATGTTCCGAAGCCTAATGCGCGATTTGATTTGCTGATGCTGATCTACTGTGCAGTCGTAGGTTTCATCCTGATTGGCATTCTGGCGACCGCAGCGTATGCATCGTTTGTTACTTTCTGGCCTTACAACCTGAGTCTTTCCCTGAAGAACTATCAGTTCAATCTGATGGACGGAGGTAGTTGGGTTGCTTACCGCAATAGTGTTGTGATGTCTACATACACTGCATTCATCGGTACTGCGGTAATTTTCTGCGGGGCTTACTTCATTGAAAAATCTCGACGTTATACAGGGATTCGAACGACTCTTAATTTCTTCACGATGGTTCCTCTTGCGACGCCCGGCATGGTACTTGGACTTGCGTACCTGTTTTTCTTCAATGCTCCTTCAAATCCGCTGAATTTTGTCTATAAAACCATGTTCATTCTGGTACTCGCGAATATTGTGCACTATTACACTGTTCCGCATCTCACTGCTACGACTGCCCTAAAACAACTTGATGTCGAGTTCGAATCGGTATCGGCATCGCTGAAAGTGCCGTTCTACCAGACTTTTTGGAGTGTCACACTGCCAATCTGCCTGCCAGCGATTATCAATATCTGGATGTATTTGTTTGTTACCGCAATCACAACTGTGTCGGCAATCGTGTTTCTCTACGGACACAATACGATGATCGCAGCAGTTGCTGTACTGAACATGGACGATGCCGGCGACGTTGCGCCCGCAGCGGCTATGGGGATGATGATTGTCTACACTGCCGCTGGCGTGCGAGTGCTGCACTGGATAGTTTCAAATTTTGTCGAAAAACGCACTCAAAAGTGGAGATTGGGCGGCGATTTTGGAATGTGAGGACAGGTACTCTGGACACTTGCATCTAATCGAGTTGGCAGAACGGAACAAGAAAGCGTCAAACCAATTTGGCAATGGAAGAATTTGCTCTAGGGGATTTACAAGTTTTTCTTCCAACACCCTCAACGCCCACCCCCAAATTGGAACTTTTTTCGAAGGCTTTGTTGTAGAACAAGCCATTGATGCACTAAATTCGATTGGATTGGAGCACTCAAATCAGGAGTTGGGTATACCTTCTAATTCTGAAAGTGAATCAAACCCTCAGACGCTGATTTAGCGGATCATAAGGTGCATCCGCCAATACCGTTGCCGTTCTTCGAACCCCTAAAATAGGAATCTCAAATGTCTTCCCCGCTTCGGAAAACTGAGGCTCAACGTAGACATATGCCAGACTCATGTTGGTCCGATGACCAAATGCACCACTGCACACAATACCCATGGGACGGTCGCCATCTGGCGCGGTATGTAGTGGAGTTCGCAGGTCGCCATAATCTCAAGCCGCTAGATACCAAAGACCAGATGCGCCAGATTGCGAATGACCTATCTGGTCACAGGCTGCGCTATAAGAATTTGGGCGCCTGAGTCCAAAAAGCAAAATATTTTAGGCGAATCAACAGCGATCTGGCTTATACTTGACAGCATATGTTCGTTATTATACAGGTTTAATAAATTACTAGTTGCTTAGGGGGGCGTATGGAAAGCGAAAATTTGGTTGAGTTGGATTTCAAAGCATCCAGAGTATTTACACCAGGCGCTCCTATTAGTATTAGTGAAGCCGAATTGTTTTCTGGCAGGCTTGATCAGGTAGAAAAGATAATCAACACCATTTTCCAACGAGGTTACCATGCCGTTCTTTATGGTGAGCGCGGTGTTGGAAAAACTTCATTGTCGAATGTACTTTCAAGTTTCTTGCGTGAAACTGGCGAAAAGTTCTTTCTACCACGTGTGAACTGCGACACATCTGACACGTTTGCAAGTTTGTGGAAAAAGCAGTTTGATAACTTCACCATAAATGAAACACTTCCTGGAGTCGGTTTCACCAATGAAGAAATTGAGACTAGGCGGAATCTCGTGGATAACTTTCCTGAAAATGTATCCCCAGAACACATACGTAGAATACTGGAACAATTTTCACATGGAATCTTTCTTGTTCCAGTGTTCGACGAGTTCGACCGGACCGGGAACAGTGAGATTCCTGCTTTAATGGCTGACACGATTAAGTGTCTTTCTGACTATAGTGTTGATGCCACTATCCTCCTGATCGGGGTCGCAGACTCCGTAGATGGGTTGATAAAAGAACACCAGTCAATCGAACGAGCACTAGTTCAAGTCCCAATGCCACGAATGTCAAGCACAGAAATCGCTGAAATTGTTCAAAAGGGAATGGATCGACTAAATATGAAAATTAAAGATGATGCAAAATCAGAAATTATTAGCCTTTCGCAAGGCCTGCCATATATTACTCATTTACTCGCGCTTCACTCTACAAAAGTGACTATAGACAGAAAGAGCAAACAGGTTGAAGGTGAAGACGTAAACGGAGGAATAAAAAGAGCTCTAGATCAATGGCAAGAATCAATAAAGACAGCATATTATCTCGCAACCAAGAGCCAGCAACCAGATCACATTTACAAAGAAGTTATTTTGGCTTGCGCGTTCGCTAAAATTGACGACCTTGGGTTTTTCTCTGCAGCAAACGTTCGGGAACCTTTGCGCATTATTACAAGGCGCACATACGATATTCCAAATTTTGCACGCCATCTAAATCAATTTAGCCGATTGGAGCGCGGTGAAATTCTATACCGAACAGGCCCAAAACGTCAGATACGTTATCGTTTTAACAGTCCATTGATGCGACCATACATTGTAATGAGGGGGATCGCGGATAATTTGATTACTAAAACGGACTTAAGTAAACTTCAATCAAAGCAAACCAAAATGACAATTTGAACAAATGGAAATTCCATGAAAAAGCCCCGTAAAACCCTCACACTACAACCCACAGACTACCAGCCGAACAAGACTGAACTGGAGAAGAAAATGCGCTTCAAAACCACGCCGGAGAACCTCACCAAAGCCATACTTCAGGACGTGATAATAAAGTACACGCCAGACGCGGCTAAATAGGGCGTGTGCTACTTTGGTATAGAATTCCATAATTTTTAATTAGTCATTCAGAATTTCGCAATTAAATTTAATGGTTGAAACGGCTGTAAAGGAAAGAACGAACGTCATTTACCGCATAAAATATTCATTGAGAAGTTCAATTGAATATTCTCTAAAGTAAATCAATATTGTGATCAGCCAACACAACCGCTTTGTACTTCTTATTCACGTGATTCAACCAATTGTGAATTACTACGTTCAAACAAGTAATTGATTTTCTAGTCCAATTGAGGTACTGGTACCCATTAGTGCAAAAAACCTATGAAGCAGGTGACCCTCCATATAAGATCAACAGTTTAGCAGCACAAAAATTTCAAATCTATCATTCAAAGATCTAACTGTAATGAGTCAGCAAAACGTAGACGATTCCACGTACGAACCTCTTTTGTTCTGCGAAGATTCTACAGATTGGTTAAATCACATTGACTCTGACATTTCTGAACTCAGTGTCACATTTTTGGACCCACCATTCAATCAAGGAAAATACAGTTAATTTTTTATCCCCACTCCGTCCCGAAGAACTGCCAACTCAGATTGAAGGCTTGCATCCTTGGACCGATGCTCCCGATAACATTACGAAAACTGAGCAATTCAATTTGCTTGACAACGCGTATGACGCTATCGATCCAGAACTGAAACTGGTTACTTGTGTTGGACATTTGATCCATCCCGTGAGCGGAACTAAATTTTTTCATGTCCAAGCACCCATACGCTAAAACCAATTGTTCCATTCCATTGGTCTCCGTGACCAATCGTCGTAGATTAACCCGGATGAATTACTCAGTGGAAGGAAAGAAGCGCCTTACTATGGCACGCTAATGAAATTCAGGCTGGATTCGATTTGATAGGAACTCTCAAATCAAGAGTCGAATGCGGTAGTGGACGGAAAAGTGAATCAAACCCTCAAACGCTGATTTAGCGGATCATAGGGTGCATCCGCCAATACCGTTGCCGTTCTTCGAACCCCTAAAATAGGAATCTCAAATGTCTTCCCCGCTTCGGAAAACTGAGGCTCAACATAGACATACGCCAGACTCATGTTGGTCCGATGACCGAATGCGCCACTGCACACAATTCCCATAGGACGCTCGCCATCCAGAGCTGGCTCATTTCCCATACAGTCCGCATCACCCGCGTCTACGGATACCAGTACAAGTTTGGTTGAAATCCCCTCAGCTTTTCTTTTGAGCACGGAATCGCGACCGATGAACTCACTGTCATATTCGACAAACCTTTCTATGTCCGCTTCAACTGGCGTGATTTCTGTTGTCAACTCGCTGCCCCAGCCCTTGTAGCCTTTTTCAAGCCTCATGCAGTTGACCGCATACGATCCAAACCAGCCGAGTCCGAACTCTTCTCCCGCCGCTTCAATCTGAGCGTACAAGTCGCCCATGACCGCCAATGGATGGTACAGTTCCCATCCAAGTTCTCCCACATACGAAACACGCAGCGCGATGACCGACATCCCACCGACTTCAATCTCCTGTCCCGTCAGCCAGCGAAACGATTCGTTGCTTAGGTCGGAATCAGTCAGTTTCGCAAGCAGATCTCGGGAACGCGGACCGGCGATTGCCAGCATTCCAAATTGATCAGTAACATCTTCAATCTTGACCTCTTCACCAGAACCTATATGTTGCACCATCCAGTCTAAATCATGCTGCTGGGCGACAATCGCTGAAGTCAGAAAAAACCGATCCTGAGCAAGTCTTGTGATCGCAACTTCGCACTCTATGCCGCCCAGATCAGTCAGCATGTGGGTCAGCGACATGCCGCCATCTCTTTTTGCTGTTCGATTCGCACCAATTCGGTTCAGAAACTTTTCAGCATCAGACCCAGTGACCATGTACTTTGAAAATGCGGTTAGATCAGCGACTCCGACTCGTTGTTCGACACATTTACACTCCTCAGCAACGGGATTGAACGTATTTGAACGCCGAAAACTGTATTCTTCGTCATTTCCATCAAGTGAAAACCACTTCGGACGTTCCCATCCATAAATTTCACCGTACACGGCACCTGCAGCTTTCAGTTTTTCGTAGATGGGGGTGGTTTTTACGGGTCTTCCCGCTTCGCGAAACTCACCGGGCATATGCACCTGATACATTTCCTGATACTCGTCAATCGATTTGTCGACAACATATCTACCAGGCGTGTTGGCAAACTCCCCATATCGGCGCGGGTCCATCTCTCGAACATTGATTTCCGTCTGTCCGTGAACCATCCACTGCGCCAGGTATTTACCTGCACCGGGGCCTTGCGTGATTCCAATTGATGCACCACAACACAGCCAGTAATTTCTCAGCCCTCCAGCAGGTCCCAATAAAAATCCTCCGTCTGGTGTGTGCGTAATCGGACCGTTAACCACTCGCTTAATTCCGGCATTGGCAAAGAGCGGCACACGTTCAGCAGCATGAATCAGACTGTGTTCCAACCGCTCAATGGATTCCGGCAACAGTTCCATATCAAAACTCCAGTCAATCCCGTCAACACCCCATGCGACAGCTCCAGAGGTTTCGTACGGCCCAACCAGCAATCCTTTCTGTTCCTGACGAATATAGCAAGAGGCTACCGGATCTCGAACCACAGGCGGTTCCTTGTCAAGGGCTTCAATTTCGGGCAAATTTTCCGTCACAAGATACTGGTGCTCCATGTTCACGATCGGCAGCCTGAAACCGGTCATCTGGGCGATCTGATCGGAGAAACTGCCAGCTGCGTTCACAACATGCTCGCAAATGATGGAACCTTGCTCAGTTATGACTTTCCATTCTCCGCTGCTAGTTCGTTCAACTCCTGTCACCCGATTTCTTTTGAAAATCTCCACTCCCCGGTTGCGAGCACCCACTGCCATGGAATTCGTGCTGCTGGCGGGGTCGGTGTGGCCATCGTTCGGCGTGTAGAATCCAAGTTTTACGCCATCCACTTTCAACAATGGATGAATTTCTTTCATTTCAGCGTGACCGACCAGATGGCTCTCGACCCCAATGTAATCCAGTATTCCTTTCACATAGTGGAACCAGTCGACTTCGTCGTCATTAACCGCCAATCTCAACGCTCCGCAGCCATGCCAGCCAGTTGCCTGCCCGGTTTCGGCTTCAAGCTTGTCGTACAACTCGATACCGTAGGCATGAACCTTGGCCATATTCAGACTGCCAATGAAATTCGGAATCAGTCCGGCTGCGTGCCAGGTCGAACCGGAAGTCAGTTCACCTTTGTCAATCAGAACGACATCGTTCCAACCCTCTAAAGGCAGGTGGTATGCAAGCCCCACTCCCATAGCGCCTCCACCGATAATTACAACTCTTGCGTGCTGTTTCACCTTATGATTCCTGACTAAACAATTTTGTCAAAATTTACGATCGAATCCGTCATATCGTCAACGGTTGCCAAACCAGACGGCATGGTAATGGATTTCCGATACTGTGAAATGGCTTCCGGAGAGAACTCTGCGCTTGGAGCCTGTTCCTGCTCAAAGTGCCGGTAGTAATCAGTGCCACGAACCAGCATTGCTGTATCCTGTCCCTGATTTTTCAACTGTATGACATCGGTCGATATGTAATTGATTGAAAGCCCGATTCGAGAGCGGTCTGAGGTATTCGGCCCCGACCCATGCAATACCATGCTGTGATGCATGGAGAACTGTCCAGGCAGTAGTTCGACCGTTACTCTTCTTTTTAAGTCGTCTTTCGTAAGCTCTGCATTCTGATCGCTCATCAACATGTTGTTTCCATCGAAACTGTTGCTGTGATGCCGAATCCCGCCTACATGACTGCCGCAGATTACCTGCATCGCCCCATTGTCTTCCAGCGCATCGGACAGTGCAAGCCAGACCGTTGAGACTCCATCCGGTGGCTGCAAGCCCCAGTAAAGCAGATCTTGATGCCAGCCAACGTGAAGTGACTGGTTCGGTTCTTTGGCAAAAAATGTAGCCCCCCAAAGAAGAATGTTCGGCCCCAGCAAACACTCGACCGCATCAAGAATTCGGGAATTTCGAGTGATCTCATTAACCCACGAAGAAACCAGATGCGCTTTAAGAATCTGTTTGGAAGCTGTCCATCCCGACATGCGTTCCTTGATTTCCATAAATCGAGGAATTAGCGACAGCGCTTCATCTTGCTCGAATGCTGTCAGCGGGTATACAACCCCATTGTTCCAGTAATTCCGGACCTGAGAAGAGGTCATCGACTGAGTCATGGCAACAGGCACGCTCAAGTTTGCACTCAGTCCCGATAGGACGTATCAAAAGTATCGAGCTCGCGGATCAGGGCTGGCCATTCATAAGTCCCAGCCGGTGCGGATTTCTGATACTGAATCGCAGCATGCTCGCAAACTTCTTTTGACGGCAGGTGAATCTCTCTTCCTGTGGAAAGGGCGTCCAGCTGTACTTGGCAGGAAAGCTCAAAATAATGCATCCGTACATAAGCTTGAGCGACGCTTGAACCGACCGTCAGCAATCCGTGATTGCGCATGATCATCACTGGGTTGTCACCGAGGTTCGTTGCAAGTCGTTCTCGCTCTTCCAAGTCCAGAGACAATCCCTCATATTCGTGATAGGACACTCTGTTATAGAACTGGAAAGCATCCTGCACCACGGGGATGAAGCCCTCTTTAAGTGACGAAACTGCCAATCCTGCCGGAGGATGAGAATGCATAATGCAGTTCACATCTTCGCGCTGGTTGTAAATGCCACTGTGAATCACGAAACCGGTGAAATTCATCTCGCTGGTATCAAGGATCTCTCCGTCCGCAGACCTCGGCGGCACAACCACTTCACCTTTCTCGTTCAACGTCACTAGATTCGATGCAGTTACTTCATCGAATCTCAGCCCGAACAGGTTGATCAGGAAGCGGTTCGATTGACCCGGTACTCGAGCACTGATGTGATTCCAGACGATATCACTAAATCCGTTCAAATCCGCCAGTCGATGGGCGGCGGCAAGATCAATGCGAGTCTGACGCTCTTCGTTGGTCGTTGTTGACCATTTCCCCTGTATGACATTGTTTGAATATTTCCGGTCTTTCATGGAACACACCTCAGTTACAAAACCAGTGAATTGAATTACACGCAGTAATTGATGAAATTTTAAGGCAAAGCAACTGGAAATATAACTAATTTTCCATCACTTCCCTTCGGTGCAGGATTGCACTGTAAATTTGATTGTCGTCGATCACCCAAACCACATTGTCCTGCGGATCGCACAACAGAACCGGATTATTGCTTGCATGAAGGATTTCAATGGCAATTTTCATTGGAATCTCGGTTGATGCCCGCTACAGTTTACCAGCCTGAGCAAGTGTATCAGATTCCCAGGTCTGCACCCGTAAAACTGCGGCATCCCGATTTGCTTCAAAAACACTTCCCTCCTCTGCGCGCGACAGTTCTAAATTGGAAAACACTGGCAGCCTGATTGCTTCGAAGTTTACTCTAGTGATAAAAAAGCGCTTGATCTTCAGGTTCCCAGCACGACGGAATTCGGGTTTGAGGACATGGATTCAATTCTACTGTACGGTAAACCAGAGTAGAACGAATTGATCACGTTAGATATCGATAAGTCGCTAAGTCAGAATTTGAAGAATCATTAGTCTTCTTATTCAATTGCATTCTGAATACCATATGGCGCGTCGCATATGCGGTACACTGACAATGTCAATCAGGTCGGAACATTCTCAATTTGATACTCTTTCTTCAAATTTTCTTCTGGCAGCTTGGCACATTCTGTCTGCAATGATGGCGATGATAGCCATTCCGGCACCAGCTACGAGTCCGATTCCCACATCACCCTTGCTCAAACCGATGTAAACCTGTTGTCCAAGACCGCTAGTGCCTACAAGTGCTGCAATTACGAGCATCGCAATTGCATACATGATAGTCTGATTTAAACCCAGCATAATGTTCGGAACCGCTAGTGGCAATTTGACTTGCCACAGGAGTTGACTTGGCGTACAGCCCATCGAACGTGCGGCTTCAATTACCTCTTCGGATACGGACCGTACTCCGTGCTCGGCATAGCGGAATGCTGGTACATAGGCGTAGGCAATTATTGCAAATAACGCAGTAAATTCGCCTATTTTGAATATCATGACAATGGGAATCAGAATGACGAAAAGTGGCATTGTCTGAAGAGTGTCATTCACAGGACGCATAATTTGTGAAACACGCCGATTGTGAGCTGCCCAAATCCCCAAACTCGCACCCCCTGCGAATGAGATCATGACCGCGATTCCGCACAGATAAACCGAAAGCATCGTCTTTTCCCAAGAACCCGACAAGAGTAAAAAAGCGAGTCCTGCAAACGTTCCCAATGCGAGACGTAGCCCACCAAGTTGATAAGCGAGCATGACAAAAACGACAGGCAGCGTTGGCCATGGCATTTCTGTCAGACCATTGAAAATGATCATTCCGAATGTGACGATCGTTATGGCTACTGTGAAACTGATTCGCCGCATTGCGAAGAATGCCGCTGCAAGTACGAGAGTAAAGTACACTGCAGTATGAATAGGTGTCCAGGCAAATCCCCAAGTAAACGGAGTCACGGTTTGATCCAGACCGATCTTCAAGGGGAGCATGATGAAAAACAAAATTACCCGCTTGATCTCCTTGATTACAGTCTGATAATTCGCGACAACCCAATTGATGGAATCATTCATGGCGCCAGCGGGGCTTACAACCCAACTGTCAGGATATTCAATCATTGCGGGTACTAAGCGAGAGATGCCAAAAATCACGAGCGTACCGACTACAGCGAAAATAAAATATCGAAATCTGTACAGCCAAAACTCGTCTTTGACTTTGTCAGAACTGTTCTCGGCAAATCCCCATGTAATACGGTCCAGAATCATTGCGATTAGAGCAATAACGATACCCGCAAGCAGACTTTCTCCAAACTGGGCCTTTCGCATGGTGCTCAGGACTTCCCAGCCAATATCGTTCGTACCACCTATGATGGATGCGACGACAACCATACTGAGCGAAGCCATGGTAGTTTGGTTGACTCCGAGTAATAACTGGCGAGACGCCGTGGGAACACGAACTTGCCAAAACAGCTGACCCGGTTTAGCACCCGACATGAGACCTGATTCTATGATTTCGGAAGGGACGTTTCGCAATCCAACTATCGTGTTTCTTACCATAGGTGAAAACGCATACAGTACACTGGCAATCAGTCCGACGACTGGCCCAAAACCGAAAAGAATCAGTATCGGTAAAAGATAAGCGAATGCGGGAATTGTTTGCAAGACATCCAGCATTGGCATGATCGCTCTTTCAGCCCGATAAGAAACAAATCCACAGACACCGACGACAAATCCAATTAACACTGCGAGCGGAACCGAAATAGCTACTAAAGCAAGAGAATTCATGCTTTCTTCCCAGTAGCCAATAATCAGCATGTAGGTGAGACTCAAGGTTGTGAACGCTACAAGTTTCCAGTTTCCGGCTCGAAGTGAGATAAGTGCAACAATTAAGATAAAAGCCGGCCATGGCAGTGTGTGGAGGAATTCACCAACCCATTTCAATGGAAAACCCAGTAACCAGGACACTAGACGGAACAGCGGCTTTGCAAAGGCAACAAACCAGTCCATTACCCAATTGATCCAATCGCTTATTGCAAGTTCCAAATAATCTGGATAAGCTTTCAACCAGGTAAACTGACTTTGCAGAACCAGACAAGCAGCGAGGAAAATCAGTACAACAAGCCATTGCTTGGCATAGCCATCAAATCGTGCATTGTCAATTTAGACCTACCCACGGCTTTAATTCTTCAATCTAATTTATGGTAAATAAACTACAGCACATATCTCTCAATTTGGAATCACATGTAACACTAAAGAATTTATTTGATAAAATCTGCTTCCTACAAAATAAAGAGATATTTGTTGCTTAGCTGCAAGAGGAGAATTCTGCGTAATGTACAAATCGCTACTTATTGACCCACTGAAATGCACGAGTTGCCTGCAGTGCGAACTGGCCTGTTCTTATGAAAATGAAGGGGTGTTCAATCCAGCAAAATCTCGTATTAAAGTTTTTGAGTTTGAGCACGGTCTGAAGACCATTCCATATACCTGCACGCAATGTGATGAAGCGTGGTGCCTGCATGCATGCCCGGTTGAAGCCATTGCGATCAATCTTGAAACAGGGGCCAAGGAAGTCAATAATTCAATTTGCGTGGGATGCAAGGTCTGCACCATCGCCTGCCCATTCGGAACCGTCAACTACAATTCGGATTCCGGCAAAGTCATAAAATGCGATCTGTGCGGCGGCGATCCGCAGTGTGCAGAAGCTTGCCCAACCGGTGCAATTGTCTATGTCGATTCCAACTGGACAGGATATGCACGCATGCAGGAGTCCGCTGTCGAGGCTCACGCACCGAACTAAGCAGTCCAAATTTCAATCCTCATCCAAGCGGTAAGCAAAGTGCATCATGTAATCGTCGGAGCCGGACCTGCCGGTGTAATCGCTGCAGAAACCCTGCGCAAGCAATCTGCCAATGACTCAATCACAATCGTGGGCAACGAGTCCTATCCGCCCTATTCGAGGATGGCTCTTCCATACCTGCTGGCCAGTGATGTCGGAGAAAGCGGAACCTACCTGCGACATGGCAGCAATCACTACGAAAATCTTGAAATCAACATTCAAAATGATTCGGTCACCAAAGTTTCCCCAGGCGAGCAAGCTGTCACGCTCGCGAGCGGAAAAACATTGAATTACGACCGTTTGCTCTTGGCGATGGGTTCTAGCGCAATTCGCCCTCCGATCAGCGGCATGCAGTCAGCACGTGTTCATAACTGCTGGACACTGAGTGATGCACACCGAATACTGAACGAAGTCGCTGCCGGTGATCGAGTTGTATTGCTGGGAGCTGGGTTTATTGGATGCATCGTGCTGCAGGCCCTGGTATCGATGAAGCTCAAGCTGACCGTGATTGAGCTCGCTGATCGCATGTTAGCGAGAATGATGGACCAGATCGGAGCAGAAATGATCGAGCGGTGGTGCAAGGGCAAAGGCGTGAACGTCAGAACCGGCGCGAAAGCAATTGGCGTAACCGATCACGGACAAGAACTCGAAATCCAGCTTGCTGGCGGTTCGGCCATCATGGCGGATCACATCGTATGTGCCGCTGGCGTCAAGCCCAATATTGATTTTTTGGGAGCTAGCGGCATAGAGGTTGATGCAGGTGTTCTGGTCGACCATTCTCTGCAGACTAACGTTCCAAATATTTATGCTGCAGGTGATGTTGCTCAGGGACCTGACCGCAGTACCGGCGAACAACAGGTGCATGCGATCCAGCCGACGGCCAGCGAGCATGGCAGAATCGCCGCTTGCCAAATGTCGGGCAACGAGACTCCTTATGGTGGCAGCTTGTCCATGAATGTTCTAAACACGTTGGGTTTGATCACAAGTTCATTTGGATTGTGGGATGGAGTAGACGGTGGCGAAAGAACCACCGCGGAGGACCGGCAGAATAATCGCTATCTTCGGCTGGAATTTCAAGATGATGTCTTAGTTGGCGCACTGGCGATCGGATTGACGCAGCACGTAGGCGTTCTGCGAGGTCTAATTCAGACGAGTGTAAAACTTGGCAACTGGAAAAAAAGGCTGATGGCCGACCCTTCTCAAGTCATGAACGCTTATCTGCAACAAGTGCAGGGAACGCGGAGTTAGCAAAGCGCTGAAATTTGCTTTGAGACTTAAATACAATGGTGTCGAATCTGACTGATGGATAAAGGATGAAACGATGTATCTGCTATTCCTCCACGCATGTCCATAGCGAGGCACAATATATTGGCGTAACGTGCAATGGGCTGGAGAAGAGAAAGTCCCAACACCTCGCACAAGCCCAGCGGGGAGAAGGAAGTATATTCCAGTTGGCGCTCAAGGAGCTTGGCACAGACCAGTTCGAGTGGAAGGTTGAAGGTGAAGGCAGCAAGGAAGAAATGCACCGGCTTGAGAGTCGGCTTATTAGCGAGAGGAACACAATTTGGCCGTCTGGACTAAACCGACATTGGGTTGATTACGAAGAACATGACTTATGGAATGCTGAGATGGAGCAACTAGAGTCTGATCCTGGTTATATTGCGTTTAAAAAATATATAGATGACTTTCTATTGAAAACCGAGATTTCCTATGCATCAGGCAACCCCGAACAATACGAGAATTTGGAAGAATGGGAAATTGACCATGAGACTAACTCATTAGTTAGAAGTCAATTGTGATCGGCACCATTGTATATAAGCCCCTTTGCTTGGGTCGTTTCAGTTAGACTCCAAGCGGCTCAAAACAAAACTCTGATACCTGCCAGTTTTCCTCTTGCACGTCTAGAACCAGACAGGAAGGCCCGCCCCTTGTACGGTTTCTGCCCGCAGCACCGGGGTTAACGACCCACGGACTTTCGTTCAGGTCAACGACCCGGTTATGGGTATGGCCGTAAATTACGATTCTGCTTTGCGGGTATCGTTTTCTTAACTCATCGTGATAGCGTTTGGTATTTCGGACTTTGTGGCCATGCTCGATTGAAATGGTGCCGCTGGGCAGCACAATCTCTTGAACTTCCGGCAGTTTCTTCAAAACCCCTGCATCAGCGACTTCCCATTTCCAATCTACATCGTTGTTTCCGACGACTGCTAACACCTTGCCCTGATCCGAATCGAGCGATTCAAGAACAGCGGCCGATCCGATATCTCCGGCGTGCACTACCAGTGTACAGTGAGAAGCTAGTTCGACAATACGCGGGTCAATGAATCCGTGAGTATCGGAAACTACAGCTACCCGAATCCGCCGATCAGTCCAGTCGCGAAGATCCGTTACTTGCGGCCTTACGATGACGGCAGCTCCTGTGAAGCGTCCAAGCGCTCGCGAATTCTTCGCATGCGTTTTTCTTGAGCGTCCGACTTCATTGGAATGGTCATGATGCCGAACAATACCTGTTTCAGAAATCGCATGGCGAACTGCAGCAGTTCGTCTTCGTCCTTCAGAAGAGTTTCTAGTTCGTCAGAGTCAATTTCGTAAATTTCTGAGAAACCTGATGATTGGATAAATTCACGAAAACTGTCGATATCATAACTGCACATGTCAAACAGTTGCATGCTCCGATCGCTGGGACGTCCCACGGTTGGTCCGCTGGATCGCTTTTTCAGCACGATATCACGCCATTCTCGGTTCATGTCGTCATAGATTTCAACTTCCTGCTCCGTGCGATATTGCGCTACAGTCAATTTTTTCGGTTCTTCATGGCCGCGGCAATGGTCCTCCTTGACAACGAAATAGATATCCTCTACTTCGGACTCGTCTTTCTTGCGAACCCCCATGCTTCCTAAAGCATAGTATCTGCAGGCGGCCGGTCGATCCTCATAGACTGTACATCCTTCTTCTGCCAGAAAAACGCACTGCGTGGTCCCCGGTTTGACGTTCATTTTCAAACCCGGCAAATCGTGGTAATCCATCGGATAGGGAGTTGTATACGCACCGACGAAATCTCTTGATTCCAAACCAAAGCGTCGCTTGAGACGAACAATGTCATAAGGAGTCAGTGCAATATCGATGTTCTTGCAACATGCATTGAAACAGCTGACATTCTTGTGGCAGTCAAACTGAATCACGCTGTCAAGTTTCAACTCTACCGGCTGCACCGGGCTTTGGTAGGGCGGAGCGCCTTTATTCGAATCTTTCATGGATTGCAAATCAATGGATAACAGGAAAAGTGCATAAGGATACCTTGTCTACTCGTACTGCTGCTCGCGCCAGCGTATCGCTGCCTTCAAACCTTCACGCTGCGCAACTTCAATAAACCTTTGATAACTGATGGTTTCGGTTGCTTCTACAACCGCACCGTTATTCACACCATACTCAAGACACTCCCGAAATCCGGCATTCTCCGCTGTGAAGTTCATGCAGACTTTCATAAGTTGAACTGCCTCCGGGTCCATGGCTGCCACTCTGCGCGCATAACGCATCGTTTCAACTTCAAGACTATCATCAGCAAACACACGGTTGACAAGCCCAATCCTTAGGGCTTCATTGGCATCAATAGTGTCTCCTGAATAAAGCAGTTCCCGCGCGTGTCTCAGACCAACCACCCATGGCATGACAATTGCCGGAGGCACTGCTGAAAACCGAATTTCCGGTTCGCCGAAATTTGCGGTTTCAGATGCGTAGGTAATGCAACACATCATGGAGAGCTCACAACTGCCTGCAAGACAATACCCTCGCACCATGGCAATGACCGGTTTGGAGCAGGTCCATGGATTCATCTCGAATTCGAGGCACTCCGAAAGCATCCGTCGCACCCCAATCGGATTCTTCTGTCCGTACAAATTACGCCAGTCGACGGTCAAGTCATAGCCTGCACCAAAATGGTCGCCTACTCCGCTCAACACAACTACATGAATTCCGCTGTCGGTATCAGCTTCCCGAAATGCTTCCGAAAGCTCTTTCATGAGCTCCAGACTGAGTGCGTTTCTCGATTCAGGACGATTGATTTTTAAATGAACTACTTTGTCCTGCTGCTCAATGACTACCAGATTTGCCATCCATCTACCACTCAGTTCAAATGATCGATGAGGTCATCGATAAATTTTTCGCATTTTCTGACCTGGTCAATTTCAATGAATTCATTTGGTTTGTGAGCCTGATCAATATGACCGGGGCCGCAGACCACCGAAGGAATGCCAATGTCCTCAAACAGTCCTCCTTCCGTGCCGAAACTCACGCTGCCGGTGTCGGAAGAATTGGCAAGTTCCTGTGCCAGCCGAATCAATGTCTCATCGCTAGTCGCCAGTGCCGGTATTGTTGACAGTTCTTCCCACTCAATATAGGTTTTGGGATTGACAGCCTGCATTTCGGGCAGAATTTCGCGGTCGATGAACTGCTGAAGTTGATCCCACAACTGTTGCGGATCATCTTGTGGCAGATGTCGAATTTCCGCTTCAAACTGGCAAAATTTCGGAACGATGTTCAAAGCGGTTCCACCGTTGACGGTTCCGGTATGGACTGTACTGTATGGAGGATCAAATTCAGAGTCGAATGGGCCTTGATCACGATAACGCCGTGCCTGTTTTTTTAAAAATGCGATGATCTCAGCAGCGGCTTCAACTGCATTGACTCCAATATGTGCCAGTCCTGAATGCGCTTCCAGTCCATGAATGGAACAACGTCTTGAAATTTTCCCTTTGTGTGAACGAATAACTCGCATGCCCGTGGGCTCGCCAATCAGACAGTATTGAGGCTTGTTAGGGCGATTTTCCAATTCTTTCAGCAGTGTGCGGACACCCACGCAACCAATTTCCTCATCATAAGAAAATGCGAAGTGTATCGGCGTTTCCAGATTCTTATCGATAATCTCAGGTGTTTTTGCCAAACATACTGCAATGAAACTCTTCATGTCCGAAGTGCCGCGACCAAAAAGACAGCTGCCTGACTGAATTACCTCATAGGGATCGGTATCCCAATTCTGACCGTCAACTGGCACTACGTCCGTGTGGCCAGACAATGCGACTCCGCCTCGGTCATCGGCGCCAATGGTGGCAAACAGATTGGCTTTACGACCGTCAGCATCATAAACGAGTTCCGAAGCAATGCCGTACTGCTCCAGATATCCCTTGATGAATTCAATCAGCTGCAGGTTTGAATTCCTGCTTGTAGTGTCAAAACGGATTAACTCTTTGATCAGTTGCAAACTGTCCATTCAACTGTTCCTCTATCTGCTCTCTGGCGAAATATTCTCTGCGATTACTCACTAAGCTGTGATACCCCGTCGTATTACAATATCACTTTTTAGAATACGCGATTCATCCATCAGTTTTACGTAGACGGCAGACGGCTTCGTGCAATCTTCAAGCTCCAGCACAACCTTGAACACAATGCTGCTTCTGGCTACGTTCGTCATTATCGTAGCAGGCATGA
Organism: Arenicellales bacterium; assembly: GCA_965221175.1. Classification (GTDB taxonomy): domain Bacteria; phylum Pseudomonadota; class Gammaproteobacteria; order Arenicellales; family JAJDZL01; genus JAJDZL01. Next base: position 2,653,135 of record OZ244867.1, on the reverse strand, counting down.
AAGTTGCGAGTCCGATTCTCGTCCCCATCCTGCTTTCTTTGTTCATCGCTACGATTAGTGCGCCGCCATTGCTGTGGTTGGAACGCAAAGGGCTTCCAACCATACTTGCACTGCTCGTCGTCATAGGATTCGTCTCGGCAGTAGGGCTTCTGCTGGTTATTTTAGTTGGAGCTTCACTGTCAGAATTTCAAAATCAACTGCCAATTTACGAGCAGCGTCTGGATAGTCTGTTCATAAATATCAACAACTTTGCAACAGGGCTTGGATTGACTTTCCAGTTTTCCGACCTTTCAAGTGCCATCAATCCGGAATCAATCGCCACAGGGGTTGGAAAACTCGTAAATGAAGTTGGTGGACTGATCGCTAATGCCTTCCTGATTTTCTTGACGGTCATCTTCATACTGTTTGAAATCTCGACACTGCCAATGAAATTGGAAAAAATCTTTTCTCGTTCAACCGGTTCTATAGAGCGGCTTACCGGATTCAAGCGAAGCCTGCAGCGTTATCTCGTCATCAAGTCACTGACGAGCCTTGCAACCGGCTTGCTGGTGTGGTTGTTGCTGACTTTTTTGGGAATTGATTTTGCGGTTCTATGGGCAGTGCTGGCTTTTTTCTTGAACTTTGTTCCGAACATCGGTTCCATCATCGCAGCCATACCCGCAGTGCTGGTTGCACTGCTGCAGGTCAGCAGCGGCACTGCACTGTGGGTGGCGATTGGCTACTTCGCCATCAACAGCGTTATCGGAACCATAGTTGAACCGCGAGTTGCAGGCCGTCACTTGGGTCTGTCGCCTCTGGTCGTGTTTCTGTCATTGGTCTTTTGGGGATGGATATTGGGACCGGTCGGGATGTTTTTGTCGGTGCCGCTCACGATGATGGTTAGATTGGTGGCCGAAAGCAACCAAAACATGCGCTGGATCGCGGTGATACTGAGTGATCGCGTAACCTGAAACTCCCGTTGCCATATACGAGAATTTCCCAATCAAACAGCTAGCAATGCATCTCCCGTCTTCGGCTGCAAAAATTTTCCATACTTTGGTCACACACGAAGATTCGCGGGAGGATCCCTACTACTGGCTTGGCAATCGGGAAATTCCGGAAGTCATCGAATATCTGGAAGCCGAAAATCGCTATGCCCAAGAAGTCATGCTACATACGCAAGGCCTGCAGGACGAAATAGTCAAAGAACTCACAAGCCGTGTCGTCGAATCCGACACATCGGCACCGGTCAAGGATGACGGCTATGAATATTACTATCGGGATCGCAAAGAAAATAGCTACCTGACACACTGCCGAAGAAAAATCGGCGGCCTCGACACCGAGGAAATTCTGATTGATGAAAACGAACTTGCCAAGGGATACAGTTATTTTCGTCTGAACGCATTGTCAGTCAGTCCAAACCATGAGATTGTCGGGTATGCCACAGATACAACCGGCGATGAGAGATGCACGATCCAGTTCCTGCGACTGGCAGATCGTCAAATTTTTTCGGAGACGATTGAAAACACTTCCGGCAACCATGTTTGGAATAACCACGGAACGCATGTCTACTATACAACGCTAAACCAAGCGAATCGGCCATGTCGTCTGTTCAGGCACCGACTCGGCGACAGTTCCGATAAAGATCAGCTTCTTTTCGAAGAATCGGACGAAGCGTTCTACCTGCATGTTTCCAATACCGACAGCAGGAGATATATCTCCCTGCAAGCGTCGAGTGCGGTGACAACTGAAGTGCATTTACTCGATGCCGAAGATGATCAATGTGATTCGCGGCTTATTTTTCAGCGAATTGCCAACGTCGAGTACTCAGTCGAAGACCGTGCAAACGACCTTTATGTGCTCACCAACGAGGACGCCGTGAATTTCAGATTCATGAAGACTTCATTGAGTGCGCCAGACAAAAGCAACTGGGAAACCGTCATTCCGCACTCGGAACACATCACACTGACTGGCTTCAGAATGTTTCGCAGCTTCATTGCTGTATCTGAGCGATTTGAAGGACTGCCATCGGTGCGGATTCTGAATGAAAGCATGGATAGTTTGCGGGTGGAGAAACCTGCGGAAATTCAGGAACTTCATATCGGAGACAACCGGGAATTCGATACTTCCGTGTGCAGACTGAATGCCAGTTCCTTGGTGCTGCCTTATTCACAGTATGACTGCGATATGAAAACTGGAGAGCTCTCGCACATAAAAACCCGGCCGGTTGGCGGTGGTTATCGACCTGCTGACTACGCAGTCGAGCGCCATCTAGTAATTTCACACGATGGCACGAAAGTCCCGCTGTATCTTGTTTCCAAGAAAGAAATGGCAAATACAAAACCTGCGTATGTTCTGCTATACGCCTACGGTTCGTATGGATTGAGCTATCCCCTATATTTTTCGTCCGCCAGATTGAGCTTACTGGAGCGCGGCATCAAATATGCGGTCGCACACGTGCGAGGCGGTGCAGAATTTGGCGAAATGTGGTACCACGACGGCAAACTGCTGAGCAAAAAAAATACTTTCCTTGATTTCACCGCGTGCGCCAACTATCTGCTGGACAGTGGAATCACTGAATCGGACAAGTTGGCAATTGAAGGAGGCAGCGCTGGTGGCCTGGTGGTGGGAAACTATCTGAACACAAATCCGGGACGTTGCCGAGTAGCAGTTGCACATGTACCTTTCGTCGATATTCTCACAACCATTCTGGACGATTCGCTGCCGCTTTCGATTACGGAACGGGATGAGTGGGGAGATCCAAACGACAAGGAATTCTACGACTATATAAAAGCCTATTCTCCGTATGACAACGTAAGCGCAGGTCAATTCCCTGCACTATACATTTCGGCTGGACTGAACGATCCTCGTGTAGGATATTGGGAGCCAGCGAAGTGGACGGCAAAAATTCGGGCGTGTAAGACAGATGATAATTTGTTGATACTCAGAACTGAAATGCATTCCGGACATGGCGGCAAATCAGGACGCTATGACAAATTCCGCGAAACTGCCATAGAATACGCTTTCATAATTGATCAACTGCTGGCAGATCAAAACACATGACGATTGCTAAATTCAAGACTATCCGAAACAGTGGCAAACAGAGCGCCGCGAATTGGCCGGATCAGACCTTCTTTGAACAGCCGGCGGAAATTCGAGGACACTTTGATCTCCCCGGTGCAGCCGATGAAATTTTAATTCCCGAATTGGACATTCGCGTCCAACCGAATTTGATCCGAATCTATAGTGAATCCAATGCAAGACTGAATCAAAAATCACTATTTATTGGTGTATTAATTCTGTCCTCGGTCGTTGTTCTCATCAGTATAATATTTGCATTGTTCGGAGCATGGTTGATCCTGCCGTTTGCAGGATTGGAGATTCTGCTGCTCGCAACCGGAGCAATGATTGCTGGTTCACATGCCCACGACACCGACTTGCTGGTTATCAGCCAGAAGCATGTCCATTTGACCAAAATGCGCAGATCGAACCGGAGCGTGAATTCATACGTTCGACACTGGACTTATGCCAGCATGGAAGCAGGTAAAACTGGACATGAACCATCCAGATTGCTATTGGGATCTCATGGAGAAAATCAGGAGATCGGCGAATATTTGACGGAGAATGCAAAGAGAATTCTATGTCAACAGTTGATTAAATGGATAAGGAATGATGTATAACGCACAGCAAACACAAGCCCAGACGGGAGTCCGTTGATGTCGATAATGCAAAAAAGATTACGAAAATTGCTTCAATTCGTGGTCTCTACGGCCATTTTTTTACCGTTGAGTGCATTTTCGGAATGGGGACTCAATTTGCCACCTCCGGCATCACCGATTGCACGCGAAATTTTGGATCTGCACAATGCCATAATGCTGGTCTGCCTAATAATATTCATTGTCGTTTTTGGCGTCATGTTCTATTCGCTCTATGCACATCGCAAGAGCCGTGGACATGAAGCGCACCAGTTCAGTCACAACTCCAAACTGGAAGTTGTCTGGACGATCATTCCATTTCTCATTCTGGTCGGCATGGCGATTCCCTCCACGGCAACACTGTTGTTCATGGAAGATACAACTGAATCCGATCTGACGGTCAAAATAACCGGATATCAGTGGAAGTGGCACTATGAATTTCTGGATCACGATATCGGCTATTTCAGCAGCTTGGCAACTCCGCGCGCTCAGATCGAAAATCGCGAACCCAAAGGCGAAAACTATCTCCTTGAAGTCGATCGTCCCGTCGTTTTGCCTTCCGACCGCAAGATTCGGTTCCTGCTTACCTCCAACGACGTCATTCATGCATGGTGGATTCCGAAAATCGGGGGCAAAAAAGACGCGATACCTGGATACATCAACGAATTCTGGACTCGAGTAGAGGAACCGGGCACCTATCGAGGCCAATGCGCTGAGTTGTGCGGCAAGGATCACGGATTTATGCCGATTGTGGCCGATGTGCTTTCTCCAACTGAATTCGATTCCTGGGTTGCCGATCAGCAAGCGATGCAATCGGCATCTGCAGACGATGTCAACAGAGTTCCGAGTATGGATGAACTCATGCCACGCCTCCATGAGGTTTATGCACACGCCTTTCCGAAACTGCAATAACCACCGGACCTTGAGAAGAACATATTAATGTCGTCATGAACAGCAAACCCAATACAACCATGACCGCTTTCAAGGGACAGCTTAGCGATGCGGATATCACCGCGGTGATCACTTACGAACGAAACGCACTCGGAAACAGCATGGGCGATCTTGTTCAGCCATCCGAAATTAAATCCTTGCGGTAATTCATACCGCTTTATCGAAGATAAATTTTCATAAGGGTAGTCATACTATGTCAGCTGCACATACTGAAGTACACCATCACGACCATCGTCCAACCGGCATCATGCGCTGGTTGACCACGACTAACCATAAAGACATCGGAACGATGTACCTGATCTTCTCGCTAACGATGTTTTTCGTTGGCGGTATCATGGCTCTCGCAATTCGCGCCGAACTGTTTCAACCGGGCCTGCAGGTTGTCAATCCAGAACTTTTTAATTCTCTGACCACCCTGCATGCATTGGTCATGATTTTTGGCGCAATCATGCCGGGCTTTGTGGGATTCGCGAATTGGCTTATTCCAATGATGATTGGGGCTCCGGACATGGCGCTTCCGCGCATGAACAACTGGAGTTTCTGGATTCTGCCTTTTGCGTTCGCACTGCTGTTGGGCAGTCTGTTCACCGTAGGTGGAGGTCCTGCATCTGGCTGGACCCTATACGCACCGCTGTCTATTCAGGGCGGGGCCGGTGTGGACATGACCATACTGTCGATTCACATGATGGGAATGTCGTCAGTGCTGGGAGCTATAAACATCATCGTCACAATCATGAACATGCGCGCACCCGGAATCGCACTGATGAAAATGCCGCTTTTCGTATGGACCTGGCTGATTACCGCCTTTTTGCTCATCGCAGCAATGCCTGTGCTGGCAGGAGCTGTAACCATGCTGTTGACTGACCGCCACTTCGGCACCGCATTCTTTAATCCTGCAGGCGGCGGCGACCCCGTCTTGTTTCAACACATATTCTGGTTTTTCGGACATCCTGAGGTGTACATCCTGATCCTCCCGGCATTCGGAATCGTTTCACAGATCGTGCCCACATTCTCTCGAAAGCCGCTGTTTGGCTATGATTCAATGGTATTCGCAACCGCCGGAATTGCCTTTCTATCATTCATTGTCTGGGCGCACCACATGTTTACAGTGGGCATGCCACTTGCCGGAGAACTGTTTTTCATGTATGCCACAATGCTGATCGCAGTGCCAACCGGTGTCAAGGTATTCAATTGGGTTGCGACGATGTGGCGCGGTTCACTCACCTTTGAAACGCCGATGCTGTTCGCGATCGCGGTGGTGTTTCTGTTTACCATCGGCGGCCTTTCCGGGCTGATGCTCGCCATTGTTCCAGCAGACTTTCAATACCACGACACTTATTTCGTGGTAGCGCACTTTCACTATGTCCTGTTCTCCGGTTCCATCATGGCCATGATGGGAGCGACCTATTACTGGCTACCGAAATGGACCGGGCGCATGTATGCTGAAGGACTTGGAAAGACACATTTTTGGCTGACAACAATTTTCTTCAACATTACATTTTTCCCACAGCACTTTTTGGGGCTCGCGGGCATGCCCAGGCGAATTCCGGACTACTCGCTGCAGTATACCGAGTTCAATATGGTCTCAACTATCGGCGCTTTCGGTCTCGGGCTGTCGCAGCTGCTATTCGTGTTCCTAATCATCCAGTGCATCAGGGGCAAGGCCAAGAAAGCCACTGATCAGGTATGGGAAGGAGCCGAGGGACTGGAATGGACGGTTGAATCACCTCCACCGTATCACACGTTCTCGACACCTCCGACAGTCAAATAGAGATTGGGCGACAGTCAATGCAGGACCGCCATTCCAAGAACGTTCGACTCGCTATGATACTAGGTGCGGTCGCACTGGCGTTTTTCGTATTGATCATGTATGTCCAGCACTCCCATCCTTGATTCAGAACAGGTCATGGAAAAGAAAAGATCAAACACCAGAATTATTGTTGTTCTAACAGCGACGGTTTTTGTCATGTTTGGCTTTGGCTATGCCATGGTGCCGCTGTATGATTTATTCTGCGAAATTACTGGAGTGGGAGGGAAACCGACCATTGCTGCCACGCAAGGGGGAAATCCCGACATCCAGATAGATGCCAGCAGAGATGTCTGGGTCGAGTTTACCAGTAATACTACCAACGGAATGCCTTGGACGATCGACCCGATAGTTCGCAAGACAAAGGTGCGTCCGGGTGAAATTCACGAAGTCAATTATCGGGTGAAGAACTCATCCAGTCAGAAAATGGTTGGACAGGCGATTCCGAGTGTCACGCCCTTACAAGCAGCCCGACACCTTGTCAAACTGGAGTGCTTCTGCTTTAGAAATCAAACCCTTGCTGCAGGCGAAGAGAGAGAAATGCCAGTACGATTTTACATTGACCCGAAACTAGCAGAAGATACCCGAACGGTCACACTGTCTTACAGCTTTTTCGAGGTTAGGAACCCCGAAGAGAGTTCCAGTTAAATGCAAATAATTTACATATCCACTCAAAATTATTGAACAACTACGAGGATAACCAATGAGCGCTTCAAACGGCGATTATTATCTCCCCGATCCAAGTCCTTGGCCGTTAGTGGCATCCGTAGGACTCTTTGTACTCGCCGGCGGTTTCGTCATGCTGTTGAACGACTTCAACATTGCACCTTGGGTGATGTTGGCTGGCGGTCTGATCATCGCATTCATGATGTTTGGCTGGTTTGGAGTTGTAGTGCTGGAAAGTGAAGGCGGCCGATACAATGCTCATGTTGATCTTTCGTTTCGGATGGGAATGTTGTGGTTCATTTTTTCCGAGGTCATGTTCTTCGGTGGATTTTTTGGAGCATTGTTCTACCTCAGGAATCTGGCGATTCCGTGGCTGGCCGAAACAGATTTGCTGTGGATGGGGTTTGATGCAAGTTGGCCGACTGCCGGACCGATGGGGCCTGAGGTTATCGCCGCAGATACACAAGCCGGAACCGGGCAGTTTTCGACGATTGGAGCCTGGGGAATTCCCATATGGAACACTTTGATTCTACTTGCGTCCAGTGTTACGGTTACGATTGCTCACTGGGCACTCAAGAAAGATCAGAGAAAGTTGCTAATTGGCTGGTTGGTTGTTACCGTGGTACTGGGATTTCTATTCCTGTATCTACAGGCAACTGAATATGTCCATGCCTACTCCGAACTCGGTCTAACTTTGGGAACCGGAGTTTATGGCGCGACATTTTTCCTGTTAACTGGATTTCATGGTGCACACGTTACGATCGGAGCCATCATTCTGACGGTCATACTGATTCGCTGCATTCGAGGTCATTTCAAACCCGATCACCACTTCGGCTTTGAAGCCGCCGCCTGGTACTGGCACTTTGTGGACACCGTGTGGGTGGGACTCTTTATTTTCGTCTACGTGGTCTGAACGATTGGTAATTCAGTAATCACTTGAAGCGGATTTCGGCGGAATCGGAACCGTATTGCTTGGTGTAATCCAGCCTGTATAAATACCGCCTACGATTATCGCAAACAATACTACCCAGATGGATATGCGGGCAGTAAGCGCTTTCACTGTTCGCGTTCCTGCTCCACGATCCTTGAGCATATACCAGAAGGCTGATGCCAGACTGCCAAGCATAATCAGCAGGAGAATTGCGATAATCAAATTGCTGAATGTCAAAGCCCGTTCTCTCTAGTACAGTTCCTGACGAACATTTTAACAGTGAATGATTTTGCAAAGGAAACTCGTACGAGATGAAAGTCGTTTTTCGTCCTAAATTGATCCCAACACTGTGCACGATCGCCATTGCGCCTATGCTTGCTGGACTAGGGTTTTGGCAAATGGACCGAGCACAGCAGAAAATCGAAATTCAAAGTAAGTTTGAATCTCGATATTATGCGCCACCAGTGTCGATTGGAGCGAGATTGGAATCTGCGGAAGAAATCGAATTTCGTCAGATACGCACAACGGGAACCTGGGATTCAGCTCATGAATTCTTCCTGGATAATCGAGTGCTGAACAGTCGTGCCGGATTCCACGTCATAACCCCGCTGATTTTCAGAGGCGAACAAAGCGCCGTTCTAGTCAATAGAGGCTGGATACCTGCTTCGCCGGACAGAAGCGTGATGCCCGAGGTGGATCCGCTGGTCGGAGAATCTGTTGTAACAGGCACTGCTACGATTCCGCCGCAAGATCCATTCGTACTTGAACAAGCGCCGTCTTTGGACGACGGCTGGCAAACGGTATGGCAGACACTGGACCTAGACCGGTTTTCTCAGGCCGTTCCATACCAGATTCAGGGATTTATCATTCAGCTGAGTGTGGAGCACCAAGATGGCTTTGAACGCGAGTGGAGCCCACCAGGCGATGACTGGATTTACCGACACAAAGCGTATGCAGTCCAGTGGTTTGCCCTGTGCGGCGCACTGCTTGTGATATACTTTCTATTTGCTTTTTCGCCTGCACAAAGGGACGAAAACTAAACTGCAATGTCCAGTGATGGAAGCCGTTCAACAACTACGTTCCAATCCTTGAATTGGCTTGAAACCCGTACCGTCTATTTTACAATTTAGCCGACCGAATTTGATCAATGACTACTGACGCTTCCGTCCGTCGTTCGCAATCACAAGTTCTGCCTGTGCGAAGTCTGCTACAGGACTACTACCGCATAACCAAGCCGCGGGTGGTCGGACTCATCATGTTTACCGCTGTGGCAGGGATGTTTTTGGCAGTTGCTGGACTACCGGAACTGTTCACGCTGGTGCTCGCTACAATCGGCATTGGCCTGGCCGCTGCATCCGGAGCTGCAATTAATCACATTCTGGACGAGGACAAGGATTCGCTCATGAAGCGGACCAGGAACCGTCCCCTACCTTCCGGACGAATGGAGAGCGGGCCTGCGTTGGTGTTTGCCTGCATTTTGGCTTCACTGTCAATGCTGGTGCTCGTTATCGGTGTCAATCCCCTGACCGCAGTTCTAACCTTCACGTCGCTCATTGGATATGCGGTTATCTACACGGTTTTTCTGAAACACACAACACCTCAAAATATCGTCATCGGAGGTGCAGCGGGAGCAATGCCACCAGTTCTGGGCTGGACAGCAATGACAGGTGAACTGAATTCAGATGCATTCCTTCTGTTTTTAATTATTTTTTGCTGGACTCCACCGCATTTCTGGGCCTTGGCGCTTTACCGCGCGCAAGACTATCGGAATGCTGAAATTCCAATGTTGCCGGTTACGCATGGCGAAAAATTTACCCGGCTGCATATATTGCTCTATTCGGTATTGTTGGCTGCAGTTGCAATCATGCCATTTGCAACTGGCATGTTCGGTGTACTGTATCTGGTTACTTCGATTATTCTAAACGCAATTTTTGTTGTCTATGCAGTCCGACTGTATCGGCAATACAGCGACGGACTGTCCCGCAGAATTTTTCGTTATTCGATCCAGTATCTGGCTACACTATTTGCGGCTATGCTGATTGACCACTATCTGTATCTGTATATCGTGTGAAGTTTACTGAATCTGTCTAGATCTCATTGAGCAAAAATCAAATCTGAAAAAAGTTTGAACGATTCAAACGAAAACTCCTCTATCACTGCGCTATCACCCCTTGACGGGAGATACGCAAACCGAGTCGAACCACTCCGAGATATTTTCAGCGAATTCGGATTGATTCGATTTCGACTTCATGTAGAAATTGAATGGCTGATTGCACTTGCCAGTCATCCTCAAGTATCAGAACTGCCTTCATTTTCCAGTGAAACGATTGGCATGCTTCGCGACATTGCGCGTAGATTTTCTGTGAGTGATGCAGCCGCTGTAAAGGACATTGAACGTGAAACGAATCATGACGTCAAGGCACTGGAATACTTTCTGAAAAAGCGTTTGAAAGATGTGCCACAAGTCGCAAATTCTTTGGAATTCATCCATTTCGGCTGCACCTCTTACGACATCAATGACAACTGTTTCGGGCTAATGCTCAAAGAGGCACGAGATTCCGTTTTGATTCCGAAGCTTGCCGGGCTGTTGTCAATACTGTCAGGCATGGCCGAACAGTACGCAGATGTGTCGATGCTGGCGCGAACGCATGGCCAACCCGCATCACCAACTACAGTCGGCAAAGAAATGAGGGTATTCGCATCCAGACTTGAAAATCAACTGGACCAGCTGAAATCCATTTCGATAAAAGGAAAATTGAGTGGTGCAGTGGGAAACTTCAATTCTTTGTACTCAGCTTATCCGGATATTGACTGGCCTGTAATTGCCCAAAAGTTTGTCGAATCTCTTGGACTTGACTACAACCCGATTACCACACAAACCGAACCGCACGATTACATCGCCGAGTACAGTCACTCTCTGCAACGCATCAATTCCATACTGTTGGATCTTTGCCGGGATATTTGGGGATACATCTCAATCGGATATTTCACGCAGAAAATCGTAGACAAAGAAGTTGGATCTTCTGCCATGCCGCACAAAGTGAATCCAATTGATTTTGAGAATGCAGAAGGAAATCTTGGAATCGCAAACTCACTTTTCAGTCATTTTGGAGACAAACTTCCAATCAGCCGTTGGCAGCGAGACCTGAGCGATTCAACAGTGTTGAGAAATCTTGGGGTACCGATCAGTCACAGTCTAATTTCGTATCAATCCATTACAACTGGATTGGACAGACTAAATGTAAATACCCAGCGACTGAATGAAGATCTTGACAGTGCCTGGGAAGTGTTAAGCGAAGCGATTCAGACTGTGCTTCGCAAACACGGCAGCGAACTTCCCTATGAAGAACTGAAAAAACTGACTCGCGGTGCTACCGTTTCCAGCAGCAGGATTGTTGATTTTGTGAGTGGGCTGGATTTGCCTGATGAAGAAAAACGCAAGCTCTTAGCTATTACGCCTCAAAGCTATATCGGAATTGCGAGTTCGATTGCACGAAAAAAATAATATTTCAATAGCGGCCACAGTTTCATTCCTATTTCATCAGATGATATGATTGGTTTGATATCATTGATTACAGTGCAATCATAAATCAATTTGACAGATTCAACCGACTCTGAGTCCAATACTCTCACCAGCACGCAATTCATCCACAACTGTTGAATGGAATCAGATCCATATCCGAGTCATCGAGTTCAAATATACCCTTGGTAATTCCACCGTTTTCAACTATAAATTCAAACACAACGGCGTCAACGCGTCGTAATAGTTGACTTTTAAACAATTGGAATATCCAACCGTCATTTTTTATTTCAAAATCTATCACCGACTCAGTTGCTGATAGGGTAAGCCACGATAAGGTAAGCTTTTCTAACCGGTTGTTTCCGTCTATGTACTGCAGCGTGACGTTTCTCCACAGCGAGTTGGTGGAGTGGGGTCCATGCTTGAGCGACATTGCTGTTGTCCCACCACCAGTGCAATAAAAAGTGACTTTGGGGCTGAAATTTGATTCAGGTTCGAGTTGCCTTCCACTGCAGATAAAAGAATAGCTGGGGGTGATAATTCGACAATTTGTCGATTCGTTATGATCGGTAGATTGAGCATAAGCTGCCATACAGAACAATGGCAACACAACTGCCAGAAAACAGAATTTAGTCAGTGTAAGCACAAGAGTCCTTTCATTTCGATTTACTTGGGAAATCTCACTGAGAATCACTAGCTACAAAGCAATCATAAATCAATTTGACAGATTCAACCGACTCTGAGTCCAATACTCCCCCAGCACGCCATTCATCCACAATTGGGGAGTATCTGTTCTATCAGTTCCGCATCCAGGTAGTCGAGTTCGAATATACCTTTGGTAACTCCGTTTTCAATTTCAAAACCAAACACACTGGTACTAGGTGTTCGAAGTCGCCCCATCAAACTGAGTATCCAACCATAATAAGCAGAATTTGTTCCTCTGTGGATAGTCTGTATCGCCGACTGAGTTGCCGACACGACCAACCACTGTTCGGTAATCCTAAACCAGTTGAGCCCATCATGGTGCAACAGCGTGACGTCTCTCAGCGGCGAGTCAGTGGAGACGGGTTCATGCGTGAGCAGAGCGAAAATTCCTGGAGAATAGCAAACAAAAGTGACTGTGGGGCTGAAATTCGATTCAGGTTCGAGTTGCCTTCCACTGCAGACAACAGAATATCCGGGGGTGATAGCTTTACAATTTGTCGATTCGTTACGATTAGTAGATTGAGCATAAGCTGCCATACAGAACAACGGCAACACAACTGCCAGAAAACAGAATTTAGTCAGTGCAAGCATAAGAGTCCTCGCATTTCAATCAATTTGGGAAATATCACTGAGAATCACTAGCTACAATACAATCGTAAATCAATTTGACAGATTCAACCGACTCTGAATCCAATACTCCCCCAGCACGCCATTCATCCACAACTGGCGGTTAACGGTGTCATCAGTTCCGCATCCGAGTCATCGAGTTCAAATATACCCTTGGTAACTCCTCCGCTTTCAATTAAAAATTCAAACACACCGACACCACGTACTAATTGATCCGACAACAATCTGTATATCCAAGAAGCATATTCTCCGCCGTAAAAATGTATCGTCGACTTAGTTGCTGACAGGGTGAACCACTTTTCGGTAATCTTAAACCAGTTGTTTCCGTCATTGTACTGCAGCGTGACGTTTCTCAGTTGCGAGTCAATGGAGAGGGGTTCATGCGTGAGCAGCATTAAAATCAATTGCGACGAACTGCAAATAATAGTGACTGTGGGGCTGAAATTCGAATCAGATTCGAGTTGCCTTCCACTGCAGACAACAGAATGTCCGGGGGTGATAGCTTTACAATTTCTCGATACGTTATGATCGGTAGATTGAGCATAAACTGCCATACAGAACAATGGCAACACAACTACCAGAAAAAGGATTTAGTCAGTGTAAGCACAAGAGTCCTCGCATTTCAATCAATTTGGGAAATATCACTGAGATTCACACAGATCCATATAGGCACCCACAACTTGATGCTCCTCACCAGTCAATTCAATTTCTCCTACAACCTCTCCCGAGTTAATTGAGAATTTGAAACTTCCGCTCCGAGGATCGTTCAACCCATTAATTGAATTGAAATACCCGTCATTGTCAGCGCTTATATGATTTGACATGAAAGTTTCTGTTGCCGATGTTGCAATCCAGGAATCTGAATACTTTAGAATTCCGAAATCTGAATTCACTGATCTAACGGTTGATTCAGTAGAAATAGGATCATGGCTGAGTAGAACGGCTCGATATTGCTCATGACAGATCAAAGTCAAAAAAGTGTGTTGATAGGTAGCAGTTTCAGAGTATGGATGATTTTCAGCACAGTACAGGAACCCGGGTTCGGCAAACCAGCAGTTGCCAGACTGATTCCAGTTCAACTTGTCTGGTTCTGACTGAGTACTTGCAACACTGTTCACCGTTACAAGCAAACCAAACACGATCCATTTCACACAATTTTTAAACATAAAACTTCTTCAAACATCATTGGTTGTAGTGCAATCATAAATTAATTTGACAGACTCCATCGACTCTGAACCCAATACTCACCCAGCACGCTATTCATCCACAATTGGGGATTATCTGTTCTATCAGTTTCACATCCGAATAGTCGAATTCGAATATACCCCTGGTAACTTTGTTTTTGATTGAAAATCCAAACAGGCTGGAACCAGGTGTTTGAAGTCGCCCCATCAGTCTGAGTATCCAATAATAGTCAGAAGAATCTGCTCCACTGTAGAAAACCAGCATCGCCGACTGAGTTGCCGACACGGCCAACCACTGTTCAGAAAAATTCCCGTCATCGGACAGCAGCGTAACTTCTCTCAGTGATGAGTGTTTCGAGACGGGCTCATGCGTGAGCAGAATGAATATTCCTGGACCGCAATTAAAAGTGACTGTAGGTCTAAAATTCGATTCTGATTCGAATTGCCTTCCACTGCAGACAACAGAATGTCCAGGGGTGATAGTCAGACAATTCTCCGATTTAATTGGGTCCGGCCCGATATGATCGGTAGATTCAGCGTAAGCTGCCATACAGAACAATGGCAACACAACTGTCACAATACAGGATTTGATTATTGTGAGCACGAGAATAGTTTCATGCCAAGCGTTGGAGTGATTGGGGTTCCCACAGTAATCGTACAAATATCATTGACACAACACTTTCTGACATAGATTCAGCGCGAAATGCGACAAAAGAAATCCAAGAATCAATCGCCCATACAAGAATTTTTGTTATGAAACATCCGGGCTTCCTGAGGAGATTCGCACGAACGTCAGAAGCGAACAAAGTCTAAAGCTGCCAATGCGTCCCAACAATTGAATTCTCAACCAGCCGAACGCAGTTGTCATTGTAATATTTGAAGCATGGCGGAAGAATGGATTCGAATGTACTTGATCATTCTTTAGCAGGATCTCTAAGCATAAGTTCGTGAACCGCATCCAGTGCAGACAAGCCCTCGAATAGCAGCCGGTAAACCTGGGTTGATATTGGCATATCTACTTTCATTCGCTGTCTCAGTCCATTGACCGCCTTTGCTGTACGTATTCCCTCCGCTTCCTGACCAATATCTTTCAGAATGTCTTCCATCCGTCTTCCCTGTCCCAGTCCCAGCCCCACTCTTCGGTTACGTGACAGATCACCTGAACATGTCAAAATTAGATCACCCATGCCCGCCAGTCCCATCAAGGTTCCCTCTTTTGCCCCCATTGCCTGCCCAAGCCGGCACATTTCGGCCAATCCACGAGTCATTAATGCAGTACGGGCGTTGATCCCAAATCCAAGACCATCGCTTACTCCGGCAGCAATTGCAATTACATTCTTTAAGGCACCGCCCAATTGAACGCCGACCATGTCAGAACTTGCGTAAATTCTTACCAAATCGTTTCTAAACCAATCCGCTATTGACTCTGCCTGATCTTTGGCGTGTGTTCCGACAACCAGCGCCGCCGGGAGTTCTGCTACTATTTCTACAGCGAAACTTGGACCTGAAAGAACTGCAGTAAATGCATTGTTTCCGAGGATACTGTCCGCAACCTCGCTTAACAGCCGACCGCTATCTGGCTGAAATCCTTTAGTGCCCCATACCACGACAGGTTTTGGGCGGTACCTCATTCGGGAAAGGTTTTGAGATATGGCAGTTAAATTCTCCTCAAATGCATGACTGGGCACAACTAAAACAACACCAGAACTTCCTTCCATTGCTTCATCAAGTCTTTTGAATGCAGTCAGTGCTTCTGGTAAATTGACATCAGGAAGAAACCGACTGTTTTGATGATGAAGGTTGATATCATCGACCACACTATCGGAGCGGGCCCAAATTCGGGTAACGTGCCCGTTACGCGCTAACCAAGCTGCAATCGCAGTGCCCCATGACCCACCGCCAACAACGGTTAGTTTATGTCTAGCTGGATTTCGCAAAATCGTTGCTTTCCAATTGCAGTTGAAGTGTTGAATTCAGCGCAAGAAACGATTATAGAATCATCTCGACATCAAATGCCTGTATTCAAGAGTTTCTTGATGCTTCAACATGTACACTACCATGAAGAACCAGAATTTCCAGCGCCATGCCGAACAGTGTTGTTAGTGGCAGCTTACTCTATCGACTCCATGAATCCTGTGTCTTTGGTTCGATGGTTTTCAATGCCGAACAGGCAGATCAAGCATACCTTGCACTCTACAGATGAAATTCCATGACACTTGACCATCAAATGGAGCAGCATCAACGATTATCGAATGACTGGCCAAGTATCGACGGCAATCTAGCTCGTCTTGGCAAAAGACAAATTTTCAATTCAACAAAGCATGCGGTGTAATCCAGACTGAATTGCCACTCCCATCAATCGCTGGGATCAATGTCACCTGACCACACAAATCGAACGAAATCTGATTTGCGAACTGTAATTTCGATAGTAAGGCAAACCTGCTCTTCAAACTCACAATCTACGAATTCGGCCATCCACTTCAGAATCCACCGTACCCCTGTAATTGATATAGTCAATGAGTGCAGTTACAATCAATTTGGCGCCAGAACCGTCAATCAGTAAATTACCATTTTTCAACGACTCGAACTCGTCACCTCCGTTTGCAATAAAATCGCTAGCTGCAATCGTATAGGTCCTTGTCGATTCGAGCGGTGAGCCACCGACAGTGATTTCCATGACCCGGTTGCCCACAGGAGTCGCGGGGTCATAAACAAATGTCATGCCTGCTATCTGTAAAAAACGACCGGAATATTGTTCAATTCGTGAGACACTGTTCTCAAGCGCTGCAGCAAGATCGTATCCAGACAGTTCAATCAAAACTGTCTTATTGCCAAAAGGAAGCTCTTTGAGGAGATCCTTACGGGAGATTTTCGAATCGACTGCATAGATGCGGTCGCCGCGAATACCACCGCCATTTGCAATTCCGACGTCTGCACCAACACTCCATCGCATCGCCTCAGCGATAAGGTTGCCCATGGAAGTCTCCCTGGAACGAACACTGGTTCGGCGACTATCCAACTCTACGGACGTAGTACCCAAAACCTCTTTGGATGCTTCATCGAGTATGGCATTGAAATTTTCGACCAAGGATTGGATTTCGGAGTGTTTCTGTACTCCAGCGGTTGTGATGAGCCGCCACTGCGGTATTACTGAGAGTGACTTCGAACCTCGTTTGTCGACCCGGTTCAGATTCAGCTCCATGATTCCCAGATAGTGTGCGTTGCTGCCCGACTTCATTATTGCTATACCGTTTTCAACAATGGTCATTGGATTGTGGTTGTGACCTCCCAAAATGAGGTGAATTCCTTCAACTTTTTGCGCCAATTCCTGGTCATCGGCGATGTCCATATGCGTCAGTGCAACAATCACTTCGGCACCGTTGGCTTTCAGTTCCTCAATCGCATTTTGCGCAGTTTCAATGTATGGAGCGAATTCAATATCCACACCCGGACTGGAAATATATTCTGTTTCCTGCGTAATCAATCCAAAAAAACCTAGCTTGTAGCCTCCCTTTTCGATAATAAAACCAGAACTGAGCTTGCCACTAATTTTGCCATCATAACCAAGCACATTAGTCCCCAACCATGGGAATTCAGATGCCGCAAAGTTTTTAGATGCCACTTCGGGACCAAAGTCATATTCGTGGTTGCCCACCACGGCTATATCAGTTCCAATGGCATTCATCATCTCCACCATATGGGCACCCTTGGTTATCCCGGATAGTATTGATGGTGAGAATAAATCCCCGCCAAATGTAGTGATTGTGTGCGAAGAAGTTGCGCGTTCCTGCTCCAAAAGTGTCATCAGCGGAGCAAATCCTCCCTTGCCATCTCTGGGTTCAATCTCATAAACGTCGTTGACATGGAGGAAAGTAATCTTCGTAGGTTCCGCATGGCTTGCTGCTGACAGCAGTAAATACCAGCCAGTAAGGATAAATGTAACCGAGAAACGGGAAAGTCTCATGACGACGCCTTCAACTGTAGGTCTGTTCAAGTTTTCGAAAGAGTTTCAACCTTGAATAACGGAAATCATTAGCTGATTCTTTTACAGTTTGAGTATGGTGATTCATGTACTCTTTCTTCGAATTTAGCAATTGTCTGTAAACCATGAACCCAGGTGAAATGTGATCAAAATGCCGGAAAGGCTTATCAACTCTCTGAATTTTACCTGGAAATCCATAAAACATTTTTAGTCACCGTTTCAGTTCAAGTGCTCCAGTGGTCTGTAGCGAAAATATATCCGATATTACGGATGACTACCGATCACAGTTCAAGTGGCGAATTCGAGCACGGATTGCGAAAGCGTCCATACTCTCCATCTCCCTGCTGGAGGACGCGCTTTCTATTGCGATTCACGCTACACAGACGCTTATTCCAAGAGTTTGACCATGTATCAATTGATTTTTCATACCTGTTAAATTTGTCTAAAATCGTAATCTCGGATTTCCTGGACCTCTGACAGCAATAGAAAATAGTTAAACTGTTGTGTTGAAGTCGATACAACAATATTCAATCATCCTACAGCAAACTGATGAAAGCGATATAAAGGTTGTCGTCACACGGGCTCAGTAGGAAAAATGAAAAATGTGTCTGGTGCCGAATCGAATTAATTGCTCGCTGATGTTTTATGAGACTATCTAAATACCTCTCACAGAAAGGAATCTGTTCTCGACGGGAAGCCGAACTCTTCATTCAGAATGGGTGGTTGCAGGTTGATGGCAAAGTCGTATGTGAGCTAGGCACACAAGTTGATGACGACTGTCAGGTCGTAGTCGACCAACAGGCTCAAGAATATCAGAAGCAAATGCTCACGATACTGCTCAACAAACCGATAGGCTACGTATCAAGCCAACCCGAAAAGAATTACAAACCTGCCGTATCCCTCATAAAGCGACAGAGGCAGTATCAAAGTCAGGAACTTCCAGATACCCGAACGATCAATTGGCCGATTAACGGGCTTGCACCAGCGGGCAGACTCGACATCGACTCAAGCGGTCTGCTTGTGTTCACGCAAGACGGACGAATTGCGCGAAAACTTATTGCATCCGATTCCCAGATAGAAAAAGAATATCTGGTACGCGTAGACAAACCGATGCGTGCCGGTCAGATCAAAAGACTCTCGCACGGACTCAAACTGGACGATATCATCCTGCACAAAGCAATAGTGGAACCTCTCGATAAAAAATACTTTCGAATGATACTTACAGAAGGTCGAAAACGGCAGATTCGTAGAATGTGTGCCATGGTTGGACTTGAAGTAGTCGGACTCAAGAGAGTGAGAATTGGAAACGTTCGTTTGGGACCGCTTCGGTCCGGCAAATGGCGCCTACTGGGAACGGACGAGAATTTCTGATGATTTCTCCGTATAAATTGATTCGCCCTGTTCTCATGCGGATGGACGAGGAATCCTCGCATAGTCTTGCAATGCGACTGCTAGGCAAAATTTCAGACAGTAGCAGACTGACTGTTTTAGAAGAATTGCTAGTGGGGGATCGAGTGCCGACACTGCCAGTTAAAGCACTCGGAACCCAGTTCCAAAATCCGGTGGGCCTTGCAGCAGGATTTGACAAAGACGGCTTGGCTTTCCCAGCTCTCGCAGGCATGGGATTCGGATTCATTGAACTCGGAACGGTCACGCCTAGCCCGCAACTGGGTAACCCAGGCAAACGCATTTTTCGAATAATCGACGATCAAGCGATTATCAATCGGCTTGGTTTCAATAGTTGCGGTCTGGATGCATTTGTCCTCAACCTGCAAAAAATCAAATCATCACCAAGAGCGACTGTACTTGGAATCAACATTGGTAAAAATACCAATACTCCAAATGAACGTGCAACTATGGACTATGTCCGCTGTTTCAAAGGCGTCTACCGCTATGCTGACTATATAGCCGTAAATATTTCTTCACCAAATTCACCCGGCCTTCGAGACTTGCAAAACGTTGCCCGTCTTGACGAGCTGCTTGAAGCCATCACACAGGAGAGAGTAAATCTGGCTCCCGCGCATGCAGGCAAAACAGTACCGATAGCGATTAAAATTTCTCCGGAATTAGAAACAAAAGACATTGAAGCGATTGTTGAAATCGCAGCCAATCGAAAAATTGATGCAATTATCGCAACCAATACCACAGTCACGCGTCCAACGTACGGTACTCACAAAAACTACAAAGAAAACGGTGGTCTGAGCGGCAAACCGCTTCACGAAATGTCGACGCAGGTCATTCGCACCGCATCGGAAGTGGCCGGAAATTCCATGATAATTATTGGAACAGGCGGTATTTCATCTACCGAAGACGCATGGGATAAAATTCTCGCAGGCGCCGATCTCCTTCAACTCTACACATCTTTTGTGTATCAAGGAACGTCGGTTGTCAAAGACATCATTGTCGGCCTCGCCGACCTAGCTAGACAGTACGATAGCGAAAACTTCCAATCAGCAATACAGCAAGCACGCCAGAAACAATCACGTTCTAGGACATAACTACAACTGAACCGAAGTCAAGGATCGTAAAATAAACCAGCGCTTTCATCAAAACCCAGCATCAGATTCATCGACTGCACCGCGGTGCCGCCTGCACCCTTACCCAGATTGTCAAGTATTGCAACGAGTAATACATGACCGCTTGGATGGTTGTAGATGAAAATTTCAATGCGATTTGTGCCATTTCGGACGCAGGGATTCAATTGAAATTCATCAAGATTGTCAGGACTGACCGAGGTTACGCCAACAAACAATTCGTTCTGATATCGATCAAAAAGAACGTTGCTTATCTGTTCTGCAACATCGTTGCCAGAGTTATTGAATAGTGACGCATGCAACGGAATTTCAACGCGCATTCCTTGCAGAAAAGGCCCGACACGCGGCAGGAATTGAGGTTCATTTCGAAGTCCTGAATACTTCATCATCTCCGGTATGTGTTTGTGCACTCGATCTAGAGCATACGGTGTGGAGAATGGAAGCGACAGCAAGTCGAGATTGGGATCTTCCCAGCGTTCGATCAGCTGCCGTCCTCCCCCCGAATATCCCGAAAGCGCATGAACGATGATGGGGCTCTCAGCAGCGATTATTCCTTCAGCAATCAACGGGCGCAACATTAGTATGACACCGGTGGGATAACACCCCGGGTTGCTGACGAGGCTGGAATTTCTGATTTCTTCACGCGTCTCATTGCCCAATTCAGGCAATCCGTAGGTCCAACCTTCCGATACTCGATGTGCAGAACTTGCGTCTATGAATTTCGTGTTGGACGCTGCCGCCCACTGAATAGCCTGTTCGGCCGCATCATCCGGCAGGCACAGAATTGTCAAGTCAGATTGGCTTATGGCATCCTGACGCGCAGATTCATTTTTTCTTTCGGCATCAGGAAGTCGTAATATTTCAATATCGTCCCGATCGTCCAGAAAATCATAAATCACCAGACCGGTCGTTCCAGCCTGACCGTCGATATAGACTTTCGCGTTCATTCGCTGTGAGACTCCTCGAACGGAAGCATTACTGCCGCATCATCTGACCAGGACAGCCAAACTTCCCGATTGGCGTTTCGAATCATGTCCAATGAGCCGGAAAGATTCTGCAGTGCTACAGATATGGGTTCATCTCGACCTTGGATGTGAATGTACAAATGACTTCGATCACCGAGATAGGCTGAAGGTCCCATTCGTCCCTGGATGGCATTGTAGGGTTCAGCCAACTCTTCAAAGGACAGCGACAGCTTTTCCGGTCGAATTGCCAGAATAAACTTATCCCCAACTGCTACCGAAGGGTTGCGACAGACCATCCGAACTGATCCCAAATCGGGGCAATCTCCTATGCAGACGCCATCCGAATAATCCTTGAGCGTGCAATTGAAAAAGTTGATGGTGCCAATGAAATCTGCCACAAAACGAGACTTCGGACTTTCGTAGAGTTGCCCAGGGCTCGAAACCTCAATAATGTCGCCGTGGTTCATCACTGCAATTCGATCCGAAAGCGTTAATGCCTCTTCCTGATCGTGCGTGACAAAGACAAAAGTGATTCCTACATGCTGCTGCAACAGGCGCAATTCAATCTGCATCTGTTCTCTCAGTTTCTTGTCCAGTGCTCCCAGAGGTTCATCCAGCAATAGCACTTTCGGTTTTTTGATCAACGCCCTAGCCAGCGCAACACGCTGACGTTGCCCGCCCGAAAGCTCAGTCGATCCACGTTCTCCGTAACCTGGAAGCTTGATCAGTTCCAGCATTTTCTCAATTTCTTCGTTGAGATCCTGTTTGGAGAGACCCGATTTCCTCATTCCAAATGCGATATTTGATGCGACATTCAAATGTGGGAAGATCGCATAGTTCTGAAATACCATGTTGACTGGACGAAAATTAGGCGGCGATAACGTTACGTCTTGACCATCAATTTGGATGTCCCCTTCAGTCGGCAACTCGAATCCTGCCAGCATTCTCAGCAACGTCGTCTTGCCACAGCCGGAGGGACCCAAAAGAGAGAAAAACTCGCCTTTCATGACATTGATATTGGCATTGTTCACCGCACGAACTTTGCCAAAATCCTTAGTCACGTTGTTAATTGAAACGATTACATCGGACATTTAGATTTTCGATTGCTTGGTCAGTTGAACTCCGCCTCGGCGTATCCACTCCGCAGCGAAAATAACGATGGTAGAGGCAACAACGATTATCGCACCGAGCGCAAGAACCGATGGCAACTTATCTGGGAATCGCAACTGGCTCCATATATGCAACGGCAAAGTCGCATCGGTGCCCCCGAGAAAGAACGCCAGGACGAATTCGTCAAATGAAATTGTAAAGGTTAGCAGGACACTCGCAATAACACCCGGTTTGATGACCGGAAAGGTCACCCGCCAGAATGTCCACCAGGCATTCTCTCCTAAGTCCTGGGAGGCCTCTTCCAGACTCTTGTCGAATCCCTCCATTCTCGATATGAGAACGAGCATGGAAAATGGTGTGCACAACATCAGATGACCAATGCCTATCGTAATCAGGGACAACTTCACTCCACCAACACTGAACGTCATCAACAACGAAATACCCAGAATTATTTCAGGAATTACAAGCGGCACCATGATGAAGCCAACTAACATGCCGCTCCTTCTCATACGGTATCGAGTTACGGCTTTGGCTGCGAATATGCCGAGAATCGTACTCAACAATGCAACGCAGATTCCAACTTTCAAACTATTGATGAATGCATTCTGAAGTCCGTGACTGACTGCCAACTGAGCGTACCATTTAAACGTAAATCCGACTATTGGAAAGGTTACGTACTGCGAATCGTTGAATGAAAACAGCGGTAATACTGCAACGGGCGCATACAGGAACATCAAATAAAAAACTGAATAAACTGCAAGACCGTTCACTCGTTTTTTCGTCGCGTGCATTTTCAGTTACCCTACTTTCTTGCGGAACAGGTGCGTTCCGCCCAACAGCACGCAGACCGCGGCCGTTACTGTCAGCATAGTGATAATGGACAGCGCCGCACCCAGTGGCCAGTTCAGAGCTTTGCCAAACATGGACTGAATGATGTTGCCAATCATCAGCCCTCGCGGACCGCCTACGAGTGCAGGCGTAACATAATCTCCAACAGTGGGAATGAATACTAGCAAAGATGCGGCAATCACTCCGGGAAGCGATAAAGGCAAAGTAACTCGAATGAAAGTCATGACCGCGTTTTCACCTAAATCTCGTGCCGCTTCAATAAGTGATCGATCGATTTTTTCCAAAGAAACATAAATAGGCAGAATTGCGACTGCAGCCCAGGCATGAGCTAGTGTGATCACCACGGCTATCGGGTTGTATAACAGGAACTGAAGCGGTTCAGTTAGGATTCCCAATGACATCAAGCTGGAATTGATCACGCCGTTGTAGCCAAGAATTACTTTCCAAGAAAACACTCTCAGTAAGTAACTGGTCCAAAATGGAATCGTCACCAGAATAATCCACATGATCTTGTTTTTCTGAACATGAAATGCGATGAAGTAGGCGAGCGGATAAGCCAGGATCACCGTCACAAACATGACAAATGCTGATATGCGTATGGAGCGATAAAGAATCAGGTAGTAGATTTTCTTTCTGAAGAAATCTGCATAGTTGGTCAGGGTGAAAGTCTGAATGAGATCGACGTAATCCTGCTTCCAAAAACTGAGAGTAAGCAGTATCAGTAATGGAAATAATAGTCCAAGCAGAACTATTAAGAGCGTTGGAGAAAGGAGCGTATAGCCCTTCGCGGTTTCGCTCTTTCGAAAGCCGATTCGAAGTCTCTCGACAAGCGTTCGATCGGATGATGTTGTCAGTGCACTCACAAAAGGGTCGCCAAATCAGTGAAATCGGGTTATCCAATGCTCAGGCGAACATACAGTTTACAAGGTGAAATTACCAAGCGTGCTTATTCAAACGAGGCAGATCCGGGATTCTCAACGGATGAGAATCCCGGAAATTTCAATTGACTCGTGTAACGGAGCCTAAATATGTACTGGACTCTGCTTACAATCCAGCTTTAACTTCCTCGAACATGCCTTGCAGCACTGCTTCATTCTTAATTGCAACTTGGAAAATGCCCTGACCAAGAAGTGCTCCTGGATCTCTGGAAAGACCGAGTTCGGCAAGTGTAGCTTCATCGACAAGCTCGAATGCTTGTTGATTGGAATGACCGTAACCCTCCTCAACAATCTCAAACGCGCCGGATTCCGGGCTCAGGAAAGCGTCAATCGCATCGTAACTCTTATCGAGCTTATCTGGGTCGGCGTCTGACATGAGGCAGAACCCACAAACCCAAGTCATGGCTCCTTCTTTTGGATTCATGTACTTGACATTGTGCCCTTCATTCTTTAACGCGACATATGCATCATTCCAGGCACTGGTTGCAACAAGCTCTCCGCTGGCCATGGCGTTCTCTATGTCCGTCGGGCTTGTCCAGTAGTAACGCATCAAGGGCAACTGCTTGCGCAGCAACTCGCGCGTCACATCAACTTCAGTTTCCGTCATGTTGAAAGGATCTGCGGCACCTCCATAAATTGCGGCGACCATAACCCCGTCAATCAGGCTGTCAGCCATTGAGAGGCGGCCGGCGTAGCGCTCATCCCACAAAATACCCCAAGTTTCTTCTTCTTGGTATTTTTCATCGACCAGGTCCGGACGATAGAGAACAGAGGTGTTTCCCCAGTCCGCTGCGACAAAATACACGTCTCCGTTAACGTTCATTCCGGGAATTTCCTTCAAACTCGGTATGACGTCGGGATAATGACTCAAACGGCTCGTGTCAATCGGCTGAAGAATTCCAGCATCTCGCCACTTTTCGACTACGTAAGTGCACGGGTGGGTTACGTCAAACTTCGCACCTGCTCTCATCTTTGAAAAAGCCTCTTCTTCATCACCGAAAATAGAAAAATTCGGATATTCCCCATATTTTTCAAAATACTGTCCGTGATGCTCCTGCGCGTCCCATCCTTCCCAGGTAAATACACTCGGATGATCAGAAGCGGCGGCACTAGCCGTTCCTGTCATCAGTGGAAAAGATACGGTTGTCACGCCCAAGGAAGCTAGCAAGGTGTTGAATTTTCGTCGAGACATCTGCCCCGTTGCAAACATCTCGACTATGTCATCTTTTTTATAGTTCATATTCTTTAACTCCTAATGTAATTTGCAACAATTGATTTTGATTATATGCAATTCATTTTTGGATGAATATATTTTTGGAAATTGGTGGATTAACAAGGTCTGAGTCGACGAGAACTCCAAAGATTAGTCGAATGATTCTTGTTTTGGTATGAGATTGAGCCCAACAGAAAAGAAGTTAATTAATTCATAGTTGAACGCTATGAATTAATCTGGTATATTGTATACAAAATTCGAATTGACATGAATTGCTTTCGACAGATTCATATCCGGACTGAACCACTCATAGAGGTAATTGAGTATGAAATCGGCAACTGCAATTAACACAAACGAATCACTAAAATCAGATGTCGTCACAGGAATAGATCCAATTTCGGGCGGACATCTGGTTGCAAAAGCCTTGCGCAATGAAGGAATTGACACAATTTTTACATTGTGCGGTGGACACATTATTGACATTTACGATGGATGTATAGACGAAGGCATTCGCATCATTGATGTACGACATGAGCAGGTTGCAGCTCACGCTGCTGATGGCTATGCGCGCCAGACTCGACAAACCGGATGCGTTGTAACAACCGCAGGTCCGGGTTGCACAAATGCTGTTACTGGAATTGCTAACGCTTTTCGGGCTGAGAGTCCAGTTATACACATTGGCGGTCAAGGCTCCCTTACCCAGCACAAGATGGGATCGCTGCAGGATTTGCCGCATGTCGATCTAATGACGCCAATCACCAAGTTTTCCGCAAGCGTACGCAGTACGGACCGAATTGCCGACATGGTTTCCATGGCATCCAGAGAATGCTACAACGGTGCACCCGGCCCGTCGTTCCTGGAAATTCCCCGCGATGTTCTGGATGCAACTATTGAATTCGACAATGCAAGGATTCCAGCATCCAATGCTTATCGTTCCTCTACCAAAATGTTGGGAGACCCACAGGATATTGAGAAATTGGCACAACTGCTGTCTGTGGCAAAAAAACCTTGTGTACTGTTCGGTACTCAGGTGTGGACTTCTGGCTCTACCGATGCAGCCATCGAATTCATCAGGGCATTCAACGTTCCGGCATATTTCAACGGTTCGGCCCGCGGCACCCTCCCGCCTGAAGATCCCAACCACTACCACCGAACGCGGCGTATGGCATTTGACAAAGCAGACCTAGTCCTGATCGTTGGAACACCGTTCGATTTTCGCATGGGATATGGCCGACGACTACGTGCTGAAGCAACAGTCGTTCAAATTGACATGGACTACAGAACGGTTGGCAAAAACCGCGACATATCACTGGGACTGACAGGTGGTCCTGGAACGATTCTGAAAGCAGTCGTTGAAGCCGCTGGATCTGACAATCGAAGCAACTCCATCGATCGAAAAACTTGGCTCAGTGAGCTTCGGGTTGAGGAATACAATCGATCGGAAAAACTAAAGAGCCTGTTCCTCTCGGATCGCAAACCCATTCATCCGTATCGAGTCGCTTGGGAAATCAATGAATTTCTTACCGAAGACACGATTTACATCGGTGACGGTGGCGATGTCGTTACAATATCTGCCCAAGTAGTTCAGCCTCGAATGCCTGGTCACTGGATGGATCCAGGTCCCCTAGGCACTCTCGGAGTAGGCACCGCCTTTTCATTGGCGTCGAAACTTGCACATCCGCATAAGGAAGTACTTTGCTATTATGGAGATGGCTCATTTGGAATGACCGCATTTGATATGGAAACCGCTAATCGTTTTGGCGCCCCCTACATTGCGGTTATCGGCAACAACAGCGCCATGAATCAGATACGCTATGGACAAATCGCCAAATACGGCGAGGAACGTGGCGGTGTCGGAAATCTTCTTGGTGATGTGCCGTTTTCCAAGTTCGCTGAAATGCTAGGCGGTTATGGTGAAGAAGTTCACGATCCCGCTGAAATTGCACCCGCTCTGAGGAGAGCGAGAGAACAAGTCGCAGGTACCGGTCTTTCGGCGGTCATCAATATTTGGGTGGATCCGTCCGAATACGCTCCCGGAACCAAAGCACAGACTATGTACAAATAATTATCCGTGTACAGTCAGAAGGAGAAGGTTTAATGGGGAAAGCTCTGGAAGGAGTTCGTATTTTGGACATGACTCATGTACAGTCTGGTCCAACCTGCACGCAGCTGCTCGCCTGGTTTGGCGCAGACGTAATCAAAGTTGAGCGGGCCGGTGCAGGAGATGCCACTCGCGGACAGCTTCGTGACATTCCGGATGTGGATAGCTTGTATTTCACAATGCTGAATCACAACAAACGGTCCATGACTCTGGATACAAAGAATGAGAAAGGTAAAGAAATCTTCGAGCGCTTGATTCGAACCTGTGACGTATTGGTCGAGAATTTTGCGCCAGGTGCGATAGATCGAATGGGATTTCCGTGGGAGAAAATCCACGAAATCAACCCGCGGCTCATCTACGCATCGGTTAAGGGATTCGGCAAAGGCCCATATCAGGATTGCAAAGTCTACGAGAACGTTGCTCAATGTACCGGCGGCTCTGCCAGTACTACGGGCTTTGATGACGGCCCTCCAACGGTTACTGGCGCTCAAATCGGGGATACCGGCACAGGACTTCATCTGGCTATCGGAATTCTCGCTGCACTCGTGCATCGAGAATCAAGCGGCGTTGGGCAGCGAGTCGAATGCGCCATGCAGGACGCCGTCATGAATCTGTGCCGAGTAAAATTCCGCGACCAGCAGCGTCTTACACACGGTCCTTTGACCGAGTATCCGCAGTATCCCAACGGTGAGTTTGGAACATCTGTACCGAGAGCTGGCAACGCTTCCGGCGGCGGTCAGCCAGGCTGGGCACTGCGCACCGGTCCCGGCGGCCCGAACGACTATGTGTATGTCATCATTCAACCGCCCGGCTGGGCGCACCTGATGCGCGTGATTGGACGAGAGGAGCTGATTGATGATCTGGAGTGGTCAACACCCAAAGCCCGACTGTCGAAACTGGACCAGTGCTTCAATATGATTGAGCAGTGGACCATGACGAAGACCAAGTTTGAGGTCATGGAAACACTGAATTCACTCAACGTTCCTTGCGGCCCCATCCTGTCAATCGAAGAGCTGGTGAACGAAGAAGCATTGATGAAAACCGGAACGGTTGCGGAAGTCGACCACCCTACCCGTGGTGCTTACAGAACCGTCGGCAATCCAATCAAATTATCGAATTCTCCTTCTACAGTCACTCGATCGCCACTGCTCGGAGAGCACACCGATGAAATTCTGACGAGTGTTCTCGGTTACAGCGCGGAAGAAATTGAAGAGCTTCGCGGCAATGGTGCCATTTAGAGCACAGTGACATGAGACTGATCGTTCATGGTCAGCAGGCATTCGGTGAGGCGGTACTGAAACGGCTTCTGGAACGCGGTGAAAACGTGATAGCCGTTTACTGTGCTCCAGACAGCGGCAACAGGCCCGACCCACTGAAGCAAACTGCTGAAAGTGCATGCATCCCCGTATTTCAACCTGCTTCTTACAAGACTGCAGAAGTTGCCGATGAGATGAGAAAGCTCAACGCTGATCTGTGTCTCATGGCCTATGTTACTTTGATCGTTCCGTCTGAAGTACTGAACATTCCGAAATTCGGCTCGATTCAGTTTCATCCGTCCCTACTGCCCGATCATAAAGGTCCAAGTTCAATCAACTGGCCGATTATTCAGGGAAAAACAAAAACCGGATTGAGCATTTTCTGGCCAGATGACGGTCTTGATACCGGCCCCATCCTGCTTCAGAAAACCGTTGACGTCAAACCTGATGATACGTTGGGAAGTCTGTACTTTAGTCATTTGTTCCCACTTGGCGTAGATGCCATGCTGGAAGCTTTGAAAATGGTGCGAGACGGAACAGCACCACGAATTCCGCAAAACCCTGGTGCCGGAAGCTACGAAGGCTGGTGTGGCAAGGCCGATGCTGAGATTGACTGGAAGCGGCCGGCAAATGAGATTTACAACCTGATTCGAGGAACCAATCCCCAGCCGGGTGCCTGGACTACCTTGAACGGCGATATCGTGCGAATTTATGACTGCGGCAAGAACGCTTCTACAGGCGGCCTTGCTGGCAGTGTCACTAAGATCTCTGAATCTGGCTTTAATGTTGCTGCACTAGATGGCGAAATCACGGTGCAACGGGTGCGCAGCGACGCGGGGAAAATCAGCGCAGCACAATTTGCAATAGACTCCGGACTGTGTTCCGGCGTTAAATTGGGAACGTAATTTGATTCAAGTTCCTCACCTCAACGCAACCGTTGAGCACAACTGCTCAGTTGCTCCTACCTTCGCCGCTTAAGCATGTGTTGCTCAATCGCATAGCGGTCACTAGACATTGTTTTCACACCAGACGTAGCCTAGTCTAATCAAATCAACTGTTCCTGGCGTAGAAGGGAAATTGTGAGCAATCCAATCGAATTTGACATAAACTCACAGCCGAACGTAGAGGTTCCCGACAGGGGCGTCTGTTATTCTCTTCGATAGCAAATCTCAAAATTGACCCATTCACATACAAATATATTTGTAATATACTTTGCGCTTCAAGCAGATTGTGAAAGTGAATTTAACTCGCCGTATTCTCGTTCAGATTTTTTGATACTGCAATACAATGTTTGTACTGAATACTAGCAGTTATACTGCTTCGTTGTCACAAGGAAGTTCATAGTGGTTGCAGATAGAACTGAAGTTGCTCGCCCTCGCCACCCAGGTCAAGGATTGACACACCATTCTTCTACGCCGAAAGGACGGCAAGTAGATCAGGATTGTGTAACCGAACTGCGTGAATTGCTTGGTGATATCCCTTTGCGCAGGGATTTGCTGATTGAGCATTTGCATGTCATACAAGATCACTATGGATGCCTGCATTCCGACCGTCTAGTTGCTCTTGCGCACATGATGCGACTTGCTCTGTCTGAAGTGTACGAAACTGCCACCTTCTACGCTCACTTTGACATCGTCGCGGAAGATGAAAATCTGCCACCACCCATAACGATTCGAGTTTGTGACAGCCTGACTTGTGAAATGTTTGGCGCTCAGGAACTTCTTCAGAATTTGCGCTCGGAGCTTGAACCCGGAGTACGAGTAGTACGAGCGCCGTGTATGGGAAGATGCGATACAGCGCCGACTGTCGAAATTGGACACAATCATATAGACAATGCCAGTGTTAGTGCAATTGCCAATGCGATTGAAGCAAAGGAGATAGAGCCGATTATCCCGAAGTACGAGAACTTTGAGAGCTATTGCAGCAACGGCGGATATTCGTTGCTCAAAGATTGTCAAAATGACAGGAAAACTCCAGATGAACTTATTGTTCTGCTGCAAGATTCTCCTCTCCGAGGCTTGGGGGGAGCAGGATTTCCAACCGGATTAAAGTGGAAAATTGTGCGCGGTTATGAAGGTCCGAGGCTGATGGCGGTCAATGCAGACGAAGGAGAACCGGGCACTTTCAAAGATCGACATTATCTTGAACGCGAACCGCATCGATTTCTTGAAGGTGTTTTGATTGCCGCATGGGTGGTTGAGGCAGAAACGGTGTACATCTATCTACGTGATGAATACCCTGCAGTACGCAAAATCCTACTGTGTGAAATCGAGGCTGTACGCCAAGCCGGACTGTTGAATGGGGTTGATGTGGAACTTCGACGCGGTGCTGGCGCGTACATTTGCGGTGAAGAGTCTTCCATGATCGAATCCATTGAAGGCAAACGCGGTTTGCCGCGCCACAGACCGCCTTATGTAGCAGAAAATGGCATATTCAATCGGCCTACCCTGGTTCAGAATGTTGAAACGCTATACTGGGTTCGAGATATTGTTGAAAAGGGTTGGGAGTGGTTCGCCAGCCATGGCAGAAATGGCAGCAAAGGATTGCGCAGTTACTCCGTTTCCGGCCGGGTCGCTGAACCCGGCGTCAAACTTGCGCCAGCTGGAATTACCGTTCGAGAACTGATTGATGAGTTCTGTGGCGGAATGCTGCCTGGACACCAATTCAAGGCGTATCTTCCCGGTGGTGCTTCAGGTGGAATTTTGCCCGCATCAATGGATAATCTGCCGCTTGATTTCGGGCAATTGGAACAGTATGGCTGTTTCGTAGGCTCTCATGCCGTCGTCATATTGAGCGATCAGGACAATACCAAGGATGCTGCTTTGAATCTGATGCGCTTCTTTGAAGACGAAAGTTGTGGACAGTGCACTCCTTGCAGAGTCGGCACCGAGAAATCGGTAAAATTGATGGAACGTAATCAGTGGGATACATTACTATTAAAAGATATTAGTCAGGCAATGGCCGATGCTTCAATTTGCGGACTGGGGCAAGCAGCTGCGAATCCAATTCTTTCAGTGATGAAATTTTTTCCGGATGAAGTCGAATGCAAAACGATTTAACCTTTACATTTGAACTTGACGGCCGGGAAGTAGAAGCACATCCCGACGAGACGATTTGGGAAATTGCAAACCGGCAAAACAACCAGCTTCCCCATCTTTGCTACTTGCCGAAACCAGGTTATCGGGCAGATGGCAACTGTCGAGCCTGTATGGTGGAGATTGAAGGTGAAAGGGTTCTAGCCGCTTCCTGCATCCGCAAACCTGCTTCAGGCATGAAAGTCCATACCGGCAGCGAAAGAGCGCAATCTGCTCGGAAGCTGGTGTTCGAGATGCTTGCGGCAGATCAGCCGAGCAAAGAAATCGCACATGATTCAGATTCACGTTTTTGGCAGTGGACCGATTATCTACAGCCATTGACTGATCGAATGCCTACCCGGAAATCGCCAGAACCAGATCCCAGTCATCCCGCCATGCGTGTATTTCTGGATGCATGCATTCACTGCAATCTGTGTGTGCGGGCCTGTCGTGAGGTGCAGGTCAATGACGTGATCGGCATGGCTTACCGCGGACATCACTCGAAAATCGTATTTGATTTTGATGATCCGATGGGCAACAGTACATGTGTTGCCTGCGGCGAATGCGTACAGGCCTGCCCGACTGGCGCACTGGTCGAATCAACACTGGTTGATAGAAATGGCATCAACCGACAACTGCAACTGGATGAAGTAGAAAGCGTATGCCCATATTGCGGTGTAGGCTGTCAAATCACCTACCAGATCAACGACAACAAAATACACGCTGTTCAGGGCCGAGACGGACCCGCAAATAAGAATAGGCTATGCGTTAAAGGACGCTTTGGATTTGATTATGTCAGCCACCGGCATCGATTAACAAAGCCTTTGATACGTCGAAGTGATGTTGAGAAAAATGCGGATATCGAAGTGAATCCATCAGACCCTTCCTCCCATTTTCGAGAAGCTGAGTGGGATGAAGCATTGGACTTCGCAGCAAAAGGGTTCCGCGAGATTCTTGAACAAGTCGGTTCTGCAGGATTGGCCGGATTCGGCTCTGCCAAAGGCTCGAACGAAGAAGCTTATCTTGTACAAAAACTCGTGCGCACCGGATTTGGTACAAATAACGTAGATCATTGCACTCGTCTTTGTCATGCATCAAGTGTGGCGGCATTACTCGAAGGTATCGGTTCTGGTGCTGTTACCGCACCTTTTACTACCTGCGAGGAATCCGATGTGATGATCGTCATCGGCGCGAACCCGACAGAAAACCACCCAGTTGCGGCAACTTTTTTTAAGCAGGCAAAGCAACAGGGTAAAGAGCTGATTGTCATGGACCCCAGAGGAACTTCTCTCGCTCGCCATGCGACGCACATGCTTCAGTTCAAACCTGGAACGGATGTTGCGTTATTGAACGCCTTGCTTCATGTCATTATTGACGAAGATATTTATGATCATGAATACGTAAGCCGTTTCACCGAAGGCTTTGAAAATCTGAAGCGGCATATCAAACAGTTTGCACCAGAAGAAATGTCGAAAATTTGCGGCATTGATGCAGATATTCT
Organism: Arenicellales bacterium; assembly: GCA_965221175.1. Classification (GTDB taxonomy): domain Bacteria; phylum Pseudomonadota; class Gammaproteobacteria; order Arenicellales; family JAJDZL01; genus JAJDZL01. The sequence continues at coordinate 2,619,547 of OZ244867.1, read as the reverse complement.
GCGACTTGTAGCACGGAATTTCGCAACTGCACAACGGGGTATCATTTTCTGGGGAATGGGAATATCACAGCACACCCACGGTACCGACAATGCACGCTGTCTGATTGCACTGGCCACCATTACAGGGCAGGTGGGACGTCCTGGTACAGGTCTGCACCCGCTTCGCGGTCAGAATAATGTTCAAGGCGCATCCGATGCCGGTTTGATTCCGATGATGTTCCCAGATTATCAGGTTGTCGATTCAGGGAATATTCGTTCTCGATTTGAAGATGCATGGGGTACCTCACTGGATCCAGAAAAAGGATTGACTGTGGTTGAGATTATGGACGCAGTGCATGCCGGACAAATTCACGGAATGTACGTCATGGGCGAAAATCCTGCAATGTCAGACCCCGATGTTCGCCATGCTAGAGAGGCACTTGCTAAACTACAACATCTGGTGGTGCAGGATCTATTCATGACTGAAACTGCATTTCATGCAGATGTCGTGTTACCCGCATCTGCGTGGCCGGAGAAGAACGGTACTGTAACCAACACGAATCGGCAGGTTCAGATGGGGCGGGTGGCACTGAAACTGCCCGGCGATGCAAGACAGGACTGGTGGATTATCCAAGAAATCGCCCGCAGATTAGGACTCAACTGGAATTACTCCGGTCCAGCTGATGTCTATGTGGAAATGGCGAGTCTCATGCCTTCGCTTGATAATATTTCGTGGGATCGTCTCTATGCGGAAAGTGCAGTGACTTATCCATGTGATGCGCCGAATGTAGCCGGCAACGATATTGTTTTCGGTGATGGTTTCCCGACTGAAACTGGACGGGCGAAATTAGTGCCGGCGAGCATCATTCCTCCTGATGAAGAACCAGACGAAGAATATCCCATGGTATTGACTACGGGCAGGCAACTGGAACACTGGCACACAGGAGCGATGACTCGCAGAGCCACGGTGCTTGATGAAATCGAACCTGAAGCCGTTGCTAGTATTTCACCGGATCAGTTAAAGGAACTTGGCATACAACCAGGCGAGATGATAAGCATTCTGACCCGTCGCGGAAAAATTGATATTAAGACACGAAGCGATGCAGCGATTCCAGGCGGTGTTGTATTCATCCCGTTCTGCTATGCAGAAGCCGCAGCCAACATGCTTACCAATCCAGCGCTGGACCCGATGGGGAAAATTCCCGAGTTCAAATATTGCGCAGCGCGAATCGAGAGAATTCCGGTAGTGTAAGTGTGGTGGGGCCTGATTATGAAGCTGCAATTGGGGTAAATCGAACAGTTCCAGATAAATCGCTTTCTTCTAGTTCTATTATTTCGGAAAGTTCGGAATTCGTAGATTGTGGGGTGTCAATTTCATTCTGTTTTTTTCTGTACAGTCTACTAGCTCAATCACAGCATAGATATCTGCACAATAGCGTTTTTGATCCTCGGCAAACGAATCTCTAGGAAATCGAAAAGAATTCTCATCTTCCGGTGGCTCGTGCATTGGTGGGAAGAAGCCCCAATTAACCACTCCAGATTTTGACATTAATCGTCCGGTAATGTTCTTATCCTCGACTATCGGACTTAGCAGTTCAACCTGCACTCTTGGGCAAAATTTAACTCCGTGACTTTGTAATCACATTCTCTGTAGCACAGTTTCATGCCAAATTACACCATGATGTTATACTTTGTTATACCTTGCATCCACAGGTATCACTTCCAATTTAGCAATATCTAAATTTTGAATTTAAAAGCCTGTGAATTAGTATCATCATTCATTAAAATTAATCATTATTTCAATTTGACACCGATACCTGTTAAAGCATATTCTGATAATCTACTGAACTCAAGAGATTACATCACCGTGGCTGAATTACCTCAACAATTCGAACTTCTCGAACAGAAGATTTCTGAGCTGACAACACGTTACAAAAAGTTGCAGGATGAAAACGCGGAGCTTCGAGCAGAAGTTGAAACAACAACAAAGCAACGAACAGTGCTGCGTGGTAAACATCGTCAAGCAGTTGAGCAAATTCGGACCATAATCGCCAACCTGCAGTCCGTTTCTGAAGCAACTCGTCAATGACAGTGGATCGACCTATGGAAAATCTGAAAATTCGAATTGATGGCCGAGACTTCACTGTCAGTTGCGATGAAGGCCAGCGTGAAAATCTGCTTGATGCTGCTGAACTGCTGAACTCAGAAATAACCAACATTCAAAATATGTCGCGCAGCAAAATGATTACACTCGAAGCTAGTGCAGTCATGGCCGCGCTGAATTTTGCCGGCGAACTTCTGCTGCGAAACGGGAATCAGGGTCATGAAAATCAGAAAATCAGTGACTCCATCAGCAAGATGATTGACGATATTGATACGATACTGCAGAATTGATTCTATAATCCCAGTAGAAAAGTTTCCATTGCCGCCTGTAGTGTTCGAGTCAGTCCAACACCTTAGAACCTAAAGGATAACCAGGGAACAAACTGAGTCGACCGTTGTGAGCATTGCCTTGTAGCAAAGCACCTGAAGTTGCCTCACCAGTGCCCACTTGAACATGTTGGTTCAAGGTTACCCAGACTGGCACGGCACGTGCGGGCGGCATTATTTTCACCACTTCGTCTATGTCATTACTTCAAACTAAAATCCGCAAAGACATACGCGTAGCACGAAGATCACTCACACCCTTTGAACAACAGGCAGCCGCCCGCAAAATTTCGCGTCTGATTTTGAACCACCCCCTCTACAGGTGCAGCCGGAGAATAGCATTCTACTGGTCACACGATGGAGAGATCGATATCACGCAAGCACTCACGCAAGCACTCGCTAGTAAAAAAAGCTGTTATCTTCCGGTTCTGTATCGCGGCGGTAAAAATCGACTGCTGTTTGGGCGAACTACGGCTGACTGTAGATTTTTGTCTCTGAACCGGTTTGGAATTCCAGAACCCGACATACTCAGAAATGGGTGGGTATTTGCCAGTGAACTTGACCTGGTGCTGGCACCACTAGTCGCATTTGACGATGAAGGCAACCGTATCGGTATGGGAGGAGGATTTTACGATAGCTCGCTAAACCATTTGCGATTGCAGAGAAATTGGCAAAGGCCGTACGTGGTTGGCGTAGCACACGAACTTCAGCATTTAAGTTCTATCGGCCGAAATGCTTGGGATGTCCCGTTACGCGGCGCGATAACCGATAAACAGGTTTACCAATTTTCCTGAAAGGAACGAATGCTATGAAGTACTGGCTAATGAAAAGCGAACCCGATGTCTATTCAATTGATCATTTGGCCGCCGAACCAAATCAAACCGATTACTGGGATGGAATACGCAACTATCAGGTACGCAACTTCATTCGAGATAACATGGAACTGAATGATGCAGCATTTTTCTATCACTCCAGATGTGATGTTCCGGGAATCGTTGGTACCATGCACATCGTCCGTACCGCCTATCCCGACCCTACTGCGTTTGATGAAACTGAAAAGTATTTTGATCCGAAGAGCGATCCTGATAATCCACGTTGGCTCATGTTCGACGTCAAACTTGAAACCAAATTTCCACGAATAATATCCCTGGCTGAAATGCGTGCAGAGCCAGCACTAGCCGGAATGCGCGTGCTGCAACGAGGCAATCGGTTGTCAATCACTCCTGTTGCCCCGGAAGAGTGGAACTACATTCTGTCAATGCTTGAAGGATCCTGAGCAGATAGGGCTACTGTCGTCCAACTCGAAATTCGCACTCAGTAATTCGGCACCGGTCGATCATCTGGCAGCCGAAAGCAACGAATACCCCATCCCTCGCCTTCAGCGACAACGCACGCAGTCACTCCGAGCGCAGGACAAACCTGTGAAATTCCCCACCAAATTCCGTTCTCGTCCCGTATCGAAAAACGGCTCAATCCTTCATCTCCAATTAGGTTCACGCTATTGAGCCGATATCTGATTCCAACCCCTTTTGCCTTGCCATAAGCTTCCTTTCGTGTCCAAACTGACAGAAAAAAATTCCTACGCTGTTCTAGTGAACGACCCAGATACTCTTCATACTCATGACGACTGAATTTTCTTTTGGCAATTCCACCATGGCTCACCTCGCGATTCATGAATTCGATATCAACTCCGATTTCACCGAACCTGCAGAACGCGTACAGCGCCTCACCGTGTGTATCCGTTGAATTAAACTGAAGCGGCGGCTCCGGCATCGGAGAAAGATAAGGCTTACCCAGAGGTCCATGATCAAAACTCATGGTTGTTGGTTCAAACCCTGTGTACATGCCGAGCAGTTCCTTCAGGATACCGCGCGCACGTATGAAGCGAATACGAGACTGCTCTACGCTATAGCGGTTTGCGCGAGCTCGCTCTCGACCATCCATACAACTCTCATAGAAACGCATTTTTTCGCAGTCGACTTCAAGAGAAGCTGACCACAAATGTATCTCATTAGACAGCAGGGGCGGGCATTGGGTTGACAGCGGCCATGGTGGCTCGCAACTCAGGTCGGGGGGATATGGCAAGCGTCTGCTGGGTTCAGTCAGTAGTAATTATTGCCTGAAGCGTCTTGTTGATTGATTCTGGCAAGCGCCTGCTCTTCAGCTTCAGAATTTTTTCCAATTTTTTTCTTCTCCACGATCCTCCAGGATAGTCCCTGTTTATCGTACAACTGGGTTCCGGCAATGTCGCGTAGTGCGGCAACCGTTCCTTCGCCAGGCACCACATATAGCCCTACAAATTCAACATCATTCAAGTTATATTCTTCTGTCATACTGCACAGTTTGCAAGATTTACGTTAGAAACATCCTGTAGGCCGGATTTTCAGATTCATCTACGCAAGCGTAACCCACCATTTTTAGAAAATTCTTAAACTGCGTGATTTCATTCGGGGGAATTTGAATGCCACATAGAACACGCCCAAAATCGGTGCCGTGATTTCGATAGTGAAACATGCTGATATTCCACGAACTGCCCATTTTCTGAAGAAAATCCAATAGCGCTCCCGGTCTTTCTGGAAATTCAAATCGATATACTTTTTCATGATCTGCGTTGGGTGCGCACCCTCCAACCATGTGTCGGACATGAATTTTGGCCATCTCATTGTCTGTCAAATCAAGAACCGGGTAGCCATTTTTTCGAAGCGCAGAGATCGTGCGTTCAATCTGAAGTTCGCTGTCAACCTGAATGCCTGCATATACATGGGCTTTTTCAGGATCCGAAAAGCGATAATTGAATTCTGTGATATTCCGATCTCCTATGGTTGAGCAGAACTGCCTGAAACTACCTGGCCTTTCCGGGATCGTTACAGCCAGTATGGCTTCCCTGCGCTCACCGATTTCGGCCCGTTCGGACACATGGCGCAGCCGGTCGAAGTTCATGTTCGCGCCCGAATTAATCGCGATTAAACCCCTTCTGCGGCCTCTGATTGTTTCGCAGTAGCGCTTCATTCCAGCAACCGCCAATGCACCAGACGGTTCGACGATACTCCGAGTATCTTCAAAAATATCCTTGATCGCCGCACAGATTTCATCAGTATTGACTCGAACAATTCCGTCGACATAGTGCTGAACCAAGCGAAACGTTTCGCGGCCTACCTGCTTGACGGCAACGCCGTCCGCAAAAATCCCAACATCTTTCAGTTTCACCCTTCGACCGAGGGCCAGAGACTGAGACATCGCATCGGAATCCTCGGGTTCCACGCCAATAACTTTGACATTGTCGCTGACGTGCTTGATGTAGGCAGCAACCCCTGCAATCAATCCACCGCCACCAACGGGAACAAATACTGCATCCACTTTTCGCGGCAGTGAACGCATAATTTCAAGCCCAACCGTACCGTTTCCGGCAATAATGTCAGGATCGTCATAAGGCGGAATCAAACGGAGTTTGTAGCGCTTGCAGTAAGCACTGGCTGCCACTCCCGCCTCCGCATAGCTGTCTCCAATCAGCTTCACTCGTGCACCAAGCGACTTGACCGAATTAACCTTGATCTGCGGACTGGTAATCGGCATGAATATCGTAACCGGACTACCCAACGTCCGCCCTGCCAACGCGACACCCTGTGCATGATTGCCTGCGGATGCAGCGACCACTCCTTGGCTCAGAATCGATGGCGAAAGGCGCGACATCTTGTTGTACGCACCACGAAGTTTGAATGAAAATATCGGCTGTTGATCCTCGCGCTTCAACCACACATCGTGCTTGACACGTCTCGACAGATTAGTCGCATAGTCGAGAGAAGTGTCTTCCGCCACATCATAAACGCGTGCCAGCAGAATTCGCTGTAGATAGTCGTTAACTACAGCCATCAGTGACGCATTTCAAGTGAAAAAACAATATACAGACCAGCCAAAAGTTTGCGCTTTAGAAGTGAAGTGAACCAAAATTCAAGCAGAGCACGCGGGGAAAATTATAGCGAAACCGCAACGATTTCGTACGCCCAGATTGAATTTTATGAAAGTAATTTTAGCTTGCAGAATCTAGAAAATCACTCCTGGAATTGTGATGTGTATTTGGCAACAAGCTACCAATAGCTGCAATCCACGAACAGCTCAGCGAGCGTTTGTTCCTCGTCCCTAACCTCTGGACAGAAAATCTGTCAACTCTTCAACGTTCAAATAGCCGTAGGTGGGCGGATCATCCAAAACATTGCCGCTTGAGTCAAACAACACCAAGGCCGGCGGGCCGAATACGCTGTATCGTTTTCTCAAGGTGCGGCCAAAATTATCATTGGGATCAGAAACATCGACTTTCAAGGCAGTGAACGTCTCGTTCAATAACGCCACGATTGACGGGTCTTGAAACGTAGTTCGATCCATTCTCTTGCAGTCTAGGCACCAGTCTGCATAAAAATCCAGCAGCACCGGACGATTGTCCAGATTCGCTTTTTTCAGCAAACCGTCAAATTCTTCAATATTTCTTACGTAGTTAAATGCGCTTTTTGAATTCGTATCAGATGGGGCTGTTTCAATTACACTGTCCGGACTGAGCATGGCAGCCAATTGAGGGAGCGGTTGAGTGACATCGCGGTTACCGACCGCAGCTCCGATTAAACTGACAACTCCCCAAATCAGTACAACGATTCCGGCCCCTTTTAGAAACTGATGCGATCCTGTTGCTTTGTGCGGCAATTTGCGGGTTGCACCAAGAAATAGTGCAAACACGATAAGAAATGCAGCCCACAGAAACAGTACTGGAACGTTCGGAATCGCTTCAAGAAGGTATATGGCCAATGCAACCAGCATCACTCCGAGCAAATGTTTGATTCGCTCCATCCAGGCACCGGTTTTAGGCAGAATGTATGACAGTCCAAATCCGATCGCAATCAAAACTGCACCCATGCCAAATGCCATGGACGACATCATGATCGCTCCAAGCAATGGGTCACCTTTCGCAACCACAATTCCCAACACCGAGATTATAAGTGGCGTAACACAAGCACCGACTACCAGCGCAGACACGATTCCAAGTATGAATACTGAACCGATCCGACCTCCTCCCAGACGAGAAGCGCTCTCCTGCATGCTCGTCTCAAACGAGGACGGAAGCCGAATTTCATAGAGTCCAAACAACGATAGCGCACCCGCCACCAGTACTGCAGCCACGATGCCAATGACCCAGGGAATCTGAAAATATGCCTGCAACTGATCGCCAGATGCGCCGGCTACTGCCCCAACAGCGGCGTAGGTAACGATTGTTCCTAGGACATAGATTGAAGTTAGCACTCCGCCTCTCATGCGGCTGCTTTTCTGATCAGCCTGTGAAACAATAATGGCTGACACAATTGGTATAAGGGGCAAAACGCATGGAGTAAAAGTCAGAAGAAGTCCAACTCCGAATGCGGAAATAATCAACAACAGCACACTCGCTTCTGGATTCAGCAGTGAAATGGCGCCACTACCCGTCTGTGCATAAACATCGGCGAAAGTTACCAACAGCATCACGCCAAGAATGAATTTACTGTTCGAATTTTTCAGCACATCAATATCAATAGTGGATTAGAAGTTCACGAAGTACCTGAATGACCATACATCAAAATATTTCAACCATTACTATTGTTGAGACAATGGCCAGTGCTACAAGTTTTATCAATGGATGAAACTTGTAGCGCTGTAGGCAATTTTTCAGCCATATAAATTGTTTAAAAAGTTTAAATTTGATAAGGAAAACCTCACGTCCGGTTTGATGAGCAGGAGCGGGGAAACATGGTTAAGATATAGACTGAGACGCTGGTTAATGGTGAATATCACCAACTAAATTTTCTCCCTCAATCTACGCAACGCGCATTTCCTTCTGACTCTACTAATCGGCTGTACGTTTTTTACCTAGTAAACGCCAACTGTTGTAACATTCCGTAGCAGATTTATCATTTGGGTATTTTCGCCGAATTACATGATTTGAACTGATTCATTCTAGTCGGGTGATACCTGATGCGCTATTTTGACAGGGGCAGCAATTCTGTTAATCACGAGTTGCCCGAAATTAATAGTTTTGCAATGGCACCTAAAATGGGCTGATTCTATGGAAATCGAATCAAAATCTGATCAATATCGAGCACTTGGGCTCAGCACATTCGCCTTCACTGTATGTTTTGCAGTGTGGACAATCTTTTCAATCATCGGCGTACAAATCCAAATGGATTTGAATCTGTCGGAAACCCAGTTTGGCATTCTAGTGGCAACTCCGATTCTCACCGGGTCCATTTCGCGAATATTTCTGGGAGTGTGGACTGAACAGCTTGGAGGGCGACTGATCTACGCGCTGCAGATGTTAACGACTGCAGTGTGCACCTGGCTCCTGTCCTCCGCTCAGACCTATGAGGTTTTTCTGCTGGCCGCTCTTGGTGTCGGCTTTGCAGGCGGCTCGTTCATCGTGGGTGTCGCCTACACCTCACGTTGGTTCAGCAAGGAACGGCAGGGCACGGCACTTGGAATATTCGGAGCCGGAAATGTAGGCGCTGCCGCTACGAACTTTGGTGCACCTTTTCTGGTGCTTGCCTTCGGCTGGCAGCAAACCGCGCAAATCTATGCGGTGTGCCTGGCTGTAACGGCAATTGCATTCTACTTTATTGCCAAAGACGATCCGACGTCAGTTCATCGCCGCGAACACGGTGAAAAAGCACCTAGCGTTGCAAAACAGCTGGTGCCGCTTAAAAACATTCAGGTGTGGAGATTTGCCACCTATTATTTCTTTGTTTTCGGCGGATTCGTCGCACTTGCTTCGTATCTTCCGCGCTTTTATGTTGGTGCTTACGGACTCGATCTAATTGCTGCCGGGATGCTAGCTACCGCCTACTCATTGCCAGGATCAGTATTCAGGGCACTGGGCGGCTGGATGTCCGATCTCTGGGGAGCTCGTTCGGTCATGTATGCGACATTCATTGTGTCCCTGGTTTGCCTGTTTCTGATGAGTTATCCCGAAACTCACTACATCGTTGAGGGCATATCCGGACCGATTGAGTTCACAATTGAAATCAATATCGTCTTTTTTGTAATTCTGACGATTGTTCTGGGTTTCATGATGTCCCTCGGGAAGGCGGCGGTTTATAAGCACATACCGGTATACTATCCCGAACATGTCGGTTCGGTTGGAGGTCTGGTTGGCATGATTGGCGGGCTCGGCGGTTTCTTCCTGCCGATTGCATTCGGAATTCTCAATGACTTGTTTCAGGTATGGACGTCATCTTTCATGCTGCTGTTCGTTCTGGTAATGGTCAGTACGGTCTGGATGCATCTGGCGATCCGCAGGGGCGAGCACAGAAGACATCCACAACTCGTAGGTGATCGCGACCTCAGCGATCTGCCCGAAAAACCATACAGCACCAATGAGGAACAATTATGAATCGCGGACGAACTCTGGCCGACTGGCGGCCTGATGATGAACAATTCTGGAAAGAGCACGGCCGATCGATTGCTAATCTGAATCTCTGGATTTCAATTCCGGCTCTGCTGCTGGCGTTCTCTGTCTGGCTGGTTTGGTCGGTAGTGGTGGCCAAGCTTCCACTGGTCGGCTTTGACTATTCCACCAATCAACTGTTCTGGCTTGCGGCATTACCGGGGTTGTCAGGCGCAACCTTCAGAATTTTCTACAGTTTTATGGTGCCGATCTTCGGCGGCCGAATGTGGACTGCGGTGACTACGGCATCCCTGCTGATTCCAGCACTGGGGATTGGCTTTGCAGTCAAAGACCCCGGAACACCGTATTTCGTTCTGATTCTGCTCGCATTGCTCTGCGGGTTCGGTGGAGGAAATTTCGCTTCTTCCATGGCAAATATTTCATACTTTTTTCCTAAGAAAACAAAGGGGAATGCCTTGGCGCTGAATGCGGGACTGGGGAATGCGGGGGTCAGTGTGATGCAGTTCACAGTTCCGTTTGTGATTACTGTCGGTGTGTTCGGAGCTCTGGGCGGCGAACCGCAGATTATGTCCGACGGCAACCCGATATGGCTTCAGAATGCAGGTTTTGTGTGGGTTCCATTCATTGCCGTCTCGGCCATAGCTGCGTGGTTCGGTATGCACGATATTGCAGAGGCAAAATCCTCGTTCAAAGAACAATCCGTAATTTTCACGCGCAAGCACAACTGGGTCATGTGCTGGCTGTACACCGGTACATTCGGCTCTTTTATCGGCTATTCTGCCGGATTTCCACTTCTCGCCAAGACGCAGTTTCCCGATATCAATGTCCTGCAGTTTGTTTTTCTCGGTCCGTTGATCGGTGCCGTTAGCCGTGCAGCGACCGGCTGGGTTTCCGACCGCTATGGTGGAGGCAAGGTCACATTCTGGACCTTTCTTGTGATGATTCTGGCGGTTATCGGGGTGCTGTACTTCCTGAGCATCAAAGAAGCCCCCAACGCGTTCTGGGGATTTTTTGCGATGTTCATGATTCTCTTCTTGGCTACTGGGGTTGGAAACGCTTCGACGTTTCAAATGATTCCGGTAATTTTCAGACGAGAGGTGAAACGCCTGATGCCGAATGTCAACGAAGCGGAACAGGCACGCAATGCGGAGCGCGAGGCGGCTGCAATTATTGGCTTCACTTCGGCTATTGCTGCTTACGGGGCGTTTTTCATACCAAAAAGTTACGGTACCGCGATTGCCCTGACGGGAAAACCTGACATTGCACTGATTTTCTTCATTGCGTTCTATGTGACATGTGTTGCCGTAACTTGGTGGTATTACACGCGCAGGAATGCGGAAGTTCCCTGCTAGAAGTTGGCGTAATGAAAATTGAAATTGAGGCCATATGGCAAGAATTGCGGAACATGTTGCATTAGTTGGCGATACGGCGACGAGTATCTGGGAATTTCAATTCTTGTGTTGACTGGGTTCCCAGCCCACAATGGTCGAGCGTTCCATTAGAGTTTGTACGAAAGCCTGGACGGCTTGATGCCACTCGCGCTGTACAAGATAAGTACTGATCTGCTGATGGACGCTTTCAAACATTAGCTGTCGGCCTTTCTCGTGATGCTCCATCCGCGCGACGTGCACTCCGTAGCGGGTCTGTATGGGTTCTGAACAAAGCTCGTCATCACCAAGATCGAGAATTGCACTTTCAAATTCAGGGACAGTATCTCCCACAGTGACTTGTCCAAGATGCCCTCCGGTACTGCGCGATGAGCAGTCTGATTCACTGCTCGCTATCTCATTGAACCGGTCCGGTTCACGGGAGAGTATCTCAATGGCGGCATGCGCGCGACTCAGAGCGGTTTCAACGGCACTTGAGTCTTGCGGGTCGGCAGCATAAAGAATATGTCTGGGTTCATAAATATCGGGAGAACGGAATCGCTGTCGATTCGATTCATAGTAACTTTTGCACGCGCTGGCATCGGGCTCTGGCACTGATATTATTGATTCGAGCAGGGTTCGGATTTGTGCTTCATCATGGACTTCGAACCGACCTGGTCCTATTTCTCTTGATTTGGCTTCAATCTGAAGATGTTTCGCTTCCTGCAGAAGCAAGCAGCGAATTACCAAGGCATCAGCGGCAGCCTGTCGCGGCAGTTTATCTGCCGGGTGGTACTGCATCTCCTCGAGAATCGATTCTTCTGAGATGTTTTCGCCGTTGACGGAAATCCCTGATGACACCGAACCGATACCGGTGAATGGGTGTTTAACGAGCCTGGATGTTATCGCTCCGGGATCTCACAACCTGATACCCTCGACGACCGATGTACCAAATCGGTGCGCTCCAGACATGCACCAACCGGGTGAATGGGAACACCAGAAATACAGTCAATCCCAGAAACAGATGCAATTTGAACAATGGGTGGGCACTCACAACCAGATCTACCGCACCGTTTTGGAATGTAATGATCATCTGCGCCCAGGTCATGAAGCGTACCATCTCCTCACCATCCAGATGTCCCACGGACACCAGAATCGTCAGCAATCCAATGGTCAGCTGTACGAACAGAAGCAACAGAATGAAGATATCTGAAAACGAACTGGTGGTTCGAATGCGGGAATCAAACAGGCGACGGTGGATCAGCAGCAGCAAACCGATAAAACATGCAAATCCTGCCACTCCGCCGACCACTATAGCCATAATTTGTTTGAACGTGTGTGAAATTCCGATCGCATCAAAGAACGCAATCGGTGTCAGCAATCCGACTAAGTGTCCCAGAAAAACCACCAGTATGCCAAAATGAAAAAGATTGCTGCCCCAGAAAAGCTGTCGCCTGCGAAGCAGTTGGCTGGAGCCACTTCGCCAGTTGTACTGATCGCGATTGAATCGGACAATGCTGCCCACAATGAAAACAGCCAATGCAATATATGGATAGATGCCGAACAGCAGGAAATTCACGTACGTGCCCATAGCTATCTACCGGATGATTGACTTGATATGCGTATCGGAATTTCCATCGCACTGCCCTTGGCAGGTTGCAGCACCTCGGGTGGTCTGAAAGTGACCGGAGATTCATTCCAAGCCTGGTCAATTGCCTCCATATCTTCGGGGTTGTCCATGGCTTGCGAAAGCAGCGTCTTGAGAACTTCAGGATCGGGCTTGCCGCCCGCGATGCATACCAGAGCACCGAATGCGGCCGAGTATGCGCTGTTGCGTTTGCGCAAACGCTCCCGAAGGGCCGCAATTATAGGCAGACACAGTGCCAGCTGCTCTTTGGCCTGCTTTATCGGAAGCAACGACAGGTATTCCAAAAACATCGGCAGGTAATCGGGAAGTTCAGCCGAATCGATCTCAACGCCGGCGTCCAGATACTGCTGACGCAAGTCAACCATCGCTTGACCTCGATCCCTCGACTGACCATGCACATGCTCGAACAAATGCAATGACAGACTTCTCGTACGATCGAACAACAGAACGTATTCTTCCTGTAGATCCAACAAATCCTGATCTGCCAGCCGGTTCAGAAGAAGTTTGACTGCCTTGCGCTCCCCAGCTGCCAGAAGTTTTTCATCCTCAATGACTTCCGGAAACTCGTGGATGGCTTCCCGAAGCCTGGAGTCAGGATACGTGAGAATTGCGGCGAGAGCCCTGAATGTCTTCAAACCTGTCCTCCTGATGCAACGCGGGTCGGTATGTTTCCGGAAGCGGAGTAGGTGATCGCAAACGGGTTGGTGCGTTCGTTCGGAGCACATCCATCGCCGAAAGAGAATCCGCAGCTGCCTCTCAGGTGCTGGGCGTTTTCCGTTACCTCGCGATGACTGGTTGGAATGACAAAGCGATCTTCGTAGTTGGCGATTGCCATCAGTTGATACATCTGTTCAATTTCCGTTGTGCTCAAACCAACCTGTTCCGGAATGTTCTCATCGACGATGCCGTCAACTGTCTTTGAGCGCATAAAGGCGCGCATTGCGAGCATACGCTGAAGTCCCGTAACAATCGGTGCATCGTCTCCGGCGGTCAGCATGTTGGAGAGGTAGCGAATGGGAATTCGCAGAGAGTTCACGTCGGCGATACCGTTATCGTCGCTGAGGTAGCCTGCCTCCACTGCTGATTGAATCGGCGACAGCGGCGGAACATACCACACCATGGGGAGTGTTCTGTACTCCGGGTGCAACGGAAACGCAACTTTCCATTCCATTGCCATTTTCCAGATCGGAGATCGGATTGCACCTTCAATCCAACTTTGGGGAACTCCATCTTTCAGAGCTTGCTGTTGAATTTCAGGGTCATTCGGATCGACGAAAACCCGTAACTGCGCACCATAGAGATCCTGCTCATTTTCCACACTAGCCGCCTCGGCGATCCGGTCGGCATCGTAGAGCACGACGCCCAGGTATCGGATGCGGCCTACGCAGGTTTCGGAACAGACTGTCGGTTCTCCCGCTTCAATCCGCGGGTAGCACAGGATGCACTTCTCGGACTTTCCAGTCTTCCAGTTGTAGTAGATTTTCTTGTATGGACAGCCGGATACGCACATTCTCCAGCCGCGGCACTTGTCCTGGTCAATCAGAACAATGCCATCCTCCTCACGCTTGTAGATCGCACCTGATGGACACGAAGCCACACAACTGGGGTTGAGGCAATGCTCGCATAAACGCGGCAGATACATCATGAAGGTATTCTCAAACTGACCGTATATTTCCTTCTCCATGCCTTCGAAGTTAATGTCCTTGGAACGCTTTGAAAACTCGCCGCCTAAAATTTCTTCCCAGTTCGGTCCCCATTTTATTTTCTCCATCCGTTCGCCGGTGATCAACGACCGAGGTTGGGCAGTCGGAGCATGTTCACTTTCTGGCGCATTTTGCAGGTGTTCGTAATCGAAAGTGAAAGGCTCGTAGTAGTCATCGATTTCCGGCAGGTCCGGATTTGCGAATATTTTGGCGAGCACGCGCCATTTGCCGCCGATGCGCGGGTGGATCTTGCCGGATTTCGTCCGAACCCATCCCCCGTTCCAGCGTTTTTGGTTTTCCCATTCCTTCGGGTAACCCACTCCAGGCTTGGTTTCGACATTATTGAACCACGCGTATTCCATGCCTTCTCTGCTGGTCCATACATTCTTGCAGGTCACCGAACAAGTGTGACACCCAATGCACTTGTCGAGATTCATCACCATTCCGATCTGTGCTCTAATTTTCATGGTTGGAACTCCTGGTTGCCGTATCCTTTAATCTTTATTATCCCGCCGCACTTGCTGCCGATTCGCCAAGCCAGTCGACTTTCGCCATTTTACGCACTACGATGAACTCATCGCGATTGGATCCAACCGTACCGTAATAGTTGAATCCGTAGCTCAGCTGTGCATAGCCTCCGATCATATGAGTGGGTTTGGGTACCGTTCGGGTCACTGAATTGTGTATCCCACCGCGCGTGCCAGTCACTTCGGATCCGGGAACATTTACAATTTTTTCCTGGGCATGGTACATCAGCGCCATACCGGGCTTGACGCGCTGTGAAACAACCGCACGTGCGGTCAAGGCGCCATTCGCGTTGTAGGCTTCAATCCAGTCGTTGTCTTCAATGTCGGCCTGTGTTGCGTCCTGCTCGCTGATCCAGACGATCGGACCGCCTCGCGACAGTGTAAGCATCAGCAGGTTATCCGTATATGTGCTGTGGATTCCCCACTTCTGGTGAGGTGTGATGAAATTCAGCAGAATTTCTGGATTGCCGTTTCCAGGCCTCTGATCTGCCGGCAGGATGGTCTTCAGATCAATCGGCGGTTTATAGACGCACAACTGTTCTCCGAAAGCTCGCATCCACAAATGATCCTGATAAAGCTGCTGACGTCCGGTCAACGTTCTCCAAGGAATCAGCTCATGAACGTTTGTATAGCCTGCATTGTAGTTGACATGGTCGGATTCCAACCCGGACCAGATTGGCGAGGAAATGATCTTTCGAGGCTGCGCCTGCAGATCGCGGAAACGGATTTTGTCATCTTTACGCGACAGGGCAAGGTGCTCGTGAGAACGCCCCGTCGCTTTGGACAGCGATTGCCAGGCTTTAACTGCCACCTCTCCATTCGTTTCTGGAGCCAAGGCGAGAATGACCTCCGCGGCATCAATATCGCTTTCGATCCGAACCCTCTGTTCACCGGATTCGGAGTTCTCCGTCACACCGTTCAGTTCTTTCAGGAACGAAATTTCCTCTGAAGTATCCCAGTTCATCCCCTTGCCGCCGTTACCGAGTTTGTCCATAAGCGGACCCAGCGAAGTAAAACGCTCGTAAACCTCGCCGTAGTTCCGTTCGACCGATACGATCTGAGGCATCGTCTTGCCTGGAACCGGTTCACATTCTCCGCGATTCCATTCTCTAACTTCAAGGGGTTGAGCCAGTTCACCAGGCGTATCATGAAGCACGGGCACTGTGACGACATCGGTTTGGTTGCCTAATTCGGGGCCACCGATTTCGGCAAACGCGCGCGCGATGCCCTTGTAAATTTCCCAGTCGCTGCGCGATTCCCAAACCGGGTCGACTGCGGTGGAAAGCGGGTGAATGAACGGGTGCATGTCCGAGGTGTTGAGATCGTTCTTTTCGTACCAGGTCGCCGTTGGCAGTACGACGTCCGAATATAGACAGGTTGTGGACATTCGAAAATCAATGGTGCAGACCATATCCAGCTTGCCCTCGGGTGCCTGCTCCTCCCACTTTACCTCCTGATGAATGGTCTTGCCTTCCTCTCCCAGATCATCGCACTGAATGCCGTGTTTAGCGCCAAGCAGGTGTTTCAGGAAGTACTCGTGCCCCTTGCCACTGGAACCGAGCAGATTTGAACGCCAGACAAAGAGGTTACGCGGAAAGCAGGATGGATCATCTGGTGTTTCACAGGCAAACGCAAGCTTACCCGATTTGAGTTGATCAACTACGTACTCTTTGACATCCCGACCTGACTCCGCCGCTTCGCGGCCCACGTCAATGGGATTTCGATTCAGCTGAGGTGTCGAAGGTAGCCATCCCATGCGTTCAGCGCGCACATTGTAGTCAATCAGAGAACCCTGCCAGGGTCCATCAGGGGCAGTCGGTGACAGAATTTCCGGAATCGTCAGTTTTTCGTAGCGCCACTGATCGCTGTGCGCGTACCAGAATGAGGTCGAGTTCATTAGGCGCGGAGGCCGAGTCCAGTCGAGTGAAAAGGCGAGCGGAAGCCAACCGGTCTGAGGGCGCAATTTTTCCTGGCCTACGTAGTGAGACCACCCGCCGCCGGACTGTCCGACACAACCGCACATCACCAGCATATTGATGATCCCGCGGTAAATCATGTCCATGTGATACCAATGGTTGAGACCGGCACCGACAATGATCATCGATTTGCCTTCAGTTTTGTCCGCGTTGCGGGCGAATCCACGCGCTACATGAATGACCTGACTCGCAGGGACACCAGTGATAGGTTCCTGCCATGCAGGCGTGTATGGAACATCCTGGTTGAAATCAGTAGCAACATACTCTCCACCAAGCCCCCGATCGAGTCCATAGTTCGCACAAAGAAGGTCGAAAACCGTTACAACTGTCGTTTCTCCGTCCGCAAGAGTCAACCGCTTGGCAGGAACATTACGATACAAAACTTCCGGATGTGAAGTTGAAGCAAATGGTTCGTGGGCGCGACCACCGAAATACGGAAATCCAACCGATAGCGCCTCGTCGCTGTGTTCAATCAGTGAAAGCCTTAGTTTTGTTTCCTCGCCACTGGCGTCGCGTTCCTCGAGATTCCACTTTCCCTGCTGACCCCAACGGAAGCCGATTGATCCGCCGGGCACCACCACTGTACCAGACCTGTCATCAAAAGCGACGGTTTTCCATTCTGGATTGTTGTCCTCACCTAAGGCACCATCGAAATCACTGGCGCGCAGAAACCGGTCTGGGATCCATGCATCATCTTTTTTCTGCAGTTTGACAAGCATCGGAAAATCGGTGTACTGGCGGGTGTAATCCGTAAAGTAGGTCGAAGGTTTGTCAAGGTAGAATTCTCGCAGAATTACGTGCCCCATGGCCATCGCCAGAGCCGAATCAGTACCTTGTTTTGGATTGATCCAAAGATCGCTAAATTTGGCAGCTTCGGAATAGTCGGGAGTAATGACGACTGACTTGGCGCCTCTATAACGCACTTCGGTGTAAAAATGAGCATCCGGCGTACGGGTCTGGGGAACATTCGAGCCCCATAGTATTAGGAAACTGGAGTTGTACCAATCCGCGCTTTCCGGAACATCCGTCTGTTCACCCCAGGTTTGCGGGCTGGACGGAGGCAGATCGCAGTACCAGTCGTAAAAGGACATGCAAGCTCCGCCGATGAGCGAGAGGTAGCGGGTGCCGGCCGCGTATGAAACCATCGACATTGCCGGAATCGGAGAGAATCCGATTATTCGGTCAGGACCCCAGCGTCGGATCGTGTATACGTTGGCAGCTGCGATGATCTCGTTTGCCTCGGTCCAGGTGCTGCGCACGAATCCGCCGAGCCCGCGCTTGCGTTTGTAACTGTCGACTTTGGAAGCATCCTCGACAATTGATGCCCACGCATTTACCGGTTCCAACTGGTTTCGGGCATCGCGCCAGAGTCTGATCAAGCTCTTTCGAACCATCGGATACTTCAGTCGATTGCCACTGTAGAGGTACCAACTGTAGCTCGCACCGCGAGAACACCCGCGAGGTTCATGATTAGGCATTTCAGGGCGGGTGCGTGGATAGTCTGTCTGCTGGGTCTCCCAGGTTACAATTCCGCCTTTGACATAGATTTTCCAGCTGCACGAGCCGGTGCAGTTGACTCCATGTGTGGAGCGCACAATCTTGTCATGTTGCCATCGCTGACGGTATCCCTCCTCCCAAGTGCGATCCTCATTGGTGGTTACGCCATGATCGTCGGCGAAGCCTTCCGTCCGCCGCCTGAAGAAAGTCAAACGGTCCAAGAAATGACTCATCTCGATATTTTCTCCCTAGCTGTTCAATTGTTCAAACAGGTTTGCAATCCCATTTAAATCCGTGAGTGCCCGGTTCAGCCAAATACACTCTCCCTAGTGTTGACTTCAAGTGCTCGGAGCATTGTGTCACACGCGGCAATGCGTACAGATTACTATATTTTGCATTGAAAATGTTACAAGAAAAAATTAGGCTTTCCAAATTGAAAGACTATATTCGCATTAGATTGGCTCAGCCTTTCAGCGCAAGCTGATTACCCAAAATATAACTAGTCGGGTGATGTTTGAATTCCATCGTCGAATCACTCCGTGCAGAGTAGACAGAGTGCCACAGCGGCTGCGTAGTTGGTCTGTCCTCATGCATGCGCAAGCAGTTGTCTGACTGCTTCGGATCCTCTGGTTCATCCGTCAGATTATCGATCACCCGTTTCAGACATTGGAATTCCGGCAATTGCTCGACATTGCTCCAAGAAAATAGTAAATTATCGTATGTTGCCCCAGCGCTTTCGTGTGAGGATGGTTATTGATACGATTTTTCCTCTGTTAACTTTGATTTCAAGATTAAGTATTTGTTTTAGAAAGATAAAATAATACTCAATCGGGCTTGGATGGATTGGGGAGGCAAATTTTCACACTCATGAACCATCCAATAAATTGAAGGGCTTACAAACAGCGCATGTCCCTCTTGAATTGCCCTCCCCTTTTCTTAATCTTTTAGCGTGATATAACCGAACTGAATCATTCGACTTATGGCAAAACTCATACCCAAAATCAGTCCTTCCGAGATCCAGAACTATGGTGAACGCAAAGTTGCCGAAGCACTAGTGAATCAGCTCTCGGATAGATCAACTGTCATTCACAGTTTCGACTGGCAGAGCCCAATGAAATCAAGTCCGCTGATTGAAGGAGAGTGTGATCTGATAATCTTGGACCCAGAACACGGAATGCTGTTTATCGAAGTCAAAGGCGGAATTCTGGGTTACGAACCAGATGCCGGGCAGTGGTTGCGAATATTTCCAAACGGTGAACGTCAGGAAATTAACAAGGATCCATTCGCACAGGTGCGCCTCAACATGTACCACATTGTGGAGTACATGAAGAAGAATCTCAAAGGTGAAATCCCGTTCACTTATGGTTGCGCCGTAGCATTTCCAGACCACCGTTTTACCGGTCGACTGCCTGCGAGTATCAAGCGGGAACTATTGGTGGATTCATCAGCAATAGACAAATTTCAAGAATCGATAAAGCGCATATTTCGTGTCTTTACCAGATCTTCAAGCCGTAAACCAACAAAACAGGCGATGGTTGCGGCCAAAAACGCGCTGTTGCCGAAGTATGAAATTCTGCCGATACTATATCGAACTGTCGAGAATCAGGAAACAATGCTGCATCGGATAACCGAAGATCAGAAGCGGATTCTGGATATGCTCGCTTCTCAAAAAAAGGCAGCAGTTCAAGGGGGTGCAGGCACCGGCAAAACTCTGATCGCACTTTCCAAGGCTCAAGAAATGGCCGGGGCAAATTTGCGAACGCTGTTGCTTTGCTACAACCGACCGTTGAAAGATCGGTTGCTTCAAGTTGCATCAGAAGAATTCGGCGACATGCTCACCATCCAGAATTTTCATGGCTTGATTCACGATTTCTGCGAACTGGCTGATATTCCTTTCACTGGGGGAGAAGATACGCTCGGGCAGGAATTCTGGAATAACGAAGCGCCAGAACTTCTTATGAAAGCCTGTGACAAATTGCCGAACGAGCAAAAATTCGATGCCGTAATTGTCGACGAGGGACAGGATTTTCGAGAATTGTGGTGGGCAAGCCTTGATTCAGTCTTTCGTAATCCAGATGATCAAAAATGCTTTTATGTCTTTTACGACCCGCAACAGAATCTGTATGTAAACGACGAAGTACAGTTGCCGGATGAACTTGGAAACCCTTATTTTCTGACTGTTAATTGTCGCAACACAGCGCATATCGCCAACTACTGCGCATCTCTTATCGGCAAAGAAATTAAAACGTTGCAAAACCTGCCCTCAGGAGTCAAGCCTGAAACTTCTCAAAAACAAACAGTACAGTCTGCAATTCGAGAGGTCGGGAAAATTGTCAGATTGTTATGTATGCCAAGCTCAGGCGGATTGAAAATGTCGCGAGTCGCTATCCTAGCACCCGGATACTCTAAGTTGCCCTGGCCCAAAAAATTCAATATGATCGCAACCACTCAGGATTTTGAAGCATGGCAAAACAATCAAGGAGTGCTGATTGCCTCGCTGCATCGATTCAAGGGATTGGAGACAGATGCGGCCATCATTTTGACAAGGCCACTGCCGAATTCAGAGAGCAAACTCTATGTCGAAAACTACGTTGCCTGCTCTCGGGCAAAGCACATACTCTACGTCGTTGAAGTTGATCAGCTTTGAGTCATACAAGAATTGCAATGAAACTCGCTTGAAAGAAAACTGTGGATTCAGATTAGTTTGACGATAGCCTTATACTTTGAGGATGAAATTCTTGACTGATTTCGATGAGTTAACACTGAGGAATTTGTACATTGAATACTGAACTTATGAAGCGCACCGCAGCTGAAGCTGCTTTGGACTATATCGAAGTCGGGGACATTGTCGGTGTGGGTACCGGTTCAACAGCGAACATATTTATTGAGCTGCTCACAAAGATCAAGGGGAAAATCGACGGTAGCGTTGCGAGTTCACAGGAAAGCGAACGAAGACTGAGAGATGCTGGCATTCCCGTGTTGGACTTGAATCGCACTGGAACACTGCCGGTCTACGTGGACGGTGCCGATGAAGCAACTAAGAACAGGCACTTAATCAAAGGTGGCGGAGGCGCACTCACTCGGGAAAAAATTGTCGCCGCTGCCAGTCAGAAATTCGTGTGCATTGTTGACAGGAGCAAAATGGTCAGCGTGCTTGGTGAATTTCCGCTCGCGGTCGAAGTTGTACCGCTCGCTCAAAGCCATGTCGCACGCGAAGTCATGAAAATGGGAGGACTGCCGGAGCTGCGCGCCGGATTTGTGACTGACAACGACAACGTAATTCTGGATGTCCGCAATTTGGACCTGGTCAATCCACCCGCCGTTGAAATGGAACTTGATCTTATCACTGGCACGGTCTGCAACGGAATTTTCTCACGCAAGCCGGCTGACGTAGTCATCGTTGGGCATGAGAATCACGTCGAAATAGTCTGACTGACAATTGGTTTTGCAGTGAATCGCCGTAAAAGAAGCGCCAAGTCTAGTGCGAACTGCGACATACGAATAGCAGATCGTAAATTTTTTCTCCTCGTGCAAGTGCCTTTCTCTCATAGCGCGTCTTTGGGCGAACCGGTTCACCAGAGTAGAATCCGCCACTTTGTTCAATATTTTTAAATTCTTTGCTTGCTGTAAATTGACTCAGTGCATGTTGCGCATAACTTTCTGAATCTGTGGCAAAACACAACTTTGCTCCCGCGACCATTCGATTCGCACACAGATTAATGAACTCCGGAGAAATCAATCGTCGCTTGTGATGACGTTTCTTTGGCCAAGGATCTGGAAAAAGAATGAAAACTTCATTCAAGGTATCCGGGGTCAGTTGCCGTAAGAGAACGTCTCTGACATCTGAGGTTGACACCCGTACGTTTTTTAGCTCCAATTCATTCAGGCCAAGCAAACACTTTCCAACTCCGGGGCGATAAACTTCAATACCAAGATAGCCCGTGTCCGGGTTTCTCGAAGCCAGTTGCAACAGCACCTCACCGTCACCGAACCCTATTTCAATTGAAAACCTATTGGCGTGCGGAAAAACGGCCGAAAGATCAATCGGCTGCTCCGCAAAATGCAGTAGATAGTCGTCTGAGCATTCCGCAAGTGCGCGACGCTGTGCAGGAGTCATTCGGCTTTCTCGCCGCGAGTAAGTTTTATTTCTCGGATTTCTTTGTGGATTTCTTTCGCTCATTGTTCGCATGTGATTTAATAAGTACAGTCGGCGTAATTGAGATGCAATCAGTGCACGCTACCAAAATTGGCTGTTATTCAAAATATAGAGTAATTTGCAGGCGACAGAAGTTTATCCACTATTCGCCTGAATTTTCAAACAACACCTTTGACCATCAGAAATTAGCCTGAAAAGGATTCTATGGGAAAGTGACGGCCATACCTCTTTCTGTATCAAGGCGAGATTGCCATGCTTGAAGTTCGCGACCTTGTGGGTGTGCGAAGTGAACGCCGCCTCTTTGAAAATCTCTCCTTCAGCGTACGAGAGAACGAACTTCTTTATATCAGCGGTCGGAACGGCAGTGGCAAAACAACCCTGCTGCGAATTCTGTGTGGACTGGCGCGACCGGAAACAGGTGAAGTTTTATGGAATGGTGTCCAGATTGAAGAATTTGAAACTGAATACGCCCAATCTCTTGTCTATGTCGGCCACGAAAACGGAATCAAAGGGGATTTGACTGTAATTGAAAATCTTGCTTTCGAGCGTGTACTGCGTGGAAATCCGACGATACAAACTGCACATGAAATTCTGGATAGATTGGGCATCGAGCGTTATGCGCAAATACCCTGTCGATACCTTTCAGCCGGACAAAAGCGTCGCGTGGCACTTGCCAGATTACAAGTCTCAAACGCCCGATTGTGGCTGCTGGATGAACCATTCACCGCACTGGATGAACCCACGCAGGAAACCATTATCGACTGCCTTTCAGCGCATCTCGAATCCGGGGGAATCTGCATAGCGACCTCTCATCAGCCAATTAACTGGAGTCGACTGAATGCAAGTGAAATCAAATTGGGAGAGCAATCATGAACAGCGCTTTCGGGGCGCTGTTGAAACGCGATCTTCTGCTTGCCTTTAGAAACCCAGGTGAGTACGCCACTCCAGTAATATTTTTTGTGGTTTCAACGACGCTTTTCTCATTTGCGGCCGGTACTGACAGTCAACTACTGAAGGCAATTGGCCCGGGAGTCATCTGGGTTGCGGCACTTCTGGCATCGATGCTTTCACTAGATGGAATTTTTCGATCCGATTTCGAAGACGGAACGCTGGAACAGATGCTGCTGGCGCCTGCTCCGATGTCGCTTCTGGTACTGGCAAAAATCATTGCACACTGGCTTTCCACAGGCTTGCCTCTGATTGCGGCAAGCCCATTACTGGGTATACTAATGAATCTTGACTCATTCAGTATTGCCATACTTGCCGTGACGATTGCTTTAAGCACACCCGTATTCAGTCTTGTTGGCGCTTTCGGTGCGTCACTGGTCGTGACTCAGAAAAAAGCCGGCATACTGTTGTCGCTCCTTACGCTGCCACTTTGCATTCCGGTACTGATTTATTCAGTTTCTGCTGTAATCGCAGCGGCAGCAGAATTACCTATAACCGGCCATATATCCCTGCTGTGTGCATTCCTGGTCTTCAGTCTAACAGTCGCACCGTTTGCAACTGCCGGATCACTTCGTCTGATGTCGGGGGACTGATCATGTTTTTGTGGTTTCATCGTCTAAGCACGGCAAAGTATTTCTTTGATTTTGCAAGCCGCCTATTCCCCTGGCTTGCAACTTTGGCAGCCATTACAATTGCTGTCGGACTCTATCTTGGCTTGCTCGTTGCCCCTGCTGATTACCAGCAAGGGGAAGGCTATCGAATCATGTTTGTCCATGTACCATCGGCCTGGATGTCGATGTTCATTTACGTATTCATGGCCGTAAGCGGAGCGATCGGGTTAATCTGGCGAATCAAGCTCGCGCATCTTGTCTGTACCGCAGCCGCTACGATTGGGGCTTCTTTCACATTGACGACTCTGGTAACCGGCTCAATCTGGGGGAAGCCCATGTGGGGTGCCTGGTGGGCTTGGGATGCAAGATTGACGTCGGAACTGATTCTGCTGTTTCTATACCTCGGATTCATCGCACTACAGACCGCAATTCAAGATCGAAACAAAGCTCAACAGGCTGGTGCGATTCTGCTGCTTGCTGGTGTAGTCAACATCCCCATCATTCATTACTCGGTACTTTGGTGGCATACGCTTCATCAAAGCGCCTCGGTATCGAAATTCGGAATGCCGTCAATTCATCCAAGCATGCTCGCACCTCTGCTGCTCATGGCCGTTGGATTCATGTTGCTCTTCTTCACGATTCTGACAATTCGAGCCAGGGCGCTCATTCTTGAATATGAGCATTCCAGCAGATGGGTACAGGAAATAGGAGAATCACCTTGAGCGTTATGGAATTCATCTCGATGGGAGGTCATGGAAAGTTCGTGTGGAGTGCATACGGGTTCACATTTATTGTTCTGGTTTTTAATGTCGCTGCTGCCGTAAGAAGGTTGCGAAATTCAAAAAAAATGACCTCTCCGCACAAGTAAATTGCGAAGATTGCTTAAGTGTCACTATTCCAATTTTGCTATTGAATATTTTCGCACCGAATAAGGAACTAGGAAATTCTGCCATTGACAACGCCGTCGTGATGAAGTTCCCTTGTGACAAATAAATTTGTATCTTATTAAGATAATCATTATTATTGTTTTCAGATTGCGGAAGTGAATAGATGAAACGGCAAAGATATGCCGTAGAACTAATCCGCAATCAGGCACAGTTAGAGCTGACAAGAGGAGGAGAGTTTATATGCGACGTAGTCTTCTAGCGTTTTTTTCGCTGATATTGATTTTGTCTATCCCATTTGCGGCTAACGCTGCCAAATATGCTGAGGAAGCCGTGTCCAATGGGGGCACCATACACGGCGTAATTACGTATCAAGGCGCGGTCAAAATGAGAACCGCGCTCCCCACCAAAGATAAGGAAGTCTGTGGATCAACCCGAAAAATCCCTCTCGTAACGATCGGTGAGGGAGGCGCAGTGCAAGATTCTGTCGTCTATCTTAAGGACGTAGCAACAGGCAAAGCCTGGCCCGAAATGGGAAGGCCAGTCATCAACAACGTCGGTTGCATATTTAAACCCCATGTTCAGGTTGCCAGGCGCGGGAAAGTTGATATTCACAATTCCGATCCGGTTCTTCACAACACCCACGGCTTTTACGGTAAAGCAACCGCCTTTAACGTAGCTCTGCCATTCAAAGATGCCCGAGTAACAAAAACTCTTAAGCGAACAGGGCCTGTACGAACAGATTGCGATGCTCATGGCTGGATGCTGGGATGGGTCATCGTCGTGCCCAATCCATACTTCATGCAGACAGGCGCCAACGGAATGTACACCATCAGTGATGTCCCGCCGGGCGACTATACACTAGTCGTTTGGCAGGAAATGCTCGGCGAGACGGAAGTGCCCGTCACAGTTAGCGCCGGCGCAACAACCGAGTTATCGATTGAATTGGGGAAGTGATATTTGTACCCTGATTTGTATCGAAACCCCCAATAAATTTATTGGAAATTATTTCATGCAGAAATGCAGGAGGAGTTAGTATGCCAGAATATAAAAATGGTCGCGATGTAGTGGAGGGGAATGGCGTAGATATTACTCGCCGTACCTTTCTTCACAAATCGCTGTTAACCGGGGGCGCTGTAGCCACCGGTAGTGCGGTGGGGTTATTCCAAACCCTGTCCTCCATGGAGGTAGCCAACGCGGCAATGGGTGAGTCGTTCAGTTTCGCATGGGTATCAGATACGCATCTGTATCCGAGGGAATTGAATCAAAGGTTCATCGATAAAGCGACCCGCGCGTTTAGCGAGGTCCAAGCTATGGGAGACAAATTCGACTTCATGATGTTTGGAGGCGATTTGGCTCAGCTTGGAGATCCGGTCGAAATTCAACTGGGAGCAGAGTTGCTGGCGGAAGTAACCATTCCGAAGCACTTCATTCCAGGTGAACATGACTGGTATCTAGACCTTGGTGAAAGCTGGAATTCCCATTTCGGTGAATCGCCTTGGACGTTCGATCACAAGGGAGTTCGCATTATCGGGCTCGACACAGTCGGAAGCGCACCGGATTATTGGTCTGCTAGAGGCATGACCAATAAGGAGCGTATGGGGCATATGTCAGCACTTGACGGTTCTCAAGCCGGTCCTTGGTCAGGACTTGGCAAGAAGAATCGTGAATGGCTTTCCAGCACCCTGTCTGACTGGCCGACAGCCGATCCGGTAATAATTTTCAGCCATACCCCACTCTACGAGTGCTATGCGCCTTGGAACTTCTGGATTCGTGATTGGCGCCAAGTCCATGAAATCGTTGCACCGTGGCAGAACGTGACCAATATTCATGGTCATGTCCATCAGCCGCTTTACAATGAGATTGGTGGAATGCGTAGCATCGGCATGCTGGCCACTTCGTGGCCGTGGCCGTATGCACCAGAAGGTACTCCAGCTCTCACAAAGCCCATGTTGCGGGTTGACCCCGGCGATCATTTCGACGGAGTTGGCTGGACGAATTGGAACATGAGTGCAGAAGCTCATGCGGACTATGAGTACATGATGTGGCGTGAGACCGTGTTCGGACATGGCCGTGCAGATGCAGGGACGGGCGACAATGTCAATCAGAAATTGACGTCCAGAATCGCAGATCGCGGCTGGACCGGCGACTAATTTAACATAGAGGAAAATTCGATGAAAAACACGAAAAACAAAGGGCTGTTAGCCCTCGTTACAGCAGTGCTGTGTGTGTCATTGGCATTTGTCTTTATGGTAAATAGAGCGTCAGCACACAAAGTTTCACATGATGCAGCCACCTTGCAAGCGTTTACCGACGCCTTCATGGAGCAAGTCATTCTTGGAGACAATCTATTCCACGGCGCTACTTTGCCGGGACTTAATCTCTCCAATACTGGCATGGCGTGCGCAATGTGTCATCCGTTTACGTCTGATACACATCCTCACGAGTATCCGAAATTCCAGGAGCAAATGAGCGAATTCGCTACTTTGCGCGATATGATCAACTGGTGTGTCGAGAAACCGAATGAAGGTGAATTAATGGACCCGGACGGTGAAGCAATGAAAGCATTGGAAGCCTACATTTACTGGTCAAACCGCGGATCTGTATTAGATCCCGGTCGTCACTAAAATGTGGTGCTGACTCCTACAAGGTTATTTGCTACCTTAGGGGTTACAATGTAAATAAGAAATGGGGCGTCATGACGGTTCGCTTTTGCAATTGTCATGCGCCCCAGTTTTATGGTTCGCCCCTGAACCGTTTGCTGTTTGATCAATACACATCCACAGTGGAGTTGTACTTCCAGTGAAAAAATTAATTGCCACAGTTTCTCTTGCCATAGTCGTTGGTGCAGTCGCGGTAGTCGGTTTGTCCCTGCAGACAGCTGGTGGAAAAACCGGCGAAGTCACCACCGGGCGATCACTGTTTGATTATCCAGCAACTACCGGTAATATTGAACCGGTCAGTGAAGGAATTCCTGTTACGCCACGGTTGCTCGAACATGGCGAGTGGGTGTTCCGCGGCCTCTGCATTGGCTGCCATGGAATAAACGGTGACGGTAATGGTGCGGTGTGGGAACTCGGAGACCTCTACGCGAAAGAACATAAACTGCCTCGAAAACCACGAGATTTTACCGAGGCTGTTTACAAATTGCGATCCACTCCGAGTGGTTCGCTGCCGACTGACGCAGACCTTTTCAAATCAATGTCCAGGGGGCTGGTGCTCAACCAGGACATGCCAGCTTTCAAATTCCTGCCTGAGCGTGATCGCTGGGCGGTTATCGCATACATAAAGAGTTTTTCCGATCGATGGGAAGAAGAGGAAGAATGGCAGGAAGATCCGATTGAAATCAGTGAACCGCCTTTACCGAATGCAGCAATGGTTGAAGCCGGCGTAGGCGTGTATGAACTCATGCAGTGCAAGCAATGCCACGGTCCTAAAGGCAAAGGCGACGGACCGTCAGCTGCAGGGCTTGAAGACGATGCCGGTCTGCCAATTGTGCCCAGAGACTTTTCTGACGCGAGTCAATTCGTCGGATCCAGTGATCCGAAAGGAATTTATCAGACATTTACCACAGGTTTGGATGGAACACCGATGCCTTCGTTCGCAGACTTTCTGGACGAAACACAACGCTGGCAATTGGTCTGGTATGTTATTTCTCTGCGTCCGAACTGGATTCTTGAGAACGCTCGCGCTGAGATGATGGAGCAACAAAAGAACATGGTTGCACAACTGGAGATTGATCAATAAAGTGAATTCTGGTTGGAAGGAAATCGATTATGTCATCCGCTATCTGGGTTTCAACAGGTGTACTATTGGCAGCATTTCTTGCTTGGATTGCAGTTATGGCTTTCCCGGAAGATCGTTCCATTTTAGGCATCAAGGCGCATGAACAGATTGATTACAACCTACTGCCACACAACTCAAGTCTGGCAAATCTTGAGCGCGGACGCAGTTACTATATCCAGTTATGCGCGCTGTGCCACGGTGCCAATGGCAGCGGCAATGGTGAATACAGTTACCGAATGGTGCCGAAGCCGAGCAATTTGGTCAGTAGCGTCATAGGGGAAAAAACTGATGAGGAATTGAGTGCTGTAATTCGAGACGGTATTGCGGGAACTGCAATGCAAGGTTGGAAAAACAGTCTCAATGAAATTCAACGTAAACAAATTATAGATTACATCAGATATTTAGCTTTACAGCACAGCCATCAGTAGCATGAGTATACTAACGGAAACAATGGTAGATAACAGGTTGGAATCCTCTGTTCAGAGCGTAGCATCAGACGCCGACTCTGTTTTGATTCTGAAATTCATAGTGATGTCAGTCACCAATCTGCTGATCGGAACGGTGCAAGGCGTCCTCCAGACATTGCCTGAATTCTCGCTTTGGATCCGGGCTACCGGCCCGGCCGGGCACATGATTGACCCGCTCGCTCACGCCCATATCAACCTGGTCGGAGGAGTCACGCTGGCGATCATGGGGCTGTTCTACTATGTTCTGCCCAAAATCATTCACAGACCGATTTACAGTCGAACCCTGTCGAACACTTCTTTCTGGTTTTCTACAATCGGTGTGCTTGGGTTCTTCTGTGCACTGGTCTTTTTCGGAATTGTCGAAGGCAACATGATTCTTGACGGCATGACTTTTCAGCAGGCACTGGATGCAGTCGGCCCCATTCATCATATCGTCATCATCGCGACAGCCATTCTGATGGGATTTGGGTACTGGCTGTTTATTACGAATATTTTTCTAACAGTTTTCAAGCGGAGCGGAGGTCACTAGATGCACCGGCTACTTAATTTTCTGTATAACGGATTCATCGTGGGCGTCGGTCTCGGCACCGTATTTCAGTTAGCTTTCCTGCCTTTGATCGGAATGCGCAGTCATGAAGAGTGGACAGGTTTGCTAGTTTGGGGATTCGTAATTTCAATTGGCACGGGAGTAATATCAGCACTGACTTTCTGGTATATGAACTCCGTCATGATCAAACAAGGCAAGTAGCGCGTCTGACAGCGATACCTGCAATCGGAGAACGGAAGAATGGCAACTAATCTACTCACTCGCAACGATTACGCGGAAGGAACTGCGGCAAAGCACTTCTTTTTCTCATCGATTGTCATGTTCAACATCGGAGTTTTACTGGCGTTGCTGACATCAATGAGGCTTGCCTGGCCCGATATTTTTCCGAACGATATTCCCTGGCTGCATTTTGGGCGAATTCGTCCGGTACACGTGCACTTTGTAATTTTCGGCTGGATATCCATGGCGTTTGCGGGTGCGATGTGCTATATGGCACCGGCTCTGTGCAAAACCAAACTGTGGAGCGAGAGACTGGGTTTGTGGAATTGCTGGGCCTGGAACATCGGCATGGTCGCAGTCTTCTTCACATTGATCAACGGCATGACGTCGGGTCGCGAATACCAGGATCTGATTTGGCCGCTAGATATTTACGTGATATTGTTCATCTTCGTCCCGCTTGCAGTCAACATCTGGATGACGATGCTGACTCGCCAGACCCAGGGGCTGTATGTCACGATGTGGTTTTTCGGTGCGGCTCTGCTGTTCATCCTGCTTAGTTATTTCATCGGTGCGGTTCCCGACTTGTTCCCAGTTACCGGACTGGCGGAAGCCTATATGACTTGGTGGCACGCACACAATATTCTGGGATTGTGGATTACGCCTGTATCGGCGGCGATCGCCTATTACATCATTCCAAAGATTTCGGGGAATACACTCTACAGCCACAAAATTGGTCACCTGCACTTTTGGTCTATCGCAGCTTTCTATTCGACACCGGGAGCGCATCACTTGATGGGTGCACCGATTCCTGAATGGCTGAAATCATTTGCTTCGGTCTCCGGTGTTCTGATCATGATTCCTGCGTTGGCATTTGTCGTCAACATGCTGATGACGATGAAAGACAAGTGGTGGATGTATACCAAGAATATTCCCCTGCAGTGGGCGCTGACTGGCGTATTGTTCGCCATTCCATTGAATATTCAGGGTGCATTCCAGCAAACACGTTCATTGAACTGGTACATTCACGGAACGCACTGGATTGTTGCGCACGCACATCTTGCACTGCTTGGCTTTTCGAGTTTCATCGAAATTGGCGCAATCTATTACGGGTTGCCGAAACTGCTGAAGCGAGAGCTATACAGTGAAAAACTCGCACGTCTGCATTTCTGGATGATGGCCATCGGATTTTTGGGATTCTGGTCAGTACTCACTGCGGCAGGTCTGGTGCAAGGCGCGGCCAAAGTTTACGAGATACCCTACATTCAATCGGTTATCGCTACGCATCCATACATGGTCGGTCGAGTACTGTTCGGCAGCTTGATCATCTTTTCTCAGCCGATCTTCCTCTACAACATGTGGATGACGGCCAAATTTGGCAAAAAGGTTGCACCCGAATCAACCTCTGGTGGTCGACCAGTGCCTGCACCGGCAGCGGGATAACCGGATAACGCTAACGCTCAAGGATAAAAACTATGCCAAAGTATGTAATGGGTGCGGTTCTTGTTGTTCTGGTGATATTCTCATCGATTGCGATTACCATTATCGGTGGCTCGACGTATATGAACGAGATTCCGCAGACTCAGCTGGCCATTGAAAAAGAAGCGATCATGGGACATAGCGCCTGGTCCATTCATGATCCATGGATGACCGGAAACAATGCGCCCACGCTTGCCGGCAAGGGCAAGAAAATCTTCATTCGGGAAGGCTGCTGGTGGTGCCATACCCTGTTGCCGGAACAGACGCAGGACTGGGCATACTTTGGCGCTCCACCGGAAGCGGGTGACGTTCAGGGAGAAGCGCCCAGCCTGTTCGGTTCCGACCGAAAGGCTCCGGACCTGCTGCATATTGCAAGCCGCAACCGTGTCAAGGCCTGGCACTATGTTCATCATCGAGATCCCAGAGCGGTAACACCCGGTTCGATTATGCCAGCTTTCAAGCATCTTACGGATGATGAGCTGGATGCAATCATCGCGTTCTTAGAGACACTGAAGTAAAAACAATTGGAGACTGCACGACATGGCAGATCGTAACGAACTTGAAGATAAAGGCGAAGTATTCGGACGCTTCGGCGATGAAGAATATGACGGCATAAAGGAGGGAAATGGAAAAATTCCCTGGTGGCTGGTGTTGATCGTTGCAGTGACGGTATTTCAAGGATTCCTGTGGACGATGCCGTGGCCTGGATTCGGTCAGCGATACGATACGGTTACCACATCGTTTGTAAGCGCAACAGGCAAGCAACCTTGGTGGGACTGGGGCTACTACATGGTGCTCTTCCAGATCATCGCCATTTTGACCTGCATTGCCGGAGTCATCTGGTATATCAACATTCAGAAATGGCAAGAGCGGGGCAGCAAGAAATCCAACGATGAAGAGGGATCACAGTAATCTGTCATTGCCCGACAAGTGGGATTTACGGATCAAATATCAGCGCTGATATTTGCGCTGATCATCATTGGAGTATTTGTGTACCTAATCATGTCCCGCTTTGTGATCGGACCTTTAAAGGGTCTCAAGCGAGCTGAGCGAATCGTCCTGTCCTTAAGTGTTGTCGGCATTGCTCTGGTTGTCGCATATGCTGCTTCGGAATTATTATTTCACGTAGTGTTTTGACTCAACAATGTTCAGATGAGGTAGCTGTGAAACGAGGTGAAAAAATCATGTTCGTATTTGCAGGTATCGTTGTCATTGCTGCGGTAGCCAAGGGCTATCAGCAGATTACCTTGGAAGACCGACCTCCCCCACGAAATTATTACGAATGGGATGAAACCGGTCTGGAGGGACATCTGGTATATCGTAAAATGGGTTGCAACAGCTGTCATAGGGCGATGGGCACTGGTGAAGTCGGCGTAGCGCCTGTTTTAGATGGCGAAGGCACTCGAAGAACAGCAGAGTGGCTACATCAGTATCTTACGGATCCCGGCACATTGGTGGCTGGCACCGCACACTATGGAAACTTCGGACCAGATTTTCGACTCTTGACCGATGGAGACCGGGTAAAACTGACCGCGTTTTTGTCCGGACTTCGATCCAATCCGAACTCACCGAATTACCCAAGAAAGGTAATTCCACCTGATTCTTGACACGGTAAATTCTATTTCAACGAGGCTTTAATCTTGAATGCTGAATCATTGATCCCTTTTATCTGGGCGGCATCCGGCTTAGTCATGCTGGTTGCAATCGTCATTGTCATCTACTGGGCTTACAATAACAACCAGTTTGACGAAGATATAAAGGATCAGATATTTACAGAAGGCGACGACGACCGTTATAGTTGACTGAACCGGTGGCAGGTATGAAATTCACATTAGGTGAGTGGATTGTCATAGCCGGTTCCGTGCTGATCATTGCATTTGCAGTGGTCGTAGGCAGCGTCATCTATCTGAAACCGCCACCCGTCCGATTCACTTATCAGCAAACTCCCGACACCCTGCAAGGGGAAATCATCTATCGCCGGGAAGGATGTCTGTCGTGTCACGAAATTTTTGGAAATGGCGCCTCATACGGCCCAAGCCTCGACGGAGTGGGGAGCAAACGAACCAAAGAATGGCTGATTCGATACTTGAAGTCACCGTGGGTCGGTGTAAGCGCAAAGCCGTACCGACTGAAAATGCCGCCTTACGACCATCTGCCGAAAAACGACCTTAATTTATTGGCAGAGTATCTGCTTGCACTCAAGTCGACGGAAACAAATTTCGAATAGAATTTGTTGAGCCGAAATCAGGTGTGATCAGTCTGAGGGGCCTGATTGATATTTCTTGTCTTTTTCGAACAGTCCGGTTCCGATGCACGCCCATGGCACAATGGCCAGTGCGACTGCGCCGCCGAGTCCGAAAACACTTAGAGCAATAATCGTCAGTAATGGTAATTCTTGCATGGATTTTATTGAAACACTGAATATACTAGTAACACTAAGCTATTTTAACCGTGAGCGATGCAAACAATCAAGCAAAAATTTACAGTCCTGACTACAGTTGTTATTCTCGCACTGACCGCTTGCAGTGAAGATTCCAGTGTCGGTGCAAAACTCAAAGTCGGCGATCTGGCACCGAAGAGCGATAATCTGACAGTCGTAGATCAGAACCAGTGGTACGAAGTATCCACAATGGGTACCAAAGTGCCGCTATACAAATGGAAAATTTCACAGCTGATCAGTGACGAAATACCATTCCTGGCGGTGTTCGGGACGCCGCAGCACTGCACCATGTGCGTTGATCAGATTACCCGAGTTGCTGTCATGGAGGAACAGTACGGTGACCGATTCGCATTTCTCCACATAGACGGATATAAAGATAATTCGGTGTGGGTCGAGTGGGGTGTCAAAGGCGAACCATGGACATTTCTGGTTGACGGAAAGGGCGAGATTCGCAGTATTTTTCCGGGGCAGACGGAATTAGGGCTCCTGTCTATGGAGATTGACGAGCTGCTAGACGAGAATTCCGGGTAAGTGCGATTGCCGCCAAACATATTTCCGGTGACCGCGGCAGTCATCGCGATATCGCTGTCGTTGCCATGCGCCGCTCAAATCAGTCCTTACGTCTATGTGCAAATGTCGCTGGGCG
Source organism: Arenicellales bacterium (assembly GCA_965221175.1). Lineage (GTDB taxonomy): Bacteria > Pseudomonadota > Gammaproteobacteria > Arenicellales > JAJDZL01 > JAJDZL01. The sequence goes on along the minus strand of OZ244867.1, from coordinate 2,584,826 downwards.
TGCCGTGGTTCCTGTATTTTGTGTTTCTAGCCTGCATCTTGATTCCTTTCATCGTTATGATTGTTGTTGCCTGGCGGCGATACTTGATGCGCAGTAGCGACAAAGACGAAACAGTTTAACTATCGGATATCCGTTTAACCTCTTCGATTGACAGTTCATTTGATTTGATCATGAATTTTTTCCTGAGAATCATTCTGCCGATCATCCTTCTTGCAGTTTTTGTAATCGTTGCAATATTTGTGCTGAATTCAGTCGAAACCATTGAATTGATGGAAACCACCAAACAGGCAGGACCCACAATTTTGAATCGATAGCGGCCGGAATCGGCAGTTCAATGATCAGATGCGGCCGAATCAACCAAGAGTTGCTGGACTCCCTGCCTATATTCGTCAGAATCAACGATTCCCTTATCGGTTAACAGTTTCTCCAATGCTTGCAACCAGTCTGCGTAGTAGGACACATCGTCGTTTGCAACATTGGAGTCGATAGCTTCAGCCAAGCACTGACTCCATTCGGTCCAGCTGAATAAACCTCGTTCGTACAACTGGACAGTTAATGCAAAAGCATGCGCTTCCCAAGGTGCGGCAAAAACCGGTTCTTCGCCATCCGGTAGAAACAACGCCAGTGATGGATTTTCAGTGTTCATTCTGATGTGAGATAGGACTCGAACAAGTCGACAAACACCGCACTCGGAGAATCACAGTGACCCGCACCCCACAGTTCTTCGCTTTCAAATCGAACGCTGTACAAATGTTGGGCTTCCTTGATGCCATTCGCATGTTGATCGGGAAAAATGAAGGAGCCTTGATCTGCCTCGATTGTTCCCCAGCGTCCTTGGACGTACTCCGGCAAACGAATATGTCCGGGATGGTTCATCTTCTTAACGAGAACTTTATCCCCGGTCTTGAATCTGGCAACGGCTACATCCGGCATTCTGGCACTGCTCCCGCGGTGCAACGACTCCCACACCTTGTCCGCTTTCAACACACTCATTGTGCCGCACCTTCAGATTTCAATTCATCGATGCGTTGCTGAATTTCCTCTTGGGTCAGCAAGCCCTTTTCAATCAGCAAAGTTTCTAGGCCGTGAATCCAGTGTTCGTAGTAGCTTGTGGCAAGATATTCATCATTATCCATCTGCTCCCTTGCATAACGAGACATGTCAAGATTCCACTGACCCAGAAAGCCTGTCGCAACTGTAATTGCGAATGCACGTCTTTCCCACGTGCTGTGAAAAATCGGTTCATTCGGCTCTGGATTGATCTTGCCGAAGTCAGGCTTGCCGCCGAGATCATGTGCGCCTTTCATTCGACTGTATCGGGTGAGTTTGCAATTCCTGTTCCAATCATGGAATCTCGCGTGACTAGACTGGCAAGTTCATCTTCGGTCATGCCCTCTGTGTCTTGGGGTCGCATAGGTATCACCAGGTAGCGTACTTCAGCGGTGCTGTCCCAGACTCGTATTTCAACATCCTCTTCCAGATGAACACCAAATTCGTCGAGTACGCTTCTCGGCTCTGACACTGCTCGCGCCCGGTATGGAGATGACTTGTACCACACAGGCGGTAGACCCAACACGGGCCACGGGTAACAAGAACACAGAGTGCAAACAACCATGTTATGAATAGATGGTGTGTTTTCAACCACAATCATGTCTTCACCCTGCCGACCTTCAAAGCCGAACTCTTTGATCGCTTCAGTCGCGTTACTTAGCAGTCTTCGTCGGTAATCTGGGTCAACCCATGCACGAGCAACCACTTTCGCTCCGTTTTGGGGACCGACTCGATGTTCATAAATATCAATCAACTCATCTAGTGCTGCCGGATCAACCAAACCTTTTTCAACCAGCAACGATTCTAATGCTTTTACCTTGATTTCCACCTCTACAGGGGGATGGGCGTGTTTGTGCGTACTCATTTCACTCTCGTCCTGAATGTTCTGAATCAAGTATGGTGTTAATTTTCAACCTAACGGTTCTATATCGAGATAAAGGTTTATGAGGGTAAATGTATCTTCACCGGTTTCAGTCATCAACCATCCTTGACTATCAGGACCGGTATAGAATCGAAATTGAAACCCCATTCTACCCCCATGATGCAGTGCATAGCCTAGCGACTGTCCTGTTTTTGAATCCAGCGCTTCAAGCATCAGACGAACAAACTCTCCGGACCGAAACATTTCCTGGGATAAAACAAAAGTATCCTTCACCGAAATATTGCTTGCATCAACTTGCGGAACGATTTGAAAATCGTTCGATTTCTTGCTGTAAGGCGTCGTAATCATTGTAGTCATATCGATTCGATCACCGTTTTCCAGATAGTTCAGTTTCACACCCTGAATCATCGCACCATCCTTCGACATATCAAAAGTAGCGTTCGACAAATCAACGGTTACGACACCTCGATTGCCGAGCACCTCAACAGTGTTGTTGTAAACGACTGCAGCCGTATCCAGTCCCACGCCAATGCCCTTCTCAATGCCGAGTTGTTGCATGGCGACAATCGTTGCAGCAAAGCGTCCTTTGCCGAAAAAGTGCTGGTCGACATACCAGTCCTGTTCCATAAGCGACAGTCCGGGGAACATCTGATCCTCAGATATTACTCCATCCGTTATTACTTCGATTGCATCTAAATCCGTTGATGCGACTGCTCGCCCCGGAATACCTCCAACGATCAGGCTTCCCGACTGGTATGCTTCCTGAATGGCAACTGCCAATGCTGACGATTCTCGATTTTTATCAAACAGAACTTTCGATAGGCGTTGAGGGGCTCCTCCAACAAAAAAAACAGAGCGAGAGGCACGAACTCGGTCGGTTACATTTTGATCTTCTGTGACATACTGATAATCAGTCGAAAACTCCTGAAACACCTCAGCTAAAGGCAACAGCTCGGCAGAATCTCCATAGCGTTGATAGGATCGCAATGCAAACTCCCCGTATAGCCTAGGGCGGGAGTGTGCGGCCCCGACAACCAGATTCTCGCCTTCTTTTCTGTCCGCAATTTTTACCAGATTTCGCCAGACGATCTGATTATTCAGTGGTAGGACATCGCCGACCAGCATGACAACGCCGTTGGCTGATACTGACTGTGTCAGCATTACTCCAAAAAGACAAATTACCACACAACAGACCGCTATTGCGTAATTCAAATGATTTTTCGTTTTCACAAGAGAAAATACTCGTTCAGTTTGGAATTTAAAATTTGAAGCAAATATAACTATTTGATTGATTCTTACTCTGGTTCGTTAATTGTAAAACGACAACCCAAATGCGAAATGCCATTTGTTCCGCTTGGTGATGCAGCTTAGGTAATAGCGGAATGCTTGCTCCTCCAACTTATCTACGATATCGAATTGAAGCGCCTTTCTGACAGCCAAACCCTCGAGAATTGAGTTAATGAATTTTCAAGTCAGTCAACCGAGCATATAGATTCGGTAATAGGTCTGGCAATGAGTGTAGGTGCGAAAATACAGCATAGTGTCCGGTACCAAACAGATGGTTCAAATAACGTGGACCTTGCTGATCAATTGTCAGGCCAAAGCACTCTACGTTCCTTGCTCTTTGCTCCATGAGTGCCTTTCGCGTATCTTCAAGTGCATACCTGCCTTCATACTGGTCCGTCGGGTCATGCGGTTTACCATCACTCAGAATCAAAAGCAATTTCTGCCTGGAACTGCGTCCATGCAGCTTTGCCCCTAAATGCCGAATTACAGGCCCCAAACGAGTGTAATTTTGCGGTTTGACTTCCAACAAATTTCGTAGCACCGCATCATCATAAGATTGCTCGAAAGTCTTGATTCGATCACATCGAACCCGAATTCGGCTGTCACTCGAAAAACTGTACAGAGCAAACTCGTCCCCAGTTGCGTTCAGAACCTCGGCCAATACTGCTAGTGATTGCTTGGCGATGTCGATCACTCGGAATTTGTCGACCCACGCTTCCGTTGAACGGGAGGCATCCATCAACACGATGACCGACATGTCCCTGAATTGCTGAACTTTTTCACGATAGAATCCAGAATCCTGCAGACCACATCCTCTGCGGTCTCCGACCGAAGTGACAAACGCGTCTATGTCCAAGTCTTCACAATCTTCAAGATAGCGACTCCATTGAGGTTCTTGACGAAGCAGTTGAAATCGGCGCTGTACGCGATGAACCAATTCGGAGAACTGTGCATCAAGCTCGACGCGATACCCTCCTTTAGGCTTTTGTTCAGTCAAGCGACACCAGTTGTTCATATAAGAATGTGTAAAGCAGTTCCACTCCGGATATGTGAACTGATCGGGTATTACCGGCAGGTTTTCTTTCTGCACTGGTAAGAATTCCGGATCAAATTTTGCCTTCGCTACAGACCTTAATGGATCACTCTCTTGATGTTTTCTAGTGCTTCGAAACCAAGGCAGACGCAGCTTGGAAATGGGTGCTGTTCTGTATGACCATATCGGAACCGGCAAAAAAGGCACAGTTCTTCCAAGCCATTCGGGAGCTGGAGTTACCCCTTCACCTTCCTTGGCCTGTTCGATCATTTCGTTGAGAGAATCATCCTGGCAAGGAGACCCGCTTCCGATTGCAGCGCGAATTGCAGATTCCAGCGCCAGTGAGCGATTTCGAGTTTTCGATACCGGATCGGGATAGGCAGTGCGGCGTTGTGCCAGTTCTTGTGCGCATAGTCTTTCGTATCTGGGATTCAGTGTGGGAAACGACTCAATCAGGCGTGTCGTGGTTGAAATTCCTTGCAGTAGATGTCTAACTCCGGGTGGCAGCTTTTCAATTCCCGGACAGGGTTCGTCAACAGCAAGAAATGCCGCAAGCCAATAGTAGAGTTCGCGGTTTAGTTCACGCGTGGGAAAACGATTGATTCGTCGAGGAAGATGTAAAATACCCGGTTCCGACCAAGCCTGAAGATCAATTCCTCCGTGAGTTGAAATACGAGTCGAATTGTCTATATGCGGGTCGACTTTGACTTTTCGGTCTAGCTTGCCGCCCATGGCATGGTAGTACAATTCAATACCACGCCACAGATCTTTGCCGACTACGGCAGACTGGGCATGACGCAATCTGCCAGCCAAGCCGAACAGCAAACCGTACCAAATTACAGCGACGCCTTCTAGAACGTAGCTATTGTTCCGCGAAAAAGACATTTACGATTTCCAGCAAACCATCTCGGATGATAAGGTCGTCGGTAAGCGAGTCAATCAATGCCGCTTCACAAGCTTGCCTCGGACTGAGTCCGTCATCAATCATGTGCGCTGCATGGACGAGCAAACGCGTCGAAGCGGTTTCCTCAATGTCATGTCCCTCTACCTCTCTTAGACGTCTGCCCAACTCAACCAGCCGTTTGGCAACATCTGCACCTACACCTGATTCGGTAGTCACAATTTCAACTTCCTGATCCGGTTCAGGAAAATTGAAAGTCAGCGATACAAAACGTTGACGTGTGCTCTGCTTGAGGTTTTTGAACAGGTTCTGATAACCTGGATTGAATGAAACAATCAACATGAATTCCGGAGGCGCTTTGAGAATTTCGCCTGTTTTATCCAGATACAGCGTTCGACGGTCATCACACAGGGGATGCAGAATAACTGTCGTGTCCTTGCGCGCTTCAACAACTTCATCCAGATAACAGACGCCTCCTTCTCGAACCGCTCGTGTCAGAGGACCGTCTTGCCAGACAGTTTGATCATCCTTGATCAAGTAACGTCCCAGCAGATCAGTCGCTGACAGTTCGTCGTGACATGCGACTGTAAAGAGTTCTCGATTCAGTTGCGCCGCCATGTGTCTGACAAATCTGGTTTTTCCGCAACCTGTCGGGCCTTTCAGCAATACGGCCAAATTACGTCGGTAAGCGGATTGAAAAATCTCAACCTCACTGCCTTGCGGTAGGTAAAACGGAAGTGTCAATTTATTCATTTCCAGTCACGCAGGAAAGTATGTGTAGTACAGTCTGTCATTGATATACTCCTACTACAAACATTTTCGATTCTTTCATCGGAATATTCTACAGTTCAATGTTGCGTCTGTTGTACCGTTTGATCGTTCAGCGGGTAAAAGAATATCAGTTAAAGAAAAGCACACTCAAGCAGAATTCATCCAGCACAAAGCAGACTTTCACGAAGTCGGTCAAACTTCGCTGGATATTCGCTTTAGGGATAGTGCTGGTTGCATTGGCATCACTTGTCCTCTATCGTTTTCAGTTCGGTCTGCCGCTCCTCAGCTCAGACCCGAATCAAGCACAACTGGAAATTCGAGTCGATTCAGTCGCCAATGCGCCAACTGTGGTGTTTCTGGAGCGAACTCCGCCCCCGCTTACCCCTGTTCCGGAAAATTCAAATGTCAGCCAGATTACCATTCAGAACAATCAGTTCACTCCTGCCTTTCAACTCATTACAGCTGGCAGCACCATAGAAATCGTAAACAACGATCCAATATTGCACAATACCCATATCATTGACGGAGATGATACCGTTTTCAATGTCGCGACGCCCCTCAAGAGCATCACAGTGCGCAAGACGCTGACTGCAACCGGAATGCTCTTTGTGCGTTGCGATTTGCATCCCTTCATGCACGGCCGGATTTTCGTGCCTCCGAATCCCTACTATGCCGTCGTTCATGACCCCGGGACGGTTGTCTGGTATGACATCACGCCAGGCACTTACCTCCTTCAAAAATGGGAGGCTGGAAAATTTACCAGGAGCCTGCAGATTCATCTGTCTCCAGGAGAAGAAAAAGTCATAAATCGGCTGTAAGTTCTGCCGACTTCCATGTTGGCCTGATTGAGATTGATTTACACGATGAACCGGGACACGATCATCGCTCCGCTGAACAGCAAAGCGACCGCGACTACCCGCTGCATGGCAACTGCGGATATCCTGTGGGCGATCACCGCTCCAATCAATACACCTGAAGCCACGCCAATCCCAATTGGCGCAGCCAGCACCCAGTCGACACTGCCGTGCAGGACATGGCCAAGCGTGGCGAACGGCGTGATCGGAATCTGTATCGCCATACTCAGTCCCACTGCAGCCATAACCGGATAGTTCAGCAACAACAGTGAGGGCACGAGCAACAGCGGCCCTCCGGTTCCACTGACCGAGGAGCCATATCCAACGAACAGTCCCAATGCGATCAGCGCCAAATTGGGAACGCTGCCCAAACCGGTACCGCTTTTGACTGCAGATGCCTGTTTCAGAGAGCGAATGCCAGAAACGAAAACAAGAATAACGACGATGATTTCAAGAACGAACGATGAGAGTGCCAAAACCGTGATTGATCCTAGATAGGCACCAGGTGCCGCCCCAATGGCTAGATAAATCGCTTTGTCCCATCGAATTGACCCTCTGCGGGCATAGGAGTAGACCGCGAAAATGGCACTGAAGGAAAATCCAGCCATACAGGCTGGAATTACCGTGTGAATTTCAATACCGACGATATAGACCAGGAAGGGAATGATCAGAATACCGCCGACTCCACAGATTCCGATCAATATACCGACAAAAAAGCAGAAGCCGATAACACCGCTCAGGAACAAAGCGGTCGAATTGATCATGTTCGACTCAGGAATTCAAGAGTGATTCCGGCTTACGAAACTTCCGCGTAACCGATGAAATGCTATACGGAGAACGATGAACCGCAACCACAGGTTGTGGATGCATTGGATTAATCTACACGATGAACAGAGACACGATCATTACTCCACTGGTCAGCAAAGCGATTGCGACTACCCGCTGCAGGGTAACTGCAGAAATCCTGTGGGCAATCACCGCTCCAATCAATACACCTGAAGCCACTCCAATTCCTATTGGCACAGCCAGTATCCATTCGACACTGCCGTGCAGAACATGGCCGAGCGTGGCGAACGGCGTGATCGTAACCTGTATCGCCATACCCAGTCCCACTGCAACCAAAATCGGATAGTTCAGCAACAACAGTGCGGGCACAAGCAACAGCGGTCCTCCGGATCCACTGACAGAGGATCCATATCCAACGAACAGCCCCAATGCGATCAGCGCCAAATTGGGAACGCTGTCCAAACCGGTACCGCTTTTGATCGTAGATGCCTTGTACCAGAGAGCGAATGCCAGAAACAAAAACAAGGGTGGCAACGATGATTTCAAGAACGTACGATGAAAGTACCAAAACCGTGATTGATCCTATATAGGCACCGGGTATCGCCCCAATGGCTAGATAAATCGCTTTGTCCCATCGAATTGACCCTCTGCGGGCATAAGAGTAGACTGCGAAAATGGCAGCGAAAGAATATGCCGCCATACAGGCTGGAATTACCGTGTGAATTTCAATGCCGACGACATAGACCAGGAACGGAATGATCAGAATACCGCCGACTCCGCAGATTCCGACCAATACACCAGCGACAAAGCTGAATCCGCTAACACCGCTCAGGAACAGAGCGGTCAAATTGATCATGTGCGACTCAGGAAATCAAGAATTATTCCGGCTTGCGAAGCTTCCTCGTAGCCGACTAAACGTTAGACAGAGAACGATGAGCCGCAACCACAGGTTGTGGACGCATTGGGGTTGTTTACTAAGAATCTCGCACCCATTAAATCGTCCAAATAATCGACTTCAGCTCCCACTAAGTACTGGATACTGAGTGAATCAATAAGCAATGTAATTCCATTCTCCTCAATTACGAAATCGTCATCCTGTTGCTCGGATTCCAGTTGAAATCCATATTGAAATCCTGAACAGCCACCGCCTTCCACATAGACGCGCAGACCGATATCGGAGCCCGACATTAGTTGGCCGACGCGTTGGGCAGCACTCTGGGAAATACCTAGATATGAAGAATCTTCCATTGGGTCTCGTATGCACTTTTACAAAAAACTTAGTGCCGTTTACACAGTGCTCAACATTATAATCACAATTTGAACTTCGGAATACACTTTTATTATCAATCAAGTATCATCTCAGTGAATGTATCATCTGACCCGCATAAAGCACTATCGGTAGTCGGGCTCTCAAAAACATATAAAAACGGCAGAGAAGCCTTGAAGAATGTCACTTTTGACGTTGACGAGGGTGATTTTTATGCTTTGCTCGGACGAAATGGGGCCGGCAAATCAACGACGATTGGCATCACCTGTTCGCTCGTGACCAAATCTGCCGGCAAAGTATATGTTTTTGGAATCGATATCGACAAGGAGTTTGGGCGAGCAAAGTCACACATCGGGCTAGTTCCACAGGAATTGAATTTCAATCAGTTTGAAACGCCTTGGAATATCGTAATCAATCACGCAGGCTACTACGGTGTCCGACGATCCGTTGCGGAGCAGCAGGCGGAAAAGTATCTTTCAATACTCGGTCTATGGGAGCATCGAAATAACATGTCACGACGATTGTCCGGAGGTATGAAACGCAGGTTGATGGTCGCGCGGGCGTTGATGCACGAGCCGAGATTACTAATATTGGACGAACCGACAGCCGGTATTGATTTTGAAACGCGGCTTTCCATGTGGGAGTTCATGGAGCAGCTCAACCGGCAGGGCATTACCATAATTCTGACCACGCACTACCTTGAGGAAGCAGAAAAGCTCTGCAGAAACGTCGGCGTAATCGAACTTGGAGAGCTGATTCTGGACATAGACATGAAGTCTCTGTTTACACATTTGCGACAGGAGACTTATGTTCTGGAATTGGAGAGGCCGATCAATGATGTTCCACAAAAATTCGATCACACCTTGCGTCTGATCAACGATTCCACCATTGAAATCGATATTCCACGCGGCAGCAACATCAATGCCGTGTTTGATCAGTTGACGCAACTCGGCATATGCACGACCAGCATTCGTAACAAATCCAATCGACTCGAAACACTGTTTATCGAGTTACTAAAAATCGAAGCAGCCTCCATGGAATCCATAAATTCTTCATGAACAGCGCCGAATACATTTCCGTCGCACTCTACACGCTGATGCGCAAAGAAGTCACTAGGTTCATTCGGATATGGACACAGACGCTGATACCGCCGGTCATCACGACTTGTCTGTATTTCCTGATTTTTGGCAATCTGATTGGTCCAAGAATCGGGCCTATGCAAGGACACACTTATATTGATTTCATCGTTCCGGGGCTGGTAATGATGTCGATAATCACTGGAGCCTATACAAACGTAGCGTCATCATTTTTTTCTTCGAAGTTTCAGCGCTTCATTGAAGAGATCATGGTGTCCCCAGTGCCGAATTACGTAATCTTGATCGGATATTTGACTGGCGGGATTTGCAGGGGAATTGTAGTGGGGGGTATCGTTCTTGTGGTTTCCTCTTTATTTGCCAACGTCAGTATCGTGTCTCCCGTGATTACAATTGCCATTTTCATACTGACTGCTTTGGTCTTTTCGCTGGGCGGAATGCTGAATGGAATGTTTGCCCGCAAATTTGATGATGTATCCATCATTCCCAATTTCGTGCTCACTCCACTGATTTATCTAGGCGGCGTATTCTATTCCGTACAGATGCTTCCACAATTCTGGCAGACCGTGTCGCTGGCCAACCCGTTACTTTATGTCATCAATGTCGCTCGATATGCATTTCTAGGATCAAGCGACGTAGGGATCTGGGTATCGTTTACGGTGATCGGCCTTGCCATCGCAATTTTGTTCACGATATGCATGGTGCTGCTGGAACGCGGCTACGGAATGCGCGAATAGCATACCGCTATTCAGTATGCTGAAAAGAGCAAAGGATTGGCTGGGGAACCAGGATTCGAACCTGGATTGACGGAGTCAGAGTCCGTTGTCCTGCCGTTAGACGATTCCCCAGTTTTTAGAATTCTGATCTTTCAACCGGGTGAAAACACAATAGAACGGTTTTATCGTTTGGAGTATTGAGGCCTTTTTCTCGCCTTGTGTAGACCTACTTTCTTTCTTTCCACTTCCCGTGCGTCGCGGGTGAGAAATCCCCCTTTACGAAGCGCAGCACGATTCGATTCGTCATAGTGTAGCAGTGCACGAGCAATGCCCAGCTGAATGGCACCTGCCTGTCCGCTCTGCCCACCGCCAGTAACGTTCGCTCGAACATCAATGGAATTCAGCATGTCGAGCTGAGCCAGAGGTTGGCGGATGACCATGCGGGCGGTTTCACGACCAAAATACTCCTCAATCGGCCGATCGTTCGCAATGATGCTCCCTTTGCCTTTGGTCAAATAAACACGAGCCGTTGAAGATTTCCTTCGACCCGTTCCGTAATACACTTCACTGGAAACTGCCATTATGAATTCTCTAGAAATTTAGGGGTTTTGGAGATTGAGCCTCATGAGGCTGATTCGCTCCGGCATAAACTTTCAGTTTTAACATCATTGCGCGTCCAAGCGGTCCTTTCGGCATCATGCCTTGCACGGCTTTTTCAATGATTCGGGTTGGATGAGTCTCTCGCATGGTACTGACTGACACCGTCTTCAATCCGCCTGGACGCCCGGAGTGCCGATGGTATACCTTGGCATTTTCTTTATTGCCAGTCAGAACAACCTTCTCAGCATTGATGATCACCACGTAGTCGCCAGTATCTACATGTGGTGTATAAATGGGCTTGTGCTTTCCTCGAAGGCGTATTGCAACCTCCGATGCCAAACGACCCAAAACCTTATCAGACGCATCAACGAGCAACCACTCGCGATTTACATCTTTGGCTTTTGCTGAAATTGTATTCATGTTCCATCCAGATAAAATAATTCTTTTGTGCCACCTGCTTCCGCACGTTCAAGCAAAAGCGGAAATTATATAATTTAATTGTAGAAACTGCACCGTAGATACAGCAACAATTGCAGCAATATTGAATTTGATGCAGATAAGAAATACATCGCAATGTCCAGTTTACACACTGCGTAGAACCAACAGAACAACAGGTATCAGTTTCTATTGTTCCATGTTAGACCGCAAATTCTACTGGATTTCGCAGAATTTCGCAACATAGTTCATTACGATTGCGCGCAATCAATGGGTTCATTAAAACGATCAACACCGTCCACAGTGTAGCAATTCAACTCACCAGAAGCATCCAGTTTTGATTTCGAAAATATCCTCGCAGCGGCATTTGCGGCCAATCGCACTAGCAGCCTTGGTTTCCACACCACTCAGAGCCGAGTTACCATGGTGGCAACTGTCGGAACGGAACTGCTGTCGAAAATAATTTAATAATGCAGAAGCACCAACATTCTAAAACCACCTTTCTCAGCGATTTACGGTTATACCGACGTCTGCTGGACTATGTGCTCGTCTACAAATGGTATTTCCTGCTTGGTCTGCTATTCGTCGTCTTATACGCTTTGACGACTCCGGCCGTGGCGGTTCTGATGAAACCCTTGCTGGACGGAAGTTTTGTTGATCGCGACCCATTCTATATTTTCTGGATGCCGCTTATCCTGATTGCGCTGTTCGCAATACGAGGTGTTGCCAGCTATGTGAATGCTGTTTGCATGAACTGGGTAATGGGGCGGGTGGTTTACGACATTCAGATTCAAATGATTGATCGCATGCTCAATTTGCCGACGCGCTTTTACGATCAAAACCCGACCGCGCAGATCATTGCCCGTATCTCTGGAGATGTCAACGCATTGACATCTGCGGCATCCAACGTTCTGATCACCGTCATACGGGAATCGCTGACCATCATTGGCTTGCTGGTGTGGATTTTCATTTTGGACTGGGCACTCAGTCTGATTATTGTGATTGCTACGCCCATAATCGCCGCGTTGGTACGTGCAGTAGCCAAACGACTTCGCAAACTGTATCGCGATTCAATGCAGATGGGGGCGATCTTTCTGCATCATCTTCAAGAAGTTACCAACTATAATCGGATCGTCAAGTTGTACCAGACCGAGCGTTTTGAGAGCGAACGGCTCGGTGACTTGGCGAACAAGGTTCGCGGATTGAAACTCAAGCAGTCGGTCGCCAGAGAGATCTCCATTCCGAGCGCTGAATTCATTTCGACTCTGGCAATCGCCGGCGCAGTGTATTTCAGCTTGACGCGGGACCTGACGAACCCGCTGACAGTCGGCGGATTCGTTTCGTTCATGGCCGCGCTGGCGTTAATATCCACGTCCATGAAACGACTGCTGCGCGTCAACGAAGCGCTGCAGGCAGGACTGGCCGCTTCGGAGCGCGTATTTTTCCTGATTGATCAGCAACCAGAAGTGGAAAGTGGTGATAAAAACGTTGACCGTCAGGCCATGCAGGGACGCATGGAGTTCAAGAACATCTCGTTCAGCTATACGAATTCGAAGGTGAGTTCCCTCGATCAGGTTTCGCTTGAAATCGAACCTTGCCAAACCATTGCTTTGGTCGGCGCCTCCGGTAGCGGCAAGAGCACGCTGACTTCGTTGATTCCGAGAATGTATGAACTACAGGACGGACAGATGTTGATAGACGGGGTCGACATACGAGAATACAAACTTTCGGAAATTCGCGATCTGATCGCATTCGTCAGTCAGGACATCTTTTTGTTCGACGATACTATCGCAGCCAATATCGCTTATGGAAATTTGGACAACTCGAGTGAGGAGATGATTCACAAAGCCGCCAAATCGGCTTATGCGTTGGAATTTATCGAAAAACTTCCTGACGGATTCCAGACCGTTGTGGGTGACAGAGGGATACGATTGTCAGGCGGCCAAAAGCAGCGTATTGCGATTGCACGAGCTTTTATCAAGGATGCGCCAATTCTGATTTTTGATGAAGCGACTTCATCGCTGGACACAAATTCGGAATACCAGGTTCGCCGTGCGCTCGATGCATTGGGCGAAGGGCGAACCGTGATCATAGTCGCCCATCGACTCTCTTCAATCGAAAAAGTTGACCGAATTGTGGTTTTGCATGAAGGGAAAATTGTCGAGGATGGAACACATCAGGAACTGATGCACCGCAAAGGACACTATTACCAGCTTTATACCGTTTATACGGATGACTGATACATTCCTCTCAAAGACAACGCGCCTAATCCCCTCATCCGCGTCGCCACTTGTTGAAACCTCGCAAGATCTTCATCGTTCTCTCCGAAACTTGCTTGCGTTTCCAGTTTCCGGCTACGAATCGCACCGATTCCGCTAAAGTCGGATAGATGTGAATGGTGCCCAAAATCTTATTCAAACCAAGTCCGCACTGCATCGCAAGAATGAACTCTGAAATTAGGTCACCGGCATGTTCGCCAGCAATCGTTACGCCTAAAATCTTGTCTTTGCCGGGAGGCGTCAGAACCTTGATCTCCCCCCTCGCTTCACTATCCGCAATCGCCCGTGACAGATCTTTGAAGTCGTAAACCGTTGCTTCATAATCAATTCCCTTTTGTTTTGCTTCCTGCTCATTCAAGCCAACTCGCGCCACTTCTGGTTCAGTAAAAGTTGCCCACGGAATCACAGAATAGTCAACACGACGGCGATAAAACGGTCTGAGCAAAGCATTGGTTGCAGCTGAGGTCGCCTGATGCGCACCAAAATGCGTGAATTGATAAGGACCTGCCACATCTCCGACCGCATAGATATTGGGGAAGTTGGTTTCCAGAAATTCGTTCACTTCAATGGTCCTATTGCTTGACAATTCAATGCCAAGCTGATCAATTCCAAAGCCACTGATTCTCGCTCGACGTCCAACAGCAACGAGTAGTGTGTCAAATTCAATTTGCACTTCCTCTCCATTGTGCTCGCAGACCAGTACATTTGTACCGTTTTCCGTGATGAATTCTTTCGCCAGATGTTCCAAACGTACATCCACGCCATCTTCGATAAACTGTTTAAGGACCATTTCGGAATATTCTGAATCTTCTCTCGGCATGATTCTCGGAAGTCTCTGCACCTGAGTGACGTTTGATCCGAGCCGAACGAACGCTTGTGACAATTCACAGCCGATCGGCCCGCCTCCCAAAACCAGCAGCCGTTTCGGCAGCTCGTTGATTTCCCAGATCGTATCCGAAGTGTAGTAATTGACATCATCAATACCCGGCAAAGACGGAACAGCAGGCTCAGCACCGGAAGCAATGACAATGCTACGGGTGGTCAGTTTCTTTCCATCGACATCTACGCAGTAAGGCGACTCGATTGTTGCGTGTCCGGCAAAACAGTCAACGCCAAGCCCGGTATACCTCTCTACGGAATCATGGTGTTCAATTACACCAATGATGCTTCGGACTCGATCCATGACTTCCTTAAAATCAAACTCGGCGCTGGCTGTATGAACTCCGAATTCCTTGCTACGCTTCTGATGGGATAAAAACTTTGCAGTTCGAATAATTGCCTTTGATGGAACGCAGCCGGTATTTAGACAATCACCACCCATTTTCGCTTTTTCGATCAATGCGACTTTCGCCTTGACAGCCGCTGCGATGTAAGCTGCTACCAGCCCTGCGGAACCGGCACCGACTACGACGGTATTGAATTCAAATTTCTTGGGTTTTTTGTATTTGCCCAAAGCCTTTCTGGCTTTGAAGGCATCAATGATTTTCTTTGAAATGAGAGGAAAAATTCCAAGCAGCACGAATGAAGCAATCAATGCCGGTGATAGAATGGATCCGAGGGAGTCGATTTTCGCAATCTGCGTACCTGCATTCACATATACGATAGTTCCTGGAAGCATCCCGATCTGGCTGACAATGAAGAACATGCCCAAACGCATGGGGGTAAGCCCCATCAGCAGATTTATTAGGAAAAAAGGAAACAGTGGCACCATTCGCAAGGTAAACAGATACACAGCGCCATCCTTCTCACAACCTTCGTTAATTGTTCGCAGGCGATCTCCGTAACGGTTCTGAATGGTGTCTCGAAGAATATGGCGTGACACCAAGAATGCACAGGAAGCACCAATCACCGATGCAAATGAAACGAGCACGGTTCCCCATAACAATCCGAAAATTGCTCCCCCGACCAATGTTGCAATTGCGGCTCCTGGTAATGACAGCCCAGTTACCAAGATGTAAGCAATAAAGAATATCGCCGCAGTGCGTATCGGAAATGATTCCCGGTACGCCATGATTCGTTCCTGCTGCTGCTTGAAATAATCCAAGTCAAGATACTGACCTAGATCAAAAACAAAATAAACTACAATCAAACCTGCAACAATCGCAAGAATCAGAATCTTTTTCATATCTTTATCGCCTGACTGGCAATTCAGCCTTTCCGATGAATTAATTGGTAAGTTAGATTACTCAATCCATGATAATGTTCGCAACTTTATACTTTACTTCACCTGCCGAATCCGCAGAAATTCACTAGTGGAATTATTTCTGATCCGACACGGCCAGACTGACTACAACGCACAACGACGATGGCAGGGACGAGTTGATGTCCCTATGAATATCGCAGGTCGAGAACAAGCTGTGAAAATTCGGGAACTGCTACGCCTGGAAACGATTCGCCTTGCAAAGATATATACCTCCCCTCTTGAGCGGGCGACTGAGACCGCGGATATCATCTCCGATCACGTCACACCGATTTTCATCGACGAACGTCTTGTCGAGATCAATCTAGGAGACTATGACGGTCGCTATGAAGACGACATTTCACAAGAAATCGGCAAGCGCGATTATGAATATTGGCGCAGTCGGAATTTCACTCTACCGGCACCAGGCGGCGAGTCAATCGCAGACGTAATGGTACGGGCAAAAGATTTTCTTGGCGAGATAGTAAAATCGAAGGCGGACGAACAGCTTGGAATCGTTGCGCATCAGGGAGTACTGATTGCCCTCAAGTCGGTCATTTCAGGGCAATCGGATCTGACTGCACTAGATGACTACAAACAAATGAATAGCGAAGTTGATGTGTGGGATATTACAGCCAAACAGCGGCTACGCACCATCAAGATTCAACAAATATTCGATAAAACAGTATAAATTGTTGATCAAATACTGATATTTAGCCGTGAAACACGGTGTTACACTAAAATATACTTAGAAAAACCGTCAGATAGGATTGTTAATTTCTGGAATTGAGTAGGGAATTGAGTTCTACAACCCTTTAACCAGAGAGTTTAAACTGTGCAACCAAAACCTTTAACGTGGATTCTCATGGCAGTTCTGGGAATCGCCACAGCCGCTGGCTGGATACTCTACCTTTCATCTCCTGCACCAAAAGGACCGGAGTCAACGACCTCGGTTGAACGCCAACCCTCCCAAACCAATGAGCAGCTGAACGAATTAGAGAATCAGTTGGGCTTGCTGACAGCTGATCACGAGAGTTTGATTCAGGAAAACCTGGCGCTGCGCACCTTGAATGAAGTTTTGAATGAGACACAAAAAGAAACAGCAGCAGAAAGCTCCCGGGTAGATCAACAAGTTCTGGATCTAGAACAAACGGTTAATAGTCTGAATCAATCTGCAAGTAGCCTGCAAGATGAGCGCCTTCAATTGCTTGCTCAAGTCGATCAGTTGGAGAAGAATCAAGAAGAAACAGTATTCAGATTTTCAGAACAGCTCGACGAGAATAATGCCGAGCTGAAAAAAGCGCTCCAGGGGCAACAAGAACAGAGTGAGGAAATCGTCCAACTAACTGAACGGCTGGATCAAGTCTTAGGGATGTCAAATGACACCATGGATGATTTGCAGCCCTCAACTGACTCAGACAGAGAGATTTCAAAAGTTGCCGACACCTCCATGGAAACAACTTCAGCAGAAGCGGTAGCAGAAAGCCCCCGGGTAGATCAGCAAGTGCTGGATCTAGAACAAACGGTTAATAATCTGAATCAATCTGTAGACAACCTGCAAAATGAGCGCCTTCACCTGCTTGCCCAAGTTGATCAGTTAACAACGCAGCTCGAAAATCTGTCGCAACTTGCGAGCCAGTCCAAGACTGCAGTCAGCGACACGGCGACGATAGGAGAATCAGCGTCTGAACAAACCGCTCAGACTGAAACTGCAGAAACTACGGCTCAAACCTCGTCTGAAGAAACCTCAGAGCTCGCAGCAAGTCTTGATGAGTTAAATAGTGAAGTGGTGGCATCGCTGAAAGAATCTGTAGGCAGCCTGCAAAATGAGCGCCATCAACTGCTTGCCCAAGTCGATCATCTGACAGCGCAGCTCGATAGTCTATCGCAACTTGCGAGCCAGTCCGAGACTGCAGTCAGCGACACGACGACGATGGGAGACTCAGCGTCTGAACAAACCGCTCAGACTGAAACTGCAGAAACTACGGCTCAAACCTCGTCTGAAGAAACTTCAGAGCTCGCAACAAGTCTTGATGAGTTAAATGGTGAAGTGGTGGCATCGCTGAAAGAATCTGTAAGCAGTTTGCAAAGTGAGCGCCATCAACTGCTTGCCCAAGTCGATCATCTGACAGCGCAGCTCGATAGTCTATCGCAACTTGCGAGCCAGTCCGAGACTGTAGTCAGCGACACGGCGACGATGGGAGACTCAGCGTCTGAACAAACCGCTCAGACTGAAACTGCAGAAACTACGGCTCAAACCTCGTCTGAAGAAACCTCAGAGCTCGCAACAAGTCTTGATGAGTTAAATGGTGAAGTGGTGGCATCGCTGAAAGAATCTGTAAGCAGTTTGCAAAGTGAGCGCCTTCAATTGCTTGCTCAAGTCGATCAGTTGGAGAAGAATCAAGAAGAAACAGTATTCAGATTTTCAGAACAGCTCGACGAGAATAATGTCGAGTTGGAAAAAGCGCTTCAGCAACAACAGGAACAGAGTGAGGCAATCGTCCAGCTAACGGAACAGTTGGAACAGGTCTTAGAGATGTCAAATGACACCATGGAAGATTTGCAGCCCGCAACTGGTTCAGACAGTGAGGTTTCAGAAGTTGCCAACACTTCCATGGAAACAACTTCAGTAGAAGCGGTAGCAGAAAGCCCCCGGGCAGATCAGCAAGTGCTGGATCTAGAACAAACTGTTAATAATCTGAATCAATCTGTAGGCAGCCTGCAAAATGAGCGCCATCAACTGCTTGCCCAAGTCGATCATCTGACAGCGCAGCTCGAAAATCTGTCGCAACTTGCGAGCCAGTCCAAGACTGCAGTCAGCGACACGACGACGATAGGAGAATCAGCGTCTGAACAAACCGCTCAGACTGAAACTGCAGAAACTATGGCTCAAACCTCGTCTGAAGAAACCTCAGAGCTCGTAGCAAATCTTGATGAGTTAAATAGTGAAGTGGTAGCATCACTGAAAGAATTTGTTAGCGGTTTGCAAAATCAGCTTCAAACAACACACAACGAAGTCGACAAATTGGCGCTACAGTTGGCTTCATCTGAAAGTCGCACAAAATATCTTGAAACTCGATTGAGGTATGCGAGCAAACACCTCAGACGTCATCGAGCCAAAAAGCGAGAATCTGAAGTTAAATCTGAAAATCTGGTAATCGAACACCAAGTGCTGCAAGAGAATTTGTCTGAATTGTCTTCAACTCTAAATCAATCCATTGTCGAAAATAAAACAGAGATGGCTTTGCTTGTATCGAAGTTTTCAGTGATCAGACTAGAATCAGATGTCATCTTTGATTCCGGATCGGCTAAATTGAGTACAGAAGGTCTGGAAACCCTTCGAGATATTGCTCAAAAATATCAAGACTATCCCGATAGAATCATGAGTATTGAGGGTCACACAGACAATAAACTGATTGCTGGAAATCTTGCTCGATTCTACCCGACCAACTGGGAGTTGTCTGCAGCCCGTGCAGCCGCTGCCGCTAACTTCCTTACCCAACAGGGTGTTCCTGAAGACAAATTACGAATTGTCGGATTTGGAGCTTTGCAGCCGATTGCTTCAAACGACATAGAAGAAGGTAGAGCAGCCAATCGTCGTATCGAAATTCGACTGGCTCCGAAACTCTCCGAAGCAGAAACTAACTGATGGTATGGACATCAAATGAAGCCACTGACTATCCATACAGTGCTAAGTCAGCGATTCAACATTTTCGGAAAGTTGATCCCACTCTATACAACCTGATTGGCGAAATTGGCGAATATCGTCTAGAATTCCGAAAAGGCATGACGCCGTTTGAAGCGTTGATACGATCTATCGTCTATCAACAGCTATCAGGCCACGCCGCTAGCAGTATTCTGAATCGGATTCTGGGTCTGTACAACGGCTCATTTCCACAGCCACATGAACTGCTGAACACCGATAGTGACCATTTGCGTGCCTGTGGGCTGTCACATGCGAAAATTCGAGCAGTCAAGGATCTTGCCGAAAAAGAAATTCAGGGCCTGCTGCCATCCCCAACGGCAATTGACAAAATGCAAGACAAGGAGTTGATAGACGCGTTCACAATTGTTCGCGGAATCGGCCCTTGGACGGTCGAGATGTTGCTGATCTTTAACCTGGGACGCCCAGATATTTTGCCAGTTACTGACCTTGGAGTTCGACGCGGATATATGGTTGCATATGGGCAAGACGACTTGCCCAGTCCGCAGGAACTCTTGGAACATGGTGAAATCTGGAAACCTTATCGAAGCGTGGCCAGCTGGTATTTCTGGAGAGCGGCGGACCCTAAATTCCGTTGCGCTGAGTAGTCTTGCGGATCAACTGGTCCAGCGATACTGGAGCAAGTCCGATTTTCAAATTACGGAACTTGCATGCCTATTTTCACACCACTGTAGATTGAAACGGGCTTCAGCTTTTCATCTCCTGAATTAGCGCAGAAGCGAACTCGCTCGTCGAAACCTCTGTTGCGTTTTCCATCAGTCTCGCAAAATCGTAAGTGACTTTCCCCTGATGAATCACTTTAGGAAACGTCTCGCTGATGAGATCGGCAGCTTCCTGCCAGCGAATATATTCAAGCAGCATGACGCCAGACAGCAAAAGTGATGAAGGATTTACCTTGTCCTGATTGGCATACTTCGGCGCTGTACCATGAGTTGCCTCAAATACAGCGACATGGTCTGCGATGTTAGCGCCCGGAGCAATGCCGATACCGCCTACTTCAGCTGCAACAGCATCGGACAGATAGTCACCGTTCAAGTTGGTGGTTGCGATGACATCGAATTCTGCCGGCCGTAACTGCATCAATTGAAACATGATATCGGCGATTCGGTCTTTGATGACTACCTTGCCCTCGGGTGCTTCACCGTCGTACATTTCCCAAACCTGGTCTTCAGTAACCGTAACATCAGCAAATTCGTCGCGTGCTAATTCATATCCCCAGGAGCGAAATGCACCTTCGGTATATTTCATGATGTTACCCTTGTGCACTAGTGTTACACTCTGTCGGCCGGAATCTAGAGCGTGCTGTATTGCCTTGCGAACCAGTCTCTTGGTACGTACTTCGCTCACCGGCTTGATTCCAAGTCCGGCGCCTTCCTCGAAATTTACATCCATTTCCTCGCGTAGAAACTTTGCCAATTTTTCATTTTCCGGCGAACCGCTTGGAAATTCAATGCCGGAATAGACATCTTCCGTGTTCTCCCTGAATATGACCACATCCACTTCTTCAGGGCGCCGCATGGGTGAAGGAACTCCTGAAAAATATTTCACCGGGCGAATGCATGCATATAAGTCTAGAGACTGGCGAAGAGAAACATTCAGTGAACGAAATCCGCCACCGACTGGTGTAGACAAGGGCCCCTTTATCGCGACAACCAAATCCTCAATGGCTTCGAGTGTCTCATCTGGAAAATAATTTCCATCGTAGAGACTACCTGCTTTTTCACCCATGAAAAGCTCACACCAGTGAATCTTGCGACTGTTGCCGTAAGCGAGTTCAACGGCTGCATTCCACACGCGCATGGATGCACGAGTAATATCAGGTCCTATGCCATCGCCCTCGACATATCCGATAATGGGATTTTCTGGCACGTTCAGCGTGCCACCTTGTATCGTTATTTTTTCACCGTTCTCCGGTATTCTAATTTGACTTGCCATTTGTACTTCTTGAATCTGCTTGATGGTAATTGCACATAATTTGCTATGTTATCACTTACCTTGAAATTCTTGCATCTTGACACAGGTTACATATGAACAAAGGAATCGTTGCCGCCGGTCATCCGAAAACCGCTGAAGCGGCAGCTGAAATTTTGAAAGCTGGCGGAAACGCCTTTGATGCTGCAATTGCCGCAATGCATACTGCATGTATCGTTGAACCGGCTCTCGCTTCCTTAGGCGGAGGCGGATTTTTGATGGCTGTGCCCAATGACAGTACCCCCATATTGTTTGATTTCTTCGTTCAAACACCAAGTCGGCGCAAGAATCTGGATGCGATAGACTCGCGTTCCTTCTTATGCGACTTCGGAAGCACTCAGCAGGAATTCATCATTGGCTGCGGCACCAGTGCAGTCCCCGGCTATGTTAAGGGCATCTTTGAAATTGCGAAACGCTATTCATCAATGCCCATGAAAGAGTTGGTGCAGCCGGCGCTTCGGATGTTAAAAGAAGGCATCGAAGTCACTGAAATGCAGGCACATATATTCAGAATCCTGACTCCGATTTACCTAGCTGAAAGCTCAAGAGAGATATTTGAGAGTACACGCAGCCCGGGCTTCACAGTGGAAACAGGAGAAACGATGTTTTTCCCCAATTACAACGATTTGCTTGAATCCCTTGCGATAGAAGGAGATGACTTGTTTTATCGGGGTGAAATCGCCAAAGCAGTCAACTGCATATCGCAATCCGGTGGTGTTGTCACTTATGAAGACATGGCAAACTATCAAGTTGAACTGCGTAAACCACTTGAGGTAGATTACGGAAACTATTCCGTACTTCTGAATCCAGCACCTTCCAACGGCGGAATATTGATCGCACTGGGACTGTCCCGATTAAACCGTAAGAAAATTGGACAGTTTCAACCTGGTTCTTCCCAACATCTTTCCGAGGTGCTGAATACCATTGCAGCTTGCAGCACTCTGAACGGAGAATATTCAGACTCCACTGCCGAATTTGATGCAGAGCTGTACGAACTGTATAAGCAGAATTTACTGAATCACGCACAGGCAAATCGTGGAACCACTCACATTTCTGTAATTGATCGGCACCGAAATGCCGCATCGGTATCTGTAAGTAATGGCGAAGGGTGCGGAACAATGATTCCCGGCACTTCAATTATGCTGAACAATATGCTGGGGGAACATGACGTCAATCCCGGAGGATTAACCGGTTGGCCGTCGAATTCACGACTCAGTTCAATGATGTCACCCTCCGTCGCACGTGCGCCGGATAGTGGTTTGATCGCAATCGGCAGCGGGGGCTCGAATCGAATCCCATCGGCAATCCAACAGGTACTGGTAAATTTGATTGATTTCAGAATGTCAGTGGAAGACGCAGTCCGAGCACCGCGTGTCCACTTTCATCAGAACGAAACATTTGTCGAAGATATTTTTGAGAGCTCTGAATTGGAATCTGTCTTACAGGCTTTCGACAGCAGTACCCGTTTCAAAAAGCGCGATGTGTTTTTTGGCGGAGTGCACACAGCAAAGCACGCAGACTCTGAAGTTGCGGGGTTTGGCGATGATCGACGAGGCGGAATCTCGATCGCAGTATAGTGAATAATTACATTCGCTATATTATGCCGGATCCTTCTCATCGAAGGATTCTTCTCTCCATCATTTGTGTTGTTTCTATTTATGGATTGACCGTTGGGTTTCTCTATCCACTGATCAGCCTGAAAATGGAGGCGCGTGGATTTCCACCCTCATGGATCGGGATCATGGGTGCGATGCCATTCTTATCCGCAGTCATCGCATCACCGGTCATACCGCTGATTATGCGTACGGTCAATGTAAGCCGATTGGTATTCCTCTCCATTTGTGCAGACCTGACTTTGATTCTGGTGATGATGTTCATTGACAATGTGTATGTGTGGTTCATCAGTCGTTTCCTCATGGGTGCGGCAGGCTCTGTATTGTTTGTCGTGAGTGAAACCTGGATCAACGAAATAGCAGAAGATCGTTCACGTGGTCGAGTGCTGGGGCTATACACACTGACACTGAGCGCAACCCTTGCCCTGTCCCCGCTTTTTATCGTTTTTTTTGGTGCTGAAGGTTCACTGCCGTTTCTTGTTGCGTTCATCTTGATTGCGTTCAGTCTAATTCCGCTGCGATGGACGCGAGGTACCTCACCGGATTTTTCTGGCGGACATGTTTCTCACGTGTGGCAATTCATGCTGTGGGCGCCAACGCTTGTTTGCGCCGCTGCCCTCATGGCTTTCGAAGAGGCGGCACTCCTCACTCTCCTGCCAGTCTACTCCCTTCAAAATGGAGTGACGGAAAAAGTTGCGGCACTGTTTCTTACTGTCCTGGCAGTTGGGTCGATGGCGGCACAGCCCCTTATTGGCTGGCTCGCAGATAAAGTCAATCGCTATACTCTGATATTTTTCTGTGCGCTGGTCGTATTGCTCGGTGCATTGTCATTGCCGTTTATCATAGATACTCATATTATCGTGTGGCCAGTCATGCTCGTTTGGGGTGGAGCAATTGCCGGAATTTACACAGTTGCGCTGGCAATCATGGGGCAACGATTTCGCGGAGCGCAGCTCGCGGCTGGAAACGCAGCATTCGGCGTGATGTGGGGAGTTGCTGGCGCGTTGGCACCTGGATCCGCCGGAATTGCCATGACAACTTGGGGTGCGAATGGTTTTGTGATCGTCATGGTAATCGCAGTCAGTTCATTTTTGCTACTGGTGTTGATTCGACGAATCGTCTCTTCTAATTGAATGTGAATCAGGAACACTCACCATAACTATTGGATGCACTAGACATTCCCGATCATTTTTTTCAGCTCTTCAAGTGAACTACACGGCGCAGAACAGGTGAATCCACTGCAAAGATACGCAACCACATCGGTACCGCCGGATTTTTCTTTCAGCAGTCCTGGAAGTCCTTCATCTGCGTCCAGCGGGATTGGAAATACCATCGTGTTTAGCGGAGCAACTTCACTACAAGCATCCGCCCATTCGTTAATATTGTCAAGTTTGCCACGAATCACCACAATCGGACTTGGATTGATCGTTTCCTCAATTGCAATTACGCTGGTACCAAATGCCGACGGCAGGTGCAGTGCCGCCGGGTGAAGTGCATGCATGGTTTTCGTCGCAGCGTCCATGTATCGATTTTCACCTAGCAAATAAGCTGCTTTGGCTAGAACCTGTGCAGCAATTCCGTTACCGGAGGGAGTCGCCTCGTCATGAGTTGGTACGGCGCGGTGAAGCAATGTCTCGTGATCATCCGAGGTAAAGTGAAATGCACCCGTCGTCGGGTCTGTGAATTGATCCAGTAGAACATCTAACAGTTCCATTGCAAAATTCAGGTCAGAATTGCTCCACCTAGCCTGCAATAGTTCGAGAATCCCATCCGCCAAGAATGCATAATCATCAAGATACGCGTTCAAATGCGCTCTATTGTCTTTAGCTGTTGCAAGCAATCTGCCATTTCCCCACATTTGAGTATGTACAAATTCGAGCGAGCGCGCTGCTGAGTCAATGAAGTCCGGTCGCTTGAGCAGTCTGCCAGCTCTGGCCATCGCTTTGATCATGAGACCGTTCCATGATGAGAGAATTTTTTCATCCCGATCGGGCGAAATTCGTCTGCTACGAACTGAAAACAACTTTTGACGAGCGCTTTCAAGTAATATCGGAATTTCCGAACTCGGTATTCCAGATCGTTCGGTAACGACACTGAGCGGATTAGCCACTCTCAAGTGCCAATTGTCCTCAAAATTCGGTTCACCTCGAAGTCCATAGCGAATGTCTACAACCTTAAATTCTTCATAGGAAAGCTTTTCTTTCAGTTCCTCAACTGTCCAAACGTAGAATTTTCCTTCTTCACCCTCAGAATCCGCATCAATTGTGGAATAATATCCGCCGTTTTCGGATTGCATCTCCCGCATTACCCATTCGCCTGTCTGTACTGCAATATCGTGAAAATCCTGGCGATTGTTCAAAATTCCCGCGTCAGCATAGACTGGAAGCAACTGTGCATTGTCATACAGCATCTTTTCAAAGTGAGGGATTTCCCACTTTGCATCCACTGAATATCGGCAGAATCCTCCACCAATTTGGTCACGCAAACCGCCATTTGCCATTGCCTCCAGCGTATGCACTGTAATGTCGATGGCTCTTTCCTTTTTTGCTGCGTTGGCTTGCCGCCGTAGCCCAAACGCCAGCAATAGAATTAATTGGGTAGGATGTGGAAACTTCGGTGCATCACCGAAACCTCCATAAACAGGATCATACTGCTGAAAAAGTTCCTGAACCGCGGACTCCATGAGTGATTCCTCTAGCGGCAGTTCGCTGTTGCTTGCCACTGTTCTTAGACGCGCAAAGGCGTCTTTTATAACCTTGTTGTGTTGCGCAAGATGCTGTTTCTTTTCCTGATACTGCTCTGCGACATTTTCAAGAAGAGAGCCAAAAGATGGCATTCCAGCGCGCGGCGTATCGGGGAAATAGGTACCGACATACACCGGGGTGTGTTCGTCTGGAGTGAGGAACGCTGTCAGTGGCCATCCTCCGGCACGTTGATTGAACATCTGATGAGCAGTTTGGTAGACCTTGTCGAGGTCTGGACGTTCTTCCCGATCAACCTTGATGCAAATATAGTTTTCATTCATGATTTCGGCAATTTCTTCGTCCTCGAATGACTCTCGCTCCATCACATGACACCAATGACATGCGGAATAGCCGATGGACAGGAGAATCAGTCGATTTTCATTTTTTGCTCTTTCCAGTGCCTCTGGACCCCAAGGATACCAGTCAACAGGATTGTAGGCATGCTGGAGTAGATAGGGACTTGTTTCGTTGATCAGTCTATTCGGACTGAGTGTTCCTTCATTCATTTGTAAACCTTGATGATTTGATATCCGGCACGGCTCTCGCACAAAGCCGAATTAGGAATCGACGCACAAAACCGAGCTAAGATCGAATGTATACTAAAAATTGAAAAAGACATCTCTACCGCCATTTTCAGGTAATTCAACAAATACTTCAATTACTGACTGTCAAAATCGAATGATTACATATCCAGAAATTGATCCAGTTGCGCTTGATCTTGGAATTCTGCAGATTCGGTGGTACGGAGTTGCATATTTCGCCGGAATAGTCAGCGCTATTGTGCTGGGCAGGGTCAGAGCCTCTGCCTCATTGTCTCCGATTTCCAAAACTCAGGTCACTGACCTGATTCTCTATATCGCCCTTGGCGCAATCCTCGGTGGACGAATCGGATATTCATTGTTTTACCATTTCCTCCATTACATCACGAATCCGATTGATATATTCAAAATTTGGGAGGGTGGCATGTCCTTTCACGGCGGATTATTGGGCGCAGCCGCCGGCGGTCTCATTTTCAGCCGTAAATTCAAATTGTCATTTATTCAATTGGCAGATTTTGCAAGTCCGCTCTGTGCCGTCGGTTTTTTCTTCGGGCGAATTGCAAACTTCATCAATCAAGAACTATGGGGACGACCGACCGAAGTGGCCTGGGGCATGATATTTCCAATTGATCCCCTACAGCTTGCAAGACACCCGTCACAACTTTATGAAGCTGCTTTAGAGGGAGTCGCACTATTTGCAATACTATGGCTTTATTCCTCAACACCCAAAGCAACAGGAGCTGTTACAGGGTTATTTCTGACCTGTTATGGAGCATTTCGAATATTCGTGGAGATTTTTCGTGAACCCGATGCAGTTCCAGGATTCATCATTTCTGACTGGGGGACAATGGGACAGGTACTTTCCGTGCCGCTTATAATTGTCGGTATCAGCCTATTTTTTCTGGCACAGAAAAACACGTTTGCCTCCAAGTGACCGACCCGCAGACCGCAAAGCTCCGTCAGCATCTGGACGAATTGGCAATTCCTTATGAATTAATGCCGTGTGATCCAGATCTAGCAGATACTCAAATTTTCATTGAACACTATGAATACGCAGTGGAAGACTGTGCAAACACGATTGTCGTTAAGTCGAAGTCAGGCGAAGCAAAATTTGCTGCTTGCGTGGTACTGGCAAATTGCCGCCTGGACGTAAATCACGTCGTTAGAAAAAAACTTGGTGCGAGGAAAGTATCGTTCGCAGAGACAGAAGAAACTCAACGGATTACAGGAATGACGGTTGGAGGGGTCACTGCGATCGGATTACCGGATAATCTGCCTCTATGGGTCGACAGTGCAGTCATGCAGCGGGAGAATATTGTTCTAGGCGGATCAAGTCGTAGCTGGAAAATTCTCATTTCATCCGAGGTTTTCCTACATACTCCCAGTACGGAAATTGTCGAAGGACTTGCACGCCCTATTCAATCTTCCTCGTCATGAGAGCGCTTAAAGCAACAACAGACTTTTGTAAAAGGGAAGCCATGCAACAAACAGTATTGCCAGAGCTGCCAGGTCCAACCAAATCATGTTCTTGTAGCGTTTTCGCGATTTCTCACTTTTATCCAACATCATGATTTTGCACATGGTCATGTCCAGTGGAATTATAAAAAAGAGCATCGGAACCAGCGTAGGTGCAATCAGAGTCGGGAACATCATCAGTCCGGACTTGTGTGTCTCTCCGAATGAAAAAAGAGCAGAAACTGTCAGCATCAGCACCAGTATGTAGAGCATCGCTCGAAGCGGCCCCACATAACTGAAAAACTGAATTATCATTCTCACCGAATTTTAGCTGGCTATTTGCCGGAGTGTTTGCGCAGTGAATTTCTGTAACTTGTGATTCGATCGACCAAACCAGGCACGTTGACTGATTCAATCAAATCCGCCATGTCTTCCGAGCGGGTATCGGGAACCGCGACTCTCAACATTTGTCTCACATGTTCGCTCGCGATTGCCGCTCCCGCTTGCTTTGCCAATTCGATCTGTTCCGACCATTCTTTCTGACTCGCAATCCGCGTTAGGAAACCCATCTTCAGCGCTTCTGAAGCATCGAATACTCGAGTATTGATCAACACGTTAATTGCATTATCCGTTCCAATCCGATGCGCAAGACGCCTGGTTCCGAGCAAAATTCCAAAATTCAGCCCCGGCATGCAGAATCGACTGCCAGCTTCCGCGATTCGAATGTTACACGAACACACTAGGTCAGCCCCTGCTCCGAATGCCATGGAATGTACAAGTGCAACAGTTAGAAACGGTGCGTGATGCACTGCCTGGAGCATTGTCTCAACCTTGAGAATGCGATCTGCTACTTCGCTCTCGCTTTCCAAGTTGCTAAGATCAAAACCTGAACAAAAAGAATTGCCGTTTCCCCGAATAACTAACGTTCGAGTACCGTCAGTGCACGACTCACCGAACGTATCGGTCAAAGCCTCAACCAACTCTGCACTCAGTGAATTTGCGCGCTCAAGTCGGTTCAGTGACAAAATTTTCAGCGTTTCATTACGTTCGACCAGGAGTACGGCCATGAAGTGTGCACCATTTTCGATTCAGTATAATCAAACAATAATCATATACGAAATGACGCTAATTTCGACGACATCGATCGAATACAACCGTCGGGGAACAGATTTGATGGATTCAACTAATCCAGTTCTAGTCGAAGTCATTCGCGGCGATATGGTTGAAAGTTTCCACCGAGGCGCTGCCATCGTTGTGAAAGCACAAGGTGATACGGTCGCAGCATTCGGTGACGTAAATCGTCCTATTTATCCGAGATCAGCAATCAAACCCCTGCAGGCGATTGTGCTAGCAGAATCCGGTGCTTTAGAGCGCTACAAACTAGGAAACGAACAAATTGCGCTTGCCTGCGCTTCGCATTCTGGAGAATCTACACATGTAGACGGAGTGCGTAGGTGGTTGGCGAAAATCGGATTGGATGAGTCCGTGCTTGAGTGCGGTGTGCAATGTCCCTCTCATCACCACACCCGAATTAAAATGATTCGCGAAGGAATTGAAGCGAATTCTCTACACAATAACTGCTCTGGAAAACATGCAGGATTCATTACTGTTGCCAAGCACAACGATGAACCGATTAAAGGCTATGTCAAGCGCTCGCATCCAGTCCAGCAAAGCGTCCTGAAGGTGCTTCAGGAACTGACTGAGGAACCGTTGCAAGCGCGACCATTCGGCACGGATGGCTGTGGCATTCCCGTAGTTGGCATCTCTCTACACGGCATTGCATCGGCCTTCGGGAAACTAGCCTCCGGTAATTTCGACTCCATTGCCCGCCAGAGCTCGGCTCACCGAATTTATTCGGCAATGGCGGAATTTCCGGAACTTGTCGGCGGCGAAAATCGTTTCTGCACTGCAGTTCCCTTAGCCACCCACGGAAGAGTGCTGATCAAAGTGGGGGCGGAAGGCATGTACGCAGGAATGACTGTCGACTCGAATCCACTCGGTTTTGCATTGAAGATCGACGACGGTTCAAGACGTGCAGCCGAGGTCGCAATGGGTTGGCTAATCTCAAAATTCTGCGATTTGGACGCAGAAATGACTGATGAATTGAAACCATGGTTACAGCCGGAAGTGAAAACTGTCGCAAATATGTCAGCAGGAGTAATCCGGCCTTCCATACAATAGCGTTAGGACTGTTCACAATTTTTCAGGAGAATCGGCAGCATGTACGAATACGAAGCCTTTAATGATCCGATACAGCGTCCTCGCTACACCGGCATACCCACGTTTATGCGTGCACCGCATTCGGAAAGTTGGGACGATGTCGATCTAGGTTTGGTGGGAGTTCCTTTTGATGGTGGCGTTACCAATCGTACCGGCGCCAGACACGGCCCCCGAGAAATCAGAAACCAGTCGAGTCTGATGAGACGCAAGAATCAGTCGTCTGGAATCTGCCCTTACGATCTTTGCAACATCGCAGACTTGGGAGATGCCTGGATTCAGAAGCCGTTTCACCTTGAAGAAAGTCTGGACGAAATCGAATATTATTTCAGTCAGATTCATAAACGCGGTATTGTGCCTGTTTCTGCGGGCGGTGATCACTCGGTCACCCTTCCGATTTATCGTGCAATTGCGTGTGAACACCCGGTCGGCATGGTACATTTCGATGCCCACTGCGATACCGGGGATGACTATCTCGGCTCTAAGTTTCATCACGGCGCCCCTTTCAGAAGAGCGGTAGAGGAAGGATTGCTGGATCCAAAGCGAACCATTCAGATCGGTATCCGCGGCAGTCTGAATGATCTGGATATCTGGAAATTCAGTCACGATACCGGCATGCGAGTGATTTACATGGAAGAGTTTGCAGAAAGGGGGTGGAAGTCAATCATGGAGGAAGCGCGAGACATCGTCGGCGACGGCCCGACTTATATCAGTTTCGATGTAGACGGGCTGGATCCGGTCTATGCGCCAGGCACTGGAACACCAGAAGTCGGCGGGTTTACCACTCTCGAAGCGCAGATGATGATTCGGTCTCTTCAGGGGCTGAATCTTATAGGCGGCGATGTCGTCGAAGTAGCTCCACCGTTTGATCCTTCCGGTAATACCGCCTTGGTAGGAGCAACTATGATGTTCGAGATTCTATGTGTCGTAGCTGATTCATTTAGTCAGCGACTTAAACTTGAAGAGTGAAAATCTGATTACTTGATCCTTGCGAATTGATTTGCCTGACTACGAGTTAGGAGCGATGTCTGCCAAAATCAGCGAGAGAAAAACTCTTTGATTCCATCTACCAGCAGTGATGCAGCTGCCCGGTCAACATCAAGATGGGTCACCAGGCGCATCGGTGAGCCGGGAGTGACAATGATTCCGCTACCACGAAGAAACTGAGCCAGTTCATCGATCTGCTTGCGATCTGCCGATACGAAAACCATGTTGGTTTGATTCTCGTGAAACTCAACATCAATCTCTTCAATCGAAGACAACTGTTCTGCAATCCACTTTGCGTTATGGTGATCTTCTGCCAATCTTGCTACGTGATTTTCAACTGCGAACAAAGCTGCCGCAGCAACCACTCCGCTCTGACGCATTCCGCCTCCGACTAGTCTTCTCCAACGTCGAGCGTCACGAATGGTTTCACGGTCACCACATAAAATCGAGCCAACGGGTGCACCCAGTCCCTTTGAAAAACAGCATGACGCCGTGTCAAACCGTTCGGTAATATCAACAACGTCAACTCCGTGGAATGCAGCCGCGTTGAAGACGCGTGCGCCGTCAAGATGAAACGCCAGACCGTTTGATTTCACAAATTGAGCAGCATCATCAAGATACTTCATCGGCAGCGCTTTGCCAGCAATCGTGTTTTCCAGGCAGAAAAGACGGGTGTTGGCAAAATGATCATCATCGGGTTTGATAAAATCCCGTGCTACATCCAAGTCTATTGTTCCGTTTTCTTCGAAATCCAAAGGCTGAGGCTGTATGCCGCCTAGCACAGCACCGCCACCACCTTCATATTTGTAGGTGTGGGCGACCTGACCCACTATATACTCATCTCCTCGGCTGCAGTGCGACAGCAGAGCTAGTAAATTCGCCTGCGTACCACTGGTAACGAATAGCCCAGCTTCCATTCCAAACTTTTCCGCCATGACGTCCTGCAATCGATTGACTGTCGGGTCTTCTCCATAGACGTCATCGCCAACTTCCGCTTGCTGCATCGCAGCGCGCATGGCATTCGTCGGTTTGGTTACGGTATCGCTGCGAAAATCAAAATTCATTCTGTCACCCCACTCACTTAGAAATTGAACACCATTCTCAGCAATTGAAGAATACATCGCAGTAAATATACTCAAATTGACTAATGTGAAAGTCTGCAATTGCAGGTAGATTAAAACGAATCCGATATTTCTTTCCGAATTTTCCGGCCGACAGAATCCACAGCGACATTTTGAACCCCCCTATGCAACAACAGAATTGGCGTACACCGGTGTCAAATTCTGTCTAATCCATTCACTACTCCGACCGCGCCTAACTGAGTCTATAATTTTTCTTTTAATACGTTTTTTGGTGTAGCGAAAAAATTGTGGTATTTTGTATACAGTATGCAATTTTGATGTTCCGATAAAAATGCTATATTAGAGTTTCATCTAATTTTTAAAATGGAGAAAGTGATATGACTCAAATCAAGAAGTCAATTTTTGCGGCCTTGAGCATGCTGGCACTGGTGCTTCTATCAGTCACGCAGGTTCAAGTTGCAGTCGCTGAATTTGATCCGAAAAAGCCGGTTGACTTTGTAATCATGGCTGGTAAAGGCGGTGGTGCTGACAAAATGGCTCGATTGATGCAATCCATCATCGAGAAACATGATTTGTCTAGCAAGCCCTTAGTGCCAATCAACAAACCCGGCGGTTCTGGAGCGGAAGCTTTGGTTCACATGAATAATACCTCAGGCGCGGCAAAGAACCACACCGTGATGGTTACCTTGAACAGCTTCTACACAACGCCTCTGCGTCAACCGAACCTGGGAATTGATATCTCGACGTTCACTCCAATTGGAAGAATGGCGGAAGATACATTTCTGTTGTGGGTCAACAAAGATAGCGGCATCACCAATGTAGACGAGTTTGTGACGGCAGCCAAGGCAGCTGGTGAAGACTGGATTATGGCCGGCACCGGTAAAGGGCAGGAAGATCAGTTGATTACTGACTTCTTGAACCGAACCTATGGTCTCAATATGACCTACGTTCCATTCAAGGGCGGCGGCCGTGTTGCCAAAGAACTTGCAGGTAATAATGCGAATTCCACCGTGAACAATCCGTCTGAGCAATTGGGTTTCTATGAAGCTGGAAACACAGTACCGCTTGGCGCTTTCACAGATAATAGATTGGAAGTGTTTCCGGACGCGCCGACATTCGGCGAACTTGGCAACGAATTCGTCTATTACATGCAAAGAAGCGTTGTTGGACCTCCCGGAATGTCTGCTGAAGCTGCAGCCTACTACCAGGATCTGTTCCAAAATGTGTTCCAGACCGAAGAATGGCAGGAATACAGAAGCAAGAAAAGCCTGTATGGCGATTTCTTGAGCGGTGATGCATTGATGGAGTACTGGATGCTAGAGCGTGACATTCACGAAGTAATGCTGAAAGAAATCGGAGAGATTTAAATCCGACTAGTCTAAGTCGGTCCGGTAGTACGAATGCGTAAAGCTGAATTGGTAATGGCCGTAGTTATGGCCATTGCTTCTGTCGGATTGATGTGGAAGAGTGCTGAACTCCCCATCGGCTGGATCCCTCGAGAGGGTCCAGGCGGTGGGGCTTTTCCATTCTGGCTTTCCGCTGGAATGTTAGTGTGTTGTATTTGGACAATTGTTCGCTGGTTCCGCGGTTACTTTGATACACACGGCGATACCCCCTACATGGACCGCGAAACGCTCGTAATTTTTTTGACTGGTGCAATTTCCCTTACGATCATGATTGGATCAATCTATCTCGTCGGCGTCTATGGTGCAATACCACTCCTTTTGATCTTCTATATGAAATTTATCGGTCGCCATCCATGGCCGCTGACCATTACGCTAGCAGTGATGTTTCCTGTTGTGACATTTTTCTTTTTTGAGATCGCACTTACCATAACGTTGCCAAAAGGGTTAACCGAACCTCTTTTCTATCCGTTGTACGATATTTTCCTGTAAAAAATGGAAACTCTCAGTCTTCTGTTAGACGGCTTTGCCGTCGCACTAGAACCTCTCAATCTGGCTATGATTATAGTTGGCGTCATCGTTGGGCTTTTCATCGGAGCCATGCCAGGACT
The DNA here is from genome assembly GCA_965221175.1 of Arenicellales bacterium. Taxonomy (GTDB): domain Bacteria; phylum Pseudomonadota; class Gammaproteobacteria; order Arenicellales; family JAJDZL01; genus JAJDZL01. The sequence continues at coordinate 2,550,345 of OZ244867.1, read as the reverse complement.
TGGCTCGGTGAATGGAGTTGCGATTCTGCTGCCGATGACGTTTCTGGTACCCCCAACTTCTGCGGTGATCTTCCTCGGAGCCATCTATTACGGGGCGATGTATGGCGGTGCAATCAGTTCAATCATGCTAGGAATACCGGGCGCTTCCACCGCGGTTGCAACAACCTTTGACGGTCGACCGATGGCCAAGGCAGGATTCGCTGATCAAGCTTTGATTGCTGCTGCTACAGCATCTTTCGTGGGTGGATCAATTTCCGTGATTCTTTTTACAATGTTCGCACCGCCTCTAGCAGAGGTAGCGTTGCGATTTGGTGCACCGGAAGAATTTGCACTGATGCTGCTTGCATTCGCAACGTTCATTGGACTCGGCGGTGATGACATCCCAAAGACGTTTTTCTCAATTCTGATTGGACTGGTTCTCAGTGCAGTCGGACTTGATATTGTCAGCGGTGACCCACGGCTGATCTTTTTCGATATTCCAGGATTTTTTCACGGTGTGAATTTCCTAGTACTCGCAATCGGAATCTACGGAATCGGAGAAATTCTCTGGACGCTCGAAACCAACAAAGGTGAAGTAGAGGTATCGACCCTCGAGCTCTCGTTCAAGAAGTTTATTAACAGCATCATCCAATTGAAGGATTCGATCATGGCCATGCTGATGGGATCATTTCTCGGATTTTTCGTCGGTATTCTTCCAGCCGCTGGAGCCACTCCCGGATCGCTGATGGCATACGGAGTGGCAAAAACGATGGACAAAAATCCAGAAAGCTTCGGCAAAGGCAACGTCAAAGGCGTCGCCGCACCCGAAGCTGCGAATAATTCCGCCAGTACCGGTTCCATGCTGCCGATGCTGACTCTTGGAATTCCAGGCTCACCGACTACAGCAATTCTGCTGGGGGGCATGGTCATTTGGGGACTTGAGCCTGGACCCAGACTGTTCATCGACCAGACCGAATTTGTCTGGGGACTGATCGCTAGTCTGTATGCAGCCAACCTGTTCGCACTATTGATCAACCTGGCATTCATTCCGGCATTTATCTGGGTACTCAGAGTACCGTTCACCATCCTAGCACCCACCATCTTCATACTTTGTATCGTCGGCGGTTATGCGCCCACTCTCGACATGCACGACGTCTGGCTCATGCTTCTATTCGGCGTGGTCGGCTATCTGATGAGAAAGCTCGACTATCCGATGGCGCCCGCAGTGCTCGCAATTGTTTTGGGACCGCTTGCCGAGACTTCCATGCGACAGTCACTGATTATCGGGCATGGTTCGCCAGCGATTTTCTTTGAACGACCCATTGCTGCAGGGATTATGGTCTGTGCGATAATTCTCCTACTGTTGCCGTTGGTAAAAGTCTTTACAAGAAAAAGAAAAAAAGCCGTTCGATCCTAATTCTCACAACTAGACTTGGAGGTCTGAATACCCGTGAATTCAGAAATAACCGGGCAGCCTCACTTTAAACATCTTTTCAGTCCGCTCACCCTGGGACACAAGACGCTCAAGCATCGATTGAATTTTGGCGCGCATACTGCCAACATGGCAGTTGACGGACTCCCAATGGAACGCCACCATGGCTATTACTTGGAAAGAGCGATTGGGGGAGCAGCCATGATTGTGGTGGAACCCGTTCCAGTTCATCGTACAGCCGTCCTGACTCGCGGAAATTTTCGTCAGGGAGACGACAGCATAATTCCGCACTTTCGCAAAATCACAGACAGCTGCCACGAGTATGAAACCGTAATGATTCAGCAACTGTACCATGTTGGAGCGCACGGAGACTGGGACAACTCTTTCGCACCGAACTGGTCGCCGTCCGGTATGCCTTCCATGCATGACCACGACGGCAGCGTCGCCATAACGCACAATCAAATTGTCGAGGTAATCGACTCGTTCGCGCGAGCAGCTGCTCGCGCACAACAAGCAGGATTCGACGGATGCGAACTGATGGCCGCCTACAACGCAATAATTGAGCAGTTCTGGTCGCCCTTTACAAATCGGAGAAACGATTCCTATGGTGGTTCTTTCCAGAATAGAATGAGGTTTTCGGTAGACTTGCTTGCAGCAATCCGTGAATCAGTAGGGCCTGATTTCATTATTGGCGTTTGCACTAGCTACGACCCTGTCGAGTCTGATGTGCTGCCACTTGATGCCATGCAGGAAATTGCTCGTTACCATGACGAACGCGGTCTCTTTGACTATGTAACAATAGGTACTGGAGGGTATTACAACAGTACAATGATCATACCGAATGCATTGCACGAAGATCAGCTGGGTGTTCCCTTTGCAGCAAAAATCCGCGAGGCGGTTACCTATTCAAAAGTTCAGGCTGAAAGTCACATACGAACTCCGGAGTCCGCAGATTACGTTATCGGCTCTGGAAGTGCAGATATGGTCAGCATTGTCAGAGGGCAAATCGCAGACCCTCATCTGGCAAACAAAGCAATGCAGGGCCGTGCTGATGACATCAGACCTTGTCTGTCCTGCAATCAAATGTGCTGGGGGCGTAGATACAAGGATTACTGGATCAGCTGCCTGATCAATCCATCAGCCGGACGTGAGTTCGAGTGGGGCGGAGATCGATTCACAAAAGCCAAAGTCAGCCGAAATATACTGGTTGTCGGTGGCGGTCCTGCAGGTTGCGAAGCGGCTCGGGTTGCAGCAGAACGCGGACATGATGTCACTTTGATTGAGGCTTCCGCAGAGCTTGGGGGGCAGTTTCGACTAGCCGGACAGCAGCCGAGAAGAGGACAAATTCTTGACTTTATTGCGTGGTTTGAGAGACAGCTCAATCGAACTGGAGTTGAAGTTCTGTTTAATTCGCCCTTCTTCTCCGAAGATGTGATTGCGTTTGAGGCGGATGCTGTAGTACTTGCAACGGGATCAATTCCATCACATACCGGATATCAGCGTGGCATACCGACTCGCGACACGTTACCAGGTATCGACTGTGAAAATGTCTGGGATGTGGAGGACGTCATGAACCGCTCTGCAAAGTTGGGCAAGTCCGTACTGTTGCTTGATGACGTAGGAACCTGGAAAGCTGGGGGAACGGCACTTCAAATGGTTGAAAAAGGACATGAACTCTCAATCGTAACGCCCTACCCGGTTGTCGGGCGGGAAATCACACGAACTGGCGCTGACCTCGCGTTGCGGGAACGACTGCGCAAAGCCGGAACCCGATTCTACTGTGAATCAGTGGTAACTGAGTGGACCGGAAATCAGGCTGGAATTATGGACTTGCTGGATGGATCAGAGGTCGAAAAAGAATTCGACAGCCTTGTGCTTGCTACGGTGAACGTACCCGTAAATGAACTTGAAAACGAACTGGCCGGGGAACAGTCGTTCGAAATTCATGTGATCGGAGATTGTCTGTCGCCCAGACAAACACCGGCTGCAACCTACGAGGGCCGGAAAATCGGCATGCAACTGTAAATAGCTTCCTCGATCGAACTCGTCTGTGACCGACCAGTATCGACAGTCGATTTACCTATTGAACTGGAAGTACAAATACCCGTACCGGAATTGTGGTGCCTGGATAGTTGTTCATTTTATAGGTGAACAGATGTCCATCATATTCGTAGGTAACGTCATAACCATCCGCCCTGCGTACTTCAACTTCCCTGTTAACTGTCGCACACTGTATTTCTGTTCCGCTAGAACCCTTGTTCTTGGCATTTTTCTTTTCCATATCGCTGGCAATTGACGCACCTAGCAATCCGCCAATAACAGCCCCAGCATCGCTGCTGTCATCAAATTCTTTTCCGATCGCTCCACCTATAATTGCACCTAGAAGTTCAGGGGTATGCGAAGAAGTCGAACCCGAACTGCTGACTTGAACTTCCCGACATTCTTTCGTTGGCCTTACTTCTCGCACAGTAACATATCGCTCCGTGGTTGAAATAACCCGCGCCTCTCCGTTTATGGAGGGCGGTGAAGCAGCAATCACAACTGTACTCCCTGCAACGACAGTGAGTCCAAATAAAACTGTTGCCAGATAAACTTTACTTTTCATGACTTTGCTCCCAATCATGCAAATTTTAAGCGCCTGATTCCTTCACACGTCAAAGTAGATTTCCTTCCCACAGTGCGCAACGGTAATCAATAGCATATTCAATACTCTAAATAATTATATGTTCCTTTTGACACTCTTTGAACGGCATTTGTTCCTTACAATTTTCTGAAATCAAACAGTCATTCAGGCACTTTCAATAATATCTGTCATAGTATTTGTTCTGAAATTGTAACGGCAACCTCACTCGTTATTTTGGGTTCAATTGCCCCAGTCTCACCAAAGAAATCTCCACTTGCCGCTTGAGGGGCGCCGGATCGTGAGATACGGGCAACTATGGAAATTTTATCGAAGGCCGAAATCGTCATATTCGGAACCATCGCCGAGTTGTCATCCAGCTCAATGACAAGCGGCAGGTCTTTCACTTGCCGTTTGACAACTGCCAGCGGCACGGCAGGACCCTGCAGCGCCCTGGCAAATATAAAAACTGAATCCTGAGGATCGACCTGTTCCAATATTGCCGGTTCGACAGAAACACTGACGCGTACTGATTGGCCTGCAGCCACTGTTAACACCCCATCACCGGTAGAACTGCTAGTACCGACAATTTCGGCTTCTGCACCTGATATCAAACGTCTGATTTCAGAACGTACATCCTCATTTGGACTCAGAGTCTCTGCTTTGTGCCAATAATCCAGTGCACTTTGATAATCTTGCCGAAGAGCTACAGCAAAGCCTGCTAGAAACAGTGCTCCGAAATGTTGCGGGTCCAATTCCAGTGCGCGATCGATTAACGATTCCGGTTCGCCCCGCAACTCTCCATTGTTTGCAAACGCAAGTGCGTTGGCTTCGCGCACCAGTACATCAGCACTGTCTCCGGTCAGTTCCCGAAATTTCTTAAGAGCACCAGCTGCCTCTGCAAATCTTTCCTGAGCAACGAACAGCCTCGCCAGAGTATCCCAGCCCAGAGCATCATCGGGTTGTTCCGCCAGTCGTCTCATCACTTCCTGCGTCTTTTCTTCAAACGCCTGTGCCTCGAGATTTGTTTCATTGTCGAGTAGACCACCGTCCGCTACTTGTGTATTTGCGACTGGCGAATTGGAAATGACTGATGGTTGACCGAGCACAAGATACAGCGCACCAGCGACAATCGGAATCACCGAAGCAACAGCAACAGCAGTCCATCGGTTGACTTTATCTCGGCTGCTGTGAATCTGAAAACCTTCTTCAGCATTCGTTTCATCCAGATCGATCAATAGCCCGCGTTCGATCTCTTCCTGCAGGGTCTCGACATCGGCTGATTCTATCTCGCCGACAGCGATTCTCTGTCTGAGCTCCTCTAGCCGTTGCCTGGCTACTTCGATATTCTTCTGCTCGCGGGCAACTTCTTGGGAAATCGGCTCTCGCAGAATCACTCGTACAAGCGACCCCACGGCAATACACACAAGCACGGTTGCGATCAGAAAGAAAAGGACGCTCATGCTGTCCGAATGGTCACTCGTCCAGTAAGCGTTGCGCTTTCTCGCGCTCGACAGGACTCAAATCGGAAATCGGTTTTCTTCTTGTACGGTGCGAATATAGCCAGAATGTAGAAACCGCAATAATCAAGAATATGACGGGACCAAACCACAATAGCACGGTCGTTTTCTTCAAGGGCGGTCGATACAGAACAAAGTCTCCAAAGCGCTCGACCATATGTTCGATGATTTCATTATTGGATTTGCCGCTGCGAACCATGTTGTATGTACGTTTTCGCAAGTCCCGTGCCAAACCCGCGTTCGAGTCCGCAAGAGTCTGGTTTTGGCAAACCATGCATCGCAGTTCTTCCAACAGCTCCTCAAATCTCGTCTCTTGCTCGGGGGAGTCGAATTCAAGCATCACTTCTGCAGCATGCAATTGCTGTACTGAAAGCAGAATCAGAATTGAGGTGAAAAGGAATATCTTCAACTCTTTGAATCCTCAATCAACGGCAGAATGACACTAGTGACGTCGTTATACGTAATCGGGCCGATATGTTTGTAGACAATGACTCCGGACCGGTCGATCACGAAAGTTTCAGGAACCCCGTATACGCCCCAGTCAATCGCCGCCGCACCTTGCTTGTCTGCTACAGGCGTAACCAGATACGGGTTTCCCCAATCTTGCAGCCAACGAAGCGCATCGTCAGGTTCATCCTTGTAGTTCAGGCCGACAATCGGTATTCCGCGATCCTTCAACTCAATAAGCACCTCATGCTCGTCTCTGCATGCAACACACCAACTGGCCCATACGTTCAACAACCAAGCTTGCCCTTTCATGTCTTCAGGCCTGAATGAAGCTTGTTCAAGATGAAGCAGCGGCAAATTAAATGACGGTGCGCTTTTCCCAACTAAAGGAGAGGGTACGCGAGTGGAGTCAAGCTTGAGTCCAGCTGCAAAGAATCCAGCCACCGACAGAAATACGATCAGTGGAATCAGGAATTTCGGTCGAGTAAAAAACGATTGCACTAAGCTCATGCCTCAGAGGCAACTTCCGCGGTCGCCGCGATTTGCTCCCGTCTTGTGCTCGGACTCCTCAACCGCTGGTCGGTTGCGGCCAGGAATCCACCAATTGCCATCAAAATTGCACCACCCCAAATCCAGCGTACGAACGGCTTGATATGTATTCTCAAGCTCCATGCACCATTGGTGTCCAGAGGCTCACCGATTGAAACATAAAGGTCGCGGATAAAACCGGGCCGAATTCCCGCTTCTGTCAGAGGGTTGGTTTGAGTCGCGTAGGTGCGTTTTTCGGGAAACACGGTTGCAATGTGCTTGCCTTCGCGACTTGCTTTAACGGTACCGAAAGAAGAAATGTAGTTGTCCTTCGTCTTATTCACCACACCTTCAAAAAGAAAGGTGACTCCGCCCAATTCATAGGTATCACCAGGCACCATGCGCAGATCTTGTTCTTTTTCATAGATGCTGACCATGGTTACTCCAACAACGAACACTGCAATTCCGAAATGGGCGACCGACATCCCCCAGATACCGCGAGGCAGATTCATCAGCGCGCGTATTTTCTGTGGACGACGCTTGACTCGATCCAGCAATCCGAAAACAGTGGAAGATGCCGTCCATAGTGCCAATGTCAAGCCGACTGCAGCCAGCCATTGATACGGACCCTCACTCAAAAACGGCAATCCCAATCCCAGTACGAGGCTAAACACCAGCATCGGCCAAAGACTACCCATCAAGCGGCTGAATTGGTCGCGTTTCCAGCGTGTCAAAGCACCGATTCCGGCGAGCGCGGCAAGCGGCAGCGTCAATGGGATGAATACAGAATTGAAATACGGTGGACCCACTGAAACTTTTCCGAGCCCGAGAGCATCCAGAAAAAGCGGATACAGCGTGCCCAGCAAAATGGTCGCTGCAGCAGTCACTAAAAATACATTGTTGAGGAGGATGCCGGCTTCGCGTGAAACAACGGAATAGGTCCCGCTTGAACGAATGCTGGGGGCTCTATATCCATAAATCGCAAGCGAACCGCCGATCACAAGACAAATCAATATAAGAAGAAATACACCGCGGGTTGGATCATTGGCAAAGGCGTGTACGGAAGTCAGCACACCAGAACGAACTAAAAATGCACCAATCAAACTCAGTGAAAAGGCCAGCATTGCAAGCAATACGGTCCACGATTTGAATAGGCCGCGTTTTTCAGTTGCTGCAAGAGAATGTATCAGTGCAGTACCGACCAACCACGGCATGAAAGAGGCGTTTTCCACTGGGTCCCAGAACCACCATCCGCCCCAGCCGAGTTCGTAATAAGCCCACCAACTGCCGAGTGCGATCCCAAGAGTCAAAAAAATCCATGCCATATTTGTCCAGGGTTTCGACCAACGCGCCCAAGCCGCATCCAGTCGCCCGCTGATCAGTGCTGCCACGGCAAATGCAAACGCAACGGAAAATCCGACATAACCCATGTACAGCATCGGCGGATGAACAACCAGTCCGAAATCCTGCAGCAATGGATTCAATTCCTTGCCGTCGGCTACGGCCGGAATGAGTCGATTGAACGGATTTGAAGTTAATATCAGAAATAGCAGAAAACCAACGCTGACTACGCCGAGAACTGCAAGTACCTTTGCTAGAAAATCTGCCGGAACCTCGCGACTAAACCAAGACAGTGCCGCGGTCCAGCCAGCCAGCATCAACACCCACAATAGTAGTGAACCTTCATGCGCACCCCAGACTGCTGATATTCGATACATGAGCGGCAGTTCCGTGTTCGAGTTCTGGGCGACATATACAACGGAAAAATCAAAAGTAATAAATGCATAAGTCAGGCAGAAAAAAGACAGTAGCAGTAACAAAAGCTGTGCTCTGGCTGCGTATCTGGCACTGGCGAGCAACGATGGCGCTCTCAATAGTGTCCCTGTTATCGGCAAAGCAGCCTGAGCAAACGCCATGCACAATGCAAGAATTAAACAGAATTGACCAAGTTCCGGAATCATGTTCGGTTGATATCTATTCCGTTTGAAGGGTCTGGGCGGCTTTCAATGCGTCGGCGACTTCAGGAGGCATATAGTTTTCGTCGTGCTTGGCAAGCACCTCGTCCGCCTGGAAGTTTCCCTGTGAGTCGAGTCTTCCCCTGACGACTACGCCTTGACCCTCACGGAAAAGATCCGGAAGAATACCGGTATATTGGACTGGTACTGTGCTTATCGTGTCTGTAACCTTGAACTTAACCAGCATGTCGTTACCAGGCCGGTTAATACTGCCCTCAACAACCAGTCCGCCTATGCGAAACTGTTTTCCGATGGGCGCGTCTCCAGCTTTCACCTCGCTCGGACTGATGAAATACAGCAGATTGCTCTGGAACGCATTCAACATCAGTGCAAGAGCGATAGACACCCCTACAACAATCAATCCGGCCATTCCTAAGCGTCTTGCTCTTCTCGGAGTCATGTTCAGAAAAGTAATATTTGTGATTGAACCAAGTTTGCAGAACGCAGATTCTTGAATTCCACGAAGAAACTTCGTTTCTGCTGCACTCGTATATTATGTTGTATTGTCGCGCAATTGTCACACATACAAAATGCGAATTTACAGATTCTTGTTGAGCCTACCTTGAGGCGAACGGGTCCGACTATGTAGTTTGTCAGATGCCGAACAGAAGGTTAACCATCAAAATGACGACCACAAGAAATACGAGTGTCATGCCGCTTCCAGCACGTACAAAGTCAGCTACTCGATAGCCACCCGGACCTTGGATCAATGCGTTGACCTGATGCGTAGGGATCAGAAATGAATTGGAAGTAGCAAGTGCCACAGTCAGCGCGAACACTGAAGGATTCGCACCGATTTCAACCGCAATATTGATTGCGATCGGTACCAACAAGACCGTTGCGCCTACATTGGACATGACCAGTGTGAATACTGTTGTAAGAATTGCGAGAGCGAATAGAATCAGATAATCCGGGGTGCCAGCCAACAAGAGTACGAACTGCTGAGCGATCCACAAAGCGGTTCCACTCAGTTCAACCGCGATTCCAAGTGGAATCAAACCGGCGAGGAGAAAGACGCTCTGCCATCCGATGGCATGATACGCTTCTTCAATTTTGATGACTCCCGAAATAATCATCAGAACTGCTCCGGTTAGCAGAGCCGCTGAAAGTCTCAAATCGGTAAAAAGAACGAGTCCAAGGGTCAACAGGAAAATCACCATCGCATACTTGAACTTTTTGGGCCTGAAGTCTTCCCGCGGAAAATCCGTTACAGCGACAAAATCAAGTGAGTTCACGAATCGCTGCAAATCTCGCCACAGACTGTGCACGATCAGCGTGTCTCCGGCTTTCATCGGAACATCAATGAGATCCTCGCGAACCGGTTTTTCATCTCTATACAGCGCCAGCAGTGTAACGTGGTAATTTCTACGATAACCCAGATCACCCATGGTTTTGCCGATTGCCAAAGATGAAGGTGGAATGACAATCTCGGCGATACCGGACGTAGAAGGGTTAAACGCGTCTTGAAATACCCTAATCTCGTTCTTCAAATTCAGATTGTAGGTTTCTGCGTTCGCCACAATCTGCTCATAGCGCCCCATGATGGCAATGTCGCAGTTGGGGACGATTTCTGTACTTCGTTCCGGCTCCACGACGAGTTTACCGCCGGCATTGATCGCGATAATCCGCTCATCGTAGCCGCCTTCATCTTCTATTTCTCCGATAGTTCGGCCAATAATCGAACTGTCACTGTTTACTGACAGTTCATAAACTTGACCGGTAATTCCGTAGACGTCTTGCACATAGGTCGCAACAGCACCCGTTTCCAGAGATTTGACAGTACCTATGGGAAGCACGTATTTGCCGAAAAAGTAAAAATAGCATCCGCCAACGAGCAACAACACCACACCAATTGGCGTCACGGCAAAAAGCGAAAAGGTATCCAGCTGAGAGACATGTGGCGGAAGTTGCGGATTTGAATAGATTATCAAGTCGTTTAGCAGAATCAATGGGCTTGAGCCCACCATAGTCAGCGTACCTCCGAGAATAGCGCAATATCCCATCGGCAATAGCAGACGAGTCGGTGAAACTCCGCTGCGTTTGGATATACGGTCAGCCACTGGCAAGAACAATGCGGCTGCTCCGATGTTCTGCATAAACCCCGAAATCACGCCAGCTGTTCCCGAAATCAGAACCATGATGTGTCGTTCCGCATTCCCGGCAATCTGGAGAATTCTTGCTGCCAGGCGATTCAAGCCGCCGGTTTTGTCCAGTCCGGCTCCCAAAATCATGACCGCAATAATGGAAATAACAGCGTTGCTGGAAAACCCATCAAACAGTCTGCTTATGGGCACCAGACCGTTAAAATCCGGGACTAGACTTGACAGGCCAATGATGACCATAATCAGAATTGCGACAACATCAACTCGGAATACTTCTGAAACAAAAAGGATGATCGTGACGCCCAGCAGCGCCAGGACCCAGATCATTGTGATTGTTAGTGGAATTGTTTCTGTCAACTATGTCCGCCCATTAAAATGGTGATCAAGTTGACACAAGGAACTTGCTACTATCGGACAGTGCAACAGGTACAAAATAACTCCCAGCGAGAGATATTCAAGCTGCGTCTTGCTGTTGACATACTGGGTAGTTACATCCCTGCGAATGAAGTGTCTACAATGTCGAGACGACAGGGTTTTTGACAGTGTCGTTTGTCGTCTCAACAATTATAACGAAAACTGTATTGCAGCAATGTGCGAATATGCTGTTTTAGAGAATATTTCACCTGAAATTGAATGAATTGACTTCGCTCATCCTCAAAAATTTCGTTTTTGCTAAAATAGCAATTACCGCTGAATAACACAGACCGTGCGTCAAAAGAACACTCGATGAAATTCAATATTGCCTGTATCCAGAATTGCGCCACTGACAATCTGGATCAAACCATTCAGGATTGTGAAATTCTGTCTCGAGAAGCTTACGATGCGGGAGCTGATCTAATCTGTCTGCCCGAATTCTTTTCATTTCTGAACCTAAACGAGGAAGGTCTGGATGTAGCACCATTCCGGGAATCCGAACATCCGACTTTGGCAGCTTTTCAAGAACTGTCACTCAAATTGCAAGTCTGGATTCTGCTGGGTTCGATTGCCATTTACGATTCTCAGGGGAAGAAACGAAATCGATCGATACTTTTGAATCCACGAGGAGAAATCGAGGTTCGATACGACAAGATCCACATGTTTGATGTAAATCTCCCGAATGGAGAAGTTTATCGAGAATCAGACGTATTCTCACCCGGCAACAAAGCGGTTACTGCAAGCTTGCCTTGGGGCGAGTTGGGACTGACGGTTTGCTATGATTTGCGCTTCCCGCATTTATACCGTTCGCTAGCACATGCCGGGGCAGATGTAATTTCTGTACCTGCCGCATTTACTCGAACAACCGGAAAAGCGCACTGGCATGTCATGCTTAGAAGTCGAGCCATTGAGACTGGCGCCTATGTCGTGGCACCCTGTCAATATGGAGATCATGGCAGAGCCAAAACGTACGGCCACTCATTGATTATTGACCCATGGGGGAAAATACTCGCGGACGGTGGAGAAGACAGAGGCTATATAATCGCCGAAGTCGACATGGAAGAGGTTAAGAATGCTCGGCGAATGATTCCGGCTCTTGAACATGACCGAGATTACACCGAACCCAATCTAGAACTACCGCAGACGCTTCGAAAAGTGTCTTAGCGACACAACTGCTTAAAGTAATTTTCAACCTGAGCAAGGACGTTTTACTGATATGAGTGAGTCTTTATTAATTACGCTGATTATTCTGCCGATTGCCATCAGCATCGTAATCATGTTCTTGTTTCGTGGCAAAGGTCCGTCAACCGTGGACCAAGATACACACAACGATCACTAGAAAACTAAGAATCTTCATTACTGGCAAGGCAACCGATGGGTTGTTTTTGCTTTCAGCAGTAACGAAGAAAGATCCCGGCCCTGAGTTTCGGATCGAACCAGGTTGATTTTGGCGGCATTACCCGACCTGCATCGGCAACTTCCATCACTTCTTGAATGGTTGTGTTCACGCATGCAAATCCCAGTCGCCAGCCTTTTTTACATCTTTCCATCAATCCTGCAATGCCCTCGACTCCTGGCGCATAGCTAAGCCTTTCATCGGAACGAGCGTTGTGAATTCCCAGCACCGATGCCAGAATTCTTTCTTGCAGTATCGAAACGTCAAGTGATCCAGCCGGATTGTCGAAAGGAACCATTGCAACGGGGATACGCAAGCCATAAACCGAGTCGTCAACAATCATGGTGATATCTCTAGAGCGCACGGGGAGCAAGGCATCCAAGTCACGGGTGTCTTTCTGCTGGACTTCAATGCCGGTTGCCGCAATCGCAGAAATCAAATCGGATTCATCCATGCCATTGAGGTCGCGAACGCAACGAAAATAGGAAAATATCCGCAACTGACTATCTGGAAATAAAGCAACTAGCAGATGATCCGCATTCGGGCACTCGTCAGCCCCTGCTGCACGTTGTTTTACAATTTCAGCGAATCTCGCACCTGACGCACAGCGGTGATGACCATCGGTCAAGTAGGTATATTCAATATCAACAAACCCTTGTTCAAGTTGTGCAGACAGAGCTGGATCGCTCACCTTCCAGACTGTCTGAGCAACATCATCCCAAGCTGTAAATTTTAAGTACGGCTCGTCCTGTGTTGCCTGTTCTACCGCATCATCAATGTCGCTTCGATCTGCATAGGCTACGCAAATCGGACTGGAAGTCACACCGACGGCCTCCTGATAGCGCGTTAACATGTTTTCTTTTTCGAGTTGGGTATCTTCGTGCTTTTTCAGTCGCCCTTGCGTGTATTCATCGACCGGGATATCGGCGATAACACCGATCTGTTCATGCTGTCCGGCCTGCAGTTTGTAGAGATAGTATGCCGGAGACGATGTGTTCAAGAATGCACCATTTTCCAGCAGTTGATTTAGGTGAGATTGATTGTGGTGCAGAATTTCCTCAAGCGTCGGACCTGAACCATCAAACTCTTCGAGTGAGCGCATGACGTTGACATAGTTTCCTGGGTGTAATCCAGCGAACTCTCGCCGCTCAGATGGTAGCATGGCATCATATGCCGGCGTCACCACGCTCGCTGCTCGTCTAGGCTCTACCAGATAGCCGTCGAATTTTCTGATCTTGGGCATCGGGAATTGTCCTGAGAGGCAAAATTTTAGAGGTTAGGAGTGTGAAGCGCGAAAATCATCCATGAAATTCGCCAGTTTTTCCACTCCTTCCATAGGCATGGAATTGTAAATGCTTGCGCGTATTCCACCGACGCTTCGATGTCCCGTAAGATTCACAAAACCCTGCAATTGAGCATCTGCCAGAAACTTCGATTCCAAACCTTCATTCGGCAAGCGGAATACAACATTCATGCGAGACCTGCTCTCACCTTCAACCGGACAATCGTAAAACCCATTGCTGGCGTCAATCGCGCCATACAGGTGCGCACATTTTGTTATGGACATTTTTTCAAATGCATCCACACCGCCTCGATCTTTGTACCACTTGAGCACCTTTCCTGCTACATAAATCGGGAAAATTGCCGGCGTGTTAAAAAGTGAGTTGGTGGCATAGTGAACTCGGTAGTCAAGGTAGGTCGGAAGTTCCCGCGGGTGCGTCTCGAGCACCGACTTTCGTACGATCACGAGTGCAACGCCCGATGGTCCCAAATTCTTCTGGGCACCGCCATATGCAACGTCCATAAGATCCCAAGGAAGATGTCTGGAAAAGTAATCGGAAGACATGTCGCCGACCAAAGGTACACCCAAGTCCGGCCAATCGTGCAGTCGAACACCACCGATGGTTTCGTTAGTCGTTACATGGAGGTAGCGAGTATCCGGCTGCAGTTCGATTTCGTTCTCGCTGGGTGTGCGACTAAATTGATCGTCTGTACCATCCCAAGCGATATATATGTTTCCGTAAACCTGACTGTCCTTCATCGCAAGATTTGCCCAGTGTCCACTGTTAACAATGGCTGCCTTTTGCGAAGGTGCGAGTAAATTCATGGCTGTCATTGCGAACTGCAATGTCGCTCCGCCTTGAATAAACAGAATTCCAAATTCGTCCGGAACGCGCAGCAGTTCCTTGACGAGACCTACTGCTCCATTGTGAACTTCATCATAGTGGGGACCGCGATGACTACACTCGATGAGAGACATTCCGGAATTTTTATAATTTACCAGTTCTGACTGAGTTTCCTCCAAGACTTCCACGGGTAGCATACAAGGCCCTGGACAAAAGTTATATACGCGATCGTTCAAGTGGACACCTCCTAATCGGTGCTAAGGGTTAATATATATTGTTGTTAGTTCACACGGTTGATGATGATGCCGTCCTTGAACGCAGCAATGATTTCAACCACACCCTCCGCAACCGCACTTTGAGCCTGGTCTGTTGACGCACCGATATGGTGAGTCCCATAAACGTTCGGATGCTTGGCGAGTTCAGAATCAAAGTCACCAGTTGAAGCAGCGGGCTCATTTGCATAGACATCTAGCCCGGCGCGAATGGACTTCGTATCCATAGCATGCAGCAATGCCTTTTCATCTACCACGTCGCCGCGCGAAGTATTCAGCAATATTGCTCCTTCGCGCATTCGCGAAAGAAACCCTTCATCGATCATATTGCGGGTGCTGTCCGCGGCTGGAACATGAACGGTAACAATATCGCTTCGAGCAGCGAGTTGTTCCAGTCCTTCTACTGTGCTTATACCGAGTGAAGCCATTCTTTTGAGCAAGCTTTCAGATCGACCCGGCTTTTCAATCATTAGTATATTCAAGCCAAAAGCATGTGCACGTTCAGCAACTGCCATACCGATGGCACCGGCTCCAACTATGCCGATAGTGCGTCCCATCAAACCTTGTGCCGATGAATATAACTTTTTGTTCCAACGGCCTTCGCGCAGTTCTTGGACATTATCCGGAATGTTGCGATCAATGGAGAGTAAGAGCCCCATCGTGAGTTCTGCAACTGCGACGGCATTTTTACCTGGGACATTGCAGACTGAAACATTTCGCTCTGCAGCGAATGCCTTGTCAATCGTATTGGTACCCGCACCTGCACGGATAATGATCTGCAGATCACTCGCCGCTTCAATCGCAGCTTTTTCCACCCTTGTACTGCGAACGACCAGTGCATTGACTTCTGTGAGGACACCAGGCAAATCTTCTGCTTGCAAATCCGGTTGATAGCGGGTTTCGTGCCCGGAATTCTGAATCTGCTGCAACTGCTTCTGGGGAAATTTATCGGCAAATAGTATGTGCATTCTTTCTCAAAATAAAAGTTTCATGCTATTGGAAATGAATTCAATTGTTCACAACATCTCAGTTCTATTCAGGCAGTGCCGAAAGTAAGACACTTACAACATTTCAACAATATAGGAATTGACTCCAACTGCGCTTTGCTAATTTTCCCCACACAGTGTTTGAGAAAAACTCTCAACTATTCGGCTGGCAGAATACAACCTAGCCTGTGTAACAGACCAGAATTGAAACTGTGTTGCGGCAACGCTTTAGGATGACGTGCAACCCGCAAATCCTTGCTCACTTTGACAATCCATATTGGATTGAAATAAAAAACACAAGAAACGAATTATATTCAATATTTTTATTTATTCATGCCTTAAGGTGCAAATGAGACTTTTTCGTTGGGCGATATTTTACTGTTTACCGAGCGGGTCACGTGTGCTTGAATAGTGGAATTTGGAGAGAATTTTCAAATCACAACGTCATTTCCCCTCGATTCGGGTGTTTGCACAGCAAGAAACGGTTGAGATTATCGAACTTGACGAAATCCGGGCGCGCCGAACCGCCCGCCAACGCAGATCATGTATCGCTCGGTTGGAAGGCCCCGTCAAGGGGCGAGGTCAGGCGGCCAGCGGATTGACCAGCGAGCGCATGTTTTGCGGTTGCCCGGCCTCGATGGCAAAACAAGCCGCCGCCAGCATCACCGTCATCGACATCGAGATTCTCAGCGCCATGCGCCGTTGTCCGCGCAGATAGTGATTGTGCATCAAAAAACTGTCGGCAATCCTGGAATTGATCCGCTCCAGTGCACTTCTTTGTTTATACAAGCGCTTCCATTTGAGTGTGGAATGCGGCAATTCACCAAAATCTCGCAGATGATCCGGATCCACTTTGACGCGCACCACTCGGGTCTTGGCACCGGCTGTGACGTTGCCCAGACGATAACACTCGTCTCGACCCTGGCACTGGAAATCATTGACCGCCGCCGGACAGGCCCACTTGAGCGTGCCGCGCTTTTTTTCGTAGCCCTGATAATGCATCGGCCGGATTTGCTCGCTTTCCGGACACTTGCAGTAAAGATCGCCATGTTCGGTTCGAAGCAGAGTGTCAAACTTGTTTTCATCCAAGCAACGGGTGGCAACCCGAAGCTGATCCGAGTCCAGGTTTTCATCCTGCCACAGGTTGCGATTGGCAATGACCGACAATATATCCGCCTCAAACAACCGCTTTCTTAACGAGTTGCTGTCCAGACCGCGGTCGGCAACAAAGCTTTCACAGCGCTTGGACAATGCTGAACCGATAAACTTCGACACCAAAGCTTCACAGTGCGGATGCTCGGCTTCGTGGGCCGGTGCCAGCACAAACCCAATGGGCAACTCGTAATTCACATCACCCAATAGATGCAGCTCATAGCCAAACCATCGCTTTTTGGTCTGAACCTCTTTGCCATTCGAATCGGTGCCGAACTGTTTATGGCAGCCCCAAGTCGCATCCGGGTCGGAGCTCAGACACTCGCCGCTGAGCGGGTCCACCCGGTGAGCCAGCTTGCGGCCGGTGGAATGAGACTGGATCGCTTTGCCATCGTAACCGACCCTTTGACCGAAGTCCGGCAACAGCTCAGTCAGCTTGTGACGCTGGGCTGCAAACAGCGCTTGAACGCAACCGGTGGTTTCATCCACCTCGATGAGCGTTTGCTTAAAGCGACTAAAGGCACCATCGGATGGCACCCGGTAGCGAGCCCAAGAATTGCGCTCGCCGTTGGGGGGCGCCTTGAGCTCAAAACCCAAAGCAATCATCAAAGTGGGATTGCGCATCAGTTCGCGGCGAAAGGAAGCGACACTTCGGTGCTGCAGCACGATCATGGCCAATACCGCTTGCAGCATCGCCTCGATCGGCCAGTCCTGTCTGCCTTTGCCATTGCGGTGACGACCAATTTCGCGGCTCACCTCGGTGAGGTCAATCTGGGCGAAGATGCCTCGGAGTCGATCCAGTTCGCAATAGTCGAAATAGTCTTGCCAAAATAAATCATAATGAACCAGTGCCATGAGTTCGACCTCCTTTGGATTGAGTGCTGCCGATTAATATTTAACAGTATTATACTTGAAAGAGACGGGCTCATGGCATTATTTATCAATAAAAACAACATATTATGAACGAAAAGGCACTTTGACCAAGGCTTGTTTCAGCCCTTGCACGAGGGGTATTGAAGTGGGGTAAAAATTGGCCTTGAAGGCTGAAAAGTGCCCAAAAAACCTGTTTTCAGGCGATTTTGTGGGGTAAACGAAAGTTCAAGCTCTGGATTTTGCGCGAAAAATCAATGACTTACGTTTCCAAAAAATGCCTCGCAAATAATTCCATGTAAACTCATGTAAATTTCGGAAAATTCTTTCCTCTATTGAATTTGAAGCAAGATAGTACGATTTGAAGAGAGGCGGGCAAGCAAATCAACACATGAGCCCTTCTGACTGACAACGACAAAATCGACCTAATTTCCAGCTGCGTAGTTTCAATTTCTGAAACGCGCTTTCCACTGTTAACAGATTTTTATTTGCTTCTACTGCCTAGCTAGCGTTGTTCCGCTCATCAGCCAGATTGTTAGGTATCACATAGGCGCATCAAGCACGAATTCGGCATTAATTTTCTGTCGATTACGTGACGGCAGCACCTTGTTACCGGTCACCCGAATGTCGACGTGCTTGTGATCGACTAGCGTTTGGCATCTCGACCGAGAATTCGATTGATGGCATCTTTGGTTTTAGCTTCAGGGATTTCACTACTATGTAGTGGCGGCGACCTGATGTTGAATCTGGCCGGTTTCAACGTATACAACGAATTTGCACTGCCGATCAAGAATGTCCGGCTTAAATTGCCTTACAGACATTAAATTGACATATATACTCATATCAATCCTCCCTGAATCAACTCAGGGTAATTTCAAAAGAAACGCAATAACTCACATCATTCATTTGCGAATCGCACCAAACGAGATCATTCTGTATGCTGGGATAAACTCAACACAATGATACAAGCTCGGTTTGCACATCATTCAATCTGCGAACGTTTCAAGAAATCCATGTTCCAAATTCTCATCGCCTTGATAGTTGCTACCGGCCTCGTGCTATCTAAAGCCGTTGTTGCGGTAGCAACAGAGCCAACTTTCCAAGTACCACCTCGATATATGGTTTCTGCTGCCAATCCAAAGGCAGCTGAAACTGGACTCGATGTACTCCGTCGAGGGGGAAATGCAGTTGACGCAGCGATTGCAGTACAAATGGTGCTAAATCTAGTTGAACCGCAGAGCTCTGGAATTGGTGGTGGAGGTTTCATGCTGTTCTATGATGCCTCTACTCAAGAAATACTCTCTTACGATGGGCGAGAAACTGCACCCGCGGAGGTGAGGCCTGACCTGTTCCTGACATCGGAAGGCGAACCAATGAAGTTTTTCGATGCCGTTTTAGGTGGACGCTCTGTTGGCACGCCAGGCACTGTGGCAATGCTGGCTCGGGTCCACAAAGAACATGGGGAAATACCTTGGTTGGAGCTGTTTGAACCGGCCATCAAGCTCGCGCAGGAGGGATTCACTGTCGGTCATCGACTCGCTTCGATGCTTGCCGGCAAACACGCAGACCGACTGAAGACGTTTACTGAAACTAGAGAATACTACTTTCCAAACGGCTCGCCGCTTACAGCCGGAGATATTCGTACAAACTACGCGTTCGCAGAAACCTTAATTGAGATTGCACAACATGGCCCTGGTGCATTCTATCGAGGTGCAATTGCTAAAGATGTCGTTGAGACGATTCAACATGCACCCGACAAGAGTGGGGTACTTGCACAATCGGACCTTGCAGAATATCAAGCAATCCGCCGACTGCCAATTTGTCATTCATATCGAAACTATCGGATATGCGGAATGGGTCCGCCAAGCTCGGGCGCATTGACAGTCGGCCAGATTCTTGGGATTCTGGAATACTATGACCTGAAATCTATGGGTGCTGGCAATCCAATCAGTTGGCACCTCATTGCGGAAGCATCGAAACTTGCATTTGCAGATAGAAATCGTTACATGGCCGACTCCGATTTTGTCGAAGTACCTACTCAGGGCTTGCTTGATCCAACGTATCTCGCCAACCGCTCCAGGCTGATCAAACTGTATTCTGCACTGGACACACCCGTAACTCACGGGCTGCCACCTGGGTCTCCAGCTGTCAGCTACGCAGCCGACTTCGATGTGAGTCGTTCAGGTACAAGTCACATTTCAATTGTGGACTCCGAAGGCAATGCAGTGTCAATGACAGGCAGCATTGAAGGGCCATTCGGTTCCCACTTGATGGTTCGCGGGTTTCTTCTCAACAATGAATTGACCGATTTTTCATTTGTTGCCGAAAAGGATGGCATGCAAGTGGCGAATCGTGTAGAACCTGGAAAAAGACCGCGCAGTTCAATGACTCCCACTCTTGTATTCAACTTGGATGGATCACTTCGACTCGTAGTGGGGTCACCGGGTGGCAGTCAAATTATCGGATTCGTAGTCAAGACACTAATTGCAGTCTTGGATTGGGATATGGATATTCAGACAGCAATTGATTTGGGGAATGTTGTGAACCGCAACGGTACCACCGACCTTGAAGAAGGAACTACGGCACAATTGCTGCAATCTCAGTTGGACAGTTTAGGACATCAGACCCGAGTACGCAGCTTGACGAGTGGGCTTCACGGCATTGAAATTGTAAACGGAGTGATGCGAGGAGGTGCAGACCCTCGGCGGGAAGGAATTGCGCTGGGAGAGTAAGCCAGACTCAATTAAACATTGATCAGAGTCTAATTTTGATTGCTTGGAAAATCGTCGGGCGAAGTTCTCCAGCATCTACAGCCTCCATCTTGAGTGTGGAACTCACAAGTCGTGATTCTGCCATCTCTTCGCCAAATAAATCTATAAATTTCAACCGATTTTCTCCGCTTACCCTGGATATTTCATCTCGCACGATCGAACGATACCACTCGTTGCGATCGCGAGTGCTTACTGAAGCAAACCCTGCTTGCTCCAGTAACTTCATCATCTGTTTAGCCGTACAAAAGTGAAAATCCAATTTGGAGTAATCAAGCCAGGCCCTTACTCGTTGTGATTGATTCGTTGTTTCACTGCCCAGCCAGTCACTTCCGACAAATTCACCGCCGAATTTCAAGATGCGAAATATTTCTTCATAAAATATTTGTTTGTCCTCGATATGAATAATCGAATCTTTGGAAAACACGATGTCAATCGATTCATCTTCAAAGTCCAACTCCCCTGATTCGACCAAGTGGTATTCAATCGACTTTGTCAGACCGGCTTCCTCAGCTTCGTGTTCGGCACGAGCAATCAGGCGATCAATAACGTCAATCCCAATAACCTTTTCTGCACCGTAATCAGTGACCAGCAAACGATCTATTCCTCCAATTCCGCAGCCTACATCCAACACCTTCTTCCCGCGAACGACAGTGCCTTTCAGAATTTCGTAAACTTCAGCCGACCCTCCTGGTGAGAGGAAACCTTCTCCCCACAACCACTCAAGACCTCTTACAAAATTATCGTCATATGCCATACATGAACACCTTTACACTCGATCCGCTCCAAGCTGAATTCACTCTGTTGCTTCGAAGCTTGCGAACGGTAAAAAATCGCCACCCCGATTCATAGAATCTGACTCATATATACTCATATACTAGTGCCATTTGTAAATTTATTTGGGTTGGCGTATTAACATGCCACAGTCACAGGAGGAGAAAATTTTGGCAGAGAAGACATTGAAACAAAGGATTGATGCTGGCGATTTTGTAATTACTTGTGAACTCACTCCGCCCAAAGGCACTGATCTTGTACCACTGTTTGAAAAAGCAGAACTGCTGAGAAATCTTGTACACGCTTTCAATCTGACCGAGTCTCACTCTGCGAGAATGGCCATGGAACCTACTGCGGTCGCCCATCTATTGCTCGACCGCGGCATTGAACCAATCGTGCAAATGACCTCACGAGACAAGAATCGAATCGCAATTCAAGCAGGTATGCTGGGAGCGGCTGCTCTCGGAGTGCCAAATCTGGTTTTCATGGGAGGCGACCCGCCAAAATACGGTGATCATCCGGATGCAAAACCTGTTTTCGACCTATTTGCTTCGCAACTCCTTGAAGCCGTCAATGCCTTGAAGTCGGGAACGGACTTAACCGGTAATGCCTTGAAGGGAACTCCAGATTTCTGCGTTGGGGCCGTTGTCAATCCAGGAGCTTCGGACCCAGAAGCCGAGATTGAAAACATGCATCGAAAAATCGAGGCTGGTGCATCATTTCTTCAAACCCAAGCCATATATAACATAGGCGAGTTCGCTGGATTTTTAGATAAAGCGGGTAAAGTTGAAGTTCCGGTCCTGGCAGGCGTTATTCCGATAAAATCCATCAAGATGGCACAGTACATGAATGATCGGGTACCCGGAATTTCCATCCCCGATCATGTAATTGAAAAAATTGCTGAACAAGGTAACGACAAACAACGCATCGCAGAGACAAGCATTCAGATATCCACCGATCTGGTAAGAGAACTACGACAAGTTGCAGGCGGTCTGCACATCATGGCGATCGGATGGGAAGATAAAATTCCACAGATTCTGGATCGCGCCGGCTTTCATGCTTAAAATATGCACTGATTTTCAGCACTGCCTGCTTATCAAGCTTTCGAGAAAGTTCTTTATTCACGAAACTCGGCTTCTTGGCCAACATCTACAAGCCAACGCCACAGATAGTCTGCAAAACTTCGTCTAACGATCACATCCAGAGTCGTTTCGTCGGCCTCTTGCTTCAAAATTGTGACCGCAGTTCTAGCAAGCACAGTTTGCGCACACTGGCTGGATTTAAAAACTCGTGGATGCAAATCAATCGCAATTCCTCGACTAAGTAGATCAGTCGCCTTGCGCCCTTCAACTCTGATGATAGTTGGAGCGCTGGATTGATCCACGCAGGTAGAAAATCCTTCAGAGGTGACTTTACCGAGAATCATTCGTATCTCCTCGCTACGGTGCTGTGGGGAAATCACGAGCCACTCATCCGGCCCGAGCCACGCGCACAAGATGTCGTCGTGTACCACGAAAGTATGCGGTTCACGCGGGACATCAAATCCAAGCGATTGTTTGAACTCTTTCAAAACTAGCTCATCATCTGGCTGAATACGAATATTGAAATGTCCCAAAAATGCAAGTTCAGACAGCTTCACCTGTTTGAAGCTTACATCTGGAGTATTGTCACTGTGAATTTCGGACAAAGGCGACAGTTTCTGAATTTGTCTAGACATTCTGTCGCTCCCCTTGAGAGTCATAGAATACCGGACTGCAAATCGTAGCCGGAATCGATTCTCCTGTCATCAGCGTCGAGTAAATGCGAGCTCCCATACGCGAATGCCCGCCTTTTACGACTGCTAATGCGATTGACCGGCCCAAGCAAGCACTCCAATAACTAGACGTAACGTGTCCAATCATGGGAACCGGATAGGCATTTGACGGCGCTTCCACAAGCTGACCGCCTTCAGGCAACACTTTATTCGGATCATCAGTAAGAAGCCCAATGAGCTGTTTTCGATCTTCTCTCATGCAATCGGACCGACTTAGCGATCGTTTGCCAAGACAGTCTTTCTGCTTGGAGACAATCCAGTTCATTCCAAGGTCAATGGGAGTCATGGAACCGTCCGTATCCTGACCCACAATGATGAATCCCTTTTCGGCTCGTAGAACATGCATCGTTTCGGTGCCATAGGGTGTAATTCCGAATTCCTGCCCGGCTTCATACACTTGTTTCCACACATGCATGCCATAATTTGCTGGCACATTGAGCTCATAAGCGAGTTCTCCGCTGAAACTGATGCGAAAAATACGGCCTGGTACGCCTGCTACCACGGCTTCTCTGAAAGTCATGAAAGGAAACTCCTCATTTGATGCCTTCAGATCAGGCGCTACCCTTTGCAATAGTTGACGAGCTTTCGGCCCAGAAATCGAAATGACCGCCCACTGCTCTGAAACTGAGGAGAAGTACACCTTCATCCACGGCCACTCGGTCTGCCGCCACTGTTCCATCCATGTCAACACATGAGCTGCTCCGCCGGTTGTTGTTGTCATGTAGTAATGATTTTCTCCAAGTTTCGCCGTGACTCCATCATCCATGACCATGCCGTCTTCTCCAAGCATCAATCCATAGCGACAAGAGCCTGTAGTCAGCCTCGACCAGGAGTTGGTGTACACCAAATTCAAAAAATCAACTGCATTCGGCCCGTAGATTTCGATTTTGCCTAGAGTCGATGCATCCAGCATCGCGACCTGATTTCTTGCCGCCAAACACTCTCGGTCGACTGCTTGCTGCATGGTTTCGCCTGACTTGGGATAGTACCACGGTCGTTTCCACTGACCGACGTTCTCAAATTCTGCGCTGTGCGTGACATGCCATTCATGCATCGCAGTCTTACGTACCGGATCAAAAAATTCTGAGCCCAGTTCTCTTCCCGCAATTGCCCCGAATGTAACCGGTGTATAAAACGGCCGGAAAGTCGTCGTGCCAGTCTCGGACATCTCCTGCCCCAAAGCCTTGGACAAGATTGCCATGCCATTGATATTTCCCAGTTTCCCTTGATCTGTACCAAACCCGAGCAAAGTGTATCTCTTTAGATGCTCAATGGATCGATAGCCTTCCTGCGCCGCAATTTCAATATCCTTTGCCGTTGTATCGTTCTGAAAATCGACAAATTGTTTCGATTTATTCCCGGAATCTGTACTCGGCACTCGCCAAAGCGGCTGTATGTTATATTCCTCCGAGCATTGACCCAAATCCTCTCCATTGTTCTGACCTTCGACCGCTTCATACCCGGTTAAGCAGGCAGCAGCAACACCTGCTTCAAATCCTTCTTGGATTGCCGGTTCAGCCGAAAACACCGCGTTGGCGGCACCTACTGATTGTTCCATCTGGACTGAATCTCCTGGTACGAAGCAGGCTTTATCTGAATCGAACTGAGGTCTCGCGCCAGACTGCGCGTGTAAATGAACAGCAGGACTCCAACCACCAGAGATGGCGAGCAGGTCACAGTTGTAAACTCTCTTGGTACCAGTAATCGACTCAAGATCGTTCGAAAGTTCCATTACTTCCACTGCGGTAACTCGTTTTCGTCCTTTCGCACAAACAACAGCTGACCGGGCAAGAATTTTTACACCACGAGCAGCAAGCAATTCAGAATAAACGGTGGATCCCCTGGAACGGACATCAATCAAGGCTTCAATCTGAATGTCCGCATCCAGCATGTCCAGAGCAGTTCTATAGGCGATGTCGTTGTTGGTAAAAATCACTGCCCGATTGCCTGGCTTCACGCCAAATCGGTTGACATACACCGAAACCGCGGAGGACAAAATTACACCTGGCAGGTCGTTGTTGCCGAAAACCAGCGGCCGCTCAATTGCGCCGGTAGCCAATACGACCTGTTTCGCACGGACGCGCCAATTTCGTTCTCTAGCACTGTCAGACGACGCATCAGCCAGATGATCGGTCACCCGCTCATTCAGAACCAGAAAGTTGCTGTCGTAGTATCCAACGACTGTTGTGCGTGTGAACAGACGAACATCCGGATACTCTCCAAGCTCCGTCAAAACACACTCTAGCCACTTTCGACCATCGTCACAACCAGTTCGCAGAAATCCGCCGCCGAATTCATGATTTTCGTCGGCGACAATCACACGTGCTCCGGCACGAGCAGCACTCAAAGCTGCTGCTAATCCCGCTGGACCACCGCCAGCAACCAGTACATCGCACCATGCATTTACTTTGTCATATCGATCCGGGTCAGCATCCGACTGAACTTTGCCGAATCCGGCTGCTCTGCGGATCACTTTTTCATACAGCATCCATCCTTTTCGGGGATACATGAAAGTCTTGTAATAGAATCCGGCAGGAATAACTGGCGAAAACCACCCCATCACTGATGCGATATCAAAAGATAGGCTTGGCCAGCAGTTTACACTTGATACTTCGAGCCCCTCATAAATCTCCGTCTGAGTAGCACGCGGGTTAGGCACCGATTCTGAGCCCGATTCAATCTGAAGTAAGGCACTCGGTTCTTCCGCACCAGCACCCATGATTCCTCGAGGTCTGTGATACTTAAAGCTGCGGGCGACCAAGTGGACACCATTGGCAAGTAAAGCTGAAGCTACAGTATCTCCATCAAAGCCTCTATATCGTTTCTTGTTGAAACGAAAGGTGATAGGCTTGGTGCGATTAATTCGACCGCCACTCGCGAGCCGGTACGGCTGATTCACTGTGAATCCTCCGGAATCGGATCAGTCGGCTTGTAGCTGCAAGCAAATTTATAGGTAATTGTATTTCGCTGGGCGTTGAACCAACGCCGGCAACCAGCACTGTGAAACCACTGCTCGCGTTGGTCACCTTTGATGTTTTCACGCATGAAAAGATAGTCGGCCCACTCGACGTCTGAAAGATCGTCCGGCTTCGTGGGGCGAACGATATGCGCTTCACCTCCATATGTGAACTCATCCTGTTCTCGCAAACCGCACCAGGGACAGTGGATCAAAAGCATGATTTGTCTTGCCTGCTTGGATGAAATTTAGTGGGCAACACCGGCAGCCCCATGCTCGTCAATCAGCGCGCCCGAAATGAATCGGTCAAGTCCGAATGGTGCATTCAAACTGTGGGGCTCGTTGCGTGCGATCGTATGCGCAAATACCCAGCCCGATCCCGGAGTGGCCTTGAATCCACCCGTGCCCCAGCCACAATTAAAAAACAAGCCATCTACAGGGGTTTTTCCAATAATGGGGC
Organism: Arenicellales bacterium; assembly: GCA_965221175.1. GTDB lineage: Bacteria > Pseudomonadota > Gammaproteobacteria > Arenicellales > JAJDZL01 > JAJDZL01. Next base: position 2,523,715 of record OZ244867.1, on the reverse strand, counting down.
ACGCATCGGGACATACGTCAACGATACCCCCCCAGTGTCTGAGCATTCGCACGCGAGAGAAAATCGGAAACAGCTCGACAATTGCAGCAATATTGCCTTCAATGGTAGAAAAACTGCCGCGTTGACCATAACCAAGATAGGAATCGACTCCCGCCCCAATTACCAATTCGCCCTTGTCAGACTGACTGATATATCCATGCACGGCATTCGACATCACAACGGTATGCAAAATAGGCTTTATGGGTTCGGATACCAGCGCCTGCAGCGGGTGACTTTCAATCGGCATTCTGATACCAGCCATTTCCGCAAGTACGCTTGAATGCCCTGCTGCAACGACTCCTACCTTGTCGGCACGAATAAAGCCACGAGTAGTTTCGACTCCTTCTACTGCGCCACTCGTTCTACGAATTCCAGTCACCTCACAATTCTGCAAAATATCGACTCCCCTGCTATCCGCTGCTCTCGCAAATCCCCACGCAACGGCATCATGGCGGGCGATCCCACCGCGAGGTTGAAACGACGCACCCAAAATTGGATATCTAGCGTTCGGCGAAGTGTTGATGATTGGAATGCGCTTCTTGATGTCCTGCGGATAAAGAATCTGACTGTCGATTCCGTTCAAACGATTGGCGTTGGATCGCCTGTAGATGTCTCGCATATCCTGCAGGTTGTGGCCAAGATTCATCACGCCGCGCTGGCTGAACATGACGTTGAAGTTCAGCTCCTGCGACAGCGACTCCCACAACACCAGGGATTTTTCATAAAGATGTGCAGCTTCATCCCACAGATAGTTGGATCGAACGATGGTCGTATTCCTGCCGGTATTCCCGCCTCCAATCCAGCCTTTTTCGACTACTGCAACATTGGTGATGCCGTGCTCGGCCGCGAGATAGTAAGCAGTGGCGAGGCCGTGTCCGCCACCGCCGACGATAACTACATCATAAGATTGTTTCGGCTCAGGGTCTCGCCACGCACGCTGCCAGTTCGAGTGCTGACTGAGTGCATGCCGGGCCAAACTGAAGATAGAGTATTTCTTCACTGCCTGACCGTTGAAATTGAAGCCAGTGCAATAGTATTAGCTATAGACTGGAAACCGACTACACAGTTCCTTTACTTTACTCTTGATGTCGTTGATGGCTGATTCATTTTGAACATCATCAAGAATGTCGCACATCCAGTGAGCCAAGGTTCGCATCTCCTCTTCCTTGAAACCACGGGTGGTCGAGGCCGGGGAGCCGATTCGCAGTCCGCTGGTGACAAAAGGAGAACGAGGGTCATTTGGAACAGTATTCTTATTAACGGTAATATTGGCTTCGCCGAGTGCCGCAGCGGCATCTTTGCCAGTCACATCCCTACCAATCAGATCAAGCAGAAACAGATGATCATCGGTACCACCTGAGACAACCTTGTAGCCTCGTTCCATAAAAACGGCAGCCATCGCTCGGGCATTATCCAGCACCTGCTGCTGGTATACTTTGAATTCGGGTTCGAGAGCTTCCTTGAAAGCAACCGCCTTACCAGCAATAACATGCATCATCGGCCCGCCTTGTCCGCCCGGGAACACTGCTGAAGCGAGTTTCTTCCGAATTTCCTCGTTCTTGCGTGCAAGTATCAATCCGCCTCTCGGGCCGCGCAGAGTTTTATGTGTGGTTGTGGTAGTAACATCCGCAATCGGTACCGGATTCGGGTACAAACCGGCTGCAATCAGTCCGGCTACATGGGCCATATCCACGAACAGGTAGGCACCGACACGATCGGCAATCTCGCGAAATCGGTCCCAATCCATAACTCTGGAGTAGGCCGAGAATCCCGCAACGATCATTTTGGGCTTGTGTTCATCCGCAAGGTCGCTGACCTGTGCGTAGTCGGCGATGCCTTCTGAATCGACTCCGTACAGAACTGAGTTATAGATTTTTCCAGAAAAATTGACTTTAGCGCCATGCGTCAAGTGACCGCCATGGTCCAAACTCATCCCAAGCACCGTGTCATGCGGCTCAACCAGTGCCATGTAGACTGCGGAATTTGCCTGCGAGCCGGAATGCGGCTGGACATTTACATAGTCCGCATCAAAGAGCTGTTTTGCTCTTTCAATCGCCAGATTTTCCGCGACATCGACGAACTCGCAACCACCGTAGTAGCGTCGGCCCGGATAACCTTCGGCATACTTGTTCGTGAGTACCGAACCCTGAGCCTGTAGAACTCGCGCACTAGTGTAGTTTTCGGAAGCGATCAGTTCGATATGCTCTTCTTGACGAACTTCCTCATTCTTGATTGCTTCCCATAGCGGCTCATCGTAATTTTCGATTGTGTCGGTCTTCCTGAACATTTTTGTCTCCTTGTCGGTTTCAGAAGCCCTTTTCTCGGCTGAAATGCTGTCTTGGAATAAAGTGAGCCTTACATTGTAATTGAAATTGTCAAGATTTAATTCTTGCGAATTCTATTGTCGGCAGGTACACATGCTGTGCTTGCACTATAATTTACGAGTGATATGATCGTTCAAAATCAAATTCGACAAACGCTGACTGAAGCACTCAATCCAGTTCATCTTGAAGTAATTAATGAAAGCGGTATGCACAGTGTGCCTGCGAATTCTGAAACCCACTTCAAGGTAGTTGCCGTTTCAGAAAACTTCCGTGACCAATCCCTGGTTTTTCGACATCGCACAGTCCACGAATTACTGTCAGAACAGATTGCAGGACCGGTACACGCGCTATCCATCCATGCGATGACGCCGGAGGAGTGGCACACAAGCGGTCAAACCGCTGCTGATTCTCCTCTTTGTAGGGGTGGCTCCAAAACGCAGAGTTAATCTGCTTGCAAGTCAATCACACCTGTGCCGTCTATGCGGCCACGCCTGAGATTATCCAGGGCAGCGTTTATGTCTTTCAACAGATAAGATACAACCATTGGTTTAATGGGTATTTCCGCGGCACGCTTCAGATACTCCTCACCATCCTTTCGCGTCAGATTCGCTACTGACCGGATTATGCGTTCTCCCCAAAGATACTCATAAGGAAATGACGGAATATCGCTCATGTGAATTCCTGCACAGATTACACTGCCACCCTTTCTGACTGCTTTCAAGGCCATCGGCACAAGTGGACCTGTTGGCGCAAAGATGATGGCTGCGTCGAGCACGACCGGCACATCCTCATCCGATCCACCCGCCCAAATCGCTCCGAGCCTACGGGCAACTTTCTGCCTTTCGACATCACCAGGCCTGGTTATTGCATAGACATCGCAGTTTTCATGCTGTACGAGCTGTAGCAGAATGCGTGCAGCGGAACCGAAACCATAAAATCCGATTATTTGGGTACTGTCAGTTCCATTGGTATTCACAGCCATACGAAATGCGCGATAACCGATCAGCCCTGCACACAACAACGGAGCCAAATGCAAATCGCTCAAACCAGAATTCTGATTCAGAGGGAAACAGAAACGTGCATCGACTACACAGTAGTCCGCAAATCCGCCGTTTAGGTGATAACCGGTAAATCGGGCATTTTCGCAGAGATTTTCCTGTCCTTCACGACAGTACCTACAGGTTCCACAAGTCCATCCCAACCACGGTACACCGATTCGCTGCCCAGGGTAGAAACCCGGTGCTCTCGTTTCGATGACTTCACCAACAATCTGGTGACCCGGAACAATAGGAAGAGTCGGCGCGTGCAGTTCTCCATCAACAATGTGCAAATCGGTTCGACAGATGCCGCACACGCGGTTTCGTATTAATACTTGATTTGCTCCGGGCGAAGGACAATCAATTTGCTCCAGTGCCAGAGGTTTACCGTATTTTTTCAGCAGTGCGGCTCGCACGGCTCAGGTCCTTTCAGTGTGCCTCTCTTGAGCTGTTAGATCGGTTCGCTGAAGGTGCCAATCAACCTGATTCCCGCCGGCGAATAATCTGCGTTACACGAACCGTCAAAACCTTTTCCGATTTCTGATTGACCACCGTACAAAGTTTTTCGACATAGCCACGATCCGTTTTAGAGGAAGATGCTTTCGTACTGAGAACTTCCACTTCCATGTGCAATGTGTCGCCGGGGTGTACCGGCAGTAACCAACGCAATTCATCCATGCCGGGAGACCCCATCCCCTGTTTCAGCATTCCTTCCTGGATGTACATTCGGAATACCAGAGCCAATGTCTGAAAACCGCTGGCGATCAATCCCTTAAATTGAGAATTGCCTGCAGCTTCGACATCAATATGGAAAGGCTGCGGGTCATATTGAAGCGCGAAACTCACAATCTCGCTTTCAGTAAAGGTAACACCGCCACTACTGAATTTGTCTCCAACATTGAACTCTTCAAAATACATGCGACTTCAAATCCTCTATGAAATTTCGGGGTTTGAGCTGTAATAACGAGCCATGGACTCTCTTGAGCGTCTGTAATGATATTTCATTTGATCGGGTACATAACGATATTCGGAACCGACCGGACATGCAATTCGGGAGAAGCAACTGTAAGCACATGGGGAAGAATCCTGAAGGCGGAATCGCGCACACTCATCCAGTCCGAATGCGCCAATATCCCTTACCGCGCCTGACGGACAAACTGTCTGACAGGGTTTATCCAAACAGGAGTGACAAGGATGATCGGCTTGATCTGGCTTGGTTGCAGGCAGTTGCTTTTCCAGCAGGAAAATGGAGCGATATGCAAACCAAGTTCCGAATTTTGGATGTATGCTGATGCCCATGGGAGTGGTGAAACTCCATCCGGTTCGCTCACCGATAGCTCGCAGTGAAATTGGGTAGCTCGAAGGATAGAGAATCATTGTTTCTGAATTTAGATAGTCTTTGGCGTATGTTGTCACCAAATGGAGGCTGAAATTGTCGACTGGATCATTTCCATGCATTCCAAATGACTCTAACGAGTGCCACAGTTCATAGCCTGCATTGGCAATCAAAACCATACTTGGATAGTCTTCCAATCGAAGGTCCGGCACCGCTGGTACTAACAGGTCAGCAATGGAAGATGTATCAAATACATGATAGAGATTGATGCCGTTCATCCGGAGATATTCGAGGCCGTCAGACTGATTCATATACTGTTCACCCAATGCTTTCGTCTAAAATTCGATCCATGCAGGATTGATCATCCTCATTTCAAGGAGCGTGATTGTATCTGGATTGAATTCAAAATATACAACTGAACAGACCAGGAATTTAGATATTTGACTGTCAAGGCAATTGGACATCGCGGCGCTAGAGGACTTTTCCCGGAGCTAAGCCTCGCGGGAATTGCGAGAGCGCTTGAGCTCGGCGTGGACGGTATTGAAGTGGATATTGGAGTGACTGCCGACCGGCAAGTCGTCGCGTACCATGATTATGCGCTGAATTGCGACATTACCCGTGACTGCACTGGCCAATGGCTTGATCGAACAGGAGAGAAAATCTGCGAACTCACATTGAACGAACTGCGAAGCTACGATATAGGGCGCATCAAGCCTGGTTCCGAATATGAGAAGCAGTTTCCTCACCAGCAACCTGTAGACGGATGCCAAATTCCGACCCTTGAGGAAATCGTACAACTGGTCAGGGAACACAGTCTAGAAACAACGATCTGCATAGAAGCAAAGCGCAGCCCGGTTGTACCGACATCAACGCTTGAACTGGAAGTCTACGTAGACACCATCGTTACAGAGATTCAGCGGCTTGATATTGCTTCGTATTCAATTGTTCACTCATTTGACTGGAGCGTTCTTCATCGAATCAACAAACTGGCGCCCCATTTGAAACTGTGGCACCTGACTGCCCTACCGCAGAAATTCGACATCGTTTCAGACAGTCATGAAGGCGCATGGACCAACGGAATTCTTTTATCCGATTATGGCAACTCCGTACCGCAGATGATTCAAGCGGTGGGCGGCAATGCTTGGAGCAGCAATCATGACATACTTACAGCAAAACTGGTTGATGAAGCGCACCAATTGGGACTGGAGGTGTACGCCTGGACTGCAAACGATTTAGAGAGGTTTCAGTTTCTGTGTGATGCTGGCGTTGACGGAATTACAACCGACTTTCCAGATCGGTTAATGAGTTTTCTCGGTCGCATGAAGTAGATTTGCTTGGCAATTCTGCGGCGTTTGCGTTCCCAAACCGACTACACCATTTTTGGGGGATTCAGCGTTCTGGCTTGCAAATATGGGTTCGCCAAATAGAAATTGGGGCCCATGTACTCTTCAATGCCATCCTCCATTTCACAAGTGCAATCTAGCAGAACAGAATTCGCAGACAGGATTTTTCTCACCTCACGGATGAGCAGTCATTCAGACGTTTTTGAGCTTGCACGCACATCAGAGCCATGAACGAGATGTCAACGATCAACCAAAGGATTCACGCGTCCTGTTCGTCAAACAATAAAATAGTAAAAAGTTGTCGTCTTGATGTAAACGCGTATATGCATGGATTACGCTTCTGATAATTCACTGGCCTTCCGGGCCGCCGCGGGCGATGCGGAAGCATTCGCTGCATTGCTCGAACGTCACTATGACCGTATTTACCGAGTCAGTGCCCGCGTATTGTTCGGCGAAGCCGAGTTGGCGGCGGATGTTGCGCAAGAGGTGTGTTTGAAGCTGCATGGCAAGCTTGCCACTTTTCGCAGCAATAGCCAATTCACTACGTGGCTCTATCGGATCGTTGTAAATGCCGCCTATGATGCATTGCGCGATAAATCGGTACGCGAACGCATTGAACGAAACTACGCTGAAATAGAAGCTCTTTCTCGCACCGATAATGGTTCAGAAACGGATGATTCGGTCTGGCTTCAAAAAGCTCTGGGACAATTATCGAATAAATTGCGCAACACCGTGTTTCTCGTGCTCGAAGAAGAATTGACCCATGCAGAAGCGGGGAAGGTGCTTCGAATTCCGGAAAAGACTGTATCTTGGCGAATGCACGAGGTGCGCAGACAACTGCGCGCAATTGCCGCAACCGAAATGGCTGAACGATGAATGACGAGCTTGCGAGACTGAAAGCAGCACTTCGCGCCAATGCGCCGCAGGCGCCTGTAGACGTTCGTGATCAGGCAATTCGCACGGCCAAGGAACACTTCGAATGTCGCGAACGAGACTGCAGCAAATCGAACGATTACTTTGCGATGCTGAAGTCCGCATTCCACAACACAGTTCCTCAGGCACCGCCAGAGGTTCGCGAACGGGCCATTTCCACCGCCATGAAGCAATTCAACCATCATACCAAAGGAAGTAGCGTCGATAACCGTCATATGGGTAAAGCGTTGAATCTCAGCGCATTTAATTCATGGTTACGGAGGCTAATTATGCATTATTCACGTTCTTCTATCGCACTCGTCGGCAGTGCCGTCGCTCTCGTAGTTGGCATTATTTACTTTCAGTTTGTCGTGACGACGCCTTTGAATCTTCAAGTTCGGAATCTCGATAATGAATCTGTCGATTTTCCTGTGTCCGTGAATACCGATACGACTGATCCTACACAATCCCTGATTTCAGCGCAGACTGTAAGTCCGCAACGTGAAGTTTTTGCCCCAAACGAAACATTGAAAGCGCGGGAACAAAGTATGTCTCAGGAGAAAATGTCTGTGAGGAAATCAAATGAACAGATTATGTCAATGGAGATGGCACCGTCCGGGGGCGGGGGCCTAATGATGTCAATGGAACGATCGATATCAATGGAACAATCCGTGCGCCTTGATGAATTTCAAAGTCGAGTTCGATTCACGAAATTTTCTTCCAATCCCATAAAGCTCGTCACCGAAGAACCAATGTCCACATTCTCAGTTGATGCCGACACCGCTTCATACGCATTCATACGTGCAAATTTAAACGAGGGCTATTTTCCACCAAAGGATGTAGTGCGTACTGAAGAACTTATCAACTACTTCGCCTACGATTACGCACCGCCTGAGACGCGTGACCAGCCATTTGCCGCACATGTCTCTCTGATGCCGGCACCTTGGAACGATGCATCCCGGTTGATGCACATCGGCATCAAGGGATTCGAACTGGACCATAGCGAAGTACCGCCGGCAAATCTGGTATTTCTGATTGACACCTCTGGATCAATGGACCAGCCGAACAAGCTACCGTTGCTAATTCGCTCGTTCAAACTATTGCTGTCCGCGTTGGCACCGGACGACCGAGTTGCGATCGTTACCTACGCCGGTTCGGCCGGCGTGGTCCTAGAACCGACACCGGTCTCGGAACGAAGCAAAATTCTGAACAGACTTGAACGTCTTTACGCGGGCGGTTCGACCGCGGGCGGCGATGGAATTCGTCTAGCTTATCGACTCGCTGAGCAACACATGGTATCAGACGGCATCAACCGGGTGATTCTTGCAACCGACGGTGATTTCAACGTCGGCATCACCGATGTTGATGAGCTTGAGGAATTTATTTCGCGCAAACGATCAAGCGGGGTGTTTCTATCAGTTCTGGGATTTGGGATGGACAACTACAATGACGATCTGATGCAGCATCTCGCCCAAAACGGCAATGGCAATGCCGCATACATTGATTCAATTTCGGAGGCGCGCAAAGTGTTTGTTGAGCAAGTGACTTCGACGCTTGTGCCGATCGCAAAGGATGTGAAGATTCAAGTGGAGTTTAATCCTGCGACGGTCAGCGAGTATCGGTTAATCGGCTACGAGACCCGCATGCTTGAACGTGAGGACTTCCGCAACGACAAGGTCGATGCGGGCGAGGTCGGTGCGGGCCATACGGTGACCGCCATTTACGAGTTGACGCTAGCAAACACGGACGCAGGTCACATTCCTCCGAGCCGCTATCAGAGCACAGAATCAGAGTTGAGCAGCAGCTTCGATGACGAATTCGCATTTCTGAAGATCCGCTACAAGCTCCCTGATGCCCATTCAAGCACTTTGGTCACGCAGCCGGTGACTGTCGCTAACTATTTCGATACGGTAAATACGGCGCCGCGCGACGTGCGTTTCGCCACGGCGGTAGCGGCCTTTGGTGAACTCCTGCGCGGCGGACGATACACAGGCGACTATGGATATAAAGAAGTCATCGCACTGGCGAATGATGCGCTTGGTGATGATCGTTTCGGTTACCGCAGAGAATTTATCCAGCTGGTGCGCATAGCTCAGACGGCCGAGTACCTAAACGACTTGCTCCCAGGGAGAGAGCCGAGCCTAAACGACTTGCTCCCAGAGTAAATCCATTCCACTGAGGCAGGGTGCACATATGGGCACCCCATTTGAAACTGTGGCACCTGACTGCCCTACCGCAGAAATTCGACATCGTTTCAGACAGTCATGAAGGCGCATGGACCAACGGAATTCTTTTATCCGATTATGGCAACTCCGTACCGCAGATGATTCAAGCGGTGGGCGGCAATGCTTGGAGCAGCAATCATGACATACTTACAGCAAAACTGGTTGATGAAGCGCACCAATTGGGACTGGAGGTGTACGCCTGGACTGCAAACGATTTAGAGAGGTTTCAGTTTCTGTGTGATGCTGGTGTTGACGGAATCACAACCGACTATCCAGATCGGTTAATGGGGTTTCTCGGCCGCATGAAGTAGGATTGCTTGGCAATTCTACAGCGAAATAATTCTCATACTGACTGCACCACTTGGAGGGAGGAATCAGAATCACAAATCCCGTGTGGATTCACCGTATATATAGTTCGGGGATACCCCAGTTGAGTTTTTCTCCAAAATCTTGCTCCAATCAATATCACCGTTAAAATCCATATAAATTGAAGACAATTCGTCCGTAATTCGCATTATTGCCTCGTCGTACTCATGTATATAAGTTCTGTCATTGTCCTTTGAAGCCTCCGTAATCAATTCCAATACAACTTGATACATAGCTTGATTACCGGAGATCAACTGCCAAAACTCCCGACCACATAATTTATGATAATCTCCTTGGTTAAAATTATTGGATGTTCGTCCATAACAACAACCTTCAATTGTACGGACCATTTGTGAAGTTCCACCTTGTTGGAATATTCTACGAGCCTGTGTAAAATGTTGCTTCATCCGTTTCTTCTGGTCGGAATTCCCCCAATTGGGTCCAGATTTTATGCTTACAATGTGCCGAATATTGTCCCGATCAAACTCTAAATCTATCCCTTCAACCATTGATTTTCTTCCACCAAATGACTGCTCGCAAACTTTGATTGCCACTCTTTCCAGAATGACACCAAAAAGTGTTTCATCGCTTGAAGAGAGAGTCGCATCCACTAGAGCTTTTACCAGATCTTCAAGTGCTTCGAAATTTTTATAACGAAACAGATACGGATTCTTTCGCCTAATGATCCTAACCAAATCCAATCCATTCAACTTGTTAAGTTTTGATTCATTAAACCGATGCAATTCATCGTGAATAAATTCGCGCAATTCAGCCAAATCAAATTCTTTATCTGTGTATTTGGCTGCCGAGGTGGACGGTCCACTAGCAGACTCAGCCTTGCTGTTTTTTTCGTCAGAGATCATTCAGACGATTTTCAGCTTGCTCGCAATAGAGTTTATTAATCTCAATTCCGATAGACCGGCGGCGCAACTGACTCGCTGCTATCAATGTAGTTCCACTGCCCATGAAAGGATCAAGCACCATGTCCATTGGCTGAGTAAACAATTTTATAAACCACATTGGGAGCTGTTCGGGGAATACCGCACTATGACTACGATTGCCACACTCTGTAGCCATGTGTAAAACATTGGTAGGATAGGCCTTGGTGCGTCCGAGCCAATTGGACACATTTTTACCAAATCCACTACCAGCAGCCGATTCATCTCGTATTAAATCAGTATCACTAAGACGTGCCAAGCGTCGATCTGCCCAATCACCCATTGGCACCATCACATTCTCTTGGTACATAGCAAATTTTCGTTGGCGATTAAATTGTAGTAATCGCTCCCAACTGTCTCGAAAACGATTAGGCCACTTCCCTGGGTAACAGTTTTTCTTGTGCCAAATGAACTCCTCCGTCCACAGCCAACCCTGTTTGCGCAATTCCAAAATCAACTCTATTACGTAAGTATGTCTTTCACCATTTACAACACGTTCCTTGATATTCAAAATGAACGTGCCGGTAGGCTTAAGAACTCGCGACAGTTCCAGCGTAATTGGCAACATCCAAGACACGTAATTATCAGGTAGGATTCCACCGTATGTTCTGCTCCTAGCGTCAGCATAAGGTGGGGAGGTAACGATTAGGTCAACAGAATCCGTTTCCATTCTTGCCAATTCTTCTAGACAATCCCCGTGAATGACTAGAGACTGATTTTCTAGCGGGTCTGAAACTTTGAATGGTACGGCGGTGATTGACAAAGAAATTTGCGGCTTGCTATGCTACTTCGTAGTGAATTGAAAGGTAATAATTCCGATTCACAATTTACTATGAAAATACTTTCATGCGAATGGAAATTTGCCGCGCCCACATGTCTAATTATTAGACGTAACTAATATTTTTTTACGTCTCTTGCACCTAAGAAGCAAGTTTTGCGGCATAGACATTATCATACCATCAAGAGAGTTAATATTGTGTATTTATGTACCACAGACAACGGTCAACACAGGCATAATTAATTGTATTGGGGCTTCGCCAATGGAAATGGGAAAATAATCGCTGTGAGGTGCTCGCGCCGGAGTTGCGTCGGAAACCCCTATGCATTATTCCACGCGGATCTAAAACTTTGGACTGAGGAGCAATAGAAAACTTTTACCCTCCATAGTGAAACTTGTAATTCAGCAAATCGCTTCAGAATTGCGATGCTTTTGACCGTTCCACCAATTCTTGCTTTTCAATCGTATCCTCGCTACAGTCAAGTGTGTCCTCTGTCAATTCGAGATTCCAAGTTTTCTGGTGCAATGAATCCGAGAGTCTTCTGGTTAATCTGTTTCTGCTCAAGAAGTTGACTGCTTGCCGACTTCATTAGATCACTTCTAGCGGTTGCATACGCACAGTCATGGCTGACTCTGTGCGATCGAATTGTATATATGTAACCTGGATGGCGAACAGCATGGCCAAGCAAAGCGAGTTGTCTGTAGTTCAAGGGCATTCTTTTCAGTTTTGTTTCGATTCGACGGATTTCGTTCTGCTTTTTGGTGATGTAGACCTCCAATTTACCTATCGCTTTGCAAATCACATCCAGTTGATGATGTATAAAATAAGTCAGGTCATTCTCGTCAGTCTCTACGTACTGGTATGCATAGCCATATTTTGCAGGTGCGTTATTGATGATGTGGCTTATTGATGCAAATGCAAGTATTTCATAGCCTGACCGCAATACAGATCGATAAAAGACTGCCCGCGCGACTCGTCCATTTCCATCTACAAAAGGATGGTCATAGCCGATTACGAAATGCATAACTATTGCTCTCAGGATGGGATGAATAAACGAATCGCTATTGTCGGATGATTCATTTGCAAACTGTATCAGCGCGTCCAGCCTCTTCAGCAATTCTTTCGCTGGTGGCGGTGTGTGGAATATTTTTCCGTAAGCATCTCCGACATGAACACGCTTTTCATCTTCATGTTGAATACGTCCGGATGCATCTGGATCATCCATCGTGCCTTCCGTTAGGATTTTATGCAGATTCAATAGACCTTCGACGGTCAGTGATTCCGACTGTTGCTCCTGTATGCGTTTCATCCCAGCATAGTTGTTGAGAATCATTCGCTCGTGTCTATCGCGTGGCTTTCGACCGGAGCGTATCATTTCACTTGCGACTTTTCGGGTTGTTGACGCACCTTCGAGCTGACTGGAGGCAATTGCTTCTTCCACCAGTGACGAAACTGTATATCGGGTTCTAATTTCTTCACTTGGAGAACTGGAATCCTTGCTAATGAATTCTTTCGCCTTGTCGTCGATAACATGAAGATGCCTCAGTATTTCATCAGTCAATATATAATTGAATTGATTATGGTTTTTATCATAGAACGGTAACATTCTACGCCTAGACATTCTGTTGGCTTTGATTACCATCCACCACTGCTCCCTATTGAGGCCATTTGGCGGGTCCATATACCTGATCTTGTCCCAGTGATGGTATTTCCGATATTCTGGATTTGGCATTGTCAACAGCTTTAACAAAACTTCTGGTTCACTACTGAATTTGCGGAATAAATCCGAGTACTTTGGCACAATAGGTATTTTTCGCATTACTTCGTCGGCTTTTTTGTAAGTGAATGGGACCGCAAGGAGTTATTGACAATCCGGAATCAAAAGATTTACGCACCTTTCGGAAAGCAATTATTGATAGAAACCTATCAATATCTATCAATTATGTAATTATTGATAGATATTTTCATTTGAATGAATAGATGCTGAATCGTAAGTCATTGATATTATTGATTCAGAAACCAAAAGTGAGAATTACATTATTTTTTGTCTACCGTAAGCAGAATCGGAACCCGGTGTGAAATAAAGCACTACCTGAGGAGTTCTTTTCTTGACAGGCTTGATCTCAAATGGTGGATTTGGCGAATTTCCGACGAAAAATTTCCAAGGCTGTACGCGTTTTGAACCTACTTTAGATTACGTTACCGGTAGAGTGGTAAGAGAGCCACTATGCATCCTGTCAATGATAAACTGTGAGATTGCTTCATAGTCACTGAGGTTTAGAGCCACAACGTCCAAATCAATTAGTTCCGGTCCATCTGTTGCCACTGCAATGACATGTGCATCATTTGTGGCAAGCAGTGCATGCGTGAGTGAAGAGCGATACACTTCAATTTTCGTGAACGGTTCATGCTTGAAGCCCTCGACAATGACAAGATCCAGATTCTGATCCGAAAACTGTGCCAGCATTTCTCGTAGTACCGGCTCGCTGTCGTCTTCTTTCTCCATCACCCACGCTACTCTCTGTTTGGACGCAATCAGAACCTGCTGCGCTCCAGCTTTGCGTAGTTCGTAACTGTCCTTGCCCGGCCTGTCAATCACGAAGCTGTGGTGTGCATGTTTGATGACTCCAATTCTCAATCCACGCTCGCGCAAAATTGGAATGACTTTGCTGACCAAGGTTGTTTTTCCGGTTCCGCTATAAGCCGCAAATCCAATAATCGGCAGTCCTTCCTTACATTTTTCAGCCAATAGACTTTCTGCACGTTCAACATCTTCCACCGTGTTAATATTCAAGAAACAATCCGGCGAATCAGAGAAATCGGCAGTTGCATATTTATGATTGACAAACCATTTGTCAATCTTCCTCTCGCCGGCATTGAGAAAAGACAGCAAATCACTGTACAGCTCAGTTTTCGCCAACATGAACGTCGGTTGCAGACGTTCCGCATCTTTGGCGACGACGATATCAATACTGCTGTCAGCCTGAGCCATCATTCGGTCAACATAATCCCGATTCAAAAACGGTCCATCACAAGGTACTGTGATAACCCAAGGTGTTTTTGCCACTTTCATCGCACTGACAAGACCTGCGAGCGGGCCTAAAAATCCTTGGATATCGTCCTCAATTACAGGTGCGCCGAATCTACCGTAACTTTCCAGATTTCGATTGGCATTGATCAGTACTTCGGATACCTGCGACAACAACAAGTCAATGACGATTCTACACATCGGACTCCCGGCAAGCTGAACGAGGCCTTTGTCCATACCTCCCATTCTTCGTGCTTGTCCGCCCGCAAGAATGACACCTGTGACCCGTGTACCTGGTGAAACATGGTCTAAGTTCATGACTGCAACACAAACCTTCCTTGTTCCATCTCAACGGTCCGATCAGGCTTATAAGATTGAGCAGATTCATGAGTGGCAATGTACACAGTCGTACCATCATCTGCAAGACTACGAATCAAGGCAAAAGCCTGGTCGCGAGAAAATTGATCCATTGCGGCTGTCGGCTCATCCAGAAGTAACAGCTTGGGCGCCAGTATCCTTGCACGCGTCAAGGCAACACGTTGCTGTTCGCCACCGGAAAGATCTCGTGCATTTCGTTGTGCGAGCGACAATAGTCCGGCCCACTCAAGCGCACTATTTACGTTTGTGTCAGTTTCGGTTCGATTGCGTCCTCGTACACGAAGACCGTATGCGACATTTTCCGCAACAGAACGATCAAACAAGTACGGTGTCTGATGAAGATAAACAACCGACTTACGGAAGCTTTGAAATGCCCGCCTCCACGACATCTCCTTTCCGTTCAGTTCCACTATGCCTGTGTCCGGAGCAATCAGGCCCGCAAGAATTTTCAGAAGCGTGCTCTTTCCTGCGCCGTTTTCGCCATGAATGACGACGCATTCGCCCCGACGAATGATCAATTCATCAACATCCAAAACTGTGCGTTTTAGCAAAGTCTTTTGGACGTTCTTTAATGTAATCAGTTCGTTGAATTGTTGCATCACACCACTGAAAGATTTAGTTACGCGCCATATCGCGACCTCGCACCGTCGCCACCGAGAAATTCAAGGCAAACGCAAGTGTGATCAATACGGCTCCCAACGCAATTCCCTGCTCAAAATTCCCTTTCGAGGTCTCAAGCGCGATCGCTGTAGGAATGTTTCGAGTATGATGCAGAATGTTGCCGCCAACCATGATTGAACACCCAACTTCGGATACTACACGACCGAACGCAGTGACAACGGCCGCAATCAGTCCGAACCGAACCTCCCGCATGATAGTAAACATTGCTCGCAACGGACCGGCACCCAAAGTTCGTGCAGTCTGCCAAGCCTTCAAATCCACGCCTTGAAAAGCGACGTGAGTCATGGCGACAAGAAGCGGAAATGCCAGAATCATCTGTCCAATAACCATCGCGCTTTGCGTAAACAACAATCGCCAGCCTCCGAACGGTCCCGAACTATAAAGCATTATGTATAGCAGCAACCCTACAACGACAGCCGGAAGCGCTACCATGGAATTCACAATGGTGATTAGCGGTCGTCTGCCTGGAAAGTTACCGAAAGCCAGTGCAAATGCCACCAGCAATGCCAGCGGAGTGATGAAAAGAATTGCACGGAAGGAAACGAAAAACGATATACCGACGATTTCCCAGATGTCCGCATCACCCGTGAAAAGCAGTTTCAGTGCTTGAGCGCTTGCAAAGAACAGACTGTCCATGGGCACTACCTTAGAGTCTCAGAGACGATGCAGGCAAAAGGAGAAGAATTATGGAAAACGAATCCGACAATTCAATGAGAATATCCTCAGTCATTCAATGACATAGAACAGCTGCTCGCCATTTACCCTGTAAGTTGAAATTATATTTTTAGCTTCATCGGACTTCAGCCAGTTAATCAGGCTCATTGCATCTTCATAATTAACATGAGGGTGAACTTCAGGATTGACGGCAATAACACCATACACATTTCTCCCATCCAGTGCTCCTTCTACATGAATCGGAAGTGACAATCGACCACGCATGAATAGCCAAGTACCTTTGTCCGCAAGAACATAAGCATTGAGTTCATTAGCAATTTGCAACGCTTTTCCCATTCCGAGACCCACTTCTTTATACCAGTCACCTTCCGGTTTTATGCCAGCCTGATTCCACAGTATCAGCTCTTTCTTATGTGTTCCCGAATCGTCACCTCTGGACACGAATGCCGAGCGAGTATTTGCAATATTCGCTAAGGCTTCCTGCATATTTTTCATTCCATTGATTCTGGCTGGATCGCTTTCAGGGCCTACGATAATAAATTCGTTATACATAATTTCCTGGCGATTCACACCGAACCCGCTCTCAACCAACTCCAGTTCCGAGTTTTTTGCGTGTACCAGAATGATGTCCACATCGCCATTTCTAGCGTGATTAAGAGCACGTCCTGTACCGCCCACAATAGTGTGAACGCTGACGTCATGTTTCGCTTCAAACACGGGAACCAGTTTTTCAATTAATCCAGAATTCTCTGTACTCGTGGTCGTAGATAGTCTTAGTACGTCTGCTGCGAAACAAATACCGACTGTTCCAAATAACAGACATACTAGCAAAACAAGCTTGTATGAAAGGGATAATCGCACAATCTATTGATTCATAAATTAGTAATTGTTGAATCTCGAGGCATTCGACGAAACATCCTCATTTACATCAATGCGGATTAGGTCCTTCATTCGCGCAGCGAGTTCGATCTTGATATCCAAATCATAGAAATTAGTCCCAAAAGCGTCTCAAAACAACAATCAAACGAATTGTAATTGCACTTGTTTTTAGATTGTCGGCATATCGGAGCAGTGTTTGACACAATCTTACCAATCAATCACAATGTATATGATAATGTGTAAAGTTACCTTGATGCCAATTCTGACATATTCAAGCCATGAACTCACCTAAACCGCGAACAACTTCCATTACAGTCGTTGGTAGTGGCTCTTGGGGAACGGCAATTGGCGCATGGCTTGGTCGCAATGGTCACGACGTGCGAATTTGGGATATTGATACCTCAGTTATTGACGATATCAATGCCACACACTGCAACAACCGGTATCTACCCGATTGCAAATTGCCCGAGAATCTGGTTGGATTTCGAGCGCTGGAATCCGCTATGACTGATTGCTCGACTGTTGTAATAGTAGTCCCAAGCCGAGTTTTTGAGACTGCACTCCTGAATGTCGCATCTCACCTTGACAGAATGGATTCAAACGACACTCCAACAATTGTGTGGGGGACAAAGGGATTCGCTCAGAATACTGGTGAACTTTTGAGTCATGTCGCAGAGCGTGCGCTCGGAGACACGGCAGTTACAGCGGCTATTTCGGGTCCAAGTTTCGCATATGAGGTTGTGAGAGGAATGCCGGCTGGCTTTGATCTGGGATCAAAGTCGAGTGAGAGAATCGAATCCATCGCCGACCTTTTTCGCAGCGAAAACATTCTAGTCTATACAACTTCGGATATCATCGGCGTTCAGGTTGGCGGCGCAACCAAGAACGTAATCGCGATCGCAGCAGGAATCTCAGATGGTCTCGGCTTCGGCATCAATTCCCGCGCTTTGCTCATCACGCGCGGACTTGCTGAAATGAATCGCCTGAATGTCGCCCTAGGCGGCAACGCCGAGACAATGATGGGACTATCTGGACTTGGAGATCTGGTTTTAACGTGTTCTGGTGATCTGTCTCGAAACCGCAGGCTGGGGCTCGGTTTGGGACAAGGTAAACCTATTAACGAAATCGTTGAGGAAATCGGCCAGGAAGTCGAAGGCATTCAATCCACACGGGAAACGTACCAAATCGGCAAAAAGATGGACGTTTTCATGCCTACGACTGAACGCATGTATCGCATACTATATGAGGGATTGTCGCCTCTTCAGGCTGCAGCTGAACTCATGGCAATTGGTCCGAGTCTCAAATAATCACAAGTAATCACTCTCATGACACACAACAGGTCGAATTTACAGGAGAATTTAGAATAGGATTCAATATTGAAATCCGTTAAATTAGAAATCGATCAAGTTGTTTTCAATCCGACTCTCCTCCCCTTTGACGTGTATATGTAAACAATTCAATTTCCAACGAATTCAACGAACCTATCAACCATTAGTATTAATTCAATATATAGTCCGTCAATATATGACGATATATAACTGAATTCTTGAGAATTTCACTACTTCTAAACCCATTGCTTGTAGAATGTTTAATACACTTGAACACACAATTAATTAAGCAATTGTTACATTCAGAATTTTAGAGCACGAGACATTTGCATTGTTCTATCCTTGGGTTCCTAATAGGCTTGAGTTAGTCTACGATGATGCTTTCGTAGTTTCCAAGCAGGATGCTCGAGTGAAACTAGGCTTTAAAAAGAATATAACTGCTTCCATTAGGCATCACTGTATAGCAAATATAGTAGTTAAGATTCTCACATCGGAAGACAATTTGAAAACCAATTATCACTATAGTAGTGATGACGGTGTTGCATATAAACTGAAATAAGGAAATTGGATTGGTAAACGACGGAAATACAAACAACTCGACAACCTTTGGTGGACAATGGACAATCGATAAGCTCAATATCCTAGAAAATTATCTCAATGCATATACTACCGCACTAAAATCACAAGATTTCAAGCTCATGTACATAGATGCATTTGCTGGTACAGGTAAGATAGAATTTCCTACAGAAACTATTAACGATGTATCGGGGTTTGTGAGTGGGTCCGCCGAACGTGCTCTCAAGATTACGGATAAGCCTTTCGACAAGATAATATTTGTTGAGAGTGACAGAAATCGATGCTTAGAACTCGAAAATTTACGTCAGGATAATCTTAACAGGAATATCACGATTGAGAACACCGACGCAAATTCATTTTTAGTCAATTTAGACTGCAATTGGAAGAGTTGGCGCGGGGTACTATTTCTTGACCCCTTCGCCACTGAAGTTGAATGGTCTACTATTGAGAAAATCTCGAGATTCAATGCGCTGGATACCTGGATTCTGTTTCCTGTGCTCGCAATCGCGAGAATTCTTCCGGTGTCAATGGAACCAAACAAGGTTTCAGAATCTTGGGCATCTCGCCTAACAACGATTTTTGGTGACGAAATTTGGAGGAATTTGTATAAGAATACTCAACCAGATTTGTTTGGAATAATTCGTACTGAGAGAGAATACGGAGTTGATGGACTCCTCAACATATATAAAGAAAAACTCTCTGAACAGTTCGGCAGTAGATTTCTGCAAGAATCCAGAACACTGAAGAATTCCAAGAATTCTCCACTCTTCGAATTTCTGTTTTGTGCAGGAAATCCAAGAGGAGCAAGAATTGCAAAAAGAATTGCAAAACATATTATAAAGAAATTGTAGCCATGTCAGGTCGCTCCACAATTGAATGGACGGAAGTCACCTGGAATCCGGTAACAGGGTGTACGAAAATAAGCCATGGGTGTAAGTTTTGCTATGCAGAACGCATGTCCAAGCGCTTGCAGGCCATGGGCATAGACAAATACCAAAACGGGTTTGCGATCACTACACATGAATCCACGATCAACGAACCGTTGAAATGGCGGAAGCCGCGCTTGGTCTTCGTGAATTCCATGTCCGACCTATTTCACAAATCTGTTCCATCAACCTTCATCGAAGCAGTTTTCCAAGTCATGAATCGTGCTTCGCAACACACATTCCAGGTGCTTACCAAACGTCCGAGCCGTGTTATCCAGATGAATGAAAAACTTCGCTGGACTCCTAATATTTGGCTTGGCACCAGTATCGAGTCCGAAAGATGGATAGGGCGGCTTGAGCACCTCAAGGAATCTGACGCTCAAACGAAATTCCTGTCTCTTGAACCCTTGCTTGCACCATTGCCCTATATACAGCTTGACGGAGTCGACTGGGTGATAGTTGGAGGAGAATCCGGCCCACGCGCGCGACCGATTGAAGCGGATTGGGTGCGAGACATCCGTGACAACTGCCTAGAAAACAACGTACCATTCTTCTTCAAACAATGGGGAGGAGTGTTCAAAAAAAGGACTGGGCGAACACTGGATAATCGAACATGGGACCAAATGCCGAAACAAAAGGTAGTGAATTTCTGAACCCTAGACTGTTCATTCCCTAGGACATAAAATCTTAATCTATCAGTAGAATGCAATACATGAGTATCTTTAGAGACGTGAGCAGAAATTCCAATAATGAGATTGACCTCGAATAGTACGCCTTTTGATGTTAATTGGTGTTTGGCCCTTTCTACACAACCGATGTTTGTCGGCAATTCAAACAAGACTATTCGCACAAGTCTAAATTGAATACGAATTTGATCTCGGAGACAATCAGCGCAATCAAGAATAATCAGTGGAAACAATCACGATTCTAGCGAATGATTACCCACGCACTACCTTTAATCATCTCTCTGCATCAACTCACGTATTTCTTTGTTGATTTTTTCGTTTATGGGAGTCAGGTTTGGTTTAAGTTGGCAATTTGGATGTGATTGCAGCTGTTGAACTTAAGTAGACATCTAGTTAACGCTGCGCATTCACATACTGCCATCTAGCCTACCAGTTCCCTTGCGCCCGCATCTCAATTCATTCCTGATTCATCAGCGACCATTGCACCTGTTGCGCTACAAATTTGGCGAATGGTTCTATATCCAACCCGATACTGGCAACTTCAAGCGCGTTTAGATACGCGTCACGGTCCTCAACTCGGATCACTGTCCACGGATAGCCGCCAGATGCCAGCATGGCATTCATGACGAAGCGAGCCATGCGCCCATTGCCATCCTGATAGGGATGAATGTAACCGAACAGCCAATGTCCTAATACCGCCCGAACAGATGCCTCGGTTTCATTTTCCATCAACTCGAACAAGGCCGGCATGGCATCCCGCACCGTTTCCCATCGAGGCGGAACATGGCGCGAGCCGCGCAAAAAAACAGAACTGTTGCGGTAACCAGCGAGTGCTGATGCAGGGAGCAGTCCAGCAACGACACTGGGCTGGAACAGTTCGCGGTACCAGTCAGGGTACGCTGCACGGACCAAGCTGCTTGGAGCACCTCCGGCGATCACCATGGCGATTGTTTCCTTGACGAGTTGAAACGCTTGCCAATAGCCTCGCGCTACAAACGCTTCTTGATTTTGACGGTCGATGTTAATATTGCCGGAATTCCAATCACCGACGCGAACCCGCTCGATCAACTCAGGTGTGACTCGATAACCTTCTATAGACAGCGAATGATATGCATCGTTTCGATAGATTTTTTCGACAATTTGCAAGTACGCTTTCTGATCTGTCGGTAATCCAAGCACTTCAGGGAACACTGCGATCACGGGTTCCCGAAAAGTCTGCCACAGCACTTGCAGACGCCCTGCAATGGGGGCAGAAGTCCGGCTGATTTCACCTGTGTTTTGTTGTGGTCTAAACGGGTCGCTCTCACGCACATCATAGCCAACAGCTCTCATGGATCGCAGGATTTCATCAGCAATATCATTCTTTTCGATTCGGCGCAAGGCGCCGACAAGTCGTCCGGCGACCGTCGAGTGTCCGCCATCAAGAAGACGGCCTAGCACATCAGATGCGTCACGGATAATGGAGAGCGCAATTTGCGCTTCAACTGGGCTACGTTTAAAAAAGGTTTCAGGAGCCTTGATCAGTCCAGCTTCCGGCGTGAACAAACGCAACCCGTCTCGCTCGGTAAGATCGACGCTTGGTGGCATCTGTTTTTGTTTTAGATCGTAAAGCGATGTATCGAACAACAACTGAACAAGATTATTCGTGCCATTGGGTGTGTATACTACGAGTTGATTGGGTACCACGGTGTTTTCGGCATGCAGGGTGAGCGACTGCTCTGGCGAGAGACACCACTCATTGCCGAAGCGCTCATTGCAATAACGGGCGCAGAAATCCCAAAAAGACGCATACCAAGGTGTTGTGTCGCTGGATTCGGCACTGGGGCTTGATAAAATCAGCCACCCTTTCATGACCTCTCGGAGGAAACCGTTCTGGAGCAAGCGTTGTCGATGTACCCGTGTGAACTCACTGGAGCGGAATACACGCCGTTCGTCCTTTTGGAGATTCTCAAGCAACGCCAGCGATGTGGCGAGCTTTTCGCTTATTGTAGCCATCTTGCCTATTGATGGTTTGTTGCAAGTTCAATATGTCGTTCTATGGCAAGTTTATCGTGTTGTGATAACGAAAGTCAAATATGTTTCAACTAAAGACAGATATGCGCTGTAGCCTTTTTCAGCCATATATTAGTTTGAAGGAATGAAATTCGATAAGTAAAGGTACTCAATTATGAAAAAAGCGTCACTCACGCAGGAAATTAAGCAATGATTGTTTTGGAACATGTATCCAATACTGCAAGAATTATCGAGAGTTAGTGAAAATAAACATCGGTGATGCGACCAAAGATAGATTTGCCCGTCGTCGATTCCGAATTAAATCAATTGAGCGAGAAATGTTTTCGCCGGCACGATAATTGGCTGGTGAAAATCGAAGCAGTCTCTTTCCACAAAATCCATGTCGAATGCAACCTGAAAAGCATGTGATGTCTGAGTTTGCCGCTGAAAATATGCCAGTGAACTGGAAAGCTTCATTCTTTCGCTGCTCTTTACTTCCACCAAAATCCAAGGAGAATTGTCACGCGTTACTAAGAAATCAACTTCACGTTTCTGCTTGTCGCGCACGAAGTATAGACCGAATTCGCCTTGACCGGTTTCAGTCCACCAGTGAACAGCTTTGAGTAAAGCGCTTGCAACAAAATTCTCGGCGCGGGCGCCTGAATCTTCAACTTGTGACCAGTCCCACAGATAATACTTCGGCTCCTTGCGTAATGCCCTCGCCACATTGCTGTACCAAGGTCTCACTGTAAAACAGAAGTAAAGAGACTCCAATGTAGAAATCCATCGCCTGACAGTGTCCACTGATACGCGAACACTCTTGGCAAGGTAGGAATAACTAGTTAGCTGACCGACTTGTTGTCGCAGGTATTCGGCCAGCATTTCGAGCTGACCGAGTTCCTGAATTCGAGTGAGTTCACGCAAGTCTTCGCGCAGAAGATGTTCGGTGCGCAAGGAGCTCCAGCGACCGTAGAATCGCTGATTGCTTTTGATATACGGTTCCGGAAATCCCCCAAAGCGCCATAAGGTTTCCCAGTGCTCGTCATCGATTTTTCGAGGTTCTCGGTTGATCAGCTGTACCGTAGATTGGTTATTGCACTCAGGCACTGAAAGCGGATGTAGAGTGTACGGAAAGTAACGCCCCATCAAACTGTCTCCGCCGCGCCTGAACACTTGAAGAGATGCGCTACCGGTTATCAGCACTTTGGTAACAGATTCATATTGATCAAAAAATCCCTTTAGAAGATTCCGCCAGTGTTGATACTTGTGTAATTCATCGAACACGCAAAGTGGCAGATTATCGGCAAATCGATCCACTCCGAACTTGTCAGCGACTATTTGTGGGCCCTCCAGGATGGTTTTTCGATCAGACTGATTATCCCAATTAAGATACTGGTATCGAGCAAAAGAGTTTCCGATCATCTTGGCAAAGGTGGTTTTGCCGATTTGCCTAGGACCTGAAAGAAACAGCATCTGCCGATTGTTTTGATAGTGCTCTATGAACTCGTTGGATAGATATCTATTAATGTCCATTATCTGCATATAACGTAAATTAGTAATTACTGTTTTACGATTATACAAAAAATGGTCATAACTTGATGAACCACTGATATATATGGCGCATTGGAGGATGGAAATTCATTCCTGACTAGTATTCAACTGCTTCGTTCATCCGAAACATCTTGAAAACAGTTGAGATTCTCTGTATTCAATCTGCAGATCGTCCGTGGGAAGAAGAGCAATCAATGGAAACAGCCCAATCTTCAGAAAACATACCTCAAGCTTGGATGATACCTTACGCTGAGACTGCTCAAGGTAAACCGGTCGTTCTGTCGTATGCAATGACTCCATAGACTTCATTTCTTGATCGTAAATCTACTCTAACGGCCTACAGAAGTTCCACATCAATTTGTGTGGAATACAGGTTCCGAAAATTCAAAAATAATTGCAATTTCATGCAACATCGAAGCCACTCACACCCAAAAAATTGATATATTATTTTCTGTTACCATTTGCCGTAGTGCGAAGTCGGTTCATATTGCCGGCTTTGCTTTTATTTACATGGCCGAAAACTTCATTCGGTCGATTAGAATATGGATATGCCTTGGCTGAATTAATCCAAAACTCAGGTATGACACGCTTTAATTTACCGTTCCAAGCAGGAACCGGTAGAATTCTTGTCACCCAAACCATTGTCACCCTGATCGGTACGATAATCTTCGCCTTTGCTGGCATTGTTGCACTCTATTCAGCTCTCTTGGGCGGCATCGCCTGCCTGCTCCCCAGCGCCTATTCAATCTGGCGCGTATTCGGTAAATATCGTGCGGTTCATCAACTTGACCCTCGAATATTTGGCATAATGCTACGCGCAGAATTCGTAAAATTCGCCATTACCGGCATCATATTTGCCGCATTTTTCTGGTTGATCAATCCCATAGACCCAATCGCCATGTTCTCCGTATTTACAGTTGCCATGTTTGCTGGATGGATTGAAGCCGGGTTGCGAATTGGCTAGAATTTGAAGTTCAACTGATCGATTATTCGTACATTTATGGCTAGCAACGACGCCCTGACTGCATCAGGCTATATCAAGCACCATCTCCAGAACCTGACGTTCGGGAATCATCCCGAACACGGCTGGTCGATCGCACATAACGCACAGGAAGCCGCCGACATGGGGTTCATCGCGATTCACCTTGATAGCATGTTCTGGTCAATTTTTCTCGGTGCCCTGTTCCTGATCGTGTTTCGTCTTGTTGCAGTACGCGTTACCAGCGGCACGCCCGGAAAGCTTCAGAATTTCATTGAGTGGATCGTAGATTTTATTGAAGATAATGTACGTGGATCGTTTTCCGGTAAGAATGATCTGATCGCCCCACTCGCACTCACACTGTTCGTCTGGATTCTGTTGATGAATCTGATGGATCTGGTACCGGTCGACTGGATTCCCGAACTGGCGAAACTGCTCGGTATCGAATATATGAAAGTGGTTCCGACAACCGATCCGAACATCACCTTCGCAATGGCATTGTCAGTGTTCGTTTTGATGATTTACTTCAACATCAAGAACAAGGGCGTTAGCGGGTTTCTTGGCGAGCTGACACTGCAGCCTTTCGGCAAATACATGATGCCAGTCAATTTGTTTCTGGAAGGCATAAGTCTGCTGGCAAAGCCGCTGTCACACGCGCTGCGATTGTTCGGGAATTTATATGCAGGCGAGATGATTTTCATTCTGATCGCCCTTCTGTTCAGTACCGGATGGGTACTCGGAATTATGGGCGGATTTTTACAATGGGCATGGGCTGTGTTTCATGTTTTAATTGTACTGTTACAGGCATTTATATTTATGGTGCTGACCATTGTCTATATGGACATGGCTCATCACCAACACTAAACTAATTTCAGTCACAATGGTTTGCTAGATCGGAGATAACATTATGGAAGCAGCATTGTATTTTATCGCTGGTGCCGTTCTGCTCGGTATGGGCGCAGTCGGAGCCGCAGTCGGAATTGGAATTCTCGCCGCTCGATTTATCGAAGCAATTGCGAGACAACCCGAACTGCTGCCAATGCTGCGCGTTCAGTTCTTCATCATGATGGGACTCGTTGATGCGGTTCCGATGATCGGTGTCGGTATCGCATTCTACATTCTGTTCGCGGTCGCGTGACGCAGACCGGTCGCAGTCTGACCGGTATAAACCAACTGGTGTAGCGCAATACTATGAATATTAATCTGACGTTAATTGGACAGACGGTTACGTTCATCATTTTCGTCTGGTTCTGCATGAAATTCATTTGGCCGCCGATTATGAACGCGCTGAATGAAAGACGCAAAACCATATCGGACGGACTCGCCGCAGCCGAACAAGGGCAACGCGAACGAGAGAAAGGCAAAATGGATGCTAACGAACTCGTCGAAGAAGCGAAGTCACAGGCGCAGGAGATAGTCGTTCGTGCTGAAAAACACGGTGCTGAAGCTGTCGCTGATGCGAAAAACGAAGCTCGAACCGAAGGAGAGCGAATCCTCAATGCAGCACGTGGGGAAATCGAGATGGAAGCCAACCGTGCCCGAGAACAGCTGCGAGTGCAGGTTGCCCAGTTGGCGGTGTCCGGTGCGGAACAGATTCTCGGCAAGGAAGTCGATGCGAAAGCGCATGAGAAAATGCTTTCTGACCTGGCCGATAACCTCTAACCGAGTGTTGCTGAGACCGTGAGCGAACTCTCCAACATTGCACGACCATACGCACAGGCGACATTTGAAATCGCCAAGGAATCTGACCGCTTCGACGAATGGTCTGAAAGCCTTGAGATATTGAGCGAAATCGTCAGCCTGTCGGAGTTGCAAGCCCTGATCAGCGATCCGCGTATTTCTCGCGAACAGGTACTGGATATCGTTCTGGAAATTGGTGCGGACGCTTTTGATGAGCAATCACGGAACTTCGTGAGAATTCTGAGTCACTATAGACGGTTGCCGGCCGCACCGCTGATTGCAAGTCAGTACGAAAATTTGCGCGCGGAGGCAGAAGGCATTATTGGAGCAGAACTTGAAACCGCATACGAAATTGATGATGAACAGCGAGGCAAGCTGATCGCCGCACTGGAGACCCGGCTCGGGCGCAAGGTGAGATTATCTAGCAAACTTGACAAAAATCTGATTGGTGGTGCCGTTATTCGCGCCGGCGATTGGGTGATTGACGGTTCCATCCGAGCTCGACTGGAAAAACTCTCCAGTTCTCTTGGTGTGTGACAACCGTCACTCCATACACATAGACAGTGTAACTGCCATTATTGAAACCAGAGGAAGAAACAAATGGCGATGCAATTAAATCCGTCCGAAATTAGCGAGCTGATCAAAGCTCGAATTGCGGACTTTGACGCAACTGCACAAGCAAGAAGCGAGGGAACCGTAGTAATGCTTACGGACGGAATCGTCCGTATTCACGGTCTTGCAGATGCACTGCAAGGAGAGATGCTGGAGTTTCCGGGCGATACTTTTGGACTCGCCTTAAACCTTGAGCATGATTCAGTCGGTGCGGTGATTCTGGGTGACTACGAACACATCACAGAAGGCGATACGGTCAGGTGTACCGGACGTATTCTGGAAGTTCCAACCGGCGAAGGATTGTTGGGCCGGGTAGTCGATTCGCTCGGACGCCCGCTTGACGGCAAGGGCCCGATTGAATCCAGCGGCTCAGCGCCAATCGAGAAAGTAGCACCCGGCGTCATTTCTCGTCAGTCTGTGTCTGAACCGGTTCAAACCGGATTAAAATCAATCGATTCCATGGTCCCGATCGGCCGCGGTCAGCGAGAACTGATCATCGGCGACAGACAGACCGGTAAAACCGCGGTCGCAATCGACACCATCATCAATCAGAAAGGCGCCGGTATCAAGTGCATCTACGTTGCGATAGGCCAGAAACTTTCAAGCATCGCAAACGTGGTACGCAAGCTTGAGGAACACGGTGCGATGGATCACACGATTCTCGTATCAGCGTCTGCTGCCGAAAGCGCCGCCATGCAGTACATCGCACCTTACTCTGGCTGTACCATGGGTGAATATTTCCGTGATAACGGCCAAGACGCCCTAATCATCTACGACGATCTGACCAAGCAGGCATGGGCATATCGTCAGGTTTCGCTGTTATTGCGACGCCCACCGGGACGTGAAGCCTATCCAGGCGATGTCTTCTATCTGCATTCACGACTGCTGGAACGGGCTTCTCGAATCAATGCAGACTATGTTGAATCCATCACCAATGGAGAAGTGAAAGGACGTACCGGCTCTCTGACTGCACTGCCGATAATTGAAACGCAAGCGGGCGACGTATCGGCATTTGTCCCCACCAACGTAATCTCAATTACCGACGGGCAAATTTACTTGGAGAGCGACCTGTTTAATGCAAACATTCGTCCGGCAATCAACGCAGGCCTATCGGTATCAAGAGTTGGTGGAGCGGCACAGACGCCAATCGTCAAGAAACTCGGCGGTGGTATTCGTCTTGCCTTGGCGCAATATCGTGAGCTCGCAGCATTTTCACAGTTTGCCTCCGATCTTGACGAAGCAACCCGCAAGCAGTTGGAACGAGGGCAACGAGTTACCGAAATCATGAAACAGCCACAGTACGAGCCATTGTCAGTAGCAGCAATGGCGTTCGCATTGTACGCCGCAAATGAAGGTTATCTCGATGCTATCGAGGTTCCTCAGGTCGTCGGTTTTGAGCAAGCAATGCAGTCCTACTTGAAATCAAATTATTCCGATCTGCTTGAGGCAATCAATGCAAACCCGGAATACAACGATGAGGTTGCCAATCAGATGAAAGATGCGCTTGACGATTTTGTCAAGAACGGTACCTGGTAATCTGATCACGAGTCGCATCAAAATCTCAAAAGCTTGAATTAGACCATGGCAGGCGCAAAAGAAATCCGCACCAAGATTCGAAGCATCCAGAATACGCAGAAAATTACCTCTGCGATGGAAATGGTTGCTGCCAGCAAGATGCGGCGTGCGCAGGAGCGTATGCGAGCCGCTCGCCCCTATGCCGAATCCATCCGAAGGGTGATCGCACACCTATGGCATGCCAACCTCGAATACAAACATCCCTACGCAGTGGAAAGAGAAACATCGGCTGTCGGATATATCGTAGTCAGCACCGACCGCGGTCTTTGTGGAGGTCTCAACATCAATCTGTTTCGATCAGCTCTGAACTCCATTTCGGACTTGGAAGGTAAAGGAGTTTCAGCCGAATTCGCCATCATCGGCAACAAGGGACTTGGATTTTTTCGACGCTTGGGGGCAAACATCCTCTGTCAGGCATCCCATCTAGGCGATGCGCCACAGATCGTCGAACTGATTGGAGCCGTCAAAGTAATGCTGGATGCCTATGAGGAAGGAAAGATTGACCGACTTTATCTGCTCAGCAACCGCTTTGTGAACACCATGACACAGAGTCCGTTGATTGATCAGATTTTACCGATTAAAGCTGATGAACCGGATCAGAAACTATCGCACCATTGGGACTACCTGTATGAACCGGAATCGCATGAAGTGGTGAACGCGTTGATGAAGCGTTACCTCGAATCTATCGTTTATCAGGCGGTTATCGAAAATATCGCCTGCGAGCAATCGGCTCGAATGGTGGCAATGAAAGCTGCAACCGACAACGCCGGAGATCTGATTGACGAGTTGAACCTAATTTACAACAAGGCGAGACAGGCGGCGATCACACAGGAAATTTCCGAAATCGTAGGCGGTGCGGCTGCGGTCTAGTTTTAATGAACGAAGTCAAACTGGCATCCGTTTGGTGCTTAAGAAATAAATACCAGTAAGCAAGAGGCAATCATGACACAAGGGAAAATTGTCGAAATCATTGGAGCGGTCGTGGACGTGGAGTTTCCACGAGCAGAGGTTCCAAAAATTTATAACGCACTCAAAGTAGAGCAAACCGGTCTTACGCTGGAAGTGCAGCAGCAGATGGGAGATGGTGTCGTTCGAACCATCTCCATGGGATCCAGCGACGGACTGCAGCGCGGACTTGAGGTAACCAATACCGGCGAGCCCATCAAGGTTCCTGTCGGCGAGCCGACGCTGGGGCGCATCATGAATGTACTTGGCGAGCCCGTAGATGAAGCCGGACCGGTTGAATCTGAAAATCATTGGGCAATTCACCGCAAGCCGCCCGAATTTACCGATCAGGCGACAGCCGTGGAAATCCTTGAAACTGGCATCAAGGTCATTGATTTAATCATGCCAATCGCAAAGGGCGGAAAAATTGGATTGTTCGGTGGTGCAGGAGTCGGCAAAACCGTCACACTGATGGAACTGATCCGCAATATCGCAATCGAACACGCTGGTTATTCAGTTTTCGCAGGAGTTGGTGAGCGAACCCGTGAAGGAAATGACTTCTACCATGAAATGAAGGAAGCGGATGTACTCAACAAGGTTTCGCTGGTTTACGGCCAAATGAACGAGCCGCCCGGCAACCGCCTCCGCGTAGCGCTCGCGGGGCTAACGATATCCGAATTTTTCCGCGATGAAGGCAGAGACGTGCTATTGTTCATCGACAACATTTACCGTTACACGCTGGCTGGAGTAGAGGTATCCGCACTGCTGGGTCGAATGCCGTCGGCAGTCGGATATCAGCCAACGCTTGCTGCGGAGATGGGAATTCTTCAGGAAAGAATTACTTCCACCAGAACCGGTTCGATCACTTCTTTTCAGGCGGTATATGTTCCAGCCGACGATCTGACTGACCCATCGCCAGCAACTACGTTTGCTCACTTGGATGCAACCTTGGTTCTATCCAGACAGATTGCAGAATTAGGCATATACCCAGCAGTCGATCCGCTCGATTCAACCAGCCGGCAGTTGGACCCACTCGTGGTAGGACAAGAGCATTACGATACAGCTCGTGATGTTCAGGGAACACTGCAACGATATAAGGAACTGCGAGACATCATCGCGATTCTAGGTATGGACGAACTCTCGGAAGACGACAAGTTGGCGGTCTCCAGAGCACGAAAAATCCAGCGCTTTCTGTCACAGCCGTTCTTTGTTGCCGAAACATTTACCGGTAGCGCAGGAAAGTATGTATCACTGGCTGATACAATCAAGGGATTCCAGGGAATTGTAAACGGTGATTATGACGACATACCCGAGCAGGCTTTCTATATGGTCGGTCCGATTGAAGAAGTCGTCGAAGCACACAAGAAGGCGGCATAGCCGAGTTCGATCAATCAACTGAATAAATCATCATGGCTACAATTCAAGTAGAAATCGTTAGCGCTGAAGAAGCAATCTGGACAGGTACTGGAGTCATGGTTTTCGCGCCTGCGGAAATGGGGGAAATCGGCATTGCCCCGCAGCATGCTCCGTTGCTTACGCGATTGAAGCCGGGAGAGGTTCGCGTCCAGCAAGAGAACGGAGATGAACAGTTTTTCTTCGTTTCCGGTGGATTGCTCGAAGTTCAACCGAACCAAGTTACCGTACTTTCCGATACAGCTGTCAGGGCTGCCGATCTGGATGAAGCGCAAGCGTTGGAAGCTCAACAGCAGGCGGAACGCGATCTGCAAGACAAGACTTCCAAGATGGATCTCGCCAAGGCAAAAGCGGAACTCATCCAGGCAACGGCACAGTTGCGCGCTCTTCAGAAACTGAGACAAACCCGTCGCTGACTTGACAACCTGTTCGGTTTCGATCAAATTCAAACCGAAGAATTGAATGGGGTATGGATTGACAAAATCCGAAGTCATCATACTCGCAGGAGGACGGGGAGTGCGAATGCACTCCGACAAGCCGAAATCTTTGCAGCAGATCGGCGGCAAACCTATGCTTCACTACATTGTTGATTGCGCGAGGAACGTGGGTTTTGACCGAATTCATGTCGTTTATGGCGCAAACGGTCAAGATATTCCGAAAACGTTTGCGCAAAAAGACATTAACTGGGTATTGCAGGCAGAAGCCCTCGGTACCGGGCATGCTGCATTACAGGCAATTCCTCACGTGATGCCCAACTCAGTCGTATGCATCCTGTATGGCGACAATCCGTTCATTGACCCGAAAACCATATCAAGGCTGACTGAACTGGCCAAGGGAAATAGTCTCGCGCTGCTCACAACCGAGCTGAAAGACCCGACAGGCTATGGGAGAATCATGAGAAACGATTCCGGCAAACTGCAAAAGATTGTAGAACACAAGGATGCCGATGAAAACGAGCGTAAAATTAAGGAAGTGAACGTGGGACCGTTGGCTGCTCCGACAAATTTGTTGAAAGGATGGCTGACACGACTGAACAACCGCAATAATCAAAGAGAATATTACCTGACCGACATCGTCGATTTTGCTGTATCAGATGGAATCAAGGTTTCAACAGGGGAAACCCTGCACAGGAGTGAATCTTCAGGAGTTAATGACAGATTTGACCAAGCTCAACTTGAAAGGATCGTTCAATTGAACAAAGCAAAAGAATTGATGCACTCTGGTGTCCAGATTGCCGACCCCGCAAGATTTGATTTACGTGGGGAATGTAGAGCCGGAAAAGACTGCCAAATCGATGTAAACGTTGTTCTGGAAGGCACCGTAAATCTTGAAAACAATGTAGTGATTGAAGCCAATAATGTCATTCGAAATTCCAATCTGGGTAACGGCGTCACCATCCTGCCGAATTGCGTAATTGAGGGAGCAAAGATTGAAGAAGGGTGTACGATCGGACCGTACGCCAGAATTCGACCGGGTACAAATATTGGTAGAAATTGTAAAGTCGGGAATTTCGTCGAAATCAAGAATTCCGAAATTGGCGAGGGATCAAAGGTCAATCACCTCGCATATATCGGTGATTCCGAAATTGGAAAGAATGTAAATTTTGGTGCCGGATCGATTACCTGTAACTACGACGGCCACAACAAGCACCGAACGAGAGTCGGCGATGATGTCTTTATTGGTTCCAACGCGTCACTTGTAGCGCCTCTCGAAATTGGCAACAAAGCGGTGATCGGAGCAGGATCTACCATCACGAAAGATGTGGAGCCAGGAAAGGCGGCTGTTGAACGATCAAATACCAGAATCGTTCCCGCTAATCGACTGAATTCTAGAATAAAATAACTGCTTTCTATATTAGAGGATACGAGTTCTCCGAACTGTCAGAGTGCCAAAAATCTCAACTTTATAGACACTTCCAGTTACCAATCAAATTATGTGTGGAATTATCGGCGCAGTTTCCAATCGTGACATCGTACCTACTCTGGTAGACAGCATGCGCATGATGGAATATCGAGGTTATGATTCTGCCGGCATTGCAGTCATCAATTCCAATGGCGAGTTTGATCGGGAAAGATGCGTAGGTAAAGTTGAAAATTTAGCTCACTCGCTTCAGAATGGAAGTTCAATATCCGGCACGACTGGAATCGGACATACCCGCTGGGCCACCCATGGCCCTGCGAACGAAGCCAACGCACATCCACTCATCAGCAGTGGTCGAGTGGCTGTCGTCTGCAATGGAATCATTGAAAATTACGAAGAATTGCGACATCAACATCTTCTGGAAGGAAGTAATTACGATTCTGCAACGGATACCGAAGTAATTCTGCATGAATTGGTGAAATTTCTGGATGACGGTTTGGGATTCCTGGATGCAGTCAAGGAAACAGTGAAACGACTCATCGGTTCTTATGCCTTCGCCGCCCTGTGTATTTCCGAACCTAGGAAAATCATCGTTGCCAAGCGCGGTTGCCCGCTACTGATTGGGTTCGGTGATAATGAAATTTTCATCGCTTCTGATGCGATTGCGCTAGCTAAGATTGCAAAATCCATCATTGTGCTGGAGAATGGCGATATCGCAGAAATTTCGGGAGAATCGGAAACCAACATCATCGATCAATCCGGTGAAGAAGTGAATCGCAAAGATGAGTCCATCCCGATTCAGCCAAAGCTTGTTGATCTGGCACATTACTCCCACTACATGCAAAAGGAGATTTTTGAGCAAGGCTCCGCAGTTGCAAACACGCTTGAAGAGCGAATAACGAACAATTGCATGCTGGAAAATGAAACTTTCGGTGAGAAAGCAGTCGAAATTTTTAATCAAGTGGAGGCAGTGCGAATTCTTGCTTGCGGAACAAGCTACTACGCCGCAATGGTTGCAAGAATCTGGCTGGAGTCAATGGGAATACCTTGTGAAGCCGAAATTGCCAGCGAATTCCGATATCGAAATCCAGTTGTACCCGCCAATACGTTGGTTGTCGGAATATCTCAATCAGGTGAAACCGCAGATACGCTGGCAGCACTGAATCAAACATCAAAACTTGGCTACAAGTATTCCTTAGCAATCTGCAATTCGCCATTCAGTCAAATAACCCGCGTGACAGACCTGGTTTTGCATACACGTGCGGGACCGGAAATATCCGTTGCTTCTACCAAGGCGTTTACCACACAACTGGTTTCATTGCTGCTACTGATGATTGCGCTTGCGAAGAGAAGAGGAATGACTGTGGATGAAGAGGCCGAGATCATTGGTGAGCTTCGAGCCTTACCATCTCGAATTGAAGCGCTTCTTCAAATGGACAAAGAGATTGCTGAATTATCAGATTACTTTGCTGACAAGGAACACACCTTATTTCTAGGGCGCGGAACTCATTATCCGATTGCGCTGGAAGGAGCGCTGAAACTGAAAGAAATTTCCTACATTCATGCTGATGCATATCCCGCTGGCGAATTGAAACATGGCCCGCTGGCGCTGATTGATGCAAAAACACCAACGATCGCCGTAGCGCCCAACAATCATCTGCTGGCTAAACTGAAAGCAAATATTCAGGAAGTTCGTGCAAGAGGCGGCAAGCTGTTTGTTTTTTCTGATTCAGGAACCCCTATCAAGTCAGACGAATTGATTGAAGTGATTGAAGTTGTCCAATCAGGGCCATTTACCTCTCCCATCATTCACACGATAGCTCTGCAACTGCTCGCCTATCACGTGGCAGTAACAAAGGGGAATGATGTTGATAATCCAAGAAACCTGGCAAAATCTGTAACTGTGGAGTAGTTTCCAACGTACGGGTTCTGACGTTGATTATTACCTCTGTTTCACTGCAACTCTAAGAACCTACACACTCTGGGTTCGCCCATACTCTGAGTACCAACAATTCCTTCCATTCCACCATTTCTTTTTAATCTTGAAGAAAAAGAGATTGACGGATAATAGATTGAATACACGATATAAATTAGAAACGGACCACTCAGTCTAATCATTGTTGATGGGTAATGACCGAAGAGGAGAAATCAGTGCAGAATACCTATGAAGAGTTACCGTCAAATCTTCCTGTTCCGATAGATGATGGTGCTTGTGACCATTTGGTGGGAATGCGGTTTTCAGACATATTTCTGAAATCCACTACTGGAGATAATGTAAATCTTTCACGAATTGAAGACAGAGTCGTGATCTATTGTTATCCGATGACAGGTAAACCAGGCGTTCCGCTTCCAGAGGGTTGGGATGAAATTCCAGGCGCACGAGGTTGCACGCCTCAGAGTTGTTCATTTAGAGATCGTCATGCAGAACTATCTGAACTGGGTGCTGAAGTATATGGTATGAGCACGCAGACATATGAATATCAGCAAGAAATGGCAGAACGCCTGCATCTTCCTTTTCAAGTAATCAGCGATAGTAATCTTGAATTTTGCAGAGCGATGAAAATCCCAACTTTCAGTGTGGAAGGAAATACGCTGATGAAGCGGGTCACGATGATTTCTTATAATGGTTCGATTGAAGCAGTCCACTATCCAGTGTTTCCGAGTGACTCTGATTCAAAATGGGTTATTCAATATCTTGAATCTAATAGAACATAGTGATCAACCCGACAAATTGACTGAAGCAGTGACAGTGGAGTAGATTTCGTAACCGAAAATTGTGAGCCTGCCAAATGTAGGTTCACCATTCCAAAAATAAACCCCATCCGGTAAAAATACCGGATGGGGTTACAACTTTTTCGACACATCTAGCGACTATTTTTCGACAGTCACTAACGTTTGTCGAGTAACGGATTAACTGCCTCCAGACCGATAGTGTTCGTCTTCTTTCTTCAGCTTGTTGGCTTCACCCATCAATTGACAAATGTGCCAAGCACCCCAGAAAACCACTCCAGCCAATACCAGCAGCCACTCAGTCCCTACAAAAGGATATACCGGACCGATATCGGCGATTGTTCCCGCCCAGTCCGTAAATGATCCTGTCATCATCTTAATTTACCTCCAGGTTATTAAGTTTAACTGCCTTTGGCAGCGGCTTCTGCATCCATGATCGCTTGTTCTTCAGCGTCCATGGTCTCTTGCCCATAGGTGTCAAGCCCGGCAATTTCAACCGATTTGGGTATTCGCAAAATGCCGAGTGAATTCAAAACCTTCGCAATGACGTAGCCTGGGATGAATCCCAAAACTCCAAACATAATGATCGCTCCGATGAACTGTCCAATGGGATTGATCACTGCAAAGCTTGTATCAGGCGACGATGGATAACCCCAGAGCATGAACCCTGCAATCACAACACCGAAGAATCCTGCATAACCATGCACCGCTACTGCACCCACAGCATCGTCAATCTTGAATCGTCGCTCCATGTAAAAATGCAGCTTATACATGAAGATTACACCAACGATAGCAATGAACATTGCCTGAATCGGGTGGTACAGATCGTTACCCGCAGAGGCTGCGATAATTCCAGCAAGTCCCGACGAATAAGTCCAGAATGCATCACCTTTTGAAATCCAGTATCCAGCGAGCAAACCACCGGACAGGGACATCAGGAAGTTGACCGTAATGGCACTCAATGTCGTTGGGCCCAAATAAATGTTGGTAGCTGAGAAAAATTCACCATCACCGGCCTGTATGTCCCAGATCGGAACGTTACAGGCAACATAGAATCCCCAGAAACCGGTATAGATAAGAAACAATCCAATCGTAACCAGCCATGGGTTCCTTGGGTTGATGTTGCGAGGAGTACCGTCTGCAGCAAATTTCCCGATCCTCGGACCGAGAACAACCAGAATTCCGAGTGCAAATCCGCCTGCAATGGCGTGAATAACGCCAGAGGCGTATGCATCGTGGTAGCCAAGCAACTGAACCATCCAGCCTTCTGCATGCCAGCCCCAAGCAGCATCAATGATCCAGAATACGGATCCAATTGCAACTGCCAGAATCCAGAATGCTCCCGACTGTATTCGCTCAATGACGGAACCGGAAACGATTGAAGCCGCAGTCCACGAGAATAACAGGAAGGCTGCCCAGAATACACCATTGATGCGTTCCCATCCATCGGCTCCAGCACCCATGTGAGTACCCATAAGCTGACTCCAAGGTTCGGCATGTGGTGATTCGACTAAGCCGCCAGTGATTCCCGGGCCGTTTGGGAAGGCGAAATAAATCCACCAACCGAAAAAGAAAAATGTAATTGTTACCAATGGAATCAACATCGTATTCTTCAATAGCGTATGCATGTGGTTCTTCTGGCGGGAAGCACCAACCTCATACATGCAGAACCCAATGTGAATCAGGAACATGATAACAACCGTAAGC
This sequence comes from Arenicellales bacterium, assembly GCA_965221175.1. Classification (GTDB taxonomy): domain Bacteria; phylum Pseudomonadota; class Gammaproteobacteria; order Arenicellales; family JAJDZL01; genus JAJDZL01. Next base: position 2,486,215 of record OZ244867.1, on the reverse strand, counting down.
CAATAGTAGAACTCGGTAAAAATTACCACGAGTGCTGATAATTGGTCATCCATGCTCTCCCTCCTAAAAATATTTTGTGAAAATCAAATTTTTAAACTAATAAATGTCAATTTACCGTTAATGAGGGCAAATTCTGCCCACTTACTTTCTAATTGGTTATCTTGGATTTTATAGCAAATTACCCCTTAGATTCTACATTAGATTGCATTTACGATGGAAGCAATTAGTTGAATTGGTCGATGATGGACGAATGGTTGCACGAATTTGTCCGAAAAATGGAATGTAGATCACACGTCAAATTCATGTCGAATATGACGAGTCTTTTGGAGGTATTCAGATACAGCAGACCATTTAGCTTCTCAAATGTATTGTGAAATTGTCGTGATTAAATCAAGCTATATCATGATTTCATATATTGCAGAAACTTATTCTGCCACCCAGTCGGATTGTTCCTCACTGAGTTCCATATCTACTGCCGCTGCAATCAAGGCTTTCGTGTAATCGTCTTGGGGATTGTTGTAAATTTGCTCAGTTTTGCCTTGCTCAACTACGCGTCCTTCACGCAGAACGACAACCATGCTCGCCATCGCTCGTACTACCGCCAGATCATGACTGATGAACATGTAGGCTAGTGCATGACTTCGTTGGAGATTTCTGAGAAGTTCAATTATCTGTGCCTGAACCGAGCGATCTAGAGCAGAGGTCGGTTCATCTAGAACAATGAACTTCGGTTTCAGTATGACTGCCCTTGCAATTGCAATGCGTTGCCGCTGACCTCCAGAAAATTCGTGCGGATAGCGGTGGCGAGTTTGCGGGTCAAGCTCAACTTCTTTCAGCACTTCGATGACCTTTTGTTCTCGTTCCAGCTTGCTCATGTCTTTCTCATGCACCCGCAGCCCTTCGGCAATAATTTCAGACACCGTCATTCTAGGACTGAGACTGCTGTACGGGTCTTGAAATACAACCTGCATTTTGCGACGTAGCTCGCGCAATTCTTTAGTTTGTCTACCCTGGATTTCCCTGCCTTCAAATCGAATCCTACCTTCACTGCTGATCAATCTTAGCAACGCTAGTGCAAAAGTAGTTTTTCCTGACCCGGATTCACCGACTATTCCAATCGTTTCACCTTCTTGCACCGTTACACTAACATCATTCACCGCCTTTATATGACCGATGGTTCTTCGCAGCACTCCTCGCCGCACTGGAAACCACACTCGCACAGACTCCGAATCGACTACCACCGGAGACTCAGGCAGAGGTTCGCCGGAACGTCCTGACGGTTCGGCTTCAAGCAGCATCTTGGTATAGGGATGTTGCGGATTTTCGAATATCTCCGACCTGCTGCCGGTTTCTACAAACTCACCCTGGCGCATGACACAGATTCGATTCGCCAGTTTTCGAACCACGTTTAAATCGTGACTGATCAGTAACAGAGACATGCCGAATTCTTGCTGCAAGTCACGCAGCAGTTTCAAAATTTCTGCCTGAATTGTCACATCCAAAGCAGTCGTCGGCTCATCGGCAATCAGCAAACCGGGTTCGTTGGCAAGTGCCATGGCGATCATGACTCTCTGTCGCTGTCCCCCAGACAGTTGATGCGGATAGTCATGAAGACGCTCGCGAGCGTTTCGAATGCGCACCATTTCAAGAAGTTCAAGCGATCTGCCTATCGCATCAGACTTACTCATCCCTTTATGAATAATGAGCGTTTCGCTGATTTGTCTGGAAATCGTATGCAGTGGATTCAAGGAAGTCTGCGGTTCCTGAAAAATCATGCCGATTCGGTCGCCGCGATATTCCTGCAGAACCTGCTGTGAAGCGTAGACCAATTCCTGACCGTTATAGCGGATACTACCGCTCGGGTGAAATGCGGACGGGTATGGAAGAAGCTGCATAATTGACAACGCGGTAACAGATTTACCGGAACCGCTCTCGCCAACGATCGCAACGGTTTCACCGGAATGAACATCGAAGGATACGTTCCGAACCGCATCGCTGCGCTCGGCTACAGTCTTGAAAGAGACTGACAAATCCTGCACTTCAAGTAAAGGTGGTAGAGTCTGATTTTCGTTCATTGCACAGTTTTTCGGGGATCAAAGGCAGCTCGAACCGCCTCACCTATGAACATGAGCAAGCTGAGCATGATTAGAATAACGAAGAACCCCGTCAGACCAAGCCAGGGAGCCTGCAGGTTCGCCTTTCCCTGTGCCAGCAATTCACCGAGTGAAGCCGACCCCGGCGGTAGCCCGATGCCCAGAAAATCCAGTGAAGTCAGTACTGTAACAGACCCTGCCAGAGTAAATGGCACGAAGGTCATCGTGGCCACCATCGCATTCGGAAGAACATGCTGAAAAATGATCCTGGAGTGCTTTACTCCCAGTGCGTGAGCCGCTCGCACATAGTCAAAATTTCGCGCCCGTAGAAACTCTGCCCTTACCACGCCGACAAATCCCATCCAGGAAAATAGCAGCAATAGACCTAACAGCCACCAAAAGTTGGGTTCGACGACACTCGCCAGAATGATGAGCAGGTACAGCGTCGGCAACCCTGCCCAAACTTCAATGAAGCGCTGAAACAGAAGATCGGGCCAACCTCCGAAATAGCCTTGCACTGCGCCGGCAGCAACGCCGACGATTGCGCTGATAATTGTCAGTGTAAACCCGAATAGAACAGATATTCGAAAACCATACAGGGTTCGCGCAACCACGTCCCTGGCCTGATCATCGGTACCTAGCCAGTGCTCTCGGTCTGGTGAAGAGGGTGCTGGTGAATTAAGCCCCCACGCGACAGTTCTATGGTTGTAGCGAATCAGCGGCCATACCATCCAGCCTTCATTCTCTATCAGTTCCTGGACAAAAGGATCCTTGTAGTCAGCCTCTGTTTCAAATTCGCCACCAAATGCAGTTTCAGGATACGACTGAAAGATCGGATAATAATATTCTCCCTTGTACATTGCCAAAAAGGGTTTGTCGTTAGCGATGAATTCTGAAAACAGCGACATTCCGAACAGCACTATGAAAATCCACATCGACCAATATCCACGCCGGTGAGCGCGAAAGCTGTCGAGTCTTCGTCTGGCAAGAGGGCTGATTTCCATGCCTAGAAATCTGGGCTGACTGTGCGAATTGAACTCTATGGACATGTCACGAAGTCTCTCTCGATTCGAAGTCAATGCGCGGATCGATTATCGTATACATCAGATCACCCACTAGATTCATCACAAGTCCGAGTAGAGAGAAAAAATACAGGGTAGCGAACATCACCGGATAGTCGCGATTGAATGCGGCTTCGAATCCAAGCAAACCCAACCCATCTAGCGAGAAAATAATTTCTATCAGTAAAGAGCCGGTAAACAAAATACTGATGAAAGCGCCTGGAAATCCTGCAATTACGATCAGCATTGCGTTGCGAAAAACATGACCGTAGAGTACGCGACGTTCCGCCAACCCCTTGGCGCGCGCAGTCAGTACGTACTGCTGGCTGACTTGATCCAGAAATGAATTTTTGGTCAACATTGCAAGACCGGCAAAGCCGCCAATTACCATGGCAATGACCGGCAAAGTAATATGCCAAAAATAGTCTGATATTTTTTGCATCCAGGACAGCTCATCCCAATTGTCAGAAGTAAGTCCGCTGAGAGGAAACCAGTCCAGATAGCTTCCTCCGGCAAACACCACCAGCAAGAACACTGCGAATAAAAATCCTGGGATCGCCGTACCTACAATCAATGCAACAGTAGTCCAACCATCGAACCGGGTTCCATCTCTCGTTGCCTTTACAATGCCAAGCGGAATGGAGATCAAATAAACAAACAGCGTAGTCCATAGGCCAAGTGAAATTGACACTGGCATTTTGTCGAGAACCAGATCCGTAACGGACTGATCTTTGAAAAAACTCTCCCCGAAATCGAAGAATATATAGTTCTTGATGGTCTGATAAAAACGAACATGCAGCGGCTTGTCAAATCCGAAACGCTGTTCGAGTTCAGCAATGAACTCGGGATCAAGACCCTGTGCACCGCGGTATTTGCTGGAGCCACTCTGCCTTCCGAGCGCACCGCTCTGCGAACGTCCCTGTTCGAGTGTTTCACCGGACCCTGATCTAGAAACGCGTTCAGTGATTTCCCCGCCAATACCGCTGAGTTCAGCGATGACCTGCTCAACTGGACCTCCCGGAGCAATATGGATCACCACGAAATTGATGAGCATGATCGCAAAGAGAGTCGGTATCATGAGCAGAATTCGCCGAATGATGTAAGCGGTCATGACTGATCTTGTGTACCGAGTTGCACTAAAAAATTCTTGATGGATATCCTGAAAACACCATTGTCAGCTTTCAATGCCAGTTCCCTCAAATGGAAATTTATTCAGTCTTTATCGAAGGTTGATCATCGCCCATTGCTTCTGCAAGACTTCGTGCTTTAGCTTCGTCATACCACCATCGGTCGAACAGTACGCCCCTTCTGGTAGGAACCTTGGGCCGGGAAAATTTCTCCCAGTACAGAATTCGATCTCCCTGGATATGCCAATTTGGTATTACATAGTAGCCTGATAGCAAAACACGGTCCAGTGCACGCGTTCGAATCACCAGAGATTCCCGGTCAGGTGCTTGGATAACCAGTTCGATCAACTCGTCTATTACTGGATCTTTAATGCCTGCATAGTTGCTGGAACCCGGCTGATCGGCAGCGTATGACCCCCAATAGCCTCTCTGTTCGTTGCCCGGAGATGCTGATTGCCCCCAACCGCCAACAATCATGTCAAAATCCTGAGCGCGGATTCTGTTCAGGTACTGGCTTTGATCGACCAGCCGCACTCGAGCCTCAATTCCGAGCCGCTTGAGATTTTCTGTAAATGGAATCACAATTCTCTCGAATGCCTGGCTTACCAGCAGTATCTCGAAACTCATGCGCTCACCAGTCTCTTCATGGATCAGCTTGAGATCCTGAACCTTCCAACCGGCTTGTGCAAGCAGCTCCCGCGCAATCTTCAAATTTTGGCGCGACCTGCCGCTACCGTCGGTTTTCGGGGCTCGGTAAGGTTCAGTGAACACTTCAGGTGGCAACCGGTCACGGTATCGGTTCAGAATTACCAATTCCTCGCCTTCAGGCAGCCCTGTTGAAGCCAGCTCTGAATTCGAAAAATAACTTTCTGTACGCTCATATTGTCCGTAGAAGAGCTGTTTGTTTGTCCACTCAAAGTCGAATGCATAGCTGAGTGCTTTGCGTACTTTGGGATCGGGAAATTGCGCCCTCCTGGTATTCATAACGAAACCCTGCATGCCAGTCGAAAGCTGATGCTTGATAAGTTCTTTTTTCAGCCATCCATTTTCGACGGCTGGAACATCGTAATCAACTGCCCACGCTTTTGCCTGATTCTCCTGTCTTATATCGATATCACCTGACTTCAAAGCCAGCCGAATCGCAGTGTCATCGCGATAGAAGGCGGTACGCAGGATATCGAAATTATGCAGGCCACGCTTGACTGGCAAATCCGCTCCCCAATAGTCTTCAACTCGTTCCAGAACGATATAGCGTCCCGGTTCGAAGTCCTTGATTCGATAAGGGCCGCTGCCCAAGGGTGGTTCCAGAGTCGTTTTCTCGAAATCTCGCTCTTCCCAATAGTGCTTTGGCAGAATAGGCAATTGCCCGACAATCAGAGGCAATTCTCTGTTTTCAATTTCTGAAAATGTGAATTTTATGCGTCGCTCGCTGATAACTTGAACTCCTTCAATGCTGGAGTAGTAGTGCCTATACCGAGGGTGACCTTTGGTTGTAAGTGTATTGAAAGACCATGCGACATCCTCCGCGGTAATTGGCATTCCATCATGCCAGCGCGCCTCCGGCCGCAAATTGAATATCACCCAGGAACGATCTTCTGGAACTTCAATAGACTCGGCAATCAATCCGTATTCCGTAAAAGGTTCATCGTCGCTGGAAGTAAGCAAAGTTTCAGTCGAACCGGTCCCAGTTGGATTTCCGATTGCGATGTAGGCGTTGAAGCTGTCAAATGTTCCTCTTGCTGCCGAGCGCAACACTCCACCTTTTGAAGCGTGTGGATTTGCGTAATCAAAGTGCTGGAAATCGGGGCCGTACTTCGGTTCGCCATGCATTGCGATCGCATGTACGGGTTTGATGGATTCTGCGGAAGCAGTTAAATTGCTGCCAAAAGCAATAACGCTTGCACAAATCCCAATTAATATGCTACGTCGCACTATTTTTGGCTCATAAACAGTGTTGAATTTGCAGTCCATTTTTCTCTACCATTACATTCGCGATAATTGCCAATTTATTCATACATTGTAAATCCACGAATTCAGATTGAATTAACAGAACTTAACTAATAATTAGCCTGTGGCGATAACCCACAAATCGTGACCATGCAGTATTGCTGAAAGACCTAAAGACAAAGTCTGACAGTGCTCGTGAATCTACATGACGCTAGTGATCTTTGCCTGAATGCCATTGAGAGACGAAGCTTCGGCCAGATGGTGCAGGAAAATCCCTTTCCTCAGTCCAGCCGCCAGCAAAAGGAAGATGATGGAAGGAGCCTTTCTTGCTCCCCAGTTTGCTCAAGAAGATCGACCCTAGGTTAACCCAACACCGAAACAGCAGCGGATTTCGCGCCATCCAACCCCACATCGCAAGCCCGATACGAGATTTCCAGTCGATCATTCCACGCTCGAAAATCTGTGTCCTCAGTGTACGCAACAATTTGGGCAGAGGAATCTTCACCGGACAAACTTCTTCACAACGGCCGTTCAACGTACATGCGTTCGGCAGGTTTGCAGCATTCTGCAATCCGACCAGCAAAGGCGTCCAGACTGATCCCATCGGACCCGGATAAACCCAACCGTAAGCGTGTCCGCCAATGGACTGATACACCGGACAGTGATTCATGCAGGCTCCACAGCGAATGCAGCGTAGCATTTCCCAAAATTCTCCCTGCAGCATTTTCGAGCGACCATTATCTAGCAGTACAACGTGATATTCACTCGGCCCGTCCATTTCATTTGAATGTGCAGGCCCACTGTAGATGCTGGTATAGGATGACATTTCCTGACCGGTGGCACTTCTTGCGAGAATGCGAAGAAACACAGACAAATCGTCGTATGAAGGCAGGACTTTTTCTATAGAAGCTGTAACGATATGTACTCGAGGCAGGGAACTCGTCAAATCGCCGTTGCCTTCATTGGTCACCAACACTGTGGAGCCGGACTCCGCAAGAAGAAAATTCGCGCCCGTAATTCCGACGTCAGCCTTGACGAACTGCTCGCGCAGCACTGTTCTCGCTTCATTCACGATTGTCGCCACTTCTTCGACGCGCTCGGTCAACCCGTATTTTGCATGATGTTCGTGAAACAGTTCTGTAATCTGAGTACGGGTTTTATGAATCGCAGGGGCAATAATATGGCTTGGATATTCTTTAGCGAGTTGAATGATATATTCACCGAGATCAGTTTCAACGACTTCAATACCTTCGCTTTCCAGCGCGTCATTCAAGCTCATTTCCTCACCGATCATGGACTTGCCTTTGGTAACGCACTTGGCATTTGCCCTACGGCATATCTCAGTGATGATTTCCACACCTTGTTCGGGAGTGCTGGCCCAGTGAACCTGGCCGCCCGCTGCCAATACGCTTTGTTCAAACTGTTCCAAATACTCATCCAAATGAACCAGTACATTATTCTTGATTGCAACTGCGCGCTCGCGCAGTTGTTCAAACTCTGGCAGTTCATTGACTGCAAATTGACGCTTGTCTACAAAACCGCCTCGCGATTTCTGCAGTGCAGCCTGCAGTTCCCGGTCTAGCAGCGCTGTTCTGGCACGACTTTTGAATTGCGGAGAGGTAACTTCCATAAGTTAAGCCAGTGCCTACGTGTGGGGCTGTCCAATGGCAGGTGCATTTCCAAGTCCCGCCAACACTTCAGCGACGTGCCGGACTTGAACCTCGCTCCCGCGACGGCGCAAAGTTCCAGCAATATTCATCAGGCAGCCTAGATCGCCTCCGAGTAGTGTATCGGCTCCACTACGCTCGACATTCTGAGCTTTTTCCGCTGCGATTCGGGCGGAAATTTGCGGGTATTTCACACAGAACGTGCCGCCGAATCCACAGCACGCAGACGATTCGTTGCACTCCGTTATCTTCAAGCCTTCTACTTGATTGAGCAACATGCGAGGTTGCGTACGGATACCTAATTCTCGATATCCCGAACAAGAGTCATGATAGGTGCACGTAGCGGAATATTCAGCGACTATTTGACAATCTGCAACTTCTGTCAGAAACCCGGTCAGCTCATAGGTTTTCGCTGCCATCTCAGCCGCCCGAGATACGTGTGTGAAATCGCCTGCGAGTACTTCGGGATAATGGATTTTTGCGGTCGCTGCACAGGAACCAGAAGGCACAACAACATAGTCAAAGCTTTCGAATGTTTTTAGAAAATGGCGGGCGAGTTTTCTAGTGCCGGCTAGGTCGCCATTGTTGAACTGCGGTTGCCCGCAGCACGTTTGGGATTTTGGAACCTGCACCTCGAAGCCTGCATCTGCGATCAGCGAAGCCGCTGAGAACCCGATCTCAGGCCTTACAAGATCAACCAGGCAGGTGGCAAATAATCCGACCGACTTCCCGACTGCTTTGCTCCTTTTCGACACGGCAGTTCAACCCACAATTTCTGTTGTCAGTTAAGAAGTTTGTTCGGCAGCCACAGTGCGATTTCGGGAAAAGCCATAACTAGGGTCAAACCGATCAACTGCAGCAAAACGAAAGGAATAATTCCTATATAAATCTGCTGGATCTTGACTTCAGGCGGAGCTACCCCTTTCATGTAAAAAAGCGCAAACCCGAACGGCGGCGTCAGAAAACTCGTTTGTAGATTTACAGCAATCAGAATCGCAAACCAGTACACAAGATCAATTTTTGCAACATGGTCGCCAAAATCAAGTAAGGCGATAATCGGCGCAAACACAGGCAACACAATCAGAGTAATCTCAATCCAGTCAAAAAAGAACCCAAGCAGAAATACTATTCCCATGAGTAAGAATAGAATTCCCCAAGAACCAAATCCAGAGTTTTCAACAAACTCAATGACTATGTCGTCGCCCCCTAGTGACCGAAACACATATGAAAAAGCAGTTGCACCAATGAAAATAAAGAACAGCATTGCTCCGGTCAAAGCCGATCGTTCAACGACCGCTCGCAAAGTCTCGAAGTTCAGCCTTCGATTCATTGCGGCAAGCAGAATCGCACCAGCAGCTCCCACACCGGAGGCTTCAGTGGGAGTCGCCCACCCGCCAACAATTGAACCGAGTACCAGAACTATCAGAAATACAGGTGGAATCAGTCCACGTAATATCATCACCCAAAAGTCTCGCCGATTCTGTGGCCCGAGTTCTGACGGCAATGGCGGCGCAAGTGAAGGTTTGATAGAGGTAATCGTTAGTATGTAAATGGCGTAAATTGAAGCGAGCAGCAATCCTGGAAATACCGCTGCAACGAAAAGATTGCCGACCGACCTGCCGAGCAAATCAGCCATGATCACGAGCATGATGCTTGGTGGGATCAGAATACCAAGCGTACCTGAAGCGGCAATCGTGCCGGTGGCAAGTGGAATGTTGTACTGGCGATGTATCATGACCGGCAAAGCCATAAGCGTCATCATCACGACCGATGCTCCGATGATGCCGGTAGTGGCCGCCATGATCGTTCCCATGGCGGTTACCGCCAATGCGAGTCCACCTGGAACTCGGCGGAGTAGGATTTGCAGACAGTACAGCAAGTCCCGAGCGACACCGCTTTTCTCCAGCATTGTGCCCATGAATATGAACATGGGAATTGCAACCAGTACTAGATTGTCCGCGATTCCGCTCCAAATCCGTCCAACGACGTTGAAAAATTCTATGGGGACAAATACACCAAAGTACACGCCCAAATATCCGAAACCGAGCCCAGTGCCGCCCAGCACCGCCGCGACTGGATATCCGCTGAACAACAATATCGCCAACACTAGAAACATGAACAGCGGCATGTAGTCAATGAAAAGGTCCAGCATCACATTGCCTACTTGATTTCAGGTAATTCAACTTCGTCAAGGTGAACCGTCACTTTCCTTTCGTACTCGGTGACGATCTCGACAAACTCCGGGGGGCCGAAAAGTTGAATGATTTTTCGAAACGCGGTGCCAATCCCGCTGGCGAACAGCAGTAGGAATCCAATTGGCAATACTGCTTTGATGATCCATCGGTACGGCAGGCCTGTGGCCGACGGCGCCGATTCGTTCACTACGAATGATCGATGCCACCAGTCGGCCCCGTAGAAAATCACGATGAACGAGTATGGAATCAGAAAAAACAGACACCCGATCAGTTCTATCCAAAGTTGCTTGCGACGGCTGAGCCGCTCACGCAAGAGATCGATTCTTACGTGCGAATCTTTGAGGTACGCATAACCCAAGCACAGCATGAATAGCACAGCATGAATGTGCCATTCCAACTCCTGAAGCTTGGTCGATCCAAGCACCAGAAACCTACGCGTAACCACATCAAAAAGAATCACGACGATCAGGCCGATCGAAGTCCATGCTGCAAGTCGCCCGATCAAAATAATTGTGTTATTGAACAGCGCGTCTAAGCGAAGAATTATTTTCATGGGAAAATTCTATCTAAAAATGGAAAATCGACATGAAAAGCATAAAAAAAATGTAGTCGAAAGCGCAAGCGCATAGTTTCGCGCCCCCGACTACAAAAATACTAGTGTTTGATTTAATCTATAGTGAAAATTCAGATATTACAGATATCCAAGTTCCCGCCAAATTGAGTAATCCGCCCGGAAACTCGAATAAGATTCCCAAACTCTTGCAAAATCGGGATTGGCAGCAACCTCCTCTTCAACATGTGCATTCCAAGCATCTTCCAAAGCGGCGAGAATTTCGTCGGACCAGCGATGAATCTGTACACCCTTTTCCTTTAGTTCTAACAAAGCGGGGACCTGGAGTGCCTCACCTTCCAACAACCCGAAGCGGAAGTTGTCGCCACAGGCAAGTTCGAACTGCGCCTGCTGTGTAGCATTTAGAGAATCCCATTTCTCCTTATTCATCAAAATTTCAAAGACCGTGGATTGCTGATGCCATCCTGGGAAATAGTAATGCTTTGCAATTTGGTAGAAACCTAGCTTCAAATCAATCGCTGGCATTGAAAACTCGGTCGCATCGATTGAGCCCAACTCAAGTGCCGGGAAAATATCTCCACCTGCGATCAATTGTGTTGACACCCCCATTCTTTCCATCACTTTGGCACCCAAACCAAAGAATCGCATCTTCAGCCCTTTCAAGTCATCAACTGATTTGATTTCCTCTCGAAACCAACCGGAAGCCTCCGGTGCGATCACTCCGCAAATCAACGATTGCAATCCGTGTCTGTGGTAAATTTCATTCAGCAGGTCTTGCCCACCGCCGAAATACAGCCATGCGCCATACTCTGAAGCGCTTGGACCGAACGGGACTGCTCCAAACAAAGCAAGTGCGGTATTTTTTCCATACCAATAACCCGGCGTCGACCAGCAAGCATCAATTGCACCTGATGCGACCGAATCAAAACATTCCCTAGGTGGAACCAAGGCACCGGGCTCAAAATATTTTACCTGGATCTCACCTCCCGATACCCGATCAAGGTTTTCGGTAAAGTGTACGCCGAGAGTACCGAGTTGTGTCAAGCCGGATGCGAACCAGCTCGCCATTTTCCATCGGACCTTATCAGCAGAAACGGGAGCTGAAGCGAGTCCAGCGAATGCAATAAATGCGGCAACAATTACCGCCATCAATTTGCGTGATTTCATCTTAATTATTTCCTCCAAAATAGATTATTCCCATCACGAAGAACGCAATGGGCATTTGTTGAAATAGTCACAATAGTTCTGAAATATCTTACATTGCATTAATGTTTGCAAGTGAAATTACTGCATTTTGCTGACTATTTCAGATTCAATATACCAGACTAAACTGAATTGGTATTGAATTCGAACAAAAATTGGTCACTTTGACTTGGAGAAAGAACTCGGATTTCAATCCTAATTATCCGAGCTAGCACATACTTAGAACTATTATTACGATATAGCAGGCAAGAATCTTGACAGAGTTTGAATTTCGATTATGACGGTGTTGTCTGAAATCAGACACGGGTTGATTTCGTACCAGCCTGAGGTTGTCGACGATTCCAAGCGTCGCCGTGCTGCTGTCAGCCTGATACTGGCAGAGGGCGTCCAGGGAGCAGAAGTACTGTTCATTGAACGGGCACGACGCGCCGAAGATCCATGGTCTGGACAGATGGCGTTTCCGGGAGGCAGACGAGAACAGGGAGACGCTACACTGCTCGCGACGGCTCAGCGAGAGACACTTGAAGAAGTAGGACTGAGACTCTGCTCTAGCTGTTTGGTTGGACGACTCGACGACATTGTTTCACCAAAAGAAAGTCCGGCACATGGTCTGGTCGTTTCCTGTTATGTTTTTGAACTACTCAGTGGCGGGACGATTTCAACGAATTCGGAAGTTCACGATATAGTATGGATTCCAGTATCAGCACTGGTTGACCCTGAGAATTTCACGTCTGACTACCGCCCTAACGGTTACAGCGGAACTTTCCCGGGAATTCGAGTTTCCGGCAGTGACCCACGGGTAATCTGGGGATTAACCTATCGCTTTCTATGCCGATTTTTTAATGCAATAGAGCCGGATGGCGTACAGCATCATACAACCTGAGAAATCATGTTTGATATATGTAGTCAGCTACTAGCCCAACAGACCGTCTGGATATTGCAGCAGCAATTCTGTTGAAACTCAGACAGGGCAAATCAAACGCATAGAAAATCGGAAAGCAGTAAAATGAAGAGTTAGAAACTTTTCAATAGCCGACCGTGAATATTAAACAACTTCAACCTGTCCAAGACAAGTTTACCCGCCCGATCAGGGATATACGAGTTTCGATTACCGATCGGTGCAACTTCCGTTGCGTGTATTGCATGCCGAAGGAATTTTTCGGCTCGAACCATGCTTTCATGCATCGCGATGAACTGCTCACCTTTGAGGAAATCGATCGATCGATCCGAGCATTTGTAGCCAATGGCGTAAAGAAAGTGCGGATTACCGGCGGTGAACCCATGATTCGTCGAAATCTGCCAGACCTGATTTCGCTCCTTTCCGAAATTCCTGCAGTCGAGGACTTGAGTATGACGACAAACGCGTCGTTGCTGACCGCGTCCGCGGCTCGTACGTTGCACTCAGCCGGACTGCAGCGTATCACGATAAGTCTTGATGCGATAGACAACAAAGTGTTCGGATCGATCAATGATGTGAAATTTCCGGTCAAGCGAGTGCTTGACGGAATTGAAAACGCACGGTCTGCCGGAATATCACCCATCAAGGTCAACATGGTAGTCGCCAGAGGCATGAACGAAGACGAAATCCTGCCTATGGTTCGGCAATTTCACAATTCGGATGTCATTCTGCGATTTATTGAATTCATGGATGTCGGCAATACCAACGACTGGCAAATGGACAAGGTTATTCCAGCGACTGAAATTCTAGATACGATCCGTCGCGAATTTCCGATTTACCCGGTATCACCCACCTACCGAGGCGAAGTCGCCAAGCGTTGGAGATATAAAGACGGCAAAGGTGAGATTGGAATTATTTCATCCGTTACCGAACCATTCTGCAGAACCTGCAACCGCGCCCGTCTGACAGCGGAAGGAAAAATCTTTACCTGCCTGTTTGCAACCAGTGGATTTGATCTTCGCAAACCTATCCGAGAGGGTGCCGATGTAGAGCAGCTTACGACGATTATTCGGAATATATGGAAGTCTCGAACTGATCGTTATTCCGAGCTTCGCTCGCAAAGCACGGTGACGTTGCCGAAAGTTGAAATGTCTTATGTAGGTGGATGACTCAGTTCAGATCGCCTGAATCAGAGCCTTCATTGCTGCCGCTCTCTATTGAGACGAACATGCAGAATATTTTTTCGGTTGGATGAATTCTCAAATTTGACGGCGAGCGCTTAAACGTTCAATTGAAAGTCAACTTGTGTCAAAGCCTCGATGAGTTTTAAACGTTGATGATCCGATAGCACAACCAGAGGCGGGCGAACCCTGTTCCAGTCCGGGTCTGATCGAAAAGCTGAATGTACCGATTTGAGGGCGGCAACTAGCGGATACCGAAATACGATTTGTCGAATTTGCTCTGCCTTACTCTGCGCATCTTCTGCGTTTTTCGCAACTGACCACAAATCGTACACCTTACGAATTCCCGCAGGGTTGATATCAGCCGTTGCAGTTATTGTGCCAACTGCGCCAATTTTCAGTCCCTTGAGCAACAACATGTCCGATCCAGGGAAGATGGATAAATTTGGATATGCCCGGATAAATCCTTCAACACTTTGCCAATCACCCGAAGAATCCTTCAATCCGGCAATCAGTTTGCCGTGAGATTCAATCAACTTATCGATCAGTGCATGCGTAACCGGAACAGCGCTCATTTGGGGGAAGTGGTACAAAACCACCCTCAGCCTGGAGGAGTTCACCTCGTCGAATACATAGCGAAAGCTTGTACTGATACCTTCCAAGGAAATATCCTTGAAATAAAACGGCGGAACCATCAGTACTGACTCACAACCCAGTTCCATGGCATGTCTAGTCACAGCAACTGTGTCGGTAATTGCTGAAAACCCATTGCCAATTATCAAATTTCGGGGAGAAACACCAGAAGCGATGAGTTTCTCCAGTGCTGTCATTCTTTCCATTGCCGAGAAAGAAGCGGCTTCTCCTGTAGTACCAAAAAGCACAACCCCGCTGCATCCATTCGACACCAGCCAGTCAATATGATCTTGCAGCCTCAATTGATCAATTGTGTAGTTGTCTTTAATAGGAGTGAGGCAGGGTGCCCAGATACCGCGAAGTTTGGCACTCGAAGATGCATTGGTTCCTAATTGAGTGGAATCCACCGAGTGCGCTGGAAAGCTCTTGCTTTCCGATCCAAAATCTTCAAATTTCATAGATAAATCCTAGCTTTCATCATGATGTGAGTTGCTATCAAACGGAAAATTATAACGAAAGCTCGGGAGGCAGAATTTTTAGAATTATTCATGTCTATCAGACACTGATAAACTCGACAGCCTGCCGCCAGTCGTATCCAACTGGAATTCTTCCTGCCGTTTATTTCTTTACCAAGTGTTCCTGCAGTCTGGGCATTAGTTCGACCAGATTGCAGGGGCGACTTCGATAATCCAACTGGTGTTCGATCAACATGTCCCATGCATCTGCACAAGCACCTGCCGACCCCGGCAGACAGAATACATAGGTGGCGTTCGCCACTCCTGCAAATGCTCTTGACTGCAATGTCGATGTCGCAATCTTTTCATAGGATAACACCCGAAACATCTCACCAAATCCGCTGATTTCTTTGTCCAGCAAAGGACGAATCGCCTCCGGCGTTCCGTCCCGCCCTGTTACACCAGTACCTCCGGTTGTCAGAATGACCTGAATCTTTGGGGCAATGATCCACTGGCAAACCTGAGCCCTGACTTGATGAATATCATCGGCAACAATCTGCTTATCCACACATTGGTGCCCCGCGTTCCGAACTCGCTCAATCAGCAGTGCCCCGGATTTGTCGTTTTCTTCGGTACGGGAATCCGAGATTGTCAATACGGCAATGGATACCGGAATAAATTTTCGAGATTGGTCTTTCTTTGTCACCGCGGTCCCAATTGAAAGCGTTATGCGAGAATCCTCAACTATATTGTATTGCTAACCGCACACTCAATTGCGGGTTGAATCTAGCAACCACATCATGCAATTCCAAACTATACAATAGTAGAAGGCGGATGCCGATAGCAGAGATTCACTCGAATCGCGCCTGTAAACTGAATTGTCTGATACAAACTGCAAGGGGAATTAGAAAATGGCGGAGCCAAATATAGCACAAAAAGAACCTTACGAAGTTACCCTGAAAACCGGAGAATACTGGTGGTGCAGGTGCGGCCAGTCCAAGAACCAGCCCTTTTGCGACGGGTCTCACAAAGATACAGAATTTGAGCCCAAACAAGTAAAAATATCAAGGGAAGGAAAGTATTATCTGTGTGGCTGCAAACACACTGCCAAACAGCCGTTCTGCGACGGTACGCACAATAGCCTTGCGTAAACTGCTCGATCGAGTGCTGTTGCACTAATGTTTTCAAATGATAAACAGTGCACGCTCGCCTTGACGCCGGGTGATCCGGCAGGAATCGGACCGGACCTCACGGTCTTGCTGTCCAAACGGTCGACTACCGACAGAATTGTAGTCATCGCGGACAGAAACATGTTGGAGGAGCGATCCAAAAAATTGCAGTGCAAGGCCTCGATTTGCAGTTACAATTCCGAATCCCAGCCGACCGACAAAATTGAAGTCCTTCATTTCGACTGCGACTCGCCAGTCGTTCCCGGCAAAGGCGACCCCAGTAATGCCAGGTATGTTCTCAATACGCTTGACAGAGCAGTACAGGGATGCTTAAGCCGGGAATTCGATGCCATGGTCACTGGCCCCGTGAACAAGGAAATCATCGCACGCTCCGGAATCCCTTTCGTGGGACATACCGAATACCTTGCCGAACTGACCGGCTCAAAATGTCCGGTAATGCTTTTGACTGACGGAGAACTTCGAGTCGCATTGGTCACGACTCATATTCCTTTAAACCAAGTAGCCGAAGCCATTACCCGCGAAAGAGTCACTGCAGTCGCCACAGTATTGCACAATGATCTTCGCAGCCGATTGGATATCGCGTCTCCACGCATAGGAGTTTGTGGGCTAAATCCACATGCCGGTGAAGGAGGAGTGCTTGGAGATGAAGAAATTGAGAAAATCATTCCAGCCATCGAAATGCTTCAAAAGGAAGGAATAAATGCAGTCGGACCTCTTCCTGCAGACACGATATTCGTTCAGAGTAAACTAGAAAAATTCGATGTTATTCTGGCTATGTATCACGATCAGGGATTGCCGGTGGTCAAATATGCAGGATTCGGAGAAGTGGTGAATGTCACACTCGGACTGCCCATTATTCGGACCTCTGTCGACCACGGAACTGCTTACGGAATTGCCGGCACTGGCAGTGCCGAAATCAACAGCCTGTTAAGCGCTGTTGATATGGCGCGAGAATTATCGAGAGTATGAATTCCGTGGCTTCCACCTCAAGAAGAAAGCGACTGGGGCAGCACTTTTTGATTGACCCGCAGGTTATTGGTGACATCGTAGCCTTGATCAATCCTGCACCGCAAGATTTTATGGTCGAGATCGGTCCTGGCCGAGGCGCAATCACTGAAAAACTCGTCAACCGAGTCGCACATCTGCATGCGATAGAAATCGATGAGCGGCTTGTACACGCACTGCGCAAGAAACTGCATCCAGATTCCATTAAAATCCATCACGCCGATGCACTGAATTTTTTCTATCCTTCATTATGTACAGAGAACAAAAAAATTCGCATCGTCGGGAACTTGCCGTATTCCATATCTACGCCATTGCTTTTCAAGCTACTGGAATGCCCGAGCTGCATACAGGATATGTGTTTCATGGTGCAGCGTGAAGTCGCTGATCGCCTGACCGCTGAGTGCGGAACGCGTAAATATGGCCGGCTGACAGTGAACGTTGCCATGACGATGCAGGTTGAAACGGTGTTCGATGTTCCACCCACTGCATTTTCCCCTCCTCCCGAAGTACAATCTAGCATGATTTATATGCAGCCAAAACAACTGGAGAAACCGGATACAGTCACTGCCTTCGCTTTTTCCGAGTTGGTTCGTCTAGCGTTTGGTAACCGAAGGAAGACATTGAAAAATTCTCTCGCCGGACTGATTGATGAAACGAATTTTCTCGAAACCGGCATTAACGCAAATTTAAGAGCTCAAAACTTAAGCCCCGAAAACTATATGCGACTTGCCCATTATTCAGTCTTGCACAATCCAAGAACCCGGGAAATTCTTCAGCGACATTCAATGAATACATGATCCGATCTCTGCTCATCGCCTCAACACTGCTTGCGTCTATCGCAGTATCACCGCTACAGTCCAACTATTTTGACTGCAGTGTCGTGTATGACGAGTTCGACCAGTTGATGATGTCTAATTTTCTGATCGAACCAGATCGCTACGTTTTAACTTTAAACAACACCATCACCAGGGATAAGCATCTGCTAAATCAGCTTGGCCTGTTCAAACTTCGAGACGGACGCCAGAATGCGGGGATTGGCATATTTCGAACGAATCAGAACCTCAGCGGTAAAATGCTTTTTATCTGGCAGGACAACGCATGGGAAGAGCGCACCCCTCTTGTCATAAACGAACTGATCAGTTTCGGGCGGGTTAGCGACGGATACGCACCGGTTCGACACAAATCAATTTACCTTACACCGGGTTTTGGCGTAGACTTGGATAACGCCAAAGTCGTGGACACCGAAGACGAAAACGCGGATTTGCTATATGAATTCGAAGGTGGCAAGTACTCTATCCGAGCTATAGAACCTGCTGAGATCTTCTTCCCGACCGAATCCATGTGTCAACAAATCAACGTGGAAGATAACGCTACGCAATAGCTCGCAGCGCTGCTTTCGACTCAATCGTCGTCTTCAGCAGCCGAATCTTTCGCATAAGACGCACTGATTTCCGGCATCGTCTTACGAATCCATTGCTCGGCAATTCGATTGAGTTCCTTCGGCTTCATCTCATTGGGAAGAATCGGTTCCCCAATTCGTACGCGAATTACTCCGGGGCGCTTGTTGAACTCTCTTCGGCGCCAGAAATCACCCGCATTGTGCGCTACCGGCACCAATGGAACACCCGCGCGCACCGCGAGTAGAGACGCACTTGCATAGTAAGTACCGTGCTTGCCAGGTTCTATTCGTGTTCCCTCGGGAAAGATGACAACCCAGCGCCCTTCTTGCAGTACTTTCTTTCCTTGCTGAACGACTTGATCAAGCGCTCTTCGTTCTGTGGCTCTGTCAATTTTGATGGGGTGGGTAGCAGCCAAGCCCCAACCGAAAAATGGAATGTACAACAACGACCGTTTCAACACCCAGGCTTGAGGAGGAAATATGGTTTGATATGCAATGGTTTCCCAAGCGGACTGGTGCTTGGAAAATAGAACCGCAGGCGTGGCAGGCAAATTTTCCATGCCCTCAACTTCATGGCGAAGCCTGCACACGATTCTCAAAAGCCAAATTAGGAAATGTGCCCATAGGCCAATCACCCGGGAACGAAATTTCGCTTCACAGAAATAGACCGCAACCGCAACCGGCCAAAACACCAGCGTGGCAACGACCATGCTGGTGAAAAAAACGAATGCACGCAGCGCACCAATCACATCTGCTCTCTCAAACTGGCATGATCCAGATCAACCAAAATTGATGCAATCTGTTCAGCAGGCAAAACTACGAGTCAAAGTCTGAAATGCGCAGAGTTCCATCCACAAATCTTCCTTTTCTTTCCAAAACTCGTGCCATTTTCTGCCAGAAAGCATCATTCAAATCAAATCCAGAAGCAATTGAGGTTCCAATCAGCAGAATAAGCAAATCCGCACACTCTTCAGCCAACTTATCCTTGCCCTTGCCTTTTGTTATCGCCGCCGACACTTCTCCGAGTTCCTCGCACATCAGTGCAATCCGAAATCTGAGGTCGTGTCCTCCGGTATTTTCCATGTCATGCTTATCGTGGAAACTCTGAACGACCTCCAACATCTGTTGATACGAATCTCGATTCATCCGTTCACCTTCACTGGCTGCAGCAATGAAATTTCTGCTACTTCTCGAAACAGCCGACTTACGAACCCAACCAGGGCAACTCGATTTCGGCGAATTTGCTTGTCCTCAGACATAACCATGACATCATCGAAGAAGCTGTCAATGGGATCGCGCAGTACTGCAAGCTTACGCAGAATTTCGCCATGATCCGAGGCTCGAATCAACGGCAGAATTTGTTTGCTCAAATTCATCGCCTGTTCATACAACTGCAGTTCGGATTGCTCAACCAGCAATTCTGGTTTCACCTGCACACCTTTCAACTCGCCGCTCTGGCGCAAAATATTGCTGATGCGCTTGTTGGCAGCGATCAGATCGCCGTACTCCGCATGCTCCCGAAACTGGCGTACTGCCTGAAGTCGCTTGTCAAATTCAAGTGGTCTCGTTGGCTTTAATTCATATACCGCGGCAAATTCATCTACCAGAAAACCTTTGTCCAGATAGTAGCTGCGAAGTCTCTCCAGCATAAACTCAAACACGCTGGCTACCGTGTCATCATCAGGAGCAACTTCAACCTCGCTTGGCGCTACTGAGTTTTGCTTTGTGTAAATTCTGGCTGATTCATGCAACAAGGCGTTCAGATCCAGATCAACATCGCACTCAATGATGATTCTCAGCACGGCCAGAGCCATGCGTCGCAACGAAAAAGGGTCTCGATCTCCTTTTACTTTCTCGCCGGCAGCCATCAATCCCAATAGAGAATCAATTCGGTCGGTGATTGCGACAATTCTGCCGATTTCGGATTGCGGCAGTGCATCGTTCGCAGTACGCGGTGAATAGTGCTCACCTATTGCCGTGGCGACCGTAGACGATTCACTTTCGGCCTCTGCGTAGCGTCGTCCCATGCTTCCCTGCAAGTCCGGAAACTCCCCAACCATTTCTGTAACGAGGTCTGCTTTCGACAAAGCAGCCGAACGATGTGCCGCCGTTCCGTCGGTGCGGAGTTTTGAGGCAACATACGACGCCAGTTCACTCATTCGAACCGACTTGCTGAGCACTGAGCCCAAAGCTTTATGAAACATAAGATTCCGAAGCAAAGAGGTTTTCTGCTCAAGTGTAGTATTGCGGTCTTGTTCCCAGAAAAATTTCGCATCAGACAGTCTTGCATGCAATACACGTTCATTTCCCTTGACAATTCGTCGCTCGATTTTCTCGCTTGCAGGTTCAATATTCGCAATCCCGATAAATTTTGGCGACAACTTACCACCTGCATCGAACACTGGAAAATACTTCTGATGACTACGCATGGAAGAGACCAGTACTTCGTCCGGCAAATTCAGGAAATCCGAATCGAATTCTCCACAAAATGTGAATGGCCACTCGACTAGATTGGTTACCTGATCCAATAGATTCTCATCATTCATCGCCAGGCCGCCTGCACTCTTCTCGCATCGGCGAATCTGCTCTAGTATGGTCTGGCGGCGAACGCCCCAGTCGGCCTTGACCTTGCCTGTCGAATTCAGCAATTCGAGATAGCTGTCCGCATCCCGAATTGTGATTGGTTCGGGAAAGTGAAACCGATGTCCTCGGCTCTCGGAAGCAGACGAAATGGAGAAAATGTCGCATGGCACGACACTCTTCCCGTGCAGTAGGACAACCCAGTGCACCGGACGCACAAATTCGCTCTCGGAATTTCCCCAGCGCATTTTCTTGGCAATAGACAACCCCGATACAGCGTTTTGAACGCAACTCGGAATCAACTCATAAGCTTCACGACCCGGCTCAATGAATCGACAGGCTACGAAATTTCCTTTCTCCGTTTCAATGGAGATCAGTTTACTGGCATCAACACCACATGAATTCGCAAATCCAACTGCCGCTGCACTTGGTACGCCCTGATCGTCGTACGCTCTCTGCAGCGGCGGCCCGCGCTTCATAACCTCAGCATCTTCTCGACGTGTTTTAACTTTTTCAACCGAAACCGAAATACGTCGCGGCGTGGCATACCACTTTGAATCCGTCTCAAGTGAATCAATCAGTCCAGCAGCCAACAGTTCTTGCTTGAGATTTTGTTCGAGTTCGGCACTTAAACGATTCACTGCATCCGGCGGCAACTCCTCGGTACCTATCTCCAACAGCAGAGTTGCCGGAGATTCAGGCCAGACGTCGGACGCAGGCACTTCCTCTGAACGCAGCCCTGTAACGGTAGAATTTTCGTGGCGTGATAGGCGTGGAAAATTTTTGGCTTTCCGACTTGCGTAATAGGTCTCAGCGACCTTTCGCGCAAGGTTGCGAACTCTGCCGATGTAGCGAGCTCGTTCTGTTACTCCGATGACGCGTCGAGCATCTAAAAGATTAAATGTATGCGAAGCTCGAAGCACCTGCTCATAAGCCGGTAGTGACAAATCGAGTGCCACAAGCTCGTTGCATTGGTTTTCGAAATTTACAAACTGATTCAAGAGAACATTCGTATCGGCTTTTTCAAAATTGTAGGCAGACTGTTCCTGTTCGTTCTGCAGATAGATGTCTCCATAGCTTAGCGAGTCGTTCCATCTCAAGTCGTAGACACTGTCGACGCCTTGAACATACATTGCAATTCTTTCTAGCCCATAAGTTATTTCACCCGTCACCGGCCGACACTCAAGTCCTCCAACCTGCTGAAAGTATGTGACTTGAGTGATTTCCATGCCATTCAGCCAAACTTCCCAGCCCAGCCCCCAAGCACCGAGCGTCGGAGACTCCCAATCGTCTTCGACGAATCGGATGTCGTTGTGAAGTGGATCAATTCCCAGATTCACCAGCGACTCGATATAGATTTCCTGAAAATCCGCAGGTGATGGCTTGAGCACGACCTGATACTGGAAATAGTGTTGCATACGATTCGGATTTTCTCCATATCTTCCATCCGTAGGACGACGAGACGGCTGTACATAGGCAGAACTGGATGGTTCCGGGCCAATCGCCGCTAGAAATGTTGCAGGATGAAATGTGCCAGCACCGACTTCCATGTCGTAGGGTTGCAAAATTACACAACTCTGTTCTGCCCAGTAGTGATTTAAAGCAAAAATGATCTGTTGGAAATTCAAAGGAAAATAATTCGTAAGTGACTAATTGGATTGCATAAACTGGCTGCTTGAAGAGCTTGATTTCTCTCTGCAGCACACAGAACAGCCAGTATTCGGTGAAAACTGCCAGAATTGATGTTGGTAATTATACGCTATCGATTTCACAGTCGAGAATCATGACATGGGAGAACAGCAGCGTACCGCTGCCGCTCACGTCGTCTGCAGAACGGAGCCAGATGCTGTCGCCTTCGATTTTCGCGAACGCGCTTTTGAACTCGTTCCACCGAATTCGGTTCGAAGTGTACGAAAGCCGCTTGACAGCCGTCACAGTGGATGACAACCTATGAATTCAATGACTGGAGACAGTCAATGCATCAAATTGGACGCTGACAGCCCGTGTGGAGAACCCTCGCAGCGATTCTTATCGACATCAACAAAACTTGGGCTTGATCCCCGATGGGCAGGCTCTCACGATGATCCGTGCTATATAGACAGAGGTCAACTCCGCGACGCAACACAAGTCAGGTGGTAACCAATCCACGCATAACAGTGTAATCTACGGTCGATAACAGTCTGTCGCGTCCTCTTTCGTTTTACTGAACGATTATGGGATAAACTTCAAAATCAAACAAACACAACCCGGCACTGGTAACCCTGTTGTAACTCAGTGCAGATCAAATCATAACAGAATCGCTGATTCAGTTCAGTATGCGATCATTGGCCCAACATATTATTCACCTATTTCATTTGTTCAGATCACCATGGCTTACCGATCCTCCAAGGCATGCCATACGCGAACAACAATTACCTGATCTTCAAAAGTTTTGTACCTGATTACATACCCGCGCGCGCCGAACCGTACCGGCAGCTCCCGGAAGTCTTGCTCTAAATCCCAAGGCCTTCCTTTTTCCGGAAATTCCGCCAGAGACTCAGCTGCATCGATCAGCGTATTGACTGCCTGGTCAGCTGCTTGTGGACTATGCGGTTCGATAAACTCATACAGCCGTTTAAGGTCATCCAGTGCCTCTGGTAGCCATTGGACAACCGCCATTAAGCAGACTCAGGCCGGGATGTACCCAAGCTCTTTGCCCAAGCCTTCACATCGACATGGTCTATGGTTTCGCCAGTCACCTCGAACTTTTCCCAACGTGATTTAACCAGTTGTCGCTCGGATTCCAGGGCTTCTTCGACATCCAGAAAACGTTCTACGGCAGCTTTCATCAGGTAATGAGGAGTTCTATTTCGGGATTTACCCAAGGCTTGTAAACGGTGTTGCGTGTCTTTACTGAGGCGAACGCCAAGCGTTGAATTTGCCATTGTAATCTCTCAGTTTTCGTTACTGTTATACAAAGTATAACAATGTAGCGCAAAATTTCAATTGATAAGTGATTCATTCTTAGGCTTGCCCTTCGGGCCGTGCCCTACGGCTTCGCCACAGAGCCTGTCGTCTCCGCCCTTCGGTAACGATCACTAAGCTTATCCGGGAGGCTGGTGAGCGTCCTCTGGTCAACGCCAAGACGAGCAATTGCCTGGTGTTCCTCATCTTTCGGCTTCGCCTGCAAGACAGGTGCGAATCCACATGCGTGGATTTGCACTGCCCTCCGTTTTTTTACGGGTGGGTGATCCCCCTGTACCTTCCTGATCAATCGGCAGTGACAGGAACGTGCGAAGCTGCGTCGCCAGATCACTATCGCCAAGAAAAGCATCTTGCAGATCGCTGCTGCGACGCTTGAGGATGGTCTAGCAGGCGGAGACTGGGAAGATTGGGTAAACGAGGCACTGGAGCTTACCAGCAAGATTATGTCCCATAAGACGCCGGACGCTCTGAAACACATCTTTGAGGCGCTACAGGCCCGTCAGGAAGAAGCCGAAACAGCCTTTCGCCAAGCCTTCTGGCCTGTGGATAACTCTGAGACATCTGTTGATAACACGGGGACTTCGGACAGTAGTAGTTCACCCGAGGGTGCAATGGACAGTGAAGGTCAACGCCTGCCACCGTCAGATGATTGATGAAGCGCTGTATCAAGTTCGAGGATTTCCGCTTCTGACATGAACCGGCCGCCTCAAGCGGTGCTTGTTTGAATGCGACTTGAATCGATTCCGAATCTTCGGAACGGTAGCGCACCTGTGCACAGTGGAAAAATCCAGTGAACACAACTTCAAGTTTGTGATTACTTACAAATTGGCACAGACTCTCCCTCGGTGCTCCCAATCGCGCGTCCTATCCGGTTCACATTGGACCTGACATTCGATAAAATTTTACGGGGTCTTGTTGTTGAGTTTCCGATACAGCATCAGGAAAATGTCAGGTTCAAGAAGTACAATATCCGTCACGCATATTTCACTTCAACGCAAAATGACAAAGACGATAAAACGAAAGGCAGTAGCCTTGATATCAGGTGGACTGGACTCAATGCTGGCTGCACGAATTTTGCTCGAGCAGCAAATTCACGTCGAGGGACTGAATATATTTACCGGATTTTGCGTCGAAGGACATACCCACGCCATTCGCAACAAGGACCGAAAGAAACAAAAGCGCAACAATGCTCTTTGGTCGGCCGAGCAGATCGGCATCAAACTGCATATTATTGAAGCCATTGAACCCTATAAAGACATTGTCCTCAACCCGAAACATGGATATGGCGCGCATCTCAATCCATGTCTCGACTGCAAGGGTTTCATGGTTGGCAAAGCCAAGGAGTGGATGGAAGCGAATGAGTTTGACTTCATTATCACGGGCGAGGTTCTCGGACAACGACCGAAATCGCAGCGACGAAGCACTTTTCCGGTCGTGGCACGAGAATCGGGAGCCTTTGATCGACTGCTTCGTCCGTTAAGCGCAAAGCTACTATCACCAACTTTGCCAGAGCGTGCCGGCTGGATAGACCGAGACAAGCTCTACGAAATCTCCGGACGGAGCCGCAAAAAACAGATGGAACTCGCCGAGCAGTTTGGCATCAGCGAATACTCGCAACCGGCCGGCGGATGCTGTTTTCTAACTGACGAATCGTATTCACGAAAACTGCAGGATTTTTGGGACCACCGAAGCGATAGAAACTATGAACTGGACGACATCATGCTTCTCAAAGTCGGACGGCACCTGCGTCCCAAGACCGACTGGAAGCTCATCATCGCCAGAGATTCGGGTGAAACCCAGTATCTGAATGGCTACCGTTCCAAGTTCGCGCATTTTACAATTACGAGTCATTCCGGCCCGATGACTCTCGTCGATGGACAAATTCCCGATGAAGATGTGGAAATGGCAGCCCAGCTGATTGCCCGATTCGGCAGCTCGAGAAATGCCGACCGGGTAATGGTTCAATTTACCGATCTGGAGGGCAACGAACGCATGCTGACCGTCTCTCCCATGAAACCCGCAGAGATTCCGCAGCCATGGTACGTGTAGATCAAACGCTGGACGCTACAAATCTGATTTGTCCGATGCCAGTGATTCGCACCCAGGAACAGGTTTCTGCCCTCACTAGCGGCCAGGTTCTTGAGGTCGTATGTACTGACCCCGGTGCGCTTGTCGATATTCCAGCCTGGTGCCGGATTCACGGACACAAAGTACTTTCTGCGGAAAATCAGGGAAATCAGTCCATCGTTCGCTTGCAGGTGTGCGACTGAGCAAGCTCAATCGATAGACTCCGCACAACTGTAAAATTCTGCCGAAATGTTGAGAGTACGAAGCGCAATCAAATAAGCCATTCTGTAGCTCGCCAAATCCGAACCAGATGTTCGCATCATAGCCGACTTCGAGTCACGCAATCCCAAAAATATTCGAGCATATCGCTCAATAATCATCAATTTGGTGCATAATCTCTACTAATGCACTAAATTGGTGCATTTTATATGTGCTGGATTGCCAATTCTCCGCAAATTTTTGGCACGATAATTGCTGTTATGTTGATAGTTATTTTCAACTAATTCATTTACAGGAGGGTGTATTAATGTCAGTTGAGAACGTCATGAAAATTATTAAGGATAACAACGCCAAGTTCATCAGTCTGCGCTTTACCGATACAAGAGGTATGGTGCAGCACCTAGGATGGCCGGTGTCTAATTTTTCCGAAGAATTGTTCGAAGAAGACATCATGTTTGACGGTTCTTCTATTGCCGGATGGCAGCCGATCAATGAGTCAGACATGGCAATGAGACTGGATCCGCATTCCGCCGTTATCGATCCCTTTGCACAGGAAACAACTGTCATTATCCGTTGCAGTATTTACAATCCAATCAAAGGCGAGTGGTACGAAAAGGACCCACGCAGCATCGGGCAGAAAGCGGAAAAGTACCTCATTGAGTCAGGCATCGCGGATACCGCGTATTTTGGACCTGAACCAGAGTTCTTTGTATTTGATGGGGTACGCTGGGCCAGCGGAATGGACAGTGTATTCTATGAAATTAATTCTTATGAAGGCGCCTGGAACAGTTCACAGGATTTTGATGAAGGCCCGAATCTTGGGCACAGACCCGGGATAAAAGGCGGATATTTTCCAGTACCGCCGATTGATTCAATGAGCGACCTGCGAGCCGCCATGTGTCAGGCCATGATGGACATGGGCGTCACCGTGGAAAAACATCACCATGAAGTCGGAACCGCTGGACAGGCTGAAATCGGCATCAAGTACACCACCTTGGTCAGAATGGCGGACCAAACGCAGAGTTACAAATACTGCGTGAAGAATGTCGCTGCGGCTCATGGAATGACAGCTACTTTCATGCCCAAGCCGCTGGTTGGAGATAACGGATCAGGCATGCATACCCATCAGTCTCTATTCAAGGATGGAAAATCGTTATTTGTCGGCGACATGCACTGCGGGCTAAGTCAGGAGGCGCTTTACTACATTGGCGGCATTTTCAAGCATGCCAGTGCACTGAATGCTTTCACCAATCCGTCGACCAACAGTTACAAGCGACTGGTTCCAGGATTCGAGGCGCCTGTTCTGCTGCAGTATTCGTCCTTCAACCGATCCGCATCCTGTCGAATTCCGTTCTCACCGGAAGCTGGAAGACGCGTAGAAGTTAGATTCCCAGATCCTTTGGCCAATCCTTATCTGGCATATTCAGCAATGTTGATGGCCGGACTTGATGGCATCAAGAACAAGATTGATCCGGGTCTGCCGACCGAAGTTGATTTGTATGAACTATCCGGTGCGGATGAGAAAGCAATTCCGCATGTCGCCGCTTCACTGGATGAGGCGCTGGCAGCTTTGGATAGTGATCGAGACTTTCTCAAAGCCGGAAATGTCTTCACCGACAATACCATTGATTCGTATATTGATCTGTTGACGGAAGACGTCAAAGCCATGCAGCTGGTGACGCATCCGTTAGAGTTTGAAATGTACTATAGCGGTTAAGCACGAGGGAGCATCTGCGATAACCACAGACATAATTTAATTGTTCATTTACCTACATCCTCTTTGATCTTCGAGATCTGGCAGTTTCACAGGACTTCCAGATCTCGAAAGATTAGGTGCAGGGGAATTGGACAACCAGCGGTATTCTGTCAAGGAGGGAGAGACCAGTTCCATGACTTTGCAAACGAGTTTGCATTCCAAGTCGTCCAGATTCGCCCAGCAGGTCAGGGAATCTCCGCAAGTTCTTTATGCGTTGAGTACCGCGATT
Organism: Arenicellales bacterium; assembly: GCA_965221175.1. GTDB lineage: Bacteria > Pseudomonadota > Gammaproteobacteria > Arenicellales > JAJDZL01 > JAJDZL01. The sequence goes on along the minus strand of OZ244867.1, from coordinate 2,457,775 downwards.
GTCATTTGCGATGACAATCTAAAAATTGTACTGATCAATCCATCTGCTCAATCTCTACTTGATTCCAGCGAAAACTATGCTTTGGGAGACAGCATTCTCAGTTACTTTGAGCAGCCGAGCACCATTGAAATTCTGAAAAAGTGTTTGCACACTTCGCAACCGACCACCTTGCGTCAAACCGAATTGGTTGATACAAAGCATCAACTAAAACTTGTAGACTGCATTCTAACCCCTGCGTCCATAGAAGGGTCAATCTGCCTGATACTGGAATTCAATGAGGTGCATGCTGTTGTAAAACAGTTTTTTGGGAACGCTATGAAAATCGGTCAAAACGCAAATACAGCAATGATTCGTGCGATCGCCCATGAAATCAAGAATCCTCTTGGCGGGCTTCGCGGAGCTGCGCAACTGCTCGACCGGGAACTCAGTGACAATTCGGAAATGAGGGACTACACTCAAATCATCGTTAAGGAAACTGATCGTTTGTGCGATCTGGTGGACGATATGTCCGGCCCGCAGATTCCGCTTCTTCTATCCAAGATAAACATCTACGAAGTGCTTGAGCATGTCCGTAGACTCGCGCTCGCAGAAGGCGCGAACGGCCTGCAAATCGTTCGCGATTACGATCCAAGCCTGCCCACGGTTCTCGGCGATCAGAAACAGTTGATTCAAGTCTTCATCAATATTGCTCGAAATGCGATGGAAGCGATCGGTAATTCAGGTACGATCACATTTCGTACACGAGTTCAACGTCAGGTTACCCTAGGGAAAGTCCGTTATCAGAATGCAGCAAGAATAGATATCGAGGATAACGGTCCCGGAATTCCTGAAGACATGCTTGATCAGGTTTTCTACCCGATGATCTCGGGAAAACCACACGGCGAGGGACTCGGCCTTTCAATCGTTCATCAGATTATCCTCCGACACGATGGAATAGTAACTTGCGAAAGCACTCCAGGTCGAACCTGCTTCACGGTTCTGCTGAAGTTCTCGGATCAGCAGGATTCGGCAGAACGAACTGCCGCAAATTCAGGCACGGTAGCGGCATGAAACCAGCTTCGGAACCGGTTTGGATCATCGACGATGATCAGTCCATTCGCTGGGTTCTTGCCCAAGCGTTGAAAAAGAATGGCATTGACTCAAGAACATTCTGTAGTGCCGAAGCCGCACTGGATTCATTTGGCGAAGAGCGCCCGAAAGTCATCGTCACCGACATTCGAATGCAAGGCATGGATGGATTGTTGTTTCTTGACGAAGTTCAAAAAAACATACCGGGTCTGCCGGTCATTGTAATGACCGCGTATTCCGACCTGGACACCACCGTCGAATCATTTCAGAGGGGCGCACGGGAACACTTGCCAAAACCATTTGATATTGACGTCGCTGTCACATTGATTCAACGGGTGATAGATGAACAGCAAGGCAATTTGGATGAAACCACAGCCAAGAAAATCGAATCCACCACCATGATTGGGGAATCTGCTCCAATGCAAGAGGTGTTTCGAGCCATCGGTAGACTTTCAAATTCAGAATTCAACGTACTCATTACCGGCGAATCTGGAACCGGAAAGGAGCTTGTCGCTCGTGCCCTGTTCGAAAACAGCGTCAGAAAAAAACAGCCTTTCGTAGCAATCAATGCCGCAGCCATTCCGGTAGATTTACTCGAATCAGAACTGTTCGGCCATGAAAAAGGAGCCTTCACCGGAGCCAATCAACGACGTATTGGAAGATTTGAGCAGGCCGATCGCGGTACGCTTTTTCTTGATGAAATTGGTGACATGCCGCACGACCTGCAAAGCAGGCTGCTAAGGGTGATGTCCGAAGGAAAATTTTACAGAGTCGGCGGCGTGAATCAGATTTCCGTTAACGTGCGCATCATCGCCGCAACCAACCAGTCGCTGGAAGAACTGGTGGAAAAGAACGCCTTTCGCAGCGATCTGTTTCACCGACTGAATGTCGTTCGGATTGCGCTGGCACCTGTCCGCGAGCGCGGCAATGACATTGAAAAGCTGATCCACTTTTTTCTAATGCAAACCGCGAATCAGTTGAACGTCCAAGTGAAGAGTGTTACGCAAAATGCCATGGAGTGTCTGACAGCATATCCATGGCCTGGAAACATTCGGGAAATTGAAAATTTCTGCCGTTCGGTCACGATCATGAGCCCTTCCAAAATTTTAACTCCCCGCGACCTGCCACCGGAAATCGAACAGTGTCGATACAGTGCTCAAAATCAAGGCGCGAATGCGGAGTGGGAACGCTCGCTTCGTCTGGCGATTGAACTTCTACTGGAGAGCGATCTCAAAAAAGGGGAAGGCGAAGTTCGACAGGAAATTGAACGAATCATGCTTGATACAGTTCTTAAATTTAGCGATGGTTCTAGGGGGGAAGCTGCCCGCATTCTGGGCTGGGGGAGAAATACAATTACTCGCAAGATCAAAGAACTATAACATGACCCCATCGCACTGCCAGAAATAACTTTGGAGGAGTAATTCCCCAGCAATTCCTCCAATCTCGAATCCGCCACGAACAATAACAAGATTGCCAAATGGCACTGAACCCACCCCAGCAATCTTCAAGATAGTGATTGACGGGACAACGAACGAGATTGCTTAGACAATATTCACAAAACGGCATCGACCAGCAGAAAATAGCATGCCAATGTGAAGGGAGAGATAACTTATTTTGCGTATAATTCCCTGTCAATTACTTTCCACTTACAACCTTCTATTCCGCTAATTCAATGCCAGGCAACTATATATTTACATCGGAGTCGGTGTCCGAAGGGCATCCCGATAAAATGGCAGATCAAATTTCCGATGCCATTCTTGATGCACTGCTCACCCAAGATATCAATAGCCGAGTGGCTTGTGAAACATTAGTGAAATCCACCAGTACTTCCAGCGAAGAATCCGCAATTCAACACCATGCATTTATCGCCGGGGAAGTAACAACAGCTGCCGATAATACTGACTACGACGACATTGTCCGCAATGTCATTAAGAAAATTGGCTACGATTCGGATGAAAGGGGATTCGACTACAAAACTGTCCGAGTTCATAATTTGTTGAACAAGCAATCACCGGATATCGCCCAAGGCGTCAATGAGGGCGAAGGAGATGACGCAGAACAAGGTGCAGGCGATCAAGGACTGATGTTCGGATTTGCCTGCAACGAAACCGATGTGCTGATGCCTTGGCCGATCACCTATGCACACAGACTGGTACGACAACAGGCGACAGTTCGGAAAAACGGCACCCTCAACTGGCTAGGTCCAGATGCAAAATCCCAAGTGAGCGTAGTCTACGAAAATGACCGTCCGGTTTCAATCAACACAGTCGTGCTTTCAACGCAGCATGACGGAGATATCTCATCAGAGCAGGTCCGAGAAGGCGTATTCGAAGAAATCATCAAACCCGTTATTCCTGAAAGCATGTTACCTTCGCGAGATCGAATTCTGATCAATCCCACTGGAAAATTTATCTATGGCGGCCCGAAAGCAGACTGCGGTCTTACCGGTCGTAAGATTATTGTCGACACTTATGGCGGTATGGCGCGGCATGGTGGCGGCGCATTTTCAGGTAAGGATCCTTCGAAAGTTGATCGCTCTGCAACTTATGCGACGAGATACGTAGCAAAAAACATCGTGGCTGCAGGACTCGCGGAACGGTGTGAAGTACAGATTGCCTATGCAATTGGAGTAGCCAAGCCGGTGTCCTTGATGGTTAATACATTTGGTACCGGAAAACCCGGAATCGATGACGACAGGCTGTCAAGCATCGTTGAGAGTGTGTTTGATCTTCGACCAAAACAGATTATCAGCAGTCTTGACTTGTTGCGACCGATTTATCAGCAAACCGCGGCTTATGGTCACTTTGGACGCACAGAAAAAGAGTTTTCCTGGGAGAACACCGACAAGGCAGACGCCTTGAAACAGACAGCAAGTTAGCTCGCCAAACCACAAACCTCATCTCAATTTCTAGAGGAAGTAGAAATGCCAGTAGCACTGAAGTCAGTCTCAGAAGATTTTAAAGTCGCTGACCTGAAGCTCGCCGAGTGGGGTCGCAAGGAAATTGCGATCGCCGAAACCGAAATGCCCGGTCTCATGGCTACCCGAGAAAAATATTCCGGCCAGAAGCCGCTCAGTGGAGCAAAAATTGCTGGGTGTCTACATATGACGATTCAGACAGCAGTTCTCATCGAAACACTGCAGGAGTTAGGTGCTGATGTTCGTTGGTCATCTTGCAACATATTCTCCACTCAGGATCATGCAGCCGCAGCGATTGCCACGACTGGGACACCGGTATTCGCCTGGAAGGGAGAATCCGAAGAGGAATACTGGTGGTGTGTTGAACAGACGATTTTCGGTCCTGACAATTGGCGCCCCAACATGCTGCTTGACGACGGCGGTGACTTAACGCAAATCATGCACGAAAAGTATCCTGAACTGATGTCCGATGTTCGAGGCCTGACAGAAGAAACAACAACCGGTGTTCATCGACTGTATGAGATGATGGAAGCAAATACACTGAAGTGTCCCGCATTCAACGTTAATGATTCCGTAACCAAGAGCAAATTCGACAATTTGTATGGTTGTCGTGAATCATTGCTGGACGGGATCAAAAGGGCGACCGATGTCATGATCGCCGGAAAAATTGCTGTTGTATGTGGCTACGGCGATGTTGGCAAGGGGTGCGCACAGTCTCTGCGAGGGCAAGGGGCGAGCGTCTTGATCACCGAGATTGACCCAATTTGTGCGTTACAGGCCGCAATGGAAGGCTATCGAGTTGTAACGATGGAAGAAGCAGCTCCGCTAGCAGACATATTCGTGACCGCAACCGGTAACTGGCACGTCATTACGATGGATCACATGCTTGCCATGAAAAACCAGGCAATTGTTTGCAATATCGGCCATTTCGACGGAGAAATTGATATCGCTTCACTTCGGGAACTCGAATGGGAAAACATCAAGCCTCAGGTCGATCATGTGATTTTTCCTTGTGGTAAGAGGTTGATATTGCTGGCTGAAGGCAGGCTTGTTAATCTTGGATGTGCAACCGGCCACCCAAGTTTTGTAATGTCAAATTCATTCACCAATCAGGTACTAGCCCAGATTGAATTATGGACCAATCCCGACAAATACCAAAATGAAGTCTATGTACTGCCAAAGAACCTTGACGAAGAAGTTGCCCAGTTGCATTTGGACAAAATCGGCGCAAAACTAACCCGCCTGACTGAAGTGCAGGCAAAATATATAGGTGTTCCTGTGGAGGGGCCTTACAAAGCGGATTACTACCGCTACTAAGACTGTAAGGGGTAATCCTTCAATTCAGGTGTTTTTGGCTTATCAAGCAGAAATATCTGGCAATGCTTGATTTTCCAATATCGCGATAGAGTCCTTGAGTTGCAGTTTGCGTTTCTTCAAGCGTCGGATTTGCAACTCATCAACGTTGCGATCCTCCGACAATCTTTTTAGAACGTCGTCAAGGTCTCTGTGTTCCGTTTTTAGTTTTTCTATTCTTATTTGAATTTCCTCAGAAGTATTCTCAAGCATATATGTCCGATCCTAGAACGATTTAGCGTACGGTGCGTAATTTCATTTTAAATTAATTCTGCCAACCAAATCACCCGCTCTCGCTGACGGGTAAAGCCATTGCCGTGACCTTTCACCAAACTGGTGTGGTCTGTTGATAATACTAGCACTATTCCGTCTCAACTTCCACAAAAAATTAAACTACTGAATAGCCAGATTTAGCAGCTTTATCGATATTGGACATCATCCCCACTGGCCGCTACCGGGCGAGCAATGCCATCAACGATCTGCTCGAGACTGACACTCCCAATCACTTCACCATTTTCGTCAACGACATTGCCTTGCATTGATTTTGTCGCTGTCACCAACTGTATCGCCTCTTCAAGCACTAGATCATGTGATAGAGTGAGACTGCTGTCGACGGCTTCACCCGGTGTCATAACTGACCTGGTTTGGATAACGCGACTTCTGTTAATGTCTTTAATAAAATCATAGATGTAGTCGTCAACTGGATGGAGAATTATTTCCTGCGGGGTTCCTTGCTGAATAACAGCACCGTCGCGAAGAATAGCTATCGTATCGCCAATGCGCAACGCTTCATCCAAATCGTGTGTGATGAACACAATGGTTTTATGTAGTTCCTCCTGAAGACTCAAGAGCACGCCTTGCATGTCCGTACGAATCAGCGGGTCGAGTGCGGAAAAGGCTTCATCCATCAACAATATCTGCGCATCGGTCGCCAGTGCGCGCGCCAAACCAACACGCTGTTGCATTCCACCCGACAGTTGCGATGGATAGTGATCCTCAAATCCGGAGAGTCCTACCCGATCCAGCCACTTCTTGCTACGTTCTTTCGCTTCCGCTTCCGGTGTGCCCTGAATTGTCAAACCATAAGCGACATTACTCGCGACAGTCTTGTGGACGTGCAAACCAAATTTCTGAAAAACCATGGAAGCTCGAAATCTTCGAAATTCAATCAACTCATCCTTGCTCATTCCCAGAATGTCCTGATCGTCAATCACAATCCGGCCCGAAGTGGGTTCGATCAAGCGATTGATATGGCGAATCAAGGTAGACTTGCCCGATCCCGACAATCCCATAATCACCGAAATTTCTCTTTCAGGAACATTAATGTTGATGTCCTTCAATCCAAGAACATGACTGTGTTTCTCAAGCAGTTCCTGCTTCGACATGCCTTGCTGAACATCACCCAAAACCGACTGCGGATTGGGGCCGAAGATTTTATACAGATTCTCAATTCTGATTTTGGCTTCACTCATTTATGCGATTCCTTGCGATGATCTTGAATGCGTTCACCGAACTTCTGCGAAACCCGATCAAAAATGATCGCCAACGCAACAATGGCCAATCCGTTCATCAGCCCCAAGGCCAGATACTGATTTGCGATGGACTGTAACACTGGTACACCGAGACCTGCCACGCCAATCATTGACGCGATCACCACCATGGAGAGCGCCATCATGATTGTCTGATTGACACCTGCGAAAATATTTGGAAGCGCAAGTGGGATCTGCACCCCGAACAGCCTCTGCTTGTAGCTGGCCCCGAACGCGTCGGCGGCCTCCAGAGCCTCTTTTTCTACCAACCGAATTCCAAGATTAGTTAATCGTACGATTGGCGGAATGGCATAAATGCACACAGCGATTAAGCCAGGCACCTTGCCAATTCCGAGCAGCATCACAACCGGCACCAAGTAAACAAAGGCGGGAATCGTCTGCATGATGTCTAGAACTGGCGTAATAGCGGCCTGTAAACGATCTGAACGGGCCATCAGAATTCCTAATGGAATGCCAATGGAAATACACAATAGTGTCGCAACCGAGATGATCGCCAACGTGGACATAGTGTCTTTCCACATGCCAAGATAACCAATTGCAATAAATGATAAGATGCAGCCGACGACAACTTTCATGCTACGCGATCCATACCATGCGAGCGCAGCTAAAATCAAAATTATCAACGGCCAAGGGGATTCGATCAATAGTCTTTCAAACCAAACGAGAAACCTCAGCAAAGGTTCAAAAAAGTTTTCAATTGCTTCGCCAAACTCGCGTGAAAACCCGCGGAATCCCGCATCTATCGCTTTCTTCAAATCTCGTATGGATTGCGGATCCATACTGGGAAACCTCAATAAACTTTCCATAACTGCCTCTACTTGTAAACAAAAAAGCCCGCCGGAATTACTCAGACGGGCTTTTTAAAAATGATTTCAAAAATGAAAATCTAGGAACTATTGAAGTTTCTACATCATCATTTCTTTCGCACTGCTGGAAACCCAAGCGCCCCAAACATCGGAATTTTCTTCTACGAATTTCGCTGCAGCATCCGCTCCGTCCACCTGGTTGGCGTCCATATATGCCAGCAAAGCATTCATGAGTTCACCCGGGAATACGCGACTTCCAAAGTATGCCCAGACTTCGGCAGTCGTTGATTGCTTGAACTCATCGGTCGCAACAGTGTGAACTTCAGATTCTGTCCAAGCCGATGCCTGTGGATCAGCACAATCCTGCTCTGGCTTCACAATGCAGCCGTTCCAGTGTTCGTCACCAATGTAGGGCACGCCAAAATCAAGCTTCACCATACCGTGTCGGCCGATCAAGGAGGTTGGTGACCAGTAATAACCGAACCAGTTTTCACCGCGTTCAACTGCTTTGGTCATTGAACCATCCAAGCCTGCTGACGAACCTGGATCAACCAATTTCCATCCTTTATCTTCCATTTTGAAACCACGGAACAGATTGATATTGGTCAACTGACAGCCCCAACCTGCTGGACAGCCAATGAAAGCGCCTTTTGAAGGATCTTCGGCATCCGGAAATAAGTCCGGTCGCTCCAGTACGTCCAACACAGTTTTGAATTCAGGATGAGCTTTTGCGGTATGCGGTGGAATCCACCAACCTTCACCAAGCCCCGTGATCGGCCCCTCAATGACCGAATGTAGGGTGCCCGCTTCTATAGCTTTACCAAGCGGTTCTCGTACCGCATTGATCCAGAGCTCCGGAGACACGTCCGGCCGCTGTTTTTCATTCATGGAGGTAAACGATGGCATGGTATCACCGGGTACCAGTTCAACGTTACAGCCGTAACCTTTTTCAAGGATCAATTTGTCAACATTTGCGATCAATTGAGCGGATGCCCAGTTCATCGCCGCAATCTGAACATCGCCGCAAGCAGCAAATGCAGTATTGCCCCCAACCAGCAACAACGCACCAGCTACCAAACTTTTAATAAAATTTTTCATTATCACTCCTGTATATTTTTTTGAGTATAGTTTCGTAAAAACTTTCCACAGTCGAATATATCACTATATTACGACATTCGCGAATCTACACTAATTTGAGGGATATGCGCTATAGGATTGTTTTTAGTCATATTATTTGTTTGAAGGAATTAATTTTGATAAGAAAGTCCTTTCAATGATTAAAAATGCGTCACTCAAACTGGAAATTCAACGCATTCAATGATTTTCCCTAATTACGAAAAATCCCTCTGATTTCACGCCAGTGCCATTCTCAGCACCGTACGGCTGACGGCTTGAATAGCAATAATTTAGTGGTTGGGAAGTCAGCCGCTATTGAGCACTGCAACCGGCTTGACCAATGAACGCATTTGCTGCTGCTGGCCGGCGCGAACATATACGAATGCCATGGCTATTATCATCACCACGGCAGCCAGTGCGTACACGCTTTGATTTTCGCGTGTCCGCGGATGTAGTGCTATTAAAACCGGTACCTCTGATCGAAGCCGCTTAATTCCGTTCCACTGAACTGCGCACCTTGTAGTTCCTCTCAAGTATTTCAGCCCATAATTCAATTTGTGGCTAGGTCATTGAGTACCAATCTGTTAGCTAGCTCTTGAGAAATGGCAGCTATGGATATTGCACCTATTTCACAAAATGGTTCAACTAATCTTTGGACATCATTTGGCAAGTAGGGGAGTACGGATTTTTAATACCACGCTTGCTTCCCTGATACGGGAATGGATACGATATCGCTTGAGCGAATACACCGTGAAGCCGCCAAATCAGTAGCAATGAAGTCTCATCTAATCGCCTTACCGTGTTATATTTACCTCTGTTTTATGCTTCCTTCACAAAATCCTCAAAGTTGATAAGAATTCAGAAGCGGGTTTATAAAAGGACGGATCAATTACGAAGCATTTTGGCTTAACCACATGAGGGCATCATGAAAAAAATACTAATTGGATTAGCAATTCTAATGAGCGTTTCGCTGGTTGGATGCGAAAGAATGAAAAATGTCGATTGGAAAATTTGGGAACGCTGGGGAAAAACCAAAGAGGTTGAAGTAGTCGTAACGAACATTACTCAGGGCACTTACCTCACTCCCATTCTCGCAGTTGGCCACGATACTCGCCAAGAATCCATGTTTGAGTATGATAAAGCCGCTTCTGCGGAATTGCAGACGGTTGCCGAAGGTGGCAATATTGAACCACTGGCTGCGATATACGAAGCGGAAGGCGGTGAAGTAGTCAGAAATCCACATGGGGGACTGTTGGGACCGGGGCAATCTACAACATTCACTCTTTCCCCGGACAATACACGTCTGTCTTTGGTTGCGATGATTTTGCCGACCAATGACGGTTTTGTCGCACTGGACAACATTGTGCTTCGTGAAGGACAACAGTATCTTTATGCCATCGATGCAGGAACCGAAGGCAATGATGAGCAAATCACTGGTGGAGGCGCGCCGAATACACCCGGAATTCCTGCCGATCCAGGTGGCAAAGCCAACAATGAAGCACCAGGAATTGCAGGAGTTTCACCCGAAGGCAGCGTAGATCGGCATCTTGGAATTGCAGGTGGCGAAGGTTCAGCACTTGATCCAGAAGTTCATGGCTGGGAAAGTGCAATCGCAATAGTCAAAGTGACGATGAATAGCAACTGAATAATCTGATGATGTGCCCTCTCCTTATTGGTGGGGCACACTTTTTGAAAATTTGGAGGAGTTAATGGCAAACATTGGTGCAGAAATGCTGGCGTCGGACCAGAATCATTTAATCCACCCCCTGCACATTCGCGGAGCACATGACAACGCGAAGATTTGGGTAGAAGGCTATGGATCGACTCTCGTCGATACCGAAGGCAAGGAGTATATTGACGGACTTGCCGGGTTGTGGAACAACACAGCCGGTCATAGCGCTCAGGAGCTAATTGACGCGGCAATGCAGCAGTATGCGAAACTGCCCTACGCATCCGGTTATGTAGGCAGTTCCAACGATAAAGCAATTGAACTGGTAGGGAAACTCGCATCAATCATCTACCCACAGATCAATCGATTTTATCTGACTTCTGGCGGAGGCGAAGCAACAGATTCCGCCATCAAAATGTCTAGATACTACTGGAAGTTGATGGGGAAGCCTGACAAAACCAAAGTCATTTCGCGCATGCTGGGGTATCACGGCGTTACGTTCGCAGCGATGTGCGCCACCGGAATTCCGGCTTACTGGCCAATGTTCGAACCGAGAATTCCGGGATTTTCATTTATTCCTTCACCCTATCCGTACCGATATGAATCTTCTGATTCAAGTGTGAGTCAAGGTATTGCAGCAGCGAACGAATTGGAGAAAAAGATTCTGGAAGAATGCTCTGATACGGTGGCTATGTTCATAGCCGAGCCTGTGCAAGGATCCGGCGGCGTGATTCCGCCACAGGACGAGTACTTCCCCAGAATTCGAGAAATCTGCGACCAGTACGATGTGCTTCTTGTCGCGGATGAAATCATTACAGGATTCGGCAGAACTGGAAAAATGTTTGCTCTTGAACACTGGGGCATTCAGCCAGATATTGTGCAGTTCGCAAAAGCGGTCACGTCCGGCTATTTTCCTTTTGGTGGAATTGGCATTAGCGATTCAATTGCCAGTGTCATGGATTCGAGCAGCGAGCCATTCATGCATGCCTATACCTATAGTGCGCATCCAATCGGAAGCGCCGTTGCGTGTGCGATGATTGACCTGGTGCAACGAGAGGATTTCCCCGCCCAAGCTGCAGATAAGGGGCAGCGTCTGATGGACAATATCACAAGCGCCATTGGCGATCATCCGCATGTTGGAGAAGTTCGCGGTCTCGGACTGCTTTGCGGAGTGGAATATGTCAAGGATAAATCAACAAAAGAACCTTTCGATCCATCTCAAAAAGTCGGCGACAAAATATTGAATGCGGCAATTGAGCGCGGATTGTTCAGCCGCGTCCGCGGCGATGTTTTCTGTCTCGCTCCACCGATTGTGATTGAAAATTCAGAACTGGATAGACTCGCCGCAATTCTGCGGGCGGCAACAATCGACGTTCTGGGGACATAACTTGATATCGAGGCTCAGATGCGAGATTGCCATTTCTCGCATCTGATTCTTTTACCATAGGATATGAACACCAACCGCTCGTCCCGCGATTCAAACTGAGCAGCTGGTCGTAAAAGGAGAAGAAACCACAAATCGGAATTTGACCATGGACTTAAAATCCAGCATCCGAACCATTGTGGACTACCCAAAATCCGGAGTGCGTTTTCGAGATATCACTCCGTTACTCCAAAACCCGGAATCCTTCCGATTCGGCATTGACCGCCTATACCAAAGATACCAAAATACCGAACTGGATGGATTGGTCGCGCTGGATGCCCGCGGATTCCTGTTTGGATCAACATTAGCCTATTTGCTGGGCGTTCCGCTCATTCCTGTTCGTAAAACGGGGAAACTGCCTGCCGAAACCGTCAGCACCGATTATCAACTGGAATATGGCTTGAACAGTCTGGAAATGCATGTCGATGCACTCGACGAAGCCACGCGGGTGGTCATCATTGATGATTTGATTGCGACTGGCGGCACAATGTGTGCAGCCGTCGAACTCATCAGTCAGCTAGGCGGGGAAACCATTGAATGCGCAGTCATCATTGAACTGGTTGACCTGGATGGAAGAGCAAAATTATCTCCTGTTCCTTTGTACAGCCTGGTATCGTTTCACGAAGATGAAGCGTGAGAGTATCCTCTGCTACGTCGCTGATCCCAGCTTGGACCATTCATGGGTTCGACAAGGCGTGTGACAACGAAGTGTTCAATTGGCTGACGCAGCGTCAACCATAGTCTTACCCCAATTTGGTAGAGACGTTAGGATTTGAGAGGATACCAGCGCCCTTAAGGGCGCTGGTATCCTCTGGTTGCGCTTTTTTCAGCTGCGCTTCATACTCGACTGGACTCCTATTTCCCAGACTCGTATGCAATCGTCGGGTGTTATACCAAGACTCGATATACCGAATCACTTGCTGTCTTAGTTCCTTCGCTGACTTTAAACGATCCGTTTTCAAAACGCATTCCCGCTTCAATGTGGCAAACCATGATTCGGCTTGCGCATTGTCATAACAATCTCCGACACTGCCCATCGACTGCTTGATCCCATGCACTCGACACAACGCTTGAAAGGCCTTCGAACTGTATTGTACCCCTTGGTCCGAATGGTGAATCACCCCTTCGCAACTCCGACCTCGAAGTGCCATCTGCAAGGCCTCACTCATCAAACCGACGTCCTGGCAGGTTTTCATCGACCAGCCCAAAATCCGTCGGCTACAAGCGTCCTGCACCACCGCCAGATACAACACACCGTCTAACGTATGCAGATAAGTCGCATCCGCCACCCACAACTGATCCAGCTCGAATACGTTAAATTCACGATTCACTCGGTCTACTATACCGTGCGCGCGACCCGAGCAACGGGTGGTACGCACAAAAATTCGAGCTGCACACGCCGATAATCCCGCTTTTTGCATCAATCGAGCGACTCGATTTACACTCACTTCGACCCCACTCTTACACAACTGCGCAGCAATGCGGGGGGCACCATAAGTCCCACCACTTTCGACCAATACACCACGAATCGCCGCCAATAACTTTTCATTGGCTTGCGTACGCGGACTCCGCTTACGGTTTCGCCATGCATAATAACCTGATTCTGAAATCTCTAATACCCGACACATCAAACGGATCGTAAAGTTCTTCCTCTGCGCTTCGATTAATTCGTACGCCCGGTTCCACCACGCTGGATCCCGCTGTCGGCGGCAAACCAGGCTGCCGCTTTTTTTAAGAACGCATTCTCCTGCTCCAACTCCTGATTGCGACGCTGTAAGCGACGCAACTGCGCCACTTCACTCTCACCTGACTCCGATTCACTCGCCTTCGCCTTGGCTTGACGTTTCCAATTTTGAATCGTCGTCGCCGACGGCTCGTATCTGCGCGCTAACTCTCGCACCGATACCCCAGCTTCATGCTCCGATAATATATGTTCCTTAATTTCCTCGGAATAGTTCCCTTGACTCATCTTCGATTTTCCTCCAAATCTTTGGATTATTCTATTAGTAATGTGTCTCTACATTATCGGGGTAGTACCACCATGAATCCAAAGGTCATCAGGAAGGTGGTGCACACTGCCCATATTGAGTCATTCTGGTTGTGTCCCAGACAACTGAATCGCTGCTCGATTAATTTTTCCGACCATCACAAATTGGTACAATTGAACATGGAGGAACGAAGATAAAAACACAGAAACTGATCGGCAACCAGCTACGTTTCCGGGAGATGACAGGGTAACAGTTATTGTAAAACCAGTATCGCACAAACACACTCATAACCGAGTTTTTTCGTCAATAAGCCAGCCCATTCTTGTGTGTAAGGACAATCTTGCTTTCATGCGAGACATTCCGAATGAAACTTTCAAGCTGATCGTCACATCGCCGCCTTACAACTTGGGCAAGGAGTATGAAGGCAAAGCTCCACTTGACAGCTATCTTGCTCAGCAGAAGAAGGTAATTGCCGAGTGTGTTCGGCTCCTGCACGAGAAAGGTTCAATCTGTTGGCAGGTTGGAAACTATGTCGCAAATGGGGAGATCATACCGATCGATACGCTTTTGTATGCCATCTTCCATGATCATGGCCTCAAGCTCCGCAACCGGATCGTTTGGCATTTTGGTCATGGACTGCACTGTACACGACGATTGTCCGGTCGTTACGAAACCATTAACTGGTGGACGAAGACGGATGATTACACCTGGAACCTTGATCCTATCCGAGTGCCGGCCAAATACCCCGGAAAGCGCCATTTCAAGGGGCCAAACATTGGCAAACTGTCCGGGAATCCGAAAGGTAAAAACCCATCCGATGTGTGGGAGTTTCCCAATGTCAAAAACAACCACATTGAAAAGACTATTCATCCGTGCCAGTTTCCCGTAGAGCTGGTTGAGCGCCTGGTGCTATCCATGACTGACGAGAATGATGTGGTGTTCGATCCGTACATGGGGGTTGGATCTTCGGTGATTGCCGCTCTTATGCATAACAGAAATGCTTGTGGATGTGACATTACAAATGAATATGTTGAGATAGCCCGCGAACGAGTGCGTAAATTGTATGCAGGCACACTTAAAACCCGTCCGATGGGCAAGCCCGTATATGACCCCTCCTTACCCAATGGAGGTCATTAGAATGCAGATGAAAGCTCGGTATTCTCACCTTAACGGCGAGGAATATTTGTTAGTCCACCATGAGCAATTGTGGGAGGAAGTGAGGAATGTGATTGAGTGCGTTGATGCTAAAGCGTGCCGTAATAAGGTCTCGAAAGAAAAAAATAAGAAAGGGAAATTGCTTTACTCGCCGACAGACATGAACAAGGCATTCAAAGATGAATTTCGAGACCGTGGATGGGAGGAGAGAAGAAAAACGTTTTGGTTGACGGCTGACGAGGGACTAATGAGAGGCATCTTCGGGTTATCGGAGGAGATGCAGAAACAGGAGATAACGGAAGCTGGATATATACCGATCATGTCCTACAACCAGACTGATTTCCTGAAAGATCGAGTTGCGATTGAGGTGCAATTCGGCCAGTATGCCTTTGTCGCACATGACTTGTTTGTAAAGCACCTCAGCTTTTACGCTGCTGACATCATTGATGTCGGAATTGAGATACTCCCAATGAAGGTGCTTGAAGAGGAAATGTCATCTGGTGTTCCCTACTATGAGCGGGACTTGATGAACATAATTAGACAGGGCCGCGGCGTCCCGTCCGTACCTTTGGTGCTGATTGGCGTTGCACCATAACGCGGTGCTGCGCAGTTCTTATCGTTCGTTCAGTCCCAAGTACGCGTAACGTTATCCGTCGGAATTCGAGTATCGGTTCAATCTCCTCTACAGTGTGTCGAATCTGATTCCTCGACTGGCTTGGGGCGGGTTATACAGGTAAACACCTGGTTCATTACAAACTCTCGACTACTCTGGTCGAGCCCCAGCCTATTCCTAAACAGTTCCACCGCGTCATTAAGCTTCCTTGTGAGGCTCTGCATCTTCATTGTGCTTATTCGGTATTGACTCTCAAACCAGTGCTTGAACCACAAAACCAAGAGAAATTTTGTCTTAATATTAATAACAGACATTTGTATGTTATTATATTTCCAATTCAATAACAGATTTTGAGTCATGGCTTATACAAAACCTGGAGCAACAAGAAATCAAATCTATCAGTACATGCGAAAACGGTTGCTGGAGGGCCGGCCTCCGACCATACGCGAAGTTCAGAGGGAGTTCAGGATGCGAGCAGTGCAATCTGCGAAAAACCATCTGGATACCCTGGTAAACGAAGGCCGACTGACTAAGGAACCCGGCAAGGCCCGCGGATATCAACTGCCCGTAAAAATTCGTTCAAACACACTGGCTCCGGTCGTCGGAAGCGTGCCGGCTGGACCGTTCAACATTGCAGTGCAGGATATCGAAGGATATATCCCGGTCCAGACATCTTCGGATGAGAACGCTCTGTTCGCACTTCGGGTCAAAGGAGACAGCATGGTCGACGCAGGAATTCTGCACGGAGATATTGTGCTGGTTCGACATCAAACAGATATTCACCCGGGCGACATCGTAGTTGCGATGGTTGACGATGAGGCAACCATTAAAGAGTTCCGGCGCGCAGGAGAAAAAATTCAACTGCACCCTCGAAACGACGGTTATCCGGTAATTTCACTGCATCCCGAAAATCTGGTAATTCTTGGAAAGGTGATCGAAGTGCGACGCTATCTGGAAGGAGTCTATCTGATCGGTAAGGAAATCAATGGCTAAACCCGTACTGCTACCACTATCGAAATTCCCCCAGCCGTTTCTAGACAAGGAACCCAAATGGAACCTCAAGGAAGTGGAAGGAAGACTGGTCGAGATTTCCGATCCGCATCCGATAGCCACACTCAGTTTCGCATTTCTGCTGCTACGCGATGCACAGGCAAATGGCAGTTACACGGCCTGGATAGGGTCTTTGCAGAGCACTTTTTACCCACCCGATGCGGAATTAAACGGGATCAACTTGCGCAACCTGCCAGTACTGCGCATGGTCGATACGCAACACATGGGAAGAGCGGCGGAAACATTGCTCCGCTCCGGTGCGTTTCGACTGGTCCTGCTGGATCTCGGTCGCAATCACTCGGTACCGGTTGCACGGCTCGCGCAACTCAACGGATTGGCACGAAAACATAACGCCTGCATCCTGTTTCTCACGGAAAAGCAATTCACCGACCAGTCGATCGGACCACTGATATCGCTGCATGCTCGCACCTCCCGCGAACGTATCAAGGATGGAGAGTTTTTATGCCGCATCCATGTTCTGCGAGACAAGCGACGGGGAACAAGATGGACCTGGCAAACACGCTTTGCAAGTGTCGATGGATACTACTGATTATCCAGCCCAATGGTCGAACCCTCTGCAAAAATCTGCATTGCTTGTGTCTGTATCCCAGATTTTCCGCTTCAGTTGTCGGCGCGGGAGTTGCCAGTGGATTTTCAACTCCCTGTCGCACTAGTCGATCGAAGCGATTCCCGCTCGATCGTCATGGCAGTCGAACGATCCGCATTGCAACGAGGCATTTATCCAGGCCTACCCTATGCAAATGCAATCGCTCTGTGCCCCGAATTGCATGCAGTGTACCCTCACCCCCAACAAATCGAATATGTCCATCAACGAGTAATTCGTCATCTCGGCACATTCAGTCCCAAAATCGAACCTGTAGCGGAACTGCCGGGCGTTTATTACCTTGATGTCAGCGGAATGCACCGTCTAGAACCCAATTTGCAGGCCTGGGCTCAACGCCTGCAGGGTATCCTGCAGGAACACGAACAACTGCATGCAAAGGTTGCCATCGGATTTACTCGTTTCGGAGTTCGCGCCGCAGTGCATTCGACGGCATCCGTAGTCCTGTTTGAGTCCACCTCAGAGGAAATTGAAACTGCGCTTTCAATACCGCTTGAGAAATTGAACCTTCCTTCACGACCGCTCATGGAACTCGACAAACTAGGGATTCACACCGTAGGCGATCTGCAGAAACTGCCCGAATGGGAAGTCAGATCCAGATTTTCAGAAGAATTGTTCAATCTGATGCGCAAAGCAAAGGAAGAAGATGGAACTGTGCATGGAATTCGTCCTCCCGTACCTTATTTTGCACAAATCGATCTCGACTACGCAGAAGGCGATGTGGAACGGATTCTGGCAGTCATTCGGCGCATATGGAACCCGCTGCTGGAAAAAATGAAAGAACTTGCCGAAGGAGTCAGCGAAATTCATCTACGATTGACAAAAGACTTCGGCGGGACATGCAACGAAAAACTGCGAACAGCGAAACCGACGCTTGACCAAACTACCCTCATAGACCTGCTTCGATTGCGGCTTCATGCAATGAATCTGGATGAGGGAGTTGTCGACATTTCCGTTCATGTCATTCCGGGCGTTTTGCCCAGCCCCCAAATGGATCTGTATCAGGACATCGTCAAGTCCGAGCGCGATCTTCTCGCGGCTAATCGTGCGCTCGCCCGTATCTGCGCCGAATTCGGTCCGGAACAGGTTCTGCGAGCGCGGTGTCTGAATGCGCACCTGCCAGAAAATTCCTATGAATGGGAATATTTTGACCGCCTGCGAAATCATACTTCTGCAGATCAGGGCAATGCTTTTATGGTGCGACGAATTTTAGACGACCCAAATCGCATTTCTACACCGCGGCGCGCAACATTGGAGAAAGTGCAGGGACCTTATTCCACTACCGGCTTCTGGTGGCGTCCAATCGGAATCGACCGAAACGATTATTTCGTAGAGACCTGTGACGGCTGCACACAGTGGATTTTTTACGACTGTATCAACCGCCAATGGTATGAACGAGGATTCGTTCAATAATCATGTCCACTACGCCTCTGTATACTCCTTTGTGGTGCAAAAGCAATTACTCGTTTCTGGAAGGTGCGAGTTTCCCTGAGCAATATGTCAGTAAAGCGGCGCAGCTGGGACTTGAAGCTATCGCACTGACTGACCGGGATGGAATCTATGGCATTGTAAAAGGGCATCTGGCAGCACGCGAACACAAGGTGCATCTGATTGTTGGATCTCAGATAACGATAAAAAATCCGGATTCCCCGGTTTCCAGCATTCTGCTGCTCGTTTGCAACCTGCAAGGGTACGCCAGTCTGTGCAGTCTTATCACCCTTGGACGACGACGGTGCGAAAAAGGCGAAAGCGAAGTGACACTCGAAGAGTGCTGCCTTCATTCAGAAGGACTGTATGCGATTTGGCTGCCGGAAAGCATGGCAGTTCTGCAAGAACGCGAGGATACAGGTCACTTGAAAATCATGAAACAGGCATTCGGCAATCGATTCTTCATGATGATATGCCGTCACAAGGAAGCAAAAGATCCCATTCTCGAAAATCGCATAAGAAACCATGCAAAACGTTATGGAATTCGTACAGTCGCCGGGCAGGAAATTCTGTATCACTGTACGAGCCATCGTCCGATTCAGGATGTGCTAAGCTGCATCCGGCACCGTCAATCCCTATCAAACTGCGAAAACCTGCTGAGGCCGAACGCACTTCATGAACTGATCGGCGCGGATGAATTTCTGAACATTTTCGACGATGATCCAGCTTCGGTCCAAGCGACTGTCGAAATTGCTCGGAACTGCAGTTTTCGACTGGATGATGTGCGTTATATCTACCCCGAAGAGATCCATTCAGACCAAATCTCGGTCGCGGAATACCTACGAGAACTTACGCACCGCGGTGCGGTGCAGCGATATTCCGGCCGACCGCCGGAAACGATCAGCAAACAGATTGAACGGGAACTTCAGCTGATCGAAGAATTGGGGTATGCCAGCCACTTTTTGACCATGCATCGAATCGTTGAGTGGTGCAAACAGCAGGACATCATGTGTCAGGGGCGTGGGTCGGCTGCGAATTCCGCAGTGTGCTTCTGCCTCGGAATCACTCAGATTGATCCGATTGACATGGATCTGCTGTTCGAGAGATTTTTGTCCCGCGAACGCGACGCGCCCCCGGATATTGATCTGGATATTGAACACGAACGACGCGAAGAAGTGATCCAACATGTCTACGATGCATATGGCCGGGATCGAGCCGCCATGGTGGCAGTCGTCATCCGCTATCGAATTCGCTCCGCAATTCGCGATGTCGGAACGGTTCTGGATATTCCCGCATCCGAACTGCAACGGCTCTCGAAACAGCTCAACTCGTACGGTTCAATCGCCCCGGACGATTTTGTCCGGGCCGGCCTGGATCCGTCGCTGCGTACTCATTGTCTGCTGGCCGAACTGTCCAATGCCATTATCGACTTTCCCCGACATCTGTCTATTCACCCGGGAGGGTTCGTTTTCACCACCGGTCCTATCCATGAAGTGATTCCGGTAGAAAATGCCACCATGCCGAACCGTACCGTCATTCAGTGGGAAAAGGACGACATTGAAGCCATGAAAATATTCAAAGTCGATCTCCTGGGACTTGGCGCACTCACTCAGCTGCACCGATGCTTCGAGTTGATTTCGCAGCATCGCGGTATTGACTTAACTATGAACTCAATTCCCACTGACGACGAACAGGTGTTCGCAATGTTGCAAAAAGCGGATACCACTGGCGTTTTTCAGATTGAGAGTCGAGCGCAGATGAGCATGCTCCCCAGATTGAAACCAGAACAATGGTACGATCTGGTGGTGCAAATTGCCATCGTACGGCCAGGACCGATTTCGGGTGGAATGGTGCACCCCTATCTTCGCAGACGTGCCGGTGAAGAAGCAGTCGAATACCCGCATCCATGTCTAGCTTCGGTACTGGGAAAAACACTCGGCATTCCGATTTTTCAGGAGCAGGTAATCAAACTGGCGATGACTGCTGCTGATTATCAGCCTGGAGAAGCCGATCAATTGCGACGCGATATGGCGGCATGGCGTAGGATTGATCGGCTGGAAAGACATCGTGAAAAACTGGTTTCACGCATGGTCGCGAAAGGAATCAAACAAAAGTTTGCCGAACAGGTGTTTGATCAGATACGCGGATTTGGAGAATATGGCTTTCCTGAATCCCACTCTGCCAGCTTTGCACTGATTGCCTATGCTGCCTCCTATCTCAAGTGCCACTATCCAGCAGAATTCGCATGCTCGCTTCTCAATTCCCAGCCGATGGGGTTCTACTCGCCGTCTACGATTGTTGAAGACACCCGAAGACATGGAGTACGGATTCTTCCGATAGACGTGCATTTCAGTCGACGAGACTGCACTGTCGAACCCTGTCGCGAAAGCACCGGAGGCTATGCATTGCGTATCGGTCTTCGCTATGTCAAGGGCATCAACGACAAAGAGGCCAAATCGCTTGAATCGACGCAAATCGCCGTTCAATCGATCGAAGAGCTAATGCACGAAACCGGAATATCGAAAGCAACAGTCAAAAAGCTTGCGGAAGCTGGCGCACTTCGGGGGTTGGCCGCCAATCGCAGAAGCGCACTGTGGATGGCGCATGGCATCCGTACGCGGAAAGAGATTCTTCCAACCCTTGAAAATTCCACAGAATTTCGTTCTCTAAGCCTGGAAGAGTCAACTGCATGGGACTATCGAAGCACAGGAGTCAGCAGCAACGGACACATGCTGCAGCATTATCGAGAACAGTTGCGTGCACAAGGGTTACCAGACGCAAAAACGGTCAACAACATGCCAGATGGGCGTCGTGTGCGTTTTGTGGGTGCTGTCATCTGCAGACAGCGCCCGGCTAGTGCATCCAGCGTGGTTTTCATGACGCTTGAAGATGAAACCGGCTTTGTAAACGCGGTGTTCTGGCCGCGATGTTTCGAACGCTATTCGACACTGGCCAAAACACTCTCGCTGCTGGGCGTCGAAGGCACTCTTCAGGTTGCAAGCAATGTCGTTCACTTGATTGTTGATCATGTCTGGAAACCGACTGATTTCTCCTTGTGGAAAGATTTTCGATCCCGAAACTTTCACTGAATCAACAAATTTCAACACACTGGAACAATATCCAAATAATGCTGTCATACTCACTAACAAAGCTCATTTGTCTCCATTAGTAAAATCGGATTCTACCAATCCGGGATTTACAATTTCAGGCAGGTATGAAAATCCCTGCCTGTTTTTTATGCTTCAGGAATAGCTAAAACCAATATCGCCTCACACCTGCACTCTTTATTGAAACAAGTACAATAGAAGCCATGTTGCTTACCAGCAAAATTCAAGAGTAGACTGAATGGGTGAAAATTTAGCTACCTGGGAAATGATTGCGCTCGGCGCGATTGCATTGGTCGTTATTCTGCTATTTTTCCCAGGAGTCAAAAGACTAAGTGAGGAAAGCCGGAAAGCGCAAAAAGACTGGCCCGGATTGCTGTTGCCAATTGGTGCGGTCGTTCTATTCGTAATTTTACTGGTGCTAATTGTCTGAAAACTTGATACTGATACGCCGAACCGAAACGTAAAAGTAATACGCAGAAGCTATACATGCCGAAAAAAACTATCAACATCCGCCATATGGAAGAAATACGCAACGATCACGTAGCGCAATTCCTTGACAGGAACAACATTGAACAGTTGCATGTCAACCCGGCACATGGCGTGCCGCTGCCAGCTGATAACAAAGACTATGACGCAGTGATTATCTACGGCGGCATTCAAAGTGCAAATGACGAATTCGACAAACCCTATATCACGGAAGAATTAGATTGGATTTCCGACTGGCTGGCATCTGGACGTCCAGTTCTCGGTATCTGCCTCGGAGCTCAGTTGCTTGCAAAATGCCTGGGTGGAAAAGTCGGAACTCATCCCAAGCATGTGTGTGAAGTAGGGTTCCATGAAATCACGCCAACTGCACAGGCCAACGGATTTCTAGATGCTCCGATGCATTTTTATCAGTGGCACAGTGAAGGATTCACACTTCCTGACGAATGCGAACTGCTGGCAGAAGGCAGTCAATTCCCCAATCAGGCCTTTCGATTTCAATCGAATACCTACGGTATACAGTTTCACCCTGAAATCACACGCACGATCATGAAGACTTGGCTTATGGCAGGGAGTCACCTGCTGTCAAAATCCGGCGCACATTGTGCTGATCAACAAATTGAAGATGAATCGTCTTACGGTGAAAACATGGGGCGATGGTGCTGGAATTTTATGGAAAACTGGATGAAAACCTGGTAAACCGCACCCATCCACCATCTGATCTCAGTGAAATCCATATCATCAAGTCCGGTCAAACGAACCTTTCTCAAGGATTATCGACCGCCATCGTTTTCCGTTCGCAGCACTGATCTCAAGTTCGATCTTGATCCAAGCAAAACGACTGTAAGCTCGAAATTTGCAGTTGTCAGAACCAACTGTGCGGAAGCGAGTGACTTTTACCTGAATGGCAATAATCTGGAGTTGCTGTCTATTCAGATGAACCAGGAAGAGCTGCCTGAATCCGGTTACAAAATGGATTCGCAGGGCATCACTCTGATCAATCCTCCCAACGAGTTCGAGCTAAGCATCAGCAACAGAATCGACCCTTCGAAAAATTTGGCACTCTCCGGACTCTATATGTCTGGCGACATGCTTTGCACGCAGTGTGAAGCAGAAGGATTTCGCAACATTACCTACTTTCCTGACCGACCGGATATTCTGAGCAAATTTTCTGTCACAATTGAAGCGTCTCAAAATGAGTTTCCCATACTGCTCTCCAATGGAGAACTGGTCGCTACTGACAAGCTGCCTGACGGCAGACACTTCGCAACATGGATTGACCCTCATCCAAAACCCTGCTATCTCTTTGCGCTGGTGGCCGGAAAACTGTCAGTTCTCCGAGACACATTCGTCACCCGATCAAACTATCGTGTAACGCTTGAATTCTATACTTCGAGCAGTGATCTGGATCAATGCGTTCATGCCATGAAATGTCTCAAGCGAGCCATGAAATGGGACGAAGAGGTATATGGACGCGAATACGATATGAATCGATACATGATCGTCGCGGTTGATCATTTCAATATGGGGGCAATGGAAAACAAGGGGTTGAACATCTTCAACTCAAAATACGTACTTGCCAAACCTGATACCGCAACAGATCAGGATTTTCATGCAGTTGAAAGCGTGATCGCACACGAATACTTTCACAACTGGTCAGGGAACAGGGTCACTCTTAGAGACTGGTTTCAGTTGAGTCTGAAAGAGGGTTTCACGATCTACCGTGATCAGCAGTTCAGTTCAGATTTGGGTTCACCTGCAGTTCAGAGAATTCATGACGTTAACATGGTGAAACTCCATCAGTTCCGTGAAGACGCGGGTCCTTCCAGACACCCGGTACAGCCTGACTCCTACCTGACGATCGATAATTTTTACACAATAACGGTCTACAACAAAGGAGCCGAGCTGATTCGAATGATGCACCTCCTGCTCGGAGCGGACTCCTATCGCGCCGGAACCGATTTGTATTTTGAGCGATATGACGGACTCGCAGCTACTGTGGAAAATTTCGTCTCCGCAATGGAAGAGGCAAGTGGAGTCAATCTAGAGCAGTTCCGTCTGTGGTATCGAGTTGGCGGCACTCCCAGAGTATCGATTCAACGACAATACGATCCGACACGCCGCACCTTCATGCTGACCATGGAACAGAAACCGCCGCATTTAAGCGAAGATTCCAGTTGGTCACCGATGCATATTCCGATTCAGATAGCGCTACTCGACAATGACGGTAATCGATTGCCTTTAAAACTGGATTCCAACCAAAGCACAACACAAGATGAAATGCTTCTTGAACTGACCCAAAGCAGACAAACCTTCAAATTTTTTGATTTCGAATTCAGCCCCACCCTGTCTCTCCTTCGAGGATTTAGCGCACCGGTCCTGATAGACGACCCGCAAGCGGACCAAGATCTCCATTTCATCATGGCGCATGATGATGATGCTTATTGTCGTTGGAATGCCTGTCAGCAGGTCTTCAAACTCCAAGTGCAAAAACTTGTCGCCAACATCCAGAACGGTCGGGAAACCGATATTGAAAGCGAGTTTCTTTCCTCTTTCAACGCAGTTCTGTCGAATGCTGTCGAAGACCCGCAGTTCAAGGCACTACTGCTCGAACCTCCTTCAGAAATTTCAATTGCTCAGACCATGGAGATTGTCGATCCGACTGCGATTCATAATGCTCGGAAGACATTGGTAAGAAAACTTGCTGATCGATACTATGACCAACTCATCGAACTCTATCGATCACTGAATGGAGATTGGGGAGATTCGACAGATGCAGTTGGCAAGCGAAGTTTGCGAAATCTGTGTCTCAACTACCTCATTGAACTAGATGATTCTACAGTGCAGAAACTGGCGCTGCACCAGTTTGAGTCCAGCAGCAACATGACTGATCTGGCGGCTGCACTGAGAGCACTGGTCAATTCCAGCAGTCCTGCCAGAGAATCAGTGCTTCAAATGTATTACGATAGATGGCGCAATGATTCAGGTGTCATCGACAAGTGGTTTCGAATTCAGGCTACGGCTGCCAGACCCGATACTCTCAAGAAAGTTGTTGATCTCTCTAAACACCAATCGTTCAACATTTACACACCGAACCGCGTATATTCTTTGATTGGTGCATTCTGTCATGCAAACCCATACTGTTTTCATGCGAGGGATGGATCGGGTTACGACTTGCTGACCGAATATGTCCTCAGAATTGACAAAGCCAATTCACAAGCTGCCGCACAATTGACAGAAGCTTTTACTGAAATTCGCCGATTTGATCAGGATAGGCAGGACGCAATGCGCCAGAGAATAGAGCAAATTGCAGCGACACCAGGCATTTCCGTCAACATCTACGAAATCGTTGACAGAATACTGGCACCATTCAAAAACTGATCAATTGACGCTTTGAGGCTGTATTGCCGGCAACACGATATGCCAGATTCAAAAGACAAGCGGTTAACCCGATCAACCAATACCGATGTTGACGAGTTCCTGCGTAAGGTTGAATTGGCGCCTCGGCCGGTTCCAAGTTCCAAACGCGGCAGGTTGATTTTCGGCATGGATGCGACCGCAAGCCGCGAACCGATGTGGGATCAGGCCTGCCACATTCAATCTGAAATGTTTACCGAGACCGCCGCACACGGAGGTCTTGACGTACAACTGTGTTTCTACCGTGGGTTTCATGAATTCTATGTTAGCAAGTGGGTCAGCGTTGCCAGTGAACTGCAGCGTCTGATGAGCAGTACCCGATGTGCTGGAGGTCTGACGCAAATTGCTCGTTTGCTTGAACATGCCATTCGAGAGACTCAGAAATCCCGTGTCAATGCATTGGTATTTGTTGGCGATGCCATGGAGGAAAACGTTGACTCTCTTTCAGACAAAGCAGGCCGGCTCGGCTTGAACGGAGTGCCTGCATTCATGTTTCATGAAGGATTCAATCCAGTTGCGGAAAAAGCGTTTCGGGAAATCGCTTCGTTGAGCGGCGGAGCATATTGCCGGTTCGATGCGTCAAGTGCGCAGCAATTGAAAGATCTGCTCGCAGCGGTGGCGGTTTACGCGGCAGGCGGCCGAACAGCGCTCGAACACTTCGGCAAAAAACGTCGCGGGGTCGTGGCTCATCTCACTCACCAGGTGAAACGCAGCTAGGCATGTTTGTGCGGCTGTTCCTGATACTGGCGGCATTGGTCGGTCTCATGTGGTTTGTCGGCCGACTCGGCAAAACCCCTCCACAAAATCGCATGAAGTATTTGAAGCTTGCCGCACTATACGCAGGCGTCGGCATTCTGCTGGCACTCGCCCTGACCGGACGGCTGCCTGCGGTATTTGCATTGTTGGCAGCTGCCGCACCTTGGATTCAACGAGCCATCATTGCTCGAAGTGCATATAACATGTTTAAATCGTGGCAGGGTCCGATGCAGGGATCAAAACCAGGACAGACATCTGACGTAAGTACCAAGTTCCTGCAGATGACTCTTGATCATGATACCGGCGCCATTTCAGGCAGCGTAATTTCAGGTGACTACAAGGGAAAATCACTGGATGAGCTCAACATTGAAGAGCTTGCCAGCCTGTTGGATGCATGCAGGAAGAAAGACAACCAATCCGCGTCAGTGCTGGAAACTTATCTTGATCGAATGCGCTCTGACGATTGGGAACAGTATGCCAGAGCTCACGCAGATGAACAGCCATCCAAAGACAGTTCTGATGAAATGACGCGCGAAGAAGCGCTCCAGATTCTGGGGCTGACAGGAGACGCAACGCGCGAAGAAATTATCGAAGCACACCGAATTTTGATGCAAAGAAACCACCCGGACAGAGGCGGCTCAACCTGGCTTGCAGCCCGAATTAATCGAGCGAAAGATATTTTGCTGTCGTGATGCGCGCCCTTATTCTTTCAATCGCCTCGACGGTGTTGGCTTTCTTTTGCATCGCAGGTTCGCTCCTCGCGAACTCTGAATACTATCTGCAGGATCAAATTCTAGACCACCCAGCGACAGGAAAGGTTCGCATTGGGGTTCCGAGTGGATATCAGCTGGAAATCCTAAATGCTGATCTTCGTCGCCCCCGAATGATTGAGTTCGCTCCGAACGGCGATATGTTTATTGGTTCGGCCTCTCGCATTTACCTGCTGAAACCACCGTACACTGCTGCCCTTGAGTTTCTGCAACTGGAAAACTACCCGCACAGCGTGGCAATTCGAGGCGACGAAATGTTTGTTGCAACGACTGCCGCCTTGTACAAAGCCCCTTATCACCCCGAATCCCAACGAATCACCTTGATTCAGTTGAAACTTGTCACAAGACTTCCTGGCGGAATTGGACACAATTCAAGAACCGTTGCTGTTGGTCCCGACAACTTGGTTTATGTCAGTCTGGGCATCAGCAGAAACTGCAGTGATCAACTGATTTCCCGAGACTACCCGTTCAAAGATCGGCGCGGTGGTGTCCTGCAACTCGACGAGTCGCAAAACCCGCCTGTGCTGGTGCCGTTTGCTTCAGGCTTGCGAAATCCGGTCGGATTTGACTGGCATCCAACATCGAAGGTCATGTATGCCAGTAACAATGGACCAGATCACCTGGGATTTGATCTTCCACCGGAATATTTTTCCAAGCTCACTCCAGGATCGTTTCATGGAATGCCTTGGTTCCAGTACGACGGACAGGCTGTGCGGAGGGATCCTTGCATCAGAACTGATTCGCCTTATCCCGAGGAAAAAGTAGAGATTCCAGTTGCAACATTTCCGGCTCGAAATGCGCCGTTGGGAGTGGCGTTCGTAGCAGCCAGTGCGATGGATGAGCGCTTTGTTAACAATGCGATTGTCGCTCTTCATGGTTCGTGGGGCACTCAACCTGATGGCGCTTTTACCGGCCCCGCTTCAAGTCGCAGGCCACCTGCAGTCGTGATGGTGCGATTTAATCATCAAGAGGCAGTTGACATTGAACCTGTAATCACTGGTTTCCAGGATGAAGATGGCAAAAGATGGGCGCGCCCTGCCGGCGTAGCTCTCGGCCCGGACGGTGGGCTGTATGTGACCAGCGATGGCGGAGAGTTTCAGGGTCTGATGAGACTTCGATTACTCGATGACTCCTGATCCACCTGAACACAATAACTACATCCCCAACTGCCAATACTCTGAAGGATAAACTCAATATGCCAAACGTTCTACTGAATTTCACTGTCGCTGAATACCAGCAGAGAATCCGAAAGGTGCGAACAGCAATGGAAGCCGCTGGAGTCGAACTGCTGATTTCGGTGGATCCGTCGAACATGGCGTGGCTGACGGGTTATGACGGCTGGTCATTCTATACACCCCAGTGCGTGCTACTAACCCTTTCAGACGGTCCGATCTGGTATGGCCGAGCCATGGATGCCAAAGGTGCACTGCTCACAGTACACATGCCAGAAGCGGATGTTCTGTCCTATTCCGACGACTACGTAATGACGCCGGAGCGGCATGCGATGGATTTGCTGTCACAGATCATCACGGACCGAGGCTGGGCAAAATCGCGTATCGGTGTTGAAATGGACAACTATTACTTTTCCGCGATGACGTATACAGCATTGCAAAAAGGGCTGCCAAACGCAAAATTTGTCAATGCCAATACCTTGGTCAACTGGCAACGTACCGTTAAATCCGAACAGGAACTGATTTACATGAAACGCGCAGGGTGTATCGTTGAGAAAATGCACAAGCGGATTTTCGAGCTCATTGAACCCGGCATGAGAAAAAATGAACTTGTAGCAGAAATCTACCACACTGCAATAACCGGTACCGACGAGTATGGAGGAGATTATGCTGCGATTGTTCCGATGGTGCCTTCCGGAATTGAAACGGCCGCAGCGCATCTGACCTGGAACGACCTTCCCTTCAAGTCTGATGAAGGTTCATTTTTTGAGCTCGCTGGTTGCCATCGTCGCTATCACTGCCCGTTATGTCGAACGATCTATCTTGGCAATCCACCGGAAAAATTTCGGAATGCCGAAAAAGCCGTTCAGGAAGGCATGGAAGCAGGCCTAGCGGCTGCTCGCACAGGAAATCTTGCCGAAGACATCGTCATCGCATTTAATCGGGTGTTGAACAAGTACGGATTTACCAAAGACGGCCGGTCGGGCTACCCGATTGGCCTCAGTTATCCACCTGACTGGGGCGAGAGGACCATCAGCCTGCGCCCGGGCGACAGGACAGTGCTTGAGAAAAACATGACATTTCATTTCATGACCGCTTTGTGGTTGGACGACTGGGGCTTTGAAATCACGGAGAGCCTGATCATCAAAGAGAACGAACCTGAACTGCTGGCGAACTATCCTCGCAAGCTGTTCATTAAAAACTGAAATTTTGCAGAAGGAGTACCAAGATCATGGCGGATTCCAAAATTCAGCTGTACACATGGGGAACGCCCAATGGCAGAAAAATTTCTATCGCTTTGGAGGAAATGGGGCTTGAATACGAAGTGCACCCCGTCAATCTTCAAAAGGGAGAACAGCATAGCAAAGCTTTTCTTGCAATCAGCCCAAGCAACAAGATTCCGGCGATCATTGATCCGCAAGGAACCGACGATAAACCGTTGACGATATTCGAGTCCGGAGCAATATTGATTCATCTAGCTGAAAAAACCGGCTTGTTCTGGAGTTTCGACTACGGTTGTCGCTGTTTGATTCAGCAATGGCTGATGTGGCAGATGGGCGGATTCGGACCCGTACTCGGACAGCTGCATCACTTTCGCAAATTCTCCAAAACCAAAGTTCCCTATGCGATTGACCGGTTCGACGGATTGGCGGATCAGGTTTACAAAGTGCTGGATGCGAGACTGCAGGATCGGGAGTTCGTAGCAGACGAATATTCCATTGCGGACATGGCAATCTATCCCTGGGCATCGAGATTCGAATGGCAAGAAATTGATTTAGCTACCTATCCGAACGTGAAACGATGGTTTGATACCTTGTCAGAGAGACCTGCAGTTCAAAGAGGCATGAAGGTGCCGTTTCTCAACTAATTTTGATCAGACATAATCGTCGAATGATCTGCTATGACCGGACCGAACGCATCCATTGTACTGTTCGGTGGATTGAGTTTTTTTACCTGTTTTGTTTTGCAGCAGTTGCTTGAAAGGCAATTTGCAGTGCGCGGCGTTGTTCTATCTGCTTTTGCACCATCGCTCCAACAACCAAGTCAGGAACAGCCGAAAATTTTTCAGTCCAAGCAACCGAATGTTGTTGAGCTATGCACTGCAAATAACATTCCGATCTGCTATTTCACCGGGCAGCAAATTGAGTTAACGGAATTTCTGTCGCAACTTTCGAGCGACATTTTTCTTTTGGCGTGCTACCCAAGTCGTCTTCCAGCAAGCATAATTCAACTCGCATGTCAGGAGTGCATCAACATTCATCCTTCAATATTGCCTCGATATCGGGGGGCCAATCCAATTTTTTGGCAATTGCGCAATGGTGAAAAGAATACCGGAGTCACACTGCATCAGGTGACGCAGAAAATCGACAGTGGCAACATTCTATCGGTGCGCCAAGTGCAGTATCCAGCAGGATTTCGATTCAAGGAAATTCAGCAAATTCTACTAGAGCGTGCAATTGATTGTCTACAGCAGCTTCTTGCCACACCTCATTCCAACTGGAGTATCAATCCACAAGAACCTGGCAAAGCTACTTGGAACCAAGCACCAATCGATGGCGACTACTCATTCAATATAGATATAGGCGCTGAAACTGCGTTCAACTTTACACGCGCCTATTCAGGAATGGGGCTGCCTCTCCGAGTAATTGATGATTGCCAAGAATATTGGATACAGGATGCTCTACGATACGGAGCAGTACGAACAGCATTAAAAAACAACGACAAATCTTCAACTGTTTCAATTGAGTTCAAAGACGGATTCGTCGAATTCTTGGTTGAATAAACCGACGAATAGAAATAAAATTGGAATTCAATGTCTTGAATTTAAAAATTCCCCTCTCTACATTGACCAATGGAGCGAAAATCTAGCTCTCGTAAAGCGATCGTCCAAGCTTACAAAATTTCCCAATCAGACTCCACCGAAGTGGTTATGAGCCAACATTCACAGGCTGAACCTCCACGGGAGTTGAAGGATTTTTTAGTGAAACGTCGATCCCTGTTATTAAAGATGGCGTTCTGCTTTCTGCTGTTTTCGGGATTTCAGTTTTATGCCCCCCTTCCTGCGGAAACCAACCTGACAAATGTCTGGGGAGTAGAAAAGGAACACGTAGCCGAATCCATATCATCCAGCATTAGAGCAAATGAATACCCGGAAAAGGTGCAATTCAAGATTGGCGAAAAGATGCTGGATGCCGTTGTTCGATACAACATCGAGCCAAAAGTCAAAGAACACATCGACAGCCTATTGCAGAAGTATCAACCAGATTATGCCGCAGTGGTAGCAATTCAACCTGACACTGGACGAATACTGGCACTTTCCAGTTTTGTGAGAGATCAAGAATCGTTCGGAAATTTGGCAGTGCATTCGGAATTTCCGGCGGCTTCAATTTTCAAGATTATTACCGCGGCCGCAGCGATTGATCAGGGAATTGCAAACCCCAAAACTACCTATCAATACAACGGAAAAGACACCTCTTTGTACAAAAAGAATGTGTTGCGCCACAAGAAAAACAAGTGGACAAGAGAAACGTCATTGAGTTATGCGTTCGCACGTTCCATCAATACCGTGTTTGGCAGAATTGGAGTATTTGATGTCGGTGGGACAAGATTGGCGGAGTACGCTGAGTACTTCGGATTCAATAAATCGTTTCCGCTCGATATTTCTGTAGAGTCCAGCAAAACAAGATTTGATCCGGCAAACGAATGGGCGATTGCTGAAGCTGCGTCGGGATATACAAACACCACCACAATTAGTCCTTTGCACGCTGCCATGATGGTGTCTGCAATCGTCAATGATGGAGTCATGATTGAACCCAGTCTGATTGAGTTTGCCCACCACCCGGACGGCCCCCTGCTGTACGAGTCGAATCAGAATTCCTATCAGACGGTAGAATCGGAAACTGCGCAGAATATGAGAGTATTGATGCGTGAAACTGTCAAAAAAGGCTCTGCAAGAAAATCGTTCCGAGGATTCTTCAAAGGAAATTACGCAAAACTTGATGTAGGCGGGAAAACCGGCTCGCTATCGGGTAACAACCCGAAAGGCAGAACTGAGTGGTTTGTTGGTTACGGAGATTCAGGTTTTGACAGAGTTGTTATTGCGGCGGTCGTCGTCAATAAAGAGAAGTGGCGCGTAAAACCTTCCTATCTTGCTCGCAAGATAATAGAAGAGTATTTCAAACAACCACCACCCGCCAGCCGAAATAAATAGCGGGGAAATCCCTATCTTGCCTCGGTGTTCGTGTAGGCAAGTCCACTTGACTGATAAAAATCGGATAGACCTTTGATGGAATTTCAGATTGAAATAGGCACTTTCGCTGAATCAGAATTTTCTAAAATTATTCCATTATGGAACAGTATCTAAACGTAGCAAAATATGTACTCGAACACGGTCGACGCAAAGAAAATCGCACAGGGGTCGATACCCTTTCGACATTCAACTACAACTACGAAATAGACCTTCGCAAGGGCTTTCCTTTGTTGACGACGAAGGAAATATCCTGGAAGAACATAGTCATAGAAAACCTGTGGTTTCTATCTGGAAGTACGAATATCGAATTGCTGCGTCAGCACAATTGCAAATTTTGGGAACCCTGGGCTGATGAAGGTGGCTATGTCCCCAGCGCCTACGGGAATTTCTGGCGCTCATTTCCGGCACCCAATGGTACAAGCGTTCAGACTATCGACCAAGTCGCTTGGGTGCTTGACCAAATCAAGAATGATCCGATGAGCCGCCGACATGTTGTTTCCGCATGGGCACCTTCCAACGCCCATGACAGCCAGTTGCCTCCATGCCATGCTTTTTGGATCATCAATGTTCAGATGGATGACGAAAACAATCCATTTTTGTGTTTACATCTCACACAGCGAAGCGCGGATGTTGCTCTTGGCGTTCCATACAATATCGCCGGATATGCATTTATTCTTGAATTGTTTGCCCACTTGACCGGCATACAAGCGGGTGTGTTCGCCCATACTCTGGTTGACGCTCATATCTACACATCAAAGCCAGATGGCTCGCTTGCTGAATATGATCATGTGCCAGGATTGAAGGAGCAGTTAACTCGAACACCGAGAGTACTCCCACAATTGAAGATTGACAGCTCGATCAAGTCTCTGGATGACATTGACAGGACCCTGGAATCCGACATCGATGAAATTCTCGATACGTTTCACCTTTCCGGATACAACCCGTATCAGGCAATTAAATTCAATGTCGCGGTCTAGCAGGATTCGCGATGGCGCGTTGCAGCGGAATCATTGTGGCGATGACAGAAGATGGAGTGATCGGTCTGGGAGGAACACTGCCGTGGCACTATTCCGCGGACCTGAAGCGTTTCAAGAGAGTCACCTTGAATTCCACAATAATCATGGGGCGTAAAACTTGGGATTCGCTTCCAATCCAGCCTCTGCCCGAGCGGCAAAACATCGTTATTACTCGCAATAAATCTCTGGAGGTTGAGCACTACCCTTCGTTAGCTCAAGCCATTCAGGTTGCACGATATGAAAGAATTTGGTTTATTGGTGGGGCTTCAATTTATGAGCAGGCGGTCAATCACTGTGACACAATGGATATAACCTACGTACCTGACAAAATAAGCGAGCCTAACTGTGTGCACTTTCCAGACATTGACTGGAGCTGCTGGATTGCTGAGCCGCGAGTACGGTATGACGACGACGAGCGATTGTTCAATCAGACATTCAAATTACGACATCTAGTATCACACCAATGAAAATCAATATTGACAATATAGAAATCAACTGCGAACTGTCTGGAAATAATAACGGTGCAGTAGTAGCCATGAGCCATTCGCTTGGATCAAGTCAGATCATGTGGAACCCGCAGATCGGCGTTCTAGAGGATAAGTATCGCTTACTGCGCATTGACACCCGTGGTCATGGAGAATCATCCGCACCTCTCGGTGCATATACGTTGGACCTGCTGGTGAAAGATGCAATCTCTGTGTTGGACGCACTGGAAATTGAAAAAGTGCACTGGGTGGGATTGTCCATGGGCGGAATGATCGGACAAGGGTTGGCGCTTCAAGCGCCACAGCGATTGCTCAGTCTGAGTTTGTGTGACACCATGTCTGTAATTCGCGAAGAAACCAAGGCAATGTGGAAAAACAGAATCAAATCAGGAGAGCGTTTCGGTATGCAGAACCTGGTGGATTTTGCCATGGAAAGATGGTTTACCGAAAGCTACCGAAATTCGGGGACAGAAGAATATGAACAGATTCGCAACCAGTTTCTGGCCACTCCAGTTTATGGCTATGTTGGCTGTTGTCATGCCATATACAACCTGAATCTTGTCGATCAACTAGATCGAATTGACACACCAACTCACATAATTGTTGGCGACCAGGACCTGGCTACACCGGTTTCCGAATCAGTTGTCATGCATGAACGAATCGCTAGCTCAACATTAGAGATCATACCGGGTGCGGCGCACCTGTCGAATGTTGAACAAGCGGAAGCATTCAATAAATCTCTACTGCCGTTCCTTGCCTCCCAGTAAATTCAGTCTCTCATTGAGTAACTGCATTTCTAGATTGCAATGGTTCAA
Source organism: Arenicellales bacterium (assembly GCA_965221175.1). Classification (GTDB taxonomy): domain Bacteria; phylum Pseudomonadota; class Gammaproteobacteria; order Arenicellales; family JAJDZL01; genus JAJDZL01. Next base: position 2,422,747 of record OZ244867.1, on the reverse strand, counting down.
ATTCGGGTGTCAACTATTTGCATTCAGCAATGTCTGCAAATGAACCGAAACGCAAAGCGGCAGATAGTGCAAGTTGTAGCCTCCTTCCAGCAGTGAGATCAGTCGTCCGTCTGCGTGCTGATCAGCGACTTCCATCATTCTCATGCTCATCCAGCCAAAAAATTCAGTGCTCAGATCAATTTGTCCAAGCGGGTCTGCTTGATGAGCATCAAACCCGGCAGACACAAGGACCACTTCGGGTTTGAATCTATTTATCGCAGGCAGAATTCTTTCCAAAAAAGCTTGCTCGTAATCCAAATCTGATGACCCAGCCGTCATCGGGCAGTTGACTGTCGCATTGGTTCCTGCTCCTACTCCCGTTTCACTGTGAGAACCGGTACCTGGATAGTAAGGGTATTGATGAAGACTAATGAATAGTATGGAAGGGTCTTCCTCAAATGCATGCTGGGTTCCATTGCCATGATGTACATCCCAGTCCAAGATCAATACTTTTTCAATTCCGTACACCAACTGCAAATACCGTGCGCTTATGGCAATGTTGTTGAACAGACAAAATCCCATCGCACGAGCGTTCTCCGCATGATGACCAGGAGGGCGAACTAAAGCGAATCCATTCTTGACTTCGCCTTTCATGACGCTGTCTGCAAGTTGCAGGGCTGCACCGGTTGCCAATCTTGCTACTTCAAAAGAACTGCTACTGATTGTTACGTCCGGATCATCCAGCAATCTTGCTCCGGATTCACACAATTTACGTGCATGGTCGATGTATCCGGATTGGTGAACCGCTTCCAGCCATTCACGCTCTGCCAATCGCGGTGTCAAATTCAGCAATTCACTGAACCAAGGCTGATTTTCCAGATGCTGCATGGTCGCAATCAACCGCTGGCTGTTTTCCGGATGACGCGACCCCGTGTCGTGTTGAAGATAACGATTGTCATATATGAAGCCTGTTTTGCACATATTCAGATCACCTGATGAAGCAAGGTTATTTTGAATGTATATCCACTTGACCGATAGAAAAAACTTGTTCGGACTGCGAGCGAATCATGCAGAGTGTCCAATCGCTGTACCAAATTTACACTTTTTCTCCGTTCATGCACCATTTTGGGGCATATAGCACCAAAATCATGGGGATATTCTATGTTTTTTGTTGGCACGAAAATTGCTGTTATTACGTATATGTAAACTCACAGGAGGTAAGACATGAAACTCGTGACTGCCATTATTAAACCATTCAAATTGGATGATATCCGAGAAGCTTTGTCGGAGATCGGTGTCCAAGGGATGACCGTTTCAGAAGTTAAGGGATTCGGTCGACAGAAAGGGCATACGGAACTTTACCGAGGCGCAGAATACGTTGTCGATTTTGTACCAAAAATCAAGGTTGAAATCGCTGTATCTGCCAGCCAGTGCGAAGACGCAATTGATACGATCAGACGAATTGCTCTGACAGGTCAAATAGGCGATGGAAAAATTTTTGTATCTGAACTGGAAAATGTCATCCGTATCCGAACCGGAGAAATGGATGACAGCGCAATTTAAACATCAACACTATAGAGAGGCTGCCGTGAGAACTATTCTATATTTTATTCGTAGTACGCTACTGTTCCTTGTCTTGTGCCCTGTAGCCACGGCACAAGACTCTCTGAATTCCGGAAATACATCGTGGCTGTTGACATCCACAGCGCTGGTGTTGATGATGACAATTCCTGGCCTTTCGCTTTTCTACGCTGGTCTGGTTAGAAGCAAGAACGTTCTATCTATTCTTATGCAGTGTTTCACCATTACTTGCGTGGTGAGCATTGTTTGGCTTGTTGCGGGTTACTCCCTTGCATTTAACGACCTTGGCAATGGAATCATTGGTGGATTAGGTAAAGCGCTCTTTGCCGGTGTACTGGAAGAAAGCATGTCCGGTGATGTTCCAGAATCTGCATTCGCCCTGTTTCAGGTTACGTTCGCAATTATTACAGTTGCACTCATCATTGGTGGTTTTGCAGAGCGTATCAAATTCGGCGCAGTCGTAATTTTTTCAATTTTATGGATCATATTTGTATATGCACCGATTGCTCACTGGGTATGGGGTGGCGGATGGCTCGGTTCGCTTGGCGTACTTGACTTTGCCGGTGGAAATGTCGTTCACATCACAGCAGGAGTCTCTGCACTTGTTGGAGCCTGTGTACTGGGAAACCGAAAAGGTTTTCCAAGCGGAACCATGCTCCCACACAACATGACACTGACCATGATCGGTGCCGGACTACTGTGGGTTGGTTGGTTCGGATTTAACGGAGGCAGCGCAGTTGCCGCAAATCAGGATGCAGCCATGGCAATGCTCGTTACCCACATTTGTGCGGCATCTGCAGCAATGGCATTTGTAATCACCGAATATTTCGTAAGGAAATCAGCCACTGCGTTAGCAGCAGCGACGGGTATGGTTGCCGGACTGGTAGCAATAACTCCAGCATCAGGATTTGTCGGCCCAGCCGGAGCTCTGATCATTGGAATCGTCACCGGCCCGATTTCATACTTCGGAGTTCAGATTGTCAAACAGCGCCTGAAACTGGATGATTCCCTGGATGTATTCCCTGTTCACGGAATTGCGGGTATTGTCGGAACCATTCTTACCGGTATATTTGCATCAGCTGAACTTGGAATCTTCAGTGGACAGGGAATGGACAATTCGATTGGCTCACAGATATTCATTCAGCTCATAGGAGTCGTCGCGACAGTCGTGTATACGGTCATCGCCACCTTCATCGTGTTCAAGGTGACAGGGCTTCTCATAGGCGGCCTGAGGGTGGATGAGGAGAGCGAAGTGCAAGGCCTCGACGTATCAACGCACGATGAGCGAGGCTACCACTTCTGATCAAGTGGAGTTCCTCATTGACATGAAAATCACTAATTAATTCCGTAGTTCCCCTGTTTAGGCCTGGCGTATTGAGCTTTCTCATGTCAGGCCTACTTTTTCAGAACCTACCCCAATCTACCAAAAAGCAGGCTTGAAATATTACTGAGTTTCGGAGTATTGTGTCAGACTCTTGGCACACACCAAATGAAGTGAACAAGGTTCTGCTTTTGAAATTCAAAAATTAGGTTAATCTCAGTAAACTAAACCGGCATGTCGACAAAACTTCTGGCATTTGCAGGCAGTACCAGAACCAACTCCTACAACAAGATGCTGGTACGAAATGCTGCTCATATTGCTGAGCAGCAAGGTGCAACAGTTACTCTATTGGATTTAAGGGATTATCCAATGCCGCTTTATGATGGTGATCTCGAGACGAATTCCGGCATTCCTGCATGCGCGCTTGAACTGCGAAATTTGATGAAAGAAAATCATGGAATTCTATTGAGTTGTCCTGAATACAACAGTGCAATCAGCGCAGTTTTGAAGAATGCCATTGACTGGATTTCCCGACCGCTGCCCGGCGACCCTCCGCTAGTGGCATTTTCAGGGAAAACAGCAGCGTTACTGGCTGCATCGCCTGGCGCAATAGGCGGGATCAGAACGCTAGCCAGCGTCCGCTCAATTCTAGCGAATCTGGGTATGATCGTAATTCCAAAGCAGTATGCCCACGGCAATGCAAAAGACTCATTCGACGCAGACGGAAATTTGATAAGCGATTCCGCCCAAAACAGAGTATTCGCTGTAGTAGAGCAGTTGATGCAAATCACTTCGGGGCTTCAAGAAAACTGATGAATTAAGGATAGCGATAATGCACTTCCTGAAAAGTCAGATACTTTTTCAAATTGCTCTTGTGAACGTTAAAATTGTTGTTTACTCCTGAATTTAGACCGGCCTCAGAGCATCACGTTATGAGCGACACAACACCAGCAGATTCGTATCGTAGGCGAAAAGGCCGTCTTTCGCAGCAGATGAAAGACGCGTCAACCGGTGTTCGCCTGCGTAAAGACACATCAAATCTGTTTCGCGATCGCGTCAATGACAAATCAGATGAATTGACCGTCAAGGATTTTAATCATCTGCTCGAGCTTGATGTCGTGCAAAGTACACTGACCACTGAAGGCATGATCACCTATGAAGATCTCGTAGATGCAACCCTGAAATATGGATTCATTCCCATGGTTGTACCGCAACTGAAGTCAATTACGATCGGAGGAGCTATTTGCGGCGTGGGCATAGAATCGACATCATTTCGTTATGGACTCCCGCATGAGACAGTGATGGAAATGGATGTTCTGCTTGCAGACGGTTCGGTAGTTTGCTGTACACGGGACAATGAACACTCGGACTTGTACTACGGATTACCGAATTCCTATGGAACTCTTGGCTATGTGCTGAGATTGAAAACCCCTGCACTCCGAGTAAAACCTTATGTAAAAATTGTTCATACGCGATTCCATGATGCAAGCGAATTTTTTGCTGCTATTGAAGAACTGCAAGGCTCTGATTTCGATTTTCTAGATGGAAGTGTTTTCGAAGCTGGCGAGTACTACCTGACGACAGGTAGGTTTGCCGATTCAGCGCCATTTACCAGTGATTACACCTATCTTGATATCTACTACAAATCCATCCGTGAAAAACAAACGGATTACCTGACGGTCAAAGACTACATCTGGAGGTGGGATACTGACTGGTTCTGGTGTTCAAAAAATCTTTATGTCCAGAATGGGTTGATACGAAGAATCGTCGGTAAAGATCGGCTGAACTCAGTATCCTATACAAAGGTGATGCGCTGGAACTCCAAGTGGGGTATTACTCGAAAGCTAAACCGGCTATTTGGCTATCATGCTGAATCAGTCATTCAGGACATTGACATTCCAATCAACAATGCTTCTGAATTTCTTGAGTTTCTTATGGCTGAAATTGGTGTATTGCCCATCTGGGTCTGTCCCATCGGCACCAACGCGCATTCAAGTAAATTTTCCCTATGCTCTCTGGATTCCAGTACGATGTACGTAAACTTCGGATTTTGGGATTCCGTCAAATCACGTACGCATCATGAGCCTAGCTACCTGAATAGAAAAATTGAACGAAGAACTACTGAACTCGGAGGCTTCAAATCTCTGTATTCGGATTCATATTTTGAAGAAGATGAGTTTTGGAAAATTTATCAGGCTGAAGACTACTGGCGTTTGAAGGAACGATATGACCCGAACGGCAGATTTCTGAATCTATATGAAAAGTGCGTTCTTCGTAAATAGGGTTATTTTATTGCCTTCAGCAATCGTGTTGCTGTTTATGGCCGGTTTGAATGTAGGTATTGCTCAAATGATTGAAACAACAACCCAGGAACTAGAAGCGTTGATAGAGCAGGAAGTGCCAGTCATTGACGTGCGCACTCCTGGAGAGTGGCGTACTACAGGAATCATTCCAAGTAGCCACCTGCTGACCTTTTTTGACGATAGAGGAAATTACAATGTTGATGATTGGCTTGCCAAATTAACGGAAATTGCACAGCCCGACGATCGGATTGTCATCATCTGTGAAGTCGGAAACCGATCCAGAATGATCAGTAATTTTCTGAGTTCACAATTGGGCTACCGTGAAGTGCACAACGCCACGCAGGGTATGCAACAGTGGCGGAATCAAGGTTTGCCAGTCCAGCAATGGCCATAAGCATCCCCAATTGCTGCCAAGAATTTATCGACTTCATGTATCACCGAGCACATCAATGCGTGCAGCATCTTCTGAAGACAATACTATATTGATCGCATGAGCGCTGCTTACGGCGCTTGATATCCGACCCGCCCCGGGAATGGGAAGTATGTTGTCGCTCTGGTGCAACAGCCAAGCCAAAACCATCTGGTAGACCGTTGCATCATACTTCTTGGCCAGTTCTGTCAGTACAGGTTCATCTCGCAGTGCAAGATGCCCGCTACCGCCGCCCACTGGGCTGTACGCAATATAGGTTATCGAATGCCTCTTGCAATAGTCGACAAACCCGCTACGTAGGTCTGGCTGGTGATACACATTACAGCGATTTTGCACTGAAGTTATTGTTGTAATGGACATTGCTTCGTCAACCAGGTCACGACCAACATTAGACAAACCGATATTGAGGATTTTGCCTTCTGATTGAAGTCGTGCAAGCTCACCTACAGAATCCGAAAATGGCACGAGCGAATCTGGGGCATGAAGCTGGTATAGCGTAATCGCTTCAACATTCAGGTCTTGCAGACTTTTTTCGCATGCGCTCCGCAAATGTTGCGGCGAACCTCTCCTTTCCCAACGACCCTGCGGTCGCACCAATCCCCCTTTGGTGGCAACGACAACGTTACTGCTATCAATTGATTGGAGAGCCAACGCGATTGTACGTTCGTTCAAACCGATATCCTGATTGTCCGTGCAATAGACATTCGCAGTATCGATGAATTCCATACCTGCATCCAGAGCAGCGTGAATAACTTCAACCGCGTCGGTTAACGGGAGAGTTCCTCGAATGCCGAGTGGCATTGCACCAAGTCCAACGGCGAAGATTTCAAGGTTCGTGTTGCCGAGTTTTCGTCTCATCATCTATTTCCAGTAGTCAAAATATGCGCTAATGTTACTCAATTTACAGTCATCTTTCACGGCAAAAGCACGGTGCGCGTTCCTCTGCATAAATTACACCCTAATTTGTACTCCGCAATTGATTCATTCTGTTTGTACACAATTCCGTCTCAATGGTTAAAATAGTGCCAATTGATCGCCCGACTCACCACTAGGGAAAATTCCTACTACTGGCATGCAGGTGAATTACACAGAAAACTACAAAGATTCTCCATACTGGTGGGATGCAGCGCCTAGGCCGCACCTGACTCAAACCGATCTGGTGCGATCAGTAGATGTCGCCGTAATCGGATCAGGATATACAGGTTTGAATGCGGCTCTGCAAACGGTTCGAGCCGGTCGGACAACTCTCGTACTGGAAAGAGATTCTGCAGGTGATGGCTGCAGTAGCCGCAATGGCGGTCAGGCTGGCACCAGTATCAAACTGCCATTCACAAAACTGGAAAAGAAGTTCGGAAGAAAGACGGCAATCGCGATAGTCCAAGAAGGAAATCTCGCTCTTGCATACATCAAACAATTGATTGAAGAGGAAAATATCAACTGTGATTGGCACGAATCCGGGAGATTTGTAGGAGCACACTCCAGCAGGGCTCTTGAACACCTGTTGAAACAATACAAAGCCATGCCGCAGGAAATTCAGATCGAACGCCATGTCGTTTCAAGGGCTGAGCAACACCAGGAAATTGGCTCGGATTTCTATCACGGTGGATGCGTGATACCTGCACATGGAAGTCTGCATCCGGGAAAGTACCATCGTGAACTGCTCGATCGTGTTTTCGATTCGGGAGGATTGGTTTTAGACCAGTGTGCAGTGAGCAAGATTGAAAGAATGCCCGTCGGATTTCGATTGCACACGGACCGAGGAAGCGTTGATGCCAGAGACGTTGTGCTCGCTACCAATGGCTATACAGAGAATCAGTTTCGTTGGCACAAGCAGCGAATCCTGCCAATTGGAAGTTTCCAGATTGCAACCGAACCGCTTCCTGCTGACATTGTTTCAGGTTTAATTCCGAAAGCACGTGTGGTCTCCGACACACTCCAGATCGGCAATTATTTTCGCTTGACTCCGGATCGAAAGCGAGTTCTATTCGGCGGCCGTGTCACATTTACGGAAGCAAATTCCAAATCCGGGTCGGAAGTACTTTACCAGCAGATGACAAAGGTATTTCCCCAACTCGCCGATGCCAAAGTTTCCCATATGTGGGTTGGATATGTAGCCTATACGACTGATATCTGCCCGCATATCGGAGCGCATCAGAACCTGTACTACGCCATGGGATATTGTGGTTCCGGAATTACACTATCCAGCTACTTTGGAATGAAAATTGGACAGAAATTACTCGGTACAAATGAAGGAAAAACCGCCTTTGATGATCTGAATTTTCGACCGTGGCCGACGATCATGCGAAGTAAACTTGTGCTGGGATTGGCGACGCGATTTATCAGAGCAGTAGAAGACTTCATCTGAAGTTTGAACAATCCGCCGAGGCAGGCATTCTCTAGGTGCTCAGCTTCTCCCCCAAGTTCGCTGTAACAGCTTCGATTCCGGATTTCTTGATTTCAGAATTCAAGATCGTACGATAGTTGATAGCGAAACTGATGCCCTCAAAGACAAGGTCATAAATTTTCCAGCTGCCATCTTCACGCGTCATTCGGAAGTCAATTTTGCGCTCTTGCTGGCTGGGAACAATTACCAGCATGGTTACCATTGCACGATCATCATTATTTCCCTTCTTCGCTTCCAGAATTCTAATGTTATCCAGATAATTCTCAAGTAGATCCTTGTTGCCGACAATTGCTTTACGGAATGAGCGTAACAAAAATTCGGTCAATATGTATGTAAATTCCCGGCGTTGCTGAACAGTCGCATCTTTCCAGTGAGAAGCAAGAATCAGTTTCGAGAATTTTTCTACGTGGAGAATCGGCAAAAGCTCAAGGTGAATGACTTCAGAAGCCGTAGCCGTCAGTGCTTCATCGTCCTCAAAATCACCTGTAATTTTGTCGTAAATTTTGCCCATGGTGTCCACAACCACATATCTGGCACCGGATACATCAGCGTGAACTGAAGTTGAAAATCCGACGGTAAATGCTGTGAACACTGCAATCAGGAAATTTGATAATTTGAACATGCGAATCATAGAACGCATTATATTGTTAAATACCGGTACAGTGTGTAATTGACTTAGCGAGACCAAAAGGAAATGTACAAGAAATACACAGATCTGCTTACCTTGGTATATGAAATGCAGGGATCTATCAATGGGGTTTCGTACCACGAAATTGAAACTCAGTTTCGCGTATCTCGTAGAACCGCCGAAAGAATGATAAAGGCAATCTTGGATTCATTTCTCAATGTTGAAGTTGTAACCAAACGGCCTAAGCGTTGGCGGATTCGGCGCCAGCTCCCTACGCCAGCTCTTGGAATTGAGCATGTTATTGTCATGCAGCAGGCGTCAAAAATGTTTCGGGAAAAAAGAATGAATCCCGAATACCGACTGATGAACAATTTGATGGGTATGTTAAGGGCGAATATGGCACCTGACGCATTGCGTAGTGTTGAAGCAGATGCGGACATTCTAAGTGATTCAGAAGGCTTTGCCATCAAACCCGGTCCTCACGAAATTATTGATCCAGGAATGGTTCATGCGCTGCGTCACGCAATCATGGCATGCCAGATGATCAGTTTTGACTACGCTGGATTTAATGATCAAGAACCTTTGCCGCGCACTGTGCAACCCTATGGATTCCTACATGGTACGCGTCAGTATCTGATCGCGTTCAACCCGCAAGAAGATGTCAATGATTTCCGAAGTTACATACTAGCCAAAGTGCAAAATCTACAAGTACACAAACGAAACAACTTCATTCGACCGGAAAATTTTACTATGGCGATGTATCTTGAAGACTGTTTCGGTGTTTTTCACGAAAAGCCATATAACGTAGTCTGGCGATTTGACGCAGACGTGAGCGAAACTGTACTTGAATGGAAGTTTCATCGCAGTCAAACAATGCGTACACTGCGGGATGGTCGAATCGAAGTTTCATTCCGCGCCGGCGGTCTTACCGAAATGGCTTGGCATCTCATTACCTGGGGTGGCAAGGTTGAAGTCTTGAAGCCCAAGAAACTGATCAATAGATTGCGAGAAGTCAGAGAATCCATTCGCCTGCCGGACTAACCAACAACACTTCTAGTCAGGAGGAGTACAACGCTTTGGCTTCACTCCTGCGAGCATGCAGAATAGGTTCGGTATAGCCGTTCGGAGAATCAATCCCCTGAAACACTAAATCTAGAGCCGCCTGAAATCCAACGCTGGAATCGTAGTTGGGTGCAATTTTTCGGTAACCTGCAGCACCTTCATTTTGCTTGTCTACGATGACAGCAATTCTCTTGAATATGTCCACTACCTGTTCGCGCGTCGTCAACCCGTGTTTGAGCCAACTGGCAATCAACTGACTTGATATTCTGAGCGTTGCTCGGTCTTCCATCAGATTGATCTCGTTGATATCTGCAATTTTTGAACAGCCAATTCCCTCTTCAACCCAATGCACAACATACCCAAGAATACTCTGAGCGTTATTTTCCAGTTCCGTTTCAATCTGTTTCGGTGACAACTCTTCACGAAGAACGGGTGGACTCAGAATGTCATCCAGCTTTGCTTTCACTCTAGACCCTATAGTCCGCTGTATCGACAAAACGTTTATCTCGTGATAGTGCAACGCGTGAACTACGGCAAGTGTCGGTGAAGGAACCCAAGCTGTGTTGGCACCTGCCTTGGGATGGTTTGTTTTGGTGTTGTACATGGTTTTCATGAGATCCGGCATAGTCCACATTCCCTTGCCAATCTGTCCCACGCTATAGACACCCGTGTCCACACCCACCTCAACATTCCAGTTTTCGTAAGTATGTAGCCAAGTCGCCTTTTTCATCTCATCCTTGGTGATGGACGGGCCAAGACTCATCATGGTATGAATTTCATCACCCGTTCGATCAAGGAATCCTGTGTTGATGAAAATGACTCGATTTCTTGCTTCCCGAATGCTTTCTTTCAAATTGGCAGTAGTTCGTCGTTCTTCATCCATAATTCCGATCTTCAACGTGTTCCGGTTGAGATTCAGAACATCTTCTACACGGGAGAACAGTTGCACCGTCGCAGCCACTTCCTCGGGTCCGTGCAATTTGGGTTTCACCACATAGACGTTGCCGCAACGACTGTTTGGAAAAGATTTTGCGCCCTCTCCGAACAAATTGTGCATCGCACACAAACTGATGACCATGGCATCCAGATACCCTTCAGGAATCAACTTTCCGGTTAGAGTTGTCACTGCATCCGTGTACATGTGAATTCCGACATGCCTGACAAGCATCATACTTCGTGCTGAAACGATCGTCGGCAAACCATAGGGATTGGTGAAATTCATGTCTGGATTTAATGAGCGCTTGACGATCTTGCCATTCTTCTCAAACTCTGCGGTCAGGGTACCCTTCATCAGATACAACCAGTTTCTGTAGGCAACCGTCTTGTCTTCCGCATCCACTGCTGAAACAGCATCTTCAAAATCCTGAATCGTAGTAACAGCTGCTTCCATGGCTATATCACTGATTCCGGCTGAATCAATTTCACCAATCATGGATTCACGGTTGATCATGAGACGAAAAAACAGGCCATTGTTGTAGAGCAGAATTTCTGATGGGTCATACATCAATCCAAGAAATCCAGCGAACTGACCAGGAGACTTGAGGGAAGTTATTTCACCGTTCTGCAGTGAAACCTTCAGTTCCAGAGTCCTTCTACCGGCAGGAGCAACAATATAGCTAGAGGCTTGTGCATGACTGCCTGATTTGAGGGGAACCACGCGGTCCAGAAAATCACGGGCCCACTGAATGACTCGTGCACCTCGGTCTGCATTGTAATGTGCGGGTGGCGGTGCCGGAACATCCTCCGGTTCAGCTACGCCTGAGGTGTAAAGCGCATCATACAAGCTCCCCCAACGGGCATTCGCCGCATTCAGCGCATAGCGAGCATTGTCGACAGGGACAACCAACTGCGGGGCACTCACATCCGAAATTTCTCGGTCAACATTTTCGACCTCCACTTTGAACGCCGGTCCTTCTGTGACCAAGTAGCCGATATCGTTAAGAAATTTTCGATTTTCGGCAATCGAATAATGCTTGGCGTGATCCGAAGAATGCCAGTCGTCGATTCTCACCTGAAGCTGGTCTCGCTTGTCAAGCAGTCGCTGATTTTTGTTACCGTAGTCTGCGACAATGTTTGCAAGCGATTGCCAGAAATACTCGGGCTCAATTCCAGTGCCAGGAGCAATTTCCTCCGACACAAGATCATAGAGACACTTGCTGATCTTCAATCCGCCAGCAGTTACGTATTGGTTCTGATTTTCAGACATGGTGCGTTTTATACCTTAACTGGCAACCTGATTCGCTGGTAATCACCGTGAACTGCAAACTATTCGAAAAAATTAATTTGTTTATAATTTGAACTTAAATAGGATATTATTTCTACTTTGTGGTATAATTATCGAAAGTAATCCTAATAAGATACTGTAATCGTCGTATTTTATTCCTCATTCTCACTAATTGTCAAACTGGTGCAAAATTATGAAATACCTGACCAGACATCTTGAAGAAACCAACGAAACCTATTTGCAGCACTTTTGTCACGCGATGTCATTTGCAGGACATATGTTGTTTGGCGCGATCGCCTGTGCGATTCATGCATTATTGCCGTTTCTGTTTGAACGAACAGGCAGCAGTCAAATCGCGGAGCTGTACGATCGAATGATCAAACAACGTCTGAGCCTGTACGATGAAACCCAATCGTTTCAAAATTCGTAACTCATTGCCAAATAACTCGCGAAATCGAACTTTCTACGCTAGCAAAGGCTTGTAGCTACACTGTCAAAACTCTTGGATTTTCTGAATACTGAAGAGCCCCAGTTGGTGTTTACAATCTGACTCACAGGTGATTAACCAAGCACTCCTGAATGTCACCACTTACGTTTGCGGATGCGTTTGGTTGCCTCATCCGTTCCATCGTGAAAGGAGCCGAACCAACGATCCCAAGGCATCTCTACCGTTCCGTAGTTGCATTTGAAATGCTTGTGATGTAACTGGTGGTAAAACACGCCAAGCTTCATTCGATTTTTTTCTTTGATTTGTATGCCTTCAAATCCACTGTGCGACATCGCTGGATTTAGTGCTATAAAATAAGCGTGAAACAGAAAGTGCAGTGGGTGAGAGGCTATCACAAAGTGTATGGCGAAACTCGAAAAATACAGAATATGTTCAATTGGATGCATGGATATTCCAGACCATGGACCGATATTGACATTCCTGTGATGAAGGGCATGCGCTACTCTGTACAACGGTGGCCAATGAAGCAGGCGGTGAACCCAGTAAAAATGAAAAGATGACCACACAGGTATCAAAATAAACATGACCGCAAACCAAATCGGATTTCCCGCGAATGAAAGTCTGGGAACATATCCGTTTGCGCTCGCCCAGAAATAAACGATTTCATACAGACTCCAGATTGTCACGCCGCTCACCAGAGTCCAAAACATGTTGTCAAGTACCTGGTTGCCAAAATTGTGAATTTTGCTGCTGCGATCTAAGTCTCGTTTTTCAAATTTGAGTTTATCCGACTGCCGTCTGAACGTGTACAGATACAGATGTAGAATTCCAGCGACAAGAATCATCAAAAACAGATTACGCAACCAAATTTGCGCAACCCAGCCGAGCCCGAATTCCCGCATAGTTTCTTCAGGCGGCTGAAAAGTTGCATAGACAATGACTGCAAGGACAATACTGAGGGCATAAGAACCGAACGGTGTCCATGCCCCAGCAATCCAGCGCAGTGTAGCAATGGGTCTAGGCTTCCAATCAAATGCTGGCGATAATTTAACCGGCAATTGCGGAACATAATTCCACTCTTGATCAATTCTTGATGAAGTAGAGGATGATTTCACTGCGTTTGCTTGCCTCCTATTCGGATTTTGCTAACTGACCCAATAAACTGCAACAAGCACTACAGTCGGTTTCAGATCAACTCTATAGTAGAACAAGGGTTAATATCATAACTCGAATATCGCGTTTTCAAGAACTAATTTCTTGTGTATATTCTCATATTATTCTGACAAAACGTCAATCGCAGCGACTTGCGAATCTAGGTGAAATTGTGGTGTTCTTGTTTAAACTCTGCATGGATAGTTCACACTACTATCGCCAGCATTGGTACTGGTGGGGAGAGGCGCATTTCCGTTCAACTGGAACGAAGCTTGAACTGACCTCCATACCTGAATCGGAATGGAAAACTGTGGAAGATGAAGCTCTTAAATTCTGGGACGAAATTGCTCAAACCAGCGAGCGAAACGCCCGTGTAGTGGAAATCCTCAAAGGCTATGTTTCAACAATGACCAAAGCAGGACCTCCGTACCGATATGCCTGACAGCTATAATCAGGAGCGCATTTGGATATTAATGCACTCTAGTTCAATCAACCAGCTGGCTTCGGGAGCCAAAATCCCGAAGCTGGACATTTTCCAGCATTTATTTACTTTCAACTAACCCGAATTAGGAAAACTCGTGTACCGAACCGATGGCACAATAATTTCTACCTTGAAAGACATTGAAAACAACAATCTGATATTACCTGCTATTCAACGTGAATTTGTATGGGATGTCGGTCAAATTTGCAGGCTATTTGATAGTCTCATGCAAGGCTATCCTTTTGGAACTTTTCTATACTGGATCGTAACACCTGAAAACAGTAGAAAATTTCAAATTTATGATTTTATTCTCGAATTCCATGAAAGAGACAATAGGCATTGTCCTCGATTGAATCTGATTCAAGAACGACAGTTAACAGCAGTACTTGATGGACAACAGCGTTTAACCGCACTAAATATTGGTTTGCGAGGTAGCATCACGTTGAAGCTACCGAAGAAACGATGGAATAACCCTAACGCATTTCCTGAACGACGACTTTACCTAGATTTACTTTGGAATCCCGACGATGACAGTGATGGTCAGAAGTATCGATTCGAATTCTGTACTCAGTACAGATTCAATCACTCGAACAATAATGAATGTTTGTTCCCAGTTAGAGATATCTTGGACATAGAAGATGGACCATCAATGGTTAAATGGTTGAACGAAAATCTGCCTCAACATCAAGTGGATCAAGCATATAAGGTGTTAGATAGGCTATATCGAGTCATTTACAACGAGAATATTATTGCGTTTTACGAGGAAAAGAGCCAAGATTTGGAAAAAGTACTCCAAATTTTCATTCGAACAAATAGCGGTGGAACAATTTTGTCATATTCTGACTTATTGTTGTCAATTGCTGTAGCTCAATGGAGAACCCTAGATGCGAGAAAGGTAATTCACGAATTAGTAGATGATCTCAACGCAATTGGAGACAAGTTCCAATTTTCGAAGGATTTTGTTCTAAAAGGGGGCTTGATGCTTAGCGAAATTCACAGCGTTGGTTTTAAGGTAGAAAACTTCAATAGAGAGAATATGCTTTGTCTCGAAGAAAATTGGGACAGAGTAAAAACAGCTCTCACAATTGCCGTTAAGCTGGTCTCGAGTTTTGGATTTAATGCGCAAAATCTGAGAGCAGATAGCCCTGTTCTAGTAATTGCATACTACATCTTTAATCGTGGACTGAACGATGCCTATATCGATAATACCGCGTCCAATGAAGATAGAAAAATAGTCCACCAATGGCTAATTCGGAGTATTTTGAAAACATCTGGAATTTGGGGAAGTGGACTAGATACGTTGCTAACTTTACTTCGAAAAACAATAAAGGATAATGATGGTGCCTTTCCATATCGGCAGATTCTCGACAGGATGGTAAGCCGCGGAAAATCACTGAAATTTGAGAATGAGGAAATTGAAACACTAGTGGAGTTGCCATACAAAGACAAAAGGATATTCTCTTTGTTGTCACTAATGTTTCCTTTTATCGATTTGAAAAACAATCACTTTCACATCGACCACGTCTATCCATCTTCGCTCTTCACCAAGAACAATCTTCGGGAATCTGGAGTTCCTGAGTCTAAATTAGATCAATATAGAGAACTGTACAATAATCTTCCTAATCTCCAACTGTTGAATGGAAAAGAAAATTTAGTAAAAGGCAAAAAATTGCCACATCAATGGTTTGCCGAGTCGATGCCGGACGAAAATTCTATTCAAGATTACAAGAATCGTCACCTTTTGAATCATTTGCCCGAGACTATAACTCAGTTTGATAATTTTTATGAAGAGAGACGAAATCAAATGATAGAAACGGTTCGTGTTTTGCTTGCTGATGATTTCTAACCTAAACCAAAGTACATCATGCTTTATTCCAATTCCGTATCGTAAGTCATTGCACTCCTATAAAATACCGAGGCGTAGTCGTTAAATTATTTCTTTTACTCATTAATCGAAGTATGATCAGTTGTCGACATCGCGGGTTGATCGTTGGAATGGCAGTGTGCACCGCCGCCAGATGCCCACGATGACAGCATCTCAACCACATGCACATCCCTCCTTGGAAAATAAGATTCAACTCGCGACTTTGCTGCACGGTCTGTTTGCGGGTTACCAAATCCGACTAGAATCACAAAACCGTTTCCGATAATCCAGTTTACATAGTTGGTATCGAAAGCCTGGCCTCTGAATCTCACAACAGCTTCCATGGGATCTCGAATCACTCTAAATCCGCGATCTTCAATAGTCTTCGTAGCGTTTTCATATACAGCATCATCGCGTCCATCACCTGGTTTGCATTTCGACGCAGCAGTGCATTGGGCAACCACCACTGTTTCGGGATCGATAAATCTAGCGATTCCATCAACATGCCCCTTCGTCAAATCGTTTTCAGGAATGCCTTCAATCAGAATCACTTTCAAAACTCCGAAGTGCCGCTTCATATCTGCTTCAGCCTGATCACTGGTGTAACCTGGATTACGATCAGGATCTCCCAAAACACTCCAGTTGGCAATCACTGTATCAACTCCATTGAATTCCAGATTGCCTCTCTCATGTACTATTTCGATGGTATCCACGGGCATTTTCAGATACTCGCCGATCCGGATTGGAACCTCATCGTCTCGAGAATAGGGGACATTCAATCCGAATGCACCTCCCCAAGCGTTGAATCTCCAATTCTGAATTCGCATCTTGCCATCAACGACTATATAAACCGGACCATTGTCCCGCATCCACGCGTTGTCATTCGGAATGGTGTGCCAGGTAATGTTATCGTGATCAGGGTTCGTTCTGGCCTTCGACAGTGCGACACGGGCCTGTTGTCTGATGTCGTCGGAGTCACAAAGAATATGGAGCTGCTCATATTGAACAATGACTGCCGACATTGCGGCAAACGCTTCTTCGTGAGCTTTTTCATACGGACCCGGCCACTGTAACCAGATCGCCGCCTGCGGCTCCCATTCGGCAGGTACTCGTATGTTGGAATCTGGTTCCATACCTGAAACTAAATCGGCAATCGCGAATATTACGATGACAGATATCGAAACATCAACCGCATATTGAATATAGCGATTCATCTTTCATTTGGGTAATATGCGGAATAGTTGACAAACATAAAATCAGTTCGTTTTCTTCGATTTTTTGGAATATTTTTGCTTTTCCGATTTCTGCTTGGGTTTCGGTTTCACACCCATCAGAATTGAAACAACCTCGTCAAACTCGAAGTCGGTCATGGGCGGTGGTGATTGTTTCATGTCAACCTCCATATATGTCGTGAGCCGTATCAAACACAGTTTGCAACGTATTTGATGTTCTTTGTTGTAACTCGTGCAAGTTTCTCACTTGGTCAAGCAACCGCTCACGAGCTTCATAATCGCAAGGTGTAGGAATAATCATTTCGTTATTGAAAATCTCTTCACGAACCTCTGGTTGAACGGCTGTTATCGCTAGGTAGTAGATCTGCTTGCGAAAAATTTCTGATGTGAACGCAGCCCATAGGAGTAGAGCTTCCTCATGATTCCGGGGGCGCACAGCTAAAAACCCAGTCGTAACCAACTGTCCGTCAAACTCAGGGGGAATAATGACCGCTGTTCCGCGTGAGCTGTTATTACGGGCAAAGATTACATCGTTTTCTCGAACCAGAAGCCTTGCACGAGTTGGGAGGTTCTCAAACAGATTTTCCTGATACTTGACAATAGCCCCTTCTGGAGTTACATCGCCAATTTCAAAATACCGGAATACTTGACCCCTGAGAACATCCTCTTCACCTTTCTTCACAGGGGGCACTACCTCAAAATCTGATCCAGGACTCAGGCGCAGCACTCCGTTCTCCTCCGCTAACGACATAGCCTTCCGCGTGCGGTTTAGATCAAGCGAATAGTAAAATGCGTCCAAGCGTCGATTGTCTAAGTCTTCAGGTGCCACAATGAACGCTTGAAACGGGCATCCGAGATTCTCTCGGGTGTTGCTATTCGGTTTAAACAAATTGGGAGCAATACTGCGATCACGCCACTCGGCATACGCTTGTTGGAGCAGCGGGATGTTATCCCGCTCAGGCGTATAGTGTTGATGGTCATCGTGGCCAATGTTGTTCAAGACCGCCATGAATACATGTCCCTGAGTCTCACCTGTTTCTCGTTTCTTGAGATGCAGGATGGATGTTTGGACATTCGCTTGCGCACGGAAGAATGTGTTAAACGGAAGAGAAATCACCTGCCTCAAAACGAAATGTTCCAAGATGTAATCTCGATACCGCTGACTTTTAACTCCATTGAGCACTGTGTTGTCGATAACCGTAAGCAATTCGGCATCTGGAGCCATGAGATCATAATAGCGTTCCAAAAACAACACATTTGAATTTTCGCTTGTCGAGTTCTTGCCTTGTGTTGTAACAGCGATCTTGTATTGATTCAGGATTCGCTGCTCGTGCTCGTTTAACCTCGTATAACTCATCGAAAATGGAGGGTTGGTAAGAACTACGTCGAAGCGTAGTCCATCGTCTACCAACGATTTGCGCAGTTCTTCTGCCTCTCCCAAAAGATCCCTGTTGCGCCCCATCGGGGAGTGGATCTCCTTATCAAGTGTGTCAGAAGTGTAAATCGTACTTCCGCCATCCCCGTGAAGATACATGTTCAGGCGGGCTACTCGAACAATCTTCTCGGCCGCGTCGATGCCATATAAATGTCGCTCGTACAGGCGTTTCTTGAGTTTTTTTCGCTCTCGCTCTGTAATATCCAAACGTGCGTCGATGGCGTGCACCAAAGCCGCCATCGCTTCGATCAAGAACCCACCACTGCCGCAACACCCGTCTAATACCACAGGAATGTTCATCCCTCTTACCCGAAGCCTGGCGGAGCGCACCATGTACTTCACCACGCTTCGAGGTGTGAAGAACTGACCCAGTTCCTTCCCGCGCACGGTAGCGTTCAGGAATGTCTCGAACATCCGACCATTCAAATCCTCGTCGATCCCGTGCAAGTCGAAGTGTTGCAACCGCTCTACCACATCCAAAACTGTTTCCGACCGGAGATTGAGAACTTCATTAGGGAGGAAAATTCGTTTCTTCTCTTTCAGTGTGATCTGGTTCTCCAAGTCTTCTCGAATGCGACGGAATAGCAGGTCGCCGATCGGGTTGTCGCTCACGCTCTTCTCGGCTTGCTCCTGAATCCATTCAACCGAAAAGTTAAAATCCGCGAGATTCGGCACCTCACCAGCCTCAATTTTGTCAGCGATTCTGCGGTCTTCGCGGAGCTTCACAAACATCAGTTTCGAGAACTCGTAGAACGCATCAGTGGGTCCATATTTCTCCTTCTTCCAGATCAGATTATGGCAGTCATTAAAGGTGCGGATCAGGTCGTTCAGGTCGGGACGTGCGAATTTGAAGACGCCTTCCGTTGCCCGTGCCACATCAATCGAGCCGAAAGAAATAAACGAACGAAGTTCAACGAACTTCGAATTGTCTTCCTCAAAGTCGCCAAATTCAAGTTTAAGCAAGGGGGTTGCGCTATCCCAAACCCATAGAACGAGTTGAAGCCCATTCGTCACGCAGATATACCGCACTGGGTTCTCATTCTCGTATTGTTGGTTTAGGCCCAAAGCATAGCCCGCGACCTGATAGTGGTATTTCTCGGGCTGTTCATCTGGAGATTTTGCGTCTAGAACTACGACAGGGCGCGAACTGCGATCCAGTAACACATAATCTGGTCTGAACATCTCCTTCTTGCTGCCACGCGCTACGGCGACTTTGTGCAACGCAGTCTTGCGCTTAACTGCATCGTCTGGGTAGCGCAACTTCGCGATTAGGCGGTCTACCACGAGGGGCTCAACATCAGCCTCAGAGGCTAAGGTCGACCGTTCTACGAAAAGATTTCTCACTCTTTGGGACCGTGCCTCAATGCAACCGCCCGTCTCGTCCACCAACTAAATCGGCATATTTCAGTCGCTTGCCGAACAGTCCCCGAATAGTGCAATCAATCTGTACCATCGTGTCCAGTTGCCGAACATTCTGCCTGGCACTGAATTCATCTACATATTTCTGCAGGTGCTTCGGACTCATCTTGTGGTAGACGCCGTAGTATCCACGCTTCAAACACGACCAAAACGATTCTGCGCCGTTGATGTGAGCTTGTCCCTTTACGTACTCACCCATTGAGTGCTTAACGGATTCATGCGTGTATCCGTGTCTTTCAAGCCCCTGATATGCAGTGGCATCGTCAGTGTAAACGGTAGAGCCAGCTGAAACACTGTCGCAGACTATCTGGTGAAGCGTGATGGCTTTGGTGTTTGCGACCTTGAATGACTTGAAATTCTTGCTTTTGCGTTCCTTGATTCCGACAACAGCGGTCTTGCCTACAGCTCCTCTGCCAGCTTTGAGCTTCTTGTCCTCGTGCTTATTCTTCTCTTTGCCACCGATGTAAGTCTCATCGACCTCGACTTCACAACCAAAGAGTTTAGATATATTGTTTGCCCATCCAGTTCTGATTCGGTGAGCCATAAACCAAGCGGAAGACTGATTAACTCCAATGTCATTTCCAAGTTTGGTGCTTGAAACACCTTTAAGAGAAGTTGAAAGTTGGTAGATCGCCACCAACCACTGCTTGTATTTGATATTGCTGCCTTCCATTAAAGTTCCAGTTTTGACGCTGAAGTAACTTCGGCAAGGTCTGCACCAGTAAGGCATCGTTTTATGCTTTGCACTGCTTGTTTTTTCCGAATTGCACTTGGGACACACTCGACCATCTGGCCAGCGTTGTGATTCGATATAAGCCATCGCATCTTGTTCTGTTTCAAACCGAGACATGAATTCGTAAAGGCTAACTCGCTTTCTTTCGTTTTTGTTCTTGCGCATAATATATTTCCAACATCAAATGAATTTTCTGTATTAGTAAGTATATTTTAAAATTTCAGGTTTGTCAACTATTCCGTATAATTCCCTTTCATTTATTGAGCAAAAGATAAGTGTAGAGTGGAAACCGGGTTGAACGCAGGTGATGATAATCTGTTCAATCGAGTATGGTTAGTTTCGAATGGCAGTGCACTCAAAGTCTGCCGCTCGAAGAGAAGTTTGAAACCCAAATTCAGCAACGTATTGCTCATTTTGATCAATGACAATTAATTGCAATTCAAGACAAATTGCCAGTCAACACCTGGAAACCTATTGCACGAGCAACAGCCTCTTGCCTGCCATCTAGCGTTATAAAGAAATTCTGGTATGGTTCCCTAAAGGCATAAAGTGCCAAGGCGACATGCCATAAATCTGCACCTCTCAGGTACCCCGCATCCAAAACCATCTTCAACTCTCTTGCTAACGGACGTTCCGGCAGAATCCAACCGATTTCCGAGAGAAGAGGTTCAGCAAATTCGATATTCTCTCGCGCACATACAGCTCGAGTTTCTGCTTCGAGTAAGTTGGATGAAACGAGATTTTTCATCGTGGCAAGTTTCTCAGTCAGAACAAAAGCATCTGGTTCATGGAAAGCCATAGCAACCACTGCGGAAGAATCTATGTATGCAAAGCTCATTCGTTACGATCTTCTAGAAATCTTTTCAAGGCACCGGGTCTCCGCTCCCCATATTTGAATGGTATCAGCGGCCTTTTTGCAGGGATATAGACTCCGCGTTTCTTGAGTTTATCCATACGTTCTTCGGTTGATAGTTCTTTGAGTTCAACTGAACGTATTTCCGCAACCGGATTTCCGCGGTAGGATATCGTAACGGTTTTGCCCGATCGAACCAATTGGAGAATCTCCGAGAAACGCGCCTTTGCTTCATATGTAGAATAAATTATGCTCATGCGAAAATTTTACACTAGACAGACTAGTCATTTCAAGAAAGATATGATTGTAAGTGATGCGTCAGTTTGAAATAATTAAGCATCGGTTGTGTGCATAGCGTCAATCAGGACAAGATCTAGTCAAACTGGCATAGTCTTACCCCAATTTGGTAGAGACGTTAGGATTTGAGAGGATACCAGCGCCCTTAAGGGCGCTGGTATCCTCTGGTTGCGCTTTTTTCAGCTGCGCTTCATACTCGACTGGACTCCTATTTCCCAGACTCGTATGCAATCGTCGGGTGTTATACCAAGACTCGATATACCGAATCACTTGCTGTCTTAGTTCCTTCGCTGACTTTAAACGATCCGTTTTCAAAACGCTTTCCCGCTTCAATGTAGCAAACCATGATTCAGCTTGCGCATTGTCATAACAATCACCGACACTGCCCATCGACTGCTTGATCCCATGCACTCGACACAAGGCTTGAAAGGCCTTCGAACTGTATTGTACCCCTTGGTCCGAATGGTGAATCACGCCTTCGCAACTCCGACCTCGAAGTGCCATCTGCAAGGCCTCACTCATCAAACCGACGTCCTGGCAGGTTTTCATCGACCAGCCCAAAATCCGTCGGCTACAAGCGTCCTGCACCACCGCCAGATACAACACACCGTCTAACGTATGCAGATAAGTCGCATCCGCCACCCACAACTGATCCAGCTCGAATACGTTAAATTCACGATTCACTCGGTCTACTATACCGTGCGCGCGACCCGAGCAACGGGTGGTACGCACAAATTTTCGAGCTACACACGCCGATAATCCCGCTTTTTGCATCAATCGAGCGACTCGATTTACACTCACTTCGACCCCACTCTTACACAACTGCGCAGCAATGCGGGGGGCACCATAAGTCCCACCACTTTCGACCAATACACCACGAATCGCCACCAATAACTTTTCATTGGCTTGCGTACGCGGACTCCGCTTACGGTTTCGCCACGCATAATAACCTGATTCTGAAATCTCTAATACCCGACACATCAAACGGATCGTAAAGTTCTTCCTCTCCATTTCGATTAATTCGTACGCCCGGTTCCACCACGCTGGATCCCGCTGTCGGCGGCAAACCAGGCTGCCGCTTTTTTTAAGAACGCATTCTCCTGCTCTAACTCCTGATTGCGACGCTGTAAGCGACGCAACTGCGACACTTCACTCTCACCTGGCTCCGATTCACTCGCCTTCGCCTTGGCTTGACGTTTCCAATTTTGAATCGTCGTCGCCGACGGCTCGTATCTGCGCGCTAACTCTCGCACCGATACCCCAGCTTCATGCTCCGATAATATATGTTCCTTAATTTCCTCGGAATAGTTCCCTTGACTCATCTTCGATTTTCCTCCAAATCTTTGGATTACTCTATTACTAATGTGTCTCTACATTATCGGGGTAGTACCAGATTGAGTGGTCAGCTGCCCGTGCGCCCACAGTGCGTTTGCGTCTGTATGATGTTGCCGGGCAGATCGTGCGCCATGCCAGGCAATGGACCGTGAAGGTCAATGCCTGCCATCGTCAGATGATTGATGAAGCGCTGCATCGAATTCGAGGCTTTCCGCTTCTGATATGAACCGGCCGCCTCGGGCGGCAGTTGTTTGAATGCGACTTGAATCGATTCCGAAGCTTCGGAACGGTTGCGCACCTGTGCGCAGTGGCGAACATGCCAGCGGACAATGCATCAGGTTCGTACTCAACTGTAAATCGAGACAAAATCCACCCTGTTGTTCCTGTCTTCGATAATCGGAGCAACAAAATCAGTTGATTCGCTAAAATCTCGTTGCTGATCACCGAATTAATTCTCTAATTTCGGATTTGGGTATAGGAAAATCCGACCGACATAATTTGTAGAAACCGTCACTTCCGGTTTTATGTTGCATGCAACATAAAACCGGAAATGTTGCGGAATTGATTATGTTGCGAGTATTAGTTATCGCGCTGAAATCAAATTGATAGTTTTTGAAACTCGCAACATAATTTTTCACACTCACAGTGAATTAAGGAAGGCCATTGTCTTGGTGTCCTGCTTCCAGCTTGGTGGCGATTTTATCTCCACAGTATCACAAATTCGCATCGCATCAACTTTCATATCCAGGTCAATGGCGACATAGATATTGGTGGTATCAAGACTTACGTGACCGAGCCATGATCGGATGGTGTTAAGGTCGACACCGGCGCGAAGCAAATGGCAGGCGCAACTGGTACTACCCCGATAATGTAGAGACACATTACTAATAGAGTAATCCAAAGATTTGGAGGAAAATCGAAGATGAGTCAAGGGAACTATTCCGAGGAAATTAAGGAACATATATTATCGGAGCATGAAGCTGGGGTATCGGTGCGAGAGTTAGCGCGCAGATACGAGCCGTCGGCGACGACGATTCAAAATTGGAAACGTCAAGCCAAGGCGAAGGCGAGTGAATCGGAGCCAGGTGAGAGTGAAGTGGCGCAGTTGCGTCGCTTACAGCGTCGCAATCAGGAGTTGGAGCAGGAGAATGCGTTCTTAAAAAAAAGCGGCAGCCTGGTTTGCCGCCGACAGCGGGATCCAGCGTGGTGGAACCGGGCGTACGAATTAATCGAAATGGAGAGGAAGAACTTTACGATCCGTTTGATGTGTCGGGTATTAGAGATTTCAGAATCAGGTTATTATGCGTGGCGAAACCGTAAGCGGAGTCCGCGTACGCAAGCCAATGAAAAGTTATTGGTGGCGATTCGTGGTGTATTGGTCGAAAGTGGTGGGACTTATGGTGCCCCCCGCATTGCTGCGCAGTTGTGTAAGAGTGGGGTCGAAGTGAGTGTAAATCGAGTCGCTCGATTGATGCAAAAGGCGGGATTATCGGCGTGTGCAGCTCGAATTTTTGTGCGTA
This sequence comes from Arenicellales bacterium, assembly GCA_965221175.1. GTDB lineage: Bacteria > Pseudomonadota > Gammaproteobacteria > Arenicellales > JAJDZL01 > JAJDZL01. Next base: position 2,398,046 of record OZ244867.1, on the reverse strand, counting down.
CCACCCGTTGCTCAGGTCGCGCGCACGGTATAGTAGACCGAGTGAATCGTGAATTTAACGTATCCGAGCTGGATCAGTTGTGGGTGGCGGATGCGACTTATCTGCATACGTTAGACGGTGTGTTGTATCTGGCGGTGGTGCAGGACGCTTGTAGCCGACGGATTTTGGGCTGGTCGATGAAAACCTGCCAGGACGTCGGTTTGATGAGTGAGGCCTTGCAGATGGCACTTCGAGGTCGGAGTTGCGAAGGCGTGATTCACCATTCGGACCAAGGGGTACAATACAGTTCGAAGGCCTTTCAAGCGTTGTGTCGAGTGCATGGGATCAAGCAGTCGATGGGCAGTGTCGGTGATTGTTATGACAATGCGCAAGCCGAATCATGGTTTGCTACATTGAAGCGGGAAAGCGTTTTGAAAACGGATCGTTTAAAGTCAACGAAGGAACTAAGACAGCAAGTGATTCGGTATATCGAGTCTTGGTATAACACCCGACGATTGCATACGAGTCTGGGTAATAGGAGTCCAGTCGAGTATGAAGCGCAGCTGAAAAAAGCGCAACCAGAGGATACCAGCGCCCTTAAGGGCGCTGGTAACCTCTCAAATCCTAACGTCTCTACCAAATTGGGGTAAGACTAAACTGTGTCGCATCACATGCGGTGTGATGTTCCGCTGTGACAGTTCAGGAACTGCGGCAGCGCACCGTTGCACTAACCGATAGACTCCAAAACGGGTGTAGGATTGTCCCAGTTGACTTACAAACACCGGGGCGCTGTCGAGTTTATTGTCAACCAACTCAAGAAGCGCCTTTTCGGTACGTGGCCAAAGCGGACATTGGCGCAGTTTGCCGCCTTTGCCCATGATGGTGGCCAGGGCGTGGCGCCCGTTATTTTGGCCGAATTGAAGGTTGCTGACGCTCAATCCGATAGCCTCCGACACACGAGCGCCTGTGTTGTAGAGAAACAGCAGCAGTGCGTACTCGACTCGGCCTCTGAATTTTCGGGTATTGGGCACCTCCAAGATCGACTCGATTTGATCTTTGGTCAGCCACGAAACCTGTCCAGGTCGGGTCTTTTTGTTGACAATGGCACGCAGGCTGCCGGCCCACTCGACACAGGCGGGATTGCGGCTGCATACGTAGCGAGTAAACACCCGTATGGCGCTCAAGCGCTGGTTGCGAGTTTGCGCGGTGCAGCCGCGCTCGGTTTCGATGTGATTGAGAAACCCCAGCACACGCTGTGCTGTGATATCGCTAATTAGTGTCTGGCAGAAAATCCTTAACACATTGATAATAATGAATAATATCAGAATATTATGAACGAAGATCGAGATTTTTTCGTATAATTAAGGGAAAATCACCCCAAACAAGCAAATCTTCGAGGAATTCGGGCCATGAGAAAAATCGAAAACAGTCAGATGGAGTTTGGCGAAGACGCGATTGGCGAGATTGACATTGATGCCAAGTCGCGGGACGACATCCCAGCGCTGCTCAGGGGAATTCAGCACATTTACACGAACCGGCAAATGCGCGAGAAGATTTTTTCGCTGTTACAAGAACAGGTTCGTCCGGGCATCAACCTGAAAGTGGGTCGGCCCGGCATGGATTTATGGCGAGTATTCGTGCTTGCGGTTGTGAAACAGGGATTGGGGTGCGATTACGACCGATTGCAAGAGCTTGCGAATCAGCACCAGACGGTTCGTAAGATGCTGGGGCACAGTGAAGGGTTCTACAAAGACAAGACTAGTTATTACCAGTTGCAGACGCTGATTGACAATGTGTCGCTGCTCAGAGCGCAGTTGTTGTCGGAGATCGGCAAGATAGTGGTGGAAAGCGGACACGAGGTGGCGAGAAAAAAGCCTGGCGCGCCATTGTGCGGGCGCTGTGACAGTTTCGTGGTGGAGACCGATGTGCATTACCCGACAGATGTCAACCTGCTGAATGACGCAATGCGTTGTTTGATGCGAGATGTGGCGCGGGCCGCGGGAAGATTCGATTTGCCCGGCTGGCGGCAGCACCGGCACCTGGAGCGTTCGGTACGCTTGCGCTACAACCGGGTGCGCCATTCACGCGGACGGCGTGACCGCGGCAAGGTGAAGGATTATCTTCGATACTGCAAGTGGATCGTGGGGCGTGCGCAGATTGCGTTTGTACAACTGGAGCAGTGTCATCCAGTGCCGATACTGGCGTTGCTTTCGATTGACGAGTATCTTGGCCATGCCGCTCGTCAGCTGGATCAAGTCGAGCGTCGGCTGCTCAAGGGCGAAACGATTCCACAGAATGAGAAAGTGTTTTCGATATTTGAACCGCACACCCGTTGGGTGGTAAAAGGCAAAGCCGGCGTGCCGGTGGAGTTGGGCGTACCGGTGTGTGTGGTTGAGGATCAGTTCCAGTTGCTCCTTCATCACAAGATTATGTGGCAGGACACAGATGTGGATGTGGCGGTGTCGATGGTGGAGGAAACACAGGCTCGATTTGCAGATTTTCGCATGTGCAGTTTCGACCGGGGATTTCACTCTCCGAACAATCGCCGGCGATTGGACGAGATGCTGGAGCTCAATGCGCTGCCGCGCAAGGGTTATTTGAGCCAAGCGGAGCGGGAGCGAGAACAAGAACCGGAGTTTGCGGCGATGCGCAGACAGCATCCGGCCGTGGAGTCGGCGATCAACAATCTTGAGCATCGAGGTCTGGAGCGGGTGCGCAGTCATGGTGCCGGTGGTTTTGAGCGTACAGTTGCGTTGGCGATAGTGGCTGTCAACCTGCATCGCATTGGTCTGCTGCTGCAGCGCCGAGAGCGCGAAATCCTCCGGCGGCGGAAAAAGGCGCGTTTGCGCGCCGCCTGAAGCTGCGGCATCAAATTCGGCGACTGCCAAGATGCTCCCATTCAGACGGGAACGGTTGCCAATGCCTGTTTTCTGGGGAATGGCATCGGAATTGGCGAAATCGCTTCCAAATGGACTGCGCTGCCGTCTTCTTGACAGTCTCCACTGCCAAAAATGAAAAAAACTCCTCGAATTATTACCGAATACCCAAAATAATCGGAGTTTTCTGCCAGACACTAATTAACAGCCGTTCCACCGATTTTCGGGAATGGGTGGCTATGTAGGGCAACAGCATCACGAAGGTGTCGCGATAACTTTTGCGGGTATTCACCGCTAAATTGCGTTCGGTGCTGATGTGTTCAGTAAAAAACCGCCGCAACCAAGGACTTAACATGGGTAGCTTATTCATGATGATCTCCGTTTACGTATTGGTTGAACAGCACCGAAGTGTGCTGTAGCAACTGCGGTGTCACGGACAAATAAATCTGCGTACTTTGCAGACTGCTGTGTCCGAGATAGTTTGACAGCAGCGGCAACAGACGTTGAACATCAGCACCTTGGCGATACCAGTCGGTTAGCCGATGAACCGCAAATGTGTGACGAAAACTGTGCAAGGTTGGGCGCTGATGAAAGCGGTCGATTACACACAGTGGCACGGCGTCTCTCAATTTGGAAAAAGCCATATCAACTGTTTTATAGGTTAACGCCGAGCCATCGATATAGGCTAGAAAAGTTGAATTTTTTCCATTCGGCAGCGTTCGCTTCACACGTTGTTTGGCATATGCACTGAGCAGCGCATTCAGTTGAGGTCCAGTTGGCACCAGCCGGCTTTTGTAGAATTTACTGTCTCTCACTGTCAAGACCGCGTTTTGCAGATTGATGTCGGTCAGCGTGAGTTGAAGAGCCTCACCGATGCGCAACCCACTGCCACAAAGCAATAGCAGCAAGGTGCGGAACGTGAATGCATCGAGTTTGGAGCGACGGCTGTGACACTGATCAATCGTGCCAAACATGCGCTGCAGTTGATCAGGGCTGAAAACATGAGGCAATTTTGATTGCGGTGGTCTCGGTTCCTGATCCGGGTCGGGCAAAGGCGACACCGTGGTGTAGCCTCGAGCGATAGCATAGCGATAAAACCCTCGCAGTGCGCTGTAACGATGGGACCGCGTTTTGGTCAGCGGTCGGTTTCCCGCAAGAAATCTGCAAACTTCGCTCTGGGAAACTGCCTTGCAGTCGATATCCCGCTCGACCGAATTTGAGAACTGTCGCAGATGCTGTGCGCTGGCTTTGAACTTCGCACCGTGAATGCGTCGCCATGCGATGTAGCGCTCGATTGCCTGGTGAAGTTTCATATCAACCCCTCCAGGCTGACATCGCCAACCTCTCGCAATTGGTTCAGATTAATCTTGGCATAGACCGAAGCCGAGTCTACATTACGGTGTCCGAGATAGTCTGCGATCACTTTCATCGATTGATTGTGCTCTAGCAGATGTTGAGCCGCTGCGTGACGCAGTGCATGCGGACCCTTGCCTTTGCCAGCGATGCCAATTTTTTTCAACCGTCCAACGACCATCATATAAACGCCTTGCCTGGTGATCGGGCCGCGCCGTGCATTCATCGTCAGGAACAATGTCCGTTGTCGAACCAAAGGACGGACCTCGCGAAGATACCTGACAATTGCCTCCCCGACCGCTTGTGACAATGGATAAATGTGGATTTGTCCGCTCTTGCAGCGACGGACCGTCAAAAGCTCATCGGTCCAGCTCAGGTCATCAAGTGTCAAACCACACACCTCGCTGGATCTTAACCCATAAGTGCTCAACACCATTAATATTGCCCGATCACGTTTGTCGATCGCATGATCGCTTTCGGTCGTGGCCAGCAATTTCAACACCTCATCTCGGCCCAACCCCTTTGGAATCGTCTCATTCGGGAACATCCGCGGCGGCTTGATGCCGTCGGCCAACCCTGCCACGCACCAGCGTTGTTGTTCTGCATAGCGAAGGAACCTGCCCAGGCAATTGATCTGTGTTTTGGTTGTGTTACGACTGCATTGACCAAAGATCCGGTCGCTCACCAATGCCTCATCGATGTCGCTCAGACGCACCTCATCCAGACTCAGACCATGTTGCTCCAGCCACTCAAAAAACCGACCGGCAACATTGCAAATAGAGCTGACGTATGCGTCAGAAAGGCCACATTGCTGTTGTGCGAATGTGTTGAACATGGAAACTTCGGCTTCATAACGATGACGAGACAATCTCGACTCGCTTAACCACCCAATAAAACGCAGCCAGTTGCGTGCGCAATGGATAAATCGTTTCCTTCTTTTGAGCGAAGGTTCGTGGCCGAAACGCTGTACAAATCCATTCAGCCAATCGCTGGCAGCATCCTCGATCTGGCGAACACTGATTCTTTGGTTCGCTTGCAGATTCAGATGATTGATCAGGCTCAGTTGGTCATGCGCTATTGCGCGCAACGTATCCGCAGTTGCGCCACTTTGTGCATGGCGTAACAGATATCGGCATCTTTCTTCATACAAAGGTGCCGCTTGATGAATCGCAATCGTGCAAGGACGCGAAAAAATTGTTTCGAACATGATAGACTCCCCATCGGGTTAAATCCATCATGGTCGCACACCTGATGATGAAAATTATGTTGCGAGTTTCAAAAACTATCAATTTGATTTCAGCGTGATAACTAATACTCGCAACATAATCAATTCCGCAACATTTCCGATTGAAATTCCCACCGGCAGTCTGAAATCACCCCGGAAACAGACACTGTCGCTAAAAATTGTGGCACAAACCGGGAGATTCTGACTTCCAACTACGAAACAATCCGGGAAACCAGTGTTGTTTTTTTTCGGAAAACAACAATCCCATTTTGAATAATCGTAAAATAAGTCTATGAGCAAACAAGAAAATGCAACTCCCGTAGGTATTCAAGCAAAGTTGCCGATTGCAGGCATTTGCAGAAATACTAAACCTACCATTTACCAAGGTAGAACACCTTCAGTCGAATGTTTAACAGCACTTTTCGCACTTGGTTCTGTTAAAGGGTTCGGACCGAATAAATTCAAACTAATTCACGAACAAGGCTTGTCCCCTGAAAGTGTCTTGGATAATCCTGAAAGTTTGCCGATTAAGGGCAAGATTGGAGAAAAACTTCGGCTTCAATTGCGATCATTTACGAATGATAGAATTGACCAATGCAAGAAACGTTCATTGCGACAATTGGAAACTGCAGACAGTTTATCTGCCCATATACTCACATTTGAAAGCCAATTCTATCCAAAATCAGTGTATGCGAGTAATAATTCGCTCCCCGTTTTGTACGTCCGTGGAAATCCAGGTATTCTGAACAGACAGGCGGTTGCGGTTGTCGGTTCCAGGAAGATACGAGCGCCATACTCAGAACGCGTTCGAGATTTTGTTGATACAGCCTGTAGTCTGCGACAAGTTATCTCATCTGGATTCGCTATGGGGGCAGACACAATTGGGCATCAAACAGCGTTCAAAAATCGAGGAGCGACTATTTGCGTGATGCCTTGCGGTTTGAACCGTCTCTTTCCACCCGAAAACAGAGAACTGTGGGAAACTTTACTCTCCTACGAATGCGCGGTATTTATAAGTGAGTTCGCCTTTGGTACAGGAGCAAACTCTTTGAATCTTCGGAAACGTAATAAACTGATTGTCGCTCTCGCCAGCGGCATATTGATTTCTCAATCTGCACATCACGGAGGTGCGATGAACGCCTATCGATTCGGCGTAGACTTAAACAGATCAATCGCTACATTTGAGGATGACAAATCAGAAGATACGTCCGGAAATCGAGAAATCGGGCATGATGCCAAATCCACAGTCTTTGTAGCGGATCAAAAGAACCAAAGCAGTTACGAGAAGTGGATTCGGTCGCTGTAATTTTCGATTTGGACGGCACAATTTGGGACAGCTGGCCTTGGTACGCAAAAATATTAGCGGATTTTTCCGAGGTAGACGAAACCCAATTACGACAAGAGATTTTTGACGGTGCAAATGTCGTCTCTTTATGTCGAAAATACAATATTACCAACAGTCAATTTATCGGTAACTGTAAACGACAGATTGCGGATCTAGAGTTGCACTCAGGAGTTGTTGAAACCCTTTCTGAACTTCGGCAACGGAACATTCCTTTGGGAGTATTTACGAGTTTACCTAAATGGATTGCCCACCCTTTACTCTCAGAAAAGAAAATTGTTAATTTCTTTGCTACAGTCATTACCTCGACTCAAGGCCAACCGAGAAAACCAAATCCTGCGGGATTAGTTCGAGCTTTGAAACAGTTAAATTTGTCTGAAACACAGAATGGAGTGTATGTTGGAGATTCTGTCGACGATTCGCTAGCTGCTAGGAATGCAGGGGTTAAATTTGCCTGGGTGAATTTTGGTTACGATCAGGAACCACCGGAATATAGAGTCGCTTGCTTGGGAAAATTCGAAGATATTCTAACTGTTTGAAAATCTTATACAAAATATATGAAATGGCTACGATATGGGGTTATATCTGAATGGAATGACTCGAAATATGTTTGAAGGTATGTTATGGACTTGAAGGGAGGTTTGGCTCAATTGAAGTTGAACAATCAATTGTCAAAGATAAACAAAGTACTAGAGTTGGCAGAATTAGGAAGGTATATCGAAGCAGCAGAATTTCTTGATGCTATCGACTTTGAGGAATTCAGAAGGCACGAAGATGCAGCTATATTTTCTTATATTTATTACAGGAGAGCTTTGTTTCATCAAGCCCGTGGTTCTTTTGAAGAAGCAGAACTCGACCTAGTGCAATCAACAAAATTTTCAAATCTACCAGAGATACAACGAAAACTCCAGGAAGACAGATTAACTGCGAGACGGAAAACTTATTCCTCGAGTGAAATAAACGATTTGATTTCCGAAGTCGAAAAAATATTTGGTAAAAAATATTCAGAAATTAATTTACTTGAAGAGTGGAAAAAACGGTGGAAACTAGATACACCGAAACGTTCACTCAAAATTAAAGATATTGACGGTTATTCATGTATAGGCGTCTACCGTTGGTCGAGCGATCAAAATCGTAATCAATTAATGTCGCATTTTATACGGGAACTAAAAAGTGGTGACCCAGTTGTTCCCAAATGGTTTTCGTTGTTGTTGGCTAAACACATCAACATGACTCCATCCTGCAAGAGTTGGCTTGATGAGATAGACTACCTTATGCCTGTCCCGTCTGATCCGCAAAGAATTGCCGAGAGAGGAATTGACATAACAAAAGTCGTTTCAAAACACCTTAGAAATCTGATTGGAATTCCTTGTCGAAGTGATACTATCAAGAGGAAATCTGGATCTCCCCATTCGAATACTACAAGTCTGTCTGATCTGAGAGGGCAGTATGAATTTCAGGGAAAAAAAGGGTCGAGTATTAAAGACAGAGTAATTCTATTGCTTGATGATGTAGTTACTCGTGGATACACCGCTAGGGTATGCGCAGAACTTTTAAAGGAAAATGGGTGCTCTAGAATATTCCTCTTGGCGATTGCTCAATCTGAAAGCACAAGAGTTTCACAAGAGTATGCCGAGGACTAAGTAAACTCACAGCCTGCACTGCATTTTTAGAGAATGCCCCTTTTTCCGAATTTCAACATACGCGAAGACTTATTTCAAGACAGTTGATCTTTTGCTTCCGGTAGTTGACCGCCAGCTCTGCACAAAATGCGCCTCGCCGACTCAATGTCAGCTTCAGTTGCGCGTGTAGCGAAGAACTCGGCAGTTCTCATGGCGGATATCTTCTCGGCAACTGCCGTCACTACAAACTGGTTAATGCTCGTGCCATCTTCCTTGCTGATTTCAGCAACCGTCGCTTTTAAAGATGTTGGTAACCGTAATGGATAGGTGTTAACAGATTTCTTCATCTTAATATTCTCCTCAATGCCTCTTGGGGAAACAACAATTCTATTCTGAAGTGCTTGGACGCATTGCCAAAATCTCGTTGGTTGAACGTAACTATGCCATCTGATTTACCATTTATTGCAGTTTCTGGCACCATCTCGTCAGATGGGTTGCGAAGTTGCGGACGCCACAGAAACCACAATGCTACAGGTTCTTGCTGTGAATTTTTTTGCCAACTGGCAAAAAGTAGAAATGTATGGAGTTAATCAGACTGGTAAAAATCAATGCCCGGCAGTACCTACTTTCACACGGAATTTCTCCGCACTATCATCGGCGCGAAACGTTTTCACTACTGAGTTCGAGATGGATTCAGGTGGTACCCGCTTGCTATGGCCGCCGGGCAAATCGGTAGATCCAGCTTCATGGAGAAATACTGAATCAATAAAATTGGTAGTCAAAGAGCTTGATATGCACTTTAGTGAACACACAACCACTCGAACAGCTCGAGTGTTATATGGTCAAGCCTCACGGGCAATTAGTACGGGTTAGCTCAATACATTACTGCACTTCCACATCCCGCCTATCAACGTTGTAGTCTTCAACGGCCCTTCAGGGACCTTAATGGTCCAGGGAGACCTAATCTTGAGGGAGGCTTCCCGCTTAGATGCTTTCAGCGGTTATCCCGTCCATACATAGCTACCCAGCAATGCCACTGGCGTGACAACTGGAACACCAGAGGTATGTCCACTCCGGTCCTTTCGTACTAGGAGCAGCTCCTCTCAAGTCTCCAGCGCCCACAGCAGATAGGGACCAAACTGTCTCACGACGTTCTAAACCCAGCTCGCGTACCTCTTTAAATGGCGAACAGCCATACCCTTGGGACCGACTCCAGCCCCAGGATGAGATGAGCCGACATCGAGGTGCCAAACACCCCCGTCGATATGGACTCTTGGGGGGTATCAGCCTGTTATCCCCGGAGTACCTTTTATCCGATTAGCGATGGCCTTTCCATACAGAGCCACCGGATCACTAAGACCTGCTTTCGCACCTGCTCGACGTGTCTGTCTCGCAGTCAAGCATCCTTATGCCTTTACACTATCCGCACGATTTCCGACCGTACTTAGGATACCTTTGCGCTCCTCCGTTACTCTTTAGGAGGAGACCGCCCCAGTCAAACTACCCACCACACACTGTTCCGGATCCGGATAACGGACCTCGGTTAGAACCTCAAACATATCAGGGTGGTATTCCTCTTGTTGGCTCCACCAAAACTAGCGTTTTGGTTTCGTAGCCTCCCACCTATACAGTACAGGTATGTTCAAAATCCAGTATGAAGCTGTAGTAAAGGTTCACGGGGTCTTTCCGTCTAGCTGCGGGTACGCTGCATCTTCACAGCGAGTTCAATTTCGCTGAGTCCCGGGTGGAGACAGTGTGGCCATCGTTACGCCATTCGTGCAGGTCGGAACTTACCCGACAAGGAATTTCGCTACCTTAGGACCGTTATAGTTACGGCCGCCGTTCACCGGGGCTTCAATTAGAAGCTTCGCCCTAGAGCTAACCTCCGCATTTAACCTTCCGGCACCGGGCAGGCGTCACACCCTATACGTCCTCTTGCGAGTTTGCAGAGTGCTATGTTTTTAATAAACAGTCGCAGCCACCTCTTTGTTGCAACCCCGTTCCGCTCCAGCCGCGAGGGCTTTCACGTAAAAGGGGCACACCTTCTCCCGAAGTTACGGTGTCATTTTGCCGAGTTCCTTCACCCGAGTTCTCTCAAGCGCCTTGGGCTTCTCGCCCCGCCCACCTGTGTCGGTTTACAGTACGGTCA
>OZ244867.1:0-2382500 GCA_965221175.1 Arenicellales bacterium | reverse complement strand
ACTCTCGACCAGTCGCGAACCATGACCTGACATGCCGCGAAACCTGATCTTCCCCTGCATCTTGGCTGTTTCTGTGAATTCGGCCCATTCAGGATTTTGCATGCGAGCCGGATCATTCACTGCGTGGTTGTAATAGATGTCTACATAGTCGGTTCGCAGGCGCTTGAGACTTTCTTCCAAAGCGCTCATCATCTGGCGTCTTGTGTCGCCTTCTCCTGCTTTTGTTTTCGACGCAATGACTACTTTTTCACGAACATTCGAAAGAGCCAGTCCAACTGCCGTCTCCGACGCTCCACCGCGATAGCTTTCTGCCGTGTCAAAGTAGGTTACGCCTCGTTCATATGCGTAACGCACCAATTTTGAGTCGGACAGACGGCTGCAGCCGAAAGAAATGTCGGAAACCTCAAGTCCGGTGTTACCGAGGAGGACGTAGCGCTGAATCCGTGGTTTGGCCGACGCCGAGATTGGAACTGCTTCAGAAACTGATGTCAAAACAGTAACCGCGGCTGCACTCAATTTGAGAAACGATCGCCTCTGCATTTTGTCTGTCTTGCGTTAGTCGTTGCCGGTGTTGTACTAGCTTCTGCCCCTTGGATTCAGGTGACTGAATCACTCCGCTGAACTGATTTCAGATTTGGCAACTGCCAATAATTTATCGATGATATAACAAGTTTCCAGACAGACTACAGCATTCACATCAGATACACTAGTCTAGTGTGAAAAAATTAGTTTCTAGAGCTATGGCAAGGGTAGCTTTGAGCGAATTTTCAAAGAGGTTGATCATTTCACAATCTGTGAGTCGAACAACTTCGCGTTAATTTCTGTTGGCATTTCAGCCTTGTCGTATTACAATTTTACGCGGTAATTCATAATGGTGCGCCTTGGACTGTACCTGGAAGACATTTCACTTCGAATTTCTAAACCAAACCAATACCTTTTGGGGTGTAGCCAAGCGGTAAGGCACCGGATTTTGATTCCGGGATACCCAGGTTCGAATCCTGGCACCCCAGTCAATCAGTTTGCTAAATCCAGAACGCTCACAATCGAAATTCTTAACTTCGACTGAATCGGATAGAGAGGTGTCGGCATGTTGATCGAAAACATGATGATTCTGACTGGCAATGCCAATCGGCAGCTTGCTGAGCAGATTGCAGAGTACCTTGCTGTACCGCTAGGCAATGCGACGGTCGGACGCTTCAGCGATGGTGAAATCGCAGTTGAAATCAGCGAAAATATTCGAAACATGGATGTATTCATCATTCAGCCGACCTGTTCGCCGACCAACGATAATCTTATGGAACTGCTGGTGATGATTGATGCCGCCAAACGATCTTCAGCAGGCCGCATCACCTCGGTGATTCCGTATCTCGGATATGCAAGACAAGACCGTCGACCGCGTAATTCGCGCGTGCCGATAACCGCCAAGCTCGTGGCTTCATTGATCGGCACCGCCGGTGCCGACCGCGTGCTCACCATGGACCTGCATGCCGATCAGATTCAGGGGTTTTTTGACATTCCCACCGACAACGTATATGCAAGGCCAGTCATCATCGGCGACTTGTGGAAACACCGTCCAGAAAATCTTACCATCGTCTCACCTGACGTCGGCGCAGTGGTTCGAGCTCGTTCGATCGCAGAACAGCTTGAAGCGCAGTTTGCGATTGTCGACAAACGAAGGCCCAGACCCAACGTGGCGGAAGTCATGAATGTCATCGGCGATGTCGAAGGACGCACCTGTGTATTTATTGACGATATCGTGGACACTGCCAACACACTGTGCGAAGCTGCCCAAGTGCTCTCCCAAAAAGGTGCGCTGGCAGTGAAAGCCTATTGCACGCACCCAGTTCTGTCAGGAAACGCCATAGAACGCATAAACGACTCGACTATGGATGAACTTGTGGTGTGTAATTCAATAAATCTTTCCGAGAAAGCACAAAAGTGCAATAAAATTCGTCAACTTGATGTATCGCAACTGATCGGAGAAGCAATTCGTCGAATTTCGATCGGAGACTCTGTCAGTTCAATCTTTGTAGACTAGTACATTCAAACCCTAAGTAAAACGGTTAAAAAGGAAATAACCAAATGAGTACCAATTTCACACTAGAATTAACGTCGCGCGAAAATTTCGGTTCTTCAAATAGTCGCAGATTGCGACGCGAGGGAATGGTGCCTGTCGTAATTTACGGCGCTGACAAGAAAAATGCCCATTATGTGACTGAGCATGATTCATTGATGCACATCCTAGAAGTCGAAGCATTTCACTCTGCCATCATTGATGTCAAGGAAAGCGGCAAGAAACAGGGAGCTATTCTTCGAGAAGTTCAAATGCACCCATACAAATCGCAAGTGATGCATGTAGACCTGCAACGTGTTAAAGCGACTGAGATGATTTCTCTTCGGGTTCCGCTGCACTTCATTGGCGATGATATTGCACCTGGAATCAAGACCACTGGAGGTATATTTTCTCGGCTCATAGTAGATGTTGAAATCCAGTGTCTGCCGAAGAATCTTCCGGAATTTCTGGAGGTCGATGTCAGTGAACTTGAGTTGAACCAGGCGGTGCATATTTCAGACATTGTTCTGCCAGAGGGTGTTGAATTGACTACCGCCTATCACGATAGCGACGACTACGCGATTGCTTCCGTCACGCCGTCCAAAATCTCGGCGGATTTTGAGGAAGAGGAAGCAGAAGCAGAAGAGCTGGAGCTCGCTACCGCTGAGCCACCGGAGGTCGAATCATCGGAATGATGGGCTGTTTGATTTTTGTTTACACCGGCTCAATCCCAAGAAAATCCACATGGCTCTGCGCTTGTCGCAAGTCAAGCATAGTACAGTGAATCATGACGCAGACGCGCGCAATCATCGGTCTTGGTAACCCTGGCGAACAATATCGACACGCCCGTCATAATTGCGGTTTTCGATTTATCGACGCTTTAGTTGCACAGTGCCAACTACAGCTAAAGCTCAATCCTCGCTTGAAAGCGAATCTAGTTCGCACGACAGTTTCTGAGGTGCCGGTTTGGCTGGTAGAGCCAATCACGTACATGAACCGAAGCGGCACCGCATTTCAGTTAGTCACGAATTACTACGACATCGACCCGGGAAACGCCATCGTAGTGCATGACGACCTTGATCTTCCAGCGGGAGTCGTACGGCTGAAATCAACCGGCGGGCATGGCGGGCACAATGGTCTCAGCGACATCATTTCCAGAACTGGAAACCCAGATTTTCTACGGATACGCATCGGTATCGGCCGTCCTAATCCAAAGCTCGGCACCATTCCCTACGTACTTAGTACTCCGTCATTGCACGATCAGAATCTTATTGACGACGCAATTTCCGATGCATTGGATTCACTTCCGGAAATTTTGAGGGGAAATCTGGAACGGGCGATGACAGCACTGCACAGCAGACCCAAAGCAACCGACTCCTCACCCGAATCCTCACTGGGTGCCTGACCCGCACAATCTGGCGACATGGGTTTTCGGTGCGGAATCATCGGCGTGCCGAATGTCGGCAAATCCACTCTGTTTAATGCACTGACAGGCTCTCAAGTAGCAGCGGAGAACTTTCCGTTCTGTACCATCGAATCGAATTTCGGAGTAGCATTCGTTCCGGAGCCTCGACTACCGGAAATTGCGAAGGTCGCAGGCGTTGAAACGCAAGTTCCAGCAGTGATTGAATTTGTAGATATTGCCGGTTTGGTTGAAGGAGCATCACGTGGTGAAGGACTTGGAAATCAATTTCTAGCACATATTCGCGAGATGGATCTGATCGCTCATGTGATCGGTGGCTTCGATAACAAAGACGATTGGAAAGACGAAATTGACATTGTTAGTCTGGAGTTGGTCCTGGCAGACCTGGAAACAGTACGCAAAGCGACAAAAAAAGCATCCAGACGTGCCCGAATCGGAGACAAAAATCAGCAGAAAGCTGCTGCTGTGCTCAAAACTGTCGAATCAATGCTTGAACAGGGGAAGCCGTTCAGTGGGGTTGAACCGGATGCGGAAGAACAGGGGATCATCCGCAACCTGCATCTACTGACGAGCAAACCCAAATTCTACATATTGAATGTCAGCGAAGAACAGCTGCTACTCTCTGATTGTGTTTTAGTAGATGATTTGAAGGCTCCCATGGTAACGATTTGTGCGAAAATTGAAGACGAATTGGTACAATTTTCGGAGGACGAACAAATTCCATTTCGTGCAGAACTCGGTGTCGATGTTTCCGCTCTAGATAATGTAGTGCGTACGGGTTACTCTCTACTTGGATTACAGACATTTTTCACTTTCAACGAATCCGAGGTTCGAGCCTGGGCATTTCCAAGAGGAACGACCGCGAAACAGGCAGCCGGAATGATACATACAGATATGGAAAAGGGATTCATTCGAGCGGAAGTGATGTCAAGCGAAGATCTCCTGTCTTACGGAACTGAACAAATGGTGAAAGATGCCGGTCGGATGCGTTTTGAAGGCAAATCATATGAACTGAAGGAGGGAGAAATCATTCGGATTCGATTCAATTCTTGACAGAAACTATCCAACAATCCTGGGATCTTGAAGTACTGCTAAAAGTCTTCAGAAGTGCTTATCTCGCAGATGAATCTACTGTTGTGCACAACTTGCTCAAGCAAGCTCCGCTGACTGAAATTCAACGTCTGAGTGCTAGCCAACGGGCAACCGAACTAGTTACAACGGTACGCGATTCCAGCTCCCCACGAATCATGTCATCGTTTCTCTCCGAGTATGGCTTGACATCACAAGAAGGAATTGCACTGATGTGTCTGGCTGAGGCTCTTTTGCGAGTGCCCGACACCATCACAATTGACACTCTGATCAGCGACAAGATTTCAGCAGCACACTGGGGAAAGCATCTTGGGCATTCAAGCTCATCCTTAGTCAACGCCTCAACATGGACATTGTTACTGACCGGCAAGATTCTGAAAGAAGCAGACGTCGGCGATGTCGCAGACACACTTCGACGCATCGTAAAAAGACTCGGGGAGCCTGTGGTCAGAGCGGTTGTCGCCCAAGCAATCCGAAGAATTGCGGATCAATTCATCCTTGGAACGACGATCGAATCTGCGACTGAGCGGGACGAAGGACTTG
Source organism: Arenicellales bacterium (assembly GCA_965221175.1). GTDB lineage: Bacteria > Pseudomonadota > Gammaproteobacteria > Arenicellales > JAJDZL01 > JAJDZL01. Next base: position 2,377,392 of record OZ244867.1, on the reverse strand, counting down.
TACGCAAAGGCTATGGATACTCTTATGACATGCTGGGTGAGTCGGCCCTGACAGCCGATGATGCAAAGCGCTACTGGTCCTCCTATTTTCAGGCCATTGAGTTCATAGCAGGCAAATGCAACTCCGACAACTTCTGGGAAAATCCTGGAATTTCCGTCAAGCTGTCGGCACTTCACCCCCGATATCAGTCAACACAAAGAGAATTTATTTTGGATGAACTGGTTGACTCCGTTCTGTCGCTCGCACAGCTTGCGAAGAAAGCGAACATGGGATTCAACATTGATGCGGAAGAGGCAGACACGCTGGACCTGTCTTTGGAAGTCATCAAGAGGACTCTGTCCAATCCGTCCCTGAAAGGCTGGCATGGATTTGGGGCTGTTGTTCAGGCATACAGTCCGAGCGCACGCTTTGTCATCGACTGCCTATATGGTCTTGCCGAGAAGTTTGATCGCAGAATCATGCTGCGACTTGTAAAGGGAGCTTACTGGGATACTGAAATCAAACGTGCACAAGTGCTGGGGATTTCCTCCTTTCCTGTATTCACGAGAAAGTGTTCAACCGACTTGTCCTACCTCGCCTGCGCCCGACGATTACTTGATTTGAACGATCGAATTTATCCCCAGTTTGCAACTCATAATGCCCACACAATTTGCGCGGTGATGACCATGACAGGCGGTCACCACAGATTCGAGTTTCAGAGGCTTCACGGCATGGGAGAAGATGTTCACGAGGCAGCTAGAAAAAAATTTGGATATCGTTGCAGAATCTATGCTCCGGTGGGTGCCCGCGAAGACCTTCTTGCTTATCTCGTGCGGAGAATTCTGGAAAATGGGGCAAATAGTTCTTTCCTGAATCAACTGGTGGACACGAACATTCCGGTGGCAGAAGTCGCTTCAGACCCAATCGAGAAAGTTCGAGAACTGAGGCACTCAATACCAAATCCGTCGGTACGGCAGCCAAGCAACATCTTTGGCGATTCAAGAACGAATTCCAAAGGCATCGATCTAGCGGATGTCAATGCAATAAAAGCGCTGTACGGGGAAATGGAGCAGTACCGAAACTGCGAATGGCATGCTGGCCGGTCCGATTTGGATTCTGGTACAAACAACCCGACGGAAGTCATCCACAATCCTGCACACCCACGAATCCAAGTAGGCACGGTCATTCAAACTGAATCGGCACACGTTAACGAAACAATTGAACGCGCGCAGTCGAGTTTCAAACAGTGGAGTAGCACGAGCGCTTCAACTCGTGCCGAATTGCTCAATCGAATCGCCGACGCCTATGAAAAACAATCGCCAGAACTGATAGCCTTGATGGTTCAGGAAACTGGCAAGACGATTACCGATTCAATTTCCGAAGTGAGAGAGGCAGTGGACTTCTGTCGATACTATGCAAACGAAGCCATTCGGCTGGAACGCATGCCCGATCACTGTGCCCGTGGAGTCATTGCCTGCATCTCGCCTTGGAATTTCCCACTCGCAATTTTTACCGGTCAGATTACCGCCTCGCTTGCAGCTGGAAATTCGGTGATTGGGAAACCTGCTGAGCAGTCGTCGCTGACCGGTGCAAGAGCGGTAGAGCTCATACACCAAGTCGGTATTTCGAAAGACGTTGTGCAGTTTCTTCCTGGCTACGGTGAAACCGTCGGAGCGATGCTTTCAGCGGACGAACGCATTTCCGGGATCTGTTTCACAGGCTCTACCGATACGGCTCAAGCCATCTATCGATCAATGGCGAATTCATGCGGTATAGAGGCACCTCTCATTGCTGAAACAGGCGGACTGAACGCAATGATCGTGGACTCTACTGCGTTACCGGAGCAGGCTGTCAAAGATATTATCGCATCGGCATTTCAGAGCGCGGGGCAAAGGTGTTCTGCATTGCGAATTCTGTATGTACAGAACGAAATGGAATCTCGGCTGCTCAATATGCTATTTGGTGCCATGGAACAATTGAGAGTAAGTGACCCATGGGATATTTCAACTGATGTCGGACCGATCATTGACGAACACGCACAAAGCGATCTGCTGGACTATTGCAATAGGATGGAAAGCGAAAACCGCCTGCTATATCAGCGAGAACTTTCTGCTCATCTTGACGGCTATTTTGTGCCTCCGAGCGTATTTCGCGTGTCAGGAATTGAGGAACTGGAGCGTGAGATTTTCGGACCCATTCTGCATGTAGCTACATATGATTCTCGGGACATTTGCAAGGTAGTGGAAAGCATCAACAATACCGGATACGGGCTTACGTTCGGGCTTCACACGCGAATTGACCGGCGGGTTCAACAGTTGTCTGAAAGCGTGAACGCTGGGAACATTTATGTAAACCGCAACCAGATTGGAGCAGTAGTAGGCTCTCAGCCTTTCGGTGGAAGAGGTCTGTCCGGAACTGGTCCTAAAGCTGGCGGACCCTTCTACGTTGCTCGTCTTCGACGATTTGGGAAATTCAAACAAACAGCTGATCTTGAGTATCCTGCTGAAACAAGAGGCGATACTCGTGAATCACTTGGCAGATTGGTTAAACTGCAATCGGATTGGGCTTGTAAAGAGGACCGAATATCCATTTTGAGGTCAGCAGTGGCGGACCGGCCTGAACTCTTGGAGGTATTGGCGCAGACGGCCAAACTAGTCCCTTCGCTTATCGATCTTGAGGGTCCAACAGGTGAAAGCAACCGCATTTACCTGCACCCGAAGGGCGTGTTCATTTGTATTGGATCAGACACACATGTTCTGCAGGCACTGGCAGCCGGAAATGCAGTGCTGGGTGTTGGAATTGAAAGTCAACTTATTGCAAACTTGCAATCTTCAGGTGTACCGATTTTACAAAGCCAAGTGATGCCGGACTCCACGACGATTACGTTATCTAGCGACTTTGTTGGAATCACTGTGGGTGACTACCCACAAGAGTTGTTGAGAACAATTCGATTGGAACTCGCGTCACGACTAGGCGCGATCATTCAACTCACTACAGATGAGGACGCGCCTTGGCTCTTCATCGTAGAAAAATCAGTGTGTATTGACACAACCGCAGCGGGCGGTAACGCTAGACTATTTATTGAATCCGGATCGTGATTTTTTAGTATGTCACCTCCGCTATTCGATTTAGCCCAACCAGTTCTTTTATCCCAACCAACTATCCTCGTTTGATGGATAATCACGCATGACTTTTATGTCGCTCTGCGATAGGTCAAGGCACATCAATTTTTTGTGAAACCAGTGGAATTCAAAACCAAAATTTTTATCCAAGAGAAGAAATCATGAAAAAGCAATACGACATGATAGTGATCGGCGGTGGAAGCGGCGGTATCGCGGCGGCACGGCGAGCAAGCGAATACGGAGCCAAGTGTGCAGTGATTGAACATCACAAACTAGGGGGGACTTGTGTTAATGTTGGATGCGTGCCCAAAAAAGTAATGTGGACCACTTCGCGAATTGCAGAAACCCTTCACGATGCCGCCGATTATGGATTTTCAGTCAAAAACGAAGGATTCGACTGGGCAGTTATCAAGAAGTCTCGCGATGCATATATTGCCCGTCTGAATGATATTTATGCTGCTAATCTTGAGGGTTCCGATGTCGTCCGCATTGAAGGAACGGCTCGCTTTACCACATCCAACACCCTGCAAGTAAATGACGACAGTTTTGAAGCAGCTCACATTCTGATAGCAACCGGCAGCCGACCTGTTATTCCAAACGTCGCTGGCTCAGAATATGGCATAACCAGCGACGGATTTTTCGAGATGGAGGAACTTCCTGCAAAGGTTGCAATAACAGGTGCTGGCTACATTGCCACCGAGTTTGCTGGTATGCTGCATGGACTTGGAAGCCAAGTGACTATGATTCTGCGAAAGGATCAGCTATTACGCGGATTCGATTCTTCCATTACCTCAGTAGTCATGTCCGAAATGCAGCGAACTGGAGTGGAATTCGTACTGAATACCTCGGTTACCGAACTAGAAAGAAATAAATCAAAGCTCTCGGTCAAGTTGGACAATGGCACTTCACTGAATGAAATCGACCAATTCATATTTGCAATCGGGCGCGTACCGAATTCTCAATCTCTTAATCTTGAAAGTGCAGGCGTGGAACTCAATTCTCGAGGCTACATTGAAACAGACAAATTTCAGAATACATCTTGTAAAGGCGTTTATGCAGTCGGAGATGTAACCGGCCGCGTCGCATTGACGCCTGTTGCGATTGCCGCAGGTCGAAAACTTTCAGATCGGCTGTTCGGTGGCCAAAGCGACGCATATTTGGACTACGAGAATATCCCTTCAGTCATTTTTAGCCATCCACCCATTGGCACAGTGGGATTGAGTGAAGACGCAGCAAGGGCTAAGTTTGGAGACGATGTAAAGGTCTATTCAAGCCAGTTTCAGAATATGTACTATCAGGTTACGGATCGTGGCTCACCCACTCTAATGAAACTTGTCACCACGGGTGAGAACGAAAGAATCGTTGGCTGTCATATCGTCGGAGACTTTGCAGACGAAATGATTCAGGGATTTTCAGTCGCAGTAAAGATGGCAGCATGCAAACGCGATTTCGACAATACAGTTGCAATCCATCCAACTGTAGCAGAGGAATTTGTGACCATGCGGTAAGGCAGGGTGTGGAAGCCATCTATTTCAAAATATTCGTATTTCTTCGTAGGAGGCAGTGGTTGCAGGCTGATTGACTAAAGTGCCTTTCTGACGGCATCAATCACCGAATTGGTTTCTGGCTTTTTGCCGTGCCAGAGAAAGAATGACTCCGCTGCCTGCTCTACCAGCATTCCGAGTCCATCGGCAGTATTAGTGACGCCATGTTCGATTGCCAACAATTGAAATTGGGTTGGTCGCGCTGCGTACATCATGTTATAAGCCAATTGAGCATCCTGAAATACTCCAGAAGGAATTTCCGGCAAGCTGCCTGTTAATTCGCTTGAGGTGGCATTAATCACGATATCGTAGGTTCTGCCTCGAACTTCGTCCAAGCCGCCACCGACAATGTTCCCGCACTGCGCAAACACGTCGGCCAGCGCAACGGCTTTGTCTTTGGTTCGGTTTGCGATAAATACTTGTTCGGGTTGTTCCGCCAAGATTGGTCCCAGAACTCCGCGAACTGCACCTCCTGCGCCGATCATCAACACGCAGGCATCCCTGATATCGACTCCCAGTCTCGTCTTAATGTCGGTTACCAACCCGATACCATCGGTATTGTCACCCTTGACGGTCTTTCCTAAGGACAGCGTATTCACTGCACCAGCCAAATTCGCGCGATCACTCAACACATCGGCGAACTTCCATGCATTGAGTTTGAATGGCACGGTTACATTGAGGCCTTGTCCGCCGTTCGCTTCAAAACCGCTGGCTGCTTGCTCGAAACCGCCAATTTCAACATGAACCGCGCGATATTCAAGATCGATGTCAAACTGCTTGGCGAAGAGGCTATGTACCATAGGCGATTTGCTGTGCGAGATCGGGTTCCCGAAAACTGCGTATAACTGCCGCTTGGGTTTGAAATCGAAAATGTCACTCATCTATGGATATCTATTTGTACCCGACGCGATGTCGCAATATGGAATCCCTTTCCTCGCAACAATTTGCATTTCTGACAATGTTTCGCGCTCAATTGCCCGGCAATGCTGCTATCCACACTACTGAGTGCCGAATAGCCTGTCCCCAGCGTCTCCAAGTCCAGGAAGGATATATCCGTGATCGTTCAACTCTCGGTCCAATGCAGCAGCATATAGTTCAACATCCGGATGTACTTGCTCAAAAGCTGCAACACCTTCTGGAGCTGCCAACAGACACAGAAATTTAATTTTTTTTGCACCAGACTGTTTTAAACGCTCCGCTGCTGCGATAGCTGTATTCGCTGTGGCGAGCATAGGGTCTACAATGATTGCAAGCCGTTCGCTAATGTCAGGCGGCACTTTGTAGTAATACTCGACTGCAATCAGCGTCTCGGGATCACGGTAGAGTCCTACGTGCCCCACGCGGGCGCTCGGAATAAGGTTCAACACCCCGTCGAGAAGACCGTTGCCAGCACGGAGTATGGAAATGAAGCAAAGTTTCTTGCCGGATATGAAAGAAGACTCAATTCTTTCGAGCGGAGTTTCAATGGTACGGAATTCCGTAGGCAGATCACGCGTCACTTCATAGGCGAGTAGCATGGCAACTTCACCAACCAACTGTCGAAACAGTTCCATTTTTGTATTCTTGTCCCGCATCAGACTGAGCTTGTGTTCGATTAGCGGGTGTTCGACGACATGAAGTGTCACAACATTTCTCCTTTCAATAGATATTACTTACAGTAACGCACGAGAATGATTTCGATCGTAATAGGCTGCTGCAAATACCGTCGATTAAGCCGTTTTCCAAATTTTCAATATTCCCATTGCACGTCTAAAATGTTAGAATCATGCTTGCCTAATTGTACTATTGGAATATCAGCAAATCGTTTCACTTGACATATTATCGAACATGGAAAATCTCGAACTGCTACAACTCGCTCAACAGCAGGCGAAACTCGGTGCAGCTGAAGGCGGGCACGCTGTCGGTGCAGTGTTGGCTAAAGGTGGCGAAGTTATCGCGGCAGAGTATGACCGTACCATTCAACTGAACGATCCAATCGCACTGGCAGAATTTGAATGCATCCGTGCGGCAGGGCGGCGAAACGACCACGCTGAACTATCACTTTACAGCACAAATTCGCCGAATCTGCTAGTGGCCGGCGTCGTCATTCAATTCGGTATTGGTACATTGATTGTCGGTGAAGCTGAAGACACCGCTTCCCGGGCCATCGAGCTGCTACGATCTAAGTCGGTGCCACTGACATGGATCGACAACGTTTAGATCCCAGGAGTTGAAGGAATCGATAAGTGACAAACTGGTCAAGACGTCTGTCAGACATAACAGACACCGATAAGATTTTTTTCACGGAAGCACTGACGGAAGCACGCCATGGATTTGAGCAAGGCGGAGTACCGGTTGGAGCGGTTATGGTACGCAGTGGACAGATTGTCGCCCGTGGAAGAAACAAGCGAGTTCAGGAAAATGATCCCGTTATGCATGGCGAAACCGACTGCCTGAGAAGCGCCGGGCTAATGGAAGACTACAGTGACACAGAAATGTATACAACGCTGAGTCCTTGCATGATGTGCACTGGTGCGATTCTGCACTTCGGGATCAAGCGCGTGGTTATCGGAGAAAACATAAATTTTCCAGGTAATATCGAACTCCTGCTGGACTTCGGTGTTAAAGTGGCGCTTGCAGACGACCTGGCTTGTAAAAATTTGATGGCACAATTTATCCGGAAGTTTCCCGAACTGTGGTTCGAGGATATTGCCGGGCGCAGTCATACTTAGATTACATAGATTTTGGTCAAACGAACCTGTGGAAAATTTCCGTCTCAAAAGACTATTTAAGTGTTCCGGCACGGTCATCCTGCCGGTCATTCACGTTCTTGACTTTGAACAAACCCGCCGTAATGTGGAAATTGCCGTCCACGAGGGCGCATCCGGCGTTTTTCTCATCAACCATGATTTTGGAATCGATGAGTTTCTTCCAATTATTTGCAAAATACGCAGAAACTTTCCAAATCTATGGTTCGGCGTAAATTTTCTTGGCGTCGGAATTTCAGACGCGCTGCCGATTCTTGAAAAATTGCAGTGTGAAGATGGATGCGAAGTTGATGCGTACTGGGCGGATGATGCCGAAATTAACGAACATTTGAGCAAAACCGAACAGCCTGCTGTCAAACTCCGGCAGGACAGCATGATGAAAAGTGAATGGGAGGGGCTTTACTTTGGCGGCGTCGCATTCAAGAAACAGCGCTCGGTAGACCCAGCCAATTTCTTGCGAGCCGCACAAATTGCAGCAAATTGTATCGATGTAACTGTAACTTCCGGCAGTGCAACAGGAGTTGCTGCATCTTTGCAAAAAATCAGAGATTTTCGACAAGGTTGCAAAGAATCGGCACTCGCCGTTGCTTCAGGAATAACGCCAGAGAATTTCCACCAATACGATGACCTCCTTGATGCAGTTCTGGTAGCGACTGGAATCAACGTACCAGGGGATTTCTACAACATTGATCCATCAAGACTTCGAAGACTGCTAGATGAAGCAAAGTCAGAATCACACCGAAACCAAACTGCAAGCGCACTCGGTGCATGGTATATGAATCTTATGGCGCCGCGCTCTCGCGGCAAACGGTATGCGTGGCTAGATCCGAGTTCAGCTTACATCAATGCTTATTCGTTCAACGCGATTCTCGATGATCTCGTCAGGCCGTTCTGTGCTGATTCCATTGATGTCGTAGCGGGTATCGACGCAGCTGGATTTGTTTTGGCAGGGGCCTTGGCAGTTCGTTTGAACAAAGGTGTGCTCACACTTCGAAAAGGCGGTAAAGTGCCAGTGGCTTATGACGTGGTTACAATGGTAAATTACTCCGGTCAAACTCAGGAATTGGAAATGCGAAAACCCGCATTTTCAGCTGGAACCAGAGTTCTTCTCGTAGACCAGTGGATCGAAACAGGCGGCACAATGGATGCGACGGTTCGACTGATTGAGCGACAAGGGGGTGTGGTGGCTGGTATTGCGGTTATCTGTGTGGAGGAAAACGCATTCACAAGTCAAATGCGAAACAAGTATAAGGTATCAAGTTGCGTATTACCGGACTCCGATTTACAGAGCCAGTGCAACCAACAGACTCTCAACAGTTTCGCAAACTTCAACCCGGAAAGTTGTTTTCCGGATACTGGCGAAACGAACTAAACTAAAGGGTTAAAACGAATTTATATTTCTTGTTAATCTAATTGGAGGATGAATTTCAATGGACAAAAAACATCAACCTCAGAGAAGGGATTTTCTGAAAAAATCGGTAACAGCAGCTGGAGCATTGGCAGCACCTCTCCTGATTACAAGCCGAAAATCTTGGGCTGAAGCAGTTGAACTGAATATGCTCGCGTGGTACGGGCACGGCGAACCTGACATGGTCGAAGAGTTTGAGGCGCTGAACAACGTAAAATTCAAACCCAAATACTATGCTGGCGGCGACAATATGCTCGCGCTGATTGCTCAATCACCACCGGGAACTTACGATGTAATTCTGTCAGACGCGGAGTTTGTACAGCAACTCAACGCAGCGGGCTACATTATTGAACTCAACCCCGCTGACTACCCGTTTGAAGACTTCCTTTTTGATACTTTCACGAAGTTTCCTGGCCACTGGGACGGCGGTGCACTTTATTCAGTCATGGTTCGTTTCGGGCACCTGGGTGTTTCATATAACACAAAGGCTGTAACCGAAGCAGAGGCAATGAGCTACAAGTGTTTTTGGAAACCTGAGCTGCAAGGAAAAGTCGGACACTTCGACTGGCATCTTCCCAGCCTGGGAATGATGAGCCTGTACAACGGAAACAACGATCCGAGCCCGTTCGACATTTCCAGTGATGCATGGGACAAAGTGCGGGAAACTACCCTCACTCTGCGTCCGCAGGTAGGTGGATTTTTCGACTATGGTGGTACTTTCAATTCTCTAAAGAATGAAGAAATGCTGGCAACCTGCGGAATCGGCGACTGGATTACGGGTGTTCTGCAAAAGGACGGTGCACCTGTTGCGTCGGTAGTACCTGAAGAAGGCGGAATTCAATGGACCGAGTCTTATTCAATTGGCAAAGGATCGAAACATGTGGACTTGGTCACACAGTTCATTCAGTATATGCTGAGTCCTGCCGGACAGGCCCGCTCCGCTCAGATGGCGGCTTATCCAGGATTTTGCGTAACTCACTCTGGCGCAGCAGAATTGCGCAAGGTCAATCTGGCCGAAGCCGAACGCACCGGACAGATTGAGGGTGCGCCAAACAATCCGCTGACACTGATTGAAAACAGACGAATTCATTTTCGAGACATTCCTCGCCAGCAGTCTCTTGAGGACTGGAATGATTTCTGGTCAGAGTACAAGAATGCTTAGCTGACCGCCTTGATATCCAATTCGGATTGTGTATGATGAAAAGGCAGAGAAGCATCGGCTTCTCTGCCTGTATGCTTTAATTCGGCGGTGGGCTGAAAATCTGTTGTAGGTGATATTTTCATTTAACCCAACGCCGTTAATCATCAGCATCAATCAGATGGAGGCCGACGGCAGCTATTCACCGAATCTCTCGCCTCGCCCACACAGAAAGAGTTCGATCAATCACTCAATTTTGAGCCAGTTCAGTCGTCGTTCAATTTGAAGTAGGCTATGCGCGAAAAATATGACATTTACGCCCTGACGTGGCGCTCTCCCATGTTGATATGGCAGGCGTTGTTCTTTATCGGACCACTGCTATTCATGATTGCAATCACGTTTTTTCTGGTGAAAAACTATCGCATGACTGAAGCATTCGAGATGAAGAACTGGATCAAGATGTTAACGCGCGGGTATTTCTGGGACTCTTATTTCCTGACATTTTGGCTCGCTACCTTGTCCACCGCAACTGCTACCATCCTCGCATTTCCAGCTTCGTACGCGCTCGCGTTCAAAACTTCTGATACGGTGCGCAGGTGGGCGATATTCTTTCTAATCATCCCATTTTTTACCAGCTATCTGGTCAGAACGTTTTCCTGGTATGTGATTCTGGCGGAATCCGGTGCATTGAATGCCGTTTTCAGCTGGTTCGGAATTGGGCCCTTTACTATGCTGAATACACCATTTGGAACGATCGTCGGCTATATGACACTGACACTGCCTCTGGTAGTCGTTCTTCAGACACTGTCTCTGGCCAACGTCAATCGCGACCTCATTGAAGCGGCATGGAATCTCGGTGCGGGATGGGCTCGTACAGTTTTTACAGTCATTGTTCCGCTTGCAAAGACTGGACTGATCATTGGCGCAGTAATTTGCTTTATTCTTTCCTATGGAGATTTTGTTGCGCCTTACTACCTAGGCGGATCGAAACCCCCGACCCTTTCGATTTTGATCATCGATACAACGAAATCCGGCCAGCAATGGCCGAGAGCGGCTGTCGTCGCCGTTATGATGATGGTGACGCTGATGAGCGTGGCATTTACCGCAGTCATGATTGCATACCGCCGAAGATCATGACAATGCAGGCGAATAAAGTTACCAACCTGTTGCTCAAGGCGTACCTTGTTGCTGTTTTTGTTTTCATATTTACTCCGATCATCACCAGCATGATCTTCTCTTTCAATTCTGATCGCTTCGCATCCATACCACTGGGTTCTTTCACCCTTCACTGGTACGAAATCGCCTATAACGACCCAGATGTTTGGGATGCTGCAAGAACTAGCATGACAGTTGCAGTTCTGGTCTCCGTACTGTCAACATTCATTGGTTTCTGCACTGCCTACACCGATTTCCGATATTCGTTTAGATTCAAGAGCGGATATCTGGCTCTGGCGCTTCTTCCGCCAACCATTCCGCTGATTATCATGGCACTGGCGATGCTTGCCTGGTTTTCAAAAATCGGGGCTTCCGGGAAGCTCTGGTCGATCGTAATCGCTCACACTGTTTTGTGTTCGCCGTTTGCAATGGCAGTCATCCGACTTCGCTTGCAGCAGATGGATCGCGACCTGGAAGCCGCGGCGTGGAATTTAGGTGCGAGTGAATGGGCAACGATGCGATACGTTGTCGTGCCATTCGCCAAGCCAGCCATCATTTCCGCACTATGCCTGACAATGGCTGTTTCCTTTGACGAGTTTGTGGTGGCGTGGTTTGTATCAGGGCTGAACAAAACAATCCCTGTGATCATTCTCGAAATTTTACAGGGCAATATAGACCCGCAGATCAACGCCATTGGCAGTTTTGTATTTCTTACCTCCATGACGTTGGTTATCATCGCACAGTTGGTATTTACATTGCGCTCTCCTAGAAAAACCTATATCTGATCGAAACACAATGAGCGAACCACAGATCGTATTCGAAAATGTCGTCAAGAAATTCGGCCAGGTGTTAGCGGTTGAACGCATAAACCTAACGGTGCACGCCGGTGAGTTCTTGGGAATAATGGGGTCAAGTGGTTGTGGAAAAACAACCATTCTACGCATGCTGGCTGGCCTCGAAACGCCAACGGAAGGCGAAATTCGACTGAACGGCAAACGAATCAATGAACTAAAGCCTTCTGAACGGGAGACTCCCATGGTGTGGCAGACTCTGGCACTTTTTCCGTTTCTATCGGTACAGCAAAACGTCGAGTTCGGACTCAAAACCAGAGGCATCCGGGAACCCGAACGAAAACGAAGAGCCATGCAATGGTTAGAACGAATGGAAATTTCTGATCTTGCAAGCCGGCGAATTGATCAATTGTCGGGCGGTCAGAAGCAGCGCGTGGCGCTCGCTCGAGCACTTGTCACAGAGCCGCCAGTTTTGCTGCTTGACGAACCGTTGAGCGCACTGGATGCGAACCTTGTTGTGCGAATGCAAGGGGTTCTCTCCCGCTTGCAGAAAGAACTCGGCATCACTTTTATTTATGTCACCCACAGTCAATCTGAAGCGTTCGCTATGACCGACCGCGTGGTCATTATGAGCAAAGGGCATATCGAACAAATCGCGACTGCACAAGAAATTTTTCGACAGCCAGCCAATCGTTTTGTTGCAAAGTTCGTCGGATCAAATAATATTCTGACAGGCAAGATCACAAAAATTGAGCACGACCTGTTGACTATCGACACAAACATCGGCCAAGTAACAGCAACAGTTCCAGAAAAACGAAAGTTCAGTGTCGCAGAAGATGCTGAAATTGTCATTAGCGCAGATATGATTTCACTGAGTTCAAATTCAACGGGGAGCGTCAATGAATTTCCCTGCAACCTGATCAGCGAGGAATTCGTCGGATCGATCATCGGACTTCTCGTAGAAACGCGAAACGGAGTTGAAATGAAAATCCAAAAACAGCAGCACGAAATTGAGCAGTTGCGATTGCATAGCGATCAGAACCTGTGGATTCGCTGGCAGCCACAAAACGCATATATATTGCCGCCACAAACCACTTAGAAAGAGAAACAAACATGAACCAGCAAAGAGTTTCAACTCATATTTCACTTACCTCCCACCCAGGTCGGGAAATGACGCCGGCGCCAATCGTTTGGGGTGCATCCAGTGCAAAGGAGCGCGGCCCAGTCGTTGGGCTCCCAAGCGACTCGAAACATCGAAATGCAATTGGTACTCACTCGGGATCTTATGCAGTATATCGGGCGCTTGCCGTGGCTACTGGTACGTTGGATCCGCTTCATAAGCCAGATCTGACTAATACTGCACCGGCGGTAAACATCGGGCCACACCCGCAGTGGTTTAGTCAGGAGGGCATTGTTTCGATAGATCCCTGGGGGCATCTGGCTGGGGGTGTGTTCGATGACTTTATCGAAAGCGGGAACAGTATTCGGCCAACGATCGCGGTGACCCGAGCGCGTTTAACAGTGCCGGAACTGAGAGCGGGGGTAAGTGGAGCAGATCTCGAACCAGACGGGAAAATTCTGCTGGATTCAGGTGAGGTGAATGTAACCAAAGTTGCAATTGAACCGGTCTGGTATCTTCGAGGCATCGCCAAACGTTTTGGCGTAGAAGAGCACGACTTGCGACGGGCACTCTACGAACAGACTGGAAATATGTTCTCCGAACTGGTTACGCGTCCGGACCTAAAACTGTTTCTTCCTCCTATTGGCGGGATCACGCTGTACATTTTTGGAGATGCAAGTGCAATTGCCAGCGATGAACACAAGCTTTCATGCAGAGTGCATGATGAATGCAATGGCTCGGATGTATTCGGCTCGGACATCTGTACCTGTCGACCGTATCTGATTCACGGAATTGAAGACAGTATCCGAACCGCACAAGAAAGTGGCACTGGACTGATCGTCTATAACCGAAAAGAAGGTCGTGCGCTCGGAGAAGTCACGAAATTTTTAGTCTATAACGCTCGCAAACGTCAAGAGGGCGGCGATTCAGCGGAACGCTATTTTGAGAGAACTGAATGCATCGCTGGCGTACAGGACATGCGATTTCAAAGACTGATGCCGGATGCACTCAACTGGCTAGGAGTGAATCGAATCGACCGTTTCGTATCCATGAGCAACATGAAATACGATGCACTAGTCAAGCAAGGGATCGAAATTGTTGAGCGTATCTCGTTACCGGAGGATCGAATTCCGCATGATGCTCGTGTTGAAATGGATGCGAAAATTGCTGCTGGTTATTTTTCCGAAGATACGGCTCCGAGTGCCAGTGAACTTGCCGAAGCCCACGGGCGAGGACTTGAAGAATACTGATGCCCGAGTGCGTTTCAGTTGATGCTTGTGATAATCTACTGACAGCCGCTGGCGTACGTCAGCGTTGCAACACCATTACGCAAGCGATCCGGGAAGGCAATGGACTCTACTTTGAAATCAATGAAAAGGCGATTGAAACTTGCTCACGTTTTGTTGCCGAAGTCTGCGAGGAAAATTTCCCTGATCTGAACATACCGCTTCACGCCCGTTGGCGGCATTTTCAAATAGGCGAATTCAACCTTTGGCAGCACTACATTCAGAAGCATCGGATCAATGCTTTGAATGCCGATCAGAGAATGCGTTGCGCTATCGATCTCACTTTCATCAGCGTACTGCTGGATGCAGGTGCCGGTAACGAGTGGAGTTATCTGGAACCGGTTTCCGGCACCCGACTGTCTCGCTCTGAGGGACTGGCCGCTGCATCGGTCCATTATTTCTTTAACGGCTTGACGACCTGCAGAAATGATGAATCGATATCTGCGACCGCGAATGATTTGATTCGTGCAAACGCAAAAGATTTATGCACTGTCTTTCAGGTTACCGCCAAGAATCGGCTGTTGGGCGTGGACGGACGTGTAAAACTGCTGAATCAACTCGGCCAAGTGCTGCGAGATTCCCCTGACATGAACTGTCCCTCTGACATTGTCAAATCATTCGCTCATGATCGAAATCTTGAAATTTTGGACCTGACCGGAGTTCTACAAACAATTTTGTGGAAATTCAATTCCGTTTGGCCAAACGGAATTTGGGTCGAACAAAAATGCTATGGAGATGCCGGATATCATTCGCTGGCTCCGAAAATCGGGAGTGCAGGAAGGCTCGTACCATTTCACAAACTTTCTCAGTGGCTCAGCTATTCCCTGGTTGAACCGCTGCGTTGGGGAGGATGGACGGTAACCAATATTGACGGTCTCACTGGACTTCCTGAATATCGCAATGGCGGTCTGCTGATTGACTCAGGAGTATTGAAGGTTAAGAATCCAGCTATTCTCAAGCACGAGCTGTCCATAAATTCGGAAGCTGTAGTCGAATGGCGAGCATTGACTGTCAGTCTACTTGATGAGATCGCCGTGCGAGTAAGAAAAATCCTCAATCGAGATTCTGTCAGTTTGCCACTGAGTAGTGTTCTTGAAGGCGGTACCTGGGCAGCAGGCCGTAAAATCGCATACCAAAAAAGAGGCGATTCCACCCCTCCGATCAAGCTGACAACCGATGGCACCGTTTTTTAATTCGTATTACTCAGCAGCACTCACAAAACTTGTCTCAAAAAGTCAGCAACTCTGCACATATTCTGATCTCCACACAGCTCTTCAATTCAGCGAAAATCAATAGTCCATAGATTGGTCATTATTGATAATCTATTGAAGAACGATGCAAATCATTCAAACCAATTGAAGCAATCATCATGCCTCGTAAATGCTTGAAAGAGATTAGATCAGAACAAATCCTCGCTGCCTACGCAACCTGCATTACTCGCTATGGACTTGAAGGTGCGACACAGGAACGAATCGCGGAACAGGCGGGGTTGTCGTGCACGAATACGATTGGCTCACCCGTGCCCGCATCGATGTAGTGTATCTGTTGATCGGGCGGCGCAGCGAAGAACCGGCTCTCGAATGGATAGAGGTCGTCTGACACCCAGTCCGGGCGGATAGCCGAAGCAGTGCGTTCCAACCAAGTCTCTTCGTATTTCGCTCTGGAATCTGCTCGCCCGCCGTGCGGTTGTCTGGACAGGCATTGGCAGCGCCCCGGCCGGAACGGACGATACTATGCGCGCCTCATGAAGGCCCGGAGCGCCGACACGACCCTGTCTGGCGCTTCTTCCGCCAGAAAATGCCCGCAATCCTCGAACTCGTACAGTTCGAAGTCCGTCAGCGCGGACTTCCACCGTTCGAGTTCCTTCTTGCGGAACGCGATATCCTTGAACCCCCAGAGAAGGAGCGCTGGCTTGTCCGCAAAGGCCGCGCGGTCTCCCCAGATCGAACGCAGCCAGCCGCTCGCACCGACGATGTAACCCGGCAGCGCGGCGTTGGCCGCGCGCGCGGTGGGTGACGGATGCGCGTTGCGGTAATGCGCCATGATCTCCGGCGTCAGGACGTTCCGGTCACCGACCGCCTTCGGCATCACCTTGTTCACGAATAGGTTGCGATGCCGGATGAGGTACTGGCCGATCCAGCTCGACATCAAGAAGCTGAACGACTTGAAATGGAAGTCGTCGCCGACCGGCCAACACCAGGTGTTCGCGATGACGAGACGCTTGACGCGTTCCGGATGCTTGCGCGCGAAGTCGAGGCCGATCGGCCCGCCCCAATCCGTCATGAACAGGGTGATGTCACGAAGGTCGAGGTGATCGAGAAACGCGGCGAACCGGTGCGCGTGACTTTCCGGATGATGGTCCTCGCACCAGGTGCTGCGCGACGAGAGGCCGAAGCCGATATGGTCGGGCGCGACGCAGCGGAATTCCGACCGAAGCGCCCGGATCGGATAACGGAATTCGAACGACCAAGCTGGGTTGCCGTGGACGAACACGAGCGGCTCGCCTTCGCCCTCGTCGACGAAGTGCATTCGATGTCCTGATGAGTTGGCGAAGAACTTGCTCTCGAACGGATACATGTCATCAGACACCCAGTCTGGACGAACGGAATCATTGATTCCGCCTGATTTGTTTTTTTGTTGTGGAGCGACAATCAAAATAAGATTTTTTTTGACGTTGAGGTCGGATTTCAAATAATAGCAGAATTTTTTGCAGTTTCACTGATTCAATTTAAACCAGTCGATCAACAACAGGTTGTGAGCATTGTTGAGCCAGACATCGCCGGCAGCCGAAAGGCTAGCAGACCGTCAAATCGCATACCAAAAAAGAGGGGAATCCACCCCTCCGATCAGGCTGACAACCGATGGCACTTTTTAATACTCGCATTTCTCCGGCAGCGCACACAAGACTGGTTTCAAATTGTTAACAGCTCTGCAAAAAATCTGATCTTCATACAACTCTTCAATTCGGCGAAAATAAATAGTTAATAGATTGTCAATAATGACGATCTATTATAGAATGATGCAAATCATTCAATCCAGTCAAACGAATTGAAGCAATCATCATGCCTCGCAAAAGCTTGAAAGAAGTCAGATCGAAGCAAATTCTCGCTGCCTACGCAACCTGCATTGCTCGCTATGGATTTGAAGGAGCGACACAGGAACGGATCGCGGAACAGGCTGACGTCAAGCGCTCGATCTTACGCCACTATCTTGGCAATCGGGAAGAAATGATTGGCGCACTAATCGACCATGTCGGGAAGGATTGGAAGACACAAACTGAAGAACTCGTCAACGCACTGCCACATAGTCGACGCGTCAGCGTATTGCTCGAATTTCTGTTCGATAAAAATTACGTTGTGGACAGAAATTCCATATTGATATTGCATGCTCTTATTGCTGCCGCGGAACAATATCCTGGCATCAATATGATGCTTATCGACTGGACAAATCAATTAATCCAGATGGTTGAAAATGAACTTCGACTTGAATATACGGATGTTGCCGATGATTTGATTTTCAGTGTCGCCTTTGGTGTCGTCGGAATCTACTTCAACATCGATTCATTCGCTTTACACGACCCCCCGGATAAGTGGTGGACTGCTTCTAAAAATGCAGCAGAATTGCTTGTCAATTCACTTGGAGATATCAAATAATGGAACTATTGACTTCAACATTCTCAGAATATGCAGTCTATGACTGGACCAATCTGCTTGACTACTGGGTATTCATAGCTTCGCTGGCATTTCTGGCGGCAGAGCTTTTACGACTGCTGATCAAAAAGTCTTTAACCTGGAACATCATTGGCGATGGAATTACCAATTTTCTTACGACGGGTGCCTTTTACGCGCTGTATTACGTAGCACTCGGTTCAACTTATGTCGCAATTTATTACTACTTCTTCGACAACTTCAGAATCAACACAATTCCAACCACTCTCTGGTCAATCGCTATTTGTGTGGTACTGGCAGACTTTGTCTACTACTGGGAACACCGTTTCACGCACAAGGTGGCCATCGGCTGGGCAACTCACACAGTTCATCACAGCTCGCCTTACTTCAATATTTCGGTCGCTTACAGGTTCGGACCGCTGGACGGAGTCTTTCCAGTCTTTTTCAGTATTCCTCTGGCAATCGCCGGTTTCAACCCGCTTCTGATATTCTTTGCAGAAGCATTTGTACAGCTATACCAAACGCCTCTTCACACTGAGACCATTGGCAAATTTCCAAAGCCAATTGAAGCTGTGTTCAACACACCGTCCCATCACCGAGTGCATCATGGCAGAAATCCGCAAAATCGCGACAAGAACTATGCTGGGATATTCATTGTCTGGGATCGACTGTTTGGCACCTTTGAGGAAGAGCAGGAGACCATCGAATACGGAATCGTAACCCCAATCAATTCAGTAAATCCTTTTGTAGTGTGGTTCCATGGGCTTGTACGATTATCTGAAAAGTTGAAGTCTGCTCGCAGTATTGCAACAGTTCTAGGGTGCTTGTTCATGCCGCCGGAGTGGGTTCCAAACAATTACAGAACAAGACCGAACAGTGCAAAGACCACTGTAAATAGGTGGTGAGTTTTGTCAGTCAGCTCCGTCATCATGTACTTTACTTACGATTCCTGCAAAAGAATTTTCATCAGGCGTAAACATAGTCGGAATTTTGACAATTTTTTTATGCCTAAATCCCATATTGGTGTCCTTTGGTGTATAAATAGTTTTCAATACCGTGGACGATGTTCAAGTGTCCCTGCGGTGCAAATACAACATAAAATTCATACAAGGAGAGTGTAACAATGAGTGGAAAATTATTGAGCAAGTGCATCATAACGACAGCTGCAATGCTGTTGGCAATAGCACTGTCATTTACGGCAAAAGCAGATGAAACCTGTATGTCCCCGTACATCGCGAAGATCCTGGGACAGGAAGATTATGTCTATGTGTGGACACTCGGCGTTGAGGGCATTGGCGACGAGCAGGATAAACTGGTTACCATTGACACCAATCCGTCATCCGAAACTTACGGCAAAGTCGTCAATTCGTTGTCCGTAGGCGGACGTAATGAAGCACATCATTCTGGATTATCAGACGATCGCAGGTATCTGTGGGCTGGCGGGCTGGATACCAACAAGGTATTTGTATTCGACATTCACAGTGATCCACGCGAACCCAGAATGCACAAGATTATTACTGATTTTACAGAAGCCAGCGGCGGATTGGTGGGGCCACACACATTTTACGCGTTTCCGGGGCGAATGATGATTACGGCGCTTTCGAATAACGCGGACGGTGGTGGTCGAACCGGAATGGCCGAATACAACAACGAAGGCGAATACATTACTACCCACTGGATTCCGACGGATTCCGATTTACGCGGGGCGACTAAGACCGGCAACCTTGCGGACGGGTATGGTTATGATGTCCGAGTGAAGGCAGAGCAGAACATTATGCTGACTTCGTCGTTCACTGGCTGGTCCAATTACATGATGGATTTCGGGCAGATGGTAGGTTCCCCCGACGCCATGCAGCGTTTCGGAAACACCATGGTGGTCTGGGACATGCATGCACGCAAGCCTTTGAAAGTGCTTGACGTGCCTGGAGCGCCTCTGGAAATCCGTTGCGCCTGGGGAGAAGGGAATAATTATTGCTTTACCAGTACTGCGCTGACTTCTCAGATTTGGCTGATCTATCCCGACGACAACGATGAGTGGCAAGCCAAGGCCGTGTCGGATATCGGTGTCCCTGCTGATATACCGCTACCGGTTGACATCTCGATCACAGCAGATAACCAAGGACTCTGGGTTGACACTTTCCTGGAAGGGAAAACACGTTATTTTGACATTTCCGATCCCCACGCACCCAAACAGGTGTACGAGGAGGTAATCGGCAGTCAAATCAACATGGTCTCTCAAAGCTGGGACGGCAAGCGAGTTTATTTCTCCAGTTCACTTCTCGGGAACTGGGACAAGACCGGAGATGCCGACGAGCAGTACGTAAAACTGTATCACTGGAACGGTGAATCTCTGGAGCATCAATGGACGGTTGATTTCTATGAGCAGGGACTTGGTCGAGCGCATCAGATGCGCTTCGGTTCCTATGCCATGTACGGCATGCAGCGCCCCTCGGACGCCAACCTCCTGGCATCTGTTTCTCACAGCGTCAATTAGCGACTTCCACTTGAGAATCAGGGCTTATGCGTATACGTGCCAACATGCGGATTTTGTTGGTTCTGATGCTGCCAGCAATCAGCATCGCAGCGTATGGCAATAGTGAACAAATAGAGATTCGAGCTCCAGGATGGGGGGTGCTTCCTTACGAAGCGCCCCCTGCCGGTAGCTATGAACTGCCGCCGATCAAAAAAGCTGCAGACGGCATGGTCTTGCGCAGCGATAATTCTCTGGCCCGTCTGCATGATCTTATGAGCGGCCGGTTTGTAATTCTGAGTTTCATTTATACGGGTTGCGCGGACCTGAATGGATGTCCGCTTGCCAATTCAGTGCTTTACAAGGTGCAGTCCCGACTTCGCGAACGTCCTGAATTGATGGATGCCGTGCGTCTGCTTTCCATTTCATTTGACCCTGAGGTGGACACGGTAGAGGTCACGCACAGACTCGAAGAGGGGGTTCGCGACAATAAAGTCGAATGGGAATTTCTGACCACTCGCGGGCAGAGTGAACTGCAACCGATTCTAGATGGCTACGGCCAGTTTGTCGCTCGAGAGTTCAATGCGCATGGGGAGTCGACTGATCGATTCACGCACTTGCTTCGCGTATATCTGATTGACCGGGATTTGCAGGTTCGGAATATTTATAGCGTGTCGTTCCTGCATCCCGACATTCTGATGAACGATCTGGAGACGTTGTTGCTAGAGTCTTCGAGCAGTTGAGTTTCATAAAGTATACGGCGCTCTGTAGAGCCATCGTCCTGCTCGGCGTTGTCCTTGTGATTACGATTGCGGCGACAATGCTGGTCTGGGCTCAGACAAGCGGGGAGTTATCGGAAAATCGTGAATTTGACGTAAGTCAGAGTTACGGCCCGGGAGACGTCAAGGAAGGTTATGAGGACACCAGCTACACGACCCAATCTCGCAGCCTATTGGAGCGTCGTGGCCGCAGTCTGGATTTAATCCGTTATGCCGAAGAGTTACTGCCCCTAGGTTTACCGCCGGTTCCGATTCCGGCTGACAACCCGCTGAGCCGGGAAAAGATTGAACTTGGCAGACGGCTTTTCTTCGATCGCCGCCTGTCAATCAACGACACGCTGTCTTGCGCGGGTTGTCACATTCCCGAGCAGGGGTTTACCAACAACGAACTGCCCACACCCGTCGGTGTGGAAGGGCGCTCAGTGCTGCGCAATGCCCCCACCTTGTACAATGTAGCTTACCTGCGTCACCTGTTCTGGGACGGACGGGAATTCAGCCTTGAGAACCAGGTCTGGCAGCCAATCACGGCACATAGTGAGATGGCCGCACCATCCATCGGTTACGTTATCAACAAGATACAAAGAATCCGTGACTACGACGGACTGTTTGAAGAAGCATTCGATGGTCGCGGTGCAGATATTCAAACCGTGGGGCAGGCAATTGCTAGCTATCAGCGAACATTGCTGGCCGCAGATTCCCCGTTTGATCGATGGCGATACGGCAGTCAGAAAGATGCCATCAGTGATGCTGCCAAACGCGGGTTTGCGGTATTTGCGGGAAAGGGGCGGTGTATCGTCTGCCATCCGGTTCAATCTGATTATGCGCTGTTCACGGATCAGCAGTTCCACAACACCGGTCTTGGCTATCGCGTTTCCTTCAGCCTTCAGAATACACAGCCCGACGACAAGGTACGCGTTCAGCTGGCACCTGGAGTTTTTACCTATGTGACACAGGATGTCATCCAGTCTATTACTCGCAGGAAACCTCCGAATGATCTTGGTTTATACCGAATAACGGAAAATCCGAATGATCGATGGAAATTCAGAACCCAGACCCTAAGAAACATTGCTCTGACTGCTCCTTACATGCACAATGGGGCCTTTCAGACTCTGCGTGAAGTCATTGATTTCTATGATCGCGGCGGTATCCCGAATGAATTGCTTTCTCCATTGATCGGCATTTTGAATTTAACGGAGCAAGAAAAACTTGATCTTGAGGCGTTTCTGAACTCATTGACGGGGAGCAATGTTCCCGATCTTGTGTCGGATGCATTTGCAGCTCCGATCGGTGATCTCGGCCCTGATGATCCAAATTGGGCTCATGATAATTCGCTGGGATACTGAACAACCCCAAAAAGTATTCTGATATCAACCCGATGCTTTTATAGAAGTGCAGCCAAGGCCGCACTTTCTGGAAGCTGGTCACACCCGACGGCATTTCGAGACTGCATTCTTTCAATCGACGATCGCAGACAATCGTTCCTACGAACAATGGCAGGCAGAAGGCTCCACTTGGCAGCATCAACGTGCAAACGGCCTGTGGAAACAGATGTTACAGGATTACCAGCAGCCGTACATCAATCAGGATCAGCTCGAAGCCATTGAAGATATAATTTCAAGTCGACTTCGAGAAAATCGTAAACAACCACAGTATGGTTAAAATAAATAACATGGATTTTTACACAGACTGGACCACATCAGGCGTTATAGAAAGACGAGAAAAGTACTATGCGGCTTCACAACGAAAATTTCAGCCGTTCCAGAATCCATTGATCCTCAAACGAGGTTCGGGGCAGTATTTGTGGGATGAAAACGACAACCGTCTCATTGACTTACTGGCCATGAACGTCTGTATCTCAGTCGGGCATGCCCATCCGGATGTCGCCCGTGCAGCACAGGAACAGGGAGCAATGCTCTCACACTGCACAACCATGTTCTATCATCCTGTGCCAGCCCATTACTGTGAAGAATTAGCCGCTACTATGCCCGAAGGCTACAACTGGGTTGTACATCTAACCAACAGCGGAGCTGAAGCCGTCGACCTGGCACTGATGATGGCACGATCCTACACGGAAAGAAACGACATCATCTCACTTCAAAGCGCTTATCACGGTCCGACTTATGGTGCACAATCCGTTACCGGAATTTCCGGATTCCGTCATGAAGTTTGTCTTCCGGGAAACGTTCAGTTCACAATAACTCCAAACGTTTATCGCGGTCCTTTTGGATACGATGTCGATCGTTATCTGGACGCTTTGGACAGCGTCATCCAGCATGGAACTTCCGGACATCTGGCTGGAATGCTTATTGAACCGATTCAGGGGTATGCCGGTGTAGTTCGCATGCCCGATGGATACATCTCAGGTGCCGCTGAGAGAGTTCACGCAACAGGCGGCATCATGATTATTGACGAAGTGCAGGCGGGATTTGGCAGAACTGGCGATTCCTTCTGGAACTTTACGACTCACGACATCATCCCGGAAATTGTGGTCACCGCTAAGGCAATGGGTAACGGCTATCCTCTAGGAGCCGTGATCGCCCGACGTGAAATTGCCGAAGCCATGGCTGATAAGTTTTTGTTTCATACGTATGGTGCTAATCCAGTCAACAGTGCCGTTGGACGCACTGTGCTACGCGTGATTGCAGAGGATAATCTACAACGAAATTCAAAGATTGTCGGAGAGCTTTTGCTGGAAGGACTATCTAGTTTGAAAAGCAAACATCCGATTATTGGAGACGTGAGGGGGTACGGTCTTATGGTGGCCATTGAATTGGTTAAAAATCACGATAGCAAAGAACCGGCAACCGAAGAAACGGCAATTGTGTTCGAACAAACCCGGCATCACGGACTTGTCACCGGCAAAGCCGGACCTGCCAAAAGCGTAATCAGGCTGACACCGCCAATGTGCCTCTCGCAAGAAGATGTGCCAGTCATTGTTGAAGCCATGGACCAGGCATTTGCGGCACTCAATTGAGTGAGCAGGTCAACCTCCGAAGAAAAAATTTCCAATGATTCGATCAGGGTCGAGGGTAAATATTCCCGCGACGATGAGCCCAACAAAGCATCCTATCATGGCCATGACGTGACGCTGGCGATGCCCTCTCCGAATCATGAAGATCGCATATGCCATGGAAATAAGCGTGAACGTCGAGAGCAAATGAATCCCGCTGAATCCGCCTTCGGCACTAATGCCGTGAAGCCTGAACGATCCGAGCGCAACGATTGTCATCAAGACAACCCAAGTACGACCTATCAGTTTGTGACGAGGAGTTCCTTTCGGCATGGATAAAACTGCAATGCCAAGCAACAAAGCACATACGGCACCTGCGATGTGAATTCCGATATCAAGTGGAGTCATTGCTGAATTTACCAATAAGTGGCTCAGATTTTAGTCAGATTCTTTGGCGGCTTTGAGAGATGATGCCGACAGGCTGCACACTCACAGTGCCAGCAAATTTTTATAGATAGGCTAGTACGATTCCGCCGAACACCATAGCGCCGAACCAACTGTTTCCAAGGAAAGCAGCAAAGAACCGATCCCGATCGTCACTTCTGCACGAATATTGATGCCACACAGCCACCAGCAAAGCACCGAACAGACCAAGAAAATAGTATTCGTTCAAATTTTCCATATAGCCGACAAGGCAAAGGAGCAGTAGCGTAATCGTCTGGCAAACACCTATCACCATCCGATCGAAGGTGCCGGAAAGCACCGCCAACGATTTTACTCCGATGCGCACATCATCCTCGCGATCGACCATGGCATAAAAGGTGTCGTAGGCTCCCGCCCACGCTATGTTGGCGAGCAGCAGAATCCAGCCTATCATCGGAACCGTATCTTGATGCGCTGCGAACGCGATCGGTATACCCCAACCAAATGCGATGCCCAAGTAAAACTGGGGCAGGCTCGTCACTCGTTTCAAGAACGGATACGATGCTGCAAGAACCACGCCAATGACCGCCAGAATCAGTGCAAGGCTGTTTAGGAACAATACCAGTATGAAACCCATCAGACACAAACATACGAATAGAATTAATGCTTCACGTACCGATACCTCACCAGTAGCAAGTGGACGTCTGCGCGTACGTTCGACATGCGAGTCAAAATCTCGGTCCGCAAAATCATTAATCACGCAACCACCGGAACGCATCACAAAAACGCCAATGACCAACACTAGTACGATATGGGGTTCAGGGTTGCCATTGCCAGCAAGCCATGCCGCCCACAATGTAGGCCAAAGCAGCAGCAAACTGCCGATGGGCTTATCCAACCGCATGAGACGAGCATAGGCGCCGAGTCGTTCAAACAGCACTGTACCCACCCTCCCGGACAGTCCAGCGTCTGATCAACGGTTGTATGTAGTCGGGGTGCTTGTCCATAATCAACTCTGCAACTTGATTGACATCTGTGATCATTTCCATGTCCCTCGGCAGTTCCGCAATACGGAACAACTGCGCTCCGGTCTGTCGCGTACCAAGCAGTTCACCGGCACCGCGAAGCTTAAGATCAGTTTCTGCAATCTTGAAGCCATCGTTCGATTCCTGCATCACGGTCAACCGCTTATTAGCCATTTCTGATAAATCTTTTTTAAACAATAGAACGCACCGAGCCTCCTTCAATCCGCGACCGACACGACCCCGCAACTGATGTAATTGCGAAAGCCCCAGTCTCTCGGAACTTTCGATCACCATCAAACTCACATTCGGCACATCCACTCCGACCTCAATCACCGTAGTTGCAACCAATACGTCAATTTTACCTTTCCGAAAATCCGTCATGATCTGATCCCGTTTCACACTCTTCAGGCGGCCATGAATCAAGGCAACGCGGCGTCCAGGCAGTGCTTCTTTCACAAATTTCTCCGCCTCTTCGGCGGACTCGGCATCCAGCACTTCTGATTTTTCGATGATCGGACACACCCAGTATGCCTGTTGACCGGATGCACACAGACGTTCAACCATACCGATTACATGGCTGCGCTTCGATGAAGGGAAGATCTCGGTATGTACCGGAATTCTGCCGGGAGGAAGCTCGGTTATGTTGGACACGTCCAAATCAGCGTAGAATGTCATCGCGAGTGTTCGAGGAATTGGCGTTGCGGTCATTACAAGCTGATGAGGCACCTGTTCTTTCCTCACGCCTTTTTTACGAAACGCGTAACGCTGGCCAACGCCGAAACGGTGCTGTTCGTCAATTACAACCAATCCCAGGTTTTTGAAATCGACTCCTTCCTGGAAGAGGGCATGAGTGCCGATGACGATGTTGGCACCGCCCCATTGAACGGCGTGCTCGACATTTCGACGATCTTTTGCAGACAGTCTGCCAGTCAGTAACTGGATGTCAATTCCAAGCGGAGCAAACCAGTCAACGAATGACTTCAGATGCTGTTCTGCGAGCAGTTCTGTCGGAGCCATGATCGCAACCTGAAACCCGGATTCTACAACCCAAGCCGCAGCTGCCGCGGCAACCAGCGTTTTGCCGGAACCTACGTCTCCCTGCACCAGACGCAGCATCGGCATTGACCGCTTCAAGTCTGCAAGGATTTCGTGAATGACTTTTCGCTGAGATTCAGTCGGCTTGAACGCAAGCGACTCTTTCAGTTGTCTGGACAATTCCCCCGACGGCTCCATTTTGGGGGCTTTTACAGATTGTCGTAGTCTTTTGTGCTGGCGACGTGCAATTTGGAAGGCTACTAGTTCCTCAAAAATGAGTCTCTGCATGGCAGGCTCTTTTTTCTGTTCCTCTCTGAGTTCAAATTTTTCGGAAGGTGGAGCATGCACATACTCCAGAGCGGCCTTAAGATCAGGAAGCTGACGCGCTTCAAGCGCTTGCGGCGGTAGAAGTTCGAGGACTTCCTGATTCTTGCTGAGTTTGAGTGCGGAATTGACAGTGGCACGCATCAACGCTTGCCCAACTCCTTCGGTAAGCCGATACACTGGAGTGAGACTGTCACCTTGTACGGCAGCAGGCGAATGATCAAAAACCGAATATTCGGGGTGAACCATTTCATAGTTGGCACGCATCCAACGTACTTCGCCGAAACAGCGAAGCCATGTAGCTCTTTCCAGACTCTCTTTTTGTCTGTTGCTGAAGTGAAAGAGTCGCATACACATGTTTCCAGTTCCATCGTCAATTTTGGCGATTAAACTGCGACGGCGACCAAATTGAACCCGGACGGTGATGATTCGGCCGGACACCAATATGGTTTGACCGATGATCAGCGAGTCAAGAGGAACAGTCCGTGTGCGATCTTGGTAGCGATAAGGAAGATGGAACAGAAGATCCTTGACCTGAATAATCCCAATTTTTCCCAACAGGGATGCAAGTTTTGAGCCGACACGGGGAAGCTCCGTAACGGGCAATTCCTCTACATATTGAGGCTGGTCCGAGTTCACCTATCCCTACAAAACCATGATGGCTTCGACTTCTACCGAAACGCCCTTGGGAAGAGAGGCCACGCCAATTGCCGCGCGGGCGGGATAGGGTTCAGTGAAATACTCACCCATCACCTCGTTTACGGTAGGAAAATTTCCAAGATCAGTAAGATACACAGTGAGCTTGACGATATCCGAAAGGCTGCCGCCGGCTGCCAGCGCAACCGCTGCCACATTCTGAAATACTCTGTCAATCTGTGTTCTCGCATCCCCGTCCACTACTTCCTGAGTGGTTGGATCCAACGGAATCTGCCCAGATATATAGACAGTATCTGAGGATCGCACTGCTTGTGAATAAGCACCGATTGCACTGGGGGCTTTATCGGTGGAGATAAATTGTCTATTGGTCATGCTGCCGTTCCCTAGGAGGTTAAATGTTAAATGATGGCTGCGGCACCGCATTCCGAGTCGCTAGTGCTTGTAAAGTCCAGTTGCAAGTTTGAGGATTATATTCTGCGCGTGCTGGAGGGCGGTGTTTGTTGAGTTATTCATCATTCAGATGTTTTAAATCCTCCGTTTGCTTTGGTAGATAGCAAACGCACACCAAGGTAAATTACAAATTGTCGACTGTAAAAACTAGCCTTGATATTAATCTGCATCCTCGAAAGTCCCACGAACCTAAATTTTGTGTTCTATGAGAAAGTCTTAAACACGGAAGGAACAAAAACTTGCAGAAATTCAAAGAGAAGTTATCAAGTTCACTAATACCACTGTTCTAATATTTAGGCGTTCTAATTCGTATTTCGGCTGTAAATTACCTCTTCAGATTCCTTAAGACCGCGGATATTAAAATCATGAAACTAATAACCGATAGGATTAAGATTTTCGTAACAACATATCTTGCCACGTGTTCTTATATCGCCCTTGACGAATTAGATGTTTGATGCGTTAGGTGGGGAAGAGGCAAGGAAATAGAAAAATCCAGCGGCAACTGACGTAATTAATTCCTAACGGTTCGATGCCAGGTATTTGATGCGCGACGTACATCTCTCATTTCAACTTGCTACGCTTAACATCGATGACTGTGGGATCACTTTCGACCAGTCGCATGATCCGGTCAAGGTGTTCTCGGTCCGTTACATCAATGTCAAAATCCAACACCGCGTAGCCGCTTTCAAGCGTATTGATTTCTCCATTACTGATATTGGCTCCTGCCGACGCGATCCTAGTGGTTACGCCTGCTAATACTCCCTTTTTATCCTGTGTGTGCAGCCGAATGGAAACCCGGAAAGGACCCCGAGGCTTGTCGACCCAGTGAAATTTACCCCATTGTTCAGGAGGATATTTAGAGTCACGGACATTCAGGCAATCTTCACAGTGAATGACGATGCCCCTGCCCAAGCTGAAAAATCCGACGATTGAATCATTCGGAATCGGGTTACAGCACTTTGCATATTCAACCACCACTCCCTCGGTGCCCTGAATGGATACAGACAACTCGTTTGACGCATGTTGATCGACTTTCGACAATGTATCAGGAAATATCTGATTGACGATGATGCCTGCGACGCGTTTTCCAGTACCGATGTCATGAAGAATCACAGACCAGTTATTGACACTCAACTCTTGGGCAAGTCTGTCTTTCATCTCCTGCGTTATTGATGCCGGCTTTATTTTGTAAGTCTTCAAAACATTCTGAAAAAGCCGCTTGCCCATCTTTTCAAATTCGACATCTGACTTATTCTTGAGAGCATGTCGGATCGCCATTCGCGCTTTTCCTGTAACAGCAAACTGTAGCCATCCTGGGTCCGGTCTGCCATATTTGGTGCTTTTGACTTCAACAGAGTCTCCATTCTGAAGAACCGTAAGAAGCGCTGCACGCTTCCCATTGATCTTCGCCGATTTGATGCCATCTCCCACTTCTGTATGAATCGAATAAGCAAAATCGACCACAGTCGCCCCTTTTTTCAGGCGCATCACATCGCCTTTCGGCGTGAACACATACACATTTTCGGAAAACAAGCTGATCTTCAGATTGTCAAAGTAGTCGTCAGGAGCAGCAACAGTATGATCTTCCAGCCCATGAATTACTTCATTCAACAATTGAGTGCTAGGAATGTTGGATAATTCTGTTGATGCATTTCCGGTCTTGTAACCAAGGTGGGAAGCGATTCCGGATTCAGCAATGCGATGCATATCCTCGGTGCGTATCTGTACCTCTATGGCGCGACCGAATTCAGCGTGAACAGTTGTGTGCAGGGATTGATATCCATTAAACTTCGGAATCGCAATATAGTCATTGAATTCACCTGAAATCGGTTTATACCGATTGTGAATTAGCCCTAGTGTTCGATAGCAGTCCTCCACTTCCTGCACCACCACTCGAAACGCAAACAAGTCTTGAACTGCTTCTAGTGAATTGCCCTTGCGTCGCATTTTCTCGTGAATCGCGGAAACGTTCTTGAAACGTCCTGACACGCTTGCGACGATGCCACGCTCCTTCAAAAGCGCCTGAATCGCGTTGATGTGTTTCTTAATGGTTTGATTGACACCACCCTTGATGTCACGTCGCACTGCCTTGTTGATAGTTTCATATCTTTTGGGATAGATTGCCTTGAAGCATAAATCTTCCATCTGGCGGCGCCAGCTGTGCATGCCCAGCATATAGGCAATCGGTATGTAGATGTCGTAGGTCTCCCGAGCAATTCTCTTTCTTTTTTCAAGGCGATGTACTTCAAGTGTGTTGAGATTGTGAATTCTATCGGCCAATTTGATCAGTATGACCCTCACATCATTCGACACGGCAAGAAAAAGGCTTCGCAGGTTTTCGTTTTTTTCTCTTTCTTTCGACACGAATTCCAGATTGCTCACTTTGCTGACTCCTAAGACCAGAGTCGCAACTTCTTCTCCGAATTCTTTTTCCAACTTCTCCAGAGTAAGCTCGGTGTCTTCGAGTGTGTCGTGAAGAATTGCCGCAATGATAGTGCGACTGTCAAGATGCAGCCCAGCAAGCATGTGAGCTACCATGAGGGGATGATGGATATATTTTTCGCCTTTTAGACGGCGCTGACCGTCATGGGCGCTGGCGCTGACTTTGTAGGCCCTTCGTATCTCTGTGATCTGGCTCTCGCTGAGATACTCCTTCAGCGAATCGCAGAGCTTGCCGAGCTGTCGCTTTTCGCTCTCCGGAAGTCCTACCCGACGATAGATTTCCGAAATTCTACTGCTCGACGACTTGTTCCGCGGGTTGGTTGTCTGCATCCGCTGCTTGAAGTTCTTCTTCTCTCGTCAGTCCTAGATCACCAGATTGAAATTCAAAAGGTATTGACATAATAAGATCATCATCTTCGTCGAGAATGCTGGCGGTAATATGTCCCTCAGCAATCTCACGTAATGCAATTACGGTATTCTTGTCATTGTCTCTGTCAACCAACGGTGCAGCGCCACCGGCGAGTTGCCGCGCGCGCTTCGTCGCGATGAGAACGAGTTGAAATCTGTTTTCGACTCTTTCGAGACAATCTTCTACTGTAATACGTGCCATTCTTTACCCCTGAAAACCGTATGTCCGTACAAGGAACCGACGAAAGTATAAAATAAAAAGGTGGATAGCAAATTATATGATGAATATGTGTCCGTGGCGAAAAAAAGCAAGAGTTAACGACTAAAATTAATTCACTATGGCTCTAGATGATTCCAATCATGTGGTTGTTAATGTGTGGGATATCACACTACGAATTTTTCACTGGGCGTTGGCGGTGCTTGTTGTCGTCATGTTTGTAAGTGCCAAACTTGAGAATTTTGACGTACATATTCTGACCGGCAAAGGTATTGTCATGCTCATGATCGCCAGAATCATTTGGGGATTTCTCGGCAGCTCAAACGCTCGGTTTTCGTCCCTGGTGTTCAAGCCCAAAGATTATTTCGACTACATCGCCAAACTCCCGCAACGCACTCCAGGATATAGCGTCGAACACAGCCCGATCGGCTCTCTGGCCGTAATTGCAATACTGCTAGCCGTTATTGTCCAGGCAACTACCGGCATGTTCGCTACCAATGTGGACGGACTGGTTGAAGGACCTTTTGCCTACTACGTCAGCTACGATTTCAGTCGCTGGGCAAGTGACGTCCATGTGACGCACAAAAAATGGCTGTTTGCGCTAGTCATCCTGCATCTTGCAGCAAATGCGTTCTATTACTTTTACAAAAAAGACAACCTGATCAAACCCATGATCACCGGTACACGACCCATACCGCGCAACCTAGCTCACACCGCGCCGACTCTGGCATCGGCATGGAGAGGCGCCGTAATCGCGCTGATTACGGCTGCCATCATGCTGTGGGTATTCCTGCAGTACGGATAGACTTGTCACTCTTTTTTCTGACGGAACCTTTTATGGCATCCGCCACAGCCTTCGCTGCCAAGCGCCTTGACTTTTGCGCCAATCTCGCCTGGATCACCGGAATCGAATACGGCTGCCAGCGCTTTTGCCGGTTCGACAATTCCTCCAGCAGTTGCTACAAAATCGGACCAATTCTCCCAGATTTCCGCTTTAGCTTCGCTGTCTTCGATCTGCGCCAATCCAGTATCCTGCGGAAACAAATCTGGAATTTTCGATGCGTTTTCAGCGATTTCAGTCGCCATGGACGCCAATTCCAGGGGCTCGCCTTCACCGCGTTTCAGAAAGTCGGAGAACGCCTTCATGCTACCCCCCATCCCTTTCATGAATTCGCTGCGCATTTCATAGGCCGCCTCAGCCTCTTCAGGCGAAGAGACTTTCGAAGGCATTGATTCGGCATGCAACGCAGGTGTCGCAAGTCCGAATGCAATCAATACAAATAATGAAATTTTCTTCTTGATGCTCATGATTGGAAATTCACCTATTCGTGTTTATCGGTTGACCAATGCTTACATTCTAGCACCTGTTAAATCCAATAATGTCTTTCTATTGGATTTACATATATAAAACTCCATGTAAATCGACATCGATTCCATTACCAAAGCACTTTATGATGACCGCCAGACTGACTCGCTATTCCAACGATCTTGAAAAGCTCGCGCGCAGCCATCTGCGACGAAGGCTCGAACCAATCAACGGAATCGATTTTACGTCGAATGATTTTCTGGCTTTCAGCATCGCACCACAAATACGCGAAGCCGTACAGTCGGCACTTGAAGACGGCATGCCACTCGGCTCCGGTGGTTCGCGGCTGCTGCGCGGCAATCACCGTATTCATGATGAACTCGAAACCATGGCGGCTGAGACTTTCGGCAGCGAAAAAGCACTCTATTTTGCAAACGGATATTCCGCCAACTTCGCCATACTCACCACATTGCCAAGACGAAATGACTTGATCATTTTTGACGCATTGTCTCATGCAAGCATACGGGAGGGGATATTCTCTTCACTGGCAAAAAATGTGAAAACACCTCACAACGATGTCGATGCCATAGAACACGCGCTAGCTAATTGGCGTACCAGCGCTTCCGGCTCCTCCATGGCATGGATTGTGGTTGAAAGCCTGTACAGCATGGACGGTGACTGTGCACCACTAGGCGATTTGATTGAAGTTTCCGAAAGATATGGCGCGGTCCTGATCGTAGATGAGGCCCACGCCACAGGTGTCTGGGGCGAAAATGGTCGGGGACTTACTGAACCGTTTGAGGGGCGACGCAATCTCGTTGCAGTTCATACATGCGGGAAGGCGCTCGGGACTGCAGGAGGACTTGTTTGTGCATCGTCGGAACTAATCGATTTCATGATCAACAAATGCAGACCGTTCATTTACTCCACCGCGCCGCCACCGATTAACGCTGTTGCGGTTATGGCCGCTCTTCGACTGCTTGATGAAGAACCACGCCGGAGAATTTACTTGTTGGGTTTGATAAAAAAAGCCAATGGAGAACTGGAACAAAAATTTAAGAAAAACGGCAGCCAGACACAGATTATCCCCTTTGTAATTGGTGATGAAGAACTTACCCTGCGTGTCGCTAGTAAGATGCAGCAAGCAGGCTTCGATCTTCGAGCAATTCGTCCGCCCACTGTACCAGCGGGTACAGCTCGCCTTAGAATCTCGATTACGCTTCACGCAACAGAAAAGAATATCAGCGACATGTTCGACGCACTCTACACAATCGTGTCAAACACTGACACAGATATTTCATAATTTAGAAGCATGTCCGCACCTTCCCCACAAACTTCGCACGGATTCCTAATTACCGGAACCGACACTGGTATCGGAAAAACAGTCGTGTCGGCAATGCTGGCACGTGCACTGAATGCAGCCTACTTCAAACCGGTACAGGCGGGTTTGGAAGAAGAAACCGATACCGAGACTGTCAAGCGCTTGTCTGGCCTTGCAGATAGTCACTTCATTGATGAAGTTTACCGATTGAACACACCGGCATCCCCACATCTGGCTGCAGAAATCGACAGCATTCAAGTTGACATCGAGTGGTTGAGTCAATTACCGAAAACATCAAAACCGCTCATAGTTGAGGGCGCCGGAGGTGTAATGGTGCCACTCACACCAGATTTTCTATTTATCAAGCTCTTTCGCATCTGGCAGTTGCCGGCAATCATCTGCACACGAACGTCCTTGGGAACAATCAACCATACGTTGCTCACCGTGCTCGCTCTCCAGAAGTATGAGGTCCCCATTCATGGACTGATATTCGTTGGGGATTCCAACCCAGAAAATGAAAGGATCATACCGAAATTATCCGGTGTGATTCGACTCGGACGCGTTCCCTATCTTCATGAGCTAAGCGAATCTTCACTCCAAAACGTGTTTGCACAAAACTTCAATCTTAAACAATTTACCGGAGCAATTTAGTTGACTCGACAAAACTCTCCAATCTGGCACCCATTTACTCAGCATGCAGTATTCCCGAGCTTTCTTGAGATAGATCACGCGCAAGGCGCTTATCTGTACACCACAGACGGCCAACGGATTATTGACGCGATCGCTTCGTGGTGGGTGATCACGCACGGACACTGTCATCCAAATCTGCAAGCAGCCGCACGAAACCAGATCGATCGACTGGACCAAGTAATTTTTGCCGGTTATACGCACGAACCTGCGGAGACAACAGCTCAGTTGCTGCTTGAACTGACGCCTGATGGTCTGGACTATGTATTTTTCTCCGATAGCGGCTCGACCGCAGTTGAAGTAGGACTAAAGATGGCACTTGGCTACTGGCATCATCTCGGTGTACCCCGGCAGCGAGTAGTAGTTCTTGAAAACAGTTATCACGGTGACACTATCGGCACCATGTCTGTCGGCGAACGCGGTGTGTTCAATCAGCCGTACGACCCGCTCTTGTTTTCAGTCGAGAAAATTCCATTTCCGACAGCTGGCAGTGAACAGGCAACCTTGGATGCGCTGGATTCGAAGTGCAAAGAAAATCAAAATGTTGCAGCATTCATTGTTGAGCCACTGGTGCTTGGCGCCGGTGGAATGTTGATGTACCACGCCGAAACGCTGCGGGAAATGAAACAGATTTGCGAGCGCTGGGATGTGCTCTTCATTGCGGACGAAGTAATGACCGCCTGGGGGCGTACCGGAACCTTGTTTGCCTGCGAGCAGGCTGGGGTTGTACCAGATATTGCCTGTTACTCCAAGGGCATAACTGGAGGATTTCTACCGCTCGCTGTAACCCTATGCCATGAACGAATATTCGGTGCGCATTACTCAAAGGATCGGAGCAAGACTTTTTTTCATTCCAGTTCCTACACGGCCAATCCGATTGCTTGCGCAGTTGCGGCAGCCAATCTGCAAATGTGGAACGACCCCGACACTCTAAACAAAGTTCAGAAAGTGGCTCAGATGCAGGAGCTAAAACTCACTGAAATGGCACAGTCTGAGGCACTGACCAATCTGCGGCGAACGGGAACGATTGCCGCAATGGACATTCAGGTAAAAGATAGCGGATATCTATCTGAAATCGGCACCGAACTATATCTTCGATTTCAAAAAAGCGGAGTGCTTCTACGCCCGCTCGGAAACACGATTTATGTACTTCCGCCCTACTGCGTCACAGCTGAGGATCTGGACACGGTCTACGGCGTCATATCGGAAAATGTTACACAGCTGACTCGATAATTTACGGGAAATCGGCTTTGTGACTCTGAAACTGTAGAAGTCACGCCACTTTCGGCAGAGTATCATCCAGCAGAATTTCGATAGCACTCAGCAGTCGAACATACAGAGTTCTTTCTCGCTCACACAGCAACTGAACATTCTGCAAGTTCAAACTACTATCAGCCTCCAACCTTCGAACCATGCTGTACAAATGCCCTTGCTCTTCAGCAAGCAATTTATCGAGAGACATTTCGAGACTGTTCTTTTCAATGCACTGCTGGAGAATTTCATATGCCCAGACTGCACGAAATTCGACGATCAACGACATGTACAAATAAATCGTCCGGTAGTTCGATTGTCTACCAAACAAATGTACCATGCAGGCTTCGAGTCTGCCAAAGTATGCTCTTGCCGACGCGGGCGCCATCAGTACCGCAGGCGAATAATCCAGACCGCTTCCGTGCAGACGCTCCGCGTGTCGCTTGAACAGTACCGCGTGTCCGGTTTCCTCATTCAGGTGCTTTAGCGTCGGATAGTCAATCACGCCGCCGCGCTGTGTCGCCATGATCTTGTAACTTCCAATATGCTCCATGTATGAAAGTGTATTCAAGAACAGCCACGAGTGTTTTGAACTACCGCACAAGCGCATGAATACTGAATTCGTCCACACCTGCAAGTCTTGATTGTCGTCGGTGAACTCGCTGATCAAAGAAGGTATCGCGATCGTCATGAAGCTGCCTGCTGTGTCACATCAAGCACATTTGAAGATAAAGTCGTTTCAGATTCTGGCGGCATTTCCTCCAGTCCGAGCTTGCTGAATAGTGCTGCGTCATGATCGTATTCCACGTTGTCGGTCGTTAACAGTCGGTCGCCAACAAAAATGGAGTTTGCTCCCGCAAAAAAACACAGCGCCTGAAGCTCTTCAGACATTGTTCGGCGACCTGCAGAAAGCCGAAGCATGGAATTCGGCAGCATGATTCTCGCGACAGCAATGGTTCGTACAAAATCTATCGGCTCAACCGGCTCTGCGTCTTCAAGAGGCGTACCAGGAATAGCAACAAGCAAATTGATCGGAACACTTTCCGGGGGTTCGTCCATATTTGCCAGCAAGCGCAACATGCCGGCGCGATCATTCTGTGTTTCACCCATGCCGAGTATGCCACCGCAACACACTTTCATGCCTGCTTCGCGAACGTAACCGATAGTTTCCAGTCGATCCTCGAAAGTTCGAGTAGTGATGATCTTTTCGTAGTATTCCGGTGACGTGTCAATGTTGTGGTTATAGTAGTCAAGACCGGCTTCTTTTAGCATGATCGCCTGATCACGGCTCAGCATGCCGAGCGTCATGCAGGTTTCCATACCCAACGCTTTTACTTCTCGCACCATGGTACAGAGGTTATCCATGTGGCTCGTCTGAGGTCGACGCCATGCTGCCCCCATACAGTAGCGTGTGGCGCCGTCTGACTTTGCAAGTTTTGCATCTGCGATGACATCGGTGACGTTCATTAACTTGCTCGCTTTGACATCGGTGTTGTAGCGAATCGACTGGCTGCAGTACTTGCAGTCTTCCGGACAACCTCCGGTCTTGATGTTTACCAACCTGCTTTTCTGCACCTGATTTGGAGAAAAGTTTGCACGATGAACAGTCTGAGCTTGATACAGCAGATCGCTGAACGGCAAATCAAAAAGCGCTTGTACCCGGTCTTTCGACCACGATGAATTTTCCATAGTCTGGTTCATTACGCTGTGATACCTTGGCTGGATATGTGACGTCACTCGAATGGATATGCTTAATGTTATTAGTACTATACACCATCTAACCTGTGGACCGTTTTGAGGATTCACAGTGCCAACAACTGTTTCTGCATCTTGATTCAGTGGCGTGGGAAAGCTGAAAATAAAGTCGGTTTGACACAAGTCACCGTAATTCGGTTGGTTCAGGGTTTACTTTGTTGAATATGCCTCCATATCACATTCAATCCTCATACCTTATGTTTGAACTGCATGTGTGATTCCCAACTGACAAGCCTTCAATCAGGTGTATAAATCGGTTCAGAATATTTCCTTCAGACTATAAATACTTGAACACATCCACACCAAAAATAAGACGTGAGGATTATCGCCTTCTGACAGGTGGGGGTAATTTTGTCGACAATCTGCAATTGAAAAATTCCTGCGTCGGATATGTGGTTAGATCACCATATTCGCATGCTGAAATTGAACGGACAGACATTGAATATGCCAGTGCAATGCCCGGTGTACAACTGGTTCTTACCGCCGCTCATCTGCAGGCCGAAGGAGTCGGAGGCTTGCCCTGTGCTTCGGATTTGACGAGCCGCGATGGAACACCGATGTTCAAACCAGATCGTCCCATCCTAGCCACGGATCGAGTGCGCTATGTCGGTGAACCCGTTGCTTTCGTTGTCGCCGACAATCTACATATCGCCATGGAGGCCGCTGACGCGATTGAAATCGATTATTCGGAGCTTGATGCGGCGAGCAACACCAGTAAAGCCATCCACAGCTCAACGCCAATATGGGATGAGGCTCCTGATAACGTAAGTTTCCACACTAGCTCCGGTAATGATTCAAACGTGACGGAAGCGCTGAACGATGCAGCTCATGTAGTTTCGATTGAAATCCATCATCCGAGAATGGCGATAACGTCCATTGAGCCTAGAGCGGCAATCGCACAATATGATTCCGCAACACAGCAATACACGCTGCATGTCCAAACACAAGGCGTACACATGGTGCGCAGAGTGCTTGCACAGGATGTATTGAAAATTCCTCTCGAAAGCCTGCGCGTGATTACACAGGATGTCGGAGGCAGCTTCGGCATGAAAATCTTCACCTATCCTGAGTATGCTCTCGTCCTCATCGCATCTGAGAAAATTGGCAAGCCTGTGAAGTGGACGGCGACGCGTTCAGAATCATTTGTTTCCGACTCTCACGGCAGGGCGCGCATTGACTTCGCACAGCTAGGACTTGACGAAAATGGACGCTTTACAGCACTTCAGATTGATGCTACTGCCGATCTTGGAGCCTATCTGTCTTACGTCGGGCCATCAGTTGCTGCGGTATACCCCTATTCGGTGATTGGGCATACCTACAATATTCCGCTGATCCAGTATCGCTGTAGAGGTGTATTCACAAACGCACCTCCGGTTGATGCATATCGGGGAGCAGGTAAACCGGAAACGATCTGTACATTGGAACAGCTGATCGACAAAGTCGCTATTGAACTCGGATACGATCGCACAGAGTTGCGCCGAAAGAATTTCGTTCGGCCTGAACAACTGCCCTATTCAATGCCGAATGGACACGTTATCGACAGCGGCGAATTCGAAACAATACTGGATTTGGCACTGGAACAGTCTCAGTGGAGCAAGTTTTCCGAGCGTCGTCATGAATCATTAAAACAGGGTCGATTACGCGGAATTGGTCTTGGAATGTACATGCATTCAACTGGCGGCTCGCCAACTGAAGTCTGTGAAGTTCAACTCCGTGACGACGGATCAATACTAGTCCTCACTGGCACGCAATCCGGTGGACAAAGCCATTTCACTACATTGGCAGCGATTGCTGCCGATGTGCTGCAAATTGATCATTCACGCGTGAGCGTACTGCAAGGAGACACAGATGCTCTAAGTATGGGAGGCGGAACCGGCGGTTCTTCTTTAGCAGCAATCAGCGGCAATACTGTACAAACAGCCGCACGCCGCATGTTGGACAATGCCCGAGAAATCGTCTCACACTTACTTGAGGTTTCACAGGCTGATATCGAATATCAAGCCGGAACTTTCTACCTGCCCGGTACCGACCAGCGCATCAGTTTAGGACAGATAGCCGCGCGAATGGGTGAAATGCCACAGAATTATCCCGGCTGCATCGGCAACGCGGAATTTGAAGGGATTAACACCACCCACCCTTGTGGAGCCTATGTTGCCGAACTCGAGTGTGATCCTGATACAGGCGCCATTGAGATCCTCCAGTTGGTTGGAGTGGACGACATTGGCAGAATTCTGTATCCAGCCATAGCGGACGGACAGCTTCACGGGTCCTGGGCTCAGTCCGTAGGCACATCGTTAATGGAATCGGTGCAATTTGACGAACAGGAATCTGGGCAAATTCTTACCGGATCGCTGATGGATTATCAGCTGCCGCGTGCTGCGGACATTCCGTTTCTTAAACTTGAAAAATTTGAAACACTCTGCAGGACAAACCCGATGGGTGTCAAAGGTGTCGGCGAAGTTGCGAGTTTAGGTGCACCAGGCGCCATTCAGAATGCCGTTTCCAACATGCTGAGCGAAGACAGATATGTTGCACTTGACAGTCCTGCTACACCGTTAAGAATATGGAAAGCGATTCACAAAAATTTGGACTGAACTCGAAACAATCCGGTTATTCGTTGTCCAAACGAGCAACTCGCCCGAGGTAGCCGCCGTGATGGCGTAAGCCATACTGCTGTTTGGTGATGCCTTTAAGCTCCATCAAAGCCAGGGTGATTGCGTCTGCAATGGCATTCATAACCGCAATACTGGCAGAGGGTGTCAGACCTAGAGGGCAAGGTTCCTCAATCACTCCCATTTCCAGGATGATGTCGCAATGCTTCCTGAGTTCGGATTCTGCATGAGAAGTAATTCCTATCACCTTGCTGAGTCCGAGGTGTTCAGCTAGTTCCAGCATTTCGATGACTTCTCGCGTTTTACCGCTGGTAGAAAAAGCGACTAGACAGTCACCCTCCGAGACTACACCGAGGTCGCCGTGTGCTGCTTCACCTGGATGAACATAAATGGCTGGAGTTCCTGTCGAGCTAAGCGTTACAGCGAATTTTTTCGCGATGATGCCAGCTTTGCCCATGCCTGTCGTCAGCAGTTTGCAGCGGCACGACATCAACAGATTTACTACATCTTCAAAAGTTGAAGTAACTTCGATAGACTGAATAGCTTTCGATTCGGATTCAAGAACGTACTGAATACGCTGGATTATGTCCATTGGCTGGTTGCCGATAACAGATGAAAAATCATGGTCATTATATTGCTGAACACAATTCCCATTCGCTGTAGACGGATATTCATGCGCGTCAATTACGAATTTTGAGGCTAAAATCTCAGAGTGAATGAAAGATTCCGTGCATAGACTTTTGGCAGGGAGAGATTGAATTTTTTATTCCATTTACATTGAGTTGATGTAACATTTATTACGAAACTCGTTCAAATGTTGCCAAATTGCCAAGCTTAATTGGGCAACATTTTGAGTTTATTGTAAATAAACATCCGATCTTCGAGATATTTATCATTTATATTCAAGAAGATAGATGAGCAGATTGTGCTTTCGGCGAGAAGTATATAAATTTGCAGTAGTAAACTTGTAAAAAAATAATTTTGCATTATTTACATTTTAGTAAATAATGCTATACCCCCTGCTATAAAAAATCCCACTAAAGGGAGCAGGTCAGCGAATCTTTGCAATACCTCTTCAGACTTGCCTGTAGGAATTGTATTCTCTATAAACCATATGAAAGCCATAATGTCAGATTTAATTACACATATCAGTGATAGTTCGTTTGAAGATGAAGTCATCAATTCATCGACTCCAGTTATCGTTGATTACTGGGCGGAGTGGTGCGGACCGTGCAAAATGATCGCACCCCTTCTGGAAAACATTGCCACGAACTATGAAGGCAGGCTGAGAGTTGCAAAATTGAATATAGACGACAATCCACTGACGCCACCCAAGTATGGAATTCGCGGGATTCCAACCCTGATGATTTTCAAGAACGGCGTGGTTGAAGCTACCAAAGTCGGTGCTGTGTCAGAATCTCAACTAACTTCATTTATTGATGAAACCCTTTAGTTATTACAATTTATCCGTTTAGGTTATAATTTTTCAAAATTGGTTCGTTAACTTTTCGAACGAACATCAATTCTTCTTTCCTAAATTCCATATATCAGCACCTGATCATATACATCCATTAGCAGTGTCGTGAGACGCTGTACCACCAACCGCCGAAACCGAGGCAACATCTATGGGAATCAGCTTAACTGAGCTAAAGTCTAAAACACCAACTGAATTGGCGGACATTGCACGCAACGCAAATATCAACGGCGCCACGAGAATGCCCAAACAGGATCAAATTTTCGCCATTCTAAAGGCGGAAGCCAGAAATGGCGGAAACATTACGGGCGAGGGAGTGATGGAAACACTGCAGGACGGTTTTGGCTTTCTTCGATCGCCAAACAGTTCCTATCTGGCAGGGCCGGATGATATTTATGTGTCACCCAGTCAGATACGAAGATTCAATCTTCGAACCGGCGATACAGTATCCGGTCTAGTGCGACCTCCTAAAGACTCCGAACGATACTTTGCGCTGCTCAAGGTTGAAAATATAAACCACGAGCAGTTAGACAGTGTGAAAGACAAAGTTCTGTTCGAGAATCTGACGCCGCTGCATCCGGACCAACGCATGCGACTTGAAATAGGTAATGGCAGCACCGAAGACCTGACTGCAAGAATTATTGATCTGGTAGCACCGATCGGGAAAGGACAGCGAGGTCTGATCGTATCTTCGCCGAAAACCGGTAAAACAGTCATGCTGCAACAGATCGCTCACTCCATTACTGCAAACATTCCCGAAAGCGAGTTGATTGTTCTGCTCATTGACGAACGTCCAGAGGAAGTTACCGAAATGCAAAGATCCGTGCGCGGAGAAGTCGTCTCATCTACCTTTGATGAACCCGCAACTCGACACATTCAGGTGGCAGAGATGGTGATCGAAAAAGCAAAACGGCTAGTCGAACATAAGCGCGATGTAGTCATTTTGCTGGATTCAATTACTCGTCTAGCTCGCGCCTACAATACGGTTGCACCCGCATCTGGAAAAGTGCTGACCGGAGGTGTTGACTCACACGCTTTACAGCGTCCCAAACGGTTTTTCGGTGCAGCTCGAAATATCGAAGAAGGGGGTAGCATCACCATTCTTGCCACTGCACTGATCGAAACCGGTTCCAAAATGGACGAGGTAATCTACGAAGAATTCAAGGGCACTGGCAACATGGAAATTCACCTGGATCGCCGTATTGCGGAGAAGAGGGTGTATCCATCCATCATCATCGGACGCTCGGGAACACGTCGGGAAGAATTGCTAACCGAACCCATGGAGTTAAAAATGATCTGGGCGATTCGCAAACTTCTGCATTCACATGATGATATTGAAGCGATTGAACTCCTGTCGGAACGGCTTCGTGCGACAAAAACCAATACCGAATTTTTTGCTTCTATGAAACGAGCTTCTTAAGTAGCCACGCATCGAACTAGCGATTAACGATCCCTCAAATCCACTCTCCAATACAAATACTTTTCTGCCGAATTTCATTACACTCCTTGTAGAAACGTGCAGGGCTCTTATAATTAGGGTTTGCAAAGTAAAAGTCTGAGAGTCGCAAATTAGGCAATTGGTCATTGGAACTTCGATATTTGAAATTACTCTCCACTTGCTGATGATTCAGATCATAAACAAACAAAATTCAAAATACGAGAAATGAAAAAAGGAATTCACCCACAATATTCGACCATAACTGTCAAGTGCGTCTGCGGCAACAGTTTTCAAACCCGCTCAACGCTGAAAGAAGATTTGAACATCGAAATTTGCTCTGTATGCCACCCGTTCTTTACCGGCAAGCAAAAGATTGTCGACACGGCTGGACGCGTCGGAAGATTCAAAGAAAAATACGGAATTCAGAGCTAGCACACAATTCCTGCAATTCGATGTAATTGCAAGACAGACGCGAATATCGCGTTGCCTTTCTATTCAATTGGGCCGCCATGCGAGCTAATCAACCCGTCACGGTTGCCGACCATGTTGATTGGGCAGAACAACGTTTGACACAATCCAAAGTTCACTCCAGTCACGGATGCACCAATCTACGCGATGAGTCAATCTGGGCGACATTGCACGTAGCAAATCTGATTGATCAGGAATTTGAAGATGTTCATGATCAAAACTTGTCTGAAATTGAGAGTTCAGCGCTTCGCGAACTGATAGAACGCAGAATCGAAACTCGCAAACCGCTTGCCTATCTGATTCGAGAATCCTGGTTTGCTGGCTATGCATTCTATATCGATGAAAGGGCAATCGTGCCCCGGTCTCACATTGGAGACTTGATTCAGGATGGCTTTGGCCCGTGGGTAAATCCTGCCCAAATTCACCGTATTTTGGATCTGTGCACTGGAAGCGGCTGTATTGCTGTCTCTCTTGCGTTGTGTTTTCCGAATGCTTCGATAGACGCTTCGGATATTGACGCTGATGCACTTGAGGTAGCGCGAATCAACATCGAGCGCTTCCAATGCAATGAGCAAGTTCGGGTAATTCAAAGTGACCTCTATGATAACCTTGCAACTCAGCAATATGACTTGATTGTCAGCAATCCACCCTATATCGACAGCTCATGGATAGCTAGTCTCCCAAAAGAGTATCAGCATGAACCACGCCATGCATTTGAAGCGGGTGAAGACGGACTGGACTTTGCACAGCGAATACTTTCGCAATCCAGAAATCACCTTACTGGCCATGGATTTCTACTGATGGAACTTGGAAACTCTGCGGATGAGCTTGAAGCGCAGTTTCCGAATGTTCCGTTTCTCTGGCTGACTTCGAGAAGCGGCGAGTCGGTGGTGCTGCTGATTAGTGCCGA
This sequence comes from Arenicellales bacterium, assembly GCA_965221175.1. Classification (GTDB taxonomy): domain Bacteria; phylum Pseudomonadota; class Gammaproteobacteria; order Arenicellales; family JAJDZL01; genus JAJDZL01. Next base: position 2,333,032 of record OZ244867.1, on the reverse strand, counting down.
AGAACTGAAAATGTACGAATCGGAGTTCGCATTGCCATAGATTGCAGACTATTCAGATTTCGAGCATGTCGAAATCATCTTTCAACGCCGAACAGTCAGGGCACATCCATGTATCAGGGATTTCTTCCCAGCGTGTCCCGGCAGGAATACCCTCTTCAGGCAACCCATATTCTTCTTCATAAATGAAGCCGCACACTACACACATGTACACCTTGTAGTCCATGACGCTCAATTACCGTTCCAGGCACAAGATTGTCAAAATTGGGGATTGATTAACAGATTCAATTAAGGTCGGACAAATGCGACTTATTTGTAAATCAAACAACCGCTATTCATCTTTCGTAGATTGAATTCCATACATTTTCAGCATCTGTTGCTGCATATCAGTCCACAATTTTAGGTTTTGCTGCGTCATCTCGCTTACCGTCGACATTCCTGCAGTATTCAGCATATCGTTCAATTGCTGCTGATAGGCTTGTTGCTGGCCATCGAGCATTTCCACAGTTTTCCCCAAGTAGTCCGTAAACACGCTTTGAAACGCTCCGCCATAAAATCGAATCATTTGTGTCAGCAATTCTTTCGTAAACATGGGATGCCCGCCCAACTCCTGCTCTGAAATAACCTGGAGAAGAATCTGCCGGGTTATGTCTTCTCCAGTTGAGACATCCACCACGACGAAATTTACGTCATCCAGTACCAGTTGACGCACTTCGGACAGTGTGATGTATTTGCTCTCTACCGTGTCGTATAGACGCCTGTTCGAGTATTTTTTTATGGTTCGTGCTTCGTCCATCTGACTATCAATACATATGCTGTCCGCCGTTGATGTCAATCGTTGACCCGGTGATGAACGATGCGTTCTCGTCAACTAGGAACATCACGCCTCTGGCAATATCCTCAGCTCGACCCAGTCTTCCGACTGGAATCGTGAGAATAATTTTCTCCAGCACCTTTTCAGGAACCGCGCGCACCATGTCGGTATCCACATATCCGGGGGCGATTGCATTAACCGTGATTCCTTTACCAGCCCCTTCCTTTGCCAAAGCTTTGGTAAATCCATGTATGCCGGACTTGGCGGCAGAATAATTTACCTGACCGTACTGGCCCGCCTGTCCATTTACCGAACCAATATTCACAATTCGCCCGAATCCTCTTTCCCGCATACCTTCAATTACGCATCTAGACATGTTGAAACATGAAGACAGATTTGTCTGCAACACAGCATTCCATTGTTGGAAATCCATTGAATGCAGCGTCCGATCTCTGGTAATTCCGGCATTGTTCACGAGAATATCAACTTCACCGAGATCACTGGTAATTTTTTCAACCCCAGCCTTACATTGTTCAAAGTCGCTTACATCAAACGGATAGACTGAAATACCGGTTCGCGCTTTGAAGTCTTGCGCGCGATCATGGTTTCCGGCATAGTTTGCCGCAACCTTGAATCCGGCACCGTTCAATGCTATTGACACGGCTTCTCCAATCCCTCTGGTACCGCCGGTAACTATAGCAACTTGTGATCTCATTGGCTAACCTCCATGATTTGATTTGTGATGGAATCCATTGTACTCAGTTCAATTACCGCAGTGCATGGTTTCGCATGGATAAGTCAACGTGGTACACTTATAATTCGAGACCTTTGAGAATTTTACTGTGTATCCCAACCTAGAAATCAGACGTGTTTAATCCCTGGGGAATTTCCAATCCGACGGATATGATTTCCATGTGGAGCAGATCGTTTGCTCCGGGACCGCCAACTGCATCGCCAATTTATTCGCAACTATTTGAACTTGGAAACGCGTTTCGGTCGATGTACGACACCGTGCAAACGCAGGGGGCATCTTCAGTAAACAGACAGCAATTGGACGAAATGATCAAGTCATTTACTTTCAACCCTTTCATTGCCGGACTGCCTGCATCCACTGCCACTCAGAACAGTCCTTGGGTGAATCCATTCCTTACCGGCAGCAGTACCCCTGCGTGGAATGCTTCCATGGTTCAGATGCCGGCATTGGGCATCGGTCGCGAATATCAGGAAGATTGGACTTTGCTACTCAAGCATCAGCAGGAATATGCTTCAGCGCTTCAAGGCTATGTAAATATTTTTCAGGGATTCACACGGAGTGCCGGCGAACAGTTTATTCAATCAATATCGAACACTGACGAAGAGTTCGGATTCGAAGACATGTATCGCAAGTGGATTGATTGCTGTGAAGTCGAGTTTGAGAAAGTAGCCTTCACTTCGGAGTATGCGGTTTGTTTCGGCAAACTGATCGATTCCTATATCCGCTTGCTGCAGCACCAAAACAAGATCCAGGAAAAGACATCCAGATCGCAAGGACAGCCGACTCGAAGTGAGCTTGACAGACTGCATCAGCAAAACTCGCAAGCAAACTCACAAATTGATCGTCTGAATGAAACGATTCGAGATCTGCAACAACGGTTTGCGCAAGTGGAAAAGCCGAAACCACAGCGAAAGAGGAAAACCACTTCGAGTTCAGTAAAAGCTCGACCCCCACGCTCGAAAAAGTGAATTAGATGCAGAGTGCAGAAAAATTCCTTCAGGAATCCGCGGAATTTCAATCGCGCTTGACCGAAGGATTCAAAGTTGTCGAATATCTGGGCGAGATTCGTGTGGGAACAACCCCCAAGGATGAAATCCATCAACAAAACGAATTGAGGCTATATCGATATCATCCGCTAACCAATACACAAGAAGTTGCCGAGCCGCTTCTGATTGTATATGCACTCGTGAACCGTCCATACATTGTCGACCTCCATGAACAACGCTCGCTGGTGAGAGGTTTATTGAATCAGGGCATTGATGTTTATCTTATCGATTGGGGATATCCAGGACCCGGTGACCGCTACCTCGATCTTTCTCACTACATAGACGAAATGCTGGAACGTTGCGTTGATGAGACGCTGCAGCACTCAGGCGCCTCCAAAGTCAATATTTTGGGAATCTGTCAAGGCGGTACCATGAGTCTATGCTATGCAGCACTCCAACCCAAGAAAGTGAAGAATCTGATCACAATGGTGACGCCAGTAGACTTTCACACCCCGGATAATCTGCTCACCCATTGGTTTAAGGAAATTGACGTAGACTTGCTGGTTGACACGATGGGAAACGTTTCCGGCACTGTGTTGAACAGCATTTTTCTTTCACTCAAACCATTTCGACTTGGAATCGAAAAATATCTCGATTTTGTTCAGATCATTGACCAGCCAGAGAAAGTTGAAAACTTCATGCGCATGGAGAAATGGATATTCGACAGTCCGGATCAGGCGGGTGAGATGTTCCGCACTTTCATCAAAGAATTCTTTCATCATAACCGCCTGGTAAAAGGCGGGTTGACAATCGGAAATCGGGAAGTCGATCTAAGAACCCTAAAACTGCCGATATTGAATCTAATGGCCAAGCAGGATCATCTGGTTCCGCCGGCAGCATCCCAAGCACTGAAGTATTTGACCAGCTCTCAAGATTATGAAGAGATCGTATATGACACGGGGCACATCGGAATTTATGTAAGCAGCAAAGCTGGTCTGGATATTCCGATCAGAATTGGTCAGTGGCTCAACGAACGTGCTTGAAACTTTTTCCGTGTTAAGGCAGTGCCGCTAATTTTACGTCTATCAGTCAAGTCATACATTTTCCTAATTACTCGACGAGTTGCGCCAGCGTGTGCCCGATATGGGCAAGCGGATTAACACGCTTAATACAGAACTTGAATCCTTAGCCTGTTCGACAAAAGACCGACAAAACTGCCCGGAGTCGTACCCTTTACACTGCTTTGAACATCAAGGTAACATTGACAGGTCAAATCATAACAGTCCATATAGTTTTCAAACCTCAACCTTGGAGTGCTGGCTGTAGAATCTGGTATCAAATTAACAGCAGTGTCCGATGTACAGCAAAAACTACCGATCTTTCGAGTCTGTCTGACATCAACTTTATCGCCTGCCAACGCAATCAGAATTGCTCAATGAATCTGATAATTCCGTCCATGTTGCAGATAACTTGATTGCCGGACACGATATCTTCGCTGCACATACACACCAGAAATCTTTTGTCGGCGCCGATGAGATCGGCATTGCTGTTGAGATGAGCCATGTCACTTGGACCGGGATTAGAAGTCAGTTTAATTTCGATAGCCCATAGTTCCGTATGGATTCGAATCAATAAATCGATTTCCCGCTGATCATTTGTACGCAGATGGAATGCTTCGTAAATTACGCCTTTGGTCTGCAGTATCGCTAAAACCTGTTCTATAACAAATCCTTCCCAGCTTACACCCACCCAAGGCTGGTTCAACAAGTCATCTGAATTCTGCACATTCAGCAATGCATGCAACAACCCACTATCCCGCCAGTATATCTTTGGACGCTTGACCAAGCGCTTTCGAATGTTGGCATAGTACGCAGGCAAACGACGGATAAGAAAAGCACCTTCAAGATAATCAAGATAGCCATTGACTGTATGGTAGGACAAACCTAGACTTTTTCCGACCTGGCTGGCATTCCATTCCTGACCATGGCTCGCCGCAAGCATACGAAGCAGTCTTAGCGTTGTCTGTGGCTGAGCCGTCATTCCCCAGTTGGGAAGATCGCGTTGAGAAAGCAATTTCAGGTATTCCATTTGCCAAACGGGGAAACCTTGGCCGCTCAATACACCCCCGTCAGGATAACCCCCATATAACCAGAGTATGTTTTGTTGGGTACTGTTAGCGAGTTCGGGCTGAACAAATGGGGACAACTCAATAACAGAAAGCCTCCCTGCGAGAGACTCGGAAACCCGCGTCATGAGAAAAGGTGATACTGAACCTAACAACAAGAACCGGCCGAATTGATTTCGGTTGCTATCAATAGCACCGCGCAGGCGTGAGAACAGGTCCGGCCACACCTGAGCTTCATCGAGAACAACGAGTTCAGTCCCGGCGATCACCTCATTCCACTGAACATCCAAACGGAGCTTGTCAGAATCCTGTTCAAGATCGAAATATCGACCACCGAACGAGCGCGCAAGCGTTGTTTTTCCGCATTGACGCGGGCCAACTAATGCGACAGCAGGATAAGCCTCCAGTCTGGCAAGTAAAACGTCCGTGATTTTTCTAGCAAACATTTTACAATATAGAAATAGATTTCTATATTGTAATGAATTTCGCTTTGGATTGTCGTCAAGCACGATGCGTTCACGACTTTAGGGGAACTGCAGAATGCCAAACCTCCGCTTGTTCAAATTCAGATACCGCTGCATAGATTGTGGATTCCTTCCATTTGCCAGCAAACAGCATCAACCCCCCAGCAACCCATCGCTCATTCCGCAAGAAATGGAGATTGCCGGATGTCCTGTCAGACCGGTCGGACAAGAATTCGGCCTGGGCTCGAGCAACCTGTGGCAAAATATAGCCGATGGCGGTATCTGGCTGGGGAGACAGTGGTATCGCCATCGTTTGTACAGTCGGAATAAGTAGTAAATCATACTCATTCAGTGCTGGGATTAACCAACTATGTCATAGATCGTGCGCTGCTGCCAAGGATCAAGGAACTCAATGAGGCCGCGACAAAATACCCCAGAACCGACCTCATGATTTTCTATGAAAATTCAACCGGAAAACCGTTAGAATGAATTGAAATTACTCGGTTGAGGTCAGGAATTCTGGAGTTATACTTAAAGCGTGATTTAAAAATTATTTGCTATTGTTAAAATGACAATTCGAGTGTAACTCAGAAATTTTTCGAAATTCCGTGCTTACAACAAATTTATGAACTGACTTTCTTTCGAACCTATGTCGAAACGCAAAATTACACGCCGCTTCATGCTGGTCAGTTTGGTTACTGTTGCCGCGAGTGCGGTCGCCCTGCCTTTTCTGGCTCGAGCTCGCTCGTCTGCCTTAAGCTACGCATTTTCCGGCCCAGCCGCCGATCGTCTCTTGGAACTTGATTCCCCGCTTGCCTGCACCACCGGTACACGCGCACAGAGCGAGGGGCCATTCTATACGCCAACGACACCGCGCCGGGCCAACTTGCAGGAACCTGACTCAAGTGGACAACCGTTAGTTCTCGAAGGTTTAGTTCTCAGGCCCGATTGTCGCCCTATTGCGGGTGCCGTAATCGACATCTGGCATTGTGACGAACACGGGCGCTACGACAATGTGAGCTTTCGCTATCGCGGCCATCAATTCACCGACTCTGCGGGTGCCTTTCGCTTCAAGACTATCCGGCCCGGCCATTATCCCGGGCGAACGCCGCATATTCATGTAAAAGTCCAGGGCGAAGCGACTCGCCTGCTCACCACTCAGCTATATTTCCCCGACCTGCAAGACACCAACGCCAAGGACTGGATTTTTCGCGACGACCTCATGTTGCGCCTGGACTCCATTAGCGGAGGCTCGCGTGGACGTTTCGACTTCGTACTCGCTCCTGGCTGAGGGGAGGCTGCCGTAATCGCGATGGTAACTAGTCTTTCTGCCTGTTAGCCTGAATTCCCAACTACCAGGAAAAATTTCAGAATTCCTGACATCCGTTTGGAGCTGGGCGTTGCGGAGCAAGCCCCTAATCATCGTTGCAAGAAGGTCGTCGTATATGAGGAGCAGATGGAGATGCTGTTGGTGGCTGTGTTTCTGAAATCGTATGCGAAGCAATTCTTCATTCATCAGTTATGGCGATAACTGCCATGAAATCACCTGCTTTCACGAGCCCCGGAAAGTGGCGACCGGCCAACATGCCTTGGCGTCGAGCCCGGTATTCGATGGGATTGATGCCGGTACGGTCCAGCGGCCAGACACGCGCCAGAACATCACCTTCATCCACGAAACTGCCTAAATCCACTGTCGGCTCAATCAGTCCATCGTGATTGCTGAAGACGAAGTAATCCCCATCCGGCGTATCCAAATTCACTGACGCGTCAACATCTGGTTCCGCCTTCAGAATACCAGAGTGAATCAGGACGTTTCGAATTCCTTTCTTTGCGATTGAAACGGTCTTTGCCGTGGTGGTGCCGCCACCGCCGAGTTCTGAAGACACGAATACTTTTCCTTGATCTTCAACAGCTGTGTCGTACATTCCTGTGTTATCAATTTCAAGAAGCAGCATCGAATACGGAGCATTGAATGCGCGCATTGCAGCGACGCATGCTGCCTGCTGATCTTTGTCCACGAGCACATGTGCTGCAGCGAAAGGCAAAAACTCAAGCGATTTGCCGCCCGAATGGATATCGACAACAACATCCGACATCGGTACCAGAGTGCGCATGAAATAGTCAGCAATCTTTTCGGTGACGGTTCCACTTGGATTGCCTGGAAAAACGCGGTTCATATTTCCATCGTCAATCGGTGAATTTCTTGATCCGGCACGAAATGCCGGATAGTTGAAAGCGGGAACAATAATCACCCGTCCGGAGATATCTGACATTGTTAGGTGCAATGCCAGATTCTGCAGCGCAACAGGGCCTTCATACTCATCACCATGATTTGCACCCGTCAAAAGCGCAGTCGGTTCAGTGCCATTTCGAATTACACTGATCGGAATCATCAACGATCCCCATGCTGAATCGTTGCGGCTGTGAGGCAATCGCAGAAATCCATGATGCACGCCGTCTTTGTCATACGGCACTGTAGATGTTATCGGACTGTTTCGCATACGTTCTCTAGTCTCTTTGAATGGCAGATTTCGAATTATTCAACAACAATCAGATCGCGTTCCACATTGCAGAGCCTCTCGCCGCCGCTATGTGTAACCACGAATGACTCCGATACCGCACAGCCGAAATCACTCAGCCAGACTCCAGACTGAAAGTGAAAGCACATTCCAGCTTCCAATACGGTTGAATCTCCTGGTCGCAGACTGCATGTTCGCTCTCCCCAGTCGGGCGGATAACCGACTCCGATCGAGTATCCAACTCGACTGTCTTTTGTCAGTCCGTTCCGATTGAGCACCCCTTGCCAGCCACCTCAACCATTTCACAAGTAATTCCTGGCCGCGCGAGCGCAAGACTTACGTCTACGCCCTCTACGATGACTTTAGCCAGATTCCGTACTTTGTCTGGTGCCTTTCCGATGTGAACCGTACGCGTCAAGGGTGCGTTATACCGACGCCTCACTCCGGCGATTTCGATCATCGTCAGCACATCATTCGGCAGTGGTGCATCAGACCATGTCAAATGCGGTGTACTGGTGCCTTCACCGACCTGAATGAGCGGAGCGAATGATGCGTAATCACCACCGCAGCCGTTGACGCCGGAAATCTGCGCACGATAAATTTCGGCAATTACTTGATTTTGAGGAATACCTGCGCGAATTTTGGAAATCGCTGAATTCATCGTCTGTGTGCAAATTTGTCCAGCTTCTCGCATCAATTCGATTTCTTTGTCGGACTTCACCAGTCTCGCCCAGTTGACCAAATCACCGTTATTCTCAATTCGAGCATTTGACAACGCGTTGACCAATGTGGAATGGCATCTTGCCGTGTAATAGTGCGCATCCATTTCAACGCCAATTCTGTCCCCGGCCCAGCTTTTCGCTTGAATGAGTTCCACAAGCTCATCGTAAGGATGATCAACCGGATGCTGTACCAGACTTTCCGAATACGGAATAATATTTTCATCAGGAAGATAGGTTGTCACACGAGCGGCTTTGGCATCCTGTGCACGTCCGAACCAGAAAGGCGAATCCTCATGTAGGTGCACGAGCACGCACTGAGGAACATAGAATGACCAGCCGTCATATCCAGTCAGCCAGCACATATTGCTGGGATCCTGACTGATAATCAGATCGTAGCCCGCTCGTTCCATGCGCAGCTTCACATCATGCACTCGACTCGCGAAATCCTCGCGGCTGAACACTTTCGCAAATATAGGTGTGGTTGCGTTCATTATCAGACCTCAATATCAATGCCAGCGGAAACTGCTTCGGCGCGCATGCGGGCAAATGTAGCGATTGCTGTATCCTGCACACCAGTGCCAGTCAAGTCGCAGAGTGTAATTTCCTCATCGGATTCACGTCTCTTCGCCTTGCCCGCAACAATGTCGCCGAGTTCTGGGAATATTGAATCCGCGGATGCTGTCCCAGCCTCAAGGGCATGATGCAGTTCGCCGAGCTTTTCAGTTTGTGAACGCCGGTCCGGCACATACCGGTCAACAACAGAAAAACAACCGGGGTCCAACTCATTCTTATGTGCCTGATCAGACCCCATGGATGTAATGTGCTGACCAGCACACAGCCAATCAGCCATTACCAGCGGATCTGCGGAAGGTGTAGTTGTCACCACAATGTCGGCTGAGCTGATGGCCTTTTTCAGGTGGGAACCGAACGTTACAGACACACCAAGGTTCTCAGAGAGTTCCAAAGCCGCTGATTTACCTCGATCGTGGTTACGCGCCCATACCACCGCTGATTGAATCGGACGTACCAAGCACAATGCTTCAAGCTGCAGGCGCGACTGCCTGCCAGCTCCGACTATACAAACTCTCTCAGCGTCAGTGCGTGCGAGATAACGTGCTGCAACAGCACCTGCAGCAGCAGTCCGAATATCTGTCAGATAGCCATTGTCCAGCAAAACCGCTTCGAGCATTCCGGTGCGTGCGGCAAACAGCACCATCAAACCGGACGTGCTCGGCAAACCCACCTTCGGATTGTCGAAAAAACCCGGCGACATTTTTATTGCAAAGCTTTCAAATCCTGGTACATAGGCAGTCTTTACGTCAACTTCGCCGTTGAATTCCTCAATTGCCATGGAAAGAATCGGTGGCATCACAACCTCGCCGCTGGCAAGAGCAGCGAATGCCGATTCAATACATTCGATTGCATCGGCATTCAATTGAACTGCTTGACGAAGTTCGCTTTCAGTCAATATTTTGAGTATGGGCATGATCGGCTTCTCACTCCTCAACCGTCGAAATTTTCACCGAAGACAATCCGATGATGAAGGCGCATATCAATGGTTGCGCTGGGAATCATAGTAGTAGCTAGTGCGTCGGATTTTACATATTCAGACCGCTAATCCAAAATCTCCGGCTTCGAAATGGTTGTCTGTCGAACCGCTGAAGCAATTGGTTCTCTTGCCAGCTCGAATCTGTCCGGCTACCATGCACTAGGACACTTGCGTTGCGAAAAGGCGTATCGGGAATTCGATCCTGACCTTACTCCAGAAGACACCCCATTCGAAGCAGGTCTCGGATATACGGTTGATCTAGACAAGCCCGGTGATTATACGGGGCGTAACTCACTGCTGTCACAAACTGAATTCGGCCTGCTGAAAAAGCGCCTGGTCATGTTCAAGCTGAATGACCCTGAACCTGTCCTGTATGGCGAAGAACCCATATGGCTCACCGGTAAAATTGCCGGTTACCTTTCATCAGGCGCGTTCAGTTTCACCCTTGGAACATCGGTTGGCATGGTTTAGGTACGCCACGCGGATGGCATCACAGATGGCCTGACCGCGAATGGAATGTGGGAAATTGAAATTGCCTGCGAACGTTTTGCAGCTGTTGCATCACTGCGCACTTTCTTCGACCCGCGTCGCGAAAGGGTTCATCGCTGATCCAATTCCATCCGGGTGCATGAAGCACCGCAAGCCACCCTTGATGATCCGCTCTGTCCTTCTCTTTGATCAAGTAGCCGCTATAGAGTTTTGGGGATCCTTGACAATTTCCAATGCACTTCAATGGCTGCTTCAATACAGGTACGAAATTGCGAAAGCAGGCCTTGCGGCGCCTGGGTTCGAAAGATGCGCCGCTCGCCAAAGCGCAATGCTCGACGCTGCAGGTGAAACCTTTGAAAATCGTTTTGCAGGTTGATGTCGCGCCCGTCGGTGTAGTTTTCATTGTCTGAATACTATCACTGGCAGAATCAATTCGCACAAGTTGTGATCAATCTTAAACAAGTACAGTTACGCACAGTGCCTGCATAAATTGAGCGATATTGTAGGGAGAATCTGTCTGATTTTTCGTTCCAAAGACTTTCGACCCAGCGCATCCGGCAGTTTTAATCCGTATGGCATCTGAAAAGGCCCTTTCGTGACAACTTCCAACCCCATTTCGCTATCATCCTACTCAGTGGCAAGACATGCAGTCTAGTTGCTATATACTGAACTTAACTTGATTTCCCGCTGACAAAGATACGTCTGATTATTGTAAATACGGGAATTTTAAAATGGCGGCAGTCCTGGTATTTGCCGTAATCACTACACAAATGAGGTGAAAGCATGTCAGAAGTGATGATGGTAGGGGTAGACGGTAGCGAACCTGGTATGCGTGCTGCCGAGTTTGCGGCTAACGTTGCGAGTGCTCACAACGCAAAGTTATTGATAGTTTATGTAATCGAGTGGTCTCCGTATACTTTCAATACACCGGAAGAAAATGAGCAAAGACACAATCGACGTGAACGGGAAATTGAGACCGCCAATTCAAGCGTTCTTCAACCACTAGTCGAAAAACTGAGTGGGCGCGGTGCCAGTGTAGAAGGATTGGTATTTCATGGACACCCAGCAAAAATGCTCAATAGAATTGCGCTAGACAATGGTGCTTCGCAGATATTCATTGGTCGTACCGGCAGTTCCGGAATATCGCAACTTTTGTTTGGCAGCGTTGCCAGCAACATGGTGCAAACTGCCGCAGTACCTGTGACGGTAATTCCGTAGGTCGCAGCACGAAGAGTAATCACTGAATTAGGAGTAAAACTAATATGAAATCTCGAATTAAGAAAGTCTTGATAGGATGTATTTGCCTGGCTAGTGTCTCTGCGTTTATGACACTACCCGCGCAGGCACAGAACGAGGAACGAGTTCTCTCATCAGCGCAGCAGTGGGTGACCGGCATTGAAGTTCCTGGGCTTGGTTATCGTTCGTGGGTAACCGGCATTCAACCACCATCAGCTGTGGAAGTAGCGGAGGAAGCAACCGGATTCGACGCGTTGGTTGACAAGATCATGTCACCAGTCAATGCGGTTATCTACAACGCAGTCTTCTTTTCCGTTCCGTTTTTAGGATCCGATTTGAAGTTGGTTGTTGCGTGGCTAGTTGTAGGCGCGGTATTTTGCACAATATATTTCGGTTTAGTCAATTTTCGCGGCTTCGCACAAGCACTTAGGCTGGTACGGGGAGACTACTCCCATCCAAATGATCAAGGTGAAGTTTCACACTTTCAAGCATTGGCTACCGCGCTTTCAGGAACGGTTGGTGTTGGCAACATCGGCGCAGTGCCTGTTTTAATCGTTCTAGGTGGACCGGGAGCAGTATTTTGGATGATTATGGCTGGTCTTCTTGGAATGTCCAGCAAATTCTGCGAATGCACTCTAGGAGTCAAATACAGAAATGAAAACCCCGACGGTTCAGTATCTGGTGGCCCAATGTACTCGTTGAAAAAGGGACTAGCGCAGCTTGGCAAACCTGGACTGGGCAAGGTGCTGGCTATTTTCTTCTCGATTACAGTCGTTTTTGGTTGCCTCGGTGCCGGAAACATGTTTCAGGCGAATCAGGCTTATGTTCAGTTCGTGAGTATCACAGGTGGAGAAAATAGTTTTCTAGCAGATAAAGGGTGGCTATTCGGTCTTGTTTTCGCCATTCTTGTTGGTATTGTCATTCTAGGTGGTATTAAGAGCATTGCACGAGTTACCGAAAAAGTCGTTCCATTCATGGCAATTCTTTACTTGATCGGAGCCTTGGTTGTTCTAGCCGTAAACGCTGATCGCATTCCGTTTGCAGTTGCTTCAATTTTTTCTCACGCATTTAGCCCTCAGGGTGTTACCGGCGGATTTGTCGGCGTGTTGATTCTCGGGTTCCAAAGAGCAGCATTTTCGAATGAAGCGGGTATTGGTTCGGCAGCCATCGCACACTCCGCAGTTCGAACAAAAGAACCGGTGACCGAAGGCCTTGTGTCGTTGCTGGAACCGTTTATTGACACTGTGGTAATTTGTACGATTACTGCACTAGTGGTTCTGACAACTGTGTATGGCGACCCATCAGTTGCTCATCTGTCAGGTGTAGGCTTGACTTCAGAGGCAATGATGAGAACAGTTTCCTGGTTCCCAACGCCACTCGCGATTGCAGTAGTGCTGTTTGCATTTTCAACGATGATCTCTTGGGCATACTATGGTCTGAAGGGTTGGACTTACTGTTTCGGTGAATCGAAAGCAACCGACATCAGTTTCAAACTGATCTTTTGCATCTTCGTAATTATCGGATGCTCAATACCACTTGCTTCGGTTCTTGATTTTTCGGATGCTATGATTTTTGCAATGGCTATTCCGAATATCTTGGGAATTTACTTCCTGGCACCGATTGTCAAGAAGGAAATGAAATCATACTTCGCTCGAGTTAAAAGCGGTGAGATCGTAAATTATCGTGAACTTGAAAAAGCAAAGAATTAGATCAATTTGATTTAATCTACATCGATGAAAGCCCTTGGTTCGTAACTGAAAACGCGAATCAGGGGCTTTTTCTACTGAAAGAATCTCACAAACGTCGTTGCACGATGGCTGACAATTCTTTTTCGCATGAATGACACTCTGGCAAAAGGAGAAACAACATAACTTAACCATTCTACTTAGACCGCGATGATCTCCGAAACCCTGGAAGCAGAACCAATTTAGAAGACTGCTTATCGTTCATTCTACTGCGCGGGTGCAGAAGAACCCGTTGAGATAGTGCTGGAGATCCGAAAGCCATCGCCCTTCTCATCATAGGCATGCAGAATACTTACATGGCGGATAGGGAAACGAACGAGGAGATTACCCGCTATCTCAAACGTGTCACCGGAAATGACTATTCTGCCGATAGGCGGTTTATTTCTTCCGTACTGCTAGTCAGCGTTCGGTTTCGGTGCCTTTTTCATGTCGAGCCATGCCTAGGTTTGTCGGTGGTGGAGCAGCTTGATTATCATAGGATAGATTCACTGACTAGACGGGTGACGCACTAATGCTTTCTGTGCAAAACCTCGTTATTTAACTATCAAAAAGACTATTAACCTCGATTCTTTAACCTGAAACGCAGCGATTGATAGCCTAATTTTGTTAAAGATTCCCCAATTTCCTGCATGGTCTCAAGTTGATCGAATGGACCCAGCCGCACTCTATAGAAATCACCACGCCCTTCAACAGTAACTTTCTGAACAAACGCTTCCAGTCCATTCAGCGCAAGAGTAGCCTTTACACGGTCTGCATCCTTATATTGGTTGAATGATCCAACTTGTAATACATAGGTCGAAAGTGTATTGGCCGGTGCAGGAGTTTGCTGTTGTTTTGGCTCGGATTCATTCTCTGGAACTACCGTTTGATCCTGCTTTCGAGGTTGTGGCAGAATGTATTCATCTTCAAGAAGCAGTTCATGAAAGTTGAACGTCACGTTCGGTAAAGATTGATCTGAATCATTTGCCTGTTCAGATTGAGCCTGTACAGACTCGTTTCTGTCTTTGGCTGCGGTAATCAGACTTTCAATTCCAGAGCCGATATCGGACGGGGTATCCCGCAATACGCCATTGTACAGAGCAGTTCCTACGCTCCCCACAAATATGCCTAGCACGAATATTCCGATCCCCGATGATCCCTTTCTCTTTCGTGTTTTTCGACTTCTTGCCATGGTTTACATTGATTCCGGAGTTGAAACACCAAGCGTATTAAGACCGTTGGCCAACACTTGTCGCACTGCATCTATCAGGTCCAACCGCGCAGATCGCAAGGATGGTTCACAGTCAAGAATTCGTTCCTTGTTGTAGAACGAATGAAATTCAGTAGCAACATCTCTGAGGTAATACGCGACTTGATGCGGCTCATAACTGGATGCAGCATTTTGTATGACTTCCGGATATTTGACGAGACTTTTAATCAAACCGAGTTCCGCTTCGGTAGCAAGCAACGAAAGACTGCTATTCCTGCCGCGAGCGATGCCGCGTTCGGACATCTGGCGAAATATACTGCAGATTCGAGCATGTGCGTACTGGACATAATAGACAGGATTTTCGCTTGACTCTTCTTTAGCCAAGTCGAGATCAAAGTCAAGTTGCTGTTCGGATTTGCGAAGAACATAAAAAAATCTGGCTGCGTCCTTTCCGGTTTCCTCTACGAGTTCCCTTAGTGTTACAAATTCTCCAGCACGTGTGGACATTGGGATTTTTACTGAGGCTCGATAAAGAGAAGCCAATTGAACGAGTAAAATTTTGAGCCGATTGGGATCTTCGCCAGCAGCCTGCAGCGCAGCCATCATTCTCGCAATATAGCCGTGATGATCTGCGCCCCAGATGTTTATTACGTAATTATAATCTCGATTGAGTTTATCCAGGTGATAGGCAATATCCGATGCGAAGTAAGTGAGATCCCCATTGGAACGTACCAGCACCCGATCTTTCTCATCGCCGAACTCGCTGGAACGAAACCAGGTAGCGCCTTCCGATTGATAAAGGAATCCCCGCTCCTGTAGTTGCGAAACTGCACGCTCAACATCCCCTTGTTCCAAAAGACGACTTTCGAAGTACCACTCATTATGAACAACGCCAAGAATTTTTAGGTCTTCACGAATCATCTCCACCATTTCAGTGAGAACAAATTGTCGCAAAGTGTTGAAATCGTCATTGCCTAGCGATTGTCTACACCAAGAGATCAACTTCGTCAAGACAAGGTCTTTGTCATCATTTTCGACATCAGGCGGATCACTTTCCAGATTAGCGAATTCGGCGTCGACTTGCTCTCGGAATGCCTTTGCACAATCCATAATGTACTCGCCTTGATACGCACCGACTGGCAAAGTTACGTCTTTGCCGTGCAACTGAAGGAAACGAATCCAGACACTGGCACAAAGGATGTCCATCTGTCGACCCAGATCATTGACGTAATATTCCGTGTCTACCTGATAGCCGGCAACTCTTAGAAGTCGTGCTAGCGCATCTCCAAAAGCCACGCTTCGGCCGTGCCCTACATGAAGAGGACCTGTCGGATTCGCGGATACAAACTCCAAGAGGATTCGATCTGGATTATCTAGATCGCCCGCTCCATAGCCATTGCTTTGCTCAAGGATCTCGGCAACTACATCTACCAATGCAAAATCCGAAAGAAAAAAATTGATAAATCCCGGACCGGCTACTTCTGTCTTGTCCAGGAAATCAGCCGCAGGCAAATGATCCTGAATTATTGTGGCAAGTTCTGCTGGCTTCAATCCGTTAGGGCGCGCCATGCTCAATGCAACACCTGTTGCATAGTCCCCCTGTCCGGCTCGACGAGCGCTGTCGACGGGAATGGTAGCTGGCACGCTTGCTTCTGACACGGTGCCGGAATCGACCAATGCGTCAACGGATTGCTTCAACAATTTTTGAATCTTGCGTTTCAATGGATCTAGGGAATCAGGAAAAATCGACAGGGTCTACATCCAGACTCCATCGCAACTTGCCTTTCTTTGGCAATTTGTCCAGCTTCACCATCCAATCGCCTAAAAACTGTCTTAGAACAACTGAATTCTCGCCTGCTGTGAGAAGCTGGGCTCGATATCTATTGGAAATTTTTTGTATCGGAGATTGTACTATATCAAATACTTCCACACCTTGATAAGCATCTCCACCCAACAGGCTTAATGCGCTGCAGTGCGCTTTTTTCAGAAATGCAATTTCTTCGCCGCACTGCATTGAATTCGCACGAAGCAAGGCGTAGTTCGAATAGGGAGGTTGTTTGGCTTCTTCCCTATTTTTCAATTCCAGTGCAGCAAAAGCCAGATAGTCGTGATTTCGTATGCAGTCAAAAATCTTGCTTTCCGGGTGAGATGTTTGAATGAATACTTCGCCAGGCTTTTCTACTCGTCCGGCTCGTCCGGCAACCTGCAACACCTGCTGAACCATCTGTTCCATTGCTCGAAAATCAATGCTATAGAACCCCTGATCGACATTCAATACCCCAACCAGAGTGACGTTGGGAAAGTGGTGCCCCTTTGAAAGCATCTGAGTTCCGACGAGAACATCCACTTCGCCCTTTTGGATACGTTTGAGTTTTTGTTCGAATTCGGCATATGAATGGGTGGTATCTCGGTCAATTCGCATAATCCGTGCCCCTGGCAGCCGGTTCTGCAATGTCTGTTCAACTCTTTGCGTTCCCTGTTGAAGCAACTCGACATGATGAGACATACAGTTGGGGCACTTTTGCACGAACTCCGCCCTGATCAGACAATGGTGGCAATGAAGCCTGTTGTCCGACGCGTGAAATATCAGATTTGCGTCGCAGTTGTTGCACTTTGCAACCCATTTACAGTCATAGCAGATGACTACTGGGGCAAACCCACGCCGATTGATGAATATCAAGCTCTGCTCGCCACGTTCGATCCGATTGCTGATTTCGTTCAACATCGTAACAGCAATGCCGTTATACGCGGCTGATCGGCTGAGATCAATCAATTTGATCGCAGGCATTTCGACATTGGTGGCACGTTGAGGTAGTTCCAGAGTTTCGACGCGACCGCTGCGGGCGGCATGTACGGTTTCCAGTGAAGGAGTCGCGGTTCCGCACAAGACTGGGAAATTGCCGATGGCTGCACGATAGATCGACACTGCGCGGGCATGATAGCGCGCTCTTTCCTGTTGCTTGAAGGAAGTATCGTGTTCCTCGTCAATTACGATCATTGCAAGAGCCTTGAATGGCAAAAATACTGCTGATCTGGTACCGATAACAACCTGCGCCTGACCGGAACGCGCAAGCCACCAAGTACGATGACGTTGCGCATCCGTCAATCCGGAATGGTAGGAGGAAACCGTTACTCCCAACGCATGTTGAACGCGCTGTTCCAATTGCGGAGTTAATCCGATTTCGGGCACTAGCATCAATGCCTGTCCGCTGCTTTCCAATACCTTGCAAATCGCTTGAAGATAGACTTCGGTCTTGCCACTACCTGTAACACCTTGAATAAGAAAGCTTTGGTAGTGATTTAGACTGCTCAAAATGTGGTCGCGTGCGACAATCTGAGCAACCGTCAAATCTTGGATCAAGTTCACGTCGCTACAGATTCCGTGATGAACTAAAGGTTCCGCTAACACCCAATGTTTTGCTATCAATTGTCGAAGTGCCGACTGCCAACTGCGGCCAGCCATCTTTAGCTGATCCTTACCAACGATATCCTTGCTGGCTTTCAATAGTTCAATGATCGCTCTCTGAACGCGAGCGCGTGAAAGTTCGGCAGGATCAATGCTCAAGCCCAGGTCTGACAGCCGGTAACCCATCTCAAATTTCGGCTGCATTGGGCGACCGTAGCGAATCGCTTGTGGAAGTGCAGACCAAAGTATCTCTCCAATCGGTTGCTGGTAGTACTCCGAAGTCCAGCGCAAGGTGCGAAGCAGGTCCGTTGACACAGCAGGCTCATCATCAAGAACAGATTGAATCGTTCGAATCTTGTCTTTCGGCAAATGTGATTCTTGCGCATGTTCTACGACGATGCCGACTCTGCTTTGTCTGTCAAATGGGATGATGACGCGACTTCCAACCGGCACTTCCGCCAACGAATTACACCTGTAGTCAAACAGGCTCATGTGCCGTATTGGCACTGCGACTCGAACAAACCCGCTCAATCGATTACCTGATTTTCACAGTAAAATTCCATGCACACTCCTGATTCCTGCAGCTATTGAATGATTTTAACCGGAGATTTTTAGGCGCGGATTCCACCCGTCGAACAAACCGAAACTGATATGTATGGATTGAACATCAACGAATCTCCCTGGGCTGAAATTTCACGATCTCTTGACTGTGAAATTCTGGACATAAGGAGGTGCTCCAGCAACGAATTTAGCCAAACCTGTGCCATTCAATGCTCATCCCAAGACTACTTCGTCAAACTGAGTTCGAACATAGACAGTCTAGAGGCGGAGGAAGACGGGCTCAAAGCCATTGCCGATGCGAAAGCAATCCGAGTGCCCAAACCGATTCTGTCTAGCACAACCAATTCGGGTGGTTTTCTGGTCACTGAATTATTGAATCTACACATGGCAAAATCCTCATTTCCAAGACTTGCCCAAGACCTGACCGCACTTCATCGTACGACCGGAACTATTTTCGGCTGGCATCGCGATAACTACATTGGCGGCTCTCGTCAACAAAACCCTTTCTGCAATAGCTGGACTGAATTCTTCCGCGATGCTCGACTCGGCTACCAACTCAGTCTGGCGCAAAAAAACGGATACAGTTTCAGTCTGCAGACACTCGGCGAGCAGGTGTTGTCGGGCCTCCCGGAGATCCTCGATCATCACGCCCCTGTTCCTTCTCTGGTTCACGGCGACCTGTGGCAAGGCAACTGCGGTTTCACTACAGATGGCGTCCCAGTAATCTATGATCCCGCAATCTATTACGGAGACCGCGAGACTGATCTGGCGATGAGCCGGTTATTCGGTGGATTTCCGCAAGTATTCTACGATGCTTGCCAAGAGGCTTGGCCACTTGACCCAGGCTGGGAAGTGCGCCAACTCGTCTACAATCTCTACCACATACTGAATCACCTGAACCTGTTCGGTCGAACTTATCTGCAACAGGCGGAAGCCACCGCTCGAATGATTTTAAGCGAGATTCGCTAAGCCCTTTCGCGGCGATCTGATCTACGACTTGTTTCACCTTATAATGTGGTCTACATACGGTCGCAGGTCATTTATTCTGCGGCATTCAAAATATTGCAGCAAACTCTCGCGCACAACCTGAAAAGCCAACTCGTCCCAGGGGATTTCATCCTCTGCGAATAGTCTTGCCTCCAGGCTTTCTTCCCCTGGTGAAAAGTCTGGCGTCTCCAGATGTGCACGAAAAATAACGTATACCTGACTGACGTGGGGAATGTTATATATGGCAAACAATTCATCGATTTGTGCAACTGCCTGTGCCTCCTCAAGCGTTTCTCGCGTGGCTGCATCGTTGATCGTCTCGCCAAGCTCCATGAATCCGGCCGGTATCGTCCATAATCCCATTCTCGGTTCAATCGCTCTTCGGCAGAGAAGAATTTTCTCTTCCCATTGAACAATGCATCCTGCAACAATTTTCGGGTTCTGATAATGAACAGATTCACAATCATCACAAACGAAACGCTGCAGATTGTCCCCTTGGGGGATCTTCAAAGACACATGTCCGCCGCAGTCGCTGCAAAAATTCATTTCTCTTAACTTTTCTTGATTGTTTCACGTACGCAAACATTGCGTTACAGTATACCCGGCAGTTTCGAATTATTGATGTTCACGTTGTGACATGACAACGATATTGATCACCATTCCGTTTTTTGCCGTGATTGCCTGTGGATTTTTTGCGACGCGACGAAAAATCATCAATTCGGCAGGCAGAGCCGGTCTGAATCTCTTTGTATACTATTTTGCCCTTCCGGTACTGACTTTTTCACTTATGGCGCAGGCGGATCTTCGCGGAGAATTCCAGTTGATTTTCGTTGTCGCCTATCTGTCCGTTGCTCTGGTCCTGTTCGCTGTCTCGCTGATCGTGGCACGTTTAGTCTTCCGACTTGAAACTAGTTTCGGGGTTGTTTTTGCCACTGCATGTATTTATGGAAACACTGGATATTTTGGACTCCCATTTGTAATTGTCGCTTTCGGCCAACAAGCTAGCGTGCCAGTTGTTGTTTGCACCACATTTGATTTAGCCGTAATGCTTCCTTTGGCTTCTGTTCTATTGGAGAGGACAAAAGCTTCATCAACTGCTTCATTGAGCCAAGTGTACAAGAAATCCATGCGGTCTGTCGCGCAAAACCCACTGATACTCGCAGCAGTTCTCGGTGCGTTGTTTTCGGTTTCAGGAATTCAAATACCGGAAGTTGCGGATCGATTTGTACTGTTGCTCGGCTCTGCTGCAGCTCCCTGTGCTCTATTTGCGCTTGGATCAAGCATGGATGAAGAAAGAGCAAATTTCTTTCAAGTCGAGATTTTCGTCATCAGTTTCATCAAACTTGCCATTCATCCTCTAATTATCTGGATTGCAATGTTTCATCTGTATCCGGTTGACCACGATTGGGCAAGAAGCGCAGTTATCGCTGCATCGATGCCCGTCGCAGTAACTGCCTATATACTGGCTACACAATACAATACTTATGTTGGTCGTACTTCGGCTTCAATATTGATGTCAACCGTACTTTCCGTAGCAACGTTGTCGTTCATACTTGGCCAGATAACCTGACACACACTGCTTAGTTCCAAAGAATATGAAACTGCTGGTCGACATTGGCAATCAGAATCTGAAGTGGTCGTTCGGCGAGGCTCTCGGCTCATTTCCATCATCGCTTGCAGAATTTGCGGACAACTTTGACAAGTGCTTTGGTCAGCTCGAAAACGTAACCGATCTTGCATTCGTCAATGTAGCTGGACAATATACAGAGAATATTCTGAAAGACCTGGCAAGAACGAAGTGGGGAATACATGCTACTGAAATTCTTCCTGTTCTTGAGCAATGCGGTGTACGAAATGGTTATCGCAATATCAATGAACTTGGTGCGGACAGATGGGCCGCGCTTGTTGGAGCATGGTCACTTAACCCAACAGCGACTATTGTCGTAGACTGCGGCACAGCAATTACGATTGATGCGCTCTCGTTCGACGGCGAATTTGTTGGCGGCTCGATTGTTCCTGGCTTTCGACTTTCTCAAGGCGCGCTTTGGCGTAGCGCACCCGGGATAGACGAATTTGTTGATCTGAATCCCGCCTTGCCCGCTTGTTCAACAATTGAAGCTGTATCCAGCGGTGTTGTCCACGGAATTGTCGGCGGTGTCGATCGGCTGATCGAAAAATACCGTAGCATTGTTGGCGGAGAGTCCCAACTGGTTCTTACTGGCGGTGACGTGCAATTCGTTCAAAAGAATTCAGCATTCAAGTTTTTGTCTATCCCCAACCTTGTGTTAATTGGGATTGAAGTGATTACTGGTTGAGTCTGGGAAATTCCTTAGCAGGAAATCAGGTTGCTTATGTGGCGATGGACGAAGGTGACGCATCATTGATTCAAGCTCTCTGCACAAGACCCTAATTGAAAACTTCTCAAGGCATAATAGTCAATGAGTAATCTTGAGACCGAGTAATTTAGTTGATATTTCACTCTCCAACGAACTTGTCTCAACTCTGAGGCATTCTGCTGAACGAATTCGCACTTTTCATCCTGCAGTCTTGCTGTAAAATTTTGTCGTTGCCAAAACTAAAAAAATTGTGACTCGGCAAGGAATTGATTGACACGGACGTTTGATAACGGGTTTTATATAAATAAGCCGGCCTGTATGCGGAGCAATGCCCAAGAAAATTATTTAACGGCCTCTATCTGCCGCCTGGGTCAATTCACTACGCCAATTGATTACTGAAACTGTGCTGCGCAGCCCACTTCACGAACTACACGTCGAGCTTGGAGCGAAATTGGGGCCATTTGCAGGCTTTGAAATGCCTATTTGGTACCCTGAAAAAATTATATCGGAGCATAATCACACCAGAAACCAAGTCAGTCTGTTTGACATCTCACACATGGGACAAGCCAGTATTGGCGGTGACAATGCGGCACGGGCGCTCGAACAGCTGATTCCTACGGATCTTGTGAGTCTGCCTACAAACAAAATGCATTACTGCTGTTTGACAGACACGCAGGGTGGTATTCTAGATGACCTTGTCATCGCGAATCTGGGGCAAGATTATTTCCTCGTCATGAATGCAGCTCGTAAAGAGCATGACCTGAAACATCTGCGAGACAACATAACCACAGCCGCAGTCGTTGAACATACGGAAAATGCACTCATCGCTTTGCAAGGCCCTATGGCAATCGAAGTTCTGAATCGGTTTCATCCGCATATCACCGATTTGGACTTCATGACGATTGCGGAATTCGAGATCAATGGAGTGCCTTGCTTCGTTAGCCGATCCGGCTATACCGGAGAAGATGGATTTGAGATTTCGATGCCCGCCATATCGGCGATGGCGCTCGCGAGGACTTTCTTGAATGAACCCGAAGTGAAACCAGCTGGTCTCGGAGCACGAGATTCACTACGGTTGGAGGCGGGTTTGCGTTTGTACGGGCAGGATATGAATACAGCAACTACGCCGGTCGAAGCGGGTATTCAGTGGACAATTTCAAAATCTCGTCGTGCTGGCGGAGTGCGCGCCGGAGGATTTCCGGGAGCAGGCCGCATTTTTGATCAGCTGGCAAGTGGCTCCGAATGTCGTTTCGTCGGCATGCGGCTCACAACCAACGCCCCCGCACGAACCGGAGCAGAAATATACTCGGAGGATGGAAGAATAATTGGTGAAGTTACCAGTGGAATGTTTTCGCCATCGCTGAAGGTACCGATTGCAATGGGGTATATTGATCGGGAATTCTCCAAGCCAGACAGCGAAGTGAGGATTCTGATACGAGGCAAGCAACACCCGACGAAAGTTGTCAAATTACCTTTTGTCAAACATCGCTATCACCATCATATAAAACTGCAACCTGGCTCCAACGGAGGAGATCGCCATGTCTGAAACACGCTATACGACTGATCACGAATGGGCAAGAAGTGAAGAAGACGGAATTGCCACAATCGGAATCACCGAATTTGCCCAAGAACAGCTTGGTGACATCGTTTTTGTTGATTTACCTGAAACAGGATCAATATTCGATGCCGGAGAAGAAATCGCGGTGATCGAGTCAGTGAAAGCCGCTGCTGATCTGAAAACCCCGTTGACTGGCGAGATTGTTGAAATCAATGAAGAACTGGCAGACTCTCCGGAATTGGTAAACGAAAGCCCGACGGATGAAGGCTGGTTCTGCAAAATTCAAATGTCGGAATCATCAGAATTTGACACGCTTATGGATGAGCAGCAATACGAAGATTACACTTCCAACCTAGAGTAAATTACTCGGAACAGTTAGCTTTATGTCCCTTGAATCCAACGACAGTCAGTACGAAAGCATACAAACCCTAAACGAACTGGAACTTACCAACGACTTTGTCAGGAGGCATATCGGACCTGGACCTGTACAGGTCCAACAAATGCTGAAGGAACTCGGAGTTGATTCTCTGGACGAGTTGATTGATCAAACAGTTCCAAAGAAGCTCCAATCCAACAAACCTCTGCATCTGCCGTTTCCGGCTGGGGAAAACGAGACTATCAGCTACATTCGCCGTATGCGCGAAAGAAATCATGTTTTCACCTCAATGATTGGCATGGGATACCATGCAACCGTTGTTCCGGGCGTGATTCGAAGAAATATTCTTGAAGATCCAGGCTGGTACACCGCCTACACGCCATACCAGGCTGAGGTGAGCCAAGGCAGACTGGAAGCACTGCTTGTTTTCCAAGAGACCGTAACAGATCTTACCGGAATGGAGATCGCCAATGCATCTTTGCTTGACGAAGCAACTGCCGCGGCCGAAGCCATGGCAATGTCAAAACGAATTTCCAAAACCAAGTCACAGAAATTTCTGGTTTCTGGCGACTGCCATCCGCAGACAATTGCTGTTGTCGAAACACGTGCAAACTCATTGAATTTCGAGGTCATCGTAGGAGACATCGAATCACTGGCGAAATCCGAAGAAGAATATTTTGGCATTCTGTTTCAATATCCAGGTTCGACCGGGCGAGTGTTTGACATAACCCGTGTGGTAGAACTGGCGCATGAGCGAAAAGCCATTGTGACTGTCGCCTCTGATTTGCTGGCGTTGTGCCTGTTTAAACCACCGGGTGAATTTGGCGCAGACATCGTAGTCGGAAACACCCAACGCTTCGGCGTGCCTATGGCCTATGGAGGCCCCCACGCTGCCTACTTGGCCACGCGTCATGACCACAGACGAACTCTTCCGGGAAGACTGATTGGCGTTTCAGTGGACAGTCGCGGTAAAACAGCACTTCGAATGGCACTACAGACACGTGAACAGCACATCCGACGTGACAAGGCAACCAGCAACATATGCACTGCACAGGTTCTGCTCGCAATAGTCGCCGCATTTTACGCAGTCTACCATGGTCCCGAAGGATTGAAGGACATTGCGTCCAAAATACACCGGTTCACTCTTATTACTGCGGAGGGATTGCGCCAACTAGGTTACAAAGTCATACATGATGTGGTTTTCGACACCTTAATGGTCAATGCTCATGGACAAGCACGCAGAATTGCCGCCAGGGCGCGTGAATCAAGAATTAACTTGCGAGTCATCGATGCTGACCACATCGGCATTACACTAGATGAAACCACCAAACGAGTACATCTCGAAAGACTGTGGGCAATTTTCGATACCCGTGCGAATGCAAAAATTACTATTGACCAGTTGGATGCAGTCGCCAAAGATGTCATACCGGAGAATTTGAGCCGCACAAGTTCCTATCTGACACATCCCACTTTCGGTCTATATCAATCGGAAACCCTGATGTTGCGATACATTCGTCAGCTCGGACAAAAAGACATCGCATTGAACCGGTCGATGATTCCACTGGGCTCATGCACCATGAAACTGAATTCAACGACTGAAATGACGCCGGTTACATTTCACAAATTCAGCGCCATTCATCCATTCGCGCCATTGGATCAAACGCAAGGCTACCATCAACTGGTAGAAGAACTGGAAACGATGCTATGTGAAATTACCGGATTCGACGCGATTTCTTTTCAGCCAAATGCGGGCTCCCAAGGAGAATATACCGGGCTGCTTTGCATCAAGAAATACTTACAGCAGCAAGGCGAAGGCCATCGCAACGTCTGCCTTATTCCCGAATCTGCGCACGGCACCAATCCTGCCAGCGCTGCTTTGGCCGGTTTGCGCGTCGTCGTCGTGAAGTGTGACCAAATGGGTAATGTCGACGTTGTCGATCTCAAAACAAAGCTTGAGAAACATCAAAACGAAGTTGCCGCATTAATGATTACCTATCCATCAACCCATGGAGTATTTGAAGAACAGATTACCGATATATGCGATCTGGTTCATGAATTCGGTGCGCAGGTTTACCTAGACGGCGCAAACATGAACGCGTTGGTCGGTATATGCCTTCCGGCCGAATTTGGGGCAGATGTCGCACACATCAACCTGCATAAGACTTTCTGTATCCCGCACGGCGGAGGCGGTCCAGGAATGGGACCAATAGGAGTTAAAAGCCACCTTGCGCCTTTTCTGCCAGATCACTGTGTGGTTGAAGGCGTCAACCCCTATGCAGGACGCGAACCGACCGTTGGCAGCGTATCGGCGGCGCCGTGGGGGTCGGCGGGCATACTTCCAATCTCGTGGGCTTACATTTCAATGATGGGGGGTGAGGGACTCCGCTATGCCACAGAAATTGCCATCTTGAATGCAAACTACATGGCAAATAGACTGCAGCCGCATTACCCGATACTGTATCGAGGGCGAAATGATCGTGTCGCACATGAATGCATCATTGATTTGCGCCAAATCAAAAAAAGCACCGGCATAACTGTTGAAGACGTAGCCAAACGCTTGATTGATTTTGGTTTTCACGCTCCAACAGTTTCCTTTCCGGTAGCCGATACGATGATGATTGAGCCAACGGAAAGCGAAGCGAAGCGCGAAATAGATCGATTCTGCGATGCGATGATTCAGATTCGCAGTGAGATTGCCGATATTGAGTCAGGCGATTCCGACACTGAAAACAATCCATTGAAAAACGCACCACATACCTTTGATTTACTCGTTCAGGAAACCTGGAAATTGCCGTACACAAGGCAGGAAGCATTCTTTCCGCTGGAGTGGGTCTGGCACGACAAGTACTGGCCGCCAGTCAGTAGAATTGATAATGTTTATGGTGACCGCTATATCGTCTGCAGCTGCCCGCCTCTTTCTGAGTGGGCAGAAGAAGAGGGCTAATATCGTCATCTAGTTCTGCTGTTCGAATAACGGCTTGCTCTATATTCATCTGGAACGACACACCACGAGGTTAATCATCTCGTAAGCAATGGTAGCCGCTGCCAGAGAAGTAATCTCCGCATGATCATAAGCAGGCGAAACTTCAACGATATCTGCAGCGACCAAATTCACGCCGGCTAGTCCACGAAGAATGTTTAGTAGTTCGCGAGTGGTTAGTCCGGCGATTTCAGGTGTTCCTGTTCCGGGCGCATGAGCAGGGTCAAGCACATCAATGTCAATGGAAAGATAAAGAGGGTGATCGCCAATTCGATCGCGTATACGTTTTGCCACATGATCTGGTCCATGTTTCTCAAGTTCGTCGCAGTGGATTGTCTTGAACCCTAGCTCCTGATCGTTTTTCAGATCATCCGGACTGTACAGGGGGCCGCGAATTCCGACATGCATGGATGCGTCTTCCATAAAGAGCCCTTCTTCCGCTGCACGTCGAAAGGGTGTTCCATGGGTGTATGGTGCCCCAAAATAAGTATCCCATGTATCTAGATGCGCATCAAAATGTACCAGCGCGACTGGCCCTTTGACTTTTTTATTTGCTGCTCTAAGCAGTGGTACCGCAATGGTATGATCGCCTCCCAAGCTGACAATTGCATCAGTATGTTTGTTCAGGTCTGTCGCAGTCGTTTCAATTTGAAAGATTGCTTCATCAATACTGTAGGGATTGCATGCCACATCCCCGGCATCGGCAACCTGAAGGGATTTGAACGGTTCGGTCTGGTAGACAGGATGGAAGTTGTAACGCAGGTGTCGGGATGCCTGTCGAATGGCCTGGGGTCCAAAGCGTGCCCCTGGCCGATAACTGGTTCCGGAATCAAAAGGAACGCCAAGGATGGCTACATCACACCAAGATACATCCCGTAGTTCAGGCAGTCGGCAAAATGTTGAGGGCCCCGCATAGCGGGGAACTATCGTGCCGCTGATTGGTTCCTTGGGGGAGTGGCTTTTTTTCATTGTTTTATTGGTGTTTGGAGAAACAGTATCGAATTTAATATCTGAGTGCAAGTGTCATGTTCTATCAGAGATTACGGGAACCATTAACTAGATGACAAGATGGATGTTTATATATACATCAGCTTTTAGACCCCACCAAAAATAATTTTCAGTAGAGTCTAAAAAAATGGATTGCAAATGAAAGCGCAATTGCGAAACAGTACAATTACCTCATGATCGTGTTACAACTCACGGAATTTATTGAGAGCGAGAGTTCCTGTAATATTGGGTGTATAGCACAACATGTTCAAGTGACGGCCTGATTTGGTTCAATCAACTTTTCTAAAAGCGAGGTAGGCTGCTTCCAAGTAATTCTTTTGAGCTCAAGAAAGCCGATGTCAAACCAGGAGATCAGGAGCTCACGCAAGTCCCTGTTTAGTGGTTCAATTTCCAATCCCGATTTCGAGATTTTGATAATTTCGGCGCGCATGTCGATCAGGAACTTGACTCCGCTTGGCAGTGCGTTGAACTGAGTGAATAGCTTAATCCAGGATTTCTCAGGTTTTCAAGCCGTTCCGAAGATTGATCTGCATTAGCGAGAAATTCTTGCAGAGTTGCCTTCAAATTTGATTGATCAAAGCCGAATGCGGTCGCGATCAGGTGTAAAAACCTAAGTCTTCCTTCATCGTTCAAATCAAGATAAACCTGGCCTAATCCAACTGCTCTCACCCGAGCCGATACTTCACCTCCTCGAGATTCAAGACAGTCCTGCATTTGCTTACGCAATACATCAAGATCGGAATCAGATAATTCCGGTCGAAGAGTTTTTATCTTGCCTTTTTCTATAGCGGAGATTCTTCGCCAACCCAATGAGAATTTGCCAAGCGTGCGGTCAATGACCGAACGAGTATCGATTACCTTAAGCGGCACGGCGGTAAATAACCCGGTCTTGTGATTCGAAATTGGTTCTTGAATTGGTCAATAAATCAATCGTTTGTGATTCCTGATCAAGTCAATTCTGTTTCCCCGAAAACATTCATGAAATCCGTACTGTCTAGAACGCTTATATTGATTGATGTTCCGTCAACTGAATTCAGATAAGCGATATTTTGCCCAACGTCTACTTCAGAATAGCGGAGGTTTGCAGCACAGTACGATTGTAAATCTTCAATTTCCCTCGCCGTGAGCATTCCGTTGCCAATCTCCTGTCTAATTCTCTTCTGAGCACGAACATCCAGAGCGAGCAGCTCAAGTTTCACTTGCTTTTCATCTGCCAAATCATTTCGAATTCTGAAGCCAGTTGCACCTTTGCAATTCTTGAGTTCACTGTTCAATTTAGTAGAGAATTCTGTACCGATGCAACAAAGTCCAGCACCGGAAATGAGCAATGTAGATTGTGCGACAAATTCACTGGCTTCTAAAATCGCTTGATCAATGCCGCAATCTTCATCTAGCAGCAAATAGGAAACTTCCGCTCCGAATCTACTGCCATCCTGAATAATTTCGCGCACCTGCGCTAAATTATCAGGCGCCGAACCGATCAGAATCTTGCCAATTCCTGCACTGACCATCATTTTCAGCGGATATCGAATTCTAGGACATTCCAACAACGCTCCAGTCAGATTGAATGTCTTTGCAAGCGGTAAGTGAGAATCCGACCATTTGCCAAGAGCAAATATGAATCCTTTGACATTCAATTTATTCGACAAGGAATTACTTGTCTGGCGTCAACGCCAGATCTACCGAAACCCCATGTAAACGAAAACTGGGTCGCCATCGGCAAGCCCTTCGAATTCGGTACGCAGTCGACTTAGATCTTTCACTGCGAAGCCTTCTGTCAGTTGACCGATGGCTAGAATATCGTTCTCCTGAACCTGAATGCCTCGCTCAAGCAGCGCATCTCGCGTCACTAACACAGCATCTAGGGGATGCATCAATCCTGAACCGTCCAGCATCGCAATCTTCCTTTTATCCTGATCATACATGGCAACTGAATAAGTCGAAAGCTTGTTGATCCAGTCGCTGTCCTGATCAAGCTCGAGCTCGCGACCCAGAACGCAAAATCTCACCTCAAGATTTGTAGCGGATACTAGCGATTGATCACTCGAATTTGGCTCGGAAACTAAAGCATCCGAAAGACGTACGCCGGGAATTACAGTCTTCAGGGCCGCAAGAGCTTGCTCTTTGGTGCTCGCGAAATTCAAGTCCGCCGAGCGCACTCGGAACAGCAATTCTGCAGCCGCCTGCATGTAAACGCCGTACGATCTATCAACAACCGCCCGCGTACCGGTAAACATATTCTCTAGCAATATGCCTGTAGGCGATGCTGCCATGCTATCACTCATACTCATGGCGTGTGATGCATATCCCACATCCATGCCCCAAGTAGGTCGTAGAAGTGCGATATAAAAATCCTGTACTGCTACTGCCGATTCAGATTCGACAATCAGATCGCCCTCAATCTGTTGATTGCGTGTAAACGCCTTGAAGATCGTCTTTGCAACCTCTTCTACACTCGAATCTGCAGCAGATACGAACTCACCGACAGCTGAAGAGAGCGAAAGCATGAGACAAAAAATCAGACTGTAAAATCGCTTTAAACTATGTCGATTGGACGGTAGCAAATAACTTTCGGTTGGTATAATTTACGAGAAAAATTAGTGTCAAATTGGCACTTCGGGTAACAGATGATACTAGTAAGCAATGATTATTACAATGGAACAAGAACGCCTGAATATCTTTCTTTCTGCGTTCCAGATCTGGATAGTCATGTCGCTACCTGGTTTGCCGGCGATGGGCGGTGACTACCATGGCTACGATGGGCCGTACCCGCCTTGGAATGCCCGCGCCATCCTTCACTACATAGTTACCCTGTATGCATTGGATATTGGGAGATTGCCAGTTTCAGGAAGATTCAGTGGACAAAACTTCATGCAAGCGATGGATGAACACATACAGAAAACAACTGAGATATTGACAAACTGCCCCCTGAATCCTGCTATGGCGTAGCCTAGAGTATTTGGTCGTGTCGGTTCGGTTAGTATTCGCGTTGACAGTATGCGTACTTTTGGTTTCAGGGTGCGCCAAGAATTACTCACCGACAGCATGTGAAGCACTTGATCCGGAATTCTACACTGAAGCAAGCGATCCATTTGAATCCATAAATCGGGGCATCTTTAATTTTAATCTGACTTTGGACAAAGCGCTGTTCGAGCCGACTGCCAGAACATACAAAAAAATCACCAATGATGATTTGGAAAAAGGCATCTCGAATTTCTACAACAATCTGAGAGAGCCGCGTAACATGACTGCTGCAGCACTGATGGGCAACCTCCCAGGAGCCGTCGCTTCCGGCACGCGCTTCGTAGTCAACTCGACATTCGGATTGGCAGGATTCATTGACATTGTCGGTGCTGCCGGGCTTCCATACAGCAACTATGATTTCGGTCATGTCTTTGGTCGATGGGGAGTCAGCGAGGGCCCCTATTTGGTAGCTCCAATTTTCGGTCCCACAAATGTTCGAGATGCGACTGGTTTTGCGGTCCACACCCGTTACACCTATGTTGAAAAACACATCGAAAAATCTGAGCATCAGTTGATTGTGCAACAGATTTCTTTGGTTGACACGCGAGCAAAGCTCCTTCCTTTTACGGACTTGCTTGAAGAACAACTTGACCCCTATCTTTTCGTGCGAGAAAGTTATCGGCAGACTCGCCTGAATACGATCTGCAATCAGTAGTCTCAGCATACGGCCGATAAATACTGTCATTTTGTCATGGCTACGTATGCAATCGGCGACATTCAGGGACGCTATCAGGAATTTCGCCTGTTGTTGGATAAAATCAAATTCTCGCCTGAAAACGATCACCTGATTCTGCTTGGTGATCTTGTCAATCGAGGGCCGGATTCGCTGTCTGTAGTGCGCTACGCCATGGCGCATGAATCGAGTATTGACGTCGTGCTGGGCAACCACGATCTATATTTGCTGGCAGTGCTTGAGGATGTTGCTGAACCACGTGAACGTGATACCTTTTCAGACGTGTTGAACGCGTCGAAGCAAATTGAGATAAAACAATGGCTCTGCAGTCAACCGCTCGTCATTCACGATACCGAGTTGAACTTCCTTGCAGTCCACGCAGGAATTTACCCGCTCTGGTCTCTGGACGATTCTTTGGATTATGCAGATGAAATTCATCAAATGCTGATGAGCTCTGAGAGACAGAGTCTCATGAAGCATATGTTTGGAAACAAGCCTCGTTGCTGGTCCGACTCCCTTGATGGTTGGAAACGCCTTCGATTCATGATCAATGTCTTTACGCGTATGCGCTACATCAAGCGTAGCGGCAAACTCGATTTCGTAGAGATGCGCACACTGGGCGAACAAAAAAAGAATCTGCTACCTTGGTTTGAATTCCCGGAGCGGATCGAAATTGGGCCGACAATCGTATTTGGACACTGGTCTTCACTTGGCGTCTATATGCAGCCTGGCATACTGGCCATGGATTCGGGGTGCTGCTGGGGAAGATGCCTAAGTGCGGTGAGATTGGATAGCAAACCATTTGTGGTCACTCAGATCAAGTGCCAAAATAATTGATAAGCCTTTTGGCTGAGCCTACATCACTATCTGTTCTGAGACTCACAGTTTCGCGAATCATCGGATTGTATAATGACGCCCTAAGAGCCAAGATTTCTAGCAAATTACTGAATCAATGTGAACTCGTTTGCTTCTTGTATGTCTTGATGCCTGCTCATTAATGTTCTGCAGACCCAATGGCCGACCAATATAAACTTCAAGTCAAAGTTGAGACACATTACCTTTCTGAAAGATCGGACCCTACTAATCGACATTTTGTATTCGCTTACACCATCACCATAACCAATCAAGGCTCGGTTGGTGTACAGCTAATGACGAGACACTGGATCGTGACAGATGGTGACGAGAATGTGCAACATGTAAGGGGAGAAGGAGTTGTCGGGGAACAGCCCCACATCATGCCGGGAGAGTACTATCAGTACACCAGCGGGACAGTTCTTGAAACGCCCGTAGGAACGATGGAAGGCAGCTATCAGTTGATTGCCGACGATGGCGCTCAGATTGATGCAGAAATACCGAAATTTGTGTTGACTGCAAGAACCAGTTTGCACTAATTTAGAGCAGGTTCAGATATCGAGATTCTTGACTGATAGAGCTTCGGTTTCAATAAATTCGCGGCGTGGTGCGACTTCATCTCCCATCAGCACCGCAAAAGCTTTGTCAGTGCCGAAAGTATCCTCAATTTTCACTCTGCGCAGTGACCGTTCATTCATATCCATTGTCGTCTCGCGCAACTGATCTGCGTTCATTTCACCGAGACCTTTGTAGCGCTGAATGGCAATCCCTTTTCTTGCATCCTCAAGCAGCCAGTCAACCGCTTCGGTCAAGTGAATACGATCAGAAGATTTCGTGCCTCGATGAACTTCAACTTCCTTGACTTCAAGTTTGCGCATTTCTTCCGCTAGGGCAGTAATGGCTCGATAGCTGGCTGAAGCTGCGAAAGACTCATCGAAAATTGACTCTTCGAGTTCGCCCATGTGATCTTTAACGACCTTGATAACATAATACTCTTGGCCATTTGCATGACTGGACGGGACTGTGGTTACTGAATATCCTGCGCCTCCATTCGAGTTCGCAGCAAGACATTCCGACAGCTGTTGGGAGAAGGATTCAAGATACTCCAGGTCGTTGAATCTTGACGGAACCAGAAGCGGTAAATTCTCCATCTCCTTCAACACGTTTCGATCGAAGCGTTTGGCGAGAAGCTCAGATACACTCTTTGCCGACACTCGGCGCAAGCACAGCTCCCCAAGCCTTTCTCCCTCAAGGCTTGCTGCCTCTGCCGTTGAGTCGCCATTCAGTTCAATCCTTGCATCAGCGATTGCGGCCTCCAGTATATATTCATCAAGTTCCTTATCGTCATTCAGATATCTCTCGGATTTACGGAACTTCGCCTTGTACAACGGCGGCTGTGCAATATACAGGTGCCCTGCCTCAATCAATTTAGGCATCTCGTTGTAGAAGAATGTCAGCAATAGAGTTCGAATGTGCGATCCGTCTACATCCGCATCTGTCATGATGATGATGCGATGATAGCGAAGCTTTTCGATATCGAAATCTAGGCCAACGCCAGTTCCCAGCGCTGCAACCAAAGTTTGGATTTCCTCAGAAGCAACAATCTTGTCCGCAGAGGCTTTCTGTACATTCAGAATCTTGCCTTTCAACGGCAGAATTGCTTGATATTTTCGGTCTCTTGCCTGCTTTGCCGAGCCTCCCGCTGATTCCCCCTCAACCAGAAAAAGTTCACTTAGTGTCGGATCTCTTTCTTGGCAGTCGGCCAGTTTTCCAGGCAGGCTCGTCGACTCGAAAGCATTCTTTCGCGCAAGTGCTTTCTCTCTTTGAGTTTTCTCCCGTACAACTGCCGCACTTATCACTTTATCGCAGACAAGACGCGCTGATTTCGGGTTTTCTTCCAAAAATTCGGTTAACCCGTTGGTTACGACAGTCTGAACCGCACCTTCAACATTCGACGAAACCAACCGGTCCTTGGTCTGGGATGAAAACCTGGGTTCATGTATCTTGACTGTCAGGACTGCGGTAAGCCCTTCGCGGGTGTCATCCCCGGTGACCTTGATTTTCTTGGCCAGTCCCTGCTTTTCCAGAAATGTGGTGAGTGTCCGCGTCACCGCCGAGCGAAAGCCAGTGGCATGCGTACCGCCATCGCGTTGGTATATATTGTTCGTATAGCAGCGGCTATTTACGTGATAGTAGTTGTGACTCCACTGCAGTGCCGCCTGAACCTGAATGCCATCTTTCTCGCCAGCAATCGATATGACGTTCTCATTGATTGGGCTTCTCACACGGTTTATGTCAGATACATACTCCACGATTCCGCCATCGTGCTGCATAATTTCTTTGCGTCCATCGCGTTCATCATGAAGCTCAATTGATACACCAGAGTTGAGGTATGACATCTCCCTCAACCTCTCAAGTAATGTCTCGAATCGAAATTCGGTGTCTGAAAACATCTGCCTCGATGGTTTGAACCGGATGGTTGTTCCGGTTCTGTCAGTTGTGCCAATAACCTTTAACGGTTCGACGGGCTCTCCATCGCGAAATTCTTGATAGTGGATGGATCCTTCGCTGTAAATCGTCATCCACAACTGCTCTGAAAGGGCA
Organism: Arenicellales bacterium; assembly: GCA_965221175.1. Taxonomy (GTDB): domain Bacteria; phylum Pseudomonadota; class Gammaproteobacteria; order Arenicellales; family JAJDZL01; genus JAJDZL01. The sequence continues at coordinate 2,298,078 of OZ244867.1, read as the reverse complement.
TTGACCACAGACACACCGACTCCATGCAACCCTCCGGAAGCTTCGTAGGCATCGGCATCAAACTTCCCCCCAGCATGCAGGACTGTCATAATCACCGTTGCTGCAGGGAGTCCTTCATCTTCCATGATTCCGGTTGGTATGCCACGGCCTTCATCTTCGACCGAAACCGAATTATCTTCGTGAATGGTTGCCCTGATTCGACGGCCGTAGCCTTCAGAGATTTCATCGATGGCATTATCAACGACTTCTGACACCATATGATGCAGACCGGTACCATCGTCGGTGTCGCCAATGTACATTCCAGGTCGCTTGCGAACAGGCTCAAGCCCGCGCAGCACCTTGATATTGGTGTGGTCGTATGTACTGTTGGATGAATTATCTAGAGTCATACTCGAATATCAATAGTTGGGCAACTCAGGCAATATAGATTCCACGGATTCGGTTGCTCTAAACCGAATCCACAAGAGCGATTGAACAGATTTAATAATCAGAAAGTCAGCGGTCTTTCAACAGCATCACGAGAAAAGATGAAGATTTGTTGTGTGGAAATTTGATCAAGCAGGCAGTTTGAGCGTTGCGCAGGTTGAATTCAACTCTACTGCAGTCCGGCATAGCCTCGAAAATATCTAGCAGATAACGGCAGTTCGCCTGGAACTTCAAAGACTCTCCATCTTGCTCGACATCCATTGTTTCATCAATTTCCTGTAATGCACTACTGGTTGATCGTGCGTAGACTCGAAGCACACCACCATCAACTTCCAAGGTTGCCCCAAGTGGCTTTTTATCCCGGGCTCCCAGTATGTTCACCCGCTGAAAAATTGACACCAGCTCTTCTCGATCTCCTCGAAACACACTACTCAAATTGACCGGAATTGCACCGCGCCAGTCAGGATATTGTCCTTCCAGCAGTTTTGAGGTGAACGACACGTACTTGGTGCTGACACGAATATGACTAGCATTCAGTTCAATTTCAATCTGTGATGAAAGATCAGACAGCAGTTTACTGAGATCAAGAACTGTCTTACGCGGCACAATAGCACGATGAGTGGTTTCGTTCAGCCCAGTTACAACAGCGGTTTCGCTCATTGCCATACGATGACCGTCTGTCGAAATGGTTCGTAGTTCGTTTTCTCCTATCTCAAACAACATTGCGTTCAAATAATAACGAACGTTGTCTGCACCCATTGCGTGCTGTGTACGCAGAATCAGATTGTGTAAGTCTGATCGGCCGATGGTAAACTGAATATCCCATCCCCCTGCATCAAGTTTTGGAAAATCGCTATCCTCAGGCTCCTGTGACAAGGTCTGCAACACTAGCTTACTCTGTGTAGAATGTCCGGCATTTTTGCTGTAATCGTCGGCATTCTGCTCTGTTTGAAAATCCGATCCGTCTGATTTAGATTCAATTTTATCAATGTACATCTTGCCATCGACAACCTCGAATTTCAGGCCACATCGTTCCGGTAGTCGTCTGCAGAAATCCTGTACAGTCAATCCAGGAAAAGCAACTGGTTGCGGATCATGGACTTCAATGTCCGATATTATTTCGCTGATTTCGATCTCGATATTTGACCCTGTCAACTTGATTCCTTCCTCAACCGGTTCCAATAATACGTGGGAAAGAATGGGAATAGTTGGATTTCTGTCGACGACCGTATTGACGCGACTCAGGGGGTTGAGAACTTGTTCTCTGTTAACTATAAAGTGCATAAGAATTCAGATAATTAAGTACTCTTATTATTAGGGGTGTGGATAATGATAACAAGTGTAAATCAGTCAATAATAACAATGACGTAGATGAACTTTTATTTGTTGGAAACTGACTATAGTACAGCAGTGCGTATGTGGACTGTTTTGATCCGATCAGTCAATCCGATAGGGTTATGCACACAACATAACAAATTATACACATAATGGTGAAACTACAGGAATATTTCGTGAGTATGTGCGACTGTCAGACGCAAGACTGAAAGTGCTGTCAGGGCGACAGCATATCGCACAAGGTTTGGTAATCATTTCTGAACATCGGGTCCTTCTTTAACTCTTCGTTGATTTTCTTGCATGCGTTTAAAACGCTCGTATGATCGCGATTGAAAGCCTTGCCAATTTGGATGGTGCTGAGGGTTGTCACTTTCCGCGCAATAGACATGGCGATGTATCGAGCCCTGACAAATTCTTTCTTTCGAGAGGGTGCGGAAAGATCGTCCATGCGGACTCCATAAAAATGCGCCACTTGTTTCTTTATTTCTTGTAGGTTGATCGAACGTTCGGCCAAAAAGTCAGACAGTACTGTTTTTGCCAGACTGATTGAGATGGGTTCACCGGTTAAATTGTAGTTGGCAGTCAATATGTTAATTACCCCTTCAAGTTCTCGAGCACTGCCGATAATATTTTCCGCAAGAAACCGAGCTACATCGATTGTAAGATCAATATTACGCAATTTGGCCTTGGTTTCAAGGATGGCCATGCGGGTTTCGAGTTCCGGCGGCTTGATTGGAATCGACAGCCCTTGCGAAAACCTGGACCTGAGGCGAGCCTCAACATCAGGCAGATTGTGGAAAAACTTGTCGCTGGTGATAATCACCTGCTTTTTGCCTTCGAGCAAGGTATTGAAGGTTAACAGGAATTCCTGCTGAGAAGCCTGTGCGTTGCCAAAAAAGTGTATATCGTCAATCAACAGCGCATCGAGCTCCCGATAAGTCTGCTTAAAAAGTTCAATGGTTTCGTTGTCCTTTCTACTGAACAGCGTTGCTAGATGCTGTACGAAGATAGATGATTGAACATAACCTACATTTGCATCGGGGAAATTCTTCAGGATGCCGTGCCCAGCCGCTTGCATGAGGTGGGTTTTGCCGATGCCAACCGACCCATATAGAAACAGTGGATTGCACTCACGGCGTCCAGGCTCTTCACTCACAGCCTGTGCTGCCGCCCTAGCAAGCTGGTTCGATTCTCCTACTATGTGCTGCTCGAAAGTGTATTCCGGACTCAGTTCGCCGAAACCAAACAATTGATTGGCTTGCTTAGAGTTTTTTTTTGTCTGAATTGAGGATCTGGAACGTTTATTGGCAGGTTTGATGCGTGTAGTGTTGGAAGGTGCCGCTGCGGTTCTGACCTTGACTACTATTTCACCACCATTTAGAGCAGTTGCCAATTCTGAAATTTGCTTTCTATAGTCAGATTCAATTCTTTTTTTTGCGTAGATATTGGGAGCACTGAGTACCAGTGTGTCGCCCGAAAGCTCAGGACTAAGTGAACGTAGCCAAGTAGTTACCTCCGCTTCGGTTAGGCGTTGCTCCAGATGGGAAAGAATCGATTTCCAGAGTTCTGATGCGTTCATGCTGGCACTGGTTAATATGAAATATAATTTTTTTCCAATTTCTTACGAGTATAGTGAACTACAGGGCGAGCATCCGGAAGATAGTAGCTTTATTCACTTTATCCAGTGAAGATTGTAATTCACCTGTAACGAAACATCCGTGAAAATTTTATGTTCAGAGGAGTATTTTCCTCGCCGGACACGAAAGGCGGTTTGTTATAATCTCTCGTTTGCTGCAAAGCTTGTGAACGCGGAAATTCAAACGTCATAATCAGCCAGCCGGCAAAAAGTGGAATAATATCGTGGTTTTAACCTATGAAACGTACCTTTCAACCAAGTAATTTAAAGCGAAAACGCAAACACGGGTTTCGTGCCCGCATGCGAACCCGTGGCGGTCGGGCTGTGATCAATGCGCGTCGAGCCAGAGGTCGTGCACGTCTGAGTGCATAATAATAGTAAGTCACTGAATGAACATCGATTTCCAAGCAGTTGCCGACTGAGCCGCCGCAGGGAATATCGAGCGGTTTTCGGTCAGCACAGGAAAGTATCAAATCGGTATTTCCGGGTGTTGGTTCATTACCAACGTAGCCAGTCTGTTACACGTCTCGGAATTGTCGTATCCAGACGCGTATCTCGAAAGTCCGTTCATCGCAATCGAATCAAGCGCCAAATTCGTGAATGTTTCAGATTGAATCAAGAGAGCTTGCGAAATTTCGACATGATCGTCGTAGCTCATCGCATTTGCGAAGCCGCGACAAATCAGGAACTGCAAATTAACTTATTTAGCCTGTTCAAGCAACTGAAGAATGAAAAAATTTCTGATTAATGTGATTCGAGTCTATCGGTATGCAATCAGTCCGTTCATCGGCCCTTGCTGCCGATTTCATCCAACCTGCTCCGACTACGGATTGCAGGCAATCGAACTGCATGGAGCCTGGAAAGGAACCTGGCTGACCGCTCGTCGCATATCCCGCTGTCATCCATGGCATCCCGGAGGGTTTGATCCAGTGCCCGAGAACAGTAGCTCAGACTGATGGATTTTAGACGCGCTCTCCTGTCCATCTCGCTTGGACTGATTCTGCTGCTAATCTGGCAAGCTTGGATGGACTATAGCAACACCAAAGATGCCGGTTCTGAATTGACGAACCAAAATCAGAGCACGGAGATTCCGGTAACGCCTGAACAGCGCGAGGCTGTCATTGCAGAAGAAGTGCCGCAGGCGCCGACCACTGGTGCTCGATCAGCTGCAACGACGCAAAGTGGAGCCATTCCAACAGCCGGCAGTGAATTGGAAACAGCCGGCCGTATCAAGGTGCGTACCGACTTACTACAAGTCGAAATCGACACTTTCGGCGGCGAACTCAGGGAAGCAAAACTTCTCGATTATCCAGTTGAAGTCGAAATGCCTGATGTTCCATTTCGCCTGCTGAAGGATATAGGTCCGGGAATCCTGGTAGCACAATCCGGGCTGGTAGGAAGCGGTGATGAGTATCCGAACCACAAGACTCAGTTTACCGCCGAATCTGATACATACACCTTCTCGGACTCGCAAAATTCGTTGAAAGTACCGCTTCGCTGGACTTCGCCGGGTGGTGTGAACTATGTAAAAACATTTACCTTTTACCCAGATAGTTATCTGATAGACGTTGATTTCAGAGTTGAAAACCGTAGCGGCAAGCCGTGGCAAGGTTATCAGTACGGGCAATTCCTCAGCACTGAGCATGTTGCGGAAAGTGAGGGTTTTCTATTCCTACGGGCCTTGCCGAGCTATCGGGGCGCGGCAATCTACACTATCGAAGATAAATACGACAAGATCGACTACAAGGATATCCGAACCGAAAGCCCGGTGGCGAAAACGGACTCTGGCTGGGTGGCCATGCTGCAGCACTATTTTGTGACTGCCTGGCTGCCACAGGAAGGTTCGCCATATCGGATTTACACCAAGGCGCTGGACGGCAATGGCGTGGATACACGTTATCAGGTCGGTTTTGTCACCCTATCTCCTACAACGATAGCCAATGATTCAGTTGGCTTGCTGCAAAGTCAAATTTATATCGGACCAAAGGAGCAGGGTAGACTCAAGGATCCTGCAGAAGGATTGATATTGACAGTAGATTACGGTTGGCTTACACCAGTTTCATCCCCCTTGTTCTGGATTTTGGAGAAAATCCATGATTTTGTCAAAAATTGGGGCTTTTCGATCATTCTGCTGACGCTGCTGGTCAAGATTGTCTTCTATCCTCTGTCTGCAGCCAGTTACAAATCGATGGCAAAAATGAAAAAGCTTCAGCCTCGACTCAAGACTTTAAAAGAACGGTATGGAGACGACAAACAGAAACTGAATCAGGAAATGATGGAGATCTACAAGAAAGAAAAGATTAATCCTCTCGGTGGCTGTTTGCCAATTCTGATACAAATTCCTGTTTTCATTGCACTTTATTGGGTTTTACTGGAAAGCGTCGAGTTAAGGCAGGCACCGTTTGTGCTCTGGCTGACAGACTTGTCGAGTTCCGACCCGTATTTCGTTCTGCCTGTATTGATGGGAGCATCGATGTTCGCTCAGCAGTTTCTCAATCCAACTCCGCTGGACGCCCTGCAGAAGAACATCATGATGAGCCTGCCGATTGTGTTTACCATATTCTTTCTGTGGTTTCCGTCTGGTTTGGTTCTATACTGGCTGGTCAACAACATTCTCTCAATTGCACAGCAGTGGTACATAACCCGCAAGCTGGTAAAGACTTAGACTCCAGCGCTGATACGATCGCTGCAATCGCGACGCCCGCCGGCATTGGCGGCATCGGAATTATTCGAACCTCCGGGCCTCGATCGACTGAAATCGCTCGCTGCATGACCGGCGAATCGGTGGTTCCCAGAAAAGCAATGTTTCGAAAATTTCTCGATGCGAATAATCGCACGTTGGATGAAGGAATTCTTCTTTTTTTCCCGGCACCTCATTCCTATACGGGAGAGGATGTCTGTGAATTCCAATGTCATGGCGGCCCAGTCGTTCTGCATCTGTTGCTGGCGCGACTGATGGAGCTGGGCGCTCGGCCCGCAGAGCCTGGTGAGTACACGAAACGCGCTTTTTTAAACGAAAAGCTGGATTTAGCGCAGGCCGAAGCAGTAGCAGACTTGATCAACAGCTCGACTACTGCAGCAGCCCATTCGGCCATACGTTCTTTACGTGGAGATTTTTCAAAAAAAGTTCATGAGATCGTGGATCAAGTCATCAATCTGAGAATGTTCATTGAAGCAGCGATCGATTTTCCTGAGGAAGAAATAGATTTTCTTGAGAATTCCGAGCTTGTCGTGTCCGTGGAAAAGATACAGAATCTGCTGGACGATCTGTTGCAGAAGACTTCAATCGGCTGCGTGCTTCGAGAAGGCATAGCAGTCGCTATCGCAGGGCTGCCGAATGCTGGCAAGTCCAGTTTACTCAACCGCCTGGCCGGCCGCGATCGGGTGATAGTTACGCCGCATGCCGGAACGACGAGAGACACGGTTGAAGTCATGATTGATATCGACGGACTCGCGGTTCATCTGACCGATACTGCAGGACTTCGAGAAAGCGATGATTCCATTGAAGTTGAGGGCGTCCTTCGAGCTTGGAGCGCCGTGCAGGATGCGGATATTGTGCTCTATGTCATTGACAGCGAGCACGGCATCGCGGATGACGACACTCACAACTTAAATAAACTGGAAAATGGCAGAGTTGTAGTAGTATGGAACAAGACGGATTTAACTAGGGAATTTGAATCTCCGCTGTCGAGAAACGACTATGAGCAAGTCTTCATTTCGGCTTTGACTGGCACTGGAATAGACGAATTAGTTCAAATAATTCAAAGAGTTGCAGGGTATGATACTACTGAAGAGGGAATATTTCTTGCACGTCGACGACATTTCAGGTCTATTCAAAGAGCAAGTGAGTACGTAGCACAGGCACGCAGTGCGCTAGCCGAAGATAAAGCAGGAGAACTGGCCGCTCAAGATCTGAGAGAGGCGATGGACGAGCTCGGTCAGATTACTGGAAAGCTGACAGCCGATGAATTGCTCGGTGAAATATTCTCAAGCTTTTGCATTGGCAAGTAATTCTCAACACTCGTGACAGTGAAATACAAGTTAAACTAATGGCTAATGTCAACGAATCTATTTCAAGCGGTTCATCATGATAAAAAATAGATCCTCAAGAGTCCTTGTTCAAATGCTGATCGTGCTGGTAATTGTACTGGCGATTGTCGTATGGCAGCAGGACTATCTCGCCAATTTGTATATTCGCAACCAGATCACTGGCGTCGGCTGGGTTGTAAACGGCGCGATCCTGATTCTTTTCCTGCTCGGCCAGACTCAAATCGTTCGGCTGTTCCTGATGTACGACAGAGAAGAAAAAGCTATTGATCAGTTTTCCGGCGCTTTGAGTGCGGAAAATATTGAAGAAGCGCTGCAAAGTGTGCCTTCTGATTCAATAATTGGACAGCGCTATCACACAATAACGGATTTCTTCAGCGCTCGCACGGAAATCAACCACAACGCACTTGCCGCAACGTTGCTTGCACAAGAAACAAGCCGCACCAGCTTTTCGAAATTCGTCAACAATATCTTGATATTGACCGGTGTTTTCGGCACCATCGTTTCGCTGACTGTCGCGTTGCTAGGCGCTTCCACTGTTATTTCTGAGACGGACAGCATGCGCGGGATTGATGTTGTCATTCATGGCATGTCTACTGCACTGTCTACTACGATGACCGCAATTCTTGCCTACTTTCTGTTCGGTTATTTCTATTTGAAGCTGCTTGACACACAATCTTTCATTCTTGGACGGATAGAGCACATTACAGCAACAGTGCTGTTGCCGCAATATCAGGCGGCGACTCGCTCGCCCGAACAGAATCTGAGCGAAATGCTGACCGGTACTGTCGAAGCGATTTCCAAATTCGAGTCCTTTATTGGGCAGATTCAGGAGATCAGCGCAACTCAAAATGAAATGTTTGTGAAGTTCGAGACTTTGACTGACCAGAACATGGAACTGCTGAGAGACATCCGAAGTATCCTGCGGGCAGGATTCAGACTGCGCGACAAGAACGACGAAAACATAGACTAGAGAGCTGCTGAATATGACGTCGAACACCGGCGGATTCGTCGACCTTCGAGTTCACCATGCTTCCCAATCCAGTCATTCGGATGACAGTATTTGGCCGTCGTTTACCGATATTATGATGGTAGTGGTCATGGTATTTCTTATGGCTGCCGTGACCTTTATGCTTCGAAATGTGCAACTCGGCGATGATCTGGAATCTGCGCTTACTTCCGAAGAGACAGCCACGCAAGAAATGGAATCTCTTCGCGAAAGAGCCGCCTATCTTGTTGAAATCATCGAAGAAACAAATACAAGACTATCTGTAACAGAACAACAAAGAGCCGCACTACAGGAACAATTGGAGGAACGCAGCAGCCAAGTCGTAAAACTTGAATACGAAGTCGCCGGCCTTTTTCAGGCACAGATGCAGCTTTCAGCTGACGTCGCGACGTTGACCGAACAGATTGACGATTTCCGCCGTCAACGAGCGGCGCTGACGGAGCGAGTCGGTTCCATGAATTCCATCATCGCCGCTCTTGAAACACTAATTGAGAAAAAAGGCATCGAACTGGCGGAGGTTCAGAAAAACTTTGATTTGAAACTGGAGGAGTTATCAGCGATAGAGACACAACTGGCAGCTAGAACGAGTGAATTTCAAGATTTACAAGTGGTGTTTGAGAGACTTCAAACCATTGAGAAAAGCCAGCAGGAACAAATTGCAGCTCTGCAGCAAATTCACACTGAAAGCGACTTGGAAATTCTTCGACTTGTAGAAGAATCTGACCTAAAAAGCAAAGAAATACAAAAACTTATCGAGATCAGTACAGAGCAGGAAATTGAGCTGGCTCAACGATTGGAATCGCTTGAGTTGTTACAAGAATCATATACCGAGCAGGTTGCTGCGCTCAATCAACTGCAGGAGGAATTTGCGGAGCGTGGCGCAGAGCTTCAAAGTTTCGTGCTGAGTGGTGCGAAGCAACAGGCCTTGATTGAGCAGCTTACGACAACACGTGAAGAACAGCGCGCCACCATTGCTCGTCAGACTGAGGAGCAGGCACAACTGCGCGAAACAATTTCAAGGCGCATTGAGGAAATTCTGGGTTTGCAGGCGCAACAGGCACAACAGGAATTTCAGATTCAACAAGTCACCGCAGCAGGCGCTAAACAGGAAGGTCTCATTGAGGAGCTGACCCAAGCTGAATTTCAAAGTACGCTGATAATCGAACGGCAAAAACAGGAACTGGAGAGCTTGCATAGTCAATATGACCAAAGAAGTAAGGAATTGGAACAGTTGCAAGCGCAGTACATTGAACGAGAGCGCCAATTCGCGAGGCTTGAGGAACAGTTCGCGGCACAATCCAGCGAGGTTCAGCAACTCAAGACGGCCAAAGCGGAACAGGGCGAGCAGATAGTGCAACTAGTTGAATCGGGCAGTGAGAGCTCTCTGGTTGTTGAACAGCAACGGCAGGAACTCAATGACCTTCGAGCATTGTATGGCGAAAAAATCCAGGAATTGGAACAGTTACAAGCGCAGTACATTGAACGAGAGCGCCAATTCGCGAGGCTTGAGGAACAGTTCGCGGCACAATCCAGCGAGGTTCAGCAACTCAAGACGGCCAAAGCGGAACAGGGCGAGCAGATAGTGCAACTAGTTGAATCGGGCAGTGAGAGCTCTCAGGTTGTTGAACAGCAGCGGCAGGAACTCAGTAATCTTCGAGCATTGTATGGCGAAAAAATTCAGGAATTGGAACGACTGCAGGCACAGTACATTGAACGAGAGCGACAATTCGCGAGGCTTGAGGAACAGTTTGCGGCACAATCGAGCGAGGTTCAGCAACTCAAGATGGCCAAAGCGGAACAGGGCGAGCAGATAGTGCAACTAGTTGAATCGGGCGGTGAGAGTTCTCAGGTTGTTGAACAGCAGCGGCAGGAACTCAGTAATCTTCGAGCATTGTACAGCGAAAGAAGCCAGGAATTGGAACGACTGCAGGCACAGTACATTGAACGAGAGCGCCAATTTGCGAGGCTTCAGGAACAGTTTGCAGTGCAAGTCAGTGAAATTCAGCAGTTCAAGACGGCCAAAGCGGAACAAAGCGAGAAAATAGCGCAATTTGTTGAATCGGGTAGTGAGAGTTCTTTGGTTGTAGAACAGCAGCGGCAGGAACTCAGTGGCATACGAGGACTGTACAGCGAAAGAATCGAGGAATTGGAACGACTGCAAGCACAGTACATCGAGGGAGAGCGTGAATTTGCACGACTTGAGGAACAGTTTGCGGCACAATCCAGCGAGCTTCAAGAACTTCATACCAGCCAGGCGGAACAAAGCGGGCAAATAGCGCAATTGTCGGAAACCGGTGCACAGAGTTCGCGAACAGTCGAACAGCAGCGGCAGGAACTCAGCGAATTGCGTGTACTTCTGACTGAAACGCTGGCGGAAGCCGAGAGTCTACAGGCTCGAAATGCTGAGCGTGAAAAAGAGTTGCAAAAATTACAACTGGAACTGGCCGGCCGTGGTGAGGAAGTCACTGAACTTACCGCTTCTGAAGTAGAAAAGCTTGAACGGATCAACGAGTTGACTGCACAACTTCAGAAATACGAGAGTCAGATTGCGGAGTTAGGGCAGAATCTTAGTAATATACAAGGCGTGGAAATTGCACTACGTGAGCAATCTGAACAGCAGGAAAAAGATGTTGAGGCATTACAATCCGAACGTGTAGCACTACTTGAAGATCGAGCTGGTTTGCAGAAACTGAATGATGATCTTAAGCGTGAAATTATATACCTTGAGCGACAGCAGAACGATCAGGCGAAACAACTGGATCGATTGCTGGCTGTGACGGAACAGCTCGGAAAAGATATTGAGAATCGTCAGCAGACAATTGATAAACTTTCGATTGAAAAAGAAAGCACGCAATTTGCTAGCCGACAAACCGAACAGGAACTGACCCAACTCAAGCAAGCCTATCAGTCTCGCTTGCTGGAACTGACGGAACTTGAGACGGCATTCGCAAGTCGAAGTAGTGAAGCCCAACAACTACAGACGGAACTAGTTGAATTGAAAGAAGAAACTCAGCTGATGCTTCGTCCCGCTAGAAGTTCGGCAAACCGCTATGTCGTAGAAATACACTATTCCGAAGATCAAAGCGGTAGCAATTTGATCACCTATATACTGCCGGGCGAGGAAAGCTTTACAAGAGTTGATCGAGCTGGGCTGGAGACGATGCTCGACAGATTGAAAGCGGAAAGGGCAGAAGGACTGTATACCAAGATCGTGTTTCCGGAAGAAGAACGCCTTACGTTTACCGAAGCGTGGAAGTTTACACAAGAAATACTTTCCGAGTACGATTATTACCATCAATAAAGTAAAAACCTGAATACAGTGAAGAATTCAATGGAATACGACGTGATCATCGTCGGTGGCGGACACGCGGGCGCGGAAGCGGCCATGGCTACGGCGCGCAGCGGAAGCAATGCCCTGCTTTTAACGCAAAGCATGGAGACTATAGGTCAGATGTCGTGCAATCCGGCTATCGGTGGTATTGGCAAAGGCCACATCGTACGGGAAATTGATGCGCTTGGTGGAATCATGGCGCGAATTACGGATCAAAGTGGCATACAGTTTCGCCGACTCAATGTGAGAAAAGGCCCAGCGGTACAGGCGACACGAGCTCAGGCCGATCGCATGCTATATCGGGCCAGTGTACGCCGAACTTTGGAAAATCAGCCGAATTTGGCGATATTTCAACAAGAAGTGGAAGATTTGCTGATCGAGAATGGGGCGGTAAGGGGAGTATTGACGCGATTTGGCATAAGAATTGGGGCAAAAGCCGTTATTCTGGCAACCGGTACCTTTTTAGGTGGCGCCATTCACATCGGCTTAGAGAATCACAGTGGAGGACGTGCAGGAGACCCACCGTCCAATCGCTTGGCGACGCGGCTTAGGGAGATGATGTTCCACGTGGAACGTCTGAAAACTGGAACACCTCCGAGAATTGATGGGCGAACCATCAATTATTCGAAGTTGATTGAGCAGCCAGGCGACCAACCAGCCTTGGTGTTTTCCTTTATCGGTTCTGTCAATGAGCATCCACGACAGGTATCCTGCCACATTGCCCGCACCAACGAACGTACGCATGACATCATTCGTGCCTCGCTGGATCGTTCTGCAATGTATGGCGGTACAATTGATTCCATTGGACCGAGATACTGCCCGTCGGTTGAAGACAAGGTGGTGAGATTTGCAGATCGAACGTCTCATCAGATTTTTGTGGAACCGGAAGGATTGGATTCAGTAGAAATTTATCCAAATGGTATTTCCACAAGTCTTCCGTTTGACGTTCAATGTGAGTTTGTGCGTTCCATCAGCGGATTTGAAAATGCTGAATTGACTCGACCAGGTTATGCGATCGAGTACGATTTTCTCGATCCGCGCGAATTGAAGCCAAGTTTGGAAACAAAGCTGCTGGACGGATTGTTTTTGGCCGGGCAGATTAATGGAACCACCGGATATGAAGAAGCTGCCTGTCAGGGACTCATTGCAGGGCTCAATGCTTCCCGTTATTCTCAATCAATCGAACCTTGGTGGCCGCGTCGAGATGAAGCCTACATTGGTGTGTTGATAGATGATCTTGTTACCAAAGGTGCGGATGAGCCGTATCGTATGTTCACTTCGCGCGCCGAGCACCGGCTGATGCTGCGTGAAGATAACGCAGACCTCCGGCTGACGGAAACAGGCCGTAGTCTGGGATTGATTTGCGATACGCGCTGGCGCCTTTTTTGCGAAAAGCGAGATTTGATAACAAAGGAGCGTCGAAGGCTTGAAAGCAAGGTGATTAAACCGTCCGCGTCAACGCAGGAGCAGGTCACTCAGATGCTGGGCAGACCATTGCAGAACGATTCTACGCTGTTTGATTTATTGCGAGATCCATCTGTGAGCTATGATGCGCTATTGGCACTGCCGGAGGCGGGTGTTGCAGTTGAAGATCCAGCGGTAAAGGAGCAGCTTGAGATTGAAGCTCGATACGAAGGATACATCAAACGGCAAAAGATTTCGGTAAAGAAGTCTCTTCAGGCTGAAAACACAAAACTGCCTGAATCATTGGATTACAGCCAGGTGCATGGGCTATCGAATGAAGTCAGACAGAAACTGGAGAATCACAGGCCGCAAACTCTGGGCATGGCTTCGCGCATTCCTGGAGTGACGCCGGCTGCAATTACAGTTCTATCCATTCATCTGAAAAAACAGTTGTCGATTCAACTGGTTGATAACCAGCCAGTCTGAGTCGCACCGTTAGCCATGGATGAAAAAACAATTGCGGAGCTAGCTGCAAGGGAGAAGATAAACGCTGGATTGTTTTCCAGGCATCAGATGCGCTGCCAACTGGTGAAAGGACTGAAGGAATTGTGTCTTACTCTCAGTGAAGAGGATGTTGATCGGGCACTGGAGCATGCAGAACTCCTCATGCAATGGAATCGAGTCTACAGTCTCTCGGCAATTAGAAAAGCGAGTGATGTAGTGCCAAAGCACTTTCTGGACAGCTTTGCGATTTCCGAATATGTACAGGGAAACAAGGTGCTCGACCTGGGTAGCGGAGCAGGATTTCCTGGAATTCCAATCGCTTTGGCAAAACCACAATCGAAAATTACTCTGCTGGACTCAAATAGCAAAAAAATTCAGTTTGTCAGACATGTAGTTGCAATTCTTGGGCTAGAAAACGTAGAAGTATTGCAGCAGCGTGCTGAAAATATGGAGAAGCAGTCTAAATATGACACAATTCTTGTACGTGCATTGGGCTCGCTGAATGCGATGGCTACACTCGCGCTGCCTTTGTTGGATCCTAACGGCTACATTCTTGCAATGAAGGGACGATATCCGAGCAAGGAATTGGAAGAAATGAGGGTTCGCTGTATTCTGTCGATTCGCGAGATCGCTGTTCCGTGCTTGAAGAGTACTCGACATCTTGTAGTCATAAAGCATCCGCGAAATTGAAGGAACTTATACAGCTATGAGCCGTGTCCTAGCCCTAACCAACCAAAAAGGCGGCGTCGGAAAAACTACCACAGGGATCAATGTTGCTGCATCATTGGCCCGCGCTGGACGAAAAGTTCTTCTGATTGACCTGGATTCTCAAGCCAATGCCACCGCTGGCATCGGTTTTGTGCCATACAGCGCGGATTTGGGGATTTATGAAGTGTTGATTGGCAGAGTTTCGCTCGAAAGCGTCATTCAAAGCACTGAGTCTGGAATAGATGCGGTTATAGCAAGCAGGGACCTTGTCGGAGCGCAAGTGGAACTGCTGAATTTTGACCAACGTGAGTATCGATTAAAAAATGCAATCAAAGCGGTTCGGGACACTTATAATTATATTTTGATGGATTGTCCTCCGTCGCTAAATATTGTGACGCTGAACGCGCTTGTTGCTGCTGACGGAGTAATTGTTCCAACGCAATGTGAATATTTTGCGTTGCAGGGACTGGTTGAGTTGCTTGACACTATTGAAACAGTACGACAATCATTAAACCCCCAATTGAAACTGGATGGCATTCTCCGGACTATGCATGATCGAAGAAACAAATTGAATCGCGAGGTGTCGGCTCAGTTGACCAGCCATTTTCAAGATTTGGTTTATCGGACTATCATTCCCAGAAATATCAGGTTGGCAGAAGCTCCCAGTCACGGAAAAACAGCTCTAGATTATGATTATAAATGTTTAGGATCAATGGCTTACATAGCATTTACTGGTGAATTACTGAGTAAAGAAGAGCGTCTATGAGCAGCCAGGATAAATTGGGACGAGGACTTGAGGCTCTACTAGGCGCATCAAGGTCCGCAACAATTCCGGCACAGTCGGACAATGTTCGCTTGATTGCGATTGAAAAGCTGCACTCCGGCCCCTATCAGCCAAGAATGGACATGGATGAAGAATCCATGAACGAGCTTGCCGACTCCATTCGTGCACACGGCATCATTCAGCCCATTATTGCAAGGGAATCGACAACAAGAGATGGTTACGAAATCATTGCAGGAGAACGCCGATGGCGCGCCGCACAAAGGGTTTCAATTCATGAAGTGCCTGTCATAGTACGAGCAATTCCTGACAAAGCCGCCATGGCGATGGCATTGATTGAGAATATTCAGAGAGAAGATCTGAACCCTGTGGAAGAAGCAAATCTGTTGAAACGTCTGGCAGATGAATTTATGATGTCACATTCTGATATCGCAGAAAGCGTTGGCAAGTCTCGCGCCACCATCACGAACTTGTTGCGGCTCTTGACGTTGACCGCACCGGTGCTGGAAATGTTGAAAAGCCGGCAACTCGAAGCCGGACATGCAAAAGTGCTGCTTGCACTAAAGGGAATTGATCAGATTTCTGCAGCCAAACTGGTTGTGAAGAATTCGTTGAATGTTCGCAGAACCGAAGCGCTTGTGAAAGGCTGGAGCAGCGAATCAGGCAATAAAAATACCTCAAAAACTGCTGCCGACGCAAATATTACAAGGCTTGAATTAGAATTGTCAGAACGAGTCGAGGCGAAAGTTGCAATTCACGATCGAAACGGCAAAGGATTCATTAAAATCAATTACCAGAGTTTGGATGAACTTGATGGAATTCTCGACCGGTTCAATTAATCCAAAACTTGATGGTTGAATATAATATGTATATGTTCAAGAGATTGAAAGGGGCTTCACTGTACAGACTGCTATTAGTCATTGGCGCCGGATTATTCATCGCGGGATGCGCTGAAGTAGGTGGCAAACAGTTGTCACTATTGACTTCGTCTGAAGTGCTGGACCCACTGGAAGTGCCGCCAGGACTGAGTCCACTGCCAGAGGCGGAGCAGTTTCAGGTTCCTGAAGAACTGGATTCTGCAGACATCAAGGAGCTTCCTCCTGAACAGTATCGTAATTACGAGAGCTGGGTTTCGTTCGAGAAGTTTCGACAGTTTCAATTGAAAGATCAGGGCGTTGGATTGAGCGCTGAAGAGTATAGTGCTGCCCGACAGCGTGGTGAAGGACGCTTCAGGGTTATCACCCGAAGAACTCTTGAAGATAAGGTGCGATTACGCGTTGTAGATCAGGTAGAACCTGTGTGGGACCGTCTCAGACCGGTATTGGGAGAAATGGGAATCGTGATAATTAACGCCAACGTGCGGGAAAGAGTCTACTATGTATCTAATGTTCCATCAAAGAAGAAGCCGACCTTAGCCCAGCGATTCGGATTTAAGGAATATGCCGGAGAGGTGAATTCGTTGCACGTAGTCGCAGCCAGTGGTACTGAAACTGAAGTGATCGGGAAATCGGAACGAAATGTAGAAGTCAGTTATGAATCCGCAGCGGAGTTTTTTACCAGAATGCGGTACTTTATGCTGACATACTACCAGTTGGATGATGGTGGTGTTGACAGTCAGTTATCAGTTGAAGTAAATAAGCGATTCGAGCGTGATATCAAGGGTTCGAGGATCATTGTAGTGTCTGAAGACTTTGATTCTACCTGGGTTCGAGTCGGACGTACGCTTGAAGCATCCGGCGTTGTTATCGAAGATCTAAATCGTAGCGAGGGAGTGTATATCGTCAGCTACAGCGCTACCAAAAAGAAAAAGAAGAAATTCAAACTTGCCTTTTGGCGTAAGGCTGATGAACAGGAAGTCGTTCATGAGCAATTTGATGTGGCCGTAAGCGGGTCAGGCGAGCAATCGGAAATTCGTGTACTGTCATCCGGTAGCGAAGAAGCTGACATTCAGTCAGCAGAAAAGCTGCTGCAAATAATTTACGAACGTCTGTACACTTGAACCTGGACAAAAAAGTGCTAGATACGGTTGCCAGAAATTAAAACGAGTCTTTGATTTCGCTACAAAAGTCATTTGTAACGTAGTCATATATCTTAAATATTATATAAAAACAAATACTTATGGCATGACCGTTAGTATTTCTAGCCCAGTTGCAGATGTGTAGAAGTTAGATGCTAACGCAAGCAGAATTTTTGATGTGTGGTTTTTGGATGGTCAGTCTGAACGCTACTCCAGACGATTGATTCAACAGAATACCAAATCTGTTACTGTCTTTCGACTTACTCTGATGGTGATTTGCCTTGGTCTCTGAGCCACTGCTGATATTTCAAATACTGTTGCCACTCTTTCCACAGCAGATATTCCTGGTATTCTTCATCGTCGGCTCCGGGTGCTCCGCGCCTTGCTCCGCCTCCGAAAGAGAATACCTGTGTGCCGCTGCTTTGAATTTGTCTAGGTGAAGTTGGGGTGGGTGGACCCTTATCCACTGTACCGCCTGATTCACTGCTGTCGCCACCACCGCATCCAGACAGGAATGCAAGTAAGAAACTCGTTAAAGCAATCAATACAAAATGTGAAAATTTAAATCTGCGCATATCTCAACGATCGGGAAATCAAGTATTTTATGGTGGACTGAATAGCGAAATTATATATTTCTAGCCAAATTAAGTGAGCTTAATTCACTTCGTTAGTTTCCACTGACTACACTATCCAGTTCAGCTTGAGAAATCAACTTTTCTACATAGGGCAGCATTTGAATCACGATCAACGATACTCCTGCTTTGTTTGGATGAATGCCGTCTTGTTGGTTCAAGCTGTTGTCCGTTGCGACGCCCTCAAGAAAAAACGGATAAAAGAGGACATCAAAATGCCTCGCGATTTCCGGGTAGATTGCATCGAAAGCTTTAGAGTATTCGGGACCAAGATTCCTGGGAGCCATGGCGCCTGCGAGCAAAACCGGTAATTTTCTGGATTGAATTCTCTCAAGTATGTCGATTAAGTTCTGTTTAACCAAATCTACCGGAACCGCACGAAAGGCGTCGTTGTTGCCTAGGTTCAGAATGACTGCTGAGTATGGGTCTGAGAGTACCCAGTCGATGCGTGCCAGTCCGCCGCTAGTGGTATCGCCTGAAATTCCTGAGTTCACAATCTGAACCGTGTAGCCTTTGTCACTTAATGCATTCTCTAGCTGAGCAGTAAACCCTTCTTCGGGTTTCAGCCCGTAGCCAGCGATCAGGCTGTCGCCAATCGCTAAAACTCTGATCGGATCGCTCGCGTATGCGCTTGCAATCAACACCAAGGAGATGATGATGACAAAATGGATTTTACGGATCAATCTAATGTTGATATCTGTAATCATATCTGTGTTGACAGCTCGCTAATGCAATCTAGCGAGTTGGCACACACAAAAATCTTAAGTCGCGGTAAAGCCGACCGGATTCAGTCGCTCGTGACATCAATCCGGTCGGTTCTATACGATGTTCAGGCCAACAGCTTCAATCCTTGAAGGTTTGGATTACCTGAACTGTCAGCGAATTCCCTATTCGGATTCCGATTCGCCTACAACTATTGTTGTTTCTGATTCCGCCATGCTTCCATAGTCCTCTTCCAGCCAGTTCTTGAATGACCAGACCATGATGATCAGTACACCCATGAGCGGCAGTGCTACCACAACCGATGCGGTTTGCAGAGGTTTAAGACCGCCAAGATACATCAAGCTGAGTGACACAGCCGCAAGCATGAACGCCCAGAACAGGCGATGCCATCTAGCTGGTTCCTGCATTTCGCCATGCTGTTCTTCAGTGGCAACCGCTGCGAGCGTGAAAGCCGACGAGTCCAGAGTGGTCGCTCCGAAAATAAACGCCAGTACCACGAACACAACCAGCACAACGGTTCCGATCGGCAAAGCCATTATGGTAGCCACAATCGCTTCCGGCGCGCCGACATTCGCTAGAATGTCAGAAATTGGAACGATGCCGTTCAGGTCGAAATACATGCTGGTGTTACCCAGTATGGCGAAGAAAATCCAGCATCCAAATGTACCTCCGACAACTTCAGCCACAATCAGCTGTCGAATCGTTCGGCCTCGGGAAATGCGCGCTACGAACAATCCCATAAATGGGGCATACGCGATCCACCACGCCCAATAGAATATCGTCCAACCCTCGGGGAACCCGCCTTTTTCAATCGGGTCCATCCAGAAACTCATGTAGATGAAATTCTGAACCAGAAGTCCTACACTATTGGTAAACGTACTGATCATGAATACTGTCGGTCCAAACAGAAAAGTAAATCCTAGAACAACGATAATCAGGATTAGATTCACATCGCTGAGTCTCTTGATGCCTTTCTCCAGTCCGGAGTAAACGCTCATTCCGAAAATAATTGCCCAAATAATGACCACGATTACATCAAGAATGAAAGTTCGATCTACATTGAACAACTCTGCAATACCTGCCGACAGCATTGGGGTTCCAAGTCCCATGGAAGTACCGACGCCGCCGATCAAGCCGAACATGAACAAGATATCGATCACTTTGCCGATTATTCCTTGTGCGGCTTTGGTTCCGATAACGCCCTCGCATGCTGCAGACAAACGCAGAACTGAACGCTTGCGATTCCATAGCAAATAGGCGAGTGGAAGCGTGGGAATACAGTAGACTGCCCAGGCAGTGAAACCCCAATGGAACATTCCATACATTGCAGCATATTCTGCAGCCTTGGCTGTCTTCGGTTCAATTCCAAGCGGCGGACCGCCGTAGTAATACGCCCACTCAATCGTTCCCCAGTAAAGAACGGCTGCACCGATTCCAGCACAGAAAAGCATGGCGATCCAGCTGGGTAGAGAGAATTCAGGCCTGGCGTCTTCGCCGCCGAACCTGATGTGTGCGAACTTGCCCATGGCAAAGTACACAAGAATGCCGAACGCGGCAATGGTAAACCATAGGTAGGTCCAGCCTAGTTTTCCTGTGGTAACACCCAGCAGTCCGCCGAGAAATTTCTGCCCTGCTTCGGGGGCAATGATTAAAGGTATGACTAGGCCTCCGATAACTATCAAGGACACCCAGAAAATTGTTTTGTCAATTTTTGGACCATTCATCTGTTCTACCTCTCAGAATTAGAATCGGACCGCTCGGTCGATTTCGCTTGTTTTCGGCTTCAGCCATTCTTCAAAACTGACGCTCAGATGCACCATGTTTTCAGCCCACCAATGCGAATCAACACGAATCGAATTGTCCAGATTCGATGTAGGAAGATACGGTTTGACAGTATCGCTGATTAGCGCTTGTGATGATTTGCGTACAGGTCCGTAGGAAATGTAATTTGACTGACTCGCCATGCTCTTGGTCTGTAGCGCGAATTGAATAAAACTCCTGGCGTTGTCAAGACGGGGAGAGCCTTTCGGAATCGCCCAATACTCGACTTCCATCATCTGCCCGTCCCAGATGATGCTAATCGGCATGTTTTCTTCTACGATTGGGCCGAATAGCCGTCCATTCCAAGCGGCGGTCATGGTGACGGTGCCGTTAGAAAGCAAATTCACGGGCTCAATGCCAGAACTCCACCACACGATATGTGGTTTCAAGACTGAGGCGATCTCGAATGCACGCGCTACACCTTGCGGCGTTGACAGCACTGAATATACGTCACTCGGTGCGACTCCTTCGGCAATCAGTGCCCATTCAAGCAGTCCTCGGGGGTCGCGGCGAAGTCCACGCTTGCCTGGATATTTCGTTACATCGAAAAAGTCAGCAACTGTGCTCGGCTTGTCATCTGGGAATGCAAGATTGCTGTATGCAAATACGGTCGACCAGATGACGCTTGGATAGCCGCACTCGTGAAGATATTTCTCAGGAATATCTTCATTGGCCGGCGTACCATCGTCTCCATCCGCAATTAGTGAAACATCCGCTGTTTCAAGCAGGCCGTCTCTACACGCTGCAATTAGATCCGAGAACTCCATGTCGA
Organism: Arenicellales bacterium; assembly: GCA_965221175.1. GTDB lineage: Bacteria > Pseudomonadota > Gammaproteobacteria > Arenicellales > JAJDZL01 > JAJDZL01. The sequence goes on along the minus strand of OZ244867.1, from coordinate 2,276,932 downwards.
CTACGTCCCACTTGACATTTGCAGAACTGACCTGACTTCCAATTTCAGTCAAGCCGCCGCCGTAGTCAATCATGTTGACAAACTTTCCGGTAGCGGCCTCCCAAGGACGCACGTACGCGAGCATCTGGCTGCGCGTATAACTCCCTCCGAAACTAACTACATTGAGAGTCTGCTCATATAAATTAACTTGAGCAAGCGCCGGGGTTCCGAGTCCACCGAAAAGCAGAAAGATTGCAAAAGGCAACAGAAATCGACACTTGGCAAGTCGTAATAGGCGAGGCACCATAAATTTCCCCCTCACACAATTGAGTGTGAATAAATCAAAGGAAAGAAGGGCAGTGTTGTCACAACACTACAGTATTTGCCGAACATTCGGCGCATCACAAAGAATTGTCTAGTTTGTTATGATTTTTCATTGTCGCTAAACTCTGCGTTTAACAATAGGGTTATAACAAAATTTTAGTTGTTGTTTGTAAATTCAGTCCTATATCAGCACAACAGCGGCATTTGTTGCAAATATTATTGAAATTAATTCTGTTTCAAGTTTATTGTATCTTGTCGCAGGGTTCGAATCAGAGCTGAAACATTTCGATGAGAGGAGAGAGAACGACTTTGGACAGTAAGCCTGAACCCATCATATCCCTGCACAACCTCTGGCTTGAGCTAGACAGCCAAGCGGGAATTGTCCAAATATTGCGCGGTATCGACCTTGAAGTTCCAAATGGAGAAAGTGTCAGCATTTCCGGACCGTCCGGTGCCGGAAAAACGAGCTTGATGATGATAATTGGTGGAATCGAGAACGCAACTCGTGGAACCGTAACCGTTGCAGGTCAATCTCTGATTGATCTGGACGAAAAAAAATTGGCGAAATTTCGTAGAAATAGCGTGGGGATCGTTTTTCAGTCGTTTCACCTGATTCCTACTATGACAGCATTGGAGAACGCAGCAATGCCGCTAGAGCTGTCGGGTGCATCGGACGCATTTGCCCAGGCTGAGGAGGACCTTGTCACAGTCGGTTTGGAGAGGCGGCTTGATCATTATCCAAGTCAGCTCTCCGGCGGAGAACAGCAGCGAGTGGCCATCGCGCGTGCTTTGATCACGCATCCTGAGCTGATTCTTGCGGACGAACCGACCGGAAATCTGGACAATGTGAACAGTGAGAACATCATAAATCTTCTATTTGAGCGATGCGCCGAGAAAAATGCCACGCTGCTTCTAATTACCCATCAAGCTGAACTCGCAGAACGTTGCAAACGGCATATTGAATTGTCCGATGGAAAAATTGTGAACAATCGCATCTGACCAGCGTTTGATGATTTCCACAGTCGTAAAATTTGCCTTACGCGATTTGCGTCATGGATATCGCGGATTCTGGATATTCTTCGGCTGTCTCGCATTGGGTGTGGCTGCAATCATGGGAGTTACGACCATGTCGATGAGCCTGCTGAATGGTATTGAGCGAGATGGAAAACTTCTTCTTGGCGGTGATATTGCAGTTGGGCAGCAATGGCAAGATCTGAGCAATGAGCAGCGAATTGTGCTGGAGGAGAATACAGAGCACATCACCCGATTTGTTGAAATGCGAACTCTGATGCGCACGCCAGATGCTCGAAACAGCATTTTGGTTTCTCTAAAAGCAGTAGATGACGTATACCCTCTTTATGGTACCTTCGAGATAAATGAAGGCTTGAATTTATCAGACGCGGTTGAGCGCGACGGAAAAGACTGGGGAGCGGTCGTTGACGCCTCCATTGTCCAGTCGGGCAGAGTTGAGATCGGAGAGTATGTCTCTATGGGCACTGCGAGCTTCAAGATCACCGGAATCATCAGAAACGAACCTGATCGAATTGGCAGTTCTGGAAGTTTCGCATTTTGGCCGAGAGTGATCGTTCATCGTGACGCGATTGTGAATTCCGGCCTGCTGGGGGAAGGCAGTCGCAGTTATTACGAATATCGCCTTAAGCTGAACGAGGATGTCGACCTCAATCAGCTCACAAGCGGAATTGCGGAAAAATATCCGCTTTTGGATGTGCGCGATTATCACAATGCATCACCAAATCTATCTGAAGTTGTTCAACGTCTTGGTGTTCTGCTGTCGCTCGCCGGGCTCACGACTCTACTGATCGGAGGAGTCGGAGTAAGCAACGCGGTTCGAGCCTACATGGATACCCGTCTATCGACAATTGCTATTTTCAAGTGTGTCGGAGCCTCCAAAAATTTTGTATTTAATGTGTATCTGACTCAGACATTACTGCTTTCGACTATCGGAATAATTCTGGGCATTGCAGGAGGATTCGCGGCAACGTCTCTCAGTGCAGCTGCGATCGAACGAATGCTGTCGGTACCGCTTGAGCTTTCATTCAACCTCTCGAATGTTTTGATTGTGTCAACGTACGGCATGTTGACAGCCTTGCTGTTTACGCTTTGGCCGCTGGCATGCGCACTGAATACAACACCAGCTGCGTTATTTCGTAATGCGGTATCGAATGAAAGGCAAACTGCGTCGTGGAGATTTGCCGCGACTTCTCTTACACTGGCGGCGTCTTTAGCGATTATCGTGATTACAACCGCGCATGAGCAACGGTTCGCAATCTGGTTCGTCATTGGCGTTACAATGGCCTGGATCGCATTTAGAGTCATCAGCGTGCTGATCGTGAAGACGGCACAAGTGATGGGCAGGCCACGTTCTTCCACAGCAAGACTAGCAATCACGAATCTGCACAGACCTGGCTCATCCACCTCGGATATTGTGCTTGCAATCGGACTTGGACTATCGGTCTTGATCGCTACTGCGATGGTTTCAGCAAATCTCGACAAACAGATGAACAGTCTGATTCCGGAAAAGGCTCCGGCATTTTTCTTCATGGGCATTCAGTCCTCGCAACTCGGTCAGTTCAAAGAGCTCGTACATAGTATTGATGGTGTAAGCGATCTTACTGTGCTACCCTACATTCCAGGCAGGATCACTGCAATCAAGGGAATGCATCCGCGCGATGCGCTGGTTGACGAAGGCGGTGAGTGGCTGATAGACGACAACGGCGAGAGAGCTTTTTCGTATACCGCCAACCCGCTCGACCAAGTCACAATGATAGAGGGCGATTGGTGGCCGAGCGACTACAGCGGCTCGCCAATGCTTTCGGTTCACAAAGATGTCGCTGACAGTTTCGCACTTGAAATCGGAGATAGTATTACGATGAATATTCTCGGTCGTGACATTACTGGTAAAGTACGTAATGTACGCGAACTGGAGTGGCGCTCCATGCAATTGAACTTTGCGATCATGCTGTCGCCGGAACCCTTGAGATCGATTCCGCATTCGAGCATTGGCACAGTGCACGTGACGGAAGAAAATGAGTTCGTTCTTCAGGAGCGAGTTGCACGTGCGTTCCCGAATATTACCGTCATTCGAATAAAAGACGCGTTGAATCGAGTGAATGATTTGATGATTCGAGGAAGAAACGCCGCGCGCGGAATCAGTGCCGTGACGATAATTGCAGGTGTGCTGGTGCTCACCGGGATCGTAATCTCAGAAAACCGTCGCCGTGCTTACGAAAGCGTGCTTCTAAAAACGATAGGGGCCTCGCGTCGCTACATTCTCACCGTATTTTCGCTCGAATATCTGATTCAAGGAGGCATTACTGCGGTGGTTGCGGTGCTGCTAGGTTCTCTCGCGTCCTGGGCTGTCATAACCGTGCTGATGGGATGGGAGTGGTTCTTTATGCCTTTATCCGCCGTGAGCACGGCAATACTTGGTTTGTCTATCTCACTGTTTCTCGGTATGATGGGGATTTGGAGAGCGCTGAAACACAGGCCTTTGTTCTATTTGCGGAACGAGTAAGTGTACTGTGGCGCGAATGATGCGAAAAGCGCGTTTGGTATAATGAACCGGGTCGCAAGTATAAATTGCAATTACCTTTACTCGGATACGCGTTCCAGTTGACCATGCATACAAGTTCCAAAAAACCTTTTCTAGAATTGTGGGTAGGACTGTTTGTTCTAGGTGGCATTCTGGCGGTCGTACTTCTTACTTTCAGGGTAGGCGGCACCGGCGCATTCACTGTTGAGCGCAACTATCAGGTTTATGCCAATTTCGATAATATCGGCGGTTTGACGATCAAGGCACCGGTAACGATTGCCGGCGTGAACGTCGGCCGCGTGTCAGGCATCACTGTAAATCTGCAACAATTCAGTGCCAGGGTAGAAATGTCGATTTTGGAAGAGTTCGACAATATTCCGGTTGATTCGAGCGCCAGAATTTTAACTGCAGGTCTACTGGGTGCGCAATACATCGGATTGGAACAGGGTGCGGAAGACATTTTTCTGAAGAATGGAGACACGCTTGACATCACGCAGTCAGCATTCAGTTTGGAAGATATCATTGGCCAATTCTTGTTCAAAGCGACGACGGGCAACTGAAGAACATGGTTGTGCAAGTAGATACGTCAATTGGCAGTGATTTCACTGCTGATGTTAGTGTTCGCGGTGCACTTCGGTTTGACACAGTTAGCTCTATTTACAGAAAGCTGAAATTCGGTGAGAATGGATGCAAACGGTTTCGGATCGACCTCAGTGGTGTCGAAGGAGCAGATAGTGCAGGAGTCGCGCTATGTCTCAGTTGGATAGAGAATGCACGCTGTAACGATGTTCAAATCGAATTCATTTGCGTGCCTGAAAACATGATGAGGCTCTTGCGTGTCAATCAGGTTGACGAACTGTTCAAGGTTGCGCATGTTATTTGAATTTTTGCATTGTGTTAAAATGTTAAAAATTTGCAAAGTACCATGAATTGAGTGAAACTGGATTGGCATTGAGATGGTAACGCCCGAAGATGTGAAGCAATGGATAGAAGAAGCTCTGAGTGATTCTTCAGCCGAAGTGATTGGAGACGGCAGGCATTTTGAAGCCGTTGTTGTGTGCCCGCAATTCGATGGCAAGTCGATGCTAGAGCAGCATAGGATGGTTTATGGTGGGCTAGGCAATAGGATGGATGATGCAATTCATGCATTGTCCTTACGAACATACACTCCCGAACAGTGGAATGGCAATCCTGCCTGACTGTTCGAAACAGATGATTGTCAAATACTGACAGGAGAAATCGAAATTATGGATGTTGAAGACCGCATCAAAGAAACAGTAACCAACAACCGAGTTGTTCTATTCATGAAAGGAACGCCTCAGTTTCCACAGTGTGGATTTTCCAGCCGCGCGATACAAATCCTTGAAGCCTGCGGAACGGAGTACGAAACAGTGAATGTATTAAGCGATATGGATGTCCGCGAAGGCATCAAGCGCTATTCGAACTGGCCTACAATCCCACAAGTTTATATCAATGGTGAATTCGTAGGTGGCAGTGACATCCTGCTATCGATGTATCAGAATGGCGAACTTCAATCAAAGCTTAACCCTGTAAACTGAAGAAACCTAACCTGTTTCAATCCCCGTAAGGTTTCCTCAATGGAAAGGCTGATTGTCAACGGCGGAGTACCCCTTGAAGGTGCGGTTCGAATATCCGGCGCCAAGAATGCGGGTCTGCCAATTCTGATTTCATCTCTTCTTTCTGAACACCCGTTACGAGTCAGCAATATCCCTCATCTGAAGGATATGACTACCGCGCTAGACTTACTGAGTCGGCTCGGTGCTTCTGTGGAAGTGGATGAAAGCGGTTCGGTAGCAGTGAATTCCAAAGCGGTAACTAGATTTCGCGCCACGTATGAGATAGTGGAAACGATGCGAGCTTCGATACTGGTGCTAGGACCATTGCTGGCGCGATTTGGGCAAGCTGACGTATCCATGCCTGGCGGATGTGCGATCGGCTCAAGACCGGTAGATTTGCATATTGAAGGACTGATTGCAATGGGTGCTGAAATTGATCTTGAAGACGGATACATTAAAGCAACTGCAAAGAGGTTGCACGGCGCACACATATTCATGGATACAGTCTCGGTAACTGGAACTGAAAACCTGATGATGGCGGCCACACTGGCGAAAGGCACTACTGTCATTGAAAATGCAGCACAGGAACCCGAAGTGGTTGATCTTGCTGCTTGCCTGCAAGGCATGGGTGCGAAAATTGACGGCGCTGGAACCAGCAGGATAACCATAGAAGGTGTCGACAGCCTCGACAAAAAACACAGTCACCATATTATTGCAGACCGAATCGAAGCCGGAACCTATCTGGTAGCCGGTGCGGTAACTCGTGGACGAGTTCGAGTGCGAGATGTACAGCCGGGCAATCTGGTGGCAGTTCTGGACAAGCTTCAAGAAGCGGGGGCGGATATCAGCATCGGGACTGACTGGGTTGAACTCTCGATGATAAACAAGCGACCGAAAGGTGTCGATATTCGGACAGCCCCGTTTCCAGGATTTCCAACCGACATGCAAGCGCAGTTTCTGATGATGAACTGCATCGCAACCGGTAACGGCTCAGTTACAGAAACGATATTTGAAAACAGGTTCCAGCATGTTGAGGAACTTAAACGTATGGGCGCTTCTATTTCCATGAATGGCTGCACAGCATCGGTTCGCGGTGTCGAGGCATTGAATGGTGCCCGCGTGACCGCGACAGACCTTCGTGCTTCAGCCTGTCTTGCTTTGGCAGGGCTGGTAGCGAAGTCTACAACTGTCATAGAGAAGATTCATCATATTGATCGTGGCTATACCTGTATTGAGGAGAAGCTGAGAAAGCTTGAAGCTCAGATCCTCCGCGTTCACGATAACGGAAACTTTTCCGAAACCGATCGTATTCACGCGGCTTCAAGTTAAAGTCGCGAGACCCAGCGGATTTCCACCCTCCACCATCTGCATGGCGGATTGCGATAGATATGCTCAATAGTCGCATAACGATTGCTATTTCAAAAGGTCGAATCACCAAAGCGGTGCAACCGCTATTGGAATCGGCAGGCGTCGGGCCGCTTGAAGACTTGCACACGTCGAGAAAGCTGGTGTTCGAGACGCAGATGCCTGACGTCGATCTGATTGTTGTGCGTAGCACTGATGTCCCCACTTACGTCCAACTAGGTAGTGCTGACTTTGGAATTGTTGGCAAGGATGTACTGCTTGAGATTCAAAACGGCAACTACTATGAACTGCTTGATCTCGGAATATCTCGATGTCAGTTGGTTGTCGCTGAAGTAGAGGAATTCAAGCCAGAACAAGGTTATAGCGGGCGCAAGAGCAGGGTGGCGACCAAGTATGTCAAAACGACTAGAAGACACTTTGCTTCAAAAGGAATCTATGTTGACGTGATGCACCTGAGCGGTTCAATGGAACTTGCCCCATTGCGTGGTCTGGCAGATCGAATCGTAGATTTGTCGCAGACTGGCGAAACGCTTCGCAGCAACGGTTTAAAGAAAGTAGAAACTATTGCCGACATCAGTACGCGTCTGATTGCCAACAAGGCCTCCATGCGGCTCAAAGAGAAATCAATGAAATACATTGCAGGTAATTTGGAAGCGGCTGCTCGAGAATATGCCGATGGAACTTGAGATTCGTCAGCTTTCCACTTCCGAAAGTTCATTTGAGGATGAACTGAACGACATATTGTCCAGAGGTTCCGAATTCGACCCTGACGTCGATCGTACGGTTCGCAGAATTATAGAAATTGTCAGAAGCCGGGGTGATGAAGCACTGCTGGAATGTACGCGGGAGTATGATCGAAATCACGCGAAATCCGCGAGTGACCTGGAAATTCATTCTCAAGAACTGCAGAATGCCGCCAACCGGATTCAGCCAGAAGTGCTTGAAGCCATTCAATTCGCTGCCAACAGAGTTCGTAGATTTCATGAACGGCAAATGGAAACTTCGTGGACCTACGAAGAGGACGATGGTTCTCGGTATGGCCAGCAGTTGACTCCAATAGAAAACGTCGGAGTTTATGTGCCAGGAGGGCGTGCTGCGTACCCGTCTTCAGTGCTAATGACTGCAGTGCCAGCGAAAGTCGCAGGCGTCAGTCAGATTGTCATGACGGTTCCGGCGCCAGAAGGGGAAATCAGGGACTCTGTTCTGGCTGCCGCGCATGTAGCTGGAGTCGATCGTGTATTTGCCATTGGAGGAGCACAGGCCATAGCGGCACTTGCGTTTGGCACGGAAACAGTCCCCAGGGTGGACAAAATTGTTGGTCCCGGCAACGCTTGGGTTTCTGCGGCAAAACGCCAAGTTTTCGGTCATGTAGGTATCGACCTCATCGCAGGTCCCTCTGAAGTGGTCGTAGTTTGTGATGACAGTGCTGATGCGAATTGGGTAGCCATGGATTTATTTGCTCAGGCCGAGCACGATCAAGATGCTCAGTCTATTCTGATTTGCACTAGTTACGGGAAGATCGAAGAAGTGAGAAAGGCCATGCAGGAAGAACTTCCGGGAATGGAAAGAAAGGATATCATCGCTCGTGCATTGGCAAAACAAGGCGCTTTGATTCACGTCAGGAGTCAGGAAGAGTTGATTCAGCTCGTTAATCGATTGGCTCCGGAACATCTTGAACTGATGGTGGAAAATCCTAGTGCTCTCGTGGGAAAGGTTCGCAATGCAGGGGCAATCTTTGTCGGCTGTCACAGTGCTGAGGTGCTTGGCGACTACTGTGCCGGCCCCAATCATGTGCTGCCTACATCGGGTGCTGCGAGATTCAGTTCTCCGCTCGGAGTTTACGACTTCCTGAAACGAACCTCGTTGATCTCTTGCTCACCTGAAGGCTCAAGACGCCTCGCTCGAACTGCGAGTATCCTGGCTCGTGAGGAGCAGCTCACGGCGCATGCTCGCTCGGCTGAGTATCGGGAACAGTGATGATGAATAGGCCGCATAAAAAAGGCACTGAACTTGTACATCCCCAGATTCGAGAACTAACTGCATATCGAGTTCAGCCAAACGACTGCGAGATCAAGCTGGATGCAATGGAAAGCCCGTATGGATTCGGCGAATCCTTGTTGGACCGCTGGCATCAGCAACTTGAGCGTGTAGAGGTCAATCGATATCCGGACGCCAGTGGAGAAGCTCTGAAAAAGGGACTACGGGGTGTATTTGAGATTCCTGACAACTTTGAGGTAACGCTGGGGAATGGCTCGGACGAGCTCCTTCAGTTGATTCAGCTTGCAGTCGGTGGTTACGGGCGGTGCATTATGGCGCCTCAGCCGTCTTTCGCCATGTACGAAATCATAGCCCGATATACGAGAGGAAATTTTATCGGTGTTGATCTAGATAAGCATTTCCAGTTGCCTGAGGATGAGTGGCTGTCGTCAGTAGAACGCAGTCGTCCGGACTGCGTATTTTTCGCCTATCCGAATAACCCAACCGGAAATTTGTTTCCACCGGATGTTATTGAGGAAACCGCACGCCTGACGGATGGATTGGTTGTAGTCGATGAGGCTTATCATGCGTATTCCAGCGAGAGCATGATGTCCGCGATGAATGATCACGAAAATCTAGTGATTGTCAGGACTCTATCGAAAAGTGGACTGGCCGGATTGCGGGTTGGCTATCTTGTGAGTCACCCTTCGTGGGGGCGTGAGTTCGAAAAACTGCGTCTTCCATACAACATTGGCAGTTTGCATCAGGAAACTGCGGTGTTCGCGTTGAATCACTGGGACGAAATTCAAATGAGCGAGCGCATTATTGCCGAAAGATCACGGGTATCGTCAGTTCTTGAAAAAGAGGAAAGATTAAGAGTGTACCCGTCCGATACCAATTTTATTACGATCAAAGTAAAGCAAGGGCGGACTAAAGAACTATTTGAAGCACTTAAGAGTGATGGCGTTTTAATCAAGAATCTGCACGGAGTGCACCCGGTTTTGTCAAACTGTCTGCGCATCACAATCGGCACGATGGCAGAGAACGATGTGATGTGTAATGCCTTGATTCGCTATATTAAATAGATATCTTTTTCAATTTCCCGAGCAGGGAAGAATGGTCAAGACAGGGCCGTTACAATTCTTTCTTTGAGTGTTGAGTAATCACATTTGTAGAAAAGTGGGAACGTCTGTGCTCTGATGAACACTGCCACTAGTCAATTATTGATTTCATTAAGTTCCAACTAAGCACTAAACTTACACCCCATCCACAGCCTCAATAAATGATCAATCAAGCACAAACGGTGTCATCAATGACCTTCCGAACACCATCAGAGTTTAGAAAGGCTGAAGGGATTTGTGGGGGGATAGTTATCTCAAAATCACCTCTAAGTGGCATGAATACTGGTTTCGTGGGGTAGCAGAAAATTCACACATTTAGTCTTCCCAGTAATTTCTAGAGTTCTCAAACAGCACACGGGCAGTCTGAGGTCACACTCGATTCAAAGGTTTTTACGATCCTTGACAGGGTGCAGATTGACGTGAGCCGCCGACATTCTCAGGCCGTTCTTTGCTGTAATTTAATACAAACCGAAACCTTCCTGAGTCGGTCCGTTGAAATCTGCATAGTGCGGGTAACCGCACTCAAGGCCAGCCTCGACGAATGTGCCACACAGTGGATGCAGGTTTCTTGTCATAGTGGAAACGAATTGTGGTCCCTCCGCACCGCGGAATTCGCTGCTTCCTTGATCATTGCACCCCGTTTTCTTGAAACAAGGCCACACATCTGAACAGCCGGTCAGCTTAGCAAGAATGATTTCTGGCACAACTCTAAAAGGCGGTAAAGGAAATTGTTTCTGGAATGAAATTGAAAACATATTTCCTGTAACATCATTGATCGCCGTTACCTGATCACATAGCGAATTAGAACAAATTTGGAGTTCAAAATTGAGATGAAGATACAGTCCATTGAAACATTTTCCAGTGAATTTGTCTGCTTCGTGCGCGTCACGGTTGATGAAGGACAGCAGGGGTGGGGTCAGGTTGCGCCCTACTTTGCCGACATAACCGCTCAAGTCGTGCACCGGCAAGTTGCACCGCATACGCTTGGGCGGGATGCGCTGGATGTTGACAGTCTCGTCGATTTTGTGATGGAGCGCGAGCACAAATTTCCAGGCTCTTACCTGCGTCGTGCGATTGGCGGACTCGACACGGCGCTCTGGGATTTGCGCGGTAAACTAGAAGGTAAGCCGGTTTGTGAATTGATCGGCGGAACACCGGGGCCGGTTCGTGCTTATGGGTCTTCGATGAAGTGCGACATTACCCCTCGAGACGAGGCTGCTAGACTGACACGCTTGAGAGATGAGTGCGGTTTCAATGCTTTCAAATTTCGCATCGGTTCCGAGTGTGGACACGATGCAGACGAATGGCCAGGCAGAACAGAAGAAATTGTGAAAACCATGGACAAGGCGATGGATGATGACGTCTCGTTGCTGGTTGATGCCAACTCCTGTTATTCGCCTGGCAAAGCAATTGAAGTTGGAAGAATGCTGCAGGATCATCGAATTTCACATTTTGAGGAACCCTGTCCCTATTGGGAATACGAGCAAACCAAGCAGGTCACCGATGCGCTTGAGATTGATGTAACCGGCGGTGAGCAGGATTGTTCCTTGCCCAACTGGCGACAAATGATCAATGACCATGTAGTCAATGTCATTCAGCCGGATGTCTGCTATCTCGGCGGCCTCAGCCGCACTTTGCTTGTTGGCTGAAGCAACAGCACTGCCCTGTACTCCGCATTGTGCAAACTTGAGCTTGGTCACTTGATTCACAATGCATCTATTGCGAGCCATTCCAAACGCGGGCAAGTACCTGGAATTTTCGATTGAAGGTGCGGACTACTATCCATGGCAGCAGAACCTGTTCCGCGAAGATCCGTATCACATCTCAGACGGTTATGCTACTGTGACGGATGCACCAGGCTGGGGAGTTGAGATTAATTCGAGTTGGCTGGCCGATTCAACCTATCAAATCAGCGCGCTCGAAAACTAACTGAGTTGGTCAAAGTTTCTATGCTCGTTCCATGCAGGTTCGCGGCCTGTTTCCGTTTGAATCCGTAATTACCTATAATTCAAACACAAATTGGAACATTTTCTGAAGTTGCCGATTGTGCAAATTCAATTTCAACCCTGCAGACCGCCGTGAATCAGACCAACAGAACTGCCGAAGTTCATAGAAAAACGAAAGAAACTGATATTTCCGTTTCTTTGAATCTGGATGGGAGTGGCTCGTCCACACTGGATGTTGGCGTTCCTTTCTTTGAGCACATGCTGGATCAGATTGCACGTCATGGAATGTTGGATTTGAACATAAAAGCTGTCGGCGACCTGCAGATTGACGCACACCACACCGTCGAAGATGTCGGAATCACACTTGGGCAGGCAGTGAGCGAATCGATCAGCAACAAGTCCGGTATCGTTCGTTATGGACACGCTTATGTACCACTTGACGAGGCGCTATCGAGAGTGGTGATTGATTTTTCCGGGCGTCCGTCGCTGGAGTATGATGTCAACTATACAAGAGCGCGAGTGGGCGACTTTGATATTGATCTTGTTCGCGAGTTTTTTCAGGCCTTTTGCAATCACGCGAAAGTTACATTGCACATCACCAATTTGAGCGGCAGAAACACGCATCACATCGCCGAATCGATATTCAAGGCTTTTGGGCGGGCGTTTCGCATGGCCGCTTCCTTTGATGTGAAATCCGAAGGATCCATTCCTTCAACAAAAGGAAGCCTGTAAACCTTTATCTTCAGCTGCAAACGCTGTTGAAATTCCTGATATGTCTAAAATCTCGATTGCCGATTTCGGCACCGGAAATCTTCACTCTGTAATTCATGCTATCGAAGCGGTTGCACAAAACTCTCAAGTGGTATCGACACGTCTTGCGTCGGAGATTCGAAACGCCGGTCGACTGGTTTTACCTGGGCAAGGCGCAATCGGTACCTGGATGAAAGAACTGCAGAATGACGAAATACGTCAGGCGATTGAAGATGCTTTGATAAACAAACCGGTGCTGGGAATCTGTCTTGGAATGCAAGCCCTCTACTCGTACAGTGAAGAAGATGGTGGTGTTGAAGGTCTCAGCATATTGTCTGGACGCGTCAGGCGGTTCGACAATCAACTGCAGGACGCCGGACGCCAGATCAAGATTCCTCACATGGGATGGAGCAAGGTTCACCAAACGAAGGAACATCCTCTATGGCAGGGAATTTCGCAAGATACAAGATTCTATTTCGTTCATAGCTACCATGCGGATGCCGATGAACAATCGGAAGTCGCTGCCACAGCTTGCTATGGGCTGGATTTTGCTTGTGCAGCGGTCCGTGGAAACCTGTTTGCGGTCCAGTTTCACCCAGAAAAAAGTCGCCAGCATGGGTTGCGGTTGCTGACTAATTTCATCGGTTGGAACGGAAACGACTGAACACTGGCTTGTGGCTGCCCCAAGTGCAGTCGATATTCGTCAGTCGTATAATTGAAACTATTTCCTGCCCCAAGTAATTCATATTCATGCTTTTAATTCCGGCAATAGACATCAAAGACGGGCGATGTGTTCGCCTTGTCCAGGGAAGAATGCTCGATGCAACTGTTTACTCAGAAGACCCGGTTAGCCAGGCAGACCGTTGGGTTGAAGCAGGTGCAGAAAGGATACATATCGTGGACCTGAATGGGGCAGTGCAGGGCACCCCAGTGAATGCGGACATCATTGGTAAAATAGCCGACCGGCATTCGAACATTGAGGTTCAGGTAGGCGGCGGAATACGCAATCTCGAAACAGCTGCAAGATATTTTGATGCAGGCGTGACATTTGTGATTTTGGGCACGCAAGCTGTAAATGATCCCTCATTTATCGATCAGATTAATGCACACTATCCCGCACGTGTCATTGCAGGAATTGATGTACGGGATGGGGCTGCGGCAACGGAAGGTTGGTCAGGCAGCGGTCGAACCGATATCGTCAGTCTTGCCAAAGAAATGGAACAATATGGAGCTTGCGCAATCGTGTATACCGATATAGAGCGAGATGGAATGCTGAGTGGCGTCAATGTTCGGGCGACGGCCTTTCTGGCATCGCAGATTTCGATTCCCGTCATTGCGTCCGGAGGTATTCGGGATATTGAGGACATCCACAATCTGCTGGATTCAGGAAGTAAAGGTATTATGGGAGCTATCGCTGGAAAATCACTGTATGAAGGCACCCTGGATTATGCTCAAGGGCTTAATTTGATTTCCAACTTCAAGCAGCATGCAACACAGGTGAACAACTGAAATGTCGTTAGCCAAACGAATCATTCCCTGCCTGGATGTTGATGAAGGAAGAGTGGTTAAGGGCGTTCGATTTGTCGATATTCGAGATGCGGGAGATCCGGTTGAAGTCGCGAGAATTTACGACCAGCAAGGTGCTGATGAATTGACATTTCTGGATATAACAGCAAGTTCAAGCGGTCGGGATACCATTTTGCACATAGTCGAAGCCGTTGCCAAACAGGTGTTCATACCGCTGACAGTTGGGGGTGGCGTACGCAGTGTAGAAAATATACGCAGTCTTCTCAATGTTGGAGCGGACAAAATATCAATCAACACATCCGCGGTGGAACGCTCCGAATTTATTTCCGAAGCAGCGGGTCGTTTTGGTTCGCAGTGCATTGTCGTGGCAATTGACGCACGTAGGATTCCAGATGCCGAACCGACAGCCTGGGAAGTGTATACTCATGGCGGCCGAACTCCGCGCGGACTTGATGCGGTGGAGTGGGCATGCCGTATGTGCGATTCAGGCGCGGGTGAAATATTACTTACCAGCATGGACCGGGATGGCACAAAAATTGGATTCGATCTGGAACTTACGCGAACGATTTCGCAGGCGGTGTCAGTTCCAGTGATCGCTTCCGGCGGAGTTGGCGAACTGTCACATCTCGCCGATGGCATCGAGTATGGATATGCGGATGCGGTGCTTGCAGCAAGCATTTTCCACTTCGGTGAGTATACAATCGCACAGGCGAAGGATCACATGCGTAGCCGCGGAATTGAAGTTTGCGAAATAAATCAGGAGCAGCTGGTTCATGTCGAATGATTGGTGTGATGAATTGACCTGGTCAGAGGGAGGACTGCTTCCAGCGATTGCGCAGGATGCCGAGAGCGGGAAAGTGCTAATGGTCGCCTGGATGACGCCTGAAGCACTGAAAACTACGGTTGCGGAAGGCAGGGCTGTATACTGGTCAAGATCTCGACAAAAACTCTGGCGCAAGGGCGAGGAATCGGGGCACGTACAGATTGTTCGGGAGATTCGTGTCGACTGCGATTCGGATACGATCCTGCTTCAGGTGGAACAGCAAGGCGGAATTGCCTGCCATACAGGACGGCAAACTTGTTTTTTTCGCATTCTTGAGGGCGAAATCTGGGTGAATGTTGATCCAGTTCTAAAGTCTCCGGAAGAGATTTACACAAAGTAGGAATCGCAGGATAATGCAGACAGATGTTCTAACGGCTCTATCAAAAGTCATCGAGTCGAGGAAAAAAGCGGATGCGAATCAGTCGTATGTCGCTTCGCTGCATGCGAAGGGGCTGGATGCTGTCGCAGGAAAGGTGATTGAAGAAGCGGATGAAACTGTCCAAGCCGCAATAAGCGGCGATGCAGACCAAGTGGTTTATGAAACGGCAGATTTATGGTTCCACAGCTTGGTTCTGCTTTCACATTTCAACTTAACGCATGAAGAAGTTTTGAATGAGCTGGATAGACGATTTGGTGTATCCGGGCTGGAAGAGAAGAATTTACGTAGATAATGATTCATGGGTAATTGCGAGCGACAATTACGTGAAAAGGTAATTTCTAAGGGTTTAACAACTAACTGGGAGGAAGAATGTTTGGTCCAGGAGGAATAAGTATCTGGCAGCTGCTGATCATACTCGTTATTGTGGTGCTTTTATTCGGCACTAAAAAACTGCGGGGAATGGGCGGCGATCTTGGTACGGCAATCAAGAGTTTTAAAAAATCCGTAAAAGAAGATGGTACCGAGGAAGGAAAAGAAGAAGAAGAAAGTACTGACGATAAAGAGGCTTTGGCAGGCACTGACGAGACTTCAGAACAGGATGCTGCTGCAGAGGTAGAGAAAGAAAAAGCCTAGCTCTGGTACACCAGATCATAACGGAGATCCATCGTGTTTGATGTCGGCTTTTGGGAAATTGCAATCATCGCGTTGATTGCCTTGATCATTCTCGGTCCGGAACGTCTGCCGCGAGCGGCTCGAACGATTGGTTTGTGGGTCGGCAAAGCACGCCGAACCCTATCAGAGGTGAAGCGGGATATCGACCGAGAACTTGATGCAAGCGAGCTCAAGAACATCAAAAATATCAAAGATGATTTCAAAGACACGAAAAATATATTTGAGGACGCAGCATCCACATTGAACGAAACAGCATCCACATTAAACGAAACAGCATCCACATTGAACGAAAAGGTGGTTGACGAATATGAAACGGTCGCCGTCAAACCTAAAATCAACAAACCTGAGCCAGTAGCAAAAGAGCAAGAGGACCCTGCTGTGGGTGAAACCAAAACAGCTACATAATTGATGGCGAAACTCGACCAAAACTCCCCTTTCATCGGCACAACTTTCATATCGCATTTAGTCGAGCTTCGTCAGCGCTTGATGCGCGGAGTGATTGCTATTCTGGTGGTGTTTGTTGCGTGCGCTCCATTTGCCAATACGCTGTACGAGTATCTGGCAGCACCTCTGATGTCGGTATTGCCTGAGGGCAATACCATGATTTCGACTGAACCGCACGGCCCGTTTTTTGTGCCGTTCAAATTTGCCTTTGCATTTTCAGTTGCAGTGGCAATGCCATATCTGCTCTATCAGATTTGGGCGTTTGTTGCACCGGGTCTATATAAACGTGAAAAGAGAGCAGTCGTTCCTTTGATTGTGTCCAGCAGCGTTCTATTCTATCTGGGCATTCTTTTTGCTTACTTCATTGTCTTCCCACTCATTTTTGCTTTTTTTACCAGCACCGCTCCCGAAGGTGTTGCGGTGATGACCGACATCAATTCCTATCTCAGCTTTGTATTGAAGCTGTTTTTTGCATTTGGTATTGCATTTGAGGTTCCGATTGCGACTGTACTGCTGGTTAAGGTAGGGGTGACTACACCGGAAAGTCTATCTGCAAAACGACCTTACATTATTGTCTCGGCCTTTGTCGTCGGCATGTTTCTGACGCCGCCAGACATTTTCTCGCAGACGATGCTTGCCATTCCGGTTTGGGTGCTGTTTGAAATCGGATTGTATTTTTCCAAACTGACGCGCCCCAAGAAATTCGACGAGGAGGACGAAGAAGACGAAGTTGAACTAGACCCAACCGGATAAATTCAAACAAACCAAAATCTGAAACAGGCGCCCAAGGGCTTTCAATTGTATGAAGAGCGGTTGATTCCCCAGGTAGGCAGAAAATTACAATTGATTCCTGCTCACATCACGCGAAAGTTCGGTTGCACCAATAATTAAACCAATTTTACCGACTATATTTCAACTGATCCACAACCCCACGGCAGTATCAGCTAAAGTATGGATATGCGCAAAGGTAAATCCACTGATAACACCACCAACCGCAGAAATTCCGCATGTCTGGAAGATCTTCGGTTCGCAGGCAACGGATGCCTAACCTAGTTACAAGAGTCTCATTGCCTAGCAACTCTGCTGAACTCGCTTATTCGTCAAGAGTTGATAAGGTCAAATGCTTCACCCCAACAATCCGAAACAAGATAGCCTTCTGGATATGGGTCGGAAGGGTCGATTCCAATCTGGTGCATCCCGTGAATCCACCCTCTTCCGGTTATCGAAGGCACGACTGCGAGATGTCCGTAAATTTCAGTCGTTCTAAGCAATTTCACCTGAAACTGACTGTCTATGATTGAAAGTGCGGTAAATGAATCACCTACTCGAATTTGATTTTTCGCATGCATCAACGCCAATCGCGCAGAATTTCCTGTTCCACACGGTGAGCGATCAACACGACCTGGCGGCATGATAGTCGCTCCTTTCAGTTTCCCATCCTCGGTGTTACTGATGAACATGACGTAGGACAGGCCGTTGAGCGCCTCAAATTCAGGGTGAATGATTTCAAGCTGCTGGTTGGCAGCTCTTTGAATCCTCGATCCAGCGTCAACCAGAGAACGAGCAAAATCCGGTTCAATGGACAAGCCGAGTGTCGATGGATCAACGAGCGCATAAAAAATTCCACCGAATACGATGCTGATCACTACCTTCCCGTAGCCTTGGACTTCTATTTCAACGTCCATGTTGTCGACATAACAGGGAGTCATTTCCAATTCAACATGTTCGCATTTGCCGCGTGAACAGTGCGCCTTAGCCGAAACCAATCCTGCAGGAGTGTCAAGTACTACCTCGGTTACTGGTTCTTTCATCTCGATAATTCCGGTTTCCAGTAGCACTGTAACTGTACAGATGGCATTGGATCCTGACATTGCATGTGCTTTGTCACCTTGGAGGACAATCATTCCAGCATCCGCTTCAGGAGTTGTTGACGGAAGCAGTAGAACGGTACTCATCTGTGCACTTCCGCGCGGCTCATAAACCAAGAATCTTCTTAGTGCGTCGCCATCACTGTTCATGTAATGGAGCTTCTCAATCATTGTTGATCCGGGAATGTTTATGACTCCAGCGGTCACGACGCGGCCGACTTCGCCTTCCGCGTGCGCTTCAACCATGGTTACGGATTTTGACCAGTGCATATCTGATAGAGAGAATATGATTTCGAATAGTATGTAGTTTGTTTGAAATTGTAGCAGATGCAAACCTTTTCAAAATTTGCCGAATGTACGCTAAATTGTGTCAGTTACAAACTTACAAATATTCAGCACTAGGATTCAAATGAACCGATTGAAACAGAAAACAGTATTTATGACAGCTGCCGGAATGGGTATCGGTCGGGCTTGTGCAATCGCAATGGCGCATGAAGGTGCGATTGTTTATGCGTCAGACATCGACAGACCCTCCTTGGACAGTCTGAGTAAGGAAAGTGAAAACATTCGATGCCTTGAGCTTGATGTGACTGATTCGCAGGCCATTGCCAGATTGCCTGAATCAGTACCGACACCGAATATTCTATTCAACTGCGCTGGCTATGTTCATGATGGAACATTGCTGGATGCTGATGACGAAGTTTGGCTGAATTCATTCGAGATCAATGTCCGAAGCCATGCACGGGTAATTGAGGCATTTATTCCTGCCATGGTTGAAAATGGTGGTGGTTCCATCATCAACATGGCGAGCGTCGCTTCAGCAATTACAGGAACGGCCAGTCGATGTGTCTACAGTGCAACCAAAGGTGCGGTGCTCGGCCTGACCAAATCGATTGCACGAGATTTTGTAGACAAAGGTATCCGGTGCAATGCTGTTTGTCCAGGCACTGTACTGACGCCATCGCTGAAGGCACGGCTGCGTGCGCGAGGAGACTATGAAAAAGCCTTTCAGGAAGTGTTGAATCGT
The DNA here is from genome assembly GCA_965221175.1 of Arenicellales bacterium. Classification (GTDB taxonomy): domain Bacteria; phylum Pseudomonadota; class Gammaproteobacteria; order Arenicellales; family JAJDZL01; genus JAJDZL01. The sequence goes on along the minus strand of OZ244867.1, from coordinate 2,257,600 downwards.
CAGCCGAATCGGGAAATGGCGCAACCGGAAGATATCGCGCCGATTGTTGTTTATCTTGCCTCTGATGAGTCAAAGGTAGCGACGGGCCAATTCTTCGTCGTAGATGGCGGCTGGACAATCTAGCGCATGGGCAAGGTCGAGAAAATTGCCGTGTTCGGACTGGGAACGATGGGATTCGGTATGGCTTCAAATCTGCTCAAAGCGGGATATCCAGTCTCTGTGACTGTGCATCGCAACATTCGGACAGTCGAATTGCTCGTAGAGCAAGGAGCCCTTGAATGCGAATCAAAGCGGGAGGCGGTTGACTCAAGTGACATCATTCTTCTTTGTTTACCAAGTTCTGCTGATGTGAAAACTTTAATTGATGAGGTATTCCCTTCACTGAATCCGAGGCACCTGGTAGTGGATACGGGAACCTCGTCAGTTGTGCAAACGAGGGAACTTGCGGAACGTCTGGAATTGCAGGGGATCAAGTTTGCCGAATCACCGGTAGCAGGCGGAAAATTGCAGGCGGAAGCGGCTGAGCTTGGCGCATTCGTAGGGAGCAGCAATGAAACTTTTAAAAGAGTTGAGCCCGTTCTTGAGTCGTTCTGTAGTTCAATCATGCATTTTGGTGAGGTCGGGGCTGGCGGCCGTGCCAAGTTAATCAGCAATTATCTTGTACTCGGCATGGTACGGTTGATTATCGAAACATTCCATGCGGCGAATGAGTTGGAAATAGACTGGGAGAAGTTCTATCGCACCATCTGCTTGGGATCAGGCAACTCAGTAGCGCTTCAGCGAATGATTGGAAGCATCATGGACAGCCACAACCATAAGGGTTATGTCTTCAGTGTACAGAATGCTTGGAAAGATCTTCAATATATCGCTGAATTGAGTCAGGAGTACGGACTGGAATCAACGTTGAGCGATTCGCCTCGTAGGCTGTTTCGGAATGCGACTAAAGCAGGGTTCGGTGATCTGATGGTATCAGAACTGCTTCAAGACGATATTGGTAGGATGCTAGCTGAGCTACTCGCGATAGACGCGGAGTTTGATTAAAAATGAAAATGCTTGGTAGAAAATTCATTTTTTTCTTTCACGAATGGGAAGCGTAGATTTTTCAGGCGGTTGACAACCGGTATCACAACATTGCCCCGGCTGGGTTGTTTGACTGGTAGAGTCTTCGTGAACTCCCCTTTCAATCAGTCGCTGCACGAATTCCGATTTCTCGGCTACTGGGTATTTTCTGTAAATTTCTCGTTTCAATGCTTCCGGCGACCCGCCGCCATGAACGCTGATAACCGAATACCACGCCCCGGAATGGGATGCCGTCAAATCCTCGATTAATCTGGCAACAGTCGCGCGGCGGTGAGGAGGGATATCTGGGCTGGCCGACATGAGAGTATCTAGCTTGTCCATAGTATCCGGATTATGGTCGTCGTCTGGATGCGGCAATGTCACAATCAATCCTCCGGATACAGTATTGGCAATCCTGTGCATGTCATAGATCGAACTCGCCAACATCAGTTTTCCGATATTGGAGTAAACAGAATCCGGTTCGCAGTTGCCAGCATCGGTCGTAGTGCTGTAAACCGATGCGGAAACTCCGCATGCATAGAAACTCTCGACAGTTTTGATCAGGTCGACCATTGAATCCCGAAGGTGTGGTTCCGCATCTACATCAAGCCCGTTGGTCTCGATCATCATTCCGGATGCACCGATCAGTAAGTCGCCAAAACCTGCTCTCGCACCGATGCAGGTATGTCGGTGATGGTTTGCGTAGGATTTGGTCAAGTGTTCGGCATATTGCCATTCTCCGCACATGTATACCCGGTCATAAGGAACAAATACGTTCTCGAAAATGCAAACGCCTGTTGACTGGCCAAATCGGCTGCTGAATTCTGCTGACGCATCCCCCGGTCTGCCGGCAGGTCTTGCTATCACTGTCAGACCCTGAGCATCAATCGGTACCTGGCAAGCTACCGCGAAATCCTTGTCTTCCAGGGTCATGTTACGTCCAGGTAAAACAAAAAGCTCATGAACGTAGGGCGCCGCAGTGACGATTGCCTTGACGCCGGAAATTTCAATGCCGTCTGGCCGTCTCCTTACCACTCGTACATGGCTGTCGAGTTTAGGCTGTTCGCTTGGTCTCAGGGAACGGTCACCTTTGGCGTCGGTCATGGCAATGCCGACTGTCAAATCCAGGTCTTGGATTCTATGCATCTGCTCCACAAGGCGGGAACTGTATTCCGTTCCAAGTTCCGCATCCATGCGGAAAGTTGATTGAAACAAAGCGTTTAGCCCGTCCATGGAAAGATAGCGCATCGCGCAACCGGTTAGTTGACACAGCGCACGGACATATTCGAGTTTGGAAAGCAGGTCATCTGCACTTCGATTGATGTGTACAAATCGGTTGACAGTTTTGCCGGATGTGTGCTGTTCGGCAAGGGCATACTCTTGGTGCTCCGATAGCCTGGCAAAATCGTATGTCATGCCGATTGCATTCACTCCGGGCACTAGCATGGGATGATTGACGACACTATCGACTTTAGCTCCCCGAACGTAAACGTTAGGGTTGTATTCGCGTAATGAATCACAGTAGTCCTGCGATGACATCAGGTTCATTTGAACAATCCTTCTATTCTTGCGGTTTGACTAGGCTAATTGGTGCTTGACATTTCAGTCCGGGTGAAATTCCACACTTGCGCTTCCTTTGCGTAGCTCTTTCTTCCAAGAAAACCCATAGAGGTATTCAATACTGAGTTCAAGTTCACCACTATCTTGGGAAGAATGCCGATACGCTCGTTCCAAACTTGATTGTACTCTTTTCGATGAAAGTTCTTGAGTGTTACTCAAAAGTGCGGAATGAATTCCACAGGAGCGCAGATTCTCAATCAGCGAGCTGATGTCGCTATAGCGGTATTTGACTGTCTCGACATCGACTACCGGATTTGTGTATCCGGTCGTTAGAAGAAGGTCACCTATGTCATGCATGTCATGGAAATCGAATTGAAAACCTGATTGTTTGAGCGCTGAATATGCATCTCTTAACTCGCGAAAAGAGTTCTGCCCAAATATCGAAAACATCAAAACTCCTTTATGACGAAGAATGCGATGACACTCGGAAAAGAAACGCTTCGGATCTAAAAATGAAGATGCCAGATTCGAAACTGTGAGATCAACCGAATTGGATTGTAGTGGCACCGCATCAATTTCTGAAACAATGATAGATGCGTTTTTGTCCTTCAGTCTCGATTTGGCGAGCTCAGCCATTCTTTGCGATTCATCGAAACTGTAAATTGTCGCCTCATTTTTCTGAGATAGTAGCAGTTCGCTGACTCGTCCGCTACGACACCCCAGTTCAACGATTCGAGTTGGCGAAAATTGAATATCTTGGAGGCGCTCAGATAATTCAATCGCCGATGCGTCAAAAAAGTTGGAACACTGATCGTAATGCGATGCGGCGCTATCAAGATCAAATCGATATTGACAGCGATCAATCATGTCAAAGTTCGATTCGATTTGTGAGCGTACTTAAGGTAGGTTAAATGCATGGCGTCAACACGCTCGTACAAATCATCTTTTGAGCCAATGTTATCAATGACATCGTCGGCAATCGCCAACCGCGAGTGCCGCGACGCCTGGGAACTGATGATACGCTCGACTTCCTCAGTTGATTGATCATCTCGAGTTGTAACTCGGCTGATTTGAACATCACTCGGTACATCAATTACCAGTATGCGGTCAAGTGGATACTCACGTTTGCTTTCCGCTAGCAAGGGAATGACAACAATGGCATAAGGAGTTGACAATTCAGACAGCAATCGAAGGATTTCATCGTAAATTCTTGGATGTAAAATAGCTTCAAGTTGAGACTTGCGGCTTGAATCTGAAAATATTATTTTCCGAAGCGCAGCACGGTCCAATTCTCCCCGGTCGTTGGCAACACTTTCTCCGAATGCATTGATGATTTCCTGAAGAGCCGGCATTCCAGGTTCAACAATCTGCCGTGCAACAACATCAGCATCAATGACGGGTACTCCCAGTTGCCTGAATCGATCTGCTGCCGTGGATTTGCCGCTGCCGATTCCTCCGGTAACGCCAACTGTAAACATCAGTCAGTTCTTCTTATGCTCATGTAGTCACACTGTCGATGACTGCACCACCGAGACAGCAGTCGTTGTCATAGAACACAATTGACTGTCCAGGAGTTGCGGCACGAACAGGTTCAGCGAACTCAACGTAGGCCCCGGACTCATTCGAATGACTGACTAAGCACCCATTCTCGTTCCCTTGATAACGTATTTTCGCCTGCACTTCAATCGGTAAGTCAATATTTTGTGATATCCAGTTTACATCGGAGATTTTCAAAACTCGGCTATACAGCATAGGATGGTCATGTCCCTGCACTGCAACGACAGTATTGGTGCGAATGTCCTTTCTTGCGACATACCAAGCATCGCCGGGGCCGCCGATTCCGAGACCAGTTCGTTGACCGATCGTGTATAGAAATGCCCCATTGTGCTTACCAAGAACCGTTCCAGAGGAATTTGTAATGACGCCTTCATTGGATGGCAGATACTGACTGATGAAAGTGTCGAAATTTCTGCGTCCAATAAAGCAGATTCCAGTGCTGCCCTTTTTGTCGTGATTTTCGAACCCCAACTGTTTCGCTTTCACTCGCACTTGATCTTTGGTCATCTCGCCGATCGGAAAGATGGCTTTCTGCAGCGCACTCGAATTCAGTCCATAAAGAAAATAGGTCTGATCCTTGTCTTTGTCACTGCCTTTCAGAAGATGAAGCTGGTTGCTGCTACGCGATATACGCGCATAGTGTCCGGTCGCGATGAAATCTGCGCCCAGTTTCATTGCCCACTGGGGAAATTCTCGAAATTTAATTTCCACATTGCAAATAATGTCTGGATTGGGTGTACGGCCTGACTTCAGGTCTTCCAGAAAGCCGACAAACACTCGTTCCCAGTATTCGTAAGAGAAGTTGACGGTTTTCAGGGGAATTCCCAGAGTTTCGCATACGATTTCAGCGTCCGCCAAATCCTGAGCTGAATTGCACTCGCCATAATCGTCGTCTTCCCAATTCTTCATGAAGAGCCCGGTAACTTGATAGCCCTGTTCCAAGAGCAATGCAGCTGAAACGGATGAGTCTACCCCTCCAGACATGCCAACGACTACGTTCTTTGAATTTTTGGAAAGCATCACTGCCGTGCCTTTCTGAAAGGAAATCAGTATTGGTTATAGAGTAGCAAGCATCCGGCAGTCGATTCGAGTCTGGTGTTGTTTGAGTCTCACCGAGAATTCTCAATCACTATCATTCGGAAGCGTTTTGCAGTTTGATGACAGTTGACGCTAATCGCTCTCCTAAGGCAATGCACAGTTCTTCTTCATCTTTGCTCAATGATGTGTTGCCACTGAATCCGGCAACATGAGACGCACCGTATGGCGTGCCTCCTGTTTCCGTATGAGCCAGTGCTGCCTCCGTATAAGGAATCCCTAGTATCAGCATGCCGTGATGCAGCAGTGGCACCATCATTGACAGCAGAGTAGATTCCTGGCCGCCGTGCATGGACGAAGTCGATGTGAAGACACAAGCCGGTTTTCCGGCAAGTTTTCCAGATAACCACAAAGAACTAGTCGAATCGAGGAAATACTTAAGTGGTGCGGCCATGTTGCCGAACCTGGTAGGACTACCGAGTGCCAGTCCGTCACACTGCTCCAAGTCATCAAGCGTAACGTAAGGGTGTCCTTCGGAAGGTATGTCGTCTTCAACCGTTTCGATTGTTGTTGAAATCGGCGGCACTCGCCGCAATTTAGACTCGCAGCCGTCCACTTTATTGATGCCTCGGGCAATCAAGGTCGCTAGCCGCGCGACGCTGCCGTCACGGCTGTAGTATAGGACAAGCAGTGTATTCATTACATTACGTCACATTAAGATAAGCGAGGCAAATTCAGTCTCTTAGTTTCGTTATAACTGTAATTTGGTACTAATTGAGCTGTCGGAGGCCGAATACACGCAAAAACTCCCAAGTTTCGTAAATCCGGCGTCAACTTCAACAATTTCCCCAATTTCACGTTGAAGTTTCGGGATAGATCTGTTCCACGAGTTTACATCCGAATCGGATGAGTCTGGATAATTACCTCGCAGGAATTTAAGAATTGACGACATGGATGCACTTTGGAATTCTTGAAAATCAGAGTCCCACCCACGGTGTGCCTGCCTGCTGCGGTCTTGCGATTGTTCCAATTTCAATGTTCCATTTCAATACAAGTGGAAATCACAAAGCAGTGCATGGTCACATGAAGTGAAAATGCAGGCTTCGCACTGATTCAGTGCAATTATAGTAACCCGATTACATTTGGTACCATTGCTCTTCAATCGTGAATAGTTCTGTACATATAATGTTGATATTCGATATGCGTAAGAATCACTTGTCGGACTGTGAAATCACAAATGAGGAAATATAGATGGACACTATAAAGTATCAATTGAGCGAAACCGAAATTCCAAGATCTTGGTACAACATCGCTGCCGATCTTCCACAGCCGCCTCCGCCGGTAATCCATCCGGGCACGGGTCAGCCTGTGGGTCCTGATGATCTTGCCCCACTGTTTCCAATGGAAATCATCCTGCAGGAAGTTAGCACTGAACGTTATATTCAAATTCCGGAACCGGTAAGAGATATTCTCAAACAATGGCGCCCGAGTCCACTGTTTCGAGCCCGACGACTGGAAAAGGCACTCGACACACCCGCACGAATCTACTACAAGTACGAAGGTGTAAGTCCTGCTGGCTCACACAAACCCAACACTGCAGTAGCCCAGGCATTCTATTCAAAGAATGAGGGCGTGAAACGCATCGCCACCGAAACCGGAGCAGGTCAATGGGGTTCAGCACTGGCACTGGCCGGATCGTTGTTCAATCTTGAAATCGAAGTATTCATGGTAAAAATCAGTTTCGACCAAAAACCCTACCGCCGCGCTTTCATGGAGAGCTTCGGTGCCAGTTGTACTGCCAGTCCAAGCGACACGACGAATTCCGGACGGGCAATTCTGGAACAAGACCCTGACAGTACCGGGAGTCTCGGAATTGCCATCAGCGAGGCAGTTGAAACTGCCGCTCAGCGAGAAGACACAAAATATGCACTCGGCAGCGTCTTGAATCACGTTCTGCTGCACCAGACGGTGATTGGCCAAGAGGCGATGAAGCAGTTCGAAATGGCTGATGACTATCCGGATGTCGTTGTCGGATGTACCGGCGGCGGCAGCAACTTTTCAGGCTTGGCGTTTCCATTTTTGGGTGAACAGTTTCGAGGCGGAAAACGAGTGGATGTCATCGCTGTTGAACCGTCAAATTGCCCATCTCTGACCAAAGGTAAATACGCTTATGATTTTGGAGATACTGCCAATCTGACGCCCCTTGTGAAAATGCATACGCTCGGCTCAAAATTCGTTCCCCCAGGATTTCATGCAGGGGGACTTCGCTATCATGGAATGGCACCACTGGTGAGTCTGGTTACGGACCTCGGCTTTGTTCGCCCCCGAGCTTATACACAGCTCAAGTGTTTTGATTCGGGTATCCAGTTCGCCCGCAGCGAAGGAATTCTACCGGCGCCGGAAGCCAATCACGCAGTAGCCGCAGTAATTGAGGAGGCAAACCGATGCAAGGCAGAAGGCACACCGCGATCCATTCTGTTCAATCTATGTGGCCACGGGTATTTTGACATGCAAGCTTATACGGACTATTTCTCCGGCAACATGCATGATCAGGAGTACTCCGAAGAAGAAGTTGCAATGGCATTAGCTGGACTACCATCCGTTGCCTAGCAGTTCGTCACAGGTATGTTGATGGGAATAGCTTCGATTTGGTGAAGCTGGCTGACTCCCGCAATTTGAACAAACAATTCTGAATATCACATTGATAAATTTTAATTGTCGGTGTTGACATCCACATTTTTGTCCTTATAATTACTAGCACTCAATCAAGGTGAGTGCTAACAATCCTTGATTCGAGTGTGGTCAGGGTTCGTATTCTTCTGTATTTTTGGCAATTTGTCAAAGCGGTTGCAATTGATGCCTGATTCAAGTAAGGCAATTCGTGCAAGTTTGATTGTGCAATTGCCTTTTAACCTAAATTTTATTCAATCCAAAATTGGAGGTATGCGTGAAAATTCGTCCACTTCATGATCGAGTAGTCGTTCGCAGGGTCGAAGACGAACGTAAAAGCCCTGGCGGTATCGTAATTCCTGATACCGCGGCTGAAAAGCCCATGCAGGGTGAAGTTCTTGCCGTAGGAAATGGCAAAATCCAGGAAGATGGGAGTGTCCGTCCGCTTGACGTCAAAATCGGAGACAGGGTGTTGTTCGGCAAATACGCCGGCACTGAATTCCGACAAGATGGCGAAGAAGTCCTCATGATGCGTGAAGATGACATCATGGCGGTAATTGAATAGTTCGTTTAACAGATATTTAGGAGAACTGGAGAAATAATTTATGGCTGCCAAAGAAGTCAAATTCGGTGAGAGCGCCCGTAACAAGAAATTGAGAGGCGTCAACACGCTCGCCGATGCTGTAAAAGTAACTTTAGGCCCGAAAGGCCGTAATGTCGTGTTGGAGAAGTCATTTGGCTCACCAACCGTAACCAAGGACGGTGTGTCCGTCGCTAAGGAAATCGAGCTGAAAGACAAGTTCGAGAACATGGGAGCGCAGATGCTCAAAGAAGTGGCATCGAAGACCTCCGATGTTGCCGGAGACGGCACAACGACTGCGACCGTGCTTGCTCAAGCTATGCTGCGTGAAGGACTCAAGGCGGTTGCTGCCGGCATGAATCCGATGGATCTCAAGCGAGGCGTTGACAAGGCTGTCATTAAAGCTGTCGAAAGCATGCTCGAAATCTCGAAACCTTGTTCCGATTACAAAGAAATTGCTCAGGTTGGTACAGTTTCAGCCAATGCCGATGAAAACGTTGGTGAAATTATTGCGGATTCAATGGAGAAGGTTGGCAAAGAAGGCGTCATCACTGTTGAAGAAGGATCGACTCTCGAAAACGAGTTGGATACTGTTGAGGGTATGCAGTTTGATCGAGGTTATCTGTCGCCTTACTTCATCAACAACCAGGACAGCATGTCTGTTGAACTGGAAAATCCACTGATTCTGGTGCATGACAAGAAGGTCTCCAACATTCGTGACCTGCTTCCGCTACTGGAGGCTGTCGCAAAGGCTGGACGTCCCCTTCTGGTTATTGCCGAAGACATTGAAGGCGAAGCTTTGGCTACGCTGGTTGTCAACAACATTCGTGGAATCGTCAAGGTTTGTGGCGTAAAAGCTCCTGGCTTTGGAGATCGACGAAAGGCGATGCTTCAGGACATAGCCATTTTGACAGCAGGTCAGGTTATTTCCGAAGAAGTCGGCATGACTCTTGAAAATGCAAAACTCGATGATCTAGGATCTGCAAAGCGGATTCAGATTACGAAAGAAAATACCACCATCATTGATGGCGCTGGTAAGACCGAGGACATCAATGGGCGCGTAAATCAGATTCGCGCGCAAATTGAAGAAGCCACCTCGGATTACGATCGCGAGAAAATGCAGGAACGAGTTGCCAAACTCGCAGGCGGCGTTGCGGTCATTAAAGTTGGCGCAGCAACTGAAGTCGAGATGAAGGAAAAGAAAGCCAGAGTCGAAGACGCTTTGCATGCGACGCGCGCAGCTGTTGAGGAAGGTGTGGTTCCCGGTGGCGGCGTAGCGATGGTGCGAGCCATTGCTGCTGTTGCAGAAATTAAGGGAGCGAACGACGATCAGAATGTTGGTATCAGAATCGTCCAGAAATCTCTGGAAGAGCCACTTCGACAAATCGTTGGAAACGCTGGTGAAGACAGCTCAGTTGTGCTGAACAAGGTGAAGGAAAACGAAGGCAACTATGGTTATAACGTTGCGACTGACGAGTACGGCGATATGATCGATATGGGTATTCTTGACCCAACCAAGGTTGCTCGAGCAGCGCTTCAGAATGCCGCTTCAATTGCTGGCTTGATGATCACGACCGAAGCTATGGTCGCTGAGATTCCTGAAGACAAACCTGCCATGCCAGCGGGACCACCGGATATGGGCGGCATGATGTAATCAGCCGTTTTACGGAATGAAAAAGCCCTGCCGAAGCAGGGCTTTTTTTAGGGAATTACATACAATCTACACCTTAGCATCTTCGATTAGAATAATTTTGCGGTTTTTTGAAATAGATGGTGTGTACTCTTCCATATTGAAATTGATTAATTAGATCGAAAAATGGCAAGAAAAGCACTTGGTAAACACTTTAGAACTGGATAGTCCCTCGTAGAATTGATGGATAAATTCCCGAATAACCGAGTTGCCGAGGAGTGGTTTGTGAAAAACCTATTGCCTGATGGAGTTCGTTGCACTGAAAGCAATTTTGATCACATATACATCAGACCCGAAGAAAAACACAGAAACCAACCTTACCGATGTACCGATGTCGTTCTTGCAGGCATGACTTCTCGGTTAAAACTGGTACTTTGATGCAGTCCTCGAAAATAGGTTATCGCAAGTGGGCGATTGCTATCTATTTGATGACTACAAACCTGAAGGGAGTGTCGAATATGAAGCTGCACCATGATTTGGGCATAACCCCAAAGAGTGCCTGGATGATGATGCACAAGATTAGGGGATTTTTGAAAACATCATTGCACGAAACGACATCCCTCAACATACCGACATAAAAGTTCCAAGGCTCTATAACTCACTGGATAACAAAAGACATCTTTACGGTCAACAGGCTGGAAATTGCAACGGATGTCACAAGCATTTTAAAATGCGAAGTTTGGAAGTTGATCACATCATAGCTCGTTCACAAGGCGGAACGGATCACATTGAAAATTTGCAGTTGCTTTGCGGACATTGCAATAGAATCAAAGGTGATCGTGGTCAAGAGTATCTGATTGCTAGACTTGAAGGATGGAAGATTACCTATGCTTAAATCATGGAGGAGAGATCAATGAAATCAAAATGCTTAGTTGTTCTATGTTTATTGCTAGTGGCTTCGCCAACGTATGCGGTCAATGCTGATCGAATCTGTCCGAAAGGGGCACTTATTGTGATCAATTCCGAAGTTTCTAGTGTCTGGAACGATTACAACAAACAAAACATTAAGTATGTCGATCAAATATTACGAAGACATTCAAGAAATCTGAAAAAGGTACTAGATGCACAATCACTAAATGATCAACTAAGCACCGCAAAAGACCTAGGCGAGGACAATGTTCTGTTCCTGCAACGGATGTTTGAGGCAGGTTTTATAGCAGCTATTGATCTTCTTTATGCGCATTGCCCAGAGGTCTCTACTCAAGAATCGTGGAGTGACAAGATTAAGAAAGAAAACGAGCAAAAGTTTTGCGAACTGATGGCGAATGAAGGATGGGGAGTTCCGCACTTCTGTGATCGAAAATGGTTTTGCGAAAAGAATCCTATTTTCTGTAATTAGGTGTGCTAAAAAACGATTCACAGAGATCCCAGATCCGAATATAGAAACCTCAAAGCAATAAGGAAGCCCTATACAATTGAGCTTTTAGAACGATTCGGGATTCACCCAATGGGTGAACCGGAAGCTAACTAAAGAGTACAAGGCTTATGCAAACTCTACCTTATAAACTCCAAAACACCAAACATAAGTTCACCTCCTGTGCTGGATTGGGGGAGGTTGCAGAGATGATATGCGGCTTGCGATTAGAACAAACCGTGGACGAGCACTTACCGGCCGTGGGCAGTAATCGAGGCTATTGTCATAGGGTGTCGTTAACATGTTTTTAATGATGCTGTACGTGCCCAGTGTCTGGAGAACATGCGCCATTTGCACCGGGAGCGAAAGTTGATAATACCAGTTTCGGTAGCAAGGAGATTGAAATGACAAACGTAAGGTCGTTAGTTTCTGCAGCGTTTTCACAGGCTTCTATGCATCATCAAGAAACCATTAATGTCTGGATTAAAATCTCAGCTATAGTTGGAGGTGAATTATTACCGGACTCGGAACTCGTTGCTTCAATGCAGCGCATCGGATTCATCGATGTATTGCTAAGATGTATGAAGCAGGAAACTGCCGCAGGAATCCTCCAACAGCAACTGACTGCGGACGTAGATTTATGCTTCCATTACCAAGTCATGCTTTCTGAAATCTGGATTTGTGAATCCTATGAAGTTTTCAGACTTCTGATAGCTAGGAAGCTTTTGAGTAAGAACCACACGTTTGAGACCTTAGCACATGATCTCAAGTTGCTGAGAATTCCGATCGCGAAACATGAGATTGCAAATGACACGAAACTTTCCAAGCTGCTGCAGATGCACAAATTGTCAATAAAAGGTGAAGTAACCGATTACTACGAGTACTCACCGTCTGATCCGCGTAAAGCACATATCATGGGAAGAGGGTTGTCTGACCGGTGTTCTGTTATGTGGGACGCGATAGACTGTGCATCAGATGACCCCCGTTGGTTGGAAAGACTCTCCTTATCGGAGCGCATTATCTCCTTTTTGCAGTCCGACAGTCAGGATTTACAGATAATTGCGGCTAAGGGCAATTAAATTTCTGCAAACGACAGCCGATTGCTTGACTGCGAAAGGTTCTCACACTTGCGGACTTTGACGAATCGGTTTCCAAACTGCGTTTCAAGCAATTGGAAACTCGCCCATCGGCACTCATCGCAGCCGGCGACACCTACTATCAATAATCGGTCCCTCAATTCACCGCCAAAAGGTTGAAATCTCCAAATCAATCGCTACGATAAGTTTCTAATTTCGGATCCGGGGGAGATTATCGACACTGTTCTCTATGAATTCCAAAATATTCGAAGAAGGAGAATTGAAGTAAAACGTGAAAAAAACGAATACCGCAAACTACCCGAACCGATACTTACCGCAACCCCGGAACAGGTCGCCGATGTGATCATGCAAAATCCGCCTAAGAAAGAATGGCGGTTTATGAATAATAAGCCACCGACACAGAAGTTTGTAAATAGGACTAATATCAGGCTTCCTGACCTCTGATGTTTGATCCGTTCAGTATGAGCTGAATAAATCATTCAATTTATTTGTTTTTTCTCAAATAATTTGCTAATTGCCCTCCCGCATTCGAAAATAGAAACTGGTCACAGCGATTGATTCAAAAAATTTCGCGTTTTTTCGATGTATTGAGAGGCCAATTGTCGATTGTCAGCGTCACCGGCTACCGGCTACTCGACATTATCCACATGATTGCGTATCGTGCCGAAACCATGATGATGCCAGCCGTGTTTCAGGCGCAGGGAAAAAACGCAATGCTCGCAAACTACTCAGCCAACTGTTCCAGTGCGAATCTCATCTCGCAACCGGATTGTGGACTGCTGCGAGTTCAATTTCTGAGACTCGCCAGCAATGCTATCGACCGCGCACTGCTGCCGCTGATCGAAGAACTCAATGCTACCCGTACCCAATTTCCAGGTACGGAACTGACGTTGTTCTACGAATTGTCGCCTGCGGGTTTTCTTGAAAATTAATGCCCGGCAATCCGCTAAAATCAGACATCGGAAATTATGCCAGAGGTCAGGAAGTCTGAAATTAGTACTTGTTTTCAGGTATGAAACTAAACAAAAAACAGAAAGCATCAATGTGTCGGGGGAAGCACCCGATACGAGTCTCCGCAAATGTCAAACAGTCCAGAGTTTACCAGTGTTCTATTCGATGAGCATGGCCGCAACATTTCCTCACGTCAATCAGTAGAAATTGCCATTTACGCGAGCAATCCTATTGACAATGGGGGAGAATAACCGTATATTCATCAATTACTACCCTAGCTGGCTTCGACCGTTAGGTGCGGGGCCTCATTAAGAGGCCCCTGCTTTTTTTGTTTATATTGTGCGAACATACATTTATGTTGATGGGTTTAACCTCTACTATCGTGCACTGAAGGGCACCGCATTCAAATGGCTAGACCTCACTGGTATGTTCGGTGCCATTCTGCAACCGCACCACAATATTGTCAAAATCAAATACTTCACCGCACGCGTAACTAAACGTCCCAACAATCCTTCGAAACCGCGACGTCAAAACGTCTATCTACGTGCACTGCAGCACCATTGTGGAGAAGTCGAACTATATTTTGGTCACTTTCAGACCCATAAGGTACAAGCGCCACTGGTCAATCCCTGCAATGGACCACGATTCGTCGAAATCTTCAAGACCGAGGAAAAAGGTTCTGACGTAAATCTTTCTGTGCATCTTTTGAATGATGGGTGGATGAATTGCTACGACAGTGCGATTGTAGTCACGAATGACAGTGATATTGCAGAGGCTATGCGTCTTGTACAATTGCACCATGGCAAACAAATAGGTCTTATAACACCTGGAAAAGGGTTTCCCTCCCAACGTTTATTGCGCCACGCTAATTTTCATCGTCATATTCGAGACAGTGTGTTGCGAAATAATCAACTCCCATCTCCAATTCCGGGAACTGATATCACTAAACCCGCTAACTGGTAATTTCGACCTGTACCCATATATGGACGGGTGCGATTGAAAGTGAAGCAAAAGTTATCTATGAATACCTGTACCATTGGCTGCGAAATGCGACCACAGGATTCCCTACAATATCACCGAATCCTTGGTTCAATTGGAATTAGGTAGGGCTTGCGATCGAGAGTACCAATGGATACTTGTGTCGGAGAACACCTTCGGGGGACCTGTACCCCGGTCGTATGTTGCTCGCAATGAGCGCGGCGTCAGACTGGCTTGCACGAGCGCGAACCAGATTGTGGCTTCGCAATGTGTTCGGTACCATCGTCTGCGGTTTGGGAGTGAGCATATTTCTGGAACTGATACCTTTGCAGTTTGGCCATCCCGGCGTATGAACCGAAGAAAAAAGAATTGCCTCTGAAGTCGCAATCATGGAGCATATTAAACCAATCTAGTTGCCTAAATTCCGAACATCAACGCTGTGAGAATATAGTCGACACCGAGGATTGCCAGCGAGGCGGTTACGACCGTTCTTGTCGTCGCACTGCTGATGCCTTCTGCAGACGGATAAGCATCGTAGCCCTCAAAAACCGCAATCCAGGTGACGATAATGCCAAATGCTACGCTTTTTATCAGTCCGTTCAGCAAGTCCTGGTATAAATCTACACCTTCTTGAATGGCGGACCAATACACGCCGGAATCTACTCCAAGCTGTATGACGCCGACAAAGAAACCGCCCAATATACCGACGAATGTGAACATTGCACAAAGCAGAGGTACAGCAATCACACCTGCAAGCAGTCGTGGTGCCACAACTCTCTCAACTGGATTGACCGCCATCATTTCAAGCGCAGCAAGCTGTTCGGTTGTTTTCATCAGGCCAATTTCGGCGGTTAGTGCAGACCCTGCTCTTCCGGTATACAGCAGAGCCGACAGAACCGGCCCCAGCTCACGCGTCAGACTAAGGGCGACCAGCAAACCGAGTGAGCTTTCGGCACCAAAGTCGATCAGAGTGTAATACCCCTGAAAACCCAGCACCATTCCTACGAATGCTCCTGCCACGACTGTGATCAATACTGTAAGTACGCCGACCGAGTGCAGTTGCCTCACGACAAGCGAAGGGCGTGTCGCAATTACTGGAAACTGGGCGACGGTTCGACAGAGGAATATCGTTGCTTTTCCAAGTCGCTCGACCGCTTGAATGGTTGTTGCGCCGATAGACCGTACCCAGTCGAGCGGATTATGGCTTGCCAAGAAGCTCACCTCTATAGTCGTTGGCTGGGTAGTGAAACGGCACAGGGCCGTCGGGCAGTCCGTGCAGAAATTGCCGTACCTCGGGTTGCGTGCTCTGTAGAAGTTCTTTGGGCGTGCCGCTGGCGAGCAACAATCCATCGCCAAGCAGGAATACATGGTCGGCAATGCTTAGCCCTTCTTCGACATCATGGGTGACGACGATGGAAGTCGTATTCAAGGCATCGGTCAGCTCGCGTACTAGCTTGGTGATAACACCCAGAGAAATCGGGTCCAATCCGGTAAATGGCTCGTCACAGAGCAACAGTTCTGGATCCATTGCGGTCGCTCTTGCCAGAGCAACTCGCCTGCTCATGCCGCCGGAAAGCTCTGATGGCATCAAGTTCTTCGTGCCACGAAGACCGACTTGCTCAAGTTTCATGAGCACTAGTTTTTGAATCAATGTTTCAGGCAGATTGGTATTTTCTCGCAATGGGAAGGCGACGTTTTCGAACACATTTAGATCGGTCAGCAGCGCATTGGATTGAAACATCATGCCCATTTTGCGTCGCATGTCGAAAAGTTCCGGCTCTTTTAGCAGCGACACCTGTTGGTCAAATACCCGAATCGTTCCGCGAGTCGGTCTTAGCCGACCGCAAATCATGTTGAGCAGGGTTGATTTTCCGCATCCGCTAGGCCCCATAATGACACTGACGCCATGCCAGGGGACTTCTATGCTAACATTGGAAAAGACTGATTTCTGACCGAAGAAGAATTCAATTCTTTCAATCGAAACGATAGATTTGCTTTGCCCCGACGGCGGATAAGTGTTCAAGTGCAAATAACCGGATGGCCGATGTGTTCAAAGCATTGAGCGTTTCTTCGGAGCTTCCGCTCTTGGTGTCGGAATGAGGTGGATAATCAGTACCAGCCTGATTGCTGTCAGCATTTTTACGATTATAGTCGTGTTCGTCAGTCGGAATGATAGCGACGTGGCAACTGAGCCAACTTCCATTGAACGCCAACGCACGATGAGCAACGTGAAAATTGTGGGAGCAGCGTCCGAATCTGGCGTGAACTACACGATTGAAGCAGAAGCCCTACGACAGTTTCCGGAACAAGGAATCAGTGAACTGGAACGACCGCGAATTTATCAGCACTATCCGGATGGTACATATCGGCAAACCAGGGCAAGTTCAGGTGTGTACCATGAAAGCACGAACATCGTAGTGTTGAAGGGAGATGTGGTGGTTGCTTTGACTAAGAACGATCAGTCAGGCTCTGTTGTTTCTCATATGGATACGCTGACCATAGAACTGAATCACGCTCTGGAATAGGTGAGTTTCAATTACTTACACATTTCGATTTTTTTCATTATCATTGTTTTTATGAATAATAAAAATTTATTTCTACATTATTTTAGATTCACAATTGTGGCGGCTGTGTGTGTCACAGTGTGGGCTTCAGCATGGGCTCAAGAAACCAGGTTCCAAATCAGTGCGAACTCGGTAACCTACAATCAGGAAAGTTCTACTGGTGTGTTTAGCGGCAATGTAGTTATTACACGAGGAGACGTGAAACTCAATGCCGACTGGGCAGAGTACTCAATTAGTGAAAACGGAACAGGCAGGGCTGTCGCGCGTGGCTCTCCCCTGACTGTGAGCATTGGTACGCCGGAAGATGGTGAATCCTACGTAACCGGAACGGCGAAAAATGCCACTATAGATTATGAGTTGGATCAGATTGAACTGAAAGGTGATGTTCAGATCAAGCAGAAAGATGCACTGTTGGCTGCGCACTTGGCAGTTTACGACATAGAATCTGGTGAAATCAGGACTTTTACCGATCAAGATGCTGGCACCACTGACAGCCGAACAACCATCACCATTGAAAGCGTAAACTAACCGGCGTGCACCGCATGCAGGAAACCGTAGCCGAAAGGCAGGCGAAAAGATCTCCCGAATTCGGCCGTCTTGATATCAGAAATATCAGCAAGTCGTTCAAGTCTCGACCGGTCGTAAAATCAATCAGCCTGCATGTGGACGCGGGTGAAATAATTGGATTGCTTGGTCCCAATGGTGCAGGCAAAACAACCTGCTTCAACCTCATCATCGGTTTGGAGGCATGTGAACGCGGCGCAATTATGCTGGATGGCACCAATATTTCCAAATTGCCGATGTTTGCTCGTGCCAGATTGGGAATTGGATATCTTCCGCAGGAACCCTCCGTTTTTCGTCGACTCAGCGTTGAGGACAATGTCAAAGCTGTTCTTGAGACCAAAAAGGAGATGACACGCACTCAGCAGAAGCAGATTCTGAATGATTTACTGGAGGAATTTCAGATCACCCACCTTCGCAAACAGTTGGCTAGAACGTTGTCCGGCGGTGAGCGGCGTCGGGTGGAGATTGCACGCGCAATAGCACTACGCCCCCGCTTCATGCTTCTGGACGAGCCATTCGCTGGTGTTGACCCAATCGCGGTAGAGGATGTCGTCACTATGATTAGATGGATGAGCCGGAGAAATGTAGGCATCTTGATAACAGACCATAACGTTCGTGAAACCCTGAAAATCTGCACCAGGGCTCACATTCTGAGTCATGGTGAAGTGATTGTTTCTGGTGCTGCGGATAAAATTCTGAGTAATCCTGTCGCAAAAAAATTCTATCTTGGAGAGAATTTCCGAATCTAGTATCGTAGTCTAATCTGATTTGAATTTGCATATTCCGTGAGCATTCAGATATTGTAGAATGGAAGAACAATAGACTGCGTATTGGATCGACTTGCATCCATCATTCAGTAAAAGTTAGTTTGTTAATGAGACAGCGAACAGAACTAAGGCAACGACAGAAACCGGAATTCAATGCGCGTTTTTCTGCTGCTGTGCGAGTTCTGCAAATGCCTAGTTCTGAGTTAGTGGAAGAAGTTCGCAATGTTCTCGACAGCAATCCTCTGCTGGAAGAAATTGAGCCTGAACTTTCCGATAAGGCTGATGAATTCTATTCGCCTGGCGAATTTCCGTCTCCCGCCTCTAACATCTCAGAGTTTGATACTGATGAAATTCTGGAGCGTGCTGCACACGCTCAGAGCATGCCAACGATCCGGGACCACTTGAATCAACAGATACGTAATTCTGGTCTGTCAAGCCGGCAGCGCGTCATTGTTGACATGATCGTTGAATCGGTGGACGACCGTGGATATCTTGCGGAATCACTCACGGATATTCTGGAAATTCTTCCGCCTAACGTGAATCTGAGAGAGGTGGAATCGGCACTGGCAATTGTTCAGCAATTTGACCCGCTAGGTGTTGCATCCCGAAACCTTCAGGAATGCCTGTGCATTCAACTAGACCATATCAAGGCCTCCGGTACAGTACGCAATAATGCTCAAAACATTCTTCTCAATCATTTGGAACTGCTGTCCGACATGGAGCTTGATCAGATTAGCATCAAGTCGGGATACGATCTGGAAGAAGTTCGCGCTGCTGTTGATCTGATTCAATCGCTGAATCCGGCGCCCGGCAACGAGTTCGGAGCTTCGGCAGTTGCTGTAGTTCCAGATGTAATTGCTCGAAAATTTGGCGATCAGTGGAGCGTTGAATTGAATTCGGATGTTTTGCCAAAATTAAGAATTTCGTCGAGTTATCAGTCTATGGTCCGCCGCGCCAGGAAAACGGTTGATACTCGGTACCTGAAAAGCAATTTCAACCGAGCGAACTCATTTCTTGAAGATCTAAACAGACGTCACGAGACTATTTTACGGGTCGCGCGCGCACTCGTCATGCACCAGCAGTCGTTTCTCGACCATGGAGAACAGGTGATGAAACCGTTGACGCTGCGTGAAGTGGCGGAGTCTCTGGAGCTGCATGAATCAACAGTCAGTCGAGCCTGTTCGCGCAAATATATAATGACGCCAAGAGGTAATTTTGAATTAAAGTATTTATTTTCCTATCGGATCAGAAGCGACATTGGAGAAGATGAATCGGCCCTGTCTATTAAGCACAAGTTGTTGCGACTTGTCGAGCAGGAAGATGGGAGATCGCCCCTCAGCGATCAACAAATTACAGAACAGCTACGCGGCAGTGGAATACGGATTGCACGTCGAACGGTTGCAAAATATCGATCAAGCATGCATATTCCAACTCGGAGAAAGCGTAAAGCGATTGCAATAAATCAGATGCCAAACAGAGAGGTGATGTGATGGAAATTTCAGTAACTGGGCACCAAGTAAATATTACCGATGTAATTCGTGAATATGTGAACAAGAGATTGAAAAAAGTAGGTAATCACTTTCGCCAACCTACGACAGTCGATGTTGTTCTGCATAAAGAGAAATCATCGTTTCAGTCGGAAGCGACGATTCATGGTCGCAAAATAGCCATTCACGCCAAATCCGAAGCGACCGACATGTTCGCGGCCATTGATTCCATGTCTAACAAACTAGACCGGCAGATTGTCAAGCACAAGGAAAGACTTACAGATCACGGTCGACACAGCGACCGACAGCGAACAATTCGTAACTAGCGATGAGCGACAATTCAGATCACTCATCAGATGGCGTACCTTCTGAATATGAAACACGACTGAGAGAGGTATTCTCTCCAGAGCGAATACAAATCGATGTGCAGGTTTCAAGTCTGAAACGCATGATCGAATCAATGTCGGGTCTGTTTACAAAGAACAACCAGCACGCCATCGACAAAGATACTGTCTTTCGCGCACTGCTTGAGCGAGAAAGACTTGGCAGCACATGTGTTGGCAACGGTGTTGCGTTGCCACACGGTCGCCTAAACGGTTTGCCGAATGCAGTTGGGGCGGTCATGCGCATGAAAACACCTCTAGACATGGATGCCAGCGATGAAAAGCCAGTATTTATTGTTTGTGGCTTACTCGTTCCCGCCGATTGTGCGGATGCGCACATCAAGATTTTAGCAAAGTTGGCTCGAGGATTCGAGGAACACAACCTGCATCAACGTATGATGGAGGCAGAGGATTCAGAAGCAATATTTGTGGAGATTGTTAAGTTTGATGCCGAGCTAACTCGGATCGGAAACTGATTTAGATAAGATCATTGCTGCATGCCTCAGTTCTTACATGCTTGTTGTGCAGGGCTTTGCGGGTCGTGGTCTCTATTAAACAATTTCTTGCTAGCGCACGTTGAGCGGCTTATGCTGAGTCATCTATGGTGCGGAAAGTGCCAGAATGAGTAATCGTGATTTGCAATTGCACCCAAAACCTACTTACAATGATTACGACAAAGTGAAATAAGAATTAGGTTTAATTTTAGTGAATATAACTCTGGCCGAGGAGATACTTCTATTACTGCTGGACGATGAAAAGGGCACACTCCCGCCAGTCCCACAGTTGACGCTGCATTTCGTTTTGGCGGGTGCTGTGCTGATGGAACTGGCGATCAACAACAGGGTAGACTGTGATATCGATTCATTTTCGATAGTGGATGAGACTCCAGTCGGGGATCCGATTCTAGACAAGATTTTGGGCAGAATTTGCCGTCAGCCTGAAGAGCACGAAGTAAAGTTCTGGATCAATTCAATCGCGGATGAAGGAGCAGAAATCGTTGACTTGGGCTTTCAACGACTGATTGAAAGAGGCATTCTTGGCGAATCCGAAAAACGCTTCTTGTGGGTGATGAAAACCCGTTCCTACCCGACTATCGATGGCACCGTTGAAAAAGAAGTCAAACTTCGTATCATGAATATCCTTTACAGCGATGAAATTCCCGACCAGAGAGATGTAGTCATTTACTGTCTGATGGATGCCTGCGACATGTTTCGAACGTTGCTTGGTCCTGCGGAACTAAACCGAATGCGCCCCAGGATCTCTGAGGTCTCCAGACTTGACCTCATCGGACAAGCAACTACCAGACTGATTCGAGAAATTCAGGTAGCGTTGGTAGCGACCCACGCTCCGTTGTTTTAGACTTTTTGTTCCCTTAACGCACACCTCAAAATACGCTCAAACCTCAGCAATTCTGGCTAGTAACGAACGGAAGTTCGTTGAAGAATATTTCAATCGCTAACCAGTTCTGCAACTAGACGATTTGTAATCTTCAATTAAAGTAAGTTGCCACCGGCCATGAATTCGTGTAGCACGAATTCAACTTATTCACGGCCCGTAAATTGCATGTGGAAGCCACGTCGCCAGGGACGGGAAAAACCACAAAACTACTAGCATCAGCAATTGGATCAAAACGAATGGAGCCACTCCCTTGTAAATTTCCATCGTACGAATTGAAGGCGGAGCAACCCCTCGTAGATAAAACAGAGAAAAACCGAATGGTGGCGTCAGAAATGAAGTCTGCAGGTTGACTGCCATCATAACGCCTAGCCATACCGGATTCATTGGAATGCCCGGAGCCACCTCCATCTGCAGTACAACAGGCCCGACGATTGGAACGACAATGAAAATAATCTCCAGAAAATCGAGAATGAATCCAAGCAGGAACATCACCAGCATAATCAACAACAACACCGTCAAAGTTCCGCCTGGGAGATTATGCAGCACGCTCTCGACAACTTCATCTCCCCTCAATCCTCGAAACACCAGCGAGAACATGGATGCACCGATCAGGATGACGAAAACCATGGAGGAAACCAGCAGCGTTTGCTGCATGATTTGAGGTAGTATAGAATTGCCGTTTTCGTCTAACTTAGCGTATACGCTCAGAATTGCTGTGTATATGCCGATTACAAGGCCAATCGCACAAACTAGAGCAACAAATACAGCCGCCCACTCGACAGTAGTAAGTTCGTCTCTTTGCAGTCGAAGATCAAACAATGAGGTGATTGCCAGCATGATCACGAGACAAACTACACCAACTACGATCAATCTGCCCTTCCCGGGGGCAACCCTGTAGCCCGCCATCATAAGGGCGCCTGTTCCACCCATCGCTGCAGACTCCGTCGGTGATGCAAGCCCCGCAAGAATGGAGCCGAGCACGGCTACGATCAGTACGAGAGGTGCAAACAAGGTGGAAACCAATTTCCAAACGAATGCTCTTTTACTTTCACCTTGCCTGATTTCGTCACGCGGAATGGCTGGACTGGCATCCGGACGAACGATCGCAATTATGATCTGATAAATTATGTACAGGCCGACCAGCACCAACCCAGGAATGAGTGCGCCGGCGAATAGATCGTTGACGGACAATGCGTCAGGCGAAAAATTTCCCAAAGAAAACTGCGCTTGCTGGAAAGCAGTTGATAGCTGATCTCCAAGCAGAACGAGCACAATGGACGGCGGAATTACTTGTCCAAGCGTCCCCGACGCACAGATGGAACCACAGGCTAGAGAAGGGCTGTATCCTCGACGAATCATAGTTGGCAGAGACAACAGTCCCATCGTGACGACGGTCGCTCCCACGATTCCTGTTGATGCCGCAAGCAGTGCGCCCACGATACACACTGAATATCCAAGTCCACCCCGTATGCTGCCGAACAGTTTACCCATGTTGTCAAGAAGCTCTTCCGCGATTTTCGATCGCTCCAGCGTCACGCCCATAAATACGAACAGAGGCACGGCAACAAGAACCTCATTGCGCATGATGGAAAATATTCTTTGAGGTAAAGCCGAGATAAAAGAGACATCGAAGAGTCCGAAACCAGCAGCGATGAATGCAAACAGCATTGAACTCCCCGCTAGAGAGAACGCAACAGGAAATCCGAACAGCAGTAGAATGATGACCGACACAAAAAGTGCGGCGCATAAGAACTCAGGAGAGGTCAGAAATTCCATACTCATACGCTCTTGGCCTCTATATTGGAATCGGCGTTCTTCGTCAATTCCAGAATGCTTTTGATCGCCAGAGAAACGCCTTCCATGGCTAGGAGAACTGAAAACACGAGTATCACAGTTTTGAACAGATAAATGTAAGGAAGGCCAACTGTTTCGGTTGAACCCTCGCGAACGGCCCAGGAATTCAGCACCAGTGACCATGCAAAGTCAAAATTTACAATGCAGAACGGCAGCAGAAATATCACGGACCCAACCAGATTGATCTTTGCTTTTGTTCGCTCTGCGGCTTCTCGGTAAAAAACATCAAGCCTGACATGGCCTTCTTTAGCCAATGTGTAACCAGCTCCCAACATGAACAACAATCCATGCATATACCAGATCGATTCCTGCATCTGAATTGAGCCATAGGCGAATACGTAGCGCATGATTACGACAACAAATTGCATCAGAGTCATGAACAGTACCAACCACGCTGAAAATTTTCCGGTCACGGTATTGAATAGAGTCAACCACGATGCGAGAGTCTGTAATTGTCCTCGCCAACCCGGTTGCCATACTGTGGAAGCATGGTCAGCATGAAAATTTTTGATAATATCTCGAGGTTCGTAACGAAGGATCAGGAATACAGGTATGACAAAAAATGCAACTACAGTGAGCAGCACGAGAAAATAAACGGTGATGCTGAACAAGAAAGGTAAGCGTTCCAGTGAATGCCATAACCCGATAAAATCTACATTCACGAGGGCAATACCTTTAACTTGTTGAAATGTATCGACCTTCTGCAGGCCATTGTGAGCGGCGTCAGTTCTTTACGGACAACGTTGTGTTTCGATATCGCGCAGAAAGAAGAAAATCTGAACAGTTCGCGACAGGTGAAGTTGATGCAGGCATAGGCAAATCCGCGTCCTTTCAAGTAGCGGATTTGCCTAAATTTTTACCAACTGTCTGCAGTTAATTTAGTGAAAATTAACCAATGCGCGCTTGTTCATGTACGATTGGTCAGAAAGTTTTGACCAGCCGACCACGTTCTTTCGGAAAGCCATGTAGCTATCGAAGACTTTCTGGGTCTCGGAGTCAGTAGTTCCGACCTCATTCATGACATCACGGGCGGCATTACCCATGGCAGTGAATATATCGTCGGAGAACTCAACCAACTCAACACCGTGTTCAGTCAATAGCGTATCCAGAGCAGCACCATTGTTCGCATTGAATTCAGCAAGATCGTAATTGTTCTCAGCAGTTGCAGCGTTTTGAATGATTGCCTGCTCACTTGCACTTAATCCGTCCCAGACGCCCTTGTTTATGCCGAAACTCAACACCGTTCCAGTTTCATGGAATCCAGGATAGTGATAGAACTTAACCACTTTGTAAAATCCGAAAGCCAAGTCGTTCCATGGCCCGACCCACTCGGTCGCGTCGATCGTTCCTGCTTGCAGAGCAGGCATGATCTCGGCACCGCCGAGGGTGACCGACGATCCTCCAAGGGCATCAATCACTCGTCCGCCTAAACCCGGCATTCGCATTTTGAGTCCTTTGAAGTCATCAATAGAAGTGACAGGCTTAGCAAACCATCCACCCATTTGGGAGCCGGAGTTGCCGCATGCGAAACTCTTTACTCCAAAATTTGCGTTTAGATCATCCCAAATCTGTTGTCCGCCCCCATGATGAAGCCAGGCATCCATTTCTGCCGGAGTAAAACCGAAAGGAACGGAAGCGAAAAATGAAAGTCCAAGCGCTTTGCCTTGATAGTAGTATTCCGCCGAATGATACATGTCTGCAGTGCCTTCCTGAACCGCATCGTGACATTTCAACGGATGCACGAGTTCACCGCCAGCGAAAAGCTTGACGGTCATTTTGCCTTCGGACATGGTGGTTACGCGGTCTCCAAATCGAGCCGCTGCTGTTCCCAATCCAGGGAAATTCTTCGGCCAGGACGTAACCATTTGGAATTCCTTCATGCCTTGGGAAATTGCGGGCGCAGCCAGAGTTGTGGCGGCTGCGGCGGTGCCAGCTATAGCACCGGCTTTTAAAAATTGTCGACGTTCCATAATGAAACTTATCCTCCATTTGAGTTAAAAAATCCATATTACAAATTTCGCAGCACAATTGCATTATGTAATTGTTGCTACGAGTGTTCTTCTATATCAAATAATAACGAATTATGAACTAAATCTCATGTTAATTCATGTTTGACTTGCTGTGTCTCTTGGCAGACTGGGCAGACAAGGCTGTTCGGTCTGCGATGCACATTGGTTTGTGCAGTGTAGTGAGGGCCGATTATCTCAAAGTAACGTTCGGTTCGGCATGGAAAAAAGACTGTGCCCGAAACATCCCCTGATTGTTAAGTTTCAATCAGGGCTCTGAGTACTTCGCACCATGCCTGCGCGAGATTCCGTCGATTGTATCCACCACCGCCCAGCGCAATAATTTTGCCTCCACAAAACTCTTCGGCCATACGGCATAGCCGCTTTGCAGCATACCCATGAGCTTTGGGTGTAAACTTCATGTGAGTAATCGGGTCACCGTCAATGCTGTCGGCACCTGCCATCAGCACAATGAATTCGGGCTTGTACGAACGGAGGAATTCTTCGAGTCGGCCCCACGAATCATAGAAGACATCATCGCGGCTGCCAGGCATTACTGGAAGGTTGATTTTTGTGTCGACCGCGTCTCCCTTGCCGGTCTCGTGGGCAAAGCCCGTTCCTGGATACAGATACCGCCCATCTTCGTGAATGTCGCCAATGATCAAATCGGGGTCTGACTCAAACGAGTAGAAAACCCCGTCGCCGTGATGCGCATCAATATCCACATACGCAACCCGTCGAATGCCGTAAAGCTTGCGCAGAGTTTGGATCAAAACGCCAAGATCACTAATCGCACAAAAGCCGGCGGCAGAATCTCGGCTGCAGTGATGAAGCCCGGCGATGGGAATGAAAATTCGGTTGAACTCGCCTCTCATCATTCTGTCGAGAGCATCGAGATCGCTACCGACTACATAGGATGCCGCTTCAAAAATTCCTGGAAAAACAGGTGTGTCTCCGTGGTCCAGAAATCCCGTTCCACGAATGGAACTTTTCTTGAGAAACTGAATGTATTCTTCGTCATGAAAGCGTTCTAAGTCGCTCTCATCGCAGATGACCGGTGCCAATATCTGAACTTGACTGGCCAGACCGGAGGTTACTGCCTCATTCCAGAATGCGTCATGTCGGTCGGGACCGAACGGATGATTATTTCCAAATGCGTAACGCTTCAGATTTTCTCCAACATACACACCAACTTCAACTGGTGAAGAAACCATCACCAGCGTGAAACGATCACTCCTGACCGATATTGGGTTTGGTCGGATTTTTTAGGTGCACTATAGTCAATGACATAAGACGAACCGCTCTTCTGAGTGATTTCGACATACATCAGCCGATCGCCGCTTCTGTACTCCTTGACTGTACTTGAACCGACCTGGTACTCGGTGTAACTCAAGCCACTAGGCGATTTGTCAGAAGACGTCTCCTGTCTCTCGGAAACTGTATCGTCAGCTTGAGTGGGGCTTGTAATGACGACTCCGGTGGTGACAGGGGAGCGTTTCGGAATTTCTATCGTGTCAACAAGCGTTTGCGCTTGAACTGTGCCCAAAAGGGGGACAATCAGCAAAATACCGACAGCCGTGATTAGTCGGGCCATTGAATTAGGTATGGCAGTACAGCCTTCAATGGCTAGTAATCTGACGAAAGACATCTTCTAGGTCACCTCTTTGTTCTGACAGGGTTCGAATTTTCCAGCCATTTGATTCCACAACTTTCCAAATTTCCTCAACAACCGACCGACCCTCTTTTGCAATTATATGGAAAGACTTGTCTTTCTCAATATACTGTAAGTTGGCAATGGCATCAATACCGGACAGTTGCTTTTGAACCTCCGCTGGGTTTATATCGACCATCTGTACTCGAACTGAATTATGAAATTTAGACGCTGTCACCAACGACTCCGGCGTCTGATCGACAATGATTTGTCCCTTGTCTATGATGATTACACGGCTGCATACAGAGTCAACTTCATCTAGGATGTGCGTCGATAGAATGATCACCTTGTTCTCGGATATTTTTTCGATCAGTGTTCGGACCTGCTCTTTTTGATTTGGGTCCAGTCCATCGGTTGGTTCATCCAGCACCAGAACATCGGGGTCATGAAGCAGCGCCAAGGCGAGCCCGACGCGGCGCTTGAATCCTTTCGAAAGCGTGAAAATCGGCTGTGTCAGCACCTCTTCTATTTGCACGTCGGATACGACTGAGGCGATTTGTTGTGTAAGGTTTGATCCGCTTAGTCCACGAATTCTGGCTGCAAAGATGAGAAATGAATGAACCGGCATATCGCCATAAAGCGGTATTCCTTCTGGCAGATAGCCCAGCTTCGACTTGGCTTCGATCGGATTCGCTTCGATATCTATCCCTTCGATTTCAACTGATCCGTGATCCGGTTTCAGAAAACCAGAGATCATTTTCATGGTCGTGGATTTACCAGCACCATTGGGCCCAAGAAAGCCAAGTACTTCACCGCGTTCGACGGAAAATGTCAGATTGTCTACGACAGTTTGATTTCCAAATCGCTTGGTTAGCTGAGATACATTGATCATTTTTATGGGCAGAATCGAATGCAGATTATTTGTTGATTTAAACCAATATTATATGGAATGATGACATATTGTCGTGTCGCAAACGCGGGCGGATTATGAAATAATGGAGATAGTACTTCTTTTGGCATTACTGGAATCCAACTTTCGAACTGATCCTTCTTATGACACCCCAAGAAAAAACGATTTATCTAGTAGATGGATCGGCGTATGTTTACCGCGCTTATCACTCGCACAACCTAAGTACGTCAAGCGGTGAGCCGACAGGCGCAGTGTACGGCGTTGTAAGCATGTTGAAGCGAATCATTCGTGATTACTCTCCAGATTATCTTGTGGTTGTATTCGATGCAAAGGGAAAGACTTTTCGTGATGATATCTACCCGCACTATAAGGAAAACCGCCCGCCGATGCCGGACGATCTTCGCGCACAGTATGAGGTAATACGTCAGCTTGTTGCAGCGATGGGAATAAAAACGATGTCCATATCTGGAGTGGAAGCGGATGATGTGATCGGAACGCTGGCAACTGCGGCCAGGGATGCCGGGCTACTTACTGTGATCGCCAGTAGTGATAAAGATCTGGCGCAATTGGTCACCGACAGAATTGCTATCCTCGATGAGAAAAATGGAGTAAAACTCGGCCCCAGTCAGGTAAAGGAAAAGTTTGGCGTGCTGCCTACACAGATTATCGACTATCTGTCATTGGTTGGAGACTCTTCCGACAATATCCCGGGTGTTCCATTAGTCGGCAAAGTGACGGCGGCAAAGTGGTTGGCTATGTATGGGTCTCTCGACAGCATCATAGAGAATGCCGACTCCTTCTCTGGCAAAGCCGGTGAAAATCTGCGAAATTCTCTGGAACAACTTGAACTTGCTAGAACATTGGTGACACTGAAACTCGATGTGGATGTCGAACTCGACACTGAGAATTTCACGATCACCTCTGGTGACATGGAGCAATTGCGGGGAATGTATACACGTCTTGAGTTTCATTCGTGGCTAAAAAATCTAGAAGTAGGCCAAGTAGAAAAAAAACAGCCGGTCATCCAGTACTCTTGTGTAACGGATAAAACAGCTTTCGAAAATCTTGTCGAACGCTTAGCGAATAGTGAAGTGTTTGCATTCGACACGGAAACAACCGGACTGGACATGAGACATGAATCGCTGGTTGGCATCTCTGTGAGTGTGCAGGCATGGGAAGCTTTCTATATCCCTGTTGCTCACAACTACCCGGGAGTAGCTTCGCAGCTGGATCAAGAATGGGTGATAGAGAAGTTGAAACCGGTTTTTGAGAACCCTGAAATTGGGAAAATCGTACAGAACCTGAAATTCGACGCAGTTGTGTTTGCCAAGTACGGAATTACGGTCAGGGGTGTCGTTTACGATACGATGATTGAATCGTATGTACTGAACAGTACTGCGGTTTCCAAGCACAGTCTGGATAATTTATCGCTTAAGTATCTGAACCACACGACCGTCAAGTTTGAGGATGTCGCTGGCAAGAAAGGCAAGAATCAACTCACATTTGATCGCATCGAAATTGATACTGCCACCCACTATGCCGCAGAAGATGCTGATATAGCGTTTCGTTTGCACGAGGCACTGTGGCCACCGCTTCAAAACACGGGTCGACTGCAGGATATTTTTGAAAAAATTGACATGCCGCTGGCGCCTGTTCTGATGCGCATGGAAGATCACGGTGTGCGAATCGATAAAGATGAACTGGGTCGCCAAAGTGCGGAGCTCCATTCGCGCATTCAATCGGTCGAGCAGAAAATTTATGAAAGCGCCGGAACGAAGTTCAATGTGTCATCGCCCAAGCAGATTCGAGAAGTTCTTTTTGACGTCCTTGGATATCAACCTACCAGCAAGACCTCGCAAGGACATTCATCCACTTCCGAAGCGGTCCTGAATCAGCTCGCGATGACTTATGATGTTCCTAGACTGATTCTCGAGTATCGGAGTCTGGCCAAATTGAAGTCTACTTATACGGATAAGCTGCCAAATCTAATTCACTCTGCAACTGGGAGAGTCCATACTTCATACCATCAGGCAGTCGCTGCTACCGGGCGTCTGTCATCATTGGAACCGAATCTGCAGAACATTCCCATTCGAACTGCAGAAGGCAGACGGATTCGCGAGGCATTCGTGGCAGATCCTGGATGCATTCTCATATCAATTGACTATTCTCAGATTGAGCTTCGAATCATGGCCCATCTGTCTGAAGACCCCGGACTTTTAGACGCATTTGCTAAGGGCGAGGATGTGCATAGATTTACAGCGTCTGAAGTATTTGATGCCCGCATTGATGAAGTCACCTCGGATCAGAGGCGACATGCAAAAGCGATCAACTTTGGCTTGATGTACGGGATGTCTTCGTTTGGCTTGGCCCGCCAGCTTCGGATTGACGTATCACAGGCACAGGAGTATGTAGAACAGTATTTTTCCAGATATCCGAAAGTACGGGAGTTCATGGACAATACCCGAACACAGGCTCACAGCGAGAAGTTTGTCGAAACGATATACGGGCGGCGCCTTCATCTGGCGGACATCAATGCGAAGCACTACGGTCGTCGCCAGCATGCCGAACGAACTGCTATCAATGCACCGCTACAGGGTTCTGCTGCCGACATTATCAAGCTTGCGATGATTGAAGTTGACCGATGGATCACCACATCTGAATGCAGATGTCGAATGATCATGCAAGTTCACGACGAACTGGTGCTGGAAGTTCCAGAGTCCGAACAAAACCTGGCAGTTGAAAACGTCAAGGCAATTATGGAAAATGCAACTGAACTTCGAGTGCCGTTAGTTGCTGATGTCGGAATCGGCACAAACTGGGCAAGCGCCCACCAATAAAGGCAAAGTCAATCAACTTGCCCCAACAGTTCGCAGACTGTTTCCTGCGCCTGAGTAACGCCCAAGCGCGTTGTACCGGAAAACGCCTGTAGCGTTACATCTGCACAATCATTGAACTCGTTTTTCACCGAGGCCAGGATCGACGCTGTTTTGGACTTGGAAAGCTTGTCGGATTTTGTCAATAGAATGTGGACCCGAACAAAGGACTGGCGACACCAGTTTATGATTTGCACATCAAGAGGCTTAAGAGGGTGTCGTATGTCCATCGTCAAAATCAGCCCGCGCAGGCTGACTCGGGTTTCAAGGTACTGTTCTATAACCCTGGCCCAGTGCAGCCGCACTCGCTCCGGCACTTTTGCGTAACCGTAGCCGGGCAAATCTACCAGTCTTATGTCCGGCGCTATCTGAAAGAAAACGATCTGCTGGGTTCGTCCTGGTGTCTTGCTCGTTTTCGCGAGCCCTTTACGTCTTGTAACTGAATTGAGAGCAGTGGATTTTCCACTATTTGAACGACCCGCAAATGCCACCTCGTAGCCTTCATCTGTCATCCACTGAGAAGGTTTGTGAGCCGCTACGATAAATTCTGCATCGTTCAGGTTGATTGGCACCTAATTACGCTCATTTTTGTTTGATTCCACACTTTCAAGTCTACTGCTTCCAAATACGGGCATCGGGTAAATCGACTTCACAGTGACGATGAGTTCATTCGAAAATACATAAAACCGCCCCCTCATCTATTGAAGCCGCTTTAATTCCATCAATATATTTCACTTACAGGTCTAACCTTCCTATTATCGCTTGCAACCGAGCTGAGATGCTTTACAAGCCTGAACTCTTAAACATCAATTCGTGATATATTTAGCGAAAATTGTCAGAATCGATTTAACAAATCTGGATTTACAAACCACCATTAAATTGGAAATCAACACTATGCAAGCAGCCATGCTGAAAAAAGTTTGTACATTGATATCGACATTCGGAATTTTACTGACCATAACCAGTTTGGCATTGGGAGCTGGTGATCCTGTTGCTGGTAAGGAAAAAGCGACAGCATGCGCAGCTTGCCATGGAACTGATGGAAATAGCATCAATCCTGAATTTCCAAAGATTGCCGGACAAGTGCCCGGCTATATAGCAACCGAACTCGCAGCGTATCAGTCGGGAGCAAGGCAGAGTGCAGTTATGATGGGTATGATCTTGAATTTATCTGAGCAGGATATGCAGGATATAGATGCCTACTATTCACAGAATGAGACCAGCAAGGCAAGTATTGCCGAATCGGATCTGGTTGCGGCCAGGCGTGGACAGGAAATTTACAGGCGAGGCTTTAGCCAGTATTCCGTACCCGCCTGCATGGCTTGTCATGGTCCGGCTGGAGATGGGATTCCTTCTCGTTATCCAAAGGTATCAGGGCAGTTTAAAGAGTATCTGGTTCAATCACTACTCCAATTTAAGACCGGTGAACGCAAAAGTGAGGAAATGGAAACGATCTCATTTCGACTCACGCTCCAGCAAATTGAGGATCTCGCGGTCTACATGCAGGGACTGGACTAAATTCGCCCGATACTCCGAATAGCCTCTGCTAAATATTGGAGACCCTTGGTAACGGGCTGCATAATTCGAAATTGGTAGACAGGACGGCCAAGTTCGCGTAACACTTCAGTATCGACCGATGCCTGGAGTTCCATGAGCCTGCCGAATGTGTAGGATTGCCTAGCTACATCAATATCTGCGTCTTGATCCGTTTTGATTATTAGGAAGTTCCCGGTGGCAGGGCCGCCTTTGTGAAACTGCCCCATTGAATGCAGATACTGTGGTCCAAAATTTTGCACTACACTACGTCCGATAATAGCCTTCAGATACTTCGCAATTTCAGACAGTATCTGTTCATTTTCAGCAGTCGGCGACGCGTAAGCGAGCAACGCGACATAGTCGTGAATTCCAATTGAAGCTTCAAGTTTCAAGATCGTTTCTTGAATCTTCTGAACCGAGTCAGCTGATCGGTTCACCGTGATTTCTTGGTCTGTGATCGGACCAGGGCGATTGTTATCTGAATCCAAAGAATCTGACACTATCTGTTTGCTGCGTTCCACATCCGGTTGATCGAACGGATTTACGCTGATCAAGTATGCAGCCATTGAAATAGCAGTTTCGAAAGTAAGGAACATGCGCACCAACTGGCTGATATTCGATAGTCTGGTTTGAAATATCAGTGCAGATTCAGTTTGCTCGGTGCAAAGACACACCTGCAATTCATCATTGTCAGTCTCATTGGACGTCGGGACCTGAATTACTGGAAGTACTCCATGACCCGACTTTCCCAGACTTTCTCCAACAATCTGCTCAATCCATTGCAGAGCAGGCAGCAAATTCGCATTCGCTGACAACAGCATTCTACTGCCGGGTTCAGTTGCTGCACAAGCCAAAGCCGCTGCAAGCTGTCGAGTTTCGATTCCGTAGTTTGAATCACTCATCTTCATCATCGCAACATGGTCATCTATCACTTCCTGTAACGGAGACAGATCGATTCCTAATATTTTTACTGGGATGAGCCCAAGACTGCTCAACGCAGAAAATCGACCCGGTACATAGGTATCGGATACATATGACGTGATGTCATTGTCTTTTGCCCATTCCCTCAGTTTGCCAGTGCTTGGGTCGGTCAAAACTGAGAACTGGCTCGGGCATCCTACACGCTCAAAAACGGTTCTTGCGATATCAAGAGTTTCTACAGTATTTCCAGACTTGCTGGATACTACGTAGTAATTGTCTTTCGATTCTGGTAGTTGCAGTGCCTTCGCCAGGAAATCCGGAGAAGTGCTGTCCAGAATGCGCAAGGTACGCCTGGTTTCACTACAGCAAACTTCAGCATATACTCTGACAGCGAGACTCGCGCCTCCCATTCCGATCAGTACAACCGTATCGACTTGCTTCGGCAATTGTGGCACTTCGGTAACGGTTGGAATCGATCGCTGAAACGAATCTGTCCAATCCAGACAGCAATCCGAGGGGGTGGGAGAAACTCCGGATTCGCTCCAGATGCTAACATCCTTTGAGAAAATCCTTGAGCAGATACTGCGTTCAGCGAGTAATTTTTCGTACTCCTGAAAACGAGTAAATATTTGCTCTGAATCTCGTATTTGACGGATGCAGGGCATATTTACATTCACCAGTACGGGCTAGAAATTTCGCCCACAAAAGTACCAGAACGAAACAATAGATTGCTTGATCTGCTACACCAGAACGAACCGGGTACCGCAATAGGGGCATTGCTCTTCCCCGGTTTCTTCAATAGGCAGGTAGACGCGCGGATGAGAATCCCACAACCTCATACGCTCCAGCGGACAATGGAGTGGGAGATCATCATTTGTGACGTTTACATACATGTCCGTGTTCAGGGCGTCCCCGGATTTTGGCTGATAGTTTTTCGTCTTCATCACTGTCATCTCAAATGTACGTCAGCCAGTCACGGTGCTTCTTGCTTCTTCCCTCTACTACATCAAAATACTTCGACTGTAGTTGTTTGGTAATCGGCCCGGGTTTTCCGTCACCAATCACTCTTCCGTCCAGTTCTCTAATTGGAGTCACTTCTGCTGCCGTACCGGTAAAGAAAGCTTCATTTGCGATGTATACTTCATCACGAGTAATTCGTCGTTCCTCAACCTGATATCCCATTTCTGCAAGCAGGTCGAAAACGGTGAGTCTGGTAATCCCTTCCAGTGTGGAAGCCATGTCGGGAGTAATGACTTTGTTGTTTCTTACTATAAACACATTCTCACCGGACCCTTCCATCACGTAACCTTCGGTATCCAGCAGCAGCGCTTCGTCCGCACCGTTGTCCAGTGCTTCCTGCAACGCTAGAATTGAATTGATGTAATTCCCGCAGGCTTTGGCGCGGCACATGGCTACATTCACATGCAACCTCGAAAATGAAGACGTTTTTACGCGAATACCATTTTTGATACCTTCTGCTCCTAGATAGGCACCCCAGTCCCAAGCCGCGATCATCACATGGGTTGAGAGGTTATCAGCCCGTAGTCCCATTCCTTCAGAACCATAGTAAACAATTGGACGTATGTAGCCGCTTTCGAGTCCGTTTTGTCGAAGGACAGTGCATTGCGCTTCGTTCAAGGTTTCATGATCGAAAGGAATCTTCATGCGCAAGATGTGAGCCGATGCAAACAATCGATTTGTGTGGTCCTGTAGTCGAAAGATTGCGGTGCCGTCAGTTGTCTGGTAGGCTCGAAGTCCTTCGAATACAGCCACGCCGTAGTGCAGAGAATGCGTGAGAATATGTACGTTTGCTTCACGCCAAGGCACTAGCGTGCCGTTATTCCAGATAATTCCGTCTCTGTCGCTAAATGATGCTGTCATGTTTCCTAGTTCAAATTAAAGATAGCAGTTGAATCACATCAATCTGATAAATTTTGGATCAGTTCGTGTGAGTACCAAACGGTTCCCGCGCAAAGATTGTTTGAACCATGGGTTCAAAAAATTCCAGCGGCAAAGAATCATACTCCGGATCAAATGAAGATTGATCCCATTTCGCACAAAAATCCACGCAGGCCTGATAATGTTGATGATCCTTATATCGATCGCGTAGATTTCTGTCTTCTCCCAAGTGATGAAAAAAGTAATAGCCTTGAAAAATCCCATGATACTTCAGTATCCAATAGGTTTCGGGCGACACGAACGGTCGCAGTACCGCTGCGGCCAGTTCGCCATGGTTTTCCGGTGAAAGAGTGTCGCCAATATCGTGCAACAGTGCGGCAACAGCCATTTCTTCGCCGGCGTTGTCGCGCCAAGCTCGAGTTGCAGTTTGAAGCCCATGTTCAAGCCGAGTGATCTTGTAGCCAGCCAGACTGCTTTCGAGACCAAGCAGGTGATCCAGTACTCGATTGGCTGTATTTCTTGAAAATTCTTTTTCGTATTTGTGTAACAGTTGATAGTCTTCAAGAGTTCCGTCTATCATCTCGATGAACTCAACGGTATTGTCCAATACGTTCATGTCCGTGCCTACCTGTTCAACCAAAACCGACTATTATATATTTTCAGCCTACACGTTATTCTGAGTGATGATTCTCGTTCGGATTACCGTGCCATTCTGAATTGAATTGCCTGGACGGTCAATTCTCCAAAACCTGAAGATTCGCCTGGTCCCAGACCAATAATTTCTCACCGCTCGTATAAAACTTCACTTTGACAAGACAATACTCGCCACCTTCTTCGGTGTTTAGGACGACTCCATTGCCAAATTTCACATGCTGTACCTCTTTGCCTAACAAGTCGACAAGTTCATCCTCATGGGCTGGTGTAGTCACAGATTCAATTTTGCTGTGGTCGACGAATTCAACATAATCTCTGGGGATTTCACCAACAAATCTGGATGGCCTGTATCTTTGCCACTGTCCGTGTAGCAGACGACGGTCTGCGCGCGTCAAATACAGTAGCTGCTGTGCCCGCGTCATGCCGACATAGCACAAACGACGTTCTTCTTCCAGTGGGTTCGGTTCAGAAGATGTGTATCCTGAACGGTTGAAAATTGCATTTGCATGCGGCAGCAAATTCTCATCCAGGCCGGTCAGAAACACCACGGGGAATTCCAGCCCTTTGGCGAGGTGCAGCGTCATCATTTGAACTGCATCAAGATTTGCATCGTGTGTGTCGCCGGCATCGAGTGTTACTTCATCCAAAAATGGCACAATTGCGTTTTCATTGTCGTCGATTTCCTTATTGCGAATGAAATTGGCTCCAGCATTCAGCATTTCGTCCAGGTTTTCAACCCGCGCCATATCGATGTCTGAATTGCGTTTCTGGTAGTAATCACGTAATTTAGTAACTTTAATTGTGCGGTCGATGATCGAGTACAACGAAATTCCCTGACACTCGTTCCTGAGCCCATCTATCATTTCAATAAATCTGCGCAGGGGGTTGACCATACGAGATTGAGAGGATGTATCGTAAATAATTTCAAGTGTGGCATCCCAATTCGAAATTTCCCTGTTCCTGGCCACCTCCTCGACTTTCCGCACTGTCCCATCTCCGATAGCTCGAGGCGGATTGTTGACGATTCTTTCAAAGGCGTCGTTGTTATGTGGGTCCACCAGCAAGCGCAGATAAGCGAGGACATGCTTAATTTCCAGTCGGGAATAAAATCTCACACCTCCATAGAGGCGAAAAGGAATTCCACGCGAACTGAATTCAACCTCGAAAACTCTGGACTGCGCATTTGTTCGGTACAGAACCGCAAAATTTGAATAGGAAAATTTCGAAGATTCGAACTGTTCCACTGTGTCGGCAATGAATGCAGCTTCCGCCTCAAAATCCTCGGCGCTGAACAGTTTTATCAAGCGTCCACCTTTCTGTTCGGTCCACAGCTTCTTTTCATATCGATTCCGATTGTTGCTGATTACCGCATTTGCTGCGTTGAGAATGGGCTGCGTGGACCGATAATTCTGTTCCAGCCGAATGAGTTTTGCATTGGAGAATAGTTTCTCAAAATCCAGCATGTTTTCTGCTACTGCGCCTCGCCAACCGTAGATCGATTGATCTTCGTCTCCGACCGCGGTGACATTCCGATATTTAGCGAAAAACATTTTCAGCCATTCAAGCTGCAACGCATTGGTGTCCTGAAATTCGTCCACAAGAACATGTAGATACCTTTCCTGATTTGCGTCACGTACGATTTCGTTTCGCTGCATGACTTCCAGTGTTCTCAGCAGGAGCTCGGTAAAGTCCACCAAGCCGCGCAAGTTGCATTCGTGCTCATAGAGTCGATAGACTTCAGCGTAGATTTCTTCACGATGATTAGATGGATTCGCATTCGCCGCGCGTATCTGATGCTCTTTGCATTTATTGATGTAGTGTTGGAATCCCCGTGCTGACAAGTCACCGATTGGCAGTTGATGATCCCGTACCAGGCGACTGATGAAAGACTTCTGATCGTCCGCATCCATAATCGTGAAATCGCGGGACAGTCCGGCTTCCTGGTGGTGAACGCGTAGAAAAATATTCGAGAGCCCGTGAAAAGTTCCGATCTTGGATGGAGCCGATTGATCACCCAGTAAACTCTCCACACGCGATCTCATTTCTCGAGCTGCTTTATTGGTAAAGGTTACAGCCATGATCCTGTGCCTGGATACACCCGTCGCTTCGATCAGCCACGCGATGCGGCGAACAAGTACCGCTGTCTTGCCGCTTCCGGCACCCGCAGTAATCAGTAGTGGACCGGGAACTGCGACAACTGCTTCACGTTGCCGTTCGTTCAAATCCTTGAGAATGTGCGTGACATCAGTCAATTGCAAGTTACTCGAAAAATACAGTGGAACACTCGCCTCTGACCACAATTCTGGTAGAGATAATATTCAATAGATGCTACACTTGATTTGTGTGTGTAGAGAAACTATTTATATCTGCTGTATTATCTAGCAATTGGTAAAATTCACATGCCGATATCAGCAAAATTCAAGATTGGACAAATCGTGCGCCATCGCCACTACGATTTTAGAGGGGTTGTTTTTGACGTCGATCCGGAATTCAATAATACCGAAGAATGGTATGATTCAATTCCAGCCGATATTCGTCCTAAAAAAGATCAGCCGTTTTACCATCTGCTGGCTGAAAACGAAAAAACCACTTATGTTGCGTATGTTTCGGAGCAGAATCTTTTGCCTGATGCTGAAGGCGGCCCTGTTGAGCACCCAGCGATTCCTGAAATATTTGGTGACCTGCTGGGAGGAGAATACACGATTCGTTCGCATCGGATTCACTAAACAGTCTGGATTGAATGAATGTGGAGAATCATGAGATTCGCTGCTCTGCTTTGATATCTAGGATCTAAGGCCTCACACTCCAGAATATGGACCTCGAAAGAGCAAAATTCAACATGGTGGAACAGCAGATTCGGCCATGGAATGTGCTGAATCCTCAAGTTCTGGAAACCATGACAACGGTTCCCAGAGAAAATTTTGCACCGCAGGAGTATCGGCACATGGCTTTCGCTGACATGAATATCCCAATTGGCGATGGACAAGTGATGATGCAGCCCAAGGTTGAAGCTCGTCTGCTGCAAGCGCTTGAACCGAAAAGCAATGATATTGTTCTTGAGGTTGGAACCGGAACCGGTCATGTTGCAGCACTGCTGGCACACCAGGGTGAACATGTCATGACGGTAGAGATTCGACCCGAGTTTGTATCACTTGCAAAGGAAAATCTGTTTCAAAACAAGACTGACAATGTCGAAGTGATTCATGGCGATGGTGCTGTTGGCTGGCAGTCAGACATCGAGTTTGATTGCATATTCGTATCCGGTTCAGTGATTGAACTGGCGGACGCTTATCGAGAATTGCTTGCCATTGGTGGAAGACTGGTTGCCATAGTCGGCGAGGAGCCTGTCATGAGTGCAATACTGGTGGAACGTAGCGGTAAAGCAGCATGGAAAACCACTTATCTGTTTGAAACCCATTTACCGCCGCTGGACAATATTCCACAGCCAGATCGATTCGTATTCTGAACACATTAGAAATCGATGCAATTCATACGACTCATCGTTCTGTTGACAGGCGTAATTGCTGCAACGGATTGTGTTGCTGAAAACCTCCTCGAAGTTTATGAGATGGCGGTCGAGAATGATGCGACGTTGTCTGCTGAAAAATTAACCGCAGAAGCTGGTGCACTGAGCAGAGATATTGCATTTGCGAGCATTTTACCGACTATCACTTTAGGAACAGCCTATAGAGAAAAGCGCAGTTCAATGTTAGACAATTCGTCATCAACGGCTGAAACCAGTATGAGTGAAGCCACACTGTCAGTCTCGCTTTACAACTCGCTTACCAAATTGGGGCTTGAAAAATCTGAAATTGAGGAAAGTTTGGCCGCTCTGCGTTACCAGAAAGCAAACGGCAATCTCTTCAGAAGAGTCGTTCAAGCATACTTTAACATTCTGGCAGCAGAAGACAATCTGAAATTCGCTCAGAGTGAAGTCAATGCAATTGATAGGTTTCTCCAACAGGCAATATCACGGCTTGAGGTTGGGCTAGGAACTGAAACGGATGTACGCAATGCAGAAGCACGATCCAGCCTTGCCAATGCAGTGGTCATTCAGGCCACTAGCGCCATCGAAAACGCCTGGCTTGAGCTGACTGCAATCACGCGTGAACGACCGCAGAAACTGGAGGAACTAAATACAGACTTGGAGTTCGTCGAACCGACGCCAACACGAGTTGAGGCATGGGTAAACTCTGCGCTTGAGAATAATCTAGATATCGCAATTCAGCGTGAGGTTGTCCAATTATCATCCAAAGCGATTGGATTGGCAGCTTCAGACACTTCATTCTTCGTCAAGCTTACAGTCAATATGAAGGACCATGGCGGTGATTCTCAAAATGGCAACGAGAAATCTTCAATAGGCCTTACGGCGGGCAAGTCATTTTCCACTGGCGGACATTCCACGAAACGCAAGAAACAAGCGAGATATCTGCAGCAAGCTGAAGTTGAAAAGCTGACCGCTTTGACTCGGGTAGTAGAACATCAAACGACAAATACCTATTTGAACATCATCAGTCTCATTAATCGTATTGAAGCACTGGAAAAGGCGGTGACTGCCAATGAAGTTGCTTTGAGTGCCACGGAAGAAGGTTTCCATGTCGGCACACAGACTTCACTAGACGTTTTGAATGCTCAGCGAGACCTGTTTCAGATTCAGCGAGATCTGCAAAAATCCCGTTACGACTATTTACAGAATGTGTTGCTGCTTGAAGAATTGGCCGGTACTCTTGACATAGCCGATCTGCAATTTCTGAATAGCTATTTGAAATAGACATCGCGTGTGTAAATATTCACCCAATCCAGTAGTTCAAACCGCAAAAAATGCATTCAGGGCTGAACACCTCTGACAACCGCCAGTAGGTCATCGGACTGGTTGAGTCGCTCCTTTCACACTGATTGTGAGCAGTAATCGGTCGCGAGTGCTGTCGAAAAGCCTCGAATTGAATTGGCTTCGACAGCAGAAATTTCGAATTTTGAGGTGCGAAATTTGCTGGCAACAACAAAGAAATTGCGCTATCGGGAGACCTTCACAATAAATAAAAATCTATATATTACTATAAATAAAATATAATTCGACAATAATAATAATAAATCGATAATATACGTCGTATTTACAATGTTTTTCGATAAGAATTATTAAAAATCGAGTGATGCACTCTGAACTAAACACGCCCGTATTTTTTCAAAACGAAGTCGTTCCAACTGGAACACAACTTGCAGGTCTTGCTGCACTTGTTCAATCGCTTGGCCTACAAGCACCTGTCCGACAACCAAGCTGTGTTTCGGAAAAGCATATTGGTGGTAGCCGGCGAACGTTGGGAAGCTTTCATGTGTTTGATAAACGCTATTGGCCCGGTGATGAATTCGTCAATCATCTGACTTTTGCCCTGCGCCATGAGAGCATTGATCTGCTGATTTTGAAGCGTGCTTTCGAAACGGTGCCCAAAGATGTGGTGGAAAATTATGTCAGATCTATTCCAATGGGGACGCAGACACGGCGAACCTGGTTTTTTTATGAAATGTTGACTCAGCGAACGCTTGACATTGAAGACGCTACCAATATGCCCGCAGTTAATGCACTTGACGCAAAATCCTATTTCACC
The DNA here is from genome assembly GCA_965221175.1 of Arenicellales bacterium. Lineage (GTDB taxonomy): Bacteria > Pseudomonadota > Gammaproteobacteria > Arenicellales > JAJDZL01 > JAJDZL01. Next base: position 2,215,999 of record OZ244867.1, on the reverse strand, counting down.
GGTAAAGGAAAAATCTCAAGACGTCATAGAGTTAGGGATAATCTGCTTGGCAATAGCGACTGGTGCCCGATCATTCGTAGAACGAAACGGCTTGAAGCGTATACTAAACTGGGGTTGGCAGAGCGCGCAGCCGATACTATCGACCGAACAAGTAAACATCTGGTTACTCGAGCCGCAAGTTTTCTGCTGTTGGCCGACAGTCAGTCTAGCTTTGAGATTGAAGGTGAAAGAGCACTAAGCAACCGTCTTGAGCGTTGGGGAAATGCTGTTCTCCAGGCGGGGAGGAACACACTTTCAATTGACGAAATAATTCGTCTTCACGGCATTCTGTTCAATGACTCACGATTTGTTTACCCGGGACTGCGCCCTGATGGTGTATTCCTCGGCGACCGGGATCATAGCGGCAACCCGTTGCCAGAATTTATCGGCGCCCGACAAACGGATATAGTTGATCTGTTAACAGGTCTACTAAGCGCCAATACACGAATGCGGGAAAATAAAGTTGACCCGGTGTTGCAGGCAGCGGCGACCGCTTTTGGTCTGGTTTATATTCACCCTTTTCAAGACGGTAACGGCCGCATGCACCGTTGTGTGATTCATCATGTGCTGGCGGAGCGAGAATTTACGCCTACTGGTATGGTATTTCCAGTTTCTACGGTTGTGCTGGATCATATTAACGACTACCGCAGAACATTGCAAAACCACTCCCGGCCATTGATGGAATACATCGAATGGCATTCAACATCCGAGCAAAACGTTGAGGTGCTGAACGATACAGCCGACCTTTATCGATATTTTGACTGCACTGCAGAAGCGGAATTTCTCTACGCCTGTGTGAAACGAGCTATTGAGCACGATTTACCTAAAGAGATTGAATATCTACGCCGACATGACGAAGCCATGACCAGAATCACGGAGTTTATAGAGATGCCCAATCGATTAGCCCAAGATCTGATTTTGTTCATTCGCCAAAATAACGGAACCCTTTCGAAAAGAAAAAGGATCAAGAAATTCAATGCTCTCACGAATGAAGAGGTTGAGTCATTGGAAAGAATTGTCCAAGAAGCCTTTGATGGATTTTATGCAACCAGAAAAAGCTAATTCAGAGCATCAATCAAAATGTGGTGTTCGCCAAAATTCCTAATCCATTATGCTCAAGTCAATACCAATCGCTGATTTGTTGTTTATATCGACTGGAACGGTCTCCAAAACTGGTTTGTGATTTCCACAAACCCTCAGTTTACGTTTTCTAGTCCGAACTTCACCATGTCAAATGGACGAATCGATAGTAAAAACAGCACAATAGATGAGATCAACGTGTCAATTTACTGGGAACATAGTTAATTGGGTCAATGTTCAGCAGCTCAAATACTTTCTTCTACAGATGAGTTGAATCTGCAATGTCGGTAAAACACTGATAGGGATGCTCCGGCAACGACATGGAATTGAATGTGACCGTGGCAAGATCTTCAAGCAGAGTCTGTAAACTGTGAACTGCAAAGCCTTCGGCTGTTTTCAGAGTGTCGGCTTTGTCTCTGGCACAATCTGAGACTTGTGCTTTCTGTACCGGAATGGTGCGCTTGCCGCCAACATTGTCAGGATTGTCATCCTGAAACTGCATTGGTGCCAATTGGCGTCGCAGAGGCCACTCAACATAATAGGCAAGCATGCAAAGGAATACATAGCCGCGCAACCGCTTGGCACTGTAAACGAGCACCGGTCTGACGTTGATCTGACTAATATTGATAGAATGGAACGCACTTTTCATATGCGGCAGGCTCTTGTAGGTATTGACAGCCTGTGTCGAGTCGAGGGAATTGACCTCCACGCTGATACGAATCACATAGATTCTCCGTCGAGTTTTTTCTTGTTCAATGCTGTGTAGATTGTGCGACAATACGAATTTTCCGTTTCTAACCTCGATGTGGAATGCTTGCGCGTGCGTTCGGTGCGAATACGCGGGTTCAGGCAGGCCAGGAGACGATCACCGGGGAACTCCGGGTTGTTGATTTCAGCCACTTGATCCGGGTTCGGCCAGAGTGGCCGTGATTTGATTTCAGCCTGATGTTGCAGTTTGCGCACATCGCTCGACTTCGATGCCGAGATCCAGTCCAATCGGTTCAGCTGTAGGATTTCTCGGATTCCCGCGCTGGTGTTACATTGGGCAACTGCCATTGAAATTTGCCAGATGAAGACTGCAATCAATGTGAATTTATACGGAATAGGTATAAGAACTATGTTTTCACTGCCTGATAAAGAACTGACAATGCTAACTGGAAAATTCAAAGTAAGAAGAATTGTGAACAGCGCCACACTTTTTTGCGCGCTTGCATTTACATCCAGTTATGCAATCGGAAGCGGAAGCAGTGCCTCTGTCGCTGCGGAAGCCTATCATCTTGGAAAAGAAGTTTTTCACGAAAAAGTCGTTTGTGACTCCTGTGCATTTGCCGGTTTGGTGCTGGAAACAGAAACTGTGGTAGCTGTTTGGGATGAAATAAAAAAAGAATTGAAACGAGACGGCAGCATCGGCAAGGACCTGTCCATCAGAGAGCGTAATGCAGTCGAAAAGTATGTAAAGAAACGATTTGTTCTTTGAAATCGCAAGTCGACTCAATTGCGGAAGCTGCAGTAGATTCGCTACTGTCCACTCTCAAATGCAACTCGGAGATTTCGCGTGCCGCTCGACAACACGCGACACTAGCCAGTGCAACGCTTTTGCACGGGTGTAAATTTGTCAATGTACAGCAAATTTATTACGTGCCTCAAGCTGACGTGATCTAAAAGTATTCCTAGATTCACCAAGTGAGTTCAGTATGAGATATCGGATAATTGGAAACTTTGAAGTGCACTGCAGTGAAATTGGAGACACTCCGTGCAGGTAGATAAATTTACCCCAGCCATCGGCGCTGTGATCACCGGCATGGATCTATCCTCAAGACTGGACCAAGCGACTTTGGACGAATTCTATCGGACTTTGCTGGATCATTTGGTAATTTTCTTTCCAGGCCAGAATCTATCCGCAACCGAGCAACTGGAATTCGCGAAAACTTTCGGCCCCATCGACAAACCCCATGCGGTGTATCGTCATGTAGACGGCTACCCACAGGTGACTTTGTTGGAAAGCGATGGTTTGACAGCTCTTTAGTTTGGAGAATTGTTGAATTAACAACTATCATGAGCAGGGCAAAATTTTTCCTTATTTTTGTAAATTCTGACTTGATTTGATGGAATTCCAGTGTATAAATCACTTGTTTGTAATTCTGTATCTACAGAATTGGTGCTCATCGACAAGGGCATTTTCTCAAAATCGGCAATTTCTAGGAGTCGACGTAATTCCAAATGAGTTTTACACAATACACATCAGCAATAGTGCGATTGCAGCGAAGCGAACTGGCGGTGCCAGGGTCAAGCCCCGAGCTATTCGATAAAGCAGCAAACTCCGATGCCGATTTTGTTTTCCTGGACTGCGAAGACGCGGTAATCCCGGACGACAAAGTCGCCGCTCGTAAAAATATCATCGAAGCATTGAATGATATTGATTGGAGCGGAAAAACAATCTCTGTGAGAATCAACGGACTAGATACACAATACATGTATCGGGACGTGGTGGAAATCGTTGAACAAGCAGGAAACAATCTTGACACACTGCTGATTCCCAAGGTTGGACATCCTTCCGACGTGTACATGGTCGATTGCATGCTGTCGCAAATCGAGAGTGTGAAAGGCCTGAACAAAAAAATCGGCATTGAGTGTCTCATCGAGACTGCACTGGGAGGCGTCAACGTGATGGAAATTTCTCAATCCAGCAAACGACTGGAGGCATTGCATTTTGGAGTTGCGGACTATGCGGCTAGCATGAGAGCGCGGACGGTAAACATCGGTGGCACGAATCCTGACTATCAGTGTGACGGGTCTATCGGCGACCAGTGGCATGCTGCGTTAGTCAATGTGGTAACCGCCTGCCGAGCCTTTGGACTTCGAGCAATTGACGGACCATTTGGGGACTTTAACGATCCGGATGGCTACTCAGAAGCAGCAAAGCGCGCTGCTGTTTTAGGATATGAGGGAAAGTGGGCAATTCATCCAAGCCAAATCAAACTAGCCAATGAAATTATGTCTCCGCAAGAGGCCGAAGTGACACGGGCACGCCGCGTTCTGGAGGCACTGGAAGCTGCCGCAGCACTAGGGAAAGGCGCTGCACAACTCGACGGGAAAATGATCGATGCCGCATCTGAGAAAATGGCGAGAAATATCGTCACTCAAGCAAATTTGATTGCGGAAAAATCAGGGAATGAGTAATTTTACTGCTTATGATTGACGCGATTTCAGCATTCCGAAAATTCGTAGTACGTTGCGAACCGCAAGTTCGTGTGTCGCTCTCCAATCAATTGGTCTTCGCCTTTCAAATCTACAGCACCAATGGACAGTAGATTTTTCATTAATTCAAAATAGGGAAGTTTTTCAGAACATGGATATTCATGAGTATCAAGCGAAGGAAATTCTGTCGGAGTTTGGAATACCGACTCCTCGTGGAGGCCTGGCATATAGCCCTGAACAAGCCGTTTATCGAGCCAACGAGATGGGCGGTGAACAATGGCTGGTCAAGGCGCAAATTCATTCCGGAGCACGCGGCAAAGCTGGTGGAATAGTAATTTGCAGTAGTAATGAAGACATTAGCAATGCTGCTGACAATTTACTGGGTAAAAGACTGATTACCCATCAGACCGGTAGTCAGGGGAAGCTTGTTCACCGGTTGTACGTTGAAGAAGCTATTGAAATTGCAAACGAATATTACATTGGATTCGTGCTGGACAGACAGAAGGAGCAGATTGGCGTAATCGCTTCCTCTCAAGGCGGTGTTGAAATCGAGGAAATTGCTCAATCCCAACCCGATTCAATTGTCCGAACTACCGTTGAACCGGCAGTGGGAATGCAACCGTTTCAAGCACGGGAAATTGCGTTCCAATTGAAGATTAGCAAACCTCTCGTCAGCCAAATGGTTACCATTCTGCTGGGCTGTTACAACGCTCTGATAGACTTGGATGCAACGATGGTGGAAATCAATCCTTTGGCCGTTACCAGCAGCGGCGGGTTGATGGCGCTGGATGCCAAGATGAGTTTTGATGATAACGCACTTTTCCGTCGACCGAACATCTCTGAGTTGCGCGACAAGTCGCAGGAAGATTTACGCGAAATGAGAGCTGCCGATCGAGGACTGAACTATGTCGGACTTGACGGCAACATCGGATGCATTATCAATGGCGCTGGGCTGGCAATGGCAACTATGGACATCATCAAACATGCTGGCGGAGATCCTGCAAATTTTCTAGACATTGGCGGCGGCGCGTCTCCAGATCGGGTTGCCAAGGCGTTCAATCTGGTATTGTCTGACGAAAAAGTCGAGACCATCGTGGTGAACATTTTTGCCGGCATTAACCGCTGCGACTGGGTAGCAGAGGGAATTATCCAAGCCGTTAGCAAGATTGAATTGCAAATTCCATTAGTCGTAAGACTTGCAGGAACGAACGTTGAACTGGGAAGACAACTTCTGAAGGAAAGTGGACTGCCAATCCTTATGGCGGATACCTTGCAAGAGGTCGCTGAAGTGGCCGTTACAGCCTGGAAAGAATATAAGAGAAAACAGGGAAGTTAAACATGGCGATTTTGATCAATGAAAATACAACTGTCATCGTGCAAGGATTTACTGGACAAACGAGCATGTTTCACTCCATGGAAATGATTGAGTACGGAACCAAGATAGTCGGTGGAGTTACGCCTGGGAAAGGTGGCAGTAAAATTTTAAATCGACCTGTTTTCGACACCGTTAGAGAAGCAGTCAAGGCAACAGGAGCGACTGCGAGCATTTCATTCGTTCCGCCACCATTCGCAGCAGATGGAATTATGGAAGCGGCGGATGCTGGCATCAAATACTGCGTGTGCATCACCGACGGGATTCCAGCACATGACATGATTCGCGTAAAACGCTATATGCGTCGCTACAAGGCTGCACACAAAATGGTGCTTGCCGGCCCTAATTGTGCGGGCACTATCAGCCCTGGAAAATCCATGATGGGGATCATGCCTCCACACATCTATACGAAAGGAGAGGTCGGAATAATTGGCCGCTCAGGTACATTGGGGTATGAAGCTGCTTCACAGTTAAGATCAATGGGAATTGGCGTGTCCACGAGCGTTGGAATTGGCGGCGATCCCATCAATGGCAGCTCGTTCACGGATCACCTTGCGCGATTTGAAGAAGATTCCAAAACCAAAGTTGTCGTGATGATCGGTGAAATAGGCGGACCCCAGGAATCCAATGCTGCCGCGTTCTATAGAGAGAACATGAAAACTCCTGTAGTTGGTTATATTGCTGGTTTGACTGCACCGAAAGGACGCCGCATGGGCCATGCTGGGGCGGTTATTTCGGCTTTCGGTGAAAGTGCTTCGGAGAAAGTTGAAGTGCTGCAGGAATGCGGAGTGAAGATCGTTCCAAGTCCAGCGGAAATCGGTCAAACAGTTGTAAACGTACTGGCGAGCCTTTAAGGTAATTTGATTCCCAGAATGCCACTCTCTGCGTGTACTGTTTGCTGAAGGATCATAGGTTACAGCAATCCACATTAAGCCGCCAACGCGTCCTGGTTGTTTTGCAAAAGCCTTTCGCCATTTCGGGCAGTCATATTTTGTAGCGTCGAGTCGTTCAAGCCAAGGAACCGGCGTCAACTGGGTCTGCCGACTTACTAGTCAATTGACAGACAGTTATCCTATTATTTCAGCTATTCACAACTCCCTGTCGGATTCTCGGATGTCCACTCCGCTATTCATCTTAGGCAGTTGGCGGATCGCCTCATTGGAATCTCGGACGGCTACTACGAGATCAAACTGCGTTTGAAGGTTCAGCCACAACTGCGGGCCTGTGCCAAACCAATGACCGAAACGCAGAGCGGTATCTGCAGTTATAGTTCGTGTACCTCTAATGATCTGGCTGATGCGGTTGGGTGGCACGCGAATCTGGCGGGCGAACTCGGTAGGCGTGATGCCGACTCCATCAAGTTCGTCTTTCAGGATGATTCCCGGATGAACGGCTCGCATGAACATTTGGTGTCTCCTCTTTTCAATGGTAATCTACTATTTGTACGTTACTGGGTCCTAACTGATCATCTCTCCACTCAAAACAGAGTCGCCATTGGCGGTTTATGCGAATCGAGTACTGCCCTGTCCTTATACCATGTAGGGCTTGCAATCGATTTCCATGTAAAGACCGAAGTGAATCTAGATCGGGGGCTGCGTTTAGAATCGCTAGCCGTTTCTCGGCCTGCGCTTGAAATCCCTGAAATTCCTTGACAAACTCACCTCCAGCAAAAATTTCTGTTTTCTTGTCAGAATAACTCAGAATCATACTGAACTAGATTAACACGCTTTATGGTAGACGTCAAACGTCATTATTGTCCGAGAATTTCCGGATTCTCACTTCCCTGGCTCCACGCTCTGTAGCTTTTAAAGGCATCAATTGTCGCACGATATGCGATTTTATCGATGAAATATAGAACCACTTGGTTTCCCGGAATGTACCAGCAGGCGATGGCTGACATATTTGATGCAGGGAAACAGAGCGAGATCATGGCTTCATTCTCTGGCAAAGACACCAAATCAGAACTCTGGCTGAGAAAAGCCTTGCATCGAAAGGGATACCGGTACCGGATTCACGATAAGAGCCTGTTTGGCAAGCCGGACATCGTTTTTCGCAGATTCAATTCAGTTGTATTTGTGCATGGCTGCTTCTGGCACGGACATTATTGTCCGCTTTTCAGAATGCCATCATCCAACGAACAGTACTGGAAGGAAAAAATCAACAGTAACCGACGTAGAGATACGAAAGTCAACAGTCAACTTCTGGAAAAAGGATGGAGAATTTTGACAGTGTGGGAGTGCAGTTTGAAAGGCAATGTAAAAATGAATTTCGACAGTTTGATATCTGCTATTGAAGACTGGCTGTGCTGTGAAAGCAACTTTCTGGAAATTCGGGAAAGTTATGATACGACTAACATGTGATCAGTCGCTTACCGTATTCACGTTGGCATCTGTCAATAACAGCCGATCAGCGGTGGTCGTTTGTGGTTGGGAAAGGCTTATCGAGCGATTGCGTTCAACGACTCGGTAATGGTTTGAGAATCTCACGCAATCTTGGAGAATCAATTTGTACGTGTTGCAGTTTCTTTTTCAGCAATAACGGCCGTAAGACGTCCATATGTAGCTGCCAACGCGCCTTGGTTGTCTTGCAAAAGCCTTTCGCCATTTCGGGCAGCCGTGTTTCGTAGTTTCGAGTCGTCCAAGTATTCCGCTATGACGGACTCAAGTTCCTCCATGTTTTGAACCTGCCGCCCGGCTTGTGCTGATTGTGCGAGTCGCGAAATTTCGCGGAAGTTGGACATTTCTGGACCGAAAACCGGAGGTATGCCTGCCAAAATCGGCTCTAGAATGTTGTGCCCGCCTTTGAGAACGAAACTGCCACCAACAACTGCGACATCGGATGCTGCATAGAATTGAATCAGTTCACCCATGGTATCAACCAGTACTACGTCAATGGATTCCGGCGCGTCATCCTGCCAATTGCTGCGGCGAACAACCGAGTATCCGGATTCTGAAATCATTTGAAAAACTTGATCGAACCTTTCCGGGTGCCGAGGGACGATGACGCACACGAGTCTCGGAAAGCTTTCTCGTAACCGTTCAAACGTCTTGATAAAGAGAATCTCTTCACCTTCGTGCGAACTGCCCAGTATGACCGTTTCACGCGACTCGCCTCCCCAATACTCGCGAAGACTCCTTCCTGACTCTCGTATGCCAGCTGGCGGTTTTACATCAAACTTCAGGTTGCCTGTCGTGTGCACTTTTGAAGAGTCAGCGCCCAAGGAAACAATTCGCTCAGAGTCGACTCTGGTTTGTACGCAGAAAGCGTCAACACCCTGCAGAGTGTATCTGCTTAAGGATTTCAGTCTTTTGCCATTGCGGAATGTGTTGTCGGACAAGCGCAAGTTGGCAAACAGTATCGGAATGTTTTTGGACAAGCCATTGCGAATGAGATTTGGCCACAATTCGGTTTCAAAGATCACAATCGCGCAAGGCTGAAGTTTCTTTAGAAATTTTCTCACAATCACTCCAGCATCAACGGGCGCGTATATATGTTCGACCTGGTCGCCAAACGATTTTTTGATTTGAGCAGACCCTGTTGGAGTCACGCATGTCATCAAGATCGGACGATCTTGTGCTGCCAGCAGATTCTTGACTAGAGGGAGTGCCGCATTGGTCTCACCAACTGATACCGCATGAATCCAAATCACCCCTTTTTTGGTGTGTGCGGGAATCGCTCCAAACCGCTCCATCATTCGTTCCCGATACACGGGTCTGCGAATGCCTTTCAGCCTATAGCGGACGTAAATCGCTGGGAGCAGCAGGAAAATTACGGTCCGATAAAATGTAAACAGCAATTTACCCATTACTGATCCGTCGCCAAATCCAGCCAATCCCGAGGTTGGAGAAACTCTTCTGTTAACTTCGCCTCAGCAGAGCCAGGTTCGGCTTTCCAGTCGTATCGCCAGGACACACTCGGCGGCAGCGAAACCAGAATCGACTCCGTTCTACCGCCTGATTGCAAGCCAAAAAGCGTACCTCTGTCGTAGACCAGATTGAACTCCACATAGCGACCGCGTCGAATCAATTGAAACTCCCGTTCTCGTTCACCGAAAGGGGTGAGCATACGACGCTCGACAATAGGAAGATAAGCATCCAGAAAATGACTTCCGACGCTTTGCAGAAACTCGAAACTGTGATCAAATCCGCCCTCCGTAAAGTCATCGAAGAACACTCCACCAATTCCACGGGATTCATTTCGATGTTTTAGATAGAAATAGTCGTCGCACCACTTTTTGAGCCTCAGGTGAAGGCCGTCCCCAAATCCTTCACATGCCGTGACAGCTGTACGATGCCAGTGAATCGCATCTTCAACGAATCCGTAGTATGGAGTCAGATCAAATCCGCCTCCGAACCACCAACTTTCTACGCCGACTCGGATAAATCGCAGGTTCATATGTGTGGTAGGCACATAAGGATTGCAAGGATGGACAATAACGGAGATGCCGGTAGCGGAAAAAGACTGATCTTTCAGATTTTTGCGTTTCTCCGTTGCAGCGGCAGGCAGTTGCACCCCCTGGATTGAAGAGAAATTGACGCCAGCCTTTTCAAATACAGTACCAGACTCAAGAACTCTACTATTGCCACCACCGCCGCCTGCAAATATCCACTCGTCTTGCGCGAACTTTTGGGAATTTTCCAGTGCTTCAAGTTCACTGCAAATCCGCCCCTGCAGCTTCTTCAGAAAGACTTCAACTTTCGCTGCTTCACTTTCGGCCACAAGCACTTCCTTCTCCATTCATTGACGCTCAAACTTAAGCCGCACGTATCAGATGCCCAGTCATAGCATCTCTTATCTGAGTTGGTCTTTTCTGACGTCCTAGGGTCCCACGTACTACGAAATCCAGTTGCTTTCCCAAGCATCGTTCAACGTGAACGTATTGTCGAATTGGAGTCAGGCCATGACGGTTGGCACTTGTTGAAATGATGGCGCCTCCGGCAAGGCGGCTCAGATGTGCGGCCAAAGAGTGTGCTGTTACGCGTACGGCAATGGTTTTGTCTGTAGAACAAAGCAAATTCGAGGCCCATGAACTGACTGGGAAAATCCATGTATAGGGGCCAGGCCATGTAGCAAGCGGTTGGTCGAGAATCGACTCGCTCTGAATTGACAGATACGGCAACAATGATTCAACGTTATGCGCAATCACAATCAACCCCTTACCGACTGGACGATTTTTGATTCTGGCAATGCGTTTCAACGCGCTTCGATTTGTCGGGTCGCAGCCGATTCCGAAACAGGCTTCAGTCGGATAGGCTACCACTGCACCCAAAGTGATTAATCTAGCGCCCATCGCAACGTCAATCGCATTCAATGAATTTTCTTCAGTCGCTGATTTTTTGTTGCGGCTTTTGATTTTTTTCAAGCACCGAAGCGCGATTCCTTTGACGCTGTGCGTGTAAATTCGAGGCGATATTCTTGTCATTCAAGGCAAGAATACGCGCCGCAAGAAACGCCGCGTTCTTGGCACCCGGAGTGCCAATCGCAACGCACGCAACCGGAACTCCTCCCGGCATTTGCACGGTCGACAGTAGCGCATCAAGCCCTCCTAGAGTACCCGCATCAAGCGGAACACCAATCACTGGTCTGAGCGTATTGGCCGCAACCGCCCCTGCGAGATGTGCTGCCAAACCTGCCGCTGCAATATATGCAGCACATCCTCGGGCATCTGCATCCTGGATATAGTCTAGCACGTGATCGGGTGTTCGATGTGCCGACAATATACGAATTTCCCACTGCACATCAAGACTGTCAAGCGTATCCAGTGTTGATTGCATTACATTGAGATCAGAATCTGATCCGACCATGACTGCAACGAAATTTTCTTTCAAGTTTCCCTCCTATCAGTTCAGTTCGCATCCACTCTGCGGTTCAATGCTTTACTTCCTATATCTGTTCGATAATGCATATTCTGCATCGAAATTTGTGCGACCGCTTCATACGCTTTCGCCTGAGCTTGGCTGACATTTTCAGCCGAAGCAGTTACGCATAATACACGACCGCCGTTTGCTATCAATCTTCCGTTTTCATCCAGCGCGGTACCAGCATGGAAAACTTTCACATTTTCTGTATCTAGCGCATCAAGCCCGGCAATTTCTTGCCCCTTTGAGTACGCACCTGGATAACCGTCTGCTGCAACAACCACACCCAGTGCTGAACGAGTGTCCCAACTCGCGGTTACGGATTCCAGCTTTCCATCAAGTGCTGCGACGATTAAATCCAATAAATCTGACTGAAGGCGAAACAGTATTGGCTGGGTCTCGGGGTCGCCTAGACGACAGTTGAATTCAAGCACGCTGGGATTTCCACTTTCGTCAATCATCAATCCAGCATACAAAAAGCCAGTGTATTGAATGCCTTCGTGCTGCAATCCTCGAACAGTCGGCCAGATGATTTCGTTCAGAATCCGATCTTCCAGATGGTGATCGACGATTGGTGCAGGAGAATAAGCACCCATGCCTCCTGTATTGGGACCGGTATCGCCGTTAAATGCAGCTTTGTGATCCTGTGACGCGGCTAGTGGGAGAAAAAATTCACCATCTACGATGCAGATATAGCTTACTTCTTCCCCCTGCAGAAATTGCTCAATTACGATTCTTTTGCCTGCGCTGCCAAATTTGTCATTGCACAGCATGTCATTTAGTGCTGATTCTGCTTCATGCATAGTTTGCGCTACGATTACACCTTTTCCGGCTGCCAATCCGTCCGCTTTGATGACAACAGGCAAATTGCAGCCTTTGATATATTCACAGGCTAGAGTCAAATCTTCAAAAGTTTGAAACTGCGCAGTAGGAATTTCATGCCGCAACAGAAATTTCTTGGTGAAATCTTTTGAACCTTCAAGCTGCGCTGCCTGTGCACTCGGGCCGAAACATGGTAGGCCATATTGCTGAAACTGGTCGACAATGCCGAGCGTCAGAGGCACTTCCGGGCCGATAATCGTCAGATCAATCCGCTCCTTCAGCGCAAAGGCCAGAAGTTCTTCGACGTCCTCAGCATCAATTGGCACATTGCAGGTATTGGGTTCCAGAAATGTTCCGGCATTTCCAGGTGCCACATACACCTGTTTGACATGTGACGACTGCCCCACTTTCCAGGCCAGAGCATGTTCGCGCCCACCGCCACCGACAATCAGAACATTCATCTTGTGGGCTGCGTTCAATGACGGAAATGGCGCCTACCGGTAAAGACCATGGACATGCAGTGTTCATTGGCAGCGTCAATAACTTCGTTGTCGCGTAAAGAACCGCCAGGCTGAATCACTGCACGTATGCCGGATTTGGCGGCGGCGTCTATTGCGTCTCGAAACGGAAAGAAAGCGTCCGAAGCCATCACTGATCCGTTGATTTCCAAGCCAGCTTCATCAGCTTTTATCAAAGCGATTTTCGCTGAATCGACTCGGCTCATCTGCCCTGCACCAATACCGATTGTTGCGGAATCTTTAGCATATACAATCGCGTTCGATTTGACATGCTTTGCCACTCCCCATGCAAAAATTAAGTCCTGCATTTGATTTTTTTCGGGTTCTCTTTCCGTCACTACCTGAATATCAAGCAATTCATCGATAGTCTCATCGGGATCTTGCAAAAGCAATCCGCCACCTGCAGAACTCAATACCTTTCCTGATGGAATTCCACTCATCTCAGATTTATATTCCAATACCCGGATGTTTTCCTTATCCCGAAACACTTTAAGTGCCTTCTGTTCGATTTCCGGTGCCAGTATCACTTCGACAAATTGATTGTCGAGAATAGCCACAGCTGTTCGCTCATCAAGTTTTCGATTGAATGCAATGATTCCACCAAACGCCGATGTTGGGTCGGTTCTGTACGCGAGTTCATATGCACTAGTAAGATTAGTTGCCGACGCTACTCCGCACGGCGTTGCATGTTTGACGATTACGCAAGATGTAGTGTCGTGGAAATCTTTGATGCAGCTATAGGCTGCATCTGCATCGACCACGTTGTTGAATGACATCGATTTTCCTTGATGCAGCTGAGAGGTTTCCAGCCACGGTTTGTCGCGGCTGAATGGAACGTAAAAAGCAGCAGCTTGATGGGGATTTTCTCCGTAACGCATATCCATAAACTTTCGATATGTGAGATTCAGAGTATTCGGGAATTCCTCAACTTCATCAACTAGTTGTGTACTAGCACACAAGGCAGAGGCTATGTTGCTATCGTATTCTGAAACTCTCGCAAACGCTTTTGCCGCCAGACTTTTACGAGTATTGAACGCAATGCCGCCTTTATTGTGAATTTCATAGAGTATGTTCTGGTAGTCACCAGGATCGATCAAAACGCTCGTACGAATAAAGTTCTTGGCCGCAGCACGAATCATCGTTGGTCCACCAATATCGATAAATTCAACGTCTACATCGTAGTCAGTTGTGCGGCCGCTATGGGCTTGTTCAAATGGATACAGATTCACGACAATCAGATCAATCGGTTGAATGTCGTTCTCCTGCATTTCTTCCTTGTCGACGTCTTCTCTTCCAAGAATGCCGCCATGAATTTTTGGGTGAAGCGTTTTCAGCCGTCCGCCCATTAACTCTGGAAAACCCGTGTAGTCGGAAACAGGAATAATTTCGATTCCGGCCTTAGACAAGGTGTTGGCGGTTCCGCCGGTCGACAATATTTCAACACCTTCTGATGCGAGTCCAGCAGCAAATTCGACGATTCCGCTCTTGTCGGAAACGCTGATTAAAGCGCGCCTAGGCGAAACGGGTGCAAAATTTTTCATTCTAGTTTCTTAGACTATCGTGAAATGCTCATTGAAAGCATGTTCAATTTCCATTGTAAACATGCCTTGTGTGTGACGAGAAATTGTGGTTATTCGATCAATGAGACGTTTTTCACTACGGTGTGCAATTACTCGCCAATATTCAGATTTGTATCATTGCTCTGGTTAATCAGGCAGAAATACTCAGTGGGGTGAAATATTGTAACGGTCCAATTTCTTCCTTAGAGTGCTTCTCGACACCCCCAAGATTGCAGCAGCACGAGTGCGGTTACCGGTCGTGTGTTTCATTACATATTCAAACAGATGTTTCTCAAGTTCCTGAGTCATTTGATCATGCAGGTCGGTTGGGTCGATACCGTTCAAGTCGTGAAAATATTGTTTAAGTGAGCGCGTGAAATATTTACCAAACGGCCTTATTTTCTTTTTTTTCATTCTGTCTCCATCTTCTCTATTTCGTTATACGATCGCAACAGAATTAAATAGTTAGCCTCTACATGCAATCGGTATTTAGAGTGTTTTTGTATACTGTCAGCCGCTGAAACCATTGATCCGATAGCAATTGAGCCCGCACACTAGATATAATACACTGATGCCTAGCAGGCATTCTCGTCGTGCTAGAATAGTTGCCGTACGCAAATTCATTTTACTTTCCTTTTTATTCACTATTGGAACAAATTCCTGTGAATTTAGTAATTGATCGACTCAAGGATCCAGAAGTACTCAAAGAACGAGTCTATCGATCTTTACGAGATGCGATTTCGTCTATGGACGTGTATGAACCGGGAGTAAATTTGCGTCTGGACGAACGCTCTCTCGCCAATCAGCTTGGTGTCAGTCGAACTCCGATTCGAGAAAGTTTGATTCGGCTTGAAAACGAAGGATTTGTAAAAACGATTCCTCACAGAGGCGCATTCGTGGTGCGCAAGACTGTCGATGAAATTCTCAATATGGTATTCGTCTGGGCAGCACTGGAGTCCATGGCTGCCAGGCTTCTGACGCAGCGAGCAAATGATGAAGAGATTGGACAGCTGAGAAAACTGTTTACCACCTATGATGGTTCAAAGTTTCAGGCGAATATCAACGAATACTCTGAAACGAACATCGAGTTTCATCGGGCGATTATCGAGATGAGCAAGTGTCAGCCGCTGATTGAGATATCCGAAAATCTGTTTCTGCACCTAAAAACCATTCGACTACGCAGCATCTCTGATCCTGATCGAGCTCAACACTCAGTCATAGATCATATGCACATTATAGAAGCGCTTGAGGCGCGAGACGCCGATAGTGCCGAACTGCTGGTGAGAAATCATACTCTTCGACTGGCTGAGCATATCCAAAAGCACTTGAATCTTTTTGTTACCAGCCAATAAGCTGGGACAGATCAGTGCGCAATGACCATGCGTGAAAAACGTACTGACAGAATAACATCCTCGTAGGTGCTGGATACGCCTTTTTGAACCAACACCAGATTTTGACTGTCATCCGGGCCGACCGGCATGACAAGACGTCCACCGGGCTGTAGCTGTTCGATCAATTTCGGAGGCACTTCATCGGCGGAAGTGGCAACAAGAATCTTGTCAAAGGGTGAGGTCTCGCTCCAACCATATGCCCCGTTGGCAATGCGCACTTGAACATTGTCATATTCCAGGTCTGCAAAATTCTGTTTCGCATGTTCCGCCAGTTCTGGAATGATTTCTACTGTGCAGACTTCTGCAGCCAGGCGACTCAGTACTGCAGCTTGGTAACCGAGGCCGGTACCGATTTCAAGAACCCTGTCGGTCTTTTCTATATCCAGCAAATCGGTCATCAATGCTACGATAAACGGTTGTGAAATTGTTTTGTCATGTCCGATTGGCAATGGACAGTCCTCATAAGCGTGCGGCTGCAAGAACTCTGGAACAAAGAGATGGCGGGGTACTTCAAGAATCGCATCCAAAACCGATTCGCTCACAACGGGACGACCTGTAGTATCTCCTGACAATGCTGCGTGCGCTACGATGATGACTACCATCCCGTGTCGCAATTGCGTAAAAGATAATTCCTCAGGGGGAGTCATTGTGAGAAAGGGTGCCGATTCCCAGTCAGTGTTTCAAACCCAGCGTCACGAAGTTGCAGTTGACCATCTCTAAATTACTTCGGGAATTCCAGAACTGGCGAAGTTGTTTTCGTGATAGTTTTTGCTGAACATATTGCGCAATTTGTTTGCGCTCTGATCATAGGCTTGCTTGTCGCTCCAGCAGTTTCGAGGGTCGAGTATAGAAGAATCAACCCCTTGACATGCTGTCGGATAACGCAATCCAAGTATTGGGTGATTCTTGAAGTTTGCGTCTGAGTGGCCGTTGTGAAATTCTCCACGCATGGCTGCATTCAGCAGTGCTCGCGTGTCGCCTATGGAGATTCTTGGCACCTCTCCCGCCGCGCCGCCAATCCAGCCGGTGTTCAGTAATATGCATCGTGCATTGGATGATCGAATCTTGTCCTTCAGAAGATTTGCATAAACCAGTGGTTTTTGTGACATGAATGGAGCACCGAAGCAAGAACTGAATGTTGCTTCAGGTTCTTTGATTCCAACCTCAGTACCTGCGATTCGTGCAGTAAATCCTTGCACGAAATGGTACATTGCCTCATCTTCGTTCAGAATTGAAACCGGCGGCAAGACGCCAAAAGCGTCGGCTGTGAGCATGACGATTGTTGTAGGATGCGATCCCCTTGCGCCTGCCGCTATGTTGGGATTGCAAGATAGGGGATAGGAAAATCGGGTATTTTCAGTGATTGAATCATCGAATAAATTCAGATCTTGCGGGTCCGTCTGCTCGTATGGGAAGGCGTCAAGTCGAGGTACATTTTCAATCAGCGTCCCCTCCATTGATAGTGCACTTGCAATAACGGGTTCTGCCTCTTTGTCGAGATTAATCAACTTAGCATAACATCCGTCTTCAAGATTGGAGACGCCATCCTTTGTCCAGCTAGTTTCGTCATCGCCAATCAGTTTACGGCTTGGGTCTGCCGAAAGTGTTGTTTTGCCTGTTCCAGACAATCCAAAAAGAATGGCAGTATCGCCAGATTCGCCGACATTCGCAGAGCAGTGCATGGATAGAATTCCCTGATTCGGCAGCAGGTAATTCATTACTGTGAAAATAGACTTTTTTACCAGTCCGCAGTAGTCGGCTCTACCGATTACTAAACAGATTCGATTTCGAAAGTCCAGGATGGCGGCACGGTCGGACCGGCATCCGTCACGCTCGGGTTCGCACCGAAATGTCTGGATATTGAGCATCGTCCAACTCTTCGATGCATCGTTTTCATTCGATGTGGAAGATGAAGTCAAGAACATGTTGCGGGCAAAGAAGGCATGTGTCGCGTACTGCCCGATGAATCGGTATGGAATTGAATATTCGGGATCTTGTCCAACCGTTACATCCTGCACAAACAGGCGGCCGCCGTGCTGATTAATATGCTTGATTACCCGCGGTAGCAATTTCTGGTAATGATCTGGATCGTAGGGCTGAAGACTGCTCTTCCACCAAATTTTCGATTCCACCTCCGGCCAAGCTACTGCGTAGGTATCGTCTACCGGCCGTCCGGTGCAATCCGGGTCGGTTAGAAAGACGATCGGTCCGTTTTCCTTCAACTTTGTGGAATAGGCTTTTCTATCTTCATATCCGCCCGATTTGGAGATTCGTCCTCGGTCGTATTGAAGTGCGGCACGAAAAAGTTCGGACTTGGAAAGGTTATAGTGAATTTCCGGGCCGTCAATGCCTAGGCTGGAAGTTAGAGCCTGACTAATATCAAACATAGTCCTACTGACTGAAGTTCGCTCAATCGGATGTCATAGGTGATGTGTGTACAAAGTTAATATCACTAATCGATTGAAAATATTTCAATCGCCCTACTGTTTTTCATTCCTTATATTCTACTCTTTTTCGTGGATGGGGTTTGGGTGCACGCGAGATTTGCTATTTCCACCTGGAACAAGGAATTAGCATGGATTTCCAAGATTATCTTAATGCAGTATCAAACATTAAGATAACAACTGGAAACCCTTATGACCTCGCATTCCAACCTCGCTGAGCTTCAGTCACGGCGCGACCAGCGGCGTAGGCTGGCGATTTCCGGTCTGGAAGCCTTAGAGCGGCCGTGCGGGCAAATTAAGGAGTGCTAGTGTTTCCGCGAGCTAGTCAAGGAGTTGATCGAAGTCAACAATTCGCTGTTTCACGCGAAGCCGAAGTCGGGTAAAAAACCTCTCTGAGTGCTTCGCGGCCGGGACTGCCCCAATGACGCTAGAGTGTGCGGGTATCCGGCGAAAATGAACGGAAAGGTCTACCTGGCATGCTTCTTCATCAGGATATGCGTCGATACGATTGGAGAATTGTCGAACTCCCGCACCAGTTTCGACAGAAGAAAGAAAGTTTGTTCGGTTGCATTGGTGATCGTGACAAGTTGGTTGCGTTGATCATCGTTAAGAACTAACTCCGTCTCCAAGTACCGGCGTCGCATACTGCTCATCTGTTCGCGGCGGTCCCCGGTCAAATTCATCACAAGCTTCCAAGCTTCCTTGTCGCCGGTCTCGACTGCGTGGAGCATGGAGAGCAGCACTCCATCAACTCCTTCAGTGAAACTCGTTTGCAAACCGTGGAGAGCCGATTGTTCGTTCAGCTCCTGCAACGCTCCGCACAAGACGGCCAATTGTTCCTCCAGCCAGAAAAGCAGTTTCTGGCGAGTCAACATCGAACTACGGCCTTCGTTACTCTGTGCAGAGTGGCGCCCGCGCAGATCAATCAGGAAGGCGTCGATTTCAGACAATACCTCCCTAATCGCTTTTCGAGGCGTTTCCAGCTCGGTCCCCTGCCGTACCGCGCTGAAGTATCGTGGGAACATGTCAAGCACGCGCCGCTGCTCGAGATCCGCCAGCGCCAGTGATGTCTCAACGTCCCCGAACGCATGGTTGTCAATGAACTTCGTCCGAGACAGCTCCTCCGTAACCGTGGCCGGCCACAGCTTTTTAAAGAGCTGGGCCATTGGTCCCAAGGCGACGAGCATGATCGGTACGCCGAACACGGACGTAGAGATATAGACTAAGGCCAGTTGTTGGCCCAGCCCCAGATTGATGGAGAGGAACATGGCTTTCACCAGCGGGACATCGAAATACAACTCAATGTACAGCAACAGAACCATTATGGCGCTAACCAACACGCAATAAATTACCTGATACATGGCGACTTGACGGGCGCGGCCGGTGAAGCCCATCGACAGTAGGTACAGGATCAAACCCGCTCCGAGGCAACTTCCATACAAGAGCATGATGGCTTGGTCGGTGGTAATGACTCCGAGCGTGGCCATGCTAATGCTGAACACACTGATGGCGTTCGGCGATTGCACGATGATTGTCAGCAATGCGGCTACCAGGAAAGCAAGCAACAGCGAACCTCCCGTCCATTCTACTGTCTCACCAAACCAAAGCTGGTCGGCCAGCGGCGCGGCCGAGTCCTTAAGCAGAACAAGGCCAAGAATGATCATTGCTCCCCCGAAGAAAGACGCGGCGATGGGCCGATACTTCGATGCCCTTTCGCTAATCATGACCGCGCTCGCGATTCCGAAGACGTATAGCGAGATCAACTTGATGTCGAAGGTCACCACCAACACCAACAGCACCACACCGAGACTTCCTCCGAGTAGGATGGCGAATGCCCCACGCGTGGATACGAGGCCTGACCTCAACATGCTAACCACGATGAAAGTCAGCACGGCTGTGCTCTGCGTAACTGTACCGGCAATCGTTCCCCAAGCGAATGCCGCAAACCGGTTGCCAGTCCACCGGTTTGCGATCACACGAAGGCGGCGACTGGCCAGTGTCTTCAAGTTCTCCGTCAGGAACCACATTCCCGCGAAAAAGAGCCCGAGCCCTCCTGCCATTCCTCCAATGATTTCGATCATGGAATTGTGTAATGCTCCGCTTCTACCGGGTCAGTTCTTGCGGTTGGGGGCCATCATTCGCTGAAGAGCTGGTGTGGACAGCAATTTTTCATTCAATGTCTCTGTTTGTTCTATCGAGTCAGCCGACTTCGGCGATAATCGCTGAGCTGTCCCGGGTTCCGGTGTCCTAGGCCGGCGCTCAGGGATTCAGTCCAGCAGGACGATTGAAAATATTTCAATGAATGGTGCAAATTTATCGAAAGCGTACTCCGTCTTCGCTGGCATACGCTGATACAAGTCGATCTGCTGCTAACACTGCATCCAGTGCAGATATTGTTTCGGATAGTTGTTCAAAGGGGATTGCACAGGTCATCTCGTTATTTGTCATCCCGGTACGAACTCGACTCAACATGCATCCAACGCTTACTGCGGGCTGCTTGAGTTCGATGGCGATTGGGATGATATGACACTGAGGTTTGCCTTCAAACCTTAAGGATGGCACTGCTGCATGCAATTGCATTACCTGCTTTGCAACCAAGCGCAGAAAAACAATGTCAGGATCAACTTGTGCTTCGGCGAGTGGGCCGTAAACGATAGATTCGGGGCGAGTTTTCACTGTCGGAACATGTGGAAAAATTGCTGGATCAACCCACTTCGCTTCGCAGATCGCCTGTACATCTGCGCGTGTGGCTGCTTCCTCCAAGTTGATCAATCCATGAGTCAGGCTTCCGACACTGCAGTTTCCATGATCTGCAGGAACAGTGGAAAATGTTCTTTCGGCTGCCTTCGTCCAGAACACACAGCTAGCGGCGACTGCGCCGGTAAGTCCATCCTCAGTGGGGGAAGGATAATTTGATCCATAACCCGGAACATCGGACGGCGAATCACAAAATGTAATTGCAATGGGCGGATGTGAAAGTGCAAGCAGTGCTTCCAGTTGTTCGGACATCATTCGATATGCACTCATAAGATTCTCCAATAATTAGTATTTGTGCGATTTGCAGATTTCTAAGTTTTCTCGAAACAGAATACAAACTCTTGTCGATTGGATTGTTTCAAGACAAGCTCGATTAGTCCCGTTTTAAATCAGAATTTCGCGTGCATATATATATATCGTACTACGGGTCATTTAAGAACTATGCGGGTCCAGGTGACGCCCTCGTTCCCCAATTTGTCATCAACGGTACTGCAATTTTCCACGATAAGTCCATATTTGTGGGCAAGAGTATAAATATTGTCATCTGATATATCCCAGAAACCCTGCAGTGCTTCGAATGGTCCGTGACGCAAAGTGATGTACATCAATCCGCCAGGATTCAATAGAGTCACTAATCTACGGAAAGCATTCTCCCTGTTGCTGGGCGCGATATGCATCCAAACTGCGCTCAGAAGAATCAAGTCATAACGCGAGCCGATTTTCAATATCGTTTGGAGTTTGGGCAAGCTGTCTTTTACCCAATCTACGCGCGGGTGTGGGTGAAGCTCTTCAGCTTTCTTCCGAACTGCATCTGAAGGTTCGACTGCGGTGACGTCAATTCCCAATTCTGCAAGTGCTGCTGCATCTCTGCCGGTACCGGAACCGACGTCAAGAGCCGTGCAAGGACGTTTTGTTGGTAGGTGTTCCAGCAGAATTTCGTGAATCTCGCTGAATGAAAATCGTTCATAGCGATTTATCATCAATTCCACATTTGAGTCGTACCATTGGGACGCTGTCGGCAACGATCTAGACGCAGACTGGACATTTCGTCCGACAACACCTTCTAAACCCTGACTACTGGATTCTGATACTTTGTTCATCATCCATTCTGGAACCATGCACTTAGTAATTGAATTGCATTGTAAGGCATTGTTTAGTTCAAGGAGAGTTCCATATTATTCAAGCTAGGAGGTAGATTCTGCTTCAATCTCGCACCAGTTTACCTCTCGTTCAATTTTATCCTGAAGTTGGCCGGTAGGTTGTTTTAGTGGTGGACGAACGACCGCGGATTTCAAGCGTCCGGAAATTGCCATGGCGGATTTCATTCGAGCATGGTGTTCGCCTGACATCTCTTCGCGGTGGTAAATTATTTCCTTGAGAGGAAGTATTCGCGCCTGTATTTCCTGCGCTCGGTGAAGCTCGCCACACTTAACTGCATCAAATAGTCCTGTGACCAGATCCGGTATGAAAGCTGCAAAGTTCACCAGTGCGCCATCAACACCTTGAACCATGGAAGCAAGAAGAAATTCGTCATGACCTGTCAGTATTGAAGTATCTGGCGCATCAGAGCGCAGCAATCGGATGTCTTCTTCATACCTGCGCATATCGCTGGTGCACATCTTGAATGCTGTCACCCACGGCAGTGCGCCAAGGCCGCAAAGCAAATATGAAGAGTAACTTGCCTTTTCCCATTCTGAATAGACGTCAGCAACGAGATTGATGTCGACTGCTCTGCCAATTGCAACAAAATGCTTAAGAACTTGCTCATGACGATATCCGAATCGCAACCAGTACTGACGGGGCAGTACTAGTAGTCCGTTAGCCCCCGCATCTTTTGCCATCTTGGCGTGTTTTGTGCCTTCCTCGATGCTCTCGCAAGCAATCCCTGAGATGACTGGTACACAGCCTTTCACCGCATCAACGACCACACTTGTGACTTTGACTCTTTCTTCTGCGGTTAGTGTAAGCACCTCGTCAGCTTGGCCGTTAGTGACAATTCCGGTCACGCCGCTGAATGTGGTAAGCCATTTCGAATACCGTCGAAGTTCTGGTTCGTCAATCTCGTAGTTATCCAACATCGGAACCGGAATGGCGGGCAAGACACCTCGGTAGGAATTTTTCATACGCAATCGCCGTCCCTGTTCATCGGTCCCTTAGTCAAAGGGATGTAATCGCAATACTCTGACAAGTCAGAGTTAATGAACTTCAGTCTCTGGTTAGGTGTAAATCCGAATGTCAGGGAATGGTGCTTCGTAATAATTCCGGCTCCGTTACGATCAAGAGGTTTTCGGTTGTGCTTGAATGTATAGTTCTTCTTGTTGAACAACCTGATCAAGCAAACTCACCAGTGCGTAGACAGTCTTGATGTGGTCAACCTTGGTTCCGGTCAACTGTGCTATTTCGATTACCGCCCCGATCAGTCCTTCAAGTTCAAGTGCTTTGCCGACTTCAATATCCTGTAGCATGGAGGTCTTGTGTTTACCGACTCTTTCAGCACCTTCAATCCTTCGTTCATTTGAAAGGCGAATGCCCACACCAAGCCGCAGTGCGACTTCGCGACATTCGGTCATCATTTTATTGATCAAGTCGCGCGAAGCTTTGTGCTGGCAAATATCGATGAGTGTAGCGTGAGTTAGTGCACTGACCGGATTGAAACTCAGATTACCCAAAACTTTGAGCCAAGTTTCGGCGCGAATGCTTTCCAAAATTACCGATTTAAACCCTGCACGATTCAATAAATCCGCCAGATCTCTAGTTCGCTGTTTCTCAACGCCATCCAGCTCTCCAATCGGCATTCGCAGTCCTTCAATATGCCGAATTACTCCAGGCTCACTGATTTCTGCGGCAGGGTAGGAGATTGATCCAATAATCTTCTTTGGATCAATGTTCTTGCTGATGCGACCACCTGGATCTACTGTCTGAATCACACGATTGTTGAATTCGCCACCATGCAGTTGGAAATACCACCAAAGAATTCCATTCTGAATAGTCAGCAGAACGGAGTCGTCGCCCAACAGAGAATTGATTTCGTCAACGATGGGCGCAATTTGGTGGGATTTTACTGCGAGGATTATCAAGTCCTGATGTCCAATAGATCGCATGTCACTCGTCGCCCTAATCCCTTCGGCAAATTCTTCCGTACCGTCGTTCATGATGAGTTTCAGACCGTTGTTGGTTTGAATGGCTTCCAGATGGAGTCCGCGGGCAATTAGGGTTACATCTTCTCCCAGATTGTGAAGTTTGACACCCATCATTCCACCCATAGATCCAGCACCGACAACACATATCTTCATTTTTTTCTCCATTAAATTGCTGAAGTGACGATTTTCAGATTGGAGCAAAATCAACGCGACCAAGCTTCGCAGCATTGGAAATCTAATTCAGGAATGCCACCGATTCCTTGAGTTGATCATTTGAACTTAGCTATCCGTATAATAATATAGATTTTTCAATATCAAAGAGTTTTCAGACAGTCATGGCAAGAAGATCCGACCTTCAGTCCCTTGAATCCGAATGTTCGAGCGCCGACGAATGGCTTAATTTGGCGAAACAGGCGTTAACCGATCCAGAGGATACAGAGTACGCACAAGAGCTGGCAGGTAAGGCTGAAATGGACTGCCAGGATCCGGCAGAGTACGTAAGTCTCGCGACGTTTATGGTTTCGCAATTTAACGACAATCAATATGCGGAGGAATTGCTCGAACAAGCTGAAGATGCCTGTTTCGAGGCGTTGGAGTTTGCTGCGGTGGGTCATGCGTACGCTACGCTTATGAACTACACAGACAAAGGACTTGGTCTGATCCGAAGCTCGGTTGACGACGCGTCGGGCACTGATTTGATTGTTCTAGCTGACTATGCGGGCAAAGCGGGTGACGCTGAACTGGCAACATCCTTGATCTCAAGAGTCACATCAGATCTGAAAGAAGTTTCACAGTTTCAGGAGCTTGCACAGAAGCTGGTCAAATCTGGGAATGTCGAAGAGGCAAAAACAGTTTTTAGAGCCGCCGAGCGTCATCTGGATACAGTTGCGGACACCGTTGAATATGCCGAATCCGTACTGAAGTTATTTGACGATCAGGATCAGGTTCGAAGTCTTTTAGAAAATGCAGAAATGGATTGCCAGTTCCCAGCCGACTATACCGCGTTGGCCGGCGGATTTCGCGAAATTATGAATGATGAGGACAAAGTTGGTGAACTTCTGCAGGAAGCCGCAGACAGCGCGATGGAAGGCGAAGAGTTTCTGGATGTTGCTTATGGATTTTGGCAGCTCCGGCAAGACCGTGAATCAGCAAGGGAATATTTTGAGCAGGCTTTGCCTGACCTCAGCGATCGAGTTGTATTACTTGAAGTTGCATCGACCGCAGCGACCGAGCTTGAAGACTTGGAGTTGGCGCGCCAATATTATGAAAAAACTGCCGAGCGGATTACCAATGCTTCCGATCTCGTAAAGCTGGCAGTTGAAGTTTGGGAAAAGCTCGGTGATCGTGAATATACGATGAAGCTGTTCCGCCAGGCTGAAGAGAAAATGGGGAATGCAAATGATCTCGTTTCACTAGCCGAATCTGTAATGAATACATTGAATGACGACTCAATGGTACAAGTGGTATACACAAAAGCAAGCGTCTCCATTGACAGTTTTTCCGGTCTGAAGCGAATACTTGAGAGTCAGTGTGAAACAATCAACGATGCAGGCGTTGCGCTCGAAATCTTGAGTCGAATGAAAAATCTGGCGGACTCCACTTCCGAGCATATTGAAATATTCGACTCTTCTCATGCGAACATTGACAATGCCGAGTTCAGTGAAAGCGCGCTTGCCGCAGCAGAGGAGGCGGCTGCCAGTCCAGCTGACTTGGAATCTGTGATTAAAGCAGTGAAAGAATTCGCGTCCGATAACATTGAATGGCAGACGAGTCTGGACGACAAACTGCAAAGGAGGCGGGCCAATCAGGCGAAATACGCAGAACATCAAAAGCAGGAAAAGCAAATTTCTACTGCACTTGAGGTCATACGCCTGGCTCGTACTGTTGTGCAAGAACTGGATGACCTTGCATATGCAAGGAAATTGATTGATCGAGCCAAAGAATTATTGGAAGCGGATAATTTCGATGTTTCTCAATGGCAGATGCTCATTAATATTGCTGCCAATGAGTTGAATGATTATGCCTTGGTAAGGGAGGTCGCAACGGACGCTTCATCGGCATGCGAGCATTTTTCCAGCGTCTATCAGTTGGCAAGAAATATGAGAGAGTTTCCGAACAAAGCGCTCGGTTTGGAACTCACTGGAGAAATATTGAAAGAGTGGTTCTTAAAAATGCATGATTCTGCAGGAAGAATCAAATGTATGAAAGCGGTTGTAGAACTTCTGCAGGATCGCAAATGGGTTGAAAGCCTTCTGACTGAATGTGAAGCAAAAGATTTTGACATGTTGCAGTTAGTAGAGTTGGGTCTCTTGGCTGATCAAGTAGACAATCCGTCTAGAGCACAGGAGTTTTATTTTGCGGCGCTTGAGAAGTGCAACAGTGCTGCTGAAATCTCGCAACTGAATAGTCGGCTGAAATCTAGCGGGACCGATGAGGAACATCGAAAACAGCTGTATCTTGCAGGAAAAAATTCGCTCACAAATGCACCAGAAAGACTACATTGGATCGAAGGAATACTGTTAAATTTTGGAGACTACAGCTGGGCAAAAAATGAATACGATGATCTGCAACCGGATGTTTCTGGTGAAACCATGCAAGCAGCCTTTACAGCAAGCCGCCGGCAGAGATTGGAAAAAAGGATTTAAGATCTTCGACTAAAAAAGAAGCACTATACGCGGCTTTCACTATCAATATACTCTGGCAACTTCAGATTTCTGACGAAAGGGATGCCGATATTAAGAGTATAGAGCGTAGACATCACGTTGTTCAAAACGGGCGCGTTATTGCAAATCGCACTAATTTGAGTTTGTGCGTAATGCCATAAGGGCACAACGCCATTTCGTTGCCGCGTCCGCAGCGGTCATCTTTAGAGTGGTTCGCGTAGTGCGTAGACTTTCCGAAATCAAAATATAACGTTTCAAGACGTGCAGTCCAGCTTTTTGTGAACTGGCTCTCAACACCAATCCCGAGCACCCATCCAAGTTTCTCCGATTTTGTTGAGAAGGAATCGTCGGGATCAAACTCAGGTGGCATGTAAGTGTCGGGGCGAAAATCAAAATCGATGTCGGTTAACGAATCGGTAATCTGAGCGACTGCCATCCCACCGGTGACAAATATTGTCCATTTGCCAACAACTTTTCCAACCCCGCCCCGCAATGAAAGGATCCAGTTGTAATTTGTTTCGGCTGATTCGTCCTTAACGTATGGATCAATCCAACCGTGTACCGGCGGATCTGCTCGATCATACTCTTGCTCTTCGTAGGGTTCGAGTTTCTTCGTGCTGGCCGTCATATTACCGAACATGAGATCGGATTCAAGAAAGAATATTTTGTCACTAGTATTGAACTTTCTGCCGACAAGTAAACCGCCGACATCTGCGCTGCGATTGTAGTCAACAGCCCAGCCGGGATACCCCCAGTTTGCAAACCCTTTTACATCAACTATTCGGTTGTCTACTTGACCAGTACCAACAAACACACCTGCATACATTCCTTTCAACTTGGTTGGTGTATCGCCACTTTCCGCACTCGCCAAAGAAGCGTTCATCTGCATGGCAATGGACACTGCCATGAGAGCGGCACATCGCAATACAGCAAGGTATTGAATCAATTTATTACACTTAGTAATACGTTTGTTGATGCTGGCATAAGTTTTCA
Source organism: Arenicellales bacterium (assembly GCA_965221175.1). GTDB lineage: Bacteria > Pseudomonadota > Gammaproteobacteria > Arenicellales > JAJDZL01 > JAJDZL01. The sequence goes on along the minus strand of OZ244867.1, from coordinate 2,188,165 downwards.
TAACCAACAACGGCTCTACCGATTTGTTACGGTCGCAATTACCGAGGGAGCAGTGGGCGGGTCTGCCTGGATAATCGATTTCAGTTTTTATGTACGGCCATCAAGCCATCACGAATAGTCAATAGTACGTTGGTTGTTCTTGAGTCACTTTGAACACGTTCATTGAATTCATGCAAAGCCTGTGCATCCTCGCTCTGTGGGTTCAGTACTTCGCTGCTCCACAATACGTTGTCTGCAACAATCAATCCACCGGATGGCACTAGAGGAAAGACGGCTTCATAGTAATTCAGGTAGTTTGTTTTATCTGCATCAATGTAGACCATATCGAATGGCCCTTCGAGGCGTGGAATGACATCCATGGCATTACCAACTATGATAGTTATCTTGCTGCCGTGAGAACTTCTGTCGAAAAATGATCGGGCAATTTCTTCCCGTTCCGGCTCTATGTCCAAAGTAATCAATCGACCATCATCTGGCAGAGTTTCCGCCATTGTTAGTGCGGAATAGCCGGTAAACATTCCAATTTCCAGTATGTTTTTTGCTTTAACAGCACGAGCCAGAAATTGCAGGACGGCACCCTGCAGCGCACCTGACAGCATTCTGGACATATCGGAATTTGCTACTGTCCAGTTGTAAATCTCATTAACAAGTGCAGAAGTTTGCTGTGAGTGAGATTGGGCATATTTTTCTACCAATTCATCTACAAAATTCATCGAAATATGAACTCCTTAAGTGCAATCTAATTTGGATTTGATCTGCCTGTTCACTGCCTCAGCACTTGTCTTGATTCGAGTTGAGATTGTGCTGTCAATTGACAGGAAAAATTATTGAAATTCACGGTAGGCTGACTCCCTGTATTTTATACGAACAATCAATACCACTGAAAGTTTGTCCAGAGAGGCCCCAGTTTATCTGGATACTCATCTGAAAGTTCCTGATCTGCATTCGTTTCGAAAGCGAGTTGTTTTCAAATTCAGTAACGCTTGGTATAGAATGACGCATCTTGAAATAAATTTGAATGACCAAAATTCATCGATAAATCAATTCATCGTTAATTTCCATGTGCGGAATCGTAGGCTTATATCTGAAAAAACCGGAACTCGAATCCAGACTCGGTGAATTCGTCTCGGACATGCTTGAGGAAATGGGTGATCGCGGTCCGGATAGTGCTGGAGTTGCTATTTATCGCGCGCCGGCACCAGAAAATGGCTCGAAAGTGTCTTTGTTCAGTTCCGACTCTGACGAAAATTGGAGTCAGAGAACTGCAGATTTCGACGCCCATTTCAATTGCGAGTTTGAGCTTACAGTACATGCCAGTCACGCAATTCTTGTGAGCGAAATTTCAGTTGATATATTGGATTCTTGGATACGAAACACTTGGCCCGATCTTCGAATCATGAGCATCGGAACATCCATCGAAATTTACAAGGAAAAAGGCCATCCAAGTGAAGTGGTGGAAAAGTTCGGTTTTCGGGAATTCTCCGGAACCCATGCAGTTGCTCATACCAGAATGGCAACCGAGAGTGCCGTTACAACCGAGCATTCGCATCCGTTTTCAACTGGACTGGACCTGTGCCTGGTACACAACGGTTCACTATCGAATCACAATCGCCTTAGAAGGTTTCTGATGCGCCAGGGAGGCCAATTTCAAACTGACAATGATAGCGAAGTGGCAGCAGGCTTTTTGACATGGCGTCTGTCGAAAGGAGAGACTGTCGTAGAGGCTCTGCAATCGGCAATTCAACATCTGGATGGATTCTATACATTTGCCATTGGAACCAGCAACGGATTTTCGGTTTTACGTGATCCCATCGCCTGCAAACCCGCAGTGTTGGCTGAAAACGACGACTGGGTTGCAATGTCATCCGAATACCGTGCGATTGCTAGACTTCCGGACGCCAAGCACTCGGAAATCTGGGAGCCTGCACCTGCACAAATTTATAGCTGGGAACGCTAGTAGAAACAAATTTCGTAGTTGCTGTGGAATTCGATCTCGCCAATCAGACGCTTCGGGAAATCAACCAGGCTTTGCACAATGTCAGGAGTAACGACCAACACCCCGAATCATTTTTCATTCATCACCCTAAAGGTACGCATGCTCTAGCCGTCGGGTTGACTGAGTCCATAGATGTATCCATTCAGGGGCACGTCGGATACTATTGTGCAGGCATGAACAAACACGCCAACATCCACATTCACGGCAATGCAGGTCCGGGTCTCGCCGAAAACATGATGTCCGGCAGTGTCCGCGTGGAAGGCAATGCTTCGCAATATGCGGGAGCATCTGGCCATGGCGGACTTCTCGTCATTCAAGGTAACACCAGTTCGCGTTGCGGTATATCCATGAAAGGAATCGACATCGTAATCGGCGGATCAGTTGGTCATTTCAGTGGATTCATGGCGCAATCCGGACGTCTAGTCGTTTGTGGCGATACATCACACGATCTCGGGGATTCAATCTACGAAGCGCAAATTTTTGTTCGCGGCGAAGTAGGCAGCCTAGGTTCCGACTGCGTTGAGAAAGATATGCGAAGCGAGTATGTAAACCAGCTGGATGAGCTGCTAAAACGAGCAGGTCTCAAATATTCCGGATCGGAATTCCGTCGATTCGGATCAGCGCGAAGTCTCTACAATTTCAAAATCGATAATGCTGATGCCCTCTGACGAGAAACAATCTTTCGACAAACGTTTTCTACGTTCATCCGCAACGTTCCCGGATCATGTCATTGCCGAAATACATCGTGCTGCTGATCAAGGTGTCTATGAAATTCGCGGCTTCGGTGCCAAGAGATCGATACCGAATTTCGATGATCTGGTGTTTCTCGGTGCGTCCATGTCGCGGTATCCGCTGGAAGGATATCGTGAGACCTGTTCAACGGATATCGTGATCGGCAATCGATTCGCTCAAGAACCTCTTCATTTGGAAATTCCCATCACGATCGCGGGAATGAGTTTCGGAGCACTGGGTGCCAACGCCAAAGAATCCATTGGTCTCGCCGCCAGTGAGATGGGGACAAGTACTACCACTGGCGATGGCGGAATGACCGACGAAGAGCGAAATTCTTCCAAAACGCTGATCTATCAGGTGTTGCCGTCTCGCTATGGATTGAATCCTGACGATGTTCGTCGCGCAGATGCCTTGGAAGTGGTTGTAGGTCAGGGTGCAAAACCCGGCGGTGGCGGAATGCTTCTGGGTCAGAAAATCACGAAACGAGTTGCGCAGATGCGGGATTTACCAACTGGAATTGATCAGCGAAGCGCTTGCAGACATCCGGATTGGACAGGACCGGATGATCTCGAAATCAAGATTCAGGAGCTTCGCGAAGTAACAGACTTCAAGATTCCGATACTCATCAAGATTGGCGCAACCAGAGTTGAGTATGATGTTGCTCTTGCGGTAAAGGCAGGTGCAGATGCCATCGTGCTGGACGGAATGCAGGGCGGCACTGCCGCAACTCAGGATGTATTTATAGAACATGTTGGTATTCCGACTCTGCCTGCGGTCCGGCGAGCCGTCAACGCGTTACTGGAACTTGACATGCATCGAAAGGTTCAGTTGATTGTCTCTGGCGGCATTCGAAGTGGCGCAGATGTTGCCAAGGCACTGGCACTGGGTGCTGATGGGGTTTCAATAGGGAGTGCGGCAATGGTCGCACTTGGTTGCAATCGCCCGGTACATGTTGACGACTACGCGGCCATCGGAACGGCGCCAGGGTTCTGTCATCATTGCCATACCGGACGCTGTCCGGTTGGAATTACGACGCAGGACTCGGAACTGGAATCTCGTTTGAAGCCGGAACAGGGTGCGAGATGGTTGAAGAATTATCTGTCCACAATGGTGCTGGAACTGCAAACCCTGGCGAGGGCTTGTGGAAAGAGCCACGTCCTGAATCTTGAACCTGAAGATCTGGTTGCCCTGACGGTTGAGGCAGCCGCCATGGCTCAAGTCCCTCTAGCCGGTACCAACTGGATTCCTGGCCAGCCTCTATAATCTCACCGCGGTTTATGTGTATCAAAATTTGCATATACTGAAATCGACAGATATATACAGGTGTCTGAATTCAATCAAAAAGACACCTGAAAAACGAAATTGTCCACAAATTTAGGATGGAGTTTAACTATGGCAATTGATCTTTCACAAGTCGCAAAAGACACGGAAATAAAATATTTTCTGATCAGTTTCGTCGACCTTTTCGGCGGTTTGCGAGCAAAACTTGTTCCAGCGGGTGCCATTGGGGCAATGCAGGAAGAAGGCGCCGGATTCGCTGGATTTGCCACTTGGCTGGACATGACGCCTGCCGACCCGGACATGCTGGCTGTTCCAGACCCTGAAAGCTTGATCATTCTGCCATGGCAGTCAGACATTGGCTGGCTTGCCGCTGACCTGTGGATGGGTGGTGTTGAGGTCGAACAATGCCCTCGAATCATGCTGAAAAGACAGCTGGCTCGGTTGGCAGAGCACGGATACGTTATGAAAACTGGAGTGGAATGTGAGTACATGCTGGTGAGCAGCGACGGGCGTAAAATCAATGACGACCGCGATTCACAGGAAAAGCCTTGCTATGATCAATCCGCGCTGATGCGCAACTTCGACGTCGTCAGTGAAATATGCGATGCCATGATTGAACTTGGCTGGAACCCCTATCAGAATGACCACGAAGATGCGAACGGCCAGTTTGAAATGAACTGGGACTATAGCGATGCACTGACAACAGCCGACCGACACGTGTTTTTCAAATTCATGGTGAAAACCATTGCGGAACTCCATGGTCAGCGAGCTACTTTCATGCCCAAACCGTTTACCGATCTTACCGGAAATGGATGCCATTCGCATGTTTCTGTGTGGAATGCTGACAGTAGTACGAACCTGTTTCTAGACGAATCAGATGAAGTTGGATTGTCATCACTGGCTTACAATTTTCTGGGCGGAATCGTACACAGCGCACAACAGTTGTGCTCCTTTTTCAACCCAGCCGTGAACAGTTATAAGCGGATCAATGCACCGCGTACTCGCTCTGGAGCATCATGGTCTCCCAATTCAGTCACCTATACCGGCAACAACCGAACACACATGATTCGCATTCCAGATGCCGGTCGATTCGAGCTTAGGTTGATGGATGGCGCCGCCAATCCCTACCTGATGCAGGCAGGAATTGCCGCTGCCGGGCTGGATGGAGTGGAAAACAAACGCGACCCTGGAAAGAGGCTGGATATTGACATGTATGCGAATCCAGAACTTGCGGGTGATGTCAAAAAATTGCCGCTCAACCTGCTGGATGCCATTCGACTAACGCAGTCGAGCGAGGTTTTGCAAGCTGCGTTTGGCAAGGACAATCTCGATAGTTATTGCAAATTGAAACTGGCAGACTGGAATCAGTTCTGTACACAAGTATCGGAATGGGAGCGCGAAATTACCCTCGATTGCTGACAATACCGGATAGTAGCCACAGCGCTGGTGAACTGTTTTCGCTCCTTGTTAAAAGAATTTGTTTGGTCTAGTCGGGTTGAATGATTGAACCAAGCAAGACCTCTCGGCTTGCGCCCGTGACAGATGGTAAATTGGCGCATGAATTGACCATCCGACGCTCTGCAAACCAGGCGATGGCACAGGCTTCAACTAGATCTGGAGCCAATCCCAGTTCTTCCGAGCTGGCAACTTGCAGTTCTGAAGTTTCTTCAAGCCGCTTTACGATAGCCTGATTGTGAGCTCCGCCGCCGCACAGATAAATTTTCTGAATAGGCGGCAACAACAACCGAATTCCTTGCCAGATCGATTCTGCAGTCAAGGCGGCAATGGTGCTCTGAATGACCGGAATATTCGGCTCTGGCCAGACCTCCCGAATGTTGCTCAGTAACCAGTCGATGCTGAAATGTCGGCTATCCAAACTCTTGGGGTTCGGCTGTTGGAAATATTGATCTGTCATCAGTTGATTTAACAGATTTTCATCAATGTCTGAAGATAGAGCCCACTGTCCATCCTTATCGTATGGAATACCTTTATGCAGATTAATCCACTGGTCCGAAAGCGCATTGCCAGGCCCGGTGTCAAAGCCGATAACTTTTTCATTCAAGTCAGCGGGAAGGTAAGAGACATTCGCAATTCCACCGATGTTTACGACTGCCCGCGACTCCTCAGTGCTTTGAAATGCAAACTGGTGAAATGCTGGGGTGAGCGGCGCCCCCTGCCCGCCGGCACGCATGTCTGCTGACCGAAAATCAGTGACAACCGGCAACCCGGTCTTTTGGGCGATGATATTGCCGTCTCCAGCTTGCCAGGTATAAGGAGGGTCGGCGTTGGGCCGGTGAATGATGGTTTGTCCGTGACATCCAACTGCTTGTACATCATCTTTAGGCTGATCTTCAAGCAGTCGTAAGATAGCATCAGCGAATAGACCGCCGAGTGTGGAATCAACCTCGCTCGCCAACTTCGAGTCGGGTTGTGGATCATTCAGGAGAAGTTTGAGAGTCGATCGAAATTCATGAGGGTATGGCTCAAATGTCGATTTTTGAATTTTGATCGAACCCGGAGCATCAAATGAGGCCAGCACTGAGTCAATACCGTCCAAACTCGTCCCCGACATCACTCCGGCATACAAATCTCCCATACTAAAGTAGGGGATTTGGCTAATGATTTAACGACACTGAATTATTGTGTCGCTTCGCTAGGAGAGTATGCGAGCATCGGTTGGTCAATGTTATTTAGTTTCTCGGATAGCCGATTAACCAGTTGATTGTAGTTTTCGCGGTTCTTTTTAGCGATCGGTTCACCCATAGGCATATCATAATTCAAGGGATCTCGATGCACTCCATTCACTCGAAATTCATAATGTAAGTGGCTTCCAGTTGCCAATCCGGTCTTTCCGACATATCCAATGATTTGGCCCTGCTTGATACGATTTCCAGGTGCTGTGCCATTTCCAAATTTCGACATATGAGCATACACAGTTTCGTAACTGCTTCCGTGTCTTAGCAAGATCATTTTGCCGTAGCCCGCATCGTTCGATCTTTTGGCTACAACCCCACGCGCTGTCGCTCTAACTGGAGTTCCTTTTCTGGCACCATAGTCAACTCCCTTATGTTTGCGGTGTTTTTTCAGTACCGGATGAAACCGATTGTCACTAAATACAGAAGTGACTCTAGCATATTTTATCGGTGATCTCAGAAAATGCCCCTGCATGTTAAGACCGTTCTGATCAAAGTAGATTGTGTGACCGTCTTCGCGAGTGTAGCGAAAAGCCTGAATCAGGTCGTATTTTTGTCGAAGGTACGCTGCGACAATCCTCGGTCCGTTGGCAGGATTGCCCTTCAGGTAAGTTTGCTCGTAGATAACGCAGTACTCGTCACCTTTACGCAGTTGGCGGCTGAAATCTATTCGCGAGGCAAATATTTTTGCGAATTCTTCAACAACCGAACTGGGGAGTTTGACTGCTTTTGCTGCTTCATATAGGTTGACTCGAATCTTCGAGCAAGCATAGTGCTCTTGAACTTCAGACTTCAACTTCCGGTAGCCAACGAGATATTCATTGTCTTGAGCAATCACTGTACGCAACTGAGCTGTGGGTATATTTGAAACTTCCAAAGCTGCGAATTTCCCGTCTTCGGTTATCGCAATCCGAAACTCCTGCTTAGGCTTCAAACCGGATTTCAACCAGTTCTCGGCCGGTGCATTGGCAACTTTAACGGCTTCGGTGCCCGACAAGCCCAGCCGTTTGAAAATATGACTTAAGGTATCGCCATTTCGAATCTTGACATCGTGCCAGACGAGTCTAGACTCATTGAGACTCAGCAATGGTTGAGTTAATTCCTGGAGAGCAATTTCACTGATGATCTCAATCTTTTCGTCGAGCAGTGCTTGCAGAGTACCGGCTTGCTTTGCTTTCTCTTTGTCGACGATGCTAATTCCCCCATCCTCAAAGAGAATCATCAGACTCTGACGCTTTTTGCGACGAAACTCAATTCCAACTGCTTCGTCACGAGAGTCAAAAGCAATTCTGAATTCATCTCCCGGATGCAACACCCGAATGGCTTCAACTCCGCGCATTTTCGTCAATTGTATCGCGGTCGCAGCCGTCAGATTATTCCTTTGAAAAACACCAATCAGACTATCATTTTCTTTGACTGTTGCAGTAGACCAGTATAGGCTGGGAGGTTCGGCGTACAGTTGCTCAGTGTCTAAAGGTGTTACTGTTTGTGGGACAGATTCAGGGTCTGTCAGGATAGCAGGAGGAGTTGTTTGTTGATCAGGGTTGATCAATACAACTTGATTGACATTCGTTTCCATCGGCGTTGCCTCAGGTGCAGGTTTACCGATTGGAACTACCTGAGATTGAACGCTGTTTTCAGGTTCAGCCTCACTCGATACGGCAACCTGTAATCCTAAATCCGATAGAGAGAAAGCAAGATAATCTGCGCCAACATTCTGATTTGGTATAAGCGAGAGGCTGGCAGGTATAATGGGCAACACCAGCGCGAAAAGCAAAATAAGCTTTTGTTTCACTGAAAGAACCGGCTTATTCAAATCCCTTTCACCAGGGCGCCGTTGGTTGAGAGTCAACCTGTTCATTGTTACATTATTGATTGAACTGAGGTGTGACTAAAACCATACATTCTATACTGATTCGATAGTAAAAGTAAATAATAGCAATATATTTTTGATATTGTCAGTTATTTCAATCATTTGTAGTGGACATTCAATGAGCCACATTTAAAATTAGCTTCAAATGCAAAAAAACAGATAGGACTTACAATTTACAGGCACTATTAGTTTTATATCACCAGAGGTACCTAAACTGTCTTATTCCATTGAAGAATCGCTTGATTTGATTCGTCGAGGCGCGGAAGAAATTCTCGTTGAAGCCGAATTAGTGGAACGTCTGAAAACCGGCCGTTCTTTACGTATTAAGGCCGGATTTGATCCAACTGCACCTGATCTTCATCTTGGACACGTCGTGCTTCTCGAAAAAATGCGTCAGTTCCAGCAGTTGGGCCATGAAGTCACATTCTTGATTGGCGACTTTACCGGCAGAATCGGTGACCCGTCTGGGAAGAGCGCCACCCGTTCGCCGATGAGCAGCGAGGAAATTCAGGCCAATGCTGTCACATACAGCAAACAGGTTTTCAAGGTACTCGATCCCGACAAAACTGTCATACGATTCAACTCTGAGTGGTATTCAGAACAAGACGCTGGAATGATGATCAAACTTGCCTCGCAATACACGGTGGCAAGAATGCTGGAGCGGGATGATTTCAAAAAGCGGTTTTCGAGTCAGCAATCGATTGCCATTCACGAGTTTCTCTATCCGCTGGTTCAGGGATATGATTCAGTCGCATTGCAATCGGATGTGGAACTAGGGGGAACCGATCAGAAATTCAACTTGCTGGTTGGTCGTGAATTGCAACGGCAATTCGGTCAGCCTCAACAGATCGTCATCACGGTTCCGATTCTTGAGGGTTTGGACGGCGTGCAGAAAATGTCGAAATCATTGGGGAATTACATTGGCATCGATGAACCGCCTAGCGAGATCTTCGGCAAGATTATGTCTCTTTCAGATGAGCTCATGTGGCGGTATTTCGAGTTGGTCAGTTCTCGTTCACTGTCTGAGATCAACGAGTTCAGGAAGAAGGCTGAATGTGGATTCAATCCCCGAGATATCAAATTTCTCCTTGCAGAAGAATTGGTCGAGCGATTTCACTCAAAATCGCAGGCAAAGAAAGTGCATGAAGATTTCATCGCCCGTTTTCAGCGCGGGGATACCCCGGAAGACATGGAAGAGAAAGAGGTTTCTATTTTGGAAGATACCATTGTGCTTGCCAATCTGTTGAAGGATAGCGGGCTTGTTGCAACCACTTCCGATGCACACCGTCTGGTAAAGCAGCGTGCTGTTAGGATTGATGGGGAACGCGTGAGCGATTCGCGACAGGCAATTCCGGCAGGTTCATCGCATGTGATTCGCGTTGGCAAACGTCGAATCGCGAAGATTACCGTTAGCAAAGTGCCGAATTCGTAACTTTCAAGTCAGGCAATTATTCATCCAGCTGCGATACAGTGTTTCTGCAGTGCTAGACAGGCTAGCCTCATATTTGCTGGCTTGCTGCCTAAGCTGGTCAGCACCATCTGCACCGAAAGTGTTCTTCAACGCGGATTCATATTCTGGAACCGCATTCCACTCATCTATAGTCTGTGGCCCGGTTTCAACATGAAACTGTATTCCCAGCGCAGTCGTTCCAATCGCAAAAGACTGGATCGAACAGACAGGAGATGACATCAGCACCGCTGCATCGTCAGGTACGGATTTGACTTCAGCACCATGCCACTGAAGCGTCTTGAACTTTTGTGGCAGTTGACCCACAAGAGGATGGCGTATCCCTTCTGTCGTTAGTTCAACATCCAGCATGCCCACTTCTGACGTGTCAGCCGCCCCGACGCTTCCGCCAGCGGCATCAGCAAGCAGCTGATGGCCCAGGCACACGCCAAGAAAAGGCATATTTCTAACTCGAACTGCTTCATGAATCGCTTCTTTTTCTTGGACGAGCCATGGAAATTCCTCTTCCTGCCAGACATCCATGGGTCCACCCATCGAAATCATTGCATCATATCCCGACAGATCAGGAATTTTTTCGCCTTCGTCAAGTTCGATTGGATCCCAGCGAATTCCATCACTTTGCATGAATTTTCGGAATATTCCGGGATGCTCACATGCAATATGCTGAAAAACAATGACTCGAAATGGGGATGGCATAGAATCGTTCCGGCAAGTCGTGTGTTCAGAGAAATCTGGCATTATATACTGAACTGTACGGATGAATTTCTGGCGGCAACCGCCCGAATCCTTACCGTTGCCCGATGACCAATGTCATTTCGAGTTCCGTGTTCGAACTGATTGATACAATGTTGAATGTCGAAATCCGAGTCAGGTGCATATCTCGACAGCAAAATTTGTACTCAGATCAGATTCACACACGGAGATGCTCATGACTATATTCAAACTGCATTCGGAACCCCTGAAAGATGAATGGCTTGATGCTTATGGTCATTTGAACGAAGCATACTATCTCGTGCCGTTTACCACTACGACCTGGCTTTTGCAGGATCAATTCAATATTGGAGTCGAATATTTTGAGCAGACCGGCTGTGCGCTCTATACCGTTGAAACTCATCTGCGTTACGTCAACGAAGTTCGGAAACCTGCGGAAATAAATGTTGAATCGATCATTCTCGGTTCAGATGCAAAAAAAATCTGGTTCGCGCACCTGATGGTAGTAAACGAGCAGATATGTGCAACGGCGGAATTTCTGATTCTCCACTACAACACTCGAGAAAGGAAAACGATTGCGATGCCGGACGAAGTGCAGCGTAGCCTGAAAGAAGCGGAAATCAAAGAAAAACCAGAATGGACCGGGCGACAAATTTCACTTGTCAAGAAATAGTCGAAAGTAATTTCTGCCCTACCGGTGAAAGCAATAAATTTGACGCATTGGCTGTTGTCCTAGTGTCATTCTGGCGGTCAACTTTGGTTTATACTGAACTCATACATTGACCAACAAGTCGAATAATTTCAATCTAACACCAAGTATTAATATGGAGGGATAACCATGGAAAAACCAAGACTGTTTTGGGGACTTGTCATCAGCGTCTTTTTGCTGTTGTCCACAAGTTCGGTTCTTGCCCAAGACTGCGAAGAAATCGTGCTGGGTTCAGCAATTTCATTGACTGGAAAGTATGCCACGAATGGGGTTCACGCCAAGAACGGCTATGAATTTGCCATTCAGAAAATCAAGGATGCCGGCGGAGTCACGATTGGTGACAAGTGTTACAACTTCAGAGTCATCTACTATGACGATGAATCGAAAGGCGACAGAGGTGCGACTCTGGCAGAACGTCTGATCAATCAGGATGAAGTCCAATATATGCTCGGTCCCTACTCGTCTGGTCTGACTAAAGCCATTGCGCCGGTAACGGAAAAATACCAAATCCCGATGGTGGAAGCAGAAGGCGCAAGTCGCTCTCTGTTCAACAAGGGTTACAAATATCTTTTTGCGGTGCTCTCGACATCTGAACAATATCTTGCTTCGGCGATTACACTGGCCGCAGAAAAAGCCACCGAATCCGGCGGCACTCCAGCAGACGTAAAGGTTGCAGTGGCGGTTGAAAACGATCCGTTTTCACTGGACATTCGCGCCGGCGTTCTTGAAGACGCTGCCAAGTATGACATGAAGATCGTGATTGATGAACAGCTTCCTCGCGACTTGTCCGACATGAGTGCGATCCTCACGAAAGTGAAACTGTTAAAGCCGGATGTTCTGATTGTCAGTGGACACTCCAAGGGTGCCGCTACAGCTGTGCGTCAGATTGATGAGCAAAATGCGAGCGCACCTATGGTCGCCATCACTCACTGTGAGGCAGCCGACGTCGTCGGCAATTTCGGTGAAGCTGCCAATGACATTCTCTGTTCTACTCAGTGGGCTGAAACCCTGACCTACAGTGATCCAATTTTCGGTTCTGCCGCAGAGTATGAACAGGAATTCAAAGCAACTTTTTCAGAGTATGCCGAGAAGCCTGTTCCTTACCAAACAGCACAGGCATCCGCTGCAGTATACGTATTCAAGGATGCGTTTGAAAGAGCAGGAACACTGGACAAGCAAGCTGTGCGTGATGCGATTGCAGCGACCGATCTCGCAACGTTCTATGGGCAGGTCAAATTTTCTGATGCAGGCAACAACATCGCCAAGCCTATGGTTTTACGCCAGATTCAGGATGGAGAATACAATGTTGTGGCACCTTCGGCATTCGCTTCTCACGCCCTGAACTGGCCGAGAAATTAACCGAATCTGATTCGTAGCAGAAGTAGTATGACGAACCGGATGCCTAGTGCATCCGGTTCGTTTTTGACTCGGTGAGTTCGCAGACCTTGATGCAGACCGAAAACCGAACGGCAGTATGAAGATTCATGGATCAGATTCTGGCGAATATTTCACTGCTGTTTGAATTTCCAATCGTCAACCTCAAGATCGTCATTGACGGGGTGATGATCGGGTCGCTGTTCGCGCTGGCAGCTTATGGATTGGCCCTGGTCTGGGGTGTGATGAACGTCAAGAACCTGGCACAGGGCGATTTCGTGATCGCCGGTGGTTATGTTGCCTGGTGGTTATCCCAAAATGGACTGCATCCATTACTCGGCGTGCCCTTCGCCTTTGCTGTACTGTGGGTAGTTGGCTGGGTGATTTACAAACTCGTGATATCCCGGGTAATTGAACGTGATCTCTTTACCTCGCTGCTAGCGACGTTTGGGATTGCGATCATTATTGCCCAAATTCTAAACCTGCTGTTTGGTTCCGATACTCAGAGTATCGCTCTCAAATACGACACGCTTTATTTCGCTGACGGCTTCATTGACGTTCCCATAGCCAAACTGCTGGGGGTTTTGATGGCTGCGATTCTCGCTACCGGAGTCATCGTTTTCATGAAATTCAGTCGTATGGGGCAAGCTATTCGCGCTACGGCTCAGGATGCTCGGGCAGCTCGCGTAATGGGCATCAATACCGAAAAAATCTATGCGTTCACTTTTTCCCTGAACTCTGCGATTTGCGGTGCCGCGGGTGCAATTGTCGTCATGGTCTGGGTCATTCAGCCATTCTATGGAATCACACATTCAATCCGTTCATTTGTTATAGTTACGGCCGCTGGGCTCGGCAATCTGCCAGGCGTCATCGCGGCAGGTCTGGGAATCGGTGCGCTTGAGCAATACGGCGCGCACATATTCGGAATCGGCTACCAGCAAGCGGTAGCGGTTTTAATGCTGTTGCTGGTATTGCTCGTTCGGTTGATTCAGCAAAAACGTGTACGCAAGAGTTTGCAGTAGAGTTCTGACGATGGCAAACAAACGCTTCGTTTTCTACGGTTTTCTCATCGCCCTGATTTTGGCGGCACCCTTCCTGTTTCCGGATTTCAAGACGCAGCTCGCGACTCTGTGGCTTATGATTATCGTTGCCATCACCTGGGACATGACCGGCGGTCAAATGGGCTACAACTCTCTCGGCAACATTTTCTTTTACGGAACCGGCATGTATGTAGCCGCCATCATAACGATTGCCATTGCTTTTGACGTAGGGGAGTTCACCAACGCTTTCAGTGACAAGATATACAAATTTTCCGATACCGAATATTTTCTAGGTGCGATTTTAGGAATCATCGGCGCAGGTATATTTTGCGCAATAAGCGCATTGATCATTGGTTACATCACTTTTGGCTTGCGCGGTCCTTATTTTGCAATCGGCACTCTCGGCGTTGCCATTGCTGCTGGCGAACTGGTTTCAAATTGGGAATGGGTTGGCGGCGGCCAAGGAATCTCTTTACCGGTGTTTCCCTACGATCTTGAACTGGGTAAAGTGATTTTCTATTTCCTTTTCGCTGCAACCGGAGTGATTGCATTCATGTTCGCCAAGTGGCTCTATGGAACGCGCTTTGGTGCGGCGATCAATGCCATACGCGATGATGAGGAGAAGGCCGAGGCGATGGGAATTCACACCATGCGCTACAAATTGACTGCGTGGTCTCTGTCGGCTTTCTTTGTCGGTGTAGCCGGTGGTATTTCAGCATTCCAGCTGATTCACTTCGAGCCACTGGAAACTGCCTATCAGACTATCAATCTTGGCATATTCATGGTCGTATGCGTACTGCTCGGCGGCAAGGGAACCCTGTGGGGGCCCGTCATCGGAGCGATAACTTTTCATCTGTTCAAGGAAGTGACCTGGAATTATCTCCTTGGCTGGCAGTGGGTCGCACTAGGAGTGCTGATCGTGGTCACTGTTGTCTATTTTAAGGACGGCATCCTTGGCTGGCTGCAACATGTTCGCCCTGAATGGTTCGGCATCCGAGTGGAAACCGCACAGCGGGAGGAGCCCGTATCGTGACACACATCATTGAAGTCAATAGCGTGACAAAATCTTTCGGTGGCGTTGTAGCAAATCATGATGTATCCATGTCTGTGGAGCAAGGTCGAATTACCGGGCTGATTGGGCCGAACGGCTCCGGCAAAACAACTTTGTTCAATTCCATAGTAGGATTTCACCCCATAGATTCAGGCTCAATTAAATTCGACGACCGTGAGATTTCGAGAAAATCGGTTCAGGAAATTGCCAGGTTGGGTTTGATCCGAACCTTTCAGCAAACCCGAATCTACGGCAAAATGAACTGCGTCCAGAACATGCTGATTTCCCTTCCGCATCGTAAGATGAAGTTTCTCGAATCCTTCCATCGCCATACCACACAGGATTACGAAAAAACCGACCAACTGCTTGAATTCGTAGGTCTGTATGAAAAGCGCTACCTTACCGCGGGTTCACTTTCGTTCGGACAACAGAAACTTCTTGAATTCGCAATGGCTTTGATGAACGAACCGACTGTATTGTTACTTGATGAACCCACCGCGGGAATCAACCCGACACTGATCAACGGTTTGATTGACCGGCTGAAGCGAGCAAATACTGAGTTTGGCATCACTCTGTTCGTCATTGAGCACAACATGCGGGTCATTATGAATCTAGCAGACAAAATTTACTGCCTTGCGCATGGCGAGATGCTTGCGCACGGCTCTCCGGATGAAATCCAGAATAATCAGAGAGTTGTCGATGCTTATCTAGGCGCTCACTGACACAAAATGGCAATGACACGCGAGCATGAACAATCTGGACGATAAAGGCTCAGTCAAAGGTTATGGCAGCGGCAGTGTCGATGCTGTCATCTCTGTCGATGAAGTAGTGCGTCAAGCCGCCGAGATCACAGAAGCGATTTCAATCGAAGATCTGGACAATCTCGTTGGCGATGAGCCGTTCGTGTCTGTGGATAATCTGAATGCCGGATATGGAAAAATGAAAATTCTGCATAATTTCAATTTGCGGGTTGGGCGCACGCAGTCCCTGTGTCTGATCGGCCCGAATGGCGCGGGTAAATCCACGATTCTGCATTCCATCTTTGGTTTTACCAAAATATTCTCTGGAAATATCAGTATTGGTACTGGAGCTGAAAAGCAGGACGTCACCGCCCTTACTCCAAATGAAAAACTGGCGGCGGCTGGTATTGCTTATATCTTGCAAGACAAGTCGATCTTCCCTGGAATGACGGTGGAAGAGAATTTATGGATGGGTGGCTTTCTAAAAAAACAGCCGATGCAGGCTAGAAAATCTGCCGAAGCGGTTTTTGACAAATATCCAAGGCTTGCAGCTCGTCGCAAGCATCAGGCAAAAGTGTTGTCCGGTGGCGAGCGCCGGTTACTTGAAATTTCTCGAGCGCTTGTGATGGACCCGCAGTTGCTGCTGGTTGACGAACCCTCGATCGGTCTAGAACCTCGCTTTATCGACATGGTTTTCGGAATCCTTGACGATCTTCAGCACAAGGAAGGCAAGACTATCATCATGGTCGAGCAGAATGCAAAGAAGGGACTGGAGTTTGCGGATATCGGATATGTGCTGGTTTCTGGCGAACTGGCAATCGCCGGGAAGGGCGATGATCTGCTGGCAAATCCTAAAGTTGGCGAACTGTTTCTAGGCGGCTGACTGTTCAAATTGGTAATCGCTTCGAAATTTCTACGGATAGTTCAGATGCCTATTTGCAGGTTCTAGATGAAATTCAGCGTTCCATTGATGAAAATCGTATTGAAGCGGTAATTCTTGGCCGTGTCGGAATGGCAGACCTTGTTAAGCGGTTAACGGTTAATACCGGTGTTCCAGTGATTGACCGTGTTGAGGCGGGCGTGCAAATACTTGAAAGGCCGGTAGGTGCAGGCATTGCCACAAGAAAAGTAGGAGCCTATGCGAAACCAATCAAGAAATAGGAAATGCCTTTCCTCAGACTGATTCGGTACTGAATCGATTTGTGCCCGGCACCTAATCCAGATGCCATCACAGTTGGAAAGAATGCCCTCGGCGCCCCGTATTTGACGGATGCGCCGAGGAAATTTTGATAGCTTCTAATTAATTGGAAGTTCGTCCTAAAGGACGTCCCTCCTGTTCAAAGTAGTCTCGCGTAACCTTGAATACCATTGGTGCGAGCAACAGCAATCCAATTAAGTTCGGTACTGCCATAAGACCATTCAGTGTGTCTGACAGATTCCAAACAAAGTCCACCTTTACGTTCGCAAAACTGAATGCGGCCAGTACCCACAATGCACGATAAATGATCAGGCTTTTCTCGCTAAACAAGTACTGCCAGCATCTTTCGCCATAGTAAGACCACCCTAGAATAGTTGTGAAAGCAAACACTACAAGTGCAATAGTAACGATATATTGACCGCCGCCAATGCTGTTTTGGAAGCTGGCTGATGTTAAAACGGCTCCGGTTAATCCGCCGCCATCGGCCCCGACTGCCATCCATGCACCGGACGTAATGATGACCAGTGCTGTCATTGTGCAGACCACGAGTGTATCGATAAAAGTTCCTAGCATGGCGATAATGCCTTGACGAACAGGGTTGTTCGTCTGTGCCGCTGCATGCGCGATTGCCGCTGACCCAAGGCCGGATTCATTCGAGAATACGCCACGTGCGACACCGAATCGAATCGCTGCTGCGACAGCTGCACCAGCAAAACCACCAGTGGCTGCAGCTGGGGTGAAGGCATACGTGAAAATCAAGCCGAGTGCTTCTGGAATTTTGGTGATATTGATGATCAGGATGACCAGGGCGGCTCCGATATAAAGCACGATCATTGCTGGTACCAACTTACCCGCGACATCACCGATACGGCGAATGCCACCGAGGATGACGAATGCGACCAATACCGATACCACGGCACCTGTTATCCAGGTTGGCACGCTAAAACTAGAGCCCAGTGCGGTAGCCATAGAATTGACCTGAACTGCATTGCCAATACCAAATGCGGCGACAGCTCCGAAAACAGCAAACGCCAAACCAAGCCACTTACCAAGTTCGGGAGCGAATTCGCCGACACCGTTTCGCAGATAGTACATCGGGCCGCCGACGTACTTACCCGTAGCATCGACTTCGCGATAGGTGACAGCACACACCGCTTCTGCATATTTCGTAGCCATACCGAACAGAGCAATTAACCACATATAGAATATGGCACCCGGCCCGCCAAGTGCGATGGCAGTCGCAACGCCGGCAATGTTTCCAGTTCCAACCGTGGCAGACAGAGCTGTCATCAGTGCGTTGAACGGTTTGACTTCACCTTCTCCGCCGGGATCGCTCTTATCAAACAGCAGTCTGAAACCATAGGCAACCTTGCGCCATGGCATGAAAACCAAGCCGAGAGTGAGGAGTAAGCCTGTAACCCCCAGTATTCCCAGCATGGGAGGGCCCCACGCAAAGGCATTTATAGAATTGATAATGGAATTCAGTTGGTCCATTTCAGTTTCCCCCATCATATTTACTTGTTGGAGAAATTCTTACACACCGATTAATGTTGTTAATCCGAGATTGATTCTCCGCCGATTTAGTACGAATTAAGCACGATTACAAATTTACATGCTTCTGTAAATATTTTGTGTCGATAATATTATATTTCCAAGCGTAACTCATTAAATTTATTAAAAAAAAAGGTCTTTCACCACTATCATTTAATAAAATCCCACGAGTTTCATGGACTGGCGCAGGAAGTATTCTATCGAACCGGCCTGTGTCGCTGAACTGCCTCGCTGTCGATGATCTAATGGTTTTGTCTTTCCGCGTTGCGGGCATGACCAAGCATATGTACTGATAATGTAACTATCTGTACCAGTGCACAAAATGCCGACATCAGACTTCGGTGACAGTCGGCATGGAATTTTGCCCTCGATTGCCGCTGACGAAATTGTTAGTAGCGATTTACCTGATGAGCACCGACAAAGGAGGTGTTTCGGCTTCACGGCTGTCGTAGATGATTGGCGTAAGTGGCGAATCACACAGTTGATGCAGCGCAAGCTGCACCAGGTGATGAGGGATCGGAAATTGCAATACAGTCTTTCAGGATTGGTGGAAGAGGACGATGCGTTGCCAGAGATTGTCCTTGGTCTAAATCAGACGCTTATGTTCGGACTGTTCATGGTGATGATTGCCGGGTCTATCGGTACTGTTGATCTGTCGCAGGGAATTTTTCGGGCACTGACATTTAACTATGGAGGCAAAGGTTTGGGGATCGGGCTTTGTGTCGTGTTTATCGGATTAACGGCAGACCGGCTTCTAGTGGAGTGGGCGGAACGCAGGAAGTGAATGTACGGGCTTGCCTGATCGCAATTCGGCAGCCCGAAGTCTTATGAAATTTCAGATCACAGAATCTGACTGAGAAATTCCCGTGTTCTGGGGTCGCGTGCTTCGGTAAAGAAAGTCGACGGCGGTCCTTGCTCCACAATAACGCCGCGATCTGTAAAGTAGATGCAATCGGCAAGCTCTCTCGCAAATCCCATTTCATGCGTGACAAGTATGCAGGTCATACCGTCCCGCGCCAGATCCTTGATTGTAGTCAGCACCTCTTTTACAGTTTCCGGATCCAGTGCTGCTGTAACTTCGTCAAACAACATGACAATTGGATTCATTGCAAGCGATCGAGCGATGGCAACTCGTTGCTGTTGGCCTCCGGATAACTCGCCAGGATAACTGTCTTCTTTGCCGGTGAGATTAACCCGTTCCAACAAATTCCTCGCTCGTTTCCGGACTTCATCCGGGTCTTGTTTTAACACTTTTATTGGCGCCATCATAATGTTTTGCAGAGCGGTACGGTGCGGGAAAAGGTTGTACTGTTGAAACACCATGCCTACTTTCTTTCGCAGTTCAAGTTTATCGAGTTTTGGATCATGGACTTCTTGCCCCTCAACAGTGATTGAACCGGACTGAATATCATTTAATGCATTGATACAGCGAATCAGCGTTGATTTTCCTGATCCCGAAGGACCAATAATGCAAACCACTTCGCCCTTCATCACGTCAATTGATATTCCCTTCAAGACTTCCAGGTTGCCAAAAGACTTGTGTACGTCTTTTAAGGAAACAATGGGTTCAGCTTCTGTCCAGCTCATGGCTTTACAACAAGGACCTGTTAGATTCAGAATTGCAATTCGTCATAGTTTAACCGTATATCGATTTTCCAACCTAATTGTCAATCTTGCGATGGGGTAGCAGTAGGCAAAAAAGATTAGCAGAGCAAAACTGTAGAAAGGTACCAGAAGTTCCGGATGATTGTTCTCGGCTTCAATCGCCTGTCTGCTCAAAGTGATCAGCTCCTCCACACCGAGTAAGGAGCACAGTGGAGTAGCCATGGTTAGAATCGCATACCAGTTCATCCAAGGTGGAATCATTCGCTTGAAGCACTGCGGCAGCACAATTTGCCAAAGAGTCTGTCGTCGACTGAATGCCAGAGATTCGGCAGCTTCCCACTGACCGGTCGGAACAGATAGGATTGCGCCACGTACTACTTCTGATATGTTGGCCATAATCGGCAAAGACAGTCCGAATACTGCCTTTACCCAATCTGGAACGGTGATGATCAAATCACCAATTACAATCTCGAACGGCAGCGCAAGCAAAACAATAAACAGCAACACCAGCCACGGTGAATTGCGAAATAGCTGAGTTGCAAATTTAGCGGATACCCGAAGCAGCCAGATTGGAGATATCTGCGCTAGTCCCAATACAATTCCGGCAATCGTACCGAGCAGCATCGTCAGTAGTGAGATCAGGAGATTGAAAAGAAACCCTCCGACCACCAAAAATGGCAACCACTTGATCAACGCCCGCGTTGCGTCTCCGTAGTCGTAGCCAGCTGCCAACGCAGTCAACGGCCATATCACCAGCAGTGCAAGTGAAGCCAACATCAGCCATGGTGACGCTGACACAAGCCAAGCACTAAATCCGACTGCATTGATCTCATTTACAGTTCGGTAACGAAACGGCAACAATACCGGCAAATCGGTCGTCGCCGTAGCGTGAATCCCTGGAATTCGCTGATTATTCACGCGGAAATTCCGTAGCCGGGTATGCGAATGGCTTTCTCCCATCGATTCATGCCGCTCACGAGTACGCCGACCAACAAAATGAAAACTACGAACAATACCGTCATCGTCGGATACAGCGCGCTAGGATAATCGTTCCAGATTCCAACGCATTCATACAAGAGTTCCGGCACGGCAATGCCGATTGCCTGCGTTGTAGTCTTGATCAAATTGACGAGATTATTGTTCAGTGCTGGAAGAGAGACCCGAAACGCGAGTGGCAGTACTAGTTCGACATAAGACTGGAGCCGCGAGTACCCTAGTGCATCGGCTGCTTCGCGGGTTGATTCGGGTACCGCTTCAATGCCGGCACGAAAGATTTCCACGTTGAACGATCCCGCAAAAAATGACAGCGAAATAATGGCCCAACCGACATTGGAAATCAGTGGCACCTCGGTCCAGCCATCGGGTCCGGTAACTGTAGGGGTAATCTGTCCTAACGCAAAGTAAAAGAACAGCAGTTGCACGAAAGGCGGGGTGTTGCGGAAGAACTGGATGTATCCCTGTACCAGAAGTCGCACCCAGCGTTTTGAAGAACCCTGCAACCAAGCGCCTACCACGCCGAGTATGACCGATAAAATGACGCAGGCGACAGACAGCAGAATTGTCATCTTCAAGCCACCGACTAGGCGCCACCACTGGAACTCGTTATAGAAAAATATAAAGTTCCAGCGCGGATAGTCCTCAGCAAGCTGGACGAAAAACGACGTGATTACTTCAATCATCTAGATTGGACGAGGTGCGTCGCTCACGCAACAGGCAGATGCTGGTGACGGATTTAGCACCGCCACCAGCATCTGAATTCTCTATTCGGCAAGCCAGTCTTTGTAATTTTCGTTATATTTTGCGAGAAATACAGTCGGCTTGATGCCCCACTTTTTCTCCCACTCAATCAACTGTCCGCTTTGATGCCAGTTGTGGATCATACCGGACATGAAACGGCCGAAAATGCAATCGTTCTCCGCGAGCGGCACTGCCAATCCCCACGGGTTGTCATCTTCGGACATGAGCGGCATTTCAAATTCATCGTAGTCTCCGGACGCGAGGTCGGAACCTATCGATGAATCGTCGTATACCCACGCGACGCATTTTTTGTCGCGCAAAGCTTGTTTGGCTTCGGCATTGCCCGTAAATGCCACTACATTCACACCATATCGCTCGGTGACAATCTTGTTGTAGAAAGCGCCTTGTTTGCCGCACACTGATTTACCCCGCAGCTCCTCCCAATTCGTGAACCCGAGTGCCTTTGGAGACATGATGTTGGTTCCTGAAGTGTAATAGGGGGGTTGCGGAATTCCAACAATTTTTCTGCGGTCGGCACGATCTGACATGGTTGCGATGAACATGTCGGTTTTGCCTGTTTCCAGAAATTGCATACGGTTGGATGACTGGACTGCTACTAGTTCTACTGCAACGCCCATTGTTGCACCAACGTCCATTGCCATGTCAATTTCCATTCCGACAATACTTCCGTCGGAGTCCCGAAATCCCCATGGTTTGTAGTCAGCTTTGACACCGATGACGACGGTGTCACGGTCCATCACCTTTTTCCAGACATCATTCGTGCATTCCGCTGTTGCGGTACCCGCACTGCCGACTGTAAATGCAGCCAATGCAAAGGCGGCAATCATTTTTTTTAACATCATTAATTCTCCAAAATTTTTATCAATCGCTCGGACAGAATTCGTCAGAGCTGAATCTATTACAAAGCCATCATCGACAATCAATTCTGAAAAGCACGATGATTCAGCCAGCATGCATATCCATGACAACGAATGACGACAGTAATGTGTACTCATCCACAGAAGCTGGTTGTGGGAATGCTTCGATTTTTCAGTATAACACTTGAACAGAAATTTATAGCACTGACTGGCGCAGTTCGGTGTGATTAAAGAATTATCAATCGCAATGCATGCTTTGGGGATTCAATTGCTGCAATCAATTGCCCATATAATCACGCGATACGGTTCCACAGATTTTGATTTCACTCCCTGACACTCAAATATTGTCGCAATGAAATACGTCAGTACGCGCGCACAAGCACTTGAACTGGATTTTGAACAAGCCGCTACCTGTGGATTGGCATCGGACGGTGGGCTCTACATTCCTAAAACATGGCCTGCTTTTGGCTGCGAGGAGTTGAAATCATTCAAGGAATTGACCTATACCGAACTTGCAGTGCAGGTGGTTAGCCGTTTTACGGGTACCAATCTGTCTCCAGCAGAACTGAGAGAGCTGATGAGTTCTGCCTATTCAAATTTCGATCACCCGCAGATTGCACCACTTCAGGAGATCAAACCGGGGCTTCATATTCTTGAACTGTTCCATGGGCCAACTCTGTCTTTCAAGGACTATGCCCTTCAGTTTCTTGGAAGGTTTATGGACTGGAGTCTGAAAAGACGTGAGGAACACATAACCATCGTCGGAGCGACATCCGGCGATACGGGTTCTGCCGCAATTAACGCGGTTGCCGGACGCTCGACGATTGATCTTTTCATGCTGCATCCGTTTCAGCGAGTCTCAGACATGCAGCGCCGGCAAATGACAACCAATCAGGACCGAAACATATACAACTATGCGGTCGACGGAACATTCGATGACTGTCAGGCGATCGTAAAGGCCATTTTCAACGATGCCGAGGTACGAAGAGATCGGTCTTTAGGCGCCGTCAACTCAATCAACTGGGGAAGAATCGCTGCACAGGTTGTGTACTACTTTTACGCTGCGATTCAGTTGGGAGCCATCGAATCTCCAGTTTCATTTGCTGTGCCAACTGGAAATTTCGGAAATGTATTTGCCGGATATGCCGCTTCGCGCATGGGGCTTCCAATTGAACAGATCGTCGTCTGCTCCAATGAAAATGATATTCTGACCCGTTTCTTTGAAACCGGTATCATGAGAAAACAGGGCGTCAAACAAACTGTCACTCCAAGCATGGATATTGAAGTTTCCAGCAATTTCGAGAGATTCTTGTTTGAACTGCTGGATCGGGATGGCGAGCACGTTTCCAGTTTGATGGAACAGCTTTCCGAAACAGGACAGTTTCGTGTTGTACCCCGTATTCTGGATCGCGCTCGCAACTACTTTAGCGCGTTCCGAGTGAACGACAAGGAAACTCGGGAAGCAATTTCGCGTCAGTATTCGGAAACCGGCACTATTGTTGACCCTCATACTGCCGTTGCACTGGCAGCTGTGGACCAAGTCACGAAAAGCTCCAATACACCTTTGGTGGTCATTTCTACTGCCCATCCGGCTAAATTTTCCGACACTATTGAACGATCCATCAACAAGCCTGTTTCCATGCCTGCTCAATTGAATGGGTTGCTTGAATTGCCTGAGAAGTATCGACGAATTTCAAAAAATCCAGATGAACTCAAGAGGCTGATGCTATCCGTATAATATTCGGTCAACCAGTACAAATTTTTTTCAAAGCTGGTGTTATTGGAATCCCAGCGCTAACCCAATGTTTTTTCTGAATCCAGGGCACTTCGTCAAACTGGATTTCAATTTATGCTGTTTGCTCATATTCTTGAATTGAGAGTTAAAGTGGTTTTCAAATTTGTTCGTTTATTTCTATTTTTTGCTGCAGCCGCACTCAGTTTGCAAGTGTTTGCAGACACTTCGTTTGATCCAACGCGGGGTGCGTCACTGGAAGGCGATTTCACTCAAGGTGGTTTGCTCATCGGAATTACCGTTCCGGGTGCCATAGTATCCCTGGATGAAATGCCGGTGCGGGTTTCTGAGGCAGGCAATTTCTTGTTGGGATTCGGCCGCGATGCTAAACTTTTTTGGTCATTGTCCGTTGTGCATCCAGATGGCACCCAGTTCGACAGCGAAATCGAGATTGCCAAGCGAAGTTACGACATTCAACGAATTGACGGCCTCGAGCCCAGTAAGGTTCATATTGCGGAAGAAGATCTGCAGCGAATCCGAGAAGATGTAGCGGTGATACGCAAAGCGCGCACAATCGACGATGCTCGAACTGATTTTCTTGAAAGAATCGACTGGCCGGTGCATGGCATCATCACCGGTGTTTACGGAAGTCAGCGTATTCTGAACGGCGAACCGCGACGCCCCCACTACGGCATCGATATTCACGCTCCTGCTGGAACGCCAGTTCAGGCACCTGCATCCGGCATTGTGACAGTGGCTCATCCGGACATGTTTTTTTCCGGTGCGACTATGGTGATCGATCATGGACACGGATTATCGTCGGCGTTTCTGCATCTCGACAGTATTTTGGTGAGAACAGGGGACTATGTGAAGAAAAATCAGATAATCGCGACGGTCGGATCGTCGGGACGGAGTACCGGACCCCATCTGGACTGGCGCATCAATCTGTTTTCAGTCAGACTTGACGCGCAGCTCATCGTCGGCGATATGCCAGCCAATGAATAAGCTCTACTAGCAGCCAGTTTCATCATGCAGGCACCAGCGGGTTTTCGCGGAGTAATTTGGGGGGTCATTGCCATGGCGGTAGTGATTACTGCTTCCAATATTCTGGTCGCATATCCTATCAACAACTGGCTTACCTGGGGACACTTTACATTCCCAATCACCTTTTTTGTGGCGGATGTGGTAAATCGCAGACTCGGCGCTTCCAAAGCAAGAAATGTCGCTTACATCAGCTTTTTTACAGCGCTAGTCATGTCGTACTGGTTGGCATCGCCTCGTATTGCATTGGGTTCGGGTATTGCTTTCATTGTCGGTCAGCTGACAGACATTGGCATATTTGATCGTCTGAAGCATCGAAACTGGTGGCATGCACCACTAATCTCGTCTAGTATCGCATCGG
Organism: Arenicellales bacterium; assembly: GCA_965221175.1. GTDB lineage: Bacteria > Pseudomonadota > Gammaproteobacteria > Arenicellales > JAJDZL01 > JAJDZL01. The sequence goes on along the minus strand of OZ244867.1, from coordinate 2,162,394 downwards.
TTGTGGATACTGCCATTTTCTATGGTGTCTCATTCGCAGGTACCGGGTTGCCGTGGGTGACTTGGGCGCTGGGCGACTACGCGGTTAAGATTGTGGTTGCGATATTCCTGCTGATACCGTTCTATGTGGTCACGAATCGGCTCTGGACAGAAACCCGGACGAGTGAAGAAATTCAGTAAATCTGCTTGGTGCTGCTAGTGATTTAAGCACCTTCTCCAGTACAGATTCTGCCACGGCAGGCATGCGGCAACTTTGCAAGAATTTCTTCGCCTTGTTGCACACTTTGAATCTGCAGGAACACCGCCCCGCCCGAACCGGTCATCCGTGCAGGCCCCAGACTACGCAGCAACTGCAGCAGGGACTTTACTTCTGGATAAAACTCACAGGCCGTTTCTTCCAAGTCATTGCCTGTTGTTCCTTTGAAAAAATCTTCTATTGTTATTTTCGGTCGAAAAGAAGCGAACTGACATTTCTGAAACACAATTTTTGTTGATACTTCAACGAGCGGTGCGACTACCACATAAAGTCTCCGTGGAATCTGGATATCCGACAGTATCTCTCCACGACCTTCTGCCCAGGCATTTTTTCCATGCAGGAATACGGGTATGTCTGCGCCCAGTGCGATGCCGATTTCGGCAAGTTTTTCGATCGATAGGTTCAGATTCCAGAGTTCGTTCAGCGCCATCAGAGTTGTAGCGGCATTCGAGCTTCCACCACCGAGTCCGCCTCCGATTGGAATGTTCTTTTTGAGGTGAATGTTTACGCCTTGTGTACCAGGATTTTGATTTCTGAGTGCGAGGGCCGCCCGTACGGTTAGATCTTCGGTTTCAGGTATTTTCTCAATGGATGAAATTCGCTTGATCTGTCCATCACTGGTAATATCAAAGCGCAGTTCGTCGTTCCAGTCAATCAACTGATAGACAGTCTGCAGTTCGTGATAACCGTCGTCAAAGCGATTGACTACATGCAAGAACAGATTGAGTTTGGCCGGTGCAAGCCAGGTTGTCAACGGTCGTCTCTACTCGATAATGATGTCTTACAGTTCCGCCACTACTGGACTCCCCAGTCACTTATGGCCATCCTGATTTCGCTTGCCTGTGAATCGAAATCAGCATTCACGTGGTTTGTGGTGATTCGAAATTGCGTTGGAAGCGCAAACGAATCAAACTCCTGATATTTCGAAAACGCAACTGTCCAGCCTGCTTGATCAAGAATGATTAGACGTCCATTGATATCCCAGGTTTTTACTGACGGAGAACCTGTATAGGGTCTCCCGGCTACCCAGTCGAAGAGTTCATGAACTGGTAGCATCCAGCCAGTACGTTCTTCCAAAACTTCCTTAATGGAAGCACCGACGACGGTCTTGCCCTCCGTGTCTTTCAGAACAGCGCCTTCGGAATCCTGAAGAATACGAATCCGACGACTACCAAAACTTCCGTATAGTTCCATTTTATGCGCGTCACCATCACGCTTCCAGAACAGTCTGCCGATTTCACCTTTTGTACCTCTGCGCACACTGATCCGCCCCTTTATTTCCCACTGATCAACGGAAGCAACGCTTCGTGCATGATTTTCGTAGACTGAGAAATCGGTAGACTGCTTGACGGTATCAATGGTAGAACACCCGCTTACGACAATGGATATTGCCAAAACAATCGGGCGGAGCATCAGTTGGTAAACTTTTTGATAGTTTCAATCAGAATTTTGCTGTCGGGTGTTTTCTTGAGTGCATTGTCCCACGTCTTTCTGGCCAGCCGTGGTTTGCCTTGCATCCAGTAAACCTCTCCCAAATGAGCGGCCATAACAGGATCGTCTCGCCCTTCTATGGCAAGTTTCAGAAACTTGACCGCATCGGCGAAGTTTCCGAGTTTGTATTGAATCCAACCCATGCTGTCAAGAATGTAGGGGTCGTGTGGACGATTTTCCAATGCCTGCTCAATAAATTCAAGCGCTTCGTCGTAACGATCCGTTTGATCCGCCAATATATATCCAAGAGCATTCAGCGCCAATACGTGGTCTGGATCTTGCGCAAGCAAGGCATGGATGTCGTTTTCAACCAATGAGATCATATTCAGTTCTGATGCCGTATAACTACGGGCCAGCAACAAAGACCTATTTTTTGGATATTGCTCCAGAGCATCATCCAGTGTCAATTTCGCTTTTTCCAGTTGTTCGGAATAACGGTACATGTTGTCTATGGTGAGATAAATGCTGATTTTCTCTTGATCGGATTCCGTTTCATATTCTTGCAGCATTGAGATTGCATCTTCAACACTAGCGGTTCTTGCGGTGAATCTGGCGAGTAGAAGTAATTTATCGAAAGCGAGCTGTCTGGCTGTTATTTTAGTTATCCACTCTCTGGCTTCTTCATGGCGTTTCTGCGAGAGCGCAATTTCTGCGAGATCGAGGAAAACCGATTGATCATTCGGTACTTGTTCGTGGTAGGCTTCGAATTTCTCCGTTGCAAGTTCAGGGTAGTTGGCCTGTACGTGGAGAACGCCTAGTTTGTATAGAGACTCACTATGAGAGACTTGCTCAAGTTGATTAACCGCTTCCCTGTAGAGTCCTAACTGAGACAGGTAATCTGCATATCCGATCCTGAGTTTCGGAGAATTGGGGTAGCGTGATAAAAATTGTTGGGCAAAGGTTTTCGCTTCATCCGTGCGGTGTTGTCTAAGATAAAGTGCAAACTTTACCGCCGCAATTTCGTCGGAACCAGCATCCAGCTCAAACGCCTCGGCGAACATACCGTCAAGTTCACTATCCAGTCCGGCCTGTGACGCCATGTTGATCAGATGTAACTTTCCATCGACACTGTCTGGGGTGCTCAAGATGACTTTTGAGAATATACTGAAAGCCTGTGCAGGCTGGACGTTACTGGAGACGACCCTTGCAATTTGGCTTATCGCTTCGGACTGATTCTCGGCATATTGCAGCATGTTGGTGAAACTTGTAACTGCTTCATCGTATTTCTCAGTGGCTATGCGCGTTACTGCACTTGCGTACCACGCTGAAGCAGATTCAGGACTCAACTCGACCCAAAGATCGGAGGTATTGGTTGCAGCATCGTAGTGCTGATGGCTGATTGCCCGAATGGAAACGGTCTCGGCTATCCTTGGATCTCTGGTCTCGAATGCGATCTGCTCAAGAAGCTCAATGGAAGTTTCAGCGTCGCCGCGATAATAAGAGAGTTCGGCGATGAACAGCTCGCTTAGCAAGTTTGACGATAGCGATTGATTCGGCAGTTCGGTTGAATGTGCATTAGCTGTCTGTGAGCCAGGATCTGATTCTTGATCGACAGATTGCATCGGTGTTGCACATGCACTCAAGGCTAGCGTTGCCAAGCCCAATACAAACCAGGCTGCTGTGGTATTAACTGTCAATTTCTGCTCGCTTGATATCGGACGTCACACCGTCCATTGAAAACCTGCTTACTGACATAGTCTGGAACACGGGGGGAATAGCAAAAATTTTGATCTTTGTAACTTGTTTAGATTTGATTCGTCCTAAAAAGTTCACTTTTCGTGGATAGTATTTACAGACCTGCTGCATCCGAGAAAAATCTTGCTGATTACCTTAAATCAGCACTCTATTATAATGTTTGGATTTAAGAAGGTACAGATTCGTAGCCGATACTGGGAACTGCTTTCCAGTCGAGACCATTCCCGTATTTTTCTCTATTTTTAACTTCCGGCCATAGTGAAAGACTCCCTTAGACACAAACTCGATGTTCTAGCTGAAAGGCGGCGAACACTCAATGAACAGCTCTCCAATTCTGAAGTAGTGCAGAATTCTGATCGCTTGCGCGAGTTGTCAATAGAGCATTCGGAGATTTCAGAAGTGGTCCAACAGTACAACGCTTACACCAGTTTCGAGGCGCAAATCGAAGAAACGCGGCTACTACTTGAAGATGACGATCCTCAAATGCGCAGCATGGCTGAAACAGAAATCTCTGAACTTGAACAATCAATGCAGAATTCATTGGATGAATTGCACAGTCTACTGTTGCCGAAAGATCCAAATGACAGCAGAAACATCTTTCTCGAAATTCGCGCAGGAACAGGTGGCGATGAAGCTGCCATATTCGCAGGTGACCTGTACCGCATGTACAAGCTGTATGTCCAAAACCAGGGATGGAAAAGTGAAACCGTCAGTCAGCATGAAGGAGAATACGGTGGCTACAAAGAAGTCATACTTCGAGTGATAGGCAAGGGTGCGTATTCAAGGCTGAAATTTGAGTCTGGCACCCATAGGGTGCAACGGGTGCCGAAAACGGAAACCCAGGGACGCATTCACACTTCGGCCTGCACAGTCGCAATCCTCCCAGAAGCCGACAAAATCGACGACGTAGAAGTTAATCCACAGGATTTGAGAGTGGACACTTATCGAGCGTCCGGGGCCGGCGGGCAGCATGTCAATCGAACCGATTCAGCGGTTCGAATCACACATCTGCCCTCTGGAATTGTAGTCGAATGTCAGGAAGAACGGTCGCAGCACCAGAATCGGGCGAGAGCAATGGCAGTTCTTCGTGCACGACTTCTTCAGGCGGAGCTGCAGAAGCAGCACGATCAACGAACCGAGGCGCGCAGACTCATGGTAGGAAGCGGAGATCGCTCCGAACGCATTCGAACCTACAACTTTCCGCAGAGCCGAGTTACCGACCATAGAATAAATTTGACACTCTACAAACTCGACGAATTTATTGCCGGGGGCATCAATCAGATTATCGACCCACTAACGACGGAGTATCAGGCCGGGTTAATGGCGGATATGGACAACATCGGTCAATGACAGTACAGGTGGTTACCGTTGGAGAAGCACGCCTGACTGCGCGTAATCTGCTTCATACAACTACCCACACTGCACAGCTAGACGCGGATATCATTGTTTCGACCGTGTTGTCGGTCGATCGCAGCATGCTTGATTTGATGCAGGATATTCAGTTGGACACTTCGCAGCGGGAGTGGTTCGAAAGCCTGCTAGCTAGACGAATCGACGGCGAACCTGTCGCCTACATTACGCAAACGAAGGAATTCTGGTCGCTTAAACTTCGCGTAACACCTGCAACTCTGGTTCCTCGCCCTGAAACAGAATTGGTCGTAGAGAGGGTTTTGGTACATTGTAGTGGTCTGAAGTCTCCCTTGATTGCTGATCTCGGTACCGGTTCAGGGGCGATTGCACTGGCTGTTGCTTCCGAACTAAGTAGCGCAAGAATCATGTCGACAGACCTGTCCGCAGAAGCACTTCGAGTTGCTGAAGAAAATTATCAATGTCTTGGATTCCATGGTGTTCAGTTCTTTCATGGTGACTGGACTGATGCCTTGCCATGCAGAGAGTTTGACATACTCGCAGCGAACCCACCTTATATTGCGGAAAACGACCCCTGTCTGCAGGACCGGTTCATGAAATTCGAGCCACAAATGGCACTTTCCGGCGGAAAGGATGGGTTGGCTGAAATACGTCGGATCATTTCATCAGCCGCGAACTACTTGAAAACTTGTGGGTGGCTAGTCATTGAACACGGCTGGGATCAAGGAGATGCAGTCAGACGTGAAATGTATCTTCATGGCTTCACAGAAGCGCGAACCTTCGAGGATTTAGCAGGTCTACAGAGAGTGACAGAAGGATGCTTCAAAAAGTGACGCGCAATTTTAGGGGTTAGCCCGAAAATCTCACCTACCTAGTTGATTCGTAAAATTTGCACTAATGCTCGTGTCTCGCGACTGATTTTCAAAGGCATCCTCAATCAGAATGGCGCGCGACGGGATCGGGCGGAAATTTGGCTGTTCATGCCATGCCGCCAGCCGATATGCACGGATTTCAGGCAGGCGCAATCCCTCAACCTTGTGCCGACCGAGTTTAGTGATGGATTTGCGTCGCAACTCGAATAACGATCTAGCTCAAGCCGGTGGCGCACGACAGGGCAGCCCACTCAGATTACGAGCTACGATTTCAAAATCTCGTTGCCACGGGCACGTCTCAGCCAGCGACAACCACACCCGACGGGTGATCATCCGTACGCGTGCGGCAATTTTCAAAAATCTCAAGCGGAGGGTCGAACAATGGGCTTTCTCGTGCGCGATGCCTTTCAGTGCCATCCGCCGCATACCGTCCAGTAGCAGGTATGCAAAACTTCGGATGTTGACTGATGAAATCTGGCGTCTATTCAAATAGATATCATGACCAATGTCCGATTACGCTACATAGTTCGGCAGGCTATATAGTGTTGAACTCAACATAAGGCGTTCATTTTGAATGGAATCAGTGTCCATTTTATTTGGAATACGCAAGAGAAAACCCTCAAATCCGAAATTAGAAACTGAATTTTATGGTCGAATGACACATTTTAGCGATTGATCTGCATTTTGCCGACCGATTGTCGCTGGTTTCGGTTCGACAAGCGCCATTTGCTCAATTTTACGGCTTGACCGGCATATCGGCAGCATTATCACCGTTGTGCAAAGGTGCACAACCCTTGCCAGTGTTGGCAATCGAATCGATTTGCAGTGTCTTACCGCCGCCGGAGGCGGCAATTCAGATGCGAAGCGGGTAACTTCGAATCGCCAGCATCGCTTCTTCGATTATCTCCAAGTAACCGCCGCCGAGATTCAGTGTCCATTGCCTGGCATGGCGCACAATTTGCCCGGCAACCGCATACAACTTCATCCGTATGGTAGGCGCTCGGGCCGTCGCCCACTTCATCGGCAACACCATACGCATCAAGGCAAACAGATTGTATGCCAGCGAACTGAGCTTGAACCACGCCGCATTGGCATGAAAATCACCACACGGCAGATTCGCACCTGAAAAATCACTTCGAAGTTCTTTGATCCTGTTTTCCGAAGTCTCGCCTCGCAGGTTGTACCACTGCACAATGTCGCTGTCTGACTTGCTTTCCATGTTGGTGGCTATCGCACGATAGATGTAAATGCCGTGAGACACACTGTTGTCTTCCCCATCGATGAAGGTTTCAAGATTCACATTTTCTCCTTCCTCAATGGGTTTTTTCTGCACCACCAGTGTAAATGCCTTTTCAGTCTCGCACATCGTATGCACAGTGCGCGCAACCTGTTCGGTTCGCGATTCGGTTCCATCAGCCATAATCAATGGCTGCCAGTCCCTTTCCTTAATGCTGCTGATCGATTCTTTGAGCGTCGCATCCATCTTCGCTCGTATCGCAAATCTCTTGTCGTTCTGCATCAGGTAATTGATCACTTCGCTTTGGTAGCCAGCCGCATCGATGCGTACCTTCGTTATCGCAACTCCTTCCGGCAAAGCCATCTCACAACGCTTGATGAATTCCAGATTCTGCTTGTTCGGCGGTTCGTTACCGTCGCGGAATTCCACTTCAACAACCTGATCAGTCTCTGTAATGTGACCCACCATCGGTGTGTAGCCCTTGTGTTTTTTGTAAGTCCACTTCGCCTCGCGCTTGTTCGACTCGATCACTGTCGCATCGATGTCCAACGTCACCTGCTTTCGTCCGCCAAGTCCGACAGCCAGCAAGTGTCTGTTGATTTCAGTCAACCCTGCCATCGCTTTGCTGTCACTGCCAGTGCGACGAAGAAAATTTCCAAGTGTTCTGGCACTCGGCAACTTGTTGCAGCCGAAAAGTTTCAACAGGGGGTTTTCTTTTACCAACTCCGAGATATCATCGAGGCACTTGCCGCCGTTATGAAACAACAGCATCATGAGGTCGAAAATACCCGAGGGGCGGTAGCCGCGGTTGCTGCCAGCGGCTGGCAGGTGCCGCTCAGCGACTTCGGAAAGCTGCAGGCGGTTAATCAGCTCCGGAACGGTCACCAAACCGGCGCGGGAGGTCAAAATATTGTTGGTTTTTTTGAATTCATAGTTTACACTTTGCATAAGCCTTGTACCTTTGAGTTCGATGATTGGTTTCACCCATCGGGTGAAACCTGTGGTTGAGTGAAAGCTTTATTGTACAAGGCTTTTTTATTGTTTTCAGATTTCTATCTTCCGATCAGGGAAACCAGCTTGCTATTGTATATGATATATAGTTGTCTATAATGTTAAGTTTTACAACCGGTAGGGGTGTCTACGGGACTGCTTGGAACATTCAAGCCTCTGACACCTCATAAACGGCAATTATATTTGTTAAAACAATACATTAAAACGACATTTCAAGTTAACGTTGGGACAGCAGTGATATCAGATAGAAGATGTCGCTGTTCTACTCACCTGCCAAATTGGAATATCGATCGCCAAAAACGATCCGATACTGACGCCAATGCAGTAGCTTTACTCGCTCAAAATGTTGATGCGAACATATTTTGTCTTTCTACACTGAGGTTTAGTCATGAAATTTCCAAAACATAGCGTAATTTTCGCGCTGGTCGCCACATTGATCAGTTTTTCGGTTGAGACTCGCGCCGATACACTAACGCTTGCTCATTCGACGTGGGTCGGTTATGGGCCGTTCTATATTGCCCGCGAAAAGGGATTCTTTGAAGAAGAAGGAGTCGATATTGAACTTCGAATCATGGAAAATACGCCTCTCAAAATGGGGGCACTGATGGCCGGTCAGGTTGACTTGGTCGCCTCAACTGCGGATGAGTTTCCGATTTACATGAAACCGACGATCCCACTCAAGTACTTTCTTGCTGTTGATAACTCCAATGGCGGTGATGGTATTGTCTCCAACAAGGACATCGCTACGGTAGCTGACCTTAACGGACGTAGCGTTGCGTTCGAGGAAGGTTCGGTCTCGCAGTTTTTCGTCAACGCCCTGTTGTTGGAAGCGGGGTTGACCCAGGATGATATCAAGATGGTGAATATGACAGCGACCGATGCCGGTGCTGCATTTGTTGCCGGTCGTGTAGATGCTGCCGTAACCTGGGAACCGCACCTTACGCTGGGAGAGCAAACCGAACACGGTCATCGTCTTGTCGACAGTTCCCAAAAACCAGGACTGATTGTGGATGTCGTCGCAGCGACTCAGGAAACAGTCAATAATCGCGGAGACGAGTTGAAAGCCTTTGTTCGAGCCTGGCAACGAGCACTCGAATTTCTTAAGTCCAACCCAGCCGAAAGTTACCAGATCATGGCAGACGGCGTCGGCGGATGGCTTGCTGACCCGGTTGAATTTGAAGCAGTCGCGACCGGCGTTGAGTATCTTAATATCAATCAAAATATGGAAATGTTCGGCACAGCCGAAGCCCCCGGTCAGTTGCACAAAACCCTGAGCGATGCCATAGCGATCTGGTCTGGATTTGACAAGGTTCAGGTCGAGGGATTGACGTCACCTGATGTACTGACGACCGACTTACTGAACTGACGTTAGTTCAGTTACCTGAGAGGATCGAAAACGGTTGACACGGCTTTTTACGCCCAAAAAGCCGATCCCTCGGGCAATTGAAATCGGCGTAGGCACCGCCGTTGCCGGATCGGTTTTGTTGGTCTGGTGCTTGTTGAGTTATCTGCAACTGGTCAGCAGCACCTTTCTCCCGCGTCCGGATGAAGTTTGGACCGCGTTAATCAGAGTCATTACCAATGGCTCTTTGTTTGAGCACATGCAAGTCAGTCTGACTGAGATTTACATCGGTTTTTTTCTCTCGTCTATCTTTGCTGTTCCACTTGGAATATTCATGGGCAGTTTTCGCATTGTTGCCGCTGCAATTGAGCCGCTTGTTAACTTCATGCGCTATCTGCCGGTGACGGCGCTCATTCCTCTGTTGATTCTGTGGATTGGAATCGGTATCGAGGAGAAAATTGCAGTCATTTTTCTCGGAACCTTTTTCCAGCAAATTGTGCTGTGCGCGGATGTTTCTGCGAATGTTTCGGATGATCTCTACAAGGTGTCCTACACCTTGGGCGTCAATCGCAGGCAAGTCATTTCGCGGGTGATGCTGCCCGCGACACTGCCCGGTGTCATGGATACGCTTAGGGTGACTATGGGCTGGGCGTGGACTTTCCTGGTTGTTGCTGAACTGGTCGCAGCGTCTGCAGGAATCGGCTACATGATTCTGCAAGCAATGCGCGGTCTGCATCCGGCGACGATATTTGTCGGAATTCTCACAATCGGGGTTCTTGGACTGGTAACCGATTTGGTTTTCAAACTGGCGAAACGATGGTTGATGCCATGGACCACGGTTCATTAAGCAAGGTGGATTAGGCGATTGGGGCGGGTTTCAATAGAGAACGTTTCGCTACGTTTTGTGTCACGACGGGTTGGGACAGTAACCGCGTTGGAAAACATTTCCCTGGAAATCCCGGACAAGCAATTCGCGGTCATTGTCGGTCCCTCGGGATGTGGCAAATCTAGCCTGCTTCATTTGGTGGCAGGGCTGACTGAAGTGTCGGAAGGCGGTTGTTATATCGATGGCCAACTAATCACTGAACCGGGTGCAGATCGAGGCATGGTGTTTCAGAACTACTCGCTGTTCCCTTGGCTGACCGTCAAAAAGAATGTAGAGTTCGGCCTTTCACTTCGGAAAATTTCTCCGAATGAGCGCTCTGAACGGGTGCAGCATTATATTCAGGCGGTTGGATTGAGTGGTTTCGAGGAGGCCTACTCAAGCCAACTCTCGGGTGGAATGCAACAGCGTGCGGCAATTGCCCGAGCCCTTGCGAATGATCCCGAAGTGTTGTTGATGGATGAACCTTTCGGCGCGCTCGACAGCCAAACTCGCACCATTATGCAGGAACTGCTGCTAAGCATTTGGGAACGCGAGCAAAAAACTGTCCTCTTTATTACTCACGATATTGACGAAGCCCTGTTTCTTGGCGATGTCGTACACGTGATGTCAAAACGCCCAGGCACCATAATTGATGCGGTTGAAGTCGAGCTTGACCGTCCTAGACATTACGAAATTGTGACCAGCTCCCAGTTCATTGAACTAAAACGACGAATCATGGCCAACTTGCACCGTGAGGTTGAAAAATCGATGATTGCAACGTGAATCCATTGCATAGAGAAGGAAATAAAATATGACTGAATACATGAAAACTGCCCGGATGGTAAATATTAAGGCACCATTCGAAATTGTCGATATGCCAATTCCTGAACCCGGTCAGGGAGAGGTGCTAGTAAAAATTGAGGTGTGCGGACTCTGTCATTCCGATTTGCATTTTTGGCTTGGTGAGCATCTATTACCGGGCCTGCCAACGACACTTGGTCATGAGGGTGTCGGTATCATTGTGAAAACCGGGCCTGGCGTAACGACCCTAAATGCAGGAACGCGAGTTGGCGTAGGGTATGTATACGGAACTTGTGGAACTTGTAGAGAGTGCCTGACTGGACACGAAACCCACTGTGCCAATGTTGCGTGTACCGGCGTCGATACCGACGGGTGTTTTGCAGAGTACGTTGTACTGAGAGCGGACTGGGCGACCGTTATCCCCGACCAGTTGGATGTAGTCAAAGCGGCCCCTCTCTTGTGCGCCGGAGTAGCAGCCTACAGTGCGACTCGCAAAGCTGCCCTGCAACCTGGCGAGCTGGCAGTTATATTTGGGGCTGGTGGTTTGGGCTCCTATGCTATCCAGTTCGCCAAACTGTCAGGCGCCCAGGTTGTTGCTGTCGATCTGTCTGACGATAAACTGCAGTACGCAAAATCACTTGGTGCAGACCATGCAATTCGGGCGGATGAAAATGCACCCGAACAAATCCAGGCATTGGGGGGTGCAGATGCCAGTTTTAATTTTGCGCCATCCGCTGCTAGTTGGCGACAGATGATCGAAAGCGCCAGGGCGCGCAGCAGACTGGTCTTGATTTCACTGCCACACCAAGAACTTGTCTTCAATGCTTCTGAAGTAATCGAAAACGGACTGAGAATTTTCGGCAGCGCCGACGGCACTCGCCAGGAATTGCGACAGTTAATGAATCTCGCACGCGATGGCCAGGTGGACAGCGTTGTGGAATCCGTGCCTTTCGCACAAATTAATGACGCATTTGAACGCCTGGCTGCTGGCGAAGTTCAAGGGCGGCTTGTCATCAATATGAGTTGAGTTTTCCCGTCAATCTGAAATTTATCCAAAACCGCCAAGTGGAATATGGGCAGATATGGTGACGATTTCGTGCACGAAATCGTCAAAGTCACCATTACATGTGAGAAAAACTGACGCCACTGCTGTTTGACGATGAACAGCCCGGACAGTTGGTGATAGCACCTGTGAGAAATTTAGCGTCGGCGCGTTGTAAGGTGGCGTCCGGTCGCACCGCAGACGAGATGTCGGTGTGCAGTCTTCAAGCGCTGCTGAAAGATTTTGTTACGGTTGCCAAGCACTGGATTCGACTGACGAAACAGAAAAAAGCAAAATGCTCGATGAACACCTCGCCGACTGAAGTTCAGAGCAAGGCTATTATGCTTCTGAGTGTGAGACTCAATGTAAAGAACCAGTCCTGTCCGGTAACAGGAAGCCAGATCTTTTGCTGGAACTTGAGTCTATAAAATTCGGGTGAGTGACGAGCCTGTTAGCCGTTGCCATCAATCAGCGGCCATGAAGCCTACAAAACAGTGAATCTGGCTTTCGCTTGGTGTTTTGATGTAACTCAAGATGGAGAATCAAATATAGCTGTAGCCGAATAGAATCTAAGTCTCATACTCAGTGAAGTGGAAATTGGGACGCCGTTACACCAAATGATTCAATCACAAGGTCTCGGGTTCCTCGAATCTCGGGGCATCAACCTGTTTCATGCCTTTGATACGCTAGACATTGCCGATTTAATCAACAGCGCCGTGCCATACGACGACCTGCATAAGTATCCAACAACTATTCTGATTGCACATGCGGGGTATGAGTTTTGGCAGTCAATGCGATCAACGAACATCTACGGTGATCACCTGGTTGACCAATACAGTATTTTGTTGACAAATTTATTGGGTAGAATTGAATGGCTTGCCAGGATTTGGAAAGTTTGGCGAAATTTTCGAATATTTGGATATTCCACACAAGCAATCACCAATAGGTATTGAGCGGGGCTTGGATGCTGTATTCGAAGAGGTGTTCATATGAATCTCAAAATATTAGTCTGTAAATTCATGGCATTTTGAATATGTGACAAAGAAACGATTTGGGCCGTTAACAAATTTAGTGAGGTGTGTTTACACAAGCAGAATCAAAGCCTGCATTGTAAATTTAACGCGATAATTGCAAGTTCAAGTTAATTGTCCAATTTCAGGCGCTATAACGTAAATTGCGCAACAACCGGCGTGTGGTCTGACGGACGCTCCCAGGTTCGGGGTTCTTTATCAATCATGCATTCGGTGCAAATTTTACGGAGTTCCTCACTAACCAGAATATGATCTATCCGCAGTCCAAGATCGCGACGAAATCCTGCGGCACGATAATCCCACCATGAGAAGCTTTTCGGAGGCTGTTCAAACTGCCTGAATGCATCAGTAAGACCGAGGCCAATCAAATTCCGAAAACACTCGCGTTCTGGAACACTGCAGAGTATCTTGTCCTTCCATAATTCCGGGTCGTGAACGTCTTCGTCAGCAGGGGCAATATTAAAATCGCCTGTTACAACGACCTTGTCGTATCTTTTCATCTCTTGCTCAACGAACTTCAACAGGTGTTCAAACCACTCAAGCTTGTAGTGATATTTTTCATTGCCTACTTCCTTTCCATTGGGCACGTAGAGATTGATCACGCGAACGCTGTTGGTTGTTACGGCAAGGACACGTCTTTGAGGATCTTCGAATGTTGGAAAGTCTGTAACAATATCTTCAACTTCCCCACTAGTAAGTACGGCAACACCGTTATAGGTTTTCTGTCCTGAATAAATGCAATTCAAACCGATTTCTTCCAGTGCATCTACCGGAAAATTTTCGTCCACGGTTTTGGTTTCCTGCAAACATAACGCATCCGGCCTATGCTCTTCGCTCCAATCGCAGACATGCGGAAGACGGACTCTCAGAGAATTTACGTTCCAAGTCGCTATTTTCAATGTTACAAACTCCTCGAATGGAAAGATTAATGGACCGCTTTTGAGCGGGTTCGCATTGGCAATTCAGCAAGTGACTTGCCTACCATGCCTGCGCTGAATATTTGTTCTAGCTTTGGTGTTGGCAGCCACAAATCTGAGTTGGAATCCTTGACTGGACTGTAGATGTCCAGCTCAATGTGTCGAATTGCCTCGTAGTATTGAGTTGTGGCATCGTTGTCTTTTGTCACTATTGAATTTTCCTCCGCCTGGTCATCCATGCGTACTCATACTGAGATTGACTGCGATAATCTCCAACGACTAAAACGTTTATAATTCGGTGCGCTGGAAAATCTGATTTTCTTTCTGCAAGACCGAACATAAATCATTGACGTATCGTTGTCAATCCGGGGATTGTCCCGTAGGCCATTTCAGTTTTCAGATTCACAAGTAAGTGGCTATGTAGCTCAGCTGGTTAGAGCGCAGCACTCATAATGCTGAAGTCGGTGGTTCGAGTCCACCCATAGCCACCAAAGTTCCATCACTCGCCGCGCCGTTCTTCAATAGAACCAAATTCCTTGCAAACCGGTTAATTTGTGCAAATGCACTGTCAACTGCTATTGTTGCGGGCTGCTTCAAGGTGCTCACGGAAATCCGCTCTCTCCAACAACAAAGCAATGATCAATCCTACGACAAGACCCCAGAACGGAGCTCCAATATTCCAAATAGTTATGCCGGACACAGTCACAAGCAACGTAATTAGAGAACTCAACTGAAATTTTCCTGAGAAAGCAGTTACGAATGCTTTCTGTAATACCGGCAGCAAAGCAAGTCCACTGAGAACCGCGATGAATGCTGGCGGCAATTTCAGAATCAGCCACGTAGCGGCAAATGCCAATACGCCGAACGCGACGTTTAGAACACCGAATATGATGCCAGCCGTATACTGTCTACTCGCTTCTCCTCCACTTACGAGTACCGCATTGGCAGGCCCTGTCACGCAAGTGGATACCGAACCGAACACGGCGCTTACCAGAGATCCCGCGCCGCAAGCCGTCGTCATTGCATTCACGGGCGGTTTGTGTCCACTATTCATGAGAACTGCAAATCCCTGAGCATTTTGGGCAACCAGAACTGTGACGGCCAAAGGAATGACGAGTTCAAATAAAGACTGCTGGGTGAATACTGGAGCATGTAGAATCGGCCAGTCAAACCATTGAACAACCTCACCGTCTTCAAAACTACCGGTCAGTAATACAACAACAATACCAGCGATCAGGGTCATCACAACCGGCGGCACCAATGCGCTCAAGCCTGGCACTAGAAAGACCGCGATATAGGCTAGCACCATGGCCGATGCAAGTAGCACTTCCTGCTCGAATGCCAGTACCAAATCCAGTCCGAACTGCAGAAATATTCCAGCCACCATTGCCAGCACAATCGGCAGAGGCACGATTTTGAGAGCCTTTCTGACACCTCCAGACAATCCGATCACTCCGATCAGTATTCCAGTCACCCAGTAAGCGCCAATCACCTCAGCAAAGCTCAAGTGATCCAATGCCGAGCCTAACAGTACCGAACCAGGAATGGTCCAAGCAAAACTGAGTGGTTGTCTATAGGCGACACAAAACAACACAGTTATCAGCCCGCCTACGACACACCCGGAAAAAATCCAGGTTCCAATTTCCGCTTCGCTCAGCCCGCCATTCAGTCCAACTGAAATAATGATGGCTACGGGACCGGTACATGAAAAAAGAAATGCCACTACAGCATTTCCAATATAAACTCCACCGACATCTCGAATAAAATCTCTAAATCCGGCAACAGGGTGTTCGAAAGTTTCTAAGATCATGCTGACCGCAAGGAAATGACAAATTCAAGCCATCTATTCTAACCGTAATACCGCAGAATATTGCATGACATTTTACGACTGCTCGCTGAATGCAAGAGTGGTGCTATATTTACCGCTCCTTGATGAATCTTTTGTGAACATAAATTACTAATCTAACACTATCTTTCGCCTTTCAACCTTGAAATTTACCAATCTAACCAATCGCGTTGGCGGGAAAGGAGCTGATGCGTGGGATATTCACTATACGGCCATTGAACGCAAGCGAAATGGTGTAGAAATTATTGTCCTGTCCATCGGACAGGAAATGCTGGAACCCACTCCGCAGATCATCATAGATTCCGCCTTTGCCAGCCTGAAGAACGCTCGGCATCACTATAGCGAAATTGGCGGTGAACCGGAGTTGACAAGAGTAATTGCCGAACGATATTCAAAGGAATTCGGCATACCTATCTCCCAGTCAAACTGTGCTGTGTTTGCCGGTGCGCAGAACGCCTTGTTTGCAACTTCGCTTTGCACCCTGGAACCCGGAGACGAAGCGATTGTGATTGAACCTCACTATGCCACCTATCCTGCAACATTTTCAGCGGGCGGGGCCTGTGTGGTGCCCGTAACAACGCTTCCGGAACGGGATTTCATGCCCACCACGCAAGATGTCTTCCTGAAAATCACCGACAGAACTCGCGCGATTGTAATTAATTCCCCCCACAATCCCTCTGGAGTGGTCTACGACACAGAGTTCATGGAGGCAATGATTGATGTTTGCAGACGAAATGACATTTGGCTAATCAGCGACGAAGTCTATGTTTCCCTGGCAGCTCCAGGTACATTCAGACACCCGGCATCCATGCCCGGTGCATTCGACAATTGCATCACGATTTCCAGTGTATCAAAATCGCACCGTATGACTGGCTGGCGAATCGGCTGGGTGATTGCCCAAGAACCCTTGATAGAGCGTTTGTTCAACCTGTCTATGTGCATGAGTTACGGGTTGCCGATGTTCATTCAGGATGCTGCGGTTACCGCAATTCAGAACACGGATGAGATTTCCGCAAGAGTGCGAAACGACATAGATTGCAAAAGACAGAAGGTCATCTCCATGTTGAACGAGATAGACGGATTGGTGATCAGAGGGTCGAAAGTTGGTATGTTCGTAACTTTTGATGTTCGAAACTGGGGCCTTACTGCGACCGAATTTGCTTGGCGGCTTCTTGACGAATTTCGGGTTGCGGTTCTTCCCTGTAGGGCATTCGGAAAGAGTGGCGAAGGAATACTGAGAATGAATATTGGTGAATCTGAATCAAGTTTGAAATCGGCTTGTGAATGCATAGGTGCTTTGGCATCAAGCCTGTGATTCGTTATTACCATTGTGTCGTCTGCTGTAACATATTACGAGAAACTACTGAAGTTTCCGTCTACATGTTCAATTCTGCAATAGCAATTCTGCTTTAGCTTTGATTTCTGCGAGCGAAATATTCGAGATGTTGAATTCACCTCCATTTAGCGACGAACTGGAAGACTTTCGCAAGACTGTCCAAACGGTTATTCGTAAAAATCTGCCGGACGACGTTCGAACAATGGTCGCCAGGGAACAGATGGACCTTCCAAAAGAAGCGCAACTGCGCTGGCATCGAATTTTGCGAGATCAAGGAGGATGGTGTTGCCCATCGTGGCCCAAGCAGTACGGAGGCCCTGGCTGGAGTGACGAGCAGCAATATGTTTTCGAACGGGAATTGTCCTTGAACAACGCACCACGACTGATGATTTACGGCGTTGGTATGCTGGGCCCGACTTTATTCGAATATGGTACAGACTGGCAGAAGGAGAAGTTCCTGCCGGAAATCTTGAATGGCGATGTGTTCTGGTGCCAGGGATTTTCGGAACCAAATTCGGGTTCTGATCTTGCCTCTCTGAAATGCAGTGCATCCTGGAATGGCGAGGAGTACATCGTCAATGGAGCCAAAATATGGACTAGTGAAGCACACATCGCTGATTGGATTTTCGGACTGTTTCGTACGCGGGTCGGAGAAAGGAAGCAGGAAGGAATCACTTTTTTGCTGATTGATCTATCTTCGCCGGGCGTAACAGTGTCACCTCTGCTGTTGTTTGAAGGAACGCATGAAGTGAATGAAGTTCACTTTGATAACGTTCACGTACCGAAAGAGCATCTTGTTGGTGAAGAGCATAACGGCTGGGAAATCGGCAAGTACCTGCTTGGATTGGAGAGATTCGGAACCGCTGAAATCTCCCGTACCAGGGCGACACTGGACCGCCTGAGTAGATTAGCGTATGCGGAAAATGCCGGCGGTGCGAGATTGATTGACGATGTAGCCTTCGCTGACCGATTTCATCAGATGGAAATATCGCTTTTCGCTTTGGAAGTAACCGAAAGAAGGTTTCTTCTTGAAGCTGGCGACTCAGAAGCTTTGGGAGCGGAGGCGTCCATGCTCAAAGTGCGCGGCACCGAAATCCAGTGTGATGTTTTTCGTTTGACAGCCGAAGCAAGTGCTCATTTCGCACCAATAGACATTTCACGCATTGAAGAGGCCAACACTATGGATGGGCCTTATGTCCCAGGCGATGCGGCAAGGAATTACTTCAACTATAGAAAAACTCCGATTTACTCGGGTTCCAATGAAATTCAGCGAAATATCGTCGCAAAGGCCAAACTGGGTTTGTAAGACATGATTGACGATGAAATGAGACAACAGTACAAATTACTTGAGGATTCGGCTAGACGTTTCTTGGAGAAAAACTACACATTTGACATACGCACGCAACATGTTGGCAAGGAGCCTGGCTTCTCCTATAGTCATTGGCAGCAAATGGCTGAACTCGGCTGGATGGAACTTTCCATCGGCACCGAATATAACGGACTCGGAGGTGGAGCGGATTTGATGGCGGCATTGATGAAACAGTTTGGCAGATTCTTGTATCTGAATCCTTATTTCGCGAGCGTAGTCGTGTCCTCGCGCCTCCTTGAATGGATGGCTGCGGAACCAACAAGAAAATCCGTGCTGAGTGAGATTGCTGCGGGTTCTTCGGTAGTAACTCCAGCGCTGTACGAGAAACAGTCAAGATATGATCTCAGCAATATTGCCACTACCGCAATCAGAAGTGGAGACAAATATGTGCTGAACGGGTCAAAAGTGGGCGTTCAGTATGGGAATGCAGCGACGCATCTAACAGTTTTGGCGAGAACCTCCGGAAATCAGACCGATTCTGAAGGACTTTCGCTATTTTTCGTACCAACCGGTGAAAAAGGTGTCAAATTTCAACACTATACAACCCATGATGGGGGGCGTGTTTCCACGGTGGGTCTGAATGAGGCTACGATAGACGAGGATCGGTTGATGGGGGCCGAACACCAGGCGCTGCCGACTCTTCAGCTCGCTCTGAACTATGCAACGGCGGTTTTATGCGCAGAAGTGACGGGGGCGATGGAAGTACTGTTTGAGCAGACTTTGGAATATGTGAAAACTCGCACTCAGTTCGGCCAGAAGATTGGTTCGTTTCAGGCAATTCAGCACCGAATGGTGGATATGTATATGCGCTGTGAAATGGCGACTTCGATGTGTCAAGAGGCAGTACGGGCAGTTGATGAACTTGATTCACCGCAACAAGACTTAATCGTTTCTGCAGCGAAAGCAGAAATTGGACGCATGGCAGTTCTTAACGCGGAAGAAGCTGTGCACTTGCATGGAGCAATGGGAATGATGAACGAAATGCCTGTGGGACATTATTTCAAGAGAATATTTTCACTGAATCTTCTGTACGGCGACCCCGCTTACCATCAAACTCGATATCGAGATTTGAGCCGTCATCACAGCTCACTCAGTTGAATTTTCCTCGCATTACCCCCAAGTTACTGACACCATTAATTCTTTCGCAAAATTCGTCAAGGCAATCGTTGCTTATACACCTTTGACAGTACCACCTTATCCATGAAGTACGACAACATTCTACAGACTATAGGCAACACGCCGGTAGTACGCTTGAACAAGGCGTCTGCACCACCAGGCGTCGAATTGTGGGTAAAACTCGAAAGTTTCAATCCGGCGGGCTCCGTAAAGGACCGCCCGGCATTGAATATGATTGTGGATGCTGAAGCGCGTGGAACACTCAAGCCTGGTGATACGATTGTCGAACCGACTTCGGGCAATACTGGTATTGGTCTTGCCATGGTCGCGGCCTACAAAGGTTATAGGGCTGTGTTCACGATGGCTGAAGACATGAGTGAGGAGAGAAAACGAATTCTGAAGTCATTTGGAGCCGAAATTGTATTGACGCCCGCTGAAACCGGCACCAAAGGCGCAATCGAACATGCTCGAAAACTGGAAGCCGAAGAGGGTTATTTCTTCGTCGGCCAACACTTTAACCCTGCAAATCCTGAATCGCATAGAGCTACCGCGGATGAAATCTGGGAGGATTTCGGCACTGATCTGGATTATCTGATTTGTACAACTGGTACCGGCGGAACAATTTCAGGAATGCATCATTACCTGAAACAACTGCATCCCGACCTGAGAATTGTAGCAACGGAACCGGCAGATTCGCCCATTCTTTCCAAAGGAATCGCTTGCAAGCACAAAATCATGGGAACCGCACCTGGATTTATTCCAGAAATTCTGGATACCGATTCCTATGATGAAATTCTGCAGATTACGACGGAAGAGGCATATAGCACAACGCGTTATCTGGCGGAAAAGGAAGGAATCTTTGCCGGAATTTCATCTGGTGCTGCAACTTGCGGCATGCTGAAAATTGCCGAACGCGAGGGATCTCAAGGTAAAACCATTTTGGCCATACTACCCGACACGGGCGAGCGATATCTCAGCACTGATGTCTGGGATTAGGCCGTCAGCGGCCTCATTGACTAAATTTCTTTTGTTTGCTGGGAGGCATCTGATATTACAAAGTGTTGTTGAGTTTCCGTATATTCCGAACAAATTCAATCAATTGATTACAATAGGCATCAGCATGCGTTCGGACAACTACGCATGGTTTTCAGATCCTAGTCGTTCAGAATTCACTTTCACTTGATCAAGCGTAAAATGGAAAAGAAGTTGTACATCAAAACTTTCGGTTGCCAGATGAATGAGTATGATTCATCACGACTAGCCGAATTGTTGGCTGCTTCTCATGGTTATCATGCCGTCGGTGATCCACAAAACGCCGATCTGCTGTTGCTGAATACCTGTTCGGTGAGGGAGCATGCGCAGGAGAAAGTGTTCTCTCAACTCGGTCGTTGGCGTCCATGGAAAACCCAAAATCCAGATATGGTGATCGGTGTTGGCGGATGCGTTGCAAGTCAGGAAGGCGATGTAATATTAAAAAGAGCCCCCTACGTGGATTTTGTATACGGCCCTCAGACCTATCATCGTGTTGGTGAGATGGTGGACCAAGCTATTTCTACCCGCAGACCGAGCATCGATATTACGTTCCCTGAAATTGAAAAATTCGACTGTTTGCCACCAAGAAAAGTAGAGGGTCCACGTGCTTTTGTTTCCATTATGGAAGGGTGCAGCAAATACTGTACATTCTGTGTGGTTCCGTACACTCGTGGAGAAGAATATAGCCGGCCGTTTGATAGTGTGATTACTGAAATCTACGAGTTGGCGGAACAGGGTGTACGAGAGGTCACACTTCTCGGCCAGAATGTTAACGCCTACCGTACCCAGAACCTTCTAGGGAAGGATATCGATTTTGCAACCCTATTGAGATATGTAAGTGAAATCGAAGGTATCGGTCGAATTCGGTACACAACTTCACATCCGTTGGAATTTACCAACGAACTGGCGCGGGTACACGGTGAGATTCCTGTGCTCGCGAAGCATGTACATCTGCCCGTCCAAAGCGGCTCCAATGAAGTTCTCACGCGCATGAAACGGCGATATACCCGTGAGCATTATTTACAGATTATCAAGAAATTACGGCTACACTGTCCAAATGTCCATATATCTTCAGACTTTATTGTCGGATTTCCAGGGGAAACCGAAGAGGACTTCCAAGGTACCATGGACCTGATCGATGAAGTCGGTTTCGACCAGTCGTTCAGTTTCCTGTATAGTAGTAGGCCTGGAACACCAGCGGCGGAGTTGCCAGACAACACTCCAATGGAAGTAAAAAAGGAACGGTTGCAGCAGTTACAGGCAAAGATTAATGGCCTTTCAGCAACGATCAGCGCCTCCATGGTCAGTACGAATCAAGAAGTATTGGTGGAGGGAATATCGAAACGTCGTCCCGAAGAAATGAGCGGGCGTACTGAAAATAATCGGGTTGTAAATTTTTCCGGTCCCAAGAGCTGGATTGGGCAATTCGTCAATGTTCACATTACAAGCGCAATGCCAAACTCACTCCGCGGAGTACCGATAGAAGCCCACACTCCGGAAAATCGACCTGCCTGAATTGTCCAATAATCTAAATTCAGTTCAGACTGCAAACGTTTTTGCATTGACGCCTGCGGACAGCAAGCGACTTGCGAATTTGTGCGGCCAGTTCAATGCCAACATCAAGTCAATCGAAGGACACTTTGGTGTGCGCGTTTCCAATCGTGGGAATCTTTTTCAGATAGACGGAGATGCTGCTGTAACACGCGAAGTGGAATCGCTGCTGCGAAATCTATATGCGGAAACCGAAAATTCCGGACTCTTGAAATCGAATGATGTTCAGGGAGCGATTGCACGGCTGGAAGCAGACAGCCAGACGAGCACGAATTATCTGATCAAAATACGTAAGACAACGATTCGTCCGTCGTCAAAAATGCAGGAAGACTATCTTCGAAGCATTGCGAATAACACCATCACTATAGGAGTGGGTCCGGCAGGTACAGGCAAAACCTATCTGGCTGTTGCAAGCGCAGTTCATGCACTTGCCAATGATTCGGTAAGCCGTATCGTTCTGGTTAGACCGGTTGTAGAAGCAGGAGAGAGGATCGGCTTCCTGCCTGGCGACATTGAAAAGAAAGTCAATCCGTATCTTCGACCACTCTACGATGCCCTGTATGAAATGTTGGGCTTTGAACGTGTGGGGCGATTGCTGGATCGAGGCACAATCGAACTTGCACCACTGGCTTTCATGCGAGGAAGAACGCTGAACGACTCATTCATTATTCTGGACGAGGCTCAGAACACAACCATTGAACAGATGAAAATGTTTCTGACGCGAATTGGCTTTAATTCTCAAGCAGTCATTTCGGGAGACATCACACAAATTGATCTTCCTAGAACGAGCCAGTCCGGACTCAGACACGCCATTTGTATTCTCAGTGATATAAAAGATATCGGTATCATTAAATTTCAAAATAGAGATATTGTGCGCCACCCGCTCGTGCAGACGATTGTGCAGGCTTACGAGCGGGACACAAGAGAAAACAGTAAGACGAATTCTTGAGCATTTCAGCTGACATTCAGTTCGCCTGTACATCGCAAGATACTCCGAGTGATACGGATATTGATGACTGGATATGCCAAACTCTGCTTTATGCTGGTCAGAACAATGCCGAAATAACCGTTCGCATCGTCGATGAAACGGAAATAGCCTCCCTGAATAACACTTACCGCAATCAGAATTCAGTAACTGACGTTCTGGCGTTCCCCTACAACCTTCCAACACCGGTCAATTTCAACCTGCTGGGGGATGTAGTCGTTTGCGCGAATGTCGTCAATCGGCAAGCTGTAGATCTCAATGCCTCTGTACGAGCTCACTGGGCAAGAATCATTGCGCATGGCGTGCTTCACTTATGCGGGTTTGATCACGAACAACTGGACGAGGCTCGTGAAATGGAAGGTGCGGAAAGAATCATTTTGCAGAAACTTGGCTTAGAGCACCCTGATTTGACAGAATTGCAGTCATGAAAAAAATAAAGTCGATATTGAATTCCATTGCACCTAAGTTGCGCCGGAAAGTCGGACAAGCTGTTATGCCTCCGCCTACATCAGTTGATGACATTGTCAGAATTGTCCGTAGTGCCAGTAACAATAGCGTCATTGATTTTGAAGTCCACGACATTATCGAACGAGTGCTTAGCGTCTCAGAGCTTCGAGTCAGAGACGTAATGATTCCCAATGTTTCTATGGTCACCATTGCAATTGATTCCAATTTCGACGAAATATTGGAAACGGTTACGACATCCGGACACTCGCGGTTTCCTGTCATAGAAGATCTGGATAAGCCCGAGGAATCGGGCATTCTTTTAGCCAAGGATATTTTGGGTTACAGGGACACTCATTCGGATGAAAGCTTCAGTCTACATGATTTGCTTCGTGAAGCAATCATTGTTCCTGAGAGCATGCGCTTGTATAGGCTTCTTAAGCGATTTCAGGAGAAAAAAAGCCACATGGCGATTGTGGTGAGCGAGTACAACAGCATTGCCGGATTAGTTACCATTGAAGATGTTCTGGAACAGATTGTCGGTGAAATTGAAGATGAATCAGATTTGGACGGGTCTGAGATGATCATTGAGATTTCGAAGAATCGATTCCGAGTAAACGGACAAACGGACATTGAAGAATTTAACGAACACGTTAATGCCAATATCGAAGACGATGCCGACACAATTGGAGGATTTATACTCAAGATGGCACAACGTGTACCGGAAGTAGGAGATACATTCGAACACGATGGGCTTGTTTTTGAAGTCGCTAATGCCGATAAGAGACGGATTGTGCTTCTACGCGTCTCTCGCAAAGACTCCACTGCATAGTGCTTTTCCTCCGCCTGTTTTGAATTGAATTCAAGCTGGCTGAAAATTTCAGTCGCACTGGTTTGCGGATTCCTAACGAATTTCGCGTTTGAACCAGCGGGTATCTATCCACTGGTGTTTGTTACGCTTGCAGTATTGTTTGGAATATGGGAGTCCAGCTCACCAAAACTGTGTGCACTGACTGGATTTGCATTCGGGCTAGGATTATTCGGTTACGGTATCAGCTGGCTCTATATCAGTATTCACGAATTTGGAGCAGCACCTCCAGCTCTGGCTGTATTTTTCGTCATGTTGCTGGTCTGCTTCTTGTCTGTGCTCATTGCCCTTTGTGGTTACTTGCAGGCGATTATCGATATTCCGCCACATCGAAGGTATCTATATCTGATTCCGTCTATGTGGGTGATGTTCGAGTGGATTCGAAGCTGGGTGTTTTCGGGATTCCCGTGGTTGATAATCGGTTATAGCCAGACTGACAGTTGGATTGCGGGATGGGCAAATTTTGTCGGTGTTTTGGGTGTAAGTATGGTCGTGTGTGTGGTTGCCGGGGTAATTGCATATTCGTATTTGCATGGCTTGAAGCTTGCGATGGTAACTTTTGGAACACTGGTAGTTTTGTGTGGAATTCCAACCCTGGACCCCAGCTGGATTCACGAAAATTCCCCAATCAAAGTTGCGCTTGTTCAACGCGATATAGAAATTCATGACAAGTGGGACCTCCAGCAGGCTCGACAACACTTAGACTATTTCGTTACGCAAACCGAAGAATTAAACGAAAGTGATCTCGTAGTCTGGCCTGAAACCTCCTTGCCGTATACAGCCACTCAGCTTGAAAAACTCAAGCTGTGGGAATTGTTGCAAAGCTACCCGCCTGATGTTCTGCTAGGGGTTCTGGAAGAACAGACAGTGGATCAAAAAACAATTTACTATAACAGCGCTATTGGTATCTCCGACAAGATTCAAAAATACCGAAAAAGCCATTTGGTCCCTTTTGGCGAATACACGCCCTTTCGATTCCTGTTGGGATGGTTGAAAGATTTCGTCATCATTCCATCGTCTAATTTGAGCGCATATGATGAACCGCAAATACCGCTAATGCTTGCCGGGCAGCCGGCTGGCGTGTCAATCTGTTTTGAAGACGCTTTTCCGAGTGAAATTCTGAAGATGCTGCCAGAAGCGAATTATCTCATCAATATCAGTGAAGATGCATGGTTTGGCAGAGTTCTCGCACCGGCGCAGAGATTGCAGATGTCGCGCATGCGTGCAATGGAAACTGGGCGTCCTGTATTGCGCGTTGCGAACAAAGGAATTTCCGCTTCAATTGATCACAAAGGGCAGGTGATTGACCAGCTCTCTCAAGCCGATGGCAAGGTTCTTATGACGGCAATCACGCCAACTACAGGTGTAAACACATTCGTAAAGCTGGGAAATATTACTATCATTTTCATTATCAGCATCTGTCTCTTGAATGCTGCAATGCTACACTTCAAAACTAATAAACTACACCAAGACTAGCGCTGCAATTCCGAGTATGGCGAGAAATCCGACAACATCGGTGATTGTGGTGAGAGCTACACCGGCTGCCAACACTGGGTCGATTCCCATTCGATGCAAAAATATCGGCAGTAGAACACCGGAGATGGCGGACACACAAATATTCACTAGCATGGCAACAGCCACAATGATAGCCAGTCCGTAATTTTGATACCAGACGATGGAAACCAGCGCCACTACGAGCGCCCAAACCAAGCCGTTAAGACCGCCGACCAGCAATTCTTTTTTCAACACATCTTTCGCGTTGGCGAGTGAAATGGTTCCAACCCCCATACCGCGAATGACAATGGTCAAGGTCTGGGTTCCAGCATTGCCGCCCATGCTTGCAATTATCGGCATCAATACTGCGAGCGCTACAAGTTTTTCAATCGCATCTTCAAACTGACCGATTACCCAGGAAGCCAGAACTGCGGTCACCAGATTGACGCCAAGCCAAATCGCTCGTCTTTTTGCCGTATGGATCACCGGCGCGAATATATCTTCTTCTTCGTCCAGGCCAGCGGGTGCCAAGAACGTTCGGCTAGCTGAATCCTGGATGACGTCCACTACGTCGTCGATGGTAATTCTTCCAAGCAGTCGACCGCCTCGATCAACTACCGGCGCAGATGCCAAATCATATCTCTCGAATGAATCGGCGACGTCTTCGGTCGCGTCCTCCGGAGAGAAAGAAATTGGGTTTGCATCCATGTGTTCGGAAACGAGATCGTTCAGGTCGGATGTGACGAGATTTCGAAGCAGGACAGCTCCGCGGAGCAGCCCCTGTCTGTCTACAACATACAGTTTGTCGGTATATTCTGGAAGTTCACCTCGAAGTCGAAGATAGCGCATGACAACTCTGATAGGCAAACTTCCTCGTACAATCACGGTATCCACATTCATCAGTCTGCCAGCCGTATCCTCGTCGTAGGACAGGACTGCCCCGAGCCCTTTGCGCTGTTCCTCGTCGACAGCTAACATGACATCGGCAATGATGGGCGAAGATAAATCCGGAACCATCTCTGCAATGTCATCGATATCGAGAGTCTGAATGGCACGCACCAGCGTTCCGTGATCCATATCGCGAAGCAGACTTTCGCGAACGCCGTCTGAAACCTTGATCAGAATTTCACCCATATCCGATTCGGCAACCTCAAACCAGATAAGGCGTCTCTGGTCAGGGGGTATGCTCTCGAGAACCGTTGCCAGGTCAGCAGGATGAAGCGAATGGATAATATCCCGCAATTCGCTGGCTGCACCATGTTCCAGGCGTCGCAGTACAGCTTCTCGGATGTCGGTGTGCTCAGTAACCGTCATTGATAAAATCCAAGTGAATTGCAGGCAACAGGAAACAGTTGCCTGTGATTAGAGCGTAATAGTTTAGCACACTATAAATTTGAGCTGGATTTTGGACAGCACAATCAGTTCTTGTCTATTTGTTGTTTTGGCTTTTTCGGGCAGTCGAGAATTAATTCTGTACAGGGTTTGCAGATAAAATGACTGAGGAGGCATTCAAATTCACTGGAACAAACAAGAGACAAGAATGGCATTGAAAGATATCACGAGACAGGCTGTGCTGCAAGCTATTCGGGAATACGACAGCGACGGACGTGAAAATTTCCTTAAAAATAATGGCTTCGGTTATGCACGGACCTACTGGCTGATCTACGATGGGCGAAGGTACGATTCGAAAGCCATAATTGGCGTGGCACACAACAAATACGCACGGCCCGGATTGAAGCCGTTAGGTAGATTTGTCAGCGGGGCAGATACTGTCCAACCCGTACTTGAAAATCTCAATTTCACGGTCCTAGTTGGCAGCGCCGAAACTGACGACATCATTTTGCCAGGCGAAGCCAGCGCTGGTCCGTTCGACCCATTGAGTATCGAGGACGCTCGAGAACGAATTTCGAGGATGATCGCCCAGCGCCGAGGCCAACCGGCTTTTCGCAATGCCTTGTTAGATGCATATGACAGAAAATGTGCCATCACAGGATGCGAGGTAGTCGAAGTTCTACAGGCGGCTCACATCTATCCCTATCGAGGGCCCGATACAAACAAGGTGGTGAACGGACTCTTGTTACGAGCAGATGTACACACCCTGTTCGACTCTGGGCTGATTGCCGTAGACGTTAAGAATTTGACTGTGCTTGTGGATAAGTCCCTAGAAGGCAGTGAGTACTGGACTTTTCATGGTCAAAAACTACGCCTTCCATCAGATACGGAGCGAAGACCGAGCTGCGAAGTCTTGAAGATGCATTGTGATAACTCTGTTCTTGGTTTCTCTCAATAGTGTTTCATAGTTTGTATTGCAGCGCGACTGTGTAGATTTGGAACCACACTCGCCAACAATTTTTTTCATATTTCAACCAAGTTCAATTTAATGCAAAGTTGACTTAAGACTGAGGTAGAAACTTGTCAGCTGAACTGTATTTAATTTCGTGCGTGAAAGCAAAACTGCCAGTCTCCAAACCGGTTAGAGCTAGAGATCTTTATATATCTCCATGGTTTAAGAGGGCACGCACTTATGTAGAGAGCACGAAGCAACCACGGTTTATATTATCTACAAAATATGGACTGGTTTGTCCAAATGCAGAAATCTTGCCTTGTGCGAAAACATTAAATTCCATGCCCAAGGAGAGGCGATGTGAGTGGGCAAATGATGTTCTCACCGATCTAGAGCTACGCATCCCCGAAATTGATTCAATATACATATTGGCTAGTCAGAATTATCGGGAGTTCTTAGAACCTAATTTGCGTAAATGTGGTGTGAATGTATATGTACCGATGGCCGGTTTGCGTATCGGTGAACAACAATCGTGGCTCAATCTACAACTTTTTGACTTAACCATTAACCGATACGAATCGCCTCTATTCAATAATTAAGCCGATAATTGAGCGGAAGGCAGGCGAAAGTGATTTTCATTCAGACGCTGCAGAAGGTTAAATCTATCTGTCGACTGCGTACTATTGAAAATCGTGTCTATACACCCGGTAGTATCATTTACATAACTGTTCCTGATAATCTGCTTTACTTCCGGTACGGCAACAGGGTCCATACTGAAAATTCTCAATCCCATTCCTAGAAGTAGGCGAGTGTAATTTCCGTCGCTAGCCATCTCTCCACACAGTGAAACAGGTATATTGCACTTCGCGCCCGCGTCAATGGTGTGCTTGACAAGCCGAAGAACGGATGGGTGCAGCGGGTCATACAAGTAATTGACCTCATCATCAACTCTGTCGATTGCCAAAGTGTACTGAATCAGATCATTGGTTCCGATAGACAGGAAGTCCAGGCGTTGTGCGAATTGGTCTGCTGTAATTGCCGCAGCTGGAACTTCAATCATCCCGCCAATCGGTACCGAGGGATCATGATTCACTTTTTCACTGTCTAGCTTGTACTTGACGTCATTGATGATTTCCATAACTTGATCCAACTCGTCAAGATTCGACAGCATTGGAATCATGCACTGGACATTGCCGTATACTGCAGCTCTGAAAATTGCGCGTAACTGTGCACGAAACATTCCTGGGGCGCGCAGACAAAATCTCACCGCACGAATTCCAAGTGCCGGATTGATTGCTACTTTGCCTTGTGCACGGCCGCCATCAACCTGTTTGTCGGCTCCCAAATCAAGTGTTCTTATTGTTACGCTTCCAAGCGCTTTGACAACTTTCGAATATGCCTCGAACTGTTCCTCTTCAGTTGGTAGAATTTTTCGATTCATGAAGAGGTATTCGGTCCTGTACAAACCAACTCCAGTCGCGCCTGAACCGAGTGTTGGTTCGATTTCGGTTGGCAGTTCTACATTGGCCAGCAGTGAAATGACATGCCCATCCAGCGTACGAGGCTCCAAATCGCGTAGCGCCAAAAGTTCCTGATGGTGATCTTCATACTCCTGCTGACGCGCTTTCAATTCTGCGAGTGTATCCTCGTCGGGGCCTACGATGACGGTTCCGTCCGTGCTGTCAACTGCAATAGTTGTGCCGTGTTCGATATGTTTAATCGCTCCATGCAGGCCGACAATCGCTGGAATCTGAAGACTGCGAGCTAGAATTGCGACATGGGATATTGGACTGCCGAGGTTAGTCACAAACGCACTCATTTTCATGAACAGTACCGTGTCAGCGGGAGTAAGATCATGGGCGACTAGAATGCGGCCTTCTAGTTCTACAGTACGCTGCACCTGTCTTTCGCCGTCTAGAGCGAGAAGCTGATGATGAATTTGTTGAATGACCTGGTCGACATCGTTTTTCTTGCTTCTAAGGTATTCGTCCTCCATTGCATCGAAAACTTCAACCAGTTGATTACGATGAATCATCAATGCAGTTTCCGCACTGTAGGAGTGTTTCTGCATGATTTCAACCGTGGCCTCCCTCAGAGTCGGGTCCTCAACCATCAGCATGTGTGCGTCCAGAAAGGCTGTGATCTCCTTTGGTGCATCCTCCGGCACCACTTCCATTGCTTTAATCAGGCTGTCAGACGCTCTTTTCAGAGCAAGATCAAGAAGAGCGATCTCAGCGCCGAGTTTGGCTCGCTTGACCGGTTTGCTTGGCACATAAGTTGCGGAGCGTTCCATCACATAGGCAGTTCCTATGGCAATTCCTTTTCCCACTCCGGAACCTTGTAGCGTAAACACTACTCTTCCTCCCCGAAACGCGTTTCGAATATTTGCTGAATCGCTTCAAAGGCTGTATTTTCATCAGCCCCCTCGGCCTCAAGTAACAGTGATGTTCCCTGTGTTGCTGACAGCATCATAAGACCCATAATACCCTTGGCATTGGCAATCTGATTTTCATTATGAAGTGATATTTCACTCTCAAAACCGGATGCAATACGTACGACCTGTGCGGCGGCTCGGGCATGCAAACCGAGTTTGTTCAATACTTCAATCCGGCCCGATTTCACTGTGTCTCTTCTGGACACTGATGCCTCGGCTGGCAAAACGTTCTGCAAGGTTTTCAACCACGTATACAGACCGATGGCGACCACCGGTACAGCCAATTGCGACTGTAAGATACACGCGCCCCGCAGCATGAAATTCCGACATCCATTCATCGATGAAAAAGTCAATCTGATCGATCATGGTATTTACAACCGGCTTCGTCTCAAAGTATTTTGCAATCGGTGCTTCCATTCCATTGTAGTTCTTCAACCCCTCTACCCAATAGGGGTTCGGAAGACAACGGACATCAAATACAAAGTCAGCATCCAGCGGCGCCCCACGCTTGTAGGCAAAAGATTTAAACAGCAGGGATGGGTCACCTACACCTAGACCTGCCGCATCTTCCTGAATCAGGTAACGCAATTCATGCGGCGACATGTTGGTGGTGTCGAAATGTTTAGTTGCCCTCTCAGAAAGCGGTGCGAGCAGTTGCTTTTCCAACTGAATGCTCTCCAGTAGCGGAATCGATTCATCCATTAACGGATGTTTCCGACGCGTCTCGCTAAAGCGTTTGACGAGTACTGTTTCTTCGGCATCCAGAAAGATGATCTCGAAATTGATTCCAAGATTGCGAAGATACTGCACATTGTCGTTAAGCAGGCCAAGGAATTTCTGATTGCGAGAATCAATGCTGACTGCCGCTCGTTGGATGGATTTGTCGTCTGATTCAAGCACTTCATCAGCGAACTGTTTTAACAGAACGACTGGCAAATTGTCGACACAGTAGTAATCTAAATCCTCCAGAGCCCGCAACGCAATGCTCTTGCCAGAACCAGAAAGTCCGCTAATGATTTTCAGGTACTTTGAATCGTTGTTGTTTCGATTGGTGCTTGCCATTTCCGGGGAGGTTTTCCTTGATCTTCACCTTACAACAAGTGAAATTTACCTTTAGTGCACATAACAACATTTCAACTATTTTACGAAACTAGCCGGACATTATGAAATTTTAGGTAATTTTATAGAATACTTGAGATTCAAAATGCCGCACAGATAGATTCCTGCAGTCCCATGGTTAACTTGGCATTCTAACTCTTGACAAGATTCTCGTGATGGGGTCAGCAATGACTGGAACGTTGTGGAAAATCCTGTTTTTCTTTCCTCTCAATAATGCGAGAAATGAGAATCTGTAGTTTAACAATCTTCGAGGTCTCTAAATTTGTTCGAGTTACAATAACCTGCACTTCGGCGGTGCGAGTGGAGTTGTGAAGTGATATTTCACTCTCAAAACCGGATGCAATACGTACGACCTGTGCGGCGGCTCGGGCATGCAAACCGAGTTTGTTCAATACTTCAATCCGGCCCGATTTCACTGTGTCTCTTCTGGACACTGATGCCTCGGCTGGCAAAACGTTCTGCAAGGTTTTCAACCACGTATACAGACCGATGGCGACCACCGGTACAGCCAATTGCGACTGTAAGATACACGCGCCCCGCAGCATGAAATTCCGACATCCATTCATCGATGAAAAAGTCAATCTGATCGATCATGGTATTTACAACCGGCTTCGTCTCAAAGTATTTTGCAATCGGTGCTTCCATTCCATTGTAGTTCTTCAACCCCTCTACCCAATAGGGGTTCGGAAGACAACGGACATCAAATACAAAGTCAGCATCCAGCGGCGCCCCACGCTTGTAGGCAAAAGATTTAAACAGCAGGGATGGGTCACCTACACCTAGACCTGCCGCATCTTCCTGAATCAGGTAACGCAATTCATGCGGCGACATGTTGGTGGTGTCGAAATGTTTAGTTGCCCTCTCAGAAAGCGGTGCGAGCAGTTGCTTTTCCAACTGAATGCTCTCCAGTAGCGGAATCGATTCATCCATTAACGGATGTTTCCGACGCGTCTCGCTAAAGCGTTTGACGAGTACTGTTTCTTCGGCATCCAGAAAGATGATCTCGAAATTGATTCCAAGATTGCGAAGATACTGCACATTGTCGTTAAGCAGGCCAAGGAATTTCTGATTGCGAGAATCAATGCTGACTGCCGCTCGTTGGATGGATTTGTCGTCTGATTCAAGCACTTCATCAGCGAACTGTTTTAACAGAACGACTGGCAAATTGTCGACACAGTAGTAATCTAAATCCTCCAGAGCCCGCAACGCAATGCTCTTGCCAGAACCAGAAAGTCCGCTAATGATTTTCAGGTACTTTGAATCGTTGTTGTTTCGATTGGTGCTTGCCATTTCCGGGGAGGTTTTCCTTGATCTTCACCTTACAACAAGTGAAATTTACCTTTAGTGCACATAACAACATTTCAACTATTTTACGAAACTAGCCGGACATTATGAAATTTTAGGTAATTTTATAGAATACTTGAGATTCAAAATGCCGCACAGATAGATTCCTGCAGTCCAGCAGTTCTCATTTTAGGTATTCATTTTAATTTCCATGTAATCTCCATGTTTTTGAAAAAAACGGAATTGAGTATCCGGCTTGTCAGCCGAGAGGCAATATCAAGCTACGGGGGCAGTCGCGGTTGTGGGTTGGCAGTGGCACTGAGAAGCGCTTGCCAGTTTTCAAAGTAAAGATAGCAGTTGATGATGTCAATGGCGACAAAGAACCGATGTTTTCTGGAAAATCTGGCTCTGGCGGCCTGCCACAGTTCGCACAGGTGGTTGCATACGGCATGAAACGCAAATGCGATCAGGTTCAAAGTCATCAGTGTGTCGGACAGCCCCTGTTTGCCGTGTCCGAAGTTATGCTCCATGTGATAGCCGTGCTTTTTCAACAAGTTAAACCCTTCGTTTTCAATCTTCCAGCGTGCCCGACCGGCGGCTGCAATGTCGGCTGCATTGGCTTTGGTGACATCAAGCGAGGTGACGAAGCGAAAGCTCTGCGTGGGTTTGCGGTCGCCGCCCCGGCGAATTTGAAGTTCAACGTAATTGACCTTCAACGCATCGTTGCCGTCTCTGATCGGCAACTGCTTGGCGATACGATACTGATAAATCAAATTCGGCTGGTTGCGTCCCGGTGTTTTTTTGACCACCCGCTTGGTTGGCCAGGTAACCCCATCAAGATAACTGAAAAGTGTTTTATGAGAACCTTCTTTGACGCGGAAGATGAAATCGCCGCCAGCTTGTGTGACCTTTTCGCACATCGGCTGACTGGCATACAGATCATCGCCCAGGTAAATCGGACGCAAAGATGCGTAGCGCGCTGCGTTTTGATCGAACCAGCGGTAGGCGGCTTTGGTTTCGCAATCCTGTTTTTGATCCCCGTCTTGCGGCGTGATAAACTGCGGGCGCAACGGCAGCACCTCGCGGTGGCCGATGCCAACCAAGGTGGCGCACAGCACGATATGGTGATATTCGGTCTCGCCAGAGCTTCGAAGTCGGGTGCGACATTGCGGACACTGAATCTTGTAGGAGTTGTGAAATTCAGAGCCATCCAATGCCAAAAGGCAGCGCCCGTCGAGAATTTGGAAAGGCTTAAGTGCTTGATATTTCTCCATTTGTTCCAGCGCTATGTCGAATCCAGGGTAGACATCCTGACAGTCGATTCGGTCCAATTGCTCTCGAATATGATTGTCAGTTGGCAGTTTGCAGATGCCGAATAAAGACCGGCACGCATTTTTGTTCTGCGCCTGATGGAACGTTCTCTGATGCTCAAGAAAAGACGGCGACTGAATGAAAAAAACCGAAAACGCTGCCATCGCGATATCGACGAAGGTGTATTGTTTGTTGCTGCCGTTGCGAGGGTCTGCGATGTTGTGGAATCGATTTCGCAGTTTGCCAATGAGATGATCGACCATCAATTTCATGTTGGCGTATCATAGCAGATTCAGCGAAAAAGTACAAGTCAATAAAAACAATTACTTACGTTTATATCCAATGAACCGGATCAAAAATAACTGCCAAAATGAGAACTGCTGCCTGCAGTCCCATGGTTAACTTGGCATTCTAACTCTTGACAAGATTCTCGTGATGGGGTCAGCAATGACTGGAACGTTGTGGAAAATCCTGTTTTTCTTTCCTCTCAATAATGCGAGAAATGAGAATCTGTAGTTTAACAATCTTCGAGGTCTCTAAATTTGTTCGAGTTACAATAACCTGCACTTCGGCGGTGCGAGTGGAGTTGTGAAGTGAGTGATTCTGAGTCCGAAAACGAAAGTATTGAGAATGGCACGGTGACCGAGATAGACGGTGTCAAAAGGGTTTACTTTGACAGATACTGGATTCGTTACTATAAACCGCCTGAAGAGACGCTAACAGCCAAGAAGAACTTGATTGCCGGACTAACGCGTAGAACATTTCATCATACCGAGCCCGGCATCAATACCCCGGGGGAAAATCTTGATTTGGCACGTTCCGCATACGAAAATGCTGGATCAGTGGAAGAAAAGCGAGTCAATGCCGCGATGCTGGCCGGCGCTTTGTTCAACCGTGCCACCGACATATTTACAACGGTGGTCGAGTTGGAAAGCAAGGGTGTCCAAATCGGGGTTGATAATGAGCTCATGAAAGAATGCAGCGAATGTCTTCAGGATGCAATGGAACTTGGTAAATCAGTCCGTCATTTCAGCGGCAACGAAGGTATTGACGAACTGTGGGGTGAACCGCTCAAAGCTTTTACGATGAGTGGGATTGAGTTCTACACAAGTCGATATGTCAAGATCAGTATGACTATGAGAGACATCGATCGAATCAACTGTGTATTGAATCAGACTTTGGCACAATTCGATGTGTTTTCAGAAGTTTGGCCGAATCTCGAAAATTTTGCGAATTGGGCGAAGAGCAACTGTGAAACGATGAAGACCGACCACGACTATTTTATGATCTGGCCAAAATTTGTGACTGGCTCAGATCAGATCAAGGAAGAGGTACGAAAAATTTCCAACAACGCCAGACAGAGTGGCGATCAGGATGTCATTGATGCTTGCGAATTCATTGAGCGGGGACGTAATTTGATCACGTACATATCGGGTGCTAGAGTTCCAATGCCAGACACAACTGCTCGTTTCCTTGATAGTTTCAAGGCGTTCAATCAGCGAATCGGAGATTCAAAAGGAGGATAAAAATGGAACAGGTAAGTGCAGAACGAAGTGATGCGATATGCAGCACTGTCGACCGCATACGGAATATCGAAGCCGAGCACGGCGTAACGAAGACTGGTTTGGAACAGATTCGGGATGAGCTGCAGAAACTTGCATCTCAAAGTGACTGGTTTGGCGAAGCGGAATTCCCGCCTCCTCAGAATACATCCGAAGATACTTCTTTTGTCTATCGACTGTCCGAAGACCCACAGAACAATCGCTTTGCACTGTATATTCAATCGGCCCGTTCTCCAACGAACACCCCTGCCCATAACCATGATACATGGGCAGTGATTGTCGGAATACAGGGCGAAGAGCTGAATCGTTTCTATGAACGAAGCAACGGAGGTGTCGAAGTTGTTGGGTCTCATGTAGTTTGTCCGGGCTCCGGCGTAACCCTTTTACCCGATGACCTCCACTCAATTCACATCTCCGACAAAAATGCCGTCATCAACTTTCACATGTATGGTCTGGGACTCGAATTTCTGACCAAAAGACAGTACTACGACGAAACATCGAGCCAATGGAGAGTGTTTCCGGTTTATGACAACATCATCGATGCGAGATACGTGACACAGTGAATCGACAGATCAGTGCTATTGAACTAAAAGAGCAAATTCTTTCTCATGAAGAATTAGCTGTTCTCGATATTCGCGAGGAAGGTATTTACTTTGAGAGTCATCTGCTGTGGACATCCAATGTTCCCCTCAGTCGTCTGGAATTGTATGTTGGCGATCTCTTACCGAGAAAGACCGTGCAGATTGTCGTCTATGACAGTGGTCCTGAAGAAAAGAATACTGCGGCTAAGCGTGCTTGCCAGCGATTGACAGAACTTGGGTATTCTAATGTTCGAGTGCTGACCGGTGGCACGGAAGGTTGGAAGCAGACGGGGTTTGAACTCTTTTCAGGGTTGAACGTTCCCAGCAAGACATTCGGGGAATATCTCCTGCAACGCAGAAAACCTCCGGAAATACATGCTCTTCAGTTAAACGAACGCTTGGCAGCGAATGACAATCTAGTCGTGCTTGACAGCCGTCCGATGGATGAATACAACGCGATGAGCATCCCGAATGCAGTTGATGTACCGGGTGCTGAACTGGTTCTTAGAGTTTTCGAAATCGCGCCAGACCCAGCCACAGATGTCGTTGTCAATTGCGCAGGCAGAACTCGCAGCATTGTTGGGGCAATGTCCTTGATCAATGCTGAAATTCCAAATCGCGTGATGCTCTTGAGAGACGGCACCATGGGTTGGCATTTGGCTGGACTGGAACTGGATCACGGCAAAACTAAGGCGGGGCGTGTGCCTTCAGAAGAGAATTTCAGAAAATCCTGTGAAGCTGCGAAGCGAGTAGCCAGTAGGTTCAATGTTCCATTTATTGACACAGATACGCTTTCGGAGTGGTGCGACGACAAAGAACGAACGCTTTACATTTTTGATGTTCGTACCCATGAAGAGTACCTTGAAGGGCATTTGCCTGGTTCCCGACATGCTCCGGGTGGTCAGTTGGTTCAGACTACAGATGAATTTATTGCGGTTCAAAATTCTTGCATCGCGTTGGTAGACGATAGAGAAGTTCGCGCAGTGATGACCGCATCGTGGCTCATTCAGATGGGGCATCGGAATGTCGCTGTCATTCAAAATCCATTTCAGAATGCTGAACTGGAAAGCGGCCAACCGCTTGCCTCAGTTGCTGGGTTTGAGGAACAAGAGACCATAGAACCTGGAGAGTTAAAGGCAGTCATGCAGTCAGGTGAGCCCACGCTTCTAGTGGATTTGTGTTCAAGCCGAAACTATCGGGCCAGACATATCCCGCAAGCGCACTGGTGCATTCGCCAAAGACTTGAATCGGCACTGGTGTTTCGTCGGCCGATTGGATTGCTCGTACTGACTTCTGAAGATGGCACCCTTGCACATCTAGCGGCAAGAGATATGAGCAAGCTCGACCCCAATCAGATTGTTCGAGTTCTAAATGGCGGAAATCAGGCTTGGCAGGACTTAGGTTTCCCAATGATTGAAGGCATGAATAATCTCCTGTGCGAAGCCGACGATATCTGGGAGCGACCGTACGACAATGAGTTGGGGCAGGAGCAGAGAATGAAAAATTATCTCGAATGGGAAGTTCAGTTAATGGATCAGGCCATTCGTGACGGCACGACCGATTTTCACTGTTAACCGTTCATCATTTGTTTAAACCGGCATCCACACCTTTCAAGGTTTGCTTGGCTAAAAACGTCACCACATCAACAAGCGCCAGTTCATGTGACTTGCCGTCTGCTATGGACTGGTTGAATACAGCCACCTGCTGGTGAGCGCTTGTACCGCATTCCAATATCGTTCGGATATGATTGATTTCATCCATACAACCGAAGTATTCTGCATCTTCGGTGATGAGTTCAATCAGTTCGTCCATTAATTCGGGAAACTCGACCATAGTACCTTGACCAAAATCAATCAGGCCTTTGTCGATTCCGTAACGTTGGGCGCGCCATCTGTTCTCCTGAATAAGAAACGACGAGTATTCTCTCCAGCGCTGATTGTTTTTCTTCAGTCGATACAGCATTCTCAGCCAGCACCTGAAAACGGAAGCGACTGCAATGGCATCATCTACATGGGTGCAAATGTCAGAAAGGCGCAGCTCCAGAGTAGGGAAGCGCCAACTCGGCCGAATGTCCCACCATATCTTCGTCGGATTTTCAATGATGTCAAGGTCCACAAGTACATTGACGTGCTTCATGTAATCCGCGTAGCTCTGGAAATACGGAGGCACTCCTGTTCTCGGCATCTGTTCAAATACAGAGACCCGGTATGATTTCAAACCAGTATTTTCGCCTCTCCAAAACGGGGAAGAAGTGGTCAGCGCAAGCATATGTGGCAGAGTATAGGATGCCTGGTTCATCAAATCGATTCTCAGTTCATCGTCTGGTATTCCGACATGGACATGCATTCCACTAATGTAGAGCCTCTGAACGACGCGTTGCAGCTGTTCGGCAAGTTCCTGATAACGTGCGTCATCGGTAATCAGCGTAAAGCCGAACGAGAAAGGGTGTGTAGAGGAAGCAATGATCAAACAGTCATGCTTTCTTGCGATTCGAGCAACGGTTCCTCGTAGATAAACGAGTTCCTCACGTGCCTCCTGCATGGTCTTGCAAACTCTCGTGCCAACTTCAATTTGACACTGCAGAAGTTCTTTTGATACCTGGCTTCCGAGTTCACGGTCGCACTCTTCCATAAGCGCGGGTGGCATTGTCGACACTAGGTTTAACGTCCCGATATCGATAACGAGATATTCTTCCTCTATGCCGACGGTAAATTCAGGTTGATCTGTCACTGTAAGTCCTTGAAGATGGAATACTCTGCATCGACAAGCAATGTCACTGAGTTATTCGCTGTGATTCGCTAGCACTTTGGAAATGAATACTCTGGAAATTATAAACTTTACGGAAAGGTTATACCTAAGCAATTGATTTATTGGCAACAATTTTATAAATTAGAGAACCAGTCGCATCCATCACTGGCGTCGAAGTGAAGCAGTCACAGACTTCCAAGACTTTGAACAATTTCAAGGTAGTGGTTCAGACTCCTTTTATCGTTCTTACAAAGTTTCAATCTTTTGAGAACACTGCCGAGTACGAACACCAACTGCAAGGGTATAGCTGTCTTGGGAACCTGTAGTTTTTCAAGAGCTGTCAGGCCATAATCTGCTTTACGAGTTGACCGATACCTGCCGGATTCTCTGTAACGTGAACTCCGCTTTCCCGCAACACGGAAATTTTTTCGGACGCCGTGCCTTTGCCACCTGCAATAATCGCTCCAGCATGCCCCATACGTTTACCAGGAGGAGCGGTTACACCCGCAATAAAAGCAGCAACCGGTTTGGTTGAATGATCCCGAATCCATCGTCCGCATTCTTCTTCGTCGGTTCCGCCAATTTCACCGCACATCACGATTGCTTCTGTTTCAGGGTCTTCATTGAACCATTTGACTACGTCAACATGCTTTGTTCCGTTCACTGGATCACCCCCAATACCCACGCAAGTTGATTGTCCGATTCCGAGTTTGCTCAGTTGATCAACTACTTCATAAGTCAGTGTACCAGATCTTGAAACCACGCCAATCGCCCCTTTCTTGTGGATATAGCCGGGCATGATGCCAATCTTGATTTCGTCCGGTGTGATCACTCCCGGACAGTTGGGTCCAACTAAGATTGTTTTGGAATTGATCATTTTGCGGCGAGTTTCAATCATGTCCTTCACCGGAATTCCTTCGGTGATGCAGATGACCAAGTCAAGTTTTGCTTCAACGGCCTCATCAATAGCCACCGCTGCAAATGGTGGTGGAACATAGATCACTGAAACGGTCGCTCCAGTTTGTTCTTTTGCTTCAGCAACAGTGTCGTACACTGGAACTCCTTCGAACTCCTGCCCCCCTTTGCCAGGCGTGACTCCGGCAACGAACGCATTTTTTCCATTGGCGTAGTCCAGACAGTTACGCGTATGAAATAATCCAGTCTTTCCGGTCATTCCTTGCGTCATCACGCGGGAATCTCGATTGATCAATATCGACATCTAATTTCCTCTCACTGCTTGAACAACTTTTTCCGCCGCGTCATCCATAGTATCGGCAGTGATTAGTGTAAGCCCCGATTCATTCAGAATTTGTTTGCCTCGATCAACATTGGTTCCTTCAAGCCGAACCACAACCGGAATTTTCAACTCTATCTGGCTGAATGCAGCCACCAAGCCCTCCGCAATAACATCACAACGCATAATGCCGCCGAAAATATTGACGAGTACGGCTCCAATTCTTTTGTTGCCCAGCATAATTTTGAACGCGGCGATCACCTGCTCTGTCGTGGCACCTCCGCCTACGTCAAGGAAGTTTGCTGGTTCTTCACCATACAGCTTAATGATGTCCATGGTTGCCATGGCCAGACCTGCTCCATTCACGAGACATCCGATATTCCCATCGAGCGATATATAGGACAAGCCTGCATCCGTCGCTTCAATTTCAGATGGCGATTCTTCGTCATAATCGCGATATTCCACTATATCGGGATGGCGATAGAGTGCGCTGTCATCAAAAGTCATTTTTGCATCCAATGCAATAACATCACCTCCTTCGGTGATGACTAGAGGATTGATTTCTGCCAGTGAAGCATCACTTTCCCAAAAAGCCTGGTACAGAGACTTCAGAAAACCTGCTGCATTGCTCACTAAATCATCCGGCACGCCGGCAAACCGAGCTGCGGTATTTGCATTTTCTTCCGTCAGGCCAATTTCCGGGCTGATGTGAACTTTGTGAATTCTTTCAGGGGTTTCGGCTGCCACTTCTTCGATTTCCATGCCGCCTTCCGGGCTTACCATCAAGACAACTTTCTGTTCGGTTCTGTCAACGACCAGTCCCGCATAAATTTCTGACTGTATTAGAATGCCTTCTTCAATCAGTAGCGTACGAACAATTTGCCCGTCCGCTCCAGTCTGAGGTGTGACCAGTGGCTTATGCAAAATCTCTTGTGATGCCTGCAAAGCTTCTTGTTCGGACTGAACCACACGAACACCGCCTCCCTTGCCTCGACCGCCGGCATGAATTTGCGCCTTTACCACCCAGATACTGCCGCCAAGCTCGGACAATGCCTGAGGCACCTCATAAACCTCACGGCAAACGATGCCACGCGGAGTGATCACATCATACTGCCGCAAAATTTCCTTAGCCTGATACTCGTGTACTTTCACTGATCCTCTCGATCTTGTAGTTACTGAAATATGATGATGAGTTTTCGCTAGAACATCTATCGAACGGCATTGCGAACCGTACGTCCAATCTCGACTGGAGAATCAATCATGACGACTCCTGCATCTCGCAACGCTTCCATTTTCTTCTGGGTTCCGCCCAATCCTGCTGAAATAATCGCACCTGAATGTCCCATTCGACGATCCGGCGGAGCATGTTGCCCTGCGACATAAGCAATGACTGGTTTCAAGTAGTCGTTGGAACTCAGAAATTGTGCAGCCTCTTCTTCTGCAGCACCTCCAATTTCACCGATCAGTAGCACTGCATCTGTATCTGGATCGTTCTCGAATAGTTTCAGACAGTCTACGAATGACATTCCTTGCACTACGTCAGCTCCGATTCCAATACAAGTCGACTGTCCAAGTCCGTCGTTGCAAAGTTGGTTGACCGCTTCATAAAATAGCGTGCCTGAACGAGAAACTATGGCGATTCTCCCAGGCTGATAAATGGATGTCGGCATGATTCCGATGTTGCATTGACCGGGTGCGATGATTCCTGGACAATTCGGACCGATCATTCGGGAGTTTGAGTTCTTCAATCTCTCCTTGATTCGTACCATATCCAGAATTGGCACCCCTTCGGTAATGCAGACAATCAACTCAATGTCGGCATCGATTGCCTCCATAACGGCGTTTTGTGCGGCGCGTGGTGGGACGAACAATACGGATGCGGTTGCATCAGTGGCTTCACGTGCCTCTCTAACGGTATCGAACACAGGCAGATTCAGATGTTTCTGTCCGCCGCGTCCTGGGACGACTCCACCGACAATTCGGGTTCCATACTCAATTGCGCGATGGGAAAAGAAACTCCCTCGATAACCGGTGATACCCTGACAAAGCACTCGGGTACGCGAATCAACCAAAATACTCATGACTGTTCTTTCATCGGATTTTCTGAAGGATGTCGATTGCTTCGCTCATGGTTTGGGCGAGTTGGAACGGCATTTTTGAATTACGTAGCAAAGTGATGCCAAGTTCTTTTTTCGTTCCGGCAAAACGCACGACTACTGGAATTTTGATCGGAGTTTTTTTGTGCGCGGTAAGGATGCCCTCCGCAGCAGTATCGCAGTGCGCCAGCCC
This sequence comes from Arenicellales bacterium, assembly GCA_965221175.1. Taxonomy (GTDB): domain Bacteria; phylum Pseudomonadota; class Gammaproteobacteria; order Arenicellales; family JAJDZL01; genus JAJDZL01. Next base: position 2,119,580 of record OZ244867.1, on the reverse strand, counting down.
GCCACCGACTACATTTACCAGCAATGCTTTCAGTGAACTGTTTTGCAGAACGGTTTCACAGGCGTTGGCAACGTCGGAACGGGACGCGATTGGCGGCAGATCAAGAAAATTAGCAGGCTCGCAGCGATGGAGTTTCAGTAAGTCCATGGTTGCCAGTGCCAGACCTGCGCCGCTTACCAGCAATCCGATGTCTCCGTGAAGTCGCACATAGTTGTAACCAGTTTGAGCACGAAGTTTTCGATCTGATTCCTGATTGGTCTCTCGAATTTCGCTGAATTCAGCGTGACGGAACAGTGCGTTATCGTCGATTTCCATCTTGACGTCCAGACTCATCAAGCGACCGTCACTTGTAACTGCAAGCGGATTCAGTTCAATCATCAAGGCATCTAGCTTGACGATTGCACTGTGCAGATTGCGACAGACTTCTGTGTAATTAGATGCGAGATCTCCTTCAAGTTCCATTTTTTCTGCCAGTGCTGATAACTCGCTTTCATCCGGCGGCTCGTCTATGGATAGTGCAATTCTTTCTATTGCCTGTGAGGATTCGAGTACCACTGTCTCAATTCCTGACCCTCCGGCTTTGGCTGCAAGCAAAACCAGTTGTCTTTCGTAGCGATCCAGCAAAACTGCGAGATACAGTTCTCGTTCAATTTCACATCCTTGCTCAACATAGATGGCGTCTACCTGCAAACCATCTGCACCGGTTTGAGTTGTAACCAGTCGACTGCCGATAAGATCTTTGGCTAGCGTATCTACTTTCGACACGGACCCAGCAATCTTGACGCCGCCGAATCTTCCTCGGTCACCTGCGAGTATCTGAGCTTTCACCACCCAGCTATCAGCGTCAATCGACTTCGCCACAGATACGGCTTCTTCGGACGAGAACGCAACTCCTCCTGGAGGAAAAGAAAAACCGCACTGCCTTAGCAGTTTCTTCGCTTGATATTCATGTACGAACATGAGATTGCATTGCCTTATAGCGCAGAGTGGAGTCTAGCATGATCACCCATTGTAACCGAAGCGAGCAAATGAACTAACGACTGTTGTATACAATATACAATTCCTGCCGAATTGGCTGTTTGACAAGTCAAATCAGTTCAAGAAAGTGAAATTGAAAGGTATGTCGCATCACTGAGATGGTTGCGTCGTCTCATTGTTTGACAATTTCTAGCTTAGATTCCTAATGCCAGACGTCAGGCATCTCGTTCTTTCTGCGATCTATGAACTCGTTCAATGCTTCGTCAATTCCAGGGTCGAGATCCGGTTTTTCATAGTCCGCGAGCAATTGTTTCCATTTGGTGTTGGCTCTTTGGGCGATATCCTGACTCCCTTCCTCCAGCCACTGCTCCCATGGAGTGGTACTGAACAGTTCGGATTCATAGAATGCACTCTCATAGTGCTCAAGCGTATGGGCGCTACCGAAAAAGTGGTTGCCGGGGCCTACTTCTTCAAACGCATCGGAAGCGAACTGACTATCGTCAACGTCTATTCCTTGGATAAACTTGTGCAGTGCACCGAGATAGTCAGCATCAATGACAAATTTTTCATAACTCACGGTCAGTGCACTTTCCATCCATCCCGCCGCATGAAGAATGAAATGAGCGCCGCACAAGACGGCAGCGTTCAATGCATTGACACTTTCATTGGTGGACTGAGCGTCTACACACTGAGAACTCGTAAATCCGCCGCTGCAGCGAAGCGGCACTTTGAATCTTCGGGCGAGCTGTCCTACCACGTATGATGCAGCCGCGGATTCGGGAGTTCCGAACGACGGTGATCCAGCACGAAGGTTTACGGTGGTAATGAAGTTTCCAAATATGGCTGGAGATCCGGGACGCACCAATTGCCCCAAGGCTACGCCGACCATTACTTCTGCCAGTGACTGTGCAATAGCACCGGCAATTGTTACCGGTCCCGTTGCTCCGCTGAGAACGAATGGCACGACTACCGGACACTGATTGGCTTCCGCATAAGCGCGCAGTGCACCAGACATTGCGCCATCGTATACCAGCGGAGAATTCATGTTGATGTTACCGCTGATAACACAGTTTTTATCGACAAAGTCCTCCCCGAACAGAATTCGAGCCATCTCGATTGAATCCAGCGCTCTCTCCCGAGTTGTCACGGATCCCATGAAAGGCATATTAGAGCAGCTCATATGCGCATAAACCATATCCAGGTGGCGCTTGTTTACCGGCTGGTCGACCGGCTCGCAGACGGTTCCACCGGAATGATGAAGCCAGGGAGATGCATAGGCCAATTTCACCAAATTCTGAAAATCCTCAATTGTTCCGTAACGCCTTCCCTGATCAAGATCCGACACGAATGGTGCGCCATAAGCAGGAACGAATACGATGTCTTCACCCCCAACTCGAGCGGAGCGCTCTGGATTTCGACCGTGCATGACAAATGATTCTGGAGTGGTATCGAGCAGACTGCGTACATGTCCTTTATCAAATCGAACGCGATTGCCTTTTACATCAGCCCCCGCTTCTTTCCAAATCTCCAGTGCGTCGTCGTCGCCTCTGAAATCCACGCCTACTTCCTGGAGAATCTGGTCGGTCTTTTCTTCAATCAGATCGAGTCCTTCTTCGCTCATGATTTCATAAGGCGGAATTTCTCTTTTGAGACCGGCAATAATGATCGGGGTACTGGTGTTTACTGCAGAACGGCGCCGAATTCGGCCTCGTTCCGCAGGACTGCTGTGCTGTGCTGTGTCTGCCATAGTTGAAAGGAAAGAATCGATTGAAGCTATTCAGTTAATCGTTCAATTATTGTACATTCAATTCAATCCATGCAATTGCATAGCGGTCTCAATCGGTTGTCGGTTCCTCTATGAAATTTCAGGCAATCTCGCACTGCTCCTATTTGCGAATTACAATTAAGCTATGCGGAATCCAATTCACAACATGTCACCATTGCTAGTAGGCACTGCCGCCGGAAAACTCGTTGCGTTTGCTATGGGAGTTGGCGTATTTTTTGCTCTTCCACATCTGGTGACCGATCTCAGCGAGTGTGGCCGCTGGGCAATCCTGTTTTGGTACCCTACGCTAGGAGGCATTATCGGAATTTCCAACGCTGTGAAAACGGAGCCGATTTTCAATTTGCGTATACGCTGGTGGCAGCGCGCTCCGATTTTGGGCGCATGGATGAATTTGATGGTTGTGCTTTTTGCTTATGAGGGGATGCGTGATTTCACCATGACGATTCACTTCAGCAACGGCGAATTGTCCTCCCCTTTCTGGTTTGTGCTGGACGGTGCGGTTATCGGTGTCATTGTTGGATATGTTTCTACCAAAGTAGAACAGTGGACTTCTCGCAGGGTAGCGATTGCGGATCAATTGTGAAAGGAAGCATTGGTAGCCGGAAATCATTGTGAGCGTGCAAAACAAACAATGTATGATTAATGTTTACATGTACCAGGGAGTCTCGACATGAAATTGATGTTTGAAGAGGTAGAGAAAGCTCTCAAACTGCATTCATGGTCCATTGACGCCGCTGAGTTTCATGGCATGCTGTCCGGCTTGATTTGTGCGGGTGTTGAGGACGATGACATTGATAACTGGTTGCCGGTATTGATTGGTGAAAGGTATCTGACTGAAGAAGAGTACAAACCGATTGAGTTTGATGTTCTTGATGCCTATTTTGAAGTTCGAAGCAATTTGGATACGGATGGATTTGAATTCCAAGTCCTGTTGCCGGACGAGAGTCAATTGCTTGAACGTCGTGTACGCTCAATGAGTTCGTGGTGCAAGGGGTTTTTGCTAACCTTGATTGAGTATGGTGAAACCGAAGTTGATGAGCTGTCTGAAGACTGCTCGGAATTTGTTCTCGACTTGCAGCAGATTGCTGATCTGGAAATCGATGAAGATGAGCCAGAAGATGAACTGGATATCGCCTATCTTACGATTGAGGAACACCTGCGGGTCGGTGTTCAGCTGATGTACGAATATATAAATCCGCTCAGGAGCCCGGACAGTAAATCGGAAGGAGTTTTGTCGGCATGACTCACGAATTACGTCGCAAACGGCTGATGGATCAAGTTGGCAGTGGAATCGCAATTATCCCGAATGCTCCGCAACGTCAGCGAAACTCGGATGTTTTTTATCCATATCGTCCGGACAGCGATTTTTATTTTCTCACACATTTTCCGGAGCCTGATTCCGTTGCTGTGTTTGCGCCGGACAGCGACCATGGTGACTACATTCTTTTCTGTCGGGAGAGAAATCCTGAAATGGAGCGATGGGAAGGTTATCGAGCTGGACTGGAAGGCGCAGTTGAAACATATCACGCCGACGCTGCTTATCCGATTTCTGAACTCGATGACAAGATTCCAGAGTTACTGGGAAATCGGGAGAAAATTCATTGCAGCATCGGACGCTATCCGGAATTTGACGAAAATGTAGTCAAGTGGCTGAATCAGGCACGACGAAAAACTCGCTCAGGCATCGGCTCGCCGAATGAGATCGTCGATATCAGTCGTACCATTCATGAATATCGTTTGTTCAAGCAACCGGACGAAATCGAACTTCTAAAAGTTGCAGCGAATGTCTCTGCCAATGCCCACAAGGGCGCCATGCAGATCTGTCAGCCGGGGATGATGGAGTACGAAATACAGGCCGCAATCGAGTACCAGTTTCAGAAGCACAATTGCAGAACTGCCTATCCAAGCATCGTCGCTTCTGGTCCGAATGCCTGTGTCCTGCACTACATTGAGAATGCTTGTAAGCTGAATGAAGATGATCTGCTACTGATTGATGCAGGTGCGGAATACGACTGTTACGCTGCGGACATCACCCGTACTTTTCCAGTTAATGGGAAGTTCAGTTCTCACCAAAGAGCCGTTTACGAAATTGTTCTCGAAGCGCAACGAAAATCCATTGAAAAAGCGATTCCGCGAAATCGATATAGTGATGTTGATGAAACCGCCACCTTAGTAATTATTGATGGATTGATTGATCTCGGCATTCTGAAGTGCAGTGCGATGGAAGCCTTGGAGGAAAAGGCTTACCACCCGTACTATATGCACAAAATTGGACACTGGCTCGGACTGGATGTTCACGATGTAGGAGAGTACCGTGACAGCGAAGGGTCACGCAAACTTGAGGCTGGAATGTACATGACGGTCGAGCCTGGAATTTATCTTGTACCCTCCAACGACCTGGATGAGAAGTGGCACAACATTGGAATTCGGATTGAAGATGATGTGCTGCTGACTGATGATGGAAATTTCGTTATGACTGCGGGCGTGCCCAAATCAATTTCCGACATTGAACAACTCATGTCAGACTAGGCTAGTGCCTAGATATTGCCTTGAGAACAATTTATGGATGCCGAACTCGACTTTGATTTGATCATCAATGGGGGAGGTTTGGCGGGAGCAAGTCTCGCCTGTGCTCTTGCGTCGTCAGGATTTCGGATTGTCCTCATTGAAGCAAAAGAGCTCAACCACTCGGAGCAGTCTAGTTTTGATGCCCGTGTTATTGCTTTAACTTATAGTGCTGGAGCAATATTTCGCAATTTGAATGTCTGGCAGGAATTGAAGGCGGGTTCCACTACTCCAATTCGTCAAATTGAAGTGACGAACCATCGACGACGGGGACGTGCTCGACTGCAGGCAAGCGATGTCGGTTATGAATCCCTTGGCTGGAATGTAGACGCTCGTACACTAGGAGAGCAACTGTATCGACGGCTTCGAGAACTGGAGGGCGTTGTGATATTTTGTCCTGCAACTCTGAAGGAGTACGAAATTCGAGACGATTGCGTAACAGCGAGCGTTGAATCTGCTAGAGATGAAACAAACCAACACTTGACCGCAAGAATTCTGGTTGTCGCTGATGGCGGTGGTTCAAGCATTCGGCAGCAGTTGAAGTTTGATGTTCGACAAATCCCTTACACTCAAGCAGCACTTGTATGCAGAGTAGACACTGACAAATCGAACCAGTTCACTGCATACGAGCACTTTATTGAATCCGGTCCGCTTGCGTTGCTGCCTGTCGGCGAATCGGGTTACTCAGTCGTATGGACACTGGAGCAGGGCAGGCTCAAGCATTTGCTGGAAGATCCAGAGGAGAAATTTTTGGAAGAACTTCAGAACGAGTTCGGCGATAGAGCAGGGCGCTTTGTGGCAGTCACGGGTACACGAAAATCTTATCCATTAGTGCTGAGCAAGCTCAAAAAATTCGTACGACCACGCGTTGTGATCGTTGGCAATGCCTCGCATACCGTTCACCCCGTTGCTGGCCAAGGATTCAATCTGGCTCTGCGAGATGTAGCTGCGCTGGCCGATGTGCTTGAGACTCACGACAGGCGCGGATGGGATATTGGCAGTTATGACGTACTCGCACATTACGAACGTTGGCGCTTACGTGAAAGCAATTCAGTTACTTGGTTTACCGACAGTCTGATTCGTACGTTTGCAAACGACTACCCGCTTTTCTCGGTTTTCAGAAATATGGGTCTGGATATAGTGCAAACCCTGCCTCCACTGCGACGAATTCTCCTTGCACGTACGATGGGTCTACATGGAAGACAGTCGAAACTAGTTGTAGAAGGATGAGAGTAACGGTTGGAGAATTATGGCGAGCGGCCCCGATTTCGACATAATCGTAGTTGGTGCGGGTCTGGTGGGACTTGCATTCGCTTGTTCGATGAAAGACTCCGGCTATCGAATTCTGATTGTTGAAGCTGGCGACTTGCCAATGTACGATGACAGTCAGTTTGATGTGCGGGTAAATTCCATCAATCTGAGTTCTGAAAGATTTCTTGATGCCTTAGGGGTTTGGCCATTGGTATTGGAAATGCGAGTTACTCCATTCCATTTGATCAAGGTGTGGGATTCGGTTGGAGGAGGAATCGAGTTTCATGCCGATGAAATCGGTGAACAATACCTGGGTCACATCGTGGAAAACAGTGTATTGACGACTTCGCTGATGGAACGGATTGATGGCGCTGAAAACATCGAAAAGATGTTTGGCGCACGACTCGAATCCATTCAAACTGAATCGCATCATGCATGCGTGAAAATTCACAATCGCGAGCCGTTGACCAGTTATCTCGTTGTCGGTGCAGACGGTGGCAATTCGATGGTCAGAAAAATGGCCAGCATAGAATGCATTGAAGAGCCTTATCATCAAAGAGCTATTGTGGCTCAGATAGAAGTCTCCGAGCCGATTCCCGGCACCGCTTTCCAAAGATTTCTGCCAACAGGCCCCCTGGCCTTGCTTCCTCTAACCGACGACAGTTATTCAATCGTCTGGAGCTGTACTTTTGACCGGGCGGAAGAGTTGGAAAAATGTGAAGCTCGAGAGTTTGAGGAGCAGCTTGAAAGGTGCCTCGATTACCGATTCGGCGAAGTACGGTTGATGAGTGGAAGGGTTGCTTTCAATTTGAGAAAGCTGCAGGCAAGATCATATTTCTCTGGTCGAACGGTGTTATTGGGCGACGCGGCACACGTCATTCATCCACTAGCTGGCATGGGTGCAAATTTGGGTTTGATGGATGCTGCGGCATTATACGATGTACTGTCTAGTTCCTCGAGTCCGGAGGATGATACGTGGAATTACTCGAGTATGAGGAAGTACGAAAGATGGAGAAAATCAGCGAATATACCTGTAATCAATCTTATGGATGGTTTTGACAAAGGATTTCGGACTTCATCACAAGCCATGCAGATGATGTTGGGTTTGGGGCTCACGTTCACCAATCGATTGAACATAGCAAAGCGGAAAATCATTCGCCTTGCTTGCGGTCTTTCCGGAGACATTCCGAAAATTGCCAAGCGGTCCTGAAATTCTCGCTCGTTTCAACTTCTGTACGCAGCCATTTACAGATTTTATGCGCAAAGCAGTCGATAGTCTACAATAGTAGTTGATACGAATTGCTAGAGAGTGAATCAGTGAATCAGTCCAGTTTGGTCAGTGCAGGTTTACGCACAACTCTTCCCAGACGCTTAATTCTCAGCATCCTTGAGAATTCAACGGACCGTCATTTGGGTGCAGAAGAAATTTATCGTGCCCTGCACGAAGCGGGCGAAGAGGTGGGGTTGGCAACCGTTTACCGGGTATTGACCCAATTCGAGCAATCCGGTCTTGTCTTGAAGCATCGCTTTGATTCCGATAAGTCTTATTATGAGCTGAATGACGAAGTCCACCATGACCATATGGTTTGCATTGAGTGTGGTCGTGTCTATGAATTTGTTGATGCCGAAATTGAACGTCGGCAACAAGAAGTAGCAAATTCAGTTGGATTTGTTTTAGAGGACCACTCATTGCACATGTACGGAGTCTGCACCGGGATGAAAGAAGATGGGGAGTGTTCTATGTCTGAAGAAAGTGTGCATGGCATTCATCGGGTAGACGACGAACAGTAACCCGACCGCGCTTACGGCCGCTTCGTTCACCTCCCAGATACGCATTGTCCGCTGGCATTTTTGCCACTGTGCAAAGGCGTGCAACCCTTCCGGAGTCGGAATTGATTCAAGCAGGGTTCGAAAAAGCGCCCCCCGAGGCGCTCAGCTCATAACAGAAGCGCAAAGCCTCGAATATAATCCAGTGCTTCATCCATCACCTTACGGTGGCAGGCATTGACTTTCACTGTCCATTGCCGGGCATGGCGTACGATGAGTGCGGCGACATCATACAGACGCAAACACACTGTAGGAGCACGGGCAGTTGACAACGAATTCGACAATACCATCCGCATCAAGGCAAACAGGCCATAGGCAATTGAGCTTAACATCAGCCATGCTGCATTGGCATTAAAGTCGGTATAGGGCGAAAGACTCATTGCGTCTGCCTCAAGCGATCCTGCAATCCTCGGCCTTTTTTTGTCAGGCGATACTTCTGTTTACTGCTGCGAGGTCTGTGCGGGATGGTCATTTCCACCAGTTCTGCTTCGATGGCGGGACGCAAATAGAGGAGACGGAAGTTCTTTTCTGCTTTGAGCTCAAGAGCTTCTTGCAGGGATTGGCGGTTCATTGGCCCGCTCATCACCTGAAGAAGCCTCAGCACTTCGGTCGTAACTTCGGTTGTGACTTCAGGCGTGCTTGTCGGGGACATGTCGGGTACTTGCGGGGCGGCATGCCTAGTCCCACGGTACGCCGCGTGTTCGACTGGACGCGCGAACGTCGTCGTCACCCAATTCTCGGAGACGTTAATCAGCGGCTCGGCGACCTCGTAGTCGCGGCACAACTGGCGAATGCGTCGTATGCCACTGCCGATCTGCTCGACCAACCCCATGCGGTACAACATGCCGAACAGGAGGGGATTCCGAGGGACGCTCTTCGTACCCAAGTCCTCTTCACGCATCCCTGCCGGCAAACCGCCCGGCGTCACAATCTCCAATCGGTCGCGGAAGACGTAGACCTGTACATTCGCCGTGGATCGATAGTCCCGATGGGCGATGGCGTTGACCAGCGCTTCCCGCAAGGCATCTTCAGGTAGTTCGAGCCGTTCATCTCTTCCCCGTGCATGGGGGATCAAAGCTGTGTTGAGCTTGGCCTGTAGGTACGCCATGCAATTCTCGAAGATGGAATAGAGGTCGCTGGTAAACTCTTTCCGGTCGAGGATGTGGGTTTTGGTCACGCCCCGAAGAACCGCGCAGGTCACCCCGGCCCGCAGGGTGTAGCGTGTGATGTCGTCGGCGAACAGCCATGCGCCCGCGTGGGTCATTTCTCCGGACTTGACCAGATGCAGATTCTCCAGCATCGTTATGGGCTTCAGGCCTTCGGGAAGCCCTGCTCGGTGAGCGAACCGCTCCCAGTTCTCCTCCGTCAGATCCCGCTCCAAATCGAAGCTTCGGCATGGTGTCTCGTCGTATCTAATGAGCCCTTCTTTGAAGAAAAACTCGCGGATCTCCTCGCGCGACATCTGCTGGCTGCTCGCACCCTCCCGGATGAAGAACTTGCCTCCGAACGAGTAGGGCTTGCTCTGCTGGGCGGGTACTCGCACACATAGAACCTGGCCAGCACTCTCGATCTCAACCGCGATGGGTGGATCGGCTGAACGAGCAATGGACTGGACTTTGGATTTCAGGCGATTGTGACTGCCAACCCCCAATACTTCTCCGTCATCCGCCACCCCCAGCAGAATCGTCCCGCCGGTAGAATTGGCAAAGGCGCATAGTTCCCGTCCGAGTCCGGTCGTGCCGGAGCGCTTGAATTCAGTCGTGAAGCCTTCGCCGAGGGCGACGAGGTTTGAGAGTGTGCTCTGGTTCAAACCGCCACCTCCCCGGACATCAGGCGTGGGAGGAGAAGGTCGCGGGCTCGCCCAAGTTGCTTGTTCTGTCTGTGAAGTCCACCTATTTGACGGAAATTGTGGGATACAAAATCGTCGAACAGCTTCGCAATGTCTTCTTTCGGAGCGAGCAATAGCAACCGGTAGTACAGGTAGCGAAGGTCATTACCATTTTTCGCCTTGACAACTATCGTATTGTCTGATGCCCAAAACTTGGTAGAGCATATTTCAACCGATCCACAATACGCTCCAACACGTCCTAGAATGATCGAAATTTCGAGGTTGAATGAATTGGATCGTCCAATTGGGTCGTTAGAGCCAAAAACGATATACTCGTCATCATCGGCCGTTGTAGGTGCTTTTCCGTTGAAGAAATCAAGCATATCTCCAAGTGGAATGAGACCGGTATTCATATTTTCAACTCTTCGAAGTTCCTCTTGATCATCGCCGCCAACCGAACGACGTTCCGGTTCGCTCGTTCGTTTTCGCAATGGGTTCCACAAGAGGCTCTGATATCACTCATGTCACTTGATATCTGGTCTCGTCGGCTCCTCCAAATCTCACCCATTGGTTTACTTCTTCCTTGCGTAATATCCAGAGGTGCCTCATCCGGTGTACAAGCATCCGCTCCTCTGCGATCCACTTGTAGACCGTGTCTCGCTTGATCCCTAGGTAGGCCGCGATTTTGTCTACGGAGAACCACCGATCATCCATCATTGCTCCAGTCATCCTCATGAGCCCAGCCGAACCGTTCCGACCAGAGAGTCTGTGCCGGACACGTTTGACTGGTATATGCTCGGATAAACAAGCTCAATACAGATTTTATTGTACCAGAATGTCAAATGAATTCTTGAACTCGGCCTGAATGCAACCGTAGAGGAACGGTGCTGGACCACAGAAACCTCTCGTGATAAAGAATGAATTGCCGGTCGGCGGACCGTACTCCAGCCAGCAGCCAGAGACGATCCGGCGACGCTTGATGCGATCTTCTCGATCAAATATATCCGGGCGAGTTCGTGGGCACCGTTCACCACGGTGGGTACGAGCCCTCTTTGAATTACTCGACAAGATATTTTCGTCGATTTAACCTGTCTGACTAAATTAGTTCTTCAGTACGAACAAGATTGGCACCTGTACAACCCCGGCGGCTGGATTGCCATCTTCAAGTGCAGGTATAAACGTCCAATTCGTTACTGCATTTTTGGCAGCCTTATCCAATCTTGAATGGCCGCTGGACTGGATAGTTTCAATTCTGGATGCTCGCCCTTGTTTGTCTATGTGCACTCGTAAAATTACTTTTCCTTCTTCTTCCCGAGATCTCGACAAGTAAGGGTAGCGCGATGCCAGATTCGCCAATCCCTCAACTCCGAACCTAGGCTGCGAACTCATTGGTAGACTAGCCACACCTAGATTGGCGCCTAATTTAAGGTGTAGTAAACGATTGTCAAAACCATCTCGTTCTGTATTTTGAGTTCTAGCAGTAATTCACAGACCGTAGAAAAAGAAGTTGCAGAGTTGCTCATAGTGTCAGGGCAGCGTACGGTAAACAGTTTGTTGGCCGTGGTTCGCAACGGCTATCAGCACACTTGTTAGATTCAGACCAGCATCGGTGCAAAATCGATGCAGGAAGTCAAAATTGTTCCGAATTGGATTTGAAAGCATTTATAATTCTATTGAGTAAATTTACTCAATAGAATATTATCTTATATGGAATCTTATCGTCGTTCTCAATTTGCAGGAATTCGTGCTCGGTTGGCCGAGAAACCTGAACGCTTGACGATCATTTCGGGCGCTCGTCAGTGTGGTAAGACCACTCTTATCTCGCAGGTTCTTGAAAGCGTTGACCGACCATGGCGTTATGTTGCAGTTGACGATCCAAATTCGTCCAAAACCTCTCACGCCATCTATTCCGGAAATACGGAGTCCGAATTCGTTGATCTGACGGCATTTCCACTGTCAAACCGAGATGATCGCTGGCTGACATTGCAGTGGGAGTCTGCTCGTAAAGACGCTAGCCGCTCAGAGAATGGCTCGATTCTGGTACTTGACGAAATCCAAAAAATTCCGAATTGGTCAGAGACAGTCAAAGGATTATGGGATGCAGACAGACGTCATAACCGTCGTCTTCATGTGGTTTTGCTGGGTTCCTCGCCTTTACTCATGCTCAAAGGTATGAGTGAAAATTTAACTGGACGATTTGAGATTGTTCGCCTCCCGCACTGGTCGTATGAAGAAATGTACGCCGCTTTTGATTTCAATCTCGATCAGTTCGTCTTTTTTGGCGGGTATCCTGGGGCAGCATCACTGATTGGCGATGAACAGCGCTGGCGCAACTACATTTGCAATTCGCTTGTAGAAACAAACATAGAACGTGATGTTCTCGCAATGCAGCGAGTCGATAAACCTGTTCTTCTGAAACAGCTCATTGAAATTTGCTCGGTGTTTTCGGGGCAGGAGCTGTCATACACCAAGATGCTCGGCCAACTCCAGGATGCGGGAAATGTAACCACATTAGCACGTTATCTGCAACTTCTGACAGACATCGGACTCATTACCGGGTTGTCAAAATATTCTGTTGGGGTTCACCGTCGCAGGGCTTCCAGCCCAAAACTCAATGTATTGAATTCAGCAATCATGTCTGCTTACTCCAAATACACGTTTCAGGAAGTTTTGACTGATAGGAGTTTCTGGGGACGCATGGTTGAAAGTGCGGTAGGCGCTCATTTGCTGAACTCAGGTGAGAGTGAAATTGACATTCATTATTGGCGACATAACAACCAAGAGGTGGATTTCGTTCTGCGACGAGGACAAAAAGTCATCGCAATTGAGGTCAAGAGCGGCAGACAGCGCTCTAACATAAGTGGCCTTAAAGAATTCAGTCAGCGTGTTGAAGTATTGAGATCAATTGTTGTCGGCAGAAGTGGAATTCCAATTCAGGAGTTCTTGTTGAAACCTGCTGGGTATTGGTTTGAATGATTATGGGTAATCCCGTTCCAAGAACTTGTGTCGAGTTCAATCAGCAATCAGATTCAGCTAACGAGAATAGTGAATCTTTTTCGTTTGAAAATTACCGGGCAATAGATGCATATGTCCTGCTTGCTGGACCCGGTGCAGGCAAGACGACGACCTTTACCGAGGAAGCGAAACTTACAGAAGATGGATGCTACGTAACCGCACGAAATTTTCTGACGTTTCAAAGTAATCCAGTATGGAGCTGCAAGACTCTTTTCATTGATGGTTTGGATGAAATACGGGCGGGAGCGGCTGACAACCGTACATCATTCGACAAAATTCGCTCCAAACTCGACGAACTGGGAAAACCTCGATTTCGCCTGTCCTGTCGAAATGCTGATTGGTTCGGCGCCTATGACCGTGATTATTTAAAGAAAGTATCGCCAACAGGAGAAGTCTCCGTTCTGCTCCTCAATTCATTGTCTGATAATGATGTCAACAAAATTCTAGAGGCACATCCCAAGGTCGAAAATCCACAGCAGTTTGTCGACTTGGCCCATAAGACTGGAATCAGCGGCATTCTCAGAAATCCCCAAAGCCTGAATTTTCTTGCGGAAGCGGTAGCATCCGAAAATTGGCCAAACAGCCGGCAGGAAATATTCGACAGGTCATGCAGGTCATTGCTCACAGAGCACAATCAGGAACACCGCATGTCAAATTCAATTCATCACGATGCGAGCAGTCAGCTTGATCTTGCAGGCCGACTATATGCAATTCTGCTGCTGTCTGGTTATGCGGGATACTCTTTGACCTTCAATGGACCCAGCGATACAGAGTATCTTTCGCTGAATGAAATTTGCGACGAAGACTGGGATAAATGTCGGCTGATTCTCAACTCCAAGCTGTTTGAACCGGTATCTGAAGATCGTTTTGATCCGGTACACAGGCAAGTTGGTGAATTCCTGGCTGCGAAATTTGGAGCCACTCGCATCGCGTCCGGCCTTCCCTCAGAACGGGTTCTTGCACTTATTTCCGGCTATGATGGCGGAATCGTGTCGCCACTGCGTGGTTTTTCCGCCTGGCTGGCAGCTCATAGCAAATCTGCCCGCAGTAAAATTATTGAACGCGACCCTATTGGTACCGTCCTATATGGCGATATTCGGAATTTTTCTTCCGAGGAAAAATTGCAGATTCTTGCTGGTTCGCGAGAATTTGCACAGATGAATCCAATGTTTTCAGATTCGGATGTTGAACACAGACTTGGCGAACTCATTACACCTGAAACAGTTGACAGTATCCGAGAAAGCCTTGAATCAACTGAACAAGCTAGCAAAGCTGACCTATTTCACCACTTCCAACTCAGATTGCTCAGATTCGGACAGATACCTGAAATCGCAAAAACTTTGATAAATATTGTCAGAAACGATCGAATCCAATATGGCATCAGAATACTCGCACTTGAAACAATCATCAATTACCGGAAGAAGAACAATTGCAGTTCCATAGAAGAACTACGGACACTACTTGAGGAGGTGGTGACCGGGAAAGTGTCAGATTCTGAGGATGATATTTTGGGTATTCTCCTGACACACTTTTATCCTGAGCACCTTTCTCCATCGGAAATAATGAAATTTCTAAAGCCGCGGAAAAAACTGCACTATTTCGGACCTTACTATTTATTCTGGGGGATACACTTTTGTGAAAAATCAACACTCAATCAGCTGACAGTGGTTCTCGACAGACTAGTAGCACAACCCGACATATTACCGGGGAATGCCAATGATGAATTGACGCGAACTGACAGACTGCGAACACTATTTCCATTGGTATTACTCAAGAATATTTTGGAGAAAGCCGGCGGGAATCTGCAATCGTCCCGACTTTTTGGCTGGCTGGGGTTTGCCTCTGGAGCAGGTGACCAAACACACAATGCAGGAGTCGGAGTAATGGAAAGAGACGTAATTCGGTGCTGGCTCAAACAACATTCCGAAATTCAGAAGTCAATGATTGCTTTGGGAGTGGAACACTGTTTGGAATCATGCGAGTCATCTGATTCAACCGAATTCAGAAAGTGCATGAATTCAGAACTGCACCGCAGGCTTTTTGGCGCAAAGTTGCAGTTAGAACATGGATTGTGGTATCTGAATCAGGCGACGATTGCCAAAAATCCTTTTGCGATGGAATATCACATAAGAAAAACCGCAGAATACGTCTACTACGGTCGTAACAATAAAGGACTTCCTCGCAAATTGGTGACAAAACAACTCGTTGAAAACACATCGCTTCTGAATGCATTCAACAAAAGACTAGCGGAATTGAAAAATATCAATTCAAGCAAAGATAAACCGGAACCAGAGCAGTCGTCACAGCTCACTGAATTGCAACGAATTTTGCGAGAATATTTAGAAAGCCATCAGATAGAAATTCTCGAAAATCGAGGCCGACCGGAAATTCTTTACCATCTTGCCAGTGCATACTGTGGGAGGTATAGTGAATTTCAGGAAGATGATACCCATGCGCGAATAGGTGCAATTCTAGGTAATGACTGCGACTTGATTGAACTCGTTCTGGAAGGTTTCCGTAAAACTGTGCA
Organism: Arenicellales bacterium; assembly: GCA_965221175.1. Classification (GTDB taxonomy): domain Bacteria; phylum Pseudomonadota; class Gammaproteobacteria; order Arenicellales; family JAJDZL01; genus JAJDZL01. The sequence continues at coordinate 2,103,800 of OZ244867.1, read as the reverse complement.
GCGAGATGATGTGCCCGACACCCGGGAAATTCTGCGCCTTCGCTCTCAGCGCAAGACTCACTACTTGATGCTTCCATTCATCGCAGGACTGGAAGAGATTGTTCGAACGGGTCAATCCGTTGAATCTATTCTGGATGAGAAACGTACACGAACGGCTCTTGCCATCCTCTTCATAGAACTGCCATTGCCGATGTACTATGGGAATCCCAAGCGAATGCCGAATTGGTACAAGCCTTTCTTGGATTCACAACCTCAGGTGGTAGCGGAAGTTTTGGTTCAATGCAATCTTTTTGAATTGCGGAACAGTGGAAATTATAAGTTCATGTTGTATGAACTGGCCTTCGACAAACAGTACAAAGTTGTTGCGGAGTTCGCTTCGCTACCCCTGTTAAAAGCTTTTCCATTACGCTGTAAAACAGAACAACTCAGGGATTTGGGTTTTTTGCTGAAAGCGGCATCCCGACATTGTGAGAAGGGACTTCTTCTGGATATGGTTGAAAAGAAACTTGCGTGCAACAGCATGACCGTGGCACAACGCAGTTACTGGCTCACTACCGGGTTAATTGTTTCGCCCGAATCTTTTCTGGAGCAGATGAATTCATACCTTTCAGGGAGTGAACGCCGCATTCGTTTCCTGGCGAAAGCAGTAAGTCTCTGGCTTGTTGATCTAGAGTCATCTAAACAATTGTCTATTTCGGTGCTGAATCTTCTTGTGCGATCAATTGGTTTTACTTTCAGACCTAGATTTTCGATGACCGATTCAGAACAAGGTGGTGATCAGACACAAGCATTGGATGCAGCGGAACATGTCCGAAGTTTGATTTATCAATTGTCACGAATCCCGACTGACGATGCTTCTACCGTATTACAAAATTTATCTTCCGATGACAATCTTCTTCCATGGCGACCGTATATTGACGATGCTAAAGTACGCCAGATTGCTTTGCGTCGCGAAGTCAGTTTTCGATTTGGCAGCGCAGAAAAGATTCAGAAGGTATTTGACAATTTGGCGCCTGCGAACGCTTCCGACCTCGCTGTGCTGGCTTATGAGCATATAGTCGAACTCTCCAAAGAAATTCGCAATAACAACACATCGGACTGGCGTCAATACTGGAACGTCGATTCGTACAATCGACCTAACAAACCGAACCCCGAGAATGCATGTCGCGATGCTTTCCTGTCAGACTTGAAAAGCAAGCTTCAGCCACTGAACATTGACGCTCAACCTGAAGGCATCCATACCAATGACAACCGCTCAGATATTCAAATATCGTATGATGACTTGTCAATTCCGGTCGAAATCAAGCACAATGGAAGCGACGACCTATGGATAGGTATCCAGGAACAGTTGATAAAGAAATATACCAGAGCCCCAAGATCAGACGGACATGGCATTTATCTTGTATTCTGGTTCGGTATCGAGAATCAACACAAAACACCGTCAGAAATAGAATCACCCAAGAGTGCAACTGAACTGGAGGAGCTTTTGCGTCAGCGACTCTCAGAACAAGAAAAACGCAAAATATTGATTTGTGTAGTTGATGTTTCCAAACAGGATTGAGTTTGGGTATTCATTCCCAATGCATGCATCGGGTAGACGACGAATAGCAACTCACTTGAATTGTTCAGCAAGACGTTCGTCTGACTAAATTAGTTCTTCAGCACGAACAAGATTGGCACCTGTACAACCCCGGCGGCTGGATTGCCATCGTCAAGTGCAGGTATAAACGTCCAATTCTTTACTGCTTTTCTGGCAGCCTTATCCAATCTCGAATGGCCGCTGGACTGGATAGTTTCAATTCTGAATGCTCGCCCTTTTTTATTTACGTACACTTGTAAAATTACTATTCCTTCTTCTTCCCGAGATCTCGATAAGTAAGGGTAGCGCGGCGCCGGATTCGACAATCCCTCAACTCCGAACTTGGGTTGCGAGTTCATTGGTAGACTAACCACGCCTAGATTGGCGGTTTGAAGATGATCACTTGATTGATAACGATTTTTCGGTTCACCATTTTGTTGTTTGGAGTGATCTAGTGCAGCAAATTGCTTGGGACTTTCTTCTTTTCTTGTATGGTCAGTTTCAGGGGGCGCAATCTCATTCTCCAAAGTCGGATTTGTTTGCGCAGCAGACTGGACGACTTTTTTCACTACAGTCGGTTGCGCAACGAATTGCTCTGCAGTACTCGCTTTTGATTCCTGTGAATTTTCGATCTTTATCAATTCCGGTTGCTGCTTCTGCTCAAGTGAAGCGATTCTGTCATTTTCAGGTTGCCCCTCAATCCCAACATTTTCATTCAAATCTAACTGATCAGACTGTTCCGGTTCGGGAACTTCAAGAACGGAGTTAGGTGAATTGAATGCAATGAACTCAATCTGTTCTGTATCAGGAATATTCAGATGTGCAACTTCAAGTTTAAAATCACTGAGCGTCGCATTGTTCTCAAAATCAACTTCAATTTGTGTTTCAGCAGATTGTTTGGATTCTTCAAGCTGCTTAGACACCAACACAATCGAAGCAGCCATTTCAATTTCTGGTTCTTGAATAGAGACCGGTTGCGTGAGATCGCGATAATCTTCAGGTTCAAAATTCATTCCCGCAAACTGGTCAGCATCGTCCAACCAATTTTCCGTGTCAATTGTCACGTCCTCAGCTGTCGAATTCACGGTCAACACAGTGAATTGCAGTGATTCAGAGTGGCTTGCTAGTTCACTTTCAAGTTCATTCCAAACTGCTCGTTCTGCATCCAAGTCTGTAATTTCCACTGATTCTGCTTGCACTTGTTCAGCATTGAATTCGGCAGTCAATTCAACCACTTGCAACGACTCGACAGGGTTTGCCTCTCTCGTTTCATGTTCTGTCCAGACTGCTCGTGAGTTGTCAAGGTCGATGATTTCTTGCTGAACATCCTGTTGAACCGGATTGGAGGTATCTAAGTTCTCACGTACTGATTCATCAATCATGGTTGCGGTTGATTGCCAGAAATTCATATCGAATTCATCGTTATCCCGATAGCGTGAGGATTGAATTTGTGGTTCGATTTCAACTGGGTCAATTGATTTTGCGACAGGCGTTACAGCCATACGCTTTACTGCGTCGTCCTGAATTTGCGTATATTCTGAATTGGATTCTGACAAGGACGTCTCTAACTCGGGCAAATCAGGTTCATAAGCATCTGATTCTTTTGGTCGCCGCACTTCTTGAATGTCTTCTGATTCTGCACCTGGCTCAATCGAATCAGTCTCTTGTTCGATTTCCGCTTCTTGTATTGGAGTTGATTCGAAATCGCTAGAAGTGCTAGCCGGACCAGGAGCGACTTCAGAAATCTGATCAATTTGCCCTGTCTCATTGCCGCTAGCCGGATCCAAAATTTCGCTAACAAGTGAAACCTGAATCGGCTGAATCGGCTGAATCGGCTGCCAATTCTGGTGGGTAGGCTGTATGGCGTGAACAATCCACGCTCCAAGCACGCCATGCATGAAGAGTGACAGCATTGCACACACGACCGGTTTCATGATGTGAGGTTGATTCATTGCGGCTGTACCCGTCTTTTGGGGACAACAAACATGCCTTCTGACATCCTTCCGAAGTGCGCCTCAATCCCATAACAACGCATCAGTGTTTCTGACGACAGAACGGTTTCAACATCACCTTCAGCTGCAACATTGCCTCTAAACATGAGGGTCAATCTGTCGCAGTAGCGCGATGCAAGAGTCAAGTCATGCATTACAACAACAACTCCGGCATTTCCTTTGACGAGTTCACGCAGTTTGTCCATAACATCAAGCTGATGCGCAGGGTCTAATCCGGACACTGGTTCGTCCGCAAGCAGAATCTCTGGTTCAGTCGCCAGAGTCCGCGCCAGCATGACCCGAGCCTGTTCGCCTCCAGACAAATTCGTCACTGCACGAGATGAAAACTGCAGAACGTCGCACGTCGCCATCGCCTGGTGAACAACTTCCCAGTCGGAATTACCTGGTCTCTGCCACTGTCCTAGATGGGGCATTCTTCCGAGCATTACCAGATTCTCTACTGCCAATGGCCAAAAACTTCTGCTGTTCTGCTCAAGATATGCGACTTTCTTCGCAAGTTGAGTACGATCTTTGCGCTCCAGTGTAGTTCCGTCAAATGAAATGCTGCCATTCTGAACTGGCAACAATCCAGTCAGAGCACGCAACAACGTAGTTTTCCCAGCTCCATTCGGTCCAATCAGACCGACAAGTTCGCCATTCCCAACCGAAAATGATGTATCCGAAAGAATCGGAATTTCACCACGGTAGACATCAATGCTGTTGGCGCTGAGTATGCTCACAAATATTGATTCCGGATACGCAGCACTACCCACAGAAATACTGGAGTGCCGATCAACGCAGTAAAAACACCCAATTTCAGTTCCACGCCGACCGACAGCAGACGCACGGCGATATCCGACAACAGTAAAAGGGAAGCGCCACCAAGTGCACTGGCAGGGAGGAGCAGGCTGGGTCGATGCCCAACAAAAGGCCGTAGTAAGTGTGGTACAACCAGGCCGACAAAACCGATAGTGCCAGCTACCGCGGTTGCGGCGCCAACAGAGGCGGTTACACCGAATATCATTCGCAACCGTACCCAACGAAGATTGATGCCTAGTGTAGACGCCGTGTCCTCACCCAGCGTCAGGGAATCCAGCGCTCTTCCCAAAGTAAGAACCAGCACAATTCCAGCGAACATAAACGGCGCTGCAAGCCAAAAGTGTTCAAAACTTCGATTCGCGAGCGAGCCAAGCAGCCAGAACACAATTTCGAGCGAAGCAAACGGATTGGGAGCAAGATTGAGTGCCAGTGAGGTCAGTGCACCGGCCATGGTAGACACCGCTACCCCCGCCAAAATCAAAGCCAGAGTCGAACTTTCCCGCCCAGCAATTGCCATCATGACTGCGACGCCAAAGCTGGCTCCGAGCATGCCCCCCAAAGGCAATGCCCAGATGTAAATTGAGGATAGTCCGAAGTAGATCGTTAGCACGGCGCCGAGTGCAGCTGATGCGGAAACGCCGATCAAGCCGGGTTCAGCCAATGGATTGCGTACGTAACCTTGCATTGCAGCACCACAGATTCCGAGAGTGGCACCGATGATCAATCCGAGCAGCGCGCGCGGCAGACGAATTTCCTGAACGATGAGCACTGCAGTGCTTGGTTCAACGGATAGAAGTGAACTGAAGACGCTCAGCGTACTGATCCCAGCTGGTCCCACAGAGAGCGAACCTAGAAACGCAACAATAGTGAGAACCGCTAGCGCAGAAATTAGAGCACTGTAGTTTGTTCTCGATTTTGTACTATCAGGTTTCATTGCTGTTCCGCGATAATTTGGCTGCGAAACTTGACCAGATGCTCAAGTGCGTCAGTGATGAACGGAGTTCCACAAATCCACATTTTGCCCGGTACGTTTACCCGTGGAACGTCTGCGAATGCGGTTCGAATCGCTGGATGATTCGGCAATTCATGGGCCAGAGCTGCATGATCGTAGTCGGTTTCGACCATCAATGCATCAAGACGGTTTGTGATCAGAACTTCGAGCGGCAAGTGTCGTGTATGGGTCATTCCAAGCTCGATAGCGAGATTCTTGAACCCTGCATACTCAATGATCTGCGACCTCAGCGTCTGGTCGCCGAATGTATATCCGTTCGGCTGATACATGACGATCATGGGGTGGGGCTCATGTTCTGGAACTCGTCGCAGTTCAATTCTGCGATTGAATTCCCGGATCAGATTTTCTGCGCGATCACGTTCGCCAATTGCATCAGCAATAAACAAGATATTACTGCGAATATCGTCAATCGTCAGTGCAACAGGAACATTCAGAATTCGATATCCGAGCCTCTGTAGAAGCAACACATTTGGACTGCCGAACTGGCTCGTTAGAATCAGATCTGGATTCAGCACAATGAGTTCTTCTGCCAATCCATGATTGACTGGATAGGGCTGTGCTGACTCAGCCATCATCGACATATTTGGATTACTGGCAAAAACACTCAGAGAAGCTATTCGATCCGGGTCTGCGATTAGCAGCAGCAGTTGATCTGTGCAAAGATGAGTTGATGCAATTCGTTCGGGTTTCTGATCCGCCGAAGCGATTTCGAAACAGACGAACGAAACGGCAAAAACGAAACAATATATAGATCTGTTCAGATTCTTTCGCATAATTGACATGCCATGCAGTTCCATTCGTTTTGAATCACCTAAATTGACAGCTTCAGCAGCTAGAAGTCATATGTCAGTCCGAAGTACAGTGAACGGTCAGCTACTCCGAAACCTTTCGTCTCCTCATATTTTTCATCAAAGAGATTCGTGATTTTTCCTGTGAGTTGCATTTTAGGCGTCAGCTGCAGCGAGCTACTGAGATCGACCACTGTAAATTTACCTAAATCCATCCCTAAGTCTGTCTGGGTGCCAGTATGTTGAATATTCAGATTCAAATCACCCTCACGCCCCCAGAATTGAGATTGTCTATAGATATTCAAACTGGAAATTTGGGAAGGCCGCCTGGGTAATTCTTGTCCATTTGCGTCAAAACCTTTACCTATGGTAGCGTGTCCAGAAACTTCGTAGTTCTCGCCGACATGTCCCTTCGCTGAAAGCTCCCAGCCCTTGATGGTGGAAACGCCAGGTTGGTTGTATGACCTACTGAAAGAGGGTTTTTCGGGGACAGTTTCACTCCCAATCAAGTTGGTAATTTTGTTGTTGAAATAGGTTGCGTCAAGAGTTAGCCCAAGGGTATCAATTTCTTTTTCTACACCTACATCCCATCCTTTACTTGTTTCTGGAATGAGATCTGGATTTGGCTCCCATGCCTCTTGATATCCGAATATTTCCGTGATTGTTGGGTTTTTCACCCCAGTGCCATAACTGCCATGAAATCTGACTTGATCGTTTGAAATCCATGCTGCAGTTGCTCGATATGTATTGCGGCTGCGGAAAGTATTTTTTCGATTGTCGTCACGGCGTGCGCTGACGGAGAGAATCAAAGAATCCTGTAGATTTGTACGATGTTCAAGAATGTAGCTCTGAAATTTGAGGATTCCAGTGGGAATATAGGTTGCAGTTGAACTAACCTTTGAGGTTTCTTTTTCGACTGCAAATGTAGTTGAATGATCTGCGGCTGTCGTTTGTAGGTCCAGTGTGCCTTGGTAGACTAGTTTGTCAGTTTCTCCAACGCTCGTTGTTGTGCGTTTACCGTCTTTGAAATCTCTTCTCACATGACGAGATTTTGAGAATTTCAGTTGGTGGTTTATGTGATCGTCACCCTGATCAAAATTAAGAGTGGTCCCGAAAACTGTTTTTCTGTCCTTCCCCACACAGTCATTTGAAGGCGGAGCGGGAACGCATCCGTCGTATTCCGAATCGGATTGGATCCGAATGAGAACTGCAGATAAATCTATATTTTCGGCCAGATTTACACCAGATTTAAAGTGCAGAAAGCGATTCTCAAAACCATCTCGTTCTTTATTGTCAGTCTTGGCAGAAATTCCTTCGGTTTTCGAATGACTGATTGATGCTGCTGCAAAATACTGCTCATTTGAGGTTCCGATGTAAGCTGTGGCGTTTTTTGTAGTATGTGAACCCAGTTCAATGCTCGCTGAGGATGCGGTACCTTCTTCAGGAATTGGTGTCGTTATTTGAATGACTCCTCCGATCGTCTCACTTCCGTGTATGGAGCTTTGCGGACCGCGTAAAACTTCAATGGATTCGATTGACGAGACCGGCAAATGCTGGAATTCAAATTCACCGTTGCCGAATGGATTACCCATGTCGAGTCCATCTATAAGCACAAGCGTATGGTCTGCTTCCGCTCCGCGAATTCGAACCTGTGCATTGCCCCCGTTTGCTCCTGTCTGGCTGATGGCGACGCTTGGAACCTCACGAAGCAATTCATGAACAAAATTTGGCTGGCGTTTTTTTATTTCCTCAGCAGAGAAAACGGTGACGCTGCTGCCGACATGTTCGGCTGGCACTGGAACCCTGCTTGCGGATACCACTACCTCAGGAAAGATTGCACTCTCGGACACTGCCTCGTTATCTTCATCTTCAGTCGCTGGTTCGTTCTGAGCGTGCAATGACAAAGGTGTTGCAGCAAAGATGAGAATAATTAAGAAAGTTCCCAATCGTTGGGAAGAAACAGAAAAAGAGTGGAGTTCTTGGATGTATGACATTTGACCGCCTGTCTGTGTGAGTTAAAGAATCTGCAGCAGGGGACAGAGTCTTGCGACGCACACTATGAAACAGGACGGATGCCGACAGGCTGGTTCGGTCTGCCAGACGATTACTTGTCTCTATGTAAGGAAAATATCCCAAAACGTGGTGACCCCTTGCGTTTGCACAAATAGGCGCGTCACCACCAACGGGTTTCCGCTCCGCCGGAACGCCCCGTTCGGCGGCTGGGTAACGCTGGCAACGGCAGGTTTCCTGGCTCGCGGGTCTACGCAATTTTGCTCTGCCTTCCCAGTTTCCCAGTGGCTGAATTGAGCAATTGCTAACCGCATACAGTTGCGGGGGCAGCCAAGGCTTCAACATGTATCATGCTTGACCTTGTTCCATATTGCTTCCCCAATTGGGGAACCATTGCTACGCCCTAGTATAATCATGCGGATCATTTCAAGCAACAAATTTTTACAATGCGGTACATGTCAAATTGCTAATTCTTAGCGGGCGCTGACCAGCCTAAAGAACAGATTGGTGCCAGTTCGAACCGGTGACTGCCTGTGAAACGGGTTGAGTTCGCCAGCAGTTTGACTGTATTGAATTGATATGGTGGCGTTTGGCTGAATTCAGCGAAGCGGAGATACGACCCGACCCGCAGCCCGTAGAAGATGTTCATTGCAATCGCTGCCCCGGCGAGAGGCCTGGGGCATGCGCCGTACCGCCGCCCCTTCGGACAACGGTGCGGCCATGCTGCCATCCCTGGCGGCTAGAATCGCACGCTCAGCCGGAATCCGATCGCATGCTCCGGAACAGCATATCAAGGAAGGCAAGAATGCCATCCGGTTGACGCGCCTCTCGTGTCGGAAGTTCCGCAACAACGAGATCCGGCTTCAGTTTCACGCTCTGGCTTACAAACTCGGCAACTTCATGCCGACGCTGGCCTTGCCGAAGGCGGTGGAGCGCTGGTCCCTGACCACGCTCAGGGAGAAGCTGATCAAGATCGGTGCTAAGGTCGCGAGCCACGGCCGGTATGTCACTTTCCAACTGGCGGAGGTTGCGGTGCCGAGGGAGCTGTTCCGAATAATCCTCCGCCTCATCGATGGGCTGCGGCCGGCCCCTTTGCCACCATGACAGCAGTTCCATCCAGCAGCATCCAGGTCGTCCGACAGGACAGGTGTGTGCTGCGCAGGTCGAAGTGCGCCTTCACAATGTGGAGTGGTCACCTGACCGGGCTTCTCATCACCAAATGGTACTACCCCGATAATGTAGAGACACATTACTAATAGAATAATCCAAAGATTTGGAGGAAAATCGAAGATGAGTCAAGGGAACTATTCCGAGGAAATTAAGGAACATATATTATCGGAGCATGAAGCTGGGGTATCGGTGCGAGAGTTAGCGCGCAGATACGAGCCGTCGGCGACGACGATTCAAAATTGGAAACGTCAAGCCAAGGCGAAGGCGAGTGAATCGGAGTCAGGTGAGAGTGAAGTGTCGCAGTTGCGTCGCTTACAGCGTCGCAATCAGGAGTTAGAGCAGGAGAATGCGTTCTTAAAAAAAGCGGCAGCCTGGTTTGCCGCCGACAGCGGGATCCAGCGTGGTGGAACCGGGCGTACGAATTAATCGAAGCGCAGAGGAAGAACTTTACGATCCGTTTGATGTGTCGGGTATTAGAGATTTCAGAATCAGGTTATTATGCGTGGCGAAACCGTAAGCCGAGTCCGCGTACGCAAGCCAATGAAAAGTTATTGGCGGCGATTCGTGGTGTATTGGTCGAAAGTGGTTGGACTTATGGTGCCCCCCGCATTGCTGCGCAGTTGTGTAAGAGTGGGGTCGAAGTGAGTGTAAATCGAGTCGCTCGATTGATGCAAAAGGCGAGATTATCGGCGTGTGCAGCTCGAATTTTTGTGCGTACCACCCGTTGCTCGGGTCGCGCGCACGGTATAGTAGACCGAGTGAATCGTGAATTTAACGTATCCGAGCTGGATCAGTTGTGGGTGGCGGATGCGACTTATCTGCATACGTTAGACGGTGTGTTGTATCTGGCGGTGGTGCAGGACGCTTGTAGCCGACGGATTTTGGGCTGGTCGATGAAAACCTGCCAGGACGTCGGTTTGATGAGTGAGGCCTTGCAGATGGCACTTCGAGGTCGGAGTTGCGAAGGGGTGATTCACCATTCGGACCAAGGGGTACAATACAGTTCGAAGGCCTTTCAAGCGTTGTGTCGAGTGCATGGGATCAAGCAGTCGATGGGCAGTGTCGGTGATTGTTATGACAATGCGCAAGCCGAATCATGGTTTGCCACATTGAAGCGGGAATGCGTTTTGAAAACGGATCGTTTAAAGTCAGCGAAGGAACTAAGACAGCAAGTGATTCGGTATATCGAGTCTTGGTATAACACCCGACGATTGCATACGAGTCTGGGAAATAGGAGTCCAGTCGAGTATGAAGCGCAGCTGAAAAAAGCGCAACCAGAGGATACCAGCGCCCTTAAGGGCGCTGGTATCCTCTCAAATCCTAACGTCTCTACCAAATTGGGGTAAGACTAAAATCAGTCCGATCAAGTGCGAACTACGGCCTATCATGACAGCTCATGGTCGGTTTCGCGGTCGGATGCCTATTCTGCTATCATTGTCGGCGTTTGGGAGAAACTATCTGGGGAATTCTGGCTCTACATATTGGTGCGAGCCTCGTTTTTGCATGGGAGGCGGACAAGCGTACGGAAAGCCTCGAACAGCTTTGTACCGCTATTTTGTCCTCGGATAACAATTTGCCCTGGAGGCAGCCAAGAATGCCGGTTGACCGATGAGCGATTCCCCGATATTTGAGAATATCGATCCGAAATCGACTTCGGCAGCGCCGACAGCCGCTCAGATTTTGGGTGGAATCCCGATTCCGGCCGTCCGGTTGCTCCAAGTCATGTCATCCGATGAATGGGAAGAGTTCACGGAGGAATGGCTTACGTTTCACAAAGCCAACGGGACGTATCAATCGATCCAGCGCTCTGCCGGCCCCGGCGACCTAGGGCTGGACATTGTTGCTTTCACGGCCAAGGAGGGATTCGCGAAGCCTTGGGACAGCTACCAGTGCAAGCACTACATCCACGCGCTCACGCCGGGCGATGTGTACGGAGAAATCGGCAAGATAATCTACCATTCATTTTTACGTACACCGCCATTCAATCAGTCGTGCCGCGTCCCGCAGCGCCACGTCTTCATCGCGCCTTTTGGTGTAGGCATCAAACTTGGTCGGCTCTTGAAGGACCCCAGTCGCCTCAAGGAGGAGGTGCGCGCCAAGTGGGAGAGCCATTGCGCTCCCACAATTGGAGCCGGAATTGAGGCTCCCCTGAAGGGTAAATTTCACGCGTATTTCGACGCCTTTGATTTCGCGATCTTCGAAGATCGAACCACTGTGGAGCTAGTAGAGGAACACGCTCATACAGTATTTCATGCAGCCCGTTTTGGCGGCGGCCTTCCGCTGCGCGGAGAGCCTGAGGCGCCCCCGGCCGAGCCTACGGAGGCCGAGAGTCTCTATCTTCGAAAATTACTTGATGCGTATGGCGACCATCTCGGGCAACGCGTGGCCGCCAGCGAGGAGCTGGCTTTACATTCCAGGTTGGAAGAACACTACAACCGTCAGCGCGTCCTCTTTTACAGTGCCGAATCCTTAAGAAATTTCGCGCGCGACCGTACGCCGCCGCGGACTTTCGGTTCGCTACAGGAAGACGTTTATAACGGCGTGATCGACATCTGCGAGGCTGCTCATTCCGACGCTCTAGAGCGTCTTCGCAAGACCGTCTCCGCAGCAGGTCAGCTCGACGTAAGCGGGAACGCGCTTGTCGGTGTGACCAAGGTCTCTGACAAACAGGGCATTTGCCATCAACTTGCTAATGACGACCGCGTGACATGGACAGAGCAGCCATGACCGACGGAACACCCAGCCCATTCAACAGTGCACTGGAAACCGGCGTTAGGACGCTGACAATCCTTATTGCTTGTTACCCGAAGGCGCACGATCTCAGCAGGCTCGTCCAGTACGACTACCTCACGGTCCATTCGGCGGATGCAGACGGACCGCCAAGCCTACATCCGCCCTTACCGCTTCGTTCCGGCGAACTACTTGTACGGCGCGGGCTGATCGAATCGGGGTTGCGTCTGATGATGAGTCGGTCGCTCGTGTGCCGCGAGCTTCACGTCCAGGGATTTCTTTACGGTGCTGAGGACTCGGCAGCATCGTTCCTCGATAATATGAATTCACCCTATATCGTCGCGCTTCGTAACAGGGCCGACTGGGTTGCAGCTACGTTCGACGAACTGAGTGCCGATGAACTTGATGCCATCGTCAAACGTCTGTTCGAGGCTTGGACGATCGAGTTTCAGCCTATCCGGTCCGGGGCGCAAGCGGAGCTGCTGTCATGAGTGGTATGCTGCTTCGATATCTTGCTTTTTTCGGACCCGACAAGCCGCCGGCCGATCTTTCATTTGCTCCCGGCCTCAATGTCATTTGCGGCGCATCGGAAACCGGCAAATCCTTTATCGTCGAGAGCATCGACTTCATGCTGGGCCAGGAAAAACCAGTTCGGGACATACCCGAAAGGGACGGGTATGACAGCATCAGGCTCGCCATCGAAAGCACCGGTTGGCCGCCGCTGACGCTGGACCGTAGCGTCGAGGGTAGCAACTTCCGGGCCTTTGAAAAATTGCTCACCGACGGTTCACCTCAATTGGACCCGAAGACCCTGAGATGGAAACATAGTGCCGCCCGTCAAGACACGCTCTCTTATGCCTTGCTGGAGCGCACCGGCCTGACAACGAAGGTCCTGCGCAAGAATGCCGCCGGAGAAACCCGTTCATTGAGTTTCCGCGACATGGCGCGACTATGCGTCGTCACCGAGGAGGAAATTCAAAGAAGCAGTTCTCCGCTCTTGTCAGGCCAATACACGACGGCGACAGGAGAATATGCCGTGTTCAAGCTCCTTCTGACCGGCACCGATGATAGTGCTTTGGTTGCTGCCAGAGAAGTGTCGGGCCGGCGTGACCAGGACACCGGCAAGATCGAACTACTGGATCAAATGATCGCGGACCTTCACACGGAGCTTGACGAGGAAGGAGCGGAGGAGGAGGAGCTAAACGATCAACTCGCGCGGCTCGATGAATCCATACGAGCGCAAAATGAAGCGCTGGAAGCCGTTCAGAAGGCTCTGGACGCCGTTCTTGAACGGCGCGGTGTTGCGGCGGGAGAGCTGCGAAACCGAAAGGCGAGGATCGGAGAAATAGACGAGCTTGTGGAGCGCTTCAGGCTTCTCGATAGCCATTATCAAACGGACCTGGACAGGCTTGCCGCCGTTCATGAGTCCGGCTCTCTGTTCGTGCATCTTGAGCAACAGCCTTGTCCGCTCTGCGGTGCCTTGCCCGGCGATCAGCATCTCGCCTCGGAATGTGAAGGTAATACGGAAGCCGTCGTGCAGGCGGCTGACGCCGAAATGGTCAAAATCGACCGCCTGCGGCGCGAACTAACCGATACGGTTACGTCACTGACAACCGAGTGGCGGGAGTTGCATGAGTCACTGGTCCAGTATGACAACGAATACAAAGCGTCCGAACAGGAACTCAATGAGATTGCTTCGCCTGCCATTTCTACCGAGCGGGCATCGTATAATCAGCTCGTTTCGGTAAGAGCGGATGTTCGGTTTTTGCTTGAAAAAATCAACCACCTCAAGCGCCTGACGGTTCAACGTGCCGAATTTGACGCCGGGCAACTGGAGGTGGTTGGCGGTCCCTCGGCAACTAAGACACAAGTTTCAAAGAACGTACTCGACGAGTTTGCCCAGACAATTGAAGGCATATTGCAGGAGTGGCATTTTCCGAACGCCAATCGCGTCTTCTTCGCTGAGGACAAACGGGATTTCCAGATAGCCGGTAAGGAAAGAGGCAATACAGGAAAGGGCCTTCGCGCGATTACACACGCCGCTGTCAAGATCGGCCTGATGGAATTCTGCCGTGAACGGAATCTGCCGCATCCAGGCTTTGTCGTTCTCGATTCTCCGCTGTTGGCATACTGGAAGCCTGAAGGTGATGACGACGATTTGCGCGGCACGGATTTGAAGGAAATGTTCTATCGCTATTTGCTGGGCCTACGCAAAGACAATCAGGTCATCATCGTTGAAAACGAACATCCACCTGACTTCGCATCGAGTGAAGGCAACGTCATCGTGTTCACGAAGAACCCACATCAAGACCGCTACGGTTTTTTCCCTGTCACAGGTTCCAACGGTCTCTGACAACTTATGTGCTTTAATTGAAATTCAGCGCGTCCGTCCGGCCGGGGCCGGACCGGGCTCTATTCCGCTAAAGCCGCTGGCGCGGCCTTAGCTCCACGGAGCCCGTGCTCCGCGCGGCGACTTTTGTGTGTGATCTTTCCCAGTGCTCTTGCAGCGCATCCAGTAGTAGAACGAGCAAACCCTGCTCAGCAAGCTTTTGCCAGTCTGCATTCAGGTCCATCTCTTGGCTGATGCTGCTCGTCAGGAACGAGATGATGCTGCTCTCGGTCGAAACTAGGGACGCGAGCGGAATCGACACTGGCACCAAGGGGCCTTCAGCCAACTTTCCAGCAATTGAAGTAATGAGCGCGGATTTACCATAGCCCGGCCCAGCGACCACCACGAGTCGGTCAAGCCGGTCATTTGGGAACGCTCGTAGATCGAGCCCGGTCTTCTCGTCCCACTCCATGGACGAAGGATCCTCGTCCTCAAATCCGGTAGGCCGCGTGCGATCATACTCCCGCGCCCGGGGCCAAACAAACAGTTCTTCTGCAGTGCCAGCGACGCCCATCCCCGGCACCTCGATCCGCGAAAGCTGCTTGATCGTTGTGCGATAGGATTCTAGGCCCCATTCCGGCGGTTCGCCGAGTAATACGCCATGCTCGGATTTGAGACGGCGTCTAAGAGGCGCTGGCTGGAACAAAAATCTTCGCTGCGCCTCTCCGCCAGCCATGTCCCGAAGGGTAGGGAGCAGATCCGGGGGTGGCGACTGGGCTCCCGCCAGACGCCGGCGGGCAAACTCCCGCTTGACCTCGGCCAACGGAAGATGGAGCACGCTGGTTTGCCTTAGCAATTCGTATGCAGCCGTACTGGAGCCGAGAATCTTCTCGATGCTCTTGAGCGCTGAGACCTGTGTGTCCGTTAGACGGGCTCGAAGTTCTTGCTCATCGACCGATGACGCCGCACGCTCGCATAGCGCTGCCACGGCCTCGCTGTCCCTTGAACTTTGCGATACCACAAGCGTGAGCTGATCATTGCTACCAAATGTTGTAGAACCGTGTTGGGCGTTAAGGCTTCGCCAAATTCCTGACCACGCACTATTTCTCATCCGAATACTGAGCTTGACATTTTGGAACATTCGATGCCCATCGGCAAAGCGGATCACGATATCGTCTACATGTTCGGGAGCCTCAAGCCTTACATCGACGACCCGCTCGCGCGCAATTCTCTGATCAAGATCTAGGAGGTCCGCAAGCGCTAAAGCAGCAACGCTATTCTGATAAAAGATTCCGGCTTGCGTCGCCGTTCCGCCCGCTTCAGGCATCCATCATTCCTCTCGTTCTAAACGTTTGAACTTTTGCTATCAGGCTTGCCGTAGCTTGAGCGCTGTGATCACCCCGCCCTCCGGGGTATCTACGGTGTCGGAAGTAAGTTCTGACAAATCGGATTACACACTCCGTGGCATTGCCGGGTTTACTAATGATGTGCTCGAACGCATCACCGAAACAACCCTTACCTGACTGAGGGAATTTGGGCGCTAGCATCGAAGGGCGCGCCGATTCCGTCTCGCCGTGTAAGGCGTGTTTCTCCGCGCAAACCTACGATGAAGCGCGTCAACTCCACGGTGGACGTCGTCAAGCAACAGCATGATCACTCCCTTGATCGTAGTCGACAGCCAAGCTCTTCGCACATCGGCGCTCTCCAGTTTGACTAGGCGCGTGTCCAAAACACAAAGATTTACGTAGTCAGCCATGCTTCGCCAACACGCGCATTAGCGCAGGCGGTGAGGTCCTTGGTCTTTCGTACCGTGCCAACATATTGGATGTTTTGGCTACAAGAATCTCTCTCGCTTCCCACGCAATCAAATCATTGAGTTCCCAAACTTCGCTCTCTCCTAACAAACTTAAAGATGCACCAAGATCCATCTCTTTTGGAGCCAATACCATGGCCAACTTAGGAGAAAGAGGGTAGTACAATACGAGTTCCTCAGTTGGGGTATTGTCTCGCGTCCCAAACAAATTTACCAATGGTTGGTCTCCCGTAATGAACTCGAGATTAGAAAGGCAGTCCAAGTAAATGATTTCAAGTTCTTTGCGATCAACATATAAGCTACTTCCAACGTTAACCGCGTAACAATAGCAAAGTAGATTTCGCATTCTTCGTGCTGAATCAGTTGGCACAAATTCCCTGCAACCTTCGTATATGAGTTCACGCATCTTCTTGGTGCGAAAATACTGTTGTGAAACGAAGTTAATGAACGCGAATGCAGTCTCCTCTACTTCAAGTATATTGGAATCCCTACTACGCAGGGCGTTCAATACCGGCAACGCCTCCTTTTCGACACCAGAATGTAACCTTTCTTCTGCTTCTAATACTAGATTTCTCATCAAATCCTTATCTTGGGCAGATGCCGTTGGGTGTCTTTGAAGTCTGTCATAAATTATGGCGATACTCGTAAATTGAGCAATGTGCGTATCGTGAAGTTGTCGTACATGTGTCGACGTCGATGGAGCTACTAAGAGGTGGTGGACAATAGTAAGTTCTGAACGGGATAGTGGTTGCAGTTTGTAGAAGTCCCTTTCAACCATAACGTTGAGTGAACTAGTTTGGAACAGTTTCTTGTTTTTCATGCAGGATACAAGATTATCGGGTCCTTTCCACATTTCCAGGTAGTGGCGCCAAGCATAGTGTTGCCTTCGGGTAGTCATAACTCTATGGGTTTGTCACAACAACGAAGGCACCCGCGAAGCCACGATTATGACGAGTTCGCCTGTTGAACGGAATTTGTCTGCGAAGTGGAGTTCGGGTGACAGGCTATGAAATTCACATGGGAGAGACTCGAGGGCCGGATACGTGTCGACGATTCATTCGCTTTGAACATGGAGAAGACGGAGCAATCAGTATTGATGGGAACGTCGCGGGGTGCTATGTTCACGGACTGTTTTCGAGTGACGAATTTCGAAATGACTGGTTGAATGAATTGCGAGATGGTACTGGGTCCGACCTGAACTACGGAACCGCAGTTGAGAATTCGATTAATGAGCTGGCTGATGGATTGGAGAATGCACTCGATATTGACGCGTTGCTAAGAGACGCAAATTGGTGATCTTTGCGCAAATGCCTTCAATTTCCAGGCTTTTGCAATGAACGAAGGTAATCAACATGAAAATTCAAATATCCTGGGGAAACGGACGCCAGTCGATCTTTCACATGATTATGAAGCTGCGGCAACTGATGGAATGGCACCGCAGGGAATAGATGATGCTCGCAGTGGTAGGGCATGTTCCAGGCGATCAGTTTCATTATGGAGTTGGTCAATGTAGTGCGCGTGTTGAGAAGCATGTTCTTTGAATTCTCGCATCCCGCGTGCTCTGCAAGAAGAAACATCCTTAATCCAACCATCCCGAACATTGCTGGAACAACCCAGAATATAACTGCGAAGTTGCTGCTAAGAATTAAAGAGGCGCACAGAACGATCGCGTAAGCAAAAACGTGTATCCTTGCTTCGAGAATCACTCTCCGATGTTCGGCTTTGGGAATGAAGTCTACATCCACTCTGCCCAAAGAGTGTTTGGCAAGCGTGCAAATTTGCGGCCACCAATAAGATCCCACCCCACTCATTGCGACTACATATTGGAGAGAAGTTCTTGGTTGCTCGACTTGCAGTTCAGGGTCACGTTCTGGATCGTTAGTGAACCTGTGATGCTGAAAATGAAAGCTACGGAAGTAGCGAGCAGGCAGCAACAGTAAGAATCCTGCAACAGCCCCGACCAAGGCATTCAATGGCTTGCTCCGAAATGCTGTCCCATGAATACATTCATGCAGTGGTGCAAAAAGAAAGACGAGAACTAGTCCATATGGAATCCAAGCAAAAATAATCCACCAAGAGCCATAGGAAATCCAGACTAGCCAACCGAAAAAACCAATCAAAGTTAAATGTAACGCAAGATAAATAAATCCGGTGCTGTTTGTTCGATTGCTAAATCCTCTCAGTTCTTTCGAAGTGACTAAATCTCGTCGTTGTATGAAATTTTCCATGGTTCCAATAGAGTAGTACGAACAGAAAATAGGTTCGATTAGATTTTCTTTTTAAAACAATTTATGTGCCGTGGTGTTTCAACAATGGTAGTGCAAGCTTGGAACAGATAGCAAGTAAATTCAGTATCGAAATTCATCAAATTGACCTCAAGATATTCAAGGAAGAATCGTTAATTACAAAAAAAGTTTAGTAACACAATCAATAAGAGAAGATGCATCAATTTTGTTCATTCATCATCCTCGGAAACCACATGTTTATCATGTGGTTTTCTTTAATGCAGTTACAGGACGCGATTTTCATCGACGACAAATCTATACTGATACAGGATGCATTCATGAATGAACGCAGCTTCAAATTCTGACTGGCCTTTTCGCCAGTTGACATAAAACTTGAAAGGAGTCACGACGATTTTTTCACATTCCTGTGCATTATCTGTGGAAGAAATGCTGAAATCCAATGCTTCAGCGAAAACTGACTTGCTGGCACCATTTGGACCGAACATACATGCGGCGTGCAGAATCTATGGGGCGAATGTGTTATTCAACGAGAAAGCATGGCTTTCGTTATGCTTTGCCTGTGTTGGCAACCATGCTAAGCTACTGCCGCTCTGCGAACAACCGATAGTTTTGTGCGCTGAATAACATCAACATTGCAAGATATTAAAATCTTTATTTGCCAAATTACGCAAATATTTAGCATAAATTTAAACTCAAGTACATTGAATCTGAATCTGTAGTGAGGCCAGCTTGTACCTCTCTCGCAGAAAAAGGAAGCATCAAATTGGATGCTTGAATTGGTCGTGCAGATAGCAGTAGAAAAGTATTGTGAAAATTGGTCTTCGGAGCGCAGTACATAATTCAGTGGTGGAAGTTTTCCGATGTGCATTGGATGGAATATCCGTGTACACCAAATTCCACAAGCGACTAATCACACCAAAATCTTGCCTCTGCGTCCATATTTGGACACCAGAACCTTGATGTTATGAGGATTCCTAGTTGGAAGTGATTGAGATATCGACAAATCTCAACGCAATCTGAATAATCACTAAAAGAGAAAATCCGGCCATCAGCCAACCAGTAGCTTTACTGATTCTATTTTCAACAGTACGCAGTCGTTCGTCTAGCTTATCCATCTTCGCATCGAGTCGATTAATTCCATGCATAACCCAGTCTGACTCACCCGTAACTTGGTTCGGTGATGCCAATTGGTTTCCAACGTCTCTAGGACTGGCTTTGTCGTTATCCGCCATTGGCGTTTTGCTTGACATTAATCCATTCCCACAGTTCCTTGCTATAACGCCCCCAGTAATTGGTGACAGTCATAACAATACCAGAGGTCACACCATTTTCATTTTCATCACCAAGGCAAATTTTCGTAGCCAATTGGTGTGAAGTTTCCCCCTCCGTTGCGATGAAGAAAATATTGTTGCCGGCGTCATAATGAATAGGTTCTTATTGATCGTGCGCCAGCATGGTCAATAAGATCATTGAGCAAAGCTGCGAGCCGCCCAGGTCGATGAGAGCCGACCAATGCTGCTATGGGGAAAGTATAGGCTGAATCGGAGCTGATCAACAAAAAATGCGATCAGCAACCAAAGCTGCGTTCCGCAGCTTAGTTCAATAGTTATTTCGGTAATATTTGTCGATCTTGGCCTTTACCAATTTCGGGTCTGTAATCCCGAATACTGCGTAGATTTGCACGATTGATAACTCTTCAAATATTCAACGATTGAACATTCGCATCAGCGACTACATTTACACATATGATCATATAGTTTCGTCAACTGATGCTCATCGTGTTGGGGAAACATAATATACCACTTATTGCATACCTTTGGAACAATTGACGTTCGAGGTGGGTGCGATTAAAAGTGATGCGCTGGGACAAAATTTTGAAGTGTTTGAGTTGTTGTAAGAGGTGCTTTGCTAGCATGATTAGAAGTGATTCGTTTGTTTAAGACTCTGAAATATATGGAAAATTGAAAATTAGGATGACTGTCAGGAAAATCTTCCTCGAAAAACCGCATGAAAATAAATTCGGCGGCGCATCACTGTTAATCGCATCCGTTCGAGGTACTAGAATCCAATCATTTCATTGGTAGGTCACGGTTTTTTGTAAGGCAGATTATACTAAAAATATCTCCACTTAGGACGATTTTGGGGGAGGCGAAATTACCTAAGGCTGATTCAATTTGTAAACTATAAAGATAAGTCCAAAGCAGTGTTTTCCAATCCAAAAATGAGTCTGAAAATTAACCTCTTCAAAAAAATTATTCAATCGTAAGAAATAACATCGAGCGCGCCAAGGTATCTCCACGGTCCTACAGGAGGTGCTCCGGTGGTTCTGTTCACCACAAACAATAATTTCCAATTACCTAAATGACAACCAAGCAGTATAGGATTTTCCAAGTATAGTCCCTTATTTAAAGGGAATTATCGCTAAAAGTTGACAAAACTCTGAAATTAGGATATATTTGCTGAATAGTGAAAACAGTATATAAACAGAGTATATATTATGCGTAAGGCAAAATCTGTAAGAGAGCGAATCAGTCTTTATCAATTCATGGATTGCTTTGAAACTGATGAAAAAGCGATGACTTACATTGAGTCGATTCGATGGGTGGACGGTCGGAACTGTCCTCAATGCGGTTCAGAGCGAACCCACGAAGCAAGCCACAAAACGATGCCATATCGTTGCAGTGACTGCCGTAAGTATTTCAGCGTTAAGGTTGGAACGCTGATGGAAGGCAGTAAAATATCTTACAGACAGTGGCTCATGGGTATATATCTGCTGTCCACTTCATTAAAAGGTGTTTCAAGCACCAAACTTTCCAACGATATTGGCCTGCACCAGTCGAACGCATGGTTCATGGGTCATCGCATCCGTGAAGCGTGGGCGAACAACGCATCAAATCTTTTCGGCTGTGAAGTCGACGTGGATGAAACATACCTTGGTGGCAAGGAGAAAAACAAGCACGTCAATAAAAAACTCAAGGTAGGGCGTGGGACTGTAGGCAAAACGCCAGTGGTTGGTGTCAAGGAGCGGAAAAGTAAGAAGATTAAATCGCTCAAGGTGGGTGACACCAAGGCAATCACGCTTCGTCAGATTGTCTGTGACAGCGTTTCAACTGGCACAACGGTTTACACGGATGACGCTACAGCCTACGAAGGACTTGAAAAGTACCGTTACAAGCACGAGACCGTAAAGCACTCGGTTGGTGAATATGTGAAGGGTCAAGCACACATCAACCGGACGGAATCGTTCTGGTCTTGCCTGAAGCGCGGCTATTACGGCATCTAGATTGCATTGAAAAGTACAGTGAAGAAACCGAAGCGATTCTAATGATGTTAGGTCGAAGAATAGGAGCAGTCGAAAATATCAATGTCAAACGCAGATCTTCCATATGACAGCCGACAAATTGCTAATCGCCTGATAAGTCTTGTAAATCAGCGCGGCCAGTCCATGTCGATAATGCGGTTGCTTAAGCTTGCATATATGGCACATGGCTGGACTTTAGCAATTATTGACAAACCATTAGTTAACGATTATGTCCAGGCATGGAGGTATGGGCCTGTTATTCCAAGCATCTACTACGCTTTTCGCCCGTATGGAGTACTCGCATTACAGCAAATTCCTATTGTCAAAGAAAATGCTATTGACGAAGAAACTGATGATCTTATGGATTCAGTTTTCGGAATATATAAGCATCTAAGCGATAGTCAATTGTCTCACTTAACGCACATCCAGGGCGGGCCATGGGATATTACGTATAAGCCGAACAAACTTGGCATTGTTATCCCTAATGAACTAATATCAAAACACTTCAAAAGCAAACTTGAACGATCAAAGCATGAAAACTCCTCATGACCCAGACATCGTATCCCTTGATTCTGAGGGAGTTCAGCAACTTAACCCGCTAGACAGACATCATATAAAACTACGATGGGTTGCTATTGCCATAGCTATTGTTATCATTTTTGTAACTGGTTATTTAGAGTTTTACATTCTGAGCCGTTTAGATCATTGGAAGGAAATCGGGGATTTTGTTGTTTTATTGGGGATTGCACCGATACTGTCGATTACTATCATAGTGACATTTATTCTGATCGGCGCGTTCAAAAAACCTGGGGATTCTGAAATTCGTTTACCTGGCGCAGTTCAGGCCACACAGTCCTTGACCGGGCCGTCCGAATAACAAATCTCTCTATTCCTATCGAACTGACATGACTTTACGAAAAAATTTGGTTGCTGGGGAATGTCCACCTCCACCGGAATCTGACCCGCGATATGCATCACTTAAAACATTACGAAAATGGCTGTTACTTGAACTTTATTCTGTATCGAATCTAATTGACGATTGGGAATTTGATGCAGAACATGAGATGGATTCACTAACGATTAAAGACCTCGAAAATTCAATCGCTGATATTTTGCTCGCATTGGGTGAAGCGATTGAAAACTTCTACGAAGCAAATAAGGACAATCCTTTTCTTAAGACGCGTGTTGTTTAGAAATTGAAGTACAACTGAATTACAGGTGAGAGTAGTGAACTTTAAGATTTGGAAGACAGAAAAATTCTGAATCAAATTTTCCTTGCCAAATACCTTGTCGGTGTAGAGAAATAATTGTATTCATCATTTTTGAATTATGCGATTCATTAAAGTTTTTGTCTTTATATTGGCCTGCATTGCGACTTCTATTGCTTCGTCTATCGAGGTTGAACCGGATGCCGTCATGAGTGATTTCATTTTGGAATTTAGGGATACACAGGGATTGTTAGAGGAACTTGCAAATATGATCCGAAATCAAGGCTGGCGGTGTGATTCGATTTCAGCCGCTAGTGAAATGTTTTGGTCAACTGGTTTTGTCATAATCTGCAATCATTTCAGATATACGTACGAAATACGAGACCGCGGTGGTCGGTGGGTAGTTACTCTTGATTAGAAATCAATAATGAAACAATCCTCTAAACAAATCCCCATCCCACCCATGACTGACTTCGAATTTGATGAGGTAGTTTCGATATTGCTTGGCGTGAAACCGAAAGTTAGGCAGAAATTCGAAAAGCAAAAATCTTCAAAAAAATTGAAGAAAACAAACTAATTTTCAATGTGTCAACTTTTAACGATAATTCCCTATTTAAAATAGAGGGTTAGTCAACTTTATAATTCCCTTTGAAAAGGCAATTGAAGAATTCAGAATTCTTTCAGATAGAGGCAAATATCGAGTTGCCTGCACCTCAAAAGCGAATCTATGAGTATTTGACCTTTCAAGGCTGGATGTGGGAAAAGAAACTTCAGGGGGTACCACTCCAAAGACGAAATAATGCGCCTTCCGACGCGTAAGCGATTTCATGAAATGAGAACATGGGTGGCCCTGATATGTTTTCTACAAACTATGTAACATCACTAGGACAAGCCTGAATAGATTGGTTCAAAACACGATTCATATCGATTCCGCTAACACTCCAAATCTTGGTGAGAAATGCATGCTAGTATTGCCTCCAACAGTATTCAATATTGCGCGAAATCGAGGTTGAACTCAAATTCTGCTGGGCGTATGATTGAAAAAACTGGCAGCACTGACATCTAACGAATTGCTTGACAGATCATGTGACCTGACTCAAAATTCCGTTGTCTATCAACGCTGCCATATAGCACAAGAGGAGAATTAGCTATAGAAATCGTGCATCATTTGTTTAAATGATAATGATTATCATTATCTACATCTAATTCCATTTGTCAACACTTTGATTAAATTTTTTTCTGCTTTTGTTGAACTCGTTCTTGAAATTCAGCAATGCACTTCATTGACTCAATCACTCCAACAGAATTTTTGCTGGCGCAAATCAAGAAACGGTAAGACCGGGACAGGTCAGTCAAAAGCAGTGTGACGAACTTGAATCAACTCATCAAGTTATTTGAGAAATTAAAGGCAACTCTGAACTAAGTGTGCTACTTGTTCTTGATTTCTCGGTACTTGACTTCGTAAGTTTCGGATGTGGTGGAAGAATCTTTACGTGCGAGTCTTTCTGCGAAGTGACTCAGGCATATCGCTGCAAGTGCTCGACGCAATCTAGGCGTCAGACATAGAAATCCGATGGTATCGGTCACGAAACCCGGTGTAATGAGTAACGCTCCGGCGACTAGAAGAAACAAGCCTTCAATGAGTTCCATGGCGGGCGCTTCGCCTTTTCTTAGGTTCTGTATCGCCCTATGCAGAGTCAATATTCCTTGAATTCGGACTAACCATGCTCCAATCAACGCTGTTGAAACGACGCCGAGCACGGTCCAGCCGGCACCGATGACTTCGCCAATCTGAATCAGTAGATAGATTTCTGCGATTGGGACCAGAAGAAAACATAAAAATAGAAGGGTGAACGGTTTCAATGAATCAATTGAATTTGGTGATTTGTCACTCGGGCCAGATTTCGTCAACAGCCTCAGTGATACGATGAACGTCATCTGTCAGCCGGTGGTCTCCTTGTTGCAGAATTTCTATTTCCACTTGCGATTGAACGTGTTTCTGGAACTTTACACTTTGGTCTGCAGGGACGACATCGTCGAGAGCACCGTGCAGAATCCTTACTGGATGATTGTAACTTACAGGATGGGAAAACAAGTCGTAATCCAGTGAATCGACAACAGCATTGTGTGCAAGCGTGAAGTCGCTGTCCGGATAGGCGCTCTCAAACGTTTTAAATCCAGTCTCTTTCCATTGCTGCTGTTCCGCTGGGCTAAGACTATGGAAAATAGTCTTCATAAAACTGAAAGCCGGTGCGATCAGGACTAAACCACGAATGTTCAAGGTTGGGTCCAAAGCCGCCTGAGCTGCAACCCATCCTCCCATGCTTGAGCCTACAAGCACTTTCGGGCGATCTGGAAAAATAGAAAGAACCAGGCTTGTATCTTCGATCGCCCGTGAAATTCGAAACTCGTCGAATGACCCGTCAGATTGACCGTGTGCACGCATGTCGAATCGAACCCACGAACGATTTGCATGCACTGCTTGGTGCCAAAGAGTCATGGATTTCGTACCTTCTGCGTCAGACAGGAGACCGTGAAGAAAGGCTCCAACAGGACCTTGTCCTGAATCTCGATAAACACCTCGGACCAGTTGTCCATCTGCGGCGGGGATGGCAAAGGATTTTTCTACTATAGACACATGTTGCTCCTCGAAACTCAATATAAAGTTTCTGACTGCAAATTCAAGTGTGTCGCAACGATTGTAAGGTTGCTGCTATGCAGGCCGAGCAGGAGGACTTATGAATTTGAGCGAAACAGATTTCTGAGTCGATTTTTCAGCCCCATGCTGGCACCTCTACTTGGATCTTGTCGTCCAGATTCCGTCAGCAGGCGAATTGCCTGAACACTGTAGTTGATTTCCTCTTCTCCATTCCTTCTGAATATGACGACATGTTCAATGTTCGGCCTCAATCCTATCCATTCTCCGATTAGATGGTTGTGGTGGGAGTCAGCAAGACAGATGACCTGTTGCCCATTCTCTAGCCGAAGTCGATACATAAAATGAGAGCCGCGAAATGATTTGTGTAAAACCTCGCCGGTAATCGTACTATCGTCGTCATGAAGAATATCATCGGGTCGCAACAGAATATCCACTTGTTCGTCCTTGTTCAATAGCATGCCTTTGCTGATGGAATGACGGCCGAATACAGTCTTCAAGTTTTGATCATCGATAACTGTAGCTGGAATTAATTCCCCTTCTCCAATGAACTGAGCAGTGAAGCGATCGCCGGGTTTGTGGTAGAGATTGAACGGGACGTCCCATTGATGAATTCTTCCATTTTCCATCACTCCGATTTTGTCTGCAATGGCAAACGCTTCGTGGTGGTCATGCGTGACCAGAATTGCACTGATATTTTCGTGATTGAGTATCACCCTGACCTCAGGAATCAGAGTCCGGCGAAGCTCAGCGTCGAGATTTGAGAACGCTTCGTCCATCAGCAACAGGTTCGGTCTCGGAGCGATGGCTCTCGCCAGTGCGACGCGCTGCTGTTCACCGCCGGATAGAGAATGGGGATGCCGATCACCATAGCCGGTCAGGCCGATCAGTTCCAGTAATTCATTCACACGTTTTGCCTGATTTTTTGCACTCCAGTTTCGCAAACCAAACGCAATGTTCTTTGCCACGCTGATGTGCGGAAACATGACCACATCCTGGAACACCATGCCAATGCCGCGTTTTTCCGGTGCAAGAATATGATTCGGTGTTGACACAGCATCACCATTCATGGAGATGCTGCCACTCAACGGTTGCTCAAAGCCTGCAATGCATCTCAACAGGGTGGATTTTCCGCAACCGCTAGGTCCGAGAATGCACCCGATTTCTCCCCTATTCAGCGTAAAGCCTGCATTGAATACTACGGCTTTATCTTCATAGGCAATGAAGACCCCGCGAACATCCACGATAGGATGGTCTTCTTTTATCATATCCGTTGTAGATTTTGATTACGTGACTCAGTGTTCTGATGTACTACCGCGTGATATCGATTTGCTTATCAGTATGACGGGAATTATACCGGTAGCAATGATCACTAGGGATGGAAGGGCAGCATCGATCAGTCTTTCGTCGGAAGCAAGTTCATAGGCTCGAACTGCAAGAGTATTGAAATCAAAAGGGCGCAGAATCAGGGTTGCTGGTAATTCTTTTAGAACGTCGACAAACACGATGAGAACCGCAGTAAGCAATGAGCTCGTCAGAAGCGGCACATGAACCTTGCCAACAACTTCAAAAGCCCGATACCCCAAGCCTCGTGCTACATAATCCATGTTGGGTCGGATCTTTTCCATTCCAGATTGAACCGAACCGAGTGAAATTGCAAGAAATCTCACAGTGTACGCGAAAAGAAGCGCAAATATCGTTCCTGACAGGATCAGTCCGATATTCACACCAAATATGGAACGTGCAAAATCAATCAGCCGATGGTCAAGCCAAGCCAGCGGGACAATTATGCCAACTGCGATGACCGCACCTGGAATTGCATAACCTAAACCTGAAATTCCGACAAATCCTTGTACCAGTCTAGTTTTACTGGTTCGTCTTGCATATCCCAAAATAATCGCCAGGGTTACCGCAATCAATGCTGCCACAACAGCAAGAAAAAAGGAATTCCAGACTAGCTTGCCAAACGCCGCTACATTCAACTCGGCATCGAATAGCACCCACTTCATCAATATCAGCGCGGGAAGAATGAAACCAAGAAAGATCGGCAACAGACACATTATCCAGGCGAACAAGGCATGCTTTCCTCGAAGTTGAATTCTGATCTGGTGAATTGTTTTCCCGTTGGCGGAATGATAACGGGCTCTACGGCGCGAATACCGTTCGATAAATATCAGCAAAGCCACGAAACCCAGCAACATGGTTGAAAGTTGTGCGGCAGCAGTGGCATCTCCGAAACCATAGAAAGCACGAAAAATACCTGTAGTAAAGGTGCCAATTCCGAAATACTCGACGGTTCCAAAGTCCGCCAGTGTCTCCATTAAAGCCAGAGATACACCGGTGACGATAGCGGGTCTTGCGAGGGGTATTGCAAGACGAACAAAACCCTGCGGGATACTGTAGCCAAGTGTTCGACTGGCTTCCAGGAAGCTGACAGATTGCTCAAGAAACGCAGCCCGAGCGAGAAGATATACATAGGGATATAGCACGAGTGAAAACATTGCAATTGCACCCGGAACCGATCGGACCGAAAAATACAGGCGTTTCGAAAGACTTTCATCCGCAACCTCACGAACAAAACTGAACACCGGCCCGGCATAGTCCAGAATGCCTGTATAGGTATACGCAATTATGTAGGCAGGAAATGCCAGTGGCAGCAGCAATGCCCACACAAAATACTTGCGGCCTGGGAACTCGCAAACGCTTGTAAACCAGGCCGCAGGTACGCCTATCAGCAACGTCATCACACCAACTCCAATGGCAAGCATCAGAGAATTCGCCACGTAGGTGCCGAGAACGGTATTCGCTAGATGACCTAGGATATCGACACTGCCTGTAACAAAGACTGAAGCGGCTATGACGATAATCGGCGAAGCAATGACAATCGTGATCAGCGAGGCTGACCAGCCGAGCGGTCCGAATCCTGAATAGCGTGTGAGTTGCATCAGTTACTAAAGCAGATGTAAGATACAGTTGGGTGTCGATTTTCTAGCATTTTTGTCAGATAACAATCTGCGATTAGCAACTTATTGCCAACCCGCAATGTCCATGATTTCCACAGCCGCTTTATTGTTATCGCCCAGCATGGTCAAATTCAGGCTATCAGCTTTGAATGGTCCCAATTTCTGCAACACGTCCGATGCAGCTATGTCTGGGACGACTGGATACTCCTGATTGACTTGCGCATACCAGGACTGCGATTCCGGTGTAAGCAAGAATTCAAGCAGAAGCAGTGCATTGTCCCTGTTTTTCGCGTGAGTTGTAATCCCGGCACCGCTGATGTTTACATGAGTCCCACGATCTCCCTCTGCTTGATTTGCCCAGAACACTTTTACTTTCTCGACGACCGCTTGAGCATCTTCCTTTTCACTTGCGGCCAACCGGCCGTAGTAGTATGTATTCGCGATTGCAATGTCGCATTGACCGGCGGCGACCGCTTTGATTTGATCGGTATCTCCACCAGCAGGAGATCTGGCAAAGTTCGATACGAGTCCTTCTACCCAAGTAAGGGTGGCTTCCTTACCGAGCGAAGCAATCATAGAAGCGACAAGTGACTGGTTGTAAATGTTTCCAGAAGAGCGTATGCAAATCCTGTCTTTCCACCTTGGATCTGCCAACTGCTCATAAGTAGATAGCTCCTCTGAACTGACTCTTTCAGGTGAATACATTATGGTTCGCGCTCGTTGTGAAAGGCCGACCCAGTAGTCATCCCGGTCTCGCAAATTTTGCGGAACCACTGCATTGATGGAATCGCTCCCTAGCTGCTGCAGTGCGTTGGCTTGTTTTGCCCGGTACAGTCTGCCTGCATCTACGGTAATGAAAAGATCAGCTGGCGTTGCTTCACCTTCCAGTTCTATCCGTTTCAGCAGGGCATCGGCTTTTCCGGTGATCAGTTTGAAGTCAATACCAGTTTGCTCACGAAATTGTTCAAGCACCGGAAGAATCAGCGCTTCTTTTCTGGCAGAGTAAATATTCACAACCTCATCATCAGCCATGGCAGATTGTGCTGTACACACTAGGCATAGAAGGGTGGTGAAAAGTATATTGCTTAATTTTTTAAACATCGTCAGTTACCTCTGTAGTAGTGATGTTTAGAACTAGGAACAGATATGATAATACATATGATAATCATTATCATTATTAGTTAGTGTAGATTTTACCACATTGCGTAGTCGATTCTGTGTGCCTCTTTCTATTCAATCTCGCAAC
Organism: Arenicellales bacterium; assembly: GCA_965221175.1. Classification (GTDB taxonomy): domain Bacteria; phylum Pseudomonadota; class Gammaproteobacteria; order Arenicellales; family JAJDZL01; genus JAJDZL01. The sequence goes on along the minus strand of OZ244867.1, from coordinate 2,073,939 downwards.
ATTCGCTGAATTGCTCAAGCAACCATTCAGTGAACGGATACTTGAATTCCCCGATTTCACCTTAAGAGAAATTTTCCAATAGTAAAATTGAGGTGCTATGAATTCAACAATAAACGAACTTGCAGCCATCTATGCTTGTCTAATGAGTGCGAGCAGTTAACTGATTGAAGTAAGCATGAGAACACTGACAGGTCTATTAATTATTCTTATCGTCTCCGTAGCGAGTGCCCAGAGCGAAGATGATCTGCTTCCCCCGGAGCAAGCGTTTGCGTTCAGTAGTGAACTGGTTGGAAACGAACTCATCGCTTCCTGGGACATCGCCGAAGATTACTACATGTATCAGGACAAGTTCGTCGCGGCTTCTCAGACGGAAGGAATTCAGATTGGCGAGCTTGCACTGCCGCCTGGCAAGATAAAAGAGGATCCGCTGTTCGGGGAAGTCGTCACCTACACGGACCGGGTTGAAATTCGAATTCCGCTTGTTGCCGCCAACCCGGTAACAGGCATCAATCTTGAGGTTTGGGGACAAGGATGCAACGAACCCATTGGAGTGTGCTATCCACCACTCAAGAGCGAAGTGTCCCTGCCATTTGCCTTGATCCCCGTTGCGCAAGCCTCTCATACTACCGAAACCGCTTCGTTTGGGGTAGAGGATCCCCCCCAAATGAATCAGTTGGCAGTAATTGAAACTGCTTCAACTGAAAAGTCTCTTTCTTCGCTGGACAGCCTGTTTTCAAACATTCCGAGTGTGACCGAGGATAATTTGCTTGAAGTAGATGATGCATTTATATTGAACGTCTGGATGATCGATGGTGAACGATTGAAGGCGTCCTTCGACGTTGCTGAAGGCTATTACCTGTATCGAGACAAACTTAAATTTGATGCGATGGGTGATGCCAGACTGCTGCAGCCGGTTTTACCGGATAGCGAGCTGATGAACGATGCTTTTTTTGGAGAAACGTTCATTTATCCAAAGAACTTTGATGTTGATATCCCGCTTCTACGTTCTGGTCCCGGCAAAGGCAAATTGCAGTTAACCGCAGAGTATCAGGGTTGCGCCAAAGATCTGATCTGTTATCCACCGGTCAAGAAAACATTTGACGTCATACTTACAAATCTAGTCGATTCTGCCAACGCGGCACAATCGTCGCCAACCCAAATGACCGAGACACCATCAGGAAAGGCTGGCAGTTCGACCTGGTGGCTGGTGCTGACGGCGTTCGGTACTGGTTTGCTGCTAACTTTCACACCCTGTGTGCTGCCACTGATACCAATTCTTTCTTCGATTATTGCAGGAAATGAGAGTTCCAACGGTGGAATTCGAGGTGGTAGTTTAGCGATCATCTATGTTTTAGGAACGGTTGTCGCGTATGCGATCGTCGGAGCTGTTGCAGGCGCTACCGGAGATCAATTGCAGGCATACTTTCAGAACGCGTGGGCCCTCGGAATCATGAGTGCCGTATTCGCACTGATGGCGCTTTCACTTTTTGGCTTGTACGAGATCAGGATGCCTTCTGTATTCGAGAGCAAAGTTCAACAAAGCACGATGAAAATTGGCGGCGGAAAATTCAGTGCAGTTTTCGTACTGGGGATTTTATCGGCACTAGTCGTGAGTGCCTGCGTGTCGCCTCTGCTTATATCCGTTCTCGGCATTGCGATTGCCAAGGCCGACCCTTATCTGGGCGCTGCAATGATGACTTCAATGGCACTGGGAATGGGTGCGGTACTGATCGCAATCGGATTTGGAATCGGGGTTGTGCTTCCCAAAGCCGGATTGTGGATGGATCGATTGAAGCAGGGGTTTGGAGTGATGTTGCTCGGCGTTACCGTTTACTTGCTCGGCAATATTCCGGAAGTTCCCGTACTTCTGTTGTGGGCGGCACTATTCATCGTAACGGGTGTGTTTCTTGGGGCCACCCGGGAATTGCCCGTGGATGCGACTGGCTGGAAGGTTTTCTGGAAAGGAATTGGTCTTGTGCTACTTCTATGGGGCGTGTTGTCTCTGATTGGCGGAGTATTAGGCAATCGCGATGTGCTTCGACCTTTGCCGCAAGTGGCATTTGAGAGTCAACCTGTTGCTGTTCCACTTATCTATCCAGGAGAGAATTTAGACGAAGCATTTTCCAGCGGAAAAACCGTTGCGAGTTTGTCGAGTTAGTTCATCACACAATTTCTTTGCACTTTGGAGTGCCTTAGCATCACCGTTCCATGAGCAAAAGGAACCTTTTACTGATTTGTATCGTTATGGTCGTAGCGTCGACATCGCTTGTTGCCGGTCTGGCATGGCGTTACTACTTGGAACCTGCCGAGGCAACCATACAAGACATAGACGATTTGAAGATTTATCAAAGCCAATGGAAATCCTTGAACGGTCCAGCGATTGGCGTTGATGATTGGACTGGTAAGATTTTGCTATTGAATTTTTGGGCATCCTGGTGTCCGCCCTGCATTGAGGAGATGCCGCTGCTGGATCAATTCAACGAAAATCATGGCGGAGACCGTTTACAAATTGTGGGCGTTGTCATGGACTCTGAGGAGCCAGCCCGACAATTCCTGATAGATAATGGAATTCGATTTCCATCCGTCATTAGTGAACCTCAGATCACTGATCAAATGATGACGCTACTCGGCAATAGTGACCGGATTCTGCCATTTTCGGTTGCATTCTCAAACTCTGGGGACAAGGTTTTCAAGAAAGCGGGGCCATTAACCGAGGAAGATCTGCTGAAACTGATCAATTGATTGAAACATGTGCGGATTTTACTTCCCGGGAAGCAAGTGCAAAATCTCGACCGTGCGCGTATTGTTACAAAATAGCAATTAATTACGGCTAAAAAGATACGAATTGCATTTAACTTTGTTTATAATGTCGTTTATAGTCAATCAACTTGATTGCATTACGATATGGCGAAAATTCTGGTTCTGCACGGTCCCAATCTGAATTTGCTCGGCACAAGAGAGCCCGAGCATTATGGCAGTACGACACTTGATCAAATCAATGAGCACGTTTCTCGCATTGCCTCTGAAGCAGGTCACGAACTGAATACCAGGCAAAGTAATGCCGAACATCAACTTGTGAATTTCGTGCAGGAAGCGCTCACCGATCAAGTCGAGTTTATCCTCATCAATCCTGCTGCTTTCACTCACACAAGTGTGGCATTGAGAGATGCCTTGCTGGCGTCCCGCATTCCATTCATCGAAGTGCATCTGTCCAACGTTTTTCAACGCGAGGAGTTTCGGCATCATTCGTTTTTTTCCGATATCGCTCACGGTGTAATCTGCGGTCTTGGGGCGCAGGGCTACGAGTTGGCAGTTCAAGCGGCGATTCGATTTGTGGATCATTCGGCAAACGATGTATAGGACATGGACTTAAGAAAAATACGTAAACTCATTGAAATATTCAATGCGTCCAAACTCAGTGAGATCGAAATCCGCGAAGGCGAAGAATCCATTCGGCTGACCCGTACGCCGGTGATCGTAGCTGATCACCAGCTATCCCATACAGCAACCCCAGCGATCGAGTCTTCGGTGCATCTAGAAGACATCCAAGAGGATGATGACGAGATGGATGACACGTTCCCAGTGTTGTCACCTATGGTCGGTACTTTCTTTTCATCTGCATCACCTGATGCCGACCCGTTCGTGAAAGTTGGTGATCAAGTCGAGTTGGGGCAGCCGCTATGCCTCATTGAAGCCATGAAACTTTTCAATTCGATTGAAGCGGACCGAAGCGGTACCATTGTGAAAGTGTTTAAGGAAAACGGAGATCCGGTGGAATTTGGTGAACCGCTTTTCCTTTTAAGTGAATGATCGATAAAATTGTCATCGCCAATCGGGGCGAAATTGCGCTTCGCATACTTCGTGCGTGTCGCGACCTCGGCATAGCAACTGTCGCACTCCATTCTGAAATTGATCGGGAAGCCAAGTACGTAAAGCTAGCGGACGAATCAGTCTGTATCGGCCCTGCAGCCGCTGCGCAGAGTTATCTGAACATTCCAGCGGTCATCGCGGCTGCCGAAGTTACCAACGCCAACGCCATCCATCCCGGTTACGGATTTCTCGCTGAAAACGCGGATTTCGCAGAACGTGTTGAGCAGAGTGGTTTCATATTCATTGGCCCGCCACCGGATGCAATTCGCACAATGGGAAATAAAATCGAAGCCATTCGAACGATGACGAAGGCTGGGCTGCAGTGCGTGCCCGGTTCTGACGGCGCACTTGGAGAAGACATAGAACAAATTAAAGTTCAGGCGAAGAGGGTTGGCTACCCGGTGTTGATTAAAGCGGCCGCAGGCGGCGGTGGTAAAGGCCTTCGTCTGGTTCACGATGAGTCGCAACTGGAAAATGCTCTATCCATGTCGCATAGCGAGTCGAGTCTGGGTTTTGGAGATGCAACGCTGTATCTGGAGAAGTTTCTCCACAATCCTCGGCATATCGAGATTCAGGTTCTAGCGGACAAGTTCGGAAATGTAGTTCACTTGGGTGATCGTGACTGTTCGATACAGCGACGCAGACAAAAACTGATCGAGGAAGCACCTGCTTTCAACATCAACAGCGAGGTGAGGCAGGAACTGGGGCGCAAGTGCGTAGCCGCTTGCAAGGAACTTGACTACTTAGGAGCTGGAACGTTCGAGTTTCTATATGACGGAGAAGAATTTTTCTTTATCGAAATGAATACACGGGTGCAGGTCGAGCACACCGTTACCGAACTTGTAACTGGAATTGATATTGTCAAAGAGCAAATTCGGATTGCAGAGAACGAACCACTAGCCGTGACACAGGATCAAATTCAAATTCAGGGCCATGCAATTGAATGCCGAATCAATGCGGAGCACCCTGAATCCCTGATACCTTCGCCAGGAGTAATCCGCCACTATCATCCGCCTGGAGGGCCGGGTGTTCGAGTCGATTCACATATTTACAGTGATTATGAAATTACACTTCACTACGACTCCCTGATCGCTAAGGTCATCACGTATGGACGTGACAGAAACGAAGCCATTGCCAGAATGAAGGGTGCTCTTGAGGAAATGCTGATTGATGGTGTGGATACGACAGTATCGCTCCATCAGCTTGTTCTGTCGAAGAAGAAGTTTCGCAAGGGTGTAGTCGATATTAATTTTCTCGAACGCGTATTAGGCCATTAGAGGGGCAGTGAGATGTCCTGGCTGGACGAATGTCGTTGTGGATTGCCTTTTTGAGTGTGCGAATTCAGTCACTGAATTGCTCGAAGAACATGGTGCTTTGTCAGTCTCCATACTTGCTGCGGACGAGCAGGCCCGAACCACTGTAAGCGGGCTGTTTGACACGGATTTTACGATCGGAGATTCGCTCTATCAAGATCTCGAACCGTTGCGGCAGGACGATAGTCGTTTTGCCATAACCTCAGAACATCTGGAAGATCGTGACTGGGTGCGGGAGGTACAGCAAAATTTCAAGCCTCTGCAAATCAGCGACCGGCTGTGGATTATCGCACCTTGGCATCAAATTGAAGCCCGTAAAGCTAGCCAAGTCACCATAAATCCTGGCATGTCGTTCGGTACCGGGCAACATGCAACAACTCGAATGTGTCTTGAGTTTCTTTCTGAACTGGAACTTGAAGGGTGTGATGTCATTGACTACGGTTGCGGCAGTGGAATTCTAGCGATTTCAGCATTGGTACTTGGAGCTAAATTCGCGTGGGGCGTCGACATTGATCCCGACGCAGTTGTAGAGAGCATGGTGAATGCTGAGCGCAACGGTGTTCAAGACCGCTATATGGCGTTGGTGCCGGACAAGATTTCTACGGACGTAATTGCTGATGTCGTTGTAGCGAACCTTTTTGAAAACGCACTTGTGGACTTGACTCATCAATTGACGGAATTGACGGCACAGAGCGGCTGGCTGGCACTGTCCGGAATTCTTACATCACAGGCCGAGAGGGTCAAGATTCACTACGCGGACTCGTTTGATTTTTCTCTACGATGCGAGGGGGAGTGGGCGTTGCTTGTCGCTCGCAGGAAGACCTAGTAGCAAATTTGCAGTTTGGTTCGTGCAGCAACAGCCCAAAAAAGCTGACGGACCGTCATGGCGGGCAAGAACCTGCCGCTATTGGGCAGGTTGCTCGGACACCGGCGGCACTGGGCCACGGCGAAATAACGCCCGTTTTCACGCCCTCACGGGCAACTAGGCCCTGGAAAAATCATTCCAGAGCACGAGAGCCGATGGCTCGAAGCGATTTTAAACCAAATTCCGGCGTTCCCTTTCAGCTAGCTCGCGGCGAGTGCTCCGAACCTCGTTGGCAGGATTGGCTAAACCAGTTCGGTTGTGATTTTGTTAATCAAACGCTTGCATGTATGGGTTTTCCATACTGCGATCAACGATTTTTATAAATCCATGCGCTGTGACGGCATGACAAACATTGCATGTATTCAGCATCGTTTGATAGGCTTCCATCGCAGCTTCGGCACTACCGGCATCCAATCCTCCGCCGACACTTTCGACGGGTACCGCCATCATTTTTGAGAGTTCCCCAACAGGATGACCATCGTAGCTTTCTATTTCACCAACTCCTTCCAGAGTTTCCTCAATTTCATGCATATAGAAATCGGCAAGTTCCAAGTTGCCTCCACGTATGGCAAGCCCAGCTTTGTGCGAAAAGTATTGCAGAGCGCTCATGTAGCCCACCAACCCCTCCTCGGCTGATTGAGTCAAGGGAGAAATTAACATCATCAGCGATGCTGTTAAACAGCTTGTAAAAATTTTCTTTTTAAACATTGCTAACCTCAATTGTAAATTTTATGCTAGTGTATCACCCCCTCATATGGTGATGCAATACACTCAGGTCACTGTGGAGGGCAAATAACGCAAGCATAATTTTGCCCTCGCTGTTGATTTGATGAATACCAATGCTTAAGTCTGTGATGGCTATAATTGATTTTCTAACAATCGTAGCAATCAGTATTTAGTAAATCGCTCTAGTTCCACTTACAGCCGTACATTTCTCCAGTTCAAACTCGCACCAGAAGAATCTTTATGGATTACGATGCTATTTTTACAGAATCCATAGCTCGCTTGAAAGCGGCGGGCAACTATCGCGAGTTCACGGACCTCGAACGGCACGCTGGCGAATATCCACGAGCTACAAACCATTCAATTGGTCGAGAAATTACGATTTGGTGCAATAACGATTACCTTGGCATGGGCCAGCATCCCGATGTAACGGATGCAATATGCAAAACTGTGCGCGAGATTGGTGCCGGTGCTGGCGGCACCCGTAATATCGCAGGAACCAGCCATCCATTGGTCGAACTTGAAGCGGAACTCGCAAGTCTGCACAATAAAGAGGCGGCACTGGTATTTACCTCCGGTTATGTAACAAACTCTACCGTTTTGAGCACCCTCGGAGGCATTCCCGAGATGGTGTTGTTTTCAGATTCCCTCAATCATGCATCCATGATTGAAGGGGTTCGCTTCGGCAAGTGCGAGAGGCATATTTTTCGTCACAATGATGTCGAGCATCTGGAAGAACTGCTGGAAGGTGTTGATATCAATCGCCCCAAACTGATCGGATTCGAGTCGGTCTATTCGATGGATGGAGACATAGGTCCAATCAAGGAAGTCTGTGACCTGGCTGACAAATACGATGCAATAACCTATCTGGATGAGGTTCATGCTGTCGGCCTGTATGGGGAGACAGGTGGTGGTGTCGCTGAACGTGAAGGCTTGGCCGACCGAGTTGATGTGATTCAAGGCACGCTTGGAAAGGCATTCGGTTTGATTGGCGGATACATTGCGTCAAACGCGCTACTGGTTGACTTCATCCGCTGTTTCGGCAGTGGCTTCATATTTACCACTGCAATGCCTCCTGCTACAGCCGCAGGTGCCGTCGCGAGCGTACGGCATGTCAGAAAGGACATCCAACGCCGAATTACGCTTCATCGCAACGTGAACACGCTCAAATCCCAGTTGCGGGATGTGGGTTTGCCTCTGATGGAAACTCCTAGTCACATTATTCCAATAATGGTTCGAGACCCCAATCTGTGCCGTGAAGCGAGCAATCGCTTGTTGCACAAGCACGGTATTTTTGTGCAGCATATCAATCACCCTACAGTTCCCCTCGGTACCGAGCGGTTGAGAATCACACCGACACCATTGCATACTGATGAAATGATCCATGAACTCGTAGAAGCGTTGATTGACGTTTTTGATGAACTTGGACTAAGAGGAAACGAGTGAAACGAATCCGTTTTGCTGGAGTACGGTTTCGTAGGCTTAGGCAGATCATTTGCTCTCCTGCAAAATATGGAATTTTGCATTCAGCTGTCCGCTGATTATCCAGACAAGTCTTACGGCGGTGCCCGAGTTTACCGCGACATGCTTGATCAGGCGGTGCTGGCGGACAAATTAGGATTCGAGTCCATTTCCATGACTGAGCATCATCTGATCAACTGTTTGATGATGCCGGCGCCGTTGCAATTTGCTGTCAAGATTGCAGCACACACCCAAAATGTGAAAATCATTACTTCGGTAGTGGTGCTGCCTCTGCACGACATGAGAGTTTTTGCAGGGGAGATTGTTGTTGCAGACATTTTTACCGAGCAAAGGTTGCTGCTTGGCGTAGGTCGAGGTGCCTACAAGTTTGAGATGGAACGTCTTGGGGTCCCAATCGTTGAGACACAGGAACGATTTGATGAAGCACTTGAGGTGCTGCAGGCGCTTCTTTCCAAGGAAGAGGTTTCGTGGAACGGCAAGTTCTACAAATTCGATCCACTTACGATCATGCCACGCCCGATTCGAATCGGCGGTCCGCCGATGATGGTGGCAGTGGTAAATCCGGCCAACGTCTATAGCTATGCAAAACGCGGGATGCACATTCAGACGACCCCTCTTTCGGGCAATCAGGAATTGTTGCTGAAACAGGTTGAAAATTTCAGACTCGCTCAGAGTGAAACACAGAGCAATGGCGATGATCTCACTCTGACACTGTCTCGTGTTGCATTCGTTTCCCGCACTGATCGTGACCGGCGCAGACACATTGAAAAGGCTTATTCATACTACAGTCGTTTTGACAACATTTTTACTGGACCAGGAATTGTAGATGCGGGGATGATTCGCTCTCTTCCGCGCGATCAGACAATGGAAGAACTCGCTGAAAATCTCCTTGTGTGTACAGCGGCGGAAATGGTCGACAAACTCGCGCCTTACGTTGAACTCGGAATAGATCGGATGGTGCTGAATATCAATTTCGGAGTCGATCAGTCGGAGACTCTAGACTGCATACAGAATTTCAGTGAGGAGGTCATGCCACATTTTCTTGAAAGTCCAACATCCGAATCGAAATCCCACTGAGTGAAGCAGGGAGAATACTTGCTTTGGTCACAGGCAAAACTGAAGTGAAGAATTTCAATCAAAATTCCGCCAGACACAATGTTGATGATGTAATTAACTGCACATTCAGCATTGAGGGTAACGGTCTTCCTCTGTAACTCGTTCACGGTATCGGCGCGGCTAGAAATGCCTAGCGAAATTTGCTCCCAGTTCTGAACAAAAATTTACAGTCGTTACTCATGACTTGCGAGAGTATGGAGAATTACCGATTCCCGATGGCGAATTCGGATTGGATGAACTTGTCAACGACTTGGACCGTGTGTGAGAGAAAACGGGAATCGAACGCAACCCGAGACGGGGTCAGAGTGGCTTCATCACCACCTTTCTGTGTTTCACTCTGAGCGCGGGTGATCGACGAACCGAAGATGGCGGTCTTCAGCGGTAACTTTCTGGTGCGCGGGGAAAGGTGTCGGGTGACCAAAGGAGGGATTACGAAAGGATTTGAGGTCAACGTACCCCGATGCTCAACGAAATTGCTTACATTATTGCGTTAAGTAAGGCATTATTGTATATTGTAAAGAGATTGGAGGTGTTCCCATGCTTGAATCTACGGTAACGAAAAAGGGACAGACCACACTCCCCAAACCTGTGCGAGAGACGCTGAGCGTGCGGGCCGGTGACCGGGTGCGCTATGTCATCTTCGACGGCGAAGTACGCATACTGGCCGTGCGGCCCATCGGTCGGCTGTTTGGCGTGCTGAGACACGACGGCCCGCCCATCACCGTAGAGCAAATGGAGCAGGCCGTGGCCGACGGGGCGGCTGAGGGATGATCGCACTCGATACCAACGTCCTTATCCGCTATCTGGTGCGCGACGAGCTGCGGCAGGCGGAGGACGCTCGCGGCTTGCTGGAGTCGCTCACCTCCGAGCGTCCAGGCTATGCCTGCCGGGAGGTTGTGGTCGAACTCGTCTGGGTGCTGGAACGGGCCTACGGTTTTCCACGTGACCGCATTGCGAGGATCCTGGAAGAACTCGTGGCGACCGAGGGTCTTGTCATCGAGGCCGCCGACGATGTAGCCCGGGCCGCGTTCCGGTACCGGGCAGGCGGCGCGGGATTCTCGGATCTGATGATCCTTGCTGCAGCTGAACGATACGGAGCGCATCCCTTGTACACCTTCGGTCAGAAGGCCGCACGGTTAGAGGGAGTCGAACTGCTGCGATGAAGACCGACAACGTGAAGACCAAACACGGCAGCAGCAACGTATTCGCCGACCTGGAACTCCCGGATGCCAACACACATCTGCTCAAGGCCGCCAAACTTCTCTGGCTGTCTCAACCCGATGTGTCCCACCTGCTACGCCTTACGACAGTGCTCGGGTACGATGGAAGCTTCGTCAACGCGACTAGGTCCTAAGCGACTAGGACGGCTCAGTGTCAGATTGTAATTATTTCTGAAGCTGTTGCCAACCATTACGGAATTTAGGGTAACCTACTTGGTTTGGGTGCGAGCAAAACTGAATTGAAGAATTCCAATCAAACTTCCGCTAGACACAATGTTGAAGATGTAATTGATTGCAAATTCAGCATTGAGGGTGACGGTCCTCCGCTGTTTCTCATTCACGGCATCGGTGCGGCTAGAAATGGCTGGCAATTTTTGCTCCCGGTTCTGAGCAAGTATTTCACAGTTGTTGCTTATGACCTGAGAGGTCATGGTGAATCACCGATTCCTGATGGCGAATTCGGACTGAATGAACTTGTCAGTGACTTAGAACGTGTGCGAGAGAAAACCGGAATCGAACGCGCTCATTTTGTCGGGCATTCGTTGGGTGGAATGATCGGACCTGCATATGCGCGCAGGTATCCTGAACGCGTGTTGTCTCTGGGATTGCTATCGACGGCGGCTGGAAGATCGGAAGACGACAGCAGAAATGTCTGGAAAGTGGTTCATGAAATGGAACAAAGAGGTATCCCGAACGTTTTGCCGACCTTGATTGGACGGTGGTTCACTGATGACTTTGTCGCCGATAATTTAGAAATCGTAGAAGCCAGACTGCAGCAGGTCATGGATACCGACGAAAGAGTGTTTATGAACGTGTTCAGGATTTATGCCGGTACCGAGATGTTGCCTTGGTTGAACGAAGTAGAAGCTCCAGCACTCGTTCTGACTGCTGAAAATGATGGCGGCTGCAACCCTCGATTGAATCGACTAATTGCTGATGAATTGCCAAATTCAGAACTGATCATTCTGCCAAAATATAAACACTCGATTTTGCTTGAAGCGGGTGCTGAAGTGGCTAACCAACTCGTTCGATTCATCAAGAATTCTGCTTCTTCATAATTCCGTGATTCAGGTTGGGTGAATTTTCTCGGTGAACCGCTGAATCAGAGTCAGATTGTCGGAAACTAAACTCAATGATTAGCATGTGAGAATGTACGCTCCTGTCTCCTCTCACATGAATTTATACGTTTGGGTGCTGCTCGTTGTGCTCTCCATACTGTGGGGTACATCATTCATTTTTACTGAAATAGCTCTCGAAGATTTTCATCCCTTGACGATAGCAACGATTCGGGTCAGTGGTGCTGCTTCGGCAATATGGATTTATCTCTTGATTGTCGGAGCCGAGATCCCCCGAAGTCTCAGTATCTGGGGTGCGTTTCTGATTATGGGGATTGTGAACAATGCCATTCCATTCTCTGCCATCATGTTCGCACAGACGTTGATTTCGGCTTCACTGGCATCGATTCTGAATTCGACAGCACCCTTGTTTACTGTTGTTTTAGCGGGCATACTGCTTTCTGATGAACGAATCACGCCAGCACAAATACTCGCCGTGATTTTGGGTTTTGTCGGCGTTGTCGTCATGATTGGCCCGCCTGCGCTACTTGGAATCGGAGCTGATGTAATTGCTCAGTGCGCGGTTCTTGGAGCGTCAGTTTCCTATGCGTTTTCGGCGGTTTTCGCTCGACGATTCAAAGCAATGGGCCTACAACCGAGCGTGCTTGCAGTCGGGATGTTGACCATGTCTTCCTTGTGCCTGACTCCTGTTGCACTTTTCTTTGATCGACCGTTCACGCTGGATGCCCCTGGGTTTTCAGCGATTGCAGCGGCCGCTGGAGTCGCGCTTCTTTCGACTGCGCTGGCATACATTTTGTATTTTCGTAAACTCGCCGCAGCCGGAGCTACGAATCTGCTGCTAGTTACATTTCTGATTCCTGTTTCAGCGATTCTGCTTGGAGTGAACTTCCTCGGCGAATCGCTGAATTTGAGTCAGATTGTTGGAATGATTCTTATTGGATTGGGGCTCGCTGTCATGGATGGTCGGATTTTTAAACGACGCAGTTGAATGAATGCTAGTGTAAAAGTCTCAAACTTGACGTACTGTAATCACATGTCAATTCGATTCAAAACTAAAATATCGTTGCTGTGGATGAAGTTAGGGTTGTATTGAAGAACTCTGCAGGCGTAATTTTTTAATTCAGTAAACTACAGGTAATTACAGAAAAAATATGGAATTACTACACAGATTTATCCCAAGGTAGAAAGTGACAATTCAGAAAGCACTTGCTCCCGAATGGTATGTTGATCCTTCAATTTACCAGAAGGAAAGAAGCTTGATATTTGAATCGGCCTGGTGGTTGATGGGGCCGGTTCACGTTCTTTCCCAGCCTGGAGACTATTTGTGCGACACCATTTGTGGATGGCCAGTGTTTGTACTGCATTCCAGTGATGGAGAGCTCCGAGCGTTTCTGAATGTGTGTCGTCACCGGGGTGCTAGCCTGCTACAAGTCGGCCATGGAAATGTTGATTCAATCCGGTGTCCGTATCATGGCTGGTTGTATGACGATCTCGGCAATCTTCTAAAAGCGCCGCGATTTGGTGTCGACCTGGATGATTATTGCGAAGACCTTGCGTTGCGTCACGTCGACCTTCATGTCTGGAACGAACTTGTTTTCGTAAAAATCAATCCCGATGGCGGAAGTGATTTCAACGAATGGATTGGAGAGGTAGCTGCCCTAAGCGAGTCATTTCCTTTACCCGCCGATCTTGGGTACCACGGAGAATTCACCGTAACCGGTGAACTCAATTGGAAAGCATACTGCGACAATACAGTCGAAGGGTACCATCTGAATCTGATTCATCCTCGTCTCGGAAAAGCGCTTGCCGGCGGTGCCGCTGAGCTAATCTCTGTAAACAATGGCCGTTCAGTCGTATTTGATATCACTCACGGCAACGGTGGTGGCGGACAAGGACTTCGAGGCCGCAAAGGATTATGGATATATCACTTTCCGGGATTGCAACTGGTTCTGGGTGAGAAAGTTTTCAAAGCCGAAAGAGTCGATTCTGAAAGTTCAAGTCATGTTCGCTCAAAGAACTGGGCTTGGTACTCAGGACTGAACGCGGAAGAAAGAGAAGATGCATTCCAGTGGGCGAAACAGATCGTGGAAGAAGATTTTGAAATTTGCAGTCAGGTAACGCGAAACATGAGGGCAGGTTCGTATGTGCCGGGGCCGCTATCACCTGTTATGGAGAATCATGTGGCGAGATTTCAGGAGATTATTCTGGAGCTGCTGAACGACTGAACTATCCTATGGTGCCGGATTTCACTATATTTCGCTATCGCAAACTAGCTGGTCTGGAACTCAAATCGCTTAGCGACCGCCGGTGACATCCAAAATAGTTCCGGTGCAGTACGACGATTTGTCGGACAGCAGCCAAAGAATAGCTTCTGCAATTTCTTCCGGCCGCCCCATCCGCCTCATGGCAATGGTATTTATCATTCGTTCGAATCGTTCGCTATGCCCTGGGCCCTCGTTCATTTCCGTATTGGTGAATCCGACTCGTACTGCGTTGACCCGAATGTTTTCGCTGGCAACTTCCTTGGCAAGTCCGATAGTGAAGGTGTCAATCGCGCCTTTGGAGGCTGCATAGTCCACATAGTCGTTTGGGGATCCTAACCGTGCAGCACCTGAGGTGTTATTGATAATTGAACCGCCGCTGCCGCCCCTGGAGACAGACATTCTTCGAATGGCCTCTCGGGCGCATAAAATTGCTCCAATAACATTGACTTCAAATATTCGCTTGATTCGATCGACGTCAAAATCTTCGACTCGAGACAATGGCGCAATAATTCCAGCGTTGTTGACGAGTGCGGAAATTGTGCCGAAACGGCTGTCAATTTGTTCAAACATATGCACGACTTGATCCTCTTGCGAGACATCGGCTTGCAGGGCAATGGCTTCGCCTCTCATTGCTTGAATTTGTGCAACGATTTGCTCAGCCCTATCTTTCCGTTCTCGAAAGTTAACAGCAACGCGATAGCCGTTTTGTGCTGCTAATAAAGCAGTTGCAGCGCCGATGCCTCTACTACCACCCGTTATCAGTAAGGTTTTCTCCACTTTCTCAGGGCTCGCTAATCAATTTGTTGGTAGAGGTTAGATACGGGGTACAAAGAGTATTTACTGGCTTGAAACAAGGGTGAGTCTTGAATATTTTACGGGCTGTTCTGAACGACCACGAATGGAAATTGTGGAATGTTGTTACGAAACAACTACCAATTCCAAGTGTTAGGGTTAGGATAAGGCTCACACTTCATCCGACAACGAATGCCTTTGAAGTTGCGAACAACAAACCAGATTAATATAAGCAATCCGGTTATCAAGCCAAACACAGGTAGGATGAAGAAATAAGCTATTGAAGTCGAATTGTAAGGTTCGATTAGAATAGCTGCTAAAGATACGAACAATATCAATACGATGGTGGAGTACAACAAACCGATCCAGAATGTTCGGATTTGAAACTGGTAGTGAGTACCAACCCAGTCAACTGCGTCCTTCTTCCTGTTCGTATATGCCAAAATTACACCAATCAAGATGGTAACGCCTGAAGCAATTCCGACCAAGTAAAGGATGTAGACAATAGTTGCTATACCTCCATCATGATGTCTGTTCACATCATTCATAACCGCATTGTCCTGTACGGGAAATTACTTTTTGTTTGTAGTGAAAATTGTGGATTTGTTCACGACGTTTGTAATTTGATTGTACAAAAAAATTAGGATTTCGGAGGTATTGTCTCAAAGTAAGAGCTTCCCGATACTCACTCCCTCGGCTGTGCACCTAGCAGATATTAAAGACATCTGTTCGCTGTTGAAGCTGATAGCCGAAATCGCATTCGAAAGCAGGCCCTGCATTGGACATGGGGACGGGAGTGGATCATCGGCGGACACGCCTGATGTCCTGTTTGGTCCACCCTCCGAGGACTCCGCCTGGAGCGGCGCCATGGAAAAGTTGGACATGATCGGAAATGGAGAGCGGCTTAGAGAGGAAATCCAATCCCAGCACGATCTGGCGGCAAAAGCTCTGGGCTTTGACTTGGGGCTGACCGGAACACCGGGTCAGCGGAGCATCGACTACGATAAATGGGTGCGCCCGGCCGACGTCCACCTGTTGTATGCTCCGGACCGTCGGCAACACTATGTCGAAGACGCTATTTTCGTTCGAGTTCATCAATTATGCGAGGGGATTCTCGAAGCACTGCTCGTCGAACTCGATGAGGTGGAGGCGGCCTTGTTCAAAGCCGATTATCCCGCGGCGGAAAAACACGTTTTAACGGCTTCCCGCTTCTTGAGGCCTTTCGAGTGCGCGATCAACCTGCTTGGGGAAATGAGTCAGATCGACTATTCGCCCCTGAGGGTTGCGCTGAGAGATGCCAGCGGCATCCAGTCGGCGCGCGCACGACGCTATACGGGATCGTCTAGGTCGGTGAACCGGCTGCCAACTCCGCACGCATCGCCAACACGAAGATGCGCCGCGGCGGTGTCTACCTACCTGCGGCGCCAAACATCGACGTTGGAGCCAATCTGCCTTACGGTCGCTTCGATGCACGAATTTCCCCGGTGACGGTGACCAGATGCCAATTCTATTTCGATGCCAGAACGTCGAATGTCGCCCCGTCAACGGCTGGTGCGGTCTGAAACCCGACGCGGTCGAGGTGGACTTGACGGCAGGGAGCGCAAGCTGCTTCCACAAATGCATCAAAGGCTCGCGCCGATCACACCGATTCCAGATACTCGGCTTTCGTCAACGGTCTTCTCAGGGACGCGCGGTATGTTTCCATCAATCGCTCAGCCAACGCCGCTGGGTCCCACTCCGCGAAAGCGACCGAGATTTTTCCTTGTGGATCGAAATAGAACATTTCCGTTCCGCTGAACTGCGCCTCGATGCCTTTCAAAAATGACTCCGCAGATATGGACCAATCCAGCTTCAGGTGATTGTTTCCTGTTTCGACAATACTGCTTTCGACCTCGTGCACTTTCGGAAAAAGTTTTCGGAAATTTCTGAAAAATACATCGAGATTCCACTCCGAGATATAGGGCTTTGTCCCCTTGGGGTCCTCGAAATGCAGACTATCGGAAAACAGTTCTTTCCAAGCCTCTTTGTTATGCTCTCGAATGGCTTCAAAGTATTTGTTGGTCGTTTCGGTCATCAACGCGAGGTCGCACGGAAGACTTGGAAACGAGAATTCATACTTGCCGCCGATGCCATGTTTGGTTTCCTGTTCGCGAATGACAATTCCCGAGTGGTCGGCGTATCTCAGGCTGGTCCACAAGGTCAACATGTCAAGGGATTCCGTCAATTCCGGCAACAGTGGATAGGCGGCAACCTCGCCCAACGACAATATACGGAAACCGGCGGTGCCTATCACCGTCGAGCCCAATGTGTTCTGAACCAAGTGGGCGTGGTTGGACATGGTCTCTTGAACATTCTTCGACAGAACCTTGAACGCTTGCAGGAGACGATACTCCCACACGTTTTCATCGTGGTCGGAGAGAACGACAAAGATGTCCAGATCGCGATGCCACAACTGTCGTTGGAATAACCAGAAATGATCCTTCACAATGGACTTCCTCGCCTGCGCGCGCGCCGACTGGATGCCGCTGGCATCTCTCAGCGCAACCCTCAGGGGCGAATAGTCGATCTGACTCATTTCCCCAAGCAGGTTGATCGCGCACTCGAAAGGCCTCAAGAAGCGGGAAGCCGTTAAAACGTGTTTTTCCGCCGCGGGATAATCGGCTTTGAACAAGGCCGCCTCCACCTCATCGAGTTCGACGAGCAGTGCTTCGAGAATCCCCTCGCATAATTGATGAACTCGAACGAAAATAGCGTCTTCGACATAGTGTTGCCGACGGTCCGGAGCATACAACAGGTGGACGTCGGCCGGGCGCACCCATTTATCGTAGTCGATGCTCCGCTGACCCGGTGTTCCGGTCAGCCCCAAGTCAAAGCCCAGAGCTTTTGCCGCCAGATCGTGCTGGGATTGGATTTCCTCTCTAAGCCGCTCTCCATTTCCGATCATGTCCAACTTTTCCATGGCGCCGCTCCAGGCGGAGTCCTCGGAGGGTGGACCAAACAGGACATCAGGCGTGTTCGCCGATGATCCACTCCCGTCCCCATGTCCAATGCAGGGCCTGCTTTCGAATGCGATTTCGGCTATCAGCTTCAACAGCGAACAGATGCTCCTCTGGACAACCTCGGCCTTTGCCCCGTCATTCAGGTAAATGCGATTTCCTGTCTCGTCGAGGGTATCTTCCAGAATTTTAAGCGCGATCTCGAGGCTTACTAGAAGAGGTCCCATTTGATAGGAGAGTGGCCATTCCGGAATCGTCGGCCATGCGTTTTCCACACGCGCAGTCTCGATGTAGACGTTATACTCCCGCCGGTCTTCCCCGGCTACGAACGCCGAGCGCCTACGGTCTGAATTCTGGTTCATTGGCGCGTCCTGACGGATCACGAATGACAAGTCGCCAGCAGACGATCCCGTTCGGATGCTGGCTGATGTCTGGCCCCTGGGTCCAGGGATACTGGGACGGTTATATCTGGTGTATTCGGAGAGATTAAGTGCAGGGTTGGCCAATTGCGTGTCTCCCTGAATTTGTTTCGCAAATAAGATAGCAGAAACTCAGGATCTATGGTGCACCAAGTTGAGAACTTTCCGATACTCAATTCCCTGGCTCCGCGCCTAGCAGATTTTCAAGGCAATTGTCGCACGATTTGCGATTTCATCGGTGAAATCTGTCAGCGCTACATGCAAAGTTACCAAAAGCGCTATTGATAAGTTACCAGTTCGACACATCGAAAGTGGATTATAGCAACTGGCGAATCACTTTCGATTGATTTTATTGCGATGATCAGTCGCCTGTTCAGATCGCCCTTCGCTACGGTTTGGGTGGGCAATATCGCCCAAGCATTTGTTCGATTCTTGCCGTTTGCGCAATAACTAATTCAATAACTCGTGGGCACGCCTGTTTGCGGATTCGGCTTCGTCATGGCGTTGCAGAGCGCTCATCACACGCGCTGTATTCTGCCAAGTGAGCGGAGTTGTGGGTTTACGTGCAGCTCGTTCCGAGAGCAGAGCACGTGCGTAGTCATACTGACTAGCTCGAATCGCCGATTCGATTAGAGTTTGCGAAATCACACCGCGCTGCGCATGACTGCCTCCAAATCGGTTCGCGGTGTAACGTACATTCCACAAGAGTTTGACCGCTTCCGAATACTTGCCTGCCCCAAAAGCCATCAGTGCCTTTGCTACCGGCAAACCAACCTGCTGGGTCATCCAGGCTGAGTAGTTCTGTCCCTCAGCAGATTTCTTCAGCATGTTCATCATTTTTTGTGCCTGTGCGCCTCTTCCGTCAGCGACAAAAGCCATCAGTGCGTGACAATCGTTGAAACAGTAAAAACCGCCATTTGGAAGAGTTTTCTCCCATTTGTCGGCGAGCGACTGCCAGCGATCACCGACATCAATATTCATCAAGTGCAATCGCCACAATAGCGCACTGGCATCCAGCAACTCCAGCGCTACGGATCCATTGGCGATTGACGCATCATATATTTCCAGTACGTGCTCAACATTTTGTAAATCGAGATGATAGAGTGCCAGGTGCCACCAATTGTGCGTGGCGAATTCATTATCCGGCGCCCAATCCTGTTCGCGGGTAACATACCAGTCAATTCCTTCTTCCTGTCGTCCTTGCATTTCCAGCACATGTGCAACTGCGTGAATCGCCCAGACATCGCCAGAACTGCATTCCACAGCCTTGCGACCAGTCTCCTCGGCTTTACCATATTCATTGCATTCTTCCAATCCGAAAGCGTACATGCCGAGCGCATAACCGTACCCCGGCATATCTTCATCGTATTGAGACAGCACTCTGGCAACACGGTCTCTTAGGTTGTGGGAGTCACCGAGGTAAAAGTCGCTCAAGTGCGCAATCTGTAACGCGAGAATGTCTCTGGGATGTTCAATCAATACTGATTCTAAAACATCGACTGAATGTTTAAAGTTTCCATCTAGCCATGCCTGAATCGCAGCAACATGTCCGTTTTCTCGGTCATTCCCATTTTGTACTGCAGCTTGAGCGCCTTCCAGAGATTCTCGCAGGTGATCAGTAAATTCTCCGTCCGCCATCGCACTTCCGCAATGAGCACGCAAACAGTGGGCCATAACAAATCCGGGATCTTCTTCAATTGCGGCGTCAATCGTCTCAACAGGGTCGCCCTTGTAGGATTGCAGTTGAACCAGTGCTTTTTCATACAGATCCAGCGCATGTTGACTGGCTACTGTGGTAAGTTCACCTCGATAATCTTGTAGTTGTGCCATATCGGATTCCTCCTTATTCCAGTTTTATGTTTCTTCAATATTCAACGTCCGGATGGCGAGTCGCCCAGGCCGAGTTTCGAGCGAGTTCCGATCTTGAACCGCTCGGCCGTTCCATATTCTCTCACCCCAACTCCTGCGGTAAAATCTCCGAATTGTCAAGATTGGCAACGCGGCCATGATTGCGCTTGGGTGCAACTCTCCGCGATATGGGGAAGACTATGCAGCACTTGGAACCTCGCCCGGTTCCTGCCGTCACTGTCACACTGGACTGTGTCCAGTCGGGATTGCGACGCAAGATGCCAAACTGGAAAAGCGCATGAATATAGCTGCTGGTGTGGAGCGGGTTTATCGATTTCTAACCGAGATGGCGATGGAAATTACCATGTTGGCGAAAGCGTGCGGAAAATCTTCGGTGCACAATCTTGAAACCGAAGACTTGCGAGTTCTGTCATTTGAAGCTTCTGCCTTTACCGGTGTGAAGATGGCAGGACTGAACCGGCCATTCACCTGGTAACAGTTATCTCGGTCATCGAGGGAATCTGCTGACTACCGACAGGTCATCCAGCTTTCGGTGTAAATTGAATATACACAACAGATTTCCACAATTATTCTTTCCACTCAATATGACCATCTATGTCATATTTTTCATATAAGTCTCGTATTTCGCAGCAGAAATTAATTAGAGTGTTGTCGTCATTAACTTTTGCCAATCTGTACAAGTTAATGAATAATTTTTTCCCAAGCGTGGTCTGTTCAAAATTTTTCTTTAGATAATTATGTCGCCCGCAGAGTACTTGACCATTCTCGATTTTTGCTTCTCCTCCATAATACATAGGCTTGATGTGGTCAACATGTAATTCGACTCCCTCATTCCGACAAGCGCCACACACGCTGCATTTGTAGCCATCGCGCTTGAGTATTTCTTCTTTCTGTTGCGCAGTAAAATTGGTCATTCTCTGTAATTCGATTCTTTGCATCAAATTGTTCGTACTGTATCGATATACACCTTTTTGCACCTTTTTCAGGAAGCCTTCTTGATGAAGTTTTCTTATTCCTCTATCGGGATCTCGAAATACTGTGCCATTGCGTTCAAACCACTTTTCAGTTGCCCAATCGACAATTTCAGCATGAGGAATATCTCTATCAGGATTTTCTTCGTAATACTCTAAAAGCAACTCTGATTGTGTTTGCTTTTTCATCATTATCTATCTCAATTTATGTGATTTCGACACAACTATTACTATTAAATTTCACATTTTGTTGTAGACGTTGAACCGCTATTTTGCAATTTTGCACATCTGCCTCAACTCCTATTCCTTTGCGATTGTTCGACAAGGCAGCAACAAGTGTTGCCCCATTTCTTAGAAATGGATCAAGAACGGTATCACCAACAAAACTAAATAGTTTTATACACCGACGAGGCAACTCGTCTGGAAACGATATGAAACGTACATTAGAATAAATTCGCAATTGGTTATTGAATGTCCAAATTCCGTTAGTCCAATCCATGAATTCTTGTTTTGTTATGTCGTTCTCTCTTCGTCCATTGATTTTCTTCCAATATTTTTTATACAGAATCAGAATTACTTCGACAGGAAAGTGAGCGCCATTATGCGATGCAGGTGTGGAACAAATTCCAGATGTCTTTGGCGACAGTATTTCATTTTTGCAAATTACCGTTGAATGGTAGTGCCAGCCGATTTTTTTTGCGATGTTTGTAATGTCAGCACATACCGAGCGGTGCGGTACATTATTTTCATCAAGTGGTATGTTTAGACAAAACCTACCATCGTCTTTCGCTAGCCTGTAACATCTCTTAATCCATTTTTCCGTGAATTTGAGATACTCTTCGTACGACTCATCGCCATTGGATTTGTAACGATTATCTGAATTGTAAGGAGGTGATGTGATTATGAGGTCAATAGATGAATTTGGAATGTCTGTTGAATTTAAAAAATCGGCTTGGTAAATGACGATTTCTTTTTCGTTGTAGAAATGAGATTCCATCTTCACATTCAATTGCAATCGTAAAACCTCTTAAAATTTACAACAGAGATTGTTGATAAATCTTTGCTTCATTCTGTAGCCTCTGAATAGCAATGTTGCAATAACTCTTATCCAATTCAATTCCAACGCCTTTGCGCTTGTTTTGATATGCTGCGATTAGTGTAGTGCCGCTACCGAGGAAAGGATCCAAAATAGTGTCACCAACAAAACTAAATAATTTTAAGCACCTTCGCGGTAATTCAATTGGAAATGGCGCTGGATGCCCACCGGCACCCTTTTTAGTTTGTCCATTGAACGTCCAAACACCGGTTGTCCAATCCTTATATTCTTGCTCAGTTATGTCTTCCACAGAGCATTTCGCGTTTCGTTTCCAGTATTTTTTGTAGAAAATTACTACCATTTCTACCGGAGCGATGACGTAAGGTGCAGAAGCAGACATCCAAGACCCCCAAGCAGTTCTGCGAGAAATATTTCCTTCATTCCACACGATTGACCAATAGTAGTTCCAACCGACACTTTTTGCAATTTTCGTAATATCGGCATAAACTGCTTGTTGACCGCCTTTGTTCTTGTCGAGTGGGATGTTTAAGCAAATTCTACCATCGTCTCGAGCTATTCTGTAGCACTTGGCAAGCCACTTTTTAGTGAATTGCAAATACTCACTGTAGGAGAGATTATCTTGATTGGATTTGTAATGAATATCAACATTGTATGGAGGTGATGTAATGATCAGATCAACCGATGAACTCGCTACTTTCCTAGACCTCAGAACATCAGCTTGGTATATGGTAATATCTTCGAATTTGAAGTAGTGCGACTTACAGGGCATGAATACTTACGTACATATTTGTTGTTAAATTAACCAATCAAATAACAGTACAATCTGGCATGGATAATAAAAATGAATAGGGTTAAATTGTACGTCCTCGAACCGGTCACTTTATGTAGCAATTTGCTGGGGCGGTTATAGTTCGAGTGTTGTTTCGATCCTCTGAATTGTGTGTATAGAATGCCAAATTTATTGTGAAGAAAGTAGTTCTTGGAATGTTCTGTGAATATAGCTAGTATATTCAATTTTCTCAATTCTCGTATATCGTCTTCGCCGAGAATTGGCAGAAAAACCGCGCAATTGCACTTCTCGCGCGAAAATTCCACAGATAAGTAATGAGCGTTATTGAGATACAAAATCTATCTAAATACTGAACTGAAACGGAGTTGCTGGAATAAATTCCGGAAGAACGGATCACCAGTGAATATTCGTTGTATTGAGTTGCTATTGATAGACCAAACTCTACAATTTGGACGCTTTCTTTCTAACCGCTATGGCGATGGAAATCACCATGCTGGCGAAAGCATGTGGGAAGTCATCTGTAACATAACCTTGAAACTGAAGACTTGCGAGCTCTGTCATTTGAAGCTTCTGACTTTACCGGTGTGAAGATGGCAGGACTGGACCGGCCATTCACCTGGTAACAGCTACCTCGGCCATCGAGGGAATCTGCTGACTGCCGGCAGATTGTCTAGATTTCGGTGTATTTTGGATTTACACAACAGTAGTCCTTAATGATTCTTCTATTCAATTTGACCATTCATGTCAATTTATTCATAAATTTCTCGAACATGCCTTTACATATACTTCAGCAGGACAGAATTCGGAATGAAGCTGGAGACGATTGGCGGTGGCAGCTACGGTTATTGACGCTGGTGATAATTTCTTGGCCAAAGATTCGGGGGACATTTCGAACTGAGACAACCCAATTGCCATCTATTGCAAGCCGAGATCAAGAGTGAAAAATTACCACTATGTGCAGCGCAGATCAACGAATTTGAGTTAATCAAATTCGACACCTGCTTATAAATAAATCGCAGCCCTGAATTACCGACATTCAAATATTTAGTTTATTCCAAATCTATTATGCCGTGTTAAAGGCGATATATTTGACTTTAAATAAACTAAATGCTAACATCTTTGAAATATATATTGAATCCCCAAAGGCGTAACAAACAATCAAATGAGTTCCAAAATAAACCGTGTGCTACAGAAGTGGCCAACCCGAACTGTTGCAACCCTACGTTGGCTGAGAAGCGAAGGGGTAGACCATCGGCTTGCTGATAAATACGTCCAATCCGGTTGGTTGAAGCGGTTGGGCCATGGCGCCTACGTACGAGCGGGAACATCCGTAGATTGGCCCGGGGGAGTCCATGCTCTCCAAACACAACTGGGGCTCGATGTGCACCCCGGTGCAATAACGGCCATGGAACTCCACGGATACGCGCACTACTTGGCGCTTGGAGGACGCCGGATCATCTTGTTCGGTAAACCCGGAATCAAACTTCCGTCCTGGTTCATGCGTCACCAGTGGTCGCAGGCTGTTGTGCTCGTGACAAGTGGTATCTTCGACAAAGGCAACGAATGTACCTCAATTGTCGAGGTTGAAGGTGTCAAACTCGCGATCACGACCTTGGAACGGGCGGCTTTCGAAATGTTGTATCTTGTGCCGAAGCGACAATCCTACGAGGAAGCACTGTTGGTCATGGAGTCGTTGACTACCCTTCGCCCGCAGGTTGTGCAGCGGTTGCTTGAGAACTGTACATCAGTCAAAACCAAACGGCTGTTCATGCACGCCGCCGAGCAACTTGGCCACTCGTGGCTGTCACATCTCGATTTGTCGAACGTTGATTTCGGATCCGGACGACGAAGCATCCACGCTGGCGGGCGACTAGATAACAAGTACGACTTGGTCGTGGCGGATCCAGTCCAGTTATAGAAGAAGTCATGGCACCGTCCGATATTTATAGAACCCAAGTGGAGCTGCTGATCCGTTGCCTCCCGGCGGTTGCTCAAGTTCCCTATTTCGCATTAAAGGGAGGAACTGCGATTAATTTGTTTTATCAGAACATGCCGAGAGTTTCCGTGGACATTGACCTTACGTACTTGCCAGTCACCGATCGCGAGACCGCTCTTGACAACATTCGTTCTGGATTGACAACTGTCGCAGAGAATATTCGTCGAACGATCTCACGAGCGCAGGTTCAACTCCATAGCGACACACTCAAGTTGCTTGTCTCCGTACGTGGTGCACAAGTCAAAGTGGAAATAAGCACAATCGTGCGTGGCAGCTTGCTGACACCCGTCGAGAGCAACCTTTGCTCAGCGGCACAGCAACAGTACAAACTTTTCGTGCAGGTTCTCCGGTTGGCTACCGCAGATTTATATGGTAGCAAACTTTGCGCAGCACTGGATCGCCAGCATCCACGCGATCTATTCGATGTCATGCGTCTTCAAACTGAGGGGACAATACCTGACGAGATTCGTCACGCATTCGTAGTCTATCTGGCGGGGCACAATCGTCCAATTGCAGAACTCTTGGCTCCGAATCGAAAGCCGCTTGAAGATCTGTTTACACAACACTTCTCGGGCATGACGGATCAACCGATCGAATTGTGTGAACTCGAAGCTGCTAGAGTTCAGCTTTTCGATTGGGCGGCAACAGCTCTGTCAGAAAATGAGTGAAAATTCTTGCTGTCGGTCAAACAAGGCGAACCTGACTGGACTCAACTGCCTTTCGAGGGCATCGATCAATTGCCAGCGATTCAGTGGAAATTGCACAACATACGACAGATGAGTGTACGCGCTCATGATGTTGCACTAACTCGTTTACGTGATGTACTCGAAATTTAGGGAAGAGGTATGTTTGTTCCTGTGCAACAAGGTTTTTCCTAATGGACAGCATACTTTGGCTCCCGCATTGAGTCGAGGTTATGAGATGACGCAGAATTTGGTGGGCCCGGAAGGACTCGAACCTTCAACCAATGGATTGTGAATCTACTGAAATCCTGGTAATCGAGGTTAAATACGGAGTAGTCCCTAAATTAGTAGACATTTCAATCGGACCTGTGAACAAATCGGAACTTCTAGTAAATAGTTTCACGGGTAAAGCATGCAATTGCTTCAAAATGCAACGACGTTACATTTTGATTAAAAATTATTTGACCCTAATAATATACTGCGCAGCACAGTTAGAGAAATTATAGCCCGCTCTTCTGAGGTTCTTCTGAGGGAATATGCGACTCTTTCGACACAAGTTGAAAGGTGGCAAGGCATATAAAAGACTGAAAGCAGGCCTTATGCCACTACAGCAAACCGGTTAGCTCGAAAATTCAGCACTGAATACAACAGAGGTTACGGTACCGATATCAAATCTTCGAAATTTGCCATAAAAATTTAGACACCTGAGACTATCGAGGATGCAGATCGCCAATTGCAGTTTTATAGGAATAATGTCTGCAGGAAACCCTAGATTAGCGAGCAGACTTTGTATCGCTGGCGGAACAAATTAGGCGGCATGACGGTGTTGGAAGTTCGGCGTCTGAAGGAGTTGCAGCATGACAATGCGCAACTCAAGCAGATTATGGCCCGCTAAGTGAAGAAATGGCTCTTGGAGCATGGGATTGGCACCCACTATATTGATCCAGGAAGCCCTTGGCAAAGTCCATTTATCTAGAGTTTCAACAGCATCTTCAGAACGACTTTCCTGAACCGCTGATGTTTTCTGACATTGGCGCAGATGAAAGCTCTCACCCGGTAGTGGCTGGAGGATGTTCGAAATTATTTTACGGGGTCCTGTTGTTGAGTTTCCGATCCAGCATTCCGCCTTTCGCTACGCTTCAGGCGGAATGCTGGATCAATGCGCAGACCTTCGAATATATTCCTATGAATGGTACAGGAGATACAATGAAATTCGTTCACACGGACCGCTCGGCGGTTTATCGCCACTCCAATTCCTACGGAATTTCCGTAGCGATAAATCAGTTATCAACAATATGAAGTTGCCGGAAAACCTAACTCTGGAAGTGGACTAAAGAATCTAGGCTGGTCAGCACTATGGATAATAAACTCTACAACGTACTGTTCCTCTGTACCGGAAACTCTGCACGTAGCGTGTTAGCCGAAGCTTTGCTCAACCACCTTGGCAAGACTCATTTCAAAGCGTTTAGTGCTGGCAGTCAGGCGAAGGGGCAAGTACATCCAACCACGATCAAAGTGCTTCAGGAAAAGGGCATCTCAACCGATCATTTTCGATCTAAAAGTTGGGATGAATTCGCAGTTGATTCCGCACCAAACATGGATGTCGTGGTCACTGTCTGTGACAATGCAGCTGCTGAAGTATGCCCTGTATGGCCAGCTCATCCTATATTTGCACATTGGAGTATTTCGGACCCTGCAGCAGTGAGAGGGTCAGAAGATGATGTCCACAACGCATTTCTGCAGGCGTATTCCACGATCAGTGGATGTGTATGCGCCATGATTGAAACGATACTGGATGATTCCGACAACACTCCTCTTAGGGATAGACTTAACAATCTTGACCCAAACCAAGAGACAATTTGATAACAAGCTAAGTTGAATTCTGTTTCAGTCCGATATCGCCCCTGAATTTGTTTGGATTTTTTGTCGTCTGGCACAAATTTCAATTCAGTAGCTCGTGGGCACGCCTGTTTGCGGATTCGGCTTCGTCATGGCGTTGCAGAGCGCTCATCACACGCGCTGTATTCTGCCAAGTGAGCGGAGTTGTGGGTTTACGTGCAGCTCGTTCCGAGAGCAGAGCACGTGCGTAGTCATACTGACTAGCTCGAATCGCCGATTCGATTAGAGTTTGCGAAATCACATCGCGCTGCGCATGACTGCCTCCAAATCGGTTCGCGGTGTAACGTACATTCCACAAGAGTTTGACCGCTTCCGAATACATGCCCGCCCCAAAAGCCATCAGCGCCTTTGCTACCGGCAAACCAACCTGCTGGGTCATCCAGGCTGAGTAGTTCTCTCCCTCAGCAGATTTGTTCAGCATGTTGATTATTTCTTGTGCCTGTGCACCTCTTCCGTCAGCGACAAAAGCCATCAGTGCGTGACAATCGTTGAAACAGTAAAAACCGCCATTTGGAAGAGTTTTCTCCCATTTGTCGGCGAGCGACTGCCAGCGATCACCGACATCAATATTCATCAAGTGCAATCGCCACAATAGCGCACTGGCATCCAGCAACTCCAGCGCTACGGATCCATTGGCGATTGACGCATCATATATTTCCAGTACGTGCTCAACATTTTGTAAATCGAGATGATAGAGTGCCAGGTGCCACCAATTGTGCGTGGCGAATTCATTATCCGGCGCCCAATCCTGTTCGCGGGTAACATACCAGTCAATTCCTTCTTCCTGTCGTCCTTGCATTTCCAGCACATGTGCAACTGCGTGAATCGCCCAGACATCGCCAGAACTGCATTCCACAGCCTTGCGACCAGTCTCCTCGGCTTTACCATATTCATTGCATTCTTCCAATCCGAAAGCGTACATGCCGAGTGCATAACCGTACCCCGGCATATCTTCATCGTATTGAGATAGCACTCTGGCAACACGGTCTCTTAGGTTGTGGGAGTCACCGAGGTAAAAGTCGCTCAAGTGCGCAATCTGTAACGCGAGAATGTCTCTGGGATGTTCAATCAATACTGATTCTAAAACATCGACTGAATGTTTAAAGTTTCCGTCTAACCATGCCTGAATCGCAGCAACATGTCCTTTTTCTCGGTCATTCCCATTTTGTACTGCAGCTTGAGCGCCTTCCAGAGATTCTCGCAGGTGATCAGTAAAGTCTCCGTCCGCCATCGCACTTCCGCAATGAGCACGCAAACAGTGGGCCATAACAAATCCGGGATCTTCTTCAATTGCGGCGTCAATCGTCTCAACAGGGTCGCCCTTGTAGGATTGCAGTTGAACTAGTGCTTTTTCATACAGATCCAGCGCATGTTGACTGGCTACTGTGGTAAGTTCACCTCGATAATCTTGTAGTTGTGCCATATCGGATTCCTCCTTATTCCAGTTCGACGTTTCTTCAATATTCAACGTCCGGATGGCGAGTAGACCAAGCCGAGTTTCGAGCGAGTTCCAATCTTGAACCGCTCGGCCGTTCCATATTCTCTCAACCCAACTCCTGCGGCAAAATCTCCGAATACCGGACCATGTTTGTACAGGTGGCCGGAACATCCGCCAGCAATTAAAACATTATCGTATTCCGGATGAAAATCGATAATGAAATGTGTATCGGGCGTCATGGCAATCTGGCAGGCTTTCTGATCTACAGCTCTTTGCCCGGCGAGTTTCGGGAATCGATGTCGGATATATTGCCGAGTGCGGTTGAAGGTCGCTTCATCAACAACTCTCTCATCATTGTCTAAATCGATAATTGCTTCGGTCCATGCGATGGCTGCCTTGACTCCGTGACCTTCAACGGATGAAGTGCCATATGCCTGATACCCATGATCAACCCAGCATGGCATGTTTTCGCAGTCAAAGGAAGTGTCTGCATCCGGCGTCGAAGTGTAAATGATGTTCTGCCGCACGATATCGGAAATCGGCCGGATGGTACGACGGTACATTTCGCCAATCCACGGCCCCGCCGCGACAATGATTAAATCGGCCTGCAAGGGTTTATTGTTCAGATGGAGTTTTTCAGACTCATCGCACTGAACGCGGCCGCGTACAATTTTTCCACCCTCCCGCACAAACAAGTCTACCGTTTCCACCACCGCTCGATGTGCCATGATCATGCCTGACTCAGGCTCGTAGATTCCGTAAGCGACATTCTTGAAGTTGAACTGTGGAAAGCGCACCTCAAGTTCAGTTACATCAAATTTGAAATAGGGAACTCCGACTTCATCGAAGGCGGGGAGCGTCGAATCTTCCCACTCCGAATTTCCGTCTTCGGCAATAACCAGTACGCCGCACTCCACATACAGCGTCTGGTTTACTTCTTCCTGAAGCTCCAGCCAGCGCAATCTCGCCTCGCGTACCCATTTGGTGTAGAGTAGGTCGCTGCCGTGAATGGAGCGAATGATGCGAGTGTAATCGGTGGATGAAGCTCTCGGATGGCCAGGTTCCCACCGATCAATCAAAGTAGTTGAATGCCCTCGCCGCTGACAGCTGAGAGCCGTCATGACACCGGCGATTCCAGCGCCGACAACGATCACATCACTTCCATTACTATTCGACATTTGTTTTGAGTTTCTGTGCTATAGTTATGTATTCTGAATTCAGTATACATTTTTTGTAGTTGATGCATAATGCTAACGAATGGTTGAAATTAGAATTTATACGACTTTTCAATAGAGAACAACCTGCGAATGAACTCGAGAACGAATCGCGACTTTTCTAACCTGCCCGACGGTACGCACACCGTAGCTATGGGAATGGGTGATCTCAACGGCATCATGCGAGGCAAGCGAGTGCCCGTATCAAACTGGCGAAATGTCAGCAAGAATGGAAACGCGCTGTCAATTGCACTGCTGGTTATAGACATGACGTCTGATGTGTGGGACACACCTTGCGCAAATATGGAAAACGGTTTCCCGGACATGCACATGTTCCCGTTAACCCAGCCGGTTGCTTCGCCATGGGAATCCGGTGTGGCGATTTGCATGGGGCGCGCCGAAGGCATGGATCATAAACCGGTACCGGTTGATCCTCGCAATGCTTTGATTCGCCAGATGGAACGAGCCGATGCCATGGGAGTACAAATCAAAATCGGCGCAGAACTCGAATTTTATTTACTAGACCCAGAGACACTGCGACCAAGAGATCGTGGAATTCAGGTATACAGCTTGACTCGGGCGGCAGAACTGGAACATGTAGTGGGGCCGATGCGCCGCCACCTGAACGCTATCGGTATTCCGATCGAACAATCCAATCCCGAATATGCACCCGGACAGGTGGAAATCAATATCCGCTACGGTGAAGCAATGGAAACTGCGGACCGAGTCATTCTCTTTCGCTCCATGATTAAGGAAATTGCGATGCATTTCGGTTACATCGCCACTTTCATGGCCAAACCATTTGCGGACCAAGCTGGAAACGGCTTTCACACGCATCACTCGATTTGGAAAGAAGGGGTCAACCAGTTTGCAGACAACGGCAAATTATCCTCTATAGGCAAATCTTATCTAGCAGGCATGCACAAACGAATGGCGGAATGTTCATTGGCGGTTGCTACAACCCCGAACGCTTACAAGCGACGAACCCCGTACTCATTCTGCCCGACAACCGTTACATGGGGAATGGATAATCGAACTGTAGCTCTGCGAGTCATTGAAGGCGCTGACAACGCGGTGAGAGTAGAAGCACGGGATGGGACGGCAGACTGCAATCCCTACTATCTTTTCGCTACGGAAATTGCCGCTGGACTGGACGGAATCGAGCAAGGCATGGAACCGCCTCCCATCACGAATTGCGATGCATACTCGCTGGAAGATGCGTCTGCGCTGCCACTCAATATCCATGATGCGATTGCGCTGGCTAAGGATTCAAGCTGGTTGAGAGATGTGATCGGAGATGATCGGTTAACGGTACTGATTCAGCAGGCTGAACGCGAAGTCGGGTTCATGCATACGGAAGTTTCGCAAGTTGAAATTGATCGTTATCTGAGGAACCTCTGATGAAGATAGCTCGTGTGACGGGTACCGTCACCGCCACCGTGAAAGACAGTCGACTTGTCGCCCATCCGCTTCTTATTGTGGATGTCCAAGACGCTCGAGGAAAATTAATCCAATCATCTTTAGTCGCAGTCGACACCCTCGGTGCCGGCGTTGGACAGATGGTACTGATTGCAACCGGTTCAGCCGCCCGAGTGCCTGCGGGACTGCAGGGAGTGGCCGTTGACGCGTCGATTGTTGCAATCGTAGATGAAATCTCAATTGGAAATTGAATTCAGGCGGCAATTCAGCCGCATCGGTTTACTACTACACCTGTAACAGGAGGGTGAAATGGCAGCAAAGAATGAACATGTGCAAACTGCGCTAGGTATGATCGAAACAAGAGGACTCGTCGCCTCAATCGAAGCGGCGGATGCAATGGTTAAGGCAGCAAATGTATCCATCGTCCGTCAGACTCGAGTTGGAGGCGGATTGGTCTCGACGCTGATTCGGGGTGAAGTTGGTGCCGTCAAGGCATCGATCGATGCCGGGGCAAGCGCTGCCAACAAGGTGGGTGAAGTGATTGCCGTTCACATCATTCCTCGTCCGCATGACGAGGTGGAAACTCTGCTGACAGCCTACTAGAAAATAGTAGATATTTCGGATTGTCGATTGCTTGCGAATGATGATGTCTGCGTTTGACGAAATCTCAGTTGGCATGTCCAAGTGGAGCTGTGGCGGTGTTGGTGGATGAGTACTGAATTCGAAGAATTCACTACCGCGCTTGAACGCAGTACCCGGCGTGATTCGGCTACAGGCTCGCAACCGGAATTCAGCCGTGTCACGGTACTCGGCGGCGGCACTGAAGGACGCCTGCTTGCTGCTCTTTCACTGTCACAGAATCGTTCAGTGACGCTGTTCAGCGCATACGGCACTGAACTAAACGCTCTGCGTGCTGCGGGCGGAATTACGCTTCGTGGCGATGGACCGATCGGCACATTTCAGACTGATCAGTCGTCGTCGCCATCCATCCAGACCACGGCCGAACTGGATTCCGCAGTCGCATCAGCAGATTTGATTTTTCTTACCGGACCAGTGCACAAGCACAGAACTTATGCCATGGTGCTGGCGGATCATCTGAAAGATGGACAGACTCTGGTCATTGCACCAGGTCGAACATTCGCCGCGTTTGAGATATGTTCTCTTCTGAAAGTCGGAGGCTGTCAAGCTGACATCACGGTACTGGAAGTGCAGAATCTACCCTACTGGGTAGAGGCAGATGGCAATACACTTCATCTATCCGAATGCGATGGTGCTTCTGGCGGAGCATTACCGGCTGACCAAACATCGCACCTTGATGCTTTGCGTGAGCTACTACAGAACGTCAAACCGGCCTCGACTGTACTGCAAAGCAGTTTTTCGGACGGAAGCGGTGCTGTTGAGTGCGTGGCACTCATGCTGGGTTCGAGTTTAGCGGCGGGCACAGGCAAGTCTTTGCCAGCTGGCGCTCAGCCGCTGCCGGAAAGAGAGACATTTCGAACGCTGCTGGATTCCGAGCGAAGCCGTTCCGTGGTTTCACTCATATTGCAGGAGCGTCGTGAAGTGGCTAAACGCTATGGCATCCGAATCCTTCCAGACGATGAAATCTGGATCAATGCACACTGCGGCACCGAAATGGGCAGTGGAAGTCGACCGATTCCATCTGCACAGGATTCACTTGCCCTGTTGCGTGATGCCGTCACCGGTTCTTTGATACCTCTCCAATCCGCCGGTCGACTGGCAGATGTAGCCACGCCAGCTACCGATTCGCTTATCACTTTAACCGGTGCGCTTCTGGGTCGGGATATCGCAGTAGCAGGGCGCAGACTGGAAGCGATGGGCATTACTGCGGACGACCGCGATGAAGCAAGACGAATCATGGAATCCTTGGCAAGGGGAATGTAACCGTTGGAATATGATCTTCAGTCCATATCGGACGCCCGACAGGCGGCCAACTCGGCGTGGGAAGCTTACTTGAAGTTTCGCCTCTTTGAAAGGGAGGATATTGATGCGATTGTTGATGCGATGGC
This sequence comes from Arenicellales bacterium, assembly GCA_965221175.1. GTDB lineage: Bacteria > Pseudomonadota > Gammaproteobacteria > Arenicellales > JAJDZL01 > JAJDZL01. Next base: position 2,040,440 of record OZ244867.1, on the reverse strand, counting down.
TTTGGCAATTGAGCCGGAGGCCAGGCGTCTCGCCGAACTGGCAGTGGAAGAAACGGGTTGCGGCAATGTAGAAGACAAACGAATCAAGAATCTTTTCAACTCGCTGTCGGTCGCGGACTGGTTGCGGAACATAAAAACCCGTGGCATTCTGTGGCGCGACGACGTAACTAAAATCGCTGCAGTCGGCGAGCCGATGGGAGTTGTTGCTGCGCTGATTCCGGTGACGAATCCGACATCTACCGTGATATACAAGATCATTTCTGCCATCAAATCCGGCAATGCCATTGTCTGCGCACCGCATCCAAAAGGTGTCAAGTGTGGTCTGGAAACTGCAGCAGTCATGATTAGGGCGGCAGAGCAGTTGGGAGCCCCACCAGGATTGATTCAATGCCTTGACAAGGTGACCATTGCGGGTACCACTGAACTGATGAAACACCGGCGTACCTCGGTTGTTCTGGCAACGGGCGGACCGGGCATGGTGAAAGCCGCTTATTCCTCTGGCAAACCCACTCTCGCTGTCGGGCCTGGCAATGTACCCTGCTATGTTCATGAATCTAAATCCCGCGATCTTGATGAAGTAGCCGAACAAATCGTGACTTCCAAATGCTTCGACTATGGCACCGCATGCGTATCAGAACAGGCGTTAATTGCAGATCAGTCAATCAGCCGCGAATTGAAGAGTGAACTGAAATTGCGCGGAGCTTATTTCTGTTCCGAGCAGGAGTCACAAAGAATCGCAGATGTCATTTTCTCAGGGCGTGCAATCAATCCAGAACGTGTGGGCCAAGCTCCTGAAGTTCTTGCAAAGCTCGCAGGGATTGAACTACCGCCGCGAACACGAATTCTGGTTACGCCACAGACTGAGGTCGGCTGGCAGGCGCCACTCTCCCACGAAAAACTCAATCCTGTACTGGCCTGGTATGAAGCGAAGACGGAAGCCGTCGGGTTGCAAATTGCGCGAAGCATCGTTGGATTCGGAGGCTGGGGGCACACCGCCACCATTCACAGCGACGATGGCGCAGTCGTTGCACGCTACAGCGATCTTCCGGTTGGAAGGGTGTTGGTCAACACCCCGGCCATCATCGGCGGAATGGGATATTCCACTGACTTGGAACCGAGCTTCATGCTTGGCACCGGCACCTGGTCAGGATCAATTACATCCGACAATGTAACAGCGCTTCACCTAATCAATATCAAACGTGTCGCATACGAATCCCGACCATGGCGAGACGTATACGACGAATATGGAGAGTAGTAGCATGGCTGAGGGATTGACCATTCGAGCACTGATGCAAATTGATCGTCTGCAGCCAAAGTTCGCGGCTTACAACGGAGCGACCGTGCAAGGATCCATCCCGCTCGCCGGTGACACCGTTCTGATCGGCGAACTAGCGCCAGGCAATGAAGTATTTCGGCTGATTGACATCGCACTCAAAGCAAGTCGCGCGGAGGCGACCAGCCAGATTGTAGAACGGGAATTTGGATTCTTTATTCTACGCTCACCATACAACTCAGAGATTTCTGCGGCTCGTGATGCAATACTGGAAGAACTGGGCATGACAATGAAGGACCGAATAAAGCCGATAGTTGAATCCACCCAGATCATTACCTCTGTCGAGCCCTATCAAGCCCAATTGCTCAATAAATGGTCAGCTGGGTCACTTTTGGTACCCGGCCAGACGCTTGGAATCATCGAATGCTCTCCGGCAGCTTACATATCCATTGCAGCAAACGAAGCCGAGAAATCCGCGACAATCGACATCGTGCAGGTGCGAGCTGTTGGCCGTTTCGGGCGATTGTTCATTTCCGGGTCGGAAGACTCCGTGAAGACCGCAGTGCAATCTGCGTGCGACGCAATGGCCGAAGTGGAGGGCAAAACGGTATGAACGGACGTCGTTCAGTGATTGCCGACGAATTGGTACGGGATGCTTTCCAGCGCGGACGATTGCATATTGACATCGCTCCAGGCGATATCATCACTGCGCAAGCACGAGAAACCGCGGATCGATTGGGTATCCAACTGCTTGATAAGCCGTCGGAGCAACCGATTCCATATCGCACGGACGGAACGACCGCAGCGCGACGAGTCATGTACCGCCACCATCCAGGTTGGGAACCACCGACCCGTGTTCCCTATAAGCGGCCGCGCAAAATATCCAATTTAGCGCTGATCGGCGCAGGCGGCGTTGGCTCACACCTGATTCATTTGGCGGCTGACAGACAAGTTGCAAGTGAAATCAGTTTAATTGACATTCTGCCAGGTGCAGCCGAAGCGATCGCACTGGATTTCCAGCATGCAAGCGGTATCACAGGATCCGGAACTCGACTCCAGGGCGGTACCGATATGAGTTTAGCAGCGGATGCGGATGTTATCGTGGTAACCGCTGGACGCCCTCGAACACCGGGCATGAGTCGATCAGATCTTCAGGAAGTAAATGCGAGAGTCATTCGCGGGATTGCGGAGTCGATCTCTACAATCGCACCGAACAGCACGGTGATCGTCGTGAGCAATCCAGTAGATGAAATGACATCTTTGATGCTTGATACCACAGGGTTTGCCAGAGAGCGGGTCATCGGTATGGCAGGCACTCTAGACAGTGCACGTTTCCGAGACGCTTTGGCACAAGCTGCCGGCGTTGCAGTTGCGGATGTCAGCGCGATTACGCTCGGAAGCCATGGAGATGAAATGGTGCCGATCGCATCCAAAGCCACCATACGGGGACGTCCATTGCGCGAATTCTTGAGTGATGACACAATCGAACAGTGCAGACACAAAACGATTGGCGCAGGTGCCGCTGTCGTTTCTCTGCGCAAGACTGGATCAGCAACTTTTGCCCCTGCTCATGCGACCATGGAATTGATTGAACATATATGCGGAGCCCGTACCGGTCTGGTTCCAGCTTCGGTGCGATTGGTTGGAGAATACGGTATCAAGGATACCGTGTTGGGTGTGCCTTGCATATTGGGTATGTCTGGTGTGGTGGAGGTTATTGAACTTCAGTTGACTGATACGGAAGCAGCAGAATTGCAACAGGCAGCTGAGGCAATTCACGCTCGTATCGGGAGTTCGCGGAAATGACCCTAAAGACCGTTTCAACCGGAGGCAGGTTCGAGAAAATAGGTTCGTATTGCCGTGCGAAACGAGTGGGGCCTTTTGTGTACGTAGCAGGGACGACTGCGATTGAGCCGAGTGGAAAACTTCATTCGCCGAATGATACGTATGCACAGTCCATCTACATTTTTGAGAGAATTCAAGAAGCGTTGAATCAGGTTGGAGCGGACATGAAGCATGTTGTCAGAACGCGGGCATTTCTCACTGACATGAAGTCCGGTGGCAGTGATTTCGTGCGCGCTCACGGAGAAGTATTCGCGGGTATCAACCCCGTCACCAGTGGCGTGGAGGCAGGACTTACAACACCCGGGATGATGGTCGAAATTGAAGCAGACGCAGTCATTCATGATGACAACGGAAAAGTGGACCTGTGACGGGCGTCGAATTGAAATTAATGAAAGGTTGTGTTGTTTTACGACAAGGTACAGCCGAATTCCAGGAATCTCGAAGGAAATCGCGATCTACGATTTCGTGCGAGTGTTTGAGCTATTGATTCAGTGAATGGATTGCTGGATCGAATACATCACTATTAACTATGTAAATTAAGGGGGAGGAAAATTGATTAAATCAACCCTAAAAATAAAGTTGACGGCATTTGTCGCAACGATTTTTGTCGCTGCCGCATTTAGCGGACTGGCGAGTGCTCAGGATAAGGATCCGATTGTAGTGGGATACATCGGCTCCTTTGCGAGCGACACTGGAATCAGTACGATTCGCGGTGCGGAAATGGCTATTGACGAACTCAATGCAGCTGGCGGTGTTCTTGGCGGCCGGATGATTAAGTTTGTACAAGCGGATACCCGTGAAGACGTAGTAGAAGGCGTAAAAGCCTACGAGTATCTGAATGAAGTCGAGAATGTCGATTTCATTATTTCCGGCAGCATTGATGACGTGTCGTTAGGCTGGCTGGAACGTATGGCCGAATACAAGACACCTACGCTGGATACTTGGACATCCTACGTTGGCATCATTGACAAAGTGGTTGCGGAATATGACAAATACAAAATGTATTTCATGAACATCGCATGCGATGAAGCTTTGGCAACTCTATACATTGATTTTGGCAAGGATGTTTTGGCAGATCAGATGGGGTACAAATCAACAGTGCTGATGTATGAGGATACTGCGTTTGGAGTATCCATTGCAGGATTGGTAAGGGATGCGCTGGCGCCGGGTGCTGGAATCTCAATTACTGAGGAAATAATTTACGACAGCAATACCGTGGATTTTGCACCGCTATTCAGCAAGGCAGTAGATTCAGGCGCTGACTTCATCTATCTCGTATCTTCCGTGAGAAGCCAGGTGCCCTCATCGCAGTACGTAAAACTTCAGGTGCCGATTCCGATGACTGGTGTCAATGTAGCAGCTTTTGGCCAAGACTTCTGGAGTGACACCGGTGGCTTAGGAGCGGGGACCTCCACTCTGAGCCCAGTGCCGGCAGTGGGTATGGCGTTGGATGATCGAACCGCTGAATTCATTGAAAATTACAAAGCTCGTTACGGCAATGAACGACCCATCTATCCGCATTTCAATGGATTCAATGCGTATTATGGAATTTATGGTGCGTTCCAAGCGGCGGAGGTAGCGGGTGGATTCGAACCACTCGATGCTTGGGTTGAAGCGATGGAGAACAAAGATCTCAAGCTCTACAAGGATGGAGAGCTGTGGTTTCGCTACGCCTATTGGAAACCTGGTGAAATCGAACCTCGCACAAACCGTGAATACACGCACAATATCAAGTTCGACGTGACGGATCCGTTTGAAGACGGTGGACCGGCCATGGTTGTCGTTCAGTGGTACGAAGACGGTACTCCGAGGGTGATCTATCCAGCAAAATTTGCCAATGGAAATTTTGAGGAACCATCCTGGATCAAGTAATCATAACTTGTTAATTTCGATTCCTTGCTCTCGGCCATTTATCGGTCGGGCGCAAGGAAGACGATAACTGAGAATTCACGTTCGATGCTTTTTCAAATTCTCATTCAAGGTTTGATGCTAAGCGGCTTCTATGCGCTGATTGCGGTGGGATTCACCATGATTTTCAGCGTTGGCCGGGTGCTGAATCTCGCCTATGGATCGTTTTTGATGCTGGGTGGGTATATCTATTACCAGGGATCGCAAGTTATGGGTTTGGCGAAAATTCCGAGCTTCTTCATTGCGGTCGTGGCTGGTGCGATAATCGGAATGCTTATCTATCAGATACTGGTTAAAAGACTCAGAGGCGATGCCGTTGCCGTAGAAATATCCACGCTGATTCTTGCGGTTGTGATTCAGGCGACAGTTGTTCTTGTGTTTTCGCCTTCTCCGAAAAGCATGTGGCCACTCATTCCGGGAGTTCTTCGCATCGGCGGCGTGAGTATTACCTACAACATCGTGATTGCAGCAGTCACCAGCTGGGTGGTACTCGCAGGTCTATTCGTGTTCATTAGCACGACTCACCTTGGCAGAGCAATTCGCGCAGTTTCCATGGATGGCAAAGGGGCGGTTATTGCCGGAATCAGTCCAGATCGAATCAACCTTATTACTTGGGCGATATCCGGTGGGTTTGGTGCTTTGGCTGGTGTATTTCTGGCCACCTACACACAACTTGATCCCAACATGTGGGTTGCTCCGCTGATTATTGCGGTTGCAGTTGTCATTGTCGGTGGAATTGGCAGCATCCTGGGGAGTCTGGTGGCAGCTCATATTATCGGCATGCTGGAGACCATTACCACGACGCTGATTGCGGCTGAACTTCGCGGTGTGGCAACCATGCTGATTATCATTCTGGTGTTGCTGGTGGCACCGAAAGGCTTGTTCGGTAAATCAGAGTTATGAACATGCTGAATTCACCGACAGGTCGGGGCATCATCGGCTGGGTTGTATTTGCCGCGATAATGCTGGTTTTGCCGTACTTCGTTACAACCGGTGTCATTCGTACATTTGTATTCGCCCTGTATCTGGCAATCTTCGGCATCAGCTGGGACATTATGTCGGGTAGAACGGGCTACATCAGTTTCGGACATCCATTCCTGATCGGCATCGGTGGGTATACGAGTGCGCTTTTGACGTATCACCTTGCCTGGCCGCTTTATGTGACAATCCCGACTGCGGTTGTTGTCACCATGATTGGCGGCACTCTGTTTTTTGTTCCTGCACTTCGTATCCGCGGAACTTATTTTGCGCTGGTTACGCTGGCTTTCATGGAACTGATATACGGTTTGGTTCAAGTGATTGCTCCGGATGTAACCGGTGGCACCCGTGGTTTGTCGGGTTTGACCAGTATCGCAAAAGGTGCGATTCCGAACTATTATCTTACCCTGTCAGTGACGCTGATACTGGGCTTTTCCTTGTGGCTGTTAATTCGTACGCGTGTTGGAATCGCGTTGAGTGCGATCGGTATGGATGAAGACGCAGTTCGAGCCAGCGGCATTAACGTCACAAAGTTAAAACTCTTTGCATTCATGCTCAGTGCGTTCGCGGCTGGACTTGGGGGTGCAATGTATGTGCATTATCTAGGATCTATTGCGCCGCGCGCACTGTTCGACGTAGGATTTCTTTTTCAGATTCTAGTGGCCTGCCTGCTAGGCGGTGCCGGCACCATTACCGGACCTATAGCAGGCGCATTTTTCCTTACATTTCTGTTGGAATGGCTGCGGCCTTACTTTCCAGGTCCAGAACGATTCCTGATCTACGGAGTCGTGGCTCTATGGCTGTACGTCCAACAGCCGAACGGTCTGCATGAGTTGACCCGAATGGCTGTCAATTGGGTTCGTGGGCTGATTCTTCGAAGGAAACCAGCATGACTCCCATACTTGACGCAGTCAATCTTAGTAAATCGTTCGGTGGCTTACAAGCTGCCAAAGCAGTTTCGCTACACGCGAGTGCCGGTGAAACTGTAGGCATTATCGGGCCGAACGGTGCTGGGAAAACAACGCTGTTCAATCTGTTGACCAACGAAATCAAACCCGATGAGGGCAGCGTCACATTGGACGGCATCAATATTGATCGACTAGCCATTCATCAACGGGTAAAAATTGGATTGGCGAGAACCTACCAGGTTCCTCGACCGTTTTCCAAATTGACGGTACGGGAAAATATTCGTGTGAGCATGATGCCCGACAGCATACTGGGAATGCTGCATAACGGGATGGATTTGGATCAAGAACAGCGTATCGCCGAGAGTGTCGGATTCAGTGAACGGCAGTTGGATCAGCTGCCGTCAGAACTGGCTATGGGAGATCTGAGAAAACTCGAACTTGCAAGAACGCTTGCAACCGATCCGAAACTTCTGCTTCTTGACGAGGTATTTGCCGGACTTACCTATGGAGAGATCGAACAGATTTCCAAACTGTTAGTGAAACGCAAGGAGACCCACGGCACAACTTACATGATTGTCAGTCACGACCTCAAGTCGCTTGCGCCTTTAGTGGATCGCGTCATCGTCATTCATGGCGGAAGCGTGCTTATGCAAGGCACATTTGATGAAGTTGTCGGAGATTCGCAAGTACAGGATGCATATTTGGGAACTGGTGGAGGCGAAGTACGATGACGGCGGCGCTTCGCATTGAAAATCTCGAAGTTGTATATGGCATGGCGAAGTCTCTGCACGGAGTCTCGCTGTTTGTCGATCAGGGCCAAATCATTGCCATCATCGGTCCGGTAGGTGCCGGCAAGTCGACTCTGTTTGATGCTGTCTTCGGTTTGAACTCATCGACCGGGGAAATCGAGTTTGAAGGAATAGACTTGCGTCAGTTACAACCCCAGCAAATCGTTAGCATGGGCATTTCCTATGCGCCCGAACGAGGAAATCTGTTTACACAGATGAATGTTCGCGACAACTTGCTTACGGGTGCTTACAGAGCACGATCAGATATCCGAAAAAATCTGGATCTGGTCTACAACCTATTTCCGATTTTGAAAGAACGGCAGAAGCAGGAAGCTGGAACACAAAGTGGCGGCGAAAGGCAGATGCTCTCTTTGGGACGGGCACTAATGGCCAGTCCCCGGTTGTTGCTGGTGGATGAGCCCACTATCGGCCTGTCGCCGAAAATCTGTCTCGGTATTGCCGAGGCTTTGATGAAACTGAATAAAGAGCATGGAGTAACGATCGTAATCGCTGAACAGAATGCAAACTTCGCACTGAGTCTCGCGGGCTACGTCTATCTCCTTGAGACTGGGAATTTCACCTTCCACGGAACGACGGAAGAGTTGTTGCGAGAGGATGTGATACGCGAATCCTATTTTGGAAGTTCACGGGCAGTTGGAGGAGACTGATGCCCGGATTCAAAAAAATCAAACAGGGTACCCGATTATCCGATGAGGTTTATGATCAGTTGTTTGCAGGAATCAACACAGGCGTGATTGATCCGAACAAACGAATTATTCAGGAACAGATTGCAGACGAATTGGAAGTCAGCCGAACTCCAGTACGGGAAGCGCTTCTCAGGCTTGAGAACGAAGGCATTCTGTGCAGGGCCGGACGAAGCGGTTTTGTGATTCGCCGATTTACCGATCAGGAAGCGATACAAATCTATAGCGCGAGAGAGGCGGTAGAGTGCCATGCGATTGGATTGTTATGCCAGATGAATGATCTGGCTCTTGCCAAGAGGTTGTCCGACACAATTGAAAGGGTAGAACGGGAACCAAGATACACCATTACCGACTATTTTGAAGCGAATAAGCTCATTCACCGCGCATTCGTTCAGGAAACTGGAAATCGGTTCCTGCTGGAAATGTTTGATCAGATTTGGAATCTCAGCAGCGGAATCGTCTTGTTCTTGGAAATCAGTAAGAAGGACCTATCGCTTTCTCTGAAGGATCATCTAGTGCTCTGTGACACTCTGAAGAGCGGCGATACAGAACAAGCTATTGAAGCGATGCGTGCGCACATAAGAGAGGGACTACGACTCCAGCGCGGAGCCATGAAAAACAGGCACCCAGGCAGCGGGTATACATCCAGTACGATCGTTGCCGCCAAAAACCGGACTTCGGATGAAGTTCTCTCGAATGTTGGTGATAGGGGATGAAAGACTCATGTGTGGAATAGCAGGCAGAATTCTACCGCAATACGGATCGGTCGGCGATAATCTTGTGGACTTGATGGATGCTCAGTCTCATAGAGGCGCTGATTCAACTGGATTTGCGATTTACACGACTCCAGTGCAAATAGGTGGGAAGCTTCGACTGATGGGATTCAACAGAAAGAATCTGGATGCAGATCTGGAAGATTTCAAACATATTTTGCGCAGTCACGGTTCGGATTTTATTGAAACTCCAGAAGTGGATGCCTCATCGACGGTTCACTACAGCGTACGGATGCTGATTGAATCGCCTCGCGACGTAGAGCACTGGATCAAAGAGGCAGATCTCATTTCAGAACGAATTGAGGTTCAATCGTTTGGAAAATCACTTGAGATCATCAAAGATGTAGGCGATGCCAATGCAGTTGCCGACAAACATGGTCTTCGAGACATGCAGGGATCGCACGGGCTTGGCCATGCTCGTCTTGCGACCGAATCTGATGTTTCGCCTAAGGCCAGTCATCCTTTCTGGGCGCGGCCATTTCCAGATGTCGCAATTGTTCATAACGGGCAGATTACCAATTACTTTACCTGGCGTGAGAAGTTGGAAAGAGACGGCTATCGTTTCATGACCGAAAATGACAGTGAACTGCTGGCTGTGTGGATATCCGATCAAATGCGCAAGGGTTTGACGCAGCAGCAAGCCTTGATCAAATCAATTAGTGAAATCGATGGCGTATTCACATTCATGATCAGCGATATGAATGGCATTGGTCTGGCCAAGGATCGATTCGCCATGAAACCTCTGGTAACGATTGAAGGCGAGGGCGGATTAATCGCTGCTACTGAAGAACAGGCAGTCCGGCGAATTGCACCGCATCGCTCCGATGTCATCAATTACGACGGTCCGTCCATTACAAACATTTGGCCGCTGCCCACACTGCCGATTGCAGCATGAAAGAAATTGTAATCAGCGTAGGCAGACGTTCCATACGCACGGTAAATGAAGAAATTCTGAAGGAACTGACCACCGGAAATTCTGTTGTCGTAACCGATACACTATCTCGTCACAATCTTGGCATTGGGTTGCCTGATGGCGGAAAGATTCGGTTTGACGGGAGCGTCGGATACTATTGCGGCGGATTGAATAATGGTACTGATATCCAGATTGAGAACAACAGTGGTTGGGGAACCGGTGAGGGGATGGCATCAGGATCGATAACAGTCAATGGATATGCCGGGATGTCAACGGGAGCCGCAATGATAGGAGGTACCATACATGTAAAAGGTGATTGCGGTCCGAGATGCGGTGTGGCTATGAAAGGTGGCGACATCATTGTCGAAGGCAAGATTGGATATCTAGCCGGTTTTATGGCTCACCATGGACGCATCATTGCACTCGGGGGAGCAGGTGCTTCCTGTGCAGATGCTCTATGGCGAGGCGAAGTGTGGGTTGCTGGTGAAATCGAGTCACTGGGGGTTGATTCGAACGTAGTAGAACCAGAGGATACCGAGGTTGAAGACATAGAAAATCTTCTCAAACAATATGGACTGGACGATAGGTCACGCGATTGGCGCAAGATCATTTCGGGCCAAAGTCTTTGGTATTTTGAAAGCAGAGATGCAAAGTCATGGCTGATGATCTGACGAAACCATACGAGTATCCTTTTCCGATACCGACGGAAGATGAAGTCGCATATCGAGATGGCGCCATAACCGGACGCCCTGCCGGTCAACCCTCATCTTACGATGAAGGTGGGTCGACTCGGTGGACACCGGATGCGATTGCTGAAGTGCAGGCCTTAGCACAGCTTGGAAGATATCAGGTTAGAGGTTACAACTGTTTCAACAAGCAGATGCCGACATTTGACGATCTGGCATTTGTTCCAGCCACCATGACACGTTTGCCGCTAGAGGGATATCGGGAACATTGCGACATGACCACAGTGCTTGGAGGAGGATCCGGGCAAGTGGAACGACCATTGGAACTCAAAATTCCGATATACATTGCGTCAATGTCATTTGGAGCTCTTTCGGCGAGTGCAAAAGCGGCATTGGGATATGGCGCATCAAAGGCCGGTTCTATGACTTGCACGGGAGAAGGTGGCATGCTGGAAGAAGAAAGAATTGCCAGCCAACGTCTTGTCTATCAACTATCGCCGGCCCGCTATGGCGTTGACTTGGAGCATATCCGCCAAGCCAATGGATTGGAAATTGTTGTCGGCCAAGGTGCAAAACCGGGAACTGGAGGACTACTGCTTGGGATGAAGGTTTCGGAACGTGTGTCGAAAATGCGCAGTCTGCCGCCGGGTGTTGACCAGAGATCAACCATTCGGCATCCTGATTTTCTGGGTGCTGACGATCTGGCAGTCAAGATTGAAGAATTGCGTATTGCAACGAATTATCAGGTTCCAATACTGGTAAAAATGGGTGCGACTCGGCCTCGATTTGATGTCGCCATAGCCGCCAAAGCAGGTGCTGATGTGGTAGTGCTTGATGGAGCGGAAGGCGGTACCGGCGCATCACCTGAATTGCTTTTGAACCATACAGGAATTCCCAGCATGTCTGCAATTCGAGCAGCGCGCGAAGCGTTGGATAACTGTGGAATGACAGACAAGGTTTCATTGGTTGCTTCGGGTGGCATACGAACTGGAGTTGACGCGGCCAAGTGCCTCGCGCTGGGTGCGGATGCCGTCATGATTGGCAACGCCGCCATGATTGCGCTTGGGTGCAACTCTCCGCGATATGGAGAAGACTATGCAGCACTTGGAACCTCGCCCGGTTCCTGCCATCACTGTCACACTGGACTGTGTCCAGTCGGGATCGCGACGCAAGATGCCGAACTGGAAAAGCGCATGAATATAGCTGCTGGCGCGGAGCGGGTTTATCGTTTTCTAACCGCGATGGCGATGGAAATCACCATGCTGGCGAAAGCCTGCGGAAAATCTTCAGTGCACAATCTTGAAACTGAAGACTTGCGAGCTCTGTCATTTGAAGCTTCTGCCTTTACCGGCGTGAAAATGGCAGGACTGGACCGGCCATTCACTTGGTAACAGCTACCTCGACCATCGATGGAATCTGCTGACTACCGGCAGGTCAACCAGTTCTCGGTACATTCTGGATGTACACAATAGAAATCCTTGATTATTTTTCCCATTCCATATGGCTATCTATGTCATATTTTGCATATAACTCTCGAGTTGCCACTGTCGATTAAATTTTCTCACTTTATTCCGTTTGAACCCCCAGTTTTCGAACAAAACGATTTAACTGGTATTCCACTTTATCATTCGTGGAGTGCTGCCCAATCAAGCGTTTACGCTTACTCTTCCGGCCAGCATCAATGACTCTTTGTTCGCCCTTGGTGGTAGACCTCATGTTTGTCACCAACTGAAAGGAGTTCGTCCGTGAAACTCTGAAATTGATTGTCGCCGGCTAAATTAGCAGCACCATTTATTTCTAATATATGTTCAAACGCCAATCCAATCAGATCATACACGTTTCTTGTGATATAACGATGTATCGCGCAAAGCGTTAAGCTAAACTCCGAGTTTTCGCTTTCCGGATTCAATTTGAAGAATTCAGAATACACTGCGACACCTTCCGTTTCACCCAGTCCGCAAACTTCGCACTTTGATTCATGTTGCTGATGAAATTTCATTTCCCCAGCTTTTCGGTTATCGGCTCGCGGCGTTGAAAGTTTCCCTGTAGACTCGGATTTCACTGAAAATTAATCGCATTTTACATTTGTTTGAATTCTTCGTTTTTCTGTTCCTGCACCATATCGATATACACCTCTTTTTGTTCTGACAATTTCCCTTATTTGATAAAGTCGGCGTAGTCCACCACTAGCGTATCGAAGATTTCCGCCAATTCGTTTTTTCCATTCAATGGTTGCCCAATCTACACATTCTGCTACGGGAATCTCACGGCTTGGATTCATTTCGAAATTTTCAAGCAACAAATCCAGTCGTGTTTGCTGTGTTTTCATTTTCGTTCCTGAGAGTGAATTAATGAATGAAAATTGTACCGGAACTCGCCAACAAAAATGATTCAACCAAATTCTTGAATATGGTTAATTTATGCTAACAGCTGAATTGCTGGAGCGTTGTAATTTGCTGTTAATCGCTTGGATTTGATCGAAATCGGCATAGTTATTTCGGCGTAAACATTGAATGAACAGCAAGTGCCAACAAGAAGAACAAAATCGGCACTCCCCGTTCGCGATCGCCATCTGATCTCCAAACGGATTATGCTACTGTAGCATAAAATGAGTTTTTACTTACCAATACCAATGCATAGGTACTCATGAAGCAGAAGGATTCGGATTCCAGAGCTGGGAATGTCAGCCTTGAAGTGAAACGCGACGTGCCAACTGAAAGTCTGTCTCAGGGAAAGGCTGCCCGCTGGTACGATGCCAATGTAGAGGTGATGGTGAAAAATTACGAACGTTTTTCGTTCGAGGAGATTCACGCTGGGTTGCTGAAACATCTTCCTAATCCTGAATCTCTGGTTTTGGATATCGGTTCTGGTACCGGTAGGGATGCGGCGGCTCTAGCGGAAATGGGTTTTGATGTCACCGCTGTGGAGCCTTCCGAGCCTGTGCGAAGGAAAGCCCAGGAGTTGCATGGGCATCCGAATATCACTTGGGTCAGAGACAGTATTCCAGAAATGAAGCGAATACTGAAAGGAGGTCTGTGTTATGACGTCATTCTTCTGAGCGCAGTCTGGATGCATGTTGCTCCATCCCACCGAACACGCGCATTTCGAAGACTGGTTGCGCTGTTGAATCCAGGTGGTCTGATCTACATTACACTGCGCCACGGTCCGCATGAAACTCTGTCCGGATTTTGGGACGTTTCCGATGACGAGATTTTCCAATTGGCACAGGAGCATGGATTGTTTGAGGTCGAACGAACCACGAATGATGATTTGCTTGATAGAGATGGAGTCACCTGGACTCGGTTCATACTGCGTTCACCGGATGAAGGATCCGGAGCGTTGCCACTGCTGCGAGGCATCATCCTGAATGATAAGAAAAGCGCAACTTACAAGTTAGGTCTGCTCAGAGTTTTGGTTCAGATTTCGCAATCGGCTGGCGGTTTGGCAGAAATTGAAGGTGACGAGACTGTCCAACTCCCACTTGGACTATTTGCTCTTTATTGGCTGCGATTGTACATGCCGCTTTTAGACAAAGATCTTCCCCAGAGCGGAACCAATAGAAGTGGAGGTGAACGATTGGGTTTTGCAAAACAGGGATTGAAGAACCTCCAACATGTTTCACCACTGAATATGCGAGTTGGTATGAGTTTTGAAGCAGAGACTTTCAAAGCGCTGCATTCGGCTCTGAATGACGTGTGCCGTACCCTAGTAAAGATGCCGATGCGTTACGCCACTTATCCTGGCAGCGATGATCCGATCTTCATACCGAACTATGCAGGACGAATGTCCCGACCTGATTTACGCGTGATCGACAAAACGTACCTGTACAGTTTTGGAACTGTGCGGTTGCCGTTGGGTCTATGGAGGGCAGCACAAAAATTTGGAGGATGGATCGAACCTGCAATTATTGCCGAATGGAAGAATCTGATGAAGGGATATGCCGTCTCACAGGGTCGGGAAAACCTGAAATCGGAGACGATGGATCAGGCGCTGGCATGGACGGATCCAACACGACAGAACTGGATTCCTCGGGTTCGGGCGAAACTACTGATTGAATCTGGATTTTTACAGCATTGTGTGTGGAGTGGAATGAAGCTGTCCCACACTAATTTGGACATTGACCACTGTTTTCCGTATTCAGCATGGCCGTGTGATGACCTGTGGAATCTTCTGCCGTCGTCACGAAGTGTGAACCAGCAACAAAAACGCGACAGACTGCCAAGTAAAACACGTTTATTGGCATCTCAGGAGCGGATAATTGAATGGTGGGGAAGGGCTTATATCCACCAAGATTCAAAACTCATCAAAAGACAGTTTGCTGACGAAGCTGGTGCTAGTTTGCGAGTTGATGCACCTTCGGTTGACTGCCTTGATCTGGAGCAGATATTTTACTCAGTTTTGAACCAGCAGTTGCATTTGAAATCCAGCCAGCAGGTCCCTGAATGGGAAAGCTAGAATCTTATATATCTATGAAGCGCACACATTCTTGAAGTGCTGTCATGACCCGATCACCTTCGACCATTGAGTGAACCTGCAGGGAGAATTGGCTTGAGTTTTCGTTTCAAACACTTTAGACCAGGCGCATCCGGTCGTTTCAATCAGTTTGGCATTTGAAAAAGCGCTTTCGTGACAATTCTTTATCCAATAACGTCGGCATCCTCCCCACCGGTGAGATACGCAGGCCAGCCTCAAACTCACTACATTCAAATGCAGGCTCTTGATGAATAAATCATTCATTCACGGGGCTGCTTTTACAATTTCTTTTGCTACCCAATCTACGAATTGTTTGGTAAATGCGGCTGCGGCTTTTTCATTGTCAATCAATACGCCAACAATGCCATGCGGGGCTTCCTGACTAAAACCTTTTTCAAGAAAATATTCCGTAGCGCTTTCTGGGTTTTCCGGTTCCGGTGCACCGCGTAGAATGGCTAACGCCTCCACAGCAATCTGTACCGATTCTCTTGCGGGAACGCCAGCTTCCTCATCAAATCCGCCGCCTTCAAGCAAAGTTGCAGCTTTCAGTTTGTGTTTGGCACGTTCCAGCAGTGTAGTTGCGCGCTCCACTTGCAGATTTGGTTTTGGAATCTCCAAATCTGCAGTAGGAAATATTTCACACATGTTCGCCGTAGGCAGAACGATCATTCCGGACTGAGCCAGACGATGCATGGATTGATGCGTCGCAAGATCAATCACACTGACGCGCATCTCGGTTTGTTCTGCAATGTGCAGCTCCGCATCCGCGGATTGATCCGCTGGATGATCAATGACGATCAATGCGGTTTCATTGTCTTGGACGAAGATATGCTGTAGTGCGGAGCCGTACTTCACCGCTACCCAGTTCCGGAATTGATTAAGTATCGATGGTGGTGAATCCTCCTTTTCAATCTCCGTCCGATCACTGCCAAGCACTTCCTGCAGTTGCTCTAGAAATGCAGCACGACCACTCGGAAGCTCAATTTCATCAAGGTTGCCACGTCCGTCAATCACTCCTTCCGCTACAATCCGTTTTCGGGCCAGCACTCCCAGCATACGGTGTTCGATGGTGTGTGCACTGACCAGATCGATTACAGTGACTGGACGTGTTTGGTGTTTGCGCCAGGCCCGAGAGATTCGCTGTTCAATACGGGCTGGGTTCCATGGTTGATCCATGTTGATGACCGTATCCGCAACCTGCAGATTGAGGCCTACCCCACCGGATTCCGACGATAGAAAAATTCGACACTCCGGGTCTTCGCGAAATCGTAGGATTTCAGCACGACGCCGATGCTGCGGAACGCTTCCGGTGTGCCACGCGAATTCTATTTCGTCTTCAATGACATATTCGCGTATCAAATCCAGCATGCGCACCCATTCCGAAAAGACGATGATTTTGCGTTCCGGGTCCTCTAGCAGTTCAGGGATCACGCGTTTGAGTTCTTCCAACTTGGGGCATTCGTATGATTTGTCAGGGTCAAGAATCTGTGGTGTGTCACATACCATTCGCATGCAAGCGAGATTTATCTGCAAGCGATGGAATTCATCTGGAGTCAAAGGCCGTCTTTTCGAGATGCTTGCAATTCGACCTACAATTTTGTCATAGTCATCATGAATATCCGCCTGTTCTTCAGTCATTGGGATATAGAAAGTTTTTGTGGTTCGGTCTGGAAGATCTTGTTCGACGTCTTCCTTTCGGCGTCGAAGCATAACTGAAGAAATGCGCTGGACCAGTTTGTCCAAGTTCTTGTAACCGATTGCAACACCTTTTTCATTCAGTTCATAGAACTCGCGATTGAAGCGAAACAAAGGCCCCATTAAATCCGGGTCCAAAAACTGAACTATGGAGTAGACCTCATCAATTCGATTTTCCAATGGGGTGCCTGTCAAGACGAATGCATAACGACTTCGTAGTTTTTTCACAGCAGCAGCGGTTTTGGTGCGCCAGTTCTTGATTCGTTGAGCCTCGTCGAGTATTACCACGTCTGGTTGCAGAATTTCCAGAATTTCAGGTCCGTCGGATAATATCTGTTCGTAATTGCAAAGAGTAAAAAATGGGTGTTTCGCATATTCTCGGCGACGTGTAATACGGTTGCCAAAAACCGGATTGACCGATAAGTCGGAGAATTTCTTGATTTGCTCCTCCCATTCCGTTTTCAGAGATGCTGGCGACACAACAAGTACCCGACTAACCCCCTGAATTTTTTGTAGCAATGCACAAGCAGCTATGGCTTGGTAGGTTTTTCCAAGACCCATGTCGTCAGCGAGCAGTACTCGCTCACCGAATGCAAGATGAAGCACTCCGTCGGTTTGATAGGGTAACAGCGGGTATTTGAGAATCTCCAGAGATTCTTTGTCGGCTTTGAGATCATCGACAAAACATTTACGTGCTCGCTGTTTGCGTTTTGCAGCCAATTTAGAATCCACCCAGGATTCCAACTGATGTGAGACTCTCAACTGACTGCTGTTGAATTTTGCCAGCTGATGCAGTTCAGTCAGCGCATTTGAAGATCCACGGCGAAGATTTTGGAAGAGTTGGCGAACATCTTTCACAAGCGGAGAAGTTGATTGGATTTGTTCATTTGGAAATATCAGTTTGATCTGCCGTTTATCGCTTTCGTCAATAAAAATTTCGATTCGATCACTTGACGGTAAACTGCGACCGACACCTCGTTTCTCGGCCAAAAAATTGTGCACGCCTTCAATGTGTTTGCAGGTGCCCAAACGGTTGATGAGGTAGTCCTTGCAACCACAGGTGTTGATGCGTTGGGTTAGGGAACGCATCTCTACTACGTAACTGCTCCCGCTAGAAGATGTCACGCGGTAATCACAGAACGGTTTACAGTTTTTGTCAATCATGGCGACGTCATCAATTTCGGTTCGACCCCGCCACTTTCGTCGCCTGATTTCATCTTCGTCAGTCGAAATCCAACCTGTGAATGCTGGTGCGCGCTCGGATTTCGGTTTTCGAATTTTTGTGATTTTTTTGTTCGGCTGATTCATGTTTGATTTCTGTCAATGAATACCGATTTGTCGTGATGATAAAGAGCAGATTGAATGTTCATGGGACAGTCTCAAATTGAAATGATTGCGGGGAATGCCACTCACGATTATGGACTCTTTTACAATTCAATAATTCTGCATGGAAACGCTGTCATCATTATTTGCATGTAAAGCATGGTGATTCCAATGAAATGGATACCTCTTCCATAATGTATCCGGCATCAAAAGTGCCAATCTGGAATTCACCAGTTCTTAATATTCGGAATGAGGTATCCAGTAAAAAATATAGCAGAAATTAATACTGTTAGCATTGACTTTAGAAAAACAATTCAGATAATCGTGATCGAATACGTCGGCTGATCACCTGGTACCTGCTACTTCGACCATTGAGGGAATCTGCTGACTGCCGACAGGGTATCCAGTTCTCGATGCATTCTCACATAGACTTCAGCTGCATCTCGTATGGGTTGGTAGTCCCATGAAGTAGGTAGACCATTGCCCATCGTTTCTTGAATCAACAGTCGAGCCTGCTGAGTTTCAATTACGTCAGTGCGTATTTCGTCGAAATCCCATTTTTCAACAATCTCTTTGCCAAATGCTGTAGCGATATCCAGATGGTTGGGATCAGCAGCAAGATTTTGCGTTTCATCTGGGTCTTCCTGTAGATTGAACAGCATTGGATCATCCGAATCGCAATGAATGTACTTGTAGTCCCCACGACGGATCATCACCATCGGATTGGACGTACACTCAGCTGCATACTGAGAAATTGTAGAATTTTCTTGTTCCATTGCAGAACCCGTCAGCAGTGAATGTAGGCTTCGCCCGTCGATTGATTGCTGGATGTCGGGGACGCCATTCGAGGTTCCAGAAGCAAAATCAAGCAGCGTCGGTAGAATATCGATGGTGGAGCAAGTATTTGGAATTGTCGAGCGGGTGATGTCAGGACCGGCAACAATCAAAGGAATTCTCGCGGAATGTTCGAAAAAGTTCATCTTGTACCAAAGCCCGCGTTCACCGAGCATGTCTCCGTGGTCTGACATGACGACTACAACAGTATTGTCGATGAGTTTTGTCTTCTTGAGCGCGTCTACGAATTGCCCGACCCAGTCATCAAAATAGGACGTATTGGCATAGTAAGCGTGGCGCGCGTTCAATATCGCTTCATCATCAGGCGGGTGTGTGTCTGCTTGAATACCCCCAATAATGCGCTTGCTGTGTGCGTCCATGTCAACAGAATTGATGGATAGATTCGGCATGTCAATTTGGCTGTGATTGTATAAATCCCACCACTTCTGACGAGCAACATACGGGTCATGTGGATGGGCGAAAGAAGCAACCAGAATGAAAGGCAATTGGTTAGGACTCCGAGCATAGTCATAAATTCTGCGAATTCCATGAAATCCGACTTCATCATCAAATTCCAGTAGATATGTCATCTCGGCAGAACCGGCCTCATTAACGCTGCTCATGTTGTGGTACCAGACATCAATGCGTTCATCTGCTGCCAGCCAATTGGGAGTAAATGCAAAGTCAGACGGATAGATGTCGGTAGTCAATCGCTCATGAAATCCGTGCAGTTGGTCGGGACCGATAAAGTGCATTTTGCCGGTAAGGCAAGCGTGGTATCCCATCTGCCTTAGATAGTGACAGAATGTTGGTGCCGCCGCTGGAAATTCTGCAGCGTTGTCGTAGGCTTTGATATTGAACGGAAGTTGTCCAGACATGAATGCGGATCTGGCTGGAGCGCATAGCGGGCTTGCCGTATAAGCCATGTCAAATCGGCAGCCTTGCTCCGCAAGATTGTCCATGTTCGGAGTATTTACTAATGGATGACCATAAGTTCCCGTGTAGTGTGGTGCGAGTTGATCCGCCATAAGAATCAAAATATTTGGCGTCTTCATTCCTTGAACTAAGCTCCGAGAATCTGTGAAAGTGATCGAATATTTTCTAGTCTATATTATAAATCTTGATCGCAAATTTAATTCAGAATCGGCGGTAAAATCAGAAAGTTAAGTCATGCTCAAAAATTATGAACAACAGTAACGGAATGCAGTTCAGTTCTTCAAATTGAAGTTATACTACAACTATGATATCATTGATATCATTGAAAACAATGCCATCATTCGACAAGAGATTGAATATTGAGTGGAGGTAATTTATGGCAAGTATTACGATTCGAAATCTAGAAGATGAGGTGAAACGACGTCTTCGTATTCAAGCGGCGACAAAGGGGCATTCAATGGAAGAAGAAGCGCGCCGAATATTACGTGTCGCACTGGGTATGCAAATTGATGTGCCTGATACTGATAGTTCGTCGGATGTCAATTTTCCTGTTGTGGAACCATCAGGCGATGCTGACCTTGATCTGCCGTTATCAGAGCCGGTTCGAGACCCTCCAATATTCGACTAAATTGTTTTGGTGGTTTGACTGCTGAAATTGTCACCCACAGTGCAATCTGGAGAGATACCGATCAGTCTGCATTTCATGTAGTCTGCTCTTTGTCCGTTCGAATTCTTGCACCAGCCGCGTTCCTGTGTAGAGTGAGTTTATGTTGGATTCAGCGGACAATATCAGATGTACTCCGCGATCGTAGAATTCGTCAACTAGTTCAATAAATCGACGAGCTTGGTTTTCATATTGCCAGGTAAGAACAGGTACGTTGGATATGATGACGGTTCGGTACAGGTTGGCGATTTCTATGTAGTCGGCTTTGGAGCGTGGGCCATCGCAAATGTCGAAAAACTCGAACCAGACGAGATGATTGGTATGGCAGACTGTCTGGATCTGTCTATTGAGAATTTCCAAGCTTCCCTTCCTCATTGAGTCTCCGTCGCTAAAGAGCTGCAAATCGTCTTGTAGCGAAGCGGTTGTACTGACGTCCAAAGAGTCATAGAACAGGGATTTTCCGGACATCGCTCTCAGGCGATAGTCGATACCGTCACCGATATGAACGGCATCCATTTGCGAATTGATCAGTTTTATCGCAGGCACAAATCGATCTCTCTGTAATCCTCCTTGATAGAGTTGATCTGGTTTCGTGTTTGATGTCATGACCAGGACAACGCCATTGTCAGTCAGCGATTTCAACAGACCCGCCAGAATGACAGCGTCTGCGATATCCAGTACGAAAAATTCATCGAGGCAAAGTAGCCTGTGTTGTTTTGCAAAATCTCGACCGATTTTTGCCAGGGGATCTCGAGTATTTTGTCTTTCCTTCAACTCATGGTGGATGGATTGCATGAATCGATGGAAGTGGATGCGTTTCTTTGCGGATGTGGGTGCGGACTGAAAGAACAGGTCCATAAGATAGGTTTTTCCTCGACCGACTCCTCCCCAGATGTAGATGCCTCGAATGAATTTTGATTTTCGTCTGAATACAGATTGGAACATCCACTTGTTTTGCGGGGCTTTCGCACTTGCAATCTCATCGAACAGTCGTTGGAAATTGCCAATCGCATTTAACTGTTCAGTGTCGCTCTGCATGTCGTTGTGTTTCATGCTTGCGTTGTATAGATCAAGAAATGAGATTTGAGGCATTCTTTGGTTACTCACAGTTCAAGTTGGCTCCCGCCTGAAACACACTTCATTTGTTGGTGGCATTCGGAAATCCTATTAAATTCCAATTAGACCGAAACGGTATAATTAAACTGCTCCAATTGATTCATGCCTGATTCCATGCCAAATTCAAATGACTCGGACCTAACACAATTGGTCAAGCAGGTTATAAGAATATCGAAAGAGGCCAGCAAGGTCATCCTCACTCATTACAGAACTGGTTATGATGTCAGTAGTAAAAGCGATTGCTCTCCGGTAACATCAGCGGATATAGGCGCGAATCGTGTCATCATGTCTGGACTTGAAAACCTCAAGCCGACTTGGCCAATTATTTCAGAAGAGACGGCAATTCCAAATTATTCCATACGATCAAAGTGGAGTCACTACTGGTTGATCGATCCGATGGATGGCACGAAATCTTTCATAAATGGGGATACTGAATTTACAGTCAACATTGCATTAATTGAAGGTTCATCTCCAGTATTGGGCGTAGTCCACTCGCCGGTTGAAGATCGTACCTACTGGGGTGTGAAGGGGTTTGGTGCCTATTGCTTGGATGGGAAAAACGGCTATAGTGGCAAGATTGAAGTTAATGACTTTACTGGAAATCATGTCAGAATTATCAGACCTAGATTTAGAGGTTATGATCAAACTCAAGCTTTCGAGAAAAATCTAAAAGCTCATTCGATGGTATGCGAAACCTTCAAATCGTCAAGTTCAATCAAGTTCTGCCGAGTTGCGGAGGGCCGTGTGGATGTTTTCCCCAGTTTTAGCCAAACTGCAGAATGGGATACTGCGGCGGCTCACTGCGTAGTGGAGTGCGCGGGCGGAATTGTTCAACAACTGAATGGAACCCCTTTAATTTACAACAAACGCAATTTAGACAACCCGCGATTTATCGTTTCTGGCGGCGGCGACTTTGAATGGCGAAACTTCATTCCTTATGACATGCTCGATGAATTTATCTGATTGTTCTGATTGATCGTTTTCTTCGTTTAAAGCGGCGAATGCACAATCGTGAATTGACGTAGATGTAGCGAGCGAATCTGTAATCTGCGGATAGCACAATCAATCCAAGCGGAATCATCCAGAATCCAATGACAGGAAGAAATCCAAGGAAACCCAGACACAACAGAACGATTCCGATAGTCTGGCGAAGCAAGGGCGGAAACGAGTGGAGTTTCTTGATGAAATTTCTTAGACGATGTTTTCGCATCAGTTAATGGTAGATATCAAAAAATTAACAGTGAAAAATCTCGAATTTGTAAAAATGCATTCTCTGGGCAATGATTTCGTAGTCATTGACGGGATTGAACAAAAAATATCCTTGACTTCAGACATAGTGAAAGCGATTGCAGACCGGCGCACTGGAGTTGGATGTGATCAAATTTTACTTGTGAAAAGCATTCGCGGGAGAAAGAATATTTTTGAGTTTCGTATTTTCAATGCTGACGGTTCCGAGTCATCTCAATGCGGCAATGGCGCCTGTTGCGTCGCCAGCTTGATTTATGAGCGAGCTTATTCGACTGGAAAGGAACTGATTTTGCAAACAAATGTCGATTCTCTTCAATGCACCATAGGCCAAGACAGGAAAGTGACTGCTGCACTCGGAGTTCCACGATTCAGTCCATCAGATGTACCGTTTCTTGCCGATTCGGAAGAGGTCACGTATCCACTGGAGGTCAAAGGTAAATCGCTGTCGATTTCCACACTATCTATTGGAAACCCACATGCAGTTGTGGTTGTGTCAGACATTGAAAATGCGCCTGTGGAAGAGACCGGCGCATCTATTGAATCGCATGCAAGGTTTCCAGAGAGGGCTAATGTCGGTTACATGCAAATAGAAAATTACAGTTCAATTCGCCTGAGAGTGTTTGAACGCGGAGTCGGTGAAACGCTTGCCTGTGGAAGCGGTGCGTGCGCTGCTGTTATCGCGGGTCAACGAATGGGGTTGCTAGGAACAAGAGTGACCGTTAAATTTGCTATCGGTGAAGCCGTCGTCGAGTGGAAAGGAGCAGGTTCCCCTGTATTTCTTACCACATCTACATCCTGTTCTTATCAGGGCGAATTGCAAGAATGCTTGGACCAGTTCAATTGAGAATTTCGCTATGCAGCAAGCTGAGTTGATAACTGCGTTCATCAATCATCTGCAAACAGAACGTCGGCTCTCCAGTCACACCGTATTAAATTATGGTCGCGACCTGCAGCGGTTGCGTCGATACCTGGAGAAACATGACATTGATTACTGGAACACTGTTAACACCGCGTTGGCGCGAGGCTTTGTCGGTGAAAGCTACAGGCAGGGGCTGTCGGGCCGCAGTATTAGTCGAATGTTATCCAGCGCACGTTCATTCTATCGTTATCTGATTCGTGAGAATCTGGTTCTGAACAACCCGTTCGAAGGTGTTTCCGCTCCCAAATCAGGGCGGCAGCTGCCGAAGATTCTTACCGCCGAACAAGCTATTCGTTTGGTTGAACTGTCCGGTGACGACCTGCTGACAGTTCGAGACCGAGCGGTCGTTGAACTCTTTTACACTTCTGGAATTCGTTTGCAGGAACTTGTCGGTCTGAACATTACCGATGTGAATTTCGATCAGAACATGATTCGAGTTCTGGGTAAAGGCTCGAAAGATAGAATCGTACCCATAGGAGCCTGTGCGGTCGAAGCAATTCAGATATGGTTGGCAAGGCGCCATGAATGGGCGGCTGCTGATGAAACAGCTCTGTTCGTCACCAAAAGAGGCGGGCGTCCCAGCACTCGTACGATACAGAAGCGTATTGAGATTCGTGCCATGCAGCAGGATATTCCGATGCGAGTGCATCCCCACATGCTACGCCATTCATTCGCAACGCATGTTCTGGAATCAAGCAGCGATATTCGAGCGGTTCAAGAGTTTCTCGGCCACGCCAATATTTCGACAACCCAGATCTACACACACCTGGACTTCGGTCATTTGTCGAAAGAGTATGATCGCGCACATCCTCGTGCAAAAAAGAAACCCGTCTAAATTCAGTTCTTCAAGAGATTTGACAGACTTACGTAATATGCACGCTGGAATATGCAATATTTCCGAGGTTCTGTGCTCATTTGCATTGAATTTGAAATCAAAATCGGATATTTTTAACCACTTTCTAGCGCCCGAATGAGCTAAGTGTCGAAATACAATGTCACTCAGTGCTTTTCGGGAAATCAAATTCAACGATTGAAAGTCGTTACCGCCGGGACGAAGCCAACTAGTGCATTGGCTTAGATGAGCGAAGCAAATCAAGGCTCCGGTGGTTTTTATTTGGAATAAATTCAGGGAGATATTCATGAACGTAGGCGGTTGGATTCCTGTAACACTTGGAATTCTTGGGCTGATTTCAGCATGGATTATTTTCGGTCTTGTGAAAAGATATCCGGAAGGAGAAGGCAAGGTCGTCGAAATTTCAGCCGCAATTCATAAAGGGGCTATGGTGTTCATGCGGCGCGAATATACCATTCTTGTCGGATTCGTGATTGTAGTTGCCGTATTGATCGCAATTTCCGATCTCGGATTGAACACCATGTACGCATTTCTACTAGGCGCGTTCTGCTCCGGCAGCGCTGGCTATATTGGAATGTACGCAGCGACCAAATCAAATGCCAGAACCACTACGGCGGCTCATACTCAAGGCGCTTCGGAAGCATTGACGGTGGCTTTTTGTGGCGGCTCGATTATGGGCATGACTGTCGCCGCAATGGGTCTGCTCGGACTGGGGCTGCTATATCTGTTTTTTGGATCTGACCCACATTCGGCACATGCGATTCATGGCTTCGGCATGGGTGCGTCTTCCGTTGCTCTATTCTCTCGTGTGGGTGGTGGCATCTTTACAAAAAGCGCGGACGTCGGTGCCGACCTGGTGGGCAAGATTGAAGCGGGAATACCAGAAGATGATCCTCGAAACCCCGGCGTAATTGCCGACAATGTTGGTGACAATGTAGGCGATGTCGCAGGTATGGGATCGGATATTTTCGAATCGTACTGTGGTGCCATGATCGCAAGTATTGCGATCGCAGCTACCCTGAGCGATTCCGAACTGGGAGCTCAAAACAGCCTGATGTTTCTGCCGCTGGCACTGTCTTCTGCAGGAATTCTGTGCTCTATGGCAGGAATCATTCTGGTTCGAATTTTCACGAGAAAATCTGCTGCAGTGGCACTCAGGGTCGGTACTATAGGCGCCTCTGTCATATTCATTGCCGCGGCCGCGGCGGTTGTCTCCTGGGTCGGCGTAGATATGCTAGTCTGGGGTGCAGTACTGATCGGAGCAGCCGGTGGGATCGTGATTGGCATTGTGACCGACTATTACACCAGTGGCAAACCAGTCCGGAAGATCGCCAAAGGTGGTGAAACCGGCCCGGCGACCGTCATGATCATAGGTTTGGCAGTCGGCATGCAGTCTGTAGTTGTGCCGTTGCTGATGTTGTGCACGATCATTTATGTTGCGAGTTCGTTCGCTGGCCTATACGGAGTGGGAATCGCAGCCGTTGGAATGTTGGCAACAGTAGGAATGACTATGGCGATTGATGCTTATGGTCCTGTTGCAGACAATGCCGGAGGCATCGCAGAGATGGCAGGACTTGGAGAAAAAACCAGAGAGATTACCGATTCTCTAGACGCATTGGGCAATACCACAGCCGCAATCGGAAAAGGATTTGCAATCGGCGCCGCGGCACTCGCCGCGCTCGCGATTATCACTGCGTACATTGAAACGGTGAGTCAAAACAATCCTGATTTTTCATTGCAGATCAATGATCCCGTAGTTCTTACAGGAATGTTTCTCGGCGGAATATTCCCATTTCTAGTGAGCAGCATGACGATGACGGCGGTGGGTGAAGCCGCATTCGACATGATTAAGGAGATACGACGGCAGTTCAAAGAGATTCCCGGACTGCTCGAGGGGAATGCTGAGCCGGACACGGAACGTTGCGTGGACATTGCCACGAAAGCTGCATTGAGACGCATGATTCCCCCTGGTGTTCTGGCTGTAGCGGCCCCCGTTGTAGTCGGATTCTCTCCACTTGGGCCCGAAGCGCTGGGCGGAATGCTTGGCGGTGCATTGATTGGATGTGTTCTGCTGGCGTTGACGATGGCCAATGCCGGTGGGGCTTGGGACAATGCCAAGAAGTATGTTGAAAGCGGAAATCTAGGCGGAAAAGGTTCAGATGTCCATAAGGCGGTGGTGGTCGGAGATACAGTTGGCGATCCTTTCAAAGATACCTCTGGACCCTCAATGAATATTCTGATTAACGTAATGGCGATCGTAAGTCTGGTAATCGCTCCGTTGCTATAGAGAACTCAAACTGAAAGTAATTCGACCGGTTGTTGATTTTGCAACAACCGGTCGTTACCTTTCAAGCGGCTATTTGTTGCCTGGGGTACTCAATACAGTACCCGGCTTGATGCCGAATACGTTTTCCAAATCGAAATCCTGAATTAACGCATCAGCGGCTGGGATTCCGTGCTCGCGTTGCACATCGGCGAGAATCATGCGAGTGGAATTGCGATTGTAATAGCCACCGAATTTAACTTGCACCTCTAGCAGTTCGCGGGCCTTGTCAATTGTCATTGCCATAATTTTCAGTCTCCGTTTTTCCAGTTGGCGGGAAGCCTTGGGGTAATTAATTGATTCCTGAGGCGAACATACTGCGGGAGTCCATTAGCGTATGGCGGGTAGTCTTCGCCGACGATCAGAGGTGCGAGATATTGGCGCGCCTCGTCAGTAATTCCGAAACCGTCTTCGGTAATATATTCTCGCGGCAGCATTTTTTCCTGATTGGCCACCTTTGCAAGATCGACAGCAATAATATCCCACTGATAGGGATTGTTGGACAGCCTGCGGATTGATGGCATGAGCGCAGTGCGCCCGGCAGCTGCATATTCCACCGCAACTTTGCCTAAGGCATAGGCTTGTTCCACATCCGTTTTCGAACTGATGTGTCTTGCAGACCGCTGCAGATAGTCGGCTATTGCATAGTGGTGTTTCAAGCCGAGTTCATCCCGCACAATCTGTGCAACAACCGGTGCGGCTCCGCCCAGCTGAGCATGTCCGAAAGCGTCCCGCGTACCCTGTTCAGCCAGAAAACTTCCGTCTTCATAACGCGTGCCTTCCGACACTACGATGGAGACATAGCCATTGGCCTCAACGCTTTCTTTTACTTTTTGAACAAATCGAGTCCGGTCGAACGGGATCTCAGGAAAGAGAATGACTAGCGGAATTTCAGTAGTTGGGTCAGAAGCAAGTCCTCCGGCAGCGGCAATCCAGCCTGCATGGCGTCCCATGACTTCGATGATGAACACTTTTGTTGATGTGCTCGCCATGGCTGCTACATCAAAACTCGCTTCTCGAGTGGAGGTCGCAATGTATTTCGCCACCGATCCAAAGCCAGGGCAGCAATCCGTAATTGGCAGATCGTTGTCGACGGTTTTCGGAATATGGTTGACGGTTATGCCGTCAATGCGCCCTTTCAATTGCTGCGCCAGTTTGAGACAGGTGTCCGCAGAGTCGCCACCGCCGTTATACAGAAAGTGACGGATGTTGTGCTGTTCGAAGACATTGATGATGCGCTCGAACTCCTGGCTTTGATTTTTGGGATCCTGCAGCTTGTAGCGACAGGAGCCAAAGGCACCGGAAGGGGTGTGTCGAAGTGCCTGAATTGATTCTGGAGATTCTTGACTCGTGTCGATCAGCTGCTCGGCAAGGATGCCGAGAATTCCGTCTTTTGCCGCGTACACTTTGTTGATTGCCTGAGGGTGTTCGCGGGCCGTTTCAATGACAGCAGCGGCGGAAGCATTGATGACGGAAGTAACACCACCCGATTGAGCGTAGAGAAGGTTGCCGGCCTTTGACATCAGTAATGTAAATGGAAAGAGTGCACGGGAGTCAGTTCAGTTCAGCTCCGGTCAAGCCTGAGGTGACTCCTTTCACTTCTTTGGATTGATCGGCCTGGTTCCTTAGAAGCGCAGTTACGCAATTAACGACGTCTGAATATTCCTGCTGTACGTCACTGAAATGCTCGCTTGGCTGATAAAAGTAACGCCCTTCAAACCTGTCTTGATCCACCTTTACTACGACGAAATTGCAGTCCATGGCTCTCCAATAAACCGCAGGGCGTTCTACGATTTCATCCTTTTCCTTATCAAGTTGAACCTCACAGTCTGCGAGAAATATTTCAATTTCTGCCTTGTAGCGATGGTTCAAAACCTGCTGGATTGAGTCCAATTCATTTTCAGTGTAATCAAGCACAAACCAAATTATAAAGGCAGCAACCAATAATCAAATATACATGTTGAACTTGATTTGCTATTAAAATGAAAGTTGATGTTTTGTATGCTAAAACAATGCTGGTATTGCAACATGTTGAAATGCCCTGTCTTTGTTTTTTGCGTTTGTACTTTGAAAGTAGCCTTTGCAGAACCTGTCTAGGAAATTAAAGAATGATGAGAATTGTGTTCCTTGGACCGCCAGGGTCGGGTAAAGGAAGTCAAGCCAAGTTTGTTGTTGATCGACATGGCATCGCACACATATCCACCGGTGATTTGCTGCGCGAAGCCGTCAAATCTGGCACCAGACTTGGCAACCAGGCCTCTGAGATCATGCAGCAAGGCAGTTTGGTTCCCGATCATCTGGTACTGAAATTAATTGACGATCACCTGGACGAAATTGATGTATCCAAGGGTTTTCTACTTGACGGATTTCCTCGAAGCATTCACCAGGCTGAGGAGTTGGATGTCATTCTCGCAACTCGTGACAGTCCGCTGGATTTTGTACTTCATTTAGCCATTGAACACGAGGCATTGGTAAAGCGGTTGTCAGGGCGTAGAACTTGCACAGTTTGCGGAAGAATCTACAACATTTATTTCAATCCTCCGATGGTAGAAGGCAGTTGCGATGATTGCGGCGAAGCAGGTGAACTGTTTCAACGAGCTGATGATAACGAAGAATCGATTCAGCACAGACTTTCAGTGTATGACACTGAAACCAAACCGCTGCTTGACAATTACAAGCAGGCTGGGCTGCTTCGCTCAGTGGACGCTTCAGGTTCAGTTCCCGGCATCGCAGAAGAAATTAAGCGCGTCATTGATATAGAACTGAATGCCGGATAGGAAGAATCGATCACTCGTCGTGGCAGATTTCCCTGAAATGAAGTAAAACGCATATGCCTCACGCAAATTTTCCACAGACTCGCATGCGTCGTCTGCGCAGTTATGAATTCAGTCGACGAATGGTGCGCGAGTCTACGCTATCGCCTGATGATCTGATTCAGCCGATGTTTGTCTGTGAGGGAAGCCGTCAATGTGAACCCGTATCCTCCATGCCGGGCGTTGAACGTCTGAGCATAGATTTACTGGTTGAGAAAGCGAAACGCCTGTACGATCTCGGAATTCCGGCAATGGCAGTCTTTCCGGTTGTTCCCAAGCAGAAGAAATCTGCAAATGCTGAAGAAGCATTCAATCCCGACGGACTTGTACAGTGTGCTATTTCCGCAATTCGAGATGCGGTCCCGGAGATTGGCGTCATGGCTGATGTTGCTTTGGATCCGTTTACCATTGACGGGCATGACGGCATTACCAATTCCGAAGGATATGTCGAAAACGACGTAACACTTGAGGTAATTGTCAAACAGGCGCTGTCGCAGGCTCGCGCAGGGGTACAAATCATCGCACCCTCTGAAATGATGGATGGACGGGTCGGTGCAATTCGAGATGCACTGGAGTCGGAGGGTTTTACCAATGTGTTGATTTTGTCGTACGCGGTGAAATATGCTTCCGCATTCTATGGCCCGTTTCGAAACGCAGTAGGCTCTGCTTCGGAACTGGCGGGACGAGATAAACGAACTTATCAAATGGACCCTGCGAACAGCGATGAAGCGATTCGGGAGGTGGCGATGGATATTTCCGAAGGTGCGGACATGGTGATGGTGAAACCCGGAATGCCGTATCTGGATGTGTTGCATCGGGTGAAAACAGAATTTGGTATGCCGACTTTTGTATATCAGGTGAGCGGCGAGTATTCGATGCTGATGGCTGCAATACAGAATGGCTGGCTTGATGAAAAAACGGTGATACTGGAATCGCTCATGAGTTTCAAAAGAGCTGGTGCAGATGGTGTGCTCAGTTATTTTTCGGAACGAATTGCCGAATGGCTGCAGTGAAGCAGGGCTTATAGGACGGGTTTTACCGTGGAACGCAAGACTAGGCCTACCGAAATTAAACTCCACAAGCAATCCCATCTGCTTGAGATCAGTTTTGATAACGGGAATACTTTCCAGTTGGGATGTGAATTTTTGCGTGTGTACTCGCCATCAGCGGAAGTTCAGGGTCATGGGCCGGGCCAGCAGGTTCTTCAATATGGCAAGGAACGAGTAAACATCTGGGCAATTGAACCTGTTGGAAACTACGCAGTCGTGCTGAAATTCGACGATGGACATGACACTGGCATCTATTCTTGGGACCTGCTGTATGAACTGGGAATCAACCAAGAAAAATACTGGCAATCGTATCTGGACCGGTTGAAAGAAGCAGGATATCAGCGCAAGGAAATTGCACCATAGGCGAGTCATGTCTTTGGACAACAAGCGCGATGCATCCACGAATTTCGGTTTTCGCAAGGTAAGCGAGTCTGAAAAAGACAGCCTTGTCGAGCAGGTTTTCAGTTCGGTATCCAACCGATATGACCTGATGAATGACTTGATGTCGTTCGGTGTTCATCGAATCTGGAAGCGTCTGGCTGTCGCCTATTGCGGAATTCGTCACAACAGTCGCGTGCTGGATGTTGCGGGTGGAACTGGAGATCTAAGTCTGGCGATTGCAAAGAAGCTCGGACCCAAAGGAAGCATCGTTCTGACAGATATCAATGAGTCAATGCTGAAAGTGGGGCAGGACCGGATGATTGACCAAGGCTATCTGAATCGATTGCAGTGCGTTCAGACCGATGCAGAGAATCTCGCATTTGCTGAACACAGTTTTGATTGCGTGATTATTTCGTTCGGTCTTCGAAACGTAACTCGAATTGACAAGGCGCTGTCATCCATGTATAGAGTTGCGCGTTCAGGTGGGCGGTTGCTGATACTGGAATTTTCAAAACCCGTCATTCCCCTGCTTGAAAAACTCTATGACCAATACTCTTACAATGTTATTCCTCGCTTGGGCGAATTTGTTACTTCAGATCGTGAAAGCTATCAATATTTGGTCGAATCCATTCGAAAACACCCCAATCAGGAGAAACTTGCAGACATGATGGCAGAAGCGGGATTTGAACGGGTTGAATATCACAATCTAACAGGTGGAATTGTTGCACTGCACGTCGGGTGGAAAATCTAAGGCAGTAAATTTGGATATGCCCAATCCTTACACAAATTTCATTGGAGTCACATTTTCGGATGCGTTGAGTGCTGCGATCAACAGCGCAGTGCAGACAAACCCTGGCTTGCAAGAGTCGCTGAATGAATTTGAGGACAAGACAGTTCTCTTACAGATATCGGATATTCGTCATGATTTTGTGTTGACCGTACAGGACGGCATCGTATCGGTTGGCAGCGAGATTGACGGAAATGCAGATTTGACGGTTCGTGGTACTCTCGTAAATTTCGTCAAGGCATTGACTTCTGGCAACATGAATCCGACACAGATTGAAAACTTGGATATTGTCGGAGACATGAAATTGGCACAGCGATTGTATGGAATTTTCAGCAACACAGATTTTGATTGGGAAGAAGAGGCGGCCAAGCGAGTGGGTGATGTTCCAGCAAGGCAGCTTGGCAACCTACTGCGATGGGGCCGACAAAATGTGATAGGCAATCAGTCTCCTTTGGCGAAGAAAATTCAGAGTGTTCTGGCTGAGGAAACCTATCTTCTTCCTCCTCGTTCTCGTGTAGAGAAGTTCTTGGACAATGTCGATGAATTGCAGGCGAGTGTGGATCGCCTGTCAAAGCGCACGGACCGTCTGGAAAGGTAAATTCTGCATGAAAGTCCCTACGCATTTTCAACGGCTATGGCAGATTGGGAAAATTGTTCGTCAAAATGGACTGGATGCGGATTTAGAACCCTATCTTAAATTCCGGTTTGCCAAATACCTGATGAGTCTGCTGTTTGGCACGTCCGAGTATGATCAAGGGAAGCCATTTGCAGTACGTTTGCGGGAAGCGCTTCAAGAGCTAGGGCCCATTTTTGTCAAGTTCGGTCAGATCATGTCGACTCGTCCGGATCTGTTTCCTGAGGACATAATTCAAGAACTTAGCCTGCTGCAGGATCAGGTTCCGGCATTTGACAGCAGAGAGGCAAAAGCAATCATTGAAAAGTCTTTGGGTGCACCGATTGAATCGATTTTCAGCCAGTTCGATGAAATATCCGTCGCTTCAGCTTCGGTTGCTCAGGTACATCACGCAGTACTGCAGAACGGAGACGAGGTTGTTGTTAAAGTGTTGCGCCCGGATGTTAACAGTCAGATCAGCCGTGATGTTGAAGTCATGCTGATACTGGCGAAGCTGTTCAGGACGTTTTGGCCGAAAGCAAAAAATTACCATGCAGTCGAAGCCGTCAAAACCTACGGAGAGACCATGGTCAACAGCCTGGATCTGATGATTGAAGCTGCCAATGCGAACCGTTTTCGAACCCGGTTTCAAGAAGATGAATTTGTTTATGTTCCAAAGGTTTACTGGAACCATACTCATTCAAACGTGATGGTGATTGAGCGGGTGGGCGGAATTCCAATCCGGGAAATTGAAAATATGAAGATTGCCGGAATTGATTTGACGGAACTGGCTGAAAATCTAGTCAAGTCATTTTTTGTACAGGCATTCTATGACGGCTTTTTTCATGGTGACCTTCATCCTGGCAATCTGTTTGTATCAGAATCCGGGCAGCTTAGGATCGTTGATTTCGGCATCATGGGGAATTTGACGGATGTTGATCGACAGTATCTTGCAGAAAACATCATGGCGATTTTGCGTCGGGATTACCAGGCTGCTGTTAATGCACACATCCGCGCCGGCTGGGCGCCGCACGACATTTCACTGCAGCGCTTTGAAGTCAGCATCCGAACGTTGTGTGAGCAATACGTCAATCAGCCAGTTGGAGAAATTTCATTCGGCAGGCTGATGGGGAGAATGTTTCGCATGACTCGTGAATTTGGCATCAACATTCAGCCGCAGTTGCTCCTGTTTCAGAAAACCTATCTGAATCTGGAAGGTCTGACGAGAATGCTTGATCCAGAACTTGACATATCGAAAACTGTGAGCCCGGTACTTGAAAACTGGGCAAGACAGCGATTTAGCGTCGGTAGACTGAATGAGAACATCAAGATGGAATCACCGCACTGGATATCGGTTGCTCCCGAAATTCCTCGATTGGTGCACAGCGTGCTCTCAAATATGCAGGAAAATCAGATGCGCGAACAAGGCATCGGCAGCGAGCGTTCATCGCGCGGACCGGATGCGAGATACAGGGGGTTCTTTTTTGCATTGCTAGGTAGTGCAACACTCATCGCTGCTATTCTAGACTGGAACAGCGACGGATTTGGATTTCTTACACTCTTGCTGGGCGTGGCTACCGCCGTCTGTTTGAATATTGCTTGGCCACGTAAGAAGAGCTGATCCGAATTATCTGTGCTAATTTTGGAATTTAGAGTTTGACGTGCCGCAACCGCAATGCATTGCCGATAACTGAAACGGAAGACAGGCTCATTGCAGCTGCCGCAAATATCGGTGACAGAAGCACACCGAAGAACGGATACAGCACACCGGCTGCGATTGGAACTCCGATCATGTTGTAGACGAAAGCGAAGAACAGATTTTGACGAATATTCCTCATGGTCGCTTCTGCCAATAATCTGGCACGAACGATTCCCTGCAGGTCACCACTCAGTATGGTTATGTCAGCACATTCCAGTGCGACATCGGCTCCGCTTCCCATGGCGATTCCGACATCGGATTGAGCCAGCGCCGGAGCATCATTGATTCCGTCTCCGGCCATTGCAACCGGAAATCCTTGTTTCTGGAGATTTTTCATAATTTCCAATTTGTCCTGAGGCAGGGCGGCAGCGTGCACTGATTCAATACCGCATTTGGCTGCTATGGCATTGGCAGTGATAGGTTGATCTCCAGTTGCCATGATTACGCGAATTCCTTGTGATTGAAGTGCTTGAATGGAAGCGGCACTGGTCTCCTTGATCGGATCGGAGATTTCAATCAATCCTTCAAGTTGATTGTCAATCGCAAGAAAGACGATTGTGCTTTCAACGGCGATTTGATTGTCGGTAGCAAGGAAGGAGTCGCAGTCTTCTATGCCGAGCGATTCAAGAAATCTCGCACTACCAATTGCCACCTGTTTACCGTCGACATTGCTTGTGACTCCCATTCCGGGAACCGCTTGAAAATCCTCAGATAAAAGGACTTTTGCGCCTGCGAGTTCTGCACCGGTCACGATAGCCGAAGAGAGTGGATGTTCACTAGCTCTAGAAACTGCTGCGGCGTAGGCAAGCGCTTGTTTAGGTGATCGATTTTTTATCCTGATATCGATCAGTTCAGGCTTTCCAAGTGTGAGAGTTCCGGTTTTGTCGATCACCAGCGTTTTGATTTTTGCCAGAGTCTCCAATGCTTCGGCATCTTTTATCAGAACACCCCCTAGAGCGGACCGTCCTACCGCGACCATGACCGACATCGGTGTTGCAAGCCCGAGTGCGCAAGGACAGGCAATAATAAGTACTGATACGAATGCGACAAGAGCGAATGTCGCTGCTGGATTTGGGCCAACCAGACTCCATATGACAAAAGTCAGCACCGAAACTCCAACAACGACCGGTACGAACCATCCAGCTACCAGATCCGCCAGTCTTTGAATGGGAGCTCGGCTACGCTGGGCTTTGGCTACCATGTCGATGATCTGCGACAAGACAGTTTCAGATTGTTGTCGTTCGACCCGCATCACGAAAGAGCCGGTTCCGTTAATGGTTCCAGCCTTGACTGAATCACCGGCTTGTTTTTCAACCGGAACAGGTTCTCCAGTCAGTAAGGATTCGTCAACACTGGATGATCCTTTATCAATGACCCCATCCAGCGGGATACTGTCGCCTGGGCGCACCTGCAGCAAGTCATCAGTTGCGATAGAGGCGAGTTCAACTTCTTCCAGTTCACCACTATCTTTCAGTCTGAAAGCCGTTGGAGGCATCAGGCTCAGTAGCGATTTGATTGCATTTCCGGTTCTTTCACGGCCTTTTAATTCCATAATCTGACCGAGAAGCACTAGCACAATGATGGCGGAAGAGACTTCAAAATAAACCCCTAATTCCAAACCTGCATCACCGAATACGGGTGCAAACAGCTCAGGAAAAAGAACGAATCCAACACTGGACAGGTAAGCGACCGAAGTGCCGAGTGCGATCAAGGTAAACATGTTCAAAGCTCGATTTCGTACGGAAGCCCATCCTCGCTTCAGGAAAGGCCAGCCGCACCAGCAGACGATCGGAGTTGAAAGCAACATCTGAATCCAAAGCGATGCTTTGAGCGGAACGACACTGTGCAGAGGAATTCCCAAATGAGGACTCATAGCAAGAATCAGAACAGGCACGCCTAACGTCACGCCAATCCAGAATCTTCGCATAAAATCAATCAGTTCCAGATTCGGTCCTTCGTCAATCGCTGGAATATCCATGGGTTCCAGCGACATCCCGCAACTAGGACAATCTCCCGGACCCATCTGCACAACTTCCGGGTGCATCGGACAGGTAAACCGCACATCCGATGGGGAGTCTAGAGAAGAGTATTTGTCGTGAAGCTCGCTACTATCTTTTGGTGGATTCTGGTATTTCTGCGGGTCAGACTGAAACTTTGCAAGACACCCATTGCAGCAGAACCAGTAAGACCGACCTTCAAATTCGCAGTTGTGGGGAGACGTGTCTGGCTCAACCAACATCCCGCAAACAGGATCTCGAATCTCATTTAGTTCAGTAGGGTTCAAAACTTTGTCCATGACTGATATTCGTTGTACAAGTCAAATTTTCTATACACAAGCATGAACTATTTTCATGCTTTTCTTTGCTTGTTGAACTGCGTGTGTTGTTGACACCAGAATAATAACCTAGTATTATACTTGGTTATTATTCCCATTCGGACACAGAACAATGAAATTGACAACCAGAGGTCGTTATGCGGTTACGGCAATGATGGACCTGGCACTGCAGGAATCCATCAATAAACCGGTGACTTTGAAGAGCATCGCAGACCATCAGGAAATCTCGATTGCTTACCTTGAGCATTTGTTTGCAAAACTAAAGGCCAAGCATCTAGTGCGAGGAGTACGCGGCCCCGGCGGAGGTTATAAACTGGCACGGCCCGCTGAGGAAATTTCAATATTCGAGATAATCAACGCCGTTGATGAAACTGTCGAATTGACACGTTGCCACGGCAGGGAGGATTGCCAGGATGGTGAAGTTTGTCTGACCCATGAACTTTGGACTGAATTGAGTAACAAGATGATGTTTTTCCTGGACGAACTCATGCTCGGCAATATCGTTCAGACATCTCGTGTGCGCGAGGTAGCCAAGCGCCAGTCAATTCTCTGTGGAGATCGGAATCAGCCTCAGACTCAGCACGTAGCATTTTCGTAAACAGCTGGAAATTACTTAATACACACAACAGGAACCAAATACCGTGGACCAAGCAACTGCCGCAGATATTAGCGGTTTCGTACAAAGAGAATATAAGGAAGGATTCGTTACGGATATTGAATCCGATACGTTTCCTCCAGGATTGGACGAAGATGTCGTAATTGCATTGTCGGCCAAGAAAGAAGAGCCTAAATTCATGCTCGATTGGCGCCTCAATGCCTTTGCTCGCTGGAAGAAAATGCAGGAGCCGGTTTGGGCGCATGTCAAATATACGCCGATTGATTATCAGTCCATTAGCTATTACTCAGCTCCGAAATCGGATGCAGATAGACCGAAGAGTCTGGATGAAGTAGACCCGATACTGCTGGAGACTTACGAAAAACTGGGTATTCCCCTTTCTGAACAGAAAATGCTCGCGGGCGTCGCTGTGGATGCGGTTTTTGACAGCGTGTCAGTCGCAACTACATTCAAGAAAACGCTTGCCAAGGCAGGCGTCATTTTCTGCTCGTTCTCGGAAGCGGTGCGAGAGCATCCAGAACTGGTTCGGAAGTATCTCGGTTCCGTGGTTCCTTCAGGAGACAATTTCTTTGCTGCGCTGAACTCTGCTGTGTTTAGTGACGGTTCGTTCGTCTATGTGCCCAAAGGCGTACGCTGTCCTATGGAACTATCAACCTACTTTCGAATCAATGCCATGAATACCGGGCAGTTTGAAAGAACTCTGATCGTTGCCGAAGAAGGAAGTTACGTCAGTTATCTGGAAGGTTGCACTGCCCCCATGAGAGACGAAAATCAGCTCCATGCGGCGGTGGTGGAACTGATTGCGATGAAAGATGCGCAAATCAAATATTCGACGGTTCAGAACTGGTATCCCGGCGATGAAGAAGGCAGAGGCGGCATCTACAATTTCGTTACCAAACGAGGCGCCTGTCGTGGCGAGAATGCAAAAATCTCCTGGACTCAGGTTGAGACGGGTTCCGCCATTACTTGGAAATATCCGAGTGTCATGCTGGAGGGCGATAATTCAACAGGTGAATTTTACTCCGTTGCTTTGACCAACAACTGCCAGCAGGCGGATACCGGTACGAAGATGGTGCACATCGGCCGTGATACATCCAGCACCATTATCTCAAAAGGTGTTTCTGCCGGGCGAGGGCAAAACTCATATCGCGGACTGGTCCGCATTTTGAAGGGTGCCCACAACGCACGCAATTATTCGCAGTGTGATTCATTGCTGATGGGAGACCGGTGCGGCGCGCATACATTTCCCTACATTGAAGTGAAGAATTCAAGCGCCAAAGTCGAGCATGAAGCTACCACATCCCGCATTAGTGAAGATCAGCTGTTTTATTGCCGACAGCGCGGATTGTCTGAAGAAGATTCCGTTTCCATGATTGTCAATGGATTCTGCAAGGAAGTGTTCAAGGAATTGCCGATGGAATTCGCGGTTGAAGCACAGAAATTGCTCGGAATCAGTCTGGAAGGCGCAGTCGGCTAATTCAACTCACACCTTATCTACCAACAACTTTATAGAGTGTTTGCGATTATGCTCGCGATTCAAGACTTGAAAGTCGAAATTGACAACAAAAAAATTCTCAATGGGATCAATCTTTCCGTTGGTAGCGGGGAAATCCACGCCATTATGGGGCCGAATGGCTCCGGAAAGAGTACTTTGGCAAATGTCATTACAGGCAAACTGGGTGACGAAGTGCAGGGCAGCGTGCTGTTCAACGGTGAAAATCTGCTTGAACTGGATCCCGAAGAGCGTGCCCGTCAAGGGATTTTTCTTGCATTTCAGCATCCGATTGAAATTCCGGGAGTCAACAATATTTATCTCATCAAAGCGGCGGTCAACGCAGTTCGAAGACATCGCGGCCAAAGCGAAGTGGATGCGATTGATTTTCTGAAGCTGGTTCGAGACAAGATGAAACTTTTGGAGATTGACGAGTCTTTTCTTTACCGTTCCGTGAATGAGGGGTTTTCAGGCGGCGAAAAGAAGCGCAATGAAATTCTTCAGATGATCATGATGGAACCGCAGCTTGCAATTCTGGATGAAACGGATTCAGGATTGGACATTGATGCATTGAAAATTGTATCAAGAGGCGTGAACTCGCTGGCTGACGAAGGTCGATCAACAATTATTGTGACTCACTTTCCTCGAATTCTGGAATACATTGTTCCCGATTACGTGCATGTTCTCGTTGGCGGTAAGTTTGTGCGCTCCGGTGACAAATACCTCGCTCACGAACTCGAACGATATGGATACTCCTGGGTTGTGGAAGAAGTTGCCCAGGCAGTCGCATGAGAGAAAGCCCTTTAAGCGCTCGTCTGATAGAGCGTAGTTCCAATTTCATTCACCGTTTACCGGGTGCAAACAGTGAGGAAATTGTAACCATGCGCAACGACGCACTCGCGCGTCTTGCCTCTACGGGTTTCCCGCAGATCAGGGACGAGCAGTGGAAATACACCAACATTAGGCCGCTTGAGCGAATTGAGTTCGAGTTTTCCAGTGATGCGGATGTGAGCTTCAATGAGGCGGAACTGGATGCCATTGATGCTAATTCAGCGGATGTTTACCGGGTTGTACTGGTTGATGGCTGGTTCAATGAATATCTCTCTCAGCTTGACGGCTTGCCTGAATGCATCAGCATCTGTAGTTTGGCAAAAATTCTGGAGTCCAATGAGAATTTGGACCCGCGAATTCGCAGTTTCCCGATTGAACAGCTCAAGCTCAAAGCATCCAAAGCAGACAATGGTTTTGCCGCGCTCAGTTCAGGAATTGCAGCCGATGGAGTCGCAGTTCGATTGAACGCCGGAGCGACACTCGATAAACCGCTCGAAATTCTCTGCGTGAGCTGTGATGACGCCTCTGCCAGAATTTGCAATATCAATAATTTCATTCATGTTGAAAAACAGGCCAAATTGCAGATTATTGAACGGTATGTTTCGCTTGCCGATACGAATCACTTGACGAATTCGGCCATCACATGCCAACTGGAAGATGAATCGGTGCTGGATCACTATAGGATTCAAGACGAAAGTCAATCGGCATTTCACGTTGGATCGGCAACAGTGAATCAGGCCAGCGCCAGCCGTTATCGAATCTATTCCTTGTCTTTCGGAGCATTGTTGAATCGCCACGAGGTGGCCCAATCGCTCAATGGAGAACAGTCGTACTGCGAATTGAAAGGGCTCTATATTGGACAGGGAAGACAGCACATTGACAATTACACAACCGTGTCGCACGCAAGTCCGAATGGTACGAGTAACGAGTTTTACAAAGGAATACTGGACGACCGGGCGCGTGCGGTTTTCCATGGTCGAATCACAGTTGAGCCCGGTTCACAACGCACCGATGCACAGCAGCAGAACCGAAATCTGCTTCTGTCACCCGATGCGGAAGCGGATACCAAGCCTCAGCTCGAAATTTATGCAGATGATGTCAAGTGTTCGCACGGTGCGACGGTCGGACAACTTGATGAAGGCGCGGTTTTCTACCTGCGCACCCGCGGTTTGGGAGAGCGTGAGGCAAAAGCTGTTTTAACCAAGGCGTTTGCCTCGGAAATCGTAGATGAAATTGAAATTGTACCGCTACGGGAACAAGTCGCTCAGCTGGTGCAAAACAAACTAGAGTCATGCTTTGAGACCAGGGAGGCAGCATGAACGAAGCAGCGATTGATACCAGCATGGAAATGCATTCTACGAATCATTTGGATATCGATTCCATTCGCGAGCAATTTCCAATTCTCAAAGAGATTGTCTACGGCAAAAAACTCGTGTATCTCGATAATGCCGCAAGCTCGCAGAAGCCGCTGGCGGTTACCGATTCGTTGACGAACTATTATGCATCACAACATGCAAACGTACATCGGGGTGTGCATGCACTCAGCGACCGGGCGACGGAAGCCTATGAAAATGCGCGAGAGCTGGCTCAACAATTCGTAAATGC
Organism: Arenicellales bacterium; assembly: GCA_965221175.1. GTDB lineage: Bacteria > Pseudomonadota > Gammaproteobacteria > Arenicellales > JAJDZL01 > JAJDZL01. Next base: position 1,999,059 of record OZ244867.1, on the reverse strand, counting down.
AGACCACTCACGAGAGATTATTTTTGTTCGAGGCACCACCGAGGGTTTGAACCTGGTTGCCAGTTCCTATGGACGTCATCGACTGAAACCCGGTGATGAAATTCTCGTAAGTGAGATGGAGCACCATTCGAATATAGTGCCGTGGCAAGTGATCGCTGAGCAAACTGGAAGCACGGTGCGGATGATCCCGATGGATGATCAAGGAGAAATTATTCAGCACGAATATCAGGAGCTATTGAGCACCAAAACAGCAGTTGTTGCAATTACCTATGTAGCCAATTCATTGGGTACGGTAAATCCAATCAAACAGATGACCAAACTTGCACACGATGTCGGTGCAGTAGTAGTGGTCGATGCCGCGCAGGCAGCACCGCATTTGGCGATTGACGTCAGAGATCTGGATTGTGATTTTCTCACTCTATCGGCGCACAAGATGTACGGACCAACGGGGATCGGAATTTTATACGGACGCGAACAGCTGCTGGAAGCCATGCCTCCCTATCAAGGTGGCGGTGAAATGATTAAACGCGTTACATTTCAAGGTACCGAGTACGCAGAAATTCCCCATAAGTTCGAAGCCGGTACGCCCAACATCGCAGACACAGTCGGATTTGGCACAGCGGCCAAGTTTATGTGGAACCTAGGAATCGATAACATCGCAGCACATGAACATGAGCTGCTGGATTATGCACATAGCCGAGCCGAAGAATTCGACGACTTCCAGATATTTGGTAAATCTCCACGAAAATCCGCAGTATTCGCATTTGGACTAACAGACATTCACGCTCACGACATCGGTACGATCTTGGATCGTGAAGGGATTGCGATTCGAGTGGGTCATCACTGCGCCATGCCCGTGATGCAGCATTTCAATGTGGCTGCGACAGCCCGGGCATCATTTGCCGTTTACAACACAACTGATGAAATTGACTGCATGTTCGATGCTCTGCATGGTGTTCGGAGACTATTCGGCAGATGATGGACGATTTGAAAGCCTTGTATCAGGAAGTGATCATTGATCACAGTCGAAGTCCACGAAATTTTGGGCCTCTGGATTCAGCCAACTGTTCGGCGGAAGGCGTTAATCCTCTTTGCGGAGACGAACTTACACTGGAGTGCTTCATTGACGATAACGAAATTATTCAAGAAATTGGCTTCGTCGGACAGGGGTGCGCCATATCTGTCGCTTCCGCTTCGATCATGACGGAGATGCTCAAAGGCATGTCAAGGACAAAAGCAGAGGAGCTTTTTGATCAGTTTCGCATCAAGGTGACAGGAGGCGATGGCGCCGATACAGTCGATATCGGGAAACTCGAAGTGTTGGGCGGCGTTCGGGAATTTCCAACGCGTGTAAAGTGTGCGACGCTTGCGTGGCATACAGCAATTGCCGCTATCAACAGATCTCAAGAACAGGTTACAACTGAATAATTCGCATGACTAACAAACTGAATAACGACACCTCTGCTCAGCAAGACGACTTTGTCGCTGAATTCTTGAACATCAAAGAGTCAGAATCAGATTTACCGAGCAGCGCTTCTGTTGGAGAAGGCGCATCGATTACTGACATGGTGCTCGAACAGCAGATCGTAGATGCTCTTCGCGGGGTATACGATCCAGAAATACCAATCAACATTTACGATCTAGGTCTGATTTATGGAATTGATATTGACGAGAACAGGGTCGTTAATATCGAAATGACTCTCACTACACCAGGTTGTCCTGTTGCACAAACATTTCCAGGTACTGTCGAGTGCGCTGTCAAATGCGTCGATAGCGTTGAAGATGTACACGTTGAACTGGTTTGGGACCCACCCTGGACGAAAGATCGAATGACGGAAGATGCTTTGCTGAGTCTGGGTCTTTTATAAAAGCGAACTCTGGTGTCTGAAACCATGAAGGTTGTTTTGATCAGTCCTTATGAGATTGGGCGACAGCCATTTTCGCTGGCTCAGCCTGCGGCATGGCTGAGACAAGATGGTTTTGAAGTCGAGTGCATTGATTTGTCAATAGAAGCATTTGATGTGACTCGAATGGCTGGAGCACGATTGGTTGCCATTCACCTTGCCATGCACGCCGGTGCGCGTCTTGCATCGGAAATCATTCCTTCAATTTTGGCACTTGATTCGCAGCCGGAGATTTGTGCGTATGGACTATACGCCCCAGTAAATGATGAATACTTTCGGTCACTCGGCTGTGGCTATGTATTTGGTGGAGAGTCTGAATCCGACATCCTCTCTCTGTGTAGGGCACTTAGAGACGGTACATCCAGTGATCATTCCAGAAAAACTCGAATTTCAATGGATAAGTTGGCGTTTGTGGAACCTTTTCGTGCTGGGCTTCCTGCGCTTGAACAGTATTCCAGGCTAACGCTTGAGAATGGCCAGGAACAAACTGTGGGTTTTGTTGAAGCCAGCCGAGGCTGCAAGCATTTGTGTCGTCACTGTCCGATTGTGCCAGTGTACTCGGGAACCTTTAGGGTTGTGTCGGCCGATGTCGTATTGAGTGACATTCGACAGCAGATCAGGGCCGGTGCGGAACACATATCATTCGGTGATCCGGACTTTCTGAACGGCCCCGGCCATGCCCGACGTGTCGTTGAGCGATTTCGATCTGAATTTCCCAATACCACTTGGGACGCGACGATCAAGATCGAACATATTCTGCAACATGAAAAACTGTTGGAAGATTTCTCCCGCAACGGATGCCTTTTCATTACCACTGCGGTCGAGTCAGTCGAAGACGAAGTGCTGGAAAAGTTGGATAAAGGGCATACTGCACAAGATTTCAGGCAGGCTCTGAGGCTTTTGCGTAGACTTGGAATTACCATGATTCCGACTTTTGTGCCATTTACGCCATGGACGACGCTGAATGGTTATCGAAAACTGCTACGGGAAATTGTCGACCTGCAATTGGTCAACAGCGTTCCGCCAGTTCAATTGAGCATTCGTCTGCTACTGCCGCGAGGTTCACATTTGCTGAATACAGATGATGTTGATGCCTGGCTTGGAGAGTTCAACCCCAAGATGCTGGGATATTCATGGACTCATCCGGACCCACGAGTCGACGAACTGCAGAAAGCGATTCAGGACTGGGCGATGACTGTGGAAAACCAGAATCTGGAGAGACAAGAAGCATTCAAGGGAATTTGGTCTATCGCACATCAAGATGTCAAGACATCAATGCCTGAACTGATTCAATACCCAAGACGCAAGGTGCCTCAAATGTCAGAACCGTGGTATTGCTGCGCAGAACCCACAGAAAATCAAAGGTTGCATACGGTTGCTGCGCAATCCGCCATCTAATTGAAAGCAACGGTTCAGTCGTCTGTCTGAATCAGCCTTTGAGTATTCGAGCGATGCGAAGCCCTTTTAACAGGTTCAGCGCCTGTTGAAGCTGGTAGTCATTCCCAACGACAGAATTGACTTGGGAATTGTTCGAGTTAATTTCTGGCTCAGATTCAGCGCCGTTTTCGTTTTCAAGCGAGCCCGCTAAATCACCTTCGCGCAACATTGAAATTTCCTCTTGCTTGACCTCAGCAATTTCACGTCTGTCAACCACGATATCTGGAATAATTCCCTCTACTTGAATCGAGCGATCTGCTGGGGTGTAGTAGCGATGGGTTGTCAGTTTTACGGCAGTGGTTTTATCCACGGGCAAAATGGTTTGCACCGAACCTTTTCCGAATGTGTTCTTGCCCATAATGACGGCTCGACCATGGTCCTGCAGGGCACCGGCGACAATTTCTGATGCGGAAGCTGAGCCTTCGTTCACTAGCACAACAACCGGAACACCGTCGAGAGCATCTCCGGGAGTGGCTCGATATTCCTGTTCGGTGACTCCATTTCGATTTCTAGTTTTAACGATGATGCCTTTGTCAATAAACATATCGGTAATGCCGATAGCACTTCGAAGCTCGCCACCCGGATTGTTCCGTAAATCCAGCACGAGTCCATCCAACGATGTGGATCCATCGTATAGTTCTTCTATCTTTTCGCGAGCCAGTTCGGGCGTTGTAGTCTTGAACTGCGTAATTCTGAGATAACCGAAATTCGGTTCAAGGAAATAACTGCGGACGCTTCTTGTAATGATGACTGCGCGAGTCAGAGTGATTTGCAGGGGGGTGTCGATTCCCTGTCGAATGATCGTCAGTGTAATTTCAGTACCTGGTTTGCCTCGCATGATGTTCACTGCTTCAGGCAATGTCATGCGATCTACAGGGCGGTTATCCAGCCGTACAATGATGTCGCCGGGCTGAATGCCTGCTTGATGTGCAGGTGTATCATCAATTGGCGAGACAACGCGGATCCCTCTGTTTTCCTTGGTGATTTCAATTCCCAGTCCTCCGTACTTGCCGGTTGTTTCGCTTTGGATATCAGACATCTCTTGACTGTCTAACAGTGCAGAGTGAGGGTCAAGACCAGAAATCATTCCGCGGATTGCATCTTTCAGAAGTTTTTCGTCAGTGACTTCGTCGACATAGTGATTCTTGATCGTTTCGAATACTCTTGTGAAAGTGGAAATTTCATCCAAAGGCAGAGGTGTGAGATCATTCATGTCTGCAGCATGAGCGGCCTGAAAGGCGAAGAACGCAAGCAGAAAAGCGGTGGCTAATTTACTGTGAGAGAGAGTTCGAATCATTGATATAGGTCTTCATTGTTATCAACTTGATACTATAAGAAATTTTTAGTTAAAAATGTTGGCAATTTACAAATTAAAGATAGGGCAGTGAGAGGTTCAATCGGCAATTCATCAGTTCTCTAGAATCAGTGCCTACGAATTCCGTCGCATGTTGACGTTTCTGTGATTTGCGACAATCTTCGTGTCACAGCGGCGAATTTATGATTGAGTGAGGTAACACCAAAAGAATATGCCAACTTCAGAATTCTAAATACAATCGCCTCCTTGTCATATAGAGACATATTAAATGTGATGAAGTTTCAATTGAAGCGACCGAATTACAGTTTTCTGAGAGATGGATATTGGTGTAGCACACAAGCAGTCAATCAGTAATTACGGAGTGTCGGCGCTGAACTAGCACTTGTGCACAATTGGCTGTAGGTTTGTTGAAGCGAAAGAGGCAACAGCCTGAGCTTGGGCACACAGGTTTCAATCAAGTTATGCCACTAGCAAATATAACGCCTGTGGTTATCCAAATATTTGAATTTACTGCGTTCGCAAGTTTTGTAGAGCGTTACATGAATAATTTGATTTACATAGCACAGGAAATTGAAAAATCTCACAGGCAAGGTTTCACGCTTAATTTTCTGCCCTTGTGCTTGAGCCGGGAACCTTAGTTGCGAAAACTACCACAATGAGAATCCATTCGTTTGTAAATTCCGAATGGATGAAGCCACTATTGAATACTCTGATTCATCAATTCATCAAGTATTTTCCTTACATACCGTAGTTGTTTGTACTGGTCGGAAAATTCGCCGGAAAGATTCGCTAGAGTTGTTTGGCTGTTCCCCAATCCAGATTCGGTATCTTTCAGTTCTTGGACTAGAAGAATGAGATCTTCAATCTTTTTGGCCCGAGATTTGGACAGATATCGATAGTAGGTGATTGTGCGGGAGAGACGCGACGGGTTGTCTTCACTCAGCAAGACTTTTACAAAATTCAATCTTGAAACTGCGAACGACGCTTGTATGATTGTTTCAAGGTCGGCAGTCTGTTTTTCCAGTTCAAGAATCTGGTGATACTTCTTTTTCCTTAATTCCTGATATGTAGTGCTCTGATTTGCAATCTTTTTTTCCGTATCCTGTCTTTGTTTTTCGATAGAGGTAACCTGCCGTTCGAGTTCAGACAATTGTTCCAGCAGCTTGGGGTGTTCTTGCCGGGACTGCAGGGATTCTTTTCTCAGTTGGGAGATATGAGATCGTACGGTAGCTAGGTCTTGGCTATAATCAGGTTCTTGGTCTGCCGCATGTACCGACAGTGGAAGTTCGAAAATTATTGCAAGAGCAAGCAAGTACAGAATTCTGGCAATCCGGGAGTAACCCGGTCGGGCAGTTGATGCTGCTTGATGATTTGGTTGGCACCTTAACGGCAGAAATTTACGCATGAAACCAATTGTCACCCGAAATACCAATGGAAATTGAATTTGTCAAATTAAACTGGCATCTGTTTGTTGCGCTTGTTGCTGTCATTGGGCTGCTGGCATTTGAACCGCTTCGAAAGCGCAGCGGCGGCGTCCGTTCCATCAATGCGATTGATCTTCCTCGAGTCATGAGCAACGAGAAAGCAGTTGTCGTGGATGTCTCTGACTCAAACGAATTTGAAAACGGTCGAATTCCGAAAGCGCGAAATATTCCGTTAAGCCGCATTGAATCCGATATCAACCGCTTGAACAAATTCAAGACTCGACCAATTGTGATCGTTTGCCGCGTTGGAAATCGCAGCTCCAAAGCCGCAAGCATTCTTAGAAAACACGATTTTTCCGATGTTCGCACTTTACAGGGTGGATTTGCGGCATGGACAAAAGAGAATCTTCCAATCGAAAAGTGATTCTTACGGGATACATTTTCCTTGCCTGAACAGGTAATTATAAATCATGCCGCTTTTCTCCGGTTTCTTGGATTCGGAGAACCCGAACGGTTCGGAATAGGATGCAAAAAATTTCGCTGTCTAATAGACCATCTTGACTGAAGACGCGAAAAAGTCGTTCGACCTACAAACCTGCACGCCTTCAGGTAAACCTCGTGCTCGTTCAATTCCGATTATCTTTGATGGAGTGCCTGGCAACTACAATGCCATAACCGACGTCGTCGGTGTTTTGGTTGGATATTGCACACTAGTTTCTGGGGAGGGGAATACTGTGGTCGGCAAAGGCCCGATAAGAACGGGTGTCACCGCAATCTTGCCCCGTCCTCATGTTCAGTTGCATCAGCCTTGCTATGCTGGATTTCACAGCCACAACGGTAATGGAGAAATGACCGGCACACACTGGATTGAAGAGTCTGGACAATTGCAATGGCCGATTACCATTACCAACACACATTCGTGCGGTCTTGTACGGGATGCGACTGTAAAGTGGGTGATACAACGCATGCCGGAACACGCAAAATATGGCTTGTTGCCCGTCGCTGCGGAAACCTATGATGGCGAGTTAAATGACATCAATGGCTTTCATATTAAGGATAAGCACGTATTTGCAGCGATCGATACTGCCGAAGGCGGAGCGATTGAGTTAGGCAGCGTTGGCGGAGGCACCGGCATGATTTGTTATGACTTCAAGGGCGGTTGCGGGAGTGCGTCCAGATTGGTTGAAGTCAGTGGGGTGACGTATACGGTGGGCATCTTCGTGCAAGCAAACTTCGGGCGGCGCAAAGACTTAATCATCTCCGGAGTTCCGGTCGGGAAGTACATGAAAGGTGGAGAAGTTCGATCCAAAGGCATGGGGTCGGTAATTGCAATTGTTGCTACTGATGCACCGCTGTTGCCGCATCAACTAAAGCGTCTCTGTCGTCGTGTCAGTTTGGGTTTCGCGCGATCAGGTACAACCGGCAACGATGGTTCCGGTGATATTTTTCTTGGATTCTCAACTGCGGCTCCGGATTACAGCGCCGACGGTACTTCAATTATTGCATCCACTCTGACGAATGAACACCTTGATCCACTCTTTGAAGCAGTGGTGCAGGCTACCGACGAGGCGGTTGTGGATTCGATGATTGCAAACGAATCCATGACAGGTTGTAACGGAATTACAGCACATGCCATTAATCAGTTGGCATTGCAGGAATTATTGCAGTCAAGGGTCTCATAGTGGTTGATCACTCAAGTTGGCATGGATTGAGTCGCTTCAAAGGAGCTTGCAAATCCGCTGTCGTATAGATTGATGGATTCCCCAAATGTAATCATTTTTTGTTCGGATGAACATGCCCGTAGTTGGACGAGTTGCTACGGGCATGAACATGTTCAAACACCCACTCTGGACAAACTTTCAAGTCGTGGTACGACATTCAACCATGCAATCACACCTTCTCCAATTTGTGTGTCAGCTCGCGCTTCTTTGGCTACAGGACTCCAGGTACACGAAACTCGTTGCTGGTCATCTGCAGAACCGTACTATGGGCAACATGAAAGCTGGATGCATCGTGTACGAGACCGCGGCTGTATGGTAATGTCTTTCGGTAAACTCCACTTTCGTTCGTGCGAGGATGACAACGGTTTTACTGAAGAAATTCTTCCCATGCACGTAACAAATAATGGAGTCGGGTGGCCGCAGAGTCTGTTGCGAAATCCTCTGCCTGCTTTCGAAGAAACGCGAGAACTTGCCGAGCAGACAGGACCGGGAGAAAGTGAGTATACGGAGTACGACAGGCGAATTACAGATGCGGCATCCAATTGGTTGCGAATGCATGCGCCTAGAACCAAAAGCAACCCTTGGGTGCTATTCGTGTCATTTGCAAGTCCGCACTATCCCTTCAGAGCACCATCTCAGTTTTACAATCTGTACGACAGACGCGAACTATCTCTTCCAAATGGTGAATTTGAGAACGAAGTCATTGAAAAGCTTGATCATCCAGTACTGAATGAAATTAGGCGATTCTGGAACTACGATGATTATTTCGATGACAATCTGCGATTGGAAGCCAAGCTTTGCTATTTTGGACTCGTAAGCTTTCTGGATAACAACATTGGGCGAGTACTTGGCGCACTTGAAGATTCCGGGTGCATGCAGGACACCGTTATTCTGTATACGTCCGACCACGGTGAAATGCTGGGGCGTTTTGGATTTTGGGGAAAATCGGTCATGTATGAAAACTCAGTTGGAATTCCACTGATTGCAGCTGGACCTGGTTTCAAATCCCAAAGATGCAATATTCCAGTATCTTTGACAGATATTGGCGCTACTGTTGAGTATGCAATTGGAATGGAAACGAGCCATTCCGAGCCTTGGCGGCCAAAGGCTCTACAGAAGGTTTCATCGAGGACGGACAATGGACGCTTCGTGCTATCGCAGTATCATGATGGTGGCACGCCAGTAAGTTATTACATGATTCGGCAGGAAGACTGGAAATATGTCTACTATGCTGGCGGATATCGCCCGCAACTGTTTAATCTTGCAGAAGAACCGTTTGGAGCATTGGAGTTGAATGATTTGGGCGGAGATTTGGTGCATCGAGAGCGCCGGTCTTCCTTGCACACGAATCTCTTGCAAATCATGGATCCAGACGAAACCGCGGAGCAATGTGCAAGCGATCAAGTTGCAAGGATTAACAGCTTAGGTGGCAGGGAAGCGGTTTTGGCGATGAACTCTTTCAATCACACACCTGTTCCTCCGATTGGCAACTAGCGTTATTTGTGCTCGATATTATTAGTTTGTATCATCAGATTGAGATTCTTTCAACATCAACTAATGGGACACTCGGGCTGGGTGAATTCAACAGTCTTTGGCCAGATTGATGGACAATTCATCATCGGTTGAGTGCCGGTTGCAGCAATTCATGCCGGATTGCCGTAAGTTCTGAAGGTATTGCGCTTACATGTCACAAGACCAAGACTTCGCACCCCGATGCATCTCGCTTGATCTCGAAGTCGGCAAGACGGACGGTCGAATCCATGCATTCAGTGCGATACGCGCAGATACCGATCAGGTTTTTCGATTTGTCGGACGAAATCTGACGAAAGCTTTATCGAAATTGGATAAATTCACCGATGGGGCATATTTCGTACTGGGGCACAACCTGATCGAATTCGACCTGCCGCATCTGCGCGCAGTGAAACCTGATATGCGGATACTAAATTCAGACATCCTGACATGGTAGATCAGCTGTTGTAGATGATAGTCTGTACAACAGATTAAAAATGCAGAATTTTCTCTATTTTTTTGACGATATTCATTTGACATTTGGCTTCATATCGGCTAATATATATCTGTACATAAATAGAACTTTTCAACCATCAGAGCACAGCCAACATGAACTACAGCATCGAACTGTCACACCCAGAAGCAACCCCCATCGCCCGAGGCTTCTCAGTCGCCTGCGTTGATGGGGTAGTCACCTACTTTTCCAATCTCATCCCATTCGAGCGCCATGACGAAAATGACAAACAGGCCAGAGCATTTATCATGGCCCGACTTCGAGTCGATTCCAATCTGCCGGTCAACAGCATCGCAAAAGCGCTGAACGTATCGCGCTCGACCGTCATGCAGCATTGCAAAAACTACCGTGAGTTTGGCCGGGCCTGGTTTTTCAAAGCGCGCAAGCAGCGCCGGCGCAGCGCAATTGACTCAGCCACCAAAGAACAGGCGGAATCGCTTCTGGCGCAAGGCGTCAGCGCCAGCCAGGCGGCAAGTCAATTGAATGTTGCCCGAGCAACACTGACGGAGAATATTCGCGCGGGCAAGATCAAAAAGCCTGGTTCAAAGCTGCGCAGCAGCAGTGAAACGCAAGATGCCAGCCACCGTACCGAGCGCGATGTGCGTGACCAAAGCGCTTCGATGGGACGGGCGGCAACCAATGTTGCTGGACGCACGCTGGCACTTACAGGGGCTCTGGCGGAGGTTACGCCGAGTTTCGACCAGAGTGCTTATGCGGTTGAGCGCGGGGGTGTGTTGGCCGCTTTGCCGATGCTGCTCAAAGAAGGGATTTTGACGGCGCCGCTACGCTTGCCTAACGGCTACTATGGCTTGTCATCGATTTTGCTGTTTGCATCGCTGATGTGCATGGCACGGGTACGCAATCCAGAACAGCTGCGCTATGACGCACCGGGAGAATGGGGACAGATACTGGGTCTGGACCGCTGTCCTGAAGTCAAGACATTACGCAGCAAACTCAGTTTGCTCAGTGAAGATATCGACAAGGTTCACGGCTGGCAGCAGGCGCTTTCCAAAAAGTGGCTGAACGATGACTGCAGCGGGGCTGCGACTTTGCTCATTGACGGTCACGTCAAGGTGTACAGTGGCACCAAGGGACGGGTGCCAAAGAAATTCGTGCCGCGTCAGAAACTGTGTCTGCCGGCGACGGTGAGTTACTGGGTCAATGTGCTAGGCGCTCAGCCGCTTCTTTGCCTACATCAAGACTATGACCCTGGACTGGTCAGTGCGCTTGAGCACGATGTGGTCAAAGAGTTGCATGCCATTGGCGTAGCGTCATCTGAGGCGCCGGATTTAACTGTGGCAGACAGTAATGCTGAACCGTTAGTGACTTTGGTGTTTGACCGCGAGGGGTGGAGTCCGGATCTGTTTAAGCGGCTGGCGCGCAAGGGCATTGCCTGCATTACCTGGCAGAAGAATTTCAATGAGCCGCGCTGGGATGACGATGAATTTCGCAGCACTGCCGTTACCATACACGGTCCGGCACAGACTCATGAGCAGACGGTGCTGATCGGTGAGAAGTCGCTGAAGTTGAAAAACAAGCTGCAAGTGCGTCAGATTCGCCGCCGTCTTGATTGCGGCCGTGAGGTTGCGATTGTGACCACTCACCCGTCGATTTCGACTGAGCAGGTTGCCGGTTCGATGTTCTCCCGCTGGTCGCAGGAGAACTTTTTCAAATACATGCGTGATGAGTTCAACGTAGACGCCTTGAACACGCATGCACTGGAACCGGTCGATGAGAACACGCTTGTCGTGAATCCTCGATGGCGGGCGAATGAAAAACTGATTGGCAAGTTTCTCGGGCGGCTTAAGACCGTGAGAAACCAGCAGGCAAAATGTGCTGGCAACGATGCCAAGGCGGCGCGGCAGCTGAAACTGGCACAAGAAGTTCAGATGCTTGAGGGACAGCTCGAAGAGGTGCGTCTGGAGAAAAAGCACACTGCAAAACATGTGCGTGCCGGAGACCTTGATGAGGCGCAGCGCCTTGATGCGCTGCCCAAAGCGCAAAGGCTATTTATCGACATCATTCGCATGATTGCCTATCGGGCTGAGACTTGCATGGTGCCGGCTGTGGCAAACGCACAAGGCAAAAAAGCCAATCCAAGAAAGGCGCTGCAGACATTATTCAGCACCGATGCCAATATCATCCCTGATCATGAAAATCGCATTCTGAAGGTTCAGATCCTTGGCTCGGGCAGCCGTTGCGTAGACCGTGCGCTGGCACCGCTTCTGGATGAATTGACGACTACTGAAACCGTGTATCCCGGAACCGATCTGAAACTGGTTTACGAACTCACAGCAAATCACTGTGAAGCGAACTGATCGACAAATGGGTACAGGGTGAAATTAGCCTATTTCAGGAAGTCTGAAATTTACCTGTGGTGGATACGTTACGACTTAGTCCGCTTGCATTTCCCGCAAATCCCTATCACCATCTCGTCAAACACTACCAGGACGGCCAACTCAGGCGCGGGCGGATAAATGATCCGGAATTGGATGCTAGGCTCGCACTGAATGTCTTCCGCGATCAAAGGAAGGAGCTGCGTGAAGCCAAACCGGACCTGCTGTTGGCATGGCATTGGCTGACCACACCGAAACCAGAAGGAGCAGACCGCACGATCGACTATTTCTTCGCGGAAATCCGCGGTTCTTCCCGTCCTTCGTTCGCTGAAGCATGTTCGGCGATAAACAGACAGCTCGACGGTTTGACCTGCAATACGAACCGGAATGCGATTATTGCGGATGCATCCGAATCTGGCTGGCCGTTGGCCTACGTGCTGGCGTGGCTTTCGGTATCAGGCGGCAACTCGGTGATGCCGCCTTGGGTTCGATATCAGTTTCCGCGCGCAGGGCAGTTGCTTCGCCAATTACGGGATTTGGCTTGTACAGCGCCGGACTGTGGGTGGTGCCGGGAACGACATGATGCCCGAAAGGAACTTACGCGCTGGTTTGGATTTCCTGAATTTCGGGCCGAGCCTTCTGACAAAAACGGATATCCCTTGCAGCAGTCCATTGTTGAGGCAGCAATGGCGGGAAAGCATGTCCTTGGAATTCTGCCTACAGGAACGGGGAAATCGCTTTGCTATCAGATTCCTGCTCTATCTCGCTACTACAATACCGGTGCGCTGACGGTGGTCATCTCTCCTTTGGTCGCACTGATGGAGGATCAGGTAAAAGGACTGGAAGCACGCGGAATCGCTTCGTGTGTGGCGATCAATGGACTTCTTTCAATGCCGGAGAGAGCGGATGCAAGGGAAAGGGTACGGCTCGGCGATGCGGCCATCCTGCTTGTTTCGCCTGAGCAGCTTCGCAGCCAATCTCTACGACGTACACTTGACCAGCGCGAGATCGGTGCATGGGTACTGGACGAAGTTCACTGCCTTTCTGGATGGGGACATGACTTCCGACCCGACTATCGCTATGTAGCCCGTTTCATTCGGGATAAGGCGGGCGAAGAACCGGTGCCGCCTGTACTTTGCCTGACTGCGACTGCCAAGCCCGATGTCGAGAAGGATATCGTTGATCACTTCTACCGGAAGATTGGCATTGAACTGAATGTTTTCAACGGCGGTGCCGAACGTTCCAATCTGACGTTTGAAGTTATGCCGACATCCGGAGGTGAAAAGTTCGCACATATCCATCAGATATTGATGAGATACATGCCGGCCAATGTTCCTGGCGGCGCCATAGTCTATTGTGCAACGCGCAAGCAAACTGAGGAAGCAGCTGATTTTCTGCGGATGAAGGACATAGCGGTGGAGCATTTTCATGCGAAACGGTCCCCGGAAGATAAAAAGAACGTACAGCATAGTTTCAAAGAAGGCGAGCTGCGTGTGATCACGGCTACCAATGCGTTCGGTATGGGCATTGACAAAGCCGATGTTCGTCTGGTCATACATGCTGACATACCAGCTTCGCTTGAGAACTATTTTCAGGAGGCAGGCCGCGCCGGCCGCGATCTGAATGCCGCTCGATGTGTCATGTTGTATACGGAAGATGATGTTGAACGCCAGTTCGGCATGTCCGCGAGTTCGCGCCTTTCTCGTCGGGAAATCCACGGTGTGCTTCGGGCGTTGTGGAACCTGAACCGAAAGAAGAATCTAAAAGACGAGGTAGTGGCGACTTCAGGTGAAATACTCAGCGAGGACGAAGATCATGAATTTGAGAAGAATTTCGTTACTGACGACGACCGCGTCAAGGTCGCGATTTCCTGGCTGGAGGAGTCAAAACTGCTTAGTCGCGAAGAGAATCGGGTACAGATATTCCCTTCCTCTTTACGGGTGAATACGCTGGATGAGGCAACTGCACGGATGCAAAAGAAACAGATCTTGGAAAAGTACCGCAAACAGTTGCTGACCATCGTAAGGGAGCTGGTCGAAGCTAGGCCGGATGAGGGGATTTCTACAGATGAGCTGATGGTGGTTTCTGGATTGAGTATTGAGCAAGTACGCCACGCGTTTCATAATTTGGAACAGCTTGGAATTGCCAGTAACGATTTGGCACTGACAGCATTCTTGCATTCAGGGGTGGAGCGTTCCTCTGCCAGGCGCATCAGGGAAGCCGCGGATCTGGAAATTGCATTGATCGCGCGGATGCGCGAGGAGCATCCGGATCAGGGCAAAGGAGATGCATCGAAACTGCATTTGCGATTGGTTGCACAGGATCTCAGGGATCGGGGCGTAGCCGATCCTTTGCCGGGTCGTCTGCGGCGTATCCTGAGCAGCATTGCAGCCGACGGACGTGGCGAAGGCGGTGCCGCAGGCAGTTTGGATGTCAGAAACATGGGTGCGGAAACCGTACGCGTGAAACTGAGGCGCGAATGGAAGGAGCTGGAACGGGTCGCGCAAACCCGGCGTGAAGCAGCACACTGTCTGCTGGAGCACCTGCTCGAATCTCTTCCACCCGGCAGCCGGGGAACGGATCTTCTGGCCGAAACCACACAAGGTATGCTGACCCAGGCAATCAAATCTAATCTTGCTCTCAAATCCAAAGTATCTGAGCAGCACTTGGTGCGTTTGCGAGATCGCGCTCTGCTGTGGTTGCACGATCAGGAAGTCATTCGACTTCACAAGGGCATGTCAGTGCTCCGACCAGCCATGACCATCATCCTGAAACGGGAACGGCGCGGCTTTGCCAGTGCCGATTTTGAACCGCTGTATCTTCATTACAACGGACAGGTTCTTCAGATACATGTGATCGATGAATACGCGAAGCTCGGTCTTAGCAAGATGCATGAGGCGGCACGCCTGGCGAAAGACTACTTCGTGCTGAATGAAGAGGAATTTCTCCAACGCTGGATGTGCGAGCGAAGTAGGACGATTGCACGGCAAACGACACCGGAATCGTGGCGAAAGATCGTTGAAAGCCTGAACAATTCCATTCAGCAGCGCATTGTTGCGGACAATCGAGAACAAACAAACGTGCTGGTGCTTGCTGGCCCAGGTTCCGGTAAAACACGAGTGTTGGTTCATCGAATTGCCTATCTCATACGAGCGCGGCGCGAGAATGCCCGCGGGGTCCTGGCCTTGGCCTACAACCGCCATGCGGCGGTGGAAATTCGCAATCGACTCAAAGAACTGATCGGCGATGACGCGCGGGGAGTGACGGTACTGACTTGTCATGCCCTAGCGATGCGGCTGGCTGGCACTAGTTTCAGAAAGATGGCAGAGCAACCTGATGAGAAGCTATTCGAGAACGTGATCCGTCAGGCAGTGGATCTGTTGCGCGGAAAGGACCTGCCACAGGACGAAGCGGACGAGCAACGAGAACGATTGTTGCATGGATTTCGTTGGATCTTGGTCGACGAATATCAGGACATCAACGAAGATCAGTACGAGTTGATTTCCGCGCTTGCAGGGCGAACGATTGAAGATGAAGCTGGCAAACTCACTCTATTCGCAGTCGGTGACGACGATCAGAACATTTACGCTTTCAACAACACTTCGGTGGAATTTATTCATCGTTTCGAGACGGATTACGGACCCAAACCTGTTTTTCTCACGGACAACTATCGTTCCACCCGCCACATCATATCGGCCGCAAACACTGTAATTCAATCGGCAAGGGAACGAATGAAGGTCGCGCATCCCATCAGAATTGACGATGTGCGTTCGAAGGAACTCCCCGGTGGACCATGGCAGAAACTGGACCCGGTTTCCAAAGGGCGAGTGCAAATTCTGCCGGCGGGCAGCGACCCGATAGCTCAGGCACAGGTTGCAATGGCTGAGTTTCAACGCCTCTTGGATCTTTCTGATGAATGGGACTGGTCGCGGTGCGCGGTGATTGCACGTAAGTGGGAGTATCTGAATCCAGTGCGCGCATTCTGCGAACTGCATGACATACCCGTTCAGTTGGGATATGAAAAAACGCCGAATTTCTGGCGCTTGCGTGAGACTCGGATGTTTACCGAATGGCTACAGGGCAGGAAATCAGGTGTCATCGAAATTACCGATATGCGGACATGGCTGCATGAAAACACAATCGGATATTGGAGCGAACTGCTGCATCAGGCAGTCGATGATCATGAATTGGAAACCAGTGGTTCGGAAATGCCGGTAACTCACTTCATTGAATGGCTGGCTGAGTGGGGAAAAGACGCGCGTCGGCAACATCGTGGACTCCTTCTGCTGACTGCACACCGAGCCAAAGGACTCGAGTTCGATCATGTTTGCGTTCTGGATGGCGGCTGGAGCAATTTCCAAGGTAAAACTGATCTGGATGAGGTACGCAGGCTGTACTACGTGGCAATGACACGTGCTCGATTTACGCTGACACTCACCAAGCTGAACGGATTCAATCCAATACAGGAAACTTTGCTCAAAGAACTCTGCATACTGCGACGTGATCCTGTCGAACCGCCGCCTGGGCCGGCAGAATTCACATACCAATACATTCGGGCTAGTCTTGAAGATGTAGATCTGGGTTATGCAGGGCGAAAAGGTTCTAATCATTTCGTTCACTGCGCCATTGCCGAACTGTCGCTTGGCAACTCCCTGGATATAAGAATTGCAGAGTCGGGATATTGGGAGCTGCTCAATCAGTCGGGTTCGGTAGTCGGCCGAATGGCAAAGCGTTTCACTCCCCCAGACAGAATGCGATTTCGAACCGCATCAGTAATGGCAATATCCGGATGGAGTATTAACGCGACAAGTCCGGAATTTCGAGACAATGTCAAATGCGATGCTTGGGAAGTGGTTCTGCCGGAACTGGTATTTGAACCCGACGAATAGTCGTCTGCGAACACAGAGAGGCAAACCGCAGAAAACGGCAGTCGTGAATTGACGAATATGTGAATTTCAGGCTGTCAAAGCTACGGCAATCTTCTTGAAACAGTACTCTATGGAAGAAATTCACTACACACGCGGACATGCATAAATGAAAGCGCGTGCGGTACTGGGTGCCGTGGTGATAACGCCGGTCTACTGCCTCATAAAATTTTGAAACTATTGATTGAAATCAATATAATTACTAAGTTCACGACATTTCGCCGAGTTCTTATACAATTCCAATTGTTTGATTCAATGCCTTTGAATCCAACTCATTGAATATATAGCAGAACTATGGTTATCTGTCACTTGGACCACGGCCTTGAAAAATGATAATTCAGGTTTATCTTTTAGGTTGGGAAGAACTCTAAGATATTTGTGGTGAAGAAGCGATTATTTGTGCTAATGTGAAAAATCAGTTCCGTTTTGGAACTGATTTTAGCAACTGAAAGAAGCAACATGAATTGCTGGCAAGGATAGAATCAAGCGGATTGACAAAGCCGTGACTTGCATCAATTGAATATCTGAAAATAAATTTAGGTTCGGAAATTAGATGGAATACAGCACACAAGATTCAAAATTGAGAGACCTCATAATCAAGGGCAGGCGTCAAGGATTTCTTACGTACGAAGAAATCAATGACCATCTTCCAGAGGCGATGAGCGATGTTGAACAGATTGAGACCATCGTCAACATCATCAGCGAAATGGAAATTGATGTCCTTGATAATGCGCCAGATCCAGACAGTCTGATCATGCAGGCTGACGAGAGTGTAGACGATGAGGATGCAGCTGAAGAAGCGGAAGAGGTGCTGAAAAGCGAGTTTGGCAGCACTACCGATCCGGTTCGCATGTACATGCGTGAAATGGGTGCCATCGATCTGTTAACTCGAAGCAAGGAGATAGAGCTGGCAAAGAGAATTCAGTCAGGGCTGCTCTCCGCCAAAGAAGCAGCATCAACCTGCCCGTTGATTATTGATTCTCTTGTTCAAATGTTCCATAAGATCAACAATGAGTCCATGCGCGCGACTGAACTTTGCACTGGATTCTTTTTGGATTCAAAAACCAGTACTGCACTTAGCCCGAGAGCGGGAGAGCACGATGAAGAGAAAGCCGCATCCAATACCGCGGAGTTAAAACGTCGCTTCGGAATTGTTTGCGCGCATCACAAGAATCTTCGAAATGCGATTAAACATCAACCAGAAGGTGTGCGAAGCAAGCAGGTCATGAATTACCGGCGATTCATATCAAAGTGGTTTATGCAGTTCAAGTATGTTCGCAAGCAGATAGACGATATGTTCAATATTGTTCATGAAGCCGATAGAGAACTGAAGGAGAAAAGCAAGGTACTGGAAGAAATCTGCATTGACAAAGTTCGTATTCCCCGACAGAATGTTCACGATGTGTTTTGGAGCAAACTCACGCACAGAAATTTGATGTCGCTGCTGAAAGCAGTGTGTAACGAGGCGCAAGCACAAGAACTCGAAAAATATCGAGAGGACATTAAGGAAGCGCGAGAGCATCTACAGAAGTTTGAAGCGCGGCTTGGCATGCCGATTGAAGAATTTCGCGAGGTGCGTCGGAAGATTGCAGTCGGAGAGACTCGAGCAAATCGGGCAAAGAAAGAAATGATCGAGGCAAATCTAAGACTCGTGGTTTCAATTGCAAAGAAATACAACAATCGAGGTCTGGGTTTTCAGGACCTGATACAGGAAGGCAATATCGGACTAATGAAAGCGGTTGACAAATTCGAACACGAGCGAGGTTTCAAATTTTCGACCTATGCGACATGGTGGATTCGCCAGGCAATCACAAGGGCGTGCGCCGATCAGTCTCGAACAATTCGAGTTCCCGTTCACATGACCCAAACACTGAGTACACTCACCCGCATTCAGCGGGAAATCAGACAGGAAGAAGGTCGAGAGGCCACCGTAGAAAAACTGGCGGAACGAATGGAAGTTACGGAAGACAAAGTTCGCAAGGTTTTGAAAATTCCGAAAGAACCACTATCCATGGAAGCGCCAACGGGTGAAGATGAGGATTCACATGTCGGCGACTTCATTGAAGACAAAACTGTTCGTGCTCCACTTGAAGTGGCGACCGAAGCAGGATTGCGAGCAGCGACCGATTCGGCGCTGAATTCTCTATCAGACCGCGAAGCTAAAGTATTGCGAATGCGCTTTGGAATCGGAATGCCGACTGATCATACGCTTGAGGAAGTTGGGCAGCAATTTGACGTAACGCGGGAGCGGATTCGTCAGATTGAAGCAAAAGCGATTCGAAAACTGCGCCATCCCTCCCGATCGGACAATCTGAAACCTTTTATAGATTTCTAGAATATTTTCTAATTTACCATAATTGAGATTCTGGACTTTCTGTCCCAGAAATCTTTTTGTTATCGCGGGAGTCCCCACAGTTGCGACCACACTAAAAGTAAACTGTTTAGTGAAGCCTTTTGGGAAACGATAAGCGGTGGCCAGGGGCGGAATCGAACCACTGACACGGGGATTTTCAGAGCCAGTAAAACCAATAATTTACTGATTATGCTGAAACAGGGGGTATTCGGTACAGTTAGTATAAGACTTGTTGATCCAATGTATTAGACCAGTCTGGCGCAAGTAGTTAAAACTGATCAGTGTACCGAAAGTGTATTGAAAAATAGGCGGTGCTAACTGAAAAACCAGATAAATAAATTTCATGAATTTGCAGGAAGATAAGTTCATGGTTCACATGAAAACTGAATTTCATACTTATAACCTAAAAACTTTTGTTTCAAATCCAAGCTCATTAATTAAGATACCAACTGAAAATATCGCAGATGCCTAGGGCGCCGGGCGCCGTTTCAAGGCGTAGCACTATTGGGCGAATAGTTGGCATTGGGCCAAGTGCGCGATTGCCAAGATAACAGTCATCCGCAAAGGTTAAAATCCGTGCTACCTCATCAACAATCTGTCCAGACAACCGAAACGGCTATATGACAAACTCTATTGTGCCTGCGGCAATAAGCAAAATGTCCAACCAAGGCCTTGCCGCAGCCGCGGAGTCGTTTCTACTGATCAGCGGTGATCGTTTGGTGGTCGGCTCTGTCCTTCTCCGCCTCTGCTTCGTTGCGCCAGACAATGTAGTGCCATCGACGAATCCCCTTTCAGACCAGGTAAACAGAGAATTTTCTGAGTCTAATTAATGAAGGGACTACTAGGCCGATGTTCCATCGGTAAACTCTTCAAGCTTCCACAGTTAGTTAGTGGTGTTGACCGCCCTGCCAGGTTCCCTCATCCCGGACCGGTCGGTATTCCGAGATAAGGATTTGTTATCTTATCTCTATTAAGGATGTCCGGCTATGTATCGCGGTTGTCGGTTGAATAAAGGTTCAACCTGCTTATCCCTGAAAGTCATTCGACACCTTCAGCCAGCACAACACTTCCCGAGCCTCACGGCAACAATTTTCCATTCGGGGTGCTTTGCGTCAAAAGGTTCTGTCCGGCCCGACCGGCCTGGGTGCCACTGATTAGTTAATTATCAGGCCGTGCGTTGGCAAGAGATCGCGGATTATGTAGGTACGATGCATCGCTGAAGCTTGGTAAAAATGCCAGATTTGCGTTTCCATTGCAGTGTGGTAATCTTCTTGGCCATCAAGATTCTCCCACTGCTCGTTCCACTTTTCACCTTCATAGATGGGAATCCGCTCGCCGGGTTTACCAAATATAGCCCCTTCTTCCGCTGCGGCTTGCCAAGCGTCAATACGCTCTTGCTTGGGCCCTTGTGTCAGCAGAACTCTCATTACCCTTTCAGAAATATCACTAAACGCCCTGCCATCGCCGGAAGAATATTTTTCAGGCTGTAAATTCAAAAAATGTGTGAACATGTTGTAGAGAGCATGGCAACCTTCATGAAATGTTACCGAATTATTCCTAATAGATGTTATTCCATTGGCCACATAATCATCCCGTTCATAGTCAAAGCTCCAGACGAGATACGGCCTATCTGGATAGGTGGCGACAGAACCGTGTCCTAGTGCGCCTGATGCCTCTTCCCCAAGCCATGAAACAATATTACTTAGTAAACCGCCGTGGTAGTCATTTGGTTTTGCGATGAACTTTGATGCCTTACCGGTAATATATTCGCGCATATCAGGGTTGAGATTTTCGATCGTCACATCAAGGCCCTCCACCTCCTCGTGGAACCGGAAGCTGTTATTGACGACCTTGTTCCCTCGAGAACTCACACCAGAAAACCCGTAATGGGAAAATGTGTCAGAATATACATGAGCGGTGATTCCCATGAGGGCTGGTGCGAAAGCTCTGTCTGCGAGGCCCAGATGATGATCCCGCATCTCCTGTGCAACTTCACTGTCCTTGCGGCATTTCAGGCGTTCAGTATAGCCTTCACCTTGATTGCCCGGAAGGAAGTGAAATGGTACCCACACGCGACGTTGATCGCCGTCCTTGATATTGTTTATATCGAGCGTATGGTGTGCGGTCGCTTCCGCGTCGATTCTCGAACCGTCACGGAAAGTCACGTCAGACTTTGCAGTGTTGTCATCAACGAATTGGGCACACGTGGCGATGATCTGAGCGGTATCCGGATTTATTCCGGCAGCCCGTGCCATTGAATAGGTGCCGTAATAATGCATATCCAGTTGCATGGTAGTTTTCCTGTGTGTCGTGTAATAAACTCCCCGATTCTGGGGGCGACGAGCTGCAAAGGCAAGGAGAAAAACACAAGCCGCCTTTAGCAGCTTATCGATTTCATTTCCACTTGGGCGTGCAACGTTATCGGTCCATGGAATCGCCTTACAAGCAAATTCTGGAGAATGGATTAACCGCTTGAGACCATCGCTAGTATAAATGTGCGAAAGATTATATACACTACCCGCAAAACTTGCCATTGCAGATGACTAAGACCAGCAGTTCTCATTTTAGGTAATTGATTTTAATTTGCATGTATCCCCATGTTGTTTGAAAGAAACGGAATTGAGTATCCAACTTGTTAGCCGGGAGGCGATATCCAGTTACGGGGGCGGTCGCGGTTGTGGATCGGCAGTGGCACTGAGAAGCGCTTGCCAGTTTTCAAAGTAAAGATAGCAGTTGATGATGTCGAGCGCGACAAAGAACCGATGTTTTCTGGAAAACCTGGCTCTGGCGGCCTGCCACAGTTCGCACAGGTGGTTGCATACGGCATGAAACGCAAATGCGATCAGGTTCAAAGTCATCAGTGTGTTCGACAGTCCCTGTTTGCCGTGGCCGAAGTTATGCTCCATGTGATAGCCGTGTTTTTTCAACAGGTTAAACCCTTCGTTTTCAATCTTCCAGCGCGCCCGACCAGCTGCCGCAATGTCGGCAACATTGGCTTTGGTGACATCAAGCGAGGTGATGAAGCGAAAGCTTTGCGTCGGCTTACGGTCACCGACTCGGCGAATTTGAAGTTCAACGTAATTAACCTTCAACGCATCGTTGCCGTCTCTGATCGGCAACTGCCTGGCAATACGATACTGATAAATCTTATTCGGCGTTTTGCGTCCCGGTGTTTTTTCGACCACCCGCTTGGTTGGCCAGACAACGCCATCAAGATAACTGAAAAGTGTTTTATGAGAGCCTTCTTTGACGCGGAAGATGAAATCGCCGCCCGCTTGTGCAACCTTTTCGCATATCGGTTGATTGGCATACAGATCATCGCCCAGGTAAATCGGACGCAAGGATGCGTAGCGCGCTGCGTTTTGATCGAACCAGCGGTAGGCGGCTTTGGTTTCGCAGTCCTGTTTATGATCCCCGTCTTGCGGCGTGATAAACTGCGGACGCAACGGCAGCACTTCGCTGTGGCCGATGCCAACCAATGTGGCGCACAACACGATATGGTGATATTCGCTCTCGCCAGAGCTTCGAAGTCGGGTGCGACATTGTGGGCACTGAATCTTGTAAGAGTTGTGAAATTCAGATCCATCCAATGCCAAAAGGCTGCGACCGTCGAGAATCTGGAAAGGCTTAAGGGCTTGATATTTCTTCATTTGATCAAGCGCTATGTCGAATCCAGGGTAAACATCCTGACAGTCGATTCGATCCAATTGCTCTCGAATATGATTGTCAGTTGGCAGTTTGCGGATGCCGAATAAAGACCGACACGCATTTTTGTTATACGTTCTTTGATGCTCAAGAAAAGACGGCGATTGAATGAAAAATACCGAAAACGCCGCCATCGCGATATCGACGAAGGTGTACTGTTTGTTGCTGCCGTTGCGAGGGTCTGCGATGTTGTGGAATCGTTTTCGCAATTCGCCAATGAGATGATCGACCATCAATTTCATGTTGGCGTATCATAGCAGATTCGACACAAAAGTACAAGTCAATAATAACAATGACTTACGTTGAAAATCAATGAACCGGACTACAAATAACTGCCAAAATGAGAATTGCTGGACTAAGACGGCTCAAATGCAAGCTGTCAGGGAATTATTTTTTGAATCCGTTAGGGGCTCAAAAGCGGTCGTTAGAAATTGTCGCCGAGCGAAATTCAACTGCCTTCTTCTGGGCAGTCTGGTACAGTCACCCGACATGTTCGCTTTGGATTATTGTACTATCAACGAGATTTGGCCAAAATCCCGATTGTTCTCAAATTGTCCGCAAGTTGCCGACGCGTTGCTGATTGTGAAGCGCCCCACAACCTCGACAACACCGGAATGCTCAGTTCTGCGTGAATAGGTTTAAGAGGTATCCCATTTAATTTTGCGAAGGGGCCATCAGTCTCTAGCAACACCTTCTGGATTGGCATTTGAGCCACTCTGTTGCGTCCACTCTTGGTGCGGAGCATAGCAGGCCCGACCGAATACCAACAACCTAGTTGATTCGCTCTCTTCGCCTCCTTTGAGGAGCCTGAAAACCAATGCAAAATGGGCGTACTTTTGCCGACGGCTTCGCTTAGATGTTCGAGAACTTGACCTGCGGCGTGACGACTATGAATGGAGAGAATTCTCCCTCCTCGATTATTGCAGCTGTTTAAAATATGCCGGAAAACTCTGGTTTGAACGGCAAATGATGCTTTGTGTTCTTTTGATCCATCTAAGCCAATTTCACCTACATATGCCGTTTCCGGCAACATGAGATCAAATAAATTAAGCTCAGAATGTCTCTCACCTGCCAACTGCGGGTGAAGGCCTAAGGCTGTTCGAATTCGCAGCGCATTTTTAGCCATTCTCTTTGTACCTGGGAAAGCTTTCGGAGTAGTCGTAACAGAGAGCACATACGTGCCCGCATCAGATGCCTGTTGAATAACCTCTTGAGGGTCAGTGTACAGATCAAGATGACAGTGAAAATCCATCATGTCTTGAAGCCTTGTGCAGAGAGAAAGCCCTTTAACTCCAATAGTCCACGCCACGCTACATCGTAGTACTTTTTGCGAGTCGAGACATCCATCGGAAGGGGTCCACTTGCACTTACCCACCTTGGGACATTGCCTCTGTCGATCGATTTCAGCGCCGCCAATGTAGCTGAAAGGTCAGCACCTTTTTTAGTGCCAAACGGCAATTTCGTAAGATCACTGAATTCGTACAAATTCTTCGGTTCAATCACGCCAGCTGCATACATCGACGATCTCCGGATGAGACAAGGAACACATTTCCCACATTGCTGGTTTCTGCGTTTCCACTTTCCGCACGAGATCGTATCCGGGGCCAATGTATGGATTAGCTTTTGATCGTGGCAATTCTGAATCATCTCACCTTTGGTCATGAACTTAAAAGGATTGTGTACTGCTACCCCTAATCCAACGTCGTCGAAAAGTCGTTGAAGCGAACCAAGATAGTGTGGATGTGCCGTTCGCGTGCTCAAGGAGCCGCGGCGTCTAGGAGTCATTGGTGGATTAAGTGCAATGAAACCGTTCTCAGGAATGAACAGCGGTGTTGAGGCAACCGAGCGATACTGAGAAATTGCTGAAGCACAGCAAGCCGCCAGAGCCAGAAAGAGTATTGACCGAGAGCGCGTTGAATTTTCTTTTCGCCAGCTGACGGTATTGGGTCTTGATGGTCGATCGTTTACGCCGAACTGCCTTGGGTTTCCTAATCGGCTCAGCAGATACTTTTGAAACATCTGATCACCTGTGGAAGCCCTACTAACCAAGAGCGTATCATCGTGATTGGTTTGGAGTTCGTTCATAGTGCCGATGAGACTGTCTAAGCCCCCAGAAAAGAGACAGACCTGCTCTATGTTCGACAGATCGAAGATTTTTCTTAGCCGCTTTTTCTCAGAAGTAGCAGGTGGAGTAAGTCCATTCCCGAAGAATGATAAGCTCCAATCATCTCCTGTTAGAAATCTCAATATACTTTCAAGGGCTTGCTTTTTGGAATTCCAAATGGCGGGTTTGGCAAGAGACACGGAAAGCGAAATATCCCGCGTGAACCCGTAGGCACCACCATCCCTGGATACGAATTCGTCTGTAGCGGTTACGCTCAGGGCTATTGTTAGAAAATCGAAAGCATGAATTGGAATTGGTAAATTGACTCGCTTCAACGCATCGCGCACGTGATTGCCGATACAGGCTATGCTATTGGCGTTATCAACATTGTCGAAAAGAACAACTTTGCGGTCTGACTTCGAAGCAATCAGCTCATCTATGTCGGGGGCGCACTGAACGGTCGTCATTCTTCGTTTGCCTCCCAAATTTCCAATACCGATTGGATACAGTTCAACTGCAACTGTCTGCGACCGACTTGTGACATTATCCCCAAGTCGCGATCTGCCTGATTTGCAGCTAGACGGGCATCAACAACAGCTTCTACCGCCTGCCGAAGGTCATTTTCCCTAGCTTGAAGAATTTCGGCGCTCTCAGCAGCGTCCAGCGATGGACTGCCCTCTCTGGCAAGAATGTCGTGTACGATAGCCTCGACTGTATACTGGAACAAAACAGCGTCCAGAAAATCTGGTGTGATCATTTCTCTTTCTAAGGTTTCTTCGTCTTGCAGCACCTCGCAGATTGCTTCCCCAATCAAAATTCGAACGCCATCCCCTTCCGAGTTATCCGGGGCAACAGCTTCAGCAATGATTTGTGCCGCAGTTTCGACGGGTGCTCCAATCGCATCGCTTAAATCCTTGCCTGCGGCGGTTTCACCTGTACCGCCCGCACCAAGCTCAGCCAGTGCACCAATTGCAACCGATCCACTGCCGGCAACCGCGCCGTAACGCCGAACACCTACTGAAGACCCACCAACGGCGCCGCGCGCATATCGACCAAGGGCACGGTCACGCAATTCCGAGCCACCGCTTTTCATGTAACTAGTTAGGCTGCGCCTGAAATTTGAAAGACCGTTCTCGGGACGTGGTGGAATTGGCTCGCCTGGTTGAGAGTCGGCATGAGGTGGAATTAATGGCGATCGTCCACTCGACCCACTACTATTCGTAGAAGTTCCCAATTATTCCTCCCACCAAGGTCTATCCTTTAGCGCTGCCTTCATCCATGCTGGCAACGGGCTAAGGTTGCGCGATCTTATGAACGTAACGAATGCCTTTGCCGCCTCGGCGTTGGCTCCCGCCACTGCAAGTGCTCCAGGCCAACCTTCGGGGCGTTTCGTCCAACTAATGGCGTTGGACATCTTACGTATAAGCTCTTCCATAGCCTGCGGCATTTCATCCTTAGCAAGAGCTAGTACAGCCTTGTCTGTTGATGATGCGGATTCGCGTGTAGCTTTGATTAACACCGCGACTGCGCGTTCGGCTTCGACACTCAACCCTGCTGACGGTGTGAATACCGGTTGAGTCTCACGGTAGAGGTACGCTGCCGGACGAAGATCTTTATCTCCTAAAGTCGGGGCGAGCTTGCTCCATTCCGAAATAAATTCTTCCTGTTCTCTCCAACTTTCTGGGAACAGTGCTGGATCCGCAATCTCCTTGTCTCCTTCCAGCTGGCTGAGTAATGAGACTTTCCCCTCATTACTATTGCCAATCAAATTCATGAGGTCGCCTGTTGCCTTTCCTCCTGCACAACGCTCAAACAACACCAATTTTAGCATGGCCTCTTCGCTCAGATTTATTCCACGTCTAGCTGCAATCATCTGCCGCATCCGAAGAGTGTTCAGCATGCGCTTTACGATGCGCGGATTGCCCTTCACACGAGGAGAGTTGACGAGGATCGGCGATATAAGTTTCGACAGTTGCGATACTTGGCTGATCAGCACCTTTTCAGATTCAGTTGGTGCTGCATCTTTCAAACCCTCCAATATTTCAGGTGTCTCGGGAAAGGGAGATTTCCAAATCGTCTGTAGTCGCGACATAAGAAATTTCTGCAGCGCAGACGTAAGTTTCGGGCGCATCCTTTGAGCTGGATACGCAGGTTCAGCGGTCAAGAGCAGAATAAGGAATGCCTTCATTTCCGACACACCTGTTGGCGGCACGCGTACCGGAATCTGAACAAACTTATCCAGATAGTCTGTAACGAGCCTGTCCAGATTAGCCTTATAATGCTGGGCCACAGCTAGCCTAATCATGTCCTCATCGGCTGCGATAACGAAAGCTGTTCTTTCCATAAACAGAAACAAGCGGACTGCTTCTAAGGTGTGAATTGCCTTATCGGGCAGGCAGCGGTCCAGATTGTCGATAAATACTAAGAGCGTGCAATCGAGATCTTCAAGAATCTGTTTGAGTTCAATACGGAAGGCTTCGATTTGCCTTGGCGGCGATTCTTCCTCTTCCGGTTTGCTCAATTCGGTTGCCTTGGATTTGGCGTCGGATGCCATCGCAGTTACAGCATTGAAATTTTCTTTGTTTCCGTTCCCGCTGACGATATCCCGAGCACCTTCGATTCCGCGTGCAATCACTCCAAAGGTTGGTGCCCCCGCTGCAAAGGTCACCCCTTCAGCTACAAGGCCCAAAACACGCAATGTGTTGATCCGCTTGAAGAGGCACTTCACTTTCTTAAGAAGCGCTTCATCGTCCTTTGCTTTAGCGTTTAATGTGTCCCCGATTTTTTGCAGTAAGGCCGCACGTGCATCGTCATAGTCTTGAAAGAGCCATGCATCAAACTGGAGAATTAGGTTCTTCTTGTCTGCTGATATGTCATCGATAACCATTCGCATCAGAGACGATTTACCGACACCCCAGCCACCGAAAAGACCGAGAGATACCGGACGAATGCTTTTTTGTTGGAGCGTTGAGGAGACGAGTTCAGCTGTCTCTGAATAGTTCAAAAAATCTATATTTGTTTCATTATCCGACCACATGTCTCTTTCTACCCGTGGTGTGGTGTGGCATTTAAACTGGCTCTAGCAGTGAAAGAAGCCAATGATATGACATTCTTTTCGATGATCCATACAACAAGGTCTATGAGAGCCAGTTTAATCAATAGTGTGTTGATTACATTAAATCAAGGAACGTTCGATATAGTTGTGGATTGTCCTGTTGATTCAACATTTTAGCTCAGACTGACATAAGCTGTGAAAACTGGAGAATGTACCGGAAATGTACCGATAGTAGTAAATAATTAACCCCTCTGTTTCATGATGAATTTTCTCCGCAAAAAATTTTGTAGGCGAAATACATCTTAAGAATGGCAAACATCATTTCTATTAGCACATTCCCCATCCGTCACCAACGACACTTCCTGAGTACAGAGATCTTTCTGTTGGACTTCTTCAGTTTAGCTAGGCGATATTGGCCTAGCCAAATCTCTCCATCATCAGACTCTTAAGCAAAATTTTGTACGTAAGCCCTATGTGTCCCAGTTACTAGAATCTTTCGTTTCGCTCTAGGTTCTGTTGGTTTTCCCGTTGACGTTCTTTTCATATCCCTTCCTGCACTTTTGCATATTGATTTCTAGCCCAAGCTACTACCTCTTCATTCTCATGTTCATAAAGGTCTTGATACAAAACAGCCCGTCTTCGGAGAATATCTACTAGCGAATCGTTCCATGGCGCTGGCCTTAGAATGTCAGTAAGATGTTTTAAAACATCCTCTAAAACAGGAGCTTTATTGAAGATCGCAAAAATAAAAGGGTTCCATTCATATTTTCCTACTTCATCCGATTTTTTGAATGCAATTATCGCTGACGCTACCAGCGGATAGCGAGAAGATGGATCTTTCTCGCACCAGGACAGAAGATCAATATCTGAAATTTGATTGAGCGGATTATCATACTGTTTAATGCCATCAATAAACATCTCTCTATGCTGATAATCCTAAACATCATTTCCTCCCAAAAACACATCAAGAAATATTGTGGGCTGCGCTTTTGTAAGACTGTTGAGCAATTGAGGATAACCAAAGAAAGATGTGCGGCATTCTAAAATTGCGAAGGTGCGAGCTTTCTCCAAGAGGTTATCAGGCATTAAAGGCTTTTCCAGCCTGTAGTGTCTTTTCTTGACCTCATCATCAAAGTGCTTGCTGTCGTGTTGTATGGTTTTCTGTACAGCAATCCAGCCTTCATTCCATGACCCTTGCTCCAGAATCTTCTTGGCTGATTTCTCTATCACAGCCGCGTATCCTGCTATCTTTTCAAGGTCGTCAGCGACTATCTCTTTCGCATGTTTCTTGTTCATGGTTACTCACTTTTGAAAATTGGGAAGAGAGTTCCCGAAATAGCAAATACGGGATTTTGGGAATGGTACGATGTTGGCATGTAAATTTACAAAAAAAACACTATGGCAAAACAGGTTAGGTGCGGCAAACCAAACCCGTTTCAGACTTGTAGTGGCGGTAGATCCTTGATCACTTTCATGGTTTCCATGGATACTCTAATAACGCGTTGAAGCAGTTCCAGTGGGTAGGCAGGGTTACCCATTGTCTCGACAGCGTAGCGGTTGGCATCGTTTACAAGTCCACTGTCCTTATCTGTTTTCACGCACTGCCGTTCTATCACCCACTGGATAGCGGGCTTGCCATTAACGACGTAATCATAAGCCTCAAGCGGGATATCGGTGATCGTGATGTAGGGATTGTAAATCACCGTGGACTGATCTTTTTTGCTGCCATGGCCTCTGGCGTATTTCATCTTTTCAACACGGTACAAGCGTTCCGGTGCCATCCCTTCCGGTAGTCCTTTCCCGTCGTTGACCGTTACTGGCCACGGGTCGATACTTTCATAGCCTAGGTGCAGTTCCCCCAAAGTGCGCCCGGTTGTCTGAAAGGTACGAAAGTCTGAAACGTCAGTCACCACTGGAAGCCGGGGCAATTGTTTCATTAGATTGTTACGATACTGAGCACGGTAATCTTCTGAATGCAAGATCCCGTATAAGTAATAGAATAGATCTTCTTTACTGATGGTTTCTCCGGGATATGTCGCTTGAAATTGCTTCAATGCCTCGTCACTGATGCCGTCTCGAACTCGATACAGGGTATTGTCCTGATCCACGAACAAATCATCATCTCGGTCTGCTTCCGTCCTGTCATAAAGCTTGATGGGAAAGCATTGCCCTGAATCCAATGTGTGGAGATTGGGAATGGCATCTACTATCAGGGCAGAAAACCCGGATCGGGCACCGACACCCGTAACACAAATCACCCGATTCTCCGCCGTTGCGTTCGGGAAAATCTGCGGCATTTGATAAACCCTTTCGTTCAGCCGTCTTCCGTAGTATAGCCACTGCTTGGAGAATGGCCGATAGGTCGATACTAGCACCTCACCTTCAGCAAACGCTAGGGCTTTGTTTTTTATCAGGCCTTGTTTCAGTGCGACGGTCCAACTTATCTTAGTTCGATCACTGTTAATAAACGTGTCTACGTCAAGTGCTGCATAATCTGGATCCTGGTGATACCGCTCCCGCTCTGCATGATAAAATACGATCATCGAGCGGATGTTGTCTTCCATGACGTCCCTTGAGGCGTTGTAACACCAAGCATCGCGACCAGTTGCTACACCTAAAGAATAATTCTTGAACATCGGTGTCACTACCTTATCTATCTTTTCTCCCAGAACCAGAAACCGATCAAAGTCCGGATTCACCTGGTTCAACCAGTCATGGTTGCCATCGGGCACGATTCTTTGCCAGCCGCCTTGCTTGGTGATGCCATTGATACTGCCAAACTTGCGAGTGATATTGAGTTTGTCTTCCCGGCTAAGGTCATCGCCAACATCATAATAATAAATGTTTCCACGGCTATCTGTTTCGGGATTTTTCACAAAGAAGGTTATGGCAATTCCGGTCATACTGGCAGAACCAAAGATATTGCTGCCCTCTTTTGCCGCGCCACTCGACAGCATGTTTTTCCTGATATCCCCACGCAGGGTGAACACATAGAGATTGGTAAATTCTTCTGCCAGACACTTCCTCAAGCCATCGGCAAAAGATCGTTCAATCCAAGCACTGCCAGATACGTATGCCATCACCCCGGCCTCACCAAGCCGGTTAGAGCCCCATCGGATCGCCCGAATGTAACTATCATAAAGATTCTTTTGCGATGTCGCCGCCGAATGCCTCGCGTAGGTTTCCCCGATACGTTTGTCCAGTGAGGGGTAAGCAACATTTTTTGCGTTGTCGTTGGCACTTTTTTGTCCCGATGAATAAGGTGGGTTGCTCATGATGATCTGAATAGGCAAGTTTACCTGCCGTTTGCGCCGCTCTGAATTTATCGGCAACAGTGCGTCCAACATGTCTTTGGACTCATACATTTGGAAGGTGTCGGTCAGACAGATCCCTTCAAAAGGCTGATAAACGGTATGCTCTTTGGCAATAAGGCTGTGATACACCGTCTCAATATTGATCGCTGCAATGTAGTAAGCCAGCAAGACAATATCATTGGCATGAATTTCATGCCGATACTTGTACGGTAACTCTTCCGGCTTAATCAAGCCACTTTGCAGCAGTCGGGTGATGAAAGTCCCCGTGCCAACGAATGGATCCAGAATATGTACACCTTTTGACCCCAGTGTTTGCTCAAACTCCTGTTGCAGCAGGCAGTTGACGGAGTGGATGATAAAATCCACCACCTCAACCGGGGTGTAAACAATACCAAGGCGTTCTGTCATGCGTGGGAATGCGTTGCGGAAAAACTTGTCATACAGTTCCACCACGATGTGCTGTTTGCCTGCAATCGTGTCGATGCCGGATGCGCGCATGCTGACGCTTTGGTAAAACCTGTTCAGGGTTTCTGCTTCTTTGTCGAGGTGATGTTCTTGCAACACTTCCAGCACACCCTGCATAGCCTTTGACACCGGATTCTGGTGTGCAAAGTCGGCATCCTCAAATAGCGCATCAAACACCGGTTTGGTGATCAGGTGTTGTGCTAGCATCTCAACCACCTCTTCGTCTGTGATGCGATCGTTCAGATCGTCACGTAACTCATTGGCAAACGCCTTGAAGGCATTCGCTTCCTTGGCATTGGCTGTATTGCTAACAATCGTAGTGATACGGGTAATGTGTGTCTGGGCGATATCAGCAATATCAGTGGCCCATTCATCCCAATACAGTCTGCGACCGCATTTCTGCACGACTTTGGCGTAGATTGCCCGCTCGATTTCACCGACTTCGAACTGAATGGCTTGTTGCTTATCCATTTGATCGATTACTACCCGTTTGCCAATGGTGTGGCCGCTTCCAGTACGTTTCTGCCCCGCTTGTGGCTTTGAAATGTTGTCGGCAATGGCAATGACTTCCATCTTGCTGGGGTTACTGCCAACCAGGTCCAGTTTGTTCACGAAAGCATCAAAATGATCATCGTGTGAACGCAGCGCTTGCAGTACCTGCCAGACGACCTTGTAGGTTTTGTTGTTATTCAACGCCTCATTGGGTGCAATGTCGGCTGGAACCACAACCGGCAAGATCACATACCCACGTTCCTTGCCCGGTGCCTTGCGCATCACCCGTCCCACGGACTGCACCACATCGACCTGGCTAT
Organism: Arenicellales bacterium; assembly: GCA_965221175.1. Lineage (GTDB taxonomy): Bacteria > Pseudomonadota > Gammaproteobacteria > Arenicellales > JAJDZL01 > JAJDZL01. The sequence goes on along the minus strand of OZ244867.1, from coordinate 1,966,166 downwards.
TGCGCGGGGTGAGAAACAACACGGCATCCAGGGCAGGCACATCAACGCCCTCGGAAAGGCAACGTACATTGGACAAAATGCGACAATGATTTTCAGGTGGATCAGACTTGAGCCAGGTTAGTTTGGCATCCTTGATGCTGGCATTCATGCTGCCGTCGACATGCTCAGCCTCGCAAACCACGTTCGATGCCGTACCTTTCAAAGCCTGGTACTCCTCCACCACAGGCTGGAACATGGCAGCAATGTGTTTTGAACTGACTTTGTGTGTTCGGGTTTTACCCGGATGGTGTTCAATCACCTGACAAAAAGCTACAGCGCGCTGCATGGGAGTCGCATCAATAGCTGCCTCTTCCCGAAGCTCTTCCTTGCTCAAAGCCTTCCAGCAGCCAACGATCTTGGCGGCATCGTCGACCCTGAGCTGGTTGTTCTCATCAGCAAGCAGCGTTTGTAAGCGCCTACTGATGTGGGCTTCGTCCATGGCAAGCACGATGACCTTGTAATCCACCAGCAGGTTACGCTGCACAGCCTCGGAAAAACTGAGTACATACAATTCCTTGCCGTACAGTTTCTCATCATCCATTGAGCAAAGTGTGATATCGCCATCTTCCGCTTTGGCTTTGGAGGTGTCACCATAGATGCGGGGCGTGGCGGTCATATACAAGCGTTTGGCTCCCCGGATATATTTGTCATCATGCACCCTGACGAAATGGCTTTCGTCGCTATCCTCGAAAGTCGCCCCGGTGGTACGGTGTGCCTCATCGCAGATAATCAGATCAAAAGCGGCCAAGTCGTGTTCACTTTGGGCCTGGTGCAATACTTCAATGGAATGATAGGTCGAGAACACCACACTCATGTGGGCATCGTCATGGCGCTTGGCCATCTCTGCTGCAAGGTTTGATGGTGTTGTCGTGGCCGGATAACGCAGTTCGTGGACAAACATCTCTACACGATCTTCGGTTTTTTCCGTTTCTTGCCAACATGCCGGTCTGAACACACGGCAAAACTGTGCATGGGAATGCTTGTTTGCTGCGTCCACTCCGTCAGTGTTTGCGAGAGCAAAGCAAGACTTGGAACCATAAATAACACTCGTTTGCCTGCACCTGCCACCTGTTCGGCTATATTCAGACTGGTAAAGGTTTTACCCGTACCACAGGCCATGATCATCTTGCCTCGGTCAGTGTTCATCAATCCGTCACACACACGTTTCAGCGCCTCTTTTTGGTGAGGCCTGAGGGTCATCGGTTCTTTCAATACAGGGGCTTTTCTGGATGCAAACTGAGACCAGTCAATCTGGCTGGATTCCAGCGCCGCCAAGTCAATTCTGGTCACCGGGATATGTTGCTCTATGAGCGCCTTTTCTGCCCTGGAACCCCATTTGTCCGTTGAGGCTACGATAAGACGATGTACAAAAGGCTGCTGACCGGAAGCGGTGAAGAAGCTGTCAATATCATTCTTCGCTATGGTATGATCCGGGTCGTAAAATTTGCACTGGATGGCGTGATATTCCCCCACGCCTCGTGTTTTTGCTACCAGATCAATACCTTCATCTGATGCATCCCCGACATAATCCTTGCCTTCCCCTCTGGCCCAGTCGGCATACATCCACACGTCACTGTACCAGTCGACGTAGGCTGGCTCGGCTTTTAGGTACTGCCGAATCAGTTCTTCAAAGTAGTTGCCTTTCTCCCGTTCGGACCTGGCGGTAACACGGAAACTGTAAAGTAGTGTCTGTAGCGCTGTCACAGATTAGATCTCCAAATCAAAAGGGACTACGGAATGTCGCCCCCATTCATTTTTCATGTTTTTGGTAGTGATTGATAGTTTTGATTGCTTGATGGCTAAATGAGTATTAGTTCTGAAATCCGTTCTTTAAGCATGGGTGTATAAGTTTGGAAACATATTGCACTATAGTGAACGGGAATTACAGCGCAACATTAATGCTAGGTTACTGAATTCAAGGGTTTATTACATAAAGTACTTATATAGCAAAAACCGAGCATGAATAAGCCGGTTACCTAATGCCGCCTATGGTACTCGGATTTTGGCGTAGGCGTTGCTCACAAGCTCCTATAGATTTGAAGGAAAAGAGTCGTCAAACCGTGTATTCATGGAAGAATCTTTACTGTGAGGGATGAGTTCTACCCAGTATTCAACTTGACCTGAAATTCTCCCACCACCGTCAGGATTTCTTCAAATGTTGGTACATCGCCGTAGAACATCTCTTTCCGCATGCTTTCATAATCGGCCTGCCAAGCTGGCCGATCAGCTTCCGCAGGTAGCAGTTGCAACTGCTCAAGATTCATCGTTGAATAATCGAGCCACGTATAGCGAAAGAAAACTTGACGATGCGCGACAATCCGATGGAACAGGTCGAGGTCCTGGGCAGACTGATTGCCTATACCAGCTTGAATCAGCCGGTAGAGGTCATAGTAGTGCCGGGCCATGCCTGCCCGGTGTCTTTTATTAGCTTCCGGCCGGAAGGTTTCCTCGTGCAAAAGCATTGCCTTCTCCCAGAAGGTGCGCCTTGGCACAACGGCCCTGACATTTGTACCTGACTCCAACAGCAGATCTGGGAAGGCATCACTGATATAGGGCTTTATCTCGATGGATTCTGCAGGGTTCGTGTCCGAACGGGCACCCATTTCAATTTTCACGGCACGACGAAGATAGGCGGCTTGTTCCGGGAAAGCTGTCGGATAGAACAGCAGCAAAGTCTGTCCTTCGAGATCGTCTGGATCAGGCTCAAGTGTCCACTGAAGTGCTTCTCGCAAATCCGATGAAATAACGTCAATGAGCGCCGGATAAATCCTGTCACTGATACATTGCCGGCAAGCTGCTTTCAGTGCCTTGAGGTGCTTTTTTGTCTGCTTCCTGCTGGCTGCTCTTTCCAAAGCATTGTCTCCACCAAACCCCAAAGCACGCCGGTCAATAACAATATCGATATCTTCGGAAAACCGATCAATGAGATTCCAGCACTTAGATAATGACGTACCCCCCTTGAACGTGAGGTGCTCACCCCATTCGGGTAGCCCAAATAATTTGTGTAGAGTCCAGCAAACCCAGAAGTCCTTTTCGACTGCAATCTCAAACAAATTCATTTTTGCACCGGTCTCTGTACAGACCAGTCGACGACGTTCTTCCGGCATTGCAATAAACTCTTTCATGCCGTACTTTCCTGAAAAGTTAGCTCACGGATAATGTCTGCGATCCAGGCCGGGGCATATCGAATATCCTTCATTAGTTGCTTGCGGGTATCGTCATCAAGACGGTGATCAAGCCGTGCAATAATTTTCTGATCGACGTTTTTCCGGCCCAAGTGACGCAGGGCTTGAATCACCAGTCCGCTGCTTCTACCTGCGGTCGCCATGTTACGGGGAGTGGTGTGTTTCAGAATAATCTGGCGTTGGCCAATCTGGACCGTCCGCGTGCGACCATCCGTTAGAAAAACAACTTTCGTAGGCACCTGTGTAGAAAGCCCAAGGAGATTAGCTGCGTAGGCCCCGGAGGGTTGCAAACGTGTGGCGTCACGACCTGCTAAGGTACTTGCAATGTCATCCGTAGATGGTTGCAATAGACCAAATTGAGGATCAGTTTTCGGGTAATCATAAAGCCCCCGAGCCAGTTGCCGGATTAGGCCACTGTTCCGATGCCGCAGCAGTGCAAGATCTACTGCCTGACGGGTACCGAGATCCGCAAAGCTGTCAGGTGTGAAGACCCAGCCCCGCTTGCGGGAATGAATCCGCCGGAGGATTTTGCTGTCAGTACTGTCCGCATGCTTACCCATATCTTTCTCACATAACATTGAAAGAAAATTATATACATATTTCTTTCAAAATAACAGCAAAATCTACAAACTTCATCGTTTGTTAGAGTAGAAAATTAAGTGTATTTGATAGCACCGAGAAGCCACCTATGTACGTCCAGAACGAATTAGGTGCAGGCAATGCCTTATGCAGTAGCAGTCTAACTACCTAGCCACCGAAAGAGTGGACTTCCGACAGGCCTGGTGCCAAAAAGATGCTACTTCAGTCTTTCGCTCGATACTTACGGCGCAGCAACGCCAACACCGTCAGCTGGATACCCGTTACAAATGAGAAGTCCACCTTACCCGTCCACCAATGAGCTATATCGTTACGGTAATCTTTGAGTTGCTCTGGCGTCAACTCGCCAGCCACAACGTTTCTTCGGTTTTTCAACCTAGGCTCTCCCAAGTGCTTCTTACTCTCTACTGCGGCCTGCCACAGTCTTAAGTACCACAGTCGGAAGTAGCCGTCGTCTTGTGTCTTGTCGAGAAGGACGGAGTCAGCTAGCTCCGCTATCTGCAGCGTGTTCACCGAGTCCTGCTTTATCCCATCGTGGATCGATCGAATACTAGCAACCTTGGCTTTTAGGCTGTATGTGTCGATGGGCGAATGCACGCGAACACCCCCGTACCCGATACTCATCATCAGGCGAACCGAATAGACTGCCCGTCCATCGTCGCTGACAAAGCATGAGCAACTGTAGCGTTCCTCAATATTGTGCGTTACGTCCTGCTCCACCTTCAAAGCTACCAGCACAGTGTTTATACCTTGCATATCGGGCGAGAAGTCCGGCCACACTCCATTGCACGTCCTGAACGCCAACAACGCCCTCTCACCTTTTCTGCCGCCCTCTACTATTTCCTCTCCGTTATTACGACGCTCGTCGATTTCGAAGCACTCACCGTTGGCGAATGTAGTAGATGGCACTGCCTCGTATTGCTCGATCACAACAAACATTGGCCGTTGCGGCGGCGTCCGTTGCTCCGCCTCTTTGCGATAGACGCGCTCAACTCCGTGATGCAATGAGATATCGATAGCATAGTGAGGGAACTCCGAATGGCCATCTTGGAAGTACGCTGGCAGATCCGATACAACAACTGCCTTTAGACTCTCACATTTGGTGATCAACTGAGGAGCAATGGGCTCGTCCGAGGTTAGCTGAGATCCGGGAAATTCGAATATGAAAGTCCGGCAGTAAAATTCCACCGTGCAGTCCACCTCAGTTCCACCCAACCGAGAGGCCGTATCCTTGACTCCGTACGTCGTTAAATTACCACTCGGTTTCTGTTCTAGACTCTGCAAGACGAATCTTCTTCGTTCCTCGGCTTGTCTGCCCCTGCTCACTTGTAGCCTCCTACTCCGCGTGTCCACTGGGTTTTCGTTATGGTTGCCATGTGCCAAATTCAGTATAGGAGTACCGAAAGTGCACCGTACTACACGGAGCTTCTATCTTATTGATAATTATGGTGGCCAGGGGCGGAATCGAACCACCGACACGGGGATTTTCAGTCCCCTGCTCTACCGACTGAGCTACCTGGCCAAACACAAAGGAAGGCAAACCCGCACCGAGCTTTGATGGATTGAGCCTTATTTGATTGTCAGAAAGACAGATGCAAGTTTAACGACTGTTGTTCACTACATCCGAGAATTCAATTGTAAATTATAGATAAGCATTTCAATTACGGCAATTTTTCTAAGCCCAATTCTCATCATAGCTACAGGAATTCTATTCAGCCTATTCATCAGGTGGAGTGTATCCCTCTGGCTTATCAACATCCCCACCAAAGAAATACTTTTCCATCTGTTCTGTCAGATATTTTCGATGTTCAGCATTACCCATGCTGAGCCTTTTTTCGTTGATTAACATGGTTTGATGACTGAGCCATTGTTGCCAGGCTTCGCTCGACACATTTTCAAGAATTCTTTTCCCAAGCGGCCCAGGTAGCGGCGGAACGGTGAGTCCAGGCATTTCCTCGCCGAATACAACGCAGAGTACGGTTTTAGGCATATTTGTTCGTCAACTGATAATCGGATTGAAAGAGAATTGTACAGTCTGAGTCTCGATTAGATACATCAAAGTCAATGTTCTCGAGTACCAAGTTGCAGTTCACCTTGAATTTCTCTAATTCTGCACAAAAGATCAAAAACCGGGGCAGGGACTCCTTTGCAAATTATCTCATCATGTGAAAAAAACTCGAACTCCGTTTGATCTGCGAATCCTTTTTCCAGTTTCAGCACACACGCAGGCTGAGGTGTGATCCGTAGCCGAAAATGTGTGAAATCATGATGGAAGGGAGTCCACGATTCATCGCATTGAATTTGTACAAAGTAGCGTTTTCTCATACAGTCGATCAGAAATTCAGGTTCTCCCCGGTACTCTGGTAAACTCCAAAGCCCTCCCCAAATGCCTTTCGCTGCTCTTCGTTCCAACAGGACTCTTCCCAATCGGTCCATCGCCATAATCATTGTGGTTGATTTGGTATGACGAATGGAAGATTTTTTCTTGATCGGTAGTCGATGTGTCAAGTCGTTGCGGAAAGCCTGGCATGAGGAGGCGACCGGACAGCGATTGCATAGGGGATTTTTCGGCAGGCAGACAGTTGCTCCAAGATCCATAATCAGCTGTGTATATTTCTCGCTCTGATGTTCCGGCGTATGAATGTCAGCGATTTCCCAAAGCTTTCGGTTCCGCTCAGATTCAGAATCGTCGTGTATGCAGAAAAATCGTGAATAGACGCGTTTGGCATTACCATCCAATATCGGTGTTCTCATGCCATACGCGAGAGCGCAAATTGCACCTGCGGTTGATCTGCCAACTCCGGGTAAATTCAGAATTTCGTCAAAGCTGTGCGGAAACTGTCCATCGCAGTGATCTCTGATGTACTGTGCTGCTGCATGCAGGTTTCTAGCTCTTGCGTAGTATCCAAGCCCTGCCCAAAGTCCTAGCACCTGATCCTCAGGTGCATCTGCAAGTGTGTCTATGTCCGGAAATTCATTAATGAACCTTTCAAAATAAGGTACCACTGTTTGCGCGCGGGTTTGTTGCAGCATAATTTCTGAAATCCAAATCATGTATGGATTTGAATTACGTGTCCATGGCAGTCCGCGGCCGGGCAAAGCTTGCTTCCAGTCGAGTAGCAATCGAATAAAATTATCGGAACGATCCATATGCTTAGTACTGTCGTTCATTGACTGAGGTGTTTGGTTCAATTAATTATTGCTGGTTAAGTGGATGCTTCATTATGAAAGTTGTGACCTTTAATGCGAATGGTATTCGATCGGCTGCCCGCAAGGGCTTCTTTGAATGGATGCAGGATTCTGCCCCGGATGTCGTTTGCATGCAAGAGTTGAAAGCGCATCGCGATCAACTTGCAGAAAATCTGCTTGCTCCGCAAGGCTACCATGGATTTTTCCAGTTTGCCGAAAAAAAAGGATACAGCGGAACTGCAATATATTCCAAGGTGCCGCCTTCCGATGTTAAAGTTGGGCTTGGCTGGGATGACTTCGATTCTGAAGGTCGTCTGGTACGAATTGATTACAATCAGCTCTCCATTATTTCGATTTACTTGCCTTCCGGAACGAGTTCCGACGATCGACAAAAATTCAAAGAAATCATACTGGGTCGACTGAAACCAGTTCTGTTGAATTTTAGGAAAGAAAAAAGAGACTTTATCATCTGTGGCGACATCAACATCGCTCACAAACCGGTTGATTTGCGAAACTGGAAAGGCAATCGAAACAATTCCGGCTTTCTTCCTCACGAACGCGCCTGGATGGATTGGCTTTTCGGCGAAGCAGGGTATGTAGACGCGTTTAGGGTTATCAATTCCCGGCCAGGTCAGTATACGTGGTGGTCGAACCGGGGAGAAGCATACGCCAAAAATGTCGGTTGGCGACTTGACTATCACATTGTGACAGCAGGATTGTGCAAACGAACCGAATCAGTGTCTGTATTTCGAGAAACTAAATTTTCGGATCATGCACCTGTCATTGTCAACTACGACATCGCGGTTCAGTAATCGTGAATTGCCTAAGTCTTAACCTTTGATGTTTTCACTCGCGACTTCTGAATTACTGTTTGCACCTTGAATTGCCGTCAGTCGCTGTACCCAGAGAATCACCGCGATCACTGGCAATCCGATTATCGTGGTGATAATAAAAAATGTCTCGTATCCAACACCGTCAACTATCGTGCCAGAGTAACCGGCGATGAGTTTGGGAAATAACAGCATGATTGAGGTGAATATTGCAAATTGCATCGCGGTAAACCGAATATTCGTAAGGCTGGATAGATAAGATACAAAAGCCGCTGATGCGATGCCGGCACTTATACTGTCCAAAACGACTACGAACAAAAGCAATCCTTCCACAGGATTTGCCGTCAATGCCAAAAACAGAAGATTTGAAGCAGGAGCCAGGATCGCTCCAAGCAGCAGCGTGCGCAATACCCCGAATCTCAAAGCAAGCACTCCACCCAACAAGCCGCCGGCAATAGCCGACATCAAGCCCCAGAATTTTGAGTAGTGTGCAATCTGTGACTTGGTAAATCCCATGTCCAGATAAAAAACGTTTGCAATGATGCCAAGCACGATGTCTGAAATGCGATAGGTGCCAACCAGCAGTAGTATGACCAATGCTAAACGCCCATATCGCAAGAAAAAGTCAGTAACAGGACTAACATAGGTTTCGTGCACGTGCTGGATATTAACCAGTCGTATCTTGATCAAAATCCACGCGGTGAGTGCTGCGAGTGAAATCGAAAAAACCATTCGACAGCTTTCAACGAAAAAGCGCGCGGCCGTAGCATTTACTCCCCAACTCTCAATCAGGGACGATTTCACTGACTGTACTGAGCCACCGGTCAAAATAAATCCGCTCGCGAAAGCAGTCACTGCCAGTACGAACACAGTAAAAAAACGGACATAGTCCGATGTGCCAGTGAAGGATGTCTCTGCGGCTTCACCGGATTTCGGTTCGGGATTCACCAATGTCGTTATGATTCCGACAATCATGCAACAGGCCATTAACTGGTACACGATTGACCAAGCCTTGAAACTGTAGCTTCCGCCACCAATAAAATCGGCAATCCACAGTGCTCCCGCTCCAGCGACCACCATTCCAATCCGATAGCCGGCAATATACGTGGCAGACAACATCGCTTGAAGGTCTGGCGGTGCTGATTCGATGCGATAGGCATCTATGACGATATCCTGTGTTGCCGATGAAAAACCAATGCACACGGCCCCAATCACAGTCAGCAACAACAAGTCAGTTTGCGGATTGAAAAAGGAAGTCCAGAGCAGACTTGCTACTATTGCAAATTGGGATACCAGAAGCCAGGCTCGTCTGCGCCCGAGCTTACGCGTAAGGTAAGGCAGTGGCATACGATCAACGATGGGAGCCCACACAAACTTGAAGGAATACCCTAAGGCGGCCCAGCTCAGGAATGTCACAGTTGAACGTTCAATGCCCGCTTCGCGAAGCCAGACTGACATTGTTCCGAACACAAGGAGCAACGGCAATCCCGCAGAAAAACCGAGAAACAACATGCAGATCGCACGTGGGTGGCTCAGTCCCTTGATAGACTGCATCCAGTCTCGAGATCCGGAATTCGCGTTAGATGCAGCTACTGTACTAACGGTACTAGGTTGGTCGTTCATGGTGAATTCTGGTATGTGCTTAGACTAAATGATGAGTTGCCGTTGCATCTACCCAAATTTGTAAATTTGGTGATGGGGTGAAGATTCTTATTATTTACCCGGATGCCACACTGCAAGTCAGCATGAATTCAACCAATCAATTTCCTAGGAAACTGTAGCCGATCGTTTCCAGTATCCCCACGCCGATCCAATCGATTATTTCAATACTCAACAATACCAAGATTGGAGAAAAATCCAAACCACCAATACTAGGAACAAAACGCCTTGCGGGAGCCAATACAGGTTCGGTAGCAGAATAGATCAATCTCGAAAACACTGTAACGCGTCGCACTACCCAACTCATGATGATGCGAATCAATACCGCACAAATCATGATCGTAAGCGCGTAATCTAGAACCTTCGCAGCCGACAGAAAAAGTAACGCGATTATATTCCACTCTAGATCCGCAGCAGAAAATGCGATGAATCTCTCTAGTGCAGTTACCAACAATGCCAGTACCAATGGCGAACCTATATCCGATCCTCTAATTCTCGGCACGACAATTCGAAGGAGATTTATGGGCATTACTGTCAGCCTGTGGATGACTTGTGAAATAGGAACGTTAAAATCGACATCCAGATACTGCATCATCGCTCGCATAATGGCGACAAAGGCATAAACCTTGACCATGGCCTGCAAAATGTCAATTGAAACTGGTATATCCATTACTGATCAATGGTTCAACTGGCGGGCTTGGACATTTCAACTGACCGGCGTTGGCCAGCGATTATGGCTTGAATTAAACTGTTTTTTACACCAGCCGTCTCCAAAGTATTGACGGCGGCTTCGGTTACACCACCGGGAGAAGTAACCCGTTTTCTAAGTTCAGCGGCGGGCTCATCGCTTTGTGCAGCAAGTAATGCTGAGCCAACGGCGGTTTCGATAGCTAGTGCGTGCGCTGTTTCAGAATTCAGACCGAGGTTTTTCGCTGCCTGTTCTATGGCCTCAATCAAATAAAAGAAATATGCCGGACCGCTGCCGGAGACTGCAGTCACTGCGTCTAACGCACTTTCTTCGGACAGCCAGATTGTTTTACCAACTGCTGAGAGTATGGATTGCGCTTGTTCCTTTTGCGTCGACGTTACCTGATCATTTGCAAACATGGCAGAAATACCTTTCTGAATCAGTGCCGGTGTATTCGGCATCACTCTGACGATTGCCAGAGTACCGCCTGACCAGGTATCAAGATCTCGCAACTGAATACCCGCGGCAATTGAAATCAGTAAGGGGCGATTGTGCTGCAGTGCGACTTCGGCACTATTCAACACATGGCGTACGGTATTTGGCTTGACTGCCAGGATGACTATAGAGGAGTTTGCAACTACTTCTTCATTGATCTGCGTTACGCGGACACCATAGTTTTCTGCAATGTGCAATCTAGCCGTTTCCTCGGGGTCGGACACTTGAATGGAATCGCGATCAAAGGCATTGGCAACGAGTCCACCAACAAGGCTGCGTGCCATGTTGCCTCCGCCAATAAAGCCGACGGTGGTTGGGGTGTTGGAAATCAGAGTTTCAGTTGACACAAAGCTGGAGAAGGATTTGAATTGAATTTACTCATATTTTACTGTATGCCAACGTTATTCAGTTGTGCGCTTTACCTATCGAGAGATATTGAAGTGCAATTGAAGTATCAATCACAGCATAGTGAATTAGACTGCTGCTTGAACCTGATTGTTCAACACTCACACACGGTGCCCATCCCACATGGCTTCAGTCACTGGCAAGACGTAGCAATTGCCAAGCAAATTCTTTGCTTAAACTTTCTTTGGGCGCAGTCCAAATAGTGCAGTGCCAATTCGTACGTGTGTTGCACCTTCTCCAATAGCCTGCTCCAGGTCTGCGGTCATGCCCATCGAAAGTGTGTCCAAAGAGTGACCTGATCGGTTGGCTTCCTCCAGTATCTCTCTGAGTTGGCCGAAGACCTCTCGTTGCTGTGATGGGTCAAACACCGGTTTGGGCACGATCATCAATCCGCGGACGGTGATTCGAGGGAGATCTCGCATTTGTTCTAGCATCGGCAACAGTTGCGCCCTGGATACTCCCGATTTTGACTCCTCTCCCTGCAAATTCACCTGTAGACAGATGTTGAGCGGTGACAGAATCTCGGCGCGCTGATCGCTGAGTCGGCGTGCAATCTTGAATCGATCAACGCTATGTACCCAAGAAAAATGATTGGCGATATCTCGAGTCTTGTTGCTCTGAATGCTGCCAATGAAATGCCATTCGATGTCTACATCGGAGAGTTGCTGCTGTTTGGATATCGCCTCTTGAACAAAGTTTTCCGCAAACGCTTTTTGTCCATATTCGGCGAGCTGGCGAATCGCTTCGGCGGCGTGTAGTTTTCCGACAGCAACCAATTCGACAGAACCGGATTTGCGGCGTGAATTTTTCTCGGCGGCGCGTATCCTTTCTACTACACTTCGATAATTATTTCCTAGATCATTCATTTTCATGGATCACAATGCACAGTTACTTACTTGATGTTTAATATATGGAAAATTCATTGAACATACCATCGGTTACATGATTAAGTATGCGTGCCGGAATAATGAATACTGCAAACGAAAGAGTGATATCCGTCCTCAATGAGTTGAACATCGAGTGCGAAATAACGCTGTTGAACCATGAGACGAGAACGTCGACACAGGCCGCGAATACGTTGAACTGTTCGGTTTCGCAGATTGCCAAGTCTATGATCTTCAAATCCGGGTCCGGGCAAGCTGTGCTCGCAGTTACGAGCGGCAGCAATCGAGTACGACTTGATTTGCTCGCTGAAATAATTGGGCAATCGATTGGCAAAGCTGATGCTGAATTTGTGCGCGCTGAGACCGGCTTTGTGATCGGTGGTGTGGCTCCCGTAGGCATGATCAAACGTATTGAAACTGTATTTGACAGATTTCTATTTCAACATGAAATCGTTTGGGCAGCCGCTGGCACTCCGAACTCTTTGTTTCCAATCAAGCGCAGTCATCTGTACAAACTGGCAGATGGGCGAATTTTCGACTTTACAGAGCCACTAGACTGAGTCGGTAGCAATATTTCCGTCTACGATGGTGTGAATGACTTTGCCACGTAGCTTCGATTTGCCGAATGGATTGTTCTTTCCGCTGCTTAGCATTCGTTCTGTGTTTAGCTCCCATGTCATGTCTGGATCAAATATGCAGATGTCGGCGAGCGAGCCGGGTGATAGTGTACCCGTATCCAGCCCCAGCGTTTGTGCAGGATTGGCGGTCAGACAAGCAATTGCATCTTGCAAGCTAAGAACCTTTTCTTCAACCAGCTTCAGAGTCAAGGGAAGAAGAGTTTCCAAGCCAGAAATTCCAGCTACAGTTTGACTGAAAGGTGCTAGTTTATCATCGGTACTGGTGGGTCGATGATCAGAACAGATGATTGAAATCGTTTCGTTATTCAGACCCTTGCGAAGCCCATCTCGATCGGACTCGCTCCGTAACGGTGGCAGTACATGACACAATGTATTGAAGCCCTGGACATCAGATTCTGTGAGTAGCAGGTTGTGGATCGCAACATCAGCGCTGACATTCAAGCCGCTCTGTTTCGACTCGGCGATCATGTCTACTGATCGCGCACACGACAATTGGCTAAAGTGGGCTCGAACGCCTGTGGTTTCTACCAATGCAAGGTCACGGGCAATCGCCACCGTTTCCGCTGCTTCGGGAATCGCTGGCAGTCCAAGACGTGCGCTCATCGGCCCCTCATGCACGCAGCCGTTTCCAGTTAGCCATGGATCGTGAGACTGAATAAACACCGTTATATCAAAGGTGGCGGCATACTGCATCGCGCGGCGCATCAGCAGAGTGTTGCTCACGGCATTTCGTGCATTGCTCACTCCAACACAGCCAGCACTTCTGAGTGCGGCCATGTCGGTGAGCGATTCGCAGCTGAGCCCGGTGGTCAGTGCACCGAGAGGGGAAATGCGAATTCCGCTGTGTTGCTGTGCATTCATTCGGATCATGTGTGCCATAGCAGGAGTATCCACCACAGGCTGTGTATCCGGCTGAATGCACACTGTAGTAATGCCGCCTGCGATGGCTGCCATTGATTCACTTCTCATGGTTGAGGATCTCTCTGATCCCGGTTCTCCCATTTGTGTACAAATGTCGATCAGACCAGGGCAGACAATCAGACCGGTTGCGTCAATTTCGCACTCAATCTCGGATTCAGTGATCTCAGTCGAATACGAAATTCGATTGTCTTTGACGAAGATATCGAATATTTCGTCGGTCACGTTTGCGGGATCAATCACCCGACCGTTTCTTATGGCGATCAACGTCATGCTGCCGAGTGCGGCTTCTTGCCTGTGCCGCCCATAATTTTTGCCATTACAGCCATACGGACCGCTATTCCGTTGGACACCTGCGAGAGAATGACCGATTGTTTGCCGTCGGCAACCGACGAAGAGATTTCCAGTCCTCGATTAATTGGACCGGGATGCATGACCAAGGCATCCGGTTTTGCCCGCTTGAGTCGCTCTTCGGTGAGTCCATAGCATTGAAAGAATTCGCGTCTGCTTGGGATTAGCTGGCCTTCCATTCTTTCCAGCTGCAGGCGCAGCATGACAACGATATCCACATCTTTAAGGCCTTTGTTCATATCGGTAAAAATTTTGACACCGAGTTCTTCTATTCCTGTCGGAATTAGCGTCCGCGGGGAAATGATTCTAACCTCACCCGTTTTCAGCTTGTTCAGTGCAACAATTTCTGAACGTGCTACGCGTGAATGCAGAATGTCCCCGACCAGTGCGACGGTGAGGTTTTCAAATGAGGGTTTATGCTGGCGAATCGTGAGCATATCCAGCAAAGCCTGTGTCGGATGCGAATAACGCCCATCTCCAGCGTTGATAATGTGAACGTGACTCGGAACATGCCGCGCGATCAGATTGGCGGCTCCACTCAAGTTGTGACGTACGACGAATGTATCCGTATGCATTGCCTGCAGAGTCTTTACGGTGTCCAGGATGGTTTCCCCCTTGGTTGTGGACATCGCATCCGATTGCAGATTGATTACATCAGCTGATAGTCTTTTGGCAGCAATCTCGAAAGTGGTCCTGGTACGAGTGCTTGGTTCGAAAAAGAGGTTGACGACGGTTTTACCTCTGAGCAGGGGAACTTTTTTAATGTCTCGGGTTGCGAAATCAATGAATGATTCCGCTGCCGTGAGTAATTCTTCAATCAGTTCGCGGGGCAGTTCCTGCAGTGAAATAAAATGCCTGAGCCGTCCGTTGTTATCAAGTTGTACATCCTGAGGCATTGAAGAGTGGTTTATTCGTTGAACAAGTCGGAGTAAGTCAGTTTGCCGCTTGGAGATATTTTGAGGAATTGATTGTTATTGAACGACATCGTGTGTCCCACAATATCGGCGGAAAGCGGTAGTTCGCGATTGCCTCGATCCAGTAAAACAGCCAGAATGACTGAAGACGGTCGCCCCCAAGCGAATAATTCGTTCAGTGCCGCGCGAACTGTGCGGCCCGTGTGCAGAACGTCATCAATCAGAATCACATGACGCTCATCTACTCCTATCGGCAGGTAGGAAGCACGCACTTCGGGGTTCATCCCTATCTGACTGAAATCATCTCGATAGAAAGAGATGTCGAGAGCACCAAGGGGTTCTTCGAATTGCAACGCTTCGTGCAGATATTCGCCAACCCACAACCCACCACTTTGAATGGCGACAAGAAGTGGAGAATTTTCCATCATCGGCTTGATCGATTGCGCCATGGAATCAAGCAGATTCTCAATGGGAAGTTGGTCTGGACGATTAGGACTCAATTTTGTGCTATGAGATATGGTTGATTCTGCGATCGGGAGTTCAATTCCGCTTTATTTGTCATTGTACAGTGTAGTGATTGCAATCCAAAATTGACAAAATGCCTACTCAGCAGATTTCCAGTTTGTGAAGCATTCGAGAATAGACTATTCCGAGGTTGACATCTCAGGATGAGAAGAAGGTTTCCAGTATGATTTCTGCTGCAACCATGTTTCGTAGATTCAATTTTTTATTGCCGGGTACACGCTGACTAGCTGAATTTATCCGATGCATTGACTCTTCGGTACTTAATCTTTCATCAACCAAGTGTACAGGCAGGCCGAATTTCTCACCGAGCCACACACTAAAGCGTTTAATTTCGTGCTGGAGTGGCGTGTCTTTGTCCGCATCGTTATACGGAAATCCAACAATTAACTTGCCAGGCTGCCATTCATTCACCAAATTGCAAATTTTTCTCTCATCTGCTTTTCCATCGTGAACGCGAATGGTGTCTATACCTCGAGCGGACCCAAGCGATTCATGTCCTACGGCTACCCCAATCCTGCGTGTGCCATAGTCAAATGCCAGCACATTAGCCTGTTTATTTGTTTCTGTGGAGGTGGGAGTCAAATCTCTAGGCAGTCAACAGAATTTCAAAATAGAACCGATAAGGAAGCATCCCTTAGGTATGGATGGACTACCGGTTCCTGTCCGAAAAGTCATTCGGCCTGAGCACGGCACTCGCCGCGTGATCAAGCATGCCCGGCTATCGTAGACAGTGTTTCGATATCTACTCCGACGAGAGAAGCAGCGCGCTGCCATCGCTCGTGGATCGGTGTGTCGAAAATGATGGAGCTGTCGGCAGGAGCGGACAGCCACAGGTTCTCTTGCATTTCCTCCTCCAGCTGATCGCTTTCCCAGCCGGAAAAACCGAGCAGTGGCATGCACAGCTGTGGTCCTCTGTGTTCTGCTATGGCTTCAAGCACATCCTTTGACATTGTCAGCCCCAAATTAGACCCGACAGGGATGGTTGCTGCCCAACTATTGGCGGAATCATGCAGAATGAGTCCTCTTTCCATTTGAACAGGTCCGCCGAAATGTACTGGCAGTATTACTTCAGGTACATCGTCGATCTGCAGATCAAGCTCTTTCAGAATGTCTTTCAGGAATAATTCTGTGGTTCGATTTACAACGATTCCAAGCGCACCGTCTTCGTTGTGCTGACAGATCAGAACTACGCTACGTTCAAACACCGAGTCTGTAAGAGACGGCATCGCTACGAGGAAGTGATTGGTAAGCCAAGCCATGTATATCGTTAGGTATGGTAAAAACCTATTTGCGTATTATACTCAATGCTCCCTACAGTCCGTTTACAGTAGAGACTGCATTACTCTTGTATATGTTCCCTTTGAATCGCTGAATTCACGGAATAGATGAGAGTACTAACCTTCCAGATCTACCGATGATAGTACCTTGCCGCCCGTCAATTGTTATACTATTACTCAGCAAATTTGACTGCACCGATTGAGTTTGAAATTCACTCAAGTTGTAGTGGCTCTTTTCCCCTAATTTTAACGCGTCAGCCATCCAAATCTGACTGATTCGGCTTACGTTCATGTCCAATTCGTAGCAATGAAGATACTAGTTTATTCTGACCTGCATCTGGAATTTTCAGATTTCACTGTGCCTTACACAGGTTATGACGTCGTTGTACTGGCGGGAGACATTCATTTGGGAGACCAGGGAGTCAAATGGGCGCAAACGGTGTTTCCCGATACTCCGGTAATTTATATCTGCGGCAATCACGAATACTACCATCGAGAGCTGAATGAAGTGCAGCGTGCAATTCGTGCGCAAGCAGCAGGTTCGAATGTGAATTTTTGCGAGAATGAAACTGTACAGATTGCCGAGACCAGGTTTCTGTGCGCAACCCTTTGGACTGATTTTTGTAATCTGGGAGATCCCATCAGAGCCAAAATCAGCGCAGGCTTCTCTATGAATGACTATCACATAATCGATTATGGGACGAGACCGCTGCTGCCGGATGATACTGAGGGGTTTCATTGGCGTTCCCGCCGCTATCTTGAATCGGAACTTTCTGCTTCTGTTTCGCCTGATACACGAACAGTCGTCGTGACACATCATGCTCCATCGGTGCAATCGCTTCGTTACGAACGGATTGACGATGAACATTCTCCTGCCTATGTTTCGCGGATGGATGATCTGATTCAACGCAGCGGAGCCGATTTATGGATTCATGGACACACCCATGAGTCCGCAGACTATCGAATTGAGAACACTCGCGTTCTGTCGAATCCCCGTGGATATTCGTATGTAAAAGATGGTTGGGGAAATCAGAATTTCAAGCAAAACTGTATAATCGAAATTTGATATTTCTGAAAGTCTCTTAAGCCTGCTTAGTTGATCCTGCGGAAATTTTTTCTCCATCCCGAAATTGTGGAAAATTGAACGATACGGAAGTAAACCTCAAGATTGAGGAAAGCGTCGTGAGCCCGAAGCGCCTCGACAAGGCCAATGCCATTCGCGCGCTCGCAATGGATGCAGTCCAGGCAGCCAATTCCGGTCATCCGGGAATGCCTATGGGAATGGCTGACATTGCAGAAGTGCTGTGGTGCGATTTTCTCAAACACAATCCAGCCAATCCTCAGTGGTGTGACAGGGATCGATTCGTACTGTCGAACGGTCACGGCTCAATGCTGATTTATGCGTTGCTGCATCTGACTGGATACGACTTGCCGATAGATGAAATCAGGCGCTTTCGACAACTGCACTCGAAGACTCCAGGTCACCCGGAATACGGTCTCACGCCGGGAGTGGAGACGACCACCGGCCCATTGGCACAAGGTCTGGCCAATGCGGTTGGATTCGCACTGGCTGAGAAAGTTCTGGCAGCCCGCTTCAATCGATCGGGCCACAATATCGTGGATCATCATACTTATGTTTTCGTAGGTGACGGCTGTCTGATGGAGGGCGTGTCTCACGAAGTGGCGTCGTTTGCCGGAACACATCAGCTTAATAAATTAATCGTGTTTTACGACGACAACAATATATCCATAGATGGTGAAGTTGCCGGCTGGTTTACCGACGACACTCCGCAACGATTTGCTGCCTACGGCTGGCATGTTGTAGCCGATGTAGACGGACACGACCCAAGCCAGATTCGAGATGCCATTGATACTTGCAGGCAGGAATCTGAAAGGCCAAGCATTATCTGCTGCAAGACCGTCATCGGTTGGGGGGCTCCGAACAAACGGGCCACTGCCAGTGCACACGGTGCACCCTTGGGGGAGCAGGAAGTGGCTTTGGCGCGTGAGGAATTGGGTTGGCACTATCCAGCATTTGAAGTGCCGGATTCGATTTACGCAGCATTCGACGGTACATCTCGCGGCATCGAATTGGAAACCAGCTGGAATGATAGATTCAAGGATTATCAGTCGGAATATCCGCAGTTGGCAGAAGAATTTCAACGCCGAATCAAAGGAGAAATGCCTGCTGATTGGGAGAACGCAAGCGCGCAAGCGATTGGTTCCGCGGATAGCTCGACAGTCGCCACTCGCCAATCTTCAAGAATCGCGCTGAACGCGTTCGGGCCATTGCTTCCCGAAATCATCGGTGGTTCTGCCGATTTGACAGGCTCGAACCTTACCTTCTGGAAGCAATCAAAAGCGATAACGGGAGAAGATGCCGAAGGCAACTATATATTTTTCGGTGTGCGAGAATTCGGCATGACTGCGATCGTCAATGGGTTGGCTTTGCATGGAGGTTTCATTCCTTATGGTGCCACTTTCCTGATGTTTTCGGAATATGCCAGAAATGCGGTCCGAATGGCTGCGCTCATGGGCATTCAGTCCATTCTCGTCTATACACACGATTCCATCGGACTGGGTGAAGATGGCCCTACGCATCAGGCCGTAGAACAGGCTGCAACATTGCGACTGATTCCGAACATGTCGGTTTGGCGTCCCTGTGATACCCAGGAAACTCTGGTAGCCTGGAAAGTGGCGATTGAACGAAAGAGCGGCCCCACCAGTCTGCTGTTGTCGCGTCAGGGCGTGCCGCAGCACACACGAAGCTCCGATCAGATCAGACAAATCAATCAGGGCGGTTATGTACTGATTGACTGCGAAGGCGAGCCCGAAGCAGTGGTTATCGCCACCGGTTCCGAAGTCGGTTTGGCCGTCAGCGCGGCAGAAAAACTCACGACAAAAGGGATTCGGATTCGCGTAGTTTCCATGCCGTCGATCGATATATTTGAAGCACAGGGCGAGGATTATAGGAATTCCGTGATCCCACCGAATATAGTGAATCGTGTTATTGTCGAAGCCGGGGTTACCGCTCTTTGGGCAAAATATGCTGGCGCAAAGGGTATCGTACTTGGTGTTGACTCTTTTGGTGAGTCGGCTCCCGCAAAAGAAATTTATCAATTGTTCAACTTGACGGATAGTGCTGTGGAGCAGGCAGTGCTGAAACTGCTGAATTGAATTTCAGAATTCCGCAAGTTCTCATTCACACAAACATGCAGGTGATTTAAGTAATGTCGATCAGGGTAGCTATCAACGGATTTGGCCGCATCGGCCGCAATATTATGCGAGCGCTCCATGAATCTCCAAAACATCAAGAATTAACGGTAGTCGCGATCAATGATCTGGCAGACCGGAAAACCAACGCCCATCTGCTTCAATACGATTCCGTACATGGCAAATTGGCAGCCGAGGTGGCAATTGCAGACAACGGTTTTACTGTCAATGGAAATTTGGTGCGCACTCTTTCCGAGCGAAATCCGGCAGATTTGCCCTGGGGTGAACTGAGTGTGGATGTGGTGCTGGAATGCACCGGATTTTTTGCCAGCAAGGAAAAAGCCTCCGGTCACTTACAAGCGGGCGCCTCCAAGGTCGTTCTATCCGCGCCGGGCGGTGGTGTGGATGCCACGATCGTATATGGCGTCAATCACAATATTCTGAAATCTTCTGACACAGTGATTTCCAATGCATCGTGTACAACCAACTGCCTTGCGCCGATTGCAAAAGTGCTGAACGATGCTTTCGGTATACGTTCCGGATTGATGACGACTGTGCACGCGTATACCAATGATCAAGTATTGACGGATGTATATCACCCCGACCTGCGAAGAGCTCGCTCTGCTACACAGTCAATGATACCGACCAGCACTGGTGCCGCCGCAGCCATCGGACTGGTACTGCCGGAACTCGATGGCAAACTGGACGGGTTTGCCGTCAGGGTGCCGACTGTCAATGTTTCCCTGGTCGACTTGACTGTTCAAACCGAACTGGAAGTGACCGTAGACGCAATTCATGAGGTAGTCCAGGCTGCCGCGGATGGCGCACTTGCCGGAATTCTTACCTTTAACGACAAGCCGCTTGTTTCAATCGATTTCAATCATTCCTCGGTATCGTCCGTTTTCGAGGCTTCTACCACGCGAGTGGTTGGAGATAGAGCAGCCAAAGTTTGTTGCTGGTATGACAACGAATGGGCATTTTCGAATCGCATGCTGGATACGACGCTTGCATTCATGAAGGCAGCGTAGCCCTGCATCAAATCTGACATGATCAAGCTTCAGCAGGTTGAACTCCGAGGAAAGCGCGTACTGGTGAGGGCTGACCTGAATGTTGCCGTACAAGACGGAGACATCACATCTGAAGCAAGAATACGCGCCTCTCTGGACACTGTAAAGTATGTATTGGACGCCAACGCGTCTGTACTGATCGTGTCGCATTTCGGTCGGCCACAGGAAGGTCGTTGGGAACAGCAGTATTCGCTGGCTCCAGTCACTCAAATACTTGAGGAAATGCTGAACCGGAAAGTGCTGTTTGTTCGAGACTGGATCGATGGTGTTGCGATTGAACCTGGACAGGTAGCACTATGTGAGAACGTGCGATTTCTGGAAGGTGAGACTGGTTGCAGCAGGTCACTAAGTCGACGTATGGCGAAGTTGTGTGATGTGTATGTCATGGATGCATTCGGTACTGCTCATCGCAACCATGCTTCGCTCACCGGCATTGTCGAATTTGTCCCGGTTGCCTGTGCGGGCTTACTGAGTCAGCATGAAATCAATTCGCTTGATAAAGCATTGGAAAGCCCTGACACTCCAGTCGTCTCCATTGTGGGCGGTGCCAAGATTGACGGCAAACTACAGGCACTGCGACGGCTTTGCCGAACATCGCAGACGCTGATTGTCGGTGGAGGCATTGCGAATACTTTTCTCGCAGCAGCCGGCCACAGTGTCGGACGTTCGTTATACGAGCCCGCTCTGGTACCGGAGGCGATTGAAATACTGAATGAAGCTAGCTGCAACGATTGTGATATTCCGTTGCCGCAGGACGTAATCGTTGCTCCTTCACTGGATGGCACTCAGCAAGTTTCCGAAAAGGACATGCAACAAGTCGGGGAACTCGATATGATTTTAGATATCGGCTGTACGACAAGAGAACGTTATCGCTCAATTATCGAGCATTCCGGAACGATTATCTGGAATGGCCCGGTCGGGGTGTATGAAACCATTCCATTTGATGCTGGAACTCGAGTTGTCGGCCAAGCGGTTGCTTCGAGTACTGCGTTTTCTGTTGCTGGCGGAGGTGACACTCTAGCTGCTTTGGAACAGTTTGGAATTTTGGAACAAATATCTTATGTATCGACGGGTGGTGGTGCTTTTTTGGAGTATGTGCAAGGTAACGCGTTGTGCGCGATAGCTGCGCTGGAGCGCCATGCTGAACGGCATACAAATGCACAGGCAATAGCTTATTAAAGAATGATTTTAAGACAGACAAAAATAGTGGCAACTCTCGGTCCGGCTACGGATTCGGACGAGGAAATGAGCCGCTTGATCAAGAAAGGTCTCGATGTAGCACGAGTGAATTTCTCCCATGGTTCGGCGGACGAGCATCGGCGGCGTATCGAACTGGTACGCAAACATGCGGAAGAACAGCAAAGAGCTGTAGCAGTTCTTGCAGATTTGCAGGGCCCCAAGATTCGAATTACCAAATTTAAGGACGGCAAAATATTCATCAAGGAAGGAGATTCGTTTGATCTCGATGTCGAGATGGATGACGATGCAGGCGTGCAAGATCGAGTTGGCGTGACCTACAAGAGTCTCCCGCAAGATGTCAAGCTGGGAGATGTCCTCATTGTTGACGATGGCAACATCGTACTGGAAGTCACCGAAGTTCTGGACCCGGTGATCAAGACCGTGGTACTGGTCGGAGGCGAACTTTCCAACTCGAAAGGCATTAATCGACAGGGCGGCGGATTGACGGCGTCCTCACTCACACCGAAGGATCATCAGGATATTCGCGTAGCGGGAGAGTTGGATGTAGATTATCTTGCCGTGTCTTTTGTGCGCAATGCAGTTGATGTAAGTTTCGCTCGAGAATTGCTTCGCGTTACCGGTTGCCAAGGTGGAATCGTCTCGAAAATTGAGCGTGCGGAAGCAGTGGAAAAGATTGAAGAAATTGTAGATGCATCCGATGGAATCATGATCGCTCGCGGTGACCTCGCAGTAGAAATCGGTGATGCGCAACTGCCCGGAGTTCAGAAAATGCTCGTCAAGGTCGCACGCAGGTGCAATCGCTTTGTTATTACAGCAACGCAAATGATGACATCAATGGTCACCCAAACGACACCGACCCGTGCTGAAGTTCTGGATGTCGCCAATGCAGTACTGGACGGTACTGACGCGATCATGCTGTCTCAGGAATCCGCTATCGGAAAGCATCCGGCCAAAGTCGTTGCTGCTGTAGACAGGATTTGTCGTGGCTCGGAATCAACAGACCGATCGATTGATCGTATTGAGCGGGGGGATGATCAGTTTTCGAGCACTGAGGAAGCCGTCGCAATGGCTACAATGTATACCGCGCGTCACTACGAAGTGGTTGCGATACTTGCCCTCACCGAATCGGGCTCGACTGCCAAATGGCTTTCACAGTCGCTGTCGGGGATTCCGATTTATGCAGTAACCCCGCATGCATGGACGCAACGGCGAGTTACGACGTTCAGAGGCGTACATCCAATCAGTTTCAACATGAACATGAAATCAGACAAGCCGATTGAAGTGCAGGCAGTGAAGAAAATTCTTGAAGAAAAAATCATCAAGAAGGGAGACTTGCTGTTGGTGACTCGTGGAGAACGGGCCGGAGTCCAGGGCGGCACGAACACGATGAAAATCATTATGGTGTAATTCACAGAAACCAAGAATTTGCTGGATAAATGCATTTCCGCATAGAATTGTCAGCATAAGACTCAAAACATCACGAAATAATCGTTGAACAGTCAGACGAGGGAGAGAACAACGATGCAGCTGGACACACTTGAATCTACAGCACAGGAAATGGTTGCCCTGGGACGGGGCATACTTGCTATGGACGAAAGTACTGGAACATGTACATCTCGATTTGAAAAACTAGGTGTCGAATCGACCGAGGCAACACGGCTCAGTTATCGAGAGATGCTGGTGACGACACCAGACCTATCCAGATATATCAGCGGCGCTATTCTGTTCGACGAGACTCTTCGTCAGAAAGTGTCAGGAGAAGTTCCCTTTGCGGAATATCTGGACCGCGTGGGCATCGTACCGGGAATCAAGGTGGACATGGGTGCAAAGGCGCTTGCAGGGCATCCGGGAGAGAAGGTTACCGAAGGATTGGATGGTTTGCGCGAAAGGTTGCAGGAGTACGTTTCGCTTGGCGCAAGATTCGCCAAATGGCGCGCGGTAATCACAATCGGAGAAGGAATCCCGAGTGACGCATGCATTATGGCCAATGCGCATGCACTGGCACGATATGCGGCGTTGTGCCAGGAAGCCGGAGTAGTGCCAATTGTGGAACCGGAGGTTTTGATGGATGGCGCTCACACCATCGATACATGTCGAACTGAAACCGAGAAAACTTTATCGATCGTATTTGATGAACTGCATGAGCAGGGAGTCGCACTGAGCGGAATCGTACTGAAACCGAACATGGTAATTTCAGGAAAGGACTCTACAGATCAGGCGGACGTCAACGAAGTTGCCGGGCAGACCGTTCGTTGTCTGATGACAACAGTACCGAGTGAAGTTCCGGGCATTGCATTTCTGTCGGGCGGGCAAACTGATGAACAGGCGACGCAACATTTAAACAGAATGAATCAACTTGATATCGAAGTACCATGGCGACTCACATTCTCGTATGGCCGAGCTTTGCAACAGGCTCCCATGAAAGCCTGGAGCGGAGACGACAGCAAGCGGGACGAAGTACATGGCAAGACATTGCAGCGGGCGCTGGTCAATGCCTATGCCTCAAAAGGTGAATATACGGCGGATTTGGAGACCGCATCGGCAGACGCTGGGTGATACATGACGATTAAGGTTAGATTTTTCGCGAGCTTGGCCGATCGGGTCGGCAGACGGGAAACATCGATATCCAGCGACGGAATCCATACTGCCGCAGACGCCTGGAGTGTGTGTGTGGCAGACCTGCCGATTCCGGGAAATGCACTGGTTGCGATCAATCAACAGTATGCCGATTTCGATGCCAGTGTTGAAGAGGGAGATGAAATTGCTTTTTTCCCGCCGGTTACAGGAGGTTAGCGATGCGAATCGAGGTACTCGAAACAGCATTTGATCCATGGCAGGAAGTTGTCCAATACGAGGCTTCGATAACTGGCGGAACCTTTGGTGCAACCGCGGTGTTCGTCGGAACCATGCGCGATTTCAATGAAGGCGATTCAATAACGACGATGACGCTTGAGCACTATGCTGGAATGACGGAGCAGCATCTCATAAAGTTGGCCGAATCCGTGTCGAGCGAACATGAGCTTTTGGATGTTTTGATTCTGCATCGAGTCGGAGACATTCAGCCCGGTGATCCGATTGTGCTGGCGGCAGTCTGGTCGACACATCGCGCGCAAGCCTTTGAGGCATGTGAAAAGATTGTCGAAGATCTCAAGTCTAGGGCTCCATTCTGGAAAAAGGAGCACCTGTCCGATGGCGAGATTCGATGGGTGGAACACAATACTGTCGGTCCCAAACGGGCCATAAATTGAATTAGAAAACTTGTTATGGACGATAAAACACGAACTGAAATTGAAGCTGCGACATTTCGTCGGCTAGTGGAACATTTTCGCACCCATACAGAGGTGCAGAACATCGATCTGATGAATTTGGCGAATTTCTGCCGCAACTGCCTGTCAAAGTGGTATCGCGCAGCCGCCGACGAACGGGGGCATGAGCTGAGTTATGAAGATGCCCGTGAAATCGTTTACGGGATTCCTTATTCCGAGTGGAGGGAACAATATCAATCAGAAGCGAGTGCCGAACAGCAGGCAGCCTATCAAGCGAGGCAGGACGCCGAAGCACAACACAAATAAGGGCTGATTAAATCAAACCGGTTATCGTAATGGCTTGCGTGCGATAACCGCGCTTTTCGTATTTGATGCCGGTTGACATTCATCATCCAGCAATATCATCTGCAAGTTTCCGTGCATTCTTGCCAATTCGCCTGGCGCAAGCATGTAGGCGGGATTGAATTTGGGATTCACCGCTCGAAAGTTGTGATTGAACGTTTTTATCATAAGGACACCTCCCGGTTTGAGTGCGGCATGTAGGTTGTCAGTCAATTCGCGATTCAGATAATTGAAGCACACGATTGCATCAAGTGAATGTGGTGCGAAACGGAAAACGCTTAAATCTGCGGCGACAGCATGGATGTTCAAATCTGACTCGACTGCCAATTCGTTACAGCGTCGAAGTGCTTGGCGGCTGTAGTCGAGTGCAATGACAAAGCATCCGAGACCTGCCAGGAACATCGAGTGGCGGCCGGTCCCGCAAGCTAGATCTACGACAACATCGAATTTTCTAAACAGATTGGCATGTTCGACTAGAAGCGGGTCGGGTTCCAAATCAACGTGATGCCCGCCATTTAGATACTTTTTATCCCACCGATTGGAGTCAGTCTCCAAATTGACTGGCCTTAAAATTCGATTGTGAAGGGCTCAACCGTAACTTCCGCACCGGCTTCCAAATTTCCAGTTTCCAGTGGCAGCACGATGTAGCAGTTTGCCCGACTCATGGAAGTCAGCACACCGGAACTCTGATTTCCTGTTGAATGGACGATGGCCTCTCCAGTTGGGGTGAATGAAAGGACTCCGCGTTGAAATTCAAGTCTTCCCGGTGTCTTAAAAATTGGTTTCAAGCTTCGAGCGGTCAGGCGAAGCGCAGTCGAAGAACTTTCGCCCCGCAACTTGTGGAGAGCGGGTTTTACAAATTTGTCGAATGTCACCATTACGGATACCGGATTTCCGGGTAAGCCGAAGAACCATGTTTTGCCGATCTTTCCGAAAGCCAATGGCCTGCCGGGTTTCATGGCAACTTTCCAGAGCGTCAACTCCCCAAGTGATTCTAGAGCCTGCTTCACAAAATCCGCATCTCCGACCGAAGCGCCCGCAGAGGTAACAATAACATCAGCTAGGGCGGCACCTTCCTTGAGTGAGGCGACAGTTTCGTCAAAATCATCGCGAACGACTCCGAGGTCAATCGGCTCGACCTGCGCCTTTTTCAATAGTCCGTAAAGCGTGTATCGATTGCTGTCGTAGACATCGCCGGGATTCAAGGTTTCTTCGATTCCTTTTAGTTCATCTCCGGTCGAAAAGAATGCGACTTTGGGCTTGCGTCTTACCAGAATATCTCCACAACCGATTGAAGCCAGCAATCCCAGTTCGGCAATGCCGACCTGTTGCCCGGTTGAAACTGCAATTTCCCCAGCAGCGATATCTTCCCCTGCCTCGCGAATGTGTTGTCCGATGCGGTGAGTGTTTACGGTAGAAATCAATCCACCATCGACTGCACAGTCTTCCTGCATGATGACTGTATCGAGTTCATCTGGCACGACTCCTCCGGTCAGGATTCGAATGCAATCTCCTTTATTGAGTGCACCGGAATAAGGACTGCCAGCTGCTGAAGTGCCTGCCAGAGCAAGTGCGGAGCTTTCGCCTTTGCGAGCAAGGTCGGCATATCGACAAGCGTAGCCATCCATTGCAGAATTTCGATTAGTCGGAACATTTTGCGTTGCACGGATATC
This sequence comes from Arenicellales bacterium, assembly GCA_965221175.1. GTDB lineage: Bacteria > Pseudomonadota > Gammaproteobacteria > Arenicellales > JAJDZL01 > JAJDZL01. The sequence continues at coordinate 1,938,811 of OZ244867.1, read as the reverse complement.
TTCTGCCGCAACCCGATGAAGTGCCTGCCGAATTGGCAGACGTTCGGTTTCGTCGATGGGTTCGATATTCCGCAGAATTGCTGCAAGTGCCTCTTCATAAGGCGTTGATGCGGAATCGCAGGCATCCAAGTAGCGGGTTGCCTGAGCCATGTCAGTCTTGTTCACGTCTCCAGAAGCCTGAGCGTCCGCCAGATTTTTCAACAAGCTGAACGGATTCAATGACCATGCCTCGGTCAGATGCTTTGCACATGTCATAAACTGTGAGCAAAGCGACCTGTACTGCGGTTAATGCTTCCATCTCTACCCCGGTTCTGTCGTAAGTCTCCGTTGTTGCACGACAATAGACACTGGAGCTTTCCATTTGGCACTCCAACTCAACAGTAACGTGAGTCAGCGAAAGAGGATGGCATAGCGGAACAAGGTCAGCCGTGCGTTTGGCGGCCATGATGCCGGCAAGGTGCGCCACGGCCAGCACATCACCTTTTTTATTTCCTCGCGATATGACCTCCTCAAGAGTCGACAAAGACATGCGAATGTGACCTTCAGCAATTGCCCGGCGCGCGGTCTCATGCTTTTCGCCCACATCAACCATGTGAGCATCGCCTCGTTCATTAAAATGGGTCAATTTGGTCATAATTTCGAGAATCAGTTACTGTCATGATTCACACATAGTTGCAACATGATAAACTTATCAGCATGGACGATTCCACACTATTGCGATACAACAGGCAGATCATGATGCCGGATTTCGGTATTGAGGGACAGCGGAAATTCATCGATTCCACGGTTCTGATAATCGGTCTGGGAGGATTGGGTTCACCCGTTGCGATGTATCTTGCTGGCAGTGGGGTCGGGCATCTGGTTTTGAATGACTTTGATGACGTTGAATTGTCGAACCTCCAACGTCAAATCGTTCATACGAGTGAATCGGTGGGCATGTCCAAAGTCGAATCAGCTGTTCGAACTCTTACCGCGCTCAATCCGGAAATTCAAGTGACTGGAATCAATCGGAAACTGAGTAAGGATGAGCTTTTTGAGCAGGTTGAAAGGGCTGATGTAGTTGTTGATGCAACGGACAATTTCGACATTCGATTCGCAGTCAATCAAGCGTGTGTACAAACCCGCACTCCGCTGGTGTCGGGTGCGGCAATTCGAATGGAAGGACAGATGACGGTATATCGCCCCGACCTGGATGACAGCCCTTGTTTTCGCTGCCTCTACGGCCCGGAAGACGAGCCGGTTGAACGTTGTAGTGAAACTGGAGTTCTGGGTTCATTATGCGGCACAATTGGCGCATTGCAAGCGACTGAAGTCCTGAAGATCATTGCGGGAGTGGGAGAGACGATACACGGCAGACTGATATTGTTCGATGCAGCCAGAGTGGAGTGGCAGGAAGTTCGAATTCAGAAAGATGAAAATTGCCCTGTTTGCGGCTCGAGCATGGCAGCTGTCCGGTCCGCAGTTTGAATGAATTACCTGGCTGAAAGAATATTCGGAGGAACGGAGTATGGCAGCTGTTGAATCGAGAATGATTGAATTGGGTACAATCGCGCCTGATTTTACACTTCCAAATATAAACCCGAATATTGTCTCCACCAAAGTGGCTCTATCGGACTACATTTCCGTCAAAGGATTCGTTGTCGCGTTTATCTGCAATCACTGTCCTTATGTAGTACATATCAAGCAGGCCTTTTCGGATTATGCCCGGGATTACAAAGATCAAGGAATCGCAGTGATAGCCATCAATGCCAATTCAGCCGCCGCATATTCTAGCGATAGCCCCGAAAACATGACCACTGACGCCATCCAATACGAATATGGATTTCCCTATCTCTACGATGAATCTCAGGAAGTGGCAAGGACATACGATGCTGCCTGTACTCCGGATATTTATCTGTTTGATACAGCACGCAAGCTGGTTTATCGCGGACAGTTTGATGACAGTCGACCCGGAAATGGCATTCCCGTTTCCGGTGCAGATTTGCGGGCAGCGTCAGATGCGCTGTTGGCGGGTAAGTCAATCTCGTCTGACCAAAAGCCGAGCTTGGGATGCAGCATCAAGTGGAAAACGGAAAAACACTAGTAATTGGCCGATTTCGTTTGTTCGCTAGATAGAACCCGACTCCACTACTTTTACTATGTAGTCTGGCTTGTAGTTGCGAGTACGTATAAATTAATTTTGTTTCATAGATCGTGAAATTTCTTCTGTTGGTGGCTCAAATCACAGATAAGGCGACTCCAAATGTTTGAAAAGGAAATCATTGAATACTCGGTGTTCGTCATCTATTTTGGAGCGGCGGTTCTGGGTACTTTGGCTCTTTATACCCGGCAGGTACTCCCAGTAGTCTATATCATTCTCGGGGCGATCATTGGGCCCGGAGGATTCAAACTGATTCCAGAGTTGCACCTTGTCGAAGACCTGGCCCATATCGGTATCATTTTTCTTCTGTTTCTGTTAGGAATTGATCTCTACCCACAAAAACTACTCAAGATTTTTCAGTCTGCTTCGCTAATTACGCTGGCATCATCAGTTGTATTTTTCATCGTTGGTTATGTTGTTGCCTTGGTATTCGGGTTTTCAAACATCGAGGCCGTCATCACTGGAATCGCGACCGGTTTTTCCAGCACAATCATAGGCATCAAACTATTGCCCACGACCGCTCTTCATCACCGACACATCGGCGAACTGGTAATCGGGATTCTTCTGCTTCAGGACTTGCTTGCCATATTGGCCTTGGTTGTCATTAAGGAACTTGGAGATTCTCTTGAATTCAGCATAACAAGCCTGCTACCTGTGGTGACTCTTCCTGTGTTTGTAGGTTTGACATTTCTCCTTGAGTACTTTGTCGTCCGTAGGCTTCTACATAGGTTTGAGCAGATTCGCGAGTACATTTTTCTAGTCACAATTGCGTGGTGTCTAGGTTTGGGACAATTGGCCGGGGTATTTGGATTGTCGCCGGAAATCGGTGCATTGATTGCTGGTGTGGCTCTAGCCGCTTCTCCAATTGCTCGCTTCATCGCTGAACGTCTACATGCAATTCGTGATTTCTTCATGGTGCTTTTCTTCGTTGCCATGGGCGCACACTTTGACGCTGGTGCATTCGCAGCTGTAGCGCTTCCATCGATTGTTTTGGCGGGTTTGGTGCTTGCTGTCAAGCCGGTTACCTATCGGTACCTTCTCACTCACTTTGATGAATCGAAAAAGACTGGTTGGGAGGCAGGCATACGATTGGGTCAATTAAGCGAGTTTTCCATACTCATTGTGTTTTTGGCAATCGCTTCGGGACTAATCGGAAACCTGGCTGCGAATTTTCTGCTTGTTGCTACCGTTTTGACGTTTGCCGTGTCGTCTTATCTGATCGTGTTCCAGTATCCAACTCCGGTTGCGGTGTCGGACAAATTACGGCGCGACTGATCGGTTCAGTATTAGATGGCGGGCCAGTTGTCGCGAATTTATGAATCCGTCGTTGTTGCCGGTTGTGGATATACCGGCCGTAGGTTGATTGTTGATCAGGCCTTGCGAACGAAAAGGACTGTTGCTATTACCAACCATTCCACCATTGAATTGCCACAGGTGGAGTCATTTCAGATCGACCTCGACCACGATTCTTCATGCTGTATCTCATTGGACCGAGACCCAGTTGTTTTTTATCTTGTTCCACCGCCTTCAAAGGGCTCTATTGACACGCGAATTCGACGATTTCTTGGACAGGTTCTCGCTACTGCACCGGTTCGTCTGGTATTGATTAGTACCACGGGTGTTTACGGTGATTGTGAGGGCGCCTGGGTTACAGAAGATTCACCTGTCAATCCACAAACGGATCGAGCCAGACGTCGACATGATGCCGAGACATTCGCACAAGATTGGGCAACGCGCAACGGCGTAGAATTGGTGGTTCTTCGGGTTCCGGCAATATACGGACCTGGCAGAGTTCCAGTGAATCGAATTCGACAAGGCTTGACGCTGCCTCCGGCAAGTGAAAATGGTTACACCAATCGCATTCATGTTGACGATTTGGCTGCGGTGTGCGTAGCAGCATCCTTACCATCAGTTCAATCAGGCATATTCAATGTTTCGGATGGTTGTCCCTTGCGAATGATTGACTATTTAAATTTGGTCGCGGAAGTTTGGGGGCTGCCATCGGTAAATGAGTGTTTGGATTCCAAGGGTCTGGAGCAGTTGAGTCCCGCCATGGTTGAATATCTACGTGAATCTCGAAAAATAGACAATCGTCGTATGCTCCAAGAGCTGTCGATTGAATTGACTTATTCGAATCTACGAAAAGGTCTTGAGGCATGTCTTCAACATGGCTAGTAAGAACATGAATCAGAATCTGCAAGTTGAAACGATTGATATCGAATCTCTACCTTGCAGAATTCGAGAGGTAGAACACGCGTGGATTCCACTGTCTGATGGAACGCGTCTCGCATGCAGATATTGGTTGCCGGGAAATGCCGAGCAGCATCCGGTTCCTGCGATTCTTGAATACATCCCGTACTGCAAAAGAGATCGTACATCAGAAAGAGACGAAGTTATGCATCCGTATCTTGCTGGACATGGCTACTGCGCGATCCGTGTCGATATGCGAGGCAGCGGCGAGTCGGAAGGATTGCTGCTGGACGAATATCTTCCACAGGAACAGGACGATGCACTTGAAGTGATTGCATGGATTGTCGAACAGCCTTGGTGCAGTGGAAATGTGGGAATGTTCGGCAAGAGTTGGGGCGGCTACAACAGTCTCCAAGTCGCGGCCCGAAGACCGCTGGCACTCAAGGCAATCATTACGGTGTATTCGGTTGACGATCGCTATGCGGATTGCATTCACATCGCAGGCGGTTGCCTGCTTCTGGAGAATCCGAACTGGGCATTCAACATGTTCGGACGTAACACTCGGCCACCGGATCCTCTGCTTTTCGGTGAAGGCTGGCATGACCTGTGGATGCAGCGAATTAAAAACAACGTTCCTTGGATCATTGAATGGCTGAAGCATCAGCGACGTGATGACTTCTGGAAGCACGCTTCGGTCTGCGAGGACTATTCTTCCATCGTCTGTCCAGTTTTTGCAGTGGGTGGATGGGCCGATGCATACACTAATCCGGTACTTCGTCTGATGGAGAATTTGACAGTTCCGAGAAGAGCTTTGATTGGGCCTTGGGGGCATGAATATCCTCATCATGCTTACCCTGGTCCTCAGATTGGATTTCTTCAGGAGAGTCTTCGATGGTGGAACCATTGGCTCAAGGGTATCGACACCGGGCAAGAGGATGAACCAATGGTACGCATCTGGATGCAGGACAGCTATGAGCCTGATGTTATGCGAGATGTGGTTCCAGGCAGTTGGGTTTCGGAGGATTGTTGGCCGAGTGAGAGAATAGAAACAAAACTCTGGCAACTTCAGCAGGAGGGACTCGTAGCGTTGGAAGGGATCGAACCTGCGATGCTGTATCCATCAGCAGAGACATCCAGGTTGCAAATCTCGTCGCCTGCAACTGTCGGTAGAACAAATCCTGTCTGGGGACACTTCGGTATGAAAGCACCGGAATTTCCAATGGACCAGCGATTAGACGATGCTAATTCGCTGTGTTTCGATTCGCAACCCCTGCAGGAACCCGTGGCGATTCTCGGTACACCCATAGTCGAACTCGAAGTGACATCTGACAAGTCGGTTGCTCAGATCAGTGTTCGTTTGTCTGAAGTTCGTGTCGATGGCAAAGTTACGCAAGTGAGTTTCGGTGTTTTTAATCTAACGCACGACCAAAAGCATGAAACCGTTACAGCGGTCGAGATTGGTGTTCCCATGAAAGTGAGAGTGCGACTGAACGATATTGCTTACCGATTTTCTGCCGGCAGTTGCATTCGAATCGCAGTGGCAACTGGGCTTTGGCCGGTGATTTGGCCATCACCCGAGATCGTAACACTTGAGATTGGTATGGATGTTTCGCAACTTGAGTTACCAGTTCGGGATAATCGAGAAACTGATACCAATTTGAGAGCATTTGACTTGCCGAAATGCACGCCAATTCAATCCAGAACGAAACTTCGGCCTCAACAGCCGGTTGTTGCTCGAATGGAGGAGGACATGGTCACCGGTAAACTTGCTTATGTTCAAGAAGAAGATGAAGGCATTACACAAATTGATAGTCATGGCTGGAAACATGGCAACAAAATGCTTCGACGATATGAAATCGACCCACGCGATTCGTTGAGTGCAAGTATTCATCTTGAGGGGGAGGACGTTTATGGTCGAGAGGGAGAGTTGGATGCCCTCATTCTAACTCGATGTCGAATGACATCAAATTCAGCAAGCTTTCGCATTGAAGCAAGCCTGGAAGTACTGGAAGACAGCAAACAAATATTTTTTCGAGAGTGGGACGAAGAAATTCCGCGTGACGGTGTGTAGACAACAGTTTTCGTAAGCATTGTTCGAATTAGATAACGTCAAGCGTCTGGTGTTTGAAGAAGGATTGGGAGGAATTGCTGGGGTTTTGCGATTTTGCGATGGTGCACTGACCCAGTTTTAACACCGCCCCCCTACCACACGCACTTGCGTGTTCCGGCCGGACCCGGCTCACACCGCACCCCACATGCCGAAGTTCAACTATTCGGTTATCGATTGTTGCTAAACACAAACCCATTTTGACGCCAAGCCTCATAGACGACGATCGCAACAGCATTGGACAGATTTATACTTCGATTGTATGGAAGCATGGGCAGTTTTAGACATCGTTCTGAATTGACGCTCATCCGAATTCTTTCGGGCAATCCGGCTGTTTCAGAACCAAAAACGAATACATCACCTGGATGATATTCAGATTCCGTATACAGTTTGGAATGAAATTTCGAGTAGATGAAGAGTCGTTCCGAATCATGTCTTTCTACAAAACTTGAATAGGATTCGTAGACTTGAACATTTGCCCATTCCCGATAATCCAATCCGGCACGGCGAAGTTTTGCGTCACTCAATTCAAATCCAAGAGGCTCAACAAGGTGCAGGTTGCATCCTGTATTTGCACACAATCGGATGATATTACCGGTGTTCGGAGGAATTTCTGGTGAAACCAGTACAATGTTGAACAAAATAAAGTTAAGACTGTCTAAACGAAAAATACTTAAAACATAACGGAATCATATTATGTCTATTTGGAATCGAACCTGTCAGGCATTTGCCGTCGCAGGCATCGCACTAGTGGCCTCGACTGGAGCATTCGCTGACGTTAAGACAACACACGTAGTTGAACTTTTTACATCTCATGGTTGCTATTCTTGTCCTCCTGCAGATAAGTTGCTCGGCAAGTTGGTTGAAAACAATGAGGAAGTTTTAGGGCTTGAGTTTCACGTTGATTACTGGGACTCGCTAGTTTACGGATCGGCTGGAAAGTGGAAGGATCCGTTTTCTTCACCCGCCTACAGTCAACGTCAACGCGATTACAACCGATTGTCACTGCATGGACGAACTGGTGTCTACACACCGCAAATGGTCGTCAATGGAAATTACGCTTTCGTGGGAAGTAAGGTAGCGCAGGCCAAAAAACAACTGGGTAAAGATTCAAGTTTGATACTTGAAACATCTGCCGAAATATCGAGTGACGGCAACATAACGATCAACGTAGACGGGCGATACCATTCCAAAGTGGATGTATGGCTTATTACCTATGACAAAAAGAATGTCACGGTAATCGACTCTGGCGAGAATAAAGGAAAAACCCTTACGAACTACAACGTTGTCAGAGAATTCGAATTTGTAGGCGAATGGAGAGGCGTCCCAGCGGTTATCAATACAACGTTAAAATCCTTAGATGAAAACCAGAATTGTGCGGTCATCGTACAGAGATATGACTCAACTCGTCAAAGTGTTGCAGGGCCGATCGTGGGAGCCGCAATCTGCAAGCATTCATAGTCTGTTACACTCTATCCAGGTTTTAGAACAACCAGCGCTACGATTGCGACAAGCAGAACGACGGGTAGTTCGTTGAACCATCGATAAAATGTGTGTGAACGGGCATTTCTGTCATTCTTAAAGTCGATCAGATATTTCCAGCACCATGCGTGATAGACCACTAGAATCGCCACTAACAGCAGCTTATATGCCAGCCAGTTGCCGCCGAAACCATACTTTAGCCATAGCATCAATCCAGTTCCAAGCGCCAGTACAGCGCTTGGAGTTGAAATTCCAAAATAGAGCTTTCGCTCCATAATTTTGAATCTTTCATTACTGATGCTGTCGTCTGACTGCGCGTGGTAAACAAAAAGCCGTGGCAGATAGAAGATGCCGGCAAACCAGGTCACCACGAATATGATGTGAAATGTCTTTGTCCAGAGCATGAAACTTCCCATTATATTTGTAAATCTTACCCGCCGGGCGCTTTCCGTCGCTAGCGTAGTTGACAGATTCTGACGAATTTCATGAATCCCTTGAGTTTTGCTACTATTTAATCCAATAATACAAATAACGATGCCGTGGCTTAATGGCTTATACTTTCGCTAATAGTGTCAGTTTACATAGGAGACTAATCCTAACATCGTGCCGAAAGAAGATCAGATAGAAATGAATGGTACTGTTCTTGAAACACTACCGAATACCAATTTTAGAGTTAAGTTAGATAATGACCATATTGTCACCGCCCACATTTCAGGGAAGATGCGTAAGAACTATATTCGTATTTTGCGCGGTGACCGAGTGATTGTTCAGTTGACTCCCTACGACCTTACAAAAGGTCGAATTGTTTATCGAGAACGGTACGAACGTTAGTTATTTGACGGATAGGTAGGGTGGATTTTCCTTTTTTTGAACTCGAATGGTGGGGTTACGTACTGATTGGGTTTGCCCTCACCCACGTGACAATCGTTTCAGTAACGATTTTTCTTCATCGATGTCAAGCGCATTCCGCGCTGGAACTTCATCCTGTTCTCAGTCACTTTTTTCGTTTCTGGTTGTGGTTGACGACAGGAATCGTAACCAAGGAGTGGGTGGCAGTTCATCGAAAGCATCACGCCACGGTTGAAATGGATGATGATCCGCATAGCCCACAGAGGTCCGGAATTCATGCAGTTCTTTGGGGTGGATGGATTCTATATCGGCGAGCTGCGGGATCACCGGGCATTCTGGAAAAATTCGGAAAGAACACTCCAGATGATTGGCTTGAAAGACGCATCTACGCAGGGCATCCGAATCTCGGTTTGTTAATTCTCCTTGGATTGAATCTCTATCTTTTTGGCATCATTGCCGGACTGGCAATTTGGATTGTTGAAATGATCTGGATACCTTTCTGGGCTGCTGGAGTCATCAACGGTGTGGGACATTTCGCAGGATACCGGAATTTCGATCTTCCAGATGCCAGCCGTAATATTGTCCCTTGGGGTTTGTTGATTGGAGGTGAGGAATTGCACAACAATCATCATGCCTATGCGAGTTCCGCACAATTTTCTGCACGTGGCTGGGAAATTGATCTGGGCTGGTGGTATGTACGATTATTGAGTGCAATGAGATTGCTGAAGGTGCACAGGAAAATTCCTGTTATTACCTATCATACAGGCAAGCATACCTGTGACGCAGAAACCGTCAAAGCATTTGTATCGAACCGTTTTCAGGTTCTGTCTAACTATGTTCGTGAAGTGATTGATGATGTGTGCCGAGAGGAGATTCGATCAGCTTCAGGAGACACCAAGAAACTCTTAAAAAAAGCGAAACGCCTGCTTGATGCGGAAAGGTCAATGCTGAGTGAGAAAAATCAGGAACGATTACGACATTTCTTGGCAACGAACAAACGCCTGCAGAAAGTCTATCTAATGAAAGAATCGTTGCACAACATTGCAACCAGATCATCGCCTTCCTACGAAACGATGCGCAATTCTCTAGATGATTGGTGCCGGAATGCGGAAGCCTCCGGCATAGAAGCGCTGATGCGGTTTTCGATTCGGTTGAAAGGTAGCGTCAGCGCCTGATATTGATTCCTGAACTCCTTATGGAGTCGGACCTGGAACTTATCGAAGTTTTGTTTCTTTGTAGATGACGTGCTTTCCAGCGACTGGATCATACTTCTTCAGTTCAAGTTTTCCTTCTGTATTGCGCTTGTTTTTGCTAGTCGTGTAAAAGTGACCGGTTCCAGCGGAAGATTCCAGTTTGATTTTTTCTCGCATGATCAGCCTCTCAACTAGTGGTTAAATTTTTGTTCCGCTTGCACGTAAATCCGCCAGTACGGTATCGATACCATTCTTGTCGATGGTACGAATTCCTTTCTGCGTCAGGCGAAGCTTCACCCAACGATTTTCGCTTTCTACCCAGAAACGTCGATAGTGGAGATTGGGACGAAATTTTCGCTTCGTCTTGTTGTGCGCGTGTGACACGTTGTGGCCGCTAACGGTCTTTTTCCCGGTAACTTGGCAAACTTTTGGCATCTTGATCCCAGACCATTAATATTGATGTTTGTCAAAGAAACCGCACATTCTATACTATTGACACGTATTAATCAAAGTCGAGTGCACTGGACAAAGCAAAATTTGTGACTCAAATGCAGTATAGCCAACTCAAAAACAGATGTATTTTACTAGGCGTGACAGGTGGAATAGCCGCCTATCGGTCCGCAGAAGTAGTCCGAAGACTACGTGAGCAAGGAGCGAATGTACGGGTTGTAATGACTCAAAATGCCGCACAATTCATTTCTGCCCTAACATTGCAGGCAGTTAGCGCTAATCCAGTCAGGAGCGAATTGTTCGACGAAGCTGCCGAGGCAGGGATGGGACATATCGAACTGGCACGTTGGGCAGATGCAATTGTCGTAGCCCCTGCAAGTGCCGGGTTTATGGCGAGGCTAGCGCACGGATTTGCCGATGATTTGTTGTCTACGCTGTGTCTTGCGGCGGATTGTCCTATAGCTGTGGCGCCAGCAATGAACACGGTGATGTGGGACAGTAAAGCGACACAGAAAAACATCCAGGAGTTGCAAAGTCAGGGAGTATCCATACTGGGTCCTGGCGTGGGAGATCAAGCTTGCGGTGAAACGGGACCAGGCCGGATGCTGCTGCCAGAAGAAATTGTGGATCGTTTGGGCAATATCTTTGCCGATGGACCGCTGAAAGGAATCAAGGTGATGATCACAACTGGTTCAACTTGGGAAGCGATCGATCCGGTGCGCGGTATCTCCAACAGGAGTTCAGGTAAAATGGGGTTTGCGGTTGCCGATGCAGCCGTTAAAGCCGGGGCTGAAGTGACTCTTATCTCCGGACCGACGACATCCTCGAATCAGGTTTCTGTACACCAATTACTACGCGTTACGAATGCGCAGGAAATGTTGGATGTCGTGCAAGATAATCTTAACGATCACGGGATTTTCATTTCAGTAGCAGCTGTCGCCGATTACAGACCATCAAAGATCTCGACTGCAAAAATAAAAAAACGGAATACAGACGCTTTGCAAATGGAACTCGTGAGAAACCCCGATATTCTGGCCGAGGTGAAGAAACAGCATCCCAATTTGTTCGCAGTCGGTTTTGCAGCGGAAACAGAGAATCTGATTACTGAAGGGAGACGGAAACTCCTTTCTAAAGGAGTCGATCTGATTGCTGCAAATAATGTAGACGAAGCGCTTGGCTCGGATTTCAACACGATTGAGCTCATTGACCGTGCTGGAGTAACGACGTTGGGCCCAGCTTTGAAAACGGAAGTAGCAGGGCAGTTGATTGAACAAATATCTGTTCGATTTCATGCAAAGGGTTCTCTACAAAATACTCGATGACAGGTTGGGTAAGTCCATACCCCTGCCCGAGTATTCCACTTCTGGTGCAGCAGGGTTGGACCTGAGGGCGTGCGTCGACAGTGCATTGTTGATTCGTCCCTCCGGTTGTGAACTGATTGCCACGGGAATAGCCATTGATATTCGTAATCCCGAAGTAGCGGCGGTTCTACTGCCAAGGTCTGGGCTCGGTCACAAACATGGTATTGTGCTTGGCAATCTTGTTGGGCTCATTGATTCGGATTATCAGGGACAGGTCTTCGTATCCTGCTGGAATCGAGGGACGGAAGATTTCACTGTGCATCCAGGGGACAGAATTGCCCAGATGATATTTGTTCCTGTAATTCGCCCCGAACTTGTGGAAGTGGATGAATTTCACGCCAGCGAGCGTGCCAGCGGGGGATTTGGACATACAGGAATCGGATAGAACTAGATGGCTAAAGTTGAAATTTATACGAGTTCGTTTTGCGGTAATTGTTATTCCGCTAAACGTATGCTAAAGAAAAAGGGTACGGAATTTCAAGAGTATAACGTCACTTTCAATGCGGCTCGAAAAAATGAAATGTTGGAGCGTAGTGGTGGTAAAAGCACGGTACCCCAGATTTTCATTGATTCCGTCAGCATTGGGGGTTTTGATGATCTTTGTACACTAGACGCGCAGAACGAACTGGATTTACTGCTGCAGTAATTCAGGGGAATTCATTTGAGTTCTGTAAACCAGTTTAACTAATTCCACTTGCTGAAAAACCGATAACAATGAAACTAACTGGTAATCAGTTTCGGTCCATGAACCGAAAATCCGTAACCCTCATCGGTATGTCCGGTGCCGGCAAAACTACGCTTGCGCGGAAACTACCGTCTACCTCTTGGTTTCATTTTTCGGCGGATTATCGAATCGGAACGAGATACATGTATGAACCCATACTGGACAATATCAAAGAGAAGGCGATGAAAGTCGATTTTCTTCGAGACTTATTGCGCAGCGATTCGATATACATCGGCAGTGCCATGACATTCGATAACCTTGAACTACTGTCAAAATTCCTCGGAAAACTCGGCGACGAGTCGCGTGGAGGACTCGCGCTGGAAGAATTTCGAAGACGCCAGAAGTTACATCGAGATGCAGAAGTTCAAACGATGCTGGATGTAGGTGAGTTTATTCACAAGGCGCATGTAATTTACGGATACGAACATTTTGTCAATGATTCCAGTGGCAGCATTTGCGAGTTGAACGACAACCGAGTGTTGGAACACCTCTACAAGCACACTTTGATTGTGTATTTATCTGCAAAAGAAGAACTTGAAACGGAAATTATCCATCGACAGGAAAAACATCCAAAACCGCTTTTTTATGAGCCTGAATATTTGGATCTCAAGTTGAATGAGTTTCTGGAACAGAGTGGCCTCGACAGTTGCGAGCAGATTGATCCAGATGAGTTTGTACGCTGGATATTCCCCGATCTAATGCGAAGTCGACGCCCGAAGTACGAAGCGATAGCCTCAGAGTACGGCTATACCGTACCCGCAGAAAAAATAGATGATGTACGAGACGAGAAGGATTTCATCGAGCTCGTCTGTTCTGTACTCGAATCGGATGACTGAACTGTAAACCGAAGCTCTGCCATGCCACTTGTACGCGATCGAGAAATAGCCGCTTGGAACAGTCTTCAGGAAGAAGGGATCCAAACTCTTGCTCCTGATGAAGTATGGAATTCGACTTTGTCAGAAATCCATATTGGATTTCTAAACATGATGCCGGATCGTGCATTGCGAGCGACTGAAAGACAATTCATCAGATTGATTGCCGCGGCTGCTGACAATACTCTGATTTATGTGCATCCATTTACGATTGGCGGGTTAGGGCGAGAAGCCGGTGCGCTGGAATACGTTGAGCGATTTTACGATTCATTTTCGGATATTGGAGAAAGAGATTTGGATGGTCTTGTACTTACGGGTGCGAATCCGGGTGTTGCAGACTTGAAAGACGAAAAATTCTGGCCTGAATTTGAGGAAGTGATCCACTGGGCTGATCGTAATGTACCGACAATCCTGTGTTCGTGTCTGGCGTCGCATGCAATACTAAACATCTTTCACGGCATTCAAAGAACGCGATGTTTGCCTGGAAAAAGATGGGGTGTTTTTTCGCATCAAATAACCGATGCAAAACACCTGCTAGTCAATGGAATGGCTGATCAGTTCGACGTACCTCGTTCGCATGTTTTTGAAATGAAGGCGCAGCAACTAAAAGAATTTGGAATACGAATTCTCGCTCACAGTCAGGAAGCCGACTTTCACATTGCAGTCAGTTCAGACGGTTTCAAGTGGATTTTTTTACAAGGTCATCCCGAATACGATTCAGTTAGTCTTCTCAAGGAATATAACCGCGAAATCAGACGATTGGTGGCTGGCGAACGTAGTGATTATCCACAGTACCCTGAGCATTATCTCGCTACTTCTGCGAAGGCGAAACTGGATGAATATCGGCTTTCTTTTATGGATGCCATGGAAAAAGGCGACGCATTGCCCGTGTTTCCTGAGTCCGAAATTCTGCCCACTGTACAGAACACGTGGACCTCACAAGGCAAGATCATGTTCAAAAACTGGATTGAGCTAATCTCTGATCAGGTCAATGCGGGACAGGAGCAATCGAGAGTAGCGGAATCTGTTTGAATGGCGATTTTCCCCGGAATAAATCGGCATTAATCTCGACTGTGGAGCACTGTGTCTTCCTGTCCGTTTGCTATCTCCAATTTCCTCCGTTCGATAAAACTCTTCAGTTCCTCCAAGATTCCTTCGTCTAGCGCCGGTCGGGAATATTCTTGCAGAAGTGATTTCCAAATGTTGTTGGCTCGTTTGGATGCGTGAAGTGCGCCATCGTCTTGCCAGGTTTCGAAATTTCGCCAGTCAGACAAAAGGGGAGTGTAGAACACATCTTGATAGCGTTCCATGGTGTGTGGTGAACCAAAGAAATGTCCTCCCGGAGGGACATCAGCAATTGCATTGACTGCCAGCGTATCTTCATTCACCACAATGGGTTCGAGAGATTTCGCCATCATCTGTAGAATTTCTGCGTCAATAATCAGTTTTTCAAATGACGCAACCAACCCGCCTTCGAGCCACGCGCCTCCTTGCAGCAGCAGGTTCGTATGTGCCATGACTGCGGCCCAAACGGACATGCAGGTTTCGTACGCGGACTGTTCGTCGGGAGCGTTGGAAGCGTTCGACCCGCTGGAGCGAAATGGAAAGGAATATCGCCTTGCGAGCTGACCGCTGGCAAGAGTCGTTCGTACATATTCCGGCGTGCCGAATGCCGGAGAGCCGGTCTTCATGTCCACATTGCTGGAAAAACTGCCATAAATAATGGGTGATCCGAGATGAATTGCCTGAGAAAGGGCAATACATGAGAGTGCCTCAGCATTTTGTTGGACTAATGCGCCCGCCATGGTAGTCGGTGCCATTGCTCCCAATAGTGTAAAGGGAGTCACAAGTACAGGCTGTCCAGCAAGCGCAAATTCAGTCAGGGCATCCGACATGGATTCATCGACTTGTCGAGGAGAATTGACATTGATGTTGCCCATCGTCACTGGCCGCTTCTTCAACTGTTCCCAATCCATGCGATGGACTATGGCGAGCATCTCAAGCGCGTCGCGAGCTCGGTAAGCCCCAATCATATTCGCTATCCAGACTCTATCGTGGCAGGTGGTCGCGGCAAGGTATTTATCGAGATGCCGCGATTCGGCCGGAAGGTCTAAAGGCTCAAACGAATTCGATCCAGCCAAGTGAAATATTTCAAGTTCATGGACAATTTTGAAGAAATCCTCCAAGTCTGCCAAGGTACCACTTCGGCGGCCTCTGTCTAAGTCGGAAACAAAACTAGGGCCACCCACGGTTGAGAAATTGATATTCCGGCCGCCGACTTCCAGAGATCTTTCTTGATTTCGGGCGGTCAGGGTAAAGCTTGGCGGCACGCTGCCAATCAATTCCTCCACAAGAGCTGGGTCAAACCGCACCATGTTCGAAGAATTATTGACTTCTGCCCCCACTGATTGAAGAATTTTGCAAGCTTTGGCACTCAAAAACTTAATGCCTGAATCCCGTAGAACCTCCAAAGATGCCGCATGAATGGCTTCAATCTGATCCTCGGAAAGAATTTCCAACGGAGCGTAAGGATTGACTACCTTGCGCCACTTCAGTCTTGGAATTGCATCAGGATTGCGTTTGGAACGTTGGCCGGATTTTCTTCGCATTTGGGCAGCAGCTGCGTATTAAGATAAAAGTGCAATTTCAAGATTGTGGTGTCGGCATTTCGGGAAATTCTTGGTTCAGTATGCTCTTATACAAGTCCAGATCCACGTTGCCGCCAGAGGCAATGATCGCAACGCGTTTCCCGGCCATGAGATCTTTCTCTTTGAGCAAAGCCGCCAAGGTTGAAGCTCCCGCTCCTTCGACTACATGATGTGTATCCGTGAAATAGTGGCGCATTGCGTTTGCAATCTGAAGTTCCGATACGCGAACAATTCGGGATACATATTCGAGTATGATTTTCAGTGCTTCACGGTTGGGTATGCGAACCGCGACGCCATCGGCCAAAGTATCAGCAGAGTCAGTTTGGACAACCTTTCCCTGTTCAAACGAAAGCGCGTAGGCGGGTGCATTTTCAGCGACCACGCCGATGATTTCAACTTCAATTCCTAACGCTTCTTGAGCGGCAATAACCGCACAAATTTCCGAACCTAGGCCGATCGGTACATAAACCGCGTCGAGGTTGGGCACTGCCTGAAACAGTTCCAGGGCATAAGAAGCGACGCCGACTACTAGTTTTCGGTCGAACGAGGGGACAAAGTGAAGTCCCTGCTGTCTGGCCTGCTGGTGAGCATATTCGTGTGCCTCGGAAAAGTCTCGACCGTATTCAATCAGCTCTGCACCCAGAGCGCGCATAGCGGCGATTTTGGAGGCGCTGTTTCCGTGTGGGAATACGACTGTTGCTCTTTTGTCGAAAAGGCCTGCTGCAAAGGCAACCGACTGCCCATGATTTCCGCGCGTCGCGGTAATTACGCGATCATGTGGAGTGTTGGAAAGATAGTGGATGCCACCTCGCAGTTTGAACGAACCGATCGGAGTTGTATTCTCGTGTTTCACCCAGACTTGGGCTCCACTACGATTGCACAGCAATGGCCACTGATACTGCGGAGTCGGAGGAAGATAACTGGAGATTAATGAGACGGCAGAGTTAATTTCTTCAAGCGATGGAAGACGCAACTATTTCACTCCGCATTACAGTAATTCCCTAAAAATGGGGTGGACGATGGGGGTTGAACCCACGACCGCTGGAACCACAATCCAGAGCTCTACCAGTTGAGCTACGCCCACCACAAATTATCAAGTTTAGCGTACAGTTTGAAAGCCATATCACTATATGATATGAGCTTTCACAACCTAAACAAAGCACGCCTGACAGGACTCGAACCTGTAACCTACGGCTTAGCGTACTACTACAATTTTCATTGCCTGGCCAATCGAAATTTATTGGGTTCGATTCACCAGTTTGTAGTCTGGACTATATCTTCGCCATCTCAGGCGGGGCACGTATAGTCTCTACGGATCCCGCAGTTCTATGAAGTCAGCGGTTTCCTCGGTATTGCCATCACCACTACGCGTTAAGGTTTCACCGATACAGTGCCCTCCACTCTACAGGTTCAGTTTTTCCCTGTAAAGGCTCCTGTTGAAGGCCGTTGCTCTATCCAGTTGAGCTACAGGCGCATAACGCTCTGGTCGGGGTAGAGGGATTTGAACCCCCGCTCTCCTGCTCCCAAAGCAGGCGCGCTACCAGACTACGCTATACCCCGCGCAACGATTGTCGAGATTTTGACTCCCTAAAATAGAAGTCCATCAACACCGACAAAACATGCAGATTATAGATTTATAAAGCCATATAAGCAATGTTGGTAAACGGCCTGACAGAATCAGGGCATACCTCAGAGTAGCTGAAAGTTTCGCCCGATATCTGAACTTAGTCAACTGCTCTGAAATTACTGCTATAAAGTCTATGCAATCCCAATGAACTGATTGCAGGCAACTATGCGTCGCAAACTAATTTACACAATTGGACATTCAACTCATGAGGCCGGGAAGTTCGTTTCTCTGCTTCAGCGGCACCGAGTAGACCTGCTCATTGATGTTAGATCGACGCCTTACAGTCGACGGAATCCCCAATTCAATCGCGAAAATCTGATTGAAACGCTGCAAGAGCACAGCATAGACTACGAGTTTCTTGGTCAAGAGCTAGGCGCTCGTAGTGAAGATTCGAATTGCTACGAAAATAACCGCGTTAGTTATAAATTGCTTGCAATAACCCCTGTACCATTTAAAAGCACTTACTTTATAAGAAAGTGCTTTTATCCAACAGTTCCCTCGAAGCGTAGCGTAGAGGGAACTGTTGGATTCGAAGAGCGAAGGCAGGATTCCTCTATTTCAATCTGGAATTGAGAAGGTCAGGCAATTGGCTGACTGCAGAACTTTGGCTCTCGTGTGTGCTGAAAAGGAGCCGTTAGTTTGTCATCGCACCATACTTGTTGCACGATCTCTGGAAACAGATCAGTATGGTGTTTTACATATTTTGGAGGATGGGGATACACAGACTCACGGCCAGGCAATGGATCGCTTGTGCGAACTCAGGAAGCTTCCTAAACCCGACTTGATTTATTCGCGAGATCAGAGAGTGAATGATGCCTACGCCGCACAAGAGCAGCGTATTGCCTATCAACGACCGGAATAGGTTTCAGGAAATCAGGGAACTCTCATTCCCTATTTTCCGTATGTCCTTAACTTCTTTATCGAATTTCTACGAGGCGATGATAATTGGGCTTTGTTCGTTGATTGAATTCGTGAGCAGAGAATTGATTCTTCGAACGTAGTCCGAAGGATTTTCCAACGGAGTGCCTTCGCTCAAGGTGGCCTGATCGAACAGAACGTGTGCCCAGTCGTTCAGATTGTCATCCTTGTCAGCTAGATGCTGAATCAAAGGATGTTCAGGGTTAATTTCCAGAATCGGAGGGGCATCTGCTGCGGATTGTCCCGATACTTTCAAAATCCGAGACATGTTACGACTGAGACTATATTCGTTTACAACCAGACAGGCTGGCGAATCCGTTAGTCTCGATGTAGTTCGAACGTCGGCTGCTCGTTCTGTCAGCGCTTCTTTCAGTCTGTTGACCAGCGAATCCACTTTCAATGTGTCTTTTTCGTCGCTTTTGTCGTCATCATCCAGCCAGTCCAATACAAGATCCCCTTTTGCAATCGACTTCAATGGTTTGTCGTCAAAGTCTCCTAAATGCATGACAACCCACTCATCGATTGGATCACTCATCAATAGCACTTCAATGTCGTGTTTTTGGAAAATTTCCAAATGAGGTGATCCTTCTGCGGATGCATGGCTGTCTGCTGTCACATAGTAGATCGCATCCTGTTTTTCTTTCATGCGCTCAACATAATCCTGAAGAGATACAGTCTGCTCGACACCTTCACCTTTCGTGCTCGAAAATCGAAGGAGCTGAGCAATGGTTTTTCTGTTGTCAGCATCTTCCGTAATACCTTCTTTGAACACCCTGCCGAATTCTTTCCAGAACGTCTGGTATTTTTCCAAATCCTTACTGGCGACTCTCTTCAGTTCATTCAACAGTTTTCTTACTGTACCTGCCCGAATCCTTTCAATCTGCTTGTTCTTCTGCAAAAACTCGCGAGACAAATTTAGAGGCAGATCATCAGAGTCGATTACGCCTCGAACAAATCGAAGATAACCCGGCAGAAGATTTTCGGTGTCATCCATGATGAAGATTCGCCGAACATATAGTTTGATTCCCTTTTGGCGGTCAATGTCAAACAGATCGAATGGAGCTTGCGACGGAATGTAAAGCAGCGCCGAATATTCCAGTCTTCCTTCGACTCGGTTATGCAGCCTGACCAGCGGTTTTCCAGGGTCGAATGACAGCGTAGAGTAGAAATTGTCATATTCTTCTTCGGTGACATCCTTGCGCGCGCGCGTCCACAACGCAGATCCCGCATTGGCTGTTTCCCACTCATCTTCCTTCTTGCTCTTGGTTACTTCCCGCAATCGAATGGGAATCGATACATGATCCGAGTATTTTCTAACGATTCTCCTGACTTCACTGATATCCAGAAAGTTCTTGGCATCCTTACGCAGTGTCAGAATGATTTCAGTACCAGGATTTTCAATTGTCTCCTGATCGACTGTATAGCCATTGACGCCGTCTGATTCCCACAGCACGCCGCTTTGCGGTGGCTGACCAGCTCTTCTTGTGCGAATAACGACGTTTTCCGCAACCATGAATACAGAATAGAATCCTACACCAAACTGACCGATCAAACGGGTATCTTCAGATTGCTCTCCCGAAAGCGCTTCCACAAATCTCTTCGTTCCGGAACGAGCAATGGTGCCGATATTCTCTACCACTTCATCTCGCGACATTCCGATTCCATTGTCGCGAATCTTGATGGTTTTGCCTCGTTTATTGACCTCGATGTCAATGGATGAGTCTTGCTCGCTCTCACGCATTTCGGGATTGGTAAGAGAGTCGAACCGCAAGCGTCCGCAGGCATCGGATGCATTGGATATCAATTCACGTAGAAAGACTTCTCGTTCAGAATACAGGGAATGAATGACCAGATTCAGAAGTTGCTGAACTTCTGCCTGGAAAGTAAAGTTCTCATTCTTAGTTTCTTCGGGCATTTAATTACTCCAAATGGCTAATCAATATTCGACTTAAATGGGAATAGTTTGCGAAAATTCAAGCAGTTCATTGCTTGATTTGCTTTAATATTGTGGCATTTCGTATCGAAAGCGACTATGTGCGTCGTATTTTATCAACTGTTGGCAAACCCCGACGACTCAAAAAACCAATCGATTGTCTGACAATAATTTATTTCTAACCGAATGACTTCTTCCGTTCGAACCGTTGTATTTCCGATCGCTGGCTTGGGAACGCGTTTTCTTCCAGCAACCAAAGCGATTCCGAAGGAAATGCTCCCTGTCGTTGATCGTCCGCTGATTGAATATGCGGTAAATGAAGCAAAATCAGCCGGTATCAACAGATTCATATTTGTTGTGCCTTCGCTCTCGAAAGATACGCTGGTCATCAAACACTTTTCAAAAAACTCGTCTCTGGAAGAAACACTCAGGAAAAACAACAAGCTTGCTGAGTTGAAATTGATTCAGGAAAATTCTTTGGATTCGGAAAGTTTGTTCAATGTCCTGCAGGAACAACCGTTGGGCTTGGGGCATGCAGTCTTGTGTGCAAAGGAATACATTGATGATCCGTACTTTGCAGTGATTTTGCCGGATGATCTGGTGCTGTCTAAGACACACTGTATGAAACAGATGGCTGATGCGCATGCCGAGGTTGGCGGCAATATCCTTGCGATTGAAGAAGTCGAGGGCGAGTTCGTAAATCGCTACGGCATTCTGAAACCAGGCCGAGTTTTCGGCTCATTGATTCAGGTTGAAGGAATTATTGAAAAACCTGAACCTGAGAATGCCCCATCCAACCTTGCTGCCATTGGCCGATACATTCTTTCTCGTCGAGTATTTGATATTCTTGAAAATCAGGAAGCCGGATTCGGAGGCGAGATTCAGCTGACTGATGCGATCAATGCTATTGCATCGCAAGAACCCGTTCACGGTGTGAAATTCGCCGGAAAGAGATACGACTGCGGAAACAAAGCTGGATATTTGGCTGCCAACATTGCCTACACCTGCTTGGATGAAGAGCTGAAAGCGAAAGTTGAAAAGTTAGGGAATTAGACGATTAACACCATTAAAAACAGTTGAAACCACCAACTTATTTTGACAGGATATTCTGCATAATCAAACAATTAGGATATTCCAGATGAGAAAACGACGATTTCCGTATGCGCCTAATTTAAGATGCTTCCAGACGATTAGGCTGCAAATGATTGGTTCGCCAGGTTCCGATTAGGTGGCAAACCTCATTGCCTGCACTGCGGAGCGACGAACAAAATATACCGCTTGAACGGCGGACGACGCTACCGTTGCGAACGCTACTAGAAGGACAGCAACTTCACGGCGGGAACATTGAAACAGGATTCTCCAATTCCAATCCAAATAAGTGGCGTAAACGGATTTTACTCAATCAAATCTTTTATGCTGGATTTTTTCAAAGCAGATTCGGTTAATCTGTTTTCATTTTCGCTTCCTGCAAAATTCCGTTCGTTAGCAAGCATGCGTTCCATGTACTGCTTGTTGCAAATTAAGCACAAAATCAAGTTCCATATTCCCAGTGTCAGCCGCGCGACTAAAATTTGCACTAATCCTATCACCATCTCGCCTCTGAACAATGGAACAAAAAAGCTAGTGGACGAATTGAAATTCGATGATTCGCAGGAATTTGAAAAAATTTCAGGAATTGCTGTCAGTGAGGGCATAGGAATAGATAAGGTTGCACACGTAATCGGACTTGTATCGAGAGACCGATTGTTTAAAATGGAAAATAAATCACATACGGCTTGATTCAGTGGAACTAGACATATACCCTCTCATCGATGGAGCAGCGGACAGGGCACGACTTGGCTCCCTTCAGAGGGTGCTGCAGCCAGCGACACTTTCTTTGTTTGATCGAGTCGGTGTCAAGCCGGGAATGGCGTGCGCCGACTTGGGTTGCGGCACTGGAGAAGTCGCCTTCGCTCTCGCTCAACTGGTCGGCTCCGATGGGCGGGTTGTCGGGATGGACATTGACGATGCCAGACTTGAGGAAGTAAGAGAATATGCCGAAGCGAATGGACTTTCAAATGTCGAATTTCGGGTGTCGGATATCCGCACCATCGAAGAAACAGATAAATTTGATTTGGTCTATGCACGATGTCTGCTATCACATCTTTCAAATCCGGCAAATGTGCTCGCCAAGATGCGCCGGATGTTGAATCCGAGCGGTGTTGTGATCGTTGAGGACGTTGATTATTCGGGGTACTATTGCTATCCCGGTCTACCCGCTTTTAGTCGTTGCATTGAACTTTTGTACGAGATGAAACGTCTGTTGGGCGGGAGTGCGGAGTTAGGGAAGCAACTGCCCGTGATGTTTCTCGATGCGGGGCTTTCTCAAGTTGGGGTGCACATTTTCCAAAATATGAATCTGACTGGAGAAGTCAAGCGATACCTGCCGATAGCGATGCAGGGGGGCATGTCCGATTGGATCGTCACCCTTGAACTGGCGACGGCGGATGAAATGAAAAACATTCTCGTCGATCTGTATGAATTCGCGGATAATCCTCGAACGATTATGGGGACACCTCGCTACTGTCAAGTTTGGGGTTATGTTTAGGATGAATGACTTTCTCCGCTACCAATGGGCGGAAATAATTAGAAGTATGTGAAAATTATTCAGTGACGTCAACTGGATAATTCCCCAAATTTATTGCCCCAATCTCCTGAACCAAATAGTGCGTGAAGCAATGGGTTGCTGGACATGAAAAATCTGATTGGAGAACCCGTACTTCGAGTTGAAGATGAGCGGTTGCTTCAGGGCAAGGGCCAATTTACTGATGATCTGAAATTTGATGGGCAACTGTATGCCCATTTCATACGAAGCCCTCATGCACATGCCCGCATCGTTTCCATTGATGCATCAGTTGCTGTT
Source organism: Arenicellales bacterium (assembly GCA_965221175.1). Taxonomy (GTDB): domain Bacteria; phylum Pseudomonadota; class Gammaproteobacteria; order Arenicellales; family JAJDZL01; genus JAJDZL01. Next base: position 1,915,415 of record OZ244867.1, on the reverse strand, counting down.
CGTATGCCTGGCGTCCAGGCTTTCGCAAATGGTGAAACGCTTGCCAAAGTTGGGTTTCGACCGATTGATCCTCTGAGCCGAAGTGAGGACTGTCCGGTAACCAACAAAGACGGCAGTCAGCCGTCTGATGTAAGGCGATGGTTGCTAGCTCGCAACAAGGTGCGCTTTGTAGGCGAGCCTGTTGCTGTCATCGTTGCGGGCAGTATTTCCCAAGCCCAAGCTGCAGCAGATTCCGTTGAAATTGAATATGAGCCTCTGCAGCCATTGATCAATGTAGACGATGCCATGCAAGAAAATGCTCCGCTTGTGTGGGATGAGCTTGAAAACAATGTTTGCGTTGATACCGAAAGTGGTGACGCGAAAGCAGTAGATTTGGCGTTTCGCAGTGCAGCAAGAGTTGTCTCCTATCAAGTTGAGTTTCCCAGGCACATTGTGGCATACATGGAACCGCGTTCAGTACTAGCCCGGTATGACATTGACAAAGAACGGTTTGAAATTTATTGTGGCACGCAGTCTCCTCACTGGCATCAGCAGGAGATTGCTTATTGCATGAATGTTCCAACAGATCAGGTAAGAGTCGTTTCGCTAGACACTGGCGGTGGATTTGGCGCACGTGCAAGACCCTACCCGGAATATGCTGTGGCTGGGTGGCTTGCACAAATTACTGGTCACCCAGTGAAATGGCTTGCTGATCGCTCTGAATGCTTTGCTACGGATACGCAGTCTCGGGACCACAGGATGGATATCAAACTGGCAATAGATGAAGACGGTAAGATGACGGCAGTCCGATTGTTAAGCGTCTGGCGGTTGGGTGCTTATCTGAGCCCACGATCAGTCTGGCTGCATGCAAGCTATATGTACTTGATGGCATGTGGCGTTTATCGAATACCAGCTGTTCACTACGAGCTCAAAGGAGTGTTCACCAATACCGCGCCAATCGCGGCCTTTCGAGGTGTTGCCCGCGCTGAAACTTCTTATGCTCTGGAGAGAGTTGTTGACGAGGCGGCCCGAGAATTGGGGATTAATCGGTTGAGTTTTAGGAGGAGGAATCTCATTCGAGAATCCGACATGCCATGGGCGACTCCTACTGGAGCCAATTATTCCGCGGGAGATTACCCAGCTAGTTTCAGGAAGCTTCTGGAATGCATAGACATGGATGAATACTTGGAAAGACATCAAAATTCTCGAGCGGCTGGGAAACTTAGAGGGTTGGGATATTCGGTCTTTGTAGATAGCGTCGGAGGCAGCCCGAATGAATTTGCCGAAGTGGAGGTGGATGGGGAGTTTGTTGAAGCGAGAGTCGGTACGAAGTCAATCGGTACAGGCCATGAGACGGTATTTGCACAGTTTCTAGCCAGCAAGTTGCAGGTTCCATTTGAGAAGATTCGAATAATTGACGGCGACACGGATTTAGTGCGCACTGGTTCTGGTACCCATGCTTCGCGTTCTCTCAGGGTTGGAGGTACAGCAATATTTCACAGTGCAGAGAGGATGTTGGAGAAAGGTCGAGAACATGCATCAGAATGCCTGGAAGTGGCGCTGCAGGATATCGAATATGCATCAGGACGATTTATCGTTTCAGGAACAGATCGGAGAATTGGCTTGTTTGACGTAGCAAAATCCATGCGGGATCGTGGAAAATCCTTAGTTGCATCGCATGAACACATTACCCAAGGTCACGCGTTTTCAAGTGGATGTCAGGCTTGCGAAGTGGAAATTGATCCGGAAACGGGACAACTTACAGTTGAGAGAGTGATCGCGGTGAGTGATCCAGGCAAGGTGGTAAATCCGGTTATTGCAGAAGGTCAGGTGCATGGCGGAATCGCTCAGGGACTTGGCCATGCGATTTGTGAGAAGGCTGAATATGATCAAGAATCCGGGCAATTGACTACCGGGAGTTATCTGGATTACACACTTCCCAGAGCCGACAATCTGCCGTTCTTTGAAACGATTTGGAGTCCAATTGAAACCGACGAAAATCCATTAGGGGTAAAGGGAGTTGGCGAGATTGGAACGATGGGTGCACCGGCGGCAATGATGAATGCGATTGAGGATGCATTGAAACCTTTTGGTATCACCGGTGTGCAAATGCCGGTGACATCAGAGCGGTTATGGAAATTGATTAGAGATGCGAAAGATCAGTTACGGGTATAAATCATAAAATTTGAGGGTAGATCATTGTCTTGGTCGGCAATAATCTACACGGTCAAGAATTAGTACAGCGTTTGAGGAATTGAACGAGGAGAAATATCGAAAATGAAGTTACTTCGTTATGGAGACAGAGGGCGTGAGCGACCTGGGATGTTAGACAGCAATGGAAAGATTCGTGATCTATATGATTCATTTACTGATATTACCCGAAGCACTTTTTCACCTGATTTTCAAAACAGTCTGGCCGAGATTGACCTAGAAAAGTTACCCATCGTTGATGGTTTTCCAAGATTGGGACCGCCTGTAGCATCTTTTGGAAAAGTAGTCGGTATCGGGTTGAATTACCGCAAGCATGCAGAAGAGGCGGGACTTGCCATTCCCGAAGAACCAATTATTTTCATGAAAGCGACCTCGTCCATTGTGGGTCCCAATGACGATGTGATGATCCCGAAAGACAGCGTCAAGACGGATTGGGAAGTTGAGCTGGCTGTCATCATCGGAAGCACAGCATGCAATGTCGAAGAAAGTCGTGCGCTTGAGTATGTTGCTGGATATTGTGTTGCAAACGACGTATCAGAGCGGGCGTTTCAGATAGAAGGAACCGGACAGTGGGTGAAAGGGAAGAGCGCCGACACGTTTTGCCCGCTCGGTCCCTATCTGGTGACTCCCGATGAAGTACCTGACCCGCAGAATCTTCGGCTATGGCTGGAAGTAGAAGGCAACTGTTATCAGGATGGCTGTACTGACGACATGATTTTCGACGTACCTTTTCTAATCAGCTATGTAAGCCGATTCATGACACTCTTGCCAGCTGACGTAATTCTTACAGGTACGCCTTCGGGAGTAGGGTTTGGTATGAATCCGCCTGTTTTTCTAAGACCGGGAGATCGGATGAAACTCGGCGTGGAAGGATTAGGGGTGCAATCGCAAACGGTAGTCGGTTATCGGAAGAGCAACAGAAGTGCCTGTTATTACGATTAATCTGAATGACATTTCCACACTTGTGGAATATCAGTCCTGCTTTCGTGAGATGGAATCCTGAATAATTGATACATAGGAGCGGATGGTGGACTCATAACCATTGAGTAGTGCTTCAATGGTAAGTGCGTGCCCGATGGACACTTCCAGAATACCTGGAATGGTAAGAAAAGCAGCGAGATTTTCCTGGTTCAGATCGTGACCGGCATTCACACCAAGCCCATGCCTCTGTGCTTCTTTAGCGGCGGTTTCATACTGCTGCAGCACTTCAAGATGGTTTTCCTGTCCGAAGGTTCGAGCATACTCTTCGGTATAGAGTTCGATTCTATTGGCACCTGTTTCGGCCGCAGACGGGATCAAATCCACCTCAGGATCAAGAAATATGCTGGTACGAATTCCTTGAGCCTGCAACTCCGAAATGATGGGACGAAGGAAGTGATTTTCTGCCTGAGTATTCCATCCATGGTCGGATGTAACCTGGTCTGGTGCGTCAGGAACGAGCGTGCATTGATCTGGTTTAGCAGCTATGACTACCTCCAGGAAGTCTGAAGTCGGATACCCTTCAATATTGAATTCGATTTGTGGATGCTGCTCGCAAAATTCAGCCAGATCGCTGACATCCTGGTAGGTGGCATGTCGCTGATCAGGACGAGGATGAACGGTAACGCCTTCAGCACCATACCGGACGCATAGTTCCGCGAAATCCAGAACCTTTGGGAAATTCATACCCCTGGCATTCCTCAATAGGGCTATCTTATTCAAATTGACGCTGAGTGCAGTCACTATTCAATTACCTCGTTAATGTTTTATGGAGACAGCGATCATCCATCATAGGTTACATGTCCGGTGTCGCGGTGCCAAGAACGCACTAGGTGGCGTTTTTTTGCTGGGTCGGGAAGGTCAATGATTTCACTTCGATAGTGAGCGATGTCGATGTTGTTCAAGTACTGAAGGTGCCCGCGCTCAATGGGAAGCTCAAACCACAACGAAGGGTTTTCGGATACTTCTTTCAGTGCAAACACTGCATCTGATGTCTCGCTGTCCATTGTAGTTTCAGCCACCTCGTAACCCTTCATGATTAGACTTGGATTGGCGCGTGTCCACAATCTTTCATCTTCATAACGAAAAACCGGTGCAAGTGCGACTGTTGGTCGACCTTCAGCGTGTTCGGCCTGCCGGTCCCAAAAAACCGGTTCGTACAGGCGTTTCAATTCTGCCGGATATCTCTTAAGCATTTGGTTGTGTATTGAGTAGAGGCTGCAGAATCGGCTCAGGCCGCCTTCGAGAGACGGCCGCAAGCACATCAACCCCACATAGCGGGGTAGTTTGATGCCAAAGGCGTTGTCATTGTGGAACATAAGTTCAACTTTGGTATACGAACCCCGCACGCCGTATTTGTACTGTGCTCCGGTATCACGAACGTGATAGACCATGGTCCCTTCCCACTTTTGAGCGACATTTCGTCCGATTCGCTGGCCAATTGTCCAGAAAATATCAATGGCTTGTTCTATAGATATGTCTTCTAGCGGCAGACTGTCAACAACTGCAACTCCCGGCGACTGATCAAGCCTCCTCTTGACTTTATCCATCAGTTCAAGAGTATTAGGGATTTCAAACTGCTGAATCGATCTCAACACGGTCGGCAATGGGTTTGCGTCTATCAGCTCAGCCATTCGCAGCAGTTCGTCACGTACCTGATCCTCTGCTTGGATAATGCAGTCCTGTGGGTTAATATCGTCCTTCGTCCAAGCACGGGAATTAGCTACCCAGTGATCCAGGCGGTTATCACTTTGCTCGTGAGAAAGGTCGAGAATGTTCATGCCGGCTCCAAGCTCAAAAATGTGTTTCTTGTCTTGTTTATTTAAAATTGACAGTCATGCCCCAGGCACATTGCAAACGAACTGCAAACGATGCTCCGTCAATGATTTCAATTCAAAGAGCGCTACTTGCAGTTTTTTACTATCAAAGGAGAATCCTTCAAGGCAAATATTACCATATACCTGAGTTTCCTGAAAATGATAGTGTTGTCCAACAGCAGTTCTCATCTTGGAAGTTATTTATGATCCGGCTCATTGAATATCAACATAAGTCATTGTTTTTATTGACTTGTACTTTTGTGCCGAATATACTATGATACGCCAGCATGAAATTGATGGTCGATCATCTCATTGGCAAACTGCGAAATCGATTCCACAACATCGCAGACCCTCGCAACGGCAGCAACAAACAATACACCTTCGTCGATATCGTGATGGCAGCGTTTTCGGTTTTTTTCATGCAGTCGCCGTCTTTTCTGGAGCATCAAAGAACTTTCCATCAGGCGCAGAACAAAAATGCGTGCCGGTCTTTATTCGGCATCTGCAAACTGCCAACTGACAATCATATTCGAGAGCAATTGGACCGAATCGATTGTCAGGATGTTTTCCCCGGATTTGACATAGCGCTGGAACAAATGGAGAAATATCAAGCCCTTCAGCCTTTCCAAATTCTCGACGGGCGCTGCCTTTTGGCATTGGATGGCTCTGAATTCCACAACTCTTATAAGATTCAGTGTTCGCAATGTCGCACCCGTCTTCGAAGCTCTGGCGAGACCGAATATCACCATACCGTGCTGTGCGCCACCTTGGTGGGCATTGGTCACAGCGAAGTGCTGCCGTTGCGTCCGCAGTTTATCACGCCGCAGGACGGCGATCAAAAACAGGATTGCGAAACCAAAGCCGCCTACCGCTGGTTCGATCAAAACGCAGCGCGTTACGCATCCTTGCGTCCGATTTACCTGGGCGATGATCTGTATGTCAGTCAGCCGATGTGCGAAAAGGTCACACAAGCTGGCGGCGATTTCATCTTCCGCGTCAAAGAAGGTTCTCATAAGACACTATTCAGTTATCTGGATGGCGTTGCCTGGCCAACCAAGCGGGTGGTCAAAAAAACACCCGGGCGCAACAAGCCGAATTTGATTTATCAGTATCGCTTTGCCAGGCAGTTGCCGATCCGAGACGGCAATGATGCGTTGAAGGTCATATATGAACCTCAAATTCGCCGGTTCGGCGACCGAAAGCCCACGCAGAGCTTTCGTTTCGTCACCTCGCTGGATGTCACCAAAGCCAATGCAGCCGACGGTCGGGTGCGCTGGAAGATTGAAAACGAAGGGTTTAGCCTGTTGAAAAAACACGGCTATCACATGGAGCATAACTTCGGACACGGCAAACAGGGGCGGTCGGACACACTGATGAATTGAACCTGATCGCATTTGCGTTTCATGCCGTATGCAACCACCTGTGCGAACTGTGGCAGGCCGCCAGAGCCAGGTTTTCCAGAAAACATCGGTTCTTTGTCGCCCTCTCGACTTCTTCAACTGCTATTTCTATTTTGAAAACTGGCAAGCGCTTCTCCGTGCCACTGCCGATCCACAACCGCGACCGCCTCCATAACTTGATGTCGCCTTCCGGCTGACAAGCCGGATACTCAATTTCGTCTTTTTCAAAAACATGGGGATGCATGGAAATTAAAATCGATTACCACTACTGTCCCAACGTTTTTCATAATAAAAATCAATTGGTTAGATGATTCGGTGGGTTCGGTTGTGTAAAGCGTTTGGCTAAGGAGTTGAAATAATGGAGTTTTCTCAAGCACAGTCAGGCTCAATGTCTGCAAAATTGTGTAGAGACTTTGCTCCAGATGCAATCGTTTCTTGATAATCTCGCACAGAACGTAAACTGAAATTGCAATCCACAACTAACTCTTGACGGTGTTTTCAGACACGCCATAAAACGATTTGATTCGTAAATGCTGCTTATCCACTTGAAGAATTATGTTGAGCTCGATATAAGGCATTCATTTTGAATGGAATCAGTGTCCATTTTATTTGGAATACGCAAGAGAAAACCAGTTTGCTATCGTATATGATATATAGTTGTCCAAGTATTGAGTTTTACAACCGGTAGAGGTGTCTACGGAACTGCTTGGAACATTCAAGTCTCCGACACCTCATAAACGACATTTCAAGTTAACGTTGGGACAGCAGTGATCGATTACCTAAAATGAACTGCGTTAAAAAACCTTGTTGTACAAGGCTTTTCTATTCATATCAGATTTCTAATTGCGGATTAGGGATTATTATTAATATGCGTTTCCCAGCATAGTGTTGTCCATGCTGGCGCACGATCAATAAGAGCCTATTCAACTTGTAACAATACATAGTGAGTAAAAATATGAACATTTTTATTCAACTCCCTCCGCCCCCCCCCGTCGCCTACACACAAAATCTACCCTTATCGCAACATACTGACTTTACAAAATCATGTAAGAGCCAAGGCGCCATCGCCCTGTTGCTGGCCGCCGTGCTCGGCTTCGGCATCGGAGAGGTCCACGCCCAGACGGCCGTATGCAGCAATACGCCCGGTCCCGGAGAGAGGATCCGGTGCACGACTTCCGATAACGTCGATATTGACATCGACGTGAAGGACAGTACCATCACGACGGATCGCCGAATTGGCCACGGCATATCTGGCCGGCATCAAGGCGAAGGCAAAGTCAACATCGACGTGAAGGACAGCGAAATCACGACGTATGGCGAAGATGCCCGCGGCATCTATAGCCTTCATCAAGACGTAGGCGCCATGAACATCAACGCTCAAGGCGTCACCATCACGACGCATGGCGAAGATGCCCACGGCGTCTTTGGCTGGCGGAATCAAGGCAAAGGCGACGTCAACATCGATGTGAAGGACAGCGTCATCACGACGAATGGCAAACGTTCCTCCGGCATCTATAACTTTCATCAAGGCGAAGGCGCCATGAACATCGACGTTCAAGGAGTCACCATCACGACGAATCGCGAAGGCGTAAAATCCCACGGCGTAGCTGGCCGGCATTACGGCAAAGGCGACGTCAACATCGATGTGAAGGACAGCGCCATCATGACGTATGGCGAAGATGCCTACGGCATCTATAACCTTCATCAAGGCGAAGGCGTCATGAACATCGACGCTCAAGGCGTCACCATCACGACGAATGGCGAAACTGCCCACGGCGTCTTTGGCTGGCGGAATCGAGGCGAAGGCGACGTCAACATCGATGTGAAGGACAGCGCCATCACGACGTATGGCCGAGGTTCCTACGGCATCCATAACCTTCATCAAGGCGAAGGCGCCATGAACATCAACGCTCAAGGCGTCACCATCACGACGAATGGCGAAAGTGCCCACGGCGTCTTTGGCTGGCGGCGGATTCAAGGCGAAGGCGACGTCAACATTGATATGAAGGACAGCGCCATCACGACGAATCGCGCACGTTCCCACGGCATCTATAGCAATCATCAAGGCGTAGGCGCCATGAACACCGACGTGAAGGACAGCGCCATCACGACGAATGGAGAACGTTCCTACGGCATATTTAGTTGGTATCAAGGCACAGGTACAGGGGACGTGAACACCGACGTGAAGGACAGCACCATCACGACGGATGGCGAAGATTCCTACGGCATCCTTAACATTCATCTAGGCGAAGGCGCCATGAACATCGACGTGAAGGACAGCGCCATCACGACGAATCGCGCACGTTCCCACGGCATCTTAGGTCGGCATCTAGGCTCCTCCGGAGATGTCCACATCAACGCTCAAGACATTGACATCACAACGACGGGAAATAATGCCCACGGCATCTTGGGCAATCAGATGAATACGGGTACGACCGGATCCATTGACATCCTTGTCAACGGTGGAACGATTCTTGCCAGCGGCATGGATGCAAGCGGTGTTCAGGTGGGCCGCATCACCCCGGGCACGAACGCTGTGGAGCGCGCTGCCGAAGTGGGCGATGACGGTTACCGCAGACAGAGCGTCACGGTGAACGGCCAGGTGTTCGGCGGCGGAGGCGATGGGGCGGGTGTTTTCCTTGCGGGCGGTGGCAAGGTCATCATTGGACCGAAGGGAAGTGTTGGAGCCGAATCCGGTGTTGCCATTCGCGCTGCAGGGCAAGATTCCCCCAGGCTGCACCTCACCCTGAATCTTGGCGATCGCCGAATTACGCGCGTTCTTGATGACGACTACATCGTGAACGACGGAGGCCAGACTACCATCCTGTTCAACGGCGTTCTGCTGCACGACGGCGATACCGGCAACACTGGTTTTGTAGCCCCGAACGGGGCCTTTGACGTCACCCTGAAGGACAAGGGGGTCACCGTCGACCGCACCGACCCGAATGCGTGGGTAATCGCCGAGCGGCTTGCGGGAGTCGTTGACGACCGGGATTTCTCTGCAGACGACTTCATTGAAGTGTATGCGCCGCGCGCTGCGCCGTACGAGGTGCTGCCCGGTCTGCTGCTTCGGTTGAACGGAAGGGAACCCGCCGCAGAACGTCCGAGATCGCCGATCTGGGTGCGTCTTTCGGGCGGTCGGGGGAGCTATGAGCCCGATCAGGCAGTGGTGGGTGCGGAATACGACTACGAGCGTTTCGAGTTGGAGGTCGGAGTCAATCATCCGCTGGGCGAGGACCTGAGCGGCTCGGTCGCGCTGCGCCATGTTCAAGGTTCGGGGGAAGTTTCCTCGCCGGCCGGAGGCGGCGAGATCGATGCGACGGGCATCGGCGTATCATTCGGTGCTCATTGGAGCGCTGCGAGCGGCAATTACCTTGCCGGCCTCCTTTCATTGACCGACTACGACGTGGAAATCTCATCCGACAAGCGGGGCCGGTTGAAGGGAAGCGGCGGCGCGCTCGGACATTTCCTGAGTCTTGAAGCGGGTCGTCGTGCCGCATTCGGCGAGCGTGTGACGCTGACCCCTCGGGCGTGGTTGACGCGTTCCGGGATTTCCATGAACAATTTCACCGACAAGGTGGGCTCGCGAGTATCGCTCAGTGAGTCCAGGCAACTCATGAGCGGCCTTGGGGTGGTGGCCGAGACCGAGCGCGTCGGGGAGCGGAAATTCGTGTTTCGCGGCTCGCTGGATGTTGGCCGGGTTCTCGGCGGCGCCAGGACGACAGTCAAGGTGTCGGGAGAGAAGCTTGAATCGGAATCCGAGGGGACCCGTGCTCTGCTGAGTCTGGGCGGCGCCTATCGCTGGAGCAACTGCGCACTCAGCGGCGAAGTATCAGCCGGTGGCCTGAGTTCAGATGATCGGGAATATTCCGGTCAGCTCAACCTCGAAATTCGGTTCTAGGGCTGCAGCGAACGGATTGGATCAGACGGCATCAATGGCATTCATTTAGAAAAATATTTGCTACAGTTTTTCATGATCCATGTATATGATTGAATAATCGAGTATTACACGGGATTGGCGAGAACGATATTTGGCAGCAATTCTCATTTTAGGTTATTTATTTTTATTTTCACTTATCTATGATTGTCAGCACAGATCGCTTAGTTTGCTTCGATTCTTGCGAACTGTGCTCGATCGTACACAGTGAATGGGCTAAGGTCTGGTAAAATTTATCGAAAAATGAAATATTCGAATTCTTGAGCCGTAAAAATTCAGGGGCAATTCAATGAAATATCTATTAGGAATCGCAGCCATTATCTGTTGCATCATCCTGTCTACATTCGACACTTTTCTCGATAATCCAATCCACAATGTCGCGTACTGGGGCATTGTAGTCACCGTAATCTACATGGTTCTTTCAACTAGAAACTCGTCAGGGTCTTCTTCATAATGAATGAAACCTCAGCGATCCAGGCAGTGCATTCAACTTCGGTTTTGAAGTACCAGAGAACTCCTTCTTGAACGACGACATTCTGGATTTTTCCGGCAAAAGCGTTGTAGTCGTTGGTGGTACCAGCGGAATCAATTTTGGCATCGCGTGCGATTTTGCAGCAGCCGGTGCCAACATTGGCGTAATAAGCCGCTCAGAAGAGAAAGTCGCTAGTGCTAAATCCCGCCTGATGGAATGGGGTGGTCTGGTCGTAGGATTCAGTGCGGATGTCCGCGAATACTCACGACTGGAAGCGGGTTTTGATGAGATTCGACAAGAACTGGGAACATTCGACGTACTGGTATCTGGTGCGGCCGGTAATTTTCCGGCGCGAGCAACTGACATGTCCCCGAATGGCTTTGCTGCAGTAGTGAATATTGATCTGATGGGGACTTATCACGTGCTTCGGGCCGCACATCCACATTTAAGCAAGCCAGGCGGCTCGGTAGTTAATATTTCTGCACCTCAAGCGTTTATCCCCATGATTTTACAGTCGCATGTTTGCGCTGCCAAAGCTGGAGTAGACATGATTACGCGAACGCTCGCCATGGAGTGGGGTGGTGAAGGATTGCGTGTCAATTCAATCGTTCCGGGGCCGATAGAGGGCACTGAAGGGATGAAACGGTTGGCACCGACGCAGGCACTGTTGGATCAAGTGACGGAATCCGTGCCTCTCAAACGCTTGGGAAAAACTTCGGATATCGGAAAGGCAGCGATGTTTCTGGCATCGCCATTGGCCGCTTATGTAACCGGAACAGTGATACCGGTTGATGGAGGTTGGTCGCTGGGCGGTGTATCCGGGTTGATGGATGGGTTGGTTCGTCAGTTACAGGAACCAGCCGACTAAGTTCTTTCCCTATTCATCCTTGAAAGTGGATTCATACTCTTTACGCAAACGATTCTTTTCTAGCTTTCCCATTGCATTTCTTGGCAATTCCTCTAAATAGATAAATTTCTTCGGGATTTTGAAGACTGACAGTTTTTTATTGAGAACTGCCAGAATTTCTGCTTCTGTTACACCACTGCCTTGCATAATGATTGCAGCAATCACCGCTTCCCCAAGATCCGAGTGCGGAACTCCGAAAACGGCTGAATCCATGATGCCAGGAATCTGGTTGAGTTGAATTTCTACTTCTTTGGGATAGACATTGAATCCTGCTGATATGATCAGATCGCTCTGTCTGCCAACGATGGCCAGCCTGTTGTCATCTGATACAGTTGCCAGGTCACCGGTGACAAAATAACCGTCGTCCCGAACAGCCGCCCGAGTTGCATCAGGGTTCTGCCAATAGCCCTTGAATAGATTGGGGCCTTTGATTTCCAGTTTGCCAATCTGTCCGTTGTTAAGCGGATTGCCATCTTCATTGCAGACACGGAGTTCTACATCGGGTAGTGCATAACCGACCGTTCCTGCAATTCGTTCTCCCAGCAGCGGATTGGAAGCAATCATCTGAGCTTCCGACATTCCGTATCGCTCAAGGATTCTGTGTCCGGTGCGCTGTTCGAACTCTTCGAATGTCCTCGGCAACAAGGGAGCTGATCCGGAAATAAACAATCGAAAACTTCTGCAAAGTTCTCTTGTTAATTGAGGGTGGGATAGCAGTCGGGAGTAAATTGTAGGTACCGCCATCATTACGGATGCTCTCGCGATCAGACTGACGGTTTCTGTAACCGAGAATCTGGACTGAAAGAGGATATGAGACGCCAGCAACATCGGACAGTGTAATCCTACACACAACCCGTGAACGTGAAAAAGCGGTAAAACATGAAGAAGAACATCGGCCGATGACCAATTCCAAATCTTGACTAGACTCTCGGCATTGGAGAATAAGTTGTGGTGCGTTATCATCGCGCCTTTCGGTTTTCCGGTGGTGCCGGAGGTGTAAATCAGAAGTGCCGTGCCGTCCGGGTTTTGATGAGCTACTTCAAATTGATCACTGCAAGAGGAAACATCGGACCACAGGTTTCCGTCACCGTTTTCGTCAAGGGTGTGAACGAGTTTAACTTGGCATCGATTGGCAAGCTGAACTGTTTCCTCATATTTCGCAGAATCACATACAACCAGTAAAGGTTTGGCGTCCTCAAGAAAGTGTTCAAGTTCGCTAGTTGTGTATGCCGTATTCAGAGGGTGAAAAATAATACCGGCACGAAGACAGGCCAAGTACAAAATCACTGCTTCTGGAGATTTTTCAATTTGAGCCGTCACTCGATCTCCGCGCTTCAATCCAACTTTAGTCAGTCTGTTTGCCAACTGTGCAGAAAGTCGATTGGCTTGCCCATAAGTAATGGAAGGTCGATCCGGCAGTTCAAGAAAAATCCGGTCTGCCGAATTCACCATTTGATGTTGCAAAATTGAAAAGAAATTGGCGTTCACGATAAATTATTGGCGAGTCAGGCTTTGTGCAGTCATATGGAATCGGGGAATAACATTACCGCAATCTTGATGACTTGAGGAATGTGATAAGCAGTATATTTTAGTGTAACTGCCAAGCGAGTCTATTGAAGTACTATCTGCATCAACGAGTTTGCTGTGGCCTGGATTGACGTCGATTGGTCAAGGGTATAATCGTTGTCAAGCATTACAAACAGACTGACTCGCAGCAAATTCTATGGTCGAATCACATTTTGGAGAATGGCTGGAGCTGGCATTACGCTGGGCACATCTGGCAGTTGGCATTGCGTGGATTGGTGCATCCTTTTATTTCAACTGGCTTGAGAATCGTCTGCAACGGGGAGCTCAGGAAAATTCCGCACTCGAGGGTGATTTGTGGGCGATACATGGCGGCGGCTTCTATCATATTCAGAAATACGAAGTGGCCCCAGATAAACTTCCCACCGAGCTACACTGGTTTAAGTGGGAAGCGTATTTCACCTGGTTTACCGGCCTTGCACTGCTAGTCCTTGTTTTCTATCTGAATGCGAGGATATATCTGCTTGATGCTTCCATTTACGACCTCACTCCGCTGCTCGGTACGATAATTGGCTTGGGATCTTTGATTGTTTCATGGATTTTCTATGACCGACTATGCGCGTCTCCAGTCAATCGAAGGCCTCGTATCCTAGCAGCCATCGTATTTGTCTATTTTTCCCTACTTGCTTTCGTTCTCTGTCAAGTGTTCAGCGGCCGTGGGGCATACGTTCACGTAGGTGCTGCAATTGGCACGATCATGGTCTTGAACGTGATGGCCGTCATCATTCCATCGCAGAAGGCGCTGGTTAATGCGATGAAAATTGGCGGCACTCCGGATGCAGAACTTGGCAAAGCAGCGTTGACGCGCTCGCGACACAACAACTATCTGACGTTACCGGTGCTGTTTATCATGATCAGCAGTCACTATCCGTCAACGTTCAGCGGTTCATGGAATTGGCTTGTCCTTATTGGACTCGGAATCGTTGGAATTCTAGTACGGCATTATTTCAATGTTCGCCACCTTGCGGGACCGAGGTGGTGGTTACTGTTGGCAGCCTTGATCGTAGCTGTTGGCATCGCGTTCTTAACCGTGCCAAAATCAAGAATGGGTTCTGATGAATTACAATCAATTACTATTGATAGTGTTCGGAGCATTATTCACGAACGCTGTACCGTATGCCATTCCGCGGCTCCGATACAGCCGGGATTTCAAATTGCACCTGGAGGCATTGTCTTGGACACGGATGATCAGATAACACAGTTAGCTTCGCGTATCTTTACTGCAACTGTCGCGACTCGCTCCATGCCGATCGGAAATTTATCAAAGATGACGGAGGAAGAACGACAATTGATTTCCAGTTGGTATGCTGAACTGAACAAAACTGCGCAAACCGCAGCCAGTCCATAAACTGGAAAGGCGAGTAGTGGGGAAACTGACGACTCACGTATTGGATTTGGTACACGGATGTCCGGGACGTGATATCCGAGTTGATCTTTATTGCCTCAACGATGCACGAGAGCACGTGCAAAGCGGTATAACAAATCACGATGGGCGTGTTGATCAACCCTTGCTTGAGGGAGAGTCTTTTGTTGCCGGAACATACGAAATGATCTTTCAGGCAGGAGCGTATTTCAAGTCCAAGGGCATCAATCAGGGCGAGTTCGGATTTCTTGATGAAGTAGTGATTCGATTCGGCGTTGCCGATGCAGACCAACACTATCACGTCCCCCTACTGCTGTCACGCTATGGCTATTCAACCTATCGGGGAAGCTGATGACAACGGGTGATTCAATTCGATTCCTGTTGGGTCAGGAGCCGAGAGAACTGAAAGATGTCTCCCCTACGTTGACGGTGCTTGAATATCTTCGGAAGGTCGAGCGAATGGTCGGCACCAAGGAAGGTTGTGCTGAAGGCGATTGTGGTGCCTGTACCGTCGTTCTCGCCGAAAAAGAAAGTGAAAAAATCAGCTACAAAGCGGTTAATTCATGCATCATGTTCGTTCCGTTTCTGCATGGTAAGCAGTTGATCACAGTTGAGCACCTGAAAGACTCAAAAGGAAACATTCATCCTGCCCAGCAGGCGCTCGTCGACGAGCATGGTTCACAGTGTGGCTTCTGTACGCCAGGCTTTGTTATGTCGATGTTTGCGTTCTATCACAATCGAAGTTCCGGCAGCAGAAAGTCAATTGATGATGCGCTTGCCGGTAATTTATGCCGATGTACTGGGTATGCTCCAATTGTTCGGGCGACCCGCAAGATGCTGTCGTCGATGATCCGCGATAAATTTGATGAAGCCGAGAGTAAAACCATTCAAAAACTGTCACAACTTGACGTTTCTGCGCCGGTTGAGTTCACTGCCAATGGTCAGGCATACTTTGCACCGGATACGGTTGCAGGTTTGGTGCAGGTTTTGCACCGTCATCCTAATAGCCGCATCGTCGCTGGCGCCACGGACGTGGGAATTTGGATAACAAAGCAAAGACGTCATCTGCAAACCGTCGTTTACACAGGTGGCATTGAAGCGATGAAAGAGATCAACGTAGCAGAAAGTCAAATTCAGATTGGTGCTGCAGCGACTGTGAGTGACGCAATGAAAGTGTTGTCTGAATATTACCCAGCACTGGAAGAGTTGTTTCGACGCTATGGATCAGTACAAATACGCAATCTTGCTACCATTGGTGGCAACGTAGCCAACGGTTCTCCGATCGGAGATAGCCTGCCGGCTTTAATTGCTCTGGATGCGAAATTAATAATCACGAGTTCAACCGAGTCGCGCACTGTGCCTGCAGAGGATTTCTTCATTGATTATGGAAAGCAGGATTTACAGCCCGGAGAATTTCTTGAAAGAGTCGATGTGCCATTGCCTGCAGAAAATCAGAAATTCATGATCTACAAGTTGTCGAAACGATTCCATCAAGATATATCAGCAGTCTGCGGTGCGTTTTCAATAACGAAAGAATCGAATTCCAACTATAGGATTCGAGTTTGTTATGGGGGGATGGCGGCAACGCCGCTTCGAGCAAGAAACTGCGAGAATGCACTGATGAGCAATGGACTCGCAAGCGACGACAGTGTGCACAAAGCGAAACAAGCATTGAATTTGGATTTCTCGCCGATCACCGACTTTAGAGGCAGTTCGGATTATCGCTCTTTGGTTGCTGGCAATCTGATTCAGCGCTTTGTAAACGAATGGACGAGCGAACAGGCGACGAGCGTGTGGGCAGAGCGACATGGGTGACCAGGCACACGAAGTATCAGCAGCGTTGGCAGTGCATCTGCCGATTGCGCACGACAGTGCCGAAAGGCATGTTTCGGGAGAGGCATTGTACGTCGATGACATTCCGGAACCCCGTAGTCTGCTTCACGTCTGGGTTGCATTGAGTCCACATGCCAGTGCCCGAATTCTCACCATGGATACTCGTGCAGTCGCATCATCCCCGGGAGTGGTTGCGGTTTTGAATGCGGACTCGGTAGTGGGCAAGAACGACTGTAGTCCGACGATTGGCGATGATCCAGTTTTTGCACAAGATCGGATAGATTTTACGGGGCAGGTTGTTTTTGCAGTTGCTGCCGAATCCGAATCGCAAGCTCGTGATGCCTGTAGCAATGCTCAGATCGAGTACGAAATTGAAGATCCCATTTTGTCAATTGAAGATGCACTCGAAAAAGAGTCTTACGTGCTGCCGAAATCAACTGTGAGTTCTGGAGATGCCCAAGCAGCTCTTGAAAACGCAACGAATCGGCTGCAAGGAACGCTGAAGTGTGGCGGGCAGGATCACTTCTATCTGGAAGGCCAAGCAGCAATGGCGATTCCCCGAGAAGGCGGCGACTTTCTTATTTATTCCTCAACCCAACATCCGTCTGAAGTTCAGTTGCTGGTAGCTCAGGTCCTGGACAAGCCGTTGAATTCCATAATCGTCGAGGTTCGTCGCATGGGCGGTGGATTCGGCGGCAAAGAAACGCAGGCCGCCCAATGGGCCTGCATTGCCGCAATTGTCGCTCATTGCACAGGTCGTCCTGCAAAACTCAGACTTGATCGAGACATCGACATGCTATCTACCGGTAAGCGTCACGATTTCCGGTTTGAATATGATGTAGGATTTGATCCCGAAGGCCGGATTCAAGGTCTGGTAGTGAATATGGCCTCCCGCTGCGGATACTCCGCAGATCTGTCTCGCCCAATCAATGATCGGGCACTATTGCACCTTGATAATGCCTATTATCTCGAAAACGTCCTTGCGACGACTCGACTTTGTCGAACAAATACTGTGTCGAATACTGCATTTCGGGGATTCGGCGCGCCTCAGGGAATGCTGTGCATTGAGCGAATTCTGGATGAGATTGCCTGTAATCTTCACAAGGATCCGCTGCAGATTCGACTCCTGAACTACTATGGCGAGCAGACCCGGAACGTTACACCCTATCGCATGAAGGTTGATGATTTTGTCTTGTCGGAATTGACGGATGAATTGATCCAGTCTTCGAAATATGAAAGTCGTCGCCAGGAAATTCACTCTCTGAATCGGGGATTCGAAACAATCAGAAGAGGTATCTCTCTTACTCCAGTGAAGTTTGGCATCTCTTTTACCATGACGCATTACAATCAAGCCAGCGCCCTAGTGCATGTCTACACCGATGGCAGCATTCACCTGAATCATGGTGGAACAGAGATGGGACAGGGACTTTTCATCAAAGTCGCCCAGGTAGTCGCCGATGAATTCTCAGTACCTCTCGAATCGGTGAAGATTACTGAAACCAATACTTCGCGAGTTCCAAATACTTCGGCAACAGCTGCTTCTTCGGGCTCGGATATTAATGGTAAAGCGGCACAGAATGCAGCTCTGAAAATCAAGAAACGCATGACAAAAGTTGCCGCAGAGATGTTTGACGTTCATGAAGACAGTGTTTACTTCAAGAGGGGGCAGGTCATAGCAGGAAAACAATCGATCGCATTTGCAGACCTCGTAGGACATGCCAATCGTGAACGTGTTCCACTGTCTGCGACTGGATATTATCGAACTCCGAAAATAAACTGGGATCGTACACAGATGACAGGTCGTCCATTCTACTATTTTGGTTATGGTGCTGCAGTCAGCGAAGTGGAATTGGATTGTCTGACCGGCGAGTACCGGATTCGTCGCGTCGACATCTTGCATGATGTTGGGAAATCCATCAATCCTGCTGTCGATATTGGTCAGATTGAAGGCGCTTTTGTGCAGGGGGCAGGTTGGCTGACCAGCGAAGAGCTGTGGTGGGATAGTAAGGGTGTGCTCTGCACTCATGCTCCCTCAACCTACAAGATACCGACCTGCGGCGATGTGCCGGAAGAGTTCTACGTGAACATATGGACACGCGGGCGCAACCGGGAGGACACAATTTATCGATCCAAAGCAGTCGGTGAACCGCCGCTGATGCTCGCCTTATCGGTATTCAGCGCGATTTCAGATGCGATTTCCAGCTTGACCGACTACCAGCGTTGGCCGAAGCTGGATGCGCCTGCAACTCCAGAACGCGTCTTGATGGCCATTCAGGATATCAGCAAAAAGGGGCAACAAAATTGAAGTGGTTGCATGAAATGCTCGCTCTCACGCAGCGCGGA
This sequence comes from Arenicellales bacterium, assembly GCA_965221175.1. Taxonomy (GTDB): domain Bacteria; phylum Pseudomonadota; class Gammaproteobacteria; order Arenicellales; family JAJDZL01; genus JAJDZL01. The sequence goes on along the minus strand of OZ244867.1, from coordinate 1,896,591 downwards.
GAGTCAGTTGTGATTGTCACGGTAATCGAGACCAATGGATCTGCACCAAGAGAGATCGGAGCGCGTATTGCAGTCTCGAAAAATTCATCTGTCGATAGCATCGGTGGCGGAAATTTAGAGCATGAGGCGATACGAAAGGCGAGGGATATGCTGAATCAACCGGGAGAATCCATTCGTAGAGACGAATTCGTCGGGCTGGGAATCACAATGAGCCAATGCTGCGGGGGTGCGGTTCGCCTGCTGTTCGAGAAATTTTCAGGTAACGTCGCAACTCGCTTACGTAGTGAATTGGAACGTAAGGGTAACCGGCAAATACTTCTACTAGTCAGTCCGGTGGCGAGTCAGGCAGCGACGATGGTATTAAATACAAAGCATGATTGGAGAGAATTATCTGATTTTCTTTCCAGCGTTGCAGAATCGATGGTCAAAACTGCCGAGCCCAGTTCAAGACTTGTTTCAGACGGAGAAGAAGAATGGTTCCTGACGAGACTTGAGGAGAAACCTTCAAAAATTGTTCTTTTTGGTGCAGGGCACGTCGGCAAGGCATTAGTCAAACTGCTCCAGGATTTGCCTTTTCTGGTTGAGTGGGTCGACGAGCGTGCGGACCTATTCCCGCAGGATATACCTGACAATGCCGTGGTCAGGCATTTGGAAGATCCGCTTGGAGCGCTCGACAACCCGCAATTGGGTGCGTTTTATGTCGTCATGACGCACAGTCATGGCCTAGACTACGAATTGTGTCTAAAAATTCTCCAACAAAGAGATTTTGGTTGGCTTGGGCTGATCGGCTCCGAAACCAAGAGAAAGAGGTTCGAGAAAAGATTCATTGAAGACGGCGTAGACTCATTTATGTTGCAGCGTTTGCACTGTCCGATCGGACTCGACAGCATAAAAGGAAAGCTGCCTGCTGTTATAGCCATGTCGACCGCAGCACAACTGCTCGAAGCCCATCAGGTAGCATTTGAAGCAATGTCGCTGGATCCGGATAAAAATTCCCGATCACTGGAAACCTTCATTACATCCTGAATTTTTCGATTGCAGGAATCAACTGGAATCCCATCAATGCCGGAAATATCTGAAAGTGTTCCACTACTGGAATTAAAAGGCATTACCAAAGCCTTTCCAGGCGTATTGGCGAATGATGCGGTCGACTTCTCAGTAGCTAGCGGTCAGATTCATGCATTGCTAGGTGAAAACGGTGCTGGCAAAAGCACACTCGTCAAAATCATCTATGGCTATTACTCGGCTGATGCGGGTACCGTCCGCTGGAAAGGCGAATTTGTGAATCTATCGAGCCCGGCGCAAGCGCGTCAGATTGGAATTGGCATGGTGTTTCAGCATTTTTCACTATTTGAAGCGATGACTGTACGTGAGAATATTGAACTGGCGATAAAGTCAGGAATGAGGGGAGATGCTCTCGCCGCAGAAATCCGTACCGTCTCGGAGACTTATGGATTGGAACTTGATCCAGAAAGGGATGTATTCAGCCTGTCGGTAGGCGAGCGACAGCGAGTTGAAATAGTCCGTTGTCTGCTGCAATCGCCGAGGCTTCTCATCATGGATGAACCAACTTCCGTGTTGACGCCACAGGAGTCAGAAAAGTTGTTCGGCGTGTTACGAAAACTTGCCGAACAAGGATGTGCAGTCCTCTACATCAGCCACAAGCTCGAAGAAATTCAGGTTTTATGTCATCACGCGACGATTCTTCGGCAGGGTAAAGTCGTCGCACAGTGCGACCCAACAAAGGAGAGCACTCGAAGTCTTGCAGAAATGATGATTGGCAAGACGCTTAGACCACCCACATATGAATTGAAAGCCGCAGGGGGCCCGATATTGGAAGTTTACGATCTGTCGCGAACTGCAGAAAACGAGCGCAGCATTTCTCTGCAACAGATTGGATTTAATGTTCGTGCCGGAGAAATTTTCGGCATCGCAGGCGTTGCCGGGAATGGACAGACTGAACTGATGGAAATGTTGTCTGGGGAATTTTTAGCTGAAAAGGATTCTGCAATCAAAATCAATGGAGTTTCCTGCGGTCTATCCGGCATTCGCGTTCGAAGGGAGCTCGGTGCGGCAATCGTACCGGAAGAACGTCTCGGGCATGGTGCGGTAGCAAGCATGTCGCTTACGGAGAATGTATTTCTGAGTGGTCACAAACGCTACAACTTGACCGGTAATTTGTGGATGTACCACGACAATGCGCGCCAATACGCACAGAAGACTTGCGATACCTTTGACGTAAGACACTCTGGGATTCATACAGATGCAGGAAGTCTATCCGGCGGCAATCTGCAAAAATTTCTGATTGGACGTGAAATTCTTCAGTACCCGCTGTTAATGATCGCTTCTCAACCCACTTGGGGAGTTGATGCCGGGTCGCAGCTCGCCATTCACAAAGCATTGTTGGAATTGGCTGCGAACGGAACTGCGGTTCTGGTCATTTCTCAAGACTTGGATGAACTTATGGAACTTTGTGGTCGCATAGCCGTCATGTTTTCTGGTCGGTTATCTAATGCACATTCAGTATCCAGCATGACGGCCGAAAAAATAGGACTGCTGATGGGCGGCTCAAGGATTGAAGAACATGAGGGTGTCAGCCATGCGACTTGAGATTACTCCTAGACAAACGCATTCCAGGCTGATGTCATGGCTGACGCCTGTCATGGCTTTGGCTTTAAGTCTTGTTTCTGGGATGATCATGTTCTATCTGCTTGGTTATCCTCCAATTCAGAGTCTCTATACATTTTTCATTAGCCCAATCAGTGATCTGTATGGTGTAAGCGAACTGATTGTCAAAGCATCTCCACTTGCGATAATAGCAGTCGGATTGGCAATGGGATTTAGGGCGAATGTCTGGAATATCGGTGCTGAGGGACAGTTTACCATTGGCGCGATTACAGGAAGCGCGCTGGTAATTTATTTTCCGGAATCTGAAAATTTCTTGATGCTTCCAGCTATGCTGATTCTCGGCATTGTGGGCGGTATGGCGTGGGCTTCAATTCCGGCAATTCTGAAGACGCGTTTCAACACAAATGAAATCCTGACGAGTCTGCTGCTTGTCTATGTAGCTATACTTTTGCTAAGCACTCTGATTCATGGGCCGTGGCGCGACCCCGGCGGCTACAATTTCCCTGAAAGTGTTGTTTTTCCTGACGTTGCCACTCTACCATCAATATTGTCAGGCACACGGCTGCACGCTGGGACATTGATTGCCCTGCTGGTAGTTGCCACCGCATGGGTGCTTTTTTCAAAAACAATTGCAGGCTTTCAGGTCAGGGTAGCAGGGCTCGCTCCCAATGCTGCGCGTTACGCGGGAGTTCAATACAAAAGGATGATTTGGTATGTGCTTCTCGCCGCCGGAGGGCTTTCCGGACTGGCTGGCATCATCGAAGTTACCGGCTTGATCGGACAGTTGCAGCCGACCGTTTCTCCAGGCTACGGATTTTCCGCCATTATTGTCGCATTCTTGGGCAGACTTCATCCAATTGGAATTGTGTTTGCAAGCCTTGTTCTTGCCCTTTCCTATCTTGGCGGCGAGTTTGTGCAGATCAAACTCGGATTGCCGCTCGGAATTGCAGGCGTGTTTCAGGGAATGCTGCTGTTCTTTCTGCTGTCTTGTGATCTGTTAATCAACTATCGGGTGGAAATCAGGCACACTAAAACAATCGCTCCAGTGAAGACATCCTGATGGAAGCAATAACGACTATCGAATTAATTTTGCTGACAGTAGTCAGCGCAGCGACGCCATTGCTGCTTGCTGCAACTGGAGAGTTGGTAGCGGAAAAATCTGGGGTGCTTAATCTCGGCGTTGAGGGCATGATGCTAGCTGGTGCGGTTTGCGCGTTTATTGCCGCATTGACGACAGGGAGCTGGGCGCTTGGCATTGTTGTTGGAGCAGTTGCGGGAATGCTAATGTCGATGCTTTTTGGGCTGCTTACGCTGATTTTTCTTGCCAATCAAGTTGCCTCCGGTCTTGCATTGACACTGTTCGGCATTGGTCTCAGTTCATTGATTGGTATTCCGTTTATTGGACTTCCAATTGACAAGCTGCCGACGCTTGATTTACCGTTGCTGGGCGATATTCCAATTCTTGGTCCACTGCTGTTTGAACAGGATGCTCTGATTTACATTTCAATCATCATGGCACTGGCCGTTCACTGGTTCTTGAACCACTCGAAGTCAGGTCTTGTACTTCGTGCTGTCGGAGAATCGCATGAAGCGGCCCATTCCATCGGATATTCGGTTGTGAAAATTCGATTTCTAGCGGTTATGTTTGGAGGTGCAATGGCAGGACTCGGCGGTGCTTTTCTGTCTTTATCCTATACTCCAATGTGGGTTGAGCATATGACTGCAGGCAGAGGATGGATTGCACTGGCACTGGTAGTTTTTGCGACGTGGAAACCGGGGCGCGTCATAATTGGTGCTTATTTGTTCGGAGCTGTGACGATTTTGCAATTGCATCTGCAAGGTATAGGGGTACGAATTCCAGCTCAGATCCTGTCAATGCTGCCCTATCTGGTTACCATACTGGTTCTGGTTCTGATTTCCCGTAATGCAGCCCGCGTTAAGTTGAATGCTCCAGCCTGCATTGGTCAGATATTTCATCCAAATACCTGATTAGAAGCCTCGACCTATTCCTTTCAAATCAAAGGCTTTAGACAAAATTACGGATTTTACGAGTTGATAAAATCAATCACTTAGGGCGGTTTTGTCTAAAACCCGAAGCCTCGCATTGCAAATAAATGGATGGCGATAACGGAAACCGACATCATAGTTCCGCATTGCATTGAGCACGTTTTCCAACACCGGTTTCGCCGAGTCGTTCAGCAAGTGCCTCATTAGTAATAACCCTTGAGGTTATTAACGTGATGCGTTATCATTGGATCATGAAGCGATTCAAGTGACAAGCGCATCGAACAGGTATTCCAAGGACTCACTGTTCGCCGCTTGCCCATCTCCATCCATCGGCGAGCGCGGATGCGGCTTCAGCGTGTTGTTGCGGCGACTGATTTGACTGACCTTCGGCTTCCGCCGTCCCACCGCCTCGAAGCGCTGAGTGGTGACCGGAAAGATCAACACAGCGTCCGCATCAACGACCAATGGCGCGTTTGTTTTCGCTGGACGGATCAAGGCGCCATCGAAATTGAGATCACCGACTATCATTGAGGCATACCATGACCAACATCGATCCCATTCATCCCGGCGAACACTTGGCGGAATTTCTTGAGGAGCTGGAAGTCAGTCAATACCGCCTGGCAAGAGCGATCAACGTGCCGCCGCGCCGCATTAATGAAATCGTTCATGGCCGTCGCGCAATCACGGCCGATACAGCGTTGCGCATCGGGCGAGCACTCGGCACAACCCCTGAATTCTGGCTGAACCTTCAGCAGATGCATGACCTGGACCGCGCTCGAAACGCAACCGAGGTTGACGGCATCGAGCCGCTTGTCGCGACTAGTTAACGACTGGGCCGCTTTCATTTGCGCCTCCCGGCCGCCAAGGCTATCAGCAGGTGAGCCCATCCTAAGCACGAGGCCGAGGTCGATCAACAGAATGCCGTCGCCGGATATTGGAATGTCGGCCATTTTATCTTGCCTCCGATTTTCTCGGTGGTACGTAGCGCACTCTACCCGTATCTACCGGCGTTCCGTAATCTGTTCCAGTCTCGGTCAGGGTTGCAGTCACACCGAGCGTGATTTGGGTGGCGACACGCTCGAGCAGGCGCTCGACGCCACGGACAATGGCTCGGATTTGGAACGAAGTGAGACGGAAGACCGGACTCACTGACGTCAGGTTGCAGCCAGGTTTTTCAAGACCAAGTTAGCGGGATTGTCAATACTTGACCGAATCTCATCAATTAGGCACATAATTTCGCTCGTCCTAAAAACACCTTGGTAGTATGGAGACTGGATCACCTCAGTTGATCACTGCGAAATCTAATCGAGTTCGTGACGTTGCTGGAATCTCGGGGGGTTCAGTTGAAAAGCCTACACTAATTGATTGATACTGCATCAAGTAGCGGTAAGTTGATCTTTCCTCTCTTCAGCGCTTTGACAGAGTTTGAACGTAACCTCATCAAGGAAAAAACTCTAGCAGGTCTGCAAGTTTGCTCGGGCGAGAGGACGAAAGGGCGGCAGTGAATAGTTCCGTGCTTTCAAACTTCGCCATTCTGACGAAGCCCGATTAGGCCCATAGGCTTCCCAGTATTCGAGCGATAATTCCTGTGCTTTGGCTATGTCAGCAGTCGTCATTTTTTTGTGATTGCTTCCAAGAACTCCTTTGCCGTATTGAAGCCTTGCGCCGCGGCGATGTTATACCAGGCATAGGTCTGTACGCAATCCTTGGGAATGCCGATACCAATCGACTACATGTTACCCAGGATGCGCTGCGCATCAGCATCTCCCTGCTCGGCGGACATGCGATACCATCGTACTGCCGCGGTATCGTTTTGGGGAACGCCGCGACCTTCGAAGTACATGTTACCCAGATTGAACTGCGCCGAGGCATCTCCCTGCTCGGCGGACATGCGATACCATCGCACTGCCGCGGCATCGTTTTGGGGAACGCCGCGACCTTCGAAGTACATGTTACCCAGATTGAACTGCGCCCTGGCAACCCCTTGCTCGGCGGACATACGAAACCATCGTACTGCCTCGGTATCGTTTTGGGGAACGCCTTCGCCGGTGTCATACATGACACCCAGATTGAACTGCGCCTTGGCAACCCCTTGCTCGGCGGCCATGCGAAACCATCGTACTGCCTCGGCATCGTTTTGGGGAACGCCGCGACCATTGTCATACATGTTACCCAGATTGAACTGCGCTTCGGCATCTCCCTGCTCGGCGGACATGCGATACCATCGCACTGCCTCGGAATCGTTTTGGGGAACGCCTACACCGAAGTCATACATGGCACCCAGATAGAATTGCGCCTCGGCATCTCCCTGCTCGGCGGACACTTTAAGCGAATCCAGGTCGGATGCGATCGTCAAACGAACCACTAAAATTAACACAGTTGCAATAAGCAACAGCATTCCAAAATTTACAGATCTAATAGTAATTTTAGGGTTGATTTGTGCCATGGATTGAAACTTCTTGTTAAGTTTGCAGACGCATACCGCTTGATGTGCTCAGGATATTGTAAACGGTGGATCTCGCGATCTGCATCTGCCGGGCGATCTCCGTCGCTCCCAAGCCTTTGCGATGCAGCTTGAGAACGCGGACGCGGTCGATGCTGGGCTTGCGCCCCATGCGGACGCCATTGGCTTTCGCCTCAAGCCGACCCTCGTTGGTGCGCTCCAGGATGCGTTCCCTTTCTGCCTGGGCGACTGCAGAAAGGATGGTCACCACCATCCGTCCCATCGTTCCTTCAGTAGTGATGCCGTCGTCCAGGAAGCGGACGGTCACGCCGTTTTGGTCGAATTCCTGGATCAGCCGAATCATGTCAGCAGTGTCGCGTCCCAGACGGTCGAGTTTCCGGACCAGGATCACGTCGCCATTTTCCACCTTCAGCTGCAGTGTGTTGAGGCCCGGGCGCTCAAGCGAACGCCCGCTCACCTGGTCGGTGAAGATACGGTGCGGTTTTACGCCCGCCGCCTGGAGTGCGCGAATCTGAATGTCCAAGGCCTGGCGACTAGTGGATACGCGGGCGTAGCCGAATAATCTCATGCTTCAGAACTGTCTATTGAATCGATTTGTGGACACGAGTGTCTATTATATGCTGTTTTTTAGATTTAATAGACACCTGAAAAGGAGCTATTAGGGGCGTCCGATAAGTCATGAATTGATAGACATTGGTATTGAGCAAGAGTTGGCGTTTTTGTTTGTACCCGCAAGGGAAATTTGGGACTTACAGATTATGAATTACTTCCGTATGAGCAATCCCGTAGGTTCGCATGTGCACTGTAAGATATCGTGCGTAGCCGATCCGGCGATGAGTAACCGATTGATACTTGATGGGGAGAGCATCGGCGCGTACGTCGTCGGCCTCTGGGAGACGGCAAGAGGGGCGGCGCGATCTACAACCCCCTGTCACCCGGTATCATCTAGAGCCCGTACAAGGCCTATGCACGGCTCCGCCGACAAAGCCCCGTGCACCTAAGCGCAATCATCGGTTTCTGACTTGTCGATCAGTGCTTCATGTTCAAAATTTGAAGACTCGTTAGGCGAGTATTCCCGATAGTAAGGTCGCGATTCCGAGAAATGAGAAAAATCCAACAATATCGGTGATTGTCGTCAGTACTATCGAAGAAGCCACTGCAGGATCTTGGCGTAATTTTTTCAATCCCATCGGTACCAAGGCTCCAGCAAGTCCTGCCAGAACCATTGCAATGATCATGGACGAACAGATTACCAGCACCAGTCCAAACTGCCCGCTCCAGACATAAACACCAGCACCGCAGACGATGGCAATGGATATGCCATTCCAGATTCCGACATTTGCCTCCTTGCGTGCCATCTTCAGCCAGTCTGCCAATCTGATTTCATGCAGTGCAAGACCGCGCATGGTAACGGCGAGCGCTTGTGCACCGGCGTTCCCGGATTGTCCCGCGACAACAGGCAAAAGTATGGCAAGAGCGGTAAATTTCGCGATGGTTCCTTCAAACAGTCCAACGACGGCTGCTGCCAGGAAAGCAGTGAGTAAATTGACCTGAAGCCAAGGCATACGTTTTCTGACTGCGAGCCAGCTGCTTGATGTAGCTCGTTCATCTTTGCTAACACCGACCATGGTTTGAATGTCAAGTGACGCGCTTTCTTTCAATGCACCGATCAGAGCGGAATATCGGATGACCCCCACAATGTGTCCGTCTTCGTCAATCACTGTGAGCTCTTCCAATCGATACTGTTGCATTTTGTCGGTAATATTCTCCTTGGAATCCATAGGCTTCACGACAGCAACAATAGGATGCGCAATTCTATTCAAATGCATTGATGGTTTAGCAATCGCCAGATCTTTGATATCGACAACAGAGTTGAACCGCTGTTGTTCGTCAATGATTCGCAATTCGTAGACCGGTTGGTCCGATTTTGTACGCCGCAAAATATTTTGCGCATCAGCGACTGTCATGTCCCCTCTATAAACCTGAATGCGAGTATCCATCAATCTCGCAGCGCTGTCCCGCGGGTAGGCAATCAGTTCTTCGATTTCCTGAGCAATCGCTGCATCTAACACGGCCAACAGTTCATCTTTCTTTTCACGTTCGACAAGCAGTAGGACAGAAGTCGCTTTACCGGGATTTAAGGCTTCAAGTATTTCTTTTGCAGCGTTCACAGACAACACATCAATAAATTCCGCGGCGGTATTGGGGGGCAGTGCTTCCCAAACAGGCACGACGGACTCAAATGGAACTTGCCCGAGTATGTCCACAGCATCTTCGGTTGACATGGTTTCGATTTTTTGTGCGGCGCTCTGAGGTGCCTCTTTGCAAAACTGTTCAAGCAGCACTGCAACAGCGATATCCAGGTTATTTCGATCCATCATTATTTCATCACCTCCATTCGAGTGGGATTCGCTAGATTTGCTCTTTTTCTTTGGCTAGCGTCGTCACTATTAAATCTGCCAGGCGCAGGCAGCAGAATTCAGTAATACCGACAAGACTGCTGCTGTCCGTGCTGGCATGAACGTCAGGAGACTGTCTATTCAATGCCTCACGTAAATCGGCAAAACGCAGAACACCAACTAATTTCTCCTCTCGATCTATCACTGGTAGAACATCGCTGTCGCTCCAGCCGTCTGCGTTGATGGCACGGTCTAATGTCGTTGATGCAAATATCGGATTTGTCGTACTTTGCCTAATGTCATTTATCGATGCTTGGTCTTTGCTGAACTTCAGTAATTCGACCAGAGAAACTGAACCGACGACCCGATTGTTGATATCAACTGTGAAAATAATGCGGTAGTCATACTTTTCGGCAAATATGCGTTTTTTTGCTTCGCCAACACGAGTTTCAACCGGTAAGGACAGAATGACAGGGTCCATCCAGGCTCCGACCAGCGTTCGAGGGTAACTCAGCAGGCGAGAAAGTCGCGATGCTTGAAGGCGAGGTAGTGAATGTATCAGTTCTGTCCTGGTTGCCTCGATTGACTGTCTTAAAATGCTCGCAGCTTGCTTCGGATTTAATTGTGCGAGATATTTCGCCGCGGCATCTCGCGGCATTGTTTCCAGACACTTGGCAGCGTGATAGGGCAACATCGATGTTAAAACCGACAGGCTGATAGAATCAGGGATTGCCCCGATGAAACTGCCCACAGCTTCGTCCGAAAGTTCCTCCAGAACGCGAGCCGCATTCTGACTATGGGTCTGGATGAAATGTTCAGCAAATGCAATTCGTTCAGACATCTTCATTCTCCCGTTTGACAAGAATGCTGGGCTGCTCCGAAAAAAGTCTTGCCGGAATGGTTACGCGCCCCTGGTCGGCATCAAGGACGACAGAAACGGAAGCAATTTCAAGTATGGTGCCCTCAAATTCGTCAATTTTTATGCGTTCACCGATTTGGTAATTTCGATTCAGATAACGAACTCCAAGCAAGTTGCTGACAAGCCTGCGAGCGCCGATTCCAAAGGCAATTGCCAAACCGCCCAAAACGGCACCTACAACAACCGCCAATATTGTAATGACTGCAGTGATATCGACACCAATTTGATCAACACCGATCAATATGAGCATGACCAGAGTGAAAAATTGAGCGCTTCGAGCCAGAATCATGCGTTGAGAGACTGACATGTTCAGCGTAGTTGATGAAATGACTTGATAGGCAAGATTGCCAAAAATTACACCGGCACAGATAATTAGGGCGCCTGATAGGATGTTGGGCAGATGATCAACGAGTTTGTTCAACCATCCGACGAACATGTTCATGCCCAGCAGGCTGGCCGCCGAAGTTACGAAAATTAGAATCGTGATCCAGTAGACAATTTTGCCAATAACAGATGCCGTGGATTCACCGATTTTTGGGCTAGTAGTTGTTCCGGATTTTCGAACCAGCCCTGTAAATCGGTCAACGCCCTTTACCAGTCGGGTGGCGATTCCTCGTGCCAGTCGCGCCACCAGCCATCCGAGAATCAGCAGCACTATGGCACCGATAATCTGAGGCAGACATGCAATGAAATCGTTAAGCAGGCCCGCCGCAGTATCCACTAAAGGCGTTTCCCAGTTTTGTAACTTGTCCATTTACTTTCTCCCGTCGCAATAGACAATTCGATGTAAATGATGTGAACCCATTTGATGCTTTCGTCCACAGCTAACTCAATGATAAACCCGTCAACAATAGCTGCCGCTATTTCCAGCACGGGTAGTGTTTGATGTGAAGTTCGTTAATGTTACAATTTCCATTAGAAATTCTATTTGCGTGCCAATACAAAAATGAAACTCATAGTCGATTGGCACAATGCTGCAAATTAATTCAGATAATTTATGTAAAGTTGATCTTGAACAAACAATAGGGAGTAGAGTATGAGACGATTACTATTTGCAACTTTGGCAGTTTTCGCAGGCCTTGTGGCTGCTGCTGGAGTAGTTTCAGCTGAACCACTAAAAGTCGGGTTTGTCTATATCGGCCCGGTTGGTGATCACGGATGGACATATCAGCACAATGAGGGACGACTGGCCGTTGACGAAGAGTTCGGCGATAAGGTTCAGACCACATTTGTTGAATTTGTGCCTGAAGGGCAGGATGCAGAACGCGTCATTCGCCAGCTTGCCGCGGACGGCCACAAACTTATATTTACGACATCATTCGGTTACATGAATCCGACTAACAAAATTGCCAAGATGTTCCCAGACGTGTATTTTGAACATGCAACCGGCTATAAGCGAGGTGACAATGTCGCAACCTATAACGCGCGATTTTACGAAGGACGCTACGTAAATGGACGAATTGCGGGTGCGGTAACCAAGACCAACACGGTTGGATACATTGCATCCTTTCCAATTCCTGAAGTTGTGCGCGGTATCAACTCATTTACCTTGGGATTGCACAGCGTAAATCCGGATGCAAAGGTCAAGGTGGTTTGGGTAAGCACCTGGTTCGATCCGGGTAAAGAAGGCGATGCGGCCAAAGCCTTGATTGACCAAGGTGCGGACGTGATTACGCAGCACACAGACTCGCCAGCACCACTTCAGGTAGCAGAAGAGCGCGGTGTGCTTGGATTTGGGCAGGCTTCCAATATGCATGCCTTTGCACCAACTGCACACATCAATTCAATCGTGAACAATTGGGCACCCTACTATGTGGAGCGAACTCGCGCAGTGATGGAAGGCACTTGGGAGTCGCAGGATGTTTGGGATGGCATTACCGCGGGAATGATTAATGCTTCGGTGCTCAATGAGGATACGCTTCCTGCAGATGTGGTTGCTGATGCAAAAGCAACTGTGGAAGGCATTCGCTCCGGTGAGATTCATCCGTTTACCGGTCCGATCATGGATCAGAATGGCAAGGAAATCGTGGCGGAAGGCGCGGTATTGAGCGATGGAGAATTGCTCGGCATGGATTACTACGTCATGGGCGTTGACGGTTCGGTTCCGAAGTAACTCTCTAGCACTTCTACTTGTACTAAACTGAATTTGGGGGCGTTTGCTGTGCAGCGCCCCCGAGTTGTGTACGGATTGCAGCGAAGAACATGAAAGAATTCGCAGTTCGTGGCCCAATATTCCACACCACGGCAAATCCCGCGAAAGATTCCGATGCGTGGACGTATTTGAACGATGGTTTGATAGTTGTTGCTGATGGTCGGATCAAGCAAGTCACGCCGGCCGATGAGTGCATTCTGTCGATTGAGAATGCGATGCCGGTCTATGAGTATCCCGAGTGTCTGATTTGCCCTGGATTCATAGATACGCATATCCACTATGCCCAAACCCGAATTGTCGGGTCACCTGCTCCCGGCTTGCTGGAGTGGCTGGAAAACCATACCTTTCCGGAAGAACTTCAATTTGGAGATCCGGACTATGCCTCACGGGTGGCAGTAGAATTTCTTGACGAGCTGCTTCGCAATGGAACGACCAGCGCTCTGGCATACCCCACAGTTCACGTGGATTCGTGCAATCTGTTTTTCGAAGAATCGCATCGCCGCGGATTGAGGATGCTTGCGGGAAAGGTGTTGATGAACTGCAATGCACCAGCCGGTCTGTTGGACGGTGAAGGGTTCGGAATGGAAGAGTGCGAGCGGCTCATTCAGAAGTGGCATGGCAATGGACGCCAGTCGTACGCGATTACGCTGCGATTTGCTGGTACTTCGACAGTCGAGCAAATGAAAATCTGTACAGAACTTGTCAATCGTCACCCCGATATGCTGTTTAATACGCATCTGTCGGAAACTCTGGCGGAAATTGAGTGGGTGTTGGGTCTGTATCCCGAGTATCAGGATTACCTAGCCATCTACGAAGGATTTGGGCTGGTTTCCGAGCATTCGATATTTGCACACTGCATCCACCTTAGCGAATCAGAATGTGAAAGACTGGCGGATTTTGGTGCAACGGCTTCTCTTTGCCCCACTTCAAACTTGTTTCTAGGGAGTGGACTGGCTCAGCCGAATCTGTTGGCTGATCATGGAATTCCGATATCTCTTGGAACCGATGTTGGCGGCGGCACCAGTTTTTCAATGTTGCAGACGATGCAGGAGATGTACAAAGTCGCTCGGTTGGGCGGAGCAAATCTGGATGCGTTTGAGTTGTTTTATCTCGCCACGCTTGGAGGCGCGCGCGCGCTTCACATTGATGATCATGTAGGAAACTTTAAATCCGGCAAAGAGGCTGACTTTGTTATTCTCGATTCTGGTGGAAGAAAACTGACTCAACAAAAGCTGGAGCGATCTAATTCAATTGAGGAGCTGCTGTTTACGTATGTCATATTGGGGAGCGCACAAAATGTCAAAGAAACCTGGAGTATGGGTCGACGTGTATACCAGCGAAGCAGTGATTCGCTGTAGACATTGCGGCAGCTCAACCACGTGCAGACTAGTCTCTGTACTTTCGTTGCGGTGAAAGCTGATAGTTGTTGATATTGATTGAAGTTCATCATTTAAACTAGACAAATTTGTGAAATCAACAATTATCCTTGATTTTGATGGAGTGATCGTAGACTCTATCGAGTTGTTTTGCGAGGCTGTCAACGTTGCCGGCAGAAAACTGAATCGACGCATTTCTTTCGAGCCGTAAGATTTGCGAAATATCAAGCGTATGTCCATTCCTGAGATCAGTAACGTTACAGGAATCGAGAAAAAACTGATGCGTGTATTTGTTGCGGAAATCGTCGGCGAACTGTATCGCAGAGCCAACGAAATTCCGATATTTCAGCACATGACGGATGTGATCGAAAAACTCAGTATGGTCGGAAGTCTGGGGATTGTGTCTGCGACATCAAAACCGGTTAATTCCAAGGTTCTCCAGAATTACGAGATTGAACAATTCGTCCGACACATTGCCGGTGGTGATAGCGCTGGCGCTCAGACATGTCCGAACCGGACACCCCTGCGGATGCGCTCGCTGGTGCGTCCCGCCGCCTGACCAAGCTCCGCGCAATATCGGCCGTTCCACGCCAAGGAGCCGGTTCGCCTGCAATCCGCACGCCGTTCGCGCAACCGGTGAAAACACCGCCCTGGTATCGATTTTCAACGCGAATCAACAGCATACGCCCCCCGAAAGACTCCTTCCGCTTGTCCGTGAACACCGAACCGGCCGATAAAAACTCCCTAAAAAACCTTACAGCACTAAATCCACGAATGCAGACACTGAGGCTAATCATGTTATACTCAATTCATACGAGAGGAATCATCCGCAAAAATGTAGGATGAATTGGAATCCAGTACAAGGAGGATATCATGACTAGGTTGAGCATTTTCTTTACAGCAGCCGTCATCGCTGTGTCGTCAATAACGCTGGCCCATGCCCAGAGCGGGACATTCCGCCAATCCCACGACCTTGGGTTTGGCGCGGGGCAGGTAGATGTCGACCCGGCTTCTAAGGGTCGCTTCTGGCAAGTCACCGAGAAAACGATGAGCCGCCTGGTTCGTCCAGCCGTGAGCGGAGAGCCGGAGCCGAATTTGGCAGCGGAGTGGTCGGCAAACGAGGCCGCAACCGAATGGACTTTCAAGTTGCGTGAAGGAGTCAAATTCCATGATGGTTCCGACTTCGATGCAGCCGACGTGGTTTATTCATTGGAACACATCCGAGACCCCGAATTCGATTCGCCGGCTGCGTCGGTCATCGCGATGGTAGAAACGATAGCGGCCGTCGACCGATTGACCGTCAAGATGACGCTCTCGGCACCTTACGCGGATCTCCCGTTGCAGCTGATGGATTATCGCATTCGGATGATCCCGGAAGGTTCGGCGGACACCATCGGAACGACGGGTATCGGAACCGGGCCTTTTATTCTGGTTACGCTCGATCCTGAAGGGACAACCGTTCTGAAGGCGAATCCCGACTATTGGGAGGGGCCGCCGGGCGTCGAGATCATTGAAATCATCGGCATCGCGGATGCGCAGGCGCGCGTGCAAGCGTTGCTAGGTGGCCAGATCGACGTGCTCGGTTACGGTGATCTGTCTGGACAACAGTTAGCGCTCTTCGAGAGCAACCCGAAGTTTAAGGTGCAGAGCGTGCCCACAGGCGATTGGCTGGGCATCGTCTTCCGAACCGACACTGAGCCTTTCACCGATGCCCGCCTCCGCAAGGCGTTGCGAATAGCAACCGATCGTCAAGCCCTAGTCGACCTTGTTCTGGGCCCCGGCGGCGGTATCGTGACGTGTGATCACCCGGTGTGGACGGGCGATCAATATCGCGCGCCGTTCGATTGCCAACCGCAGGTGGAGGAGGCCAAGCGACTGCTCGCCGAAGCCGGTTATGCCGACGGCATCGAGTTTGACCTCACCACCAGCAATATCGATCCCAGGTTCATAACACTAGCGGAAGTGTATCAACAACAGGTCGCGAAGGCTGGCATCAAGGTCAACATAATAATGGCCCCATCGGACGGATATTGGTCGGAAGTCTGGAGGAAGGAGCCAGTAGTAACCACTAGATGGGGCCAGCGGCCCGCCGATCAGATTCTAAACGAAGACTACCGCGGCGGTGCGCCCTGGAACGAAACATACTGGAACCGTCCTGATTTCGACGAGGTGCTGGACAAGGCGCGGAAGGAGCTCGACTTCGAGAAACGTAGGGATCTGTACCATCAACTCCAGAGGATACTATACGAGGAGGGCGGATCGTTGATCCCCTTCCACGTAAACCAGGCCATTGCTACGACCGCCAGAGTTTCGGGCATACAAGCGGTGTTTGCAGACGCCGTCCGCTATCACCTTGTGCACGTAAGCGACTAAAGCAGTTTCCACCTATGTGGACTCGGTTCCGCCCCTCCCGATCAGCCAAGCCATTCTCGAAATGGGGCTAATCGGGAGCGGGGTTAGGGTTCACGCTAGGCGTATGGTTGTGAGTTGTCGGACGAGTTCACTGTCGTGGCCACCATTGACCGCTTGGTGCATTATTCCATCATCTTTAAGATGAATGTCGAAAGCTATCGCGGAAAGTTGCGTGGGCCCGGAACCAGAAACAGCGCGGACGCCGCGCCACGATCGCCAACGATCCCCTGTACCAAGAAATCCTGGCGCCACTTCCTTTTCTGTGTTCCGTCCTTGTTCCAAGCCTGTCAAAACCCCTTTCAAACCACCGAATATCCATCGGCTATGCGTTGAACTCTAAATAAGCCTTGAAATCCCCGATATCGATTGATAACATCTACCTTGCCTGATGTCATGTGCCTTAACTTGATTGTCGCGCGCGTCTCACCTTGATTGATGCCATACGGAGGACGGTATGAAGCTCGTCAGTTACAATATTCGTTTTGGATTGGGCACCGACCACCGAATTGACCTCGAGCGCATCGCCAAAACGGTGCGCGATGCCGACATCATTGGCTTGCAGGAAGTCGAGCGGTTTTGGAAACGGGACGGCATGCTTGACCAGCCAGACATTCTTGGCAGGCATTTGAAGGAATTCTACTGGGTCTATTGTCCCGCGTTCGATATGAACGCCAGTGAACGCAATGAAGACGGGACAGTGTTGAATCGGCGCCGGCAATTTGGACCCATGGTGCTCTCCCGCTGGCCAATTCTCGCGTCTCGCCTCATCGTGTTTCCAAAGCTGGGAACGGGGAAGCACTTTAATATGGACACTGGCGCAATCGAGTGTGTGATCGACACACCCTCTGGACCTCTGAGGGTCTATTCGATCCATCTCTCCGCTACCTCTCCCCGCGACCGGCTCCTGCAAATCGACTACCTACTCGCATGGCATCGGCACGCACGGTCGAACGGGAGTGCCTGGACGGGCAGCAAGACCGTCGATATCGTGAACGGGTACGAGGATTTTATCGGTTTCGACTGGTCCGACGGTGAGCCCCAGCCACCCGTGCCCGACGAAACAATCATGATGGGTGATTTCAACAGCGAGCCTCAAAGCGAGGAATTCCAGCGAATGGTCGGCACCTTCGCCCCGATCTACGGTCGGGTAGAGCACTTGGACGGCTTCGTCGATAGCTGGGCGGTTGCAAGAGAGCGGTCCGACGATGACGGCTGCACCACCTGGTGGCCCGATCCGCCAGGTCGCTCCCCCGGTTGCGGATTGCGATTGGATTACTGCTTTGTCGATCCGCAACTCGGGCGCAAAGTAGAGCGCGCATGGGTCGACACCGCGGCAGACGGATCGGACCATCGGCCCTATTGGGTGGAGCTTGGGCACTGAGCTGGCCGAAACTGCCGTGACGACCAAGCCGACGCCCACACGTTCGAACCACGACCGGAGCATGGCGTGGTCAAGCTAGTTCTCCGCAGATTGGCACTCGGCTTTTTGACGATCATGCTTGTCTCAGGCATTATCTTCGTGGGTGTCGAGGTGCTGCCCGGCGATTCCTGCACCGCCTATCTGGGGCGGATGGCCCAGGGGAAGAGGCTGGAGAATTGCCGCCAGGATTTTGGGCTCGAACGTCCTGCCCTGACACGCTACGCCGAATGGGCTTTCGGCGCGGTCCGCGGCGATTTCGGCATCTCCCTAAAGGGCAAGAAGCCGATTTCCGAAACCGTTGGCACGCGTTTCCGCAATACAGTCATCCTCGGCGTTGCCGCGTCGATGATAGGTGTTCCGCTCGCCATCCTGCTTGGGATTATCGCAGCCCTGTGCCGAGATCGTCCTCCCGACCTGTGGATATCCACCACGGCGATCTTTGCCATGACGATCCCGGAGTTTGTGAGCTCCACGGTTTTAGTCTTGATTTTCAGCGTCTGGCTCGGTTGGCTCCCCGGAATCGTAATCACCCGACCTGACGCGCCGCTATATGAGTTCCTGTCGGACATTATACTGCCGATCGTCGCACTCGCCCTTGTCATGACGGCGCACATATTGCGAATGGTACGTACCAGCGTGATCGACGTGATGGCAAGCGACTACGTCCAGATGGCGCAATTAAAGGGCGTTCCCTATTGGCAGATGGTGTTCAGGCACGTGTTGCCGAACGCCCTGTTGCCGACCATCAACCTTGTCGCCTTGACGATTGCATGGTTGTTGGGGGGCACCGTCGTCATCGAGATCGTGTTCAACTATCCAGGACTTGGTCGATTGATGGTCCAATCGATATTCTTCCGTGACCTCGCGATGGTGCAGGCGATCGCCCTGATCCTAGCGACCCTATACATCGGTCTAAATCTCTTTGCCGACCTGTTGACTCTAGTGATCAATCCAAGACTTAGAACGATGCGGACGTCGCGACCATGACGGCGACGAACATGGAGCCCGTCAGACCGAAGAGTGCGCTCGTCAGGTTGCTGGCTGTTCTATTGGCGATGGTCTCCCGGCCCTCGGGCCTCGTGGGTCTTATTCTCGTGGCTTTCCACGTCGTCCTGGCAATCGTGTCGCCTGCGATCGCGCCGTATGATTTCAGAGAATTGAGTGCTGAGATTATCCTTAACGCGCCGTCCTACGAGCACTGGTTTGGCACCGATGACCTTGGACGCGACGTATTCACGCGTACCATACTCGGGGGGCGACAGGCGTTACTCGTGACAACCATTTCCACGGTCCTCGCCATCACTTGGGGGGGATTGTTGGGCGTTTTACTTGGCCTCGTCGGCGGACGGCTGGACGAGGTCCTGATGCGTCTCGTTGATGCCTTTCTATGTCTGCCATGGATCCTGGTCTTGCTCTTGGTCGTTGTCATGGTCGGTTTCGGCGCCGGCGTGCTGGTTCTCACCTTGGGATTTTTCTACGGCATCCCGGTGATACGGATGGCGCGTGCGGCGACGCACGATGTGGTAGCCCTCGACTTCGTGACGGCTGCCCGAGCACGAGGCGAGAGCCGGTCGACAATTGTTTGGCGTGAGCTCGTGCCCAACGTGCTGGACGTTCTGCTGGTCGAAGGCGCCATGCGTTGGTCATGGATGTTGCTGGCGTTCAGCTCGCTGTCATTTCTTGGGTTCGGTGTCACGCCGCCCACGCCGGATTGGGGCCTGATGATTTCCAATGCGCGAAGCTTCATGTCGTTCGCGCCTTGGGCAGCGCTGGCGCCTGTCGTTGCGCTCAGTTCGCTGATTATTGGGATCAACTTGAGCGCCGACGCTCTCGGCAAGGCCTTGGGTGTCGATCGAGCCCAAAAGGCGCCGGTCTAGATCTCGCGATGCGCGAACCGCTGGTCCAAGTAAAGAACCTGGGCATAGGCTTTACTGGCCAAGCGCGACTCGTAATGCCGATTCTGCGGAACATCGATCTGGCGATTGACGAGGGCGAGACGATTGGACTGGTTGGAGAATCAGGGTGCGGCAAGAGCACTCTAGCCCTTGCCATGATGGGTTACCTGAAGAGTGGCCTCCGCGTCTTGGAAGGCGAATCCCGGTTTCGTGGGCGCAACGTATTTAAAATGGACAAGCGGGCCCTCCAAGGCATTCGCGGCGGTGAGCTCGCGCTGATTCCGCAGAATGCCGGCCAGTCGTTGACGCCAACTTCGAGGATCGGCCGACAGATCGACGAGTCGGTGAAACTACACACTAGGCTTGCAAAAGAGCAACGGCGTGAACGCGTTATCGAATTGTTGTTTCAGGTGCGGTTGCCACAACCGGAGGAGCTGCTGAAGCGCTATCCACACGAGCTTTCGGGCGGCCAGCAACAGCGCGTCGCCGTCGCCATGGCGTTGGCGGGCGCACCCGATGTTCTGTTGCTCGACGAGCCGACGACTGGCCTCGACGTCACCACTCAAGCCCATATCCTCGAGTTGTTGCGCGATTTGGCGGCTGAGACCGGAACTGCGATGGTCTATGTCAGCCACGATCTGGGTGCCATTGCGCGAGTTAGCGACCGCATGGCCGTCATGTATGCAGGGGAACTCGTGCTCGAGGGTCCGGCGCACCAGGTGTTGAAGCAGCCAGCGCATCCCTATGCCCGCGGGCTGTTGTTGTCGATTCCGCGGATAAAAGAAGCGGTTATTCCCGAATCGATGCCGGGTCGCCCGCCGCCTCCCGGCGGAACGGGCCAAGGATGCGCATTTGCGGATCGCTGTCCCATGGCCGAGCAACGCTGTCGTGATGAGAGGCCAGCGCTGGAACCCACTGCCGTCCAGGAATTGGTGCGCTGTCATTTTCACGAACGGATCGAGCGGCTCCCGACACCGGAACCGCCGAAGCGGCCGAACCGATCGGACCAGGACGAAGCGGACTGCATCCTTCGCCTCGATAACGTGGCTATCAGCTATGCCAAGCCCAGATTTCTTGACCAGATCCTTGGCCGGCAACCCGATGTAACGCCAACCGTTGACGAGATCGATTTGACTATTCGCCCAAGGGAAACCATCGGGCTGGTGGGCGAATCCGGAAGTGGCAAGTCGACGATCCTTCGGACCATTGCCGGCCTTTGGCCCCTGCAGAGCGGAACCATCACTTACGAGGAGACCGAAAGTCTGGACACCTCTGTCGATGAGCGGGCGAAGGACCTGCTGAGACGCGTTCAGCTCATCTTCCAGAATCCGGATGCCTCCCTTAATCCGCGGCACACAGTGGCGGAAATTCTGGCTCAACCACTGAAGCTTTATTTCGGTTTTGGCGGCGAAGAATTGCGAGAGCGCAGTGTGGCGTTGCTGGAGCGGGTGCGCCTTGGTGCGGATTATCTGGAGCGCCTGCCGAGTCAGTTGTCTGGCGGCGAAAAGCAGCGTGTTGCGGTAGCGCGGGCCTTTGCCGCCAATCCCGAACTAGTGCTGTGCGATGAGGTGACGTCGGCACTCGATGTTTCGGTTCAGGCCGCTGTCCTGGACCTGTTGACCCAGCTCCAAGCCGATCGTGGGACGTCCTATGTTCTTGTCTCGCATGACTTGGCGGTGGTGCGCGCCATGGCCGATCGCGTGGCGGTGCTCTACCAAGGCAGACTCTGCGAGACGGGTCCGGCTAAAAACGTCTATCGCCTTCCCTCCCACCCCTACACCGAAGTGCTGCTCGGCGCGGTGCTGGAGCCCGACCCGGACGCCAAACCGGCTTTGACCGCCGAGGATGCTGTGGACCTCTTTCCACCATCTAAGGGTTGCCCTTTCCAGTGCCGGTGCCCCCGGCGTATCGGCGACATCTGTGACAATGAGACACCACCTTGGCGGCCCACGGAGCTGGGCCATGCGATCCGCTGTCATATTCCACTGGCCGAGCTGCGTGGCATGCAGGAGCAGTCGGCGGACGCCGGCGCCGCAAAGTTCGGGTAGACCGAGGGTATTGACATGAATTAAAGTCGATCATTTAAACTAGACAAATTTGTGAATTCAACAATTCTCCTTGACTTCGATGGAGTGATCGTAGACTCTATCGAGTTGTTTTGCGAGGCTGTCAACGCTGCCGGCAGAAAACTGAATCGACGCGTTTCTTTCGAGCCGGAAGATTTGCGAAATATCAAGCGTATGTCCATTCCTGAGATCAGTAGCGTTGCAGGGATTGAGAAAAAACTGATGCGCGCATTTGTTACAAAAATCGACGGTGAACTGAATCGCAGGGCTGATGAGATTCGGATATTTCCGCACATGACGGATGTAATCGAAAAACTCAGCATGGTCGGAAGTCTGGGGATTGTATCTGCGACATCAAGGCCGGTAATTTTCAAGGTTCTCCAGAATTACGAGATTGAACAGTTCGTCCGACATATTGCCAGTGGCGATATGCCAGGAGCCAAGTCCGTGAAGATCAAGTCTATAATTCAGGAAAATGGGAGTAGATTGGACAATGCCTGTATGATTGGGGACACTGTAAGTGATATCGAGCAGGCAAAGATCGCTGGCGTGGCTACCATAGCCGTCAGCTGGGGATGGCACCGCATAGAATGGCTCCGTACTGCCAATCCAGATTACGAGGTGCATCAGTCGTTGGATTTGATTGAGCGAGTCCAACAGGTTGTTGCGGGTGAACAATATTCAATTTATGGAAACTAGTTTGACATGACTGACTTTAAGACATTGCTGGCTCAAGCCGGCCATTTCATTGACTCTGACAGCGGCGGGATTGTTCCTCCAATTGAACCGTCAGTAACTTTCGCTCGAGATGAAAAACTGGAATTGATCGGCGATTATGTCTACGGCAGATACAGTAATCCGACCTACAAGCAGCTTGAAAAAATTATCTGCAAAATGGAAGGCGGCAAGCAAGCTCGATTTTTTGCATCCGGACTTGCGGCCATTGCGGCGGTGTTCGAGACGGTTAATATGGGCGAGCACATCGTTGCTCCAAAGGTCATGTATCACGGCACTGTCGATTGGCTCAAGCGAATTTCAGATAAAAGAGGAATCGAGTTGACGCTGTTCGACCCGACTGATCCGGAAGCGTTGGGCAATGCCCTTTGTCCAGACAAGACAACTGTGGTGTGGATTGAATCTCCAATCAACCCATCTTGGGATGTGCTTGATATCGAAAAAAGCGCTGAGCAATCACATGCAGCCGGTGCAATTCTGGCAGTCGACTGTACAGCGGCACCGCCTGTTACTACGCGTGCTTTGGAACTGGGGGCCGACATCGTGTTTCACTCCGCCACGAAGTATCTTAATGGACACAGTGACCTGAACGCCGGTGTGCTGGTTACGCGAGAGTTAACCTCGAAGTGGGAGGAAATCGATGAAGTGCGGCGGCTAACAGGTGGCATATTAGGGTCATTCGAAGCATGGCTTCTATTGAGAGGAATGAGAACGCTCGCCGTTCGCTATGAACGTTCATCCGCAAATGCCATGAAAATTGCTGAATTTCTTGAATCTCACGAAGTGATCGAAAAAGTGCTGTATCCGGGACTTCCGAGCCATTTATCTCACGAAATCGCCAAAAAACAGATGACTAACGGTTTTGGTGGAATGATGTCTGTTCAAGTCAAGGGCGGAGCTGAAGTTGCCCGTAAATTCGTCTCTTCGACGCAGGTTTTTGTTCGCGCGACGTCATTGGGTGGAGTCGAAAGCCTGATCGAACATAGAAGGTCGATCGAAGGCCCGCACAGCCAAGTTCCCATCAATCTGATTCGACTGTCCGTGGGGATCGAAGATGTTGACGATCTAATTGAGGATTTGCGCCAGTCGCTGTCCAATGTGTGATTGTGCCTGAATCCTTGATCAGAAACTCAAAGTCAGCCTGAATCGATCGAGAGACAATGCCTCATATGGATAGCCTGATTCCTGATATGCCTTCGGCAGCTTGGAATTTGCGACAAGAGACGCTGCATAACAACCAATAGTGGGTTTGGATCAATCATCGAACACGCAACAACCAAGTCGAGCCTTTTCAACAATCAACCCTGAGAGAAGTGGAAAGTTCTGTGTTTCGAAAATATGACCCGTTTCGTCTAGTTCGGTCATGACATAATATTTTTCAACCATAGCAGTCTTCTCTCAACATTGGAATGGTTCTCTCTTGCTCATATCTACGTTCCAGTGATTTTCCTCTTGAACATTAGTCTCCCATATTTCGGGTAAACCAGCCCCAACATGATTAAACAGCAGGCAATTACGCTGATAGAATCAAGTGTTTCATTGAGGAAAACGTAACCAGCACCGAGACCGAAAACAGGAACAAGAAACCCGTATGGGGCAACTTGATTTGGCGAATATTTCTTTACTAAATACCCCATCAAGCCAAATCCCAAAATAGTAGAAATGAATGCGTTGAAGAAAACTGCGCCGACTCCTCTGTAGGTCAGATTCATAATGCTTTGCCACTGACCGGCCTCAAAGATCAGTGACAGCAGAAGCAACGGAATTGGTGGCACTATGCTCATCCAGATCATCAGGCGGAATGTGTCGTAGTCGCCGCCCCTTTTCATTAGAATTTTTGTAATTCCGCTACATACGGCTCCTGCAAGTACAAATAACAATCCAATGATCGTGGGACTGTCCTTAAAGTTCCAAATCAGTAAAGCTACGCCGATGACTGACACGAACACGCCGATACGTTGCTCAAACGAGGGAGTGTCGTTAAGCACCAACGCGGATAGGAGCAAAGTGAATATCACTTGCGATTGCATGACCAGTGAGGTCAAACCCGCCGCTACTCCCAATTTGATGCCGATGAATGCCAATGTGAAAGTGAGAATTCCGAGGAATATTCCGATCTGGCATATCAGCTTCCATGGTAAGCCGTTCCGGCGAATGAAGAATATTAGTGGGAATACAATGGATGTGTAGCGTAAGCATGTGAACATGATGGGAGGGAGATCTTGCAAGCCAATTTTGGTGATCACAAAGTTTACACCCCAAATTGCCGAAATCATTACTGCAAAAAATATATGTATTGGCTTCATCGTTGTACTTCCCTGTTTCTTGCTGACTAACATTCCATGGCTAGCGATCCAATTCTATGTATCAGAACATATTTAGTTTTTCTAAGTTGACGAATAGTTTGTAATTCTTGAATTGAGATTGCCGATTTTGTATTAACTTACCTGCAAAGAATCCCAACATCTCGAGTTGCCAATACACTGGCATCAAACCGGCAGAAAGACAAGTTAGTGCTCCTAGACATTTGAATCAGGCTTGAATTCTCAACAGGCGCTCTGAATGTTGTGGTTCATAGGATGAACTACGTACACTATGATTGCCATTTAGATTGAGTTTAATGCGGTCTCCAAATCAGCAATCAGGTCGTCCACGTCTTCGAGTCCCACGCAAATTCGAATTAAATCATCGGTAATTCCCATTTTTATCCTGTCCGACTCCCGTACACGGGCATGTGTAGTAGATGCGGGGTGGGT
This sequence comes from Arenicellales bacterium, assembly GCA_965221175.1. Taxonomy (GTDB): domain Bacteria; phylum Pseudomonadota; class Gammaproteobacteria; order Arenicellales; family JAJDZL01; genus JAJDZL01. Next base: position 1,871,362 of record OZ244867.1, on the reverse strand, counting down.
CATAGAACTTTTCACATCTCCAAAATTTCCTGTGATGGAGAAAATTTCAATCCTGTCAATTAGATTCCATGCGGCGGATTTTCCACCACGCACCTCAAAAGCAAGCAATGCCCCAAAGCCCCTCTGCTGGAGTTTGGCCAGTTCGTATCCACTGTGATTTTTCAACCCTGGATAGTGCACCTTTTTGACCTTTGAATGACCATTCAACCAATGTGCAATTGTTGACGCGTTTTCGCTGGACTCTTTCATTCTGATAGGGAGTGTTTCCATCCCCTTGTGGAATATCCATGCATTGAACGGGCTCATTGTCGGTCCGGCAGTACGTAGAAATCCGAAAACGCCTTTAGCCAGTTCCGGATTGTTGGTGGCAACTGCACCACCTACCGCTCGACCTTGTCCATCCAAGAACTTGGTTGATGAATGCACAACTACGTCAACACCCAGATCAAGCGGATTTTGCAGCACTGGGGTGCAGGCGCAGTTGTCAACTACCAAAATACAGTTTTTGAGAGACCGTGCAATCTCTATGAGCTTTGCAAAATCAACGATTTCACACATCGGATTAGAAGGCGATTCCACAAATATCATTTTGGTGTTGTCGCGAATACCAGACATCTGCCCGCTAATCTTCTGTGGTGAGAAATAGCTTGTTTCTACATTGAACCGAGTCAGAATGTTGTTGAATAAACTAACAGTTGAACCAAACAAACCCTGTGTGGCTGCAATGTGATCACCGGACTTGAGCACAGTCATGCACAGGGAAAGAATGGCAGACATGCCTGATGCTGTAGCAGTACAGAACTTGGCATTCTCCAAGGATGCGAGTCTACTCTCGAATGCCCGTGTGGTTGGATTGGTGAATCTGGAGTAAATGTTGCCCGATTCAGTTTCTGCAAACAGAAGAGCAGCTTGCTCAGCACTGTCGAATACGAAACTGGAAGTTGCGAAAATCGGGTCGCTGTGTTCGCGTTCTTTCGTTCGAACCTGCCCGGCTCTCACTGCTTTGGTTTTTGCCCTAAATTATCCATAATAAATATTCAGCCTAAGCTGCAACGAGCAAACCAAAGAATCGCTTTAGCCACAAAATAAATCTTCGCGCTGGCAAGCTGATCATCAAATCAACGCTAAAAACTCAGTCTAGCCGTAAGTTACTACCTCCAGGTAATTTTCGATTACGGTCGTATTCATCCCGGCAAAATCAGGAGTAATCCGCTGGTGCAATTTTACTCTGAATTGATCTGTCAAATGGCGGGTTTCTCTCACAGATATAAACGAGGATTGTAAGTGCGCTGCAGGTGCCGCGTGTGGCCTCCAAAGGAGCACTAGCGTTCGGTAATTCAGTGTGGGAGAATCTTACTGAGCAAAAATCTGTAGAGTCGAGCTAGGTACAGACTGTGCCGGGAATTCGAGTATCGGGAAGAATGAGAACGTTCGCTATTCGCTACGAACGATCATCCGCAAATGCCATGAAAATTGCTGAATTTCTTGAATCTCACGAAGCGATTGAAAAAGTGCTGTATCCGGGACTTCTGAGCCATTCATCTCACGAAATCGCCAAAAAAACAGATGACTAACGGCTTTGGCGGAATGATGTCTGTTCAAGTCAAGGGCGGAGCCGAAGTTGCCCGTAAATTCGTCTCTTCGACGCAGGTTTTCGTTCGGGCAACGTCTTTGGGTGGAGTCGAAAGCCTGATCGAACATAGAAGGTCGATCGAAGGCCCGCACAGCCAAGTTCCCATCAATCTGATTCGACTGTCCGTGGGAATCGAAGATGTTGACGATCTAATTGAGGACTTGCGCCAGTCGTTGTCTAATGTGTGATTGTGCCTGAATCCTTGATCAGAAACTCAAAGTTAGCCTGAATCGATCAGGAGACAATGCCTCGAATGGATAGCCTGATTCCTGATATGCCTTCGGCAGTTTGGAATTTGCGACAAGAGATGCTGCATAACGACCAATAGCGGGTGAGGAAAAGACTCCGTAACCTCCCTGCCCAACGAGCCAGAAGAATCCTTCTCGATTCGGTTCCCACCCGATAACCGGATCGTTGTCCGAAGAAAAAGTCCTCAGCCCGGCCCAACTGTGGTCAATACGTCGGATGTTCAATGTCGTGACTTCCTCGAATCTTGAAGCACCAATGGCAATATCCATTTCGTCAGGCTGTGCATCACAGGGTTTACTTGGAGTTTTATCGGCCGGCGAGATCATCAGTTTGCCAGAGCCGAAATTTTGGAAATACACATAGTCGGGTTCTACGACAACGAAGGGCAGCGAGTTGAAGTCAGTTCCGGTGAACTGATTTTCATCGATAACGAGTACCGTCCTGCGTTTTGGCACTAGTCCAACAGGTCCGATGCCGGCCACGCTCGCAATTTCATCTCCCCAAGCCCCTGCCGCATTGATGATGATGGGGGACTGGAATTTTTCTCCATTTGTCTCAAATTCCCAAACACCTGATGAATTTTGCTCCAGTGTTGAAATTTTTACATCTCTGAATATTTGTCCACCACCATTCGTAAACATTTTCAGATACAGGGAGTGCAAGGCATGAACGTCGATGCTTGCCACCTCGGTGTCAATAACGGCGCCAACGAACTTGCCCTGTTTGAGAAAAGGCACCTGTTTCAGGCATTCTGCTTCGCTCCACCATAGACTGGAAGGGGGGCGTTCCACGAGTTGAACGTGTTCTTCGTCCGTTACTGTAACCAGATGCTTCGGTGTGATCAGAGGGTCATCGGTTTCAATCGGTGGATTTTCCAAAAAGCTTCTGCCGATAGACGCAAACGCTTGCATGGAGTCAGGTCCATAGTAAGGTGTCAGAAGTGCGGCACTGCGACCGGTTGTGTGATACGCGAGCGAACTTTCCATCTCGAACAAACCGGATTTAACGCCATCTTGCGCGAGAAAGGCTGCAACGGAGGCACCTGCGATGCCGCCGCCGATGATTACAACATCAAGAGTTGTTGCGGTCATTCAAAGGTGCTGGCAAAGTCTGAGCGAATCGTAAATTGCCGCATGAATGTTTCGACTGGATACGGCATCTCCAACTCTGAAGAGCTGGTACGAGCCAGCAGGATTCAGCACTGTGGATTGAGGTGTTCCTGCCACCAGAGCATCAATATCGACAACCCCGCGATTTGCTGATTCGCCTTTGAGATCAAAGTAGATTTCGTCATTCGGCAGCGTACCATGTTCGACGACGATCTGTGAGGCTTCCGTTACGCTCGTCGAATGGTCATACTCATTGTAGAAAGTGGCTGTCAGCATTCCATTTTCCTGCTTGATGCCGAGCAGACGCTGATTGACGATCATCTCGACATTTCGTTCATAAAACTGTTTCAGGTAAATCGGATAGTTTGTGCCGCCGACTTCCTGAGCTACGTTTCGGTCAGGTGTGACAATTTTTACTGCAGAACCTTTGAGCGTGATGAATTCGGCACATGAAATCGCTTGATGTTGTCCGTTATCGTCGTACACCAGTACGCTGGCGTGAGGCACTGCCATTCCAGTCAGAATATCCCAAGTAGTAGTCGCAAATTCACTTCCGAATTTCATGAACGAGCAATTCGGAGTTCCACCTGTAGCGACGATCACGACATCTGGATTTTCACTGACGACATCGTTATGGTCAGCAAAACAGCTGAATCTCATTTCGACGGCCAGTCGCTGAAGTTGCGCATATCGCCAGTCAATGATTCCCATGATTTCCCGCCTTCTTTCCACACGGGCAGCAATGTTCAATTGTCCGCCGGGCTGGTCTGCTGCTTCAAACAGTACCACATCGTGACCTCTTTCAGCGCATACTCTAGCCGCTTCCAATCCGGCAGGGCCGGCACCAATTACGACCACTCTTTTCTTGTCAGCAGCTGGTGTGATGAGGTGCGGAGTCGTTTCTTCACGTCCGGTTGATGGATTGTGAATGCACAAGGCTTCAAGCCCCAGGTAGATTCGGTCTATACAGTAACCAGCACCAACACAGGGCCGTATCTGATCTTCCATACCGCGCTCGATTTTTTGCACGATATGAGGATCCGCCATGTGTGCGCGAGTCATGCCGACCATGTCTACGCACCCGCTCGCGATTGCGTGTCTTGCAGTAGCTACATCCGCAATTCGTGCAGCGTGAAATACCGGCAGTTTCAAATTTGAACGGACTGCCGAAGTGAATTCCAGGTGAGGGCCGGACGGAGAACCCATATTCGGAATCACATGGGACAATCCCTCATCGGTATCCACATGTCCTTTGATGACGTTAATGAAGTCAAGGTGGCCGGTATCGGTGAGAATTTCGGCTATTTTCATGCCTTCCTCAAATTCAATTCCTCCATGCAGATCTTCATCAATCACCATGCGAATACCCACGATGTAGTCGCTACCCACCTGATTTCGGATTTGATCAATCACCTCCAGAGTAAATCGAAGTCGATTTTCGAGGCTGCCGCCATACTCGTCACTACGTCGATTGGTGAGCGGTGACCAGAAACCATCAAGCAGGTGCCCATACCCTTCGATTTCAATTCCATCTATGTCACCTTCAAGACATCTTCTTGCTGCTGAACCGTAAGCTTTTGCGATCCGCTGCATATCTTCATGCTCCAATTCTTTTGGGAACGATCGATGCGCTGGCTCGCGTACGCATGATGCCGCGACAGTCGGCAGCCAATCTTCAACATAAGGGGAAGTTCGGCGCCCAAGATGGGTAATCTGACACATCAATGCGGCACCTTGGCTATGTACTCTGTGCGACAGTTGTTTGAAGTACGGAACAATTTCGTCGGATCCGGCATAAAGATTGCCGAAAGCAGGTGGAGAATCACGGTCGACCAGCGTAGAGCCGCCGAACATGGTCATGGCGATGCCGCCTTTGGCTTTCTCTTCGTGATACAGTTGATAACGAAGCTTTGGAAGTGCGTCCTCAGAATATGCTGGCTCGTGGCTGGTGCTGATGATTCTGTTGCGCAGCTCAAGATGCTTCAACTGAAAAGGCTGTAGCAACGGGTCTTTACTGTTGTCCATGTGTTTTCCGGTGCTTAAAAGATCAAAGTTTTTGTTTTGGATTGACCGTTAGTATGGCGAATGAGTTTGCCTTTCCGGCTGACTAGCGTATCAGAACCTTAATTTTCCGATACGATTTCAATATATCGCCTATAAGCGAAAAGCCGATTTCTGGAATTTCCAGTAATTTCAACCAACACATTGTGTTTTACCATGCTGTCAATCAATCGGTTTGCAGCAGCAAACCGAATATTAAGTAAATTTGCGGTTCGAGTGACGTCCGTATACGGCAACTGAAAAAGGCTTTCATGTAGCCGCAGCGCATTGGCAGCAGTACCGCCAAGCTGACTTAGCAGGGTTTCGCGCACCTCTTCTCTTAGTGCGATAATCCTTTGTGCGCTATGTGCGGAATGTTTAGAACTGTGTAATACCCCAGTGAGAAAGAATTTTATCCAACTTTCCCAATCGCCATGATCTCTTACCACCTGCAAAGCTTCATAGTATTTGGTACGATTTGCTTTCAAAAAGAGTGACAGATATAAAACTGGTTTCTGTAGAATTTTCTTCTCATGCAGCATAAAAGTGATGAGAAGTCTACCAATACGCCCATTCCCATCATAGAACGGATGGATTGTTTCGAACTGAGCATGGACAAGTCCGGCTTTTATCAGTGGCGGTATTGAATCTTCGGCTCGCGTAAAATCCAAGAGATCATTTAAACAAGTTTCGATCATTTCAGGTGAAGGGGGTATAAATATTGCATCGTTTAGATCTGAGTTTTTTGGCCCAATCCAGACAAGATCAGTGCGCAGCTCACCAGGATGTAGCTGTGCTCCCCGTAAATTTTGAAGCAACAATTTATGAACTTGTAGTAGGAGCGATATTGAGATTCGGTCATTCTGCAGCAATTGGATGCCTCTATTGAGCGCCGTCACATAATTTAATACCTCATCAATGTCGTCAGGTTGGCCGGACGCATATATTTTTGCTTCTTTCTGGAGAAGATCGACAAGTGTGCTTTGTGTGCCTTCAATCTGACTCGACAGTACCGCTTCTTTACAGACAAACATGTGCACGAAAATATCTGGATTTGGCAAAATTTGTATGGCTCCATCAAGCTTGCCAAGTGAAACATTTGCACTTGATAGAAGAAATTGGAGTTCATCATCATAGTCAAGAATCGGAGGCAGTAATTTCGGTAAGAAAGTACGATAACCATCCGCGTGTTGAATATATTTTCCAGCACGAAAGTTTTGGTCAGTACTGTAGTCCGAAATCAATTCTCGAATCTCCCTTTCAGTAATTGAAAATAGCGTAATTGTGCTGAAATCGAAAATAGGTTAGGACAAGATTATATTATCTGTTATTGAACATATAGACACATAGTTGGAGTTGTATATTCGGTTAAGAACATAAAGACTTGTAATTGCACGGACAGGTCGGGACCGTATTAACTCAGCATCGGTTCTCAAACTCGCAGAATCGTTGGGTCGGTGCAATTCTAACCGTAACTCACTTCCATGAGCGTTCGGATGTTTTCATTTAAAGTCGAGGCAATCGAAGGCGGGGAATCTTTCTGCAATCATCTTGTTGCATAGAGGATGACGCTACGCATGGTGTGTTCATGAAGCTTAAAGTGGTACTTCCGACGGACTGTATCGAAAGCATAAATGTCTTCTGATTGGTTGCTGCCGTTATTCCCTAATCCTTTGTGCTTATACTTCTGGGCGGTACGAATACCCCGTTTTGGTCCCGCCAAACATGAATGACTTTCAAAGCTTCGCGCGTGCCAAGACGAGACAATACCTCCTCAAGCGTATCGGCACGGGTCTCTGTGCGCTCAGAATTTTTGCTCTTGGCGTAATTATTTCCATTTGACATGACATAAAATCTCTTGATTGCTGGTGTCGGCTAAAATTCCTTTCATGCATGTAATTCGATTTCTCCAATTATTCAACTCCGTTTCATCCGTTGGATTGCTCGAATCTGACTTTCGCCGACGAAAAGAATACAATATTTTCACACTGATTAAGGATGACCCCGTAATTTACATTGGAAATACGAAAATCCATAACCCCAATGTAGTGCTTTCCGGAGGACTCACTTAGAAATTTTGGGAAACAAGAAATGAGCAATAGTGATGAAGCGCGCTGGATCCAGCGATTTGAAAAATTTGAAAAGTCACTTGCGGAGTTAAAAGATGTATGTGACCTAGAGGAGTATAGCAATATCGAAAGGGCAGGTTTAATCAAAATTTTCGAATTAACATTTGAACTAAGTTGGAAAGTTCTTAAGGATTTACTCTACATTGAAGGGTATTCTTTGAGGACTCCCCGCGAAGTGTTTCGTCAAAGTTTTGAGTCTTCTTACCTCAGTGAGGATGACTGTGAAACGTTTTTGATAGCGCTTAGAAAACGCAAAGAACTGAGCCACGTGTACGACGAAGAAATGGCGTTAGAAGCGTAAGAGTTGATTAAGAACGTATTTCATCCTGCCCTAATCAGTTTATATCAAACATTAAAACAAGTCCGCTCAGAATGAACAATAGCTTAGCACCAAGATATCGATCGACGCTACTTAAAATTCTTTCAGCCAATGAAAGGGTTGAGCGCGTAGTGCTCTTCGGTTCGAGAGCAATGCAGACAAATTCTCCTGAATCTGACATAGATTTAGTACTGATCGGAAAAGAACTAACCTTTTCTGATAAGGCGAAACTTGCTGATGAAATTGATGAATCTACAATTCCTCAGCGGGTGGATTTACTATTGGAAAGTTCTCTAAAAGACGAGAAACTCCGCAAACACATTGAAAACTATGGTGTTGAATGGTATAGCAAGCAACAGAATTAAAATTCCACAAAACGTTCGATGAAATAACATCCAACATCTGTCGGAGGATTTGCTACTTTCCAATATAGTAAAGGACTACCCGAGCAAGTGAGCAAATTGAAAGGGAGGGTTCCGGTAAATGAGAGTTATGGTCAAAAGTAGTGTGCCGAGTGCAACTTTGGATGTGCTGAAACCGCGCGCTTTCAGTATTAGAACAAAATTATATTATTCGTAATTGAACATATAGACACACAGTTGCAGTTGTATTCTCTGTTGATGAACATATAAACAGGTTGTTGCTGGTATGTTATCTTCTAAGAACATAAAGACTCGAAATTGCATGGGCTATTCAGTTTAATCACGGTAAGACTTTTTACAATTTCCGAATTTCCTGTAATTTCTTTGCTACGTAAATCGCCAATAACTTTTGACAATCTAAACGTTGAATTCTGACAGCTCAAATCGTTCTCTAAACTGGAAAACCGATTATCGTTCCTTTTACTATGCTACTGCTGAAGAGCCGGACGATATCGTGTTGGATCCAACAACAACAGCGCTTCTGGTAATTGACGTACAGAATACGTACATAGCAGACAAAGATACGAGTGAAGAAACAGCTCGCTGGAAACTGTTTTACGATCGTATGAACAACATTGTTATCCCGAATGTCGCCGAGTTAATTACCGAATGCAGGGAAAGGGGTGTAGAAATTATTTTCGCGCGGATTGCTTGTCTTAAACCCGATGGACGAGATCGATCATTGAGCCAAAAGAAACCAGGATTCAACTATCTATTGTTGCCGAAAGATAGCGAAGAGAGCCAGATTGTCCCCGAGCTTTTGCCCAAGGAAAATGATATTGTCGTTTTGAAAACTACAGACAGTGCTCTAACCGGTACGAACCTGCGGCTGATTCTTCGAAATATGGGTATTACCGACGTAATAGCAACTGGCATTTTTACTGACCAGTGCGTCTCGTCAACGGTAAGGAGTCTTGCCGATGAAAGCTTCGGAGTTGTAGTCATTGATGACTGCTGTGCAGCAGCCACCGACGAACTGCACCGACATGAACTTGAAATAATCAATATGATCTACTGCCACGTTGTCCGGAAACACGAAGTATTGACGTTTTTCAAGGCGCAGTAAACTAACAATAAGCAGTCAAATACTGTTTAGTTCATTTCAGGACTATGCATACAGATGCATAACGCCATATTCAGGAAGTACGCAATCAAGTTATAGCCAGATTCCGATTCAATCAGAGCTATGCCCGAAAGTAGTGCGTGGGGTGAAATCACGCGGCTACCTGGTTGTCAAACTGCTTTGTCTCAATCCCGTCTTTGAATTGTATACCTTCTATCACTTTCCCAAGTTGCCGGAATCCTCGCAACCTGCGCCAGTTGTGTTGCGCACAAATACCCAGCTTGAACATCATGCACAGCATCCCCTTTCGGCTTAAACACCCTTTCGAGCGACGCGTGCGATGACGGATCGTCGCAAATGTCGATTCAATCGGGTTGGTGGTGCGCAAGCTTAGCCAGTGCACTGCCGGAAAATCGTAAAACGCCAGCAGCTCTTCGCGGTCCTTCTCTAGACACTGAGTCGCTTTCGGATACTTGTCCTGGTAAGTGTGGATGAATTGATCGAATGCACGCTGTGCATCGGCTCGAGTCTCAGCCATCCAGATCTCATGCAAGGCCTCTTTGGCTTTCGCCTGTACCGACTTCGGAAGCGCATTCAGCACATTCGCACTCTTGTGCACCCAACAGCGCTGGTGACGGGTGTCCGGATAAATCTCATCCAGAGCCGACCAAAACCCCAGCGCACCGTCGCCAACCGCTAGCTTCGGCACATTCATCCCACGTGCTTTCAGATCCAGCAATACCTCGCGCCAGCTCTGCGTAGACTCGCGAACCCCGTCTTCAATCGTCAATAACTTCTTCTCGCCTTGATCATTCACGCCGATCACCACCAGTGAACACAACTTGACATCCTCGCTGCGCAATCCGCTATATATCCCATCCACCCACAGGTATACCCATCGCTCCCTGCTCAAATCCCGCGCCATCCACTGTTCGCGCTCTTCTTCCCACTCGGCTTTCAGTCGCGACACCACCGCAGTCGAAAATCCTTTGGCTTCCTGCCCCAGCAACACGCCAAGCACATTGCCCATCTCACCGCTGCTGATCCCTTTCAGATACAGCCATGGCACAAATGCCTCCAGCGTGCGTGTCTTTCGCACATAGGGCGGAATCAGGCAGGAGCGAAACGTCACCGGCTCTCCAGTGGTCGAACGCACCTTGGGAATCTTCACCGTCACCGAACCAATGCCCGTCTGAATCTGGCGTTGCCGATGGTAACCGCTTCGAACGACCGCCCGATGACCGTTTTCGGTATACTGGCCATCATACTTCGCCATAAGCTCGTCTAATTCAGCCTCAACCCCCAGTGCGATCAACTGACGGGCTCCGGTTCGAATCAAATCTGTGAGTGGGTCTTCAAAAAGTTCTCGATTTTCAAATGAAATTACGTTATCCTTATTCATCGTGGCGTACCTTTCTGGTTTCTTGTAATAAATGTGTTCATTTACATGTTAAACCAGATACGCCACTTTTTTTTCAAACCTCCCACGCACTACTTTCGGGCATAGCTCATTCAATCATTCCAGATGACTGAATCAAGCACGATACTGACGGTTATTCCTTTCTGGTGACGCTTCAACTTTACCGGCAGGTTATTGTGGTCGGGTGAAATCCACACAGTAAACGCTCGATCACTGCGACTGACATCCTGCATTCTAGTTCGAAAGGTCTCGAAAAGTTCCGAATTTACAGTGATGGTTTCCCGTTCCATCGGTCCATATTCATAATTCACAACTTCCGCGTCTTGTACGACGGTAATTCGTTTCCCAGGCAAGTCTTCTGGGTTATTCAGCATGAACGTTGGAAACCAAGACCCCCAATCGTGAATGTCATTGGATGGCATCGGTACATTTTCACCATTTAGAAAAACTATTCTCTTATTTTGCCAGTCGATCTTGGCACCTAGACTCTCCCTTTTTTTAATTTTTATGTGATAGTTTAGCGGTATGATTTTTTCGCCATCAAAGCGAATACTTGAAGTCTGCGTAGATTTCCGTTCGCCAATTGCTTTCAATAATATGCCTGGGTCCAGTTTTTGTACCACTTCATATTCATTGTCGTCGGTCTTGGACAGCTTTGCGTAAGATTTTCCGACTTTGACGGCAGCTAATTTAAGAATGTAATGCACCTCATATTCCTTTATTCCGAACTGTTGTCCGATCGCATTTGGAGCTTGAACAGCCATAAAGAAAAGAGCTGCTAAGATTGTGAAAGTCTTTGCCATGCGAGTAGCTTCCGTTTTGTTGGTCAATTTGATTCGTGTTAGCACAATAATTCAAGAAAAATCACTGCTGTCCCATCTTCGAAAAATGAAATCGTATCTTATTGTTTTAACTTGTTAATTACGGTTTTGAGGGTGGTGTCGATTTGAAATTACGTGGTCATATTTCAGCCAGCCCAACTCTAATATACAGGATGGACCACGGGTGTACATCACAAGTTTGTTGGAATCATCAACTAGGAGAGCAATTTGATGTAACTGAGGTGCTGTCGCACTATCATGGCATTGGCGGTAGCTTGAGAAACTGGCTGTAGTATCGGCTGCAGTTCGACTTATGACATGTACAGCAGTGTAAACGAAAGATTAATTTTCAGAATATTGAATTTGAGTTACGAGCCTACAGGAACAGGGAGGATGGATCGGAACAAACTCAAGATAAAATTAAGCCTGTCAGTACTATGAGACTTGTGGGGAGGAAGTTTGATGAGTAAAGACCACTCAGTATCAGTTGATAAAATCGTTGACTTACCAGCCTATACCATCTCGGAAGTGGCACACTACCTCAGCATACCCATATCAACTGTTCGCTATTGGTCCGCAGGCAGAGGCGGCTATGAGCCATTGATTCGAGTGCCTGCATCAGCACCAGTGCTGCTTTCATTTTTGAATCTTACAGAACTTCATATTCTTGCTGCGATTCGACGAAAATTCGTAGTTCCCATGCCAAAGGTCAGGCAGGCTATAGAGTACTTGGAGAAAATGGCTAAAAACCAGTTTGAGAAACAACATCCACTAATTGATAACTTACTGAAAACGGATGGCTTCGATTTATTTGTCGATCAATTTGAAAGTTTGATCAGTGTTAGCCAGTACGGTCAGTCGGCCATACGTGAAATTGTCGGTGCTGCCCTACATCGGATTGAGTTTAACCCAACAGGCGTGCCGGTAAAACTCTATCCGTATACCCGGCCAGACATTTCATCTGCACCCGTGATGATTGTCATTGATCCATACCTATCAGCGGGACGCCCTGTTATTGCGGGCACCGGGATCACTACAAGTACAATCGCAGAACGCTATAAAGCCGGAGAGTCAGTCAACGAATTAGCGAGAGATTACGAGCGTGATCACGAAGAAATAGAAGAAGCTATCCGATGCGAGCTCAAAGCAGCTGCATAATGAGCTCATTCTTTTCCTAGATCGAAATCTAGGCAAACATGTGATAGCAGATACACTTCGATCTGCCGGAATCAGTTGCGAATTGCATGATGATCATCTTCCAATAGATGCACCAGATGAAGATTGGATCGCTCTCGCTGGGCGAAAAGGTTGGATTGTGCTCACAAAAGACAAATATATTTGTTACCGACATGCTCAGCTTGCTTCTATCAAGAAGAATGCAACGCGAATCATCGTAATCAGAGCTAAAAATTCCACTGATCTAGAAATTGCTGAATTGCTGCTCAAGGGAAAATCGAATATATCAATTCCATTCTTCTGAAGATGCTCCACTCATTGCGGCAATTTATAGAGACGGCCGCATAAAACCATACCTGTAGCAGGTAAAAGTGAATTGGCGTAGGAATGAAATTATTTTGAATTTTCACTTTGTATTGTAGGACTTCTGGCAGACATCAATAAATGAATATTCGACGGCCATCCAAACATCTGGCTTGATTGTAATTTTTCAATCTATAGTCGTTTGACTAACAAAATGCCGTCTAAATCTACAATTTTCTTCGGTGGGTCACCTAAATGACGCAAATTGAGGTTGCCAGATGAAGTTCGATCTCTCCATATAAATACAACGGCACCTTTCCTAAGGTGGCCGTACCAGTCATTGATAACGGCCCAAATTCGTTCACGTACCCCACTTGAGAGATCAGGAGACACGTAAACACCTGGAGATACTTCGAGCATCACAGAAGCCAAGAATCCACGATAACGAGACTCCACATCTCGAGTTACTACGATTGTCATCGGCATATTTATTTCTCCTTTTTGTCTTTTTCAAATAACTCTTTAATGCGTTCGATCATTTGATGTATCACTTTTTCTTTCGCTAATACTTTACCAACCTCTTTTCTAGCAAGCCGTTCGATGCTGTCGTAAGGTGGAGAATCTCCTTTCTTTGCTGCCCGAAAAGCTGCCGGAATTGTTACAGTGTCCCGAAAAAGATCTGCGATGTCCAATACAAAGGATTGCCCCGGATCCTCGTGAATGAAGCCTAGTTGAGGAATGGTGGCGGTGGCGGAAACAGCGATTGCCGCAGATGCTTCTACAGCACTCGAGGCGTGATTGAGTGCTTGATTTGCTAAATCACCGGCAGATGGATTTGAACGGACGTAACGACGACGTTTCCAATTAATTCCAATTTGCTCGGCGATTAAACGGTAGCTTTCTTTCATACGGGCACCCTCAATTCCACGAAGAACAGCAATGTCTCGATGAGGCAAAATAGAACCAAGCCGCCATGCATACATGCGTTTCGCAACTTGCAACCTAGTGTCTGGGTTAACCCAAACATTTACCTGTTGTCGTGCAAGTCCAGAGCTGTCTTTAATTAATGGTGGTGCAGTGTAGAGTCGAACACCATCCTCCCCTATTGCTGCGAGTGCAGTTCCATGACGAGCAAGTAGCCGAAGGGCATCATGACTAACTGTAGAACCCGGACCTATGAGAATCATCGAAATACTTTGAAAAGGAATGGAATAGTGGCCTGACTCAAGTGGAGAATCATTTGTTTGATCCGTTTTTCGTTCAAATGATAAAGATCCATCACGTGCTGTCAATGCACCTCGAGAAAGCCATAACAATCCTGCTCTATCTACATGAGGTATTCTGGCAGTTTCAAGTCCAAGACGTCCCTTTAGCATGACAACAATGACCAATGTTTCCCAATTCGCGTCTGAAAGAATACTCTCATATTACGTTGGCGGAAAGCGAATTTGTCGTACCTAGCCCCAATTTTGGGTGTGAGTGAACGAAAAATCTGTGCGATTGAAGGAACAAGGGTAGTTGGATGCTATTCTTCAATATGCCTTGCTGCGTGACTTCCATTACGAGAAAGGCGTGTTCAGTGTAAATAACATTAGTCAACTGCGTGCAAATACATTTTGCTCCGATTGAGTTCCTTTCGTTTCTGTGTTTGCCGCAAATGGCGACTGGCACTGACAGTGCCGCGGCACGCTCAATTTCACTGCCTCCTAATATTGTTAACGTGTCTAAGCCTCGCTGCCTTGGAATGCTGACGCCGGACACGACTACCACATGTTGCCAACATGTCGATATGAATGGTTCAGTTTGTTTCGGAGCGAATCTCTCTACGTGGCTTACTCTTATGGGACATGACATTTAATCCAATGCTTTATCCAACTGTTCTTGGTAGATGCGATTGTGAAAACCGCAACAAAATTGCTCCCCAACGGATGTGCAATTCAAAATTTAAAAACACCCTTCGCTCAATACACGATGCCAATTACTCACATTGATACAAAACGCTCTCACACCCTATGGTGTCTATCTGAATTCTTCGGACGAGTGGAGCATTGGGTTCAGCTTGCGTTGATTCTAATTTTGAAATGCATGTTTTCCGAGAAGTTTTGACGAATTTCGGCTGTTGGACCCCGGTTATTGCTATACTTCATCGGATTCAGATTAATCTTCGTTGGTCGTATTTTGCTCTTTTCAAATTTCAATTCAATCAATCGAAGTTTTTTTCGGTAGGCAAGATATTAGTGAGATTGTGTTGTACGCGTGGGGAAAATACGACGAATCTCAATCCAACTATCATTGTCTTGAACATCATTGTGCTGATGTTGCTGCCTGTTTTGAAATTTTGATTCAGGAACCTGTTCTCCGTAGTAGATTTACATTGGCAGCTAATATTGACAGATTGGATTCTGTAACTGAAGCTCGGCTGACGGTAATTGCATTTTTGCATGATTTTGCGAAACTTAATACTGGTTTTCAGTTTAAGGTTCGTGACCAAAGTAAACTCCCTCCCAATCCCCCACCAAAAATGGGGCATATTGGGGTGGCCTTTTTTTGCTTTGAGCAAATCCCAATTTGTGAGGCCATTGGATTCCCGGATATGGTTGACCAATGGGGTATTGGTATTGACGCGCTCCTATTGGCGGCACTGTCCCACCACGGACGACCGCCGATAAGACCAAGCCTAGGTGGATCTGGACCTTCATCAATATGGAATCGTTTTGCCGATTACGACCCATACAAAGCTGCCATTCGAATCGGTGATTGTTGTCGTGCATGGTTCCCCGACGCATTTCTTGACGGACCACAACTGCCTGAGTCGCCTACACTAGCACACTTGTTTGCAGGTACCGTAACTCTTGCCGACCAAATTGGTTCCGCTAAGGAATACTTCAAATTTCACCCTGACCCCAATGACAACTATATAAACTATGCTCGAAAGCAAGCCAAAAAAATAATGCATGATAGAGGGTTTTGCCGAAGCAATCGTCCCGCTCTTGCAAGTTCTCTTGATTTGAAATCGATGTTGGGCTTCGAAAATCTGCGCCCTCTACAACAGACCGTGGCTGAAGCGCCTCTTGACTGTTCCCTCCTCATTCTCGAGAGTGAAACTGGTTCTGGAAAGACGGAAGCCGCGTTGATTCGTTTTGCTAAGTTGTGGCACGTAGGACTAGTAGATGGCTTATATTTTGCTGTCCCAACTAGGGCTTCAGCTAAACAACTTCACCGACGCATTGACGGTGCACTTCAGCGACTTTTCCCACCAGAACCTTGGGCAGAAACCGTACTAGCTATTCCTGGCTACCTAATATCTGGGACGGCCAGCGGCCGCAATCTGCCGGACTTTAAGGTTTTCTGGGAAGACAAACCCGACGAGGAATTACGTGTTGCGCGGTGGTCTGGAGAGAGTGCACGAAATTTTTTGAGTACAACATCGGCGGTTGGGACCATTGATCAAGCCCTTCTTGGTTCATTGAAAGTTAAATGGGCACATTTACGAAGCGCATCCTTGTCTCGAAGTCTCCTCGTAGTAGATGAAGTGCATGCCAGTGATACATACATGACCGAACTTTTACACACGTTATTGCATGATCACCTTGACCTTGGTGGACATGGGATGTTAATGTCCGCTACGTTAGGTTCAAGCGCTAGAATAAAACTTAGCAATCGTAACCCCACAAGCGAAATTCCCACTGCTTCAAAAGCAGAGCTAGACCCTTACCCGATTCTGACGCAAATTAACAACGGAAAATCAAAGATATGCGAAATACTCGAAACCGGAAAATCCAAAGATGTAGAAATGCGATTGGAACCGTGGCTAGCAAGCCCGGATTTTGTCGCTGAACGCGCGCTAGTAGAAGCAAGAAAAGGGGGGAAAGTACTCGTAATTCGAAATACTGTGGCGACGGCACAGGCAGTATTTAGCGAAATCTTAGCACGACAAGGCGAAGAATTGGTTTTTACGGTCAATGAAATCCCTACACTCCATCACAGTAGATTCGCAGTTGAAGACCGAATTTTGATGGATGATGCTATCGAAATTACATTGGGGAAAGATAGAGGAGTGGGGGGAACTATAGTTGTTGGTACCCAAACGTTAGAACAATCACTTGATATCGACGCTGATTTTTTGATATCAGACCTATGTCCAGTTGATGTGCTCTTGCAGAGAATCGGCCGCTTACATCGTCATACACAACACCATCGTTCAGTCTCGTTTACTCAACCACGCTGCGTGGTCCTTGATTCAGATAGCGGGCTTGATTTAGGTTTGGATGGAAATCTACTGAAATACGGACTGGGTGTAAGCGAATCTGGAGGGATATACCGGAATTTACTCTCAATAGAACAGACAAGAAGTTTGATAATACAATTTCCTGTTTGGAAGATACCGAAGATGAATCGAATGTTAGTTGAGCGTGCCACGCATCCTGAACATTTACAAAATCTCGCAGAAAAACTTAAAGGCCCATGGTTGGTCCATGAACAAAAAACATTCGGTCTCGACGCGGCCGAAATGCAAAGAGCAAAAAACCATGCATTAAGTCGGAGGGAACCGTTTAAGGATTTGATATTTCCTGACCTTGACGAAGTCGTACGTACACGATTAGGTGAGGATGGTCCGCGCATTAAGCTTGATGAACCCGTTTCGGGACCGTTTGGGAAGCCGATACAGACTATTAATCTACCTGCTCATATGTTTAGAAAAGAAGAATTGATCTCAGCAAAAAAAGACAAGCTTGAAGCAATTCCGGAAATATCGGACGGTTGCATCATATTTCATATCGGAGACCATAAGTTTCGTTATGATCAGATGGGTATACGAAAAATTGAAGGATAAACTTCAGACAGTTGAACGTGCAACTGGAATACTTCATGAACTACGTTATGAATAATTTACTTACAGACAAAATTTTCCGTGTACGTCTCAAAGACAGCACCATGACAACATATTCTCTACCCGAGGTATACTCAGCGATGATGGTAGATAGTGTATCTACATTTTCTGCTATTCAGCCTCATCAGCGGCATGCTTGGCACGCATTTCTTGCACAACTTGCGGTTATAGCAATTCACCAATCTGGCGAACAGAACCCGCCAAAATCTCAAGATGACTGGTTGCGACTACTACAGGTATTAACTAGAAAATTTCCAGGAGATGAACCTTGGAAATTAATTGTCGAAAATTCATCGCTACCGGCGTTCTTGCAATGTCCAATACCAGATGGATTGGACAAATGTGGCAAGAAAATTACACCCGACGACCTTGACATCTTAGTCAAATCTAAAAACCACGACGTGAAGCAAACAATTGTGCTTAATAGTTCACTAGAAGATTGGGTTTTCGCGTTAGTAAGTCTTCAGACAATGGCCGGTTTCTTCGGGTCTGGAAACTATGGAATTGCTCGTATGAATGGTGGATTCTCTGCCCGGCCTTGTCTTGGTTTGGCTCCCTCAGACGGCGGTATTGGTGCGCATCTGCGCTTTGACATATGTCGAATGTTAAACTACCGTGAACAACTGCTGGATAATTACCAGCCATACTACAAGAAGCAAAATGGTTTCGCGTTGATTTGGTTAGAACCATGGGACGGTGTAGACCAGTTCGACTTGAGACAACTGGATCCTTATTTCATTGAAATTTGCCGTCGTGTACGATTAACGAACGAAAAAGGCTCAATTGTAGCGTTAACGAAATCTTCTAAAAACCAGAGAATCGCTGCAAAAGAATCGAAGGGTAATGTCGGAGATTTTTGGACCCCGGTTGACATCAAAAAGAACCAAGCGTTATCTGTATCTTCCAGCGGCTTCACTTACAAACGACTCGTTAACTTGGTGTTTGAAAAAAATTCGTACCATCTACCTCAAGCCATGTATGTTAACTCTGACCGGCAAAAACGTTGGCGTTTGGTCGCTAGAAGCGTTGCAGGCGGTCAAGGTAAAACAGACGGCTATCACGAACGAAAAGATATAGTGTTTGCGGATACCACTGTATCGGCATTGTTTAAATCGAAACATCGCGACCGATTAGCCGAAATTGCGCAAGCACAGTTGGCAGAAATTAGTGAAGTGACACGTGCCTTAGTACTTGGAATTAGTATTGCCGCAAGCGGTGGTAAGGACTACAGCGAGATTTCAAAATCAGACCGAATGCGTGCTACGCCATTCGTTCGTCGGCTTGATGCAGTAGCCGAAACTCAATATTTTTCAGTACTCGAGCAACGATTCTCAACAGATGATGAAAAATTAGTCGCAGAATATCGCTTGACCTTCGTTCGTCTATTAATAGAAGTTGCTCTCAATTTATTGCATGAAGCAATTGAATCAGTACCTTGTGCTTCAATTCGTCGTCATCGGGCCAGAGCAAAAGCTACTAGCGCATTTTGGAGTCGATTACAAAGATCAAACAGTGTGTTTAGCGATCAACCGGAAATTTTTGATTTTACAGGGAAGAGAGATGCAGAAAGATAAGAATTCAACAACTGAGCAAAACCCCCCTATACATACTGATGTCAACAAATTAGTTCTTAACGTTGCTGCAGATATAGCACGGCTTGATGCGGGCCCAATCGCGTCGTTAAGACGTGGGCCGTTTTCAGGAGCCGGCGCTGCCGCACTTTGGCACTTACTTGCAAAACACAACATTTCCGTACAAATTGAAAATTCATGGGCAATCTTGATTCAAGCCATCGCGATTCTAACTCCGAGAGGTAACAGTCAAAACAGAAAATCAGCTTATAACCCCAGTATATCCATGGGAGCCGCACTATCTAAAGCAGAAGTTTCAGAATTACGTGTTGCCCGTTTACTCGCAACAACTGGAAATATGCGTCTTAATATTTTATTGCGACTCTGTAGACGATTAGCGACTACAGACTACAACAGATTTGATATTAGAACTTTAGCGTGGTTCATATTATTTGGAAATGAAGAAACAGATAGAAAAATTGCACGGGACTACTATCGCACAGAACAAAATAATCGTTAAAAGTCGTTAACTACAGACAATTAACAAAGCAATTTAAGGAATTAATACATGCCAGAACCAAAATTTATTCAAATTCACAACCTTCACGGTTATTCTTCTGTCCTTTTGAATCGCGACGACACTGGACTTGCTAAACGCATGACATACGGGGGTAAAACCCGAACCCGAATTTCATCACAATGTCTAAAGCGACACTGGCGAATGGCAAACGATGTTAACGCTTTGCAAACAATTGACGGTGCAACTATTGCGTATCGTTCGCGCGAAATTGTATCTCGAAAGGTAATTGAACCATTAAATCTGATTACCGAGAATAAAGATTTAATTCGCGTAATTGAATCTGAATTTCAACGTGCTGTATATGGTGACAAAGGCGATACTAAAGCGAACCGACAACCACTGTTACTGGGCGAACCAGAGATTCTTTATCTTGCCCAAGAAGCCAAGAAGTTCGTAGATACCTACAATGGTGAGCTAAATTCCACTGAAAAAAGTTTAAAGGAATGGAGTAAATCTTCGAAAGCCAATATGAACGAAATGCGCAATAATTGCGAGCTACCTGGAGGTCTTGTATCTGCGTTATTTGGACGGATGGTTACTTCGGATACTGAAGCAAATATTGATGCAGCAATTCACGTGGCACATGCATTTACTGTCCACGAAGAAGAAAGTGAAAGCGATTACTTTACGGTGGTAGATGATCTCCAGCAAATCGAAAATGATCCCGGCGCTAGTCATATTGGAGAAACCGAATTAACTTCTGGGTTATTTTATGGGTACGTCGTTGTTGATCGTGACATGTTGATTAGCAATCTTGGTGGAGACACGAATATTGGTGGTGAGGTTGTAAAGCGCCTCGTCCATCTTATAGCCACAGTTTCACCGGGAGCAAAACTCGGGTCTACAGCACCATATAACTATGCGAGTTGGATGCTTATTGAAGCCGGTGACCGACAACCGAGAAGTCTAGCCGAAGCGTTCCGACGACCTTGTCAACCCTTAGTTGATCCTAGTCACAAAGCAATTTGTGAGCATATTCAAATACTTGACGAACTTTACGGAAAGAATGAAGTGCGTAGAGCAATGAATCTTATGAATTCGCCAGTTCCTGGGGCTGAACTGGTTTCACTAAATGATCTTGCTAACTGGGTAGGTAGTTTAGTTGAATTTGGTGTAGCCTGATGCGTTGGATTCGTTTAAAGTTTTATGCCCCTTTAGCGGCGTTTGGAGACGTAATAATTGATTCGCATGGAGGAACTCGAGATTTTCCCGGACAATCTTTAATTGTCGGATTATTGGCAAACGCGCTAGGTTGGACACGTTCAATGAGAAAGGAACACCAAGAATTACAAGAACGAATAATCTTTGGCGCGATTCGTGAAAGCGAACCTATACTGGGACGCACTACAGATTATCAAACCGCCAAACTTGAAAAACGAGACAAGGCTTGGACTACACTAGGAGTTCCATCTACTCGTGATGGAGGTCTTAAAACTTATGTTGGATCGCATCAGCGTTGGCGGGACTATCACTCTGACTCAAGAACTTCAGTCGTCATCAGGCTAGACCCAAACGATGAATTCCCTACACTTGATGATATCGCTACGGCACTAGTTCAACCAGCAAGACCACTGTTCATTGGCCGAAAATCGTGTTTACCATCCATGCCTATTTTCGATGGCTGGGTAAATTCCCCTGATGTATACACGGCACTTTGCTCTATAGTAGATATTGAATCTGACGAGGTGAGAGCACAGTGGCCCGCTTCGGAAGGAACAGTTGGTGCATTCAAGACGATATTCGTTACAGATGAGCGTAACTGGATTACTGGGCTTCACGGCGGTGCTCGTCAAGTTTGTGAGGGTAAGTTGCACATTGTAAGAGACTAGCGATGACTACTTACCTAATTCATTTGCCATTTGACATGCGCGCCTTTAATCGTTGGATAGGACAGCGTGGTTTAGTTCGAAGCAATGTCGTGGACGAAGGTTATGCTTGTCACATTCTACTCAATAGTTCATTCGGTAAATCGATTCTACAACCCTTTCGATTGTTTGCCTCACCGCATCGAAATTCAGCAGCACTGTACGCATACTCAAATGTAGATGCCAGTGAATTAAAGGAAATTGCGGAACTTGTCGGTACACCGGATTGTTTGCATGTAATACATTTGGAAAAACTTCTTTCCAAACAAATGCCCATAAATTTTTCTGCGGGGCAGGAATTAGGCTTTGACATTCGAGTACGTCCTACACGACGCCTCATTTGTAAAGTGGTTGACCAACAAACAGGAGAGGCATACTCGAAAGGCGCGGAACTTGATGCTTTTCGAATCAATACATTACGAAATTATCCAAACGAATGGGACAATAAAGCTGCAAGGGCACAAAATAAGGGTGATACTCGAACCAAAATATACATCGAATGGCTGGCTGAACGATTCAGCGATAGTGTTCAAATTGAAGTTGTGGATTGTCGTCTTGCGTCGTTTCAACGTCGTCGTTGCATTCGTGGTACAGGTATAGGTTCCGAAGGTCCGGATGCTACAGTTCACGGTAAATTGACAGTTCGTCAGTCGGATACTTTCGCATCACTACTGAGAAATGGTATCGGTCGCCACAAAGCCTACGGGTACGGCATGTTACTCTTGCGACCACCCAAATCGCCAGTGCTAGAATTATCTTGATCCCCACATTTGATAAGCCAAATTAAGGAGTCTTTTCGGCATCGGAGATATTCTTAGCGTTGCCCAAGTCAATCAAGTTATCAGATCCGGCAGTTTAGAAAAACGATTGGCACTATGTTCAAATTCCGACATATATATTGCCGGATATAACTCGGAACGAAAGAATAGTTGGAACGGAGAGACCTTGGGTGTCGTAATTACAACTATTTATAAGAAGGGTTTATCCCCACAGGTGTGGGAAATCTTTCGTTTCACTTGCGAAAACGTGGTACTCACCACAAAGTCAACGGATATCACCGATGAAATCGCAAATCGTGCGACTATCGACTTATAAATTTGCTGGGCGCACAACCGAAGATGTAAGTGTCGGGTATCTCTTTCTGTTCTTTTAAAATTTAATTATTTCAATAGGTTATCATTGAGGGGTTCCCCCATACCTGTGGGGATAGACCCGCATCGGAGTAAATCAAACTTCTTGCTCGTACGGTTCCCCCATACCTGTGGGGATAGACCATACATCCGTCATTTCGGAGCAATACAGCACGGGGTTCCCCCATACCTGTGGGGATAGACCTTCTTCGTATGCACGTTTCGAAGCCGTCGCTCGGGTTCCCCCATACCTGTGGGGATAGACCCATGGAAGAATTAATGCAGTCGATGATGGTTCCGGTTCCCCCATACCTGTGGGGATAGACCCGGCCGCTTGTAAACCAGTCTTGTTCCTGTTCGGGTTCCCCCATACCTGTGGGGATAGACCTCGGAGTATAGGCGTGCAGTGCAGATCACGGAAGGTTCCCCCATACCTGTGGGGATAGACCGTAACCCGATCTGCCTGCGGGACAACGTAATCAGGTTCCCCCATACCTGTGGGGATAGACCTTCCGAAGCGCCGGTGGCTGGTGGAAATGAAGAGGTTCCCCCATACCTGTGGGGATAGACCCGAGCCCGGAGCCTCATCAAGAGAAATAACCACGGTTCCCCCATACCTGTGGGGATAGACCTTCGGCTATGTCTCGGATATCAAATTTTTCGCGGGTTCCCCCATACCTGTGGGGATAGACCCGTGTTGGCCGGCAGTGAAAGTCGCAGTCGACTGGTTCCCCCATACCTGTGGGGATAGACCTTCGTACAAAACGCCTGGAACACACACACTACCGGTTCCCCCATACCTGTGGGGATAGACCTGCTTTGCGGTTGCTGTTACTTAGACGTGCTGCGGTTCCCCCATACCTGTGGGGATAGACCTCGGTGTTGAGTGTCCGTATATCCATGTACGCTGGTTCCCCCATACCTGTGGGGATAGACCTCGGTGTTGAGTGTCCGTATATCCATGTACGCTGGTTCCCCCATACCTGTGGGGATAGACCCCAGATTTTCCAGACTGTGTCTGAGGCGCGTACGGTTCCCCCATACCTGTGGGGATAGACCTTCTCGTGCGCTTTGAATGTCGCCCGTGCTGGAGGTTCCCCCATACCTGTGGGGATAGACCGTGCACTAACGTTCAACGCCGGACAACATACCTGGTTCCCCCATACCTGTGGGGATAGACCCGACAGGAGTGGTAGAGTACATCGGAGACGAGGGGTTCCCCCATACCTGTGGGGATAGACCGTCGGGCGAGGCGCGCTATCGCAGGGTTATCGAGGTTCCCCCATACCTGTGGGGATAGACCCGGTTGCATTTTCCCAGTAGCGCCAGCGTGACCTTTTACTCTATATCCTATCGGAGCGCCGAAGCTGGTTCCCCCATACCTGTGGGGATAGACCGTATCCGGCAGGTCGTCTTTAGTCTGATCGTCGGGTTCCCCCATACCTGTGGGGATAGACCCCTACGACAGTCTGAAGAAAATCAATCTAATCTGGTTCCCCCATACCTGTGGGGATAGACCCGAGCCTGCTTTCTCCTTGGCTTTTTTCATATAGGTTCCCCCATACCTGTGGGGATAGACCCCTGAAGAGCAAAGTTCAGACTGCTTTGATTCAGGTTCCCCCATACCTGTGGGGATAGACCTGCTTCAAGATGAATGTGAATTGGAAGGCTTTCGGTTCCCCCATACCTGTGGGGATAGACCCTTTGTCGGTATCTGCGCCTGTATGCTGTACCTGGTTCCCCCATACCTGTGGGGATAGACCCGCAGCACCGTAGTTTTCATTCTCCCTGCGTGTGGTTCCCCCATACCTGTGGGGATAGACCTTTTACTGGATTCGGCAATTGCCATAGGCAACGGGTTCCCCCATACCTGTGGGGATAGACCTTTCTGCGGGTGGTATCAAGCGTAGAACTTTTGGGTTCCCCCATACCTGTGGGGATAGACCTTTCTGCGGGTGGTATCAAGCGTAGAACTTTTGGGTTCCCCCATACCTGTGGGGATAGACCCAACATACTGACCTTACAAGGCTGAAAGTGCCAGGTTCCCCCATACCTGTGGGGATAGACCTGATAGGTCTGATGTTGACGCCATTTTGATGGCGGTTCCCCCATACCTGTGGGGATAGACCTGAGCGGCAAACTACGTCAAGTAATGGTACGATGGTTCCCCCATACCTGTGGGGATAGACCGTTATTATCTGTATTTGGTCCTTCTGTCAGATAGGTTCCCCCATACCTGTGGGGATAGACCTAACCAGAAGAGAGAAAAAAATGCAAGCAACTGGGTTCCCCCATACCTGTGGGGATAGACCCCAGATTATGTGTATGTGTGGATTGTTTCCTTGGGTTCCCCCATACCTGTGGGGATAGACCCAAGGGACTCCTGAGTGGCATGAGTCCAGACTCGGTTCCCCCATACCTGTGGGGATAGACCCGTGGCAAGATGCTAGAAGCGGAAGCACGTCAAGGTTCCCCCATACCTGTGGGGATAGACCTTAGGCATTGTAGATTCTCCCTATTATTCCTTGGGTTCCCCCATACCTGTGGGGATAGACCTCAGGAAACAGAGAAAAATTCGACATAAGAGAGGTTCCCCCATACCTGTGGGGATAGACCCGCAAAAGGGCTAGCTCAGTTTTTGGATGCTACGGTTCCCCCATACCTGTGGGGATAGACCTAAATCCGCCGTTGTTCTCTGTGTGAATGTAATGGTTCCCCCATACCTGTGGGGATAGACCGCACCGAAGCAAAAGCACAGGCAACAGCCCCAGGGTTCCCCCATACCTGTGGGGATAGACCCGATGTGGCATTGTGGGCCGCAGAGTTGAGAAAGGTTCCCCCATACCTGTGGGGATAGACCCAATATGTTCGTCAACAGAGCCGAATCCGACGCGGTTCCCCCATACCTGTGGGGATAGACCCGGCACTGTCACACAGCGCCGTTCGAGATTACAGATTCCCCCATACCTGTGGGGATAGACCTCGACCGAATAGACGTGGATTGGGCACACGACAGGTTCCCCCACACCTGTGGGGATAGACCCTTCTGATCAGTCAGGATATTCTGCGCGGAGATGGTTCCCCCACACCTGTGGGGATAGATCTTTGTCTTGCAGTACGACCCGGTTTATTATTCGGGTTCCCCCACACCTGTGGGGATAGACCTGAATCCCTTTGGATTAATCTTGGTCTGTCATCGGTTCCCCCACACCTGTGGGGATAGACCTTCAACGATTCGCTTGAAATGCGTTTGTGATGCGGTTTCCAAGCACCCGTGAGGACAAAACGTAATCCATCCTTGAAATTTCATTTGACGTTGGTCGCTATGATCTCATTCTTTGTCATTTCTGTGGGGTTAGAATCTGTACAATAACCCATTTTCACAATACGCATTACTTTTGAATTTCAGGATGATGAGATGTCCGGCTCAATGATCAATATAACCGCTTCCGACGGTGGAAATTTCGAAGCGTATCTAGCCAAACCTGCACAGGGTTCGGGTCCAGGCTTGATTTTGCTTCAGGAAATATTCGGAATCAACCGGTATTTGCGAGATATGGCCGAGAATTTTGTTGAAGAAGGGTATGTGGTGCTGGTGCCTGACCTGTTTTGGCGAATGAAGCCGGGGATTGTCCTTGGTTACAGTGACGAAGACTTCGGTCAGGCGTTTGACTATTATCAGCGCTTTGATGTTGACCAAGGGATCAAAGACACCGCAGACGCGATCAAGTCGCTGCGCGAATTACCCGAATGCACAGGAAAAGTCGGTGCTTTGGGCTATTGTCTTGGTGGAAACCTTGCCTATCTCACTGCAGCCAGAACCGATGTTGACTGTTCGGTATCCTATTACGGCGTCGCTATTGAGCAGTCTTTGGGTGAAGCGGACAACATCACCTGTCCCATGGTGATGCATTTTGCCGCTGAAGATTCATTCGTTCCGCCAGAAGCAGTCGCGCAGATTCGTCAGGCCTTCGAGAGCCGGTCGGATGTGGAAATCTATTACTATCCTGATGTCAATCATGCCTTTGCAACGCCAGGCCGGGACAGTTATCACAAACCATCAACGATGATGGCGTATTCACGGAGTCTGGCTTTGTTACGCAATACGCTAGGTCCGATCTATGATCTCAGCCAATTGTGGGATAAGCATTGCGAGTATGAATTTACAAGTCGCGATGTCCCTGCCACCATGGGCACTATGGTGGATAGTCCCTATGTGAATCATATTCCGACCATGACCGGCGGTGTCGGCAGTGAGCACTTGAGCCGTTTCTATAAACATCATTTCGTGGATTCCAATCCTGCAGACACCAAGCTGATTCCAATCTCTCGCACGGTTGGTGCTGATCGGCTTGTTGACGAGATGCTGTTCTGTTTTACGCACGACTGCGAAATAGACTGGATGCTGCCAGGAATCGCTCCGACCGGAAAATATGTCGAAATTCCACTTGTGGCGATCGTCAATTTCCGTGGGGACAAACTCTATCATGAACATATTTACTGGGATCAGGCTTCCGTTTTAGTGCAAATCGGAGTTCTGGATCCAGACGGACTGCCAGTGGCGGGTCAGGAGACAGCAGCAAAACTGATTGATGAAACTCTGCCTTCCAATACGCTAATGGCAAATTGGCCATCCAGCGAAGGCAAGCCCGTCACATAATCACTAAGAAGGAGATAGCGAATATGCGTTTCAAATTAATTTCAATGCTGTTTGCATTGTGCATAGCCACGATTGGGCAGGCACACGCAGAGGACGACGTATTAACGATAGCCTACAACGTTAATCTGCCGTCTTGGGACCCGACTGTAGGAACCTCGGCTGTCAACCCTACAATCCAATCCATCTACAAGTCCGTGTTCGATCAGTATATCGACCAGAATCCTGACTTGAGCTTTAAACCAGGATTATTGACTGGATGGGGCTGGAACGAAGACCGTACTGGAATCTGGCTTGAGGTGCGAGAAGATGCGTACTGGCACGACGGCAGTAAAGTGACACCGCAAGATGTCGTCTGGTCTCTCGAACGAGCTGGCAATCCGGATACCGGCAATCCGATCATGTTCGTGTGGAGCAAGGTTGCCAATTTCAAGATTGACGGGAATCGCATTACGGGGGATGTGGTGTCATTCGAACCCACCATTTTCAAATGGATGGCGTTTCTGACCGCCTATGTGCTCCCTCAGAAGTACTACGAACAAGTCGGTGGTGAAGGATTTGAAGCCGCCCCTGTGGGATCCGGTCCATATATGGTTGATCATTTTGAACGCAACAGTTTCATCCGGCTGAAGCGTTTCGATAAATACTGGGGGGCGAAACCGGAGTTCGAAACCGTGGTGTTCAAGTTCGTGACGGATGCCAGCAGCCGAGTAGCCGAAATTGAAAGTGGGGGATCGGACATTACCATCGAGATACCGTACGAAGAATTTGATCGCTTAAGCGATAAGGCCGGACTAAACGGCGCCAGTACGCCGGTTTCCGACATCGGTATGATTTTCATCAACGATGTGGATGTTATGAACGACAGCAACGTGCGTAAGGCGCTTGCCCATGCGATTGACAAAGAGGCAATCGTAACGCATTTGCTGCGCGGATATGGCGTGCCGATCGACACTTTGCAGGCACCGCAATATGCGGCATTCGACGATACCATCAAAGTAGCCTATGATCCGGACAAAGCCAGGGAACTGCTTGCGGCATCCGGCTATTCCCAGGATAATCCAGTTCGATTCACGATTCAAACGACTCGCGGATTCAAACCGAAAGACTACGAGATGATTCAGGCGATCGTCGGAATGTGGCGTAAAGTTGGTGCAGAAGCCGAGATTGAAGTCTATGAAATCGCCAAACACTATGAGCTCCGTGCGATGGATACACTCGCGCCTGCCGCATTCTACAATTGGGGCAATGCAATTGGCGATCCGTCCACTTCAACAGGATTCGCAATGTTTGGTCCTTCGCCGCATTCTACTTGGGATACGGAAGATCTGGATGGCATGATCGGCCCGCTATGGGGGGAGGCTGACGAAGCGAAGCGTATTTCCGGCTACAGGGCCGTTGATCGCTACATTGCTGAAAATGCCTATGTCATACCGTTGCTGCAGTATGTCCAGCCCATTGTGTATGTTGATGGCATTGAAGTCACCCCGCATGTCGCCAACTTCGTACTGCCACAGCTCGTAAAAAAGAGCAATTGAGTGCGCTTGGATTTGTTTACCTGATTATCAAACCGCTGCTTGTATGAGCAGCGGCTTGATTTATGAGCGCCCAATTTCTGCTGCGGCGACTGATATTAGTCGTGCCGACGCTGTTCGGCGTTTCTATCATAGTGTTCATTTTGCTGCGGGTCGTACCGGGCGATCCGATTGCCATGATGACGCCGCCAGGCGCAACTCAGGCAGATATTGATCATCTTCGTCAACTCTACGGGCTTGACAAATCGATACTGGAGCAGTACCTGATCTGGTTCAGAGAAGTTCTGCATGGCGAATTCGGCATCTCGATCAGCCTCCGACAGGATGTAGTCGATTTAATCCTGTCCCGCTTACCGGCGACTTTGGAACTTGCGTTCACCGCTATGCTTATCGCGGTGGTGTTAGGCATTCTGCTGGCGCTCGCGGGAACTTATTGGCAAGGCCGGTGGCCTGAAATTCTGGTCGACGGCGTTACAGGTCTTACGCAGGCAATTCCAGATTTTCTATGGGGATTGATATTCATTCTGGCGCTTGGCGTGTTCTGGCCGATTTTGCCGATTTCAGGAAGAATTGATCCCCGCTTGAGCGTTGAATTCGTCAGCCAATTCTATTTTCTTGAAACCATTCTTCGCGGCAATTTCGCGCTTCTTCCAGGATTGTTCAATCACTTGATTCTTCCGGCAGTTGCGCTGGCGCTGCCATTGACGGCTGTAATCGCAAGAACGCTCAAAGCTTCTCTTCGAGAGGCGATGACGCAGGATTACATTCTTCTGGCGCAGATTAAAGGCTTTGGCAAGTGGAGGATACTGATTGTCGAAGCGTTGCGCAACGCTTTGATTCCTACAGTTGCTTTATCCGGAGTGCAGTTTAATTTTCTCTTGGGTGGCACGGTGCTTATCGAACGGATTTTCAGCTATCCGGGGATTGGCAACATGGCGATTGGCGCAGTAATTGATCGCGATTTACCTTTGATTCAGGGACTGATCATCACTTTTGCGATCATGTTCATCATCATCAATCTAATGGTTGATATTAGTTATCGAATGCTCAATCCGAAAGTTGCTCATGAATGAGTTGCAGCGAACCGACAGAAACCGCAGGGGCGTGATTGTACGCGTCTGGCTGGGTGGTGGTATTGTTCTTCTACTGTTTTTGGCCGCAGTCTTCGCACCTTGGATCGCTCCTCACGATCCCCTTGAACAAGACCTGATCAGCGGTCTGCTTCCTCCGTTTTGGACTGCCGATCATGATTCAGTGTTCCTGCTGGGCACTGATAGCTTGGGGCGTGATTTGCTGTCGCGGCTGATTTATGGAGCTAGGGTGGCGCTTATCGTAGCCATTGTGGCGGCGACTCTGGCGGCGATTCTGGGAACTGTCTTGGGCTTGTTGGCCGGTTATTATGGCGGTGCGTTCGATGCGCTGATTTCACGTATGGTGGATATTTGGATGGCTTTTCCTCCTGTTTTGTTATCTATTGTGCTTGTCGCAGTAATTGGTACTGGTCTTCATTCAGTCATCATTGCAATCGTAGTCATTGACTGGACGCGTTTCTGCAGAGTGGTTCGCGCCGAAACGCTGGTACAGCGCGAACAGGAATATATCGCCTCCGCGGTAACCATCGGCCTGGATCGCTGGAAAATTCTTTGGGGAGAGATTCTGCCGAACGTTTTGCCGCTCCTGATTACCCTGCTTACTCTGGAAATGGGAATTGCGATCATTGTCGAGGCAATTCTCAGTTTCGTCGGTTTGAGCGTTTCATCCGACCAGGCGACCTGGGGTGGCTTGATCCAGGAAGGTCGCCAGTACATACATCAGGCCTGGTGGGTGATGACACTGCCGGTAGCCTGCATTATTGTCGCGGTTTTAGGCTTCAATGCATTAGGGGATGGTTTGCGGTCATTGCTGGATCCGGTTATGGGGCGATGAGTTCGATACTGGAAATAAACGGTCTTGATCTGGTGATTCAGCATAAACACCAGTCAACGCTGGTTTTGAGCGGCATTCACCTGAGTATTCAATCTGGTGAAATTCATGGATTGGTAGGTGAATCCGGCGCCGGCAAAAGCATGCTGGCAAAAGCGATTATTGGAATTCTGCCGGGTTCGACCAGTGTCCCAGGCGGCAGCATCCGTTTTGGCGATACGGAATTGATCGGGCTGGGTCGAAAGGAGCGCCGCTTGGTGGCAAGCGGGCAGATTGCCATGATTCCCCAAGACCCGATGACGTCTCTCAATCCAGTTCGACGAGTCGGAAAGCAAATCTGTGACGTTTTGCATCTGCATTTGGGTTTGAATCGTCAGGAAGCCGAAGAGAATTCACTGCGTTTGCTGGAAGATGTACAAATTCGAAATCCACATCGGGTCATGCGTCAGTACCCGTTTGAATTGTCCGGCGGTATGCGTCAGCGAGTGTTGATTGCGATGGCGTTTTCCTGCAATCCTCAGCTGATCATCGCTGACGAGCCCACGACTGCGCTGGATGTAACAGTTCAGCGTCAGATTCTGCAGTTGATCAAACGTCTCCAAGCTGATTCCGAAACGGCTCTGCTTTTCATTTCGCATGATCTTGGCGTGATTGCGAAAATTTGCGACGTCGTGAGTGTGATGTACGACGGCGGTGTGGTCGAGTGGCAGAATATTGAGAATCTGTTTGAAAGACCGCAGCATCCGTATACGTGCAAGCTTCTTGAAACGACTTCAGAATACTACCGTTACGATAAACGCATGTTTGATCGATTGGGTCAGATTGATCCGATAGAGAGTGCTAAGGTTTTTGATCATGGCCGCTGATATGCTTCTTGAAACGCGTGAGCTTCGATTGAATTTGTCGGATCGTACCAGGAAACCGCTATTCGGCAAGGTTCCGCAACTGGAGATATTGAAAGGTATAGATTTTCAGGTCCGCAGCGGTGAATCGGTTGGCGTTGTTGGCGAATCCGGCAGTGGCAAAACCTCTTTCGGTCGTACCATTATGCGCCTGTATCGACCTACTGGTGGTAGTATCAAGTTCAGGGGGGAGGACATTACTCATTGCTCCGAAAATGAACTGCGACCACTGCGAGCTGACATGCAGTTGATATTTCAGGACCCTCAGTCCTCACTCAATCCTCGCCACACAATTCGTACGATTCTAACCCAGCCGCTCTGGGCATTTGAACATGTAACGAGCAGACGCGAATCCGAACGAATTGCCCAAGTGCTGTTGGAACGGGTGGGTCTTCCGGCAGCATTTGTGAACCGCTACCCGCACCAATTGAGCGGCGGCGAAAGACAGCGAGTCGGTATTGCCCGCGCAGTTGCATTGCGTCCGAAATTGATTGTCGCTGATGAGATTGTTTCGGGACTGGACATATCTGCAAAGGCAAGAATTCTGGAACTGCTGCAGGGACTGAAAAGGGATCTGAATCTCGCGTTGATCTTTATCAGTCACGACCTCGCGGTCGTCAGACATATTTGTGATAGAGTACTGGTATTGCACGAAGGCCAAGCAGTAGAAACCGGCACGAGTGAAGAAGTTTTTCGCGCACCAGCAACGGTTTATACTAGGCTGTTGCTGAGCGCCATTCCCTTACCTGTGGTTGAATCGGATTGGCTCGAAGACGCTCAGCCAACGGAACATACAGCAGAAATGACAGACGATGAGGAGTCAGGATCAGATATGGAAGATCAATTTGAAATTTCCGGTTGTACCGCTCTCGTAACCGGTGCGAATCGCGGCATCGGACGGGAATTTGTGGAAGCCTTGCTCAAACGTGGAGCAAAAAAGGTTTATGCCTGCTCCCGAAGCGTTGAAAATCTTGAGGAGTTGGTCACGGCCAACCCTGATCTCGTTCAAGGGATTCAGCTTGACGTAACCGAGATTGACCATATCTCAGCAGCTGCCGAACAGGCGGTGGACGTCAATCTGTTAATCAACAATGCAGGCATCAACCGTATGCAGGCGTTCATTGCTGGGGATGATCTGACGGCTGCCCGCGAAGAAATGAGCACCAACTATTTTGGCACGATGGCAATGTGTCGCGCATTCGCCCCCGTACTTGAGCAAAATGGTGGCGGTGCGATTGTCAATATGTTGTCAATTCTGGCGCGCGTAAATTTGCCGATGATGGGGTCGTTGTGCGCGTCAAAGGCAGCCGGACTCAGCCTCACGCAAGGAGTTCGTGCGGAATTGGCAGGTCAAGGTACAACCGTACTGGCCGTCATGCCCGGTGCAGTTGATACCGATATGAGCCGCGATTTCCCACCTCCGAAAATGCCACCTGCAGAGGTTGCCGAACAAACTCTTGATGCTTTGGAAGCAGGAGAAGAAGAGCTTTATCCAGGCGATATGGCTACAGGTGTGTCGCAAGGCCTAAATGCGGATGCAAAGGCTGTGGAAAAAGAGTTCGCCCAGTATTTGCCCATGAGCGCTAATGAGTAGTTACTGGTTTTGAGAATCTTAGTTTCCAGAATTTGAACTAATTCAATTGAATCTGGAATTTATAGTCGTTACGTTATCGCAGATTAATAGAGGTTGATATGGAAATCATTAATTCAATTCAGAATAGTTTAGAAGCGCTCAGGAAAGACATCGAATTACAAAATCGCGTCGATGAGACAAAAATATGGACCCGAAGGATTAAAAGCAGCCTGTGTGATGTTGGTTATAGATTGGGTTACTACGTTTGTGCGAATAAAGTAGATTTTGTTTATGCGAATCCCAGAAAGAATATTGCACACCACGGCGAGTGGCTTTATGATGTTACATGGATAAAATTTCAAGACAACTATGAAAATGGAAATCCTGATCCTAACTCCAAACTAAAAAAAATTCCTTTTGCCGCAGAGTGTGAATGGAAAGACGACAAACATGTAAAAGAAGATTTTGAAAAACTCTTACAGGCGCGCACTGGAATTCGCTTGATGATTTGTGACAGTTCGATCATGAATAGTGCTCAGGAGGTCGCCGGATGGCTCGCCAATTTGGTAGGAGCATTCAACGATTCCCAACCCAATGATGTAAATCTATTGGCGACATGGGAACTCACGGACAGCCCATCATGCAACTGGCAATTCCAATAATTTAAGTTGGAATGCGGCACTTTCTCACAATCTTGGGATTTGTGAGAGGAATGAAGACAATTATTCGAGATTTAGAATCCAATTTCACCACCAGAATAGCCTAATGAGCATCCTCGTCGGTGGATCATCAAGGAATATGCCTCTGGAATTCAGTGCAATCATATACTGTCCATTATTCTGAGATTGCACTGCTATTTTACCGCCCCAAGAGGTTGCTGGTTACCCAAGAAATATACCGTTCACCCCAGCGCCTACTGTCGCTTCCGGACTAATCGTCTCCGCATTGTCAGTGATAGTTGTTCTAATAGCCTCAGATATAAAGAGTATTAATATCTCTTCTCTTTTGCGACCATAGTCATCCGCTCGAAGTACGGCTTCTATCGCACGCCTCAACACTTTGTTTTGATCATCTGCAATCGCTTCACGAATTGCGGTGATAATTTTATCTTCCACTTAGTTCACTAAGTGTTGATTTACAGAATTCCACCAATTTACGAGTAGATATTGACTAGGAATAATTGCTTATAATTCATTGAGAAATTTCTCGCCGCGAGCTCGCCGATTGAATACATTGAAAATGCCTATCATCAGAATGCTGTCTTGCCATTGATGATGAAATTGGCATCCCGTAACTGTCGTACTGACATTTTTTCCGGTTAGTGATGGCTAAAACTCGACCCGAGCGGCGAAGTCGACGCCCAAAGCCGTCGCAGGTTGCTGTACCTCAACTTCCTTTCCAACAAGTCATAAACCCGTATTCGCCGGTCGAAGTTCTATCACAAGACCAGTTGGAGAGGATTCACAATGCTTCCCTTACCGTTCTGGAGGAAATTGGCGTCAACTTTCTGTTGGATGAGGCGCGGCAAATTCTCAAGCAGGCTGGAGCAGATGTTGATGTCGAAGGAACGCGTGTTCGATTTGACAGAAATCTGATTCTCGAAGCCGTGAGTAAAGCTCCATCCGAGTTCACAATTCACGCCCGTAATCCGGCGCGCAATCTGAACATTGGTGGACGCTGGATTGCTTTTTCAACGGTCGCCGGCCCTCCGAATGTGAGTGATATTCATGGGGGTAGACGCTCCGGCAACTACACAGACTATTGCAATTTCATTCGATTGGCACATTGTGTGAACATCGCCCACGCGATCTCTGGACATCCCGTCGAACCTCTTGATCTTAACCCCAAAACCCGGCATCTTGATACCGCACGTGCGAATATTACACTGACGGACAAGGTTTGCAGGTGCTACTCCTTGGGTCGAGACCGTGTCATGGATCTGCTTGAAATTACCCGTATCAGCCGAAATCTTAGTTATGCCAATTTCAGTCAGCAACCGAGTCTGTTTACCATCATTAATGCGAATTCTCCCTTGCAGTACGACGTGCCGATGCTGTGGGGAATCATTGAACTCGCACGTATGAATCAGGTTGTAGTGATCACGCCTTTCACACTGGCTGGTGCCATGGCTCCTATTACCTTGGCGGGCGCAGTAACCCAACAAAACGCAGAAGCGCTCGCGGGGCTTGCATTTGCGCAGATCGTCAATCCAGGAGCACCGGTGATGTATGGAGGTTTTACCTCGAATGTCGATATGAAAACCGGCTCTCCAGCATTCGGTACACCGGAATATGTTAAAGCCACATTGATAGGCGGACAGTTCGCAAGATTCTACGGGATTCCTTACCGATCGTCCAATGTCAATGCGTCGAATGCACCGGACGTACAGGCTGCCTATGAATCGCAGATGGCAATCTGGGGTGCAGTGATGGGGCATGCCAATCTGGTTCATCATGCGCTTGGGTGGCTGGAAGGTGGGCTTTGTGCTTCATTCGAGAAGTTTATAATCGACGCCGAAATGTTGCAGGGAATGGTTGAGGTTCTGAAGCCAGTTGAGGTGAATGACGATACCTTGGGAATTGATGCAATGCGGGAAGTAGGTCCTGGTGGACATTTCTTTGCCGCACAGCAAACCATGGAACGCTATGACACCGAGTTCTATCAGCCAATTCTGTCGGACTGGCAGAATTTTGAAAACTGGTTTGAACGCGGTGCGATTGATGCGACGGTTCGGGCGAATCGAATCTACCAACGTCTGCTGGAAGAGTATGAACCGCCGAATCTGCAACCGGACATTCTGGAGGAGTTGGACCAGTTCATCCAGATCACAAAAGATAAACGAAACGCGGAACCCGCGTAGAATTCCCATTTGAAGAGGAGAGTGAGGCGGTGAAGAAAACTGCTGAAGTAGTAATTATTGGCGGTGGCGTGGCAGGTTGCAGCGTCGCTTATCATTTGGCTAAACGGGGTTGCAAGGACGTCGTTTTACTTGAAAGGTCCGAACTTACCTCAGGATCTACCTGGCACGCAGCGGGGAATACCCATGTTCTGCAGGACAATGCCAATCTCTCAAAACTTCATTATTACACGATCACTCTCTATCCGCAGCTAGAAGAGGAAACAGGCCAGTCGTGCGGCTTGCATCCAGTTGGCGGCATCTATCTGTCGACGACTCCCGAACGTCATGATCAGATCAGGATTCAGGCGTCGAAAGCCAAATATCTGGGTTTGGAATTCGACATGATTTCACTGGACGATGTACGTGAATTGAATCCACTGATCAATCTTGACGGCGTCTTCAGTGCCATGTACGAACCGAATGAAGCGCATATCGATCCAAACGGTGTAACTAACGCCTATGCTGCCGGTGCGCGAAAGTATGGCGCAACGATTTACCGAAATCATCCAGTTATAGCGACTACACAGCAAGCGAATGGCGGCTGGACCGTAGATACGCCCGAAGGGCAGATTGAATGTCGATACTTGGTGAACTGCGCAGGACTTTGGGGCCGGGAAGTTGGAAAACTTGCCGGATTGAAACTTCCGCTGATGCCGATGGAACATCAGTATTTTGTTACCGACAATATTCCTG
Organism: Arenicellales bacterium; assembly: GCA_965221175.1. Classification (GTDB taxonomy): domain Bacteria; phylum Pseudomonadota; class Gammaproteobacteria; order Arenicellales; family JAJDZL01; genus JAJDZL01. The sequence goes on along the minus strand of OZ244867.1, from coordinate 1,834,459 downwards.
AGATCGAGGCACTTGGCAGAGAGTTTCCGCTGATCCATGACAATGATGGCGAATACTATATGCGCCAGGAAGGCAAGGGCCTTCTTGTCGGTGCATACGAACGCGGTGGCAGACCTTGGGCTGTGGATGGCACGCCATCCGATTTCGGTCATGATCTTCTTCCGGATGATCTGGATCGAATCATAGACAACATCGCTCGCGCGATGCACCGCATGCCGTGTCTTGAAACCGCAGGTGTGAAAAGGGTGGTCAATGGTCCGATGATCTGGACGCCAGACATTCTGCCGCTCTTTGGTGAAGTCCCGCAACTCTCAAACTACTTTCTAATCGGCGGTTTGATTCCCGGTTTCAGCATCGGCGGAGGTCTCGGATTGATGATGGCAGAGTGGATATTGGATGGCCAACCGAGCCTTGATTTGTGGCCGATTGACGTTGCACGTTTCGGCGACTGGGTAACACAGGATTACATTCTGGCAACGACTGCGGACAATTACCAGTCTCGATTCCGTATTTTCTTTCCATTTGAAGAACGAATGGCTGGACGACCTGTCAGAAAACGTTCTGCCTGGAAACATCAAAATGAACGTAGAGCGATTTTCGGTGCCCAATACGGCTGGGAAGTTCCGATGTGGTTTGCACCAGAAGGAATGCCTCAAGCCGAAACCTACTCATTTCGGCGAACCGAATCATTTGAGCCGATCGCGCAGGAGTGTAAGGGACTGCGCGCCGGTGCTGGCCTCTTGGATACCTCGGCGTACGCGAAATATCTGGTCAAGGGTCGTCGCGCACTTGAATGGCTGGACGGATTGACCACAAATCGACTTCCGGCAAAGCACAGAATGTCGCTTATTCCGATGGTACACGATAAAGGTGGGGTGGTTGCGGATTTCACTGTTGCACGGCTGGATGATGATGAGTTCCTGCTAATCGGCGCAGGAGTCGCTGAAAGCAGCCACTGGAGATGGTTTCGCAAAAACTCTTTTGGCAATGGTGTTGAACTGACCAGCATGACTGTTGACTGGGTGGGGATGTCCATATCAGGTCCGCGTTCTAGAGAATTGATGGAATCGCTGACGGGTGAAGACTTTTCGCTAGAAGCACAGCGGTTTATGAGCATCCGTCGCATGCAGATCGGTCCCGCGACTGCATGGGTACTGAGAGTGGCATTTACGGGAGAGCTTGGTTATGAACTGTACTTTCCAAGTGAGCACCAGCTTGAGGTACTCGAGTTCGTCATTGATAATGGACAGAGTGTAGGATTAGTGCAGGTTGGTTCTCGGGCACTGCTTTCATTGAGACTTGAGAAAGGTTACGGAAGTTGGGGACGGGAATATTCACCGGAATATAACCCTTACGATTCCAAGCTTGATCGTTTTGTGAAACCTGAAAAGGGGCAATTTATCGGTAGAGATGCTATGCTGCAAGCAGCCAATCAGACTCCCAAGTGGCTTTTGTCATGCTTCACGGTCGAAGTCGATGACGAAGACGCCGTAGGAGGCGAACCAATTATATGTGATGGTGAAGTTGCCGGAATTGTGACATCGGGAGCTTTTGGTCACACAATAGGAAAAAGCATCGCGTTGGGTTATATACCCCCATCCAAGCTGCAAAGCGAAGAGATTAGCATTGAGATTATCGGCACTCCTAAAAGAGCGCAATTGGTCACGGAATCTTTAGTTGATCCAGCAGGGAAGCGTATTCGAAGCTAACTGTCAATAAAACAGCGATTAGCAATTAAATATAGAGTTAACTATCAATAAATTAGTAATTAATACTCAGAACTGGAGCTGCAAAGCAAATGAGAAGTACTTCACCGAGCCGATACCCAGTACCGGAATTCGCCGATCTTCCGAAAGACATTCAGGAAAGGATGCTTGCCGTTCAGGAGAAAGCCGGATTCATTCCCAATGTATTTCTTGCACTTTCGCATCGCCCCGATGAGTTTCGGGCATTTTTCGCGTATCACGACGCGTTGATGGAAAAGGAAAGCGGATTGTCAAAGGCAGACATGGAGATGATCGTCGTTACGACATCTGGCGAAAACAACTGTCAATATTGCGTGGTTGCCCACGGGGCAGTACTTCGAATTCGCACAAAGGATCCACTGGTTGCAGATCAGGTCGCTGTGAACTACCGAAAGGCAAACATAACTCCCAGGCAGATGGCGATGCTAGATTTCGCCTTGAAGGTCTGCAATGAGTCATGGGCTATCTGTGAAAAGGATTTCGAGGTGATGCGGGAAGCCGGATTCAGTGACGAAGACACTTGGGACATTGCTGGTATAACTTCGTTCTTTGGACTGAGTAATCGTATGGCAAGTTTTCTGTCAATGGAGCCGAATGCAGAGTTTTACAGCATGGGTCGGGATTTCAGCTGAGCAGAGATTGAATTTCAATATTTGATGAATTCCTCAGGCAATCGGCATCAATCTATTAGGAATGTCTTCTATATCCAGGATGTGTTCAATCGATTCACGAACTCGTATTTGTTCGAACGTGTCCCCGCTAACCATTACTTCCGCAGGTTTGGGTCGCGAATTGTAATTGGATGACATGACCGCACCATAAGCGCCTGCCCCGCAAACAGCAATCAAATCTCCACTGCGAACTGCCAGCTTGCGATTCAAGCCGAGGTAATCGCCCGTTTCACAAACAGGACCGACTACATCGTAGACTTCTTCCGCTCTATCGCCACCTAGTGCAACCGGAATAATCTCCATCCAGGCATCATAAAGCACCGGTCGTAGCAAGTCGTTCATTGCGCCGTCGACAATTGCAAAATTCTTGATTTCGGCCTTTTTGATGTACTCCACTTTACTGAGCATTATTCCGGCCTGGGCAGTGACTGAGCGTCCCGGTTCAACTGAAATCGAGAGTCGGCAATTTTGCCTATCGAGAACCTCTCCGATCGCCTCACAGTATTGAGCGATATCCGGAGGTTGCTCATCTTTGTACTTAACTCCAAGTCCGCCGCCGAGATCCAGATGCTGGATTATAATTCCGTCTGACGCAAGCTCTTCTGCCAGATCAATGATGCGTTCAAGTGCGTTGACAATTGGTGCGAGAGAAGTGATTTGCGAGCCAATGTGCACGGCAATCCCGAGAACATTGATATGATCCAGATTTTCCGCTGTTTGATAAACTCTCCGAGCTTCGCCGAAAGGAATTCCGAATTTGGCTTCGCGAAGTCCAGTCGAAATATACGGGTGGGTTTCGGCATCTACATCTGGATTGACGCGAATGCTGATAGGAGCAGTTACTCCCAGTTCGCTTGCAATCTTATGAATACGCGCCAATTCCGCATCAGACTCTAGATTCAGTGAAAATATTCCATGTTCAAGGGCTAGTCTAATTTCTTCTTCGGATTTACCGACACCTGAGAAAATGGTTTTTTCAGGCCTGCCGCCTGCCCGTATGACCCGTTGAAGTTCGCCGCCGGATACGATGTCAAAACCAGATCCAAGTTTGGCCATCAGGGCTAGCACGGCGAGATTGGAGTTGGCTTTTACGGAATAGAAAATTGTGGCATCTCTTCCCTTCAACCCTTCGTCGAATGATCTCCAGTTTTGTTCCAGTGCCGCCTGTGAGTATACGTAACAGGGTGTTCCTACGGATTCAGCAATGATTGGCAGCGCAACGCCTTCTGCATGAAGCAGGTCATCTCGATAATCAAAAAACTTCATTTACGCGAGCGGAGATAAAACAACAACGGATACGGAGTGCACATTCGCATTGAAAGCAGAAGGAAGAGTCAGCGGACCTTTTTTACCGCATGAGGCAACCATTAGTGCAATGATAAGAGCAGCCGCAACGGTTGTCAGTTTGTATTTCAATCCCATAGAAATATCTGCCTTGTCTGTATTTTTTTCGTAAGTCGCTTCACTGCTAGAATTTTCCGATGCGTTGCCGTCCTTCCTTTACTGCCAATAGCACCTGATTTGGTGCCGTTCCTCCAGCATGGTTTCTTGCCGCAACAGAAGATTCGAGGTTCAGAGCCGTGAGCGCATTTTCGTCGATAGACGAGTGAAATGACTGCAGATCCTTCAAAGAAAGCGACTCTAGGCCAAGATGATTATCGAGGCAATGACGCACAATTCGCCCGACGATATCATGAGCATCCCGGAACGGTATGTTTCGGCTAACTAGAAAGTCTGCCAGGTCGGTTGCGGTAGAAAATCCATCAGCGGCAGCTTTGCGCATGCGCTCGCGACAGGGTTCAATGTTTTTTATCATGCCGTGCATGATCTTTATGCTTGCCGTGACGGTATCAATCGTATCGAATAACGCTTCTTTATCTTCCTGATTGTCTCGATTGTATGCCAGCGGCTGAGCTTTCATCAGCATCAATAGCGCTTGCAAATTGCCTGCGGTTCGAGCGCTTTTCCCACGTACCAGTTCCGCGATGTCGGGGTTCTTTTTCTGCGGCATGATACTGGAGCCGGTCGTGAATTGATCGGAAATGGTAATGAATCTGTAAGCATCTGACGCCCACAGTATCAATTCTTCTCCGATTCTTGACAGGTGAATCATGGCAATGGCAGCATGTGCTGCGGTTTCAATCGCAAAGTCCCGATCGGAAACTGCGTCAAGCGAATTCCTGCAGATATCATCAAATCCCAATTCTTCGGCTGTCATATATCGGTCGATAGAAAATCCTGTACCGGCTAGTGCGGCGGACCCCAGCGGCGAACAATTGATTCTCTTGCGGGAATCAGCAAAACGCTGTCGATCGCGATCGAGCATCTCGAACCATGCAAGCAGATGATGACCAAAAGTTATTGGCTGGGCAATCTGCAGATGCGTGTATCCCGGCATTATGGTAGCGGCTTCTGATTCGGCGAGATCCAGCAGTGTATTCTGAAATTCAGCCAGTTCATGGACAATCGAATCGACTGCATCTCGAACGTAAAGCCTGAGATCAGTTGCAACTTGATCGTTCCGTGAGCGTCCTGTATGAAGCTTTTTTCCAACTTCCCCGATTTGATCGGTCAATCGACTTTCGATATTCATATGGACATCTTCCAGTTCGATGGACCACTCGAAAGCCCCGGATTCGATTTGTGAAAGAATTTCCTCCAATCCTGCCGCAATTGCAGCAAATTCAGCGTCGGTGAGAATTCCGACTTTGTTCAACATACGTGCATGTGCGAGAGACCCTGCAATATCTTGCCGATAAAGTCTTTGGTCGAACGAAACTGAAGAGCTGAACGACTCTACAGTTGAATCAGTTGGTTGAGCGAATCGCCCTCCCCATAGCTTTGGCTGTTTCTCATTCATTGAAATGAATCTAGTGTCAAAATTTCACCAAAGATGGAATCTGGGGCAGATAGTGGTATTGACGTGAGTGATACTTAATTGGTTAGAAATATTGCAAGTTTCCAGACAGTGGAATCCTAAATCTGTCACTCGCTGTCACCCGAATTATTCAAGATCAACAACATTATAATATTAGAAACAAACCTTCAGGAACGTTACGACAAAGCAAAGTAGCGCAATTTCGCGCTTATCTTCCTTTTCGGCCTCAATATCACTTGCCCCAGAAATATTCTGTTATGAAAAAAGTCCGAATCGGCACTCGACGCAGTCAACTTGCTAAATGGCAGGCGAATTATGTTGCCGGACTGTTGCTTGAACATTTTCCTGAAGTAGAAATTGAGATTGTGCCGATTGAAACCGAGGGCGATCGCAGGTTGGATGTTGTGCTGTCAGAATTGGGAGGGAAGGGGCTGTTCATCAAGGAGCTTGAACGTGCATTGTCGGATGATCGAATCGACATTGCAGTTCACTCCATGAAAGATATGACTGTTCATCTTGCTGAGGAATATTGTATTCCCGCCATTCTTGAACGCGGAAATCCTTATGATGCTTTCGTATCCAATGAATATGCTTCAATTGACGAACTACCTCAAAACGCCGTGGTCGGGACAAGCAGTCTGCGACGACAGAGCCAATTGCTCCGTATTCGTAGTGACTTAACCATTCGAACCTTGCGGGGAAACGTTCCTACCCGACTCGGTCGACTGGGTGACGGAGATTTTGACGCGATCATACTGGCAGTTTCTGGATTGCAAAGACTTAATTTGGAGCACCATGTTACTCAACAGCTTCGCGGTTCACACCACGTACCCTCGCCGGGACAAGGTGCTGTGGGAGTTGAATGCAGGAGCAGTGACATAAGTGTTCAGGAACTGGTTGCCTCTCTCAATCATGAATCAAGCCATATCGCGGTTAGTGCGGAAAGAACCGTAAACCTTGAACTAGGTGGTAACTGTCACGTACCGATCGGAATTCATGCGACCGTAGAGAATGGGCGAATATTCATGTCTGCTTCAGTCAGTACGCCGGATGGGCAAAACAATGTTTGTGCCCAGTTGGAAGGTTCAGTGGGTGATTGGAAAGTGGTAGCTCTGAATCTCGCGGAAATTCTACGCTTTCGAGGCGCTGGGGAAATTCTGGATGACTTCCAACAGGCATAAGTCGCTACGGAATTCCAGCTTATCCGGAAAGTGCGTTCTCATTACTCGGCCGGCGATTTTTGAAGATTACCTGGTTCAACAAATCGAACACCGAGGCGGCACTCCTATTCAATTGCCATCTATTGAAATTCAATTCGTAGCGGAGAAGTCGGAAATCGAGCGCATGGTTAATTCAGATTGCGGTCGACGTATGGTGATTTTCATAAGCAGAAATGCAGTTGCTGCGATTGCCCATTGTATGACCTCAATAAATCTGCAGTGGCCGCAGTACTTGGAGTGTGCAGCAGTCGGCCCAAAGACCGCGGAATCCATTCGAAAGACGTTTGGAGTGAGTGATGTTCTGGCGCCGAGGAGCAAATTCGGTGTTGAAGGTTTGATGGAGATGGACGAAATGCAGAACTTGGTGGGTATTCCGACGACGATTGTTGACGGTGGCGGGGAAGGTTCCAAAAAGCTTTCAGAACTATTGCGACAGAAGGGTTCTCCATCCGTAGAGCATCTTGTGGTATATCAGCGAGTATTGCCTGATGCAGACGTTCGCTCAGTTACCAATTGCATGAAAGGCAAGCCTGTAGACTTCACGGTGATTACCAGCGTAACGGGTGCATCGAATTTGTTCGAGTTGATTGGAGCGAAGTTGACAGAGAAATTGAAGCTTTCGTGCATGGTCGCTTACAGCGATAGAATTGCAGAGTACTTGAAACAGCAAGGCTTTGATCGGATCGTCATCCCAAGTGGGTCTTCGGACGATGCAGTAGTGGAAGCGATTGAGCAAGAGACTGTATAAAATGATGAACAAATATTCAATTGGCTCAAGTCGAATGATCGCCAAGATCATTTTCTGGAATTAAAGGCATGCCCGAAACAACGCAAGAACCCGAACAATCAGAGGTCACAACTGAAGCAGCAGTCTCAGAGAAGATGGATGGGAAAGCTCCAAAATCTTCTTTCGCGCTGAAATTTTGGGTAACGATCGCTGTATTTGTTTCTGTGGTTTCTCTAATCGGTGGAGGGTATTTAGCCTATCGTCTTGAACTGCAGATTGTTCCACAGCTAGACTCTGACGTTCTCAAATCTGATGCTATTGAGGAACAAATTGCAAAATCGCTTCAGAGCAACGAGACTTTGGCTGCTCAGATCAAAGTTCGGGATCAGGAACTGAAAGAGCAAATTCAGTCGCAGATTTCAGCACTCAAGAGCATGGAGATTTCATCTCGGGCATCCGACTCAGAACTCAAGGAGCGGATCGACAATGTCGTTGAATCCGTTTCCGCGATATATCAGGGTCTGGAACACGATTCTGATAATTGGAAGCTGGAGGAGCTGATTTATCTACTGTTGATGGGGAATCAGCGGTTGCAGATTTCTGGCGACGTTGACTCAGCGCTGGTAATCTGGCAGGTGGTTGATGAACAGTTGAAACAGAATTCAGACCCGCGACTTCAAGCGGTCAAGACGGCGATCAATGAGGAAATTATTCAATTGAAAGATTTGGAGCAGGTGGATGTCGCCAGCCTGGCGAATCGGTTGCTTCAGCTGACCGAATCCATTGAATCGCTGCCGCTTGATACGACGATGCCTATAGCTTCCGTCGATGCAGCAGTGAATACCGAAGAAGTTACTCAGCAGCCGGATGAAAGCGATTCATTTTGGAGCGGAATGCTGGATGAAGCTTGGCAGGACCTGAAATCACTGGTTCGGGTCCGAAAAATTGACGACATAGCGTTGTTGCCGCTCAAGCCTGACATGAAACTCTATTTTGCCGAAACCTTGAAGACCGCTTTGTTCGCCGCTCAAGTTGCTGCACTTCGCGGCGAGGAAGCGGTTTATCAAAGCAACCTCGAATACATACAACTGACAATCGAGCGACATTATTTAAAAAGTTCGAAAGAGGTGAGTGTCTTTTCGGAAAATGTTGAACAATTGATCAGCACACCCGTGACTATGGTCGTTCCGGATTTGTCTCGCTCGCTCAATCTGCTTCAGGAAGTAATTGGTAAAACTTCTGTCAATTAATTGATGCTCTATCTGGTTCTTGTATTGATATTGATTGCAGCGGCTTCCGTTGCAACGATTTACGTCATTGGAGAGCCAGGCTATATTTTTCTGCAGTGGGGCAGTTGGCAAGTTGAAACCTCTCTGATCTTGGTTGTTTCGCTTATATTTCTTGTTGTTCTGCTGCTGTATGTATTGGTAGAGTTGATTGGCGGCATTGTTGGAATTCCGGGTCGGGTAGGCAAGTCATACCGAGAGTATCGCGAACAAAAAAAATTAATTACGACTGCGAAAGGGTTCAGGCATCTATTGATGGGAGACTGGGCCAAAGCGGAAAAACTATTAGAAGGCGCAGCAAAGCACCTACCTGAAGCGGCTATTAATCATCTGGCTGCGGCGTATGCGGCACAGAAACGAGGCAATCTAGGCGAGCGGGATGCTTACTTGATCAAAGCGAAAGAACAGGGGCAGGAGTATCAACATGTAGTTTCTTTGGTAACCTGCAGATTGCAGATGGATCAGAATGAATATTCCTCTGCGATCGAAGAATTAAAAAAACTCTGCTCTGCACTACCGAATAATGGGGCTGCCTTTCGAACTCTCGCTGAGGCGTATCAGAAAACCGAAGACTGGACATCCTTGGATCAACTGCTCCCGCACTTGCAGAAGTCCCAAGCCTATTCATCAAAAGAATTTAGAATGCTGTCTTCCCGTGTATTGCGGCATAGACTGCAGTTGGTTGACGCTTCCAGTGAATTATTAGCGATCTGGAAACGGTCATCCAGTCATGTTCAGAATGATCCTGAAATATCCGCTGTCTACGTACGCAAATTGCTTGAATTTGATCGGCATGAGGAAGCCGAGAAAATCATTCGACGTGTACTGGACCGAACTTGGAATTCAGATCTGGCCTACCTGTATGGACTGATTGGTGGCGATATGGATTCCAGACGGTTATATGACACAGCAGTGAAGTGGGCAAAACTGCATCCCGAAGACGCCGACATGCTCCTTACAGCCGGCAAACTGGCTAATCGAAACAGTCTTTGGGGTAAGGCACAGGGTTATTTGGAGTCGTCAATTCAACATGGCGGTAGAAGAGAAGCATTCGAGGAACTCGGCCAGCTGCTTGAAAATCAAGGTTATGCAGAGAAAGCTTTCGATGTTTACAAGAAGGCAACATTGAAATCTGGACGTTGAAATTGATTTCATGATGTCACGATAGCACCTTTTCAGACGCCATACTGATCGAATCTGCCGGATGTGCTTGGTCGACGCGCTTTAAATACAATAAGCAGAGTAAACTCCTGCTGAATCCCCCAATTGGTGTCAGTTAACTAAATCTATCTGCGTTGATTCCCAGCAGTATGTCGAAATTGCTCGCTACACAGTATGAATGGCTGGTAGCGACTATGCTTTCACAGCCTGCATTCGACTGTGAACCAGAAGTAGTTGCAAGCGGTGTGTGTAACTGAATTTGAGACTATCCAAAACCAGTGTGAGTTCATTTTGCCGGGGATAGTTTTCAGGCAGTCAAAGTTGCGCTTGATGGGTGGTGATATCCACTCGTGCGACGATATTAAAATGCTTTTGCAAAGGGTTCTAGAGATTATTCGTACTCTACACTCATCTCGGAAAGTGAATCTTCATCGCCAAGTTTAACTATAACCGCTTCATCTGGAAGATTGAATTCCATGAGTAAATAGTCATCTTCGTCAGCACCCCGTTGGTATAGAAATTTGTTTAGACCTAGGACCCTGCCTTGACTGCCGACTCTAATGGTTCCAATTTCTGAGTCGTACGCATCGATTGCCCTATAACTATTTCCCACAACGTATTCCCTGATCGCACTCGGAATAGAAATTAAAAAATTACGGTCTGAGATTCGAACTGCCAGCCATAGATTTCCTTCCGAGTTCCATCCAAAGTCTACAACTCTGGGCTGTTTGATGTAAGTGACGTATTCGCTCGCCAAAACTTCTACTATGGCGGGATCGATTCGTACACCTCGCAACGCCCATAATCCATAAGCCACTCTAGTAATGATTGGACTATAACTCAAATACGTGTGAAACGTATTTTCGTTCATTTCCCGGAGCTCACACCTTTTCCAAAAATTAAGCCTGTCCAATATATTGTCAGGAGAGGAACGAAGGGCATCAGCCAGTACCCGTTCGACATGCCCCAGTTCTTTTCGATAGTCTAGTACCGATTTGGAATTGACTAAATCACCATCAACTTCGAATTCTGGGTGGATTTGAAAATACGCTTTCAGAATATGTTTCGGCGGAACGATAATTTGTTGCAGAAATTTATTTGAACTGTCTCGAAATCGGAACGCTCTGGAAATTCCAGAACGAAATTCGCCGAGTTTCAATGGTGCGACAACCGACAACATCTTTCTCGCTACATTTCTTAGCGGTTGACGAGATTTTGCCCTTGAGAGATCACAAAACCAATCTTCATCTAAAAACACAATATTAGAAAATTCTTGCAATACGTTGCGTACTTCCTCTTCGCTCAGAAGAGTATGAGTTGTCTTTAGTTCCGAAACAAGTTCCTGTACATTGCTAGTGCCGAATTTTCTGGCTTGGCGATATGCTGTCTTCAAAATTACTTCGATATCGAGAAAATTTTGTCTAGCCGTACTGGATTCTAACACTGTAACCAATTTCTTCCCTTTCACTGAAGTGAATTGAACAGGCGGAGTTTTCCCGAATAACTTAGTTATCTCAATCACATTGTGAGGATGAAATGCAATTTTCGAAATTCCATGTTTTATTAATAATGCTTCGGCTTTCGAGAACGAAAGCGGAGCATTGATTCGGAATTGTTGAATAGCTGCATCCAAAGCAGGAAAATATGGTTGAAAAGGAATTTCAGCAATCTTGCCCATAATTTGTTTTTCAATCTGCCGCACTCTTTCTCGGGTTATTGAGAGTTGATTTCCTGTTTTCTCCAGAGTAATCGGTAGTGAGCCGCTCCATCCGAATCTGTCCAAGAATGCAGTTAGTCTTATACCTTCCATTCCAGAAATCAGTTTTAGAAAATGTTTCAACGATTCTTCCAAGCAAAGCTTCGAAATATATTCTACCTGACTATGAATACTCGGGATTTGGCTTGCTAGCAGGATCAGTTCCAAGTCATCGATTTCGGTATTCAGGGTTAGAGCGTCGATATGTTCTAAAATGCTTCCATCAAATTTCGGCGCAATGGAAGCAAAGCGAGGATCGTTTCCACCTACATGATCAACCCAGGGTTCGTCCATAGTTTTCAGAATGGTATCTTGATAATCTGCAACTACCGGATCAGACTCATATCGTTTCGACTCGGCTTCCAATAACAGCGCCACTTCCAAAACTGACTTAGTACCCATATTTGGAATTTTGAACAGTATCCCGTATGTTGCTCTGGATAGAGTATCAGGGTTATCGAGCAGACCTGAATACCTGAGGCAGTTCAGTGTCCGAGTTGAGAAAGGCAAATTCCTCAGATTGAAAATACGAATTTCGGGGTTGGAAAGAATTTTTGTATTACGAATTGCGCTTTTATGGGAGTTTACAAACTCTATTACGAAATTTTTTATACGCGGACTAGAAATCCCATTTTTGCTAGATGAACTGAAAACATAGCGAGTATCGAATTTCTCATATTCAACAGATTCGATTTCTTTTTCCACCCATTTGGGTAACTGTGTATCTGCCCACATCAGCCTGAGGCTGAGAGGGAAATATGGAAGGTCCGCAAATGTTTTCATGTCAAGTATAATATTATAATATAATATGATTAATTGACTCACTTTTTGAAATTCACAAATAGTCAATGAATTAAATGACAAATTACAACTTGACAAAATCACTTACTGGAGCTGAGCTCGTAACACTGGTGGTCTATCTGTTGGGTGGAGCGCAAAATACAGTCGACACCGAGGATATTGCCAAAAGAGCCAATGACTTGTCCCCAGGAAGATTCGTGTGGAAGAAATATCCAGATCAGATTAATCTTGAATTGATCCGAGTTTTTTTATCCAATGCAAGAAGAGAGGACGAAGGCAAACTGCTCATGGGATCTGGTAAATCTGGATGGAATCTAACTCTGAATGGATTGAACTGGGCAAAAGAAGCCGCAGATAGTCTGGCTGAAATCAATTCACAAGAAACTCGAACAAGATTTCAATTGGCACCGATTGACCGTCAACGACAGACAATAGAACGATCTCGTATTCGCACGAGCAAAGCGTGGAAATTATGGCATGATGAAAACAAGTTGGTCTCTCCAACGGATGCAAAAGAGATTTTTCGCATTGATATCTACGGCGATGGAGCTCTTCGCGAAAGAAAATTCGCCCGTTTGCTCTCACTATTTTCTGACGATCCGAAAATTTCTAGTTTTTTGAATTACCTTGTATCCATTATTGAAAATTCAGTAGTTTCCACAAATGTCAAATGAGCAGAACACAATTACCGTCACTACACATGTAGGTCGCAATTTACTCTCCCAAGCAGCATTATTCAAAACCCCTGCTTCTGTTGTCTGGGAATACGTCGTCAACAGTCTGCAATATGTTGAACCTGGCGTATCTCCAAAAGTTGCAGTTCAAATCGATATCGGGAACGGCAGAATCGATATTTCCGACAATGGCCGAGGCATGGATTCCACAGACCTGAATAACTTTTTCAGAATGCATGGGGAAAATATCGATCGCCTTGCAGGGCGAGTTGGCCGCGGAAAGTTCGGCACAGGAAAATCTGCCGCATTTGGAATTGCGAATGAATTGGCGGTCGATACAGTCCGCGATGGAACCAGAAATGTGGTCAGTCTTTCCCGCCAGGTGATTGAAAGATCAGACGGGCGCGAAATCCCCATTTCTTGGATTATTCGAGAAAACCCCAGCTCCGAGCAGAATGGCACAACAGTTTCAATTGTTAACCTCCATATAAAGAAACTCAAAACGGCAGCAATAATCGACTACGTAGAAAGACACCTACAGGCATTTCGTTCAAGTAATCCTGAAGTGGCGATCGGCAATCACGTATGCGTTTACAGAGAACCGGAAATTGATGAAGAATTCACGTTTGAACCGACGCGTAGTCAACGTGCCATACTGAACGACACAAGGCTGTTTGTAAAGGTATCACGAATTCCTTTAGCAAAAGAGAACGTTGGAATTGCGGTCACCGCTGGTTTTGGAAATCTTGTAGCAATGGAAAGTGCCGGAGTCGAACAAAAAGAATGTGGCAATTTCTTATTTGGAGACATCGATGTGCCAGAATTGGAGGCATCAAATTCACCACTTGAACCATACGATTCTACGCGTTCGTTAAACCTGAATCCACAGCATCCTGTCGTTAAAGTCCTTGTCGGATTCATCGGTTCAAAGTTGGAGGAAATCAGAGGAACCCTAGTCAGGCGTACAAAAGAAGCAAGAAAAACAGAATTACATCGCCGACTATTTTTAGAAGCTGATCAAATTGCAAAATTATTGAATAAAGATTTTCAGGGCATCACTGAAAGACTAGGAAAAATACACGCCACTTCCGAGCGCAGTCGTGCAGTAGGCACTCAAAGCGTCGGAGATGGTAATGACGAGTGGGTGAGTGGTGATCAGCAAGCAGGTACTTTGAATAAGCGCAGGAAAACTTCGAAGAATGGCAGTCCGAATGGGAAACCAAATGATGGTGACGGTGACAAAGTACTTCCTGATATCCCCTATCCTGGGGTGCCAGATGAAGAAGGCGACAACACGGTTGAACCAGTGGCAAGAGGTTCAGGAAGACTTAAACGTCCGAAAGGAGGATTTAGCGTCGAATATAAGAATCTTGGAAAGGATGAAGGGCGTTCATTTTACGATTCGGAATCTTTGACAATTTTTATCAATTTGGATAACAGGTTAGTCAAAACGGCGTTAGGTGACGGGGGCATTGACAATATTGCGTTTCGTAGATTGTCATATGAAATCGCATTCAGCGAGTATGCTATGGGATTAGGATATGAAATTTGGCGGAATGACCCTCACATTCCCGCAGATGATCTTCTTTACGAAGTCAGGTCAACCATAAACAGAATTTCCGATTCAGCAACTCAGCTTTATATGTGAGATTGATAGAGAAATATGCGCAATTCATTGTCTTTTCCAAAGTTTCAAAATTGAATATTTAGAATCGGAAGGTGGTGAACGAATGCATCCAAATAGTTCTGTTCGTATTTTCTTTCAATGAGTAAACTGTTATTCTCTTGATTCGGTATAAGGTGCATCGCGTTTAACGTACCTCAATATTCTGCAAAACTGCTACGTCTCATTTTTAGCGATTAATGGTAACGAATCGTGTTACGTTTCCTTTATTTTCGAGTCAGTGGACAAGAAATTCATCACAACCAAGAGTAGGTGGGCGGCTTCCAAACATATAGATTTGCGTCGCTGAAACGATTTGAGCCTGATAAAGTAGTGTTATCAAACTTTTTCGCTGTGATACGATCAGTCTCAACATGTTTCAGAAAATTAGTGCATACAGAAATCATCAAATGAGGGTAATTGAGTGACTCAATAGGGCAATTCGTCTAAATTTTGTTTCCAACACTACCGACTAGGTTTATTCGATAGTTGCAATCTATATGGAATGTAAGAATAGTATTTTCGTGACAGAACCCCAATTGGCCATCAGCCTACCCAGTAGTGAAAAAAGCAGCTTTGTGTTGTTAGTGGCTTAATTTTACGCAAATTTCAGCTTGTCGATTCACTCGGATAAAGCGTGTCAGTGGAAAATTCGAATGAATCGTAAAACAAATTTTCAGGATTCAGATTGTGTGCGGGAAATGTTGTTCGAATAACGTCAATCATTGGGGGCGGACCACATGCATACACTTCATAATCTGCAAGGTCAGGGTAGTGTCGCAAAACTGATTCGTGAACCCAGCCAGTCTCTCCCTCCCAGCTATCTTCTTGAGACGGCTCCGAGAGTACAGGTGTGAACTTGAAAATTGAAGCATACTGTTCTGACCATTTGCTAACCAATTCATGCATGTATAGATCCCGATATGCACGCACACCCCAGAAAAAATGCATCGGTCTGCTGATTTGACTTGAAAAAATATCTTCGAGAATTGCGTTCAATGGTGCAAATCCGGTACCACCAGCGATGAAGATGATCGGTCGGTCGGAATCTTTCCGGAGAAAAAATGTTCCAAGCGGCCCTTCAAACCTTAATATGTCGCGAAGTTTCATGGATTGAAATATATGGGTTGTAAATCGTCCCTTCGGTACACAACGCACATGCAAATCAAGTACGTCGCCGCCGGGAGAATTTGCAATAGAGAATCCACGTCGTTTTTCGTCTCTCATCATGATGTCAATGTATTGTCCAGGCAGATAGTCAAAGGTTGTTTCGCGCGGAAGCGCTAGCTTTACTTCCATTACGTCATGTGCAAGAGGATTCAATGCTTGTACCCGACAAGGAAGCTTCTGTATGTGCATGCTGGACAGCATGGAAATCTCGGATGCGAGTATTTCCAGATCTTCAGTTGGATGTGCTCGACAAAGAAGAACTGAACCGGCAGCAGCTTCGGCGTCCGACAGTGCTGATTTATCATATTCGTCGTATACAACCTTTCCTGATATCAGCGATGCTTTACAGGCAGCGCATGTTCCATTGCGACAGCTATAGGGTACTGCAAATCCCTGACGTAATATCGAGTCTAAAATAGTCTCATCGGGTTGAACGCTGAACTTTCGTCCAGTTGACTGGTTAGTAACTTGGAAGACAGACATTGAGCGATACAGGCTTGAAGAAATAGGTGTGCGTCAAATATATGATTAAACGAATAAACGGTATATTTTAATCTGTGCAGTGCGATTCTTTTCGGCCATCTCCGAATCGTCTGTTAATTTTGCCCAAGCGCAAAATTTCACATTCTCTCCTTGATTAGTTCCCACTTGAACCCTACATTATCGAAGTAGAGCAGAGTATACACTGGCTTCAAAATGGTGTTTTCGATTGTCAGCATCAAGAACTTTCAACACTTGCTATTTGAGTCGCTGTCCGGGAGCATTTGCATTCTCATCGATCCTGTAGAACAGCCTCAAAGAGCGTACAGGAGACAAATATCACCGACACCCTAGAGCCGCAAAAAAGCGCCACGATAAACCTTCATGACAGACTCTTCCGTGATGTTTATTCCAAAGAACGAAATTCCATGGATCTTTTTCGACTTATCTTCACCCCGTACGAGTTCGGATTATTTGACTGGGAAACCGTCCATGCGGAATTTACCGAATTTTGGGACGAAGAGTTACGCGAGAAGAGAGCAGATCTGATTTTTTCGGTAAAGTCGAAAGGTTCTGAAAGAGATGTGCAGATAATTTTACTGCTTGAACACAAAAGTGGCCAGGATGCGAATTTATTGCAGCAGATGCTGGAATACCAGACTCGCATGTACAGTCGCCAGAATAGTTCGATCATTCCGATTCTGATTTATCATGGTAAGCAAAAGGAGTGGAACAATGCTTTGAGATTTCAGGATTCTCTGCCGGAGATGTCTCCGGCCCTCAATCAGGCGTTCGGAACACATATTCTCGACTTTACTTGCAAGTTATTGAATTTACGGGATGAAGATGTTCAACAAAAGACAAATCACTTGGTTACAGGGTGCATACTGTTTATACTGTCTAAAATATGGTCGGTGGACGAAGAAACAGTGAAGGAACTTTTCAGAATCGGTTCCAAACTCGATGAGAGCAACCGAAGAGATCTGATTGAAAAAGCGGTGAGTTATATTCAACAATATAACAGGGCATTTAGTTTGGAATTGATTAAAAAAATTGAGCGGGAAACCATAGAGGAGGACAAGAGAATCATGTCGATAGTACAGTACGCTCGGGAAATGGAAAGAAAAGAAGGACGTGAAGAAGGACGTGAAGAAGGACGTGAAGAAGGACGTGAAGAAGGGCTTGAAGAAGGGATCAATCAGGTTGCTAAGGAGATGATTCGTGAAGGCGTTGATGTCAGTAAGATTTGTCAATACACTAAATTGACTCCTGAGCATGTGGAGAAGCTTCAGCGAGACCTCCATTAGCACCTTTCAATGCAGGAACCATCAGTAACACGCCCCCCGTCTAGGCACATATCACGGAGGTAAATATCAGCAGCCGCACATTAGCAACAGCATGCACAAAATTGCTTGTGTTCCTATTCGTTGTCAACTAAACAAGATGTTCTGCAAACCTATTCATCAATAAATTGAATATCTTCAAATCGTGATTCTACATATTTGAATTGACAAAATTCTGCAATAATGCAGACAATTCACAATTCAGTCAATGAAGATGCTCTGCTGAAGTTGTTGCAATTGAAATGGATTCCCGGTCTATCCCCGCTACACGCTGCAACACCAAGTGCGTATGTGGGTCTAAAATTTCCGCAAGTGTTGCTCGAAAAGCATCAATATCTGGTAAGCATCGCTGCAGTGTTTCCTTACCATAGTCAGAGATGTATAACTGAATACTACGGCGGTCAACGCTACTCTGTTTTCGGTGAACAAGCGCATCTCGCACCATACGATCCACTAGCTTTGAAAGTGAAGGAATCTTTATTTCAGTTTGACGTGACAGCTCCTTTAGTGTTAGCCCGGGATTGTCGTTTAGCGATTCGATAACCCGCCATCGGTTTGTTGTTGTGCCTTGTGCGTTCAGACACGCCTCAAATCTGGTATTTACCGCGACGTAAGCGGATTCGATGACCTTTTCCGTTTTCTTCCGCATCATGAATTCTCCGTCGAGCCGAAGCGAGCAAAGAGTTATTCATTGTTAAATTAGAATAACCGTGTTTTCCTATACAATTTGCATTATAAGGGTTTTGCCAGTAACCATACGGGTGTTAGTAGGGTTGTGCTAGAAAAGGAGAACATATATTGATCTTCCACACACCTATGTTGCGCTGTGTAAATGTGTGACTGGCGCGTGTAGTTCACACAGGACAATGTTGTGAAGGCAAACTTGAGGAACAAGGCAGGATGAGTGTGCGACGTGTAATTCCCAGTCTTGCCAGTCAGTTGACGGGGCAACAGTTTTTCTTGCCTACAGATCGCGATCATTTCGTACTGGGATTGTTTATTCCGCAGAGCGGTCCAGCTGGAATATGGGGGCCGTCTTGTCGCTCCTGCGGTGAATTGGCAGTCTATGAGATTAATCGAACCGGCGGAATCGCAGGTCTTGAATTAGTTGCACGAATTGTCGATGCTGGGGGCGAGCCGTCGTTTGTTGCAGAACAGGCAAAGTGTCTCGTTGATGACGGTGAAATTGACGCTCTCGCCGGAATGCATACATCTGATGTGCGCGAAGCCATAGCCCAAAGCCTGAAAGGTAGAATTCCTTATATCTATACCCCACTCTACGAGGGTGGAGTTAATTCTAGTCGGGTGTGTTGTATTGGTGAAACTCCAGAAACACAGTTATTTCCTGCAATTTCCTGGTTCAGAAATCATCTAGGAGCTCGGCGCTGGGCACTGATAGGTAATGACTATGTCTGGCCTCGGCGCAGCCACAAACTGACTCGTTGGCTTCTTGGAATGGTCGGAGCTGATGTGATTCTCGAAACCTATCATCCATTCGGCACGCAAAATTTTGATATTTCACTTCAGGACTTGGAAGACCTGCAGCCGGATGTAGTGTTGCTGTCGTTGGTAGGTGACGATAGCGTAAGATTCAATCGAGCATTTTCAAGTGCTGGTTTGGCTAGCCATACAATGAGGCTGTCCTGTGCGGTTGAGGAGAACATGTTGCTCGCAATAGGTGCTCACAATACTGAACGGTTGTACTGCTCATCTGGTTATTTCAGTCAGATACCGTCCTCTGCTAACGGCATGTTCAAGGAAACCTATCATCAGAATTTCGGAGATTCAGCTCCAACGCTCAATGCGCTTGCGGAATCGGTATATGAGGGTGTTCATTTTCTTGCCAATTGTCTGCGTGAGGATTATTGGGAAAGTAGCAAATTGGGTGCAAAGAGTAGGGTTTCTGGAGCAGTGGCAGGCCTGTCAGTTCCTGGACCGAAACGTGCGCGTTGGAAAAGCGGAGTTGGCGCGGTTGACTACTCAGTCTACCTGGCGGAAGCTCAGGGTCACGAATTTTCACTCCAGGGAGTGTTGAACCCAATAACCTAATCACTTTCACATACTATCAGACAAGGTTTACTACCTTCAAGTCCCCGTAGACCTGCGTAATTACCCCTATTCCAGGGTAGACAATCTGCTTCAAATTAATGGTGTGGCATCCATGTGCGCATATTCGAATCTGTTAATCCGAAGTTTGAAGGCATATTGTCTAGCAAACCCCGATGATACCAAGGTTTTTTAAAGAATAATTTTTAGCCTTTCTGCCTACATTTGGTATTCCATCAAACTTTGTTGATGGTCTTGAGCAAATCCAAAGCTTGTTGCTGCTTGGAATTTGCCATTGACGTCAATTCGAATTGCAAGCCATCGACGTTCGTCGATTTGGCTCGGCAGGTGTTGACGGTGATGGTTTCGAGATGTTCCATCAGCGTGCGGAAACAATACGCCACCGAGCCATCTTCCAGGCGTGCGTTGGCGACTTTGTTGCGCGCCGCACTCGAACGACTCGCCGGCAATACCGGGTCTCGGGTTTCAGTCAACTCGTGCAGATGCGGATCGGCGAACAACAACTCGCGCCAGGCTTCACGCATGTGCCACTCCACATAGTAGGCCAGCATGCACAGGAAAATATGCGCCCGCACCCGGTCGGCGGTGCGGTGATGAATCGGCCGGACCCGCAAACTGATCGTTTTGATGGTGCGAAAGGCACGCTCTACATTGCATAGACGCTTGTAGTTTCTGACACACTCGGTGGCGCTCATGGATTGTTCGTCCAGTGAAGTTCGAATCACGTAGATGCCGTCCAGTGCCGCTTCGGCAGCGATGCTTGATAAATTCCGTCGAAACGAAAACGAGCGCTCCGAGATCTCGCAGATGAAATGTTTTTTCATCTTCCGAGAGTTGATCTTCTCGCCAACTTTCAAACCGATTTCGGCTCGCCCTTTCAGTCGCCCGGCAGCGACGCGTTGTTCGATTGCGCTTAACTGCTCTTCGGTGGCGGCCAGCAGCGATTCACGGGTGTGTGCGCGTTTTTGTGCCAGTTGCCGATTGCGACACGCCACCAGTCTTTGTCCAGGGTAATCGGGATGGAATATCTCAAACAGATTGACTTCGTCAAAACGCTGCAAGGGCAAAGTGCCCTTTTTTACCAGCTTTCGAATCGTCACGCTTTTGAGCGCAGTGATCCAGTCCACGCCATCCAGTTTGTCCAGCGCATCAATATTCACTTGGGTGATCATGCCACGATCCCCTGCGATCACCAGCCGAGCAATGCCAAAACGTTGTCGCAGCTGTTGCACCTGCGGCAACAGCGTTTGACTGTCACGCAAATTCCCCCGACACACCGTCACCGACAAAGGTCGACCTTTGCGATCGCACAGCAATCCAAAATTCACCTGTAGCTTGCCGGATTTGCCGTCGCGACTATAGCCGTATTCGGCCAAGGGACATTCGGTGCCTTCAAAATAGCTGGAGCTCAGATCGAACAAGGCTAACCCGCCGGGCTGCAGATGGCGGCGCACCAGTTTGCCTTCAATCACGTTTTGACGCGTCAACAGCCAGTCCATGGCACCATACAGTTCATCGACGTCGGCGTCTTCGACACCGAAGTGTTGGGGCAAGGTGGTGTCGTGCCACCAGCGGCAAGTGGCCAGCTTGGTGTGCGGGCGAATGATTCGAGCACCAATCAAGGCACAGACCAGATCACGGTTGCGTTGTGGCTGGCTGGCAATCAAGGAAGTCAGGCCCAGTTGTTGGAATGCACGCAGCACCGCTTCGACGGCGCCGTGCTTGCGCACCCCGAGGATGTCAAAAGCGTCATTGACGTCGACGTATTGTTGGCCCTTCGAAAGGCCGCGGATCAGTTCAATCCAATGCGGCGGAAGATGCGTGAGGTTGGCATGGGTTTTCTTTTGGGATTTGCCGTTTTTATCGCGGTAGCTGCTTCTGACCAGCACGGTGCGGTAGGATTTGCCGCCGCGTTTAGAGTGAACGATACTGAGGTGCATAGGGGGAAGTTGTTTGGGCATTGCGTGCCTACAAAAGAATAGAAGGAAATCGGAATAAGATAGGAGGGATTATACACAATAGAAGAAAAGCATTACAGGGTAAATAACATTTTACTGCCTACAATACGAAAATATATCGTCCGTAATTTACAGGAAATATTATACTATTTCAAAGAGTTACATTGCCAAAACGGCAAAATCAGTCTGGAACTTCAGGTTAATCTAATAAAATAGTTGCTATTGAAATAATTTACTTGACAACTAATATCCGCTGTTAGAAAATAACAACTGATCGAACAGTTTTCTAATTCTGTGCAAACGTTGCGGAAAGTTAAGTTCGGTGTAGTAATTGTTGCTAACGCAACTGATTGGTGTTAATTCGGATTGGACGCTTTGGTGTCTGATGGTCTAAGGAGGACAGATATGGCTTGGTTTGTTGCCATTGTTCTGGTACTGCTTGTCGCAACGATTCTGATTGTTATTTTGAATCGTTTCTATCACAAAGGGTCGCGCGACCGTACGTTAATTCGAACCGGCGCCGGCGGCCAGAAGATTGTTATGGACGCAGGATGTTTGGTGCTTCCATTCCTGCATCAAGTTGAAGTCGTAGATATGCGAACTGTATATATCGACATTTCACTCCATGGCGAAAAATCCCTTATTACCGGCGATCGTCTGCGTGTGGACATCAACGTGTCATTCCATGTTAGGGTAGTACCTACTCTGGCAGGAATTGCTACAGCAGCTCAAACGATCGGCGCAAGATCACTTTCCGCTGAGCGTCTGGGTGATTTCCTACATGGCCGCTTCATCGATGCACTACAAGCCGTCGCAGCAACTCGCACGATGGATGATCTACATGAAAATCGCCATGCATTTGCGAGTGAGGTTGCCGAAATCTTACGTCTTGGTATGGAAGACATTGGATTGCGGCTTGAATCCATATCCGTCACTCAATTTGATCAGACGCCCTTCGCTGCATTGGATGAGAACAATGCATTTAACGCGGTCGGAATGCGCCGCCTAGCGGAAATCATCGCCACGAACCGACGGGAGCGTAAGGAGATTGAAGCGAATGCTGATACTGCCGTACGACGAACTGAACTTGAAAATATCAAAAACAGATTGGCTTTGGAACTTGAGCGTGAAGAAGCGGAGTCGGTAAAAAACATCAAGACGGAACAGCTGAATGCAGAGATTTCCCGTCGAACTGCTGAAGAAAGAGAGCAGGCTGAGTCTGCATCGGGACGTGCCCGCCTTGTTAGAGAGGGAGATCTTCGACGTGCGGAGATCGAACGCGATCAAGACCTGAGACAGAAAGAAGTTCTTGCGCTTCAAGCGGTTGAAGAAGCTCGAATAAACAGCCAGATTGAGTTGGCTGTTCGTCGTAGCGAAGAAGCCATAGCTCTGTCAAAAGCCGAGTTAAGTCGTAAATCTGTGATTGCTGCTGAAGAAGAAGTGAAACACGAAAAAGAGCGGTTGACTATTGAGAGTGACGGTGTAGTAGCTGCTCTGAAGGCTGATCAGGAAGCGGCATTGGCATTGGCACAGGCTAGGGGGGCGGCAACCGCTGCAATGGTAAATGCTGAAAATGAAGACAAAATAGCATCTCTGCAGAATGAAAGACAGCGAAAAGTAACCGCAATTCGAGCAGAAGAGCGAACCGCTATGATCGCAGCGGAAAATACCATCAGCGCTCCTCTCATTGCAATGAAACTCGAAGAGCATCGAATGCGAATTCTTCCTGAAATGGCTGCGAATATGGCTCGTCCACTTAAAAAGATTGGAGAAATTCGCATCAATAATGTATCGGGATTATCGGGTAAATCAAAGCGCGGTCGTAATGGGAGTGGCTTGGGCTCAGCAGTTGACGATATCCTTGATCTTGCTTTTCGAATGCCTGCGATTCGCAAGTTGGGTGAAGCCGTAGGCACGCAAATCATTCCCGAACCGAACGGGGAATCTGACCACGACGACAAATCAAAATCCTGAATACCTATATCAACGTCACGGAGAGTGAAATGAAAAAAGAACGACGTAAGTTTCTAATTGGTGCTGGTTCCGCGGCCAGCGCCGTACTGGCAATGCCTTATATTTCGCGGGCGCAATCAAACCCAATAAAGATGGGTATGCTACTTGATACTTCAGGGCCATTTAGTGCCTATGGATCTCCCATGGAAAAGGCCTCTAGGCTGGCGGTTGATTCAATTAATGATGCTGGAGGGCTAAACGGTCGCGAAATCGAAATCGTATTCCGCGATACCCAGTCAGACATGGCGAACTATACAACTTTCGCCAATCAAATGGTCAGAGAGGGTTTGGATGTTTTTCATGGTGGAATTCTATCGGCGTCTCGAGAGGCGATTAGACAGACTCTCCGCCAGCGCCAAATACCCTATTTCTACAATGTGCTGTATGAAGGTGGGGTTTGTGATAGAAATATATTCGTAACCGGGACTACACCGGCACAGCAGGTTGAAGCACTGATTCCTCATGCCATGAATGCATACGGAGCAAAAAAACTATACGTACTGGCGGCCAACTACAATTACGGACAGATTACCGCTGCATGGGTGAATCAATATGCAAGACAGAATGGTGTGACTGATGTGCAGGTCGAATTTTTTGATCTTGCAGACGGAGAATTCGCTCCCGCTGTCATTGCCAAAATCCAGGAAGCCGGCAGCGATTTAGTGGTGTCTGTTCTTGTAGGTGCTGCGCAACTGAGTTTCTACAGCGAGTGGCTTGGTTCTGGTATGGCTGCAAATCCAGATGCCCACCTTATCTCAACAACATTTGGAGTTGGTAATGAGCACAAAGTGTTGCCGGCCGTACAAAGCAACGGCATGCTGGTTGCCAACAATTGGGCTCCCGAGAACGATAGTCCCCAGAATAAATCTTTTCTGGAAGCATGGACTGCCAAATATGGCAATACAGACGATGTTCATGAAATTGCTGTGTCTCAATATCAGGGCATTCTTTTGTGGGCGGATGCTGTCAGAAAGGCAGGTTCTGTAGAACGCGAGGCGATAACTGCCGTTCTTGAAGGTGGGTCGTATATTGACGGTCCATCCGGGCGAGTCGAGATGGATCGGGCGACGCATCATTGCAAGCTGGATATCCATGTTATGGAGATTCAAGAACAGAAGATGAACATTCTGCGCAGTTTTACCCAAAGAGAACCTGTGGATACGCAAACAGTTTGTAATTTGGTAGAAAATCCTGACTCAAATGTTCAGCACGAGATCACTCTCTGACTTGGTAGTAAATGGATGGCGGCGCTTTCGGCCGCCATCCTATCCTAACTGTTGGGAAAGTATCCAGTCTATATCTTCGGATGAGTGGCAAAAGAGAATCTTGATTTTTCGTAAGTTCGAGAGTCGCACCTTTTCTATCAAGGTGTAATACCTGGCTTGGACCCGAATACGGGCAATATCTTCAAGGAGTTGCAAAACCAGCGATGGATATAGTCCTTATTTTTGTCATTCAGATCGTGTACGCGATCGCCACTCTTGCTCTAATCTCATTTGGGCTCGCGCTCGTGTTCGGCATGATGCGAGTAATCAACCTCGCACATGGCGAATTCATAACACTTGGTGGCTATGCAACAGTTGTAGCTTCGCAGGCGGGACTGAATATCTGGTTCGCCATGCTTGTAGTGTCACCCATTGTAGTTGGCATATGGAGCGTTATAGTCGAACGCTTAATCATCCGGTTTCTTTATGGGCGGTTAGTCTATACCATGTTGGCGACTTGGGGGTTGAGCCTTGCAATGGCTGGCGGATTGACCATGATATTCGGAAACACTACTGAAGGAGTAGCGGTTGATATTGGTTCTATTCCCATAGGCGTGTATCAAGCCAACGCATACAACCTGTTCATTATCCTTACTACGACTGCAGTTGCGGTTCTCGTTGCTTGGATGCTGTTTGGCAGCATTTATGGACGGATTGCGCGGGCTGCGATTGAAAATCGGGATATGACCCAGGCGTTTGGGTATCCCGTAAAACGAATTTATATGCTGACATTCGTCGCTGGTGGTATGTTGGCGGGACTTGCCGGCGGTGTACTGGCGCCGACAACAGGTGTTTCTCCCTTCAGCGGCGCGACTTGGATTGCCGATGCGTTTATCACAGTGATAACTGGTGGGACGGCGCCGCTATTGGGTACTCTGGCAAGCGCAGGTATTCTCGGACTGGTTTCTTCGGCTGCTGCATTCCTGTTCAGTTCCGCATCTGGTGGTATCGCACTACTGATTACTGCACTTATTCTGTTACGTCTGCTGCCGTCCGGAATTTCCAGCTTATGGCAACGGGGTGGAAAGTGATTTTTCAACGAAATCGATTCTCGCATATCGTGTTGGTACCTTTGGCATTTGGCGTTCCAATTTTATTGCTCGCACCTTTCTTTGCTGGCACTTATACGCTGGCGCTATTTTGCATCTATGCGCTGCTAGCAGTCAGTTTGGGGCTGATATGGGGATTTGGCGGGATACTTTGTTTCGGTCAAGGTGCATTTTTTGGAATCGGTGCCTACGCCTACGTGATTATTGTTACCAATATGGGAATGCCATGGTTTTCATTGTTGCTGGCGGTGATTTTTTCGGTTATTGTGATTTCAGTATTTGGTGCGGCGATGTTTTATGGTCGTCTGGGAGATGTCTATCTGGCAGTAGTCACGCTTGTTTTTACACTCATTCTCAATCGTTTCATGAACTCCACCGCGGGGCCAGAATATTACATTGGATCCGCGCGACTTGGTGGCTTCAATGGTATTCCAGGATTTCCAACACTAGATTATCCATGGGGTAATCTATCCTACCTCCCCGACGCTGTTTTCTACACTGTTTCCGGCGTATTTCTGGTGGTTGCGTGGATGTTTTGTCGCTGGCTGCTGCAATCGCACTTCGGTCGAGTGATAGTGGCCATACGGGAAAATGAACAGCGAGTCGAATTCGCTGGATATGATGTACGTCTGTATAAGACAGCGATTTTTGCAATAGGCGGCGGGCTTGCGGCATTGGCAGGTGTCCTCTATGCCAATTGGGCGGGTATAGTTACACCGGCGTTATTCAATCTCAACCAATCTGCAGAGATAATAATTTGGACAATTGTCGGCGGCCTTGGGACCTTGCTGGGCCCCATGATTGGTTCCACTGTTCTAGTGGCTTTGACCATTGGTTTGGGATATCAAAGTGCAATAGATAATTTCTTTTTAATTGGCATATTGCTCATCATTGTCGTTTTGGTGTTTCCGAAAGGTATCGCTGGAGCATTCATTCATTCTCGATTTACTCGCCTCTCAGATCGTCAGGGACGTTGGAACACTCGTTCCAATAGACATCTCGTAGATAACTCTTCCTTAAAGACAAGCAGTCAAGAGAATTTGGATGGCAGGTGAAACGATTCTGTCGGTTGAAGGCATGAGTGTTCGATATGGCGGTGTTGCGGCCGTTGATGACGTGGATTTCTCCTTGCGTCGTGGTGAAATGCATTGCTTGATTGGTCCAAACGGTGCTGGTAAAAGCACATTCTTTAAAGCTATTGCTGGTGTTGTACGTCCTTCAGCCGGACGAGTATGGATCAACCGTCAGGAATCGACTCGATATCCTTCACATCGAGTCGCACGTCTCGGAGTGGGTATCAAAACGCAAGTGCCAAATCTGCTGGAAGGGTTGAGCGTGCATGAGAATTTGTGGGTGGCAGCACGTCGTCACCATTCTGCGCGTGAATCTAAACGGGTTGTTGAATCGCTTATTGAAAAATTGGGGATCATTGACGATCGTTCCCGGCCAGTAGCTGATTTGGCTCATGGGCATCGTCAGTTGGTGGAACTTGCTTCTGCTCTAGCAATACGTCCTTCCATATTGCTGCTTGACGAACCCGCAGCCGGGCTTACTGAAACCGAAGTGAACGAATTGGCTTCCTTACTGCATGATTTGCGGCATAGCATGGCTCTACTGGTAATCGAACATAACACACGATTTGTTCGAATGATTGCTGAATCGATGACCGTTCTGCATAGGGGTCGAATTCTTGCAACGGGTTCACCTGAACAGGTTTTTGAGAATGAGCATGTTCGTGACGTCTACCTTGGTCGCGAAGTTGTTATATGAACAAGAGTTTCTCCAATACTATTCTGTCAGTTCGCAACTTGCGTGCGGGATACCATGGTGTGCCTGTCTTGCATGACGTTAACCTTGGGATTGAAGAAGGGTCCTGCGTTGGCGTACTCGGCCATAACGGTATGGGCAAATCAACTTTTCTACGGGCATTGATGGGATACATTCCACTGTTCGGAGGTTCAATTCACTTTGATGAAAAAGATATATCTGACCGCGAACCGTGGCGACGGGCGCGTTTGGGGATTGGCTATCTACCCCAAGGCAGAGGCATTTTCGTCAATCTATCGGTGCGTGAAAATCTATGTATGGCATTCAATCCCGATACATCAGACAGCAATGAAAATGTCGCCGTCGAAAGAGCGGTCACGCGTTTTCCGATACTAGAATCGCTTCTCAGAAATCCAGGTGGCACGCTTAGCGGCGGCGAACAGCAAATTCTGGCGCTTGCCCGCGCTCTGATAGCTGAGCCAATTTTGCTTTTACTTGATGAGCCAACAGAAGGAATACAACCTTCGATTATCGCGGAAATTGCCGAAATTCTCACAAACATTCGTGAAGAAACCGGACTCTCATTACTGCTCGTGGAGCAGAATTCAGACTTCATTCACGCGTTGGCAGATCAAGTCATTCGCATAGAAAACGGCATCATCATTCAAAGTGAACGCAAAGAGCTGATAGAGCCTGACAAACCTTCACTCCGAGCTCTAACACCAAATTTGGATTCAGTGACGCAACCCCCAAAAACCAACATAGCCAAACCAATCCCTAATAAACATGAAATGGTAAACAGGGAGAACTTTATGACAGTTAAACGCCCAACTCTTCATCAATTGCGTGACATTGCGAGCGATTTGCATTTCCACATGGACGATGCCGAAATTGCCCAGTATTCGGACATAATGCAGGGAACGCTGGATGCCTATGATGTCGTTGATTCAATGCCTGATGAATTGCCGAAAGTCAAATATCCGAGGACCTCTGGGCAACAGCCTGATGCAGCGGATAATCCCCTCAATGCATGGCATATGAAATGCGAGGTGCGAGGAGCGTCATCCGGGCCGCTAAAAGGCAAGGAGATCGTGCTCAAGGACACGATTTGCCTATCTGGTGTACGCATGATGAATGGAACTTCCGTACTCGAAGGGTATGTACCTGACGTTGATGCCACTGTCGTTTCTCGAATTCTGGATGCTGGTGGCACAATCGTTGGAAAAGCACATTGCGAGAGTCTTTGCCTGTCTGGTGGCAGCCACACTAACTCTACCGGACCGGTGTGCAATCCATGGAAGCCGACTCACTCTTCTGGAGGGTCTTCATCTGGATGTGGGGCACTGGTAGGCGCAGGCGAAGTATCAATGGCTATTGGTGGAGATCAAGGAGGTTCCATACGAATCCCCTCCTCTTGGTCTGGGTGTTATGGCATGAAACCGACACATGGACTTGTACCCTATTCGGGTGTTATGTCCATCGAAGCCACAATTGACACAATTGGTCCAATGACAGCGACAGTATCCGACAATGCCCTTCTGCTCGAAGTTATTGCTGGCCAACAAGAGGACATGCTTGATCCTCGTCAGTATGCCCCTCGTGTGGACAGCTATACGAGACAGATGACACGTGGAATTACAGATTTGCGGATTGGGGTAGTGAAAGAAGGATTTGAATTACCATCCAGCGAACCGGATGTAAACGATACTGTACGGGTGGCAGCTGATTCGTTCAAAGAAATCGGTGCGCGTGTCGAAGAAATTTCGATTCCACTGCACAAGAACGGAGCAGCTATTTGGACCCCCATAGCACTTGAAGGGCTGACCGACTTTATGATGCATGGAAACGCCTTCGGTACCAACTACCGGGGATTGTTTATTACCAGTTTGATCGATTTCTATGGAAACTGGCGATCTCGAGCTGATGAGTTGTCCCCAAGCCTGAAAGTTTGCATGCTGATTGGTGAATATTTTCAGAAGCATTATCGTGGTCGTTACTATGGTAAGGCACAAAACATATCACGACGGCTCAGAGCTGCCTATGATGCCGAGTTGAATCGATTTGACCTACTGCTTGTGCCGACTCTGCCTATAAAAGCAACGCTTCTGCCTCCACCCGACGCAACTCTTGAACTTTACATTCAGCGCGCATTCGAGATGATCCCTAATACTGCGCCATTCAGCTGCACCGGTCATCCTGCGATGAATGTGCCTTGCGGCTTGAGGGAAGGTTTGCCAATCGGAATGATGCTCATCGCTCGCCATTATGATGAATCTGCGATTTACCGAGCTGCCTATGCTTTCGAACAATTGAAAGACTGGCGAGACATGTAAATTGTTGTTGTGGTAATTCACGCGGAGAGCACATGATGAGCGTACTCGACAAACCAATTAAAGATCTTTCAAATCCGCTGTTTGAGACAGGCGCCACAACTAGTCGACTACTGAGTTTTGAACACGATCAAAAACAAACTGAGCGGCATATCGCAACTGAAGGTATGTCTCATGTAATCGGCAGCAAACAGTCGCCGCTAATCGATAAGAGCATCCCCGATTTTCTAGCTGAAATTGTGCGACAACATTTGCCCTATGATGCAATAGTTTTCCTCGACAAGCGAATTCGTTGGAGTTGGCAGGAATTTTCAGAAGAAATTGATGCGCTCGCTGCTGGTTTTCTGGCTCTTGGCCTGACCAAAGGTGACAGAATCGGAATTTGGTCACCAAACAGACCCGAGTGGGTATTAACCCAGTTCGCGACAGCAAGGATCGGTGTCATTCTGGTTACCATCAATCCGGCCTACAGAACTGCAGAGCTTGAACACGTTCTGAATGCATCTGGTTGTTCGGCTCTGGTTACTGCACGAAAATTCAAGGCCAGCAATTATCTGACGATGATTCAAGAATTGGTGGCAGAAAAATCGGGACACGATGCACTAAATCTCCGAGTGGACCGCTTACCATCTCTAAAAATGGTGATCTGCATGAAAGACCCATCCGATAAAACGGTTCCGGGTGGATTGCTCGATTTTGATGCAGTCATGTCGATGGCTGGTCCTGCACATAGAGGCCGGCTGGATTCCATAAGCGCAGCTATTGATTCGGATGATGCCATCAATATTCAGTTTACCAGTGGTACCACCGGTGCGCCAAAAGGGGCAACGCTTTCTCACAGTAACATCCTTAACAATGCAAAATTTACGACCGATACTATGGAATTTTCCCATCAGGACAAGTTGTGTATCTCAGTTCCCCTTTATCATTGTTTCGGAATGGTGATGGGTGCATTGGGCTGTGTTACGAAAGGCGCCACTATGGTGTTTCCTGGAGAGGGTTTCGACCCAGTCGAGACTCTATCAGCGATTGCGAATGAAAGATGCACCGCACTATACGGCGTACCTACAATGTTCAACGCAATGCTGACCCATGAACGATTTACCGAGTTCGACTTATCTTCCTTGCGAACTGGAGTGATGGCCGGCGCTCCTTGCCCAATTGAAACGATGAACCGCGTAGTCAATGAAATGCATATGAGTGGAGTAACAATTGCATATGGAATGACAGAAACCAGCCCTGTTTCTTTTCAGAGCAACATAGATGATCCGCTCGAAAAGCGAGTTTCAACTGTAGGAAGAGTTCACCCACATGTCGAATGCTGTATCACGGATAGCAATGGAGATATTGTTCCACTTGGAGAAAAGGGAGAACTATGTACACGGGGCTATTCAGTAATGAAAGGATACTGGGGTGATGAAATTCGTACCAGGGAGGCAATTGATGCCGACGGATGGATGCACTCTGGTGACTTGGCGATTTTCGACAACGAAGGTTATTGCAATGTCGTTGGGCGCGTCAAGGATATGGTGATTCGTGGCGGTGAGAATGTATACCCCAAAGAAGTGGAAGATTTTCTCTACAGGAACGGCAAAGTCAAGGACGTTCAGGTGTTTGGAATACCTGATTCCAAGTTTGGTGAAGAAGTTTGTGCTTGGGTAGTACCGAAAGACGGCAGCAGTTTAACTGAAGAAGAAATCAAGGATTTTTGCCAAGGTCAGATTGCATACTACAAAATTCCCCGTTATGTACGCATCAGAAGTGAATTGCCCATGACGGTATCCGGTAAGGCCCAGAAGTTCAAAATGCGTGAAGAAATGATAGATGAACTTAACCTCACAGAAACGAAGACAGCCTAATCCCTAAAGCGAAATTCCACATCATGCCAAATTACCGGTTGCTGAAGTGAGATTTTTAGCGCATCAGTGTCGTAAATTTCTAGTTGTTTTTAATTGGGTTTGCGCTGTGAACCACACCCCCAACAGGAGAAGCGAATGGAATTGCTTGAAAAATAGTGAAAACAATCGTTGAAATTTTTGCATGGTTAGGAGTGTATATAACTGCCATAATTTAGTTTATGCCTGAACTGCCCGAAGTAGAAACCACTGTACTCGGAATTTCACCACTCATTACAGGAAACAAAATAACAAAGCTCGTTGTTCGTGATTCGAGACTCCGGTGGCCTGTTCCTGACACACTTGAAAGCCAAGTTGTCGGCAATCGCATTGTAAGCGTCCGCAGACGCGCGAAATATATCCTTATAAAAATCGGCACCGGGCATATGCTCTTGCATCTTGGAATGTCCGGCAGCATACGATTGTCATCAAGAGATGAACCGCCGGGCGTACACGATCATGTCGAATTGGAAATCAACAACGACCTGCTCCTTAGATTGAGAGACCCGAGACGATTTGGGTGCGTTCTTTGGATTGAAGGTAACCCCGCTGAGTATCATCTGCTGGCCAATCTTGGACCGGAACCTTTAAGCGAGAATTTTGATGGTGAATATCTCTATGCAATTTCACGGAATCGCAAGCTTGCGGTGAAGAATATGATCATGAATAGCCGAGTTGTTGTTGGTGTCGGAAACATCTATGCGTCGGAAGCGTTGTTTCGTGCCGGAATCAATCCAATCAGACGTGTAAACCAAATTTCCGTTGGCCGATACCGCCTACTGGCAAAATGCATTCAGAATACAATGAGCGATGCGATCGCAGCGGGTGGGACAACGTTGAGAGATTTTGTGAATGGAACTGGTGAACCCGGATATTTCAGTCAGGATTTACTAGTTTATGAACGCGAAGGAATGCCATGTAAACTGTGTGCGGCTTCCATCAGCAGGAGGGTAATAGGACAGCGATCTACCTACTACTGTGGAAAATGCCAGACTTGATTGAAGTTCAAGTCACGGTGGCTGCAGATTCAGAGATAATTTGCCTGTACTTGTCTAGCAGTTGAGATTGGGTTTCA
The DNA here is from genome assembly GCA_965221175.1 of Arenicellales bacterium. Lineage (GTDB taxonomy): Bacteria > Pseudomonadota > Gammaproteobacteria > Arenicellales > JAJDZL01 > JAJDZL01. Next base: position 1,801,465 of record OZ244867.1, on the reverse strand, counting down.
GTATTGTCCGGGTCGACGATGATGCATTCAACAGGACAGACTTCTACGCATTGCTGAGTGTCGAAGTGTCCGACGCACTCAGTACAGAGCGAAGGCGTGATTTCATAGATTTCGGGTCCCATGTATATTGCGTCATTTGGACACTCTGGTTCGCAAACGTCGCAATTGATGCACTCATCCGTTATGAAAAGGGCCATATTAAATTCGGAGTCTGTAGTTTAACTAATGTTAACTGAATCTGTTATTGGGTATCTGTCAAGCAGCATTTACATTTCACGGTGACTGTGTGAAAGTACACCATATATCAAGGTTACAAAGAATATGGCAATAGAACAACATATATGTGTTTAGCGGAATTAAATCAACCGGGCAGACATGAAATATCTGATTGACATGCACAACACCACGGTATACCGGGGTCGATCGAAAGTTCTGGATCGTTTTACATTGCAATTGCCCATAGATCGCAATATAGCCATATTGGGTCCCAATGGAGCTGGAAAAACAACGCTGTTGAAGGTACTCATGCGAGAACTGTATCCTGTGCGCTGCGAAAATTCGTGGGTACGGATAATGGGTCAAGAAAAGTGGAATGTTTGGGAACTACGCCGTAATTTGGGATTCATTTCTCAGGACCTGCAGAATCGGTATCTGGGTTATGTGAAAGGAATCGAAGTCGTTCTGTCAGGATTTCACTCCAGTGTAGGGGTGTATAGTCATCAGGATTATGATTCTTCATCACTTGATCTGGCTAAACGGGTAATGATCGAACTGCATATCGATCATTTGAGCGATGAATTCTATTCTCGCATGTCTACTGGAGAACAGCGCAGGTTTCTGCTCGCTCGTGCTTTAGTCAGCGAACCATCTACTCTGGTTTTGGACGAACCGACTAGTGGGCTGGATCTGAATGCGACGTTTCTCTATTTGCGAATCATTCGTAAACTAATGCATTCTGGCAAACAGATTGTACTTGTTACTCACCACATCCATGAAATTCCGCCGGAAGTCACTTTCCTAGTACTATTGAATAAGGGACGGATTGAAGAGATTGGAGAAAAGCAAAATCTTCTTACGGATTCAAAATTGAGTGAACTTTATGGAACTGCTATGAAAGTGGTTTCGGAGAACGGGTATTTTCAAGCGATACCGGATGACTAGCAGTTTTTGACAGAACTATCAGATCATCCTCAGAATCAATTAGGTTGGCCAATGACTTTTCACTGAATTCTCTGACTATGCGATGGGTGAATCCGGGTGCGGAATCTGACGCGCTACAGTCGACCCAATAATGGCTAGTGACTACGCGTGAGTTAGCATCTACTGGAATTCCCCCAAATACGTCGAAACACTCACGGACACTTTAGGTACTTGCCCTAATGTCTATAATTTGCTGTTAGTCGCCGTTTGCCGAACGTCAACAACAGCTTGGCCCAAACTCATACATGTAACGCTGAGCCAGTAGTTGCATACACTGGCACAGAAAAATTCAACAAAGGCATCTACACCAGAATGAAAATTAACACTGAAGTAATCATCGTTGGAGCAGGACCCTGCGGCTTGTTTCAAGTATTTGAGCTGGGATTGCTCGGAATCAAATGTCATATTATTGACTCTCTCCCCGTAACTGGTGGACAGTGTTCAACCTTATACGCAGATAAACCAATTTATGACATTCCGGCTTACCCCATAGTCGGTGGACAAGAGCTAGTTGATTTGCTGGAACAACAGGCTTCTCCATTTGATTCAGAGTATGTGCTTGGGCAGCAGGTTACGGAGGTCAGTAAACGCGACGACGGAAGATTTGATGTGACGACATCATCCGGAACTCAGTTTGATGCCGGTTCGATCGTGATTGCGGGTGGTTTGGGAGCTTTTGACGCACGGCCGCTGCGAACGCCCGGCGCCGCCAGCTACCAAGGTAAAAATCTGAATTATCACGTTGAGGACAAAGAGAAATATCGGGACAAGAGAGTCGCTATCCTTGGTGGCGGTGACTCGGCCTTGGATTGGGTACTAGAACTACACGAAATTGCGCAAAGTGTCGTCTTGGTGCATCGCCGAAAAGAGTTTCGTGCTCAGCCTGCATCTGTTGAGAAAATGAAGAAACTGGCAGCTCGAAACGATGGTTCCATGGTATATCACATCGGGCGAATAGAAAAGATTATCGAAAACAACGACGCACTCGCGGGTATTCGGGTGATCACGTTCGGTGACGCGCCGGAGACCATCGATATAGAGTTTGACGAGTTGCTTGCTTTCTATGGTTTATCTCCAAATCTTGGTCCTATTGCGCAGTGGGGTCTACAGCTTGACCGCAAGACGATAACCGTAGAAACTTCCGACTGCCAAACCAGCGAGCCGGGAATATTCGCGATCGGAGATATAGTTTCCTATCCTGGGAAAAAGAAGCTCATTCTTTGTGGGTTCCACGAAGCGGCAATGGCTGCTTTTGGAGTGCAGCACTATCTGTATCCTGAACTTAAGCAAAGAGTTCAGTTCACCACAACCAGTCCGATCATGCACGAAAGACTAAAAGTAGATGGTACGCTGTAAGTTAGTCTATCGCTGGAATTCGAATTTTTCTTCACACAAATTGACAAAATGCTAAAAGCACTGGTAGTTCACGAACTTGGCGCTGCGGAAAACATGTGCTGGCAGGATTGGTCAGTCGCTAATCCCCAGCCCAATGAAGTTCGTTTGCGGCACACTGTGATTGGGGTCAATTTTGCGGATACTTATCACCGAGGCGGCGTTCCGCATCCGTGGCCAGTTCCCCTTGCCCTGTAGTGATCGGTTTTGAAGCTGTCGGAATTGTCGAAGACATAGGAAGTGAGGTGAGCAGATTTCGAGTGGGCGACCGCGTCGCTTACGCAATTCCTCCACTTGGAAGTTATGCGGAAGTTCGAAACTATCCTGCCGATCAACTGGTGCATTTACCGGATACACTGGAAGACCGGCAAGTGGCCGCCTTGCTGCTGAAAGGGATGACAGCACACTATCTTCTGCATAGGACCTACTGCGTACAGCCCGGCGAAACGATTTTGGTGCATGCAGCTGCAGGTGCCATGGGGCTCCTTCTATGCGAGTGGGGGAAAGCACTGGGCGCAACTGTTATTGGTACTGTCAGCACTCCGGAGAAAGCGGAAGCAGCCCGTGCTGCAGGATGCGACTACCCGGTTGTAAGAGCAAATGAAGATTTTGTTGCAAAAGTTCGCGAAGTAACCGACGGTGAAAGGGTTGCCGTCGTATATGAGTCCATTGGCAGGGATACCCTGCAGAAATCGCTGGATAGTCTACGCCCCATGGGTGTTTGCGCAGCTTATGGACATGTGTCGGGGCCGCCGGAACCGGTTGACATCATCAAAGACTTGGGAAGTCGTGGCTCTTTATTCATTACGCGTCCCGCGATCATGCACTATGTTGAGAAACGGGCGGACCTGGTCAGTACAGCGCAAGGCTTGTTTGAAGCAATCGGCAAGGGTGTAATTCAAGCCCACATCAATTACGAATATGCAGCAGTTCTCATTTTAGGTATTCATTTTAATTTCCATGTAATCTCCATGTTTTTGAAAAAAACGGAATTGAGTATCCGGCTTGTCAGCCGAGAGGCAATATCAAGCTACGGGGGCAGTCGCGGTTGTGGGTTGGCAGTGGCACTGAGAAGCGCTTGCCAGTTTTCAAAGTAAAGATAGCAGTTGATGATGTCAATGGCGACAAAGAACCGATGTTTTCTGGAAAATCTGGCTCTGGCGGCCTGCCACAGTTCGCACAGGTGGTTGCATACGGCATGAAACGCAAATGCGATCAGGTTCAAAGTCATCAGTGTGTCGGACAGCCCCTGTTTGCCGTGTCCGAAGTTATGCTCCATGTGATAGCCGTGCTTTTTCAACAAGTTAAACCCTTCGTTTTCAATCTTCCAGCGTGCCCGACCGGCGGCTGCAATGTCGGCTGCATTGGCTTTGGTGACATCAAGCGAGGTGACGAAGCGAAAGCTCTGCGTGGGTTTGCGGTCGCCGCCCCGGCGAATTTGAAGTTCAACGTAATTGACCTTCAACGCATCGTTGCCGTCTCTGATCGGCAACTGCTTGGCGATACGATACTGATAAATCAAATTCGGCTGGTTGCGTCCCGGTGTTTTTTTGACCACCCGCTTGGTTGGCCAGGTAACCCCATCAAGATAACTGAAAAGTGTTTTATGAGAACCTTCTTTGACGCGGAAGATGAAATCGCCGCCAGCTTGTGTGACCTTTTCGCACATCGGCTGACTGGCATACAGATCATCGCCCAGGTAAATCGGACGCAAAGATGCGTAGCGCGCTGCGTTTTGATCGAACCAGCGGTAGGCGGCTTTGGTTTCGCAATCCTGTTTTTGATCCCCGTCTTGCGGCGTGATAAACTGCGGGCGCAACGGCAGCACCTCGCGGTGGCCGATGCCAACCAAGGTGGCGCACAGCACGATATGGTGATATTCGGTCTCGCCAGAGCTTCGAAGTCGGGTGCGACATTGCGGACACTGAATCTTGTAGGAGTTGTGAAATTCAGAGCCATCCAATGCCAAAAGGCAGCGCCCGTCGAGAATTTGGAAAGGCTTAAGTGCTTGATATTTCTCCATTTGTTCCAGCGCTATGTCGAATCCAGGGTAGACATCCTGACAGTCGATTCGGTCCAATTGCTCTCGAATATGATTGTCAGTTGGCAGTTTGCAGATGCCGAATAAAGACCGGCACGCATTTTTGTTCTGCGCCTGATGGAACGTTCTCTGATGCTCAAGAAAAGACGGCGACTGAATGAAAAAAACCGAAAACGCTGCCATCGCGATATCGACGAAGGTGTATTGTTTGTTGCTGCCGTTGCGAGGGTCTGCGATGTTGTGGAATCGATTTCGCAGTTTGCCAATGAGATGATCGACCATCAATTTCATGTTGGCGTATCATAGCAGATTCAGCGAAAAAGTACAAGTCAATAAAAACAATTACTTACGTTTATATCCAATGAACCGGATCAAAAATAACTGCCAAAATGAGAACTGCTGACGAATATGCATTGAAGGACGCTGTCAAGGCACATCAGGCGATTGAAAGCGGTAAAACCATAGGTGCTACTGTACTAATCCCTTGAGTATCCAATTTGATGTCATATTTTGTGCGAAATGGCACTGAATAACAAACTTTTTGAAGCTTCTGCTATTTGGATACAAGTAATTTTCTAACTTATCGACGTTGAGGTTGTGGATGAAATTCGATAAAGAATATTCTCAATAAATAGTTCAATAACGGCGGCCGATTGTGGTACATTTTCAATTGGTGACGTGTGTTTGAAGGGAGTGAAATTGAGCGTAGAGATGAGCAACCTGACTACCGAAGAATTGCTTAAACGAAAAAGTGAAATCTTGGAAACGTTCCCTAAAGATGTCGCTCTTCGCGTTCACCGTTCGTTAAGTTGGCTTACTCGCGCAGAGGGACAACAAGATGATGATGATGCCGCATTTATCTTCTACTGGCTGGCGTTCAATGCTCTATATGCGCGAGAAAAAGTTGAGTATTCAGAGTCAATTGAAGGGGAAAGGGGCGCCTACAAGATATTTTTTGAGAAAATTGCCAAACTGGATAGAAATCACAGAATTTATGATGAATTATGGCATCAGTTTTCAGATCCGGTTCGAAACCTAATGCGCAACAAGTATGTCTATCAACCATTCTGGAATCACTACAATCAAGTGCCAGGCAATGAAAACTGGGAGGAAAGATTCGAGAAAACCAAAGAGATGAGTCTTCGAGCGCTTCAGAGAGAAGATACAGCAAGAATACTTGACTTGATATTTGATCGCCTGTACGTATTGAGGAATCAGGTATTTCATGGTGCCGCTACCTGGCAGAGCAGTGTAAATCGGGAACAAATCAAGGATTCAAAAAATATTCTCGCTTTTATGGTTCCAATATTCGTTGACTTGATGATGAGTAATCCCAACACTTCCTGGGGACGACCGTGTTATCTAGTTGTGGAACAAGCATGAGCCGGCAGCCTCATTGCGAAAATTGAAAATCCGAGCAGCTCAGGCAATTCGATATTCGTTAGTCCTGCCAAGCAAATATTTCAGGCTGAATTTCCAGCAGGGTTGGACGATCAGCCTCTAATCCATCTTGCAGCAGTTGTGCAAATTCCCCAAGATTGCCCGCACGCTTGGCATTGCAGCCAAATCCTCTAGCGACTGCCAAAAAATCAGGCATCTCAAGATCGACTCCGACCAGGGGAATGTTGAACCTTTTGAAATTGTCCCGTATCTCTCCGTACCCGTCGTTATGCCAGAGCACAATAACGATTGGCAGTCTGTGTTCAACCGCCGTGGCTAATTCTTGAATCGTAAACAGGAAGCCGCCGTCTCCAACCACGCAAACTACAGGAACTTCAGGTTTGCCTAATTTTGCGCCAATCGCCGCGGGCAACGCATAGCCGAGCGTTCCGAAACCGGTTGTGGAAGTGAGATAAGTTCTAGGTTGGCGTGCTGGATATATATAATTTCCGCTGTAGACGATCTGCGTGGAGTCCGCTGTGACAATGCCATCTTCTGGCAGAACTTCTCGAATAATGTTCCAGATTTTCGCATGAATTGAGGTGTTTTCGTACCAGTGCGGCGGCATACTGTCGAGTAAATTGCCTACCAGATATTCCTGCTTCTTTCGAACCAGTTGAATACGACTGGAAACAGAGGAAATCAGCTTGGACAACTCCTGTAATGCATGGCGTGAATCTCCTATGATGCCAATGTTGGGCATTGCATTCTGATAGATTTGCCCGGCATCTATGTCCACTCGAATCAAGTCACCGCCAAACGCAATATCCCCTCCCCGACTCCAGATATCGGTTTCCGACAAGTGCGTGCCGACAGCAAGCACAACATCTGCTTGCTGCAGGAAATCCAGAATTGGGGGATGTAGCAGGTTTGCGCCCAAACTGAGCGGGTGGTCCTCGGATATCACTCCCTTTCCAGCGAACGTAGTGACTGCAGGGGCATTCAGCAGGTCGATGAGTTGATTTGCCTCCGATGCAGCATGTTTACACCCGCCACCAAATATAACTGCGGGACAGTTTGCTGAAGACAGTCGCTTGGCAGCCAGTTCAAGAAGACTTTGTGAAGCATGTGGTGCTTGAACTCGCATAGCCTGTACAGGCTTCCAACCTACATTGCTGTCAATCAGATCAATGGGAATTTCGATGTGTACAGGGCGCGGCCGCAAAGCGTCGAATACGGAGTATGCCCGGGCAACGACTTCCGGCACCGATTCGACGTCAAATATCGTCTGACTGAATGCGGTAAAGTGTTCAGTCAGTTTTTGCTGGGCTGGCAATTCGTGCAAATCACCCTGTCCTAATTCCAAGCTTCCAGATTTATTAACACTGGAAATCGCCAGAACCGGAACCGAGTCGGAGTAGGATTGTGCAAGAGCCGTTGCCGCGTTGGTTACCCCAGGTCCCGTAATCAAACAGCAGACTCCAACTTTGCCTGTTGCACGTGCATAACCATCTGCCATGAATCCGGCAGATTGTTCGTGCCGCGGTGTAATGTGCTGAATTCCTGATTCTGCGATTCCTCGATACAGCTCAAGTGTATGCACTCCGGGAATGCCGAAAACAAACTCAGTTCCATAACTCTTGAGCAGTTTCATGAGGCTGATGCCACATGTATTTTGACTATTGGCCACGTCTTTTCTACTTTCCTTGTTCAGCGGACGCCTCGGACCGAAGCCGTAGCGAAGAAGGATTTACAGTGGTAAATATTGTTAGAATGGAGATGATGCCAGCCCCCCAGAAAATTGAGTATGGATCACCTAGATCCAGCAAATATCCAAACAGAGGCGCCCCCAATATTCCCCCAGCATTGAATCCGGTGGTAACTGTGCCAAAAACCTTTCCCATGTCTTTGGCAGGCGCCAAATTTGAGATTATGACATCTCTGGATGGCGCAATGAATCCATAAAAGAATCCGGCGATGGTCATCGGTATGGAAAGTGCCATCAGTGACATAGGAACCAGCGTAATGAAAAACATGCAGGCAGCGACAATGATGAAACAGTTCATCACCACTAGTTCGTGACGGTTCCAGCGATGCGCATAGAATCCCGCGCAGAGGATTCCGACAGCGTCGGCGGCAAGGAACAGCCAGATTACGATTCCTGCTTGAGCAAGCGTTGAGTCGTAAATCTCTGTAAACGCAGAGACCGAAAAATCATACAAACCCGTACTGCTCATTGCGAAGCCGAGAAAGAATAGCCAGCCGAGAAGTACAGGCAAGCTGAACAGCAGACGCAAGCTGCTTCCCCGTTTCTGAACCGTTGAATCCACTTCTTGAATGTTGGGCAATTCAATACCGCGAAATCCGACTACAAGACATGCGACTACAACCAGTCCGACAGCGCCGCACAACATCAAGGCATAAGTCCAGTCGAGACCTGCAGTAATCAGCACAATGACAATAGGGGCAGCTACGGAACCCGATTGTCCGCAGAACGTGTGAATCGAAAACGCTTTACCAAGGCTTCTGCTGTGGATGGAACGGGTAAGGATTGAATAGTCGCACGGGTGATAAACTGCGTTTGCCACGCCGGCCAAACCCATCAAAATGAGGTAGGATGTGTAACTGTGAAAAACGCCGAACAATGCTAGAACCACCGATTCCACGGCGACACCTGCAATCAAGATGGATCGTGCGCCGTAGCGGTCGACAATAAATCCGATAGGTGCCTGGAACAGTGCGGTTGCAGCACTGAACACTGCATAGCCAATTCCGAGTTCTGTATATCCGATTCCGTAAACATCATACAGAATTGGAAACATGAGCGGCAGCACTAAAAAATAGAAGTGTGAGTAGAAATGAGCTGCCCCGACTACGCCAACGATCTTTCGTTCGCGCGGTTCCATGATTCGTTTTTCGTTCACGAGATTTTCTTTTCCTGTTTACTTCACGTGAAGTTCGACCACATCCAAATCATGCAGTACGTGATCAGGGCCGACTTGCTGTCCGTCGAATACATGTTGCCCCCAGATTCTCGCAAATCGAAATGTTTCAGCGAAATCTTTGTGAATCTGCCGTGCGACGTCGGACACCGTACCTCCTGAGATAATTGTGAAAGGTCGTTTGGTATCAGCTGGTTTTCCAGGTATTTTCGTATATACGCGCACGATGTTCATTTTGTTGAAAATCATACGTGGTAAGAGATCAAGGTTCTCTCCCGTCTTCGCAGATACTGCGATGGACGGAAAACTGTTGTTTACAAGATCGTTGAGGGCATCCAGTTCATCCGGGTTGTTTGCGAGATCGATTTTATTTGCGACCAGTATGGTAGGAAGTCGAATTTGAAAAGGGTCTGCAAAATCATCCTGCTGGCTGATGATTTTACTACTGTCTTCTTCGAACTGATTTGTCAGATTGATTTTTCTGCCTTCGAGTTGACCGACAGCCTGCTGAATGTGGTCAATACACTCTGGATTGGTTATGTCAACTACAAGCAGTGCAGCATCAGCTGGTTGCAAAGCATTAACGATCCAAGGCTCAAAGTAGTCTTGGGAAATTGGCGGCAAATCGACGAGTTGAATGTGCACATCTTCAAACGGCATCATTCCTGGGATAGGAAGTTGTGTCGTGAACGGATATGGGCCGATATCTGTACGCGCTCCGGTCAAAGTGTGGTGAAGTTGAGATTTTCCGGAATTAGGCGGCCCCAACAGTGCAATCTGCACCGCGCCTTCGCGCCGAACTGAGTACGACGGACCTGTACGCGCACCACCTTTTCGAGGTCCTGACAGTTCATCGGTCAGGAGTTTCATCCGGGTTTTAATGTCTCGTTGCAGATGCTCAGTACCTTTGTGCTTAGGGATGGTACGAAGCATTTCCTTGAGGCACTGGAGGCGGTCCGTTGGTTCTCTCGCTTCACGAAAAGCCTGTTCCGCTTTTTTATAGTCAGCTGTGACGTTAGTTGGCATAAGGCGGTTTATGGAGCAAATTCGTTGGTGTTAGCAACTCAGGAATATAAAGTCGGTCCAGTGTACGGTGAGGCTGACGATTCGAGGGACAGCAATCCGTTACGTTGGCGATACAGGTAATGTATGAATAATTTTATCCGTATAAATTATAGAATCATCTTTATGCCTCAGAATTTTCTATGGGGTGATTCAGAGCGTGAACTCACAAATTGCCTACCGTAGCAACGCATATGTTCCGATTAACCATGCAATGAACTACGAGATTTGGCATTTATAATAATCCGCTTGCAACTATTCTCAATTACCATCCTGGCTGGCAACAAGCAGACATGAACGACAGAGTTTTTCTGATTACCGGAGCATCTAGTGGAATTGGCGCTGCTGTCGCGCGAGAAGCTGTGAAAAGAGGTTTCAGGGTGGCTTTGGCAGCTCGCAGAAAAGATCGGCTTGATCAGCTGTCAGAAGAACTCGGTGGTTCCGAGCGTGCGCTTGCGATTCAATGTGATGTCACTCAGTGGGGCGATCAGCAGGAAATGGTCGGTCGTACTATTGAAAACTTTGGCCGCATAGATGTAATCCTCGCAAACGCCGGAATTTATCATTCCGGTGGAGGTTTCACTGAGGGTAACCCTGAACGATGGAAGGAAATGATCATCACCAATATTTATGGTATTGGTTTGACTGTAAGGGCGGGACTTGTTGCTCTCAAGAAAACAAAAGGACACTTGCTGTTGCTAGGCTCTGCTGCTGGCAGAAGACCTATAGCCGGATCCATGTATGGTGCAACCAAGTGGGCGATAACGGGTATGGGGCATAATCTGAGGGAGGAACTTCGAGGTTCTGGTGTCCGCGTGACAATCGTCGAACCTGGTGTCACAAACACAGAAATTTTCAGTGAGCGCCGGGCGATTGCAATGGAAGTTGACGACGTTGCCGGCACGATTCTTTTTGCTGTTGAACAGCATCCCCGAGTGGACATACATGAAATACTCATGTATCCGACGCCGGAAGTAGACTGAGCGTTGATCACAGAACCGAATAACGAAATTTGAAGGAGTAGTAATGGCAGAATGTCCGGTTTGTGCATGCCAGATCGAATTCGAGGAAGACACGATCGAAGGTGAATTGATTGAATGCCCTGAATGCGGCTCTGAACTGGAAGTCATCAGCAAAGATCGCGATACGCTTGATTTAGCGCCGGATTTGGATGAGGATTGGGGACAGTAAGGTCGTATTGAATTGGGTGGACAAAAGGACTTAAGTGAAGATCGGATTTCTACACTCCTTGCTGCGAGTCGAGGAGAAGCTTCTGCTTGAGGAATTTCGCCGACGCAAAGGTGTGGAAGTAGTGGTTCTGGATGACAGGGCTTTGGTGTTTGATCTGGATTATGTTCCAGAGATTGATGTTGTTTTCGAGCGGTGCATCAATCATTCTCGTGCCCTCTACAGCTTGAGACTGTTAGAAAGTGCTGGGCTGCCATGCGTCAATCGAGCCGACGTTGCGCAGTTGTGCGGCGACAAGATCGAGTCATCCATTGCACTCAGTACAAATCATGTTCCGCAACCCGAAATTCGTGTTGCCTATACTGAAGAGTCTGCACTCAATGCAATTGATGAGCTCGGATATCCGGTTGTATTGAAACCAGTGGTTGGTTCTTGGGGACGGTTGCTGTCCAAAATCAATGATCGCCAAGCAGCAGAAGCGATTCTGGAGCACAAGAAAACACTGGGTTCCTACCAGCATTCGATTTTCTATATTCAAGAGTACGTTGAAAAACATGGACGCGATATTCGTTCTTTCGTAGTAGGGGATAAGTGTATTGCGGCAATCTATCGAGAATCGATACACTGGATCACGAATACTGCACGAGGTGCTGTTGCTTCAAACTGTCCTGTAACAAGCGAAATTGCAGAGATTTCTCTTGCAGCCGCGCAAGCCGTTGGCGGAGGTGTTCTTGCTATTGACATCTTTGAGACGGACAAAGGATTCCTTGTCAATGAAGTCAATTACACCATGGAATTTCGAAACAGCATAATGCCGACAAGTGTAAATATTACTAAAAAGATGGTGGACTATGTCATCGCGCAAATCGAATAGTCTCGGATGCGTTTTGATCAACCACAGTTGGAAATTGCGTTTTACGGAAACTTAAGGAAGGATTGAATTGGCTGACAAAATTCGAGTATCCATAGTCGGCGGCAGCGGTTATACAGGGGGAGAATTAATCCGCCTTTTGAGCAGTCACCCTCAAGTCGAGATTGTACAGATTGTGTCTCGAAGCAAAGCTGGCAAGTTTGTCCATTCAGTCAATCCAAATTTGCGCAAGTCAGTTCTGCTGAAATACTGTGTACCTGAAGAACTTACTGAGTGTGATGTGATGTTTCTATGTCTCCCGCATGGAGAGGCAATGAACTCTATTCACAGATATCTTGACCTAAGCCCCAAGATTATTGATCTCAGTGCCGATTTTCGACTCAACAGCCCTCAGGAATATTCAAAGTGGTACGACCACGAGCACGCTAATGCAGACCTACTTGAGCAGTTCGTTTATGGTGTTCCAGAACTTCACAGGGACAAAATTGCAGAAACAAATTACGTTTCCTGCGCAGGCTGTAATGCAACGGCAGTCATTTTGGCAGTATTGCCAATCATGCGGGCGTTCGATGTGGATTCGATTATCGCGGAAGTGAAAGTTGGTTCTAGTGAAGCCGGCAGTCAATTCAGCGAGGGCAGTCATCATCCTGTAAGAAGCGGTGCAGTACGATCTTACAAGCTTGTCGGTCACAGACATATCGGCGAGATGAAACAGGAACTCGAATTCGACCAGATATGCTTTTCAGCCACGTCTATCGATATGGTTCGCGGAATCGTTGCAACCTGTCATGTGTTTACACAACAGGAAGCTCCGGATGAAAAGGAGTTGTGGAAAGCGTATCGTCAGGCGTATGGGAATGAGCCGTTCATGAGAATCGTAAAGGAACGCTCCGGAATTCATAGGTTGCCGGAACCCAAGCATCTATCCGGCACAAATTTTTGTGATGTTGGATTTGAACGAGATCCAAACGGATTTCGGATTGTTGCAGTCAGTGCATTGGACAATTTAATGAAGGGCGCTGCCGGGCAGGCTGTTCAGAATTTCAACATCATGCATGGACTGCTGGAACGAACAGGCCTTGAATTTGCCGGTTTGTTTCCTGTTTGAATTCGATCAAGTTTCGAAACTGCGACTGACTGTCAATGTGCAGATTGCTTTACGTACGTGCTGCGGATACCGTTGATGTTCGTTCGCACCTGAAGAGATTCGCCGTGACTGCCAGGAACAGTCCAGAAGATCAGAGTCATGGATGGGGATGTGCGTGGATTGAGTCCGGAGACTGGGCTTTCTATCATAATCTCAAGCCTGTGTGGGAAGATGATTTTGATTGTTTTGCAGATAGCCGAATTTTTCTGGCTCACGCGAGAAGTGCGTATCGAAATGAAGGAATTGAAATCGAAAACAACATGCCGTTTTTCGATGGCAATAGAGTGTTCATTTTCAATGGGGAATTACAAGGTGTTCGAATTAATGAGCGGGGGAGGATCGGTGCGGAAAAAGTGTTCAACTTTGTCAAGCGATTTGATCAAGGTGATACTCTGAGTGCGATTCGGCAGGGAGTGAAACTGCTTGTGAAGAAAACTCAATACGTGCGAGCAATGAATTTCATTATTGCAGAACAAGGACAAGCCTGGATCAGTACTGCATTCAGCGAAAATCCTGGATACTTTCAAATGCATCAAAAGTTTTCCGAAGGTGAGCACATCATCAGCTCGGCACCCTACGAAAACGAATCCGGCTGGATTCCGATAGAAAACCGTACCACAAGGATTATTGACTGATATGTCAGAAGTCGAAGATGCACAACTTGGAGATCCGCCAATAATCATCAAGGTAGGGGGAGGAGAGAGTATCAATGTGGAGGGCATAATTCGAGACCTTGCAGCCGAACCTCAGCCAATCATCGTTGTTCTTGGCGCGAATGCAGCACGAGATCGGTTGGCCGAAAAACTCGATATGCCGACGCAGATGATCCAGTCCGTCTCCGGTTATGACAGCGTATATACCGATCAGAATGCAATTGATCTGATCATGATGACGTATGCGGGTGCAGTTAGAAACCGTTTCGTCGAGTGCTGTCAGCGTCATGGAATCAACGCAGTCGGTTTGAGCGGTCTTGACGGACGCTTGATTCAGGGAGAACGCAATCGCGGGATTCGAGTTCGCGAAAATGGCAAGACACTGATCAAGCGTGACTATTCAGGTAAGCCGCGGCAGATCAACGGTAGTCTTCTACGTTTTCTGTTGGGACAAGGTTATACGCCGGTCTTGAGTATTCCGATTGTCGATGCGGACGGCTTCGCGATCAACGCAGACAACGACAATATCATTTCTGCATTGCATCGCGAGTTGGACGCAGGTCGAATCTACCAGTTCATCGAAGCCCCGGGGCTGTTAGCGGACCCAGACCAACCTTCCAGTTTGATACGCAAACTTTCGGTGTCCGATGTTCGAATGCGCGAGGATAGCGCGAGCGGTCGAATGAAACGAAAGCTTCTTGCCATCCGGCAATTGTTCGATGATGGATTCACGCAAGTGATCATATCGGATGGGCGCACGGAAACTCCATATTTGGATGCAGTTGGTGGAAATGGAACTGTAATCGGTTAAACAACAGTAAATGGAAAATGAATAGCAGCGAACAGGAAAAGGCATTTGGTATCGGTGTATATGCGAGCCGCGGCATTACGCTGGCTAAGGGTAGTGGAGCGACAATCTGGGATGATCAGGGCCGGGAGTATATTGATTGCACAGCAGGCATAGGCGTCGCCAGTGTTGGGCACGGAAATGTGGAGCTTGTTGAAGCCATTGAAAAACAGGCGCGGGACCTGATTACGTGTGCAGGTGTATTTCCGAACGATACGCGCGGGCAATGCATGGAAAAACTGGTATCGATCAGTCCGGATGGTCTGGATCGGGTATTTCTATGCAATTCAGGAACTGAAAGCATTGAGGGGGCGATCAAGTTCGCTCGGCAGTCCACCGGGCGAAGTAATGTCGTGAGCGCCATGCGTGGCTTCCATGGCAGAACTCTTGGAGCGCTAAGTGCGACAGCGAAGAAGGATTATCAAGAGCCGTTTCAGCCTTTAGTGCCTGGATTTGTGCATGCTCCCTACAATCGAATCGATGCGTTTGATCAAGCGATCAATGAGAATACAGCTGCTGTCGTGCTGGAACTGGTTCAGGGAGAGGGTGGCGTAAGGCCGGCTGACAGGGAGTTTGTATCAGCCGTGGCCGAGTTTTGCAGCAGTCGTGGAGCGTTGCTGATCATCGATGAAATTCAGACCGGATTCTGTAGAACCGGCAGGATGTTCGCATGCGAACACTACGGTGTGACACCCGAAATTCTATGTCTTGCCAAGGGCATGGCCGGAGGTGTGCCAATGGGCGCCATTCTGGTGAACGATAAAGTAAAGACGGCGATAGGCACGCACGGCAGCACGTTTGGCGGAAATCCATTGGCATGTGCAGCGTTCCTGGCTACGGTCAAGATTATGGAACAACAAGAGCTGGCGCAACGTGCTGCTGAGCTTGGCGATGAGTTTGTACGAAAGCTGATTGAAAATCAACCAAAGATCGTCCGAGAGGTCAGGCACCTGGGGCTTATGATTGGAATCGAACTTCGTAAAAAAGCAACTCCGATCATCAAGCAAATGCAAGAACAGGGAATTCTGGTTCTTCCTGCAGGCTCAACTGTTATTCGATTGTTACCACCGCTTGTAATTGAGAAAAAGCAACTAGATGTCGTGCTGGAAGCATTGGTTTCGGTCCTGCATACCACCTGAATTAAGACTTGAGACGAATTGGTGAATAGAATCTTGCAATTCTCCATAAATGGAGATATATTACTCCTGAAATGGATGATATTTCACTTTTTAATACTGCATATCCTACAACGCGTTACGAGACTGTGTCCGTAATTGATTTTTCTAAACAGGCTGATCGCGATCGTCTGAGTTCAGATGCAATAGGAGTATTTTTTAATATTGCGGCTCATTGGAGAATTCGAGATATTGATGCCCGTTTGTTGCTTGGCGGTGTTTCGAATGGTGTCTATTACTCTCTAAAGAAGGGACAGGAACGCCCCCTCAATGAAGATAAACTAACCCGAATTTCCTATCTTATTGGAATATTTAAAGCTCTGAACATCATTTACAGTGAAGAGTTGGCAGACCGTTGGATAAAACTTCCAAATAAAAACAGAATTTTCAGGGGCGCGACACCACTTGAATTTCTCATACAGGGTGGAATACCAGCATTTGCAATACTCCGAAAGCTCTTGGATGCGCGGCAGGGAGGCAATTGAAAACCCCGAATATTTCACAGATACTGCAACTAGGTACACATCGGCTTATCCACTCAAAATTCAGCGAAAATGGTGAAATCGTTTTCGAGCGAATTGCGGACAATCATAATCACCTACGCGGAATTTCCGAGCTGGAACAAGCAACCAGTGAACGAAAGCATGCTGAGATTGATCGGTTCCCGGGAATCGGAATTGACGAACTAGTGTTCGGAATTTCATACAGCCACATCATCAACAGTGCATTTACGTGTACTCATCCGCTCGGAAGTCGATTTAACGGTCCGGACCGAGGAGCATGGTATGCCGGGTTTCAATTAGAGACAGCACAAGCTGAAATTGCTTGGCACAAATCAGTCGAGTTTGATGAAATAGACTGGTTCCATGACAGTGTGACCCACGATGACTATCTTGCAGATTTCAACGGAGCTTACCACGACATTCGAGATAACCCAGGATTTGAAAGATGCCTTAACCCACTCAGTTATGTGGATTCACAAAAACTCGCTGAGATTCTCTTGGCGAAGCATCCATCCGGAATTATTTATCCCAGTGTGCGTCGAAAGGATGGTGTCTGTCTTGCATGCTTCCACCCCGCTTTGGTCGGCAACGTTCGTAAAGTTGCGCGCTACCGTTTTACTTGGACAGGAACCCCAGAGCCTGCGATCGAATTTGAAGAGAGTTATGAATTTGCTTTAGACTAAGCCTAAAATTCCATGTATGCGTAAGATTCTTCTCATAATTTTGTTGTTCACATGCTCTGTATATGCTTCAGATGAGTTAGACAACCCTATTGAATCTGTGGAACAAGGAAATTCTATTGCGCAATTCTTTCTCGGCGTTATGTATGAATACGGCGAAGTGGTTGCCGAAGATGATGTCGAAGCGGTCCGCTGGTATCGCAAATCTGCGGTGCAGGGAAATTCCGATGCGCAATACATTCTTGGCATTAAGTATGCCAACGGCGAAGGGGTTGCCGAAGATGATGTTGAAGCGGTCCGCTGGTATCGTAAATCCGCGGAACAGGGGGATGCTGATGCGCAACACGATCTCGGCCGTATGCATGCCAACGGTGAAGGGGTTGCCGAGGACCAACTGCAAGCGTATGCCTGGTTTAGTGTTGCTGCTGCACAGGGACATGAGCAATCCAAGATTGTGAAAAAAAGAATTGCCATAGGCATGACTAGCGCTGAGATCACTAAAGCACAGAAACTGTCACGCGAATTATTGCAAGCATATGGTCCTGCCGATTGACTTGAGCTAACCTATTTCCGCCGAAAAGCACGTGCGATTCATGGTATGATCTGTTTAATATAAATGATTGAATATTAAAGGTTATATCTATAAAACTCAATTCCCGAAAGGACTCAGTCTGAGCGAGTATGTGAAACACTACGGCACCGAAGATCAAGGCAGCTAGACGCTATGGTGCTGGGTTGGAAAGATTCAAATGCTTGTCGGTCTTGTTGTTGACACCGCGATACTCGTGCGTGCCTGGTTATTGTCGCAGGATCGTTTGCTGTTGACTCTGCACGCACGAATCAATGAAGGCGCCAGCTAGGATTCGCCGTTGCCGAGATTCATGTGCGGTTGGTGAAACGCTTTGATGTCAGCCACGTCACGGTGCAAATCGAGTTGGAAGGCTGCACCGACAGTTCCATTGCGGCAATCTCATAACGCACAAACTGCCAATCCGTAAGGCTGGTCTGTCTTGAGTGCCGAGTCAAATGGAATTTTCGAGATTTGCTTCCTTCTGGGTTTCGTACTGAGCGGCAATCTTGCAAATACTGCCGGGTGAAAGCCACGGAACTGAATTCAGCGAGTGCCTTCTATCGATTGCCTGCGGTGTATACGAGTCACTATGAACAGCACCAGCGCAGCTACAACTATTGAGGGACCTGCCGGTGTGTCAAACTTCATTGAGGTGAACAGTCCACCTACAACCGCGAACACGCCTGCAAACGCTGCGCCAATCGCCATTCTCTCGGGAGTTGAAGAAAAGCGACGGACTGTAGCCGCCGGAATCACCAGCAGTGCTACGATCAGTAAAACTCCGACGATCTTGATGGCGGTGGCGATTATTGCGGCGACGAGAAGCCCGAATATTAGGCGCGTGCGCTCCGGCCGCAATCCCGCTACGGTGGCCAAGTCGGGATCGACAGTCGCCGTCAGCAGCGGACGCCAAATCCAGCACAGTACCGTGAACGCTATTAACCCGCCCACCCAGATCATTGCTAGATCGATGCGCGATACGGTAAGAATGTCTCCGAATAGCAACGCCTGCAGGTCGAGCCGCATGTTCGGAAAGAAAGAAAGAATCACTAGACCGACGGCTAACCCACCATGGGAGAGCAGACCGAGCAGCGTGTCGGTTGGCAACGTGTCGTGTCGTTCGAGGTAAAACATCATCAGCACCACTACGGAGGCTGTTGCAAATATGCCGATTACTAGATGGAGGTTGAGCAGAATGGCAAGTGCAACACCAAGTAGGGCCGAGTGTGCAATCGTCTCGCCAAAATAAGCGAGCCGCCGCCAGACGATAAAACATCCCGCAGGTCCGGTGACAAGTGCAAGGCCAATGCCTGCAAGTATGGCGCGCGCGAAGAAATCGTCCAACACTATTTCAATCCTGTACCGAGTGATCTTGATCGGTGACAATCTGCGTGGATTCACTTCCGACTGAGCCCTGTCCATCATGTTCATGGGGAACCAGAACCACCACATCGTCACCGGTAGCGATGGACAATTCAATATCATGTGAAACCAGCAAGACGCCGCAACCAAGATCGCGCCGGATGTTTTCAATCAGTTCGTGGAGCACGCCTGCTCCAGCTATGTCAACACCCTGAGCCGGTTCGTCGAGGACCAGTAGTTCAGGCCGGTGAAGCAGAGCCCGGGCGAGCAACAACCGTTGGAATTCACCGCCCGACAATGTTGTAACCTGTGGGTTGCCAAGCTTTTGGAGACCGACGGCAGCGAGCGTGGTGTCAATGTCATGGGATGAGAAATGGCCTGTCAGCGTCATCAGACGACGGACGCTCAGGGGTAGCGTTGGACTTATGGGAAGTCGTTGCGGGACATAACCCACTTTCAGCGATGGTGCTCGATTAACTGTTCCCTCGTTGATAGCGATCAAGCCGAGGACTGCTTTCACGCAGATTGACTTTCCAGCGCCGTTGGCACCGATTATGTAGACCAGTTCACCGCTGTTCACCTTGAAGTCAACATGCCTGATGATCCACCGGTTACCGCGCTGCACTCCGATATCTCGAGCGCTTACGAGCGGGTGGGTACTGGCAGTTTGATCGGTTCCCACAATCATGTCTTTTGTGGAAGTTGGTGCACAACTTCCGGAAACAAGAGCGATGGATGAAGCAACCCCCGGGTCATTGCCTCACCATAGGGATCGTATCGCCATCGCGAACAGGGAACATAAATTTGCACGAAGCACTTTAAAGGCAAAACTGCTACGTCGGAAACACGAAGTCGGGCTTAGGCGATCCATCACTGGGGCAGAGGCAAAAAAACCTGGGTTATGTTTGACCTTATTGACGGCCCAAAGAACTGTATCCCTTTATCATCATGTTCCAACCGAAACCGCGGGTACTCGTGTGTTCATCATTTTCCCAGGTGTCTCGTCGATTTCGACAACTAATGAATGGTTTTGTGTTCGGTAAATTCAAGTGTTTTGGAAACGCGATGATTCATGGCACACTACATTTCATTGCAACGCCATGCGTACAATTTATGCCATATAGTCCTGTTTTGTTATCTTCAAGGTCACAGACATGCAAATTTCTGCGGATATCCGTGAACAGTACGCCCGCGAATCGGAATTCGACAGGTCGAGTTCTCCAATGTACATGTCATTCGATATATTTATAGTCTCCAAGTTTGCAGGCACGACGACCTGCGGCGTTGTATTATAACTTCGCGAAATCAGGTATGTCTGCTAAACCGTATTTGTGGTGATGCACGGAAACTGTAGGTTCCCGAATTATTCGCTGTTAGGCAAATCGTGTTTGAAAGTTGTAAATTATCTGCACTTTCATAGATTGGCGAGCGGCTGAAGTTCTTGAATTTTTTCGTAACTTCGGAGTGATTACGTTGGGACCGTGAATGTTTGAAAGAGAAATATCTCTGGATGACAAACTCGGTAGCCAGGTTAACAGAGGCTACATTTGCAACATGAGGGATTTTGTACAGTGTTCTCTATTATCAGACAAACAAATTCAAGTGATGGATTGGCCAGCACCGCAGACAGACTTAAACTTCCGTGGCTTCCTATGTGTTGCGAAGTCGCATTCATTGATTGCTCTGTGCTGATATCGCGTTTCCGCATCGCGCTTGCCGCGGTGCTCCTCAATTGTGCGATCACCAGTTCGGTAACTGCGGATACCGGAGTTCGGGTCGTTGCATCGATCAAGCCGGTTCATTCGCTAGTGAGTGCCGTGATGGCTGGTGTGGATAAACCTCACCTAATTATGCAGGGAGCTATGTCGCCACACACTTTCAGCATGCGTCCATCCGATGCCGTTGCGCTTGAAGATGCCGATGTCATCTTTCTAATCGACGAAGTACTGGAAACCTCACTTGCCAACCCGATCGACACGCTTGCCAGCAACGCTCGAGTGGTGCCGTTGTTTCATGCACAAGGCTTGGTCTATCGGACACTTCGCGAGGGAGGAACCTTCGATACACATGACCACCTTGAGCCCCACATGGAAGATGGGCATTCAGAAGAGAATGAGGCTGTGCACCGTCATGACGACAGTGACGACCATATCAGCCATGATCAAAGTTGGCATGAGGAGATTGATCCACATATCTGGCTCGATCCGGTGAATGCAGCAGCGATGGTACGTGTGATCGCCGATACCCTATACAAAGCCGACCCCGCCAATGCCGAGCTTTATGCAGACAATGCTCAAGTGCTCCTGCTCCGGCTGGAGGAACTGACCGCACAGATTGCCGCGGATCTGGCATCAGTTCAGGGCAAGCCATTTATCGTATTCCACGATGGCTATCGATATTTTGAAGACCGCTTTGGCCTCGCCGCCGCTGGCTCAGTTGTGATCAGTCCGGACCGGTCTCCTGGCGTCCGACGCATATTGGAACTCCAAGACAAGATACGCGATCTCGGCGCGACCTGTGTGTTCGCCGAGCCGCAGTTTGATATGCGTATCGTCAACGTCATCATTGAAGGCACAGAGACACGGGTGGGTACCGTCGATCCCTTGGGCGCGTCTATCGAGAATGGCCCGGAGCTGTATTTCACTCTTCTGCACAATATGGCTGCATCGTTCAAAGACTGTATGGTGGCAGCCGATCAGAGTTGAAATGATTGAAGATAATGAAGAGATGCATTTGCCACGATAGCTGACAGTATCAATTTACCCAGATCCGCTTTGCACCGCCTCGAATTTCCTTCGAACTTTTTTTAGCGTCGTTCATAAGATCGGCTGAAATGCTTTCTCTTCCGGCGGGAACCAATCCCCTCCAGAATCTGATTCATCGTTAGAGTCAGAAATTCCATCTACCGAAGCATCCATGCAATATATTCCTCCCCACCACTAACAAACAGTTTTTGAAGTTCGCTTTTATCTCGGGTTTGTCATTCGCAACGCCTGAACGGTTGAATCGATCCTCACTTCATATATGGACTCCTATAAATGGTATAGGAGTCCATCTCATCAATTTTCAAATAGCCTATTCAAGGCGACCAGAATGAAATGCGCAGATAGCTCCTGCTTCCCACCCGCTCCTTTTGCCTATGAAGCTCTTCTACCGCGATCAACTGCTTGTATATCTTGTACAGCTTCTCAATGCTTCAGGTTGAGCGATACATATCCGGTAGGGCTTCGATTAGGAACTTGCGCGAATCCAGCAACGTCGTTGCGAGCGTGTAAGTGGTTCCGCAAACCGTATATTTCAGTAGCCGAACATGAACCAGCTGGCATTGGGCAACGGGTGCCTAGCTCGCACCTTGTCCTTACCTTCGCGGCTCCCACGCACCTCCACCACCCCTGATCGGTGTCAGTGCTTTGCATAAACCGATCGATCACCACACCAGTATTTTTCTGTCTTTGGAACATCGGCTTGAGCCCACGCAATGAGCATTCGTAGAGTGTTGTGCAGTACGGATCATTTTTTCAATCCCAAGTATGCGCAGTGTCGCTTGTCGGATTTCGAGAACCGATTCAATCGCTGTTATAGCCTGCTGGATTTGATTCCCTGCAAGGCTTTAGTGACGCTGAGAAAATGCCACCAGTGTCGAAAAAAAACTCCGGAAGATTGGCTTGTCATAAGGGATAATTAGGAAGATTAATTCTTTTTGCAGGTTCATAAGACTATTTCTGCGCTCCTGTCTATGCTAAGTGCTTCCCCCTCAAACTTTTGCTGTAGTACTTAAGAGACATCGATCGTGAAACAGGACTACGACTTGATGACGCGCCTGGCTGAATTGTCTACCAATTCATTCTTCAAATGGTATCCCAGGCCCAAACTCACTCCTGACGAATGGCAGTCGTGCAGACTGATCGCGCATCGCGGATGTCATGATTTCGGAGCTTCAATTCACGAAAACACGCTTCCAGCCTTTGATGCAGCGTACCGAGCTAGGATATGGGGGATTGAGTTCGATGTGCACTTTACACGCGACCGAATGCCTGTAGTCATACATGATCCGAACACTGCAAATTTGCCCGGCGCTTCGCCAGTAGAAGTGGAGCGTACAGATTTCGATGAACTGAGAAAATTCACTCCCATGGTTCCGCGACTTGAAGAAGTCGTTGAACGATATGCGGGAAAGATGCATCTGATGATTGAACTAAAAGGTGCAACTCTCAATTCCAGCACCAATATGCGACTCTCCAACTGTCTCTCGAAACTGGAGCCGACTCTTGATTTTCACATCATGTCGCTAGATCCGAAAGAGCTGCGATCCGTCAGGGAATTTCCAACGGAGGCTCTGTTGCTAATTGCAACCACCAACACCCGGCAAATCTATAGCGAGTTTCTGAAGGGTGAATTCGGTGGCCTGACAGGTCACTATCTTCTTTTGAACGGTAAAATTCGTAGAGATCTTGCAATGAGAAATGTTCCGTGGGGAACCGGATATATAAATTCTGTTAATCTGCTTGCGCGGGAAATTCGATCAGGCACTAAATGGATATTCTCCAACGCAGCGGATGAGTTAGTGCATTTAATGAATCAATCAGACTAGAAATTTCCTGTCTTCAGGAAACTAGTGTGAAGAACAATCGAGTGGGACACACCCTTTAAAGGGGAAACAATGAAAATAGGCTTTATCGGTTTGGGCAATGTCGGCGGCAAACTCGCTGGAAGTTTGTTGGGAAACGGTTTTGAACTGGTTGTACGTGAACTTGACAAGAGTATTGCACGGCCATTTCTTGACTCAGGTGCGCGTTGGGCTGAAACTCCGAAGGGTTTGGCTTCTATTGTGGACATGGTCATTACCTGTTTGCCAAGTCCACAAGCCTGTAGAACCGTGATGGAGGGGCCGGACGGTGTGCTATCGGGATTGAAGATGGGCAGTCTTTGGGCTGAATGAGCACAACCGACGAAACGGAAGTTCTGCGTCTCGGAAAGCTCGTTCGTGGGAAGGGCGCAGAACCTTTGGATTGCCCGGTATCGGGAGGATGTCATCGAACAACCACTGGAAACATCTCAATATTCGTGGGAGCCGAGCGAAGCACGTTTGAACGTGCGTTCCCAGTGATTAGGACTATGGGGCGACTCATACTGTATACAGGCCCCCTTGGTACTGCTTCAGTATTGAAAGTACTTACCAACTATTTGGCAACTGTGAATCTTCTCACTTTATGCGAAGCACTTACCACGGCCAAGAAGGCTGGACTGGATTTGAACACCACTTATTAAGCAATTCGCATCTCCTCCGGTAATTCATTTGTTCACGAAACTGAAAGCCAGGTTATTCTCAATGGCAGTCGCAATATCAACTTCACAATGGATCTGGTAGTGAAGGAAATTTCGCTTTTTCAAGGTGTTGCTGATCGAGCGGGAGTGCCTTTGGAAATCAATCCGTTGATGATCAAAATATTCAAGGAAGGAATGGAGCAGTACGGGCCAAGAGAGTGGCCTCCCAATATTATCAAGCGATTGGAAGAAATATGCGATACATCAATACTCGCTCCAGGATTTCCAGCAGAGATTGAAGAGGAAGAAGAAGAAACTCCAGGTATGGAAATTGTTGTATCTCGTGGCAAGAATGGAGTGACCTAATGCTGGTCTCCAGATTCACAATTGGTGTAATTTCAGGGCTTCCACAACACCCGCAGGAGACGCTGAAGAACGCCGCAATTGTGTTGACAGGTGAACTCGACTGGGGGCGGGAAGAGACGTGGACAGTAGCGATTGACAGGTCACTTTCCAGGATCGGAATGAGTGCTAAAATGGCTACTTTGTATGCAAAGGGAAAACTTGCACTGAATGAAGATTTTCACCATGAAGGGATTCTCGGTACGATATTTAAGGGCTGATTCGTTGATACATGTACTATCAGCCCCTATGACGCTGTCATTTCCACGATAAAGGGTAAGGCCTGGATTACCGGATTTTCCCACTATGTTGTCAGCCCCGACGATCCATTTCCAGATAGCTTTGCCAATGGCGACATTTGGGTAGGCGCTTCCGCGTAAATCATTTTGCCAACGAAAAAATTCAACGAAATATGAATTCAGATAAGCCAATTAAAAAACTGTTAGTTGCTAACCGAAGCGAGATTGCGATTCGAGTTTTCCGTGCCGCTAGTGAATTGGGAATTACGACGGTTGGCGTCTACGCTGAGCAGGACCAGTTTTCCCTACATCGGTTCAAAGCGGATGAAAGCTACAAGATCGGCGTAGGGCTTGGTCCCATTCAAGCTTACGGTGCCATCGCGGACATTTTGGATGTTGCTCAAAGCAGCAGAGTAGACGCGATTCATCCAGGCTATGGATTTCTTTCTGAGAATCCTGACTTTGCACAGGCATGTACTGATGCCAGAATTCAATTTATAGGTCCGACTCCAGAAATCATGCGCAGGCTCGGCAACAAGGTCACTGCACGAGAAGAAGCGAAGAATGCCGAAGTACAGGTCTTGCCTGCTACTGGTCCATTGCCTGAAGATACAAGCCAACTTGAACAACTAGTTAAAGAAATTGGCTATCCCCTTATGCTGAAAGCCTCCTGGGGTGGAGGCGGTCGCGGAATGCGTGTTGTGGAGTCGGCTGGTGATCTGCAGGAAGCAGTATTACTTGGTCGCAGGGAGACGGAAGCTGCATTCGGCAATTCGGAAGTGTATCTTGAGAAGCTGGTTCGGAACGCCCGACATGTCGAAGTGCAGTTGCTTGGCGATCGCCACGGAAACATTGTTCACCTGTATGAACGCGATTGTTCAATTCAGCGTAGAAATCAGAAAATCATTGAGCGCGCCCCAGCACTTTTTCTTTCCGAAGATCAGCGTCACAGGTTGTGCGAGTCTGCCATTAAACTTGCACGCGCTGTAGGCTACGTCAATGCTGGCACAGCGGAGTTTCTGTATGATGACGACACTGGCGAGTGCTATTTCATTGAAGTAAACCCAAGAATTCAGGTGGAGCACACAGTTACCGAGGAAGTTACTGGCATTGACATCGTGAAGGCTCAGATTCGAATTTCTCAAGGCGGAATAATCGGAGAAATTGAGAGCTCGGGAGTGCCAAGCCAGTGTGAAATTAAAACGAATGGATATGCGCTTCAATGTCGGGTAACGACTGAAAATCCGGAAGAAAACTTTATCCCTGATTATGGTCGCATGACGGCCTATCGAGGCGCTGCTGGATTTGGAATTCGTTTGGATGGAGGAACAGCGTATTCAGGTGCAGTAATCACTCGATATTACGACAGTCTGCTTGAGAAGGTGACGGCATGGGCGCCAACCCCCGAGGAATCTGTCAGACGGATGAGCCGCGCCCTCAGGGAATTCCGAATTCGGGGGATTGCCACCAACCTGGAGTTTCTTGAAAATCTGATTGAACACAAAACGTTCATCGATGGCACTTACACCACTCGATTTGTCGATGAAACTCCAGAACTCCTGCACATTCCGAAGCGGCGGGACCGAGCAACCAGACTACTGACCTATATCGCCGATGTAATAGTGAATGGTAATCCAGAAGTTGCGGGACGCCCACAACCAGGTGTGATCGGAGCACCGCCAATTCCTGAATTTGCATATGACTATCAACCTCCTGGAACGCGTCAAATTCTAGAAGCGCTGGGTCCTGAGAGGTTCGCAAAATGGATGCTGGAAGAGCAAAGAGCACTAGTGACTGACACTACTTTTCGTGATGCGCATCAGTCGCTGCTGGCTACGCGTTTCCGAACTTATGATCTGATTCAATCTGCTGAATCTTACGCTCGCAATCTGCCGGAGTTGTTCAGTCTTGAATGCTGGGGTGGCGCAACTTTTGATGTAGCGATGAGATTTCTGAAAGAATGCCCGTGGCAGCGGTTGCAGGAACTGCGTCAGTGTGTCCCAAACATTCTTCTTCAGATGTTGCTTCGAGGCGCTAACGGAGTAGGATACAAGAACTACCCCGATAATGTAGTTCGGGAATTCGTGTTCCAGAGTGCGGAATCGGGAGTGGACGTGTTTCGTGTTTTCGATTGTCTGAACTGGGTCGATAATATGCGCGTTGCTATGGACGCAGTACTTGAAACCGGCAAACTTCTGGAAGGAGCGATTTGCTACAGCGGCGATATCCTCAATCCTGAGCGGACGAAATACACCCTCGACTACTACGTAAAACTAGCCCGCGATCTGGCAGATTCTGGAATTCACGTTCTTTGCATCAAGGATATGGCCGGACTGTTGACGCCAGGTAGTGCGAAAATTCTGGTTGAGGCGCTGAAGGATGAAACCGGCCTGCCGATTCATTTTCATACACATGATACGAGCGGTATTGCTGCGGCGAGTGTCATAGCCGCAGTTGAAGCAGGAGCGGATGCCATTGATCTGGCTATGGATTCGGTCTCTGGCATGACTTCCCAACCTAACCTGGGATCAGTAGTCAGAGCACTGAAAGGTGGTGATTACGATACAGGCATCAGTGCCGATTCGGTGCTGGAATTTTCAGCCTATTGGGAAAATGTCAGAAGAAATTATGCGGCGTTCGAGAGCGACGTGAGGTATGGGGCGTCTGAAGTGTATCTGCACGAAATGCCGGGCGGACAGTTCACAAATCTGAAAGAACAGGCTCGATCACTAGGTTTGGAAAATCGCTGGCATGAAGTCGCAAATGCGTATTCAATGGTAAATGAAATTTTCGGTGATGTGATCAAGGTGACCCCCACATCGAAAATGATCGGGGATATGGCTCTTTTCATGGTGAGTTCAGAACTCAGCCGAGAGGATATCGAAAATCCGAACAAGGAAGTTGCTTTTCCTGATTCCGTCAAGTCTTTTTTTAGCGGTGAGCTGGGACAGCCGCCGGGCGGATTCCCTGAGCGTTTGCAAAAAAAGGTGTTGAAGGGACAAGTCCCCATTGCTAACCGACCTGGAGAAAATTTACCGCCTGCAGATTTTGATGTTCTGCGCGAAGAAGCTGAACATCGGGTCGCTCGGAGAATTACGGATGAGGAATTTCAGTCCTATCTGATGTATCCCGCGGTATTCACAGACTATATGTCCCATCGTCGGCAATTTGGTCCAGTAAATATATTGCCAACCTCGGTATTTTTCTACGGCATGAAGCCTGAGCAGGAGATATCAGTTAATTTGGCACCCGGTAAAACGCTGGTTATTCAATGTCTGGCGATTGGCGATACGGGTGAGGATGGTAATGTGCGGGTGTTCTTTGAACTCAATGGACAGCCGCGTACGATTAAAGTACCGAATAACAAATTTGCGAATATGCTTGAAAAACGCCGAAAGGGCGAGCAAGGTAACCGTAATCATGTCATCTCTCCAATGCCCGGAATGATCTCGTCTGTAAGTGTAGGAGTTGGACAGGTGGTAGAAGCGGGAGATGTGTTGTTGACTATTGAAGCAATGAAAATGGAGACTGCGATTCGGGTTGAGCGAGCTGCGGTTATCGATTCCATGTTGATTGCTGTCGGTGACAATGTTGACGCTAAAGACTTGCTGATTGAATTGGAATCGGAGAGCTAGGCTCTGAGCGAGTTTTCAATGGATTCGACTTACATGAGTTTTCGCTGGAAATCGATGCTATCAATTTCGCGAAATAGATATACGCCTCATGATTTCTGAATCGCATCGAAATTCAAACGGAGTTTTGCAGCTGTCTCACCCGTAAACTTTTTCATCAGGCTATTAAGCCTAACTTCAAATAGTGGCAGGCCCAATTCTCTAGCCAGTAAAGAAACAGTCATTGTCTCGCTAGCGCCAGGTGGTCGGTCCAGCGAGTAGTAAGACAACCGTGTGAACGGATTTTCTGTATCCGTGTATGATTCTTAATGAGTTGTTTTAGACACATTCTGACATTCTGTGACAGAACCATATCTGCCAAATTCAATTTTTGATAGGAAAAGGCTTTGGTGTTGTCGCGTGTATTGGTACTTGAGGAACATGCGTACTTGACAAAATAGACAATATTGACACTTACTGATTACTACCAATTGTTTGAATTACTATGACCAAGACGAAAAGTTGGAACAACCGGAAGTTGGAAAGTGTGCTGCATCGCGCCGCCGACAATCTCAGTGCAACTGAGGTTGCCACGCTGGTTGAATTTCCCGATGCCGTTCGATTGGCACTGATTGTAGCAGCTAACGCGCTATCCTCGGAAGAGGTTGACAGATCTCATATTGACAAATCCACAATTGAGACTATTACAGGTGAGACGCCACATTACGTTAGCTCCGCGGATGCATACAGGCAAATGTCCAAAAGAACGAAACCGGGGAAAAGTGAAGACCTGCTGACTACCAGTGAATTGGCTGCACAGATTGGCCTCAAGACTCGTCAGTCGGTACACAATTGGTTGCGAAAGGGCAAAATTATCGGTTGGCGGGGTGCTAAACGCGGATATGTTTTTCCAGCATTACAGTTTGATAATCTCAGCAGACCACTAAAAGGACTTGAGAGAATTACACTGAATTTCGGCGATGGCTATGCGGCTTGGGTCTGGTTGACAACACCTCATCCTTCGCTTGATGATGTGCAACCTCTCATACTATTGCGCAGAGGAGAAATAGACCGAGTAGTAGCTGCGGTACAAGGGCATATGCAGGGCGATTTTACGTGAGTCTGGGATATGATCCCGTCCGTATTCGAGGATGTCTTCAAACCGTCTGGCTCCGACGTATGTTCCGCTTGATGAATAGTGGCCACAAACACATGCTTGGCGCTGTTCCCGCACCGAGTCGGTTTAGCGACCCTGAGATGCGCTACGCGATCCTATACGCATCCGAAACGGTACGTTGTTTTGTGAAGCCCTCATTCGCAATCGATTTACCCGCCGAAAGCACCGTGAACTCCCGAGCTCGGATGTTGAGTCAATGTTGATGGTGTCGCTGTGCTCAATTGGGCAGCTCACTCTTGTTGACCTTCGAGGAGATGGTGCAACCCGCATTGCGGCTCCTGCAGCTGTAGTTCATGACTCCAACCACACAGCGGGCCGCGCTTTATCAGCTGCGACCTATATAAATGTACCGGAGGCAGACGGCATCATGTTTCAATCAAGATTAACAGGTGACGCGTGTATAGCAATTTTCGATAGAGCTATTTGTAAACTGGCATTACTCGAAGTAATGCCGCTCATCGAACATTCTGACTTTCTGCGTGCACTGACCGATTATGACATTACACTAACAACCTCACCAGATTAAGTTTAGATTCCCATTCAAGAGATGAGATTTCTACCTTCAGCCGGCCGCTTAATTCGACGCACGCACTCCCCCAAAATTTACCCAACACTCATACTAACTTCCCTCAATTTTCGGATGCAGAAGAAAATTCTCGTACACAGAATTGCCGAGCCGACATCAAATGCTTGCGAGTGTGTAGATTAACCTTGAATCAATTCATTGCAGTGGACTGTTTCGCTTATAATTTTCTGTCATACAAAACACCAGTAAAAGAAAAATTGCAAGATTTTTGTTCTCTGAGACATTGAACGTTCAAATCTGGATTCAGGTTGCACGTCGAAGAAATTTCGAGACGTTACCACAAACGCTGTAATTAAATTTCGCCGTGCTTGATCCATTCCTTTCTCAAGCTTCCAGAGCTAACCCCCTATTCTTTTAAGTATCTGTAGAATCTATCCTTGGACTAGAGCCATGACCAATTCAAGCAAAACAATTGACGATACCGGATTTGCCGCCGGCAGCGCGGCTTATCTGGAGGATTTATACGGGCAGTACCATTCAAAACCGGAGTCGCTCTCCGAAGAATGGCGTGATACCTTTGAGACATTTGAACAGACCAGCCGAAAGCTGCCTCTTATTTCCGCAACCTCATACTCCGACGACTTTGTCAGTCAGGATGACATACGTCGTCAAGCCGCTGTGCAGCGCCTGTTGCGACGTTATCAGGTTTACGGTCATCTGAATGCAAAACTCGACCCACTTGGACTGAGTGATGATTTTTTTACCGCCGATCTCAGTCTTGATGCAGTAGGATTGGAAGAAAGCGACTTGTTTGAAAAATTCAAGGTGGATGCGGTAGCAGATACCGAATCGATTCCACTATCTAAAATTCTCGAATTCTTCAAGCAGACCTATTGCGGTTCGATCGGCTACGAATACATGCATATAACCGATCCAAATCGGCTGGAGTGGATTCAGGACAGAATTGAGAAAACAGCTCTGCGTCCGGTGATTTCGGATGACGATCGCAAAAATATTCTGAAACTTTTGACCATGGCAGAGTGCATGGAAACTTATCTGCACATGAAATACGTCGGTCAAAAGAGATTCTCCCTGGAGGGTGGCGAATCACTGATACCGATGCTGCACGAACTCGTAGAAATGTCTGGAACGAGTGGCGGCAAGGAGGTCGTTATCGGAATGGCTCATCGAGGAAGGCTCAATGTGCTGATTAACATTTTGGGAAAAGCACCGACCGAAGTGTTCGGAGAGTTTGAGGGGAGTCTGTCGGCTAGCGGTTCATGGCTGAAAGATCACGGCGATGTCAAATATCACCAGGGATTTTCGTCTGATATCAATACCGCCGGCGGAATTGTCCATGTGGCGCTCGCCTTCAATCCATCACATCTTGAAATTATCAATCCGGTTGTTGAAGGTTCGGTGAGGGCGAGGCAGCATCGTCGGCGCGATGAAGCCAAAAACGAAGTGACTCCGATTCTTATACATGGTGACGCAGCCTTTGCCGGTCAGGGTGTCGTAATGGAGACCTTGAATATGTCTCATACTCGCGGCTTCGAGATTGGCGGAACCATCCACGTAATCATTAACAATCAGATTGGATTCACGACCAGCAGCATACTGGATGCCCGCTCTACCGTTTACTGTACGGAAATCGCAAAAATGGTGCAGGCACCTATTTTTCATGTTAATGGAGACGATCCTGAAGCGGTTGTTTCCGTAACGCGTCTTGCTCATGCCTATCGCCAGAAATTTCACACTGATGTCGTGATCGATATGGTGTGTTATCGGAGATATGGACACAACGAAGCGGACGAGCCGATGATGACTCAACCCGTCATGTATGATGCAATTAAGAAAACTGTTCCTGTAAGACGTAAATATGCCGCCGAACTCGATGATCGCGGAATTCTGTCGGATGAAGATGCCCAGAGAATGGTGCTTGAATATCGTGATAATCTCGATCGCGGTGAAGTGGTTGTCGGTCAGATTATAGATCCCGCAAAATTGGAGAAGATCGTTGACTGGTCTCGTTTTGGCAAAGCAAGTTGGTTGGATCCGGTCGATACGACTCTGACGCTGAAAAAGATTCGAGAACTTACTGCGAAGCTGAGTAAGTTGCCAGAAAATTTCACGTTGCACAATCGGGTCAAGAAAGTTATGGCAGATCGAAGCAGCATGGCTGTTGGCAAACTGCCTGGCGATTGGGGATTTGCCGAAACCATGGCGTATGCGTCTCTAATTGATGACGGAATTCAGATTCGTTTGTCAGGGGAAGACATTGGACGTGGGACTTTTTCGCATCGTCATGCACTATTGCACGAGCAAAAAAGCCGAGAGGTTTACTGCCCTCTGAAGACGATTCGCAATCCAGAGGATTGTCAGATATTCAATTCTCTACTCTCTGAAGAAGCGGTTCTGGCATTCGAGTACGGTTATGCTACAACAGATCCGGATTCTTTGGTCGTGTGGGAGGCGCAATTTGGTGATTTCGCCAATGGAGCCCAGATTGTCATTGACCAGTTCATTAGCAGCGGATTCGCAAAGTGGGCCAGATACTGTGGCTTGACGCTGTTGCTCCCCCATGGTTATGAAGGGCAAGGTCCCGAGCACTCATCTGCTCGTCTTGAGAGATTTCTTCAGCTGTGTGCCGGAGACAATATGCAGGTGTGCGTACCCACGACTCCAGCACAAAAGTTTCACATGCTGCGTAGACAGGCGATTCGTCCTTACCGCCGGCCTCTGATTGTAATGTCTCCGAAGAGCCTGCTAAGGCACAAAGGTTCAGTATCGGATGTGCGTGATTTGACTCGATATGGATTTCAGACGATTATTGATGAAATTGACGAGAAAGTGGATCGAGATGCCGTAGCACGCGTAATTTTGTGTTCTGGGAAGGTATATTTTGATTTGTTGGAAATACGCGAGCATCTGGACATAGACAATGTCGTGATCGTCCGAATCGAACAACTGCATCCGTTTCCGGTAACAGAACTCGGCCATCTTCTGCATTCGTATCCGAATGCAGAAGATGTTTTATGGTGTCAGGAGGAACCGCAGAACCAAGGTGCGTGGTATCAGATTTGGTATCAGATTCGAGATTGTCTCAAAAAAAGCCAGAAACTGCTATGCAAATCCAGAGTAGCAGCACCATCCCCGGCGGTCGGAAATTACCGCGTGCATCTGGCTCAGCAGCAACAGCTGATCACCGAAGCGCTCACGATTACCCGTAAAGTTGTTTCCATCTCAGAACCCAGGAGTGTGAGAAAAAATGTCAATTGAAATCAAGACTCCCATGTTGCCGGAATCGGTGAGTGAAGCCACAGTTCTTGCATGGCACAAGAACGTTGGGGATGGTTTCAGACGGGATGAGCTTTTGGTAGAGATTGAGACTGAAAAGATTGTGCTTGAAGTTCCTGCCCCCAGCGACGGAGTTGTGGATGAAATTTTCAAGTCAGCCGGAGATACGATTTACGAAAACGATGTTCTTGCTGTTGTAAGTGCCTCTGTTCAAGAGTCTGAGGAGCTGCCTCTTGAGATTCCCGCGAAAAAAGCCACTCAAGATGAAAAAACTGAAGTCGAAGAGTCGTCTGCCGCAGTAAAGATCAAAGAAAAATTGAGTCCAGCGGTTCGTCGTTTTGCCGCTGAGCAGGGCATTGTTGTCAGCAAAGTCGTCGGTAGCGGCAAGGAAGGCCGAGTAACCAAAGCGGATTTAGTGAAATTTATGGAATCGAAAGACGCTAAGGCTCCCCCAAAGCCCGCTGATAATGTAGTCAAGGAAGCCGCGAAACCGGTGGCGGCAGAAGGGAGAGAGGCTCGCCGTCAGCCCATGAGCCGAATTCGCCGAACTATCGCGGACCGCCTTGTTCAGGCCCAGCACACTGCGGCGCTGTTGACGACATTCAATGAAGTGGACATGAGCGCAGTGATGGCATTACGGAAACAATACCGGGAATTATTCGAGAACAAACATGACGCACGACTCGGTTTCATGTCCTTTTTTGTCAAGGCAGCTGTTGAATCCTTGAAATCCATTTCGGCAGTGAACGCCACTATCGATGGCAACGACATTGTCTATCGCGATTACTATGACGTAGGAATTGCAGTATCTTCCCCACGTGGGCTGGTTGTTCCGATTGTTCGGGATGCCCACTTGAAGGGTTTCGCACAGATTGAACAGCAGATTAGAGATTTCGGCGAGCGAGCCAAATCAGGAACACTTTCACTTGGCGAATTAAGCGGTGGTACATTCACCATCACCAACGGAGGCGTATTTGGTTCGCTTATATCTACTCCGATCGTCAATCCTCCGCAAAGCGCCATTCTCGGCATGCATAAGATTCAGGAACGTCCTGTAGTTGAAAGCGGGGCGATAGTCGCTCGGCCGATGATGTATCTGGCACTCACCTATGATCACAGGATAATCGACGGGCGTGAGGCGGTCACTTTTCTTATTGGGATCAAGGATGCGATTGAAGACCCTTCGCGATTGCTGCTGGAATTGTAGGAGAGGTTTTCAATGAGTGAGTCTTACGATGTTGCCGTCATAGGAGCGGGGCCAGCAGGATATGTTGCAGCCATTCGATGTGCGCAGCTCGGACTGAATACCGTCTGCATTGATCGCTGGACCGGTGACAATGGCAAGCCCGCGCTCGGCGGCACTTGTTTGAATGTCGGGTGCATACCTTCCAAGGCGCTTCTTGACTCTACGGAAAGATACCACAATGTCTTGACGAGTTATGCTACCCACGGCATTATTGTTGATAAGGTCAATATGGATATTGCGACGATGATGAAGCGCAAGACCAAGATCGTCAACAGCTTGACTCGAGGAATCGCAGCACTTCTGAAGGTGAACAAAATCAAGTCTATTCACGCCCACGGACGATATGCTGGTGGTGAAACTGTTGAACTGCTGGATTGCGAAACCAACGAAAAATCCGGTGAAATTACTGCGACTCAGGTAATTCTTGCGAGTGGCTCAACGCCGATTGAACTCCCGAGTATTCCATTCGACGGTAACCGAATCGTCGACTCTGCTGGTGCTCTTGCATTTGAAAGCGTGCCTGAAAAACTAGGCATCGTGGGTGCTGGTGTAATCGGTCTCGAGCTCGGCAGCGTGTGGAACCGATTGGGTTCTGAGGTAACAGTGCTGGAAGCACTATACGACTTTCTGCCTGCTGCCGACGATGAAATAACTGCTGAAGCAGCCAAGCTATTCCAGAAGCAAGGACTGAACATTCAGTTGGGCGCTAGAGTGGAATCAGCGGCACTTGTTGATGATTACATCGACGTAACTTACACAGTTGAAGGCGAAGAAGTACGACTGTCCGTAGACCGACTGATTGTTTGTATCGGGCGTAGACCCTATACCGATAGCCTCTTTACCGAAGACAGCGGTATCTTATTGGATGAACGCGGATTCATTCAGGTAGACGAACACTGCAAGACAAATGAAAATAACGTATATGCAATCGGTGACAGTGTTCGAGGTCCTATGCTGGCACATAAAGGATCGGAAGAGGGAGTGGCTGTTGCTGAGAGAATTGCGACCAGTCACGGACATGTCAATTACGAAACTGTGCCTTGGGTAATCTATACGTCACCGGAAATCGCGTGGGTGGGATTGACTGAAAAAGAGGTTGTTGCAGCAGGCGGAGAGTGCAAAACCGGCAAGTTTCCGTTTGCCGCAACGGGACGCGCCAAAGCGATGGAAGATACTTCAGGATTTGTTAAAGTGGTTGCGGATGCCCGCAGCGATCAAATTTTGGGTGTGCATATCATTGGGCCGCACGCATCCGAGCTGATCACTGAAGCAGTCGTCGCAATGGAGTTCCATGCCAGTGCGGAAGATTTGGCAAGAACCATTCATGCACATCCCACATTGTCCGAAGCGGTTCATGAAGCTGCGTTGTCAGTAGACAGTCGAGGCATACATCGGATCAACTGACGTTTAATGATTCGTTTTTTCAAGAAGAAAAAACAAGTTCCGCAACATATCTTCAAAATGTATGACATTCGAGGATTGGCAGATGAGGAACTGTCGAGCGACGTCATGCACAAGATTGGCCAGTCTTACGGCACCGTTTGCCTGATCAAGGATGTCCATCAACTTGTAGTTGCTTCCGATGCCAGGCTGTCCAGTCCCGAATTGAAGGATGCTTTGATTGAGGGAATTCTGTCTACCGGATGTACTGTAATCGATGTAGGAATGGTCCCAACTCCAGTGATGTATTTTGCCACACACTGTTTGGGCACCAATACCGGACTGATGGTCACCGCAAGTCACAACCCGCCGGAATACAACGGTGTCAAAATGGTTCTGTTAGGGCAATCCCTCTATGGTGAGAACATCCAAAAACTATACAACCGCATAAACAAAGGGAATTTTCGGCATGGCCGTGGCAGATTGAAGAAAAACTCAGTGGTTGCTGACTACTATGATGCCATTTGCTCGGATATTCGACTGAAGAGCCCATTGAAAGTGGTAATAGACTGTGCGAACGGAATTGCTGGCTCATTTGCTCCTAATATTCTGCGACAGATCGGATGTGAAGTTATCGAACTGTATTGCGAAGTCGATGGTACGTTTCCAAATCATGAGGCCGACCCGACTGTATTAAAGAATTTGGCTGATCTCGTAGAAATGGTTACAGATGAAAAAGCTGATGTAGGGCTGGCGCTGGATGGAGACGGTGACAGACTCGTTGCAGTTTCTCCGAATGGCGAGGTCATTTGGCCCGACAGATTGATGATACTGTTCGCGAAGGAAATACTGTCCAGGCACCCGGGGCGGAAGGTAGTGTTCGACGTAAAGTGTACGAGAGCGTTGCCTTCTGAAATTGAAAAAGCAGGCGGAGAACCAATCATGTGGATGACTGGACACTCTCTGATGAAAGCAAAACTTCGGGAGTGTGATGGAATATTTGGTGGCGAGATGAGTGGTCATCTGTTTTTCCATGATCGCTGGCCTGGATTCGACGACGGCATCTATGCAGCGGCGAGGTTGTGTGAATTGCTTGTGAACAGTGAGCAATCGGTATACGAAATATTTGACAGTCTGCCGTCATTCGTCAGTACGCCGGAGATACGGATTAAGTGTGACCGTCCTCATCAGCAGATTGAAAATTTTAAACGTCATGTAACGTTTTGTGATGCTAGGATCAGTTTTCTAGATGGCATTCGAGCTGATTTTGAAGATGGATTTGCTTTAATGCGTGCATCAAACACAGCGGAAGAAATCGTAATGAGATTTGAAGCAGACTCCGAGGAAAGTCTGGATCGAATTCAGAATGCGTGGGATGAAGAGATGAAAAGGATTGAAGGATTGAAATCTGATGATCTTGGATGAAACCGGCAGGCTTCATTGAATTTTATGCCTGTGTAAATATTTCAGTCTATGATCATAGTAGATTCTAACGTAAATTATTAAATATATTGAAAAACAAAGGTAATTTACCATCAAGCAACATAACCCCACGAATTTTCAGCGCTACAACTGACAATACGGTTTGAAAGTACGGTTGCCGACTCTAAGAAAATTCTATCCTTAGTTGATTTTCCGAATCTAGTGGGGTCGGTGTTGGGTACTTTATATAGTTTTGTGCATACCTGGTATTTAACTGTGAGATTCGTAATAGTTGTTACAATTTTCGCTTCGTTGTTATCCGCTTGTGGTGGCGGAGGCGGTGGTGATAGCGGTGGCGGTAGTCAAACCAGTGTTACGACCAAACCTACTCAAGTAACCACCATCCAAACTTATGAATTCGGTGGCGTAACTCCCGAAGCGTTCCGTCAAAAACGCGCAGAACTGGCGGAGGATATCAAGGTTGAAGAGAACTTTTCAGAACAATGGGGTTTGGAAGCGATCAATGCTCATCAGGCTTATGCAAATCTTCGCCTCGCAAAAGGCCCCGACGCACGTCCTGGATACGGGACTACTGTGGGTTTCATAGATACAGGTGTAAATGAGTTCGATCCGTCACTATCTTCAGCTTTGCCTGGCCAGACAAAACTGGAACTTCTATACGGCGCTGACAATGAAGACGGTAAAGGAACTTTATCCCATGGCACAGCAGTTTTGAGTGTTGTCGGTGCCGCACCGGATAGCTGGAACGATATGAATACCACAAACCTGGATCTCATTGAGCTTAACTTTCAGGGTGTTGCCTGGGCAGCAAACTGGGTGATGGTTGCAATTCCCTTGGGATCCGGTTCTCCAACTACACTCTACAACCCTATAAGTTTGAGTAGCCTCCTAAATAATGACCGTTATTTTGAAACAGTGATCAAAATTGCTTCCGGTCAAGATCCGATGTACCCATATATCAGTAATATTGATGTCCTCAATTTAAGCTTTGGTTTTAGTGGCATCATCGACAATTACACGGAAACTGATTTACGCGCAAACTTTTCAAACGCGATCGAAGCTCTTGAACAAAAGAATGTCAGCGAAAAGACAATAGTTGTGATTGCTGGCGGTAACGCTAACAACGATCCGTGCACAACAGGAACTCCTAACTGTGTACAAGAGAAAATAGATGCCAAGTCAGTGGAAGTTTTTCCTGGGCTGCCAGTACGAATCCCGAACCTTCGTGGGCATGTCATCTCAGTTGTCGCTACAAAGACGGATGGAAAAATTACGGGTTTCTCCAATAGGTGTGGTATTGCTGCAAATTGGTGCATCGCAGCACCAGGAGAAGATGTTTCGCTTGCATACTTTGGACCACACCCGACTGAACCGAATACTCCAGCAGAGGGAATTTTTAAAGACGGAGGAACATCGTTCGCGGCACCGTTCGTCTCCGGTGGACTCGCGTTAATGAAACAACTTTTTCGCGGCCAGTTGCCGAGTATCAAACTGGTTACGCGTCTTTATAGTACCGCGAATAAAACAGGTGAATACGCAGATAGAAGTATCTATGGGCAAGGTTTGATGGATCTCGGTGCTGCAACTTCGCCAGTTGGCGTAGCGACATTGCAGCTTGGCGATGCCGTTGGACAGAACGGCAGTGACATCCGATCAACCAGGATGCGATTGGGTTCTGCTTTTGGTGACGGATTCGGACGTTCGCTAGCTGGAAGGGAAATTGTGACTTTCGATCAACTCGGTGCTCCGTTTTGGTTTAGCATTGGTGGTTTAACGCAACAGACAACTCCTGAGTCTGCTCAGACACAACTTCTTAATTTATTCTCACAGCGTCGAATTACCCGATACATTGCGGACCAAAGAGTAAGTTTCACTCCGGGTCGAACTGGTGGAACAATAGAGCGTTTTTCTGGAATCCCGCAATTGCAACTTGGGATTCTTGAGCCGCTTAACGGGGATAAGAGCGGACACCTGAGCCTTGCCGAAAAATCGATAACACTTGGGTTCAATGGAATAAACGGAACGGGTGTTACAGCATTTACAACTCACGGAATTTCGGGGGTTAAACCGGTATCTGGAATTTCATTTTCGTGGCGACCAAATCGCAAGTACTTGATTTTTAATACAGGGTGGCTTGCAGAGAAATCATCCCTGCTTGGAACGGATGCAACCGGAGGGTTCGGACGTTTTGCCTCCAATTCGATCTTTAGTGGCATTCGAACTGAGTTCGGGTTCAATGACTGGCAAATTTCAGCCATAGCAGAAATGGGTATGGCGGTACCCAACTACCAAAAGTCAATTATCAGGCGTGTAACCCCACTTTTATCAAGTGCGTACAAGTTAAGCGGGAAACGCCATCTTGAGAATGGTGGTTCATTTTCAATTTCGTTATCCCAGCCTTTGCGGGTCGAAAAA
The DNA here is from genome assembly GCA_965221175.1 of Arenicellales bacterium. Taxonomy (GTDB): domain Bacteria; phylum Pseudomonadota; class Gammaproteobacteria; order Arenicellales; family JAJDZL01; genus JAJDZL01. Next base: position 1,761,450 of record OZ244867.1, on the reverse strand, counting down.
GGCAAAACCTCACTCAGCATTCCGGTCGGGCGCACCCAAGCGGGGGGAATATTGTTTTCTCAAGCAACAGTGGATTTGACACCTTCTGGCAGGCAGTCAAACCTTGCTTTTGATTGGTATCAGCCTATGTCTCGAAACAGTGAAATTTTACTGAACACCACATGGATTCACGAGCTGGGACACAGTGAGAGCGTGAATGATGAATTGCGGGTGATGGCCGGTTGGAGTTCCAAATTCTGAATTTAAATACAAGAAAGAAGAAACGCTTGAATGCGTACTGTCCAAAGGCATGTTAAATTTTTACTGGAAATTTAATTGGTTGGTATTTTTAGCGAACCGTTGATGATGCTACAGCCATTCGATTTGAAAGCATTTTGAAACTCGAAACTTGATGAGTTATTAACTCTCAACCTCAACTTTGTGTACATTACGATAACCCTTAGGCAAGTATGTACCTCTCAAAGTCTTCTCACCTAGATATCGCTCACGTTCGATACGTTTCAGTCGAAGATGTTGTCGCCCAGAATGAATGATCAGGTCTTGATTCCCTGAAAACACTTTAACAAAACTGATGCTTTCCCCATTTAGTCTGGCTGGTTTGGGAATGCTGATCATTCTTACTCCGCCACCTTTCATCTGAATTGGCAAATCTTTTATTGGATAGATCAACAGACGCGCTACGTTTGTGATTACTGCAACATATTGAGAAAAATCATCTATTCGTTCGATAGGCAGGGGTTCGTATCCGTCTTTGATGGTCAGAATTGCTTTGCCGGAACGGTTCTTGGATACTGCATTACTTAGCTTGCAAACAAATCCGATTCCTTCACTTGAAGCCAACAGGCAGTGAATGTTCTCGCTGCCAAGAAGCAGCCCTGTAAATCTAGCGTCTGCGGTTGGATTGAGCATCTTGGTTAGAGGTTCACCGTAAGATCGGGCGGATGGAAGCTTGTGAACCTGTAAGGTATACATTCGTCCAGTCGAATCCATGCAAATCAGAGACTCGTTCGATTTTCCAGTCGTGGATGCCAGGAATTCGTCGCCTTCTCGATAGTTCAATTGATCAGCATCTATGTCGTGTCCCTTGGCAGACCGAATCCAGCCGCTTTTAGACAGAACGATGGTAATCGGTTCCGATGGATTCAGTTCTTCAGAGGTAAATGCTCGTGCCGCTTCTTTTTCGCGAAGTGGTGATCGTCGTTTATCGCCATACTTATCCGCTGCCGCCTCAATATCCTGGATGACCAGCAGTTTCAATCTACTGTCCGAGTTGATCGTCGCTTCGAGTTCATCACGCTCTTTTCGGAGCGAAAATTGCTCCTCGCGAATTTTGATTTCTTCGAGTCTCGCCAACTGCCGGAGCCGAATTTCCAGAACTGATTCTACTTGCCGCTGACTTAGCCTAAATCGGTTCATCAATTCAGTTTTCGGTTCATCTTCAGTTCGAATGATGTGAATGACTTCGTCAATGTTGAGAAAAACGATGAACTGTCCATCCAGAATATGCAGACGGTCCAAGATAAATTCCAAGCGACTATTAAGACGTCTGAGGATGGTGTTCTTTCTGAATGCGAGCCAATCCGCGAGCAGCTTTTTCAGATTGTGAACCTGCGGTTTTCCATTGAGTCCGATTAGGTTCAGATTGACTCGGTAGCTTTTTTCAAGATCGGTTGTGGCGAAAAGATGGCGCATCAGCGCGTCGCAATCGATTCGATTGCTGCGTAATTCGAGTACGAGACGGGTCGGGTTCGTTTCATCACCTTCGTCTCGCAAATCTACGACCATCGGCAGTTTTTTCGCTAGCATTTGAGTGGCGATCTGCTCCATGACTTTGGCGTCTGATACTTGATGCGGGATACCCTCAATTACGATGGAATTCCTTGCCTTTGTCCACACAGCTCGCTGCCGAACAGATCCTCCTCCGGTTTCATACATTTTCAGCAGTTCTGCAGCTGGGGTGATGATTTCAGCTTCAGTCGGGAAGTCGGGACCTTTGATTATTTCGCACAATTCCTTGATGCTGGAGGATGGTTTTCGAAGAAGAGTAATGCTGGCAGCGGCTACTTCTCGAATGTTGTGCGGAGGGATATCTGTCGCCATGCCCACCGCGATGCCGGAAGCTCCGTTCAGCAATATGTTCGGCAACTGAGCCGGCAGTCTTTTGGGTTCCTCCAGAGTACCGTCAAAATTGGGTGCCCAGTCGACCGTACCTTTGGAGATTTCTTCAAGCAGCACTTGGGCATAAGGCGTGAAGCGACACTCCGTATATCGCATTGCTGCAAATGACTTCGGATCGCTTGCTGAACCCCAGTTTCCTTGACCGTCGATGATAGGATAACGGTAAGTAAACGGTTGCGCCATCAAGACCATTGCTTCATAGGCGGCGCTGTCACCATGCGGGTGAAACTTACCAATGACGTCGCCGACTGTGCGTGCAGACTTTTTGTATTTCGCAGTGGCGTTCAACCCGAGTTCGGACATCGCGTAAATGATTCTTCTCTGAACCGGCTTGAGTCCGTCCGCAATGTGCGGAAGAGCACGGTCAAGAATGACATACATCGAGTAGTTGAGGTAGGCATTTTCCGCAAATTCCTCCAGCGGAATGGATTCTTCCTGAGTGGATTGAGGGTTATCGAACAGGGTTAGATCAAGAGTCATGTCAGATCTGCGCCTGATTTCCAACGCTGGTTAGCCAGTCTTTTCGTTCCGCCGCCTTCTTTTTTGCAAGCAGCATGTCGAGTGTGTCGTTGATTCTAGTCCAGGAATCGGCTTGCAGACGTATGAGTCGTCGAGTATCGGGGTTCATGGTGGTTTCTTTCAACTGAGAAGGATTCATTTCACCAAGCCCCTTGAAACGCTGCACCGTTATCTTTGCTTTCGGTTTGGTTTTTTTGATATTTGAGGTAACGTGTTCGAGTTCTTCGTCATCTAATGCGTAATGGACATCCTTGCCTGCATCAATTCTGTAAAGGGGAGGCATAGCGACATGAACTCGACCCTCTTCGACTAGAACTCTAAAATGTTTTACGAACAGCGCGCACAGCAATGTAGCGATATGGGCACCATCGGAGTCAGCATCTGCTAGAATACATACCTTGCCATAGCGTAGACCATTGGTTTGAGTCGAGCCAGGATCGACACCTAACGCCACGGCAATGGAGTGAACTTCTGCTGAGGCGAGCACTTCTCCCGATGCGACTTCCCAAGTGTTCAAAATTTTCCCACGTAACGGCAAAATCGCCTGAGTTACACGATCGCGTGCCTGTTTTGCGGAGCCGCCTGCAGAATCGCCTTCGACCAAAAACAGTTCTGTATCGCTGATGTTTGCACTTGTACAATCGGAAAGTTTGCCGGGCAATGCGGGGCCGATCACGGTTTTCTGTCGTTCGACTTTCTTGCTGGATTTCTCACGCAGTCGTGCATGTTCGATGGATAGCTGAGCAACTCGCTCTGCCGCGGCGACATGTTGATTTAGCCATAGACTGAAGGCGCTTTTGGCAATGGAAGAAAGCGATTTCCCCACCCGTCTTGAAGACAGTCGTTCTTTGGTCTGGCCCGTGAACTGAGGATTTTCCATTCGAACTGAGAGAATATAGCTACAGTAACGCCAGACATCCTCAACAGATATACGAAGCCCTCTGGGTAACAGATTGCGAAACTCACAAAATTCTCGAACAGCATCGGTTATGCCAGTCCTGAAACCATTTACGTGGGTCCCCCCCAGTTCTGTTGGAATCAAGTTAACGTAACTCTCCGCCACGATCTCACTAGCATTCGGTGTCCAGGCAACCACACAATCGACCTGTGTATCATCCGCCATTCGATGAACGACAATTGGTTCTTCCGGGATTCTTTCGCTACCGTTCAGTTGGCCGATCAGGTAGTCTCCCAAGCCTTCTTCGAACTTCCAGCTCTCATTATTTACTGGGTTGATTTCGTCAGAGAATACAAGCTCCAGTCCAGGGCAGAGTACAGCTTTCGCGAGCATCAACCGCTTTAGATTCTTGACCTTGAATTGGGTCGAGTCGAAAAACTGCCGGTCTGGCCAGAACTGAATTCTGGTGCCGGTTTTCTTTTTTGCTACAATTCCGATTTTAGTGAGTTCTTGATCAACTTCGCCATCGGCAAAATCAATCCGATATAAGCCCCCATCACGTTGAATTTCAACTGTGAGTCTGGTGGAAAGAGCGTTAACTACGGAAACACCGACTCCGTGCAAACCTCCGGAGTGCATGTAGTTTTTTGATGAAAACTTGGCGCCGGAATGTAGATGCGTCATGATGACCTCAACTCCAGAAACACTTTCTCCCTGATGAATGTCGACGGGTATGCCTCTGCCGTCGTCTGCTACGCTGAGCGACTGGTCGGCATGAAGAGTCACTTCAATTTTGGAGCCGTAGCCAGCGATGACTTCATCAACACTGTTATCGATGACTTCCTGGGCAAGGTGATTGGGACTCTCGATCTGGGTGTACATCCCCGGTCGCTTGCGAACGGGTTCAAGCCCAATCAGGACTTCAATAGAGGAAGCGTCGTAGACAGCAGTCAAGTTACGTGTGAAACCTGAAGAACAAAACAGGAAAGATACAACCGATTATACCCATTCAGCGGAACGAATCTCAATACTCGTAGCACTCCTTAGCAGCATGTCAGTATTTGTGAATCCCGTTCAAGACAATTCAATGGCAAAAACTGAAATTTTCGAAATACTATCATATAAACTGAAATCTGAAATTTATAAGAAAGTCAGTTGGGAGAATATCTGATGCAAAAGGCGGGAGTGGGCGATCTGAGTGGAAATCGGACAACGATTGACTGGAGATCGAATGGAATTCCGCAGTTCGATCTTTCTGAAATCCCACACTGGTCAGGCGAGCAGGAATTGATTGATCGATATCAATCCGATGGTGCCGTGCTGATGCGTGGAGAATTTCGCGACTGGGTGAAGAGTCTGCAACAGGGTTTGCAAAAAATTCTTGATGCCCCTGACGACTATGCATTCCCCTGTGAAAGCACTCCGGCTGGTGCGCCGGGACGCTTTTTTGACAGCTACTGTAACTGGCTGCTGATTCCAGAATATCTTGATTATGTGAGCTATTCCTGTGCGGCGTCAATGGCTGGTCAATTGATGCATGCCAATGAGGCACAATTCTTTCATGAACATGCGTTTTGTAAAGAACTCGGTACTCAGCGAGCCACACCTTGGCATCAAGACATGCCTTACTATTGCGTCGATGGGAGACAGACAGTGAGTCTCTATGTTGCGCTTGATGATACTGCAGCAGAAGTCGCTGTACGATTCGTTCGAGGCTCTCACCGATGGGGCAAACTGTTTCATCCAGTTCACTTTTTGGATGGCTCTGGTTTTGAATCACAAGGCATGCCAATGGAGTTGGTACCGGATATAGACCAATGTCCCGAAGAGTATGACATTCTTGCCTGGGACCTGGAACCCGGAGACTGCATTGCATTTAATTTTTTGACTTTGCATGGAACGACAGCGGGCGAAGTGAAAGCAAGAAGGCGAGCAATATCTACCCGATGGCTGGGAGATGATGTGGCATACTGCGAACGTCCAGTCGAAACTTCGCCACCCTTTCCGGATATTGGGTTGCAACCTGGAGATCGAATGAGAGAGGACTGGTTTCCAATATTGTGGCGCCGCGGTCGATAGGCTATAGCCCCGTTTTACTATTGACTGGTTTTGTCCTCTGACTTGGTTGAACACGAAATCTGGATGCGTCGGGCACTGTATCTGGCCCAATTCGCATATCAGAAGGATGAAGTACCCATCGGTGCTATCGTCGTACTGAATGGAAGAATCATTGGCGAAGGTTACAATCTTACGATTTCCAATTGTGACCCAAGTGCGCATGCGGAGATTATTGCGTTGAGATCAGCAGCTGCGACAATCAACAATCATCGACTTCCGGGAGCCAGAATGTACGTCACCATCGAACCCTGTGCGATGTGTGCTGGTGCTGTCATTCAATCAAGACTGGATACCGTGATATATGGAGCCACTGACTCCAAGGCAGGTTCGGCAGGTTCGGTCCTGAATGTGTTGCAAAATAACACTCTGAATCACCAGTGTGAGGTGGTCGGAGATATTCTGAGTGATGAATGTGCACAGCTGATGCAGAAATTTTTTGAAGCGAAGAGAAAATCTACTTTGTAGCGGGTTTCGCTGAGTCTGAAGCAACTCGGATTATTCGAATTCTTATACAATACCATGATCGCCCAGCCGGCAATCTGTGGAGGGGTACCGAAGTGGACATAACGGCGCGGACTCGAAATCCGTTGGGGGCGCAAGCTCCACGTGGGTTCGAATCCCACCTCCTCCGCCACACAGTCAAGCCGGGTGATACGCCCGTAAATTCCGTTTGTTATCCAGAGCGTCAATCTGCTATCGCCAGTTACGTCCTAGGGATAGTAATGCCGATCATTTCCAACCTGTTAAAAATGTGTCGGAGGAAAAAGCCATTACCCGCTGTTACAGCCTCGGTTCATCAGCCGAAATTTAGTGACATCGTAACCGCCCGCGTTAAGGCCCCACGTTCAGATTGCGAATGATAGAACTGAAGTTGTTGCAGAACCTTTCATTTCTGGCAGGCACGGCAGTGACATGAGTTTAAAACTCAATCAGCGAGATATTCGGGTTAAATTAGAAATTTGTGCGACTCTGCGCTTCTTGAATCTCTAACGGCCAAGTACTTTTGATGAAAGCAATAATAGCAACGATTTCCTGATCGCTCAAAACATCGCCATAGGTTGGCATATTTGTCGGGTAGTTTGGACCGGCAATTGCTGCCACTCCTAGTTTGGTTAAAGTGAAGAGTAGTTGATCGGAATGATGCCAAGTATGTCCGGAAGCGTCATGCGGCGGTGCGGGCAGTATTCCATCGGAGTCTCGTTTGGTCCAATTGGGCTGACCTTCAAGCTCGACTCCGTGACATTCTGCGCAATGTTCTGCATACAGTTTCTTGCCTTGAGTCGTTAATGTGAAATTGGTAGGATCAGCAAATACGGCTTGATCAGAGGCAACAGGAGTCCAGACAGACAAAAGACCACACAGACCTACCAGAACAAGGCTCGAAAATTGAAAGAATAGTGGTTGTTTCTGCTTGATCAAGTGTGAATGCTTTGCTTCGGGTGCCATAGGTTTTCGATAACGCATCAATTAGTAGAACCAAATTGTACAGAAGTCTACAAGAATCGAGCATGTCAATTTTATAAAGAGTAAGCTCTATATATGTGATGAATTTTGAATATACCTATTCAACTAAGGCGTTCACTCGAATCACAAAACCGCCATCACCAGCGCGTAGCGTGCTGTTTTTCCAATACCAATAAAAACCGCTGCTGAAATCCAGTTCAAGCGAACCCAGCCCGCTGCGACGCACAGCGCATCTCCTACAAATGGAACCCATGCCAGCACTAGGATTGGAGCGCCATACTGACGAATTTTTATCAGAGCTCGTTGTAAATTGGGTTTGCTGAGTCGATGGGCCGGTATGATTCGGCCCATGGCGTAACTCACCATCCCGCCGAGAGTATTACCGACAGTTGCGGTAGCAAGCAAAATCCAGAATCCATGTTGCGAAATGTGGTCGAGATAAACGAGCAATGCTTCCGACCCGCCGGGCAGGAGTGTAGCCGCCAAGAAAGCGCTGAAGAACAAAGCCGTCAGGTCCATTTGGGAACAATACTATGTGGATTAAATGAGGAAAGGTGCGTTTTTGCCAATGGCGGAGAGGGAGGGATTCGAACCCTCGGTACGCTATTCACGCACACACGCTTTCCAGGCGTGCACCTTCGGCCGCTCGGTCACCTCTCCCAATTAAATCTGATTGAATCTGAGAAGTTTTGCAGTGCATCTAAACCGCAAACTCTTGAGTGTTTGGTCAGCGGTGCTGATTATAGTGACTTCGTACATTACCGTGTTGAACAACTGCCACAGCAATCAGCGCAGGCTTTGTACTTATGATGCGGTCGAAAATTCAGGCACCCTAGAATTTTGCCACTCTGCCCATGGTTTCAGGATCCAAAAATCCTCGAACAGTTGCTTCAGTTTCAAGATTCATTGCCATTTCAATATTTGAAACTGCCACTTGGTGAAGAACTCGCTTCAGATCCTTCACTGCGTTTCTTGGAAGCGCTGCAATGCGTTCAGCTGTATCCTGTGCAATTTCGAAGACGCCGTCGTTCGCCACGACTTTCCACGCAATTCCCAATTCCAAGGCCTCAGGTGCGCTGAATTGTTCTCCCAGTAACATCAATTCTTTGGTCTTCACCAGTCCGATCATTACAGGCAGCAGTGAGGTTACACCTCCAGTTGGAAACATTCCCCATTTGAGCTCAGGAAAGAAACACTTCGTATTTTCTGCGAATACCGCCAAATCGCAATTGATTGCCCACTCCAGTCCTCCACCGACAGCCCAGCCATGAATCGCACCAACCACAATTTTCTCTCCCAGAACAATACGGCGAGTAACATCTTGGATGGCTTCGATAAATTTTTCTGCTTCCGCCCGGCTCTTTGACTGATTCTGAAAGTCTTTGAGATCGTCTCCAGCACAAAACGCGCGGCCAGCTCCTCTAAGCACAATTGCGCCAATTTGTGGATCTGTGATTGCGGCATCCAGTTCCTGTCGAAGGTCGGACAGCAGTTCGGCATTCAACGCATTCAGACGTTGTGGTCGATTCAGTGTCAGAGTGCGAACTTTATTGTGTGTAGCGGACAAAACTGTATCAGTCATTACGGGTCCTCCCGAATCAATCTTTGTGTTTTTCCTTCCGTACGCGGAAGATAGTAGGGCGGAACGAGATCTACGCGAGCAGAAGCTCTAACGTTGAATTTGATGGCACGTTCAATATCTTCGGCCAGATGTTCACTCGGCGCAACATCTCTAAGCAGCTCTGCCTCAATTTCCAGTCTGTCGTATGGCACTTTCCCTCGCAGACGAATGCGAAACTCCCCAGACAATTCCGGAAAGTTGTTGATTATGCCTCCCACTGCAGAGGGGTAGACATTAACACCCCGGACTACGATCATGTCGTCAGTGCGGCCCAGTACACGAAACCTGGGTGTTGTTCGGCCGCATGCACATTTGTCGGTGCCGGTGACAACAACTACGTCGTTCGTACGGAATCGAACCAGCGGTTGGGCTTGCCGTGCCAAGTGGGTGAGTACTAGTTCACCACTATTTCCTTCTTGCCAAGCGACAACGCCATCATCAATCGGATCAACAATTTCAGCATGCAGAACATCATGCCCAACAAAGTGAAGGTCATTATTTTTATCACATTGTCCCGCAAAATTACTGAATACATCGGACACCCCGTAGTTTGCGTTTCTGACAGCATATCCCCAGGTCTCTTCAAGCCGTCGTCGAAAACCTGTATTGTCGAGGCCGGCCTCACCTCCAAAAAGTCCCAATCGCAGTCCTAGGTCTTGCGGTTGTATCCCGGGAAAATATTCACAGATCGTTTTTTCGAGAACTGCAGGATAGGAGGGTGTAGATTGAATGGCATCGACTTTCAGATCAAGAACGGTTTGAATCAGCAACTCACTGTTTCCGATGCCGAATGGAATGACCGTTGCTCCCGTTGCTTCAAGGGACAGATGATCCGTCACTCCACCCATCCACATCTGGTAATTCAGACAGTGAATCACTAGATCTCCAGGCCGAAGTCCTGAAGCTCGATAACTTCTAGCGCCTATCTGAGCAGTCTGGTTCGCGTCCGCACGGGTCAAAGCCACATTCATGGCTTGTCCAGTCGTTCCAGAGGTACGGTGAACTCGAATCAGTTGACTGGATTGAGCGGCTAAATAACTACCAAAAGGCGGACAGGCGGCTTGAGACTCGCGAAGCATCTCCTTGTTGCAGAGCGGCAGATTCGAGACGTCCTGAAGTTTTTTAGGAACTCGAACTCCATCCCAGAGCTGCTGATAGAAACCGGAGTTTCCAGCTACGTAGTGTCGTTGCGATTCCCACCTTCTGTGTTGCAGTTTTGCGATTTCCAAATCAGGCAGGAAATCTTCGTTACCGAAATTCAGCATGTCCAAATTTTCTGATGAAATCCGTAGATCAGATTTAATTTCAGTATTCTACATGGATATTCTAACTACGCAAAGTTCGGCGCCATCGCCGCCTCAGCCAACTGCGATCTCGACAGGCAGGCGCAGGCAATTGACATTGAGACTAACGAATTGGTCGGGGTGAGTGGATTCGAACCACCGGCCCCTGCCTCCCGAAGGCAGTGCTCTGCCAGGCTGAGCTACACCCCGATTGAATTCTGGATCAGTAGTTGCGGTTGCAAGCAAATTCCGCCAGATTGATAAGCGATACTTGAAAGAGTGAATGAGGGAGAAAATCTATTTCCTCCGTTGCACGACGACTGTACTCACGGGCAAGCCCGACAGTATATTCAAGTGCACCGGAAGAGGCAACGATTTCGCATATTTCTTCGATATTGGCTTCGTTCGGATGTCGAACTGCAGTCTCAATGATCTTACGCTTGGCAGCACTTACGTTATCTCGCGCGTAGATTAATGGCAGAGTCAATTTCCCTTCAGTCAAATCATCTCCAACCTTCTTGCCGATGGTTGTTGTGTCACCTGCATAATCCAGATAATCATCGATCAACTGAAACGACAAACCAAGGTTGCTTCCATATTCAGCCATTTGCTGTTGCACCTCATCCGACTGATTGGCGATGATCGCCCCCATTTTCGCTGCTGCCCAAAATAAAGACGCGGTTTTTCGCTCTATGGTCTCGAAGTACTGCTTCTCGGTCGTGTCGGCCGTCTGTAACTGTTCTAGTTGCATGATTTCGCCTTCTGAGATTCTACGTGTCGCGCTCGCCATCACATCAAATATCGGCAACTGGTTAACGATAACCAGCATCTCAAAGGATCTGGAGTAAAAGAAATCGCCGACAAGAACGCTGGCGGGATTGCCCCATATCGAATTGGCGCTGGCACGGCCTCGCCGCAAGCTTGACTCGTCGACTACGTCATCATGAAGCAGTGTAGCCACGTGAATAAATTCCAATATCGTTGCTAGGGTGATGTGGTGCGGCCCTTCATACCCGAATGCGCGTGCACTCAGAAAGACCGTGATCGGGCGAAGTTTTTTTCCTCCGTATCCAATTATGTGTTTGCCAATCTCCTGAATAAGCGGAATTTTTGAATCCAGCGCTTCTAAGATGTATGCCTGTACTTGTTCGAGGTCATCACGAATTACCGATTGAATTTCGGACAATACAGGATCGGACGACGCCTGTTTCAAACCCACCTGATTAACGTTGTAAGTAGCCATCATACTTGGGTGCAGGTGATTTCATATCAGCAGCGACTATTACCGGGAGAGATTCGCAGAATATGCGCTTTTAGGGTACCGGTCAATTTACCGACAAATTCAAAAATGGTTACCGATCAGGCAGGAATGCGACGATGAAACGCCTCAATCAAAGTACCCTTGTCCATGTATTCGAGTTCCCCGCCGAGCGGTAGGCCGCGTGCCAGTCGGGTGGCTGTGAATCCGCGTTTGGCGAGCAAATCCGTAAGATAGTCTGCCGTTGCGTCGCCTTCCAGTGTGATGTTCGTCGCCAAAATGATTTCCTTGATTGGATGTTGGCTGAGTGTTTTGAGCAATTCTTCAATGCCTAAATCGTCAGGGCCAATGCCGTCCAGAGGTGAAATTCTGCCCATAAGCACGAAATACAGCCCCTGATAGGCGCCGGCGTCCTCGAATGACGCTAAATCAGCAGGCGTTTCAACTATGCACAGTTGAGAATGGTCGCGAGAGGGTGAAGAGCAAATGTTGCAGAATTCAGATTCACTGAAATTATTGCACTGCCGGCAATGGCGAACGTTGTCCACTGCAACTCGCAATGTCGATGCGATTTCTGCGGCACCATGGCGATCTCGAGCGAGTAACTGAAAAACGAATCTCTGCGCGGTTCGAGGCCCTACTCCAGGCAATCGACGAAATGCCTTCATCAAGTCTTCGACTGCCTTCGAGACTGTCATCTTTTTTGGGGTTGAGCACTAGACAATGTCAAGCAGGCCAGTTCGCGATCGGCAGTTTGACACCGGCTGTCAAGTTGGCCATTTTTTCATGGCTTGCGTCTTCGACTCTACGTACTGCATCATTGATGGCGCCGGCGACCAGGTCTTCCAGAGCTTCGCGATCATCCATTAGGCACTCGTCAATGACGACGTTGGAAACATCATGCCGCCCATTCATTTCCACTTTAACCAGTCCGCCGCCTGATACGCCGACCATTCTCTGTTTGTCCAAGTCGGCCTGAACTTTCTTCATTTCTGCTTCGAATTCCGATGCTTTCTTCAGAAAATCCCCTAATTCTTTCATTTGATTCCCTCATTCATGGGTTGATCTACTTTTATGTCTGCTGGTCGCACCGAGCCTTCTTCGATTCTTGCATTGAATTCTTCATGCAGTATTCTGGGTATTTCTTCCTGCTCAATTTGCTTTGTCGCTTGTGTTATGCGTTCTTCGTGTTCTTGGTTCAGGCGTTTTTCCAGCGAATCATTGCTGCTTGTTTCAGTTCGGACAATCAGCTCTATGTCTGTGCCGAAACTCTCACGCAATATTTTTTTGAGATTATCCGGATTTTGTGCTCGCATCATGGATGCAGGAGCATCTTCAGGTGCAACTAGAATTATTGTATTACCTGAACGATTCTGAAAAGAAAGTTTCCGTGCAAACAGTCCAACCGGTCCATTCAGTTTATCGGAATTCCTCGCGAATTCAAGCCAGTCTTCCGAAGTTTCAATACCCTTGAATTGAGTCGAAGAGGATTCCGTTTGAGCGATAAGCTCAGACGCTGTCGTAGCCGGTTCGCTCTGCTGAGCTCTCGCCTCCTGCACGCGAGGAGTTGCAGTGGCTGCCGTAGTCGGGCTCGCAGAAGATGCATGCACAGCAGCGACTGGTGGGTGTACAGGTGGATCTTCCACATTCGGTTTAACCGCCTGCGATTGAGGATGAAATGCCAGCATTCGCATCAACACCATCTCGAATCCAATACGAGGCTCCGGTGCAAGTGCCAAGTCACGTTTTCCAATGAGTCCAATCTGGTAATACAACTGAATTTCTTCTGCTGAAAGCAACGGATCCAGTTCCAATAAATCCTTGATGTCATGTTCTTTGGCTTTCACCACAGCTGGCGCGATCTTCAGCAGGGAAAGGTCATGCAACTTGAGTAGCATCTCGTCTAGCGCACTTTCAAAATTTACCGAACGCTCGCACATATTCTCAATGGTACTGAGGACTGTATCGGCCTGTTGATTTGCGAGTGCCGTGAGAAGTGACTGCAGATATTCCTGCGAAATCATGCCGAGCATTTCGCGAACTGGCGCTTCGAGCAGATTTCCGTGGGTATAGGAGATGGCCTGGTCAAGAATGCTGAGACCGTCGCGCATGCTGCCTCTGGACTGTCTGGCAATTCCGCCGAGTGCGGCTGGCTCAAATTCAATGTTTTCTTGCTGAAGAATTTTTTCAAGCTGACTACTGATTTCAGTGATGTCCATGGCTCTGAGATTGAACTGGATGCAACGCGAGAGAACAGTTACGGGCAGTTTTTGGGGATTGGTTGTCGCCATCAGGAACTTCACGTGTTCGGGCGGTTCTTCCAGCGTTTTCAGCAGCGCATTGAAACTGTGCCCTGAAAGCATGTGAATTTCGTCGATCAGATAGATCTTGTATCGACCAGAAGTCGCTCTGTAGGGGACACTCTCCAGAAGAGTGCGGGTATCTTCAACTTTGGTTTTGGATGCAGCATCGACTTCAATCAGATCAATGAACCTCCCCTCGTCTATCTCCATGCAGGTATTGCACTCGTTGCAGGGTTTGGAACTGACGCCCTGTTCACAGTTCAGTGCTTTCGCCAGTATGCGCGCCAGTGTCGTCTTGCCGACGCCGCGCGTTCCAGTGAACAGGTACGCGTGATGCAGCCTCTCATTGTCGAGTGCATGTGCGAGGGTGCGAACGACGTGATCCTGACCGACTACTTCTCCAAAGTGCTTTGGACGCCATTTTCTGGCTAGAACAAGGTAACTCAATTTCGAATTTGTCCGACTTACGGAAATCCCCATTGTATGCAGGTTTGAATGGAGGCGGTTTCAACCCGCTGAATCGCAGTGCCCGCATCAGTTGTTACGGCTGCTTCCTTCCGGACCTGACCGGGTTCACAACCTATCGTCACGGCAGTAGCGAACCGTCCCCGCCATTTGCAATTTCTGGAAAGCAATTTGCCATTCCCTTATTGTTCCATTATAGGGAATATAACCAGTTCCGAATTGTTCTTGCCGATGAAATTTTAGAGGTAAGTGAGTTCTCAGTATCCGCAATCCGTTGCAATTCTGTACCTGCTATACTGAATGCGGGCGAATTTTTTGATTGCTCAATTCTTTTCGGATTACATTCAAAATTTGCCTAAAAAAATTGACGGAACTGAATGAAGTTAGTATCATTTCATGTTTCACATTTTTACGTCTGAAAATCCTCTAAAGTAAAATTAAAGTTCGCTATGTACGCAATCATTGAAACCGGTGGGAAACAAGTCCGAGTTAAACCAGGAACAAAAATCCGGGTGGAAAAACTCAAGGCTGAAGTCGGGGAAAACTTCCAGTTCGACAACGTTTTACTTGTCGCAGGAGATAACGAAACACTAGTCGGAACTCCGCATGTCGAAAGCATGCCGGTAATCGGAAAAGTTCTGGACCACGGTCGAGGCGACAAAATTCGCGTGATCAAAATGAAACGTCGAAAGAATTATCGCAGAACCCAGGGACACAGGCAGGGGTACACTGAGCTTCAGATTGTCAGTATAGGCGACATATTGATGGAGGACACACCTGCTGCAGCCGAAGAAGAAGTGGTCACAGCAGTAGAAGATACTGATTCAGACGAAAGCTAAAGGAACATATCATCGGGTTTGAGGTAGATCAGTCATGGCACACAAGAAAGCGGGCGGCAGTTCCAGAAATGGACGCGATTCAGTCTCCAAGCGATTGGGAGTCAAACGCTACGGTGGTGAAGCTGTTCGATCCGGCAATATCATTGTTCGGCAGCGAGGCAGCACATTTCACCCGGGACCCAATGTCGGGATGGGCAACGACTACACATTGTTTGCAACAGCGGACGGAAATGTGAAGTTTGAGGTGAAAGGCCCGATGCGCAAAAAAACCGTTACCGTCATATCTGTATAGCAATCCTTTAACGGCCGATTTAGTGTCGGTCGAATTCCAATTAAGAGCGGTCGTACGCGTCTTTCAATCAAAGGTGCGCGCAGTTGTTTGTTGACGAAGCACAAATCAGCGTTGCTGCCGGAAACGGCGGAGCCGGATGTCTGTCGTTCAGACGTGAAAAGAATGTCCCCCGCGGTGGCCCGGACGGTGGTGATGGCGGCAAGGGCGGCAGCATTTATCTGATTTCAGATCCTCATTTGAACACGCTGGTTGATTTTCAGTTTGAACGAATCTATCAGGCGGAAAACGGTCGCCCCGGCAGCGGTCGCGACAGTACTGGACGAGACGGAAAAGATTTGCGGATTCCGGTTCCGGTCGGTACCATGGTGTTTGATGCCGAAACGCGGGAGTTGATTGAGGATATCAAAAAGCCGAACGAGAGTGTACTGGTTGCGAACGGCGGTGCCAATGGATTGGGCAACGCCCGCTTCAAATCCAGCACCAACCGCACACCGCGCAAAACCACACCCGGCAAACCGGGTGAAACGAGAATATTGCGACTTGAACTTCGGCTGCTAGCTGATGTCGGGCTGGTCGGTTTGCCAAACGCTGGCAAATCTTCGTTTATCAGAAAGGTTACCAACGCGACGCCTAAAACTGCACCGTATCCATTTACCACGCTCAAGCCGTCGCTGGGCGTTGCATCGCTAGATCGCGGCCGAAGTTATACTATCGCGGACATTCCTGGATTGATTGAAGGGGCATCCTCCGGCAGTGGTTTGGGAATTCGGTTTCTGAAACATCTTCGACACACGAGATTGCTGTTTCACTTTGTAGATATCGCCGAATCGGACGACCTCGAAGCACTCGTGAATTCCATAACGACGATCGAAAATGAGTTGGGCGAATTCGATGAGGCACTGCGATCGAGACCGCGCTGGCTGGTTCTGAACAAGATTGATTTATTGTCCGTACAAGAAGTTGAACAGAGAATGAAGAAAATTGTGGAACGGACTGGCTGGAACGGAGAGTGTGTTGCCGTATCCGCAATTACCGGGGAAGGGTGTAAGAGGTTGGCCGGCATGGCAATGACCTGGCTGGAGAACAATCCGGCTGATGTGCAAGAATCGGAAACTGAGGAAGTGCTACTGACATGACCCAGCAATTTGACTGTAGTAATGCAAAGCGTTGGGTTGTAAAAGTCGGTAGCTCACTGATCACCAATGTCGAGTCTGGAATTAATGCAGATCGAATTCGCTCGTGGGCGAATCAGATTGCATCGCTGAAGGATCAAGGCTTGGAAATTGTGCTGGTATCCTCGGGATCCATTGTGGAGGGCATGAAACGGCTCGGCTGGAAAGAGCGCCCTCATGAAGTTCATCTGCTTCAGGTAGCGGCTGCGGTTGGACAGATGGGTCTGGTTCGTACCTACGAGATCGCATTCGAACAATTTCACTACCAGACAGCACAAGTGCTGTTGACCAATGCTGATCTTTCCAATCGCACCCGCTATCTCAATGCTCGCAACACATTGAGGACGTTGTTGGAGATGAAAATCGTTCCGGTCGTGAATGAAAACGACACGGTAACTACGGACGAAATCAAGTTCGGAGACAACGACAATCTTGCGGGATTGGTGACTAATATCGTAGATGCTGATCTTCTCGTGATTTTGACGGATCAGGTGGGCTTGTATGACGAAGACCCTCGCATAAATCCTGCCGCCAACTTGATTCGCGAGGCACAGACTCACGACGAATCTCTTGATGCTGTAGTCGGACCCGGCAGTCAATACGGAAGAGGCGGCATGTTGACAAAACTCGAAGCGGCGCGCAAAGCAGCGCGATCAGGTGCGGCAACGGTGATAGCTTCAGGACTGGAACACAACCAACTGCAAAAAATTCATTCTAGTGAATTCGATGGCACACTTTTGTTGTCGCAAACCGGGCGCATCACCTCACACAAGCAATGGCTTGCCGGTCGATTACGAATTTCAGGTAAGTTGCATCTTGATCAGGGAGCAGTAAGTGCATTGCTGGATCAGGGAGGAAGTCTTCTGCCAGTCGGTGTTCGACAGGTCGAGGGAAATTTCAAGAGAGGTGATCTGGTGGTGTGCCTGAATACCGAGTCAAGAGAGATTGCGAGGGGACTGATCAACTACGACTCCGACGAGGCGAATAATATCAAAGGGCGCCGCACCGATCGCATTGAAAACATACTAGGTTATGTTCGTGATCACGAACTGATCCATCGAGACAATATGGTGATCATGTGATGAATGTAGATTCTCAAGGGCGTGGTACCGGAATGGGACCTGAAAGACATTTATTTCGGCATGATGCAGTTCATGGGGCTGCAACTGATTGGACTCACCTTGATCATTTCATTTCCACAAATTGCGTTGTGGCTGCCTACCTACATCTACGGCAGAGGAAACTAGTTCTCCGTAGTTTACCGAGAACTTCGGGGATGCTGTCTATCCTGCTACGGGTACGTCGGCAGTTGCAAGTTCTTTCAATCTTGCATTCATTCGGCTTTTCAGCCGCGCTGCTTTGTTTTGATGCTGCAAGCCTTTTTGGGCACTGCGGTCAATTTTGGAACAGGCTACTCGAAATGCTTCCTGGGATGCATCAAGATCTTTCGATTCGAGGGCTTTGTAAAATTTCTTGATATAGGTACGAACAGATGCGCGTTCACTCATGTTTCGAGTGCGTCGTTTTATATTTTGTCTGGCTCTTTTTCGAGCTTGGGGTGAGTTAGCCAACGGTCTTTATTCCTTCAATGGTTGTGTGATTACAGATAAATCGGCAAATGTGCTATTTTATGCGTTCGTTGTCAATAGTGTACGGCAAATCTGTGAAAATATTTGCTATTTTGCAGAAAAATTTGGAAGTTAGGTGCTTCCAACAGTCGAACAAGCTATCAATCTGCCTCATTTTTTGTAAAAGGTGCGTGACAGCTGATGTTGCACAATTGCTGTGGCCAGCCTAAGATGAATATGACGCCCAGCAAGTTTGTGAGAGAATTGCAACACCTCTATTTCCCTAATAGCTTCAATCCTTACTCGGATCTCTGCGCAGTGCACGATCATGATGATGCGCCGGACCGCCGCAGTGCTCTGCTGTACAAAATACTACATGCCGCGGTTGAGTCGGAGGTAGATTCCCTGTGGGTTGGACGCGATCTAGGATACCGAGGCGGAAGACGAACTGGACTTGCATTTACAGATGATGAACGACTGCCAGTTCATGCTGAACGCTGGAACATCGCTGCTGAAAGGTCGACTGTAGGAGAGGCTGTTTCTGAAAGAACCGCAACAATCATCTGGAATATGTTGAATCAAATCAGTACTAGAATCTTTCTCTGGAATGTTTTTCCGCTGCACCCGCACATTGTTGGCAGACCTTTTACCAATCGACCGCACAACTCACACGAACGAACAGCAGGCAGACAACTGCTTGTCCAACTTATTGATTTGTTGAAACCGCGAAGACTTGTTCCAATCGGTAGAGATGCAGCTTCAGTTGCTGGAGATATTTGCGGAAATTTGGAATTATGTCCAGTTCGACATCCTAGCTACGGAGGAGAGAAAGAGTTTTCCACCCAAATGCGTAAACTATACGGACTCAACTGAAACCCCGAAATTTGTGAACAGGCCAACTAACGCAAGTTCAGTTTTCTGCTGTATTTGACTATGACCCGAAGCCAGGGAATAATTCGCGATAAGGTTTCATCGTGGGTTGACTGGCTTCAATGCTATGGTAGTGTCTAGTCAATATGATTTTCTTTTCCTGACATATTGCTACATTAATTGACTGGACATCTTTTGGCGTGGATTCTCAAACTTGATGAATACCAAACTTGGTCCGCAGCAACCCACTGAGGCAAAAGGCACAAAATCACTGCTGAAATCGACAGCGGCTTTCGGTTCGGTCACCGTTGTATCGCGAATTACTGGACTGATTCGAGACATCATTTTTGCGCAGATTATCGGCAGTACTATTGTTGCTGATGCATTTTTTGTTGCCTTTCGAATTCCGAATTTTTTTCGACGAATATTTGGTGAAGGCGCATTTTCGGCTGCTTTTATTCCAGTCTACACGCAGAAGAAAATTTCGGCGCCCGTGGCCGAAGTTCGTGGTTTCCTTGACTTGGTGAGTGGTCGGCTTGCACTGGCATTGCTGACGCTTACGCTTATTGGCGTCATTTTTGCGCCGATTCTGGTTTCAGCGCTCGCACCAGGTTTTCGGGCCGACCCTATAAAGTTCCAGATGACAGTAGACAGTTTGCGAATCACCTTTCCATACGTGTTCTTCATCTGTCTCGTCGCGTTATGCGGTGCGATTTTAAACACCCATGAACGGTTTGCCGCACCCGCCGCGACGCCAATACTGCTCAATGTGGCTTTAATTGCTGCTGCACTGTGGATTACAGGCTTGACCGAGAATGCAGCAGTTGCCCTGTCAATCGGTGTCTTTGTCGCTGGAGTTGTGCAACTGCTTTTTCAGATTCCATTTCTAGCAAGAATCAATACGGTTCCTAGGCCGCGATTGAAACGAAAACAAAAAGGAGAAGCGGAAGAAGGTGCCAAAGAAGTTTACCGCCTCATGCTTCCATCCATTTTTGGAGCATCTGTGGCACAGATCAATCTTATTATTAACACCTTTATCGCTTCCTTTCTTGTTACTGGCAGTGTGTCCTGGCTCTACTACTCGGACCGACTGATGGAATTTCCTCTTGGAGTATTCGGTGTTGCACTCGGTTCAGTCATTCTGCCTCGACTGTCCAAGGAGCATGCGCAGGTCGCAAGTGCCGAGTTTTCAAGACTGCTGGATTGGGGATTGCGGTTGAGCCTATTGATATCAATTCCCGCAACGGTAGGGTTGATTGCACTTTCAGACATAATTATGGCTACGCTCTTCTTTCACGGAGCTTTCACAGAGAACGACGTAGTCATGTCTTCACGAGCGTTGATTGCATTTTCCGTCGGGTTAGTGGCTTTGGTAGCAGTCCGTGTGCTCTCGCCTGGATTTTTTGCCCGAAATAACACAAAAACTCCGGTTCGTGCAGGAGTGATTGCAATGTTTGTCAATATCGGCCTCGCAATTGTGCTTGTTTTCCCGCTTAAGCATGTTGGCCTGGCACTGGCCATTTCTGTATCAGCCTTTGTGAATGCCGGTCTATTGCTGTATTGGTTGATTAGAGAAAAGACTTACTCACCTCAGCTCGGCTGGCTTGTGTTTCTTGCCCGTACCATCGGTGCCTCGTTTATAATGGGAGGCACTCTTGTATGGCTAACTCCGACATTGACAGAGTGGTTTGCAATTGGCATTCAGGGGAGAATATTTTGGTTATTTTTGTATATTTTCACAGGTGCGGTGCTTTATAGTGTGTGGTTAGTGATTTTTGGAATGAAAATCAGGCAATTTGTAAATCAATGAGTATTGCAGAATCAAATGTCGTTCAGATCGGCTCCCCGGATACCCCTCGATATTTCACCTTGACAGAAGCCAACGAAACCTTGCCTCTGGTCAAGAAGATTACCGCTGAAGCGTACGTCGAATTGCAGGTGGTTAAGAAAAAATTGCAAAATCTGTTGCCCAGCGACCCGCGAGTGGTTTCGGTTGAGCAGAAATATGAAGCAATCGTGAGGAAGTGGATTTCCAAGATGGAACGCCTGGGGTTGGTTGTCAAAGGGTTGTGGCTGGTCGATTTCGATACCGGAGACGGTTATCTGTGCTGGAAATACCCCGAGCTTGAAATAGCCTACTTCCACTGCTACACCGGTGGCTTCGCCGCCCGTCAGCCAATTACTGAAGTCATCGAAGAAATGAGTCCAGACTGGGCTTGACGCACTTTCATTTTCAGTGCGTTGTTATCAGACTCAAGGTTTGAATTGATGGAATTCATTCGTGGAGAACACAATATCACTCTGCGCCATCACGGATGCGTTGCTTCCGTCGGCAATTACGATGGCGTACATCCCGGCCATCGTCAAGTCATACAGTCTCTGGCGAAGAAAGGCAGAGAGTTGAAGCTTCCCGTTACAATTGTCAGCTTTGAACCCCACCCGCTGGAATTTTTCGTTCCCGATGCTGCACCGCCGCGGCTCATGTCAGTCCGAGAGAAACTGGAGGCACTGAGCAAACTGCATGTCGATCGATTCTGCTGTCTCCGCTTTAATCACACTCTGGCCAATACCGAACCGGAAGAATTCGTTGAAAATCTACTAATTCAAAAACTTGGAGTTCGTCATATAGTCGTCGGGGATGATTTTCGATTCGGTAGAAATCGACGGGGAAATTTCGAGATGCTGCGCACAATTGGCAAGCGCCATGGATTAGAAGTGGTGAGAACAAAATCTTTCACAGTTGGCGATGAGCGAGTCAGCAGTACTCGAATTCGGGAGTGTCTTGTTGCAGGCAATCTCATTCAGGCAAGTCGATTGCTCGGGCGGGATTACTCGATGTCTGGGCGCGTGGTTCGCGGTGAGGGAAACGGATCAAAGTGGGGGTTTGCAACTGCAAATGTTCAAATGAAGATTCATAAACCCGCCTTGACCGGAGTCCTTGTAGTTGAAGTCGACCTGAGTGACAGCAGTACTTGGCCGGCCGTAGCCAGTCTTGGCATGCGGCCGACGATTGGTGGAACGACAAACGTTCTTGAAGTACATTTGCTGGATTTCAACTCGGATCTTTACGGTCAGCGGATTCGGGTTCGTTTTCTGAAGAAACTTCGTGACGAGGTAAAGTTTTCTTCGATCGAAACCATGTGCGAGCAGATACATCAGGATATTATGAGAACCCGGGAATACTTCCGACACGGGCACTCTCGCTGTGCTTCGTGACTCCGCCCAACCGCAAATAAATCATTCAATCAATTACAATACATGGAATTAGACACGTAATTCCGTGAACTCAGGCAATTGGGCTGGATTGCTGTCTGAATCTGGCATTTCCATTCGTTTTTCTAAAAGGGTACATGTACCAATCTCGGCAAAAAATGACGAACTATAAAGACACCATTAATCTCCCTAAAACGGACTTCCCCATGCGTGCGAACCTAGCAAAGCGGGAACCTGATATCCTCGATTTCTGGGATGAAATTGAAATTTATCAAAATTTGCGGGAAGCAGGGAAGGGCAAAGAGAAGTGGGTACTGCACGACGGCCCCCCTTATGCGAATGGTGCTTTACACATTGGCCATGCAGTCAACAAGATTTTGAAGGATGCCATCATCAAATCCAAGACTTTGGCAGGTTACGATTCGCCATATGTTCCGGGCTGGGATTGTCACGGGCTTCCGATTGAGCACGAGGTTGAAAAGAAGTTAGGTCGAGACGTGTATCGTCAAAATCCCGGTGAATTCCGCAAGGCGTGCCGGAAATTTGCTTCCGAACAAATCGATGTACAGAGAACCGGCTTCATTCGTATGGGTGTAATTGGAGATTGGTTCAACCCGTATCTGACAATGAATTTCAAGACCGAGGCAAACGGCATTCGAGCTCTTGCACGAATCATGAAGAATGGGCATATGATGCACGACCTGATGACTGTTTACTGGTGTGCTGACTGTGCATCAGCGCTTGCTGAAGCGGAGGTTGAGTATTTTGACAAGAAGTCAAAGTCGGTTGACGTTCGCATGGCAGCAAAAAATCCGGATGCTGTGCTGGAAGTCTTTGATCTGAACCCAGCTGTTGGAGATTTCGCTGTGAATGCCGTCATCTGGACTACGACCCCCTGGACCTTGCCAGCCAATCGGGCGATCGCAGTTCACTCGGAATTTGCCTACAGCCTTGTCAAACATTCAATCAATGGTAAACAAGAAGAGTATCTAGTCATTGCTGAAGAACTTGTTGAATCGTGCATGCTACGTTACGGAATCGGAGACTACGAAGTAGTCGGAAAAGCCAGTGGACGAGAAATGCTTGGACTGTTATTCAGTCACCCGCTTCAAAAAGAAGACCTTGTGGTTCCGATAATTCCTAGCGAGCACGTTACACTAGATGCAGGAACGGGTCTGGTGCATACCGCACCCGGTCATGGACAGGAAGATTTTGAGCTAGGCAAAGAGCACGGTTTGGAAATTGTCAATCCAGTCGGTCCGAATGGTGCGTTTGTGCAGGATACTTCTCATGTTGGTGGACTTTTTGTCGACGAAGCGGAGGATGTGCTGATCGATTTGCTCCGTTCACGCGGAGACCTGCTCGGCAACGATGAAATTGAACACAGCTACGCGCACTGCTGGCGTCATAAATCGCCAATCATTTTTCGTGCAACTCCACAATGGTTTGTGAGCATGGATCGAACTGGACTGCGAAACACCGCGTTGGAAGCAGTCAAGAAAGTTCAGTGGGTTCCGGAGTGGGGCGAAGCAAGAATGGATGGAATGGTTAGAAACCGTCCTGACTGGTGCCTGTCTCGACAGCGCGTCTGGGGGACTCCTCTTACACTCTACACACACAAAGAAACAGGAGAGCTGCACCCTGACACCCTGCCAATATTCGAACGGGTTGCAAAGAAAGTTGAACAAGGCGGAATAGATGCGTGGTTTGAACTGGATGACTCTGAATTTATAGGCGACGACAGTACTAGCTATGACAAGGTCACGGATGTGCTGGACGTCTGGTTTGATTCCGGGGCGACGCACTACAGCGTTCTGAATCATCATTCCGAAATGATCAATCCGGCCAGTATGTATCTTGAAGGGTCAGACCAGCACAGAGGCTGGTTTCAATCGAGTTTGCTCGTAAGCGCTGCGATCACGGGAACCGCTCCCTACAAATCCGTGCTGACACATGGATTTACAGTTGATGGAGAGGGTAGAAAGATGTCAAAGTCGGTAGGCAATATCATCGGCCCACAGGAAATCATTGAAAAACTGGGTGCTGATGTTTTGCGGCTTTGGGTTGCATCAACAGAATATGAAGCCGAGATGAGTATTTCTCAGGAAATTCTGACACGAACGACAGATTCGTATCGACGCATTCGAAATACGGCTCGGTTTCTTGTCGGAAACCTACATGATTTTGAAGTTGGAGCTAGCGTTGCCTGGGATCAGATGCTTGATTTGGATCAATGGGCGGTTCGTACTGCAATGCAGCTTCAGCATGATATCGAAGAGGCTTACGACAACTACAGATTTCATCTGATCTGCCAGAAAATACATCGATTTTGCATCGTGGAAATGGGGGGATTTTACTTGGATATTCTGAAGGACCGCCTCTATACCATGCCCCGAAACAGTCTTGGCCGGTCGTCGGCACAGACCGCAATGTATTACATTTTGGAAGCTTTCGTACGTTGGTTGGCTCCTATTTTAAGCTTTACTGCTGAGGAAATCTGGAGACATGTTCCCGGCGAAAGAGAAAAATCTGTCTTGTTAGCGACTTGGTTTGAAAGCTGGCCGGAATCTGGTGACGATGAAGGATTAGTGGACTTGGATTTTTGGCAACGGGTTATCGCAGTTCGTGAGGAGGTGAATCGACATCTTGAAATCAGTCGCAATCAGAACGTGATTGGGTCATCCCTCGCGGCAGAAGTGACTTTGTACTGTTCGGACGAATTGCTTTCGTTGCTGAACCGACTGGGTGATGAATTGAGATTTGTCACAATCACTTCCAGTGCATCGGTTCTGCCAATAGACGAGATGAAAAATGAGTTTAGCCAATCTGAAATCAAGGGATTGTTCATCCAGGTCCGAAAATCGGCAAGTGATAAGTGCATTCGATGCTGGCATCAAACCCCTGATGTTGGAAACGACCCCGAACATCCTGAAATCTGTTTGCGTTGCGTAACGAATATTACGGGTAACGGCGAACAAAGGTTGTATGCCTAAATCAGATTCGTCGCAGAAAAGGTTTCGCAGTCCGCAGTAGTCAAACTATGGCCAATACTGGAAAACGGTGGAGTGATTTTCAGATTCTAAGGACTCATATTATGATCGCGCTGCTGGTTCTGGTGCTAGACCAGATTTCCAAGTGGATCGTTCTGACAACAATGGAGCCCTTCGATCCAATAGCCATCACTGGCTTTTTCAATCTGATTCTCGTCTTCAACAAGGGCGCTGCATTCGGATTCCTTGCTGATTCCGAGCTGGATGCGAACAGGATATTCCTGTATTCCAATATCGCTATTGTGTTTCTATTGTTCTATACCCTGTGGTTGTTGAGGCCTGGTCGTAGTCAATCAGTAACCGGGATCTGGTTGATCTTGGGTGGGGCACTAGGTAACATTGCTGATCGCATCGTACATGGGCATGTTGTGGATTTTCTCGACTTTCACTATGGAGGGTGGCATTACAGTACCTTCAATATAGCTGATGCATGCATCAGCGTAGGGGCGGTACTAATTGTGTTGGAATTTTTCAACATTAAGGTAATTTTTCGACCAGGCAAAAATCAAGTGTAATTGCCAATCAACCGCGTTGCTGCCTCTCAAATTGATAGTTGGTTAAACTTTATTCGTTCACAAATTGGGAAATGGTGTGAATCTCGCAAGTATAGAATTCTATCTAAAAGCCGTAGTCCTTGATGGATGGCTGGAAATTACTGTTTTTGCTGACTAGACTCATCTCGTATTCTCCCTCATGGAATTACTGAAACGGAAAAAAAGCTTATGACTGTAGACATCAATTGCGACATGGGTGAAGGCTTCGGACTCTACAAAATGGGAGACGATGAAGGACTTATGCCTTTTATCACGGAAGCGAACATTGCCTGCGGATTTCATGCTTCTGACCCAAATCATATGCGAAGAACGGTGGAACTCGCAAAACAGTACGGCGTAAAAATCGGTGCGCATTTTTCCTTACCTGACAGGACCGGATTCGGGCGCAGGGAAATGCGAATTGACCGAGACGAGTTGGCAAATATTGTAATTTACCAAATTGGCGCCTTAAATGGTTTCCTAACAGTGGCTGGGGTGTCGTTAAATCATCTGAAACCCCATGGTGCGCTGTATAGTATGGCAGCTCGCGAGGAGCATGTCGCACATGCGATTGCCGACGTTGGGGAGCATTTCCGTGTTCCCATATTTGGTTTGGCTGGAACACTCCATGAGGAAATTTATACCGCGCGCGGGCTGGAGTTTCGCGCTGAATTCTTCGCTGACCTCGACTATGACGATTCAGGCAATTTACTGATTACGCGCGAACATGACGCAGTGCCGCCGAGTGTAGCAGCAGATAGAGCGATTCGAGCCGTCACCGAAGGATTGGCGTGTAGTAACGCTGGAGTGGACATCACGGTACGCGCAGAGACTATCTGCGTGCATTCCGATACTCCAAATTCTGTTGCTATCGTTCGAGCTGTTCGGGAAGCGCTGTCGCCGTATATTTCAGCTCATTCAAGTCCGCGACCCGAATGAGCTTTATACGATTTCAAAGAAACTCTATGCTCTGATGGGGCTTCGGAAATAAATAACTCCGCTTGCACTTGATCATTTGTCTATTGATGCTGGCGGCCATGGCGCTCGGAAATGTTCGCAGCGAACGGCAACAGCAGATGCGTTCACTGGTCAAGTTGGTTGCAGTGCTCGATACCGGCTAACTCCCTACAGTCAGATCACTACCATTCAAACCATCAGCCCTGCGGCGTCGAGGACGATGCTGGTCTGAAGTCAGCAAATTCTCCATTTATAAGAAAATAATTCTTGAATGCGTTGAATTTCCAACTTTAGTGACACTTTTTTACCATTGAGTGCCTTTCCTCTCAATTAGATAAATTGTTGACAATTAATTATTAATCTAATATCCTAAGGTGAAATGGGCTATGCAGTCGGTAGATACCTTGATTGCAGTCTCTTCATTCACTGTAGTAAAGCATGGAATTTGGGAGATGGTGTTACGCAGCGAAAAGCAGTGTCGTGGTGTTGAGCGTTTATTGTCTGGCGGTTGGGTGAAAGGCGTCAGCCTGCTAAATTAGGAATTCGAACGCCGATGATTGTGGTTGTGTATACCTACCAGGAATTTCTGTTGGAGAATTTGTACTTTCTCCAGGTTGCCGATGCTGTCAAGTCGGGTATCCGAATGCCCGAGGGGAACACCCTGCGAGTTCAATTCCTTCCATGTCACCGACGACGGGACAATCGCATTGGTTGGGATACGTTTTGTGCTGTCCAACCATAATGTATTCGCCGATATGATCGAGCTGATGGTCGAAGGCCAACACTTTGACATGATGGTATTGCTTGCTTCGGACAACAGGACGATAGCCGCGGCCGGCTTTAATCTGACTTCGACAACACTCTACCGGGGGGCAACTGTTGCGGGGCGTTACTCTAACCGTAGGGTGTTTCTCGAATCAGTCTATGACGGTGTTGGCGAGTATCTACGCTGCAGGATTGACTTCAAGAATCCGAAGGGGCTTGAGGATCACCTTTCGCCCTTCCCCAGTGCATGTAATACCGCGACATCCGGCGACACGATTGTAGTACATCTTAAGAATCACCGCCTTTACCTCGGTTTGTCGGAGGAAAGTCTCACGGGGTGGACGAAACGTTACGAGCCCCAGCCGTCACACATTACGTGGGGCTACTTAAGACACAATGCAAACCATGTGATTCCCGCATCGGAAGGTGTTCCGATGCCAATTGACGGGTTGCAGGCAGGGTGAGCGGACATGGTTAATTTACAAGGAGAATGAAAATGAACTTAATTTTAAGACTATCGACAATTTCCAAAAACACAAGGAGAATGAAAATGAACTTACATTTAAAACGATCGAATATTTCCAGACGCGGCGCCGCCATACTCGGTGCTACGGCTTTGGTGGTCGCGACTGCAGGTCTGGTTGTGCCGAATGCCGCCCTAGCGCAGAACTTCAAGGTCAAAGTGGCTCATGTCGACACTGTGGAGCATCCGAAGCATTTGGCCTTCCTGAAATTCAAGGATATTGTGGAAGAGCGTAGCAACGGTCAGCTTAATGTGACGGTATTCCATGGCGGACAGCTTGGTGACGAGCGCGAGAACATCGAAGGTGCTCAGCTTGGCACGGTACACCTTGCGTGCGTATCCAATGGGGTGATGGTGCCGTTCTCCGAGAAGTTCATGCTTCTGGATATCCCGTTTCTCTTTGAAGATTACGAACATGCACGCGCCGTTATCGATTCCGACGGCCAAACTTTGCTGTTCGAGGACTTGGAGAAAATTGGCCTCGTTGGCCTTGCCATATGGGAGCAGGGATATCGCAATATTTCCACGGGTAAAAAAGCAATCCGCTCGTTTGACGATATCGACGGTCTCAAAATTCGGACCATGGAAGCGCCGTTGCATGTGACAGCTTTCCGCGGCATGGGTAGCAATCCGACGCCGATGTCCTTTAGTCAGCTCTACACCTCTTTGCAGCAAGGTGTGGTTGATGGGCAGGAGAATCCCCTCTACGTCCTGACGCAGGAGAAGTTCTACGAGGTTCAGGACTATGTCGTATTGACCCGTCACATCTATGACCCGATGCCGGTCATCGCCAGCAAGAAGTGGTTGGATTCCCTGCCGCCCGAGTTGCAGCAGATCGTGATCAATGCCATGGTCGAGGTGACGGTTTACGAGCGTGAAATTGCAGAAACCTTAGTCAATGAAGCAGCCGAGGAACTGCCTAAACTGGGCGTAGAAGTCGTTACCCTATCCTCTGAGGAGCGGTCGCGCTTCCGCGATGCTGCCCAGCCGCCCGTCTTGGAGCAGGTGCGCGCCTCCCTGGGTGCAGAAGTGGTCGATAACTGGCTGAATGCTGTAAACAGGTAATCTAGTCCTTCAGCACCAATTCTGTTGGGAGGATGACAGTGTCAGAGACAACGATACATCGGAAGAAGCCGAATTTGTTGATCCGTCTGTTGGACTGGAGTGTATCGGGCGGCGTCTTTGCGATGACGGGAATACTCATCCTGCAGGTCTTTTGTCGGTACGTTCTCGATGCATCCCTGTCCTGGTCTGAGGAGCTTTCGCGCTACCTCATGATTTGGACCGCGATGCTGGGTGCGGTAGCGGTGTTGGATGAAATGGACTTCGTGTCTTTCCGATGGATCGTTAACCTCATGAGCCCCCGGATGCAGAATATCTTCCGGGTGCTCATGATCCTCTCAAGCTTGGTGTTTCTCTGCATCATGGAGTGGTACGGAATAAAGTTGGCGATTCACAATATGAAGCAGCTTTCTCCGGCTCTCTACATGCCCATTGGCTGGGTTTACGCGGCCATGCCGGTTGGATGCCTGCTGATAGCCGTAAGGCTGACAATCGAAATTTTCAAAAAGCCGGAACGGCATGAGATCAGAGTATCGATTTGATTTGCAGCAGTTTCGGGTTGGAAATTGGGGAGGCAAGAAATAGATGTCGATCGCATTGACTACTCTGGTAATTTCTTTCGCTGTCCTACTGTTTCTTGGCGCGCCCGTTTTTGTTGTCCTGGCGCTTCCCTCCGCCCTCTATTTGATTATCGAAGGATTGCCGCTTGAGCTGATTCCTCAGCGCATATTTACCGGCATCGATATATTCTTACTCCTGGCGATTCCTCTTTTCATGCTTGCAGGCGAGGTCATGAATGCCGGTCGCTTAACTGACAAGCTGGTTGAGTTTTCAGAGGCGTTGGTGGGTAAGGTTCGTGGCGGCTTAGCCATGGTGAATGTGTTGACCAGCATGCTATTTGCCGGAATTACGGGATCGGCTGCGGCTGACGCATCGGCCATTGGCTCCATGATGATCCCCATGATGTCGAAGCAAGGCTACACGAAAGCGTTCAGTGTTGCCGTCACCGCTGCTTCATCTATCGTCGGACCGATCATTCCGCCTAGTATCGTTTTTATCATGTATGGCGTTCTGGCCAGTACGTCGATTATCGATTTGTTTTTAGCAGGCATAATTCCCGGGATTCTTCTGGGGCTGTCTCAGATGATAGTCATTCAATTGATGGCCAAGAAGCGAGGCTTCGCGTCCGGGCAGCCGACATCGGTGAAAAGGATCGTCAGTACAGGCAGTTTGGCCATCCCGGCAATGGTACTTCCATTTATCATCCTTGGCGGTATTTTAGGCGGTATCTTCACTCCAACTGAGGCCGGTGCGGTTGCTGTTCTCTATGGTCTCATCGTAGCGGGGCTGATCTATCGCCGGCTGAATGCGCCGACGATCGTTAGGATGGGCTTGAACGTCGGACGAAGTCTCGGCGAACTGTTGCTCATCATCGGCGCCTCAAACCTTCTAGCTTGGATCCTTGTGTCGGAGCAGGTGCCCGTACGCATTGCGGAAGGTATGCTGCTCATCTCCTCTGATCCGATCATCCTTTTGCTCATGATCAATATCCTGCTTTTCTTCGTCGGTATGTTTCTCGACACCTTCCCGGCTTTGATCATCCTCACCCCGATCCTCTTGCCCATTGCCGCGACGATCGGTGTGGAGCCCCTGCATCTCGGTGTCATTATGGTTTTGAATCTCATGATTGGAACCGTTACCCCGCCGGTGGGTGTCTGCTTGTTCATAGCCTGTAACATTGGAAATGTGGAAGTGGAAGCGGCAATCAAGGAGATCGTGCCGTTTATTCTTGCCTCCATGTCCGTAGTTTTGTTAATCACTTTCGTGCCTGAACTTTCGACGACTGTGCCCAGTCTCTTTCGTGAGTGGACCGCTCCCTAGATGGAACGTAAGAATTCGCTTGAGCCGAGATATCGGCATGTTGTTGCTCATCAGCCTCAAGTTCGTCCGACCCGTCGCATTAAGGGTCCAAGCCAAACCGAGTTCGGGGCGAAGCTGTCAGTGGAGAATTGCGATGCCGGGCTGGCGTCGATGGGTGCGCTTCGCTGGGCCGCGTATCACGAGGCATCGGATATTGCTTTTCAAGTTCGTAGTCACCGGGAGCGCCGCGGGAGATTTCCGGTCATGGTGATTGCCGACAAGCGCTACGGCACGCGCACCAACCGCAAATAAATCATTCAATCAATCACTGCTGTCCTGACGTTATTCTGATTATGGTCTGTAAATAGCTGATATTAATTGTATAAGCTCTGTTTTTTGGTGTTTGAGACTTCAGCGCATCTGGCTGACACACCAACACATCGAAACTGTTCAACTACAACACAGAGAATACGGATTATGTACACCGGTAAATTCATCTTTACTCAGTTAATGGATCATCTGCCTTGGCACACCTTTCATCACTGCGTTCGACGCTACAACGGTAACCACAAAGTCAAATCGTTTCGATGTGCAGAACAATATCGCTGCATGGCGTTTGCCCAGTTGACCTACCGGGAAAGACTTCGCGACATCGAAATCAGTCTGCGGGTACATTCCAGCTAACTCTATCACATCGGCATCCCCAGTGACGTCTCGCGAAATACGTTGGCCAATGCCAATCAAGTCCGAGACTGGCGAATCTATGCCGATTTCGCACAGTAGCTCATTCACACCGCGCGTCCGCTTTATCGCGCTAGACAAATATACGTACAGCTCGTACGGTGTTTCCGTTTTTCACCAGCATTGTCAGAATACCGCCATGGATATGTTCAACGTTATGTGTGACATAGGTCATGCCGAGGAAGTAGAACCAGGCGCCAAGTAACAATGAAACCTCTTCAATCCCCACGAAAGACGATGCGAAGACGTATCTCAACAGCACTTGTGCGAACATCAATGCAGTTAATCCGAAGTTTGAAGGCATATTGTCTAGCAAACCCCGATGATACCAAGGTTTTTTAAAGAATAATTTTTAGCCTTTCTGCCTACATTTGGTATTCCATCAAACTTTGTTGATGGTCTTGAGCAAATCCAAAGCTTGTTGCTGCTTGGAATTTGCCATTGACGTCAATTCGAATTGCAAGCCATCGACGTTCGTCGATTTGGCTCGGCAGGTGTTGACGGTGATGGTTTCGAGATGTTCCATCAGCGTGCGGAAACAATACGCCACCGAGCCATCTTCCAGGCGTGCGTTGGCGACTTTGTTGCGCGCCGCACTCGAACGACTCGCCGGCAATACCGGGTCTCGGGTTTCAGTCAACTCGTGCAGATGCGGATCGGCGAACAACAACTCGCGCCAGGCTTCACGCATGTGCCACTCCACATAGTAGGCCAGCATGCACAGGAAAATATGCGCCCGCACCCGGTCGGCGGTGCGGTGATGAATCGGCCGGACCCGCAAACTGATCGTTTTGATGGTGCGAAAGGCACGCTCTACATTGCATAGACGCTTGTAGTTTCTGACACACTCGGTGGCGCTCATGGATTGTTCGTCCAGTGAAGTTCGAATCACGTAGATGCCGTCCAGTGCCGCTTCGGCAGCGATGCTTGATAAATTCCGTCGAAACGAAAACGAGCGCTCCGAGATCTCGCAGATGAAATGTTTTTTCATCTTCCGAGAGTTGATCTTCTCGCCAACTTTCAAACCGATTTCGGCTCGCCCTTTCAGTCGCCCGGCAGCGACGCGTTGTTCGATTGCGCTTAACTGCTCTTCGGTGGCGGCCAGCAGCGATTCACGGGTGTGTGCGCGTTTTTGTGCCAGTTGCCGATTGCGACACGCCACCAGTCTTTGTCCAGGGTAATCGGGATGGAATATCTCAAACAGATTGACTTCGTCAAAACGCTGCAAGGGCAAAGTGCCCTTTTTTACCAGCTTTCGAATCGTCACGCTTTTGAGCGCAGTGATCCAGTCCACGCCATCCAGTTTGTCCAGCGCATCAATATTCACTTGGGTGATCATGCCACGATCCCCTGCGATCACCAGCCGAGCAATGCCAAAACGTTGTCGCAGCTGTTGCACCTGCGGCAACAGCGTTTGACTGTCACGCAAATTCCCCCGACACACCGTCACCGACAAAGGTCGACCTTTGCGATCGCACA
The DNA here is from genome assembly GCA_965221175.1 of Arenicellales bacterium. Lineage (GTDB taxonomy): Bacteria > Pseudomonadota > Gammaproteobacteria > Arenicellales > JAJDZL01 > JAJDZL01. Next base: position 1,728,419 of record OZ244867.1, on the reverse strand, counting down.
GCAATCCAAAATTCACCTGTAGCTTGCCGGATTTGCCGTCGCGACTATAGCCGTATTCGGCCAAGGGACATTCGGTGCCTTCAAAATAGCTGGAGCTCAGATCGAACAAGGCTAACCCGCCGGGCTGCAGATGGCGGCGCACCAGTTTGCCTTCAATCACGTTTTGACGCGTCAACAGCCAGTCCATGGCACCATACAGTTCATCGACGTCGGCGTCTTCGACACCGAAGTGTTGGGGCAAGGTGGTGTCGTGCCACCAGCGGCAAGTGGCCAGCTTGGTGTGCGGGCGAATGATTCGAGCACCAATCAAGGCACAGACCAGATCACGGTTGCGTTGTGGCTGGCTGGCAATCAAGGAAGTCAGGCCCAGTTGTTGGAATGCACGCAGCACCGCTTCGACGGCGCCGTGCTTGCGCACCCCGAGGATGTCAAAAGCGTCATTGACGTCGACGTATTGTTGGCCCTTCGAAAGGCCGCGGATCAGTTCAATCCAATGCGGCGGAAGATGCGTGAGGTTGGCATGGGTTTTCTTTTGGGATTTGCCGTTTTTATCGCGGTAGCTGCTTCTGACCAGCACGGTGCGGTAGGATTTGCCGCCGCGTTTAGAGTGAACGATACTGAGGTGCATAGGGGGAAGTTGTTTGGGCATTGCGTGCCTACAAAAGAATAGAAGGAAATCGGAATAAGATAGGAGGGATTATACACAATAGAAGAAAAGCATTACAGGGTAAATAACATTTTACTGCCTACAATACGAAAATATATCGTCCGTAATTTACAGGAAATATTATACTATTTCAAAGAGTTACATTGCCAAAACGGCAAAATCAGTCTGGAACTTCAGGTTAAGCAGAGCCCGAAGAATATGATGCCAGTGTAAAAAAGTCGTTCGACCACCGCTTCGATCGAAACCACCAAATGCATCTTCTCTGCAAAATCGCATTCCGGGATAGCTGTTAGATGCTCCGGTGGTTCAGGCGTCAACCTCGAAGTAGTCATTGGTTAGAATATTGGCTTCCAGTACATCGCGAAGTGTATAGGTTTCAACTGCAGTCGAAAACGAACGCACATTTACGGTGCCGAGTTGCAAGGCGGTGTGAACTTCAGAAAGTGGAATTGGGACTGCAGCAAAACCGAGATTATTGAAGCGATCAACTGCGATATTCAGTCCCGGCACTCGGATTTTCATGCCCCCTGGATCATCAGGAAAATTAAGCGGAAGTTCACCAACACCCTTTCTGATCACTACAGATCCGAAGTCGGTCGGTATAATGCCGACAGCATAAACACCCAAATCTTGTAGCATGGCGTTATAAACATCCAACATGCCTGCTCCTGGACCATACAGATTCTCTGCTTCTTCCCAATTCGAGACGATGTAACCTAGATAAATCAAATCCAGACGCTTATCAAAGTCAGACGATGCCCAAGTCAATGTCATTAGAACTACGCGTTGCATCGATTGCTCAAACAAAGAAACCCAATCTCCACGATCGCCTCCTGGATGATAATTGATTGTAATACCGCTATTCTCCCCGAGTTCATCTATAAACCGTTCCGATAAAGCGTGGAATACGTGACCGGTGTTCATCGCATGAGCGAGAATAAATTCTTCCTCCGCACATGCTGGATTGATTGCAATACTAACTGAAAGTGCCATCGCCGCAAGAGCGGTGAATATTGCTTTTAAAATTTCTCTCTCCTATTCCGATTATTGTTGCTAGTAAAAATTCCACCAAACTCCTTGATGTCAGGGTGTCAAATTTTGACGTAGACCTTTCCATTTTCCGTTTTTACTGGATAGGTGTTTAGATCTATGCAAACTGGTGGCGTCAACGCCTTGCCGGTTTTTATGTCGAACCGGCCTTGATGAAGCGGACACTCAATCACATGACCCATAACCAGTCCCATCTCAAGATGCGTAGATTCGTGTGTACACATGCCATCGGTACAGTAGAAGCCATCCGAAGTGTTATAGATTGCGAAGGTACGGCCGTCACAGTCCCAACCTATGACATCTTCTTCGTTGATTTCATCGCAAGCACAAGCGTGTATCCAATCTGTCATGTTCATGTCTCATTGATGGAAAGGTTGACGTTTATCCAACGCCGAGATGAATTTGTCGAGTTCTTTTGGTAGCATCGAAACGGAGGTAGTGGCGTCAGGGTGGCTTCGACTTATCACGTCAGTTCGATGTTGCTCAGGGCTCGGCGGCGCTCGTCAGCTAGCTGTCTACGAATTGAGCGAAGATCACCGAACGCCTTGGCGTGTGCAGGCGGATTTTCCGTTTCTCCGTAGATATCCACCAGAAATATAAAGATGACATCACCCCCTGAACCGGCACCAATCGAATGAGTGACCAGCTTTGTACTGGTGTTGATTGCGGCTAAAGCTTCAGTGGCCACACATTCGACTTCAGCCGCATAAGCTCCAGCATCCTCAAACCGACGAAAATTTTCAGCAAGACTGATCGCCTCTTCTGCCGTCTTTCCGACTATCCTGAGTCCGCCCCGTTGCGTTGAACGTCTTGGAACCAGTCCAAGATGACCCTGAACTGACAACTCCTCATTAGCCAACATCTCGACTATGCTCAAACTTCTAGGCGTGTAGACCGCGTCGGCTCCGGCTTCCGCCGCTTCTTCTTCGGTGCTCGGACAAGTCTGGCTCAGCCTGTGTTTACCTTAAGGGCAATAATGTCTCCTACAGTGAGATTTCGTAGTGCTGGCTTTCCGCCATATGTGTAAATGTTCCTGAGTTTCACTGCATCGTCGCCCTTGCAATCTTGGCGTAGGAACCGTTTGTCATCATGTGCGGCGCCTGCCGAATTTTGGTAGCTTTTGTGTTTCGGCCCAGAGAACGACGAATTACAACAAAAAGAACGTCGAAGTTTGTACGCCAGAAACCGGGGTCTGGTTCAGGGGTTTGATCAGCGACCGCTTTATGAACATCGGGAAGGGAGTAAAACGGAACTTGTGGGTAAAGGTGATGTTCTACATGATTGTTCATATTCAAATAAAGGAACCTCCCTACCCAGTTTGTCCTAAATGTTCGCGTGCTATCCATTACTGAGGGTGAGTTTTCCTGCAGTTCGACGTGCTGAATAATGTTGAACATCAACATAATGGGAGCTCCAAGAAAGCGTGGCAGCACGTAGAACCAAAGTGGCCATGTGTAGCCAGCGGCAATCAAACCAGCGATACTCAAGTAAATGAGACAGAATATTCGTGCGTTGCGAGTCAGTTTTGGCAATTCCGCTTTCGGTGTTACGGACAGCATCAACTCGGTATACTGCTTGGTCGCAAGTTGCCACAAAACCCGAATTTGGAATTTGAGAATTGACAGACCGCTGATATCGTAGAACCAACCTTTAAAATCCAAGGGGGTGTCGAAAGGCATTTGGCTATCTAGGCCTACATACCAGGTGTACGTGTGGTGATTTGTGTGGGTGTAACGTCGGTGCAGTGGTTCTTCTCCATAGAGTAAGGACATAAACCAGAAGACAGCTTCATTGAGCCGACGAGTTCTAAAAGCCGTCCCATGCGCTGTTTCGTGACTGAGCGAGTAAGAAGGGACTGACATAAATACGCCATAGATAAACATCGCTGGCCAGATGTAGAGTGTCCCCAGTGAAAACCACACAAGAAATCCTGTGAAGACCATAACGCCGGCCCATGCGACGAGATAAATTAAACCGGGCCGGTTGCTCCGACGTGCTAGAAACTTCAAGTGTCTTTTGTCAATTTTGACTCCAGACGAAGCAGCGTTGGTAATGATGTTGCTCATGGTATTATTCGTAGAAAAATTTTCATGTCTAACTGGAGTAAGAATTTTGGGTCGTTCTTAGCATTAGCTTTGAAGGATTACAACGCCCATTGGTTCGTCAATTAATTACCGAGGCATCACTGCTCCTTCAGAGGCAGGTGCTACATGTTCAGAGTAGTGCTTGAGATAGCCACGAGTTATCCGGGCCGGCATTGGCGTGTAGTTGCTACGCCGTCTGGAAAGCTCTTCCTCGACCACTTTCAAATCTAGCTTACGCTCTCGTAGATTGATTTGGATCAAGTCACCATTCTCAACGAGTGCAACCGGACCGCCTCGCGCTGCTTCTGGGGTAACGTATCCTATGGCAAGTCCATGTGTGGCTCCTGAGAAACGGCCATCGGTAACAAGGGCGCAGCTATTGCCAAGACCGGCCCCCATCACCGCGGAAGTTGCACCCAACAACTCCCGCATACCAGGACCGCCCTTGGTTCCCTCGTTTCTAATGATGAGACAAGTGCCTGGCTTGACTTGATTGTTTCGCACAGCATCAATTGCGCTTTCTTCGTCTTCAAAGACGCGCGCTGTAAGTAAGGTACCCCACATCTCCTTGGCCACACCAGAAGCTTTAACAACCGCGCCTCCAGGTGCGAGATTGCCTTTGAGAATGAAAAGAGAACCCTCTTCCTCAACTGGATCGTCTTCGCTGCGAATGCAGTCAGAGTTCTCTACTAGAGCATTTTCAATCAGTTCCCCGGTGGTCTTGCCGCTCACAGTCAGCGTTTCGGGTTCAATGCGACTACCTAGTGCCTTCATCACTGCGGGAACGCCGCCTGCTTCACCAAGCTCTGTCACCCCCCACGGCCCGGATGGTGCTAGCTTGACCAAAGTAGGCGTTTCACGGCTCAGTTGATCCCAAGTGTCGAAGTTGATTTCGATACCAGCTTCCTTCGCCATGGCTATCATGTGGAGCACCATGTTGGTAGAGCCTCCAACGGCCATTCCAACACGCATAGCATTCTCAAAAGCTTGCCGCGTCAAAATTTTGGATGGACGCAAGTCTTCCTTCAACAACTCCATGATCCGCATGCCGGTATATTTCGCTGCGCGGAGTTGGTAATTGCTTCCCGCTGGGAGCGTGCCAGATTTGGGCAGCGCGAGACCTAAGGCTTCCGTGTAAATGCCGGCGGTGTTTCCCGACGTTGCGGTGTCGCATGCTCCGGCGAATGGAAAGTGATTGTCTTCAAAACCTTTGAGGTCTTTTTCGCATAGATTTCCAAGCAAATATTCTCCCACGCCATCGTAGACAGTTTCCAGGAAAACCTTGCGATTCTTGTAAATTCCGGCCTTTGTCGGTCCACCATAGATCATGATTGATGGTAAATCGAGGCGCGAAGCCGCCATTATCATACCAGGCATAACCTTGTCGCCCGAACCGATCAGGACCATTGCATCAAAACGATGGCCTTCCACCATAAGTTCAATCATGTCTGCCACAACGTCGCGGCTCGGTAGCACATATCGCATCCCCACCGATGCAAACGTTTCACTGTCCGTAACATGAAAAGTGTTGAACTCACATGGTGTCCCACCTGCCATGCGAATGCCCGATTTAACCGCATCGCCCACTTGCCGAAGGTGAATATTTTCAGGTGAGAAATCCTGGTAGGTGTTGACTACCGCAATCATTGGGCGTTCGAACTCTTCGTCGATCAACCCGGCCCCCTTCGCCCATGCACGTTGCAGCGAACGCTCAATTCCAAGATATTGCTTGTCACTACGCACTTTAACTCCTCTGCTATAGCGTCTTCCGAAAAACTGAACCGGACCATTCAGTACGTTTCCAGATTGAATTTGGCAGCAATTGTATACATGAAATTGTTAACTGTCAACATTTAATTATATTAATTTTCGGAGTTCTAGGTAGCGATAATCAACTGGGGGACTTTGACGACGGTATTATTCATGCGCTCGCCAATCGAATCGACAAATTTGCTGATGGTGGGGTAACCCAGCTTGTTTTCCAATACTTTGGGTGGCCCGCGGATCATAGTGTGGAAGACTAGTCACTGCTGTCGGGCGAAACAGAGTATGTTGAACTGGTTTATCGCGTTCGCGTGCACTTGGTTCGTATTTTGATTCTAAAGTACCGCTGTGAATTTTGGTAAGAGACCAACTTGCGGTAATAGTACGAGGTGCGGAAGTCCACCGATTCCATGTATGAGAAGGAATTGATCCTCTTTATCTTAACGCCGAGATTGTATCGCCGTTTGCTACACGTGCTCGTTCCGCTTATATGAAATGAGTCAGGAGAGAGAAAAGGAACAATTATCCACAGGATCTCCTCAGTTCGCCAGATTGGAGGTGAGGAGCGGAGTGTACGCTGTGCTGCGTAGAATTCTCCAAAAAATTGTAAACACTCGCGGGGTCAAAGGAATCAACATGAAAGGAATACCGCAATGGATCAGGAAAAGACAATAGTGGCTGGGACCCACACCGGAAAAGCAAACTACACACTTTCCTGTGGAAACCGCTAATTTGGTTCTCCATCGAAGCTACGCATCTAGCTACTCTTCCGATTCGGGTCAAGCGACTCTGATGGAATTTGAATCGAGCTCCTATCCTGCCACTCGGCGAAGCAGAAACGTTCGTGAGCGGCATGACGGAAATTCGCAAGAATTATGCGGAGCGATTCTCGAATTTCGTTTGGCTTTCCGGTCTTCGCATTAAGCAAATATTCTTGGAACCGACTAGTCGGTTCCACCAGCGCCGCTTGTCCAATGGCGCGAGCAGCAAGAGGAAACAGGATGTGAACATCCCTGTCAGTAGCCCGTAGACTAAAATTCCGAAGAGGCAAAAAAGGGAGAAGATCGAAAAATGTGTTGACACTTGACACGAATACTCATTCACGTCGTTCGCATGCGGTATCGGAGAATAACATGGATCCTGTATCGACCAACCTGATGCACACGATGCAGCCGAATTCGCTGGCTTGCAGTCGGCTGCTTTGTGGCGTACTTCGCGTGCTGCGGAGTCCAAATAAGGGCCGCCGGCCGCAGTATTTTAGCGTGCTGCGTCTAGACTGGAAGCCGTGGAAGGCCATCGGCAGCGAAAAACAGTTCCCGGGCAGATGTAACTTACTTTGTCCTTCTCGAGATGTACGATATGATCAGCCTAGCCCGGAAACAGCGGGCGGTTTTTCACTTGGAATTATAGAAAGAGATTGTTTGAAAGGAATTGCCACGCCAGCCAATCTGGCGGTTTTCTAGGGCAATTGATCGGATTGACGAGCGGTTTCAATTTCGAGCAAATGCTCGACCAGCAGTTTTCCTTCGCTACGATTGTGCTCACAGGATTCCTTAGAAGCTTTCTTTCCATCGCCACTAATGATTGCCTCTACGATAGGTTTGTGTTGATCCACGAGATCCATATCGCTGCGCAACAAAGTGTCAGAAGAAAAGATGTAACGCTGTATCTGCATTGAAATCATATCGTAATATTCGAGCAGCCTGTGATGCCCCGAGAGTCGAACGATGGTTTTATGGAGGTTGAAATCCTGCTTTGCGGCCTCCCTTCGGTCACCTGCTTCGCAAGCAGTTTTCAATGCATCAAAGGCTGCCATCAACTCCGCCCGCCCGGATTCGCTCAGCCTGTTCGCCGCCAATTTTGCCGCTAGTCCTTCCAAAGACAAGCGTAGCGTCTGCAACTCGTGAGCGTCCGTCGAGCTTAGAGGTGAAACCTCCCACCCGCGATAGGGTTTCTGACAGACGAAGCCCTCAGAAACCAACTGTTTCAACGCGGTTCGGACTGTTCCTCTGGAAAGACCAAACTCAGTCGCCAATTGAATTTCCGTGAGACGGTGGCCAGCGACCAATATTCCCTCAGCTATTCGCTGACGAAGAATATCTGCGGCTTGGACATCTAGGGTTCTTTTGGTGATTATGTTCGATTCCGACACGAGTATTTCTCTTCGTTTGACAAATTGGTAATAGTTGACAAACTTGATTGACTTTCAGGCAGCCAATCTGCACGCTAGAGGAATTATATACATTATACCATGCTGCCTAAAAATTTCTGAAAAGTGTCTGTATCTTATTGTTATTACTTGTATAAACACTGTTTTAGGGGCGTTCGAGACTTCAGCGCATCTTGCCGGTCTACCAACACTCCAAAACGGTTCAATCGACAACAGGGAGAATACAAAACTATGTTCAGCTCCAGCTCGTTTTTTTCAGGTCGTGGGTCATTTGCCGCGGCCGGTCTTCAATCGCTGTGTTCGACGTTACAACGGCAACCGCTGAGCCAAGTCATTTCGATGTTCGAATCAATATCGCTGCATGGCGTTTGCCCAGTTGACCTACCGCGAAAGTGTGCACGACAACGGAACCTGTCTGCGTCTGTCTGCGTACACAATCGAACAAACTCTATCACCCTAACCCGCAATTAAAAATCTGAGATAAATAAAAAAGCCTTGTACAATAAGGTTTTCGAAGACAATTGGATATCACCCAATGGGTGAAGCCCAAAATATATCTCAGAGGTTACAAGTCGATTTCAATTCTACCCCATAAACTGGGAATCAGCAAACTTAATTTGACCTCCCATGTCGGTTTGATAGTCGTTGCGTAGTTAATGCAGCGCCTTGGACTGGCGCACAATTAGTTGATCAGCAATTGCCTACAACCTGTTTGCCTTGATGCGTATGGTATTGCCGATTTGGTGGTCAACTGCTCGTGCGCTCACAGTGCGTTTGCGTCTGTATGATGTCGCCGGGCAGATCCTACGCCATGCCAGGCAATGGACGGTGAAGGTCAATGCCTGCCACCGTCAGATGATGGATGAAGCACTGAATCAAGTTCGAAACTTTCCGCTTCTGATATGAACTGACCGCCTCGGGCGGCGCTTGTTTGAATGCGACTTGAATCGATTCCGATTCCGGAAAGGTTGCACACCTGTACCCAGTGGCGAAAATGCCAGCAGACAATGCATCAGGTTCGTACTCACCTGCAAATCGAGACAAATTCCAACCTGTTGCACCTGTCTTCGATAATCGAAGCAGCAAAATACAGTTAATTCGCTAAAATCTCGCTAGTGGTTATCGTATTAATTCTCTAATTTCGGATTTGGGTATCATATTGGCATCACTCGAACTTGGCGCCCGTCCGGGTCAAACTGCGCGCCCAGTTATGAGAGCTGGAGCAAGCCTCCATGCTGATTATGCTTGGCGGAATCTTATCGAAACACTCCATCGCTTTGTTACGAGAGAAACGACGGTTCATCACTCGTTGGCCTTCTTTGTCTGCCGCGAAAATCAAAGTATGTGCCAGATAATAAGGTTTCCTAATTTCTGGACGTTTAGCTTCGAGTTTTACCGATTTCAACAAGTTACGTAAAACCAGTTTGCATATCTCACCACTGGGTAGGATGATAGCGAAATTAGGTTGTTATAAATTGGCGCGAAAACCTTTTTTCTCACCTTTGGTGCAATATATGGGCTAGATCTAAAATTGAATTTAATGAAATCAACGACTTAGAAAAATAAACTGTCGAAATCAGAAAAGCTTCAAATCGAACCCGTACTGTCTCTGAATAGTGATTCAGTTTTGCAGTTAAATCAACTGCTATCCAACAATTTCCCTTCAGTTTCTGAGAGAGAAATTTCCAATTCTTCTTGGTAGGCGAACAGACTCGGAGTGCCTCCAGTATGCAGAAACATCAAGCTGGCACTTGAAGGTGCACTCTTTGCAAATTCAAGAAACGCCGACATCGTCTTACCCGTGTAGGTTGGATCCAGTACTAGTCCTTCTTTCTGTGCGCTGAAATTCATACTCTCCCAAACTTCCTGCCTCGCCATACCGTAGCCCGGTGCTAGGAATTCATCTGTTAGAACGATATCTTCATCATCTACTTTCAAATCAATATTCAAAAGCTCGCTGATCTCACTGCAACGGTCGCGAATACGACTGAACTGCAATTCTTTCGGGCGTCGAACGCATACCCCAACAACTCTGATGGCGCAATTGAGTGCTTGGAGTCCAAATAGAAGGCCAGCATGTGTATTACCACTTCCCGATGCGACAAAAATCTCGTCAATAGAAATTTGCCGGTCCTGAAGTTGTTTAACAATCTCGATTGCAGCCCGTACGTAACCTAGTGCCCCAAGAGGCTTGTGTCCGGGAGCCAATGGGATTACATAAGGTTTGCGACCAGTTGACTTCAATTCTTCTGCAATGGATCTAATCTTTGTGTCGGCTCCTTGCTCGTTCTCTCCTTCTGGAAAGTAGTGCAATTTCGCACCGAACATTCGATTCAACAGAACATTACCTGATGAAGTGTAGTTTTCAGAAGGATTCGGAACTCTTGATTCGAGTTGGACATGACACTCCATGCCGAGTTTGGCAGCGAGCGCAGCAGTGATTCTGGCAAAATTTGACTGAATCGCTCCTGTAATCAGAACTGTATCCGCTCCTGCACGAACTGCATCGCCAAAATAATACTCAGCTTGACGGACTTTATTTCCGCCAAAAGCGAGACCATTGCAGTCATCTCGTTTGATGAAAAGACGAGTGCCCCCGCACGCTTTCGATAGATTGTGGAGGGATTCAATCGGGGTATGCTCGCCGTATTCGGAAACGCGCGGAAATTCCGATAATCGTTTTTCCAGAGCGGAATTGTCATATACATTGTTCATAATTGCATACGACCCCACTTGCGTACAAGCCTGTACGCAATCAGCGACCCTCCAAACAGAATCTCAGGCAGCAACAGACTCGTGTTTTCTGCGTCTCGACTGGACTAAAATAATCCCAGCCAGTACGATGAGTGCCGGAATGTAGAACAACTCTTTCGGCATCCGTTCGCTTGGCTGCTTGATGTGATCAATGACCACCGGTGTATCTGCATAGTAGTCAAACAGATCGCCAATTTTGATAAACAGGTCCGTTCCCACGAATGGCTCTTCTATTCGGAGTTGGCCATCTTCGTCAGTAACCGTGAGTCCCGCCCCAGTCAGTCGTTTCTCCGCTTCAGCCAAATTGCCAAGCGGTATCAGTACGGTGGTACTGGTAATTTCCCCGGAATCGAAATCGGGACCGCTCACGACAATCGTCATCACGCCGTTCTGAGGAACATCCTTAACAATCTCATACACTTTTGTTGGCTCGATATTCTCAAAAGGCGGTTGAATTTGATCCAGCCAGAATCCAGGTCTGAAGAGAGTGAAAGCGATCAGCAGCATAACAGCGGATTCCCAAATTTTGTTCTTTACTAACATATATCCTTGAGTAGCTGAGGCAAACAACATCATTGCAATGACCGCGATGATGAATACGAAGATTGCTTTGGTGGGTGAAACATTGATCAACAGTAAATCTGTATTGAAGATAAACAGGAACGGCAATAATGCAGTACGAATATCGTACACAAAACCTTGAATGCCCGTTTTAATTGGATCACCTTTGGATATGGCTGCCGCCGCAAATGCCGCCAATCCAACTGGCGGTGTATCGTCGGCAAGAATGCCGAAGTAGAAAACAAACAAATGTACTGCGATCACTGGAACGACTAGCCCATTCTGTGCGCCAAGCAACAGGATCACGGGTGCCATCAATGATGAGACAACGATGTAATTTGCTGTAGTTGGCAGTCCCATTCCAAGAATCAGGCTCATGACTGCAACCAGCAGCAACATCGCGATCAGACTCCCGCCGGACAGGAACTCCACAAATTCGCCGACAATCTGATGTGCACCGGTCAGGGAAACCGTGCCGACAATAATTCCGGCAGCTCCCGTCGCTACCGCAATGGCGACCATGTTGGAGGAGCCAGCAATCATGCCATCCTTCCACTCAACTAGCCCTTTCCTGAATGCTGCATCAAAGTTTCCTGTATTCCTGAAGAACGCCTTTATCGGATGCTGAGTCAGTGCAACGATCGTAATCGCGATCATCGCCCAGAACGCTGAAAACGCAGGTGACAGCCTTTCAATGACAATGCACCAGATCAGAATGACGATGGGCAAGACATAGTAAAGTCCAACGATTGCAGTTTCTCCGGCTCTTGGAAGCTCTGTTATTGGTGCATCCGGAGCATCAACTACAAGATCCGGCCGTTTTGAAGATACCCAGATCAACCCCAGATAAAATCCAGCACATAGAACTACAACGATTGAAAATGCAGCCGAAGGGAAGACAGTTTTGATCCAGCCAAGTCCAAAGTACACAATCAAGCCTAGAACAGCGATGCCGATGAAACCGCTTAAAAATCCGATTACTTTCATCATGAGTGTTAGTGATGAAGGTGGTTTCGGCAGTCCTTTCAGATTCAGTTTCAGAGCTTCAAGATGTACGATGTAGACTAGCGCAACATACGAGACGAGTGCTGGGACCAAAGCGTGCTTGATTATTTCTGTATAACTGATTCCGGTGAATTCCGCGATCAGAAATGCAGCTGCCCCCATTACAGGCGGCATCAGTTGCCCATTTGTAGACGATGCAACTTCAATCGCACCGGCTTTCTCAGCCGATAGCCCAGTACGTTTCATCAACGGGATTGTAAAGGTACCTGTTGTAACCGTATTTGCAATGGAAGAACCTGAATACAGTCCGCTCATTGCTGATGCCAAGACTGCCGCTTTCGCAGGTCCGCCACGAAAATGTCCCAAAAGCGCAAACGCCACTTTAATGAAATAATTTCCTGCGCCGGATTTTTCCAAAATCGACCCGAACAATACGAACAGGAATATCAACGACGCCGATACTCCCAAAGCAACGCCGAAAACCCCTTCATTCTGCATCCAATAGTGCCACATTGCTTTTCCGTAAGAAGCACCTCTCCACTGCACTGTCTCCGGTAGAAATTGGGCGTCTCCGAAGAATACATAAAGCACGAAAACAGTGGCGACAATCAGTAGCGGCAATCCAAGTGCGCGAAAGACTGTAATTGCAAGCACGATCATCCCGATAGAGGAAATGACTAGATCTCCTGTAGTGGGCAAACCCGCTCTCACCGCAATTTCATTGCGCAATACTACGATGTAGAGGCAAGACAAAACACCAAGTGCCAACAAAATCCAGTCATACCAGGGTATGTGTCCTTTCGGACTCGACTTGAACAGTGGGAACGACATCGTCGCCAACACGAAAGCGAATGCCAAATGAATCAATCTTGCATTCGCGCTGGTTACAACAAGCGGAATGCCGGTGACTTCGGTAAGAAAATACGGAACGTTGGATGAAAAATAAATCTGGAACAGCGCCCAAATGAACGCTATGACAAGGATTGTGCTTCCCTGCCAGCCCGCTGCTTTCCGGGAACCCGTGTCGACGCTAGCTAGCAGTTCTTCAGCGGATTGTTTGGGGTGTTTGTCGCTTTTCATGCCAGCGCCGATTCGTGTAGTAGATGGATTGCAGGAAAGGCAATCGAGGGAGAATCAATCTCCCTCGATTACATGAACTTGGAGATTACATCCAACCTCTTTCCTTGTAGTATTTGGCGGCACCGTCATGGAGAGGTGCGGACAAAGAATCGGAGATCATCTCTTCCGGTTTCAGATTGCCAAATGCCGGGTGCAGTTTCTTGAAATTGTCGAAGTTGTCGAACACTGCTTTGACCACAACATAAACGACTTCATCCGGCACATCGGCACGTGTCACGAATGTTGCGCCGACACCAAATGTTGAGACGTCGCTTTCATTGTTGTACATGCCAGCTGGAATAGTAGCCGTTCGGTAGAATGAATTGTCAGCGACCAGTTTATCGATTGCATCACCTGTAGCATTGACTAGGTGGGCATCACAGGTAGACAAAGATTCCTGAGTCAGTGCGGATGGGTGTCCAACGAGCCAAAAATAAGCATCAATCTTGCGGTCACACACCGCTTGACCGGTTTCGGCTGATTTCATTTCAGCTGCAAGTTTTAGGTCACTACGCTCCCAACCCAATGCGGCTTCGATGACTTCCCAAGTTCCACGGGTGCCAGAGCCAGGATTACCGATGTTTACACGTTTACCTTTGAAGTCAGTGATGTTCGAGATTCCAGAATCATCATGAGCGATGATCGTAACCGGTTCAGGGTGTACTGAAAAAACAGCACGCAGGCCTTCAAATTTACCTTGATCCTCGAATTTGGATGTTCCATGGTAGGCGTGATACTGCCAGTCGGACTGTGCGACGCCAAACTCAAGTTCACCAGCACGAATTGTGTTGATGTTGTAAATTGAGCCTCCGGTAGACTCGGCAGAACAGCGGATTCCGTGTTCTTTACGGTTTTTATTGACCAGTCTGCAGATGGCTCCGCCGGTTGGATAATACACTCCTGTCACCCCGCCAGTTCCAATGCTGATGAACTGTTGCTGGCTTTGTGCAGGTACGATGCCTGCGGCTAGCGTAGCCAACAGCACCGAAGTCAATGCAATAACAAATTTCTTCATGGTTACTCCTATATAAGTTTATGAAATTAGATTGTTTGTGTGATAAGAGTGAATATAACTGAATTTAAAATACGATGCTAGATTTAACAATCAAGTGTGCGGGACTCTCCCACGCTAGCATAAGCTAGAGATTTTATCGAAAAATTTTGACATTAGAGCACTGGCTTTTTACGCTATTTCATGTATATCGACAGTAGCGGGCGAAGACCGTCTTTGACAGCGAAAGGATTGGAAGGAATTTTCCCTGCATGAAGTTGTGGTACGTCCTGCGGGAACCAATCGGTATTACCGGTGAGACACACTGATGCGTCAATGTCACGATCTGGGATTTAAGGAGTTCACTAGATCCCACAATCACGAATCTGCACACTGCGTGCATTGACGCGTTACGATAAAACTGTGTAGTTACATCGCTGGGTGGCAGAAAAACATTCCGCTACAATTTGCCTTGTATCCTGAACCACCCGAAGTTCGTATGAAAAACGAATTTCATACCAATTTCTGATTCACAATCACATACAAGGGCGATCTACTGCAATTTTTGCGTGGGATACGTCGGTTCGAGTGTAACTACTGCACAACCGACCAGTTTTCAACCCACAACGTGGTTGTGGAAGTATTACCTGTCGGTTCAATGCCTTTCAGCCATTTGGGAATAATGAATGGGTTGGAGCGATAGTAGAGCGGCAGAACCGGTAAGTCTTCAGCATAAATTTCGTATATTCTCGTCCAAATTTGTTTGCGTGCAACCGGGTCCAGCTCAATTTCCACCGCATCAATCAATTCGTCCATTTCCGAATTTCGGTAACCCATGTAATTGGAGCCAACCCAGTTGTTGTCTTCGCTAGGAATTTCGGTAGAGTGCAGTGTGGTTCGAGGGGTGCTTTCCGGGTCGCTGATCCAGGCAAACATGGCGAGTCCGGAAAATTGTCTCTTTGCTACGGTTTCACCAAAGAAAACGCGTGCCGGCTGATTACGAATGCGTACATCGATTCCGACATCCCGCCACTGCCCCTGCAGAACCTGTTGAACGGTTTCCCTGACTCGGGATCCCGCTGTCGTTCCAAATTCCAGCCGCAGCGGTTCGTTGTCAGCATTATGCCGTATGCCATCAATCCAGTTCGTCCACCCTGCCTGATCAAGCAGGTCTCCCGCTTTTTCAGGTTCGAAGGCATATCTTGGGATGTCGGTATTGAAAGATGGGTCGAGAGGACTCGCGAAAACATCCGCTACCGGTTGTTGTCCGCTGAACAATTGATCACTGATTGTCTGGCGGTCAATAGCGTAGATGAGTGCTTTGCGTACCCTTATATCGGCGAGTATCGGATTGTCCAGATTCAGATCTATGTGCTCATAGATGAGGCCAGGTCGATAAATGAAGTCATAGTCGTTGCTGTGGCGTTTCTGAATCGCCAATGCCTGATCTAGCGTTACGCCCAGACTGCCCGACATGAAGTCGATCGAACCCGAAAGCAGGTTGGCTTCCAGTGCTGCGGTGTTTTCTATGGTACGGATGACAATTATGTTGAAGTAGGGCGTCGGTCCATGCCAAGTATCATTTCTAACATACTCGACATATGATCCGGGATCGACTTTGGAAATCCGATATGGACCAAAATACAGTCCTGGATTGTAGGTATCAGTGTCGTAAGAGTTTCGACTTCGATACTCGCTCGGCACTGCGAACCGGGCACGGTCAATGTGTTCAGGCAACAAATATAGCCCCAATTCGTTGTACTTAAAATCAACTCGATCCTGATAGAGTGTAAAGGTCTTTTCGTCAATAATTTGAACCGATAGAATTCGTCTATAGAATTCTGCGCCGAGCACACCGCTCTGTGGATTTTTACCGACTTCGATCGTG
Organism: Arenicellales bacterium; assembly: GCA_965221175.1. GTDB lineage: Bacteria > Pseudomonadota > Gammaproteobacteria > Arenicellales > JAJDZL01 > JAJDZL01. The sequence continues at coordinate 1,712,366 of OZ244867.1, read as the reverse complement.
TATTCAACATCTTTTGAAGATACCGGTTTACCATCACCCCAGCGAGCATCCGGGTGAAGAGTGTAGGTTACTGCAATTCCTTGTTTGCCGTTGCCCAGGTCGGTCACGATTGCCCCACCATTTTCGATTGTCGGCAAAGAAGTGCATAACAAGCAGACTAGATTCCAGTCCTTGTCATAAGCTGTTATAGGTCGTGTAGCCAAGTTCAAGGCGTAATACTTGGCCAGCATGGATTCGATATTGGGGTGAAACGAAGCTGGAAACTGTGTGATGCCAATAATGAGAGTATCTTTATCTTGTGCTGGTGCCGGGAATGCGAGAATCGACAGCAGAATCAAACCAAGGATTCGGCGGATAATTTGTGACGGCATAATGAACAATTTCTACAATTTGTATCGTATGGGATTCGCTGCCATTTTCATTATATCCCTCGAATTCAGCGGTTAATATTAAGCTTCATTGATGAGATGATATGCGTTGTAGGTTTTTTCAGCCATATTTCAGAGGTGAGTGATTGTCCAAATTCATCAGTATTGGTGAGCATGGACGGAAAGAATTCGAACCATAACTGAAATGCCCTATCAACAAATCACTAGACGACCAATTTACTACCAAATAGCTGCAACAGCACTACATCAAAACAAACAATAACCGGCCGCATGACGGGTGTTACCGTCGGCGGGAAGCCCCACCACCGTCTTGCGAATCGTAAGCTATTGGTGGAGACCCGACTTCCAGACCTCCGCCTCCACACCGTTTCTTGGTCCGACCTACCGAGGCGAGTTTCTTTAGCAAACCGTACCGTCACAGTTCCTGTCCTTCATGAAAGGATAGGTTTCGTGGTTACGGGCTGATCGGTGTTTCGACTCCGGCCTCCTTGAGTTCCTTGCAGCTGATTTTACTGCTCTTGTTCGCGTCCCTCTTCACCAATGGCTCGATCCGGGTGTTGACGGTTCGGTCCATGGACTACTGACCAAAACTTGCAGTCGGATAGCACGCTATCAAGAACTTCAGCTTCACATTGGTCAATCAAGAGGTCGTACTTCCGACGCGCCTTGACGACTAGCAACACGAACCAGCAACAGTTCTCTGGCGGTATCCACTTGCCCGCGTCACTCTCCCCCTTGGCACGATTTACCCCACTGCTCGCCTAGTTTAGATTGACGAGATCGGAATCGAACCACCGCTTGATGATTGTCGTATTGAACCCACGCTATTCGTCCCAGTCCGCCGTTGCTGCCCGCGTCTTGCGAACTCCGATCAATTCGCAGTTGGCGAGTAACGATGTGCTATCATTCAAAAGTGCGGAACTTCGGTTTGAACCTGAGAAGGGGTAAGGCACCGTAGAATTTCTTAAATTACTTCGCTACCGTAAAAACCACTTGTTCAGGCAACGTATTCTACGGTATTTTGTTTGATTGGCTATGCACTATCGATGAGTTCATGCCGGACTCGCTCGATAGATGCCAATAGATGGGCTCTAAGTTTCTGGACGGCTAACTCGGTGTCTTGCTTTTTACAGGCACGCAAAATCGCTTTGTGCTCCGCAAAACTCTTGTCACCCTTCTTCGAAGACCTAATCACCATAACGTGTGCACAGCGCGTCATACCATCATATTGCTCGGCGATAATTTTTTTTAGCCGTTGGCTCGGACAAGGTTCGTAAAGCTTTAGATGGAATTTGCGATTGAGTTCAACTTGTTTCCAAGAATTCCGGCTTTTCTGATATTTATCGAGTACCGAATTGCAGGATGCTAAGATCGAGTCCGTGAAATACGGCATGGCTTTGGCTAGAGCGAGCGGTTCAAGCGCGAGGCGAATATCTGCGATCTCAAGAACATCAATTTTAGACAAGCCCGAGACGACTGGACTGCGGCGAGGAACGATGTCTATCAGATTGTCCGCGTTTAGCATTCTAATTGCTTCGCGTACCGGAATGATGCTCACCCCGAATTCTTTTGCAACCGCTTCGATTTTAACCTGATCGCCACCGAGTAGTTTCCCGCGTAATATCCGTTCCCGCAATTGGCGATAAATCTCCGTGGGAACATTGCTGTAGTTTATTTCAATTACCATGTTGGACCTCGGGCCGATTTTCCAGAACCTAAGTTGCTGCCAGAATTTTGCTCAAGAACTGTTTCGCACGTTCATTCTTTGGCGAGCCTAAGAGTTCCTGCGGCGGACCTTGTTCAACAAACTTACCGCCATTAAAAAAGCAGACTCTGTCAGACACCTCGCGGGCAAAGCCCATCTGGTGAGTGACTAGAATCATAGTATAACTGTGCGTTTAGGCAAGCTGACGAATCACCTAGAGAACCTCGCCAATCAGCGGACCGGAGCGACCGGATTTAACTTGGCTATTCCAGCGATGAATGCGGAAAAGATCATGAGCAGAAATGAGAATCCCGCGACTTGAGCCGTGACCACCGCTCCCTGCAAAATCGCCGGCAGGAAAACTCAAGTGTCGGAGAATGTCGCGACCAAAATTCCAATAAGATACGTGGCGAACGTTGCGATGCCAATAATCGGCCAGTCATCGCATACATTCCCTATTGCGCAAACGCCTCACGTATTTATCCACGGAAATCAACTCCTAACCTCCTGAAATCTCCTATTTACGGCAACACATGCAGAACCGGATTTTCTCAGTTACAGGCCGAAAGTAATCTCTTGGCTTTTTCAGCTGCAGAGAAACCACGCCTTATATTCAATAATTCCGCTGTTCGTGCCTCAAATGACATTATGTTCCAAATTTTCTTTCTGGAGCAATCTTTGGCTATTTGCCGTGTGTTTGAGAGCCCTCCCCTGTTCGCCGAAACTACAGTGACAGAAGCAAAGACCGGGACGGTAAAGGCGCCTGCATTTGCGAGCTTCCGGTCATCCCAACCACGTACCTCCATTCCGACAATGCCATTCCTTTTATTCTCTAACGGATTCTCTAGTCAGCAACTGATGACCGGGATCTTCCTCTGTGCGATAGGATCGGTTAGGAGATCAGGGTCGCCATCGGTAATCGCCCAATTGTCCTCGGCATTGAGAAATCCCAAATGATTTGCGAAGTTGGGATTACAGGCAAAAACCATTCCTTTCTCGAATTTCACTTTTTCGAATGCGGCGAGCGAAGGGTATTCCGTAGTTTCGACGCCAACACCATGCCCAACCCGGCCCACGCCCATCGTTTTCAAACCTCGCTCGTCCAAATACCGATCACAAACCGCCACGATATCTTCGGGCGATTTGCCAGGCCGTAGCTGCATGTTGCAGTCGTGGCGGAGCCGCATCATCCACTCGTAGAACTCCGCCAGTTCTTCAGAGGGCTCGCCGACCGAGGCCGTGCGCGCCATGTCGCAACAATAACCGCGATAGGTTACGCCACAGTCAAAGCCCAGCGTGTCTCCTTTTTGAACCACCCGATCAGTTGGCAACAGACAAATACCGCCTGTGGAAGGACCAGAAACTACGCATAGCAACGTCAGGTCTTCGGCACCCTTTTTGAAAAGCCGGGTACGCAATTTGACCGCGATTTCGTTCTCTGTCATCCCGGCGTGGACTTCTTCGAAAATCTCCTTTTCCGACTCGGCGGTGATTTTGGCCGCAACCCTGCAGTATTCTATTTCCGCAGAAGATTTGATCACGCGGGTGTCTAGAATGACTTGAGCGGCATCGACGAATTCCGCTTCCGATAAGCCGCGTATAATTTCCTGCATGGCGAGGTAGTTGGTGCCCAAGTACTGCTCGCGCCCCAGCTCTGCGCCAATCCGCGCTTTGCCCAAACCCATGGATTTAAGCGTGTTGACAATGAATTCCGGATGACCGGTCAATCCGCCAATTGTCTTGATATTCTTGACGTAGGAGGTCTGCTCGACCTGCATCACCTCGAAAGGCATAGTGATAACAACAGGATCGTTATCTTTGGGGAGGATGAACATGTAGGAACGGATTTTGTCGATGGGGTTCTGACAAGAACGATGGCCGGAGAAATAGCCGTAATTCAGTTTTTCAGTGATAAAAAGAGCGTCAATGTTTTTCTCAGCCATCAACGCTCGCGCGCGTGCGTAACGGAGTTCAAACTCTTCTTTGGGGAAATCGGGAAATTCGGGAGATATTTTTTTCATTTAATTGCTACGTTTTCAGATTAATATATCATATATTATGCATGTGCAAAAGATCATTTTGAACGTCGTGATGCGCAAAAGGGAAGATCGTCGAAAATCGAGTCGAAGAGATTTGAAGCCGCAATTACCCGATGAGAATTGGAGGGGAAGAAGCAGTAGAAAAAATCTACAGTTCGCAAAACCGCTGGACTTGTGATGCGCGTGCACCAATATTGGTTGATGCCGCTAAGCGGCGCCTGTAGTGCGACAATCAAAATGAGACTTTGCGGCAATCAAGGTGAGAATCGCAGCGTCAGCCCGAACTGCGAAGTTGATCCGGTGGCACTGTTCGCCGTCTTCACCGCGTGCGCGCTTCAAACAATCCCGCAATCAGCCGACGGCGCGGTGTCGGCAGGAAGGACACTGAGAAGCAATGTCGTCTTATGACTATGTCATCGTCGGCTCCGGCAGCGCAGGTGCAATCATCGCAGCGCGACTGGCGGAAAATTCACACAGAACCGTGCTGTTGCTGGAAGCAGGCCCGAAGGACAACAGCCTGCTGTTCCACGTTCCGGCGGCGATGCGCTATGCCTATAACGCCCCGAAATACAATTGGAACTATGAAACGGAAACGGAACCCTATCTGAACAGCCGCCGCCTTGTTCAGCCGCGCGGCCGGGTGTTGGGCGGATCGTCTTCGATCAACGGACAGCTATATCTGCGCGGTCATCCGCTCGACTACGAAGGCTGGGCCGAGGCGGGCGCGCACGGCTGGGCCTATGCCGACGTCCTGCCCTATTTCAAGCGGCTTGAAACGCGGATTGACGGCATTTCGGAATATCGCGGCGACATGGGTAACATCAAAGTATCGACGGTTGGGCCTGGGCCGCTGGAAAAGGCATTTCTGAAAGCAGGGCAGCAGGCGGGCTATCTGCAGACCGATGACGTAAATGGGGGGCAACAGGACGGGTTCGGCCGGTTCCCAAAGAATGTCTCCAACGGGCGCCGATCCTCGACCGCGCGGTGCTATCTGCGCCATCCGCCCGCCAATCTGCGGGTTGAGATTGACTGTCACGCCCGGCGCATCCTGATTGAAGGGCGGACAGCCCGCGGTATCGAATATGAGCAAGGCCGTAGGGTAGTCACGGCAACCGCCGCGCGGGAGGTAGTGATCAGTGGCGGTGCCTTCAACAGCCCCATGCTGTTGATGCAATCGGGGATCGGCCCGGCGGCGCATCTGCGGGATATGGGCATCAAGGTGCTGCATGATCTGCCGGGCGTTGGCGAAAACTTGATGGATCATCCATTGACCTCTGTGCAGGTCGCCTGCACGCAGTCAGTGACGCTATACAGGCATCTCAATCTTCTTTCGCGGGCCAGGGCAGCGGCGGAATGGCTGCTGACCCGCAAAGGTCCGCTTGCCAACAACCATTTCGACGCAATCGCTTTGATTCGCTCCAAGGCCGGCGTGCGGTTCCCCAACCTTCAGATCGCACTTTTTGCAATCGCGGTTGCGGAGGGTAGTGCGGATTTCCTGAAAGAACACGCTTTCCAGCTGCAACTCTCCATCCAGCGGCCGCTCAGTCGCGGCTTTGTACGCCTTTCTTCAGCCGATCCACACGCCAAACCGCGCATCCGTTACAACATGTTGGAGCATCCGCAGGACATCGAGGAACTCAAGACCGGGATCCGACTGTCGCGCGAATTGCTGACGCAGCCGGCGCTTGCTGCCTTTACAGGGCGTGAAATTTTCCCCGGTTCAGATATCCAAATGGATGAGAAGCTTGAGGCCTGGATACGCGAAACCTGCCATTCCTCTTACCACCCCTGCGGAACCTGCAAGATGGGTGGGGACGAGCTTGCCGTGGTTGACAGCGAATGCCGGGTGCGCGGTGTTGAACGCCTTCGCGTGGCGGATGCGTCGATAATACCGATTATTCCATCGGCCAACCTGAACTGCCCAACAATGATGATTGGCGAAAAAGCCGCCGACATGATCGCGGATAAGGATCCACTACCGCCGTCGAACCTGCCCTATTTCGTGGCCCCGAAATGGGAAACAAGTCAGCGGTAGATTTTTACCGCTGCAGTGCAAGAGGTCAACCAAATCCTTCCAATCCAGACCATTTATGCATGAGATCCAGAAGATTCTGATAGCGAACAGAGGCGAGATCGCGGTCCGCGCAATGCGCACCGCGCGTGTCTTTGCATCAATACTGTGAAGGTGCAGCTTTGAGGCATTATTGCTTCTTTTAGATAATTCCATTCGCCGTGGTCCCTTCGAGCACAACCGATTTCCACCTGACATCATTCTTGCCGCGTACCGCCCCTTCCTACAGCGGGCACTGACACGAGAATCGACTTGTGGCCCGTGATCGGGTGAAGACTACTTTAGCCTTCACTTCACGTTCCAGCCCGCATGCTCGTTGAATCGCCCACGGCGACCCTTTTACACCAGAGTGCTTCAGCCTAAATAGTTACCTCCGCAAACAAACCGCCCTAGCTACTACCAACCGGAGTAGCAGTTGTTGGGTGGGATTCGCACCCACCAGAGAAAAGACGCCTTTCACGACGCACTGAGATATCCGGTCTAACGCAGTCAGACTCCAAGAAGTGTTATTTCGATCTCGCCTAAACTTTGGGCAAAGCACGATCATGACTGCCTGGATGGGGCAAAGATACATTAATATGAACTGGTCTGCTTGCCTTGCGCTCCGGCTTAGCGGATCAACCTTACGCGCATCCGCTGGAAATGCTCACGGAGAGCGTGTTCTCCGCCCTCAAGTATGTTGCAAACAGTTCTCCGCGTTTCCTCATCCTCCAGTCTGCCAGCACGAAGTTTATACCGACAGATCAATTGCATTCTCGTTTTGGTCCATCAGTGCCCGAGAATCTGACTCAGAAATTCTTGGGTGCGCGGATTCTGCGGATTGTTGAAGAATGGTTCGGGTTCATTTTCCTCGACGATTTCGCCATGATCCATGAAGATGACGCGGTTCGCCACTTGGCGGGCAAAGCCCATCTCGTGGGTCACGCACAGCATCGTCATCCCCTCTTCGGCCAGTTCGACCATCGTATCGAGCACTTCCTTGATCATCTCGGGGTCGAGCGCCGAAGTGGGCTCGTCAAACAGCATGATCCGGGGCTTCATGCACAGCGATCGGGCAATGGCTACCCGTTGCTGCTGGCCACCCGAAAGCTGGCCGGGATATTTGTCGGCCTGCTCGGGGATGCGCACCCTTTCCAGAAAATGCATGGCAACCTCTTTGGCCTCGGCCCGCTTCAGCTTGCGCGTCCACATCGGTGCCAGCATGCAGTTTTCCAGAATCGTCATATGCGGAAACAGATTGAACTGCTGAAAGCACATGCCGACTTCGGACCGAATCTTGTCGATATTCTTGGTGTTGTTGGTCAATTCAGTGCCATCGACGCTGATTTGCCCGGACTGGTGCTCCTCCAGGCGGTTGATGCAGCGAATCAACGTGGACTTTCCTGAACCGGACGGACCCGCGATCACGATCCGTTCGCCCTGCCGAACGGTCAGGTTGATATCCTTGAGCGCATGAAATGCACCGAAATGCTTATTCATGTTACAGATTTCTATTACGATTTTTTCAGAAACCGGCAGGTCTTCATGCTCGATTTCGTTGAATTCATCCATGGTTGCCATAGGCACCTCCGTCATCAGGTTGCAAGGTTGTGATATCCGTGGCGGCAGGTTCGCTCAGTCGGCCGTCGAGGCAGCGAAGGCGGGCACCGCGAGCAGACCGCAGGTTGTCAGAAAAGCTTTGTGTTGCTGCCAATTCACGCAGGCGCAGGCCGTCAACATGAGGCACCAGATGGCCGGTTGCACGCATACCGACGAGGCGCGCCCACAACGCCTGTTTCTTGCGAACTTGGTGGGGTTGGGTGTTACTCATATCATCGATGGTGAGGTCGCGTTCTACCGTCAAAGCGCCTGCAGCTACGGCACCATCGAGCAAGGCCTGACCAGTATCAGTACGGATGACGATTGAATTGAAACCTGCATCTTCACCTGTGGGGGCGCCGCCGGGCCAAAAATCGGCTACTACTATGTTGGCGCTTTCGCCTATGGCATCAGGGCAGATTTTGCAGCGTGCCTGGATGCACCATTTACTCTCGTCAGCCCACATTTCCTGGTAAGTGCGTTCGAACGCACTGCCATCTCGGGTTTCGATCCGCGCTCGGCCGGGATTGCCATAGCCGCGGTAGCGCATCATGGTGATATCTTCCTCACGATACCCCAGTTCATGAACTAGATCTCGGGACTTCCGAAACTCCGGTGCGCCCCCGCAAACCAGTGCCAGCATCGCTTTGCATTGTCTGTGCACCCGTCGATCTTTTCGTGCGAAGAGCCTCAATGCAGTAACATCGCAAGGTTTGCCAATAAAGGTGAATGGCTCACCGGTATCCAAAGCTTCAGTGATGGAGGCAAGTGGTGTTGCTGGGCCGTAGCGCGCGCCAGCCGAGCAGATTACATCCCAACAGCTGCGTGACAACACCGTTTCGGTGCGCATCGCGCGCACTTCTGAAGCGCGCACCTGCAAGATAAAACTCGCTTGGCCGCTGCTGAGCAAGAACTTTCCCAAGGCGGTAAGAACCCCGCCGGATGCAGCACGAAAGCGGATCTCCGGATCGCTTGCATACCCCAATATTACACCGTGATAAGCGCCCCAGATGAGGTCAACCCGCACGTCCTCGTTCTGGCCAAGGTTATCGTTACCGATGACACTTATGCCAGGACAAGTACGCAAGATGGTCTGCCAGTCGCTCTGCGAAATAAGGCCACGTTGTATTGGATGTTCGCGGCCCTCCGGTGTTGTGATGAAATCTATTGCCTGCTTACCAGCAACCCCCTGGCACAGCCCGCATCCAACGCACAGTCCGTTTTCGACGATCTGGCTGAGCGTTTCGGGTTGGCGCTCGAACTTGCAGGGCATGTGGCTGATTCGGTCTGTGAGCCAGCCGCGGCAGAAATGTTGCCGCGGCCGCTCCAGTTGCTTCAACTTAATTGGAGAAGTTGTCGATCCACTTTATCTCCGTTTCCTTCGACAGGCCCGTCGCGTTGGCACTGCGGATCCAGGTGTTCAGGAAATTCAACAAGTGGTCGTCACCTGGCCGGATGGCGTAGGAAAATCCTTGCGCCTCAATTCCGCGTCCGCTTTCGATAATTTCAAGCGGTGCGTCCTTATTCTCGGCAAGATAGAGCTTGATGTTGATTTCCGATGCCAGAGTGGCCGTGCTGCGGCCGGCCAGTACTTCTAGAAAAGTCGCCGCAAGGCCCTCTGCGACCATGGGGCGGGTTTCGGCATTCGGGAACTGCTCCTTGGATACTGCCTCATCAGCTGTACCAGCTAAGACAACAATCGAATTGCCCAATTTATTCAGTTCGTCCCAAGTGGAAACGCCAGAGTCTTTCCTCGCCATGACAACCTGACGCGTCTGGAAATAAGAATCGCTGAACATGACCTTTACGGCGCGCTCTGGTGTCGCAAACATGTCGACGAACGCGACATCCCAGCGTTTTGCTTCAAGCCCTGGAATCAATGTTGCCCAAGAGGCATCGACGATTTCCAATTTGACGCCCAGTGCTCCGGCCATCTTGTTTGCCATATCGACGTTGTATCCGCGCCATTCTCCGGAAGCTACGTCCTTGAACTGGAATGGAACCGAATCCGCCATACCAACACGGATGACACCTTCGGACTGGATGTTCGACATTCCAGATTGTGCAGAGGCGGCAACGATCATTGCCGCAAAGGTTACGACCGCGACCGTTAGAATTTTTTTAAGTTTCATTTGGTTTCCCTCATTGTAGAACAGTTTCAAACTGTGTTGGTTGTAGCCTGATCCAAACGGCTCAGGCCGCTCTTTTCTTCTCCAGCCGACGGGCCAGCAGCGTGACCGGAAAGATCATGCAGAAATAGGCGATTGCGACAGAGGTGAAGAATTCGTTGTATTTGAATGTTTGGCCGCCCAAAACATTGGCCTGATACGCAAGTTCACCGACCGAGATTGCCGCCAGCAGGCTGGTTATCTTCAGAAGTTCGGTGACAAAATTCACAATGGTCGGAAGCACCAGTCCCAATGCTTGGGGAACAATTACCCTGAACCAGCGTGGAATGAAGCCTAGGCCCAGTGCCTTTGCGGCTTCGGTTTGGCCGCGCGGGATGGCAACGATACCTGCGCGGAATATCTCGCCCAAGAAAGCGCCGGCTACCAAAGAAATTGCAAGTGTTCCAGTGACGAAGGCGGACATTCGAATGCCCAGAATCAGCGGCAGCGACAGGTAGACCCAAAAGATCAGTGCCATTTCTGGAACGGTACGGAAAATGTGGGTGTAAATACGTACCAGTGCCCTTAGCGTCCGATTGGTTTGCAAGTTGCCAGCGCAGATGAAGGCGCCGATAATCGAGCCGAACACGAGCGACAAGACCAGAACTTCCGCGGTAATCAGCGCACCTTTGGACAATAAGTCAATATTGCTCCACAAAATTCCCCAATCGAACGTCATTACGTTTATTTCTCCGGTCCGTGTCTGCGTTCCAACCAGTCGGCGCCAAATGCGAGCACGCTACCCAGGACCAGGTAAATCAGTGCGGCAGCAGTTATCAGTTCAACTGGCTTGAAGGTGGAGTTGGAGATCCGAATAGCAATGCGCATCAGATCGTCGACTGCGAGGATCGACAAGATTGCCGTAGCCTTGAAGATGTTGATGACCATGTTCGCCAGAGGCGGGATCATGACGCGCAGTGCTTGCGGTAGAACCACCTTGCCCCAGATCGGAAACCAGTGCAGACCAAGTGCGCGCGCGGCCTCCCACTGGCCGATGGGAACTGCGTTGATCCCAGCACGTGCAATTTCGCAGAAGTAAGCAGTGACATTAAGCGTAAGTGCAACTGTGCCTGACATCAATGGCGTGGTGTTGATGCCGGTAGCCAGCGGCAACACGAAATGAATCCAGATCAGCTGAACCAACAGTGGCGTGTTGCGGAAGAACTCCACATAGGCCAACACCACGTAGCGTACCGCCACAAATTTTGAGCGGATAATGATCGCAAGAATGATCCCGAGGGTTAAGCCAATTACGGACGAAACGAAGGCCAGATAAAGGGAAACCATTGCTCCATTGAGCAATTGCCATCGAAACTTCCAGGGCACGCTGAAATCAAGCGTCGCGAGGTACTCGAAGTCGATCATAGGATCTTCTCCTCTGAACACCCCTTGAACCGGGTGAAAGCCGAGTATTCCGTCAGATAGGCGGCCTTTCCAACAAGGGCGGCCCCTTCAAACAGGCAGACCTGGTTGACCGTCAGCACTGATTTGCCTACAGCCGTTTCAAGCGCTGGCATCATCGAAAGTGAGTTTACTGCGGTGTCGGGAATCAACACAGTATCACCTTGCAACCCGCACTTGATGGCAAAGGCGCGGCATTCTTCGACGAGCGAAATATTCGCTGACGCCGACGCGCCTGGCGAATGCAGCGTCCGTATCGACGCAACCTCGAGCCCGGCAGTCATGGTCTTTAGCGGATTTGCCGACGTCGCAAACATCACGCCGCTGCCTCAATCTTCGAGACTGCTGGCATCGCAACCATGCGCGGGAAGAGATACTCGCGCAGGGCCGACGCACCTCCAACGGTGCCCAGCCCGCTCTGTTTGATCCCGCCGAAAGGCGTATCAACAAAGGCCGTCACCATCTGGTTTGCGCCAACGCTGCCGACTTCAATCCGGCGGGCAACAGAAAGCACTTCGCTGTCGTCGGGACCATAGACATAGCCGCTCAGCCCGATGTTGCAATCGTTGATCCCCGCGATGACCTGATCGAGTTCGTCATACGCACGGATACAGGCAACGGGGCCGAAGATCTCCTCGCGCATGCCAAGCGCGTCTTCGGGCACATTCGCAAGAACCGTGGGTTTCCAGTAATATCCGCCCCTGGCAAGCTCCTTTTGGCCAGTGACGAACCGCGCGCCGTGTTCCAGCGCGGCGGCCACAATCTGCTGCATCCAGCGAACGCCGCGTTCGTTGGCCATGGGACCTAAATCGGTACCATGTTCGAACCCATCCCCGACGGTCAACCCTTCCGCATAGTCCTTCGCAATCTCTACAAAGTCGTCAAACTGCGCGCGGTTTACATAGATGCGGTTGGGCGAGGTGCAGACCTGGCCTGCGTTCCAGAAACGCTTGCCCGCATAGGCTTTGGCGGCCGCATCGACATCCGCGCTTGGCAGCACGATGGCCGGGGCAAGTCCACCCAGTTCGAGAGTCGCCCGCTTCATATGCGCTCCGGCCTGCGCCGCCAGCGCTTTGCCTACGTTTACGGACCCCGTGTAGCTAACATGCCGAATCGCAGGATGTGCCACGAGCCGTTCGGAAAGTTTCGACGACCGCCCCATCACCAGATTGATCAGTCCCTTCGGCAGGTCCAGTTCGGTCATGGCAGCAAAAAACGCCGCCACGCAACCCGGCGCTTCGCGGTTAGCCAACACCACCGAGGGGCACCCCGCTGCCAGCGATGGCGCCATGTGCGACACAACTGCCTCGACCGGGAAATTCCATGTATTGATGATCAAAACAGGGCCCTTGCCGGTCTCGAAAATGTGACGGTCTGCGGCGCCGGGTACAATCGCCCTGAAGGGATAGGTCTCGGCGGTCGCTGCGAAGAATTCGAAGATGGCGGCCACACCGTCCAACTCTGCGCATGCCTCCGCTAGCGGTTTTCCTTGTTCCAGCGTGATGGCACGGGCGATTGCCTCCTGATGCGAGCGTGTCTTTGCCGCCATTGCGCGTAGCAGTGCCGCACGGCTCTCAGGCGCGGTGGACGACCACTCGGGATAGACGCGTATAGCGGCTAGCGCCGCCGCGTCCGCATCGGCGAATGTCGCACAGGTCAACTCTGCGCAGGGCTCACCGGTGGCCGGATTCAGGACCGGCAGCGTTTCACGTCCAACTCCGGTCAGGAATTCACCTTCGATGAATAGCTCGTGCAACTCTGCCATGCTCAGCCCTCGTAGTGCTGAAGGTTGAAGAAGAGTGCATCACCCACTTCGCAAAGCACCGGGGTGCGTTTGCAGAACACCACCCCGCCCTTGTTGAAGTAGAGATTCTCGGGTTCGGTCCATGGCGCCTCGAGAGCTACCTTGTGCTCGGGCTCCGGCAGCTCCATGTCGACGGGCAGGATGCCCATCTCGCGCAGGCGCCGTTTCATGTCGTTATAGGCAAAGTCGCGGGTCCAAGGGCGGATCTTGACCGACGGGCTGTGGTCGATGGATTTGCCAGCCGAATTCAAGTCGAACACCGTGTTCACCTTGGGCGGCAGGTGGTTCACTACCCACCAGCAGATCATCTGCGTAGGGCTTCTGTTCTGGATGCCGGGGAACATCCGGTTGAGACTGGCCTCGCCGGATTCATCCAGCGACGAGGTCCGCTTTCCCGCGTAGACGGCGGGCGCATTGAGCGCAAGCAGAAAGATGATCTGACTCTGCATGTCCTAGACCGAGAGCTCCTGATGGAGCCCGCTTGTGATCGACACGCCGTCGTATTCATCGCCGTGATTGGCGCCGACGGGGTCCTGACCGTTCCTGATGGACATGATCGGTTCCGGCTGCCAGCCATAGGCCGAGCGGTCCGAGGAGAACTGGATGCGGACATAGCCGTGCTGCTTGCCCTCTGTATCAATGGCAATCTCGCAGACAGGTTCGTTGCTGACGACGGGTGTTGCCATTCGTTCGACTCCTCAGGCGTTGTGTTTGTACTGGTTGAAGGCGGCGCCGAGATTTGCAATGCCTTCGCGAATTTTCTCCGGCGAAACAAAGCTGTAGGCCATGCGAAGGAAATTCGTGGGGCCATCCTCAGCAAAGCACAACCGCCCGGTTGAAACCTCGACCCCGTAATGTATGCCCAGTTCGGCGACCCGTTCCGCATCAACCCCTGCGGGCAGTTCGGCCCACAGGTAATAACCACCGTTGGGGGTGCGGATTTTCGCATCCGGTAAATGTTCGGCAAAGGCTTCGATCATTGCGTCGCGGTGCAGGCGCATCTCGGCGGTCACCTCGGCAATGTGATGCCGTATCTTGTTTGTACGCATTAGGTCCACAACGATGCGTTGCGCCATCGGATTGCAACCGCCATCGGCCTTTTGAAGCGCCATGCGGCGGACGATACTCGGCCCTCCAATGGCCCAGCCAAGACGCAGGCCCGGGGCGAGAATTTTCGAAACTGTGCCCAGCGAGATCACCACGTCGGCGTCATCGAGCGCCTTTAAGGGCGGGGTCGCCTCGCCTTCGAACCGGATGCGGCGATAGGGATCATCCTCGAGGATGACGAAGTTGTAGCGCTTGGCCAATTCGATCAGCGCCTTGCGTCGGTCCAGGGACATAGTGATGCCGGTGGGGTTGTGGAAATCGGGGATGTCGAATAGCAGTTTCGGCATCCGCTCTCCATTTGCGTCCAGGCGCTTCAGTTTCTCCTCGAGCTGATCGGTCATCATGCCTTCCTCATCCTGATCAATGCCAAGGAAGTTCGCCCCATGGGTTCGTATAATCATCAGCGCGGTCATGTAGGTTGGGTTGGTGACGATCATCCGGTCGCCCGGCTCCAAATAGACGCGGCAGGCCAGATCAAGCGCGTTCTTGGCACCGTATGTGACAAGCACGTTGTCCACGCCGACCTCGACTCCGTCGTGGCGCACGAAATCGACGATCGCCTCGCGCAAGTCCCGCAAGCCCATCAGCGGGCCGTATTGCATCGATTCGGTAATGTGCTCTCCGGCGGCGTTGGCGGCTTCGCGCACAACGTCCGGCAGGCCAGGCGGGTATGCCAGGCCACTACTCAGCACTGTTACACCGGGCGGGTGGTCAAAGATGGACTTTCCAATAATTTCAGCGCGGCGCGCGAATCTCTGACTAAGATCAAGAGTGTCCATTGTGTTGCCGGACATGTATTTTCCTCTACTTGGGCCAGATAATGGTTATTTTTATATATATCATATATGATTTATAATCTACGAAACTGAATAAGTCAAGCCACAGGAGAGAATAATGGCCCCAACATTTGCAGATTTCCCGAAGGATGTGTACGAAGCTTGCTGGAACAAGGCGCACGCATATATGGCAGAGCCAGGCATTGATGCCCTGTGGATCACCGAAACCGCTGCTGATCTCCTCTCTGATCCGATAGCGGATATGCATATACGCTCGAGCTGTTAAACCATCTCCCCGACTGTTTCGGCTTCGGCCGGACTGTTTTCAACACAAAAGGTCTCCAATGTCTGTCACCACATACCACCGACCGCTGGACGGATACGTGCTTAACCACGAACAGGGACGCTGCCGGATCGGCCTGCTGGTGCTGGTCAATGACTATGTTGTCGAACGCGACATGATGACTATGCGCCCGGATGGTGACGAGGTCATGATTTTTACCAGTCGGGTGCCATTCGAGGGTGAAATTGTTGCCGAAAGCCTAGCCGCCATGACCGTGCGGCTGGCGGATGCGACAGACATGATCCTGCCCGGCGGGCGGCTCGATGCTGTGATCTACTCCTGTACCTCCGGTGCCGCGACGATAGGCCATGACAACGTGGCCAAAGCCATTCATTCCGTGCGCCCGGATGCCTATTGCATCACACCCATCGCCGCTGCCCATGACGCTTTTCGGGTGCTTGGGCTAACCAGGATCGCGGTGCTGGCACCCTATTCGGACCCTGTCACAAAAATTACGGTCGATGCTTTGGAGGGGGAATCGTTACAGGCCGTCAAGGTGTCGAATTTCGGCATCACGGTTTCGGATGACATCAGCGCGGTCACGCCGGACTCGATCTTCGCTGGCGCGGTTGGCGCCGATCACCCCGAAGCCGATGGGCTTTTCATCTCCTGCACCGACTTTCGCGCGGTACAGGTCATCGACCAGATCGAGCAGGCAATCGGCAAACCGGTCGTCACCGCCAATCAGGCAACGTTTCGACAGTCCGTTCGCGCCGGCGGCTACGAAAACCCAATCCGCGGATATGGGCGGCTGTTGGAGATCTAGCACGGTGATGCTGCCATCAGAAACAACCAAGAGAATTCCACCTTCGTATGCCGGTTGTCCGGTACGACGGCCGGTGGAAAAACCCAGTGACGAGTATGCAAATTCCAGTCCTTGAAATCGACGATGCCCCCAAGACGGTATATACTTGGCTGCGCGACATGATTCTGTCGGGGCAGTTTCCCGCCGGCGATCAGGTCAAGATTCGAGCCATCGCCGACGAAATGCGCATCAGCATCGTTCCGGTGCGCGAGGCGATCCGAATGCTGGCCACGGAGGGCCTGATGGAACTGCGCCCGCGACGTTCCCCGATCGTCGCCCCGTTGGAATTGCCCGAAATCCTCGAGATCAACAATATCCGCCTGGCATTAGAGCCGGTATTTCTGGAACACGCTGTCGACGCTCATACCGGTGCGAGCATTGCAAAATGCCGGGCCCTGATCGACGCGGACAAGGCCAGCACTGACTACAATGAAAAGGTCGACCTGAACCGCCAGTTCCACCTTGCACTGCTGGAGCCTGCTGCGCAGCCGCGCGCGTTGAAGATCATTCACGACCAGTTCGAAAGTATCGCCCGCTTTGCACAAATCTTGGTTATGCACGGCGCCGACGAGATGCGCGGCCACGTGCACTACGAGCATTTGGAGATTCTCGAAGCGGTCGCCGCGAAAGAGGCGGACCGGGCCGTAGGCATGATGCGCCAACACATCTCGTCGGCGGTCGAACGGGTTGAGCAAGAACTAAATATGAACCAGAAACGAGAGGTGTGAATTATGCCCTGTCCAAAAGTCAGCATCGGTGCACCGTCCGGCGAAATCGATTTCGATAAGGATGGAAAGCATCACGGATATGTCCGGGTGCCCTTCTCAAGTCACCGGTCTGCGTACGGGTGGCTGCCAGTTCCTATAATGTCGATCAAGAACGGAAACGGTCATACGGCGTTGCTCATTGGCGGGAACCACGGCGACGAATACGAGGGCATTTCGATCATTATTGATCTTTTCCACAAGCTGCAGCCTAAAGATATTAACGGACGGATCATCTTTCTTCCTGCCGCCAATGGACCAGCGGTGTTCGCTGGCAGACGCACATCGCCCCTCGACTATGGAGGTGAAGGAAACCTCAATCGGCTGTTCCCCGGCCACAAGAATGGCACGCCTACCGAAACAATCGCTTGGTATATCACGAACGAACTCGTCGACAAGTCAGATGCGATTTTCGACCTGCACTCCGCGGGTTCGTCCAGCAACCACTGGCCGTCTTGCAAAATCAGGTTGATGGGTGACGAAGAAAAAGATGCCATGCAAATGGATTTCCTCAGACTTTTTGCCGCGCCGATCAGCCTGGTTGGTGACCGCGTCCATGAGACCACGCTGTCTGGCGAAGCCCTGCCCAAGGATATCATCTACTTGAGCACGGAGCTTGGCGGTTCAGGTTGTATCACCCCTTGGACCAGGGACTTGGGTGATAAGGGGCTGAAACGATGTCTAAAACGAATGGGCATCCTGCCGGAGAGCTACTACGTCGCTCCACCGGAACACGAAACCACCTTCAGATCGATGCAGAACGAGGAAAACTATGTCTTCGCCCGAACAGACGGAATTTTCGAACCCGCCGTCGAACTCGGCGATATCGTCGAGAATGGGCAGTTCGCCGGTTGGATTTGGAACGTCCGTGAACCTTGGAAAAAACCAACTGAACTCCATTTTCGAAAAGGCGGTATTCTCTTCTGCAAGCGACATCCGGCATTGTGCGAGATCGGCGACACGTTGTACTTCACCCTGAACGATTTCAAGGAATAAACCGGTAGCGGTTGAGAAGGACATGGAGAAGACGATGCGGATATCCGAACGCTAAACTCTCATGCCCGAGAAACGAAAATCGCCCGCGATAGAACGGGCTGCATCCCTGATCTGGCTTGTTCGTATTCCTGTTTGGTTTTTCTCGAACAATCGCTTGTCAGGCGATTGAAAACTCGCTGTTCCTGACTGTATTGAGTCATTGCGACGCAACAACTCCGTCAAAGACGGTATTAATTCGTATCTGCGCTTGGAAGGAGCGTTCAAACGTTGTTTGGACAACTTAAGATAAATTTCCTCAATGTCGTATCCAACGCATGAACGTTTTTTTGAAGTTCGGCTAAC
Organism: Arenicellales bacterium; assembly: GCA_965221175.1. Taxonomy (GTDB): domain Bacteria; phylum Pseudomonadota; class Gammaproteobacteria; order Arenicellales; family JAJDZL01; genus JAJDZL01. The sequence goes on along the minus strand of OZ244867.1, from coordinate 1,694,078 downwards.
ACAAGAACGGCGACTGGCCAATTTTATCGAATTCATTGACGAAGGGCGAGGAAGTCGGGCACTCAGCAAGGCATTGGAGGAAACGGAGCGCAAAGTCGATTTCCTGCAATTGGAACTCAATGGCCGACGTCAAACTCGACAGATGGTTTTTCGGACATCCCCTACCGGATGGATAACAGTACGCGTAAATCAAATTGAAAATTCCAGTCGAAGTACACAACTTTCTTGAATAGGCCTACCTGTTTTAGCGTTGGAAGAATATAGGAAACATGACTCTGGATAGGTTGGGCGATTTTCACCGACAGCGTTACGTACACGATTTAGCTCGAAGTGAGCGTCTTGCGATTCAGTTTGTCGAGTTGCTGAGTGACGGTCGATTTGTTGACATTGCATCGATCGCAGATTCCTACATCAAAACGTTAGTGAACGGCTTGTCTGACAAAGCTACCGTAGAGAGGCATGTCCCCGCACCATGCGATACGAGATCGAATGTGATTCCTTAAGCCTATCAGTTAATATATTTGTAACAAATTGCTTGCTACTGTTTAAGATGTTCAAGATCGAGTTTCACGAACCGACCGGGTGGTTAGATGGAGAACAGGCACTCAGCATGCGGGCGTCTAGCTATCTATATCCCTATACCTAGAAACTATTAGACAACATGGAAAAATACTCTACAATTTAAATAATGAGATGTTATGTTGACGGCTTGAATTGCTGGAGTGGAGGTCTTTCCCCCGGTCAATGCCCTGCTAAAGAATAGTGCATAGTTGAGCAGCGGCCGTGCATGCTCAATTCGTTTGCTATGAACAATTCTTGAGCGCTTGTGCATTCAGCGTGATAAATGCCGAGCGACTATTTACGATTTAAACAATTTAGGAGAGTTTGGATAAATGCCTACATATGTACGAACAGACAAATGCGATGGCTGCAAAGGTCAGGACAAGACTGCGTGCATGTATATATGCCCGCACGACCTGATGATGTTGGACAAGGATGGTTCAATGACCGGTCACGCGATGAAAGCTTTCAATCAGGAACCGGAACAGTGCTGGGAGTGCTATTCCTGTGTCAAGATTTGTCCGCAACAGGCGATTGAAGTTCGGCACTATGCGGATGTCGTTCCACTGGGCGCTTCGGTTCAGCCTTTGCGTGGTTCGGAATCCATCATGTGGACGATCAAGTTTCGCAATGGAACCCGCAAGCGGTTCAAATTCCCCATTCGCACAACTCCAGAAGGTTCAGCCGAGCCTTATGTTGGCAAACCGGACGTTGATTTCAGCGAACTGACGGATCACTCTGTGCTGTTTACTAGGGGAACGCACTCCTGTGATATGGATCAATTTATCAACAACTAATTTTGAGACGAATCGATGGCAGAATTTGAATTCGGGAATCCTGAAATAGTTGAAGAGGAAGTTGACATCCTCATCATCGGCGGAGGTATGTCGGCTTGCGGCTGTGCCTTTGAAATCATGCGCTGGGCCGAAGGCAAGAATCTGAATATCAAGCTTGTCGACAAGGCGGCCATGGACCGTTCCGGTGCAGTAGCGCAAGGGTTGTCGGCCATCAACACTTACATGGGCGAAAATGATCCATCCGATTACGTCCGCTACGTACGCGGCGACCTCATGGGGATCATTCGCGAGGACCTCGTGTACGATGTCGGGCGTCATGTCGATGACTCAGTGCACAACTTCGAAGAGTGGGGACTGCCCATATGGAAACAGGCTGGCGACGAAGGCAAGATGCTGACTGAAGGCGGCAAACCCGTTCGCTCTGGACGCTGGCAGATTATGATCAATGGAGAATCCTATAAATGTATTGTTGCAGAAGCAGCGAAAAAAGCACTCGGTATCGAAAATATCAATGAGCGCGTGTTCATTGTTCGATTGATTACCGACGCAAATGACCCGAATCGAGTGGCTGGCGCTGCTGGATTCAGCGTTCGAGATCACAAAGTGTACATCTATAAATTCAAATGTTGCCTTCTGGCTGCTGGCGGAGCCGTCAATGTTTTCAGACCGCGCTCGGTAGGTGAGGGCACGGGTCGTGCCTGGTATCCTGTATGGAATGCAGGTTCCACCTATTCTATGGCGGCGGAGTGCGGAGCGCATCTCACGCTCATGGAGAATCGATTCGTACCAGCACGGTTTAAAGATGGATATGGACCGGTTGGCGCCTGGTTCTTGCTGTTCAAGGCACAGGCGATGAATGCATTCGGCGAAGACTATCAAATCAGGAATGCCGAGATACTGGAGTATCACGGCTACGACAAGTATGCCAATGGCCCCAAAATGGGCACTTGCCTGCGTAATCATCTGATGATGAAAGAGATGCGTGAAGGTCGCGGACCGATCTTCATGGATACACCGACAGCGATGGCGAAACTGGCTGAATCCATGACACCGCGTGAGATCAAGCATCTTGAAGCTGAAGCGTGGGAAGATTTTCTGGATATGACGATCGCCCAGTGCGGCGTTTGGGCAGGAGAAAACATCGAGCCGGACAAAGAAATGTCGGAGCTGATGCCAACCGAGCCATATTTGCTCGGATCGCATGCAGGTTGCGCTGGAATTTGGTGTTCAGGCCCTGACGATCTGCCTGGCACTCCGGACAGTTATCACTGGGGTTACAACCGAATGACTACGGTTAATGGACTGTTTACCTCCGGCGATGGTGTTGGTGCTTCCGGTCACAAGTTCTCATCCGGTTCTCATGCCGAAGGCAGAATCGCGGCCAAGGCGATGGTCCAGTTTGTTTTGGACAACAACGACTGGAAACCGGAACTGAGCCGTAGCGTCGAAGAAATTGTTGAAGAGATCTATCGTCCAGTAGCGACTTTTCTTGAGCATAAGGATTACACAACTGCAATTGATATAAACCCCCACTACATCACTCCCAAGATGTTCCAGTTTCGACTGCAGAAAATCATGGATGAGTATGTAGCAGGCGTTGGAACCTGGTACCAAACCAATGGAAAAATGCTTGAGATTGCAGAAAAGAAGCTTGAGATGCTGCGTGAAGATTCTCTCAAAATGCGAGCGAAAGATTTACATGAACTGCTTCGCGCATGGGAGAATTACCATCGTTTGATTGCAGCTTACGCGCACATGAAGCATATCCAGTTTCGTCAAGAAACCCGATATCCAGGTTACTACTATCGTATGGACTATCTGCATATTGATGACGAAAATTGGAAGTGTTTCGTTAACTCGAAATTTGACCGGATCACCGGCGAGTGGACTGTCTGGAAAGAACCTTACGTTCAGATGATCAAATATCAGGATGATGAACCAATTGGTATTGCAAATCAAGGCTGTCCCGTTTGAAATTGAGTTCAGCAATCCGTTGTTGATCGGCCATTGATTTTCATAAACTGAATTGTAGTCTTTGGATGTTGTGAGTTTTCTGTTACCACTAATTGCGGGTGTAATTATTGGTGGATTAGCTGGCTACTTCATTGCTCGATATCGAAGTCGAGATACTGAAGTTAGTGCTCAGTTGGAAAAATTGCAGATTGAATACGACGAATACCGTGTCAACGTGCGCTCGCACTTCATAGATACAATTTCACTGCTCAGTCAGATTGATGAAAATCAGAAAAAACTCTATCAGTCAGTTGCTGATGGAGTAGTTAGTCTTTGCAGCTCCGAAAAAGATGAAAACGACTACTTTCTTGAGGAAAGTGCTCGAGCACTAGGCCAACTGGAAGATTCCGGAAAATCACGCCGTTACGAGAACACCGAATAGCAGTTATTTTTTGGTTTACCGACAGTTGAAGCTGAACGTGACTGTCAGTCGTTCGAAAATCCTTCAGACGGTTTGAACGGCATTGGGAAAGGTGTGACAACACCCTTCTCGCCAATTGGGTGCACCTTTGCTGATCCTTCTTTTTCCACTTCGTCAACTCGAACTACGGAGTGGATTGGTATATAGGTTCGACTAACACCGCCGAACTGGGATTTCAACTGTTCCTCGCCTGGATTGACAACCAGTTTGGATTGTTCACCAAAGACGATATCCCGCACTTCAAGGAAAGCAAACATGTCACTCTGAGAGATATGTCGGGCATAGAGTTCGTACACTTTCGACTGGTTGTTGAAAATGATCCGATACATCTTTTTTGTCTTTGCTGGCATGTTGTATATTCTAGTTTATTAGTGTTTGTAAATTCGTTTCATTAGTTGAAACCTTGTAGTTGATTCGTTAAATTTTAGCAGGTTAAGGTAATTGATGAAACACTCGACTCGACTTTGAGTTTTGCTGAAGAATCTTGCCACTACGTAAAATTGAATTTTTATTTCGTATCTCCATGTCTCAAATTGAAATTTCCAGATCCGAGAACTTGATTCAAAGTATCGGCTACGCTTGCTTGATCTGTGATGCTTAGTTGACCAATTCGAGCAGTGATCATTGCTGCATCAAGAGTGAAAATTTTGAATCGCACTTTTGAGTTCGGTTTAAGATTAGAGAATTCATAATCAAGCAGTTCGACATCGCTCACCCATGAACTGAAACGAGCGGTCGTAATCATCAAGAGAATGACTTGGTTATGCTGACGATTGAACAATGAACTTGAAACGACTAGCGCCGGACGACGCTTCCTAACCGATATTTCGGTAAAAGGGAATGGTACGGCAACTACGTCAAATGGGTTATAGGTCACGCCATGCTTCCTCATCTTCGGGCGATGACCATTCGTTCAGGGTTTCAGAGATACTTTCGAGATATTCGTCAGTTCGCGGTTCAATTTTTTTCATAATCACGCGATCACCGTTCGCTATAAACATAAGAATATCACCTGATTTGATTCCCACTGATTTGCGAATCTTTGAAGGAATAGTGGTTTGTCCTCTAGATGTAACTCGGGATGTTTCCATAACTTGACCTCAATTTGCTATATTTGAGTATGTAAGAATATCAGAATATAAGTATTTCTGTAAATTTCCACTTGCCCGTTCTGTTTCCAGTTGGAAATTAATCTTTGCCTAGGAAATCAATCTGTAATTTCAGATTGAATTTGATCCATCCGTAAGTTAAAATATCAACTTACCTAAAGGTGATATATCGCCTTGAAATTCTATCGGAGGGCTGGAATGAAAAACCCACTTGATTCAATCACTGGCACTATCGTTGCTGGCGTAGTGCTGACTATCGTTCTGTACTTGTTTGCGAGCGGATTTATTTCCACTGGGCCAATGTAAGTTGGTTACCAATTGATTTTAAATTGCTGAGTAAAGAGGTGAAAGAATGGATTTATTACTAGACCGGTGGATTCATATTCTAGCAGGTGTAACCTGGGTAGGATTGCTCTACTACTTTAATTTTGTACAGGTTCCGGGTCTGGCAAAGGCCAAGGCTGATGGCACCGCAGCCGGAATAACGAAACACATTGCTCCGACAGCATTGCTGTGGTTTCGATGGGCTGCAATCGCAACTTGGCTTACTGGAGCATATTATTTGGCGCGCTCCGGTACCTTTGTCGACGCTTTTGTATTGCAAGGTCCACATGCTCATCTTGGAATCGGTGCCTGGCTTGGCACCATTATGCTGTTTAACGTCTGGGTACTGATCTGGCCAAACCAGAAGAAAGTGCTTGGATTGGTTGAAGCATCTGATGCAGATAAAGCCAAAGCAGGCAGAGTCGCTCTGCTGGCTTCTAGAACCAACACTATGCTGTCCATACCAATGCTGTTCTTCATGGTGACGGGGTCGCTTTCGCATATCGGAATGTTTTAGTAGAATAGTTTTTATAGAGAACTGAACTAAATAGTGCACAGACCGACTTTATCGGTCTGTGCGTTTTTTATTCATTTACTCTCTGTGTACGGAAGATCATGGTAAGGCATTTTCTCACTCTGAGCGATTTGCAGCCAGCAGAAATCCTGTCGTTGATTGATCGGGCGATCAAGTTGAAGCAAATGTGGCGCAGTGATCGAGAGTGCCCGCAGGTTCTATGCAATCGAGCCATTGCACTGGTTTTCGAGAAATCCTCCACACGAACCCGGGTTTCCTTTGAGATTGCTGCCTATCACTTAGGCGGCAATGCCTTGTTTATGGCACCCTCTGATTCCCAACTAAAGCGAGGAGAATCCGATGCGGATACTGCAAGAGTTCTATCCGGCATGGTCGACCTGATCGTGACTCGAACCATTTCTCATAGTACTGCAGAAACTTATGCGAGAAATTCAAGTGTTCCCGTAGTCAACGGATTGAGTGACTCTTACCATCCATGTCAACTGCTAGCGGATTTACAGACACTGCAGGAAGTCAAAGGATCGATAAGAGATACAGTTGTCGCATGGATAGGCGATGGTAACAATATGTGTGTTTCGTGGGCAAATGCGGCATCGTTACTGGGATTTTCATTGCGGATTTCAACTCCTTCACAATACGCCCCAAACCCGACTCTAATGCAGGATTTCAATACTAACCGTATAGAAATGGTTTCCGATCCCTACCAAGCCGTACTTGATGCTGATGTTGTTGTGACGGATACTTGGACGAGTATGGGGCAGGAAGAGGAAAAACAAGCGAAATTGAAAGCTTTCCAGTCTTATCAGGTGACTGAGTCAATCATGAAACAGGCAGCCGATGATGCGATATTCATGCACTGCCTTCCGGCATACAGAGGTGTGGAGGTTGAAGCTGGCGTCATTGACGGTCCTCAGAGTGTCGTCTGGCAGGAAGCAGAAAACAGATTGCATGCCCAGAAAGCTCTTCTGGAAATGTTGTTGAGCTGAATCTTCAGTGAAACCGGACTGTGAGCTCAACGCACGGGTTCGGATTTGATTTACTGTATCTGAAGACTTTCAGTGATTCCCTTGGTTATTGTCGTCAAGCGGTAATTCTGATCAAAAATTGAACTCCAAACGAGAAGAAATAATGCTGGGAAACCGAGGCAGCTCAACTTAATTTAAGATTCTCCCTCGCATAAAAGAAAGGAAAAATTTTGTACTTCAAATACCTACAGCGAGTTGAAGATCATAGCACCAGGAATAGCAGTGCTAAGATAACGCCTTCATTAAATTAATGGAAGTGCTCATCTTCGCCGATTTCGCCACGCATGGTTCGCATTGCCTTTTCTTCAATCTGGCGAATTCGCTCTGCACTGACTCCATACTTGTCAGCAAGGGCATGCAATGTTAATTTTTCTTCACTGAGCCAGCGTTGGACAATGATGTCCCTGCTGCGCTCATCCAGTATTTCAAGAGCATTCTCAATCTGCTGGTGACGACTGGTTTCGTCCCAATTGGCTTCGTAGTTGTCTTCTGGATTGAAACGCCTGTCTCCCAGGTATGCGGAAGGTGCAAAACTGTTTTCCTCACTGTCTTCATCGTAGTTTCCGTCAAAAGAAACGTTGGTGCCGGTCATTCTGATTTCCATCTCGCGAACGGTTTCTGTGGGTACATCCAATGCGCTAGAAAGAGATTGAATTTCATTTTCGCTCATCGATTCCAGACTGGAACGATGCTTGCGTAGATTGAAAAACAGTTTTCTATGCGCTTTAGTTGTTGCGATTCGCACGATTTTCCAGTTGCGCAGAATGAAATCGTAAATTTCCGCTTTGATCCAGTGAACTGCAAAGGAGACAAGTCGAACGTTACGGTCCGGCTCGAATTTCTTGACAGCCTTCATCAATCCCACATTACCTTCCTGAACGAGGTCGCCGAGAGGGATTCCATAACCAACGAAGCCTCTGGCAACGCGAACAACGAATCTCAAATGGGAAAGAATTAACTGGCGCGCTGCGTCTAAGTCTTCGTTTTCATGATAGCGAATTGCCAATTCCCGCTCCTCTTCGGCAGTAAGAATGGGCTGCGCATAAACTGACCTGACGTAGGAAGAAATCTCCCCACTTTGAAAATTTAATGGAATTGGAAAATTTTGACTCATATTGAATTTACCTGAGTTTTATTCTTAACCGTATTTCTAGCACTCATTATATGAGAGTGCTAATAATTTATAAAGTTTCATCCATGTAAGAATTAATTTGGGTTCAGAAAATTAAATTACAAGAGAGCTCATGGTTGTGAGGATTTAAGACGGCGCAGATAGATGTGAACAGTAGTTCTGGATGCAAGCCAGCTAAGAATAGATACCGTTGCAGCTGCTACAAGCCAAGTGATAGGAGAGAGTCCGGACAGTTGATAGTCGCTGCTATAGAGTGTAGCGAGTTCACCTATCGGTTTTCTCAAGAACATACGAATTCCTTCAATGATGGCGAGTGCGACGGCAACGCTGAGCAGGCTGTGAATTACAGCAATGTAGACGAATGGCCTGCAAATGAATGCTCGGGTCCCGCCAATCTGGTCGATTACTTTGATTTCTTCGTAACGACTGACTATTGAGAGCCGGGTGGTATTGCATATCAACAGTATTGCGGCCGCAATCAGCAAGACGGAAACGATCGCAAAACCAATTCGTGCCAACTCGATTATTTTGTACAGTCTCTTAACCCATTGCAGGTCGACTTCAACTGCATCAACCAGTTCGAACCCCCTGAGTTTATCCGCGAGTTGCTGAAAATCAGTTGGATTGGCAAATTTTTCGTAAGGTTGAACAATGATCACAGTCGGCAATGGATTGTCCGGAACGTACTGAATTATGGTGTCTAGGCCGGTAAGCTGCTTGAAATCTTCCAATGCTTCATCCGCAGAAACCAGACGTACATGATGGACTTGAGGCAAATTTCGAACTTGATCAAATAGTCTGGCACTCAAATCGTCGTTCGCAATTTTTGACAGGTACATTGTCAGTTCAGGGGTATTCTTCAATATGCCCGTGACGGGAAGCAAATTTACCGACATCATGTACAAGCCTGCAGGCAGAGACAAAATAACACCCACGCAGGCAACTGTAAATATCGTCGGAAAAGGAGTTCGCCACATTCTACCCAGACATGAGACGAGTGTCTGGAGACGTAATAGCAAGAAACTACGCATCCCCATTCAGACGATGTTGCTAGGAGTCATGATGCCGTTTCGCAACTCAAATACGTTGAATCGCTGTCCCGAAAAGTGGTGCCTGTCGTGCGTAGCAACGATAATTGTGGTTTCGTACTGCACCAGCAGTTTGAATATGTCCATGATTTCATCACCGAGTTCCTCATCCAAGTTGCCAGTCGGTTCGTCTGCGATGATCAATTGCGGGCGCCCTACTATTGATCTTGCAATTCCTACCCGTTGCTGTTCTCCGCCTGAAAGATTGATGGGGTAAGCCTTCTCTTTGCCGTGTAGTCCGACCATTTCCAATACCACTGATATTCTCCGACGAATCTTCGACATTTCCATGTTTCGGACAATCAGCGGAAGTGCAACGTTATCCATAACAGTACGGTCAAATAGCAGTTTGTGGTCTTGCTGAACCACGCCGATAGAGCGGCGGTAGTAGGCAATCTGATTGCCTGCCAGCGCTGAAAGGTTTCTGTCGTCGACGAAAACGTGACCATGTGTTGGCTTTTCCTGCAGCGTGATCAGCTTGATCAGTGTTGATTTACCAGCACCGGAGTGCCCGGTTAGGAAGACCAGTTGATTAGGTTCAATTGCAAAGCTCACACTTCTAAGTGCAATCTGTCCGCTTGGATACTGCTTAGTGACGTTGGAAAATCGAATCATTGTGAATTGACAGGGGATTCTGTAGTTTCGAGACCCAATAGTGAGTCTACGTAGTCTGCTGCTTGGAACGGTGCGATATCACCGATGCCTTCTCCAACACCGATGAATGGCAAGGGTAGTGCGAATTGTTGGGTGAGCGCCACAACGATGCCGCCTCTCGCCGTTCCGTCAAGCTTGGAAACACAGATGCCGCTGAGTGCGGAATGCTTGTGAAACTGTTCTACTTGAGAGATGGCATTCTGACCTGTGCCAGCATCAATTGTGATCAGCGTTTCATGGGGTGCTGAGGGTTCAATTTTTGAAACTACTCGTCGAATTTTTCCAAGCTGTCTCATCAGGTCGTCGCGCGTTTGTTGTCGTCCCCCTGTATCGATTAGCAAAATAGACGTGTCTCTAGCAGTCGCCGCATGCAGAGCATCGTGTGCGACAGCTGCGGGGTCGGCTCCGGCAGACTGTGCAATAACCGGAACGTTTAGCCTTTCCCCCCAAGTCTGGAGTTGTTCAATAGCGGCTGGACGAAAAGTATCACAAGCTGCCAGCATTACCGAATGATTCTGTTGTTGTAAATACCCCGCAATTTTTGCACTAGTTGTGGTTTTGCCTACTCCATTCACACCAACCATCATGATGATGACAGGCGGTGTATGTTTTTCCAAGTTGAAATTCATTTCTGCGGGTTCAAGAATTTGTATGAGCTTCCGACGTACGAGATTAGCGACTTGGGCACCGGAAATATTCGATCGCTTCATTGAGGCGCTGACAGAGTCTATGATTGATTCGCTCACTGCATAACCGACATCACTGAGTATCAGCGCATCGTAAAGCTTATCAATTTCACTCTGATCTAATGATGAAGTACTGGTAAACAGATTGGCAAGTCCGGCGGAGACTGACTTGCGGGTTCTGGCGAGGACATCAAAGAAACTGAATTTCTTTATTTGGCTAGAAGTTGTCTGTTTTTGCGGTTCGTTCATCCAAATAATCAGTAAGAGATGGTTCGAAGGAAAAATTTATGGCGTTGAGTTATTACCCAGCAAGACGATACCGTCAGCAGCTAAACATTGGCGCAATTTTGGTTTAGTGTGAAGATGTAGTGCGTACGGCGAAACAATCAACAAATTATATTATGTTCGATATAGATGCGATTGAAGGTAAAACAGATTGCAAGGCAAACTCAGAATCATTTCGGGAAAGTGGAGGCGTAGAATCATTCGGTTTGGCTCTTCACTAGACATACGACCTACGACTGATGCAGCGCGTGAGACGCTGTTCAACTGGCTGCAGAGGCAGATAGAAGGGGCGAAGTGTCTGGATTTGTATGCAGGAAGCGGTGCGTTGGGTTTTGAAGCGCTCTCCCGAGGTGCTGAATCCGCTGTTTTCGTGGATATTGATCGGAGGTGTATACGCAGTTTGCATCAAACCGCCGCCGAACTTTCTGCAAATCAATGTTTGGTTGTGTGTAGTGAGGCGATGGCCTACTTGAGAACCATCGAAGAAAAGTTCGATGTTGTATTTGTAGATCCACCTTTTTATCGAGGCATGGCTTTAAGTTCGGTTGAACTACTCGAATCAATCGGCTGCTTGAATTCGAATGCCCACGTCTATGTCGAAATGGAGCGAAGTGAAGGTTTGAATCAACTATCGGAGCAATGGAAAATTTTGAGGCATTATCAGTCAGGCTCTCGTAGCCACTACCTGCTTCTATTCGTGCAGAATTGAAGTTGCAGGTTCAAGTTCTGGTTGCAACATGAAACTCTAACGTACCATTCGTCGATTTGACGGAACTCCAACCTCACCAACTCGTAAAGAATTTCCGTTTTCTCTTTCTATATGCATACATAATGTAATTTTTACAATCTGGTTGCGGCTAGAAACATTCCAGAATCGGCGATAACATGGACCATTCAGAACGAATCACACGAGCAATATATCCAGGCAGCTTTGATCCGGTTACTAAGGGTCACAATGATCTGATTGAACGCGCAACAGATCTTTTTGATGAGCTGACAGTGGCTGTCGCTTTCAGCAAGGATAAAAAGACGCTGTTCTCTCTTGAGGAACGCGTTCAGCTGATCAAAGAAACCACTGCTCACCTGCCTACTGTCAACGTTGTTGGGTTTGCAGGGTTATTGATTGATTTTGCCAAGGAAGTGGATTCAAAAATTGTGATTCGAGGACTGAGGGCGGTTTCAGATTTCGAGTATGAGTTTCAGCTCTCGTGGATGAATCGGCAACTCGACCCAAATATCGAAACTCTGTTTTTCGCACCAGCTGAAGACTATGCCTTTGTTGCGGCTTCACTGGTTAAGGAAATTGCCCAGTTCGGAGGCGATGTCTCTCAATTTGTGCACCCCATAGTGAATCACGCTCTACAGGATAAATTGGCAAGTTTGAAGGACTGATCCTTTCATTACGCCACAAAATTTCCGCTAATCTAAATCATTTCCAAGCGAATTTCGGCTGGTCGAAATGGGCTACACGTGTGTGTCGACCAAACAAGGCAACTTCTCTGAACTGAAACAAAAATGCTGCAGTCGGTGCAAACACCCGATGTCCGATTGAATCCAGTGGTGCCGACAGCACTCGTGTTCCACTTTCGGCTAACTCTTCCAAAACTGGAATTTTCGGTGATTTCAAGTCTGCAAGTGGCACTCTGAAAACGGATGCAACTTCATTTGGATCAGGGTGAAGTTCTTTTCTTTCGCCTGCCCATACAACGACTGGAGTAATAACGAATCCTGAACGAGTCTCGTAATCGTCTAGAAATCCAAGCACTTCATTCTCAGATACGTCTATACCGATTTCCTCTTGCAGTTCACGCAGTGAGGCTTCAAGTGCCGATTCATCACCGTCCAATCTGCCGCCTGGCAAGGCATATTGACCTCCGTGACGCCTCAGATGTTTGGGCCGTCGAGTCAGAAGAAAACTAGCTGAACTTCCAGAGTCTCCATTCAAGATCGTAAATGCAACTGCGGCCTGTCTAAGTTCAGTTTTCCGGATCGATTTCCTGTCAAAATTTGAAAGTCTTTCGACAATGCTCTTTCTGAGAGATTCATCAAGAAGAATTTTATTGTCGGCGAATTGATTTGGACGTGAAGACATTGGAAGATTGGAAAAAGATTAAGTCTGTCAAGCAACAGGACGAACATAATATACTCTTTTGCTGAGCTTCAACCGCGAGAGAATATCGGAAGGCAAACGCGAATGTACAGAATTGAAAGTGAGGATTATTCCATACAGGATGAGCCGTTTTACGCGCCTCAAGGATCCGAAGTTCACTTGTTTGAGAGTGCCCACGAGAATCGCATTCCTGTTCTATTGAAAGGGCCGACAGGTTGTGGAAAGACTCGATTCATGGAATACATGGCTTGGAAATTGCACCTACCGCTGGTGACTGTGTCATGTCATGACGATCTTACCGCATCGGATTTGGTTGGTCGCTATCTAATCGTGGGTGGTGAAACCAGGTGGGTTGACGGTCCACTCGCCAGAGCCGTTCGAGTTGGCGGAATTTGTTATCTTGATGAAATCGTTGAGGCACGAAAGGATACCACGGTAGTCATTCATCCTCTCGCAGATGACCGGCGAGTATTGCCCATCGAAAAAACCGGCGAACTGCTTCATGCTGCTCCGGCATTTAACCTAACGATATCCTACAATCCTGGCTATCAGAGCGTATTGAAAGACTTGAAGCAAAGCACCCGCCAACGGTTCCTTTCACTTGAATTTGATTATCCTGAAAAGGAACTTGAGCAATCCATCATCGTGCATGAATCGGGGATAGATCAAGATACCGCCAGTTCTCTGGTTAGATTCGCCAGGATGACACGTAATCTCAAGGGCAGTGGCCTGGAAGAGGGAGCGAGCACCCGTCTTCTCGTACATGCAGCCAAACTGATTGTCTTTGGAATTGATCCGCTTGAAGCATGCAATGCCTCAATTTCTCAGACTTTGACGGATGATCCGGAAATATTGACTGCCATTCAGGAAATGGCTTCATCACTTTTCTAAATGAGTGACGGCATTTCACCATCGGAATCTATCCTGTGAAGAAGCCGCTTTCTGCGAATCGAATTGAGGAAAAGCTGGAAGAATTGCTCGGTGCAGTCCTGACTTCGCGGCGAACAGCCAGCGAGCCGGCGCTAAAGCTTTCACTATTGGACAGGTTGTCGCAGGAATACGCTTTACACTGGGCTGGTGTCATTTCGAAGTCCAACTCGGAGATGGCGTTTCAGTTCGTAAGCCATGTCTCTCAGGCATTCAAGTTAATGGATTCGGACGGAGTAACCCAGTGGATCATTGAAGCGATGGACATCTATGACCGACAGGGCTTGTATCCAGGTAGTGCTTCATTCAGAGAAGCGAAAAGGTTTGCTGACAGACTTAGTCAGAAAAGACACTCAGTTTTATTTGGTGATGTTGTCGGAATTCTGAACAAATATGTGAAAGGCGTTTCCGGCCGTGAGCTTGAAATACGCGCCGATAACGAAGCTTGGACTGACACGGAAACTCTCTTTCTGCCGGAACTCGTAAATCAATTTGATTCAGAACGGCTCAATTTTCAACTCTATAAAGCGACTGGAGCATTTTTATTGGCACAGACGCTATTTGGAACATTTCGCGTGGATGTGCATACAGGCATTCCTGTCGTATGCACGGCGATTACTAAATTTCAAGATCAGGCAAGGGCGCTTCGACTATTTGAAGCTGTTGAAGAAATCCGACTTCTTAACCGCATGAAAGGCGAACTGCCTGGCCTTGTTCGACAAATGAATGAATTGAAAACTTTATCCGAGACATTGCCCGAATTCAACGACATCGACTCACTGCTGGAGCAGGTAAAAAAACCAGATTCGGATGTTCTGGATTCGCTTGCTGTCACGCAGCAGCTGTACAACCAAAAAATCACGTTATCAGCCCCCGTCTGTTATCAGGGAATGATTGATTTGGAGCGCGTGCGGCAAGTTGCGAAACAGCGAGTGGAAATAGAGAAGGAAAAGTTTCGAACGGACCTTGCGATGCTCGCCGAAGGAATCGTCAGCGAATTCGAAACTGAAGACGAACAGGTTGAAGACCAAGTTAACAGAGTGAGCATAACAACCCAGCCTGATTCGGATGAGACTGATGAATGGGAAATGACACTGACCATTGATGGCCAACCTATCGTTCCACCAGATGATGTGGTTCAGACGGCCAAAAGCATTGTTCAGGATTTTGGTGAAATTCCCGAAGATTATCTCGTGCCCGCGGGAGACGGGCAATATAGACAGGATAGCCAAGCGGAGGAGGACCGTAACGAAAAGGCGAATTCAGGGGTGGAGGAGATGTATTTCTACGATGAATGGGATTATCGGCGCCGGCACTACAGAAAAAACTGGTGCGTTTTAAGAGAACTTGAAATGCACCCCAGCAGTGAGAATGTTGTAGAGACAATCCTGGAGAAGTATTCGCATCTGGTACGGGACATTCGCAGGTCTTTTGAAGCGTTACGAGGAGATGATCGAATGCTGCGTCGGCAGAAAAACGGTGACGATATTGATATTGACGCAGTTGTAGAAAGCTATGTTGATGTCTTCGAGGGCAATGAATTGACGGATCGGCTGTTCATCAAATCTCGAAAACTGGAACGCGATCTGGCAGTGATTTTTATGGTTGACGTCAGCGGATCGACTAAGGGGTGGATTAATGATGCCGAACGAGAAAGCTTGGTACTGCTAAGCGAAGCGCTTCAAGCTCTAGGTGATCGTTACGCCATTTACGGATTTTCCGGGATGACGCGCAAGCGTTGCGAGTTATATCGAATCAAGACATTTGAGGAGTCGTACGACAGCAAAGTCAAAGCGCGAATTGCAGGCATTCGGCCACAGGACTACACACGTATGGGAGTCACCATTCGCCATCTAAGTGAAAAGTTGATGAATGTAGATGCGAAAACTCGGGTCTTAATTACTATTTCGGACGGCAAGCCCGACGACTATGATGGCTATCGAGGGGAATACGGCATTGAGGATACGCGGCAGGCTTTAATGGAAGCAAAACATGCCGGCATACATCCGTTCTGCATTACGATTGATTCGCAGGCACATGATTATCTTCCGCACATGTATGGACATGTCAACTACACGATGGTAAATGACGTTCGCAAACTTCCACTGAAAGTATCTGATATCTATCGAAAACTAACGACCTGAATTTTTGTTAAATATTGTTATTGTAAGGTGGATATAATCAAAAAAATATTAGTGATATATTACTATTTTTGATTGGTTACTAATTTCCTACATTCAATCACATTCTCCAAGAATTTTGACCTATAAGAAGAGAGATTGAGCAGTTCGTAAGCCGGACAAACGGGCCGAAAAACACTGTCATTGGTTAGAACACGACACAGTTGCTCATAGAGAAAGCAAGCACCAGCATAAGCCCAATTCGACTTTTTGATATTGTCGAGTGTCGATAAAACATATAAAACGAATTACGAGAATTGTGCAGCAACTGCTTAGGTTTACCTAGAGAAATTAGTAGCGGCAAATTCGATTAACACAGGAAGCAAGTGTTTCAAACACATATACATCAATTCAGATCAAGCTTGGCGGAGGAGTGAGTATGACGATGAATGGATGGGGCAAGTGATGGTGTCGCAGGGCAATCTGAAAATTACTCCAGAGCAGTTGCCTAAATTTGAACTGCAAGATGCTTCGCTTGATACTTGGGACCGCAAATACCGCCTTAAATCACAGTCTGGGGAAATAATCGATCAGGATCTTGATGATACATATGCGAGAGTCGCACGTGCTCTGGCAGATGTAGAGCAGCCGCATAACCGCGAGAAGTGGTATGAAAATTTTTTCTGGGCACTCCAGAACGGCGCAATTCCAGCGGGACGAATCGTTTCCAATGCAGGTGCTCGCGAACACAAACCCTCTACCAGCACCATCAACTGTACTGTTTCTGGGACTATTTCGGATTCGATGAAAGGCATCCTGCATGCGGTATATGAAGCCGGTCTTACACTTAAAGCCGGTTGTGGTATCGGTTACGAATTCTCAACGCTTCGTCCAAAAGGCGCGTTTGTAAGCGGAGCGGGTGCCTACACTTCCGGCCCCTTGTCTTTCATGGACATTTTTGATGCTATGTGCTTCACGGTGTCGTCTGCGGGTGGGCGTCGTGGCGCTCAGATGGGAGTGTTCAGTGTTTCGCATCCAGATATTCTGGATTTCATTCGAGCGAAGAGAAAAGATGGCTGTCTGCGGCAGTTCAATCTATCCTGTCTGATCACGGATGATTTCATAAAAGCAGTAAAGAACGATGCTGAGTGGGAACTTGTGTTTCCAGCGACCAAGGATGAATTTAATAGCAAAGACTGCACTGTAGTTTGGAAGTATTGGCCTATTGGTGACAATAGCCAGACCCATATCATCGATGAACAGGGAAGAGTTGCTGTTCGCGTCTACAAGATAATTCAAGCGCGCCGGTTATGGGAATCCATGATGGAACTCACATACGACTATGCGGAGCCAGGATTTATTTTGATAGATCGAGTCAACGAGATGAACAATAACTGGTTCTGCGAAGATATTCGGGCCACAAATCCATGTGGTGAACAACCATTGCCGCCCTATGGAAGTTGTCTTCTGGGTTCAGTTAATTTGACTAAATTTGTTGAGAATCCGTTTACCGATAGCGTCGAGTTTGACTGGGAGAAATATCGAAAAGTAGTTTCGATCTTTACTCGAATGCTGGACAATGTTGTGGAAATTCACGGCCTGCCGTTATCAGACCAGCAAAAAGAAATTCTTCGAAAACGGCGTCATGGCATGGGATTCCTTGGACTTGGTTCGACCTTGGCGATGATGAAAGTGAAATACGGATCTCGGGAATCCCTTGAATTTACCGAACAAGTTGCCAAAGAAATGGCTATTACTGGATGGAAGACAGGGATACAGCTCGCTCAAGAAAAAGGTCCGGCACCGATATTTGAAGAGAGGTTTGAAATAACGCCGAGTCTGTTGAACAAGCGACCGGAAATGGCTAAGGACGGGATCAGAGTTGGGCACAAAGTGAAGGGATCGACACTTCTTGCGAAATACAGTCGATACATGCAGAATTTACCTCAGGAATTGACCAATCTCATCGTCGAGTATGGAGCGCGATTCACACATCACAGTTCGATTGCTCCAACGGGAACCATCAGTCTATCTCTTGGCAACAATGTCAGTAATGGAATTGAGCCTTCTTTCGCACATGAATACACACGAAATGTGATTCGAGAAGGCAAAAAGTCGAAAGAAAACATGAAAGTTTATTCGTACGAGTTGCTCGCGTATCGTGAACTGGCCGATCCAAACGCTACTGCAGACGATGAATCTTCATTGCCAGACTATTTTGTGACTACGAATGACATTTCCCCTCAGGAACATGTTGCAGTTCAAGCAGCAGCACAGAAGTGGGTGGACTCTTCCATATCCAAGACTGCGAATGTTCCAACGGAATATCCATTTGGGAAATTCAAGGAAATATATATGGATGCCTATGACAGTGGATTGAAAGGCTGTACAACATTTCGATTTAACCCAGAAGCTTTCCAAGGCGTATTAGTACGCGACAAGGATTTGGAGAAAACGAAATATCAATTTACGTTAAAAGATGGCAGCGTTGTTGAAGTAAGAGGAAATGAGGAAGTGGAGTACGACGGAGAAACCCACACTGCAGCAAATTTGTTTGATGCTCTGAAAGAAGGGTATTACGGTAAATTCTAAGGGTTATGAAATGGCTATCAAAATCAATCAGCCCATAGTAGATTACAAGGTTGCTTCCAAAAGCGATGCGCCGGGGCCTCTTTTCACCTTGTCGGAAGATCATCCTGTCTCACGAAGTGACGATGATTTAGCCGGCATCGTTGAAAAGAAGTCCAACGTGGTCCAGATGCACGAACGCGTTGAAAGACCGGAAATGCTGAGAGGGAGCACCTACAAGATCAAGACACCGCTTTCCGAACATGCATTATATGTAACCATCAATGACATGACATTAAATGCGGGAACGCCCTATCAGCGACAGCGTCCTTTTGAAATTTTCATTAATTCGAAAAATATGGACAATTTCCAGTGGACAGTTGCCCTTACGAGGATTATTTCGGCTGTTTTCAGAAAAGGTGGGGACAGCACGTTTCTTGTTGAGGAACTCCACGCAGTGTTCGACCCTCGCGGCGGATATTTCAAAAAGGGTGGTAAATTCACACCATCTCTGGTAGCCGAAATCGGTTCAGTCATCGAAATGCACATGAAGCGCATCGGAATGATCGCGGATGAACCACTGTCAGAAAACACCAAGCGGATTCTTGAAGAAAAGAGGCTGGAATTTGAAAAGCGCATCAATGTTTCAATGGATGATTACGAGAGCAGTTTTCCGGATGGCGCTGAATTGTGTAATGTTTGCAGTACTCGGGCAATGGTGTATCTAGACGGTTGTATGACCTGTCTGAACTGCGGCGAATCTAAGTGCTCATAACCTCCCTACGTTGAGAACATCTCAAATTCTCAGCGATTCATTTCACTGATTCTCATCGTGAAATGATGACTCATGATGAAGTTGAACTACAGCGACGACTTACAACACCTCGCTAGTCTGCTCCATGCTCGCAACACCAACGAGATAGCAATCACCCAGATTATTGGCTAGCCGGTTGAACGAGACCATATCGGGGAATACATTGCAAGTCGGATATTCGAAATTTCATTGGAGCAATCGGCGGTCTATCGGGGTAGTGATGGACGTTTCAAGTTCGGTCCACTCGCTGGGAAATCGGTCAATATCAAGATGTATGACAATAGAGTAGGGATTCACAATATAAAACCGGAATGTCTGCCAGACTATTACCTAGTTCAGGCAGTGATACATGATGCCGTGTTCTCGCGTAGATACAAACGCTATTCCGTCACACGAAGGCTGACCAATTCAAAGCTCCATTGTTGAGTACCTTTCGGGTCAGCGTTTCGGAAGGAAATGTTGTCGCGGAAATCCCTCGCTTGCCGCGGAGGGACATTGATCGCAACAAAATCCACTTCTTCTCCAATCACTACGCAAGCGTCTGTAATTTGTTGGGTCCCCTCTGGGCAGTCATGCAGAATGATCTTGATTTGCACATCAGTGATTGACTTGTCAGAGGAGTTGGAAATTCTCCCTGAATAGTCCCAGCTTTCGCCGTATGAATCCGTTGCATGAGTTTCACTGAGAACGACAGATTCGCGAGGAACTGGAAATTCAGTTATTTCCGATTCGCTCAGATTTAGGTAGTACAGAGTAACCAGAATTGCTGCGAGTGCCCCTAAAAGACTGAATCCAATCTTCGGGGAGTAATAACTGAGCGCTATCAATGCTGTACAGACAACAGCAAGAGCAAGCCACTGCATCTTTTGTTTCCTACGGTTATTTCAATTCTAGTTAATCGTACAATAAATGATGCTCATAAGTTCTGAAAATTCAAGAATTGCAAGTTAGACAGCAGATTACCCATTGTGGGTAGTACTCGCTCATGTATAAAAAATCTCGAAAAATGATTAATTAACACCAATGAGAATCCAGTACGAAAATATACTCGCAACCGACGCACCACCTAAAATTCAATCGGAGCGCGATCGCTGCAATTTCAATAAACTCCGCAAGCGGTTGCGACGGGATGTAGGAAGCGCGATTCGTGATTTTGAAATGATTGCAGATCGAGACCGCGTTATGGTATGTCTGTCGGGCGGCAAAGACTCCTATACCATGCTGGACATTCTTCTGGAACTCCAGCTTCGAGCTCCCGTCCGGTTTGAATTGACCGTCGTAAATCTGGATCAAAAGCAGCCTGGCTTTCCAGAGCATGTATTGCCGGATTATCTGCAATCGATCGGAGTGTCCTATCACATTCTCGAAGTGGACACCTATAGCATCGTTTGTGACGTAATTGAGGAAGGCAAAACCATGTGTGGTCTTTGTTCCAGACTACGGCGTGGCGTGTTGTACAACTTCGCTTCGAATAACGGGTTCAACAAAATCGCTCTGGGTCACCATCGGGACGATATTATCGAAACGTTGTTCCTGAACATGTTTCATGGTGGCAAGATGAAAGCCATGCCGCCCAAACTCAAAAGTGACGACGGACAAAATATCGTAATACGGCCATTGGCTTATTGCCGGGAATCGGATATTGAAAAGTATGCAGAAGCCCGAAAATTCCCTATCATTCCTTGCAATCTTTGTGGGTCACAGACCAACCTTGAGCGAGTGAAAATAAAGAATATGTTGCAGCAATGGCAAAAAGAATTTCCAGGTCGAGTCGAAAATATCTTTAGAAGCTTGCAAAATGTAGCTCCGTCGCAATTGGCTGACCGAAATCTGTTTGACTTCGCTTCACTTGTCACAACCATAGAACCCTCGGACGACTAGCAGGCAAGTAACGACATCATGAATACTTTTGTGCCAGCTGGAATGGGGCTTGAGGGCGGATCCTTGGATGATTTTCTGCTGAATTCTCCAACCCCATATCACGCATCCCGGAGTATTGCTGATGCACTGGACAGGGCCGAATTTATTCGTCTTGAAGAAACCGACGAATGGAAAATCAAACTGGGAAAAAGTTATTACGTAACCCGAAATGATACCTCCATTGTAGCGTTCAGGAACGGGCAGAATTCTCCACTAAAATCAGGGTTGCGTTTGATTGGTGCGCATCTGGACAGTCCTTGCCTGAAACTCAATCCGAATCCGTTCTTCCAGGGACATGGCTATGAAAGAATCAATGTCGAGGTATACGGTTCAGCATTGGTTCGTACGTGGTTTGATCGGGATTTATCCATCGCGGGGCGCGTCTTCTATCGTGATGTAAAAGGAAAAGTTCGAAGCCAGCTGGTAGATCTTGCTAATCCAGTTGCATACATACCCAGCATTGCGATTCATCTTGAACGAGATGCGAATATTCACCAGGAAATTAACAGTCAGCAGCATTTGAATCCAATTTGCACGTCAATTGGGGCAGGTGGCGAGTCGGATATTTACGAATCGATTCTTGAACAATTGGATGAGGTAGACTTAAAACTTGGCACCAATGCAATTCAGGGATTTGACCTGAGTCTGTATGACATCAATGCCCCGGAGACTTCAGGGGCAAATGAAGATTTTGTTACAAGTGCAAGAATCGATAATCTTCTCAGTTGTCATGCAGGTTTACAGGCAATCATCAATGCAGAAACTGAAAATTTTTGTGTCTTAGTCTGCAATGATCATGAAGAAGTAGGGAGTGTATCTGACTCCGGAGCGCAGAGCCCTTTTCTGACCTCAGTGCTCGAACGAACGACAGGACTGGATCCAAGAATAATCAGGCGTTCGGTGCTGGTTTCCGCTGACGGTGCACATGGAATTCATCCCAATTACCCTGACAAGCATGATGAACAGCATGCTCCAGTTCTAAACAAAGGCCCGGTCGTTAAATTCAATTCCAATCAGAGATACGCGACAACAGGGGAAATGGTGACGTATCTAAAGAGTCTGTGTGAACCGATTGGAATTCCTCTTCAGTTTTTTGTATCACGAAACAACATTGCGTGCGGATCTACTATTGGACCGATTACAGCATCGGAACTAGGCATCAAGACTGTTGATATTGGTGTAGCCCAGCTTGCAATGCATTCCATTCGGGAGATTGCGGGAGTGCATGACGCAATTAATTTCCAGAGATTGTTGATTGCGTTCCTTGCAAGTGATTCAACCGGGATCACAGACTGACCACCTGAATCTGCTCAAGACTTGCAGACCGACGGTGTGGGTCCAGCGCTATTCAGTATCGATCAACTAAACGGCACTGACAAGCTCTTTGACTGGTGTCAATTCTTTCGGTTTTGGGGTTCCAGTTGCAAATAGATTTTCTTGAGTTCCATAAGCCCGTCAACAAGTCTCGGCGAAGGACGCCCAAGGTAGGCCTCCGAAACTCGAAATACATTTTTGTTCTTTACGAAATTCGTTTCTTGCCATAGGGGATTGCGATAAATCACTTTAGGACGATACTTGCTGAAATCAACTCCACACCACGATATGACTACAACATCAGGATTCAGTTCAAGCACTTCTTCATCGGTAAGCGGTGTGCTCTTTACCTCTCTGTCGCCGATCGGATTCTTAAATCCTGCCGCTAGAATCAAATCTTCAGTCCACGAAAGCTGTCCGGGCGCGATCACGGGTTTCGGCCACCACTGAATCAGCAAAGTAGGTGAGTGTTGCGAAAGTTCAGCAGAAACCATCCGATCTACCATCTCGCAGACCACCTGTTCCGCTTTGCCCGACATACCCAGTAGTTCGCCAATTTCAATAATGTTACGATACACATCGTCCAGTCGGTGGGGTTCGGGTGCGATATAGCGCAATCCCGCTGACTTCAGTCCTTCAACCACTTTCTCATGTCCAGGCACAGTCAGAGATGCTAGCACCAAATCGGGCTTGAGTGATGCTACATGATCAATGTCAACATTCAAGTCTGGACCTACCCGCGGAAGAGGGCCAACAATATCTTCCGGAAAATCAGAATAGTCATCAACACCGACTAGATAATTGCCGCACGCAAGGGCGCAAACAATTTCAGTATTGGAACAAGTTAGAGAAACAATTCGCAAAATCTGTATCTACATCTAAACTAGTAAAATGAAAATCGCTGTACAAGTTGACGTAGAAATGAAAAACGGACAACTAGAGTTTCAATTTTAACAATAATACAGGCTCTGTGAGAATAGTTGCTTGTTATTCAGATTGCGAGAATAGTCAGCATGAAAAATCATTATCGAGTTGTTGTCATTGGCGGTGGTGTTATCGGAGCCAGCGTTCTGTATCACTTGGCCAAGCTGGGATGGTCGGATGTTGTACTGATTGAAAGGAAGGAACTGACCGCGGGATCGACGTGGCATGCGGCAGGCGGGTTTCACCCGCTGAATAATGATCTGAATATCTCCAAGTTGCAGGCTTATACGATCAATCTGTATCAGGAAATTCAACGCGAGAGCGGTCAAGATATCAGTATGGTAAAAGGGGGCAGCATCATTCTTGCCGCCAGCGCCGCGCGCTGGGAGTATCTCAAGTATATGAGAACTATCTTTCTCACGATGGGAATTGAATCCCAGCTCGTAACTCCAGAAGAAATCCGTGAGAGATGTCCATTGGTCGAAACGTCCGATCTCCATGGCGGGATGTTCGACCAACACGAAGGGTACCTTGATCCGCATAGTACTACAATCGCATACGCCAAGTCATCACAGGGCAGAGGTGCTCAGATCATTCTGCGCAATCGAGTTGTCGAATTGAATCCAAGATCCGAAGGCGCTTGGGATGTGGTCACGGAACACGGAACAATTGTTGCAGAACATGTTGTGAATGCCGGCGGACTGTGGGCCCGAAAAGTGGGTCGAATGGCTGGTGTGAATCTTCCTGTCACACCCATACAACACCACTATCTGGTGACTGAGGCAATTCCACGCCTAGCTGCACATGAAGATCTCATCCCGTCTGTTTTAGACTTGGATGGCTATACCTATATGCGCCCGGAACGCAAAGGCATGCTGGTGGGCGTCTATGAAACCGATCCCAAAGTCTGGCATCTGGAAGGTGCCCCTTGGGATTACGGAATGGATCTGATTCCGGAGGAAATTGATCGAATTGCACCACAGTTGAGCAAGGGATTTGAAAGATTTCCAGTGCTGGAAGAAGTCGGAATTAAACGCTGGGTCAATGGAGCTTTCACCTTCACACCTGACGGTAACCCGCTGGTTGGCCCGGTACCTGGCTTGAAAAACTACTGGGTTGCGTGCGGGGTCATGGCTGGGTTCAGTCAAGGTGGAGGAGTAGGTTTGTCACTGGCACAGTGGATGATCGATGGCGAACCGGAATTCGATATTTTTGGAATGGATGTAGCCAGATATGGTGAATTTGCCAGTGAGGATCAGTATCTTTCGCAAACTGCTCGACAATCCTACGCCAGGAGATTCGTGCTCACTTATCCGAATGAGGAACTGCCGGCAGGTCGTCCGTTGCATCTGTCGCCAATTCATGAAGACATGAAACAGGAGGGAGCACAATTCGGCTGCATTTGGGGGCTTGAGGTGCCTTTGTTCTTTGTACCGAGTCAACCGGAATTCCAGGAAACTCCGACTCTCAGGCGTTCCAATGCATTTGAACTGGTCGACCGAGAAGTATCCGCAGTTCGTAGCACTGTCGGAATGGTTGATATTACCGGATTTTCTCGTTATGAAATCTCAGGCCAGGGCAGTGAAAAATGGCTCGACCGCATGCTGGCATGTCGATTGCCGAAAGTTGGAGGGATTCGACTCGCTCCGATGTTGGCACCTAGCGGCCGGCTAGTCGGAGATCTGGCAGTCATGCGCTTGGACGCTGATAGATTCTGGTTGATGGGTTCGTATTATCTGCAATCCTGGCACATGCGCTGGTTCAATGATCGCCTGCCTGAAAAAGGTGTCGAAGTGAAGAACCTTTGCGGCAGCTGGGCTGGTGTATCGATAACAGGCCCTGATTGCAGGAAATTGCTGGAGGAGCTGGTTCAGGAAAATGTTTCAAATCAAGCATTTCCATTCATGAATCTGCGCAAATTGAATATCGGAGATTGTATGGCGGTGGTGGGACGATTGTCGGTAACTGGTGAACTGGGATACGAAATTAACGTACCGGTAGACTGCTTGAGAAGTCTGTACCAGAGACTCATGGAATATGGTGAGAAATATAAGGTGGGTTTATTCGGCTTTCGTGCCATGAACAGCCTGAGACTGGAAAAAGGATTCGGTTCCTGGTCAAGGGAATTCACGTCGGCTTATACCCCTGAAATGGCAGGACTTGATCGATTCATTGACTATGAAAAACACGATTTCATCGGCCGGGAAGCTGCACTTCGACAGCGCAGCATCCCTTCTTCCCAAACACTCGTATTACTGGAAATAGATTCGGATGATGCTGATGCGTCAGGTTTTGAACCCGTGTGGTGCGCTGATCAAAGAGTAGGATTCATTACCTCCGGAGGCTATGGTCACTGGGTTGGCAGAAGTCTGGGTCTGGCTTATATTGAGCGTGGTATACTGGAAAATTCGAATGAGTTGTTTGTTCATGTTGTCGGTTCGAAGTGCCGCGCCAATGTATTGAACGAAGTTCCACATGATCCTACCGGTGCTCGTATGAGGAGTTGACAGGCGAGGAATGGAAATTGAAATCTTGGTTTGAGAAAAAAACGCTTTCGTGGGCATTGTATGACTGGGCGAATTCTGCATTTGCTACGACAGTGATTGCCGGATTCTTCCCGATTTTCTTCCGCGAATTCTGGTCTGTCGATGTTGAAGGTGTGGAAACGACATTCAGACTGGGTGTAGCTTCCTCAATTTCCAGTCTGATTATTGTCATTCTCGCTCCCATTCTGGGTGCGATTGCCGATCGTGCAGGAGCCAAAAAGAAAATGCTTATGGCTTTCGCCTTCATCGGAATTCTGTCCACTCTAGGCTTGTTTCTGGCCGAACAAGGCTACTGGATGGCTGCAATCATATTGTTTACTTTGGGTGCTCTCGGATTTTCAGGCGCCAATGTTTTCTATGATGCGCTGCTACTGGATGTAGCACCAACAAGCGATCGAATCCATTTTGTATCGAGCTTGGGCTACGCGTTAGGCTATCTCGGAGGCGGAGTATTATTTGCCGTCAATGTCTTTATGGTGCTCAAGCCGGAGTTCTTTGGTTTCACGGATTCTGCCCAAGCGGTTCGCGTGAGTTTTCTGAGCGTGGGTATTTGGTGGGCAGTGTTTACCATTCCCCTCATCTTGTTTGTGAAAGAAGTGCCTCCACAGGCACCCAGTCCGGAGGGTGCCATCATCGCCGGATTTCGGCAGCTTCGACGTACGTTTCAAGAACTTCAAACGAAACGAACGATACTTATATTTCTATTAGCGTACTGGTTTTACATTGATGGCGTCGACACTGTATTTCGGATGTCTGTCGACTATGGCCTTGCAATTGGTCTCAACTCCAATGACCTGATTTCCGCGTTGCTGGTGGTACAGTTCATAGGATTTCCGGCAGCAATTCTTTTCGGCAAACTGGGGCAGCGTATTGGACCAAAGAAAGGAATTTATATCGGCATATTTGTATATATCGTTGCGACAATTTGGGCTTACTTCATCACATCCGGCATCGAATTTTTTATTCTTGCCGCACTGATCGGACTTGTGATTGGAGGAATTCAGGCACTAAGCCGTTCGTTATTGGGACAATTGATCCCGCATGAACAGGCAGGGGAATACTATGGATTCTTTAATCTTGTAGGCAAATCGGCAGCGGTGATCGGACCCTTTCTAGTTGGCTGGTCTGCTGCGATGTTCGGCTCTAGGAATTCAATCCTGTCAGTAATCATTTTGTTCGCCATTGGGGCAGTACTGCTGAATTTTGTTAAGACAGCAGACTCGACGAATTAACTGATTGAGGATAACTAGAAGGTTGGCGTTCTGATTTCTTGAACTATTCGCAATCGGGCTCTTCGTCGTCAGCGGCCGAAATTTCCGGATCTGTAATGGTTACTAAGACAGCCTGTTTATCTTGCGAACCTGCAACCTCTTCCTCTGTCTGTCTAGAGGTTGCCTCGTCAGCCTGAGAAGCACCGGACAACATCAGAAATGCTGCAAATAACAGAATGATCCATTTGATCGACTGAGACATTGAAATAAACACGCCTCCTGCGTGAACTTTTCCAAGAATGATACTCCATTTGACAGCAGTTCATTTGAATTGTTCTGGACGCCATTGGTAGATTTTTCTCCGAATCCATCAGGTACAATCGTTGTGGGTCAATATTTACTTTTCAATAACCGGTAAAAGTCTATGGCAAGGCGAAGGTCTCGTCGCGAAATTCAAGATCAGTCTCAATCAAGAGTGAAACAACTTCCACTCAGAAGAGTGTCAAACCGTTTTCCGCCGATTTGTGCTCTATCTGAAGACGAAGTCGAATTCATTCATGAATCTTCGCTTGATGTTCTGGAGCAGATTGGTGTTGAAGTGATGTCACCGGCTGGGCGCGAGTTGCTCCTGAAAGCCGGTGCGGTAGCTGACAAGGATGATGGACAGATATTCATTGACAGGGGTCTAGTTGAAGAATGTTTGAAAACTGTCAGGCCCAGTTTTCGAGTGCACGCACGTAATCCAGCACATGATATTGAGTTTGGAACAGACCAAATCTGCTTCGCAACTGTAGGAAGTGCGCCACACGCGTCTGACCTCGATGGTGGGCGACGCACTGGAAATCAGAAAGACTACCAGAACTTCCTGAGACTCGCCCAGCAATTGAATATCGTGCATCTGTTCGGCGGGTATCCAGTCGAAGCGGTGGATGTTCATGCCTCCATCCGGCATCTTGAATGTCTGCGTGACTGTGTGCTGCTGACAGATAAAGTGTTTCATGCGTATTCACTGGGGAGGCAGCGTAATCTGGATGCTCTTGAGATCGTGAAGATTGCCAGGCAATTGGACGACGAACAATTATGCGAGGAACCGAGTCTGCTCACCGTGATCAATTCCAATTCTCCATTGCGTCTGGATGCGAATATGGTGCAGGGAATAATTGAGATGTCGTTACGCAATCAGGTTGTCGTGTTGACGCCATTTACACTTTCCGGAGCAATGGCGCCTGTCACTCTGGCGGGGGCGCTCACGCAACAGAATGCTGAAGTTCTTTCAGGCCTGGTTATTTCCCAGTTGACTCGACCCGGTGCGCCGTTCGTTTACGGCGGCTTCACCTCCAATGTAGACATGCGTTCTGGTGCTCCAGCATTCGGCACTCCGGAATATATGAAAGCCGCACTGGCCAGTGGACAATTGGCGCGGCGATATTGCCTGCCGTTTCGATCTTCTAATACAAATGCAGCGAATTCTGTCGATGCACAGTCTGCTTATGAGTCAGTTTTTTCATTGTGGGGAGTAATCAATGCTCATACGCATCTGGTTCTTCATGCCGCTGGATGGATGGAGGGTGGTTTGACGGCTTCGTTCGAGAAGTTTGTTCTGGATGCTGATCTTTTGCAAATGATTGCTGAGTACCTAATGCCGATTGTTGTCAATGAGGAAGAAATCGGACTTGGCGCGATGATGCAGGCCGGACACGGTGGGCATTTTTTTGGAACAGATCACACTCAAGCGCGCTATCGAGATGCATTCTATGCTCCTCTGATTTCCGATTGGAGAAATTTTGAGACCTGGAGCGAAGCAGGTTCTCCGCAGGCTATGCAACATGCCAATCGAGTCTACAAGGAGCTTCTCGCTGAGTATGAGGAGCCGCCGCTGGACCCAGCGATAAAAGAGCAGTTAGAAGATTTTGTTGCACGTCGGGTTGAAGAGGGAGGCGTGGCCACCGACTTCTAGAACGCTACTCTGGCAGCCCGCTGGCGAATTCAGTCCGAACCAATTGCTTGCCCATATTGGTCGAATGAAGCAGTTTCAGGAATGCAGCAGGCATATTTTCAATTCCATCCATGAAATCAGTTCTGAATTTCAGTTTGCCGTCAGCAGCGAGTTGCACCAGAGCTGTTCGAGCTTCATCGTAGAAATCCAGGAAGTCAAACACGAGGAAGCCGTGAACTTCCGCCCTTGCGACCAGTATCTGCCGCAAAAATCGCTCTCCCATGTCCGGCTGATCGAACTTGTTCGACAGACTGATGGTCCCAACGATGATGGCTCTTGCACCCAAAGCGAGATTCTGCATGGAGGCGTCGTGAATGGGACCGGCAGTGTTGTCGAAGAACACGTCGATTCCTTGCGGACAAGCATTTGAGATGTCTGTTAGGAGATTTTCGGAGGTGCGATAGTTTATGCCTTCGTCGTAACCGAGTTCCAGGCACCAGTCCAGTTTTGATTGAGTGCTAGCGACCGCAACAGCGCGGCAACCGGCCGCTTTGGCAATCTGACCAGCCACCTGTCCGACTGCGCCTGAAGCGGCAGAAATGAGAACAGTTTCCCCCGCTTTTGGTTTTCCGACCTTGTTGAGCGCACACCATGCTGTGATTCCCGGCATTCCGAGGTAACTTAGCCAGGCGTGCGGATGACCGAGTTTAGAGTTAACTCGGGTAACACCCTGTACATCGAAAGCTGCATATTCCTGCCAGCCAAAATTGAATGTTTCTACAAGATCACCAGCATTCCAGTCTGGATGATTGGATTCGATCACTTCGGCCACAGCAGCGCCTGACATGAGCTCTCCTACTTCAACGCCTTTCGCGTAGCCGCGCTTGGCACTGATTCTCCCGCGCATGAACGGATCAACTGACAGATACAAGGCACGGGCAAGAATCTGTTTGTCCGAAGGAGAGGGAATCAAAGTGTGTTCAAGGCGCCAGTCATCTTCAACCGGCATGCCTGCGGGGTGTGAGGCAAGCACCCATCGTCGGTTCTTTCTTGTCACGGTAAGGGTTTGGGCTCAGTAAGTGTTTAACGTGTTCGGGAGTTTGACTTGCGAGATAATACTAAAAAGGATCGGTTGTATTCATTACTAAGAAGCTCGTCCAGCAATTAAATTTCAATCGATGCTTTCGGTTGAATTATAAAACAGCGGTTAGAATTTCCCGATTAAATCACGATAGTTGGTGGAGAACAAAGAATGGAGTATGTCGTTTCCAATTTCAACTGGCCGGATGTTGCCGTTCAAGGAACATCTTCCAGATTTCCTGTACGGAGAATTTATCTTGTTGGCAGAAACTATGCAGACCACGCTCGGGAAATGGGACACGATCCGGATCGGGAGAACCCGTTCTTTTTTCAGAAACCTTCAGACGCGGTTCTTCCGAGCGGTAGCAAATTCCCTTATCCACCATTGTCTGACAATGTTCATCACGAGATTGAACTCGTAGCAGCACTTGTTTCTGGTGGCCGAGAAATTCAGGTGCAGGATGCACTCAAGCATGTATACGGATACGCAGTCGGCATCGACATAACGCGAAGAGATCTTCAGCAGCAGATGAAAAGTCAAGGACGTCCGTGGGAAGCCGGCAAATCATTTGACTGTTCAGCTCCGATTAGCCCGATAGTTCCGTCCGCAGCAATCGGGCACCCTGATAACGGTCGAATTTGGCTTGAAGTGAATGGAGAACTTCGCCAGGAAGGTGACCTCAATCAGTTGATATGGTCAGTACCTGAAATCATTGCAACTCTGTCGAGGCTTTTTGAACTTGCGGGAGGTGACTTGATTTTCACTGGTACGCCAGCTGGGGTTGGACCAGTGAAGGCCGGCGATATTCTGACAGGTGGAGTACAGGGAGTCGGTGAAATCGAGATTGTTGTGGAATAGCATAACCACGACACTTAACGCAGGCCTAAAGTGCCATTTGCAGTGGACCCCAAGTGGTGAGTTTTATGAAAAATTTGTGGCGGAATTACGAAATTGTAAATTGTTTAGATTTTTTCAAAGTTGTGCTATCCTTTACGGCAACACTGACAGGCGATCTATGTAACATAGACTCAAGCCAGAAGGGCTGAACTGACTGTTGCATTGGAGAGCTTGGATTTATATTTCATTGGCTGACGAGTTGTCATAACAGAGGTATTTGGTTGGCAGGTCGTTGGATAAATTGGAGGTAATTTCAATGAATCAAAAATACGAGCTCGAAAGAGCTTTTAAAACGGGCAGAATCAACCGAAGGGAGTTTTTGCAACGTTCCGCTGCACTAGGTGTAGTAGTCGCAGCACCAGGCACTTTGATCTCTGGATTTGCGAACGCGGCCATGAAGAGAGGTGGAATACTTCGATTGGGAATGGGTGGTGGTTCCACAACTGACACATTGGACCCTGGAACTCATACTGACTCAGTAGGAATCTGTCTGGAGCGTCAACTTCGAAGCTATCTTACCGAAGTAGCGGCAAATGGCGAGTTGGTTGGAGAACTAGCGGAATCTTGGGAAGTTGCTCCCGGAGCCATTGATTGGACATTTGAACTTCGCAAGGGCGTAGAATTTCACAATGGAAAATCTTTGACATCTCATGACGTAATTGCATCGATTCAGCACCATATCAAAGAGGGTTCAACTTCAGCTGTCGCGGGTCAAATGGGTCAAATTGCTGAAATGTCAGCAGATGGTGACCATGTTGTAAAGATCAAGCTGAAAGCTGGAAATGCGGACTTTCCGTGGCTGGTGAGTGACTATCACGTATCAGTTTTTCCAGCGGATGAAGGTTGGCAACCCGGAATCGGTTCGGGTGCGTACTCGCTTGTCTCTTACGAACCTGGGGTACGGGCTGAAGTCACACGCAATCCAAATTACTTCAAGGAAGGACGTCCCTATTTTGATGGCCTGACGATAACAGTGATTCCAGATGATTCAGCTCGAGACAATGCGCTGAAAACCGGTCAAGTGGATGCCACCAATCGCGTCAGTCAGCGTACTGCAAGTTTGTTGGATAAAGCAGCTGGTGTACAGGTCATGAAAATTGTCGGCACCAAGCACTATACGGTGCCGATGCTGGCAAATGTACCGCCTTTTGACAATATCAAAGTCCGACAAGCGCTTCGCTTGGCGGTTGATAGAGATGCAATGCTGAAAACAGTATTGGGTGGTCATGGCGAGGTTGGCAATGATTTGCCAATCGGGCGTAACCAGCAGTTCTACAACACCGATCTTCCACAGCGGGAGTATGATCCGGATCAGGCTGCATTTATCTTGAAAGAAGCGGGAATGGAAGGCTTGTCAGTCGAACTTTCCGCAGCGAACGCAGCATTTGACGGAGCTGTAGATGCTGCTGTTCTTTTTGCAGAACACGCGAAAGCAGCCGGTATCTCGATTAATGTGATTCGTGAATCAAACGATGGCTACTGGTCGAATGTATGGCAGCAGAAACCTTGGTGCATGTGCTACTGGTCAGGACGTCCTACGCAAGACTGGATGTGGACCATTGCTTATGAAAAAGGCGGCGCCTGGAATGACAATAACTGGGACAATGCTAGCTTCCAGGGACTGTTGATTGCGGCTCGTGCTGAAGTTGACCAAGCGAAACGCAAGGACATGTATTGGGAAATGCAACGTCTGCATTGGGAAGAAGGTGGAACTGTGGTACCGCTGTTCGCTGCTGACCTGATGGGTGTTTCCG
The DNA here is from genome assembly GCA_965221175.1 of Arenicellales bacterium. Lineage (GTDB taxonomy): Bacteria > Pseudomonadota > Gammaproteobacteria > Arenicellales > JAJDZL01 > JAJDZL01. The sequence goes on along the minus strand of OZ244867.1, from coordinate 1,661,326 downwards.
AAAAGCTGGCGATCCCGGATGTTGTTGGTTCCGATTGGGAATTGGACGGACATAGAGCTGGGGAACGCTGGAGTTTCGCATAGCAGTTGAGGATGGATCTGATAGTCTGCGTATAACGATTGATTTTGCAAATGGGTTTGACTCAACTTGTAATTCGTCGATTGGCATTCGGGGTTATTACTCTCCTAGTAATCACAATCCTCATATCATTAGCCCTTGAAGCGTTGCCCGGCGATTTCGCTGAGCAACGCCTTGGGCAATCAGCCACACCTGAAACTGTTGCTGCAATTCGCGATCAGCTGGGTTTGAATAAACCTGTTTATGTTCGTTACGTTCAGTGGCTTGGCAACTTCCTGCAGGGCGACATGGGTGTCTCGCTAGGCAATAATCGGCCAGTATCAGAGCTGTTGGCTTCACGACTGGGCAATACACTGTTTCTTGCGGTGGCATCGGCTATTGTAGCTGTGCCATTGGCACTTTTTCTTGGACTCCTTGCCGCTCTGTATCGCGAAACTTTGCTGGACAAAATGATATCGACTACCACACTTGCTGCGATATCTTTGCCAGAATTCTTTATTGGATACATGCTGGTTGCTTTATTCGCTGTCTACTGGCAGATTTTTCCTGCAATTTCCAATATTTCCGACAGCATGAATTTCGGCGAGAAGGTTTATGCATCGCTGCTACCGATTGCGACGCTGACATTGGTCATTGTGGCACATATGATGCGAATGACCAGAGCAGCGATTATCAATCTTATGCAGAGCCCGTTTATTGAAATGGCCAACCTGAAAGGACTGAAACGCTACCGAATCATCGTTCACCATGCGTTGCCAAACGCTTTATCGCCAATCATCAACGTGATTGTCCTTAATTTGGCATATTTGGTTGTTGGCGTAGTAGTTGTGGAAGTGGTTTTCGTTTTTCCAGGTCTGGGACTGCTGATGGTCGATTCAGTTACATCCCGAGATTTGCCGATTGTGCAAGCTTGCATTCTCATATTCGGTGCTACTTACATCACACTTAATATGCTTGCAGATATTCTGGCGATTGTCTGCAATCCTAGAATGCGGCATCCGCGCTGAGCGAGTCATGATCAAATTTTTGAATTCACTCAAGCGTGCTGGGTTGCCTGCACATATAGGCATCGTATTTATCTTGTTGTTCGCTTTTGCCGCCATTTTCGCACCATGGCTTGCTCCCTATGGAGAAAGCGAGGTTGTCGATTCAATACCTTGGGGGTCTCCGGAGGAGAGCGGTACTTTGCTTGGGCTCGATCAACTGGGAAGGGATTTGTACTCCCGCGTGCTGTACGGAGCAAGAAACACGATTGCCTTGGCGCTTGGAATAACGGTTCTTGCTTTTTTTATGGGAATGACGGCGGGATTTTTTGCGGCAGCGGTGGGCCATTGGGCGGATATGCTGCTCAGTCGAATCGTCGATATCATCATGGCGTTTCCGACACTGTTTTTTGCATTGATCGCATTGTCAATTTTCGGAACATCCATTCCGGTGATGGTATTTGTAATTGCCATTCTTGACTCTACCCGAGTTTACAGGATTTCTCGAGCGCTTGCGATGGATATAAATGTGATGGAGTATGTCGAAGTCGCTCGATTGCGCGGCGAAGGACTGCTATGGGTAATGCGAAGAGAAATTCTGCCAAACACGCTTACACCATTGCTGGCTGAATTCGGGCTGCGGTTCTGTTTCGTGTTTCTATTCATCAGTTCATTGAGTTTTCTTGGAATTGGAATTCAGCCTCCAGCAGCTGACTGGGGTGCAATGGTGCGAGAAAATGGAGGTGCAATTACCTATGGAATATTTACACCGTTGGTGCCGGCTGCCTGCATAGCGATTCTGACCATTGCTGTCAATCTTGTTGTTGATTGGTTTCTGAGAAAGACCGCTGGACTCCGTGAAGAGTACTAGAAAGCTGGAAGTCCTCACGGTAAATTGTTGCTGAACGTCATACAGGAAACGGTCGCATGGGTGAAAAACTGTTAACCATACGAAATCTGCAGATTGAGGGATTTGCGGATGAGCAATGGAAACCAATCGTCAGTGGAGTTGATGTTGATCTGAACCGTGGCGAAGTTCTGGGGCTGATCGGGGAATCGGGAGCCGGAAAGTCCACGATTGGAATTGCCGCCATGGGTTATACACGACCGGGCTGTCGCATTGTCGGGGGTTCGATCGATTTCGATGGAATTCAGATTCTCGAACAGACGCCTGAACAGATACGAGAAGTTCGCGGCGTTCGCATGTCATACGTCGCACAAAGTGCTGCGGCATCATTTAATCCTGCGCACAAGTTGATTGAGCAGTATGCAGAGACTCCTGTGCAGCACGGAGTGCTGAAATTTCAACAGGCTGCTAAAAATGCGCGCGCAATTTATGCTCGATTGGAATTGCCTGATCCAGACAAAATCGGTAATCGATATCCTCACCAGGTATCAGGGGGTCAGTTGCAGCGAGCGATGGTTGCGATGGCGATGTCGTGCGAACCCGACCTGATCGTATTCGACGAACCGACGACTGCCTTGGATGTCACGACGCAGATTGAAGTTTTGGCGGCAATTAAGGACATCGTAAAGCAGTTCAATACAGCTGCGATATATATCACTCACGATCTTGCGGTGGTTATTCAATTGGCCGATAGGATCATGGTATTGCGTTATGGCGATTTGGTGGAGGAATCCACAACGCGAGAATTGCTTGCAAATCCGAAACAACAATACACTAGAGATCTTCTTGCGGTACGCACTTTCGCGAAAAATACTGAAGACGCAGTGGAATCGGAATTTCCGTTGATTGAAATATCTGACCTCCATGCTTCCTACGCAGGACAAGTGAAGGTTCTGGAGGATATCAACCTGAGCGTCGAACGCTGTCGAACCGTTGCGATTGTAGGCGAGTCTGGAAGCGGGAAGAGTACTCTGGCGAGAGCGATTACCGGTTTGCTACCTCCTTCCCAGGGAACAGTCAAGTATTCCGGCGAGTTATTGCCAGCTTCCTACAAAGAACGCAGCAAGGATCAGTTGCGTCAGTTGCAGATGATTTATCAGATGCCGGATGTTGCATTGAATCCCCGACAAAAGGTGCGAGATGTCATTGGACGTCCGCTCGGATTCTATTTCGGGATATCTGGTGCTGAGCGCGAGCAGCGAGTGAAGGATCTGCTTGAGATGATCGAGCTTCCAACGAATTACGTTGATCGATTTACGCCAGAGCTTTCCGGCGGACAGAAGCAACGCGTATGTATCGCTAGGGCCTTGGCTGCCGATCCTGTAGTCATAATCTGCGATGAAGTGACTTCAGCATTGGATCAGTTGGTCGCCGAAGAAATTTTAAAGCTGCTTGATCGCTTACAGAAAGAACTTCAGATGACGTATCTGTTTATTACCCATGACTTGGCAACTGTCAAGGCGATTGCAGATGAAATCGTCGTGATGTTGCGGGGGAGAATTGTGGAGCATGGGCTGAAAGAGGAAATCCTGACACCACCCCATCACGACTATACGGAACTGCTGTTAAGCTCAGTTCCGGAAATGGATCCAGACTGGCTAGACCAGCTTCTTGAATCGCGGACAGTTAGCACCGCCGCTTAGCTTCAATAATTTGCCACTTGTACGAGTGCATACGCGTGGTACTGAGCATTGAACACAAGCCATTCGTATTGGCAGTTCAACAAATAGCATGGCATTATTGATAACAAAACGATTTCTCCTAATGCTCCTCACCATGTTTGCGGTGTCGATCATCCTATTTCTGCTATTGGAAATCAACATCGAATCTGTAGCGGTCAAGGTGCTTGGCCCGTATAGCTTGGAAGCACAACGATTGATCTGGCTGGAAAATAATGGCTACAACGAGCCTTTGGTAATCCGATACTTCATATGGCTCGGAAATTTTTTGACAGGTGATTTTGGAACATCGACGATTTACCAAATTCCGGTTTCCGAAATTCTCTGGCCGCGTCTTTGGAATACAACGATTCTTGCATTCTGGGTATTCGTGTTTCTGATCCCTGTATCGCTGGTGTTAGGCATATTGTCTGGCATGAGGGAGGGTTCCAAACTGGATCGATCAATATCTGTCGTAAGCATTTTGACAACTTCGGTTCCAGAGTTTGCAAGCACCGTATTCTTTTCTGGCGTATTCGTCTTTTCGTTACAGTGGCTGCCTGGTACGAGCAGCATGTTTGAAGGATTCGACTGGAAGCAGCTGATTTTGCCAGTCTTAGTTCTTCTGGTTTACGATTTCGGTTACGTTACACGAATGACTCGCGCCTCAATGGCAGAAGTCATGACAACTCACTATGTTCGAACAGCAATTTTGAAAGGTTTGCCATATCGACAGGTCATTTTAAAGCATGCGCTTCGCAATGCGCTTATTGCGCCTTTTACAGTGTTGATGCTGCAAATTAACTGGTTGTTGTCTGGAGTCATCGTGGTTGAATTTTTTTATGCTTACAAGGGATTCGGTGCGTTGCTGCTACAGGCTGCTTTGCGTCAGGATGTCTTCTTGATCGAAGCGTGTACCATGGTTGCAGTCTTTGTGGTGGTGCTGACGCAGGTGTTTTCTGATATTGCATATACCTTACTGAATCCGCGTATTCGATTCAATTAACGGAATGCGAGATGGCAAATGACACTTTAGCTGCCACAGAAACGGTCACCCTGTTTACAGGGCTACGCAGGATCATATCTGCAATCGGACTCTTGCGAGAGAGTCCAGTCGGCGTTATTGGAGCGTGTCTGGTTGGTTTTTGGGTGACTATGGCAATTTTTGCCCCCTTGATTTCGCCCTATGAGCCAAATGCAACTATCTTGCCATTTATGAAGCCGGGTGCTGTCAACCCTGATGGCGGGACATTTTGGCTCGGTACCGATCACATTGGTCGAGATATTCTTTCAAGGATAATTTGGGGTTCCAGAACTGTCCTCTTTTACGCTCCACTTGCGACTTTCTGTGCGTATGTGTTGGGCATTCTGATGGGATTGGTTGCCGGCTACTATCGTGGCTGGGTTGATGACGTACTATCGAGAATTGGGGACATGATTCTGTCATTTCCAGTACTGGTTCTATACATCATCATCATTTCGACTGTTGGTGCTTCCGGCTTGAATATCGTTGTAGCAATTGTGTTTGCCAGCGGGCCGGCAATCATGCGAATCGTGCGCGGTCTGGTACTTGACCTTAGGAATCGAGATTATGTTGCGGCTGCGCAAACCCGAGGGGAATCGGTATGGAGAATCATGCTGGTAGAAATTCTGCCGAATGCGAGAGGTCCGCTGATTGTTGACGGATGTTTGAGAATGGGTTATGTGATCATTACCATCGGTGTGTTGGGATTTCTGGGCCTCGGTCTTCCACCACCCGACCCAGATTGGGGAGGCATGATCAATGAGACACGCCAGATGGCGTTGATATTCCCGCATATGACGGTTATTCCGTGTATTGCAATCTCTACTCTGGTTCTAGGGTTCAACCTGCTCGCTGATGGCATGCGAGAGATTTCGTTAAAAGACTGATGAGAATTGTTTCCTCAAATAAACTGGCAAGTCGAAATGAACAGCAATACTGAACAGACAGTCCTGAATATTCAGAATCTGGATGTTTCGTACTATACCCGTGCTGGAGAAATACCAGCTGTTGTAGACTTCTCGCTTGAAGTCAAGCGGGGAGAAACCATTGGCCTAGTGGGAGAGTCCGGTTGCGGCAAGTCGACGGTTGCCATGGCGATCATGCAGTATATGGGAAACAATGGATTGGTAAAAAGCGGTTCGATTGAATTCAAAGGTCGTGACATGACCAAACTCAGTGAAGAAGAGTTGCGGCAGATTCGAGGCAAGGAAATTTCAATGATTTACCAGGAGCCATTCTCTGCCTTAAATCCTAGCATGTCGGTCGGCAATCAGTTGATGGAAGTGCCGCTTGCCCATGAAAACATCAGATCTGAAGAAGCTCTAGAGCGGGCTCGGCAAGTTCTCGCAGACGTAAACATTCCCGATCCGGAGCGAGTCCTGGCCTCCTATCCGCATCAACTGTCTGGCGGCCAGCAGCAACGAGTTGTTATAGCAATGGGACTGTTGTCCAAACCCGACCTTCTGTTACTGGATGAGCCGACAACAGCTTTGGACGTCACTGTCGAAGCAGGAATCGTCAAGTTGATCGCGAATATCAGTAAGAAATTCGGAACATCGCAAATCTATATTTCACACAATCTGGGTTTGATCTTGGAAACCTGTGATCGAGTTTTTGTCATGTATTCCGGAGAAGTTGTTGAAGAAGGAACGATAAAGCCTTTATTTAAAACGCCACGTCATCCATATACACATGGGCTCTTCGGTTGCATCGCGTTGCCAACTGCTGACAAGAATGTAGCTCCTTTGACACCGATTCGGGGACAGTTGCCGCTTCCACATGAACGTCCTCAAGGGTGTAATTTTGGTCCTCGATGTGATCATTTCACTGGTGGCACTTGCGACAAGGAAGACATTCACATGGAAACCGTCGATGATGATGAGTCGGCACGTCATCGCGTCCGTTGCATTCGCTGGACTGGAATAAGCCAGCAAAGCACTGAAAGTCAGTCTAGAAAGGATACCACTGGCATTGGCGACGAGGTTTTGAAAGTGACTGACATGCAAAAATACTACATGCTGCATGATCGATCTTTAAAAGCCTTGATGAGCGGGTCTAGCGTAAAACTCATTAAAGCCAATGAGAAACTGGATTTTGAGGCACATGAATCCGAAACTTTAGCAATTGTGGGTGAATCAGGCTGCGGAAAATCCACACTCGCAAAAGTGCTTTTGGGTCTGGAGACGGCAACGGGTGGCGAGATTGAGCTGAATGGCGAAAAAATTCACGATGTCGCGGTCAATTCACGCAGTGCCAGTCAACTTGCTGCGATGCAGATGGTGTTTCAGAATCCAAGTGACACTCTCAATCCGAGTCACACAGTGGGTCAGCAGATTGGCAGAGCGATCAAGAAATTTGGAGTAGAAAATGATCGCAACAAGGTTCGTCAAATTGTGATGTCGCTACTTGATACGGTTAAACTCCCGAGAGATTTTTACTATCGCAGGCCGCGTCAATTATCGGGTGGACAGAAGCAGCGAATTGGTATTGCTCGCGCTTTTGCAGGTCAGCCTTCAATGATTATTGCAGATGAACCGGTATCTGCATTGGATGTTTCGGTTGCTGCGGCGATTACAGAGCTCCTTATGGATCTGCAGCGAGAGCAAAAAATGACACTGCTCTTCATCAGCCATGATTTGAGTATTGTCCGGTATCTGTCTGACCGTATTCTGGTCATGTATTTGGGGCAGGTCATGGAGCAGGGGCTGACTCAGGATGTATTTCAACCGCCGTATCATCCATATACAGAGGCATTGCTATCTGCAGTTCCAATCGCGGACCCCGATATAAACAAGCGAGAAATCGTACTCGAAGGAAATCTACCCAGTGTATTGGATCCACCTGTAGGGTGTCCGTTTGAAACTAGATGCTTTCGAAAAATTGGCAAAATTTGTGAAGAAGAACGACCACCTGTTCAGTCAGTTACCGAAGATCACTACATTGCTTGTCACATCCCGCTTGATGAGTTATGCGAGGTTGAACCTGTCATCCAAATTTCCAGACCCAGTGTTGACGATGCAACTGCATTTGAGCACTGAAAGCAGGAACAAGGAAAGGAATAAAAAAGGGCTTTCCGGAACGGAAAGCCCTTTTTTCTGATAGTTTTGGAATTCGCTTATGCTTCTTTGACCGCAAGCTGATTTCCAAAAATATAGCTGGTTGGATGATGTCTGAATCCAACCACTCTTTCACTCCATGCAGAGTAAACTGAACGCCAAAGCGGTTGTGTAATTGGCCCGTCTTCCTGCATGATGACCTCAAGCTGCTTGATTAACCCCCTACGTTTTTCAAGATCGAGAGTTCCTTCCGCTTCGGTCAAAATGGCATCAAATTCCGGATTCGCATAATGCGACTCGTTCCAAGGTACACCAGATCGATAAGCCAGGCCCAGTACCATGAATCCAAGTGGACGATGCGTCCATGAAGTAAAGCCAAAAGGCACTTTGTCCCAGACATCCCAGAAATCCGACGATGGAAGCAGATTGATATTCACCCGAATATTGGCTTCTTTCCACTGTTCAACCATTGTTTGAACTGCTGCCAATTCCCAAGGCGGATCGCCCTTGCAGGCGATTTCCAAATCCATGCCATCCGGCATACCAGCATCTGCCAGCAGTTGTTTTGCGGCCTCTGGATCTCTCTGCATCACTGGCAATGCTGCATAGTCTGGATGCACTGGGCTGACATGATGATGCTCACCAGGTGCTCCGGAATTGCTATGTGCAAGTTCCAAGCATCGCGCCGAATCGATAGAAATTCGCAAAGCTTTTCGAACTCTGGGATCGCTGTATTCCGGTCGGTCTACTTGTCCTCGCGCTACACCAGTTTTGGCTGTTACAGCTTCATGAACAGTGACACCGGGCATGCCGCGATAAACATCAATTTGAGCGATGGTTCCTTCGTAAGAACCAAGAACCTGCCCAGAAGACATTGCTGCCAGCGTCGCAGACGGATCATCTCCGAGATCAACGAACTCGATTCGATCAAGGTTTGGCCCATCTCCATAGTAGCCATCTCTTGCAACCAGAACGGCCTTGGAGTTTTGGACATATTCGACAAGTTCAAATGCACCCTGTCCGTTTGAACCGACACCGAACACTCCGTTTTCCTCTGGATCGATCATTGGAAATGGATAGTGGAACATGTGCTCCGGAATGGCAATCTGCGGTACCTTAATGTTCAAGCGAAGAGTCTTGCCGTCTACAACCTCGATCGCGCTTGCATCCCATAGACCGGTTCCATCATCATTCATCATGTAACCCTTCATGAGTCCGAGGACGGATGAGCCGGTTTCAGGATTGAGTACTCGATTAATATTCCATGCGACATCTTCTGCTACGAAATCTCGCCCATTGTGCCACTTGAGATCTTTGCGAATCCGAAATTCCCAGGTTGTCAGATCGTCACTGGCTTCCCAGCCTTCAAGTAAAGCAGGATGGGTGATATTGTCGTGGTCGGTGTAAGTCAGATACTCAGTTACCTGCCGCGCAATATTTGAGTCGTAGACCCATTGGTAGATATGAGGGTCAGCAATTGTTGGACATCGCATGGATACTCGAAGTACGCCACCTTTGGGCATCATTTCAGCTTTGGCTGTCGGGATTAGCCGAACGCCAGTAATATCACCTGCAAATTTATAGGCTGCCGCCGCTGACAATCCAAGCAAGGTCGAATATCTCAGAAAATCACGACGTGTGATTCTCCCTTCGGCTAGCTCTTCTTTCAGCTTTGGTAAGTGCCTGTGTGTTTTATCAGTCATAAATAATTCCTCAATGTAAACAGATATAAATTATTACCCACACTTGATTAGCGCAGTATTTGCACCAAGTAGAGGCAAGTCTAATAGTTGAGTATATACAAACTAGTTATTGACACCATCAAAAAATTTTTAGATAGTCCTATTTGCGATTCTACCTCGTTGCATTGACGGGTGGTGAGTCGATTACAAATCTACTGAATTTAGAGAATCATTAAATGTGGGAACATCTACAAATAAACCAGATACGCCGCTGTATTTCTATCCCCGTCATACTAGGACGCTACGGGTGGGGAATTTTGCGCCCGAGTAATCTGAAACCTCGTTCGGGCTCGCCCTCACTTCGTTTCAGGTTGCTCGGAATCATCCACTGCAGGCTAAACTGCTGAGACAGAAGCCACCCCCACCCGGCGCACAACACTTGATCCTAACTCGTATTGATCCTACAAGTGCTTTACCCAAATTCGTTGTTCCTATCCAATATGAATGGGAACATAGTCTAGAAATGGATATCTTGACAACTGGCTTCTTCCAAGGAGGTTCTCAAAATAAATCCTAATTACCATTTATGATAGGCCGAGTTTCAAGAATTTATCCGGCATGGGCGGGCTTTTCAGCGCCACCCAATCGAGGCGGGAACCAGGTTCGGGAAACTATAGTGGCGATTGAGCCAATATTCGAGTTCCGCCAGATAATGTTGTGCATACTCGGGGCGAAATGAATGATAAGATCTGCGCAACGCCGTTTTCAAATCGCCCAGCACGGTGTTGATCCAATGTAACTCCAGATTCTCTACCGCAGTCGCTATTCAATTTTGAAATTGCGTCTGATTTTCTACGGTTCCGCAATAAAATCGGATACTCGTTCCGCGGCTTCACGGGCCGTCACAACAGGAATCCCTTCGAACCTCTCTGAGTGCAAGCATATTTTTCTTGTCACCTGATACGATCAGGTTGACCTTGCCGGCGATCGCTGCAGCCAAGATCGGGTTGTCATTAGGGTCTGGGGATATGTCTACCACCGGGGCGTCAGTAAGGACAAGAGCGTATGCATCAATATTCTCAACAATGGCAACCGCTTCATCGGTGTGTATAAATCGCTTCAATCGAGGTCTTATAAGTAACATCTCTAATCTCAGCAATTTGCGCAGCGGTCATTACGACTTCGATTTCGCCGTTCAACCATGCCTGATACAGGTTGTCGGGCGGAGTTCCCTTAGTGATCAGGGCACTGATCAGGATGTTTGTGTCAAGAACGACCCTCACGTACAGCGTCAACCTCCTCATCAATCATTCCAAGGATTTCATGCTGATCATAACAGGCATTTCTTTCCTTGACCCTGGAAACGGTTAGATCTAGTACGCGGCGACGCACAGCTTCATTGACGAATTGAGACAGGTCACCTTTTTTTTCACCATTGTGGCTAAGAAAGGCTCGAACTGCTCGGTCAGTTTCTTCAGGTATGGATAAATTCCATCGAATCATAGCTTAATTGATCATGTGTTGGTGTACTTATATATATATGTACTTATGTACCTATCACATTGCGCGTTAGCTTGGCTATCAACTTTCTATTAATGTTAACTTAGATACACGGTTGGACCAAGATTCCGAATGTTGTATGTAAATTTAGTGCAATTTATCGGTTTAAACTATGCAATGCGGATTTCATTAGTTTTAAGACTTTTCCTTGCAAGCAGGCCATTTTGTGAACGGAACTATAGCAGGCTCAATGACAGCTCAGCTGAGGGTTTGCTACGTTGCCACCCTGCTCACCAATTCATATGCTTTAACGAAGTACACAATTGGTGCAGCCATATTTTGCTTTCGATCATGACTCTGAATTTATTGGTGCAGCTGGAAGGTGTTTAAAATGTAAACTTGGCTGGGCATCCATCGATGTCCTGAATCACTTCCATCCTCTTTGTCAACGTTTCACTGGGTACACGGTATCCGGTACAACTGCACACACAATGTCAGCAAGTCTATCTAGCAGTACTCTTCTTGGAAACGACTTGCGAAAAGCCAATGTGACGGACCGAAAAGCGCTTCCAGTCTTTTCTCGCCGAAGCGCAATGCCGGAATCCGTTACCCATGAACCAGATAAACTTATCGCAGGGACAAGAGTCACTCCTGCCCCCGCCCCAACCAACGCTAGAATGGTAGTGAGACTGGTATTCTGAGTCTTGAAGTTGGGCTGAGTACTCAGCGCAGTTTTACAGAAAGAGAGAATCTGATCTCGAAAACAGTGCCCATCTTCAAGCAGTAGAAATTCTTCCATGCTAATGTCATAAACGTCAATCATGTCCTGTTCGGCCAGCGGGTGCTTGTATGGCAGTGCAATCCAGAACGGCTCATCATAAAGCGATATTTCAGTTAGGCGAGAATCTCGAGTCGGGGTTGCGAGAAACGCTGCATCAATCTGTCCCTCAATCAATTCACGCTCAAGAATCGGAGTTATATTTTCCGAAAGTTTCAGCTCAAGCTGCGGCAGTCCGCGAGTGATTGCCGGAAGCAGGGCAGGCGTCAAATATGGTCCTATCGTCGGAATCATGCCTACTCTCATTAGGCCGGCAAACGGATCAGACAAGGCTTTTGCAGTCTCTTCAATCTGATCGACAAGATCAAGGATCGCTTTGGCATAAATGATGATCTGTTCTCCTGCTGGTGTGATCTTGACTGCTCGCTTGGTTCGCTCAAACAGTCGAATATTCAACTGATCCTCCAGTTTTCGAATTTGCCCGCTAAGTGCAGGCTGACTGACAAAACACGCTTGAGCGGCCTTGCTGAAATGTTCTAGCTCGGCAACCGTGACTATGTATTTCAGGTCTCGAATATTCATTGTTTGATTAATAGGTATTAGTGATTAAAACAATAATAATAATCTATTTTACAAATTTATATGTAGCAATTAATCTATTGGCAACATCATGCAACAACAGGAGAAAGACATGAAAAATTTAACGACGACTGCCGGTGCACCAATCGCCGACAACCAAAATAGCCAGACAGCTGGCCCTCGCGGTCCAGTTCTCCTTCAGGACTATCAGTTGATTGAGAAACTGGCGCATCAGAATCGTGAGCGAATTCCGGAACGGGTTGTTCACGCAAAAGGATGGGGTGCTTATGGAACTTTGAAAATTACCAGTGACATCTCGAAATATACTCGTGCGACGATCTTTTCGGACATTGATAAGGAAACTCCGCTGCTGATTCGATTCTCGACGGTTGCCGGAGAACTTGGCGCCGCCGATGCAGAGCGCGATGTCCGCGGATTTGCAGTGAAGTTTTATACCGAGGAAGGCAACTGGGATCTGGTCGGTAACAATACTCCGGTATTCTTTATTCGAGACCCGTTGAAGTTTCCCGATTTCATCCGAACCCAGAAGCGACACCCGAAGACCAATCTTCGATCGCCCAAAGCGATGTGGGACTTTTGGTCACTGTCTCCGGAATCTCTGCATCAGGTGACAATTCTAATGTCGGACAGAGGCTTGCCTGTTGCGCCCATGTATATGAACGGGTATGGCTCCCATACTTTCAGTTTCTGGAACAACGATGGCGAAAGATTTTGGGTGAAGTTTCATTTCAAGACGTTACAGGGCCATCGACACTATACCAATGCGGAAGCTGCTAATGTTATTGGAACCTCACGAGAGTCATATCAGGAAGAACTCTTTGGCTCGATCGAACGCGGCGAATTTCCACGCTGGACACTGTATGTTCAAGTGATGCCTGAGAAGGAAGCGGAGAAGACTTCCTACAATCCTTTCGACCTCACCAAGGTATGGCCACATGAAGATTATCCCTTAATTGAAGTCGGTGTAGTAGAGTTGAATCGAAATCCTGACAATTATTATGCAGAAATTGAGCAGGCTGCATTCAGCCCCTCCAATGTCGTTCCAGGAATCGGTTTCAGTCCTGACAAAGTGCTACAGGCTCGGATTTTTTCTTACGCCGATGCACATCGTTATAGACTGGGAACACACTATGAAGCACTTCCGGTCAATGCCCCCCAATGCCCGGTACACCATTACCATAAGGATGGAGCGATGCGCTTTTTCGATAACGACACCGGTGATTGGGATGCATACTATGAGCCGAATTCGGTTGGTGGTCCATCTCAAAACGCTGATTTCCGTGAGCCTCCACTCAGCATCTCCGGTGATGCAGACCGATACGACCATCGAGACGGCAACGATGACTACTCGCAACCTAGGGCATTGTTCGAGTCGTTTGACAAAGCCCAAAAGCAGCGACTGTTTTCTAACATTGCTGAAGCGATGCAAGGTGTTCCATCTGAAATAGTGCAGCGGCAGCTAAGGCACTTCAGTCAGATTCATCCATATTATGCATTGGGTGTGGCAGATGCCTTGGGGTTATCGATGGACCTATCTGCTGCGGCATAGCTGCAGAAATTCCAAATTCGGCAAAGGATTACCGTAAATGACTAGCACGGGCGATTGCAGAATGAATTCGTAATCGCCCGTTTCTGTCGTAGAAATTTGTTACACTGAAAAGCAAACAACTGAAGTCATGGGGTGTCTTGACCTCCAGAACTTTGCAGATTATGTCTATAGTTGTAATTTTGTTTGCAATCCATTTACCTTGAAAAATTTACTCTCTCATAAATTGCTGCCCAAGTGCTGTCAAAGACATTGCTTATTTGAAAACAGATATTCGATGGTGTACTGAATGAATATGAAAGACCAGACAATATCGGCGCTACAGGCCAAGCACATGCTGCAGTGCTGGGCATCACAACGTGACTACAAACCAATTGAAGCCGTTTCGACAGATGGCTGCTGGATCTATACTGCTGACGGGCGGAAAATTTTTGATCTGCGAAGTGCACATGAATCCATAAATCTAGGATTTCGACATCCGTCCGTAGTTCAGGCAATGAAAGAGCAAATGGAGAGTGTCATTTATGTAACAGACGACTTTGCTACTTCTCCCACCGGAAAATTAGCGCAGCGGTTAGCCGAAATTTCTCCCGGCAATCCGGAAAAGAAAGTTTATTTCAGTCAGAGTGGAGCGACTGCCATTGAAGCCGCGTTGAGAGGTGCAAGACTGTACAAATATAACCAGGTACTAGCGGATGATGAATATATTCCAGATGCACCTCGTCAATATCCTTTTCCGTACAAGATCATCTCTCGATATCGATCTTGGCACGGCTCCACTGCTTCAGCCATCTCTGCAAGCGGTGATCCCAGAAGATGGTTTGCAGAACCCGCGACAGCACCGGGATTCATCTTCGGTCCTGATGCTGGGGGGCCGAGTTCTCCTTTCAAGGCTGAAGATGTGGATCAGAATATTGAGTATTTGGACTACTTGATCGAACAAGAAGGCGGCAACGGTAAAGTGGCAGCGTTTCTCGTCGAACCGATTGTTGGTAGCAATGGTGTCCGATTGCCACCTCCAGACTATCTCGAAAAATTACAGAATCTATGCCGTAAATGGGATTTACTTCTGATTGTGGACGAAACCATGACGGGCATGGGTCGCACCGGCCGCATGTTTGCGTGCGAGCATTATGGAATAGAGCCCGACATTCTTGTGGTGGGTAAGGCACTAGGTGCATATTGCCCGCTAGCGGCAACAGTTTTTTCCAATCGGGTTGCTGCATCATTCGATGACAATATCTTTGGAATTGGTCAAAGTTTTTCCGGTCACGCTTTGGGATGCGCTGCCGCGTTGGTAGCAATTGAGGTATTACAGAGCGATGGATTTCTTCAACACGTACGAGAACAGGGGGAGTGGCTAAATGGGCGGCTCCGAGAATTTCTAGCTCGATATCCCATCATTTCTGAGATACAAGGAGTAGGGTTATTCTATACCATTCACCTGGCTTCGTCGCAGTCGGGTAAACCAATCAGAAAAGCAACAGAAAAATATGAGGAATCACTGGTTTCAAAAATTGCACAGTATCTGCTGGAAGAACACGGCATCTATACGCCAAGCGATAAATTTGGAATCTGGGTTGTTCCTCCGCTCGTAGTCACGAGAGAAGAACTTGAATGGATCGTCGAAAGCATAGACGACGCTTTGACGCAGTTCACGTAATCAATAGAATCGTACAGAGTCTACATTCAAACAGTAAAAAGGCGTTTGATCTCAGTAGAATTACGTCAATGTGAGAGAATCTGGCTCAGAAACAGTTTGGTTCTTTCATTCTGCGGATTGACGAAGAACTCATCCGGATTATTCTGCTCTATGATTTCACCTTCATCCATGAATATCACACGGTTGGCGACGGTCTTCGCAAATCCCATTTCGTGTGTGACGACCAGCATTGTCATGCCGCTTTGCGCCAGTTGGATCATGACATCCAGCACTTCCTTGATCATTTCTGGATCAAGTGCTGATGTCGGTTCGTCAAACAGCATGATCTTTGGGTTCATGCACAGACTTCTGGCAATCGCAACTCGCTGTTGCTGACCGCCGGACAGCTGACCCGGATATTTTCCTGCCTGTTCGGGAATTCGAACCCGCTCCAGATATTTCATTGCAGCGGCTTCTGCTTCTTCCTTGGGCAGCTTTCGAACCCAGATGGGAGCCAATGTACAATTTTCCAGAACAGTTTTGTGCGGAAACAAGTTGAAGTGCTGAAAAACCATGCCGACTTCTCGACGGATTTCAGCAATATTTTTGAGATTGTTGGTCAGGGTAATCCCGTCGACAGTAATATCTCCGCGCTGATGTTCCTCCAGCCGATTGATACAGCGAATCAGCGTTGATTTTCCAGACCCAGACGGACCGCAGATGACGATTCGCTCTCCTTTTGCCACAGTCAGATTGATGTTCTTCAATACGTGAAACTCACCAAACCACTTGTGCATATCATTGATTTCTATGGCATTTAGATTATTGCCATTTCGTTCGGAATCGGAGATTTGCATGCCTTCTTTATTTTCCATTTTGAAATTCCTTTATTTGTCCCTGTATCCAGTATCAAGCTTTCTTTCAAGATACAGCGAGTAGCGCGACATTGCGAAACAGGAGATAAAAAATCCAAGTGCGATGAATAAATAGAGTTCGGTGGATAACCCTTGCCATTTGGAATCGGCAAGCGTTGCTCGACTGATGCCGAGTGGGTCAAGCAGTCCAACGATCACTACCAGCGTTGTATCCTTGTATAAACCGATAAATGTGTTGACGATGCCTGGGATCGAAATCTTGAGTGCTTGGGGCAGTACAATCAAGCGCATGGATTTTGCATAGTTCAGACCTAAAGCGTCAGCCGCTTCAAATTGCCCTTTCGGTATAGCTGCCAAACCACCACGAATAACTTCGGCAATATACGCTGCGGCAAAGAGTATCACCATGATGATGACACGCAGAAGCAGATCGAAATGCGTCCCCGGCGGCAAAAAGAAATTGAGCAGTGTCGACGCCACGAATAACAGTGTAATTAACGGCACTCCGCGGAAAAACTCAATGTACCAGACACTAAGAACTTTGATGATCGGCATTGACGAATGACGTCCCAACGACAGGGCAATTCCTAGCGGTAGTGATATTACAATACCGGTAACTCCGATCAGGACTGTCAGCAAGAATCCTCCGAACTTGCCAGATTCGACTTCTTCAAATCCCAGTCCGCCCCATAGCATGAAGAAAGCAAGAAACGGATAAATTAGCGAAAACCACAGCAGGTATTTTCGCCTCGGAACCCTATCATAGAGAACGGGAACCAGCGCTACGAACATCAGCACGAATGCGAGATTCACTCGCCAGCGAAGATGTTCGGGATAAAAACCGTACATGAACTGCTCAAAGCGAGCGCTCACAATGACCCAGCAAGCCCCATCGCCGAGTTCTCTACATTCGTTTCGATGCTGCGCATCTGTAAACACGGCGTCAATGAATATCCAGTTCACTATGGGTGGAACAATTTTGTACAACAAAATGATGGACAATATCGTCAGAATGACGTTCGTTGGGCTTGAAAACAGATTTTTACGCAACCAACCGGCAACACCGACTTGCATAACCGGCGGCGGAAGATCAGCGTGAGTGCCTGGAGTGTACTGTTCTTGTGCCATTTGCCTAGCGCTCGACTAGTGAAATTCTTTTGTTGTACCAGTTCATAAATGCCGATATCAGCAGTGAGATGCAAAGGTAAATTGCCAGTACGATCGACATGCACTCCAGCGCTCGCCCCGTCTGATTCAAGGATATGCCTCCAATAGTAGCGACGACATCCATGTATCCGACTGCGATTGCCAGTGATGAGTTCTTTGTTAGATTCAAAAACTGGCTAATCATGGGCGGAACAATCACCCGCAGCGCCTGCGGTAAAATTATCAGCCGCATGGTCCAATTCGGTTTCAATCCCACCGCATATGCTGCTTCAGTCTGACCGTGGCTGACTGCTAAAATTCCCGCTCGCACGATTTCAGCAATGAACGCACCCGTGTAAATCGACAGTGCAAACGTTAATGCGACGAATTCCGGTGTCAATACCAAACCGCCTTTGAAATTAAAACCTGAGAACACCGAATATTCCAGTTCAGCCGGCGACCCACTGATGAAAAAAACAATGAACGGAACCAGTACCACGACTGCTGAGTTAATCCAGTATACCGGGTAGCGTTGACCGGTCTGTTCCTGTTTCGCGCGGGCAAATCGGGAAAACATAACAGTTCCGATAACCGAAACCGTCAGTGCAATGATTACAATCCAAAAAGCAGGTTCCAGCAGTGGTTTTGGTACATAGAATCCGCGATTGGTTAGGAAAAACTTGTCTGCCAAAGATAGCGCCTGTTTTGGATGCGGCAGACTGTGAACAATAATTCCATGCCACAGAAGAATCCACAACAGTACCGGCACATTGCGGGTGAATTCAATATAGATGTAAGCGATTCGGTTGACCAGAAAATTGGTCGATAAGCGAGCGACCCCCACTACGAATCCGATGACAGCCGCAAGCATGATTCCAAAAAATGCAACCAGCGCAGTGTTGATTAAACCGACTATTGTCGCTCTGAGATGGGAACTTCGTGAAGTGTAATCAATCAGGTGCTGATTGATATCGTAATTTGATGGCGTAAACAGAAAGCTGTAACCGGCTTCTCTGCCGAGCAGTTCAAGGTTGTTGAGAGTGTTGCGAATGAAGAATCCGACTAAAGAAAGAAGAATGATTATGACAACAATCTGGATGATCAATTGTCTGGACTTTTTTTCTGTCCAAAGATCGCCAATCACACTCAAATCCTAGCAATCAATGCAGTAGCCCTCAGCCATACCGGCACTGCGAATTTCCGGATAGAGAAGAAAACGGCGTGTGCGTATTGTACACACACGCCATTTTCAAAAAACACTTACCGATATGGTGGCGCGTAAATTAGCCCTCCATCAGTCCAAAGCGCGTTCACTCCGCGTTCAAGTCCGATATCAGTATTGACACCAAGATACTGTTCAAAAATCTCTCCGTAATTACCAACTGAAGCGATTACGTTGACAACCCAGTCAGCACTTAGACCTAGCATGGCTCCGTACTCACCTTCAGTACCAAACATTCTGTTCATTTCCGCATCTTTTTGCGTTTCAGCAGCCATTGCACGAACGTTTTCTTTGGTTATGCCTTTTTCTTCAGCAATAATCAAAACATTCAGGGTCCATCGAACGACGTCGCCCCACTCGTCATCTCCATGTCGAACCAATGGTCCCAAAGGTTCTTTTGAGATGATTTCTGGAAGCACAACATGATTTTCAGGATCATCTAAGCTTGCACGTGTCGCAGCCAATCCGGAGCGGTCTGTCGTATACACATCGCATCGCCCAGCCAGGTAATTCTGCCTTGCTTCAGCGTTGGTTTCGATTGGAACGGGCTCATAGTTCATATTATTGCTGCGGAAGAAATCCGCAAGATTGAGCTCGGTTGTAGTACCGGTCTGGATACAAACCGATGCACCTTCGAGTTCGGTAGCACTGTTTACTCCAAGTGATGCCGGAACAATAAATCCCTGTCCGTCGTAGTAGTTCACGCCCAGGAACGTGAGCTTAAGATCGACATCTCGGCTATATGTCCAGGTCGTGTTGCGCGAAAGCATGTCGACTTCGCCCGCTTTCAGCGCTTCAAAACGTGTTTTACCAGTTAGATTGGTGTATTTCACATTTGAAGCATCCCCGAAAACCGCAGCAGCAACACCTTGGCATAGTGCAACGTCGAAGCCTTGCCAGTTGCCTTGATCATCAGTGAAAGCAAAGCCGGTTAAGCCCGTGTTAATACCACACTGGACATGTCCTTTTGCCCTTACGTCATCCAGTGTACCTGCACTACTAATCCCTGTAAAAGACAGACCGAGTACTGCCAGCACAAGTGACAAATACTTTATACTTTTCATTAGTTTACCTCACGAATTTGTGATTCAAATAAGTTGATTTGTAACAGCAAGTCAATAACGCCAAATTACATGAATTGAATCGAATTTCAAAAAATTTACAGTTGAATTTTGATAGGAATCCACGTAATTTGTCTACTCGCCATAATTCGATTATAGAACACAAAAACGAGAATTAATCGATCCATTGAGTTTTGTTAAAGTTAATCGATTTGCAATCTCGAATCCCCTAATTACAAGCATATCTGATAAGATTCGCTCGAAAAATTTTGAAGACTTATGTTGGTAGCATGTAAATCTAACTTACAGTGTAGTCTCCCAATTCTCGTTGATACAGGATAAACAAAGCCATGAATTCCATTGAAAATAGCCGGCAACTGCTACAAAAAATCTATGGATTTGACGGATTTCGACCGGGTCAGGAAGAAATCATCAGATCCGCCCTTGAGGGCAGGGATTCGCTGGTTATCATGCCGACGGGTAGTGGTAAATCGTTGTGCTATCAAATTCCGGCTTTGGTTAAACAGGGAGTCTGTGTTGTCGTATCGCCGTTAATCGCACTCATGCAGGATCAGGTCTCGGCGCTATCACAATTGGGAGTATCGGCGGCTTTCTTGAATTCGACGCTAGAGCCTCGTTTTCAAAGGGAGGTGCTCGACGATTTACGCAGCGGAAGGCTTGATCTGCTGTACATCGCACCGGAGAGATTGATGGAGCCAGCCACGTTTCAGCAATTTCAGAAACTAGAAATCAGTATGTTTGCGATCGACGAGGCGCATTGTGTATCGCAGTGGGGACATGACTTTCGCAAAGAGTATTTCGAACTCAAAGCTCTAGCAGAGAATTTCCCCAATGTGCCTCGAATGGCTCTCACTGCTACAGCTACCGAGCGCACTCGCAATGAAATCATAGATCGACTTGAATTGCGTAATGTTGCGAAATTCGTTCATGGATTCGATCGACCGAACATTTGCTACAGCGTCGAGGTAAAGGGCAGTGGCAATGCGCAACTGATAGACTTCCTGACTGCACACCGCGGTGAAAGCGGGATCGTCTATTGCCTGTCGAGAAGAGGAGCAGAAGATATGGCGCAATCCCTCTGTGACCTTGGTTACGATGCTCTGCCGTATCACGCCGGCATGGATTCCAACACGCGTGCGGAATATCAAGCGCGGTTTTTGCGTGATGATAGCGTTGTCATGGTCGCAACAATTGCATTTGGCATGGGCATAGATAAGCCGGAAGTGAGATTTATCGCACATGTTAATTTGCCACAGAGCATTGAAGGCTACTATCAGGAAACTGGCCGAGCAGGACGGGATGGCGATCCCGCAGAGGCTTTCATGACGTATGGATTGAAAGACATTTATCTTCGACTCAGCATGGCGGAGCAGTCAGATGGCGACGAGCTTCACAAAAAAATACAGAAAGACAAGATTTATTCTCTGCTTGCCTGGTGCGAGCTGGCAACTTGTCGCCGGGAGGGGCTGCTGAATTACTTTGGCGATAATTCAGTTTCAGGATGCGGAAACTGTGACAACTGCCTTGCTCCGCCGCGAACCAGGAACGCGACCGAAGATGCTAGAAAATTGCTGTCTTGCGTATACCGGGTTGGCGAGCGATTCGGTGTAACTCACATCATTGACATTCTGCGCGGTCATAAAACAGCCAAGGTGAATCAGCACGGTCATCAGGATTTGAGCACATTTGGCATCGGCGAAGATTTGAAAGTTGATGAGTGGCGCTCGGTTGCACGACAATTGCTCGTGCGTGGTTTTATGAAAACGGATTTTGAAAATTATCAGGTGATCAAACTGACGCCGGAGGCTTGGCCGGTGTTACGGGGCGAAGTTCCGTTGCAACTTCGATTTGATTCAAAGCGAAAACATAAACGGGAACGGGCAGCCGTGAAATCAGCCGATGTAGTGCCGATGACCCCAGGGCATGAACTATTGTGGGAAGCTCTGCGGTATTGTCGGCTCAGTCTTGCTCAAGATGCCGGCGTGCCAGCCTATGTCATTTGTCACGATCGGACTTTGAGGGAAGTGATGCAGTTTCGCCCTCGGACGCACAGTCAAATGCGAAATCTGCATGGAATGGGAGAGAGAAAAGTCTCGCTTTATGCTGATGCTTTCATCAAGGTGATTGACGACCACGAATCCAGTTCATTCGGAAATTCCTCAGACGGCGGTCAATCAGGTATTTAATGGACATAGCAGGATTTCGCTACGGAAATTCCGTAGGGCGAGCAGTCAGTTCAATCAGAGAGATTGAGAGGGCTTGACTAGTCGACAGGCCTGTCTTCGTGAGTGACCCGCACGTATGACAATTTGTCTCGGCCTGCTGAAAGTTGGATGCGACGCTCCAGTCTGACGCTGTTTCAATCACTGAAAGTATTTGCGCTACTTAGACTCAGTCCAATGGATAGCATTTTTAGATAGAGATGTGCAAGTTGATGAAATAGAAGTTAAAATCGGTGAGAACTGATTTTTTGTTGTACTCAGAAATAGAGTGACGGAAAATCTGTTGACAAATTTGGTTATTGCATTGGGGTAGATGCAATGAAATGGAAAGTTTTTTTACACGTTTTCGTAGCGATTGTGTTTGCTGTGGCGACTGCAGCCCATGCTGTGGGCGAACTTCACATATTCAACTGGGGAGGAGACTTCGCCAATCCGGAATTAATTGAAAAGTTTTCCAAAGAATTTGATGTAGAAGTGACTATCACTGACTACAATTCGAACGAAACGGCGTTGTCAAAAATTAGACCCGGCGGGCACGGTTTCGATATTGTTTTTCCAACATCAAATCATATGCCAATATGGATCAGTGAAGGCCTGCTGATGGAAACCCGGCCCGATCAGATGGAAAACTTCCAGAATGTGTCGAAAATGTGGCGTGACCCGATATGGGAGCCAGGTCGAAAATACTCTGTACCATGGACTTGGGGAAGTACCGGAATTTCGGTAAACACTGCCATATATAACGGTGACGTCAACACGGCCAAACTGTTTCTGGACCCTCCCGAAGAGCTGGTCGGGAAAATTAATGTTCTTCCGGTAATGAACGATGTTCTCAGTATGGCGATTCTATATGTCGGCGGCGAGTTGTGCACAGATGACAAAGACGTACTGAAAGAAGTCAGGGATCTTCTGGTTTCGGCCAAACCCAAATGGAAATCCATCAACTACGTCACCAAAGAAAATATTGTCAGCGGCGATGTAGCTGTAACGATGAACTGGAATGGATACAGCATGAGAGCGCGAAATGAGAATCCTTCAATTCAGTACGGCTACCCGGTGCATGGATTTCCTTTGTGGATGGACAACGTTGCAGTGCTGGCTGACGCCAACAACGTCGAGAATGCAAAACTGTTTCAGAATTTTCTGATGGCGCCTGAAAATGCCGCCATGATTTCAACATTTGCGAAGTATGCAAACGGAATTGACGGTTCAGTCGAGTTCATGTCTGAAGAGCTTCGTACGGCACCGGAAATTGTGATTCCAGAGCCATATGTTGCCTCAGGTGTATTCGCACCGGCCTGTCCTTCTGAGGTTAAATCGATGTATACAGCGATTTGGGATGAACTGCTGGAGTAGCCTTATAAGCGAATTTCACGCGGCATAGGCGAATATGAGCTTTATTTAATGCCTCTCGTCGGGCTAATGCTTTTGGGCTCTATCCCCCCAGTAGGTATGTCAAATGCGGCGCAATTGATTTCCGATTCGAAGTACAAACAAATTTACGGTGCGGTACGTTTTGCGATTGCACCTGGTGCATGCTGGTCGGCGCGATAGGAAGAACGCACCAAAGGGCCTGAAGCGACGTGGGAAAATCCAAGTTCCTTTCCAATAACCTTGTATTCCTCGAATTCTTCGAGCGGAACATATCGCACTACCGGCAAATGAAATCTACTGGGTTGCAGATACTGGCCAATCGTCACAATGTTGACTGAATGATCTCGTAGATCCTGCAAAACTTGGATAACCTCAGCCTTTGTTTCTCCCACTCCAACCATGATTCCTGATTTGGTTTCTACACTAGGATGCCGCTGCCCCAGTCTCTTTAAAAGCATCAGCGAAATTTTGTAATCTGCGCCGGGTCGAACCGCTTTGTACAGCCGAGGTACGGTCTCAAGATTGTGACTGAATACATCTGGGGGCGACGTGGCGATTTGCTCAAGTGCCTTGTCCATTCGGGTGCGAAAATCAGGTGTCAGAATTTCTACCGCGGTGTTAGGGCAGACTTTACGCATTTCGCTGATGCAGTTTGCAAAATGCTCTGCGCCTCCGTCGCGTAAATCGTCTCGATTGACTGAAGTGACTACAACATAGCGAAGCTTCATGAGTTTGACAGTTTTGGCCAAATTTGCGGGTTCGTTGACATCTGGAGGATTGGGACGCCCATGAGCGACGTCGCAGAACGGGCATCTTCGCGTGCAGATGTCCCCAAGAATCATGAATGTTGCTGTACCGTGGCTAAAACATTCACCGATGTTGGGGCAGGAAGCTTCCTCACATACCGTGTTCAGACTATTTTCCCGCAGAATTTTTTTAAGGCGAATGACTTCTGGGGTGCCGGGGAATTTAGCACGAATCCAAGGAGGTTTTCTCAGCCGTTCACTACGCTCTTGTGGCTGAATGCGCACAGGGATGCGAGCCATTTTGTCAGAGCCTCGAAGCTTGACTCCAACTTGTACGACGCTTCGGTCAGTCATGAAAACTGACTAGCCTTTGAAACTTTCGAAACCATTGCAATTTTTGCCAGATATTGAACTTGATATGAATTCATAGTCATTATAGTAGAGTGCTTTTGCTCTTCTGACTGATCCGAGCCGGGCAATAGAATCAGCCCTGTATTCAAACTAACCAGACATTTGATACAACAGGATTGTTCCGTCAGTTCAGTAAATAACGAATCACTCACCAAAGAATTCAGTAATATTGATGTGCTAGAATGAAAGGAACAATCCCGTTGATTGTGCTCGATATGCAACAGTTATCCGAATTTACCGCTAGCCAAATTAATGACGCTGCTCGCTATGCCCGTTCGGCAGCAGGAATCGCGGCAGACACGTACGAGAAAGAAGCGATCTATAAAGAGATCTCTGACCTCCTCATTCGCCGAGATGCAGTCCTGGTTGCACATTACTATGTTGATGGAGATATTCAAGACCTGGCTGAACAAACGGGTGGATGTGTCGCGGATTCGCTGGAGATGGCTAGGTTCGGATATGAACACCCCGCCTCGACCGTTATTGTTGCCGGAGTCCGTTTTATGGCAGAGACGGCGAAAATACTAAGCCCGGAAAAGACAGTATTCTCAGTAGATAACGATGCCAATTGTTCGCTTGACTTGGGATGCCCAGCGGACGAGTTCAATGAGTTTTGCGATCAGCATCCTAACCGCACAGTCGTTGTGTATGCAAATACCAGTGCCGCGGTGAAAGCACGAGCGGACTGGGTCGTTACATCCTCAATTGGATTGAAACTGATCCAGCATCTTCACGATAAGGGCGAAAAGATTCTCTGGGCGCCAGACAAATATCTTGGTGACTACATCCAGCGTGAATCGGGTGCGGACATGGTCTTGTGGAACGGATCTTGCATCGTCCACGAAGAGTTCAAGGCGGTGGTTTTGCAAGGAGTGAAGAATCGATTTCCCCAGGCGAAAGTACTGGTTCACCCGGAATCACCTGCAAACGTCATAGCTAGAGCCGACGTGGTTGGGTCGACCAGCCAAATAATTCAGGCCGCACTATCCATGCCCGAAAATACGTTCATCGTCGCAACAGAAGAGGGAATTCTGCATAAGATGAGGGCATTGGCGCCCCACAAGAAATTTATTACCGCTCCGACTGCTGGCGAAGGCGCAACTTGCGAGAGTTGTGCACACTGTCCTTGGATGAAAATGAACGATTTGCATCGTTTGAAACGGATTCTGATTGATTTGGATGGAGAAGTACTGCTCGACGAATCCATTCGAAAACAAGCCGAACGCTCAATTCACCGAATGGTGGAATTTGGCCGTCTGCATGCTGCACCAACACCTGTTGCCTGAATCTGCCATTAAAAAATTTCATGGCGAAGTACATCGATAACTTCGTCCCAAGTCCCGACCAGAATGCCTTTGGCGTGGTACTTGTCAATCTGGGCACCCCCGAATCACCGAAAAGATCTTCTGTTCGATCTTTTTTGCGACAATTCCTGTCGGATTCTCGAGTCGTAGAATTGCCGAAGCCAATTTGGTGGCTTATACTCAACGGAATTATTTTGGTCATTCGCCCGGGCCGAAGTGCATCTGCATATCGGGAAATTTGGACGAATGAAGGCTCACCTCTTATGACGAACACACTGAATCAAGTCCGGGAATTGGAGAATTGCCTGAAGGGAAAAGGCGTTAACAACGCGCAGGTTCGCTGTGCCATGCGTTACGGCCAGCCATCGATAAATAGGGTGCTGAAAGAATTTGGTGCCACAGGAATCAACCGAGTACTTTTTTTACCCTTGTATCCGCAATATTCTGGTTCAACTACGGGATCGGTGTTTGATGACGTCGGCAACATCGCACGTAAATTGCGCTATGTTCCTTCGATTCGATTCATCAATCAATATGCAGAGAACGATAGCTATATCCACAGCCTTCAAGTTGCTGTCCGAGAGCACTGGGCAGTACACGGCAAGGCCGAGCGGCTGGTCATGTCGTTTCATGGAATACCACAGGCATTTTGTGAAAAAGGCGATCCCTACTACGATCAGTGTGTTGCAACGGCAGCGGCACTGGCTACGAGGTTGGAGCTTGGA
Source organism: Arenicellales bacterium (assembly GCA_965221175.1). Lineage (GTDB taxonomy): Bacteria > Pseudomonadota > Gammaproteobacteria > Arenicellales > JAJDZL01 > JAJDZL01. Next base: position 1,634,765 of record OZ244867.1, on the reverse strand, counting down.
AACGAAGAATGGATTTTGTGCTTTCAGTCGCGAGTTGGTCGTCAGCAGTGGCTCAATCCTTATACCGATGAAATTCTTTCTCAATTGCCGGAGCAGGATGTACGGAGCATAGACGTGATTTGTCCTGGATTTTCTGTGGATTGTCTGGAAACTCTGGAAGAAGTGAACATCCGTTACAGAAAGTTGTTCATGGATTCCGGAGGAGAATCATTTCACTATATATCCTGTCTCAATGACCATCCAGAACATATCAACATGCTTACTCAGTTTGTCATGGATTCAGCTTCTGACTGGATTCGCAGCTGAGCAGAAGGCCAAATTCCATGCCGCAGATTGAAACGATTCAAAAACTGCTACTGAGTACAGTGGATGAAAGCGTTGCGCGTCTGCACTCAGGTGCGACCGTGGTTGTCGAAACTGAGCGTCTGAAGCATCTAATCGAAGATGGCTACAACCTGTCGATGCACGACGCTGGGAAAACGGCTTGGCCGACTCCTGATGTTTGTACCTGGAATGTCTGGCTTAAGAATACATGGCGTGACTATGAGGATCGATCGGGTGAAACGGTGCCACAACTTCTCAGTGCTGGGCAAGCCAAGCAGGTCTGGGAGCGAACAATTGCGAAAGACGTCAGCAGTCAGTACAGCGAACAATTTGAATATCTGCTTTGGAACATTACCGCGACTGCAAACCGGGCAAAGACGGCATACGGACTGATGTGCAGTTACATCATTCAGCCCTCTGATTTCGACGATCAGATCAGTCAGGATGCTGAACATTTCTTAAGTTGGCTTAAAAGGTATCAGCTTGAATTGCGCAAGCGAGACTGGATTGATCTCGAAGCTCTGCCTGACAGATTCATTGACGAGGTAGATGCAATATTCGAAAGCGAAGGAGCTAGAATCGTATTTGCAGGTTTTGACACTTGGACTCCCCAGACCCAGCTCCTAGTGAAGGTGCTGATACAAAAAGGTTGTGACATCGAAATCCTCAACCATGCGACGGGACGCGGTCCAAGTTACGTGCAAAAGTTTGAGTTTGAGAAAACAAATGATGAGATCGATACGTGTGCCCGCTGGGCCAGAGCTGTCGTCGAACTAAATCCGACTGTTCATAAAGTCGGAATTGTTGTCGCACGACTGAGTGATGTTCATCAGAGGCTTTACAGGACATTTTCCGCAGTTCTGAATCCAGATTCAATAATGGAGAAGCGCCAAACTCATGAACTTTCGTTTCACATCACTTTGGGCACTGCGCTCGGGCAGATTCCACTGGTTGTCGATGCGCTGAACCTGATTGAGCTAATTCGGCCCGAGGTAGATGTTTCAGTAATGTGTGCGGTGATTCAGTCAGATCGGATCAAAGGTTGGGATGACGAGGCAGCGGTTCGATCCTCGCTGGCAGAAAAAATCGTCGGGATTGGGGGAACCCGGGTATCCATTGAGAACGTCTTGACTGTGATTCAGAACAACAAACTTAATTGCCGCTCCCTTGCCAGAGTGCTTCATTCTGCTCAGAAATTGAGGTCGCAAATGCCAGTGCACGCCGATTATGCCTACTGGGGACGTTTCTTTATGGATTGGATGAAGAACTTCCAGTCGGAAAAACGGGAAAACCGAAAATTTGGTGCAGATGAAATACAAGCTCACAAATCGTGGGGTTCGGTGCTCGAATCTTTAGCGGAACTGGGATTCGTTTCTTCAAGAGTTGACGTCCAAACTGTGATGGCAAAGTTGGGGCGACTTGTTTCGGAAGTCAGCATACAGCCGCGCGCACGTCGTGTACCTGTTCAAATTGGCGAAATGATTACACTGGCGGGGCAGTCATTTACTCATTTGTGGATGATGGGCATGAACAACCAGGCGTTGCCGGGAACTCCGCGTCCAAATCCTTTTATTCCCATCAGGGTTCAAAAATCCAAGGAAATACCAGAGTGTTCTGCAGAGACTCTGAAAAAAACAATGACGGATAGGATCAACAGACTATTGAGCGGCGCGGCAACTGTTGTTCAAAGCTACTCAGCCACAGATGGCAAAGATCATTTCCAGCCTAGCAGCGAACTGAGTGGCTTGCAGCCCTACGGAGCAACACAAGAGTTCAATCTTCCGGAATACATGGATTACAAGACGCTGTTATCGAAACAGTTGAACCAGTGTGAGAAATTTGATGACTGGCATGCGAAGCCACTGGAACTAGGTGCGGATGTTGAGAGATTTCGAGGCGGTGGATCCGCTCTGAGACTTCAGTCACTTTGTCCGTTTCGCGGATTTGCGGTGCATCGTCTGAAAGCTACGCAGTTGGAGGACAGGAATATTGGTATTTCGCCAATGATACGCGGTAGTATTGTGCATCGGATGTTCGAAATGCTTTATGAGGAGTTTCCATCCAAGTCTGAAGCTATGGCGTGCGGGGGTCAACGTTATCTTGATGCAGCAGCTGTTTATGCAAGGACAGCAGTTGAGGAATACGATTCTCAACGGGTGCGGAGACTCAGTCGTGAGGTTGCAGAAATCGAAGTGGAGAGATTGGTTGATCTTGCCCGCCAGTGGCAAGACGTGGAAAAAGGCACACATGACGATTTTGTCGTCTACGAGCGCGAGCTGGTAGTCGACATGGAAGTGGCAGGCTTTCCGTTTAGATCAATAATTGATCGAATCGATAAAGTGGATGGTGGGTATCTTGTAATTGACTACAAGACTGGAAACTGCTCGGCGGGGGATGCTGTGGGAAGCCGCCCGAGAGACGCACAACTCTTGATTTATGCGTATGGGCTGTACAAGCAGGAGGGGATACCTATAAGTGATGTCGCCTATGTCAAGGTAAAAAGAGGCGATGTCAGATTTGTGCAATTGCTGCCTTATTTAAAGAGATATCGGCCTAGAGAGGAATATGAAGAAGCATCAAATCCAAATCAACGCATGGCGGTCTGGCAAGAGACGCTGGAAACAATTGCAACAGAATTCATGAACGGAAATGCAGATGTAGATCCGCTGGCACGGGCGTGTGATTATTGTCATTTAATGCCACTGTGCAGAATTGGCGAACAGTCGGAAGAGACTGAAACATGAAAAAAGAAGCTGTGACATGAGCGACGCGCAGGTACGGATTGAAGCACTGGATACCGGACAATCGTTTATCGTTCAGGCACCGGCTGGATCAGGCAAAACAACTCTTCTCATCAGCAGGTTCATTCGTTTGCTAGCCATTGTCGAGCAACCTGAAGAAATTCTCGCCATGACGTTCACCCGCAAGGCAACTGCTGAGATGCGCGAACGAATTCTGGAGGTGCTGGATCCGGATTGCGAAAAGGAATTACCTGAGGAAATTGCAAATCAGGCAGTTGAGATTGTGAGAAAGCGTTCAGCAGATCTGGGTTGGGATTTACTGAACCAGCCATCCCGGCTTCAGATTGTGACTATCGACGCGCTCGCCAGCGCACTGATTCGCCAAATGCCTTGGGCATCGCGGTTCGGTTCGGCACCGGGTTTGGCTGAAAATGCGGATGATCTATACCGAACCGCAGCGGTAAACACATTTGAGTTGGAAGAATCGGCTCTTCCCGAATTTCGCTCTGCGTTGAGAACTCTCTACTCTCAGATTGACAACAACTCGAGTACCTTTCAGGAATTGATCATTGAGATGCTGAAAAAACGTGATCAGTGGCTTCGCATACTTGTAAAGAACAGTTTTTCCGGAGATGAGAAATTCCAAATGGAAGAAGTATGGAAGAGGCTGTTGACGATAAAGATGGACGAAGTCAGGAATCTGTTTCCAGAATCGATGCGCCAGATTCTGCGACTGGACGATCTCAAGGCGGACGATCTGGCATCCCTGGAATTTTGGAGAACAGTTGCAGGCTTGCTGCTGTTGAAAGATCGTCCCCAATGGCGTAAAAGGATAACACTGAGTCAACTGTCCCCAGACTCTAGTAAAGAGCAAATCGCAGCTTCCATTGACCAATGTGTGGCAGTGCCTCGGCTGGCCGAAAAGCTATATGATCTGGGCTACAATTTTCCATATCCTGAATACCGCGGGGGGCAGTGGAAGGTTTTGCAGGCGATTTCCATCGTGTTGCAATATGCAGTGGCGCAATTGAGATTGGAATTTAGAAAGCGCGGTGAAGTTGATTTTATTGAAATTGCCCAGCAGGCGGAACTGGCTCTCGGATCGCCGGATAACCCGACCGACCTGTCACTCGTTTTGGACTACCAGTATCGCCATATTCTGGTAGACGAGTTTCAGGATACATCAATCTCCCAAAGAAACCTGCTGAAATCGCTGACTGGTGGTTGGCAGTCAAACGATCAACGAACTCTGTTTCTTGTTGGCGACCCCATGCAATCCATCTATGGGTTTCGTGAAGCAGATGTTGGAATTTATCTTTCGGTAGTGACAAACGGGTTGGGAAATATCCGACCAACGCCGTTGCGATTGAGTCGAAATTTTCGATCCAATGCGGATTTGGTGAAATGGTTCAACATCGTTTTCGAGGCTTCATTTCCTGCCCAGTCGGATGTCACCAGCAGCCACGTATCCTATGCCCCTTGCACATCAGATATCGAACCCAGACAAGACAATTCTGTCAATATTTGGCTGCAATCCAAAGTTGATGCATCGGGTGAAAAATTGAAGAGCGATCGATTTCCTCCGATTGAAGCCAAAAAGGTAGTCGCAGACATAAAACTGTTTCTTGAACGAAGTGCGGGCGAAGATATGCAGGCTGCTGTGATCGTTCGAAGTCGGAAGCATGTGAATGCAATACTGCCGTTATTGGAAGAGGCTCAGATTCGATACTATGCAGCTGATATCTTTCCCTTGAAAGATAGACCGGTTGTGAAAGATCTTCTATCTCTCGCCCGGGCTTTGCTGAATCTTGCAGACCGGACTTCTTGGCTTGCCATATTGCGTGCACCTTGGTGTGGTTTGACACTGGACGACTTGCTGGCTGTTGCAGATGACGACAGAACAACAATATGGAATTGCCTGAACAACGATGATGTGCTGAGAGGATTGACTTCGGACGGGCGTCAGCGAGCGGAAAGAGTTTGTAACGTATTAATTCGAGCTTTTTCCATTCGCGGTCGATTTGACGTTCGACAGTGGATAGAGGATACCTGGGTTCTGTTGGGTGGACCGACGTGCGTAGAAATGTATGATATTGAAAATGCGAGACTCTTTTTGGACCTTGTTGGAAACTATAGCCACGGTACTGCAATTGAGCACCTGGAGAGTTTTGAAGATCGGATGGACAATTTATATGCAGTTCCCGAGTACAAGCCTGCGGATGTCTCCGTTCACATCTCTACCATTCACGGTGTAAAAGGTCTTGAGTACGACGCCGTTTTCATTCCGGCATTTGATAAAGGGACAGGCAGATCCACTTTGCCCCTGCTGATCTGGTCAGAGTTTCTACTGGATGAAACTGTTGAATCCAAGTTGTTGATTTCTCCGATCGCGAATAGAGCTGCAGAAGCAGATGACCAGATGTACAACTTTCTCAAGCAGTGGAATAGAGAAAAGACTTTGACGGAGTTGACAAGGCTTGCCTATGTCGCTTGTACAAGAGCGAAAAGTGAACTCTATATTTATGGAGCGAAGACTGATGATGGTGATCTTCCTAGCTATTTCGATACTTTGTTGACTCGTTTGTGGTCAGGATTCTCGGCGAGCGAATTCAAGCATGTAGTTTGGACCGATCCGATAGCAGCGGAAGACATCGAAAATGATCCAGAAATAAAGCCATCTCAAGCACCCATCCTTACCAGACTGCCGACGAACTGGAGTCTTCCTGATACACCCAATCCTCTAAATTTGCCGGACCGGGAGTTTGAGACACCAGGAGATTACGAGTCGATTGATTTTGACTGGGCCGGGAGCGTTGCACTCTGGATTGGTTCTATTGTTCACAAATGGCTGGAACGAATCGTACGCAGTGGAATGGAGAACTGGAGTCTGGAGCGGCTGAAACAGGAGCGACCCAAATGGAAAACCGCATTACTTTCTATGGGCATGAATAAAGGGGAGGAGGAGCTAAACGCCGCACTCATGAGAATTGAAACAGCCTTGGTGAATGTTTTCAAAGATTCTACCGGAAAGTGGCTACTGAGTAGCGACCACCATGAAGCAGAGGCAGAGCTGAGGTTAACCGGATATATTGACGGAGGATTTAGAAACGTCATATTGGATCGCACCTTTGTAGATAATCGCGGAATACGATGGATCGTAGACTACAAGGCGGGATCCACCGACGGCAATGTCCAGGAATTCTTGGACAACGAAGAACAGCGTTATCGTGATCAACTGCAAATGTACAGAAGAATCGTTTCGGGGTTTGAGGAAAGACCGATTCGATTGGGCTTGTATTTTCCGATGTTTCCAGAGTGGCGGGAATTACAATAGACGATCTGACAGTTTCACAAATTCGAGCGACAATCCAATTCAACGCTGTCATGGAAATTTATAATTCAGCTAGATGTATGGAGATATCTCCCCTTTGTGTGCTGCCTTCAGCCATTCCTTGCCTGAAATACTTGCCAGTCTTTGCTATTCAGTGTAATTTGTTTAGATCTATTCGTGAAACCTTTTGAACTGAGAGAGGCCGCGTTTTGCATTCAGATGTCCGGAGTTTAGTAGTGCAATTGATGTTGTTGAGTCATCGAATACGATTCTCGGTAGCGTTTGTCGTTTTCCTCTGTTTTGTCTTGGTCGTCCCATCTATTGCCGATGAGAAGCAATTTGAAGAACAGTGGGCGGATACGATCAGTTGGATACGCGAAGAATTTCCAAGCGTTCAACACATCTCGACGGACCAACTGACGCAGTTGCTTGCAGAACGGGATAACATCACTCTGCTAGACACTCGTGAACAGGAAGAATACGAAGTGAGTCATATTCAAGACGCGGCTCTCGCAACCGATGCGAACGACGCACTTGAAATACTAGGCAAACACGATAAGGATCGAATCGTCGTAGTGTATTGTTCAGTCGGATATCGTTCTTCCAAGATTGCCGAATTACTCGCTCGACGCGGTGTGCCGAACGTGTTCAACTTAGAAGGTTCATTGTTTCAATGGGCGAATGAGGGACGACCGTTGTATCAAGGTGCAAGTCGTGTCAATCGCGTTCACCCATTCGACGATGAATGGGGCAAACTGCTTGATCAGCAGTATTGGCCATAGTTGGCTGTTGCCACAATAGCCGAGAAATCCACATCAATTTTCCATTGGCACGCACCCGTTCGGCACTCCCACAAAAGCCAGCATCAATTTGCTTCACCTAATCTCTAGATAGATAGAAAGTATTGTTTTCGCTGGACTGATCGGTATACGGCGATCCTACGAATTAAATCGTTGTTTACAGTCATATCCCTGATCGGGTGATTGACACAGACGAACAACATTGGGTGATTATTCCCTGTACGGCTAGTCGGAGTCGAACCCACGCTACTCCTTTCTGTCTATTGCTGGAATCGGGCGTGGACCACTGGAATGTTTCAGAGCACTGCTTCAAACCTATTGCGCGCAGGTTACCAGTGAATGATCCGGTCAACGGAATGGCGGTCTTTGTCAAACAACAGTGTCGATTGAAGCGAGGATTCATGAGGAACCAGTACGCGTCAATGCCGTCTCGATGCGTGACAAGAAAGCCCAAACCAATTACTGGTACCGTAGCGGTTTACAAATCTTCGGCACCAGCTGTATACCATGGCATACCTGAATCTGATTCGATACATGACCGCATTCTGTCGCACCGAGACGTGGTGCAGAAAGTCCGTTTGCGGTCGTAAACGGACGTTTCACGTTCCTTTCGAAACGCTAATATTTAGCGTAACAATTTTTTCTATATGTAATATTATCAGTGATTTACTGTATTGAACCGCCGAAGTCAAGTGACGGGATGGATTGCATACAACACCGCCGACAGTTGCGCGAGAGCCGCGAACGCGGCTACGATAGCGAATACAGCATTCTGACCGACTATCTGCGAACCATACGGCCGTAGCCAGTTCGCGTGCCGCACGACCATTTCGATATTCCGTCAAATTTGAATTTGCAATTATTCCAATAACATCATGCAATTGAGAGAAGCCCTATCGAAGTTTGCAGTTGCAGCGGTGCTAATCGCTCTGATTGGTATGGTTGCGTACTTTCTGAACTGGCCCCTAATACTGTCTCTCGATTTTTCAGTCGTATGGGAGTACCGGCAGGTGCTGCTACGCGGCCTGTCGCTCACTATAATTCTGACTGCATGTGCCGCCGTACTCGGGCTGTTGTCTGGAACGATCCTCGCAATTGCCAGTCAATCTGCCTTCGCCCCTCTTCGCTGGGTGGTCGCCGCATTCGTTGAAATTTGGCGCAACACCCCGCTGCTTGTTCAGTTGATTTGGATTCATTTTGCCCTGCCGCTCGTTACTGGAATCAGCACTACCGCACTTCAAAGTGGAGTTATCGGGATCACACTGCAGGCCAGCGCCTATTTTACGGAAATTGTCCGCGCCGGAATCGAATCGGTTCCCAAAGGTCAATGGGAGGCCGCTCACTCACTCGCATTGCCAGCGCGAATTCGATGGACACATGTGATTCTCCCACCGGCGATTCGTACGATGATCCCGCCGCTTGTCAATCTCACCATCAGTTTTTTCAAAGGGACCGCCATCCTGTCGATACTGCACGTTAGCGAGCTGATGACGGTGACCAATCGAATCAGCAATGTAACTTTCAAACCGGTCGAGCTGTTCAGTTCCATTGCTATCATTTACTTCGTTGTCGGTTACATAATAAGCAGAACCACACTGCGGCTTGAATACTTTTTTCAGAAGAGGGAACGCTGATGCGGTTCGAGTGGGATCAACTGATCCGTTACGCTCCGGAATTGCTGCAAGCTTTCGGTGTGACGATCATCATTTCGGCGATCTCGCTGGTGATTGGAATCGCACTTGGGTTGATTGCCTGTCTGGGCAAACTTACGCAGCGTGGAATTGCCTTTCGGCTGTCAAACGCATTCATTGATTTCTTTCGAACGATTCCGGAAGTTGTGTTGATATTCTGGGTATATTCCTGCTTGCCGTTGTTGTTGTCAGTGCGAATTTCCAGCGAAGCGTGCGGTGTCATCGCACTTTCTCTTTTCAGTGGCGCTTATCTCGCAGAAATTTTTCGGGCAGGGGTGTTGGCAGTGCCCCGAGGACAGGTCGACGCTGCATACGCGCTGGCCATACCGATGTTGCACATCTGGCGGAAAATCATCATTCCACCAGCAGTTCGCCGGATGATGCCAGCGTTCGTCAATTTTCTAACTGAACTGCTCAAGGCGACCAGTTTGCTTTCTGCTATCTCAGTCGGTGAAATGGCATACACAGCCAGCGTTCTGGGGGCGAAGACTCTAAGTTATTTTGAGTTTCTTAGCGCAATCGCAGTGCTGTATTTCGTATTGATTTTTCCATTCAGTCTGCTGGCCAGGCGTTCCGAGAAGAAACTGCTCCAGCGTACCGGACACTGAGTTTTGAGTTCTGCCGATCAAAATCCAGATCAAGAATTTGCGGATCCGTTCATTACCTGCGACAGTATTTCCAAAAAGTTTGGAGAGTTCACCGCGCTGGACGACATTAGCGTGAAAATCGCTTCGGAAGAAATCGTCTGCATTGTTGGGCCATCGGGTGGCGGAAAGTCGACCTTTCTGCGCGTCTTGAATGCACTGGAATCCATTGACCGCGGCCAGATTGTAATTGATGGGATTCGATTGCCGGGAAGCCGGGAAGCTGTCGAGAATGTGCGTCGGGAAGTAGGCATGGTTTTCCAGCAGTTCAACCTGTTCGACCACATGTCCATCCGCGAGAACGTCACCTTTGCACCTCGAATGTCTCGCGGGATGAGCACGGAGGAAGCTAACGAACTAGCGGAAAATCTTCTACGGCGCGTCGGAATTGTCGAACAGATTGAAAAGTTTCCAAGTCATCTTTCAGGCGGCCAGCAGCAACGTGTTGCGATTGCAAGAGCATTGGCGATGCAGCCAAAGGCGATGCTGTTTGATGAACCCACCTCGGCACTTGATCCAGAAATGGTTGCCGAAGTACTGGACGTAATGCGCGAGTTGGCGAAATCAGGCATGACCATGATTATTGTTACCCACGAAATGGGATTTGCCAAAGAAGCGGCCAACCGCATAATGTTCATGTCGCAAGGGCGCATCCAAGTGGATGTGGGCTCGGAAGTGTTCTTCAGTCAAACTGAAAATTCGGAACTTCAGCGATTTTTGATGAATATTCTCTGAAGGCAATAACCGCACAGGCTCGAATTCGATGAGATTACCAGTTCGTAGTTGGTAAATCCTTACTGGTGTTGCTATCGAATTTATAATAAACTCTCATTTCATCACAAAATTAAAATACCAAAATGTAGGAGTAAGTGATTATGAATAAATTGTTGACCTGGCTAACTGCAGTTACATGCATGTTGACATTTGTAGCGGGGACTGCCTATTCAGCAGATGATCGCATCGACGCGATCAAGGAACGCGGTCAGCTTCTGGTTTGTCACGCGGAAGCGCTCCCTTGGGGCGCCAAAGATCCCAAAACCGGGGATTGGGTGGGAACCGACATTGAAGCCGCAAAACATCTCGCCGGCATCATGGGTGTTGAATACAAGCCCGTCGATTCGCAGTGGGGGACTCTCATTCCCAGTCTTGAGACTGGGAAGTGTGACATTGTGATGTCTCCGATGTTTAGAACTGCAGAACGAGCGATGCGAGTGCTCTTTTCCAATCCAGCGGGCTACGAAACCCAAGGCACTGCGGTGCACAAGGATTCGGATGCCCAGTCGCACGCCGAACTGGACAAGGACGGAATGATCATTGCGGTCGGTTCTGGAACAGCGGATGAAGCGTTTGCCAATCGCTATTTCAAGAAAGCAGAAGTAAAAGCTTTAGTCAGCGATAAACTTTCAACTTACTTTCTGGAAGTGGCAAGCAAACGTGCTGATGCGGTGCTGACCGACAGTTCATCACTGCGCAATTTCATAAAGCAGAATCCAGGCATGAATTTGCGCATCATTGATGACGCACCTTTGAATCCGCAGGGGTACGCCTATGCGGTTCTGCCAGGCCAATATCACTTCGTCAATTTCATCAACGTATGGCTTGAGACGATTGAGCAGCAGGGACTCAAAGATAAGTGGTATGAGATGATTACTCAGATGTGACCTCCTTGCATATCCGTTTTTACCTTTTGGATACTGGATGTAGTCCAGACAGGTTTTGACTGTAACTGCAGAGCAGATTCTCGCGCAGCAAACGTCCATCGCTGGAGGTGTGATGTCGCTTAATCGGGCGATTGACCCGATTCGAGTTTTCGTGCGCGCAAAAGGGGCGCACATATGGGATCACACAGGTAGGAAATACATTGACTACCATGCCGCATTCGCCCCTTATCTGCTCGGTCATGGAGATGAAGACGTAGATCGCGCGGTCGTTGAATCGATTCAACGCAGTGAGTCCCTGATGGGTGCGGGTACAACGCCTTGGGAACGGGAAATCGCCGATCTTCTAGTCGAATCCGTACCCTATCTGGAACAGGTGCAGCTGACATGCAGCGGCACTGAAGCTGTTGCATTCGCCCTTCGAATTGCACGCGCGGCGACACAGAAGAACGATATCGTGTTTATGCAGGGCGGGTATAACGGATGGATGGATTCGGTGGCATTCAACCTGATGGATCTCGCATCCGAATTCGAGTCGCATCGCATGGGTGACGAGCATACGCTACGACCGATTTCCGCCGGTATGGAGGCGTCCGTTGGTGATGGCGCTCGAGTTGTGGAATTCAACGACATTCAGGCGCTGGAAAGAGTGCTTAAAGATGGCACGGCAGCGGCAGTGATACTTGAGCCAATTCTTCAGAATGTCGGAATTGTCAAACCATTGCCCGGATACCTTGAATCGGTGCGCAGATTGTGTACTCAGTACGGTGCATTGCTGATTTTCGACGAGGTTAAGACCGGTTTTCGGCAGGCGCTCGGCGGATACCAGTCAATTTGTGGAATCGATCCGGACCTGAGTGTTTTTGGAAAAGCCGCGGCGAACGGATATCCGCTTGGAGTCGTCGGCGGAAAAGCCGAGTACATGTCGACTGTCTTCCATCCGGCTCCCTCTAAACGAGTCTTGGTCGCCGGCACTTACAATGCGCATCCGTTCGTAGTGGCGGCAGCCATTGCGACGATTCGCAAGCTCAGAGACCGAGGTGCAGAAATATACAGCCATCTTGAGAACCTCGGAGCTCGAATGGAAACCGGATTGAGAGAAATTTTTGCGGGCCGGGATTATTCGACTGAAGTAGTCAGGCAAGGTTCCGCATTCGCAGTTTATTTTATGGACCATGAACCGACATCATGGGCCGATATCGCGCGCAACAATGATGGACAACGGGATGTTCGCTACAGAAAACTGCTAATCGAAAATGGCGTTTTTCATTTTCCCGTTGCAACAAAGCAGGGAAGCATTTCATTCGCTCACACAGAGGACGACATTGACCAGACACTTTCGATCACGGAGCGTGTGCTCGACGTCTTGAACTGAATTTGCGTTTTGCGGTCAGTCAGCCGCTTCGACGTATAAGCGCTCGCCGATGAATCCGGATTTCCAGACGTGCAGGCAGGATTGTGCGAACCTTTCAAGTTCTTCAATATCCGCGGCTGTAGCAAAAATGTTGCCGGTGTTGCCACCGCTCGGACCGTACAGATTGTTGCCGCGGTCGTAGAACAAGGCGATATCAACGATTCTGTGATCGCTTTCAGGGGTCCAAACTTCAGGAGGCAAAAGTCCGTCTGGATGGAAGATGTACATCAGGTCGCCTGGCGCCGGATACATGCACAGCCATTCTTTAGGCGGGTCTTTTCCGAAAAATTTCTCGACTGGCAACAAGGTATAGATTTCGTGGTTTGCGTACTTGGCATGCCACATGTCACCTTCAAAAGGCAGAGCATCACATATGATCCGGCAGGTTGCCGGAGAATTGTCCCAGCGAAGTTTCAATCGAACGCTTGCACCGTTGTTCCGCATCCCGACGCGCACATGTTTCAGTTGGCTAGTCATCTCTGACTGCGAATTATTTCGGTGTTGAAACGAGTGGTTTTCACTGTAAAAACTCAATGGCCGACGGTTGCGGATGCACAGGATTCAGTAGCTGGCGCTTCACATTCCGCGGTACTGATGCAGCGTTGCTGTGGATCAGTTTCTGAATGGGTCTCGTCTCTGCTAAGAATTTGCTCATCACTTCAATGCGTGCAGTATAACTGTCGACAAATTGTAACTGTTTTCGCGAACAGATTGCTGAAACACAACTCATAAAATTCAAACAGCGCAACCGAATCAGTGAAACCACGGATCGCCATTGGAGGGATTTGGCACGAAACCAATACGTTCGCCTCCGGCATAACATCATACGAGGATTTTGAGAATTACCAGTTCACTCGCGCAGACGAGATGATCCCTCGCTATCTCGGTACCAATACGGAATTAGGAGGAGTCATCGGCGAAGCCAGTACGGGCAGTTTTACCGCAGTTCCTACGCTCTATGCGGCAGCGATACCTTCAGCAACCATCGAGAGAAAAGCAGCACAGAGACTGTGTGACGAACTCATCGATTCAATCAAGAGTGTAGCCCCGATTGATGCCGTCATTCTGACTCTGCATGGTGCTGCAGTGGCAGAAGGCGTTGAGGACTTCGATGCCCTCATCTTGGAACGCACCCGACATGCAGTAGGATTCGATGTTCCAATTGTTGCCACATTCGACTACCACGCAAATCTGAGTGAGCAAATGGTAGATTACGCATCGGTGTTGATCGGCTATGATACATATCCGCATGTGGACATGGAACAGCGAGGCGCCGAAGCAGCGACAGTCGCGGTGAACATCCTCGAAAGTGGTTCGATTCCCAGACCGGCGTTCAGGCGAATCCCATTGCTTACGGTACCGCTGAAGCAACAGACCGATGTGCAGCCTATGCGCGATGTGATGCAGCAGCTTCATAAACTGGAGAAGGAACCGGATATTGTATGTGGTTCGGTTGCGATGGGATTTCCATACTGCGACGTACCTCATCTGGGAGCATCGGTACTTTTTTACGGGGACCATGATTCGGCAGCGCAACTAGCAGCTGACTCCGTCGCGCTTCAACTGTGGGCATCAAGGGAGTTGTTTGCAGCCAATGCCATGTCGGCAAGTCAAGGCGTCGAACAAGCAGTAAAAAGTTCCGAGCGACCGGTTGTGGTCGTAGAAGCAGCCGACAATGTCGGTGGCGGAAGCTCTGGAGACGGCACTGCCGTTCTGAAAGAACTGCTGGCACAGAAAGCGGCGAGTTCCGTAATTGTGATGGCCGACCCGGAGGCGGTTCAAACAGCGAAAACAGCTGGCGTGGGAAACGAATTTAGAGTACGGGTCGGAGGTAAGATGGATGACTGTCATGCAGCGACGCTGGAATTCACGGCCTCGGTTAAATCAATCTCGGACGGAACGTTCATTCATAAGGGTTCTTACATGACCGGGTTTAAAACCTCGATGGGTGAGACAGTGGTTATTGAATCAGAAGGCATTCAGATTGTCCTGACATCGTTGCGCACCATGCCATTCGATGCCGAGCATTTGCGCTGTGTTGGCATCGAACCTGCGTCGTTGGAAATTATTGTAGTCAAATCGGCGATTGCGTGGAAAGCAGCGTTCGGCGACATCGCCCGGAAAGTCATTGTGGTGGACACCCCGGGAGCCTGTGCAATCGAACCTGGGCGGCTGAACTATCGTTTGCGCCCTCGACCGCTTTACCCTTTGGATACCAATACCCAATATTCACTTTGAGGAAGTAAGATGAACATACCGCGCGAGGATGTCTTCGATCTGCAGGAATTTGAATCACGCCGCGAGAACGTGCGGCGTCAGATGGCTCTGCAGGGCATAGATACACTGATTTTGCACTCTGCTCCGAACATACTGTATATGAGCGGCCACCATACATTGAACATTTGGGACTATCAGTGCTTTGTGATTCCTGCGGAAAAGTCGCCTTTTATGGTGCTTTGGCAGTTCGAAAGAGGACGATTTGAAGCGACTGCGGTGCAAACGGAACTGGAGCTGTATCCAACGCATGCCGACCCGATTGAGGAGACATGCAATGCGTTGCGAAGCCGCGGATTGGATCAGGGTACAATCGCTTTGGAAGCGCAGTCGCGCTATCTGGTTCCGAAAATGCATGACTCTTTGCGAGATGCCTTGCATGGAGCGCGGACAGTGAATGGTTCGGGGATTGTCGATAATGTCCGCAACATCAAATCCGCCAGGGAAATCGAAGTTATGCGCCTTGCAGCGGGTATCACCGATCGGGCTGTCACTGCAGGATATTCCTGCATTCGAGATGGAATTTCGGATTCTGAAATTGCCGCTCAGGTTGCTGCTGAACTGATTCGTGGGGACAGCCTGGGTTTTTCCGTATACCCGATCGTGTCGGCCGGATATCGTGCTGGGATGCCACACAACAGCAACAACGGTCACATCATATCTAACGGAGAGACAATTTTCATTGAATGCTCTCCAAGCCTTCACTGGTATCATGCACCATTGATGCGCACAGCTGCATTGGGAACTGTCTCCCAAGAAGCAGAGCAGTTTGCCACACTGGCGGCTGAAACTGTCAAGGCGATGCTCGAAGTGGTTCGTCCCGGCGAAACGGCATCTGACATCGCGCGAGTTGCCGAAGCGAAAATCGCACCGATTCGAGACCGAATACTGTTTCACGAAGTGTACGGCTATCCGGTTGGAATCGGATTTCCGCCGACTTGGGGAGAAGAATCCGGGTTTGCGATCGTTGTCAACAATCATCGTCCTTTGGCTGCGGGCATGGTGTTTCACATCCCCATGACACTTCGCATCAATGGAGTGATGGGAGTTGGATTGAGCCAGACCTTTGTTGTTACCGACAATGGTTGCGAAACGCTAAGTGAACTGCCCCTCGAATTGCACAGGATTGAAGCATGAATTCCCGGTTCGAGAGATCAAAACAACTGTTTGAGTTCGGAAGCCGATACCTGTCAGGCGGAGTCAGCAGCAATTTTCGGTATGCGGGTTACGGAGAAAGCCCAGTTCCGCTTTATTACGCGAAAGGCGAAGGGTCGCGCCTCATAGATGTCGATGGAAACGTCTATATCGACTATGCGCTTGCCAACGGACCGATCATTCTGGGACATGCTCCGAAACCCGTTTTGGATGCCGTCATCGACACGATTTCGGACGGGCAGCTATTTGCCGGACAGACGGAACTGGAAGCGCGGTTGGCGAAAAAATTGGTGGAGATTGTTCCGTGTGCGGAGCTGACGCGATTTGCGTCAAGCGGCACTGAGGCGATTCAGGCAGCTATAAGACTTGCACGTGCTTTTACCGGGCGCTCAAAGATCATCAAATTCGAGGGACACTATCACGGCTGGACTGACAACGTATTCATCAGCGTGCAGCCGCCGTTGGACCAGGCGGGTGACGAACGTAGTCCGACGAGCGTCGCGCAGACACCAGGCCAGTCAATTCGTGCGCTGGATGATGTAATTACGTTGCCTTGGAACGACTTGGATCTTCTGGTTCAGGTGCTGAGGACGCGACGCGACGAAATTGCTGGCGTCGTTATGGAACCGATTAACTGTAATACTGGTGCGATAATGCCGCTGCCGGGATATCTGGAAGGAGTCCGTGAAGCGACTTACGAAAGTGGGACTGTATTGATTTTCGATGAAGTGATAACCGGATTCAGAGTCGCGCTGGCCGGTGCGCAAGGTCTGCTTGGAGTCACACCGGACCTTGCGATATTTGCAAAAGCCTTGGCAGGGGGATTCCCGCTGGCAGCTCTGGCGGGCAAGCGCGAAATAATGGATCTTTTACATACCGGGCCGGTCATGCACGGTGGCACTTACAATGCGAATGTGGTGGTGGTTGCTGCTGGTCTGGCGACGCTGGCCGAACTTGAGCGGGATGCTGGAGCGGCGTACCACCGCATGAATCATCTTGGCAACCAGTTGATGGAGGGCCTTCGGAAGATATCTTGCAGATACGACCAGCAATTGCGAGTTCCGGGTTTGGGTACTGTATTTCATCCTCTGTTCGATACTTCCGACAGTATCAGCAACTATCGGCAATTCGCAAGTCTTGATATATCGAAAAAGAATCGGTTTTACGCTAAACTACAATCAGCGGGAACCCGTGTCACTGCGCGCGGAACATGGTTTCTCTCTACTGCGCACAGTGATAATGACATCGAGGAGACATTGGAACATGCTGAAAGGGCGATGAGGAGCACAGTCAATGAATGAAAGACAATCCCGCCTCGGGTTCGTGTGGCCAGGCGGTGGTTCTGAACACGACTTTTACAGGTTTCTTGAGGAGGCCGGCGACCGCGCCAGAATTTACATGACTTGTACGAGGGTTGGTGGAGACGGAGACAATGATCATGATATTGACGCACTTGAGCAGACGGCTCGACTTGACTGGCTGGTGGAAGCAGCGCAGCGTCTTGTACTACTGAATGTTGATTGTGTCTACTGGCCCTGCACAAGTGGGAGTTTTGTTCTCGGGCGTAGCCATGCGGAGCGCCAGGTCGATATTCTCAGTGAAACTGTGGGAGTTCCGGCTGGGAGCACTTCGCTGGCGTTCATTGAAGCGTTGAATCGTTTCGGCATCACGAAAGTAAGTGTGCTTTCGACCTATCCAGAACCAGCATCAAGAGCGTTCGTGTCGTTTCTGGAGGAATTCGGCATTGAGGTGCTTCGGATGAAGTGGCTGGGAGCGCCGAGTGGTTGGGATGCAGCGCTGTTTGAGCCGGATTTCATCATTGAGAACATTCCCGATGCAGTACACAAGGATGCGCAAGCGTTGCTGATGCCTGACACTGCCATGCCCACTTTGTTTTCGGTCAGTGATTACGAAGCTGCTGCCGGACTGGCCGTGCTAACAGCAAATGGGGTTACCATGTGGAATGCGATGGAAATAATGCAGGGGGAATTCAGAGTCTCTGGTTTCGGGTCGCTGATGTCCGGCGAATTGAAGCGTGGTTAGTCATTCTGGTTTGGTTCAATTGCCGCGTGCGAAAACTGAAATGCACGCATTCAGCGACTATTCCGAATTCGGACTGGGTGGTGATTCTACAAGTGAAGTCATTCGATGTTTGGGCATTGATCACAGGGCAGTTGTTTGAAAGCAGTCAGACTATGAAAGTTGCTATCAAACAGCGGAAATTGTTGACGGATGCATTGCCTGTTGGGTATAACTCAATCATCGTGCGATTTTAGTGCCTGCACCTGCATTTTGTAGAAATTGTCTAGGTCGAGAACACGCATGTCAACTTTATATTTCGTTGGAAAAATGACAAGAAAGTTTACAGTTTTACTCGCGCTGTCAATGCTAGTTGGTGTATTGGGAAATTCCCATGCAGTTGCAACCGCTCTGCCGTCGATGGTGGATGGAAACAAGCTTCCGACGTTGGCAAATGTAGTCGAAAAAGTCGAGCGTGGAATCGTAAATATTTCCACTAGGGGTGCTCGTGCAAATTCCGTCGAGAATTTTTTTGAAGGAGATGATTTTTTTCGACGATTTTTCCAATTCGATAACAATCAGCCGCGAGGAATTCCACAAAATCTGAATCTTGGATCTGGCGTGATCATTGACGCTGAAAAGGGCTATGTGCTGACTAATCATCATTTGTTGGCTAGTGCATCACAGATTCAAGTAACCTTGTCGGATGGCCGAGTTTCCAGTGCAGAGGTTGTCGGAACGGACCCCGCAATGGATTTGGCACTGCTGAAAATTCCCGCGGAAAATCTGCAAGAAGTGATAATTGGCGATTCCGATGAACTTCGCGTCGGGGATTTCGTTTTGGCGCTAGGCAATAATTACGGATTAGAAGCTACGGTTACTTCCGGCATCATTAGTGCGTTGGGGCGAAGTGGACTAGCACTGGACCAGTATCAGGAGTTCATTCAGACAGATGCTGCCATTAATCCCGGCAGTTCTGGCGGTGCATTGGTTAACTTGAGAGGTGAGGTGATTGGCATCAATACCGCAATTCTCGCACCGACTGGCGGTAATATTGGGATCGGATTTGCTATTCCCATTAATACGGCTTCTAGTATCGTTCATCAAATCACCGAGTTCGGTCGAGTCAAAAGAGGAGTGTTGGGAATTCACTATCAGGAGTTGAATGAAGAATTGGCTGCAGCTTTCAATCTTGATAAGATTGAAGGTGTTCTGGTTGTTAGGATCATAAAAAATTCTGCAGCTGAACAAGCGGGGCTTCAGGATGGAGATGTTCTCACTCATGTCAACGGTGAACGAATAATTGATGGTTCTCAGTTACGAACCCTGATCGCATTGATCAGGGTTGGTCAAACCGTGAACGTCAAATTCATCAGAGATAGCACTATTCTTGAAGGTTCTGGCATTATTGGAGATTCTGGAATGCAAACTGTTAGCGGTGCGGATTTGAACAACCGCCTTGATGGTGCAGAGTTCCAGAATGCTGACAGTTCGGCAACATCCAGGAGTGAAGGAATTGTGGTTTCCTCTGTACGTGAAGGGAGTTCAGCTTGGCATTCCGGAATACGTGAAGAGGACATCATTCTAGAAGTCAACAGATTGCCAGTGAACAACGTAGACGAATTTAAAACTGTCGTGCAAGAACAAGGAAGTATGCTGATGTTGAAAGTCAGGCGTCAAGGCGAATCCCGATACATGGTCATCGGTTAAAACAAATTGCGGTATTCATGGAAGCTGTAATAGCTCCCTCAATTCTTTCGGCTGATTTTGCCCGTCTGGGGGAGGAAGTCGATTCGGTATTGGAAGCTGGTGCTAACTGGGTGCATGTTGATGTCATGGACAATCACTATGTCCCCAATCTGACAGTAGGTCCAATGGTTTGCAATGCACTTCGCAATCACGGCGTTACAGCTCCGTTGGATGTCCACCTAATGGTACGTCCGGTTGATCGCATCATCGGAGATTTCATTCAAGCCGGTGCATCATCCATTACATTTCATCCGGAAGCGTCCGGCCATGTTGACAGGACTATCAGTCTGATTCGGGATAATGACTGTCTCGCGGGTCTGGCGATAAATCCTGCGACCTCTCTAACCTGTTTGGATCACGTTCTGGACAGCATTGACATGGTGCTGTTGATGTCAGTGAACCCTGGCTTTGGAGGTCAAAAGTTCATCCCTTATGTTCTGGAAAAGATAAAAGAAGTGAAAGCTCGAATATTGCGACAGTCTCGGGAAATTCGCATTGAAGTTGATGGCGGTATCACAGTAGATAATATCGGCACAGTTGCCGAAGCGGGGGCAGATACTTTTGTCGCCGGATCTGCAATTTTCGGGTCGCAGAGTTACGCAACTACGATTGAAGTCATGCGACGCCAAATCAATCGTACAGGATAATAGTCTACATCCGCGGAATTCGACCAACAGCCAGTCGAAGTACCGGTTTTACTCTTCACTAATCTGCAAGGTCGGGATAATTTTCATTAGAAATTTCAATTTGTCGATGAGATTTCCAGCATGACTGAGAACAGGAAGAGCAATGCTGACTAGAGAAGAATTCAAGGAACTCAAAGAGCAGGGTTACACGCACATTCCGTTTGTTAGAGAGGTGCTTGCAGACTTTGACACACCGCTCAGCACTTACCACAAGCTCGCCCGACAACCCTATTCCTATCTGTTTGAGTCGGTTCAGGGTGGTGAAAAATGGGGTAGATTTTCCACAATCGGATTGCCAAATTCAACTCGACTTGAAGTGCATGAAGACCGAGTCACGATTTGGAAGTCTAGTTCTATTGCAGAACAGTGGGTTAGTGAGGATCCGTTGACGGATATTAAGAATTTTCATGCTCGTTTCAAGATTCCAGATATTGCCGGATTGCCTAAATTTACGGGTGGGCTTGTTGGATATTTTGGTTACGATACTGTGCGGTATATCGAGCCAACGTTGGCAGCCGGAAGAAAACCCAGTGATCTTGACGTACCAGACATCTGCTTGATGGTTTCGGATGAAGTTGTCGTTTTCGATAATCTGTCCGGTCGCCTTTTTATCGTCGTATATGTTGAAATCGAGGTAGGAGAAGACTGGGATACAGGTATCAATCGGCTGAATGAGTTGTCCGAGAATTTGCGCGCTCCGGATGAGTCAAGACCGGCGCTGTCGCTTCATCAGCAAGCTAACGAGGCTGAATTTGAATCAACCTTCGGCCAGGAAGGATTTGAAAAAGCGGTTGAAAAATCCAGGGAATACATACTTGCGGGTGATGTTTTTCAGGTTGTGATTTCCCAGCGACTGTCGGCTGAATACAAGGGAGCCCCGATTGACTTGTATCGGGCCTTGCGAACGCTCAATCCTTCTCCGTATATGTACTATTTGAACTTCGATTCATACCACATCGTAGGTGCTTCACCGGAGATTCTGGTTCGCTCTGAGGATGGAGTTGTTACAGTTCGCCCGTTGGCGGGTACTCGCCCGAGAGGGGCGAATGATGAGGAAGACAGAAGGCTCGCAGAGAATCTACTGGTTGATGAGAAAGAAAGAGCTGAACACATTATGCTTGTAGACCTTGGCAGAAACGATGTTGGACGTGTGTCAAAACTCGGTACGGTACGGGTGAATGACATCATGGAAATCGAACGATATTCGCATGTAATGCATATCGTTTCCAATGTTACTGGCGAGCTGAACGAGGAACTAGACGCCATTGACGTCTTGCGTGCGACTCTCCCAGCAGGAACCGTAAGCGGGGCGCCTAAAGTAAGGGCGATGGAAATCATCGATGAACTGGAACCACACAAGCGAGGAATATATTCAGGTGCCGTTGGCTATATCGGATGGAATGGAAACTTGGACACTGCAATCGCAATTCGTACTGCCGTTCTCATGGGCGATCGCGTTTATGTTCAAGCTGGTGCTGGGTTGGTTGCTGATTCCGTCCCCAGTACAGAGTGGCGCGAAACCATGCACAAGGCTCGGGCGATATTGCGTGCTGTGGCGATCGCTGAATTACCGGAGTAGTTGAATTGGTTCAAGTTTGCCGAAAAATCGTTGAGTGGCATTGGTTTGAGAAAATTATCATTGGGCTGATAGTAGTCAATGCCATCGTTCTAGGTATTGAAACTTATCCAGTTATAGCGGACCCCTACGAACCCATGCTGCTGGCCTTTAACAACTTTGTACTGATAGTCTTTGTTGTTGAAGCTTTGTTGAAAATAATCGCCGCCACGCCGGTTTTCAGCCGATACTTTGGCGACGGGTGGAATTTGTTTGATTTTTCAGTCGTTGTATTTTCGCTGATTCCGACAACAGGGCAGTATGCACTAATTGCCAGAACTATAAGGCTGCTACGGATACTCCGTTTGATTACGGCTGTTCCCGAACTCCGATTGATTATTTCAACCCTGATCAAATCACTGCCTGGTTTAGGCAATGTCATACTGCTTCTCTCCATCGTGTTCTATATATATGCGATTGCTGGATACCATCTGTTCCATGAGCATGATCCGTTTCACTGGAATTCCTTGGGCATTTCGTTAATTACATTGTTCAGGGTGTTGACGCTGGAAGATTGGACCGACGTGATGTATACCGCAATGGAACTTTATCCGTACGCATGGATTTTCTTTGTTAGCTTTGTGGTTGTGGCGGCTTTCATTGTGATCAACATGTTCATTGCAGTTGTAATCAACAATCTGCATAAAGCACAACAGGAAAGTGAAATCGTGCAAGGTGCAAATCTGCATGGAGAAATTCTGTATGAACTAGTCCAGTCGAGAAAGACGCTCGAACGGGTTGAAAAAGCACTGGCAGTACACGAACAAAAATCGAATTCGCCCGACAGCCAATAATTGACAAATCAAGCTTTGTTGTCAATGTTGGCGGACGCCTGCTGGAGAGCGTAATCAGTTCGGCATCTTTTGTAATTTCAAGAACGCTACATCGACCAATTTATCGATATGAAGGTATTAGGAATAGAGACGTCCTGTGATGACACGGGAGTCGCAATCTATGATTCAGAAAAAGGATTGTTGATCAATCGATTTTCTTCCCAGATTGATATTCACAAAATTTACGGAGGTGTTGTGCCTGAATTGGCGGCGCGCGATCACATCCGCAAAGTACTGCCGTTGGTAAAGGTGGTGCTAAATGAGACTAGTCTGGCAAGGCTATCCATCGACGCAATCGCTTACACAGCAGGTCCGGGACTGGTTGGCGCTTTGCTTGTGGGCGCTACCATCGGTAGAAGCTTGTCCATGGGATTGGAGGTTCCGTCGATTGGCGTACACCACATGGAAGGACATCTTCTGTCACCGATGCTGGAGAACGAAGTACCTGAATATCCATTTCTTTCTTTGCTGGTATCCGGTGGGCACACGATGCTTGTCGACGTGCGTTCTCCGGGATGTTATCGGTTACTAGGACAGACTCGGGATGATGCAGTGGGAGAGGCATTCGACAAATTCGCGAAAGTGCTCGGACTCCCATATCCCGGGGGGCCAAATATACAAAACACAGCAAAGCTCGGTACCCCGGATCGTTTTCGTTTTCCGCGACCAATGGCGGACCATGCGTCGCTAGAATTCAGTTTTTCTGGCTTAAAGACTCATGCAGTGCTGGAAGCTGCCAAGCATGAATTGAATGAGCAGACACGTTATGACCTCGCTTATGCATTTCAAGATGCAGCCATTGATGCATTGGTGAATAAATGCGAGCGTGCTCTTCAGATGACTAACTACAAGGATTTGATCGTTGCAGGCGGCGTTGGAGCAAATGAATTGCTTCGTGAACGAATCCGCAAATTGGGAGATAGAAGCAATGTTCGTGTCTACTATCCATCACTTGAAATGTGTACGGATAACGGAGCGATGATCGCCTATGCTGGCTGTCTCAGATTGATGTCTGGCGAGCACCAGGGTTTGAGTTACGAGGTTTATCCTCGCTGGTCACTTGAGAGTCTCCAACCAATCCATAAAAATTAGATTCATTCAGGATTTGGAGAGATTGATCCGGCTTTCTTCTCCAGCGAGTAGTCGTTTGATGTTGGCAATATGACGGGAAACGATAAATACGAAAATCACGGCTGCAGTGCCGATAATCCACTCATCATATCCAAAGTACCAAACAAAAAATGGAGCGGACAGCATGGCGAGTATCGATGACAGCGACGAATAGCGGCTTATCAGTGCAATTGTAAGCCATACACCAACCACGCCAAGGCAGACTGGCAGACTCAAGCCGAGATACGCGCCGATAGCAGTTGCAACTCCCTTGCCACCAGCAAATCGGAAATAGACTGGATACAAGTGTCCGAGAAACGCTGCCAGTGCGGCTATGGCAACGGATACGGGGTCCTGAGTAATGGCGTTTACCGCAACAACTGGCAGGGTACCTTTTGCAACATCTCCAAGCAGGGTAAGCGCAGCCGGTATTTTCCCGCTGAGACGTAGAACGTTTGTTGCTCCAGGATTTCCAGAGCCTGCATCTCGTGGGTCCTGCAGGCGAAGGAGTTTAGAAACTACAATCGCACTGGAAACTGAACCGACCAGGTACGCAATTATTGCAGATAGCAGGATTTGCATGATGAAATATAAGCGGATATTGAATCAGCGGTCATCAGAATTCGATTTCAGTAAGGAAAAGTTTAATCCGAACTCAGAATACAATGAATTCAGACTCTAAATTTTCGACACTGTCTGCAATTTTATAGAACATACAACATGGCGACTCAACTAAACTGATTGAATTCAGACATCATGGATTGACCTGCCCTGACTCACAGCGCATAGGATATGCTTTGGGATCAGTAAATCAAACAAGCCCTTGGAGGAGGACAGGTCATGGAAAAGTATAGTGCATATGTAGGTCTTGATGTACACAAGGAGACGATTGCGGTCGGCATTGCGCGTGCGGGACGCAGTCAACCGCTGTATTATGGCGAGATTCGCAACGATCCAGCTGCAGTGGTTCGATTGGTGCGGCAGTTGCGCCGGGAAATGGGCGCTTTGACATGGTGTTACGAAGCGGGTCCGTGCGGTTACGCAGTGTATCGTCAGCTGACGGCGTTGGGCGAGCCCTGCGAGGTGGTGGCGCCGGGGTTGATATTGCGCAAGCCCGGTGAGCGAATCAAGAACGACACTCGGGATTCTTTGATGCTGGCGCGGCAACATCGCAGCGGCGATCTGTCGGCGGTGTGGGTGCCGGACGAACACCAGGAGGCGATGCGTGACCTGAGTCGTGCGCGAGAAGACATGAAAGCAATCGAGTTGAAGAGTCGGCAGCGCTTGGGCGCCTTTTTGCTGCGTTACGACCGAGTTTACCGGGAAGGTCGAAGTCGCTGGACGCAACAGCATTTTCGTTGGCTGGAGCGGCAGCGGTTTGAGCTGGAAGTTCATCAGCGCGTATTTCAGGAATATGTCGACGCGGTCATCGATGCGCAGCGTCGGGTGGCAGCTTTGGAGTCGGAAATGCGGGTGGCTTTGGAGAGCTGGCCGCTACGTGCGGTGGCCGAAGGTTTAATGTCGCTTCGAGGCGTGGGGCTGATCACGGCCGTGACCGTGTTGGCCGAGTTGGGAGATATCAGCCGTTTTGACAATGCTCGGCAGCTGATGTGTTTTGTGGGGCTGGTTCCCGGGGAGCGTTCTTCGGGTTCCAAACGTCGTCAGACCGGCATCACGAAAACCGGCAATGCGCATGTTCGACGGGTGTTGGTGGAAGCCGCTTGGAGCTATCGCTTCCCGGCTCGCAAAACCGCGGTGCTGCAGCGCCGTGCGGAACGCGCTTCGCCCGCTGTACAGGCCATCGCCTGGAAAGCGCAGAAACGGCTGTGCAGCCGCTATCGACACCTGGACCTCAGCGGCAAGGAAAAATGCAAAGTGACCACCGCCGTAGCCCGCGAACTGGTGGGCTTTGTGTGGGCGATCACCCGTGAAGTCATGCGACCGACACCGCCCCAACATGCCCAGGTCAGCGCCTGATCAGTTACACCCATGGTTTCCAAACACGAAATGCAGAAGGTCAGCGGCCGGTCCGGAGAACCCTCGAGCAGTTCTAGAGGGCTCTACCCATTGGGTCGAGCAAACCGCGTAATTAGAGTGAGGCAGCTCCACGACGAAGTGAAGTCAGGCGGTAACCAACCCGCGGATATCAGTAGGATCCACCGTCGTCATAAGCCGCTGCCTTCTGCTTTCGTGTTCTGGGTCAGGAAACGCTGGTTACAATGATAAATAAATTTGACAAGTCAATCCATATCAGAATTGCTGGATCAAATTGGACAAAGGAAAATAAATGGATATTGTATTCATTGAAAAACTGAAGATTCCCGCAACGATTGGCGTCTGGGAGTGGGAACAGCGCATCAAGCAAAATTTGATAATCGATCTGGAACTGGGAACTGATAACCGCAATCCCGCTGCAACCGACAATTTGGAAGACGCGGTGAGTTATAAGGATGTCGCAATCAGAGTATCCGAATTTGTATCCGGTTCAAGTCACAAACTCATTGAGACAGTTGCGGAAAATGTTGCCAACATTATTCTAACCGAATTTCCGATTTCGTGGTGCAGAGTAAAAGTCAGCAAACCGCGTGCGGTCGAGAATAGCCAGAGTGTTGGAATCGTCATTGAACGAGGTGAGAAATTTTAGCTGAATATCAGAAGCAACTGCTCTAGTTCAAGGTTTGTCTATGGTACGTCCACCGTCAATCGTTAGTATTTGACCGGTAGTAAACGTAGCGTCGAACACAAGATATTCGATGGCTTTGGCAACATCATCAATGTTTCCCAGACGTTTGAGCGGTGTTCTGCCAAGAATGTCTTTTTCGGCAGGCTCTTCTTTCGGCCATAGAATGGCTCCAGGTGCAACTGCATTAACCCTTACGTCTGGTGCAAATTCTAGAGCCATTGATTTTGTTAAAGATTCCAAGGCGGCTTTCGTTGCGCTGTAGAGTGCGAGATGTTTTTTCGGTCGCTGTGCATATATGTCAGTGACGTTTACAACACATCCTTTGGATTTTCTTAACTCCGGCAATACAGACAACGTAAGAGTATATGGAGCTAGAATGTGGATTCCCGCAAGCTCTTCAAATTTCTCAATTGATGGTAATTTGTTAGTTTCGCTACGAAACAGTGAAGCGTTGTTAACTAGTGCATCAAGTCGGCCAAGCTCATTCACAACTCTCTCACCTAGTTGAAAGGCCGCTTTTTTGCGCAACAAATCTGCCTGAAAAACAGTCGCGGAGCTGGGTCGAATTTTGTTTAGTTTCTGCTGAAGCGATAGTGCTTCACTTTTTGAGTTTCGATAGTGAATGGCAACATTCATTCCTCGAGAATGCAAACCCTGAACGATTGCCGCACCGATTCGTTGACCGCTTCCAGTAACCAGGGCAACTTTTTCTGATGTCGTCATCTTACGCGCAATCGGCGATTACTTTTTCAACCGCTTGCGAAAGTTCAACAATGCCGCACCGAGCGACGATTTGCTCGAGTTTCGACAATCCGATGCTCTTCTGATTGGCGGAAGATTCCTTTCCGCCACGATAAAGAAACTCCACTGCTCGGCGTCACGGTGGTAAGTATGTCCGTCCTGGTGCTCGTGCCAGGCGAAGACGTAAATGTCCGCGTGCTGGCGGTCAGGATTGATCCATGTGCTTCCGTCCTTCTCATAGTAGTTTTAAGGGGAGCAATGTCGAAGCGCAGATTGGTTTTTCGCAAGGTGCCCTCCTGGTTCCCTGGTTGTTTTGTTGCCGATCCCTTGGTTTCCAGCTTGGAATACGAAGTGTGTTTACAGTCAAACGGTGCTCAATTCCAGCCATCCTCCCAAGTGAGCTTCCAATGAGAGAATTTTTATGCTCGCAAACTCGCGTAGGGTCTACACGAAACGGCGAGCGTAAAATATCGATTCCACCAAAAAAAAGCCCGATATGCGAGCATTATGTAGAATTCTGGAGCGTTTTGCCTGAATTACTCAATTCTCCCCCGCGGGGCGTGATTAAAGGCGATGCATCGAATTTTTGACATTCATCATGTTGCCTTTTTCGCAGCTCCTTTCCACTAGCTGTTCAACCTAGCTTTAGGAATGTAGATGGATCTCTGTTCAGTGGTGCGCGGTACGGAATCAAGTAGCGCCAGAGTTGAAACGCAGATGCGGATGTGGGCGCGAATCCGCCGCTCGGGTCAATGAAATGTCGACTATACCTCGATCAATACCGTAACACGGGTATCGTGTTCGACCGCGTCAAAAATCACGCCTGATTTTCGAGGATGATCAATCCCGCGGCGGTATTGGACGCGGGTACGTGATAGTGCCGGTAGACTTCGGTGATCTCACCCTTGAGTGCACCCAGCATGATTAGCCACATGACCATCTCGATACCTTCTGCACCGGATTCGCGAACGTACTCGATGTGAGGCAGGTCGATTAAGCGCTGAGGGTTTCGAGTGAGATTGTCCAGGAAACACTTGTCGAATTCCTGATTTATAACGCCAGCGCGTTCACCGTGGAGTTGGTGAGACATCCCACCGGTGCCGAACACCACCACCTTGAGGTCCTCCTCGTACGTCTCCACGGCCTTGCCGATTGCTTGTCCCAGGTTGAAACATCGCTTTCCGGTGGGTGGTGGATACTGAATCACGTTGACTACCAATGGGACCACCGAAAAAGGCCACTCCTCCGGCTCACCGCAGGTGATGGAAAGTGGCACAGTCAACCCATGATCCACATCCATCTCGTTGACGATAGTCATGTCGAACTCATCCAGGATCAACGACTCAGCTAAGTGCCACGCCAGACTTGGATTACCTTTAACAACCGGTACCGGGCGTGGTCCCCAGCCTTCGTCCGCTGGCGCAAATTCGGCTGCCACACCGATGGCGAATGTGGGAATCACTTCCAGCGAAAATGTCGTCGCGTGATCGTTGTAGGCCAGCACGACAACGTCAGGATCAACCGCGGCCAACCATTCCCGCACGGGAACATAACCGTCGAATAACTGCTTCCAGTAGGGCTCGTCCGTCGTACCCTGATCGATTGCTGTGCCGATCGCTGGCACGTGGGAAGTTGCAAGTCCCGCCACAATGCGCGCCATTACTTCTTCTCCGATTTACTTCGGTTGCCGTCTATCAACCGACCACCCGCCACCATCATGTCACGGTACTCCTCTTGAGTCATGCCCGACATGGCGCCCGCCAGGTATTGAAACGACCGTCCGTCGGTTGCACCCAGCTTCGAGATGTAATAGATGTTACATCCGACGTGAATCATGCCGAGCCAATCCCGCTCTAGCACACATCTCCGCTGCTCCTCCGTCAATGGGAATTTGTCGAGGTAGGCTCCCTCGTCCGCACGGAAAGATTCACGGTTATCGGGTTTTTTCAACGACATGCAGAACATGTTCAGATAGTAGCCCTCATGACACCGATCCTTATTAAAAAGATAGGTGCCGGGAATGTCCTCGAATTCTCTCGTGTTCGTCACAATGGCACCACGCAGATTCAACTCTTGAGACTCTGCTCCAAACGATCCAATGTCTGCATAGTGTGCAAGCACTGTGCGAAGCTCGCGTTTGGCTCGCGACCCTCTCTGATTGCCGCCAGGAATTCTCGGTCCTGGAGCTCAATACCGTCTGTGGAAACGTCGACGTTCAAGACGTCGATGGGATTCTCCTTCCCATCGAACAGATCATCATACCGGGCGATAAACGTTCCGTTGTCGCAGATGTAACGGAAGAAAGTACCTAGAGGTCCATCGTTGTTGAAAGACAGAGAAAGCGTGCAGATCGCCCCCGAGGGCACTTTCAGGCCGATACTCATGTCCATAGCAATCCCTAACTCTGGATGCATGGGGCCTTGCAGGGCATACACTTCCGAGGCCACTTCCCCCGTTTGATACTGGAAGAGATCCACGGTGTGGCAGGCGTGATGCCAGAGCAGATGGTCGGTCCAGCTTCTAGGCTGGCCCGCCGCGTTGATATTGGCACGTCGAAAAAAATAGGTCTGCACATCCATCTGCTGGATCGTCAATTCTCCCGACTGAATTCTCCGATGTATCCACTGGTGGCTGGGATTGAAGCGTCGGGTGTGTCCGACCATCGCGACTAGCCCGGTCTCTTCCTGTACCCGAACCAGGCGCTCGGAGTCGGCGAGCCCATCGGCCATCGGAATCTCAACCTCAACGTGCTTGCCAGCACGCATGCACTGTTCCGCCTGCTCGGCATGAATCTGCGTTGGTGTGGTCAGTATTGCGGCCTCGACACCAGGCTGCTCCAGACTCTCCGCCAGATCCGTGCTCCAGTGAGGAATACCGAACTTTTTGGCCACAGCCTCCGTCGTAGCGGGCGACCCACCGGCCAAAGAAACTACTTCTACCCCATCGATTCGCGCCAGCCCCTGAAGATGTTTCTGTCCAAAAGCACCTTGACCGGCAACACATAATTTCATTCCAGAAACGTCTCTACTTTGTGTTTTCGTGGAAATATTTTAACAATAAATCCTGTGTGTGACCGACGTTCTCGAAGAATTTGCAGCAATCGCCGCCGACTTGAATGGAAGCGATTGGAAACGGCACATGGCTGTATTGCTGGTTTCACTTGTTGCAAAATCTGCAACAGAAAGTTCCGCCTAAACATTAGTCTGAGTTTCGAGCCTTGGTGTTTGACAGGCGGGATACACCGACGATCAAAGTGGCGAATCGTCGTCTTGATCGGTTGATCAAAAGGTATCGGACTCAGTTTCCAGAGGCCTATCGTTGTTTGAGTGATGAACAAGATGCATCGCTAAATCACCCTGTGGTTCCACCGCGCAATCGTCAGCAGGCGCGCACAGAGAACCTGGTGGAGCGCAGTTTCGTTGAAGAGCGTCGACGAACCAAGGTGGGCTTGCACCTGTGGCAGAAAAAGTAGCTGACGAAACTGGTGATCGCGGTGCAGACCTGGCTTATTGATTCCTGGAACCGTCATCAGTTCAGTGAAATCGAGTGCCAGTAGATTCAAAAACTGCTTCCAGAAATGTATCCGACTGAACCAAACAATGAACAACCCAAGAAACCGGTCAAGAAACGCCGAAGTGCAGCCAAGATTGGTGGATTGTATGTTTACCGCCGAACTGGTGTAGAATAAAATTCACAAATTCGAGGTAATCACTGATGTACCAAGTCTCCGCATTTACAGGAATTCTAGGACTTGACCACCACCAAATTAGTGTTGATGGGTGTCGCAAGCGCACCTCCTAGCTTGGTTGGGCGTGCCCTCAACGTGGCACGAAACATAATCGGGACAGGAATGCTGCTATCAACCTAGAGAATTGCATCGTATGTTCCACGGTTTCTGCCTGTGGAGCGGAAGTACTGGTTTGGGTCACAAGATCAGAAAGAAGCCAGCCTCGGTGAAGCAGAAAGTTCGCTTAAACATGATTAGACAGGTTTGAGTTTGTTTAACGGAACAGAGTGAAGCATGCGCACCGGGATCGCCACCGTCTCAATTTCTGGCAACCTGAGCGAAAAACTTGAAGCCATCACCGCCGCCGGTTTTGATGGGATTGAGATTTTTGAACAGGATTTTCTCGCCGATACAGGCTCACCACGAGAAGTCGGTCAACGGGTTCGAGACTATGGGTTAGAGATCATACTGTTCCAGCCGTTCCGAGATTTTGAAGGTCTGCCGACCGCGCTAAGACGGAAAGCCTTTGACCGTGCCGAGCGCAAGTTTGACCTCATGCAGGAACTTGGTACTGATCTTCTTCTGGTTTGTTCTTCGATAAACCCACACGCCTATGGCGGGATAGATCGTGCTGCCGATGACTTCGCCGAGCTTGGAGAGCGGGCTGCCGCACGTAAGCTGCGCGTAGGTTACGAGGCGCTAGCCTGGGGTCGGCACGTCAATGATCATCGTGACGCGTGGGAGGTGGTGCGTCGTGCCAATCATCCCAATATCGGTCTAGCCCTCGACAGTTTTCATACACTTGCCCGCCGAATTGACCCGGAAACGATCCGTCGCATTCCAGGCGACCGGATCTTCTGCGTTCAACTGGCTGACGCCCCTGCAATCGAGATGGATCTGCTGTACTGTTCACGCCATTTCAGATGCATGCCCGGAGAGGGCAACCTGCCTGTACTTGATTTCATGCGAGCGGTTGCTGCGACGGGATACAACGGCCCGATCAGTCTTGAGATCTTCTACGATCAGATTCGCAGTGGCAGACCAAAGAGCCTGTCCCGGGACGGGCATCGATCGCTCATATACGTGATGGATCAAGTTCGTCGGGCAGAGCCTAAGGCACCGCTCGGGTTCCCTGACATCCCGTCCAGAATTGATATTGAAGGTGTTGAATACGTCGAGTTCACAAGCACCACCGAGAAAGCGCATCAGATAACGAAAATCCTTGGGACCATGGGTTTTGCTCATGTCGGCACACATAAGTCAAAGTCTATGGAGCTCTGGCAGCAGAACGCCATTAAAATCGTCGTGAATACTGAAACTTCCGGCTTTGCACATTCCGTATATTTGATCCATGGCACGAGCGTGTGTGATATCGGTTTTCGTGTTGCTGACACGACTGCGACGGTCACGCGTGCGGACGCAATGGAAGCCTACCCGTTCGCTCAGCCTATTGGTCCTGGCGAGTTGGAAATCCCTGCCTTCCGCAGCGTTGGAGGTTCTGTCATGCATTTCATTGACAACTCCCGTGAACTTTCCGATACCTGGAAAAACGAGTTTGTCCAGATAGATCTACCGAGTGATAAAGGCGCGACGCTGGTCCGGATTGATCATCTTGGCGCAGCCATGGACTACGACGAAATGATGAGCTGGTCACTTTTCTATTCGTCCATTTTCAATGTGGAAAAAACACCCATAGTCGAAGTGATTGGTCTTGATGGACTGTACCAGTCTCAGGCGATTGAGACTCATGACAAGAATCTGCGTTGGAGCCTGTCGAGCGCGGCGTCACAACGAACTATTGAAACGCAATCTCTGGCCGACAGATTAGGCTCAACAACCCAACATATCGCGTTTGTAACCAACGACATCTTCGCCAGTGCAGAGCGCATGGCTGCCAACGGGTTTGTACCGCTGTCGATTTCGCTGAACTATTACGAAGACCTTGCAGCCCGCTACGACCTTTCGGCCGATCTGCTGAACCGAATGAAAGCGGCGAACGTGCTTTATGACAAGAGTAAAAACGGCGAATTTTTCCACAACTACAGCTTACCCTATAGCGATGGATTGTTTTTTGAGATCGTTGAAAGGAAAAACGGTTACGATGGATATGGTATCGCAAATGCCCCTTTCCGGATCGCGGCTCAGAAACGATTTCTTAGATCGAAGGGTAACCTCGGGAAATAGCGGCTAGTGGAATTCCTCAAACCAGAATTTCATCGAATTTCCCCAAAATCTGGCGCCATGTCGGCGATATAGGGGAAATCCACCTGCAGTTGTACTGAAAACAAGCATGAAGAGATCAGTTTTCAGTAGCTCAAACGCCTATTGCTGCAAATCCATCGACTTTGCAGACATTGTAATAAGAGTTCGGGATATCCTTGCAGGTTCACCTTGGTCAGTGTAAGTGTGGAAAATTACCGAGTACAGTCGCGAAACAGTATTAGTAAAAGAGTCCAAAATCTCGGTAAATACAAGTGTTGATGCGCCACGAGGTTAAGAGCCTTTGCGGAGCAAGCGGCTGTAGCCATCACCGCACGTCCACAACATTTGGAGTCGGGTACAATTCGGGGCACCTCACCAACCGTTTCGACCAGTTTGAGTTCAGGGAATATATCATCTTTTCCACCAATTATTGATCGGTCACAGTTCCGTCTGCGCTACTACATCAGCTTGTTCAATATTTTCTGAAAACGTGAAAACTGGCTGGCGAATAATGGAAGATAAGCGATTTTGAGTGTGACGCCTATTTCATGCTTTCGGGGTGACTAAAAGCCTGGTCATGGGTGTTTGATACCAACACTTGAGATCAAAATCAATGAAAATATGACTACTATGCGGAAGCCTTAATTTGACCTAATCAAGGCTGACCATCGCAAATCTACTCTGAAGCTTTCACGCGGACGGTTACGATATCCGTTTCATGGTATTTCTGATGGTGGACCGAGGACGCGTGATGCCGCAATAGCCGAAGTGAAACGTCTCGATCAATCAGATCTTCGGTGTTGCACTCGCCGAGCAGCGCAATTCTGTCCTGAAGGTTCTCCTCGTCGGTGGAGACAACGAACTCAAGCCCCGCCCCGCCGTCTTCCTTGTGCACTATCAGAAGCAGACGGCGGCGTTGGTGTTTTTTGTCACCCTCATCTTGTTCCAAGAGCGTTAACAAAGTCTCCTCAGCGGCGGCATTGAGGCGGAAAGCCATCGTTGCATCCCAACCACCACGGGATACGAACTCCTCGAGAAACTCCCTGATTTTCGGCAGGGTAGAGACATTGAATTCCATCTCGATCCGTCTGCGGCGAGGCTTCGCCACCTCGACGAACAACGTTATGAGGATGGCAACGATCCCGCCAGTGGTCATTCCATTGCGTAGAATACCGCCCGCGAACTCCGAGAAATTCTCGGGGAATATCACACCGCTCTGGAAACCGACCCCGACACAGAACGCAACACCAGCGACAAGGCTTTTGCGATAGTCGATCCCGTCCTGAACGACTATCTTGGTGCCAACTACGAAAAGCATTACCAACAGCACGGTGAGATAGGCTGCCGCAACCGGACCCGGAATCGCCAAGACTACAGCAAGTGCCTTGGGGAGAAACGACAAGGCAATGAACACTGCCCCAGCGGCAATTCCAACACCGCGGGCGGCAACTCCGGTCAACTCGACCACCGATACGCTCGTCGAATGGGTCGTATTCGACAGTGTCCCAGCGAGAGCAGACAGCATGTTTCCTATTCCGGCGGCGGCCACCGTACCCTGCACTGCCTGGAAATCCACCGCCCGAGGTATGCGCCAAGACACGCGCTGAATGGCAATCGCAGCGCTCATCGATTGAACGGTGCAGATGAGGGCTACTAGTACGAACCCAGGAAGAAGTGTCCAGAAAACCGGCCCAAAGCCGAGATCGAGGCCAGGCCATCCGCCCTCTGGAAGACCGAACCACGGAGCCTCGGCAACGCGGCCGATGTCGTAGAGTCCATAAAATCCGGCAACCACGGAGCCGAAGACGACACCGATAACCGGCGCCCAGAGACGCATCACCCCAGTCGCTCTCAGCGCTATACCGGTAATGACAAGCAAGGTCGCAAGAGCGCTCAGCGGAGCGGCTGACATCGGGCTCCCGTCCGGCACGTCTGTCAGCATGCCGAAGACGATCGGAATAATCGTTACCGGTATCAGCATAATTACCGTTCCTGAGACGGTCGGGGTCAGGATTCGTCGGAATAGAGCGAGACACGAAGAAAACACGATGGGAACAAACGACGAGACTAGAAGAAGGGTGGCGAGCATCGCCGGACCTCCCTCGGCAATCGCTGCTACAGAGACCGCGATGGAAGCTCCTGTGGCATTCGTTATGAGTACATAACCCGCACCGATCCGACCGATCCGGATTGCTTGTAGCATTGTGGTTACACCGCAGACTGCAACTGCGGCGAACAATGCCCATGACAGATAGGCTTCGGACCCGCCACCGGCCCGGATCACAATTGTTGGGATCAACACCATGGCGGCCACACTGAGAAAGGCGAGTTGCAGGCCGAGACCGAAAGCGAGCGCCGCAGGAGGCTTTTCGACGGGCTGATAGCTAACGCCCATGCGTCTTTCGGAATTGTCACGATTCATGTTGGAATCCGAACTTCGAGGATGGATTGTCAATGCCAAATCCCATTTTGTAGTGGACCGCTACGACTACGGGCGTCATTCTACGTTGTTACCAAACTCTAACTCTCGGTGAACTTCGACTTCGCAAACCTAGATTTGACCGGTTCTGTACGGCGTAAATATGACCAACCCATCATTGGATAGAAGAACGTGTGCGGTGGGTTGGTATCGGAGACCGTGCTGCGCCCGTCCAGATTCGGTGCCGTTTGCCAATCTATCAGGTTTCCTAATAACCATCTAACGTAAGCCAGAAACCATACGCTCAGCAGCAATTTGGTCGAGTTGAATTTGGTGCCTGCCGTCACCGATGTCTGCGGGTGGAATTGCTGGAGTTTTCGGGTGTTCAGCTGACAGCTTTGCTGATGCCCGTAGTGCGGGCATTTGAAGCCATTCCCCCAGCGCCACCTGTAGAGTGCCTCGAAGCATTGCTCCTCGGTTCCGTAGGAGGCGATGAATTCTGTCAGAATGAGGTCTTTTTGAAACTGTGTTTGATTTCTCATGCTTCAATATTTGTAAATTTAAACAACAACATACATACTACTCATTATATCAAAAAAGGACTTAATTTTAGTGATAATTGGGAAAACGTAAATGTCCGCGTGCTGGTGGTCGGGATTGATCCATGTGCTTCCGTCCTTCTCATAGTAGCTTTTATGGGGAGCAATGTCGAAGCGCAGATTGGTTTTTCGCAAGGTGCTCTCCTGGTGCCATGGTTGTTTTGTTGCCGATCGCTTGGTTTCCAGCTTGGTATACGAAGTATGTTGACAGTCAAACGGTGCCCAATCCCAGCCATCCTCCCAAGTGAGCTTCCAATGAGAGAATTTTTGTGCTCGCAAACTCGCGTAGGGTCTACACGAAACGGCAAGCGTAAAATATCGATTCCACCGAAAAAAGCCCGATATTCGAGCATTATGTAGAATTCTGGAGCGTTTTGCCTGAATTACTCAATTCTCCCCCACGGGGCGTGATTAAAGGCGATGCGTCGAATTTTTGACATTCATCATGTTGCCTTTTTTGCAGCTCCTTTCCACTAGCTGTTCAACCTAGCTTTAGGAATCGCTACGGTGGACATAGGTGCGCTGGGACGTTATTTGGGCTTATTTCCGGACTTCTGCGCCAGACCGTGACGAGCCATGGCTGTTCAGCCCGCGGCCGGCCTGTCGGGCGGTAGTAGTGGTGCAGCTCCTTAAAGCCTGCGCCGGTAACGTAGGTGCGCCACGTTTCTAGATCATGGAAACAGCCGTAGCGCCCATCGGCCCAGCCTTCCTCGTTGTGGCCCCGCGGGTTCGAGCACAACAGAATGCCGCCGAGCTTGAGGGTCGCGGCGAGGTCGCCGAGGACCCGGGCGAGTTGGCTGACCGGCACGTGGAACAGCGAGGCGTTCGCGAAAATCCCGTCGAAGCGGGCGAATGGCAGATCAAGCGTGAGGAAGTTTTGATGCAGCACCTCACAATCCGTTTTAGTGCGTGCGATACCGGCGAGCTCGCCCGAGCCGTCCAGACCTACCGCCTCGTGGCCGAGTGCTTTGAACCGGCACAGATCCCGGCCGGGCCCACAGCCTAGATCGAGAATGACGTAGGGCGCCTCGCCCTTGATCGCCTCAAGTAAGGCTGCGATGTTCTGGCTGACGTCATGATTTGCCGTGCCGTGACAGTAAGCAACCGCCATTCGGTTATAGTTCGCAATCGTTATGGTCGAGACCTCTTGCGCGTGTAGCGCGTCTTGTTTCGGGGTGGGTTCGCTCATGGCGCGAGATGCCACCGTGCATCGGCGAGCACCACCGAAGTCTCGATCTGGCGCTCGGGTACGGTCCAGTACCGTCGTAGCAGTTTTGACTTTTCTGGCGCTGGTACCGGCTTGAAC
Source organism: Arenicellales bacterium (assembly GCA_965221175.1). Classification (GTDB taxonomy): domain Bacteria; phylum Pseudomonadota; class Gammaproteobacteria; order Arenicellales; family JAJDZL01; genus JAJDZL01. The sequence goes on along the minus strand of OZ244867.1, from coordinate 1,597,044 downwards.
CCATGCAGCCGGTAGAAAGCAATCGCCCAATCGGCGGCAGCCCAGGTGCCGACCAGGACCGGACGATCCAGGCGCGCGCACAGCCCGGTAAGCAGTGCCGATCCAATCCCCGAACGCTGATGTCCAGGTGCCACATAGGCGTGGCGAATCAGTGTCACGTCCTCAACCGTCTGGACGCCCATCAAACCGACCAGCCCGGTTCCGGCGATCTCGTACCCTTCGAAGACAACGCCAGCGGCGATCTCGTCGGCCAGCTCCTCGGCGGGCATGTAGGGGTCCTTCCACCGATCGTCCGGGATAATGCCCCTATAGGCCTGCGCGGCCTCGTTGATGATTGCAAGTATGCGGTCGAATTCGTTTTGCGTGCAGTGCCTGATCATAGCCATGTGAAGAATATGCCGAACAGCGCTATCAACTCCGCCGACCGCTTGAGCTGAATGCCGTGGCCACCAGCCTCGATCTCCATTGCCACGTCTTTGGTCAACGCGGCATCCATGCTTGCCTTCTGCGGGTTTTTGGATACGGCCAGCGTGTTGAACGTTGTAGAACTCATGCAGTCAATGATAGTACTTCTGGATTGAATACGCACTGCTTTGTGCGGTCCACAGCAGTTCTGATAACTCCACTCATCCCCCTTTCGGTTCCTTCCAACACTTCACCTCCCTGACCTCCAATGTGCAATCCAACCCCAATAAAAATTACTGCAATATACTATCAACCCATACAAATTAGAGAAGAGCGTCAAATAGCTTTATGAAACTTCTTCGTAACCTTTATGAATCCGCTTGCTGTAGTGTCGAGTTTGTCGGTCCAATCGCTCTTGCACATATTGAATTGTAATTTGCTGTCCACCCATCACTTTCAATCGCACCCTTTCGATTCATTTCAAGCTAATTCTCCTTCTGCTCCATGCAAAGTCTCAGTCTAACCCCAGAAGAAAGCATTCGCAGCAAACACTTAACTCAGAAAATTTTAAACGCTGCTCGAAACACCAATAGACAGGCACTTACGTTTGGTCAGTTCATGGACCTCGCCTTATATGATAGTGAGTTTGGCTACTACACGGCAGGCACTAGAACCGTAGGGTCTGGAGGGGATTTCATTACTGCACCAGAAATGGGCAATTTATTCGGCCGAACCCTGGCATCAAAACTGGCTGAGTCTCTTTCAGGGTTTGACAGCCCCTCGAATCTGTACGAATTTGGAGCGGGAAGTGGCAGGCTCGCCGTTCAAATTTTGCATGAATTAGACAAATTGGAATGCAGAATATCTGAATACGTAATTATTGAATTGAGTCCGGTTTTAAGAAACGTCCAACAAAAAACCGTTTGCCAAATCGAAAAACATCTTGGTGAAAAAGTTAAGTGGTATGACCACTTGCCACCACAGGGAATGAAAGGAATCGTGATTGCCAATGAAGTTCTGGACGCGATGCCGGTTGAACTGTTCTGCATGGAAAATAATGAACTCTTGCAGGGATATGTGGTGGAGTCGGATACAGGATTTGCGCTTGAATTTCGCAATGAATGTGAAGCGGATTTCGAGGCTTCTTTCGCCGCTTTGGATTTGCCAGAAATTGCACAACCCTATATTTCCGAGTTGCATTGTCGCGCTGAAGCATGGTTGAGAACCATCGCCAATCATTTGGACTGTGGATCAATTCTGATCACTGACTATGGTTTTCCAGCGCATGAGTATTACCACAGTGAGAGGAGTCAAGGCACTCTTATGTGTCATCGTCGTCATCACGTGCTTTACGATCCATTGATCTACATCGGATGTCAAGACATAACCGCTCATATCAATTTTTCGAATCTGGCTCGAATTGCTGTTGAATCAGAAATGGAAGTGAATGGATTTACAAGTTTTGCCGCTTTTCTTGTTGATGCAGGAATAGAATGTGGGGAATTGAAAAATCGATCGGAAATGGAAAAAGCGCAAATGCTAAATGAGTTTATTGCTCTAGTCACACCCTCTGAAATGGGAGAGATTTTCAAGGTTATAGAATTCACGAAGAATTTTGATTCGACTATAACTGGATTCGCAACGGCTGATCGGTCGCATTCCCTTTTCAGCAAAAAATTTATTCCTGAACATTCGGTCTGATACAGCCTGCTGATTATTTGGTGACAGAATGGCAGATTATTTGAATTCAGGAATTCTTGCTCTCATTCAGGGAGCTACCGAGTTTCTGCCAATCTCAAGTTCTGCACATCTGATAGTCATCCCTCACTTATTCAGCTGGCGAGATCAAGGGCTTGCTTTTGATATAGCCGTGCACTTGGGTACTTTGATCGCTTCCGTCTCGTATTTTCGGCTTGAAATAATCAGTATTTTGCGAGGATGGATTCAATCATTTACAGGAGAAGGCCCCACGGATGAGTCAAAATTGTGTTGGTTCATTATCGTCGCGAGCATTCCGGTCGCGATTGCTGGTGCCCTCGCTCACGAAATTGTAGAAAAAGAACTTCGGAGCGTTGAGGTAATCGCAATGACTACATTGGCTTTTGGAGTGTTACTTTGGTATGCAGACTGGTTTAGACGTGGAGAGCGACAACTGAACACCTTGAGATTCAGAGATGCGATTCTGATAGGGTTGGGTCAGGCTGTCGCGATCATTCCGGGAACTTCAAGATCTGGAATTACAATCACCGTTGCCCTCATGCTGGGGTTAACAAGACAAAACGCTGCAAAATTTGCTTTCTTGCTCGCAATTCCAGTCATTGCAATGGCTGGTGGCTGGCAAATTCTGAGTTTAACTACTTCCAACCAGGAAACCAACTGGCTGTTATTTGGATATGCTACGGCGATATCTGCAGTAGTAGCTTATCTGTGCATCCACTACTTTTTGAGATTCATCGAAAAGATTGGAATGCTGCCGTTCGTCATCTATCGCGTTGTTCTGGCACTCGCAATCTTCACATTGATGTAGTTTGTCGGATTCGACTATCGAATCAGTATTGTCAACTTGCAATGAGCCGACCAACTGTCTATATGTTTTTTTTTGCCTCTGCTACGAGGGATATCTGAGCTTTTCGGACTTTCTTTCCTAATTTTTTGCCAGAGTACTTCGTAGACATATTATGAGCATCGACTTTTGCCATACTGTCTCGGCACTGCTGCAACAAGTCGACTGCCTTGTCTGCATAATTTGAGTCTTCGCAGACAACTTTCAGTAAAACCCAACAGGCTTGCAAAAACTTATTGAACTGCTCAGGGTTGCGAACGCCGTTTAACACTCGAATCATGTCTACTACTTCTGTAGGCGACATTTGGTTTAGCAGCCGGATGTTTTCTGCAAAACGGGCTATTCGTATGGACTGATCTCTAAAACTTGCAGGTGTCTTGAGGCGTCGACACAGTCGTCGAACTTCGATTGATCCATCAACTAGTGTGTTTAAGTCATTTGCGGTTGATAGTTCATGTGCCGTGCTGACAGTGTATCGGCTAATCGCATAAGCAATTACGGAAAATCGATGCTCTGCATTGTTGGTAAGTTCTACCGTTCGGTCAAGTTGTTCCATGGCAGTAGATTTGCACTCGTTGCCCTCATCATCAAATAGGCGGTCGATTTCAGGAAATAGTGTACGCATCGCATCGCAGTATCGCAGCGTAGTAAAAAATACGGATGGGTTACTTTCACGAATGGCATTTTGAAATTCCTGCCAGATGCGCTCCGCTGCAAGATCATCAAGTTCCCCACTATTTGAAATCTGCTTCATCAAATCCAGAGTTGAATCCTCCACAACAAAGCCTCTGGAATGAAATCTCGCTGCAAATCGCGATACTCTCAATACCCGTAATGGGTCTTCGGCAAAGTGATCAGATACATGACGCAAAAGTCCGTTTTCAAGGTCCTGTTTTCCGCCAAAAGGATCAACCAGATTCCCGTCAATCGAAAGCGCCATGGCGTTAATCGTAAGGTCCCGTCGATACAGATCCTGTTCCAAAGTGATTTCCTCAGAAACATCAACTACAAATCCCTTGTATCCCTTGCCTGATTTAAGTTCCTTACGCGCGAGAGCGTATTCTTCATGAGTTTCAGGGTGTAAATAGACCGGAAAGTCTTTGCCGATAGCTTTGAAATCGAGTGACAACATGATCTCGGGACTTGCTCCGACAACTACCCAGTCTCGATCGGTTCGCTCGATTCCCAAAAACTTGTCGCGAACCGCTCCGCCGACGAGATAGCATTCGAGATCTTCGATCTTTGTGATTGGACGAACTGATGCCATCGGATAGTGGCTAGTTTGTAATGTCAGCGTCCAGCTTGGGTTCGATATGCGTCAAGTCGATCGGCTTGCGGACCAAGCCATTCTTTTGCGGCATCTTCAAATCTTGCTGACTGAATGCCGAATGGCTCTGGATTTTCACCGAGAATGACGTTTGGAACCTGCAGAGTTAGAAGATTGTCAGGCGTAAGCGGTTTGCCTGGGAGGAACTGAGCAAGGGTCGCGACCGTTAGCGAAAGCGTACGGTTCAAGCCGATAATTTTGTGCCGCCCGCCGCACATTCTGTCGATTAGACTGACAAGTTCGTAAAGGGTGAAAACCTCCGGACCGGCGATATCACAGGTATTGCAAACCAGTTTCTGCTGACTGGCCGCATGAACGATGCAATTTACTACGTCGCCGACGTAAACAGGCTGCATCTGTGAATCGGGAGCGATCAGCATGAAGAATCCTTTCGCCATTTTGAGAAGTTTCTCGAACTGGCGCGTAAACGAGTCATCAGCTCCGAAAATCACTGACGGGCGTATGACTATGCAGTCCAGTCCTTGCTCGAATGCGGCAGATACTGCCTGCTCACCACGACCTTTGGATTGTAGATATCCGCTAGGGGCACCAACATGAGCGCCAAGAGAGCTGATGTGTATCAATCGTCTGACTTTCTTGGCAAGACAAGCCTCTGCTATGTCTTTTGGCAGGCGCGCATGCACCGCATCAAATGAATTCATTCGGGATTCATTCAGAATTCCAACTAGATTCACGACTGTGTCAGCTTCGTGCAACTGACCTTCGATAAATTTACTCGACAGGTTATCTGCCTCAACCAGCTTTACGGTTGGGATGACCAACAGATCCCGATGGCGATGCAGGCGTCTGGTAATTATGGTGATTTTCCAATTAAGCCCGACTAGCGCCGTGACTAGACTGCGCCCGACAAATCCGCTACCGCCAAGAATCACTGCATGTTTTGGGTGTGTTGTTCGCATACTCGAAATTGTACGATTTTAATAAGTTGCACTTCAATTCGCGACGTATTTGTCCATATAGCTCTTCATTGACGCTGCATGGTGTTGCTGACTGTCTGCGCTTTTCACGTACTCTAGTAAATCACATACCGTAGCAATCGCGAACACGTCAATTCCGTGCGTTTGTCGCACCAGTTCTACGGCTGACACTCTTGAATCAACTGCTTGCTCCATCCTGTCGAGACAAATAACGACAGCTGCGGGCTCGGCTCCTTGGCTACGTATGATGTCAACAGCCGTGTGAATGGAAATTCCAGATGTAACTACATCTTCAACAATGACAACCTGACCGCGCAACGGTGATCCAACAATCCAGCCTTGATCGCCGTGATCCTTGGCTTCTTTTCTGTTGAAAGCGTAGGGTACGGAAAGCCCATGCTCCCGATACAGCGCGACTGCAGTTGCTGCAGCCAGCGGAATGCCCTTGTATGCTGGCCCGTACAACATGAAGTCGACGGAAATGTTCTGCGTGATCGTTGCAGCATAGAAACTGGCTAGCATCGACAAGCCTGCGCCGCCTGAGAATGAACCCGTATTGATGAAATACGGACTAATGCGCCCCGAGTTGAGAACGAATTCTCCGAATTGAAGAGCACCTTGCTCAAATGCGAATGAAACAAATTTCTGTTGGTGTAAGGTCATACTCCTCCAGGTAAGAATCACGAACAATTAAAGCACTCGAAGCAGTAAGCGCAACTTGAGTACTTATAACATTGTGAACACTTTATAATGAAAATTAACCCGACAAACCACGTTTGCACCAAAGTGGACACGAATTGTATTCACAACAATTGAATTTGCCATGCCCCCTGTTGAAATAAGTCGCGGAAAGTTGCCCATCGTGCTTGCGATGCCACATACAAGCTGCTACGTTCCGGATGAAATTCTTGAAACATTTGCAGATTCTGCCAAGCAACTGGCCGACACGGATTGGAATATTCACCAGTTGTATGACGAGCTATTGCCAAATGCAACTATAGTAAGAGCTATGTTTCATCGCTATGTCATCGATGCGAACCGCAGCTCCGAGGATTCCTCATTGAATGCCGAATACCCATCCACTGCACTTTGTCCGTTGACTACATTTGAAGGTGGTGCGCTGTACCTTCCGGGCTTTGAGCCCGATAAGAATGATATCCGTCGTCGTCTGGAGCGATATTATGTTCCGTATCACAATGCGCTGAATGAAGCCCTACGCCGCGCGCATGCGAAACATGGAATTGCGATGCTTTTCGACTGCCATTCAGTTCGCTCGACATTGTCGTATCTCAATTCTTCAAATTTTGCAGATTTGAATATTGGTACCAATCACGGAACATCTTGTGCACTGGCTGTTCAGAATACTGTGCTAGGAGTATGTCGGCGCAATCGCGATTACACAGTCGTTTTGAACGGAAGATTCAAAGGCGGATTTACAACTCAACACTATGGCAATCCATCCGAAGGAATTCACGCAATTCAAATGGAACTGGCGCAATCCACCTATATGCAGGAAAAGCCACCTTGGACCTATGATATAGAAAAAGCCGAAAGACTAAGGATAATTCTCGCACGTGCTCTGAATTCCCTTAGAGTCTTGGCAAAAAAATTGTAAACAAGGTGTAAGATGATGCTCTGTCTGAGCTCAAAAATTATCATCCTGCAATTCGATGCTGTAGACTTAAAACGAAATTCAATTGAGAATCTATCGCATGCTGCTGATTATCGACAACTATGATTCTTTTACTTACAACCTAGTTCAGTACTTAGGTGAGTTAGGACAGTGCTCTGACGTTGTTCGGAATGACCAAATCGCCACAAATGGAATTGAGAAGAAGAATCCTGCTGCCATAGTCATTTCACCCGGTCCGTGCACTCCCAAAGAAGCCGGCATTTCGGTTGAAAGCGTAACGGAATTTTCGGGCAAGATACCCATTCTAGGAGTCTGTCTCGGCCATCAGAGCATTTGCCATGCTTTCGGCGGCAGTATTGTCAGGGCAAAGAAAGTTATGCATGGCAAGGTTTCCGAGATTTATCACAATGGCAGCGAAATTTTTGAAGGGATTGATAATCCTTTTACGGCAACTCGGTACCATTCACTGATCGCAGAGAAAAGCACTTTGCCGGATTGCCTGGAAGTCACCGCTTGGACGAATGACGGTATCATAATGGGAGTCAGACATCGCGAGCAAGACGTGTATGGTGTTCAATTTCATCCAGAATCGTTTCTGACGTCCAGCGGGCATACCTTGTTAAAAAATTTTCTAACGGCAAGCGGAATTACAACTTGATTCGAACATAACCAACACCATGAATATTCAGGCAGCGTTAAAGAAAATAACCGATGGTCAGAATTTGACCGGTGATGAGATGTTAGGCATCATGCGTCAGATCATGACTGGTCAACTCACAGCCTCCCAAATTGGCGGCTTCCTGATCGCTCTTCAGATGAAAGGCGAGTCCGTCGAAGAAATCACAGCAGCCGCTACGGTGATGAGAGAACTCGTAACGAGTGTAAAGGTTTCAGCTCCACATTTGCTGGATGTAGTGGGAACCGGAGGCGACGGTACTTCATCATTCAATGTTTCTACAGCTGCGGCTTTTGTCGCAGTCGCTGCCGGTGCTCATGTTGCCAAGCATGGCAATCGCGCTGCCTCTGGAAAATGCGGCAGTGCCGATTTGCTGGAAAGAGCCGGGGCGCGGATTGATCTTGATCCGGAACAGATCGCGCAGTGCGTGCTCAACACAGGGTTCGGTTTCATGCTGGCTCCAGCACATCACACTGCGATGAAGCACGCGATTGGCGCAAGAAAGGAGTTGGGCGTTCGCACAATTTTCAATGTCCTTGGACCGCTCACGAATCCTGCCCATGTTTCCAGGGAAATGATGGGCGTGTTCAGTGTCGACTTGGTCGAACCTCTTGCACATGTTCTTGGAAAATTGGGGTCCGAGCATGTCATGGTCGTTCATTCCGAAGACGGTATGGACGAAATCAGCACCGGCGCACCGACCAGAGTGGCTGAATTGAAAAATGGGGAAGTAAAAACATACTCGATTGAACCCGCAGAATTCGGTATCAAATCAGCCGCTCGCGAAAATCTCGTAGTCTCTGACCCGGATGAGAGTCTGGCAGTCGTTCGTTCAGTATTTTCAGGCAAGCATTCGGCCGCTTCAGACATTACGGCGATGAATGCCGGAGCCGCCATCTATGTTGCTGGACTTGCCAACGACCTCTCGGAAGGTGTCGAGCGAGCTCAGAGCCTCATTCAATCCGGAGCAGTTGAGGACAAGTTTGACTTCTATGTGGAATTCACAAACAGTTTTTGAAATGTCAAGTCAGCCGGATATCCTGAGAGCCATCATTCAGAATAAACGACTCGAAATTGACGCCGAAAAGTCGGCAGTTCCTATTGCAGAACTGAGAGATCGAGTCGCGGATACTGTCGCAGTCAGAGGCTTTGAAAGACATATACGCGAACGTTTGGCCGTCAGCCAGTCTGCGGTTGTTGCAGAGTGCAAGAAAGCCTCTCCCAGCAAGGGCGTGATTCGCGAGAATTATGATGTTCAGAAACTCGCAGAAAGTTATGAAAAGGGTGGTGCGGCCTGCCTGTCAGTTCTGACGGATGAGAAATTCTTTCAGGGGTCATTGCGCGATCTGCAGACAGCAGCCAATTCATGTTCGCTGCCGCTGCTCCGCAAGGACTTCATTGTCGATGCATATCAGATTTATCAGTCTCGAGCCAGCCAAGCGGACTCTATCTTGCTGATTGTTTCGGCACTCGACTTAACCGAGCTGATTGAGCTCGGCGCATTGGCGAAAGAACTTGGCATGGATGTGCTTGTAGAAGTGCACTCGCACGCAGAGCTTGAGAAGGCGCTTGAATTGACACATGGCATGATCGGCATCAATAATAGAAATCTGCGCACTTTCGAGACCAGCCTCGAAACATCCATACAACTTTGTCAGCACGTACCTGACGACAGAATCATTGTTTCCGAAAGCGGAATCCATACCGCTGACGATGTAAACAGACTTAGAAAAGCAGGAATTTCATCCTACCTCGTCGGCGAATCCTTGATGAAAGCCGTCGATCCAGGAACTCAATTGGCTAAACTGATTCATCGAGATCAGAAGGAATTGACTGAGCTCTGATGAACGGTTTAGTTCAGCTTGTGGATGGTGTCAGTTTCCGGGTGACTTCCGGAAGCGGACACAGCACCTTAACTGATGGTCCACCCGATCACGGCGGGCAAAATGCCGGCATGCGACCGATGGAGATGATGCTTCTCGGTATGGGTGGGTGTACTGCTTACGATGTTGCGCAAATTTTACGCAAACGAAAACATGAGCCGCAGATGCTTGAGGTCGAACTCAAGGCGGAACGCGCCGATGATATTCCTCAGGTATTTACGCACATCCATCTGAAATATCGCGTAAGAGGAATCGACATCACCGAAAAAGAAGTGCAACGTGCCATTGATCTCTCAATTGAAAAGTACTGTTCTGCAACACGCATGCTTTCTGCTACTGCCGACGTGACTTACGAGTTTGAAATCCTGGATTGAAATCGTAAATTAGATACAGTTCTCAACAGCCGATTAGGTCAACACCGTGGAAAATTTAGTCAACTGGTTCAAGCGTCAGATCAATAATCCTCAGATCATCATTTTGGGGGTAATACTGATCATACTTTTTGCCTTGATCGTCTACGCGGGGGAGATGATGGCCCCGGTGATCGCGGGAATTGTGATTGCTTATATTCTGGAAGGTGGCGTCAAGAATTTTGAAGCGATCAAAATTCCTCGACTCGGCGCGGTAGTCATCGTACTGCTGTTATTCCTGATTTTGTTGCTGGCATTGGTGTTCGGCATTTTACCGCTAGTCAGCCAGCAGGCGCTTCAACTCGTGGCGCAGATTCCGTCGTGGATTGCCGATGCCCAAGCAGCACTGCTCCAGTTGCCTGATAAATATCCGGAAATTCTGTCGGAGCAACAGATTCGAGACTTCATCACAGCTACAACCGGATTCTTGACGGAACTAGGGCAGCAGATTGTTGTCACTCTGTCAGCTTCTTCCGTGTTGGGAATCATTACGCTTGTGATTTATCTTATTCTGGTGCCGATTCTGGTATTCTTCTTCCTGAAAGACAAGGACAAGCTGACCCTCTGGTTTCAAGGATTTTTTCCGGACGAGGATCACGGATTGACGGCGGCGGTTTGGGAGAAGGTCAACCGTCAGATGTCGAATTACATTCGCGGCAAATTCTGGGAAATTCTGATCGTTGGCGGAGTGACTTTCATCACATTCTCCATTTTCGGGTTGCAGTATTCCGCACTGCTCAGTGTCATCGTCGGTCTTTCCGTGCTGATTCCGTTTGTCGGTGCAGCCGTAGTTACGATTCCAGTTGTTGTGGTTGCTGCTGTGCAGTGGGGTTTTGAACCTGAGTTTTTTTATCTGGTGGGTGCTTACTTGATCATTCAGATGTTGGATGGAAATGTGCTGGTACCGCTGATTTTTTCCGAAGTGGTTGATCTTCATCCAATTGCCATTGTCGTTGCAGTGTTGGTTTTTGGGGGCCTATGGGGAGTCTGGGGCATATTCTTTGCAATTCCTCTCGCCACATTAGTGCAGGCGATCCTAATTTCCTGGCCACGCGGCGGAGAAAAATTTCAGGAGTAAGATCAAAGCGATTATGCAGCCGAAAGTCAAAGGGCGCGGAACAAGTTCAAACGAAACGGGTCGATATGAAGGCTGGACCAGAACTCCGGTTGACGATGGATGGTACAACGAACCGTTGCCAGCTCTCAAAACAACAGTGGAATTTGATAGTTCCAGGACGGCGATTACATACAATCAGTCTCCTGATTTGCCATTTGATCGTTCGATCAACATGTACCGAGGCTGCGAACACGGCTGCACCTATTGCTACGCTCGCCCAAGTCACACATATCTTGGCTATTCGGCAGGTCTGGATTTCGAGACCAGACTCTTTGCCAAACCAGATGTGGCTGAAAGACTCCGAAAAGATATCAGCGCACACAAATACCAATGTCGAATGATTGCACTGGGTGCCAACACTGACCCCTATCAGCCCATTGAGCGAAAATTTGGGTTGACCCGACAAATTCTAGAAGTTCTGCTGGAACATCGTCACCCTGTGCAGATCACGACAAAGTCAGCATCTGTCGTAAGTGATATCGACATCTTGTCGAAGATGGCGGGTCTGAATTTGGCGAGTGTCAACTTTTCGGTTACAACGCTTGATTCCAAGCTTTCTCGAACGATGGAACCCCGTGCAAGTGCTCCGCACAGTCGAATAAAGGCAATCTCTCAACTCGCGCAGAGCGGTATTCCAGTTACAATATTCTTTGCGCCTGTGATTCCGGGGCTGAACGAACATGAAATGGAGTCGATTCTGAAAACCTGTGCTGACGCAGGTGCGCGCCGTGCAGAGTGGACGATGATTCGCCTGCCTCAGGAAGTGCGAGAATTGTTTCAAGAGTGGCTGGCGACCAGTTATCCGGACAAGGCATCGCACGTAATGAGTCTGATTCGTCAGGTTAGAGGAGGCAAGGACAACAGTTCTCACTTCTTTGAGAGAATGCGAGGCACCGGTCCGGTTGCCGACTTGATCGCAAAACGATTCTTGATTGCCATCAAGAAGTATGGGCTGGACAATCCTCCAACCGAGTATGACAGTACGCAGTTTCGTAAGGATGTGACAGAAAGCGTTCAGACAAGACTGTTTTGACTGAAACAGGAGCGCTAATAATTCATGAGGTCTGGATGCAAATTTATTAACCTTCAATTTCAAGCAGAGATGTTGATATATGGATATTGAACGACAAAGTACGCCGTTAGCGATGGATTCAGTTAAGCCCAGAAAAGTGCCACCGTCTTCGGCGCCGACCGCGATTGACCGTTATCTCGTCAGTACACTGCTCAAGATCAGTGGTATCCCGCGTGTCGAAATTCAACTTTGGGATGGCTCAAATTATTCAGTCTGCGAAGAGCCGCCCGTCGCGGTGGTGCGATTCAACAATCGTGCAGCTTTCATGAAAACCCTAGCGAACAGAGAAATTGGATTTGGTGATGGGTATTCTGAAGGGCATATCGAAATTGAAGGCGATCTGCTGGATTTTCTCTGTGAAATTTACTTAGCGACTAAGCATGCAGAATCCGAAAAGCGATGGCTCGCAAAGCAGGCGGCCCTGTTTGGCCAAAAGAAAGCCAAAAATAATACTCTGAGGGGTTCAAAGTCCAATATCCATCACCACTACGATTTAGGTAATGATTTCTATTCGTTGTGGCTGGATAAGGAAGCGATGCAATATACATGTGCATATTTCCCGAAAATTGATTTATCAATTGAGCAGGCGCAGATCGCAAAAATGGAGCACGTCTGCCGAAAACTGATGTTGCGGCCGGGACAGACGGTTGTTGAAGCGGGTTGTGGTTGGGGTGGACTCGCACTCTACATGGCGAAGAATTATGGAGTGAAAGTCAGGTCATACAATATTTCCCACGAACAGATCGTCTATGCGACTGAGCGTGCCAAATCCAACGGAGTGCAGGATCAGGTAGAGTACGTCGAAGATGACTATAGGAACATTAAAGGCACGTATGATGTGTTTGTTTCAGTCGGAATGCTGGAGCATGTTGGGAAGCGATGTTATTCCGAGTTGGGTTCGACGATCGACCGATGTCTGACTGCCAATGGCCGTGCGCTGATACATTCAATTGGTCGTAATGTTCCCAATCTGATGAGTTCATGGATTGAAAAACGCATCTTCCCGGGAGCGTATCCTCCAACCATTCGTGAAATGATGGACACTATCGAACCGTATGACTTCTCAGTTCTCGATATCGAAAATCTACGTCTTCACTATGCGGAGACGCTAAGACACTGGCTGGATCGGTTCAATGAAAACGAAGAAGTTGTGGCAAAGATGTTCGACGAACGGTTCGTACGTACCTGGCGGCTGTACCTTACGGGTTCGATTGCTACATTTCTGGTGGGTTCGCTGCAGCTGTTTCAGATGGTATTCGCGCGCGGTGTGGACAACAGTGTTGCCATGACTCGGGAGCACCTGTATTCCCCTCTGGATCGATAATGCAAGATTCCGAAAATCCTTGTCGTCCCGAATTAGATGAGTTAATTCGAAAAATTCGAAACTTCGTGGAAGAAAGAGATTGGGATCAGTTTCATTCTCCGAAGAATTTGGCGATGGCACTGGCGGTCGAAGCATCAGAGCTGGTTGAAATATTTCAGTGGATGACGGAAGAAGAAAGCCAGCAGCTAGATCCGAAGCGGAAACAATATGCCGAAGAGGAGATTGCTGACGTGATGACTTATCTGATTCGAATATCTGACCGACTGGGTATTGACCTGCTGGCGGCCGTTGAAAGAAAGCTCGCAATCAATCAGAAAAAATATCCTGCGAATCTGGTACGCGGAAACTCAAAAAAGTACACTGAATATAAATTTTGATTCGAGTCTATATCGCCGAACACCTGGCTGACGCCCATCTTGTATGCAATCGCATGCGAGACAATGGCATTCCTGCCCAAGTATTCAATGAATTCTCACACGGCGCAGTTGGTGAATTGCCATTTACCCACACTTATCCAGAAGTATGGGTGGAAAATGATCGTGATGAGGCGAATGCAAGATTGATTGTCGAGAACTTTGAATCCAGAGTTGCGGGTAGTGGGGAATTAATCTGCCCGAATTGCAGTCAGCCAAATCCCGCCAATTTTGAAATCTGCTGGAACTGTTCAACAAATTTGTCTGCCGATTGAAAGCAACTGACTCTTACAACTATGGCACGGCGCTCAGGAACTCGATCTAAAGGAGTCAAGCGCCGCCGTCGTAAATCAGGCATTTTGCGGAGTCTGTTGATCCAATTTGTGGTCTGGAGCATTGTTTTGGTATCGCTTGGAGTCGTAGTCGGATTCCTTTGGATAGACAATATTGTTCGCGATCGTTTTGATCGTCAGCTATGGGAAATTCCGGTACATATCTACAGTCGATCGTTTGAACTCTATCCTGGGCTAACGATAACGCGAGATCGACTGGAAAGCCGGTTACAGGGATTGGGATATCGTCATGTCTCGGCGGTCGAAGGCGTGGGTGAATTCAGATTGAACAGTGGATCCATCGATCTCGTTACAAGGGAATTTACTTTTTGGGATGGACCTCAAAAATCCCGTTCCGTACGAGTGAAGCTCAATGGCAGCACCATCGGTGCGCTTACCGATCATCGTTCAGGTCAGTCGATTCCAGTGTTGCGGCTGAAGCCGCATCTGATCGGAAGTCTGTCCCAGATTCAGCACGAAGACCGTTACCTGGTTCAATTGGGCGATACGCCGCAACTATTGCTGGCCACCTTGATCGCGGTGGAAGATCGACGATTTATGAAGCATCACGGGGTAGACCTGCGCGCAATTCTTAGAGCCAGCTGGGCAAATCTGACGGCAGGACGAATCGTTGAAGGGGGCAGTACCCTCACTCAGCAGTTGATCAAGAATGTCTATGGCCGAGATGAACGGACGTATCGCCGCAAACTTCTGGAAGTAGCTATGGCGCTGGTAGTGGAATACAGACTTCAAAAGCATGAAATTCTGGAAGCATACAGTAATGAAGTATTTTTGGGACAAGATGGCAAACGTGCGATACATGGATTCGGACTTGGAAGCGAGTACCTGTTCGGGCGGCCGGTTTCCGAGTTGAATGTCGCAGAAGTTGCCCAGGTGGTTGGCATGATCAAAGCACCTTCGAGCTATGATCCGTTACGCAATCCGGAACGAGCGAAACAAAGGCGCACGGTTGTACTGAACATCATGAGGAGTGATGGGCTGATAAGCGATCAGGAATATCAAAAATTCGTGAATTCTTCGCTTGATGTCATTCCTGCACATAAGCGGAAAAAACGGAATTTCGCATCTTTCGTTGACGTCGTACTTCGCCGATTGCCTGACAAAGTTAACTCATCCGACTTGACTCGTGGTGACTTTTCCGTATTTACGACAATGGATATAGAAGTGCAGCGTGCGGCGGAACGTGTACTGTCAACTGAACTGACTGCAATCGAAAAAAATCACGGTATACCGGATGGTACGCTGCAGGGAGGCATTGTAGTTGTGCGTCCAGATGATGGCGAATTGCTGGCGGTCGCGGGCGGCAGGAATTCTTTTGTTGGTGCATTCAATCGCGCCATCGATATCCGCCGTCCGATAGGGTCGTTAGTCAAGCCGCTAATTTATCTGACTGCGTTCATGCAGGGTAAGAAATGGACACTGAGTACCTTGGTATCTGACAGACCCGTCACGTTCAAGTTGAAAGATGGTCAGAAATGGTCTCCCAAAAATTTTGATGAAAAGTTTCAGGGTGATATCACGGTTCTTGACGCGTTGGCGAAATCCCGTAATGTGCCTGCTGTTCGGGTGGGCATGACGGTCGGCGTAAATTCAGTTGCAGACAATTTGAATAGACTCGGAGCTGATCTTAAAGGCCCGATCTACCCCTCCATGCTGTTGGGTGCTGTGGAACTCTCACCGCTGCAAGTCGCTCAGATCTACCAAACACTGGCGAACTATGGTTACAAGATTGGATTGAAGGCCATATCGACCATGTCCGCCGATGCTCGCGAAATAACAAGTGCGTCGAGCCTTCAGGCAACATCCGCGGTGCCTGCTGATCCGACCTATCTGACTATGTTTGCGATGCAGGAGGCAGTTGCTCGCGGAACCGGACGACGATTGTTGAATTCTTTCAGTGCTGATTTGAAGATCGCGGGCAAGACTGGAACGACTGACGATTTTCGCGATAGCTGGTTTGTGGGAATTTCCGGAAATTTGCTTGCGGTAGTATGGGTCGGACGGGATGACAACAAATCCACAGGTCTGACTGGGTCGTCAGGTGCGCTTCGCGTTTGGGCTTCCACGATGAAACAGTTGAATCTCCAAGCACTGAATTTGAGTTCGGTACGCGAAATTGACTATGTCGACATTGATCTGAATTCAGGATTGATCGCTACGACGGGATGTACAAATGTTCGGAGTATTCCCTTCTTGCGCGGAACCGCTCCTCGAAGACGCGCCAACTGCGAAGCCGAATCCAGATAATGAATCCGATCAATGTCACGGTTGCTAGGCCGTGGCACAATTCGACCAACACAACAAGTATGATCAAAGGTTAGCTAAAGTTAATACTGTTAAAATAATTATCCGTTATGACTGACGAATACAAACCTTCGGAAGTGGAAGCTTCGGCCCAGGATTATTGGGATCAGAATCAAAGTTTCAAGGTCACGGAAGACCTTGACAGAGAGAAATTCTACTGCTTGTCGATGTTTCCTTACCCGTCCGGCGCGCTGCATATGGGGCATGTGCGCAACTATTCTATCGGCGATGCGATGAGTCGCTATCAGAGAATGCGGGGCAAGAACGTACTGCAGCCGATGGGTTGGGATGCATTCGGATTGCCAGCAGAAAACGCCGCCATTGCAAAAGGTGTTCCTGCAGCGAAGTGGACTTACGAGAATATCGCCTACATGAAACGCCAGTTGAAGCGACTCGGCTTCGCATATGACTGGTCGCGTGAATTGGCAACTTGTACTCCCGAATACTACAAGTGGGAGCAGTGGTTTTTTACGCGACTGATTGAAAGGAAACTGGCATATCGAAAAATGGGAACCGTCAACTGGGATCCAGTAGAACAGACGGTGCTTGCAAATGAACAGGTGGATAGCAACGGAAGAGGGTGGCGCTCGGGAGCAGTAGTTGCAAGACGGGAAATTCCACAGTGGTTCATCAGCACTACCGCTTACGCGGACGAACTGCTGGATGAATTGGACAACCTTCCGGGTTGGCCGGAATCTGTCAAAACCATGCAAAGAAACTGGATTGGAAGATCTGAAGGGGTGAATTTTGATATTCCAGTGGAACAAGGTCATCCGCCTTTACGAGTATTTACAACGCGCCCAGATACTGTCATGGGAATCACTTATGCCGCGGTTGCACCCGAATACCCTCTGGTCCAGCACTATGCAGAATCCCACCCCCAAATTGCTGAATTCGTAGGATCCTGCAGAAAAATCAATACTTCGGAAGCTGCCATGGAAACCGTGGAAAAAATAGGCGTTCAGTTGCCTGTTCGTGCAATACATCCGATTAGTGGAGAGAAAATTCCGATTTTCGTGGCGAATTTTGTGCTGGCTTCTTATGGAACTGGAGCCATCATGGCAGTTCCGGGGCATGATCAGCGGGATTGGGAGTTTGCTCGAAAGTATGACCTTGAAATTCGTAAAGTCGTCCGACCTGTTGATGGAGATGTAGATCTCGACCAGGGAGCTTATGTCGATAAGACAAATACACAGTCGTGCAATTCCGGAGAGTTCGACGGTCTCAACTTCGAGGAGTGTTTCGACGCTACCGCGGAAATTCTCGTTCGTAACGCAAATGGAGAAAGAGCGACAAATTATCGACTACGTGACTGGGGTGTCTCTCGACAGCGCTATTGGGGATGTCCGGTTCCAGTCATCTATGATGAAGACAATCAGGTTCATCCTGTGCCCGATGAATCACTGCCAGTGATTCTGCCCGAAGATGTTGAATTTCAAGGCGTTCAGTCACCCATTCGCGATGATCCCGAATTCCTGAACGTAGAGGTTCCAGGAAAGCAACAGCCCGGAAGAAGAGAAACCGACACCTTTGACACATTCGTCGAGTCTGCCTGGTACTTTGCGCGATTCTGCTGTCCGGATGCTGATAAAAAAGTGGATGAACGCGCCAATTACTGGCTTCCCGTAGATCACTATATTGGCGGGATTGAGCATGCGGTGTTGCACCTCTTGTATGCGAGGCTATATCACAAGCTAATGCGTGACTTGGGACTGATTGATTCTGACGAACCATTTACAAATCTTCTCACGCAGGGAATGGTTTTAAAAGATGGAACGAAAATGTCTAAATCGGTAGGCAATGTTGTCGACCCTCAGGAGATGATCGATCAATATGGCGCGGATACCGTTCGGCTATTCATTCTATTTGCTTCACCGCCACAACAGACCTTGGAGTGGAAAGACGAAGCACTGGCAGGCGCTCATCGTTTTCTTAATCGGCTTTGGAATCTCGTTCATCGTTACAGAGACTCAATTCGCCAGCGGTGCACCGCGAATGGGGAGTTTACACTCGACAATTTTAATGGTCAGTTTAAAGATTCAGACAGCGATGTAAAGGAGTTAAGACTGCTTACACACACTTTGTTGCAGAGAATTTCTAATGACTTCGAGCGCAATCAGTTCAACACTGCCATAGCTGCATGCATGGAACTGGTGAACGGCGTTTCAACATTCGAGGCAAATTCCAGTGTCATTGATTCCCCCGACAGACTGAATGCAGTGGCAGAAGCAGTTTTCATACTGGTTAGAGTGCTTGCACCTATCGTACCTCACATTTGTCATGAATTGTGGATTCGGCTCGGCATGCACGAGCAGGTGATTGACGCACCTTGGCCAACTGTTGACGAATCTGCGCTGGTACAGGAAAAGAAAGTGATGCCGGTACAGGTCAATGGGCGTCTTCGAGGACAGATCGAGGTAGCTGTTGATGCGGGCCGCGACGAGATTACCAATGCCGCGCTGGAAAACCCAGGAGTTCTGCGCCATGTGGAAGGAAAGCCGATCAAGAAAACAATCATCGTGTCAGAAAAACTAGTCAACATTGTCACATGAAACGAGTACTGACAGTTCAGAGCCTTACGCTAGTTTTGGCGTTGATGTTTATGCTCAGCGGATGCGGTTTCAAATTGCGCGGTACTGATCCATACTTGTCGGAGTCCGACAAATATGGGTACACCGTACAGATCAAGAGCTCGGAGCCGGATCTACGGTTCAAGCTTGCGGCAAGTTTGCGCGCACAGGGATATGGAGTTGTGTCAAGTGATTCCGATATTGTG
The DNA here is from genome assembly GCA_965221175.1 of Arenicellales bacterium. Taxonomy (GTDB): domain Bacteria; phylum Pseudomonadota; class Gammaproteobacteria; order Arenicellales; family JAJDZL01; genus JAJDZL01. The sequence continues at coordinate 1,577,850 of OZ244867.1, read as the reverse complement.
ATTCAAATCTTCAAGGAAAGTATCAATGACGACGAACTCGAACTCAACTCCGATTACGGGCTACTGCCCAAAACACTGAACTATCAACTTCAATACGCCATATTTCACGACCACAGTACCAGTGAATATGCTCCGAAGACACTCGAAGTGTCGATGACCTATACTGAAATCGGCGGCAGTGAGGTTGCACGTACTACTGCAAAATTAGCAGCAAAGGAAAGAATCAGACAGGAGGCAGCAAATCAGCTGGTCGAGCGTCTGGCCCTCGTCATTTCGAAGGAGATGAAAAATTCCCCGTCTGAGTAGATGATACTAACTAGAAAAGCGTTATCTCAGCGGTTGGCAAGGGAATTGGACTATCGATACTTGGTCTATGGAAAAGAACTGTTTTTGGTTGAGCGCTGTTGTGATGTTATTCGAGAACGGGCGCGAAGCCTAGATTATCTTGAACGTGTTTCGCTGACGGCCTCGCCCGATTTTAATTGGAGTTCTCTCCATGATGAGATCAACGCACAATCCCTTTTTTCCTCAAAAAAAATAATTGAACTCCGACTGCCACCGAGCGGACGACCCGGAACTCAGGGTGCGGAAGCGTTGATGGACTGTCTGCTGTCGCAAGACGAGAGTTCCATAGTTGTGGTTATTGCTGGAGCGTTAGAGACGGGTGTGCGCCGATCGAAGTGGTTCAAGACTTGGGGAGATGGTAAAAATGCACTTGTCATCAACAATCCTGAATTGAATTCCAGGCAGTTTCAAGAATGGATTAAGAATTCCCTTGATCGCCATCAAATTCTGCATGAACCGGAAGTAGTCGATCGACTGGCGTACTATTTTGAAGGAAACATGCTCGCTGCGGCAAATGAGATTCGTAAACTGATGATGAGTTATGACGGCAATACCCTGACCGTTGAGGAAATAGAGCGAATCGTAGTCGACCAGGCGCGATTTAATGTATACGCGCTGACAGATGCCTGCCTAGCTGGAAATTCAAGTCGTGCGGTACGTCTTTTAAAGGTTCTGAGAAACGAAGGGACCGACCCGATTTTGATTTTGTGGGCATTGGCCAGAGAGATCAGAATTGTCTACAAAGTGGCATTTGCTGCGACTAATGGCAAATCCACCAATCAAGTCTATAGGCAGTTGGGAGTATGGCAGGCACGTCAGGACTTGATTACGCGGGCATCGCGCAGACTTGGTTTCAATGGCAGTCAAAAATTGCTGCGCTGGATCGCAAGGGCGGATCGAATTCTGAAAGGGAGAGACGAAGTTTCAGCCGGAGGTTCAATCTGGAATGAGTATGAACGTATTGTGCTTGGAATCTGTTCAGTTAAATAGATTCTTTCACGATCATCGTCGTAATTTCATTGAATTTTGTAATGATCACATCTTTTCCAGAGATTTTTCCCACCCTAGCATCGCTCCAACAGCAAAATTCGTTTGAACGCCATCTCCTTAATCGGGATTTCAGTCACTGTCATGCCATCGTCAAAACTGCTTGGAGTTTTCAAGCCTGTGACACCCTATAACCAGCAATTATTTTGTAAAAATAATACATTAGAAGAATATTTCAAACCAGCGTTGGGACAGTAGTGTAATTCGATATTGAATTCACAATTAAATTTGCTGGTTTAGCATATATCAGTTTTGACTTTACTAATTTATGCTGGCAAAATAAGTGGAAGAACTCTGGGTTATTATGTTGGCAGTTCTTCGGAATTTCTTGAAATCTACGCATTGAGCGACAGACATTAAATGAAAATTCAGACACAACCGAAATTCGATATTGAATCTCACGTGAGAGAGATTGCTCTAGCCGCACGAGAAGCTTCTCGCGCAGTCGCGCGTTCCTCCACTAAAAAAAGAAACAAAGCTTTGCTATCGGCAGCCGAATCGATTGAATCTTCAGCACAAGCCATTCAGAGCAGCAATCGGATTGATCTCGAGGCTGGTCGTCGCTCTGGTCTTTCTGCAGCCATGCTGGATCGTCTTGAATTGACGGATGCACGCATCCGATTGATGTCAGACGGCTTGAGGCAGATTGCGCAGTTGCCTGATCCCGTTGGTGAAATATCCGACATTACCAGCCGTCCGTCTGGAATTCGTGTTGGTCGCATGCGTGTGCCCCTCGGTGTGATCGGCATTATTTATGAATCAAGACCCAATGTGACGTCTGAAGCTGGTGGTCTGTGCCTGAAGTCCGGTAATGCGGTCATTCTTAGAGGGGGGTCCGAGGCTTTTTATTCAAATCAGGCTATCGTCAATTGTCTGCTTGCCGGCCTGGAGTCTGTCGGATTGCCAAGGCAAGTGATACAGATTATTGAAACTACGGATCGTTCGGCAATTGATGCGTTGATTTCAATTCAAGAGCATGTTGATGTCATTGTTCCCCGCGGCGGCAAAGGACTAATCGAAAGAATTTCTTCACAATCCAGAATTCCCGTAATCAAGCATCTGCACGGCGTATGTCATGTTTATGTCGACGACAGTGCCGATATCGATAAGGCGGTTCCTATCGTGATGAATTCCAAGACACACCGTTATGGTGTTTGCAATGCAGCAGAAACCCTGCTGGTTGCCCGCAGCGTTGCACGGAAAGTACTGTCCCGCGTAGTGCCAATGCTTATTGACAAAGGCGTTGAGCTGAGAGGATGTGAAGAAAGTTGCAATATGTTTTCGAATATGTCATCCGCAACCGAGGACGATTGGCATGAAGAATATCTTGCGCCAATTCTGTCTATACGGATCGTTGACGGGCTCGATCAGGCGATGGATCATATCCGTCAATACGGTTCCGAACACACGGACTGTATTGTTACGGACAATATCGATTATGCCAACAGATTTCTGAGAGAGGTGGATTCGAGTTCGGTCATGGTTAACGCTTCAACGCGATTTGCGGACGGATTTGAATACGGTCTTGGTGCCGAAATAGGTATCAGTACCAACAAACTGCACGCTCGAGGTCCTGTTGGACTAGAGGGTTTGACAATGCAGAAGTTTGTCGTATATGGAGATGGCAACATCAGAGAATAGAATTTGGCTGTAGACAGAATCTTTATTAACCACTCAGGTTTTCTCAGGCTTCCATTTGCCATATCCGGTCGCAAGACCGCCATTGCTTAGGTTGCATGAATCCGATTGGAGTATTCGGCGGAACTTTTGATCCGATTCATTTTGGACACATCAATCCAGTGCTGGATGTCTGTAGGCAGACCGGTATTTCTGAAGTTCGTTACATTCCCAACTCACGTCCCGGTCATCGTGGGTTGCCGAAGACTGACGCATTACACCGTTGGAACATGACGCAATTGGCACTCGAAGGATATTCGGAGCTGATTGCAGATGATCGGGAGATCAGGCGCCCCGGCACCTCCTACATGGTACCGACTCTTCGTTCGATGCGTAGCGAATACGCATTGCGCCCCTTGAGTTTGATCTTGGGAATTGACGCATTTCTGCAGATCCATCGGTGGTATTGGTGGGCATGTGTATTGCAGCTTGCAAATATCATCGTGATGAGTCGTCCTGGTTTTCATTTCCCACATCAGCTCCCCGGCTGGTGGTCGCGGGCTGTTCAAGACAAACCTCGTGCGCTATTCGAGAAAATGTCGGGCAGCATCTTTCATGTTGTTGTACCACCAATTGATATATCGGCATCAGATTTGAGGAGAAAGCTTTTTCGTAGAGAGAATGTGGCCGGCTTGCTGCCTGAAAACGTGACTCGATATGCCGAAGAACACCACATTTATACTGATTCAGGAGGTAACACCTAGTTGGAATCCAACCATATACTTGAGCCGATCATGGAAGCGATCGGAAATGCAAAAGGCATGAACATCAACGTTTTGGACGTTAGGGACATGACAGACGTTACAGATTACATGGTAATTGTTACTGGCTCTTCGAATCGTCATGTGAAATCCATCATGAAAACTGTCATTCAGGAGCTGAGAGACGCAGGTCGAAAACCCATTGGCGTTGAAGGCGAGCTGTATGCACAGTGGATTCTGCTGGACTACAGTGATGTCGTACTGCACATTATGATCACAGAGGCACGTGAATTTTACGACTTGGAGCGACTCTGGCAGGAAACTCTCAAAATCCCCACGACGGCAACAGGCAATTTATCGTCTGACTGATTCCCCTTCGGCCATAATCCCTTCGACCAAGTAGTAGAGTAGCTTTCGTGTGCCTGAGTCTTTATCTGGCATCTGGTTCGCCCCAGAGATATCGACTGCTGCGGGCTTTGGGGCTCGAATTCGAGGTAATCCATTCGCAGATCGATGAGTCTGCTGTCGATAATGAAGCGGCCTCTGAATACGTATCGAGACTCGCTGTGCAGAAGTCGATAACAGGTTCTTCCCTTGTAAAAAACATGATTGATGATTTCGTGGTTGTGGGTGCAGATACCTGCGTGGTAATCGATGACGTCAAACTAGGTAAGCCGACAAATCGAGCAGATGCCTTTTGTATGCTCAGAACATTGTCGGGCCGAATGCATGAGGTGTATTCGGCGATAGCGGTGACGGACAAACAGACTACACATTGTGCGACAGTATTGACTCAGGTTGAATTCGCCGCGCTGACGCTGACGCAGATTGACACGTTTCTGGATAGTGGCGAAGCCGAGGGAAGAGCAGGTGCTTACGGCATTCAGGGTAAGGCAGCGGAATTTGTGACACGACTTGAAGGTTCTTGGAGTTCGGTGATTGGATTGCCGATACGGGAGACAGTCAGTCTTTTGAGGGATGTAGGAGTTCTAGTGCAGAACTATGATCAAGCGGCGCAACGAGTGAAGAATGAGTTTACCGAACCGCTGGTCTGGGGTGGGCAGTACTACATCTGAGTTAGTATATATACTAATGATATCTACAAGTAGGATCCGTGGCAGCTCGGATGAAGAAACTAACACTCCGCACCAAAAAAATTCTCAACAGAATTCTCGAAATCTCTATGAGAGCAATTGCGCTGGCAAGCAGTGTGGTCGTTTTATTCGGTTTGCTGGCTGCTCTGCTGATAGTGAATTTCAATGTGTTCACGCCTTGGCTGCTAAGCGAAATTACTGAGAGATTTGAAGGAAATTTCTCCTTTGACGATATTAAGTTGAGGTGGCACGAGTCGTTTCCAACCTTAGAAATTCATAATCTTTCGGTAAAGCGAAATTTTGACAGTGACTGGCTTGAGTTTTCTGCTGAAAGCGCGGAACTTCGACTTGCTCAGCCATTTTACTCACGTGACGGCTGGCAAATAGCGTACGTCGGTGTCGTCAAGCCGCGGTTTTTAGGGCAGTGGTCACTTGTAAAGGAAAAAGAAAAACCTGCACCGGTTCAGAAACGTGGTGCAAGCGTACTAATCTGGAGCTACCTTCCTTCACTTCTGCGCATTCAGCAAATTTCAATTCAGGAAGGAGAGTATGACGTAGTTTTGAAGTCGGATAAATTTGACGTGAATGCCTTGGGTCAATTTAACGTTGCAAGCGATCATGGAAACAATGCCAATTCAATTACGGGTTCACTAGTAACTACTTTGCACAATGAATCTGAAGTTAAATTCAGATTCGATCTTACAGATTCGACAGACGATATGAACACCGTCAGGCTGCACATCAATGCCGAATCTGTCGATGCGGCATGGCTGGCGGTCATGAGTGGCGGCCTATTGAAGGAAAGAAATGTTGACATTGCAAACGTTACTACGGTGATTGATGCAGACATTAATGGGTTGTGGCGAGCCGGATCATTGGAGTCGGTAGATTGGGCCGTGAAAGCACATGACTTAGAGTTAGACGGCACGATTTCCAACTCAAAGGAAACACTTGTTGCGAGTGCAGGTAGCTGGTGGTTAAACCCAGATAAATCTAGTCAAATCGAAACCACTTTTGAGTTGGCCTCACTCGATTTTGTGGCACTATTGAAGCAGCACCCGGGCGTGTTTCCGCCTCGTTTTCACGATTACGTGTCGGAACGACTCTATTCTTTGTGGGTATCTCGTGCTGTAGGCAGTTTTTCAGGCGATCCCATTCAATTGATCAAACAGGAGAGGATGGATAATCTTCTGGTAGAAGGGGATTTCGAAAACCTGTCTCTGAAATATGGCAAGAAATGGCCTCCACTATTCGATGGAAAAGGCACATTCGAATTTCGTGGTAGGCGATTTGACGCGATCTTGGCAGAAGGCACTATCCACGAGCAACCGTTAGAACATACACTGGTCTATGTGGAGGACTTTACTCTGCCAGATCCCTTGCTCACCGTAAATACTCAACTCCCGGCCCCAATGCCACTCGTTTTTGTGCTCTTTGGACCTGAAGGTATTGTCAATCCGGGTAAAACGGAAGGCATTGTCAGTGGTTCGGGTACCAGCGAAATTTCATTAATTATTGAAATTCCCCTAAAAAGAGGAAAGGAATTTAGCTTAAACGGCACTGTTACACCAGTAGATGATGTTTCGGTAGTTACTTTTCTAGGACCTCAAGTTTCTGATATCGAAGGCAAAGTGTATTTCAATCGGGCAGGCTTAACGACAGGTGAATTGAGTGGAAATTTTCTAGGCGGAACAGTCAAAGCCAATTTCAAAGGATCCGGGCCCTTAGGAAATGTCGTAATAACAGGGAGTGTTATTGGTAGTTCAGACGCGCAAGATCTTGAACCAATAATCGGTGCGGCGCTTACTTCCCGTTTGAGTGGATTTTTCCCATGGAACGTCGACTTCGAGGTTTGGTCGGAAAAGAAGAACATTGTATTTACGACATCATTTGATGGTGTTGAGTCGCAACTGCCTTTCCCTATGCGGAAGGAAGCGGATTCGGAAATGCGGTTAAAGTCTATTATTCGAGCCATTGGCCAATCTGAGCGGAGATTTGAATTCGAGATGGATAAACGGATTGGTGGTCAAGTGCAATCGCTGATCAGTGGGAACTTTCTGGTAAAGCGCGAAAACCGAGAGTGGGGAATAGATTCCGGGGCGCTTGGTGTTGGCAATGCCAAACCTCCGAATAAGGATGAATCAGGAGTCTTCATTGCTGTCGATTTTCCAGTCATTGATATTGAAGAATGGGTGAATCTGATCAGGCAAAACGAAGGAACAAGCGATTTGGGCTTTGCTAATCTGAAATCGGTACAAGCAAATTTTGATAAAGTGTGGTTAGCAGGAAAGCGCGAGTTGACCGGTGTTGACCTGTCGGCAGAAAAGTTGGCAGAACACTGGGGAGTCACAATCAACTCTGATGAACTTAAGGGTCAGGCCACCTATCGAACTTCCGAATTTCTACGCGAAGGCGAAACTCCGCTGATTGTCGTTCAACTTTCAAAATGTCATATGGACGAATCTCAAACCGGTCCTTCGAAGCGATCTATGGACCCGCGTGTTTTGCCAGCGATGGATCTCACATGTTCAGATACAAAGTATGGTCAGTATAGTGTTGGAGAAAGTAAAATTATTGCGACACCAACCGAAGACAGCTGGAAAATCACCTCCGCAAATTTCAATTCGATGACGTTTAATGTGTCAGCCACTGCAGATTGGAAGTATTCGAATTCTTCGGTTATCGACTTCAAATTTAACTCCGTAGATTTTGGTCAATCAATGGAACAACTTGGCTACCCCGGCACGTTTGATGGAGGGACTGCCAAGGCGTCAGGCCATCTTGAATGGGATGATGCTTTTACTAAATGGTTGCCAGAATTGACATCGGGCAGTGTCAATTACAGTGCGCGGAGCGGCGTAGTGACTTCCGGATCATGGACAGACACGGCGGGCGGTGCTACACAAAAGTTTGTTGGAGCTTTAAATTACGAAACTTTATTGAATCGTCTGTCAGTAGACGTGTCTGATACCTTAAAATCTGGCATTGCTTTTGATCGCCTTGGAGGAAGAGCAAGCATTAAAAATGGTATTATCGAGGTGCAGGGGGCGGTTCTCATCGGTCCAGCTGCCGAAATCGCTATTCGGGGAACAACTGACTGGACTACCAAACAGCACCATTTGAAGGCAGGTGTCGATCCCCAAATTGGTAATACCTTAACGACGATCACTACTTTATTTATAAATCCAGCTACAGGATTGCTAACTTATCTTGGAAAGAAAGTTTTTGAATCTCTGGAAATTGACGTTTTCCCGCTTCAGTACGAGATAACTGGATCGTGGGCAGAACCTGACATCAAGCTGGTCAACGCTAAATTATTAGCACCGAGTGATTCCAATTGAGTCTGATGAAATTATTTGCTCAGTATATTTTGCTAGGAGCTTTGTTTGCATCGACTGCAAGTCAAGCTCAAACTGATTTCGAAGTCCAAGTCGCTCGCTACGAATGGCCTCAGCAAAACTCAGCAGATGCCATACTCCAGATTCCACAGTTAAGAAGAGCGATTGCTCGATTCATTGAAGCAGAAAATTCACAATTGATTGTCCGTTATCCTGGTGGTGACGCAGGCAATGAATGGGCGATCCAGCTACACGATAATCTTGTAAGCCTTGGCATTGAATCGAGTCGTATTTCATTGGAACCTGGGTCAGGCGTGGAAGAAACCATCTTGGTAATTGTTTCCAGCGACGAGTATTGATAATGCCTCGAGTCGCTGCAATTCAGATGAATTCCAGCGACGATGTTGAACAAAATCTTCGATTGACATCTGAGCTGGTAAAGGAGGCGAAAAAACGATCCGCAGTGCTAGCCGTATTGCCGGAGTGTTTTGCAATGATGCCAAAAGACCATGGCCAGCGGCTTGGGTGTGCCGAACCTGCGGATGGTGAAGGTCCCATTGTAGGCTTTCTTTCGCAACTCGCGATTGAGAATCAGATGTGGATTCTAGCTGCCGGAGTTTTCGTAAAATCCGAGCTACCTGAAATGGTTCGAAACACTTCATATTTGTTTGATGAGCAGGGCCGTCAGGTTGCTCGCTACGACAAGATAAACCTCTTCGATATCGTTTTATCGAGCGGCGAGCGGTACGCGGAATCAAGCTACACCACGCCAGGTGATCAGCTTGTAGTTCAGTCTACACCGGCCGGAGTCGCCGGGCTTACCGTCTGCTATGATGTCAGGTTTCCACAGCTTTACAGGAAGCTGGTATCAATAGGAGCAATCTGGTTTGCCGTGCCGTCGGCATTTGCATACACCACAGGGAGAGATCATTGGGAAATTCTGCTCAGAGCCCGTGCGATTGAAAATCACGCATACGTAGTGGCGCCTGCACAGTGGGGAGTACACGCCAGTGGGCGAAGAACGTATGGGAATTCAATGATCGTAGACCCTTGGGGTGACTCTATGGTTTACGACAGAGATGAAAATGGGGTATTGGTCACAGAAATTTCTTCCAGCCGTGTGGAAGAGATTCGGAGCAGATTTACTGCATTAAGTGAGTACTGAAACCTTTAGTTTGTAAGTCTGTCTTGAGACAGTTTCGATCGTTGTAAACGATTTTCAGCATTGAGGAAAATCGAGGGTCGGAAAATATTTTCCTCCAAGAATCAGCCAGAAAAGCCCAAAAATCTGGATTTCCACGCCAATTCCTTAAATATCCCCCACTGCATGGCATCGCCGCCAGACCCTCGTAAATATGTACAACATATTGATTTAATTCACAAATAAGTGTAACAACGATTCCTTTTGTACTATAATCAATGATTAACCAATCTACATCAATCGTCCCAAGGAGATTCGTTTATGACACCTGAAAATCATACTCTATTTGACTGGAACACGCTGGATGAATACAGCGACCTGCAACGCCTTCAGAGCCATGCCCAGATACGGCAGTCAGGGCCAAACTGCAGTATCTGGGCCCCGTAGAATAAATCTATGTGTAAATCTGTGCAAAAAACTAACGAAAAACGTAAGTGACGCAAGCGTCTTTTCCGTTTCGCTAAATCGAGCGTTTTTAACACAGATTTCCCCACAGATTTATTTCCACTCAGTGCCAACTGACAAAAACCCAATCCCTGGAATTGGGAAATACTGCAACACTGTCACGGTTGTGTCAGCGGTGGTTTTTGAATTTGACACGAACGCAAAATTTGAGGTAAAAAGGATTCCACACAAACGCCGGAATAGCTCCGGATTCATTTTGACTGCGACAAAAACCGATTTTGTATCACTGAAAGTGTTCATTTTCATTGGAATCATCAAATTGTCGGAATCATTGTTCAAATTATTGGAATCAGTGTTTTATGTTGAGCTCTACATAAAGTGTTCATTTAAATCGGAATACGCAGGTCGCCAATCGAAACACACACCACAGCAGTGCACAGAGATTGTGTAGGATAGTTGAGACCCTGAATTTCTAAGTTGGAAATATGTAGGCCTTCTTGTTCTTGCGCAATACTCGTTCTTGTCTTTTTGCCTCTTCTTCATTTGAACAGGCTTTTGTACGGTATTCGATGTCATCAAGTTTTCTATCAACAATTTCCTTTTTGACGAATTGTTACGATTACCACAACCATAGGGGGAGGGTAAGAGGGAACTCATTCTATTCGCAACGTTCTTGCTTATCCCCAATAGCATTAATTCTGTGGTACTCCTGTTACGTAACTCGTATACACCTGGTCCGACTGGTGCAATCAATTAACCCCCTGACTAGGGATCAGGAAAAATCCGGTTATGGCGTCAATATTTACAAAATATTTTCCGTCAATTTGTGCCTTCTAATACGCTTGCCATCATCGACAAACAGATTAACTCGGAAGTCTTCCAAATGGGTTCGGATACGTTGTGATGGTGGATGCGGCAAGTCAGGTGCTTCTTCAACAGATTTTGACGCCGGTGATTCGCGAAGTTTGCGAGTGCGTGCCGGAGTTGAGGTTCGTTGCTACATCTGTCTGACCCAGGACCGGAACAAGTTTTGTTCCGGTTCAAAGGACTGTGGGTAGTAGCGTCACAGCAATTGACGAATCCGGTTCACTAGACTCACCACAACCGAACATCGGAGATCGCAGTTTTTACGCGCTCGAATCGAAAACAGCGGGAAAATCGAATGGCCAATGATGAAAATCAGAATTCAACCGGTCCCGCGTAGTAAGGCAATTTATCGACTCTCGGGACATAGCTTCCGTCTTCGATGCATTGGTAGACGTGTGCAGCAATATCTTCCATTCGCGCAAACCACACATCACACTTTCCCTTCATGTAGTCAATGAGTTCGACGACTTTCTCCCATCTCGCAAGCCTCCCTGAAGCAAAGGGATGCCAAACAGTTACCCATAAGCCGCCGTGCTTGTACATTGCATCAAATTCTTCTTTAAACACGTCCATGCCGCGACTTGGAGATTGCAAAGGCATCATGTAGTCCAAGTCGACTGAGTGGACAAACTGGGGCCAATCATCCATTCCCCAGTAAGACGGCAATTCCATCACCTTACCCTTGTCCGTGGAAAGCAAATAGGGAATATCGTCACCCATCAGTGAAGCGTCGTAGCTAAATCCCTCGTCTATGAGGAAATCAACAGATGCGTCAGAAAAGTTGTAAAGCGGGGCGCGCCATCCGCGAGGACGCTGCCCCGTAACGTTGTTGATGATATCGATTCCGCGTATCAACCAATACAATTCCTTCTCTGGAGAAAGAGTATTCGGATTTTCGTGGATATAGCCATGATGAGCGACCTCGTGTCCGCCATCCACCATCGCTTTGACCGATTCCGTGTACTGCTCTATGCACCATGCCGGTACATAAAAGGTTTGCTGAATGTCGAAATCCCGGTAAGTCTGCAGGATTCTTTTTACAGCCACTTCCGGACCATATCGCAACATCGATATGGCTGACACCCGCCGATGGCCGGTCTCCGGATGCTCAAGATGAATAAGGCTGTCGGCGTCCATGTCGAATGTAAAGGCAACAGCACAACGTTTGCCGTCTGGCCACGGTACGGGGTTTTCTATCATATCAAGCACGCCTCCACTAAAATTCAACCGTTGACATTTGCGCGGCGGCTACACTTTCCCTAGCGCTCGGATCAAACGTTCCGGTGTCATGGGCAAATCGACCCAAGCACCTATCGCGTTGTAGACCGCCTGCGATACTGCCGAGATCGAAGCAGCGATTGGCGCCTCGCCAGCCCCGCGAGCACCGAACGGCCCAACCGGATCGTAGGAATCACCGAACAGCACTTCAGCTTTGTGCGGAAAGTCTGCCGCTCTTAGTACTTTGTAGTCGAGCAGGTTTGCATTTTTTATCGCACCGGTTTTCTCGTCGAAGATCAAGTGCTCATAAATAGCAAACCCTGCTCCGCATATCGCACCGCCGATCACTTGGTTCTTTAAAACCTGAGGATTGACCACCGTGCCACTGTCCTGGCATGCCAGGTAATCGAGCAATACAATTTTCCCGGTATCGACATCGACTTCCACCTCGACGAACTGAGCACCGAAGTGCCTTGCGAACGTTGTTGAAGGAGGCATGGGAACTGTAGGCCTACCCGTGATGGAAGAAGTCTGTCCCAAAGTGTCGGACCGAACCAGATTCAGGACTTCCGAAATAGAAACCGCGTCAGACATCGATCCTTCAAGGTGGACGTAACCGTCAGTTATAGCCAAGTCGGACGGTTCCGCATTGTCGAATATATCCCTAGCCGCAATCTCAAGTAACTGCCGCTTTGCGTCCCGGGTCGCTTCCCGCGTCGCCCAGCCTACCCTGAACATGGTGTTGCTTGCCAAAGAACCGTGACTCCAAGGGCAGGAATCCGTATCGCCAGTCTCGACTTCGACCATCGACAACGGCAACCCCATCTCTTCCGCAGCCACCTGGGCCTGAGTCGTTTCACTACCTTGGCCTTGTCTGCCCACGCTGCAATGCACTTTCAGACTGCCGTCGGGATTTAACCTAACCATAGCCGACGCATTGCCTTCGAACTCGACGCCGCATACGTGAGCCCCGGTACCTACGCCTACCGCCCGATGTATGGACCCATCGACACTGGATGCTTTCCCCCACCCATTCCATCGCTCGGCCCACCGAAAGGATTCGGCGCCTTCTCGCAATATCTCCTCCGTCGATCCGCTGGAAAGATGAAACGGTTTTGGCCAGTTTTCGCGATATTCCTCGGGTAAGGCAGCGAGATATTCTTCCACACTGTCATGATGCAGATTATCCCTGGAGTGCTGCATTCTCAGCTCGTCTCCAGGCTTAATCTGATTCTTGATACGGAATTCAACTGGGTCCATGTCAATCTTTTCGGCAAGTTGGTTACACATCCGTTCGACACTGGCGCCTAGTGTGCAGTCACCAACCCCGCGCATACAGCCGGCGGTAAGCAAATTTGTATTGACTCCGTGAATTGCGTAGTGGCCATGCAAAGCCTTGCCCCACATATCCACGCAGAAGAACCCGACATCGTCTTTAAAGCCATATCCGCCGTTGTCGATCAGGTGATCGAATTTTGCAACCGTTAGCTGTCCATCTGCGGTACAACCCATCAAACCGCGGGTTCTTTCAAGGTGGCGGCGTTTTACGGCACTCATGCATTCTTCGTTATCAAGCTCAATCTTCACCGGTCGCCGAACCTTCCTTGCCAGCAATACGGCAATCATCATGAAGTTGTTGGTCCACCACTGTCCGAATGAACTCCCGGCAGGAAGCGCTATAACGCGAATCTTGCTTAACGGAATTCCGAGCGCCTCGTGTATGCCGTCTCGGGTTTCTGTCGGCGTTTGTGAAGAAGTCCAAAGCGTAACCTTGTCCCCCATCCACTCTGCGATTGCCGCGTTGCGGCCAATGGAGGCATACTGCTGACTGTGGTAAAAAATATCACACTCTACCGTATGGTCAGCTAACGCCATGCCCTCGTGCGTATCGCCCCATTTGACGATATAGGGATCTCGTTCGTTACCTTCTACACGTATTTGTGGTGCATCCGAATTTCTTGCTTCTTCCATATCGAAGACTGCGTCAAGAATCTCGTATTCCACCTCAATTAGTTCCACTGCCCTTTGGGCGACAGCCTCGCTCACCGCGGCAACCGCGGCAAGATCGTCACCGACGAACCGGCCGACTCCATCCAAGACCTTTCCACGATAGTTGAACCAGGCTGCTTCCCAATCGTTTTGGGGCACATCCTGATGCGTCAAAACGCCGATTACACCGGCAAGCGCTTCGGCCTTGGATGTGTCGATATTTGTGATCCGGGCATGCGCATGGGGGCAGCGCAGTATCTTCCCATGCACCATGTTCTGTACGGTCATATCGACTGCATATTTCAAGGAACCGGTCACTTTTTCTACAGCATCCTTTACAGGAAATCCACGACCGACTATCTTCATATCGTTTACCTGAGTCTGCGCGTCTCCATGCACACCCGGCACCGCTTCGGCTATATCGTTCGATTCAATTTCAAATTCTCTGTACATCTCGTCCTCACTAATTTGTGGTTATCTTGATGACCCCGCCTGAAGCTTCTCCGCAGCAGTCAGTACCGACTTGACAATATACGGATACGCACCGCAACGACAGATGTTTCCACTCATTGCGAATGCAACTTCATCTTCGGTCGGATTCGGGTTTTCTTCCAAGAACGCCTTGGCGCTCAAAATAAATCCAGGGGTGCAAAACGCACATTGAAACCCCTGCTCTTCGATAAACGCCACCTGGATGGGGTGTAAGTCTTCCGGAGTTCCCAACCCTTCAATCGTCAGGATTTCCTTGCCCTCCCCCTGGTTCGCCAGCATCATGCACGATGTCATGGGCAACCCGTCGGCCAAAATGGTACAAGACCCGCATTCGCCTTCGGAACACGAAACTCGCACTCCGATCAGCCCCAGGTCATCGCGCAACACGTCTGCAAGCGTACGGTCTGCAGCGCTTTCCAATTCAATTGCATTGCCATTGACATTCAGTCTTATTCTCATGAAATCGTACCTCCCAATTCTTCAATGCAATCCTTAATGCACCTGGCCGTCATGACTTTGATCATGGCTCGCCTGTAGTCCGCGCTGGCGCGCACGTCCGAAATCGGTTTCGCGTCTTCCGAGGCAATTTCTCCAACTTTCTCGAGATCGCTTGCCGATACCAAATCAATAGACTTACCTTCCAAAAATCGTTCTGCCGCCGGGGAGCGAATGACAATCGGTGCGACCGCGCCTAACGCCACCCCAGCCCGCGTGATTGTTTTCGAGCGATCTGCCGATAGTGATGTCGACGCATTAACCAGCGCAATATCTACAATAGTTCGATCAATCCGATGATATTTAGCAACTTTATGCTGACTTTCAGGCAGCGGAATTTTAATCGCGCTCAAAAGATCATTTCCGACGACAGTCCTGTTGACGCCTTCAAAAAATTGATCCATCGGAACTGTTCGAATGCCATCCTCGGTCGTAATTTCTGCCAGGGCATCCATGGCAATGAACGGTGGAGTTAAATCCGCGGCCGGAGACGCGTTGCTCAAATTTCCTCCCACTGTAGCCAACGTTCGAGTCTGTGGCGTACACATCAGCTTGGTGACATCGCTCAACGTCTTGAGAAGATGATGCCTTTTGTCTGCCCGTTCCAGTGCTGACAAGGAAACCAGTGCCCCGATTCGTATGCAGTCTTCCTCGACTTCAATATCATCAAGCCCTGTCAGGTACATGATGTCGATGCAGTGCGAAAATCTGTCGATCTCACGGCGCCAGCGAAGCGTCATATCTGTGCCGCCAGCCCAATACTTTGCCCGCTGACCGAATTCGATCTTCATCTGTACCGCTTCTTTAGTCGAACTCGGCCTTAAGTATTCGAAATGTGATTGCATTGCCTTACTTTACCATCAAAGTGATTTTGTCATTCTCACTATTGTTCACCGGGACCGGGTCGAAAGTCACTCGGGTGTCGAGGCGAATCAAGATCGGTACTCAACGGTCTTCCGACCCATCCGGCATTCCCAATGCTTAGGGTTCTAGACGCCCAATCCAGAGATTGGAACTCATCTCCTCGTGAGCGCCAGCCGCGTACAGTGCGTCAATGATTGTGTTGTCAATGCCGTCTTCAACAGAAATCGTGCTATCGATCACATTGGCGTCCTTGTAGACTTCATTGAACAAATCCCAAGTTGCACCCAGATACCCGGCTTCACAATCGCTGTCGCTCCCAACAAGAGCACCCCAGCCACTGTCTTCTTCAGGCGGCTGAGGCACACCTTCGGGAAGATTGTTGCAAACCGGCTGCCCGTCTCCTATTCCCAGGGCGCCAAGGTTCTGGTTCAAGTTGAGCATCACCGCGCCCGCCTGAGTCAGCCGGACATCGGCTTCCGGCCAATCGAGCCCTTTGGCGACAGTCGCATTTCCTTCGGCGGGGTTTTGTTTCCACCAGTCCACCGCCTGGAACCATGCACGAATCAATTCCTGGGCAACCTCTGGAGATTCGTCCAAGAATTTATTGTTGCAGGCAATCGAATCAGATATCAAGCCGCGTTCCCAGGTTTTGTCAGTCAAACTTGTCTTAAGGACGTGGGAGCCCGCGAGCTGCAGTGACTGTTCAGTGAACGGCACAAAATTCACATCCACGTCAAGATTGCCACTGACGAAAGCTGCCGCAGCATCCTGGGGCAGCATGATATTGTGCGTCGCGTCGTCGTAAGCCAGCCCGGCGCGTTTTAAGGTCAGCAGCATCCACATATGGTTAAGAAACCCATAGTCAGCCGCATAGGACCGGCCCTTCAAATCAGCGTCCGACTTCACATCCGCGACCGCAATCATTTGATCAAGTCCGTATGACATCAAGGGCACGGCAACGTGCCTAACCGGAACACCGGCAGCCGCGGTTACCACAGTCGAGTCCATGGTCGTCATAATGCACTGGATATCGCCGCTGAAAATGCCCGCATTTCGCGCGGTAAGGTCTTCAATAATCTGTATATCGACATCAATATTGTCTGCAAACCCCTTTTCATTAACGATATACCAGGCACCGTAGACCGATACCGATATGATCGATACAACGACGTTCTCCCTTGCATTTGCAACTTGGGACATCAATAACATCATTAATGCAGCTCCGGCGCAGCCTGTCAGCCGGAAAATCGCTTTCATTTTTTTCATTTTTTTCACCTCATATTTTTGATATGTAATTTTTAATCTTCACACGAATCGACGTTCTTTATCCAGTCTTTTGAATTTCCTCTCTCATCCAGACAAACAACTGTGCCTCGACATCTGCATAGTCGCGCTGTTTGAGCATCTCTTCCTTGCGAGCGAATCTGTGTCCATTTTTAAACTCAAGAACAATGTCGTGTTTAACCCGACCGGGATTGCTGCTAAAAAATACGATTCTGTCTGCAAGATAGATTGCTTCCTGTATGTCGTGGGTGACTAGAATCACCGTCTTGTCCTCTCTGGACAGTATCTCAATCATCATTTCCTGCATTTCCCACCGAACTTGTGCGTCCAGCGCCCCAAAGGGTTCGTCCATCAATAAAACCGCAGGGTTCTGGGCTAGAGTTCTGGCAATCGCGACGCGCTGTTTCATGCCCCCCGACAACTCCGCAGGATAAGCATCAGCAAAATTAGCGAGATGAAGAGTCTCAAGCCACTGCATTGCCCGCTCTCGCGCCTCGTCTTTTGGAACTTTCAGGATGTTCATTCCATATTCGACATTACCCAGCGCAGTAAGCCACGGAAAGGAAGTGTAGGCCTGAAAGATCATTCCTCTGTCCGGCCCTGGTCCTTCGATGAGTTTACCTCCGGCAAAAATCTGACCCTCTGTTGGCTCCTCAAGTCCCGAGATAAGCCGCAGCACAGTGGTCTTCCCGCAGCCGGATGGGCCCACGAGCGCGGTCACCTGACTTTTCATAAAATCTAAGGAAACATGCTCTATGGCAGTGAACTTTCCACCCAGATACCGCCGGGTCGCATCAACCGAACGTATTACGGCGCTCTGGGATGAATGGGAATGGGTTTGAGTGCCGGCGTTCATGTGATTTCTCAGCTAGTTGGACCGTTTTCGATTCCAGGGAACGGCATAGTGTGAAATTAAACGAAACGCAATGTCTGTCATCACACCGAGAAAGCCGATTGTCAATATGCCGGCCATGATCACGTCTGCCTTTAAAAATCGGCCTGCCCTCATCATTACCGCACCTATCCCGTCCTGCGCTGCCACGATTTCGGCAATGACCAGGTAGGTCCAGCCCACTGCAATTATGTTACGCATGGAATCCAAAATAGCAGGGGTTGCCGCACGGGCAACGACACCAAAAACAATTTGTTTCCTGGACGCTCCCATTGTTAATGCAGCTTCAATCAGTTCTTTCTGCACAGCCCTGGTATTGTCTAGAATCAAGGCGACCAGAAAAAATATTACGCCCAGAAAAAGAAGCGCCATCTTCTGTGTGTCGGTCGGCCCGAACCAGACAAGCAATAAGGGGATGAATGAAGCAGCCGGGAGATACCGGGCACCGGAGACAACGGGATTGATTAGCGCACGCATGTTGTCGAAACACCCCATGAAAATCCCAAGGGGAACAGCAACAAGGCAAACTGCCGTAAAACTACCGATGATCCGGAACAGACTGATTCCAATATCCGACAGAAAGCCCTTTTCGGTCAGAAGTGTATACAGTGTGGACAGAACGTGCTGGGGAGATGGAAGAAATCGCTTGCTTTCCTCCGGAGTCATATAGTGGCCGATTTCCCAAATCAGGAAAAATACAATACCACCGATGATCCCGAGTATGATGGCCTGTCGCGGACTGACCGGCGACAGCAAATTAAGGGCTGGCTTCCTTTTCATCTTCTCGGCACTCGTTGAGCCATTGGCCGCGTGTTCAGTTGACAATGTATTTTCCACAATTCTAACCGATTGTGTTCAAGCGTTATTTTGAACTCGTTTAACATGGTAGCAAATCAGTTCACGCTAATACATATCCGATATTCCATGCTAACATGGGAAAATTGACGGTTGGATGTCGTGAACACGAAAGCACGCTTTTTGATGGAATACGTTAGAAATTGGCATGATTCCGGGGGCAGTGGTCTGAGCACTGCAGCCAAATTATTCCGACAAGGATCCTGCCAGGTGACAGCCCTGCGGTCAGCACAAGGTTAAAACGATTTTGGCCCTGTCCGTTCGGCAATAGCGGAATCGAGATCGGCCGTGAATGCGTCGATAATCTTGGATTTTCTGGGCGAATTACGAGTCACAACGTAGAATGGAGATTTGTAGGTAATCTCATCGGGAACAATTGCCTGCATCCGTTTTTGTTTGACCCATTCGAGCGTGTAGTGAATTGGCAGAAACCCTATATGGCTGCCACTCAGGATTAGTATTGCCTGGGCCTCCAGAGATTGGGCAACACCAATGGCAATCTCCGGGTCGTGATCCAGCATGCTGATGTCTTCGTTATTCAAGTAGCCTCGCGTTACCTTGCGAGACTTCTTGATGGCGAGTTTAATTTGAGCCGAATCGTTCAACTGTGCAATAGGGTGACCGGAACCGCACATCAGATTGTTGGTTTCCAAATAGATCTTTCTATAGGTCAATCCGGGGAGTTTTCTCTCGAATGTTCCGATCGCTATGTCTGTAGCAGCATCGAGAAGCAAGCGTTCAATATCTCCCGGCAACGCGGTCTCAAGGGAAATCGTGACGTTATGATCGCGATTGTTGAATTTGTTCAATGCTGAGACAATCGGGCATTCCGGGTCCGTTACCACACTGTCAATCAATACGATATTCAGGTAGCCGCTCAATTTGCCTTTCAACTCGCCCGTGGCATATTGAAACCTTTCGTGAGCCTTGAACAACTGCAATGTTTCCTCGTACACCATCCTGCCTTTTTCGGTCAGCCTGAAACCCGCGCGGCCGCGCTCACACAAATTAATTCCTAAACGGGCTTCCAAATTACTCATCTGGTGGCTGATCGTGGATTGGCTGATATTCAGAATTACCTCGGCGTTGGTAAATCCATTGCTTTCGACCACAGCACGAAATATCTTCAGTTGCCGAATATCGATGTCTGATAGCTGGATCGTCATCTGTATGCCAATTTCAAATTTCGTTCAATGCCAGCTGATCTTTGAAATTATTCCCGCCGCTTGGAGCGGCGTAACGCTGAACTAATCACGCAAATAGGAGGCATTTTTGATCTTGAAAAACTGTTGGTACCACTCGCGAAATTGAAGGCCTGATATTTACTTACCCCACAATATTGCCCGAAATCAAGGAATCTGATGGTTTTCGAATGAAAACTCCGAATTTCCACCGCACCTGCCAGTGGCGATGATACAGGCCGTAGAACGATCCTTCAAAATTCTCAAAGGCAGTTGTTCATGGCACATATCAATTGTGATTTATTCTGGTAAATTTATCAGTGCTGGTTCACTACAAGTGAAACTAATCAAGTAGCGAGTTCGAGATTTTGTGTTTCAAATTATAGTGTTCCATCAGCGTTAGCGGCAATTCAAAATTTTGCCTCATTGTTTCCAAATTGATTTCAATCGGCGAATCACAAGAAATCCCCACTGAGTTATCATCATTGCGCCCTCATGCGATTTTGCACTATCAACAATTTCCCTTTTGACGAATTGTTACGATTACCACAACCAGCAATTCTGATATGGATTGACTTGTCAAATTTATTTATCATTGTAAACAGCATTTCCTGATCCAGAACACGAATGCAGAAGGCAGAGGCTTATGACGACGGTGGATCCTACTGATATCCGCGGGTTGGTTACCGCCTGACTTCACTTCGTCGTGGAGCTGCCTCACTCTTATTACGCGGTTTGCTCGACCCAATGGGTCGAGCCCTCTAGGATAAATCGAGGGTTCTCCCAACCGGCCGCTGACCTTCTGCATTTCGTGTTTGGAAACCATGGGTGTAACGGATCAGGCACTGACCTGGGCATGTTGCGACTGTGTCGCTGGCATGACTTCACGGGCGATCGCCCACACAAAGCCTACCAGTTCACGGGCTACAGCCGTGGTCACTTTGCATTTTTCCTTGCCACCGAGATTCAAGTGTCGATAACGGCTGCACAACCGTTTCTGTGCCTTCCAGGCGATGGCCTGTACAGCTGGTGAAGCGCGTTCCGCACGCCGTTGCAGCACTGCGGTTTTGCGAGCTGGGAAGCGATAACTCCAAGCGGCTTCCACCAGCACCCGTCGCACATGTGCATTGCCGGTTTTCGTGATGCCGGTCTGACGACGCTTGGAACCCGAAGAACGCTCCCCGGGAACCAGTCCCACGAAACACATCAGCTGCCGCGCATTGTCAAAACGGCTGATATCGCCCAACTCGGCCAACACGGTCACGGCCGTGATCAGCCCCACGCCCCGAAGCGACATTAAACCTTCAGCCACCGCACGCAGCGGCCAGCTCTCCAAAGCCATCCGCATTTCCGACTCCAAAGCCGCCACCCGACGTTGCGCATCGATGACCGCGTCGACATATTCCTGAAATACGCGCTGATGAATTTCCAGTTCAAACCGCTGCCGCTCCAGCCAGCGAAAATGCTGCTGCGTCCAACGACTTCGACCTTCCCGGTAAATTCGATCGTGACGCAGCAAAAAGGCGCCCAAGCGCTGCCGAGTCTTCAACTCGATTGCTTTCATGTCTTCACGCGCACGACTCAGATCACGCATCGCCTCCTGGTGTTCGTCCGGCACCCACACCGCCGACAGATCGCCACTGCGATGTTGCCGGGCCAGCATCAAAGCATCCCGACGGTCGTTCTTGATTCGCTCACCGGGCTTGCGTAATATCAACCCCGGCGCCACCACCTCGCAGGGCTCGCCCAACGCCGTCAGCTGACGATACACTGCATAACCGCACGGACCCGCCTCGTAACACCATGTCAAAGCGCCCATTTTCCGGCGCAACTGACGCACCAAACGAACCACTGCAGCTGCATCGTTGCGGATCTCGCCATAATACTGCGGTTGACTACGTCCCGCACGCGCAATGCCGACCGCAATCGTCTCCTTGTGTACATCAAGACCTATATATCCACTATACTGTTCCATGACCTGTCCTCCTCCAAGGGCTTGTTTCATTTACTGACCCAAAGCATATCCTATGCGCTGTGAGTCAGGGCAGGTCAATCCATGATGTCTAATTATGGTATCGTCTTTTCTTCATTGATTTGTTCACTCTAGAAAAATTTGTTTCTGTGGGTCTGGGAGTAATCGGCATCCTCTACGGTGGTGCGCGCATTTTTGCAATCGGGCGCTGCAAAGTGGATCTACAAAAAGCACACCGGCTACACTCCGATGGTCGGACATATTGCCGAGACGGAACAGGTGGTATCGGTTGATTTTCGGGACGGCAATGAGCCGCTGAACAAGGATAATTATGAATTCATCCGGCAGTGTGAGGAAGAGTTGCCGCACGGAGTTTCGGTGATCAAGAGACCTTTTCGAAATCGGTAAGTTATTGATTTTTCGCGCGAATCGCCGAGCTTGAAAATTTGTTTACCCCACAAAATAGCCTGAAATACCGCTTTTTCGGCGTTTTTACGCGGTAAAGGGAAAATTTCACCCCAATTCCAAAGCCCCCTCAGCAACCGGTTCCTGAGTTGCCTGTCCTACTTATCCTATTGTTTTAATTAATAAATAAAGCCACAAGCAACTGCTCCATGATATAATTCAGTTAAAATCATTCAATGGTTAACTGATTATCCATTCAACAAGAGGTTCTGCTCATGGCTTTAGTCAATTATGATCTATTCTGGGGAAATTATCTAGACCATTGCGAACTCGAAAGACTTCGAGGCATCTTCACACAGCTCGACTTTTCTGAAATCGTCTGCCAAATCCGCACTCACCGAAACCGCAAAGGACGTCAGGACTGGCCCATCGAAGCCATGCTGCAGGCGCTTTTCGCAATGATTGTCCTGCAGCATCGAAGTGTTGCCTCATTGCGCCGGGAACTGAAAAGAAACCCGACTTTGATGATCGCGCTGGGCTTCGAGCTCAAGCCGGTTGCGGACTGCGACCGGGATCCGTTTGTCCACTACAAGGTGCCATCGGACGGGGCTTTCAGTCGCTTCAGGCAAACGCTCATTGAGGTCGATGAAAAATCCGGCTGTGTGTCGACGCTGTTTGCAGTCCAGCGCGACAAGCTGTCGGAGCTTTTGCCGGATTTAGGCGAGCGCGTCGGCTACGATGGCAAAGCTATTGAATCGTATTCAACCGGCAACAAGATCAAGAACAAAACCGACCCGCTCACAGGCGAGCAACAAACCTCAGACCCGGACGCTACCTGGGGCTGTCACAAACAGTATACGACCGCTTCCAATGGCCAGGAGAAGCAAGTCAAAAAATACTGGTTTGGCTACGGCCTGCACGTCCTGAGCGACGTGAATTTCGAGCTGCCGCTCGGATTCAAGCTGGCAACGGCGAAACAATCCGAGCATACTCACTGTAAAAATTTGGTCGCCGAGTTTGTCGATTCAGATTTGTCGAATCGGTGTCAAAGCTTTGTTGCCGACCGCGGGCTTGACAGCAACAAACTTCGCAGACAACTGTTCGAAGCGGATATTCTGCCGGTCATCGACACTCGCAATCTGTGGGACGAAATCAATCTGGATGCCGATCAGCTGGATGTGCCGACCCGCACATTGGACGAAAATGTGATTGACACGATGCTGGTAACAGAACGTGGCGATCTGTATTGCAAGTGTCCGCACTCAAAGCAAATCCGACTGATGCATCACCAGGGCTATGAGAAAAAGCGCGGCACTGTGAAATGGGCTTGTCCGGCTACAGTCAACGATTTCGAGTGCAAGGGTCGAGCCGAATGCTACCAAAGCGGCCATGTCAGAATCGACGCCAAGACCCGAGTGGTGCGAGTCAAAGTGGACCCGGACCACCTTCGAGACTGCGGTGCATTGCCGCCTTCGACCTACAAGTGGAAACGGCTGTATAGACAAAGAACCGCCTGTGAGCGGATCTTTTCCAGAATCGCAGACGGATTCTTGATGGAGGATCACTATATCCGCGGACAAAAGCGCATGGCGCTTAGAATCTCGATGTCCATGACGGTGATGCTGGCAGCAGCCTGTTTTGCCATTCAGAGCGGCAAGCCTGAACGTATGAGATCACTGGTCAAAGACCTGGCCGCCTGATTCTGCCGCTTGGCGCGGCGGCATTCCAGCCAATCGATTCAGCAGACCGTTCGGCGCGAGCGCAATTTGTCTGAATCGCCCCATTCAGCCTGATTATTGCCGCGCAAACAGCCGCGGCGCCGAAATCTGGCGCTGTGATTCGGTTTTTCCCGGAAAAATCAATATTCATGCCGACTCATTCCGCTCGATAGCCAGTAAAATTACGCCCAACGGAAAAGTCTCATCAAGGTTCGCATTGATGCTGCCGGTTACCAAGCGAGTATCATCAAATACCTGATGGAAACGGGCAAGCGGTTTGCGATTCGTGCGAAGATGGACACGACCTTGAAAGAGTCGATCAGCAGCATCAAGGCGGATCAGTGGGAAGCGTTGGTGTATGCCGATGGCACGGTATCGGAGACCGAACAGGTGGCTCGTACGGTGCATGTGATGGGCAACACGGATGCGTTCACTTTGGTGGTTCAGAGAAAGTGCATTGACAAGGGCGACAATGTAAATCTGGAAACGTTGATTGAAGCGGAAGATGACAGTGCCACCCAGGGGGAGCACATTTACCGTGCGATTGCGACCAACTTCGATGAGAAGACGGATCATGAGATCGTGCAGTGGTATAACCTTCGCGGCGAGACCAGCGAGAACAAGATCAAGCAACTTCGAAGCGACTTTGCTGGTGCCCACTTTCCGTGTGGAGATTTCGCTGCCAATGCGGTGTGGTTGAAACTCAATGCGTTGGCGTATAATCTTTTATGCCAGATGCGTGTGATGTTGCCGTCGCGGTGGATCACGGCACGGGCACCGAGAATACGATTTCACATTTATGCGGTTGGCGCAAAGGTGGTGCGTCATGCTCGGCAATTGACAGTGAAGATCTCGGAGGCACACTGGCGGGTCATTGACGAAGCGTTGCGTTCGATACGGGCTTATCCGCTTCTCACCTGAGTTGGCCGCCTTGGGGGCGGCTTCATTGCAGAATTCACTACGGTTGTCGATTCAGGCAAGGGTTTTGCACGAGCATTCAACGGGAATAACACTCTCGGGGCACTACAATTGCTGAAGATTCCGGTAGACGGTGCGGTTATCGGTGGAGGTGGCGGGAATCCGCCGGCGAGAGTGAGCCAGATATTGGATTTCGGGGCCTCGGTAGCCGATTTAATTCTCCAATTGCGGATTTGGGTCTTACGATTTACGCCTTGCCTGTTTTGCGAGTTGCTATAATTTGCTAGCTGGTCTTGCATTTATTAGGCTGACTTCAGTCAGTCTCGAAATCATCAGTTTTGATTACCCAGAACCTGAAACTTCGGGTTCTTTACTTTGCTATGACTGTAGAAGGCAATTTAACTGCTGTTAAGCATGAAATTTTAGTGCTATGAAAAAATATATCGACACAGCTCGAACCGCTCTGCTTGAACCCGCCGAAGTCGGCGAACGAGAATTGGATGTGTTGCTCGGGGAAATGGTGGGCAAACATATTGATCACGCTGATCTCTATTTTCAGTATGCCCGGCAGGAAAGCTGGAGTCTTGAAGAGGGAGTCGTCAAATCAGGCGCTTTCAGCATCGACAAAGGCGTCGGTCTGCGGGCGATTAGTGGCGATAAAACCGGATTTTCCTGTTCTGACGACTTGAGCTTGCCAGCATTGATTCAGGCTGCAGTGTCGGCTCGCGGCATTGCACACGGCCTTGGCTCGGATGCACGCGCGGTTACACAACGGCAATCGGCAGAAGTACCGATACTTTACCGGCCTGACGACCCTCTAAACAGTTTGTCTGATTCCGAAAAGGTGCGGTTGCTTGAGCGAGTTGAACAGGACGCCAGAAAACAAGATCCAAGAGTCAAGGAGGTTATGGTGAACCTATCTGGCTCGCAGGAGATTGTTCTAGTTGTACGTAGCGACGGAAAAATTTGTGCGGATGTCCGTCCATTGGTGAGACTGAACGTTAGTGTGGTAGCGGAGCACAACGGTCGTCGGGAACAGGGTTCATTCGGCGGTGGTTCCCGCGAATCTTATGATTTTCTGGTGCAACAGGATCGTGCTCTTGAATATGGTCGCGAAGCTGTGCGGCAAGCTTTGATAAACTTGGAGTCCGTTGATGCGCCTGCCGGCACAATGGTAGTCGTTCTCGGTCCCGGATGGCCGGGGATACTTCTTCACGAAGCAATCGGACACGGACTTGAAGGTGATTTCAATCGAAAAGGGACTTCCGCCTTTGCAGGCCGTATCGGCGATCAAGTGGCATCAAAACTCTGTACCATCGTTGACGACGGAACTATAGAGAATCGAAGAGGCTCACTCAGCATAGATGACGAGGGAACGCAATCACAGAATACCGTTCTCATTGAAAATGGCATTCTTGCTGGCTATATGCAGGATTTGACAAATGCAAGATTGATGAATCAGGCGCCAACCGGCAATGGACGTCGTGAATCTTATGCCCATTTGCCAATGCCGAGAATGACCAATACCTACATGCTGCCGGGTGCGTCGAGTCATGAGGAAATCATTGAGTCTGTAGACGATGGCTTATACGCAGTGAGTTTTGGTGGAGGACAGGTCGACATCACTTCTGGCAAGTTTGTTTTTTCTGCTACGGAAGCATATCTCATTGAAAAGGGAAAGATTACCAGACCCGTAAAGGGTGCGACTTTGATTGGCAACGGTCCGGACGTTCTCACCAAAGTCACGATGGTGGGCAACAACCTGCAACTTGACTCCGGGATTGGTACCTGCGGTAAAGAGGGGCAAAGCGTTCCGGTTGGAGTGGGACAGCCGACACTACGCGTCGATGGCCTGACTGTCGGCGGCGTTCAGATGTGACATTACGATGACTGCAAAGAGCGTCCAATCCACCGTAGATCGCGGTGATGCAATTGATTTGTCGAATATTGTCGAGCAGGCAATGGATTGTGCCTCGCGTTTTGGTGTGGATGCGGCAACTGTGGGAGTAGGACAGACACGGGGTTACGAACTTGGTGTTCGCATGGGCGAACTGGAGACGGTTGAGCATCATAACGGCGGAAATCTGACCGTTACGGTGTACATGGGGAATAAAAAAGGCATTTCCACAACGAACGACTTTAGCGATGCTGCGATTGCAGATACGGTGCGGGCTGCCCGTACGATTGCGAAATTTACTGCTGATGACCCCTGTAACGGGTTGCCGCCATCAGATCGTTTGGCCCGCCAGATTCCTGAATTGGAGTTGTATTTGCCGTGGAATGTCGATCGCGACCAGGCACTTGAAATGGCTCTTGCCTGCGAAAATTCTGCTCTGTCCAGTGATTCCAGGATCATTAATTCAGAAGGAGCAACATTTGGTACTTCTATCAGTGAGTCAGCGTTTGGCAACAGTGACGATTTTCTCATCCATCAACGCACGACTCGCCATGATATGAGTTGCTCTGTTGTCGGAAAATCTGTTGCTGGCATGCAGGGCGATTACTGGTTTGACGCTGTACGTGACCCGGCATTGCTGGATTCACCGCAATCCATTGGATTGATGGCGGCGAAAAGAACTTTACGCAGACTTGATGCAAGACAAATCAGTACTTGTAGAGCGCCGGTACTGTTTGAAGCGCCCATAGCGTCCAATCTTCTCTCATGCTTAATCAGAGCCATCACCGGCCCCGCGCTTTATCGAAAGGCAAGTTTTTTGCTGGATAGCATCGGACAGGAAATTTTCCCGCCATGGGTACGAATTCACGAACAGCCTCATTTGAAGCGAACCTTGGGTAGCGCGGTAGCCGATGCAGAGGGCGTTGCAACGCAGCCGCGCGATATTATTTCAGATGGCGTGCTGCAGGGCTATGTTCTCGGATCATATTCGGCGCGCAAACTTGGACTTGAAACAACCGGAAATGCCGGTGGCGTTTTTAACCTGACCATTGATTCAGGAAAGCGCGATTTCAACGAAATGCTGAAATTGATGAATCGCGGAATACTGGTGACCGAAACTATGGGTTTCGGGATCAATACGGTTACAGGAGACTATTCGCAGGGAGCGCGAGGCTTTTGGGTTGAAAACGGCGAAATGCAATATCCAGTTGAGGAACTGACAATTGCGGGAAATCTTCGCGACATGTTTCGATCAATTGTTGATGTTGGAACTGATGTAGATTTGCGTGGTAACACGAGATCCGGTTCGATTTTGATCGAAAACATGGTAGTTGCCGGTAAATGAATCGATTCTTTGTTAGTAGATGAAATGACCTGCTAATAGTTTAAAATCTATTCTTTGTTCCTTATTAATCCAGAATTTAGTATGCCGATTTACGAATACGTTTGCAGAGCTTGTGATCACGAGCTTGAGATTATTCAGAGTATAAAGGAGAGTCCGCTTACTGAGTGTCCGTCCTGTAGCGAAAAAACTTTGCGCAAGAAGCTTTCTGTAGCTGCCTTTCATCTGAAAGGTACGGGATGGTATGAAACGGACTTCAAAAACAAGGTAGACAAGAAAAAAGATAAATCAGATCAACCTACTGCCGATGCGTCTTCTGAGAAGAGCGAGTCAAGTTCTGACAAAAAGTCTTCAGATAGCAAAACGACCACTGCAGACAGCGCCTCTAGTTCTGGTGCAACTGCAGCCTGAGCCATCGCATACCTTGAACAGTTCCATGCGCACGCACTTCTGTGCGTCAATTCTCGAGTCCGATATTGGCAGTGAAGTTCAGGTCTGTGGATGGGTAAACAGCCGTCGTGATCATGGCGGTGTGATATTCATTGACCTGCGAGATTCCAGTGGCATCATTCAGGTCGTTGTGAATCCAGAGCAAACTGAGAGTTTTTTGCATGCAGAATCGGTTAGAAACGAATTTGTACTGCAGGTTTGCGGGACACTACGCATGCGTCCTGACGGAACCGAGAATCCTTCCCTTCCAACCGGGAAAATTGAGGTTGTAGTGGACTCAATCGTCATATTGAATAAAGCGGAAAATCTGCCTTTTCAGGTTGATGAAGTAGATGCCAATGAGGCGTTGCGTCTGAAATATCGATACATTGATCTAAGGCGCGAAAAAATGCAGCGCAACATACGGCTTCGACATTCACTCATCCGCGAAATTCGTTCGTTCTTGGATCAACGCTCATTTACGGAAATTGAAACGCCGATGTTGACGCGTTCCACTCCGGAAGGCGCTCGCGACTATCTCGTTCCGAGTCGTGTGCACACCGGATCGTTCTACGCACTGCCGCAATCCCCTCAGATGTTCAAGCAGATGCTGGTAATTTCAGGTTTCGAGCGATACTACCAGATTGCCAGGTGTTTTCGGGATGAAGATTTGAGATCAGATCGACAGCCTGAATTTACACAGCTTGACGTTGAAATGGCTTTCATCGGCGAGTCAGACGTGATGAATCTGATGGAAGAAATGTATATTCGAATTTTCGATTCCGTAGGCAAAATTACCCTGCCTGCCAAGTTTCCGGTACTGACTTACTCTGAATCCATGCTTCGGTATGGAACCGATCGTCCTGATCTTCGAATTAATCTGGAACTCGTTGATTTGACAGATCTGATGGCTAGCGAGGAGTTTCAAGTATTTCAGCGTGCCGCAAATATGCAGGGCGGGCGGGTCGCCGCTCTGAACGTGCCTGACGGCAGCGTTTTATCTCGCCAACAAATTGACGAGTATACCCGTTATGTTGGTGAATTCGGCGCCAAGGGCCTTGCTTACATCAAGGTAAATGATCCGTCGCAGGGAACGGAAGGATTGCAGTCTCCCATTCTCAAGTTCTTGTCCGATGCGACTGTTGCGCAGACTGTGAAGCAATGTGCAAGCCAAGCCGGGGACATCATCTTCTTCGGAGCGGATGCCGAAAGTGTTGTCAATGCAGCTCTCGGAGCATTGCGGATTCGCATCGCAGAAGATTTAGGGTTAATTGAGCCAGGCTGGCAGCCGATTTGGATTGTAGATTTTCCACTCGTGGAATTCGATAGCGATAATCAACGCTGGCATTCGTTGCATCACCCGTTTACTGCACCCAAAGAGGAGCACGTTGACTTGCTTGGAGAAGACCCAGGCGCCATACTGTCCCGTGCTTATGATCTGGTTTTGAATGGTGTCGAAATCGGTGGAGGGTCAATTCGAAACCATCGGCTGGACATTCAGCGCAGGATATTTGAAGTGTTGGGGCTTTCTCAGGAAAGCATTGAAGCCAAGTTCGGATTTTTGCTGAACGCGCTGACGAGCGGAGCACCGCCCCATGGGGGCATTGCCTTTGGGCTAGATCGAATTTCGGCGCTTCTGTCAGGCGAGAGTTCGATTCGCGATGTGATTGCATTCCCCAAAACGCAAAGAGCTTACTGTCCTGTTACCGATGCACCGAACGAAATCAGCAGCGAGCAGTTGAATGAGCTGGAACTTCGCATCAAATCAACGGCAGCGATTATGAGTCAAGTGCCCGGCAAAGGGGGTTGATCACACAGGAGCTGGGGATTTGTCACAGAGTTCAGAACCCTTGTATCGTCGGCCCGAGTCGGTATTGCTTGTGGTGCATACCCCACAGAGACAAACTCTTCTGCTCAAAAGAACTCCACCCCGTATTTTCTGGCAGTCTGTCACCGGCTCTATGAATTGGAGCGGTGAAACCCCAGTTCAGACAGCACTGCGAGAACTCAGGGAAGAAACCGGAATCAAAGTCGGCGAAGACGACATCCACGATTGGCAGCGAAAATTCAGATTTCTGATACCAAGAGAGTATCAGAATCGATACAGACGAGAAGATCGGATGAACATAGAACATGTACTATCAGTCTGTCTGCCGAATGTTGTAAGCGTAACATTGCAGTTGTCAGAACACACTGATTACCAGTGGCTGAGCATTGAAGCCGCGCAGGATGTTGTCTGGTCCTGGTCGAATCGAGAAGCATTGCTGATGGTGAGCGAATCCTTGCCTGACGGATGATATTGCACCGACTGCTTTTGCTCCCCAATTCACCTGCCAATTTAAGCTCAATTAATTTCTAACGCGGATTTTAGGTTGCTGATTTGCAATATTCACCCGGCATAATAATTTGCCTGTAGGTTACTGGTTCCTATCATCACTTTCGTTTTGGAATAGTTCCGTTACTCAGTTCGACGTTGTTTGCAGGTATCTGACAGATTTATGAGAATTATTAAACCCAATACGAAGTCTCTGTAGTTAGAACATTCTGATTACTGTGTCTTTTATCGATGACTTTCGAGAGTTTAGCATTGATCTACATCAAGCATTTCAACGAGTAGCTTAATATTATTCACAATATGAATGAATATCATTTATAATACAAATCAATAACATTTACAGCATCAACAAAGTCAAACAGTTAAATGTCCAAAACTCCCCTACCGCGATCAATTACAAAAATTCTGAATTTCCATCTCAATACTATGCCCGCAGTTGTTCTTTCTGGTGCAAGACAGACGGGCAAGAGTACTCTTGCAAAGGATATCGGCCAAGACACACGAAAATTCTATTCGCTAGACGATATTAATGTTCTTGATATGGCACAAAATGATCCGAAGTCGCTGATTAGCGAATCCGGCCTGATAACACTGGATGAAATTCAACGAGAACCGAAGCTGTTGCTTGCTGTCAAGCATGACATTGATCTTAACCGACAGTCAGGTCGATTTTTACTTACCGGCTCTGCCAATTTATTGCTAATGCAGAAAGTCTCCGAATCACTGGCAGGCAGAGCAAGTTATCTGAACTTGTGGCCTTTGACACGACGGGAACAACTGGGACAGGGAAGTTGTGGAATTTGGGAACAGTTGATCGGTAATGATGAAAGAACTTGGATTGACGTAATCGCTGCCGACAAAACCGACATGGAAGACTGGCGAAGCTTTGCACGCCGCGGTGGATTTCCCGTTCCTGCAATCCATCAAACTACTGTCGAAGAACGTCAAATTTGGTTCAATGGTTACATGCAAACCTATCTTGAGCGTGATCTTCAGCAACTATCAATTATATCGGCTTTACCTGATTTTCAACGATTGGTTCGAGCGATATGTTTTCGCTTGGGCGGACTTTCAAATCAAACGAATCTCTCGCACGATACTTCAATTCCTCAACCGACAGTTCATAGATACCTAAATTTGCTTGAAACATCTTGCCTGCTTGTTCGATTGACTCCCTATTTCGTAAATCGTACGAAACGCCTTGTGAAATCACCAAAGCTCTATTGGTGCGATGTTGGAATGGCGTTACATATTGCAGGTCAAAATGAACCTAACGGCGTTCATCTTGAGAACATCGTTCTGCAGGACTTGCTAACTTGGCGCGCTGGCAGAATCGATCGCGCCGAAATTCACTATTGGCGTACAACTCTGGGGGAAGAGGTTGATTTTATTATTGAAGCAGGTGGACGGGTTTTGCCGATCGAAGTCAAAGCGAGTAAACGACCGCACATCGGTGATGCAGCCAAGTTGCGGATTTTTCGACGGGAATACGGTAATCTCGCCCGTTCCGGATTACTGTTGCACACCGGTAACGAAGTGTCTTGGCTTACAGATGATGTGCTGGCAGTGCCGTGGTGGCGAGTAATATGAATGAAGAACCACCGCCGATTTCAGATCAGTTTCCTTGAATTCTGCTGTAGCGAAAGTTAATCTGGCAATTCGCTTGGCAACTGTCTGAACTAGCTCTGACTGGAGCGGAATCCTCACGCAATAACCCGATTCACCTGCCAAGTTAAGCTCAACTAATATCTAACGTGGATTTTGGGTTGCTGATTTGCAATATTCACCTCAATCGATAGTGATAAAATAAAATGAATAAAGTCAAATCACTTTTCTTCTTATGGCCGGACATAGTAAATGGGCGAATATCCGGTTTCGAAAAGCCGCTCAGGATAGCCGTCGCGGGAAACTTTTCTCGAAACTTATCAGAGAGATCACTGTAGCTGCGAAGTCAGGAACTTCCGACCCTGAGGGTAATCCTCGTCTTCGTTCTGCCATTGACAAGGCGCTTGCCGCCAATATGGGTCGAGACGTGATCAATCGGGCGGTGCAGCGCGGCTCAGGAGATTCCGGTGGAGATGGATATCAGGATGTTGTATATGAGGGATACGGGCCTGGCGGAGTTGCCTTGTTGATTGAGTGCTCGACCGATAATCGAAATCGTACCGTCAGCGAAGTTCGTCATGCCTTATCAAAACACGGTGGAAATCTCGGTACCGAGGGGTCGGTATCCTATTTGTTCAATCGAGCGGGTTCCGTTCAGTTTGCTGCTGGAAGCGACGAAGAACAAATAATGGATGTAGCTGTGTCAGCTGGTGCAGATGATATCGATACTCTGGATGATGGCTCGATCATGGTGTCAACACCAGTAGATTCGTTTTATGAGGTTATTGAGGCAGTCGAAAAAGCCGGACTGGAGTACGAAGATGCGAGTATTGAGCAGCGTCCGACTACTTCTCTTGAAATAGGAGATCAATTAATGGAGCGTGTTGTCAATCTGATCGATGTAATTGAGGAGCTTGACGATGTCCAGGATGTCTATACCAATGCAACATTTACTGCAGATTGATGGATGATAAGAATACTGGGAATTGATCCAGGCTCTCGGATAACCGGTTACGGAGTGATTGAGTGCAGACCCGAACGCATTCAGCACGTCGGTAGCGGTAGCATTAAGCTGCCAACCGGTGATTTGCCGGGACGTTTGAGTGAAATCTATCACCAAATTACAGATGTAATCTGTAAGTATGAGCCTCAAATTGCAGTAGTTGAACAAGTGTTTGTTTCTGTCAATCCCCAATCTGCACTGCTGCTGGGACATGCACGTGGAAGTGCAATTGTTGCGTGTGCAGCAAGCGAACTCGAAATTTATGAATATGCTGCGAGACAGATCAAGAAATCAATTACCGGCAGTGGTTCAGCCGCAAAGGAACAAATTCAGTACATGGTGCAGATGTTGCTGAGTTTAAAAAAGATGCCCGACCCGGATGAAGCAGATGCGCTAGCTGGTGCCATTACGCACTATCAGCATATACCGATATTGGATCCGGTACTGAGATCGCATCGTCGTAAAACGCCCTTGCAGCGGATTGCGCCAGTTACTTGATCAAACAGAGAGCGCGTTGTGATTGGATATCTGCGTGGCTCCATCCGGCAAAAGCAGGCTTCGTATGTCTTGCTGGATGTGAATGGGGTGGGCTATGAGGTTAACGTTCCAGCAACCGTTATTCAGGAGTTGGCTGATATTGATGGACAGGCGGAACTTCACATACATACGCATGTACGAGAGGATGCTCACACGCTTTTTGGATTTACAGGTCAAGCTGACAGGGACTTATTTCGGATGCTGATAAATGTGAGTAAAATCGGACCGCGAACAGCGCTCGGAATTCTATCTGAAATGAAAGTATCCGAACTCGTGGCATGTGTCCAACTTGAAGATCCCAGATCACTTGAAAAAGTGCCAGGCATCGGTAAAAAAACTGCCACAAGACTACTGCTGGAACTACGGGATAGAGTCGGTCAATTTCCGGTAGACAATTTCGATGTTCGGGACTCGTCAACCGGGGCTAGTAACATCGTTCTTGAAGCGACTGAGGCACTGATTGAACTGGGGTATTCTCACCGGGAATCAAGACGCGCGGTACTGTCAATTCGAGACAATGCCGATAGCACCGAACAGGCAGTCGTACTCGCGCTTGCTTCTCTTAATACAGTTTCGCCGTGAACGATAGCATTCGACCAATCTCACCAGCGCAGATGGATGAGACCGAGGGGGAATTTGATAGAAGTCTTCGGCCGAAAGTGCTTGGTGAATTCATTGGGCAGAGCAAAACCAAAAAACAACTGAAGATATTCGTCGAGGCTGCTCTCCAACGTGGAGAAGCACTGGATCATGTCCTGATTTTCGGGCCGCCAGGTCTTGGCAAGACAACCCTCGCGTACATTATTGCGAACGAATTAAAGGTTGATTTAGTACAGACTTCTGGACCTGTGCTGGAACGTCAGGGCGACGTTGCCGCGATGCTTACCCGGTTGCAGTCCGGGGCTGTACTGTTCGTCGATGAGATTCATCGATTGAACCCGGTTGTAGAGGAAGTGCTGTATCCGGCAATGGAAGATTACAGAATCGATATCATGATCGGCCAAGGGCCAGCGGCGAAATCGATCCAGCTCGATCTGCAGCCATTTACGCTGGTAGGCGCTACAACGAGAACCGGCCTTCTTACTTCTCCGTTGCGCGACCGATTCGGTATCGTGCAGCGTCTTGACTACTACAATACCGATGACATCGCAAACATTATTATGCGTTCTTCAGGAATTTTATCCATCGATACCGACTCTGATGGCGTTGAGGCGATAGCGGAACGCTCTCGCGGCACACCACGCATCGCCAATCGGCTATTGCGTCGAGTACGCGACTATGCACAGATTGAAGGGAGTGGAAAGATTGATCGATCAACAGCGCAGTATGCGTTGGAAATGCTGGAGGTGGATGCCTGCGGGCTGGACGTGCTGGACCGAAAATACTTACAGATTCTAGTTGAGAACTATCAGGGCGGGCCGACTGGTGTGGAAACGCTTTCGGCTGCTATCAGCGAAGAGAGAGGAACGATCGAAGATACGATCGAACCTTATCTGTTGCAACAGGGCTTCATTCAACGTACACCGAGGGGCAGAACAGCCACGCCAAAAGCGTGGAAGCACCTTGGAGTCGCTCGCAAACATCATACACTTCTGTAAATGAACAAATCGGCATTTAGTACAATCGAACTAACGGAACCGGGATCTTTTTAATTGTATGTCGTCTGAAGAATTTTTCTCGAATTTTCGAGTGTACTACGAAGATACAGATGCCGCCGGAGTGGTCTATCACGCGAATTATTTGAATTTCATGGAACGTGCAAGAACGGATTGGCTTGCCAGTTTAGGTTGCAAGCCGCAACAGCCAAAGGATTTATTCGGCATAATTTTCGCCGTGCGCTCGGCTTGTCTGGATTTCATCAATCCAGCGAAATTGGGAGATTTATTGAGAGTATCCGTTACTCCTGATTCGATTCGTGGTGCTAGTATGACTATATCGCAAACCATCTCGGGTGAACGAGGCTTGCTCGTTCGCGGAAGTTTTCGCATTGCATCACTAGATGCTGTTCGATTGACTGTTCGTAGAATTCCCGCAGATCTCAAGCAAAGGATGACTTAATGGAAGATTCACTGGAACTTGTTCCAACAGCAGATACTCTCTCTTTTATTGAACTGATTACGAATGCAAGCGTTCTGGTTCAATTTGTCCTGGTGATTCTGGTTTTGGCGTCATTGGTGTCTTGGTCGATGATTTTCTATAAGTGGTTTACGTTGAAATACTGGACACAGTCAGCCGATGAGTTTGAAGGGAAGTTCTGGTCAGTGGGCGATCTCAGTTCGTTGTACTATGATTGGGAAGGTCGCAACAAAGATGCTGGATCAATCGCCGAAGTCTTTATGGAAGGCTATCTGGAACTTAGTAGGCTGTTGACGCGTCAAAATATAGACAGGACGGAAATCGTCGACGGCGTGCATCGTTCAATGCGGGTTGCGCTGAACCGAGCCGAGGACAGCGTCAATTCAAATTTGTCGTTTCTCGCTACAGTTGGTTCCACTAGCCCGTATATCGGGCTGTTTGGAACAGTTTGGGGTATTATGAATTCATTTAGGGCACTTGGTTCATTACAGACGACTACCATTGCAGCAGTCGCCCCAGGAATTGCAGAAGCCTTGATTGCAACCGCAATGGGCCTCTTCGCTGCAATTCCAGCAGTGATTGCTTATAACCGGTTTTCCTATCAGGCTGATCGATTACTCAGTCGATACGAGACCTTTACCGAGGAATTCCTCAGTATTGTCAATCGCCAGTACGCGATGAGGTAGAGCGAGTCATGAGAACGATTGTCCGACAGCGTAGACACAAGCAGATGAACGAGATCAATGTTGTTCCATATATTGACGTTATGCTGGTTTTACTGGTAATTTTTATGGTAACAGCACCTTTGCTGACAGAAGGCGTGAAGGTCGATTTGCCGCAAGCAAAGGCGAAACCGATCACATCGGACGAAAATATCCCGTTCGTGGTTCATGTCAATAAAGACGGCGCCTATTATGTGAATCAGGACGTTGACAACGCAGTCACACTGCAGCAGATACAGTTGAAAGCGACTGCCGTAAAGCGTGCAAATCCAGACACGACATTTTTTGTTCGTGGAGATGCAAACGTAGATTTTAATTCGGTCATTCAGGCGATGGTTGCTCTGCAGATTGCGGGTGTAGATGATGTTGGACTGGTTACCAAGAATCCGATAGGTAAATAGCTCTGAAGTGAAAATTCGGAATCCAAGAAATTTTGGCACTAAGTCAGTCTTTTTGGCGCTGTGCGTTCACGTCGCCATTGCTCTTGCAGTTGGGGTAAATATTTATTTCCAACAAGTCATTCCCTCAAATACACAGAGCAGCAAGCCCACCGAAGCGCCAATTCAGGCGCATGCGATATCCGAACAGGCAATCGAGCAGGAACTTGAACAAATTCGTCTGAAAGAAGAGCAGGAGCGACAAAAGGTATTAAACCAGAAAAGGGAACTGGAAGCGGCACGTAAGGAACAGAAGCAGATTGAGCAACAGCGCGAGCAGGAAGAACAACAGCTGGCGATGATTGAATCTCGCAAACTAGAGGAAGAGAAACGCGTACGCAAAATTGAGGAGCAACGTCTTAAGCAGGAAGAAGAACTGCGTGAGATTGAGAATGCCCGTCAACAGGAAGCTGAAAAATTGGCTGAGCTGAATAAGCAGCGTGAGGAACACTTAGAGAGACAGAAGCGGGAGCAAGAGTTGGCCGAAATTCAGAAGAAAGAGCAGGAGAAACTGATTGCGCAGCAACTAGCGGAGGCACAGGCTGCGGAGCAGAAACGACTGGCTGAAGAGACAAAGAGACAGGAAGAAACCCGGCAGTTGGCACTGTTGGAAGAACAGAAATGGAAACTGCAGTCTGAGCTTGAGGCCATGAATCAGGAGCATTCGAACAAGGAGACTCAGCTAAAAGAATTGGAAAAGCAAGAACAGGACCGCTTGCAGAATCGACAGCGTGAACAGAAACTGGCTGAGCAAAAGCTAGCAGAGGCACAGGCTACGGAACAGAAGCGATTGGCTGAAGAGACAAAGAGACAGGAAGAAGTCCGGCAGTTAGCACTATTGGAAGAACAGAAACAGAAACTGCAGTCTGAGCTTGAGGCCATGAATCAGGAGCAATCGAACAAGGAGACTCTGCTAGAAGACTTGGAAAAGCAAGAACAGGAAAAACTCGCGCAGGACCGGGAGGAAGAAAAAAGTCGTCGAGCCGAAGAAGCCAAGAGAATCGAAGAAGCTGAAAAGCTAGCGCTTGTTAGACAGCGCGAAGAACTATTGGATAGGCAACGACGAGAAGACGCTGAAAGAAAGAGACTGGCTGATGAACGCAAGAAGAAACAAGAAGAGGAGCGATTGCGGCAGGCTAAGCTAGAACGCGAAAGATTAGCGAATGAGGAGCAAGAACGGATTAGAGAAGAAGCGAGGCGAAAGCGGCTTGAAAATGATGCGATCGCTGCATTTAACAAATATGCACCACGAATACGACAGAAAGTTACCAAGAACTGGAATCAAGTTACACAAAAATCTTTAAAAACAGGCGTGATCGTCGAAATTGATCGTAGTGGTGGTGTTCAGTCTGTTACTATTACTGAGTCTAGTGGTTCCACTGAGTTTGATCGTTCTGTGTCACTAGCCATTAGAAAAGCTTCACCATTGCCGATTCCTGACAATGCGGATTACTATGAATATATTCGAAAGTTTCGTTTTGTGTTTGATTCTACGGAACATTCAAGTTAGCCATGTTGAAAAACTGCCGTAAACTCCTGATCGCAACCGGATTGCTTGCCGTATGCGCAAATGCGTATGCATTGGTAACAATCGAAATCGATGAAGGCGTAGAGCGTGGTGTTCCAATTGCGGTCGTTCCCTTTGGAGTAGATGAAGGAATTGAACTGGAACATATCCTGGATGACGTGATTCGCAACGATCTTGCTCGAACCGGACGATTCGATCCGATACCTCCGATTAAATTCTTGAGCTTTCCAACTACCTTTGAGCAAATCACGTTCAATGACTGGCGACTGATCAAAGTTGACTATGTGGTGATTGGTTCCGTGAGTTCCATGGGTGACGGCAGTTATAAAGTGATCTCACGTCTTTTTGATGCCTATGAGCAAAAGCAGATATTCGGCAATCAGTACATGGCCAAGGCGTCGCAATTGCGTAATATTGCTCATCAGATCGCGAATAATGTATACGAAAGTGTCACTGGCAGCAAGAGTTCCTTCCACAGTAAAATTGCCTTTACGTCGACGGTCCAGTCTTCACAAGGAAAACCTGAGCATAGGCTTTACGTTGCTGATTACGATGGACATAATGCGCAAATTCTTTTGAAGACGAACGATCCGATTCTTTCCCCGACATGGTCACCCGATTCCAAGCAGATTGCATATTCCATTCTGGAGGCGCATCAGACAAAAATTTATATTCAAACCGTGGCTACTGGCGACCGGCGTGTAGTGGCGGAATTTGAGGGACAGAACAGATCTCCGAGCTGGTCCCCCGACGGGCGAAAGATTGCTTTTGCAAATTCAATCAAAGGCAACTCGGATGTCTTTATTCTCACTCTTGAAGACGGCACGGTTACGCGGCTTACGAATCATCGCCAAATTGATACTGAGCCTGCTTGGTCGCCAGATGGGAAATATATCGTCTTCACATCGAATCGAGGCAAGAATGCTCAAATTTACAGAATTCGGGCGAGGATAAACGCTGAGGCCAAGCGAATTACGCTTGAAGGTGAATCCAATTCAGGCGCCCGCTATTCTCCCTCTGGCAAGCAATTGATACTGATTTCCAACCAAGGCAATGGCAATCAAGTAGCGATTTACGATTTCAAGGCGCAATCAATTAAAATTGTTTCGTCAACAAGCATTGATGAATCAGCAATTTTTTCGTCAAATGGAGATATGTTGATGTATATAGTGGAAGGCGGGGACAGACACATTAGTATTCTTTCCCCAAACGGCAAGATACAATCACGAATTGAGGTTGCTGCAGGGTCGGTTAAGCAGGTTGCTTGGGAAAGTAAGAATTAAATCAGTATATTTAGAAAAAATCACAGGAGCAAAATTTAACATGCAACGATACACGGTGTTGATTGGAACGCTATTATTTTCACTAGCACTGTTTGTCGGTTGTGCCAAAACAGGTGTTGACGCAGAGGAAGGCGGCCTTGATGGCACGGATGCGGGTGTGGTGGAGACCTCCAGTATCGACGATTCTGGTAATGTGATCAAGTCCGAAATTGGTGATGCAGCAGATGCCCCAGATGCCTTAGATTCGGATGAAAATTTGGAAAACCTTCTGGATCAGAAGACAATTTACTTTGAATTTGATGATGCCAAAGTCAACGAAGATTCGCAACGCATTATTCGTGCCCATGCAGAAGTTTTAAGCGATTATCCTGATGCCAGCGTGGCAATTTCAGGACACGCAGACGAGCGTGGTACCCGCGAGTACAATTTAGCATTAGGTGATCAGCGAGGGGAAGCCGTAAGTACTTTTTTTCAGGAATTCGGAATTGACAGTTCCAGAATTTCAGTTGTATCGTTCGGTGAGGAAAGTCCTGCAGTTGTTGGTTTTGACGAATCGGCTTGGAGCTTGAATCGAAGATC
Source organism: Arenicellales bacterium (assembly GCA_965221175.1). GTDB lineage: Bacteria > Pseudomonadota > Gammaproteobacteria > Arenicellales > JAJDZL01 > JAJDZL01. Next base: position 1,537,119 of record OZ244867.1, on the reverse strand, counting down.
TGAGTTTGAATACGAACTGGCCTATTGATACTAATTTCATTAAACGCGTCTGTGTAGTGCTAGATACTTTATTCTTATGAAAATTTCGGAAAAATTTGGTTCCCGTTGGACAGCAACGGCGCTATCGATGGTGTTCATGTTATCGGGATGTGCACCGGTACAAACTTCTTCAGGTGTAGTTGCGACTGTAGAGACCGTAACAGTTTCGGATGGCGGTGTTGCCTCGGCACCATCTGCTTTGATGCTTGCACAGGTACAGGAAATGTCTGACGAAATTGGCACCTTGAGAGACAGAGTGGAAATTCTCGAGTTTGAACTGGATAAGTCCAGCCAAAGGCAGAAACAGCTTTATGACGACTTGGATCAGAGACTTCGCAAATTTGAACGTCGTGATAGTTCGTTAGATTCAACTCCATCCCAACCTCAGACAGGTTCCGGTACACAGCCGGATTCCACTGACGAAGGTTCTCCAGATGCCACTGATGGCGTAGAACCGCTGGCAGTCGAACTTCCTGCTTCGGATGTGAACCCCCAAGTCGTACGCGAAGTCTATGACAATGCCTTCCGCGCGCTTCGACAAGGCAAGTATGAAGATTCAATAATTGAATTTCAAGCGTTGATTGCTACTTATCCGAACAGCGAACTTGTAGATGATGCCTTGTACTGGATTGCCGAAGCGAACTATGTCACTCAGAAGTATGATTTGGCATTGCCAGTATTCGAGCGCGTAATCAGGGAGTTTCCAGAAAATCAGCGGGCGGCTGAAGCGATGTTGAAAATTGGATACATTTACTATGATCAGCAAAATTTCGAAGAAGCGAAAATTTATCTGATGGAAGTGATTGATAGGTTTCCTGCCAGTCGGTCGGCTTTTTCCGCTAGGCGACGGATTGACAAAATGGAACGAGATGGGGTGCTGTAGCGGACGACTATAGGCCGATGTATTTCTGTTGCAGTTCATCGTTGGACGCCAGTTCACTAGAACTACCTGACCAGACGGCATGCCCCTTTTCCACAATATAGTGTCTGTCACCGATTTTCATCAAAGATTCAAGATTTTTGTCAATCAACAGAATGGACTGATGATTGTCTTTTAACTGGATGATACTGTTCCAGATTTCTTTTCTTAACAGCGGAGAAAGCCCTTCCGTTGCTTCATCCAGCAGTAACAGTTTGGGATTCGTCATCAATGCTCTCCCAATCGACAGCATCTGCTGTTCACCGCCGGATATTCGATTGCCCTTTATTTTCATGCGAGATTCCAAGCCAGGAAACAGCGCAAGCACTTTCTCTACGGTCCAAGGGTCGGAAAATTGGTTTTTGTTATTCGATGTCGCAACCAGATTTTCCATCACAGTCAGGTTCGGGAAAATATGCCTCCCTTCAGGTGCGAGTCCAAGACCGGCATTGGCAATTCGAAACGCCGGCCAATCTGTAATGTTCTGATCCTGAAACCAAATGCTGCCGGCACGTGGTTTGATCAGCCCCATAATCGATCGAATCGTTGTCGTTTTGCCCATGCCGTTTCGTCCGAGCAGTGTAATGATTTCTCCCTCATTGACTTCGATGCTCATTCCGAACAGCGCTTGAGTGGTTCCGTAAAACGAATCTATTTCGTGAACAGACAACATAAGCTAATCGTCTAGTCCTAGGTAAGCACTACGCACAAAATCGTCATTTCGCACTTCGTCAGGGCTGCCACTTGCGATGACTCGTCCATAGACCATGACGGATATTCGATCTGCGAGTGCAAAAACTGCATCCATGTCATGTTCAACGAGCAAAATGGTGTAGCGATCTTTCAAGCTCCGAAGGAATTTCACCATCTCGGACGAATCTGATCTTCCCATTCCGGCCAGAGGCTCATCAAGAACGAGTAGTTTCGGGTCCATCGCCAATGCAATTGCGATTTCAAGGTGACGTTGTTCGCCATGAGCAAGTTGGCCAGCTATTGTACCAAGGTGATTTTCCATTCCGACCGACTGTAGAACGCTGATCGCGCGATTCTGGATTTCGCTCTCGGTAGACACCGGACGCCAAAGATTGAAGCTATGTCCGTAGTGAGCCTGAACTGCAAGTGCCACGTTTTCCTGACATGTGAATTCTTTCAAAATCGACGTTACCTGAAATGAGCGAGCGAGTCCCATCAACGATCGTGTCGGTGCGTTCATTTTTGTAATTGGACTGCCGTCAAATTCAATCTCTCCTGAATCACACTGCAGGATACCTGAAATCAATGAAATCAGTGTAGTCTTGCCCGCGCCGTTCGGTCCGATCAAAGCATGGATTTCGCCGACTTCAATCTCCAGATTTACATTGTCCGAAGCGTTGACTCCGCCGAAGTGCTTGTTTAAGTTTCGAATGCAGAGCAGAGTGTTATTCACTTGAGGATCTCTTCAGAGCGAGCAAACCGTCAATTCCTCTGGGCGAGAGAAGAACTACGAGTATAAGAAATGGCCCAAAAATAATGTGCCAGTGCTCAGTGATTCTGGACAGCACTTCCGACAACAGCCAAAAAACTAGTGCACCGGTAAGTGGGCCCAGAATACTGGCCATACCACCCAGAACAACCATGAATATCAACTCTCCTGAACGCGTCCAATGCATTACATCCGGACTGACAAATTTTTCGACATTTGCGCTCAGTACCCCTGCCAGCGTACACATAACACCGGCAATGATGAAGCAAACTAGTCGATATCGAAACGTTGAAAAACCGAGTACTTCCATCCGAGTTTCATTGGAATTTGCTCCTCGAATTACATAGCCGAATCGAGACTGAATGAGTCGATGCGAAAAATACAGGCAGGCGATCATTACCGAGAATATCAAATAATATCGATGAAACGGATTATCGAGATTAAGCAGATCGGTGCCAAAGTCACTTCGGTCGTAAATAATTAAACCATCATCGCTGCCAAATTTTTCTATGCTGATGGCCAGAAAATAAACCATCTGTGTAAGTGCCATCGTAATCATGATGAAATACACACCGCGCGTACGCAGGCTGATTCCGCCAAATATGAGTGACACAAGAACACCAGCACCGATAGCCGTGGAAATCTGTATGAATGCACTATTGATGTTGTAGTAAGCGCAAATTCCAACTACGTATGCACCAATGCCGAGATAGAGCGCATGACCTAAACTGATCATTCCACCGTAGCCTAGAATCAGGTTCAAGCTGATCGCCGCAATTGCCCAGATCATCAGCCGTGCGAACAGATTGATGTAGTATGGCTCTTCGAAAACAGTTGCGGCCAAAGGCACGATGGCACAGGCGCCGATTACCAGCGCACCAAGCAGTCTGCGTCGTGAGGACAGGCTGTTCAGATTAATCATAAGGTTTCGAGTGTCATCAGGTTGTTTGTCCGCCAAACAACCCTTTGGGTTTGAAGAAGAGGATACAAGCCATAAAGATGTAAATCAGCATGGAAGAGATTGCTGGGGCAGCCGCTTCAGCGGCTGTAGGTGGCACGAAATGTGCCAGTATGACATCCAGGTATGAACGCCCAAGTGTGTCAATCAACCCGGTGATCAAGGCTGCAATCAAACTGCCGCGCACCGAGCCAATTCCACCGATGACGATCACCACGAATGCAACGATGATGATTTGCTCACCCATCCCGGAGTTGGCACCCAGAATCGGTGCCATCAACACGCCTGCGAGTGCTCCAAGTGCAGTACCCAAACCGAATACCAGTGTAAACAGAAGGCGGATATTGGTGCCGAGGGCATAGATCATTTCCTGGTCGGATGCCCCCGCACGAATCAGCATCCCCAGTTTAGTTTTAGCAACTAGCACCCACATGCCCACTGCTACAACAATGCCCGCCCCGATGATCATCAGTCTATATACAGGATATTCGATACCGAGAATGAGTGGTACCGCTGACGACAGGTATTTCGGAAAGGGTACTGTCAGGCCATCCAGCGGCCAGACAATCTGTACGAATTGGTTGAAAAACAGTATGAGCCCAAATGTTGCAAGCACTTGATCGAGATGGTGGCGCTGATACAGAGTTCTGAGTGTCGTAACCTCAGTTAGAATTCCGATGCCTGCAACGATTGGCACTGCAAGCAGTAGTGCAGCGATGAATGAGCCAGTCCACAGAAAGATGGTTGCCCCGACAAACGCCCCTAGCATGTACATCGACCCGTGTGCGAGATTCACGAGATCCATGATTCCGAACGTTAGTGTCAGTCCTGCCGCGAGGAGAAACAGCAGAACGCCAAATTGGATTCCATTAAGAATCTGTTCGACTAGAAGCGCCCATTCCAATTTGGTCTACTCGATATTCGCTTGTGGCAAAACATGATGATCATTGCAAATACGGGAAGGATTGGTGCTATTTAATCCATTGTTCGTACTGTGCAATCGTACAACACAAACTGCAAGGCTTGGAAGACAAGCCTTGCAGAATTGCATATTGCTCGAACTGTTGTCTATGGGTAATTCAACAGTTCTATATTTAATTTACACGAGACAGTGTAATTGCCGGAAATCGGCTGATTACATACTGCACTCGCCTGCATAAACGTCCTGATGCATAGTTAATACGGTTTCACGGACTGAAGTTGTCCAAACGCCGTCTGCATCTTGAATGACTTCACGGCTATAGAAATTCTGGATCGGAAAGTGATTCGGCCCCATGCTGAATTTTCCTCGAACTGAATCATAATTCACTTTCTCCAGGGCTGCACGCATACCATCGGTATTGCTGATATCGCCGTCAACCGCTTCAACCGCACTCTTGATAAACATAACTGCATCGTAACTCTGAGCGGCATAGAAACTTGGATATTTTCCGTATTTCGCCTTGAATCCTTCTACAAACTTTTTATTCGCTGAATTATCCAAATCTGGTGCCCAGAATTGAGTCATGGTTGTACCTACTACGCCATCCATTCCTGCAGCTTGGAATCTCGGCAGGCTGATCGAATCGATGGTAAAAACTGTATATAAATCAATTTTACCTGCGAGACCGGATTGCTGAAACTGTTTGATGAATGCTGGTCCATGTTTGCCTGGATAGAAAATAAACACGCCATCCGGATTGGCAGCCTTGACTTTTGCCAGCTCTGCCGCCCAGTCAATGTGGTCTGGCCATTTTGTCATGTCCTCACCAACGATTTCGCCTTTGAAGGTTCTTTTGACGCCGGTTACCATGTTTTTCCCAGCAGCATAAAGCGGTGCGATGACATAGAGAGTCTTGACACCTCGCTGATTCAGAACTTCTCCCATTGCCATTGGCGTCTGGTCATTCTGCCAAGAGATATTGAAAAAGTTTTTATGGCATCCTTTGCCAGCGAGAGGCGAGGGGCCAGCATTTGCGCTGATCAGTATCTTTCCAGCATCCAGTACCGTTGAAGCGGACGCAAGAAGTACATGCGACCAAATATAGCCGAAGACCAAATCAACTTTGTCTTGGGAAACCACGCGCTCTGTGGCTTGTTTCCCCTTTTGTGGGTTAAATTCGTCATCGGCGTAAACGACTTCAACGTCAGCCGGACCCATTTTGTGGTTGATATGTTCCAATGCGAGTTCTACCGCATCTCTCATATCATTTCCGATTACCGCGGCAGGTGTACTGAGAGTCGTAACGAATCCAAGCTTTACCGTTGCCGAATGTGCGTTTGCTGTAATAAGCAGTAAACCGACTGCTACAGCTGTGACAATTTTTTTGATCATTGTAATTTCCCGTTTATTGGAGCTATATAAATATTCATTTCTAATCCGATCGTCCCAATTTTCCAATTGGTTACGTTGCCTCCTGTAACCGTTTGAATGACAGAAGATCTGTAATGTTATTATTTTACTTTTAGTTGAACGATTCAAGTTTACACAATCTGGATACCGTGAATCTGTAATTTAAACCGCATCGGCAGGGTATTTCTTAGAAAAATCATCAAGCATGCCGATCAAGCGCCCAATCCACATGCTCGCGGACCAAGTCTGAAGAGTCATTCTGCCGAGACTTGAGTGCATCAATCACGTCTGGTGTTGAATCTGCATTGCCTAATGCGATTGCAATATTTCTGATCCAAAGTTCATAGCTCAGCCGTCGGATTGCAGAGCCTTCAGTGTTGTGTAGAAATTCCTCTTCGGTCCAACCAAAAATTTCGCTTAACTTGATCGAATCCAGTCGATTTCTCACGCGAAACCCGGGCTCTTCCGTGTTGCTTGCAAATCGATTCCACGGGCATACCAATTGACAGTCGTCACATCCGAAAACTCGATTGCCGATGGAGGGTCGGAATTCTAGGGGAATAGACCCTCTGTATTCAATTGTCCAATACGAAATGCATTTGCGTGCATCAACTACATAAGGTGCAACAATTGCATCAGTGGGGCAGGCGGATATGCAAGACGTGCAATTTCCACAGTGGTCTGTCTCTGGAGAGTCGGCCGGAAGCGGCAGGTCGGTATACAGTTCTCCCAGAAAGAACCAGGAACCGGCACGTCGGTTCAGCAGATTGGAGTGTTTACCGATCCAGCCTAAACCGGCTTTCTGAGCCAAAGGCTTCTCCATGACTGGCGCACTGTCGGTGAATGCCCTGTAGTTGAACCGACCTATCTCACTCTGCACTTTGCGCGCTAGTTTTTCAAGACGTTTTCGAATTAGCTTGTGATAGTCTCGTCCGGTTGCGTAGCGAGAAACAAACGCGAGAGTGGAATCTTCAAGGGTATCTGCAATATCTCTTGAACTTGGCGGAAAGTAATCCATGCGAACAGAGATGATTCGAAGCGTACCGGGTATCAGTTCGGTTGGACGCGTTCTCTTTGTGCCATGGCGTTCCATGTACTGCATGTCGCCATGCATCCCTTGCATCAACCAGTTCTTTAAAAAATTTTCGGCGTGCGCCAACTCCGTGTCCGCAATTCCTACTTGCTGAAATCCGAGTTCCTGTCCCCAGTCTTTGATCTTGATTGCCAGGCCTTTTAACTCTGATTCAGTGAGCGACATGGCATCTTCCAGCATCTGTTGTTCCAGTTTCCCAAAGCAGGTATTGTCGGGTGGAGAGCAGTACAGGCAGTCGAGAATGGATGGAGATTATGAATTACTTCGGTTTTACTGAAGCAGACTCAATTTCAGCGCGAATTTCTTTTTCGTGCTCATTGAAATCTGGCGGTGGGTTACGGATCGGCAGGTCTCGTCCAGCATGCAATATCGGATGGGCAAATGTTTTCGTGACTGTACCGCCAGGCAACTCAAGCAGCTGTACCCAGCCTTGATCTTCAACCTGGGCATCACCTAAAACATCGCCATAGTGATTAATTGGAGCGGTTGGCACTCCAGCGTCTCTGAAGCGCTGGTACCAGTAATCTGCAGAATTGGCAGCAAATTCCTGCTCCAGAATTTGTGCAAGTTGACTCTGATTTTCGGCTCGACTGGCAGTACTTGTAAATCGCGGATCGCCAGCCAGGTCCGGGCGTTCAACTACGTTACATACAATTTCAAACAATCGTTGATTGCCAGCTGCCATAACAAAATAGCCATCCGATGCTTTGAATGCTTGGTAAGGGGCATTTCTAGGATGGCGCGAGCCCAATCGTTGCGGATTTTTTCCTGTACCGAAATATTCGCTCACCTGCAAAGGTGCAATTCCCAGACTGGAACCCAGCATGGAAGCATCGATGTGAACACCTTTGCCAGTAGACTGGCGCTCATACAGCGCTGCCGATATATGAAATGCTGCATACAGCCCAGTTGCAAAATCACTGAGCGGCACTCCACACTTCACCGGAGGTTCTCCTTCTTCGCCCGTGACGCTCATAATTCCTGAAATTGCTTGCATGGTTACATCAAACGCACCTTCATGAGCGCGCGGGCCCGTTTGGCCGAAGGCTGATATCGAACAGTAAATCAATTCTGGACAGATAGTTGAGACTGCCTCGTATCCGAGTCCGAGGCGATTCATTACACCGGGACGATTGTTTTCGAGCAGAACATCTGCTCGTCGGACAAGCTCTAAAGCTGTTTGGAGTTGTTCCGGAGATTTCAGATCCAGTGCGATGGCGCGCTTGTTTCGATTGACGGAAGCAAAGTTCTCGCTAAATCCTCCCGAGATTGGTGGCCATTGCCGCATGGCATCGCCGTTCGGAGGCTCAATCTTGATTACATCGGCGCCGAGGTCTCCCAACAGCATGCCACAGAAGGGTCCTGCCGCAATTTGGCAGATTTCGATTACTTTTACACCGGAGAGCGGAAGCTCGACGCCATTCGTGGAATATGCACGACTTCCGAGCCTATTTGAATTTTCGATTTGCATAGACTCAATGTGTTCTGAGAGAATCAAACCCCGGCACAATCGTTTCAAATTGTGCCGGGGGATTTGCGGTAGAAAACTACGACGGGAAACTGTAAGGCAATTGGCGTGCCCGCATGAATTCTCCTTCCGTAGAATCGCTGTAAACGATTTGTTCGTTGCGGAACTTTGACATATTGGCGAAAATTTTCGCGCTAGAGGCGTCATTCGCAACCTGATCAGCAATAATCTCGCCGACTGCGTTACCGATTTTGACTAGAGCTTCATCCGGTATAACCTTGATGATGACTCCCTCGTTCTGAATCAGATCCTGCAATATAGGTGCCGAACGCGCAGTAAATTCTGCCAGAACATTGTGCGTCGTAGAGTATGCACATTGCCTGACTATTGCCTGCAGGTCACTGGACAAGCTATCCCAAGCAGTCGGATTGATAAACAGATCCAGTGAGGTATTGGGCTCATGGAATCCCGGAGTGTAATAGTACTTGCCATATCGGTGAAAACCCATTGAGGCTTCTCCATATGGATTGTTCCATTCAACCCAGTCCACTGTGCCTGAAGCAAATGCTTGTGCGACTTCACTGCCAGGCAAATTGATAACTGTGGCTCCCACAGCAGACATGGCGGCACCGCCAATGCCTGGCATACGCATTTTCAAGCCCTGGAAATCTTCTAGCGTGTTAAGATCTTTGCTGCTGTAGCCCGGATGCTGAACACCGGTGTTACCACACAGAATGAATCGACAGCCAAGTTCCTCTTGATACAGCTCGTCGCATAGTTGCGCACCTCCGCCGTACTGATACCAGGCGTTGTATTCCTGAGCAGTCAAACCGAACGGAAAGTTGCTCACCAACTGGGAGGCGATTGACTTTCCTTTCCAGTAATATGGGGCGCCGTGTCCCATTTCAACGGTACCGGCACTCACAGCGTCAATGGACTCAAAAGCTGGAACAACTTCGCCTGAAGCGTAAAGTTTTACTTCCAGTCGACCACCGCTGCAAGCAGTAACTTGATCCGCAAAATACTGGGCACCAGTGCCCAAGCCCGGAAAATTTTTAGGCCAGGTCGTAATCAAGCGCCACTGTTTGCTGTCTTGCGAGATTGCAGGAGCAGCAAGTGCAGCAGAGGCCACACCTGCAGCAGCTGCGCCTGACTTCTTGAGAAAATCTCTTCTTTTCATATCTATCTCCAAATTAATTCTTCAATGCCAACAATTTTGGCAATCTTACATCGGCAAACGACGATAAAAGTGATTTGCCTGAATACACAACATCCCTGTTCGTATATTTAATATATACATACAAATGGAACGAATAAGCAAATTATTTTTGAATAAAACAATGGCGGAGAATTCGATAAAGGCTCTGAATTGCGGGAATCCGCACCAATCACTCGCGTAATTGGTGCTGCGATGGACTCAGTAAGGATGTAATGGCAAGAACAGCTAACCTAATAAAGCTTTGGGCAACCAGGTTGCAAGACCTGGGAAATAGGCAACAATACCAAGTGCAACGAGTTGCAGAACAACAAATGGAATGACTCCTCGATAGATTTGGCTTGTCTTGATTCTTGAGGGCGCTACTCCACGCAGGTAAAAGAGCGCCCATCCGAACGGTGGTGTCATGAAACTTGTTTGAAGATTTAAACCGATCATGATGCCAAGCCATACGGGGTTTACGTCCGCTTTGAGCAGTGCAGGGGCAATAATCGGCACGACAATGAAGACAATCTCGATGAACTCGAGAATGAAACCAAGCAGGAAAATCAGCACCATTACGAATACCAGTGCAGTAGCTGACCCGCCGGGTAGTGAAAACAAGAACTCTTCAACAACTTCATCGCCTCCAAGTCCCCGAAAGGTGAGCGAAAATATGGACGCGCCGATTAGAATTCCGAAAACCATGCAAGAGATGCGAGTCGTACTACGTACTACTTCGCCAAGAATCTTCCAGTTGATCATCCTGCGCGTCGCAGCAAGCAGCATGGCACCGACAGCACCAAATGACGCGGCTTCGGTTGGAGTTGCCAGACCCCCTAGAATGGATCCAAGAACTGCTAGAATCAGAAACAAGGGAGGAATCAGAACTTTCACGATCTGCTGAAAGAGGTGACTTCGATCCATGTTCGAATCATAGTAAGCCGGGGAGGAATTTGGACGATAGGCTGCGACTGTGAGTTGCCACAAAATATAAAGAACAACAAGCACCAGCCCAGGCAGGACCGCTCCAGCGAACAGGTCGATGACCGAAAAAGGCTGAATAATATAATTTCCCATTGCCAGCTGGGCTTCGCTGTAGATTCCCGAGAGAACATCTCCCAACAAAACCAGTACAACAGATGGTGGAATGATTTGCCCCAGAGTCCCTGCAGCACAGATTGTTCCGCAGGCGAGTTTGGGGTCATAACGTGCCTGAAGCATTGTCGGCAGGCTCAGCAATCCCATCGTCACGACGGTAGCTCCCACGATTCCGGTGGTCGCTGCGAGTAGCATTCCCACCAAAGTGACAGAAATTCCAAGCCCTCCACGCACCGCACCAAAGCACTGTCCCATGGTCGTCAACAATTCTTCGGCGATTTTGGATTTCTCAAGCATGACGCCCATAAAAACAAACAACGGCACTGCAACCAGAATTTCGTTGGTCATGACGCCGAAAAAACGAGAGGGCAGGGCATTGAAAAAAAGCATGTCAAAAGCGCCCATCGACTGTCCGAGAAAAGCGAACAGCACTCCGACACCAGCCAGCGTAAACGCCACCTGATAGCCGGCCAGCAGTGCACCGCATACCGTGAACAACATCACCATGCTGAGTACTTGACCGTTATCCATCGCTCACCTCGTCAAAATTTTCTTCAGACTGCGCTATAGATTGGCCACTGATCAACGCTTGGGAACTGCGAATGAGAATTGCGACGGCTTGCAGGAAAAGCAGAGTGAAGAACAGCAGCATTGTCGTTTTGAATAAAAACAATCCTGGCATCCCACCGGCTTCGCGGGAAACTTCCAACCGCTCCCACGAAAGCAGAACGTACGGAATCGTATATTTGCCGATTACGTATAAAGATGGCAGCAACAGGAATAGGGTGCCAAAAATATCAACCAAAGCCTTATAGCGAACGCTGGCTGTTCGATAAATGATATCTACGCGCACGTGCCCGCCAGTCATCAGTGTGTATGCCATGGCAACCATAATGATGGTTCCATGCATCCACACATAGGTTTCCTGAAACCAGACCCATCCTAAGCTGAATCCATAGCGTAGCGTAGCGACCGAGAATGTGACAATCGCCATGGAAAGCGCAAGCCACGAAACCGCGTGTCCAATCCTTCGATTAATGGAATCAATCGCATCGGCGATGCGATTCAGAGCGGGCAGTAATGCAGACATAAAGCGGTATTCGCTGTCGGAAAAAAGCAATTATTGTTAATGATTTCCGAACTGCTGGAGCAATGCCTTTGTCAACGCTGTCAGGCGATCTGTCGGACTTTGCCCTTGGCTTGCTTCTTTTGTTGAATTTCCGCCTGTTCGCTGTGCTGCATCCGCGAAAACAGTTGGCGAATTCGCCTCAGAGCTTTGTCCGGTTTCAGAAACACCTCAAAGTACCCATTGTCCTCGAAGTCGAACATTTCCTGCTGTTTTTCCAGTGCCCACAAATCTTGTGCTACGACTTCAGGAAACATTTCGGCCACTCGCTTGGCAGCAGAAATGTTTGGATCGCCTTTGGACATGTGATGCGACTTGCAATTGACACACCAGCGCCAGATGTGGTGAGTATCGTCAACTGGCGTGTGTGTGTGAAATAGGGTATAGCCTCGAATCATGTCGGAATTCCCAAGTTGACCGGGCGGGGCTACGCGCATCTCCACCCGCGTAAAGCCGGGGCTGGTCATGCAGTGAGTGTGTTCGCGGTCTACAATGTCGTAGTTGAACCAGTCTTCCAGAAACGACGGCTGTTTATACCCGGAGGTTTCTCGAATCGTCTTGACGAACCTGTTGCCATTCTCCTCTCCTTCGACGAGCTGCACTGGGATGCGGCTGTTGTCAATATCGCCAATATTACCATCGTGCAATGGGTAGAAGTGCGAAATATCCATCAGGTTTTCAATCAGCAGCAGATAATTCGCTTTGACGTGCATTGGGTCCGAATTAATCGTTTCCCATTCTCCGGATGTAATTTCAGGCGTCGGTGGCGGGCTGACATGCGAGGATTTCTCAGGCTCTCCCGGCCAGACCCACACCAGACCTTCCTGCTCTATGACCGGATAAGATCTCAGTTGTAGCTGTGCTGGAATATTTCCGTCGGGATGGGAAGGTACGGCAACGCACTTTCCTCTGGAATCGTAACAAAGTCCGTGATAGGCGCACTCAAGAGTTCCGTCAGGCATGATTTTCCCTTCTGACAACGGCATCCGTTTATGCATGCAACGGTTGTCAAAGGCAACTACTTTTCCATCCTCAGCGCGCCAGGTGAGTATGGGTTGTTCACAGATCTTATGACCTTTTAGCTGATTCGTTTTGAACTCATCCGAGAATCCAGCGACGTACCAAGCATTCAGTATGTAGTGATAAGGAATCATTGCTCAACCCCAGTCTAGTTTTGATATTCGTTGGATTCTCCAATAAAGGTCAGCGAATTTGGAGTCCCCGTGCAATCATGCGTCTACTATTGTTCCGCACATCCGTTATTGTTCTTCATGTAGATTGCAGTATTTTAAAAAGATACTTATACAATATTGTGCATTCGATTTTTGTTACCAGCTTTGTACATCCAGTAAAATTTTAAATCCGCGGTAGATTTCCCCCGAGGCAGTCTGTGTCTAGAACAATGTCTCTTTTACCTATTCAAGAATCATCATCTCCTGGGTAGTATTGCGGAACGAACGTTTGATCGGACATTGGCGGCCGAACATAACCTACACCTTCCTTTCGCTCTGGCAATGCTATCGGTTCTGGCGTTAGATCTTCGTACGGAATCATGCTTAAAAAATGACGAATACAATTGAGTCGCGCATGCCGTTTATCATCTGCATTGACTACATACCAAGGAGCTTGTTTGATATCGGTGTGTGCGAACATTTGATCCTTCGCTTTTGAATATTCCAACCACCGAGTCCGCGATTCAAGGTCCATCGGCGAAAGTTTCCAACGCTTGTGCGGTTCAAGCAAACGACTCTGAAACCGCTTTTCCTGCTCTTCGTCAGCAACTGAAAACCAATACTTGATCAAATTAATTCCTGATCTCACCAGCATTCGTTCAAATTCGGGACAAGTACGCATGTATTCGCGATAGTCTTCCTCAGTACAAAACCCCATTACGCGCTCAACGCCAGCTCGGTTGTACCAGCTTCGATCGAACAGTACAATTTCACCTGCAGCTGGGAGATGGGCGCAATACCGCTGAAAGTACCACTGTGTCTTCTCGCGTTCCGTCGGTGCGGGCAATGCAGCGACCCGACAAATCCTGGGACTCAAATGCTGTGTAATTCGTTTAATAACTCCGCCTTTCCCAGCAGCGTCACGGCCTTCAAATATAACAACTACTTTCAGACCATTGTTTTTCACCCATTCCTGCATTTTTACAAGTTCAAGTTGCATTCGAAAGAGTTCTTTTTCGTAAACTGATTTCTTGACACGCTTACCTGAAGAGGTATTCGGAGTCGAGGCGTCTTTATCCAGTGAGCTCATACAAATTTCCAGAGTGTAATCAGATTTAATTCAGTCCAGTATAGCATTTTTGCTACGATATCACGTTGGCTCGGCATAGCCGCAGCAACTCTCATTATGAGTTCGTCATTGAATATACACCTCGTTGTGTTGTTTGGATTATCGGTTCTGAAACAGGCCCTGAGACTGGTGATGTGAGTGGTCAAGGTGGCGGTCGTGGTGGACGGGTGAATGCGGCCAGCAGTTTCCGCCAGTCTTCAAAGAAAGTGAAATTGTTGATGATGTCCGGCGTCACAAAAAAGCGATGGCGCCGGGAGAATGTAGCGCGCGCCAGTTGCCACAGTTCACACAACTGATCGCAGACAGTATGGAAAGTAAAGGCGATCAGATTCAGTGTCAGCAGCAGATTGGACAGTCCCTGGTGTACGTGTCCGAAGTTGTACTCGGCTTGATAAACGTTGATTTTCAACAGGTTGAATCCTTCGTTTTCGATTTTCGAGCGGGTTATGCCACACGCTACAATTGTGGGTTTTATGAAACCTTCTCTGATTGTCTAGAAATGAAAGCGACTGTACAAAGAATACGGAAAAAGCCGCCATGCCGACGTCACCGAAGGAAAATTGCGTATTGGCACCGGTGCGGAGGTCTGGATTCTGTTGAAACGCCGGCCGTAAATGGTCGAGTAGTGAATTGACCATGAGTTTCAAGGTCGGGGTGTATATCAAATTTGGCTTTAAAGTACAAGTTTTTATAATCAATTACTTACATGCGTTTCAAACTAGGTCTACGTAAAAATATCTCCAAAATGAGAATTACTGCTGATTGTCTGGTGCATTTGCTGTTGCCCAGACTTGCATGCTTCTCAAACAGATGACATTGAATTCTAATCATCCGTATCCTTTCAAAAGCTTTGTTCCTTCCCAATTTGTAATGCCATAATTGGAGAGTTCAGCAATAAACGACTAGGACAAGTTGGAACAAAGGGATCAATTTCAACAACCAATTCGCGAAGTGATAATATGGCAAGAGTAAAAGACATTGAACTCCATGAAGTACCGGATGAACTGAAGGACATCTATACGAAATTCTCCTCTGACTACGGACCATTTTCCAATCAGGTCAAAGTATTCGCACATCGTCCGCCAGCACTGAAGCATATTATGGGAATGCTGTTGGAGCTTGCCGATGATGCATTGCTGCCGAAACGTTATCTTGAAATTGCGTTGGTTGTTGTATCCAAACTGAATGAGTGCGATTACTGTGTTACTCATCATGCTCCGAAACTGGTCGGCGAAGGCTTTTCTTCAGAAACCGCTGACAGAATTCTCGAATCGAACTGTCCAGGTTTGAGTCAAGTTGAACGATTGGTAAGAGACTACTCGATGCAGGTAACACAGAATGCCAATCGGGTTACCGAATCCATGCACGCCAAGTTGCGCGAACATTTCAGTGAAGCACAAATCGTCGAACTTACACTGCGGATTGCACTTTGTGGATTTTTCAATCGCTTTAACGATGCCATGGGAATTGAGACTGAAGACGATGCAATTTCCATAATGATGGCAGCTGAATCCTAAAAAGACTCTACTGACAGAATCAGGGCACAAATACATGTCGGCACTCAGAAAATTCAAGGTTCGAGTCAGGACAATTCACTATGAAGTGGAAGATATTCGTAGTTATGTGCTGATGGACCCTGATGGGGCGCAGTTGCCTGAATTTAAAGCGGGAGCGCATATCGACCTGCATCTCGAAAATGGCTTGATTCGCCAGTACTCGCTTTGTAACCCGTCATGGGAAAGAGGCTTCTACCTGATCGGGGTGCTGCTGGAACGTCCTGGAACAGGTGGATCGGAATATATCTTCAACAATGTTCAAGTAGGCGATTTGCTGGAAATTTCAGAACCCAAGCAATTGTTCAAATTGAGTCCGAATGCGCAGCGACACCTGCTGATCGCCGGTGGTATTGGAATTACTCCTATATTGTCAATGGCATATACGCTTGAACAAGAAAAAGCAGATTACGTATTTCACTACTGCACCAGAGCGCCAGAGAAAACCGCCTATAGAGAGGAAGTTGAGAAACTGGTTCGGCACGGCAGATTGCAGTTTCATTTTGATGGCGGCAACCCGGAGAATGGACTCGATCTGAAGGCGACGTTGCAAGAGTACAAGGATGGCACACACTTATATTACTGCGGACCTGTTCCCATGATGAAAGCTGCCAGTGAGGCGTCTGCACACTGGCCATCTGGAACTGTTCATTATGAATATTTTTCTGCCGAAGGATTGGAGGCGGCTCCCCCCGAATCTCGAGAACCCGACGCGGAATTCCAGATCAGACTCGCCAGTAGCGGCAGCGTGTACACAGTGCCGGCACACAAGACAATTGTTGATGTTCTGATGGAGAACGGCATCTTTGTAGATACCTCCTGCGAAGATGGTTTTTGCGGCACCTGTTTGACGAGATATCTGGAGGGAGACCCCGAACACAGGGATGAAATTCTAGATGATGAAGACCATGAAGAATACCTGTTGATTTGTTGTGCCCGTTCTCGTTCACCCGAGCTGCTGTTGGACCTGTAGCAGTTTGGTGCGTGCACAGCGCTCGTATCTGAGCGCTGCCTGTTATCCCAGCTTTTACAAAGCACATATGTTGGTGTTTACGACTCTGTGAACGTACCGTTAAGTTGAAAACGCCCAATCATACTGATCAAAACAACCGCATATTCAAACTGTTGCCAACCGGTGTTCGATACTGACGTGTATTTGGACCAGTGAGCGCATATTCTGTGGTGATATAATTCATCAAGCTTTCCAACATTGCAAAATAAGCAATCGATAAATGGTTTTTAGCACCTGAATTCGTGGTTCCGCAGCCAATTCATACTAGTTCTCAATCGAAGTCTCTCGACCGTATTGTCATGCGGAAATTTGGATTGTCTGGTTATGAACTTATGCGTCGTGCAGGGGAAGGGGCATTTGGAATTTTTCACCATAACTGGCCGCAGTGCCAAACAATCGCACTGCTGTGCGGCTCAGGCAACAACGGGGGAGATGGCTACGTGTTTGCGGCAGCTGCCGTCAGATCCGGAATAAAGGTGCATGTGTATCGGACGTCCGCACCGAAGTCGGCTCAATCCAAACGTGCACTTGATGAATACTGCGCTCATGGCGGCGAATTCAACGCAGTATCTGGTGGCATTGATTTCGACCAATACGATGCTTTCGTGGATGCATTGTTTGGTATTGGACTTTCACGAGATATTGACGGGCAATTGGGAGAAATTATCGAGTCTGTAAACATGTCAGGTAAACCTGTAATGTCTTTGGACATACCATCGGGACTCTGTAGTGATACAGGTTCAGTTCGAGGTTACGCGGTGCGTTCTGACATAACCGTAACGTTTATTTCGTTCAAGTTGGGTTTGCTGATCGGTCACGCCAAGGACTATGTAGGGACGCTTGAACTGGATACGCTTGGAATACCGCCTGCTGCTTACGATCTTGTGGAAGCCGTTGCAACAAGAGTAAATGAGCAAGAACTTGCCGGGTTCGTTCCACAGCGCAAAGCAGATGCGCATAAAGGATCAGCGGGCAGGGTACTGATCGTCGGTGGCAGCCTTACGATGCAGGGTGCCGCTTTGATGGCAGGCCGAGCTGCCTATCGAACCGGGGCGGGTCTGGTTTCAATTGCGATGCAAACTGATAGCACTGCAATTTTCGCGTCCAGTGCACCGGAAATTCGAGTGTTTGATCTAAATCATGCTGAACAGTTATTGCACTTGTTTAACGATGCGGATGTCGTTGGCATCGGACCGGGTCTCGGACAGGGGGAATTGGCAGGTGAACTGTGGGATACTGCCAAGGAAAAATTTCCACGATTGGTTGTTGATGCAGATGCCTTGAACTTTCTGGCGAAACAGCCTGTTAAAAGACAGAATTGGATTTTGACGCCACATCCAGGTGAAGCTGGCCGACTGCTTGGAGTAACGACAGAAGAAGTGCAGAGTAACCGATTCGCTACAGCAAATGAAATAGTTGAACAATTTGGTGGTGTGTGTGTTTTGAAAGGTGCAGGGACTTTAATTGCATCAGCTTCAGGAATCTGGCTGTGTGACCGAGGCAATCCAGGGATGGCGACGGGTGGAATGGGGGATATTCTCACCGGTACAATCTGTGCACTCTGGGCACAGGGAATGACAGCCGATCAGGCGGCCAGAACCGGCGTTTGGCTGCACGCATCGGCTGGAGATGACTGCTCAGCCGAGTGCGGTGAAATTGGAATGATTGCAACAGATTTATTGCCGGGAATTCGTACCAACCTCAATCGTTTGATCAATAGAGCGACAAGTGAAAGAGCCAATTGAAAATTCTTCTGTGGAATACTGGGTCAATTCTCCTCGCGAGATGGCGAAACTAGGCAGAAACTGGGCGCAATATGTTCAGCGGGGTCGCTGCATGCACTTTGAAGGCGACTTGGGTGCTGGGAAAACGACATTGATACAGGAAATATTTAACGAATTGAATGTTGCGGGGCCGGTTCTGAGTCCCACTTTTTCGATAATGGAAACCTATACGACTGATCTCGGCCTGGAATTACTGCACATTGATTTATATCGAATCGAAGATCCGGATGAACTGCTGCTGATTGGGTTAGATGAACTTGATAAACGCGACTATGCATGGTTCATCGAATGGCCGCAGCGCGGAGTGGGCATTGTTCCACGCGCTGACATGAGAATCAATATCAGTTACGCAGGAAACGCCAGGAAAGTGGCGATGGAATTCAACTCGGCTGTGTCCAGTACGTCATGCAGTTAGCGATTCGTCATAAATTGTCAATTACTGCCATTGCGATATGGCTAGTGCTGTTTGCCGCCAATGTATTGGCCGCAAACATCAGCGACATTCGTGCTTGGAATGCGCCTGATCACACCAGAATCGTATTTGATATCAGCAGTCCGGTGGAGTACGAACTGATTCCACTGAAAAATCCAGATAAGATCGTTGTCGATATCAAAAATGGCAAATTCACCGGTACGCTGCCAAAGAAGTCAACTTTAGGAAAACTCGTAAGCGGAATCCGAGTGGGTAAGCATTCAGACAAGATTCGATTCGTAATCGACCTCAAAGTGGAAGCCAAACAAAAACATTTTTCGTTGCGGCCAAACGAGCTGTACGGTGATCGGCTTGTTATAGATATTTTTCCGCGTAGCGCCAAGGAACAGCCGCGCCAAAAGATCACAAAATCAAGGGATCGAAACAGAGACTTCCTGATCATCGTTGATGCCGGCCATGGCGGTGAAGACCCCGGAGCGATTGGCGCAAAACGGACTTATGAAAAGAAATTGGTACTGGAGGTCTCTAAGCGTCTACAGAAGGTACTGAATTCAGAACCGGGAATTCGTGCCGAGCTCACACGCAAAAGCGACTACTATATTCCATTGCGCAAAAGAACGAAGATTGCGATTGAGAAACGTGCCGATCTTTTTATATCAATTCATGCAGACGCAGCAAGAAGTCGAAGCGCGAACGGAATTTCTGTTTTTGCACTGTCCGATAGTGGTGAAACGAGCGAGCGGGCCAGAGTGCTTGCGAATAAAGAAAATTCCTCGGACGTATTTGCAGGTGAAAATCTTGCAGACCTGGATGACGTGGCAGTATTGAGAACGATTGTGGACTTGACGCAGGACGGTACGATCTTGCGTAGTCTTGATCTCGGTGAAATGGTACGCCGAAAATTGTCGAGAGTTGGTAAGTTGCATGGTCATGCAGTGGAGCAGGCAGGCTTTGTCGTACTGAAAACTGCCGGAATTCCTTCTATATTGGTGGAAATTGGATTCATCTCGAACCGGCGAGAGGAACAGAAACTGCTTAGTGGCAGCTATCAGAAAAAGATTGTGAAAGGCATCAAGGATGCGGTCGTACAATATGCTCGTAAGTACCCATGGGGCCAGGATTCTTGGAGAACCGCAAGCAACTGAAGGAAATTATGGAATCAACTCAATCCGTGCAGATAGAATCCGGCGCGCCTGAACGCATCCGCAAGCTCGACGACAAGATTATCAACAAGATTGCTGCAGGCGAGGTAGTCGAACGCCCCTCATCCGTACTGAAAGAACTGATCGAGAACAGCATTGACGCGGGTTCACGAAAGATTGAAATCGAAGTGCAGGCCGGCGGAACACAGAGCATGCTTGTTCGCGATGACGGTACCGGAATACGTCACAATGAGATCAAATTGGCGCTGTCTCGACATGCCACTAGCAAAGTGGATGACTTCGACAGTATTGAAGGGATTCGGACTCTGGGATTTCGAGGTGAAGCACTACCGAGTATCGTCTCGATTTCCCGTGCAGTTCTGTCAACCAGAACCATCGAAGATGCCCACGGCTGGTGTGTACGATGCGAGGGCGGTGGTCCGCTTAGCGGCCCTGAGCCAATACAACATGCCGTCGGCACGACAGTCGAGGTGCACGATCTTTTTTACAACGTTCCCGCTCGTCGCAAGTTTCTCCGTACTGCAGCAACTGAATTTTCGAAAATCGACAAAATTGTGAAACAGATGGCACTGAGTCGAAGCGAAGTCAAAATCCTGTTCAGCCACAATAACCGAAGAGCTGTTCGATATCGAGCAGCAACGGACGACTCGGGTCTGAAACAGCGGCTCGCGACCATATTCGGTGAGGATTTTGCAGAAAACTGCATTCGTGTTGAATTGGAGTGGGGTGACATGCGTGTCAGCGGATGGGTGAGTCGACCGGACTATACGCGTTCGCAACCAGATCAGCAGTATCTATTTGTCAATGGAAGGGGGATTCGTGATCGAAGCATCATGCATGCAGTCCGCCAGGCGTACATCGATGTGCTGTTTGATCCATCAAGATATCCGGTATGCGCACTCTACCTGGACATTGGGGCCGATCTGGTTGATGTTAACGTACATCCTGCAAAATCGGAGGTCCGCTTCAGGCAGCAACGAGAGGTTTACAGATTTGTAATGCGCGCGGTTAATGGTGCACTTTCTGGGGAAAGACCCGGCAGCAACCACCAATCTGCGACGACTACCGCTGCCCAGTCCACGGCACTCCACGACCATTCCAGCGGATTCGTTCCACAGAGAAACATTTCTCTGCCACTCGGCAGTTGGACTGACTTTGCAGAAGATAAAGTTGACGGCACACAATCCGCGAAACGCCCGGCGGATTTAGAAGAGAATGCAGAAGTCCCGCCGCTTGGATTCGCTTTAGCGCAACTCGGGGGAGCCTATGTGCTCGCTGAGAACAAAGAAGGATTGATTATTGTTGACATGCACGCATCTCATGAGCGAATTACCTATGAAAAGCTGAAACAGGAGTATGAGGCCTCCTCATTTACATCTCAGATGCTCCTGGTCCCTGTCATCATCAAAGTTTCATCCGAGGAAGCAGATGCTGCTGTTGCCAATTCTGAAGTACTGTCCAACCTTGGATTCGATGTTTCCCTTGCTGGGGATAATGTGATTTCGATTCGATCGATACCGGATATCCTAAGTAAATCCAACATTGAGGAACTCATTCGGGACGTAATATCCGACTTGATCCAACACGAGAATTCCAATCGTGTAGAACACATTCGGAACGAGCTCTTGGCCACAATGTCCTGTCACAATGCCATTCGAGCCAACCAGCAGTTGAGCATTCCGGAAATGAACGCTCTACTGAGACAAATGGAATTTACTGAACATTCAGGTTACTGCAGTCATGGGCGTCCGACCTGGAAGCAAATAACCATGAAGGAACTTGATCGCCTGTTCTATCGAGGTCGTTGAGCCTGATTCAGTCAGTTTCCACCTCAGGCAATGAACCCCAGCAAGCACCGGTTGTCTTTGTTTTGGGACCAACCGCGGCAGGCAAGACCTCTTTGGCTGTTGAACTGGCCTCACAATTCCCATTTGAGGTGATCAGTGTTGATGCCGCTCAGGTGTATCGAGGCATGAACATTGGTACGGCTAAGCCATCTGCTCGTGTTTTGGAGTGCGTTCCGCATAGGCTGATCGACATCTGTGATCCTTGGGAGCGCTATTCAGCCGGCAGATTTCGCAGCGATGCACTGAAAGAAATTAGGCGGATATTTCTAAGCGGACGTATTCCATTGCTGGTTGGAGGGGCAATGTTCTATTTTCGAGCGCTAGAAAGAGGATTGTCAGATTTACCGGTGTCTTCCAAAGCGTTCAGTACGCAATTGCGTCAAAGGGCTGCTGTGGAGGGTTGGTCCACTCTGCATCAGGAACTAATGAGCATAGATCCGAAATCAGGCAGCAAAGTTTCGCCGAACGATTCCCAGCGAATTGGGCGTTTTCTGGAAATGTACTATACCGATGGACGGGTGCCTAGCCGGATGATGCAGGAAAACGGTGCCAAACCGTTTCCATTCAAGATCGTGAAAATCGCAATTGTCAGAAGTGACAGGAACAGTCAAAAAGCAGTCATTGAGCAACGCTTTCACGAAATGCTGGATCAAGGATTCGTGCAGGAGGCGGAAAAATTATTTACATCCTCGCAATTTGATATTACTTTGCCTGCGATGCGTTCTGTCGGCTACAAACAGATTTGGCAATATTTGCTGGACAATGTCAGTTATGAGGAAATGGTGGAGAGTGCGGTTCGCGCCACCTGCGGTATCGCCAAGCGACAACTTACTTGGATTCGGAATTCCTCAGGGGTGATTTGGACAGTCGGGGATTCTTCCAAGTCAAAGAATCGAGTTCACAGAATTATAGAATGCATATTGAATCATTGAATCAGACATGAGTTGGGATTTATCGATAAATTCGCTTGTGCAATGCAAAATTGGGATTGCGCTGTTGGTATATCATTAAATCGTCCCTATATTAGAACTAAACCAGCAATAACATGGAATTCATATGAATAATCAACAAAAGGGATCATTGCTTCAGGAACCGTTTTTAAATGAATTGCGCAAACAGAAAATTCCAGTCGCTATTTATTTGATTAATGGTATTAAACTTCAAGGGCAGATTGAATCATTCGACAGATTTGTGGTTCAATTGAAAGCAGGCGTAACTCAGCTTGTCTATAAACACGCGATATCGACTATCGTTCCTGCCCGGCCCGTGACTCTCGAAGGAGAGTAGCATTTATTTGCAGTGTCAGGCATTAATATTTTGTCGAACGTTGACGTAGAAATTTCGTCATACCGAATGTTCGATTACATGCACAGGTAGAGTGGCGAAATTTCAGCTTAGTGGCGAGATGCCGTCTACCGCTGCCGACAAGGAGTTTGCCATACTTGTTCGGCAGGAGCCTTCGGCTAGCAGTCATGGCGCCTACTGCTTTGAAGAAATTCAATTGCTTGCTGAGTCTGCCGGAGCCGAGGTAGTCGGCGCAGTTCTCTCAAAACGAAGGCGCCCAATCAGCGCAACTTTCATTGGCAAAGGAAAGGTTGATGAACTGAGTGCACAGGTATTGGCTACCGGCGCGACAATCGTAATTGTCGATCATGCCATCTCGCCAATCCAAGAGCGAAATCTGGAAAAATCAGTCCAGTGTCGCGTAGTGGACCGAACCCGTTTGATTCTGGATATTTTTGCCAGCAGAGCTTCCAGCCGGGAAGGCAAACTTCAAGTCGAACTGGCACAGCTCAAACATTTGTCTACTCGACTGGTGCGGGGCTGGACGCATCTGGAGAGGCAAAAGGGCGGAATCGGACTGCGTGGCCCTGGTGAAACTCAGCTTGAAACCGATCGACGTCTCATCGGGCATCGAATCAAAACGCTCACCAGAAGATTGGGAAAACTTCGCACTCAACGGGAAATTCGACGCAATAGCAGAAAAAAGGTTCCGATTTCGACTGTTGCCCTGGTCGGCTATACCAATGCTGGTAAATCTTCGCTGTTCAATTGCCTTAGTGGCGCTGCTGTACAGGCCGAGGATAGGTTATTCTCGACTCTGGATACAACTATGCGCAGACTCCAACTGCCCAGTTATGGAGCGGTTATTCTCTCGGATACCGTCGGTTTTATCCGAGGTCTTCCACATGGATTGATTTCCGCGTTTCATGCTACATTGGAAGAAGTATCGAGTGCGAGCGTATTACTGCATGTCGTAGACGCTTCCCGCGAAGATCTTGATGAAAGGATTTCCAATGTTGAAAGTGTGCTGGATGAAATCGGCGCCACGAGTGTTCCACGTATTTTGGTGTATAACAAAATAGATTTGATTGATGTAGGTGCGGGACGGCGTACAGATTCGAATGGCGAGACCAATCGCGTCTGGCTGTCCGCACACACTGGCGATGGCGTTGGCGACTTAATTGAAGCGCTCAGCCAATTTTTTCGTTGCGATTTTGTATTCGGGCGTATTTGCATACCACCATGTGCTGGGAAGCTTCGTTCATCAATCTATCTGAGAATGGGCATCGTTAGCGAACATGTCATGGATTCGGGTGATACAGTATTAGACTTGGAATTATCTCCGAATGATGTCAACTGGCTTAGTTCGAATCGAGAATTCAAAGATGAATACTGGCAGGTTCGACCGAATTCGGAATCGAGAAATTGAAGGAGGTTGGCAATTGTTGTGTAGTTGCCGAATCCAAGTGTTTTTTTAATTATGCTCGTATAATGAATTGAAATGCGGTGATTACACCCAAATTGAATATTCTGATGGTACGCTTTGCGCTGACAGGCAGTCGAGTGCAGCCATAAACAGTCAGTGATATAGTTTAATCAAGAGGTAAAAATTTATGCCATGGGATGATTCCGGCCCCGGTCGCAGAGACCGGAATTCCGGGGATAGTGGCGGGCGCTCAGGCCCGCCCGAAATCGATGAAATCGTAAACGACGTTCGCCAGAAATTTTCCCGAATGTTTTCCGGAATCGGAGGGGGAAATTCAGGCAAGTCAGGTGATTCGTCCTCAGGCTCAGGCCGTGGACCTATGAAACTGTCTGGTGGCCGTCGGGTGCTGATACTGATTGGTGTCATTGTCGCCGCAGGTTTATGGATTTCAAGCGGGCTCTACGTTGTCGAACAAGGTGAGCAAGGCGTCGAGTTGAGATTTGGCGAGTACACTCAGACGACTGGTGCAGGATTGCGCTGGCATATGCCGTATCCGATTGAAGAAGTTCTTATCGTCAACGTGCAAAAAGTCAATACAGTTGAAGTCGGATATAGGGTAAGCGAGCGCAATCGTACGTTTACACCCGTTACGCGTGAAGCATTGATGCTGACCGCAGATGAAAACATCATTGACATCCAGTTTGCGGTGCAATATGACATAAAGGACCCGAAAGATTTTCTATTTTACGTCAGTGACCCACTCCACTTAGTTGTGAGACAGGCAACGGAAAGTGCAGTTCGTGAAATCGTAGGCAGCAGCACGATGGATTTTGCCATTACTGAGGGTCGAGCCCAGATTGCTCAGGGTACCAAAGTACTCTTGCAGAATATTCTCGACCGTTACAAAACTGGTGTTAATGTCCGTGCTGTCGAAATGCAGAATGCACAGCCTCCGGCCGAAGTAAAGCCAGCATTCGACGATGCTGTAAAGGCACGTGAAGATGAGGAGCGGCTGAAAAACGAGGCGGAGGCATACTCAAATGACATCATTCCGAGAGCCAGAGGGACGGCAGCCCGACTTGTTCAAGAAGCGGAAGCCTACAGGGCGAGCACAATTGCACGTGCAGAAGGTGAGGCATCTCGTTTCGAGCAAATTCTCGACGAGTATCGCAAAGCCCCGCAGATTACCCGCGATCGATTGTACTTGGAGGCGGTCGAGGAGGTACTCAACAACTCTACCAAACTGGTGATTGATCAGGAAAATGGCAATAACATCATTTATCTGCCGCTTGACCAAATCATTCAACGGAGAAACAATGACGACACTGGTGCCAACAACGGACGTATCGGCCAGTTTGACGGCCAAACGGGATTTATCGATGGTTCGGGCCGTTCGAGTCGATCAAACAACCGCAACAGTCGTATTCAGGGATAAACGGAACAAGGAATAGAGGAAACATTAAATGTCGGTTAAAGCAATATTACTCAGTGTCGTTGCAATCATTGCAGGCGTGCTGATCTACGAAACAGTTTATTTTGTAGATGAACGGGAAAAAGCGATCATCTTCCAGTTTGGGCGGATCGTCCAGTCGTACGATCAGCCTGGAATTCATTTCAAGAAACCATTCATTAACAGCGTACAATTTTTTGATGGCCGAATTCAGACGATGGATGCGGACCCAGAGCTGTACCTGACCGGTGAAAAGAAAAATCTGGTTGTGGATTCATTCGCCAAGTGGCGAATTCGAGATGTTGCAAAATACTACGTCACGGTTAGCGGATTGCAGTCAAATGTTCGTGCTCGGCTTGCGCAGCGAGTAAATGACAGTCTGCGTCAGGAGTTTGGTAAGCGAGCGGTAAAGACAGTTATTTCCGGCGACCGGGCTGAAATTATGGAATTGGTTCGACTCGATGTGGACAAAGAAGCGTCTGAATTCGGTGTGGAAGTTTTGGATGTCCGATTGAAACGTGTCGATTTGGACCCCGAAGTCAGTGAGAGAGTGTATAGCAGAATGGAAGCTGAGCGTTCTCGAGTTGCCAAAGAGTTACGAGCACAAGGGGCGGAAGCCGCAGAAATTATTCGCGCAGATGCTGACCGACAACGTGAGATTACGGTTGCCAATGCTTATCGGGAAGCCGAGCAGCTTCGTGGAGAAGGCGATGCTGTAGCGACACTGACTTATGCCAATGCCTTTGGTCGAGATCCGGAATTCTACAGACTATATCGAAGCTTGAATGCGTATCGAGCTACGTTTCGGTCCAAAGAAGATCTGCTGATTCTTGAGCCCAATTCAGAATTCTTCCAATACTTCAAGAGCAGTTCCCCGAATACCGATCCATCGGAGGTTGTTGAATCCGGCGGATAGGGAGTATTGAACAGCAGTGTTCACCTGGAAAATTATTGTTGCCGCAATAGGCTTGGTACTTATCATTGAAGGTGCTGTATATTTTGCCCTTCCCGATGTATCCAGAAAACTGCTCCAGTCTGTACTCGAATCCAAAGCTCATGTCATACGGTGGATAGGGCTTGGATGCATCATACTTGGGTTGGCAGTTCTCTGGTCCGCAAGTTCAATATAGAATCCGAAAATTTCTCCGTTTACGGAAATTCTATTGCTTGATGGAAACACTGCCAATTGCTTAGGTAGTTTGAAATTGTATTGAGTGAGTCTATGAACGCTTCTTGGAATCAACTGGATGGTGTTGAGCAGATTCTTCCATACGACGGTTGGGAATTAGAACTGCTTCGACGCAGACTGTTGGACTGTCTCTACCAAAACGGCTACGAGCTAGTTGTTCCGCCGCTGGCTGACTTTGTCGAATCTCTATTGGGTGGGACAAATGAAGATCTGGACCTGCTTACCGTCAAAACACCGGACTACGTGAGCGGTAAGCTATTCGGAATTCGCGCCGACATGACACCACAGGTTGCGCAGATGGCAGCGCTGCACCTGCCGGTTCAGGATACAGTCGTACGCCTGTGTTATTTCGGACCTACTTTGCTCGCTCGCGCACCGAATATTGGTGGAAGCCGAGAATTGCTGCAATTTGGTGCTGAATTGTTTGGTTCTTCATCTCGGGAGTCCGACTGTGAAATTGTTCGTTTGATGGTGGAGTGTCTGAACATCGCAGGCATTGAATCTCTGTCTATTTCACTTGGACACGTAGGCATTATTGAGGAGATCAATCGAGCTTTGCAGCTTGAAGGGCAGATAGAAAGTGAAATTTTGAACGCACTGCAGAAAAAATCGAAACCTAGACTTCGAGAATTGGCAACGCAATATGGTTTGCAACAGAACGGAGTTGAAATTTTCTGTGACCTTACAGAGTTGAATGGAGACATTGGCGTCATTGATTCAGCAAACGAAAGATTGTCTGGTATCAGCATGCAGTTGGATTTACTGCTTGGTGAATTCGAACAGGTTGTACGGCAGCTTTCAAGAGAAATGAGTCACGTTGAGTTTCATGTCGACTATGCCCAGACTGGTGGCTATAAGTATCACACCGGAGTCATATTCGCTGCTTATGGTTTGGGTTATGGACACGCTCTTGCAAAAGGGGGTCGCTATGATCACGTACTTGCTGCATACGGCACGCCCTGTCCAGCAACCGGCTTCAGTGGAGATTTAAGGTTACTTCGGCGAGCGATTCGAGGGGAGTGTCGAAAGGGGATATTAATTGCTGCCGGAGCAGAAGTTTCTGCAGACAAGATAGCCGAGGCTGTCAGTCGAGGCGCCAGAATAATTCGTCAGCTTCCGGATCAGAGTTGTGACAGGCTGGCCATGATTTGCGATCAAGAATTTGTCAAACAAGACGGAGACTGGCAAATAGTTCCGTTCGGCGTCAAGGAGGAAGCAGAATAATGGAACGAACGCTTGCCATTATCGGTGGGCAATGGGGTGATGAAGGGAAAGGAAAAATCGTCGACTGTCTAAGTACCGATGCGGATGCAGTTGTTCGATTTCAAGGCGGACACAATGCTGGACATACACTGGTTGTGGGAAATGAGAAGGTCATTGTGCACTTGATACCGGCAGGTATTCTGCATCAACAGGTAACGGCATTCATTGGCAATGGTGTGGTACTTTCAGCGGAAGCACTTCAAAAGGAAATGGCAAATGTAGAAAGTCATATAGAGGGGGTTGCTAGTCGACTCCGAATTAGTGAAGACTGCTCATTACTGCTTTCAAGTCATGCGGCTTTGGATCAAGCCCGAGAACAAAAAAAAGGTAGAAACGCGATTGGGACGACCAGTCGTGGAATCGGACCTGCATATGAAGACAAGATCGCACGACGCGGACTCAAGGTGCATGACTTGAAAGAATTTAGTATTGCGCGTGAGAAAGTCAGGGAATTGCTGGAGTATCACAATTTTTTACTAACTCAGTATTTTGCTGCTGATCCGGTAGATTGTCAGCAGATGATCGATTATTTGGAACAAACTTCAGAATGGTTGATTCCCATGATGGCGGATGTCGGCTCCGAGGTGAGTAATTTAATTGATAGCGGGAAGAAGGTTCTATTCGAAGGTGCGCAGGGGGCGATGCTCGATATTGATCACGGTACCTACCCATTCGTGACATCCTCGAATACGGGGTCTGGGGCGATTGCTACCGGTGCCGGGATTGCGCTTTCAAAGGTGAATCACATTGTGGCGATCGTGAAGGCTTATGCAACGCGGGTTGGCGCTGGACCATTTCCCACTGAACTGCATAATGCAACGGGTAAGCATTTAGCCGAAAAAGGGGCGGAGTTCGGTGCGACAACAGGACGTCCTCGTCGTTGTGGCTGGTTTGATGCAGTTTTGGTTCGTCGCGCTCATCAACTGAATCATTTTGACGGGCTTTGCATTACTAAACTTGATGTGCTTGATGGACTCCAGTCCATCAATTTCTGCACGGAATATCGTAGTGATGGTGAGGTATATCAGAATTTACCTTCCAATGCACTGAGCTTGCAGCAATGCCATCCAGTCTATGAGAAAATGCCTGGCTGGCAGGAATCGACTTATGGCACAACAAATTATGACCAGTTGCCACAAAATGCGAAGAATTACTTACGTAGAATTACAGAACTAACCGGTGTGCCGGTTGACATCATTTCAACAGGTCCGGATCGTACACATACCATCTATAGAGGATCCCTCAACGGTTGGCGTCAATCGTAATCTGTCCGTGGTGACAAGGACAAACGAGCTTGTCGGTTAGGTGATGATTGAATCACCGACGCTGATTTTTCCACTTCTCACAATGTGCGCTCGCAGTCCGGCTCGGTGAAGCCATTGTTTGACGAGTTTCGGATTGTTGGTCAATCCGCTTAAATATGTGCATGGCTCGCACAGTCGCATTCCTGTGAGCGTCACATCTCCCACTTCAAATGTTCTTCCAACCAGATTGTTCAGATCTACATCACGGGTAATGATATTTCTTCGAGATTGTGCATAATTCAATGTGATGCCGTGTTTTTCCTTCAATTCTTCAAAGGCTTCTGATTCGATCAGAGTGATTTCCTGATCGGGTTCAATTTCAGTTTTTGAGTAGGTTCCATTTAGCGAATAGTATCGGTCTCCCATGAGTCCACGATTTTCAACCGCACTGACAGGGTTGACTGAATTCATTGGGGCACCTGGTTCGGGTGTGATAAACATTTCAATTACTACGCCATTCGACATTGAATACTGATCCATTTTTGGGATGAAATAATATTAGAGAGAATAAGTATACCGGTTCAAAAAGATGAGGTTGCGAGAAACCAGCATAGATTGCGTACCAGAGTATTG
The DNA here is from genome assembly GCA_965221175.1 of Arenicellales bacterium. Classification (GTDB taxonomy): domain Bacteria; phylum Pseudomonadota; class Gammaproteobacteria; order Arenicellales; family JAJDZL01; genus JAJDZL01. The sequence continues at coordinate 1,506,844 of OZ244867.1, read as the reverse complement.
TACCAGTTACTAATTGACATCGATTGCTCGATAAGGCTTGACAGAGTACGAAAGAATTTCGGGATTCTGTATTGATAAAGAGTAACATTGATGGGCATGTGAATGAGAAAGATTCCAAATTTTCGTGATGATCCCGCTCAATAGAATCATACAGCTGTGCTGCAGATATCTGTTGCATCAGGGTTATTGGTTAGTACAGCTGTATTCACGCCGAAAAGGTTCGGAAAATTCTGCCAACCAGAGTGTCAGGCGGATTCATTATATGGATGAAAATCTGCCTGAGGATATAGAAGATGTACTTGAGCTGTCGGCGATTTTGGAAATCAGAGAATTTGATTTATTCGGTCTCGCGTATCATTGGTGGTTTGGACGTGTCCCCAGCCACGAGGTTCTGGAATCCCACTTTTGCAGATACATGTTCAACAAGATCGTCCCTCACTGGGTTAGACACTATAGCCGAATGGTTTTTGATCTTAAATTACAGGGCGAATTGGACAGGGAAGCGCTAGGAATCAGCAGGCTCCCCGATGCGACGCCGCAATCCATACGAGCTGGACTTCGTTATGCGGTTATTGTGTTTTCGTGTTTGGCAGTATTGATTCTGATTGCGGAATTAGCCGTTCAGTATTCTGTTCTGCCTTGCATGTTTCCACCGTGTTATTGAATTAGCGAACCAGTCAATCTGAATGGACATAATTTTTCTGATTGTTACGGCAGTAGTAGCATATCACGCACTTACATATCGTAATAAAGAAGGCGAAAGAGATACTGTTCGTCTTCTATTTGGTTGCATTGCACTGCTATTTTTCTTTCGGGTATTGTTTGTAGATGTCTTGGAAGTGTGGAACTGATTCGTGACGGACACTGCTTGATTTCTCATCACTGAAATCAAGTGAATTTCCAATAATCCAATTCGAGTTGTGGATACAGGCGCACATATTGTCTGCAATCTTGTAGTTCAGAGCCGCCCTTCGCAGCCTCGAATATTTGCAGCTATCATTTTTGGCGCTGCGCTCCCTGACTTGCCGATCGTTTTTTTCTACGCTTGGGAATCACTGGTTATCGGCAATTCTGAAGCGGTAATCTGGGATTCTCGATATTTCCTTCCAAGCTGGCAGAACTTCATTGACTGTTTCAATTCAATTCCGATTATTGCCACAGTACTTTTGATTTCTGTACTGTTTCGGCTGAAATGGCTCTCTGTCATCATGATTGGAATGCTGTTGCACATCTTGTTTGATTTACCACTTCATCATGACGATGCGCATCGCCATTTGTTTCCCTTTTCGGACTGGCGCTTCGTTAGCCCAGTATCTTACTGGGACCCCCGATTTCATGGCGATCTAATGAAGATGATTCAGATTGTTTTGGTGGCAGTTGGTCTGGTCTGGCTGTGGATGCGTCATCCAGGAACAATGGAGAAATTAGTGACCGTTGTAATAGGGATGGGATACGTAGCGTTTCAAATTTTTGTATTGCAGGTTTGGATTAATTGAAAAAAAATAAAGCAATATTATTTTTTGTAACTTCTTTGTTGCTGATCAATTCCAGGGACATTTAGCAAGCGCTCGGATTCCGGCTTCTCAAGTTCACGCAAGATGTGACCGGCCCGATCTGCAATGCTTGGTGGCTTATCCGCCTGTTTACGAAGAAATCGGGTTAGCCAGTGAGGGCCTTCCGAGATTTCTGGGTCCAGTTGCAGAGCTTTTAGGTAGTCATTCAAAGCAAGTTCATACTGCCCCATACGGTCATAAAGAATGCCTCGGTTGGCATAGGTTCCCCCGAAATTGGGTTCCAGCGCTATTGCTTCATTGAATATAGCCAGCGCCTCATTGTGTTGATCCAGCTGCATCACTGTTCGGGCTTTTCCACGCATTGCATGAATATGAGCGGGGTCTTCAGTAAGTGCAAGGTCGTACGATTCCAGGGCGCGATCGTAGGCCTCGTCCTCAAACAGTCGGTTTGCAGCGTGATAGAAGGAGTCACCAGGATTACGGTGTTGAAAAAAGCTGTCATAGATGCCCCAGCCGAGCCAGCCGACGGCCATTATGATAGCGGTGTATTTCAGAAACTGATAAAGACGCGGGTCCAAAGCGCCGACATCAATTCAAGATGCGATAGTTAAAAAGCAAAGAAAATGCTAGGCAGACTACGACAGCAATAATGTAAGCTCGTGTTTTCTGTCCTTGAAGTTCTTCTGATTCTAGTTTTTTCTGCAATTTCTTCTGTAATCTCCTGACGCTTATCACCCAAATCAGTTGTCCGACAGGATAAAGCAAGGCGAGAGTTAACGCAATTACCCAGAGCCAGTAATTTGTAAGTTGTGACATGTTTGCGTCAGTTGCTGCGGAATAGATATATCGAACATTCACAGATTATAAAAAAGGGAGGGTTGCCCCTCCCTTTTTTAAAGCATGAATGCTTGTCAGGCACTTGTTTCCTGAGTGTCTCCGATATCTTCTTGAAGCACTTCGATTTCGGTATCTTGCAGGGTAGACATTTGCATCTTGTAAGCAAGAAACCACATCATGAATACTCCAAGAGCCCACCACAAAATCTGCCATGCCCAGATGGACGGCATTCCGAATATCCAGGTTGCAGCATCATTCGGGTTTCCGAAAATCTGGTTGCCGATCACGGCACCAGGGCCAATTCCAAAGAAGAACCAAACCAGCGTGATGATCCACGCCAGAGGAATCATTCCTCGTTTGGATTCCGGCAGTGAAGCATGCTCAGCAAGGAAACTGTGGTATTTCATCTTGTGCTCATATTCTGCTTTGCTCTGAGTAACTGCAGAAATGAGGACCGCAATTCCAAGGTTGAATATGATTCCCCAACCGGCAGAATGTATCGTCAGTGGCCATCTTCCCCAAGCGGTAATGCCTAGATTTTGGCCAACTGTTTCCGTGCATACGACAACAATTAAACCGACCGCTAATCCTATCGTAATTCCCGCTCTTGTCAGCCATGGAAAGTAACAGACAGCCAGCAAGGCGGGCCACATCTGAAATCCAAATGCTACTGCCAGTCCTCCAAGAAGAACCAGAGCGTCTGTGGAGGTCGTTGCAACGACCAGAGCGGCGAGTACGATGAGTCCAACGCCGATTCGTCCGAACAGCTTTTGCTGTGTGTGCGAGACATTTGGCATGATGAAATGCTTCAACAGGTCACGGGTCAGCATCGCACCGGCAGTCGACATATATGCCGCACCAGTTGACTGCATGGCCGCTAGAGCACAGACTGACAGCAGTCCCACCAGCCAGGGCGCTACATCTTGCATCACGTGGATCAACTGTGGAACAAGCATCCCTTGTTTACCGGCTGACTGCATCAGGTCCTTGCCTTCTAGTCCTTGTCCTAGTGCGTTATTTACTGCATCAGGATATGCTGCTAGATATGCTAGATCGGCTCCAATCATATGCCCGCCCATTCCCTGCATTGCAGTGAAGAAGAACAGGATAAAACCAATTCCAAGAGAAGAAGCCCATACCTGCTGAGGTGCAAATGGCTTCGGAGAGTGGTTGGAGAATGCCCACATGGAAAACGCCGGTGAGGACTGAATGCCCATGAGTGCGAACATGTAGCTCAAAATCATAATGCCGGTCCAAGCTCCGCCAACAGCTGAGGGGCCATTTGAAACCCATTGAATGACTCCAGGTATGGCAATGTAGTGACTAAAGCCATCGGGCGTTCGCTTCGTATCGATTGCAGCTAGGTTTGCGATACCTTCATTCAATGCAGTCCAGCCGCCTACCAGATTCAGAGTAATGATTCCGATGACGACTATACCGAGCGCCAACAGAACGCATTGCAAAGTATCCACATAAGCCACAGCCCTTAATCCGCCTGATGCGACGTAGATAAACACGATCGCAGAAAGAAGCCACATTCCAACATTAATGCCCAGTGCACCGTCAGTCAGCACATTGAACAGAAATCCAGAGGCGCGTAATTGAATACCGAGATATGGAATTGAAAAACACAGTGCCACTAGTACAACTAGAACTCGAATAAAGTCGGATTTAAAATAATGGGATAACATCTCGCCAGGCGTAACAAATCCGAAGCGTTTACCCAGCATCCACTGACGTTTCAGAAATAGGACTCCGGTAAACGGAATTGTTACCGCATAGAAAGACGCGTAAGCGTACTGAAATCCATCACGATATAACAGGCCGGGGTGTCCCATAAAAGTCCAACCCGAAAAAGATGTGGCAGTTGCAGCAAGTACGAATACCCACAGAGACAAACGACGACCGGCAATGAAGTAATCACTTGCCGTATGTGCAGTCATCGCACCTCTAACTCCCCAGTAAATACAGTAGGCCCAGTAAAGAACTACAAATACAAATAACCAAACTATCTTAGCATCCAATTTAACTACCCCTCTCTCATAAATTTACAATCGAAGTATTCCGACTGAAACGATCCTCCTACTAGGAGGAATTTTTAACGTCCAATTATAGAATATAAATATTCAAAATATATTGTTTTTTGGAATTGTTGAAATTGGCCAGCTGAACGCGGTTTCTCACAAAATTTGTAGAGATTATCAAGACAGCATGTCGACAGAAAGTTTTTCGTCAAGCCAATTATTCCAGGCAACGTTTGCACATGAACAATTTATAATTATTTGAAAGCCACAGCCAGTTGAACTTTTCTCAGGGTAGCAATACAGTCGAGGTTATCCAAATTCGGAAATTCTAGGTTATGGCGATAGCCTGCTCAACTGTGTGGAATATAAATTTTCGGTTTATTGAGCCGAGGTGGCGAAATTGGCAGACGCGCTAGCTTCAGGTGCTAGTGGGGGCAACCCCGTGGAGGTTCAAGTCCTCTCCTCGGCACCAGCCATATACTGGTATGACCAAAAATTCATTGACCGGAATGCCAATTCTCAGCGGTTGCCAGAACAAATTCCACACCAAACGGATGGAACATGAAAGTGGCACGCCCGGAGGGATTCGAACCCCCGACAACCAGGTTCGAAGCCTGGTACTCTATCCAGCTGAGCTACGGGCGCTTAATTGAAAGTCTACTGTGTGTCCTAAACAGTAGCAACTAGTTTAACTGAAATTCTGCGTCAGCTCCAGTCTAAATTCACTGTACACCTCTAACAGAATGACACTTTGCACATTACAAGTTTTGTCTTCGGCGTTGGGCTAGTTGGCAGATGAAATCCATCATCAAACTTGCTCCAGCCAATGCAGTGATTTCCCCAATATCATAGGCAGGCGCAACTTCAACAAGATCCATACCTACAAAGTCGATATCGACTAAACCTCGAATAATGCTCTGTGCCTGCCAAGTTGAAAGTCCGCCGCACACCGGCGTTCCCGTTCCCGGGGCAAATGACGGGTCCAGGCAGTCAATGTCAAAAGTCAGATATGCACAATTGTCACCTACAATGGCGAGCGTTTCCTGAACTACCGCGTCAATGCCATTTTTGTGTACGAAATTGGCGTCCATAATATTGAATCCATGAGTATCCGTATTCCAGGTTCTCAATCCAATTTGCACTGATCGTTCTGGTGCAACCAGACCGAGTCGAGCAGCATGAAAAAACATTGTGCCGTGATCAATGCGTTCATCGTCTTCTGCCCATGTGTCTGAATGTGCGTCAAAGTGGATGAGCGATACCGGTCCGTGTTTTTCATTAACCGCTTTCAGGATGGGGTAGGTGATGAAATGATCTCCTCCCATTGTCAAAATCTTTGCTCCCCCCGACAGCAGATGGCGGGTATGCGCCTCAATCTGTGCGGGAACCTGATCAGGATACCCATGGTCGATATCACAATCACCGTAGTCTGTCGTGATCAGCTGTCTGAACGGGTCGAAATTCCAAGGCCAGGTTGATCCGAACCATGCAAGTTGTGAGGACGCCGCACGGATGCCGCGCGGTCCGAATCTGGCTCCCGGTCGATTGGTTACAGCGAGATCGTAGGGAACACCGCTTATGATGAGGTCGGATTGGGTGACGTCTTTTGAGTAGGATCTCCGAAATGCGCTGATTGCACCGGCATAGGTGGATTCATAGCCGATAGAATTGTTTTTTTCTCCAGTAAAGGCGCTATCACCGGAATAACTGTTCATAGCAGTTCATTCTCCTAGATGTTTGGAAACAGCCATCTTATGACATGACCTACATTAATCCGAGTTTATTTCGCAAAATTCGACTTACAGTTTTTGGATTTGCCTTGCCTTGCGACAGTTTCATGATTTGGCCGACAAAAAAGCCGAGCAGTTTTTGATTGCCACTACGCAGTTGCTGAACCTGTTCCGGGTAATCCTGCAGTACCTGATCAATATATTCCGAAATTTTGTCGATGCTGTCCAACTGTTTCAATCCTTGAGTTTCTATGGTTTCATCAACGCTTCGTCCCGGATGGTCCCAAAGAGCAGCGAGGAGCTCCTTGCCGCCCCGCCCTGATATGATTCCTTGATCAATTCGAGCGACGATTTGACCCAGAGTTTCAGCACCGACTTTGGATTCGTCAATTCTCAGATTGGACTTGTTCAAATAACTGGCAAGTTCGACATTTATCCAGTTTGCAATGCCTTTAGGGTTGTCCGGCGCTTGTTTGAGAGCTGCCTCAAAATAGTCTGCTGTAGTCCGAGACTGGGTAAGTTGTGCGGCATCGGTTTCCGTTAGTTTCAGTTGGCCAATGAAACGCTGCTTTCTTTCCTGCGGTAATTCCGGAAGCGTTTTCTGCACGCTGCTGATAAACTCTTTTGACAGTACCAGCGGTGGAAGATCCGGATCCGGGAAATAACGATAATCCTGTGCATCCTCCTTGCTTCGCATTGGACGAGTGACGTTCTTCTGTGGATCGTACAACCTCGTCTCTTGAGCAATACTGCCGCCGTTTTCGAGAATTTCTATTTGACGTTTACTTTCAGCGATGATTCCTTTTTCGACGAACCGAAAGGAGTTGATGTTTTTTAGTTCCGTACGAGTTCCAAGCTTCGTTTGTCCACGAGGGCGAATCGACACATTGGCATCACAGCGAAGCGATCCTTCCTGCATATTTCCATCGCATATCTCCAGATAGGTAACCAGGCTGTGCAGCTTGCGCATATAGTCGGCTGCTTGTGCTGCGGAGCGAATGTCGGGTTCAGACACAATTTCCAGCAACGGCGTCCCAGCTCTGTTCAAATCGATTCCGGTCGAGTCCGAGAATTCCTCGTGTAAAGATTTTCCTGCATCTTCTTCCAAATGTGCCCGTGTGATGTCGACAGTTTGGATTTCGCCGTCAACCGAGGTTTGAATACAGCCGCCAACTACTACCGGTATTTCGTATTGGCTAATCTGATACCCTTTTGGCAAATCCGGATAGAAATAATTCTTTCGGGCAAAAATGGACTTTCGATTGATCGTTGCACCAATCGCGAGTCCAAATTTGACCGCCATGCGCACCGCTTCCGCATTACAGACTGGCAACACTCCAGGCAATGCCACATCGATCAAACAGGCTTGTGCGTTGGGCTCGGCGCCGAACTCAGTCGAAGCCCCCGAGAATATTTTGCTGTTGGTTGCCAGTTGGATATGCACTTCCAGTCCAATGACACATTCCCAGTCATTCACAAATTGTCCCCCGGTGCTCTTAAGTGATAATCGGTAATTTTCTGATACTGGTGAGCGGCACGAAGCAGAAAGGCTTCCTGCAAATAAGGTGCAATGACGTGCAGTCCAACCGGCAATCCCGACGGGTCGAATCCGACAGGTATTGAAAGAGCAGGCAGTCCAGCAAGATTGACTGAGGCGGTATAGATGTCATTCAGGTACATCAGTACAGGATCGGATGTTTTTTCGCCGATGGGGAACGCTGTGGTGGGTGTCGTCGGCCCCATGATCAAGTCGCATTTCTCAAAAGCGCTTTTGTAGTCTTCGGAAATCAGTCGGCGAATTTTCTGCGCTTGCAAATAGTATGCATCGTAGTAGCCGTGTGAAAGAACATAAGTACCAATCAGGATTCTTCTATGCACTTCCGCCCCAAATCCTTCGCCGCGTGTTTTACGGTACATATCCGCAATACCTTCGCCGGATTTGCTGCGATAACCATAACGCACACCGTCGAATCTAGACAGATTTGACGATGCTTCTGCCGGTGCGATCACATAGTAGCAGGGGATGGCTGCCTTGCTGTTCGGTAAATTCAGATCAACCAGGCGAGCGCCGAGAGATTCGAACTCGGAAAGTGCCCGCTGAACGATTTCACCGACCGACGAATCAAGTCCTGCAGTAAAGTATTCTTCCGGTACACCGATAGTCAGCTTTTCAAGCGGTTTTTCTAAATGTTTTATGCAATCGGGCGGCGGAATCTCCAGGGAGGTCGAGTCTTTCGGGTCAAAACCACAAATTACATCCAGCAACAATGCAGCGTCTTGCGCGCTTCGAGTGAGCACACCGGCCTGGTCCAAGGAAGAAGCGAAAGCAATCATTCCGAAACGAGAGGCTCGCCCGTAGCTTGGCTTGACCCCTGTAATTCCACACATTGCTGCGGGTTGCCTAACTGACCCGCCTGTATCGGTTCCGGTTGCGGCAGCAGCCAATCCAGCCGCAACCGCAACTGCCGAACCGCCCGAACTGCCGCCTGGCACCCTCGACAGGTCCCATGGGTTTTTGACTGGATCATATTCGGAATGTTCGCTGGATGAACCCATGGCGAACTCATCCATGTTCGTCTTGCCTAGGGAGATGACATTCGCCTCGTTCAGTCGCGTGACGACGGTCGCATCATACGGTGGCACGAAATTGCCGAGAATTTTGGAGGCACAGGTGGTGCGAACCCCCTTGGTGCAGAAAATGTCTTTGTGGGCAATTGGGACGCCAGCTAGAGGCCCGAGGTCTGAGCTTATTCTCGCCTCGTCAATTCTTTGAGCTTTATTTACAGCCGCTTCCTGGTCAAGAGTGATGAATGCATTTAATTCAAGATTGTTGTTAATTCGCCGAAAATACTCATTACACAGTTCTACACTCGAAATTTCACGATTTTGCAGTGACTGGGCGATTTGTGCGAGTTCAGGTCCAAGCTTTCTCATCTGGCTTTCCATGGAGAATCGGGACTGTTTTGGGTTTGCAAAATCACTGACTGATTTCGGTTGTCGCCGAGCTTTCCTGAATTCATTACTACTGACTGAGAACAGAGTATAATCATACAATTGGAAGTATGAATTTCAGTTTAAATCTGAGCGGTGCGGTGCCGAAAGCATCGCCAGCGATATGGGGTATTCGGTAAATACACTCAATCAAGTACTTTCGGAACTAGATATAATCCGTTTTTTGTAGCAGGAGCGATTAATTGCAGTTCAGAGCGCTGATCAGGTTCGGTAATCTCGTCCATTCTAAGTCTTAGCTCAATATCCTGCGGATGTGGCATTGGCTTGATTTCTGATGTGTCAGTTTCTTGCATTTGACGAATCATGGACAGAATATCTGCCATTTCCTGAACGAATGAATCTATCACGCTATCTTCAACATCAAGCTGGGCAAGTGTTGCAATGGTTTCAATATCTGATTTTGAAATGTTCATGATTCTGAATTCTGCTGCAAATAGGGATGAAATTATAGTAATTCCCCCACCTTCCATTACGAAAACCTTGAAAAATTGAAGTGCTTGTCGGTTCACCTGTATGATGATTTACAGCCCGCAGACGAGATGAATTGAATGCGACGTATCTTCAATTATTTTTCTCAAGACTTGGCGATAGATTTAGGAACCGCCAATACCCTGATCTATGATAGGATCAGAGGAGAAATCATCCTAAACGAACCGTCAGTAGTCGCTGTATACGTTCCGGAATTTCACGGGCAGCAACGCTACAAGAGCCTGTCCGATTCGATTCTGGCGGTGGGCAAAGATGCGAAAAATATGCTCGGTAAAACGCCAGGCAACATACAGGCAATCCGCCCCTTGAGAGATGGTGTTATTGCTGATTTTTCAGTGACGGAAATGATGCTTAGGCATTTCATTGGTAAAGTTCAGTCGCGCCGTCTATTCATACGTCCGCGCACCGTCATCAGCGTACCATGCGGATCCACACCGGTAGAACGACGCGCGATCCGAGAGTCCTGCCTCAGCGCAGGTGCTCGAGAAGTCTATCTTATGGACGAACCTATGGCGGTGGCTGTCGGAATGAACCTGCCGGTTTCGGAGCCGGTTGGATCGATGGTCGTTGACATCGGTGGAGGCACCACTGAAATCGGTGTAATTTCTCTTGGTGGGCTTGTTTATTCAAGCACGCTACGGTGCGCTGGAGACCTCTTTGATCTAAAGATTAAAAATTACGTGGAAGACAAATACGGTTTGCAGATTGGAATGCCGACTTCGGAAAAAATCAAGCAGCTGATCGGCACTGCATGGAGAGGGTCGGAAGAAACCATGATGGAAATTCGTGGGCGAGATTACAAAGGTGCAATGCAAAAGCACGTTCTGCGCAGCAGCGAAATATACGAAGTGCTTCATGGTTCCTTGGGCGAGATCATCAATGAAGTACGCCAGGCACTGGAAAAATCTCCACCGGAATTGTCGGGTGACATCTTTGAGCGTGGTATTCTGTTGGCGGGAGGCGGTGCGTTACTGAGAGACATCGACAAACGCTTCAACGAAGAATTGAAAATTCCGACGATAATTGCTGAGGAGCCATTAACGTGCGTGGCTAGAGGCTGCGGACGCGCTCTGGAGCAGGCCGAGCTTCTGCACAAGGTGGTGTCAGCCCAGTGATAATAGATGTGCAATACACAAAATATTGAGGAATTCTGAATGAATCTAGGCGCATCTGGATTGAAGCAGGACCTTCACTTCTTTCTGTTGGCCGCACTGTCAATCGTTCTCATCATCCTGGAGTCTCATTCTGCACTGTTGCAGAGCACTCGCTCAGTCGTGTTCGTTACGGTCAAGCCGCTGATAGAGGTGGCTCAACTCCCCACAAAAGCCACCAATAGCATTCGACAGATTTTTGAAGAGCGAGAACAGCTCCGAGAGCGTAATCGAATAGTCAACCAGGAAAATGCAGAACTACGGGAGCGAATCATCCAGCTCAAGAATGAAGAACTCCGGAGCAAATGGCTAGCGGAACTGCTCGATGCGAAAGAGAAGTTGCAGTACCCAGTGCTATCTGCAAACCTAAAATCGATTCAATTGCAGCCCTTGTCACAAAAGATTGTGCTGAATCGCGGCACCGACGACAGAGTATTTGTAGGGCAACCGGTTATTGACCATAGAGGTGTGATTGGTCAGGTGTCCTCAACCACACTAACAGAGAGTGCGGTTACGCTGATTACGGACGCCAATCACTCTATTCCGGTACGCATTCAGAGAAATGGCATTCGAGCCGTTGTACACGGGCTGGGGGTACCGAATCAGTTGCTTGTGTCGGAGTTGCAAGTCAATCAGGACGTTCGGCCAGGCGACATATTGGTGACTTCAGGTCTCGGCGAGAGATTTCCACTAGGTTATCCGGTTGCTGAAGTAACAAGCGTCGTACGTAACAAAAATGTTCCTTTTGCGGAAATTACCGCGATTCCCCTGGCAGCGCTAGACCCAAGTTTTGAAGTGTTGATGGTTTGGAACAACACCCCTGTGGAATCCGGTAATACACCAGTTGTAACGATGAATGATTCCGGAGAGAAATAATTTATCGAAGATCACGGACTTTGCTCAAATTGTAGCTTCGTTCGCGATCGCTATGATTCTGTCTGTCGTTTCTCTGCCGGAATCAATCGCAGTATTTCGTCCCGATTTTGTGGCGCTGGTGCTTATTTTCTGGTGCCTGCACAAACCGCAGTCGGTAGGCATTTTCACAGCATTCGCAGTTGGATTGCTTGCCGATACAATATTTTTTGGTGTGCTGGGCCAAAATGCAATTGCAAAGGTTACGGTAGCTTATATTGTCCTTAGATTGATGATTACAGCAGTCGCGGCAACCCTTTGGAAGCAGACATTGGTGGTTCTGGCACTGCTCTACTTAAACGCATGGATCATAAGCATTGTCAACAAATTTACGCAAGACCACGCAGGTTCCATTTCGCTCTGGTTAGCGCCATTAACTGGTGCACTAATCTGGTATCTGTTCGTGTTTTTCTGGCGCACAAGAGAAAAACAGCATGGCTTTATTGATTGACCCTGTAAATCACCAAATGCCGGCTGGTCTACGCAAGATAAGTCGGAATCGAGTTCTGCTATCGCTCATTGGCATGGTGTTTCTTCTGCTGATTCTAATTGCCAGATTAGCTTATCTTCAGATCATTGCATATTCCAACTATGCAACACTTTCGACCAACAATCGAGTGGAAATTGTTCCGATACCGCCGGTTCGAGGACAGATTCTGGATCGAAATGGAAATCTGCTGGCAGGCAACAAGACCGTCTATACGCTGGGAATTGTTCCAGCACACGTAGCTGATCTTGACAAGCTACTCGACGATATTAAAAAAATCATTCCAGTCAGTGAATCTGAACTGAAGGCTTTCCGGAAATCCGTAAATCGATCAAGCAGATTCGAACTACAAACTCTAAAAGACTACCTGACTGACGAGCAGATCGGACATCTGGCAGTGGATCGATACCGTTTGCCGGGAGCCTACATCAGTGCCGAACTGCATCGTAACTATTATTCAGGTGAATATGCGGCCCATGTGATTGGTAGAGTGAGTCGAATTGATGAACAGGATTTGAAGAGAATCAATCCTGTTCGATACCGGGGCATCCAGTATATCGGCAAATATGGGGCCGAACTATCCAGTGAAGAAAGCCTGGTGGGTTGGCCGGGCTATGAGCGGGTGGAGACAAATGCCCACGGTCAGAAATTGCGAACTTTGTCTCAGGTGCTGCCAACTTCCGGACGGGACATTTATCTAACGATTGATTTGGGCTTGCAAAAGGTTGCATATGACGCGATTGGTGACAACAAAGGGGCGTTAGTAGCACTTGAACCAGCAACCGGAAGAATTCTGGCGATGGTTAGCAAACCGTCATTTGATGCCAATGATTTCGGGATTTCTGCACCACCGGAAAGGCTTGTTCAATTGCTGAAAGGAGAACAAAGCCCATTGCTGAATCGAGGGATTCAAGGACTGTATTCACCGGGCTCTGCGATCAAGCCATTTTTGGCCATTGCAGCAAATGAGACTCAATTTAGTTCTGCACAAGTTCATTGTCCAGGCTGGTATCAGCTACCGGGAGTGAAGAAAAATTATCGATGCTGGAAAAAAGAAGGTCATGGTAAAGTTGATTTGCGAAAAGCAATAGCAGAATCCTGCGATGTGTATTTTTATGCCCTAGCTAGAAAACTTGGCATTGATGAGATGTATTTCCAGCTGTCCAAATTCGGCTTTGGACATCGCACTGGTGTCGAGCTGGAGAACGAGGTTAATGGCCTTCTTCCATCCCAGGAATGGAAGCGCAAGACGCTGAAGGAGGGCTGGTATAAGGGAGAGACGTTGATTACGGGAATCGGACAGGGTGCCTTTTCGGTAACCATGCTGCAATTAGCCCATGCAGTATCGATTATTGCGAATCGAGGTGAAAAATTCACTCCGCAAATTATTCTGAAATCTGTGGATATCAATATCGGAGTGGAAGACTACCGAAAGCCCGATTTGAGGGGAACGATAGATGTAACCACCCAAAATTTCGAGAAAATTATTGATTACATGATAGATGTGGTTCACGGCAATAAGGGTACAGCGAAAGGCATCAGCGAGGGGCTGCAATACAAGATTGCTGGCAAAACCGGTACAGTGCAGCTGATTCAGCGTGCGAGTGACGTGGAGTGGGATGCTGAGGCTGTTCCCAAGAAATTTCATCCTCATGGAATTTTTATGGCATTTGCTCCGGCCAAGAAGCCTGAGATTGTAATTGCTGTGATCATTGAGAATGGGGAGTCTGGCAGTTCGGTTGCCCCAATCGCAAGAACAGTGATGGATTACTATTTGCTCAATGCGAAAACCAAACCGCAAGGTGACAAGATTGCATTTGAATCAATCCAATAATCTCAGGGGAGTGGTTCCCATTCTCTCGCGAATCGATATTCCGATTCTTTTGGCGCTTATTATTCTGTGCGGTATTGGGTTAGCAGTTCAGTTCAGTGCCGGTGGGGAGGATATAGATCAGGTATGGCGTCAGACGATTCGTATTTCAATCGCGGTTCTGTTCATGGTGGGTTTGACTGCCATGTCTTTGGAGACCTTGCGCAAGTACACGCCGCATCTCTACACAGGCGGTTTTCTGCTGTTAGTCCTTGTCCTGATCATAGGTACAGTGGGGCGAGGTGCACAACGCTGGCTGGATTTAGGCGTCATTAGTTTTCAGCCCGCGGAACTCATGAAAATCGCCGTTCCCATGATGGTTGCATGGTTTCTTACTCGTTCCCAGATGTTCAATCGAAAGCTGAGTTTTGTGACCTGTGGTTTTCTTGTGCTGGTTCCGGCGCTGCTGGTTTACAAGCAGCCGGACTTGGGGACAGCTATACTCATTGCATCTGTCGGCGGATTCGCAATTTTTATGGGTGGTCTCTCGTGGCGCTGGATTACTTCAATCGGAGTTGTCACCCTGATTTCCTTTCCGCTTATCTGGCCACTGTTGCATGAGTATCAGCGACAAAGGGTGCTTACAATGTTTGATCCGTGGAAAGACCCGTTCGGACAGGGATATCACAGCGTTCAGTCCATGATTGCGATTGGCTCTGGGGGAGTGTATGGCAAAGGCTGGCTGAATGGCAGCCAGTCTCAGTTGGAGTTCATACCCGAAAGAAGCACCGACTTCGTATTCTCAGTTTTCGCTGAGGAATTCGGTTTGATCGGAAGTGTTATTTTGGTTGTTGTCTTTCTTTTCTTGATCAGTCGCTGTTTTGTCATTGCCTACAAGAGCAAGAGCGATTTTGGAAGAATTGTTGCCAGTAGCATCGCAATTATGATTTTCGTTCATCTTTTCGTGAACATCGGAATGGTAGCAGGCATTTTGCCTGTAGTAGGCATTCCGTTGCCGATAATCAGTTATGGAGGTACATCCATGGTAACAGTTCTGGCTGGCATCGGAATTGTAATGGGAGTGCGACATGCAAAGGACTAGACCTAGAAAGAGAATTCAGAAAACGATTCAGGTTGTCGCGCAAGTCTTGGTTGTTTTAGTCGTTTCGTCGACACTTGCTCAAGCGGTGGATTTCGAGGAATATCCGGAAGCGGCTGAGCTCATCAAGGAAATTGTGAGTGAACACGGATTCAAAGAAGCATGGGTTGAAGCGATTGTTCGTGACGCGGTTTTTCAGAAAGACATCATTGAGGCGATCTCCCGCCCAGCAGAAAAAGAGTTTCCCTGGTATCGCTATAAATCAATATTCGTCACTCAGTCGAGAGCCGATTTCGGCGTGGCTTTCTGGGAGCGTAATAAAGAGGTGGTAGCGAGAGCGGAAAAAGTCTACGGTGTGGATGGAGCAGTGATTGTCGCCATAATTGGAGTCGAGACTCACTATGGGAGAATCGTTGGCCGGCATCGAGTGATAGACAGTCTGGTAACGCTTACGCTGGGTTATCCTCGCAGAAGTGAATTTTTCAAAAAGGAATTCATTGCGTTTCTGAAATTGGTGGATGAGGAAGGACTTAATCCCATGATCGTGAAAGGATCTTATGCTGGGGCCATGGGGATTCCTCAGTTCATCTCCAGCAGTTACCGTCATTATGCGGTTGATTTCAATGAAAATGGACAGCGAGACCTGCTTGCTGAGCCGCATGATGCAATTGGCAGTGTGGCAAATTATCTGAAGAAACATGGTTGGAAAACGAATCAACAAATCTACGCAGATTTGCATTCCACCAGCGCGGATGCATTGGAAAAAGTCGTAACCAAAGGTCTGAACAACGATAGAACTTACAGTGAACTGATAGATTCTGACATAACTCTGATTCCTGAAATCGAAGCAGATGCTGATCTGAATGTTGGAGTGATCAAGTTTGAAACGAAATCAGGTGTTTTCATTTATCGCGCAGGGTTTCCAAATTTCTATGTAATTACAAAGTACAACAGGAGTCCACTCTATGCCATGGCTGTAGCAGAGCTTGCAAATCTAATTGATTCCAGGCGAACTAGGAACTAATTTTGCGAAAAGTCATTGCTTTGATTTTGCCGCTGCTAGTGTTCGGCTGTACCGACATTTCCAGCAAAATTCCACAATGGGTATTTGATGTTCCGAACGTGGTTCCCAAGATTGAACCCTACAGCCGCTACGGAAACGACCCATATACTGTATATGGCCGAACATATTTGCCATTGCGTACCGCAGAAGGCTACAGTAAAAAAGGCATCGCCTCTTGGTATGGAAAGAAATTTCATGGCAAGCGTACATCAAGTGGGGAAACTTATGACATGTATCAAATGAGTGCTGCTCACAAGACGCTTCCGCTGCCGTCTTATGTAAGAGTCACCAATCTGAAAAACAACAAGAAAATTGTGGTTCGTGTGAATGATCGAGGCCCCTTTGTCGACGACCGAATCATTGACTTGTCCTATGTAGCTGCTCGCAAGTTGGATTTAGTGAGGCCGGGAACCGGGCCGGTACTAGTTGAAGCTATACTGTCATCCAGCGGGTCGTACCCGAGATTGCCGAATGACAATCACTATCTGCAAGCTGGTGTTTTTGGAAACAAGGATAATGCGGTGAGGCTGAGTAAGGTATTGCAGAAATCGGGGATTAAAGACGCACATGTGAAGGATAAAATAATTTCAGGTTCCACCTTATTTCAGGTACTAGTGGGTCCCATAGATGTGACTGATAATGTAGATCAGCTGATCGACAGGGTGGCTCAATATCTTCCTGAAGAACCAATCATCGTCGTTGAATAGCGGTCAATGAGAGCAGGCGTATTGCAGATCCTTGGGAGAGTTGATTGATAAGCGACAAAGTTGTCGTTCGCAGGTTGGGGTTAGTCAATTATCAAGACGCATTTGATCAAATGCGCCTGTTTTCATCTAAACGAGATACCGATACTGTAGACGAATTCTGGTTGCTGCAGCACCAGCCGGTCTTTACACAGGGCTATTCGTGTAGACACGTTCCAGTTGGTTCAACCGACATTCCAGTCATTTCAACGGATCGAGGAGGGCAGATTACCTACCATGGTCCGGGTCAGATAATCATATATCTTCTACTTGATATAAAACGCCGCAATCAGGGTATTCGGAATCTGGTTGATTTGGTTGAATCGGCTGTCATTGCCATACTGGATTCGTATGGCGTTGAAGGTGAAACTCGACCTGACGCGCCTGGGGTCTATGTCCTAGGTCAGAAAATTGCTTCACTCGGAATTCGCATAGCTCGAGGATGCAGTTATCACGGGCTTAGTCTGAATGTAGACATGGATACAGCCCCATTCATGCTAATTGACGTTTGCGGCATTCGCGGGCTCGAAGTCACGACCTTTCGCCAACTTGGCATTCATGCAGATATCAATGAAGTAGAGGAAAACTGCATTTCAAGCCTTTCATACAAACTCGGATACAACAAGATCGTTTATTCGTAGTCTAGGGAAAATAAAGCAATAAACAATGCGAATCATGCTTCTTCGTATAAGAAATTATCACTCAGAAGCCGATTTCAGATTCTCGTTGTCAAGCATAGTGGTTACTTGCTCAAGTCTCCCGGGACTGCCAACATCATGCCAAATTCCTTTGTAGTATCTACCGAAAAGTTTCCCTCTTTCAATAGAATTACTGAATAAGCTGTACAAAGGAAAATTAACCTTTGTCGTATTCGAAAAAAGACTTTTACACAGTATGGCAATGCCACTGTATGTCAGAGTCTGTGATGCGATTTCTGCATCTGGGATTTTCAGCTTACCGTTTGTTAGTATGAAGTCTCCATCGGAGTTGTGTGCAGGGTTGTCGACGAGAATCAGGCATCCATCTGCAAATCCAGGAACATGCAACTGACTGAATGGGAAGTCAGTCCAGATATCCGCATTTACGATAAGGAACGGGTCTGACTGAAGCAGCGGTAGTGCTCTGCGAATCCCGCCTCCTGTATTAAGCGGTGGCTCTCTTTCATGCGAATACAAAATGTCAACGCCATAAGCCGAGCCGTCACCAATTACGTCCACGAACATGTCGGCAAGATAGGAAGTATTAATCACGATATTGGAAATTCCTGCAAGCTTCAGGTTGTGCAGGTGATATTCGATTAATCGACGTTTTCCCACTCGCAGTAGCGGTTTCGGAATCGACTCTGTCAATGGACGCATTCTTGTGCCGAGTCCGGCGCTTAGGATCATTGCATCCATTCTGTCTAATTCTCAATTAAATGAGTAACAAGTCTGTGCAGGAGCTTGAGTTCCCTGTAATTCCTGCTTACGGACTCAATGTAGGTCATTACGGTTGGAATATCCTCTAGAAACTTTGCCTTGTGATCTCGGTAGTTCAGTCTGGAAAATATTCCGACAACTTTTATGTGGCGCTGGAGACCCATCCAGTCAAACCACTGTATAAACTCGTTTTCGGTAAATTCAACTGGTAATCCGGCATCGTGTGCCAAATTGAAATATCGGTGTATCCAATGTCGAACGCGCTCCGGCGGCCAGACGATGTAACAATCTCGCAACAGGGAAACGAGGTCGTAAGTTATTGGGCCTAAGACTGCGCTTTGAAAGTCAATGATGCCGGGGTTGTTGTCAGCGACGTGCATTAGGTTACGCGAATGATAATCGAGATGCACCCATACTTTCGGCTGTTCCAGTGCCCTGTCTCGGAGGAATTCAAATGTGCGGTCCAGTACATCGGAAATTTCCGGGGTGATTTCCAATTTACGATGTTCGGGAAGATACCAGATTCGGAAAAGTTCCATCTCCGAGCAGAGAAGTTCGGCATCATAAGGCGGTAAGAAATTCGGATCGCTTGACGTGGCAACCTGCAATCGAACCAGTGAGTTTAAAGCATCCTCATACAATTCATCTGCGGTTATATGGGTTAAAATATCAAGATACATGGTGTTACCAAAATCCGATATTAATGCGAATCCTTTCTCCTTGTTCGATGCAAAAACTGTCGGCACGTTCAAGCCAATAGACAGAAATTTCTCAGCAATTCGGAGGAAAGGTTCAATATCCATGTGTTCAACAGGCGCATCCATCACGATATAACTGGAATTTTCATAGATAATTCGAAAATAGCGTCGGAAACTTGCATCTTCTGATGCAAATTCTATGGAGCGGAATTTTTTGTCCAGAAAAGAAGAGAGCCACTCAACCAGTTGCAAGATGCGCTGGTCTTCAAGAGCGATTTTTTCCAGATCGAGGGAATTTTGTACCACAATCCGTCCTGTTCCTCAGTGCATGATTCGGTCTGGAGATGAGCGAGGGGACGAGCCGCGACTCCCCATAGCGAGAGCCTACTGGATGGCAATTATACTAGCAATTTCAATGTTGCTGTTTGCAGGCGCCAACGAAGCCAACGCTCAGCAATTTGTCGGATGTCCCGAATCATTCCATTCAACTGCTGAAACCGAAAAACGTCAGTTGTTGCCTTCGCAACTGAACTTCATTGGCGATTTTGTTGAATTGACCGAAGATGAATTAACACTTCGCGGAAACGCGATTTTTCTCCATAGTGGCCGCACAATTAGAGCGGATGACATCGCCTATGATCGACAAAATAATCAGCTTGAGGCAGCAGGAAATGTACTCATTGAAGAAGCAGGATTTCAAATTGAAACTGCGGCTGTTTCCATTGACCTGAATCAGGACTCTGCAATTGGACAACTTGTTGAATATAGACTATTGTCGCCTAAGCTCCTGGGGACAGCGTACAGAACGCTTCAAGCACGAGGCGAAGCAAAATTTATTGAGCTTCAAGACAGGAAGTTGCGCCTTGGTGAGGCAGCGTTCACGTATTGTCCCGAAGATAATAATGATGCAGTTCTTGTTTCATCTGAAATAGAACTCGATGCTGAAACAGATCAAGGTATAGCGCGAGATGCAACTCTCAGAGTTAGAGATGTGCCGATATTCTATTTTCCGTATATAAAGTTTCCAATTGGTGAACAACGAAAGAGTGGATTTCTGTTTCCAAAAGTTGGTTACGAAACTCGGCATGGCACTGTCCTTAAAATTCCCTATTACTTCAATCTTGCCCCCAACTATGACGCAACATTAAGTACGAACCTTCTGTCTAAGCGCGGCGTTCAGCTGCAGACAGAGTACCGGCATCTGAGCCAACACTCGGAAACAAAATTTGGTGGAGAGTATCTGCAGAGAGACAGCGAGCATAGTGATCGACAACCTCGTTACGCAGCACATGTTGATTCCAAGTGGCACAATGACAGCCAACTATATTCGAGCATTGATGTTAGCTGGGTATCTGACAAAAACTATGTTGGTGATTTCTCTGGACTTTTTCCTGATCGAGACGATCGGCATCTGCAACAGAATATCGAAGTCACAATTGCTGATACTCGTTACAAGGCATCAATCGGAGTGAATCGATACATCATTTCAGATCCTGTTGTTACTGAAGCCGATCGAACCCATAATCGGATGCCTTGGGCCTTATATGAACAGGTATTCCATTTAGGCAAAAATGCAAATCTCACGACAACGCTGGGAATGGACAAATTTCGTCATAAGACTAGGCCTTCTGGAACTCGAACTCGAACAGATACTGCAGTGAAAATTTGGCAGCAAAGAGAGATTGGCACATTGAATGTAACATTCGGCAGCGAAACATTACACTACAGAATGTCGAATGTAAAGGATGACAAAAAGTTGAATGTACAGGCTGGTTCACCAAACAAAACGAGCGTTACATCGTCGTATTACATTGTGGACGGCAGTTTGTATTTTGACCGGAATTTGGATGACAGTGAAATTCGCAGCAGATGGACGTTAGAGCCTCGAATCCAAATTTTGTCGGCGTCAAACAAAGATCAGGGAAATCTACCTAATTTCGACACGACAATTGCCACCATCGACAATTACGAAGATCTTTTCCGAAGAAGTCCGTATATTGGTGGTGATAGAGTCAGAGACATTCAAAAAATTAGCGTCGGGATGTCGGCAAGTCTCTACAAACCATTAGGTTCAGTTAGTGTGAATAAGATTGGTCTTGGACAAATTTTCTATCGAAATGAACGAGTTGCCAGATTGGATAATGCAGCAGTTGCAGAATCCAAAAAATCCGACCTGTTCTTTGGGTGGCAAATAAAGAAGCCTGCATGGGAAGTGAATTCCGGCATTCTATACGATGATAGAGCCAGTCAAGTGAATCAGGCAGTGCTGAAGCATTCCATGGCGATTACAGAAAGGGGTAAATTCAACAACGTTTACCGATTCCTGAGAGATGAAGACGAGCAATTCGGAAGCTCTCTCAGCATGAAGTTGCAATCTGACTGGTCAATGAAACTGCAGCACATTGAATCCCTGAAGCATAATCAGCATGTTGAATCTTTTCTGCAATTCAATTATTTATCGTGTTGCTGGAATGGAGGTGTTCGGCTGAAGCGAGAAACTGAACCCAATGGTAAAAAAGATGACTCTATATATCTTTACATTCATATCAAGGGATTCGGGTAGAATTGGTTTGTTTTCAATTGTACGTTTGTCGAAAGTCTCTACGTTCTATGCTCAATAAAAATTTGAAACTAACAATAAAGAACATCGCGGTTCTTTCCGGACTGCTGATACTGACTCTGCTAGCTATTTCGTTTACGGTTCAAGCGCAGTCCAGCACTTTGGATCGAATTGTTGTTACTGTCAATGGTGAACCCATAACTGAAACGGAAATTCAAGTAAGAATGAAGATACAAAATTATGAGACAGTACAGTCGGGCGGTAAACCTCTGCCCGCTGACGTTGCGAGAAATCAAGCTATTGAAGGCGCAATTTCTTTTCTGGTTCAACGCCAATTCGCCAGGACAATCAATTTGTCAGTTGAAAGCAGTGAAGTCACTGAACGCATGAATTCACTGAGCCAGCAGAGAAGACAGTCACCTGAGGAACTTATTCGCCAGGTAGAGGGATTCGGATTGACGAGAGCGGATGTGGACAGCTTTTTGTTTGAAAATTTGCTGACTGAGAGGCTAACCCAAC
This sequence comes from Arenicellales bacterium, assembly GCA_965221175.1. Lineage (GTDB taxonomy): Bacteria > Pseudomonadota > Gammaproteobacteria > Arenicellales > JAJDZL01 > JAJDZL01. Next base: position 1,484,778 of record OZ244867.1, on the reverse strand, counting down.
GCGTTCTTCTTCCTAGAGTACGAATCCGGGAGGAAGAGATTGATCGCTACCTCGAAGCGAACAGTGAGGATTTTGCCAAAGTTGACGAATACAATTTGAATATTATCGTGATATCGAACCCACCAGTTGTAACTGCAGAACACAGGCAACTACTGCTTCAAGTAACTCGCGAAATTGAATATGAGTTAAAGAGAGGGGCAATATTCAATGAAATTGCAAGAGCTGCACGCAGAATAGATGGAATAGATGCGGGTGAACTTGGATGGGTTCGCAGTCACGATATTGCACCTGAATTAGCATCGGCGATATCTCAAGTGCCAACCAATTCAAGTGTTGGCCCAATCGAGTCGGGTGGAAATACATTTTTTGCCTTGGTCAGAGGCCATCGCGAGAATTCGGGATTTACGTCGCAGCCGATACAGCAGTTTCATCTTGCAAGAATTGTTATGCACGCAGGAAACGAAGCTGGTGCGGAAGTGATCGTCGAACAGTTAGAGGAGTTGCGCCAGAACATTATCGATGGTGCAGATTTTGGTGCTTTGGCAAAACTGTATTCACATGACAGCGACAGCCGAAAGAATGGCGGTGATATAGGCTGGGTGTCGGAAGACAATCTTCCTTTTGAATATTTACAACCGTTACAAAACATGGACGTGGGCGATATTTCCCCTGTGCAACGAATTCAGAACTCCGCTTACATTCTGCAATTGCGCGGCGTAAAATTGGCGGATGTTGAAGAGCAGAAGCGTAGTGCCGTAAGAGGGTTCTTAAGGAACAGTAAATTACGGAACGAACATGCCAAGTGGGTTGATGACCTACGCGCTTCAGCTAAGATTGATTACCGCAAGAATTTCTAAGGTGAACGAACAAACTTTGAGTCTGAAGAAAAACAAAATAGGTTGCGCAAAGTGCAGCAAGTTCTACCGAGTACAGGGCAATCCTGCGGAATTCAACGAATGAAACAAGTCGCCGAAAATTTTCAATCCTGCTCTATCCAAACTTTGGATATGTGATGAGGCTTTCCGATTCAGATTCACCTAATTCGGTGGAAAACATTGTTGCAGCAGTCGGAACACTATTGCCTGCAGAATTATCTGAAAATATAAGAAAAAACTTTTTGAATTCAGTTAAAGCCGCATTAGAGAATATGGATTTTGTAACGCGTTCGGAAATCGAGGTACAAGAAACCGTATTACGGCGTGCTCAAGTAAAAATCAAGGAACTCGAAGCACGAATTGGCCAACTGGAGTCGGAATCGGAAACTAGATCCCCAGCGACTCCTTCTGACGGTTAAATCAATAGAGCAAATTTTTAGCTACTGAACTAGATCCACTAGATAATCGACAGCCGCCATTACATCCTCGTTTGAGAGGAGCAAATTTCCACCCTTAGGCGGCATAATCCCAGTTTCCCCCTGAAATCCCTTTATTGCATTCGAATACAGTGTATTGAGGCCTTTGGTTATTCGGGGGGCCCAATTGTCTGCATCTCCAGGTTTCGGAGCACCTGTTACGCCAGTTGTGTGACAGATGAAACAAGCTTTGTCATAAACTGATTTACCTAAATCTCCGGATGATGCAACCTGAACGGGTGTTGTTGTGGGTTCAACCGAAGGTTCCATGGCCCCCACATTAAGCGTGCCAACCGGTTGGGTTCTCTGCGCAATTACGCGTTGCGTATATTCTTCAGACTGAGCTCTCAGTTTGTCGTCAATGGAACCGCCAATCACTATTCCAGCAGCAATCAGGGCAATCGTAAGTAACGTCAAGAAGAAAATCATCTTGGAGAAGGACTTAGCAAACTGCCTGTCGGTCATCATCGTTGTCATTTACCTTGTATTTTGTTCAGTATTCAGAAGCAAAATTGGATCGAACAGACCCAATTTTGATGAGATGGAGTTTATTTTACTACTACAAATTGACAATTGGATTGAATTGCGAAGAAAATTAACTTTCCCAGTCAATATACGGGTTGGCCCGATTTCAACTCAAGCAAATCAAAGAAGTCGTCGCCAACCGTCTACGATTATGATCTGGTGTGAACCAATTGAAAGCAAAATGGTTTGCTTTGGATATAATTTGGCTTGAATTGAACTAGTCCCACCTTCGTTCATATTCACCTCTTTTTCTAGGGCCGTTAGCTCAGACGGTAGAGCACCTGACTTTTAATCAGGGTGTCGCAGGTTCGACTCCTGCACGGCCCACCAGTTTAACTGATTTAAGAATTATTTGATTTACCAACTGAGAGAGATTGAGGGCGGTTTCAAACTGGGTGAATGTGCGCAACTTCATAAAACTGATGTTTGGGCGTCCATCGGTATCGTGCAGTGCAGTCGAGCAATCATCGGTTTGTTTATGACTTTCGTGGCGGCATGCCATACTTCGTATTGATACAGTTGACCGTAGCGGAATCTGATTTGCCTGAATTAATTCAACACTGTCAGGCAATCTGCACTGTGTGCCGATTGCATACTCGTTATGGTATTCTGACCGATTGGAATACAACAATTGTGTTGGGTGATATGCCCATTGAACTGACTTAATAGAAAGGTTCACTTCCAGACGAATCAAGATTAGCATGTGTGTCTTATTATTTGCTTTGAATCAACACAGCCAATACCCGTTTGTAATGGCCGCAAATCGGGATGAGTTGTATGACAGACCTTCCAGAGCAGCACACTTCTGGGAAGATTTCCCTCAGCTGCTAGCCGGCCAAGATCTCAATGCTTACGGAACTTGGCTCGGTGTGACAAGAAGTGGACGTTTCGCTGCGGTGACAAATCATTATGGTGCACCGGTTGCCGATCCAACCAAAAAGTCCCGAGGTACTCTGGTTTGTGATTTTTTGATTGGCGATCAAACCATTGAAGAATATTCCGCCATTCTGATGCACACTGCCGACCAATTTAACGGCTATGGCATTGTATTCGGAGACACATCAAGTGTTCATTATCAATCCAATCAGGGGGGAGTTCAAACAAGAGTGTCCAGTGGTGTTCATGGACTCGGCAACTGCTTTCTTGAATCAAACTGGCCGCGGGTGGAAGAAGGGAAAAGAAAACTTACAGATTTTCTGAATCGAAGGAGTGACAAGCTTCAAACTGAAGACTTGTTTAGCATACTGTCTGACGCAACACCGTCACAGACCGCATCAACTGGCCCCGAAGCAGTCGATTTGCATTCTATGAGTGCTGATCAACTGCCGCTTTTCGTTCGACTTGAGAAGATGGGAACTCGCAGTTCAACAGTCGTGCTAGTGAACCGATTGGGGCACATTACATTTGAGGAACGGACTTTCTCCCGTAATTCGATTGACTTCATTGATCAACGGAAATTTCAGTTTCAAATACAGAAAGACTAAGTAGATCGCTATAGAAGTGGAATCGGCCTCAGCAAAAATATTTTCACTTTCTGGGGGGAGATCCTCGCCACTGTGAACACATTGTCTACTGCCCCAGTAGATACGGAATTCAAAGAAACAGGAAAGGTATCGGCAATTTAAATACCGACAGTTGCTGTTTCTGCAAATTCTGTATTCAGTGTTTCACTTGCAACAGGACCACCGAGTGCTTGTGAATTGGTAAGACTGTATTCCGCCCACGCTTGCTACAGCGAGACATAGAGCTCCCCTTACCGACCTGTGAATTGTGGAGTTACTACTCCCCTAGAAACGTGCGGTACCGCACGCCAGCCAGTTTGTAACTGATTTAATTGTTGATCCTCCTCGCCTTCACGACTCTTTCGATTCGCAAGAGTCTTCCCAAGGTCTTTTTAAGTTCGCCCGCACTGCCAACTTCAACCGTCAGATATATTTTCCCAAGCTCACTGGTTTTTATTCGGGTAGTGTTCACTGCAACCAAGTGGAAACCGAGTTCTGCTACCGCAGCTGTTATGTCTTGTAGCAGTGCATGGTGTCCTTCAGCTACCAGTTCAATATCAACCGCGTGCTTCAAGTCATTGTCGTATTGCCAATCAACTGAAACCATTCGATCGGGATGATTCTCTACCATACGTTTGATATTCCCGCAATTTCGCCGGTGGATCGTAATTCCGCGTGAAACTGTCACATAGCCGACTACATCGTCTCCAGGTAAAGGTCCGCAACAAGATGCGTGATTTGTTAGCAGATTGTCTACACCCAGAATCGATAAAGAAGCAGTTGAAGTATCAGTTGGGCGAGGTAGATTAATATGGAATTCTTGATCTTGGGTTTTATCGGAGTCTTTTTCTATCAGGCAAGCTACCGCGTGTGTTGGTTTGAGTTCCTTCAATCCGATTGCTGTAAACAGGTCTTGACTACGTCGAAAGCCATTGTCGACTGCAAGTTTTTCCAAATTGGTTTTGGACAATCCGTGGCGGTTCAATTCTTTTTCGAGTAAGGTCTTTCCCAGAGCTTGATATCGACCATACTCTTCCAGTTTGAACCATCTGCGAATTCGATTCCTTGCTCTCGCAGAAACTGTAAATTTTTGATGTGAATTCAACCAGTCTCGACTCGGTCCACCAGATTTCACTGTTCGAATCTGCACCCAATCACCAGTTTTCAGCTCATGAGTCAAGGGAACGATTTTGTTATTTACCTGTGCTCCCCTGCATCGATGGCCAACTTCTGTATGGATGGCATACGCGAAGTCGATTGGAGTTGAGTGAACTGGAAGTTCAACAACATTCCCAGCCGGCGTAAACACATAAATCTCCTCGTTGACTGAATCCGCTGTCGAGCTCAAGTTCCTGTCGAAGGTTCCAGCTACTTCTGCTTTCCAATCCAGGAGTTGGCGCAGCAAATTCACTTTCTCGTCCTGATAAGAGTTAGATTTTGCTGATTCCTTGTATTTCCAGTGTGCCGAAACTCCAAATTCGCAGTCATTGTGCATTTCTACAGTGCGAATCTGCACCTCGACCACTTTCGAATCAGGGCCAAACACAGCAGTGTGTAAAGATCGATAGCCATTCGATTTCGGCATTGCAATGTAGTCATCAAACTCACCGGCAACCGATGTCCATGAAGCATGAACAGCACCTAGAGCAGCGTAGCAAGAAGCGATATCGTCAACCAGAATTCGTACTGCACGTACATCAAAAATGTGATCAAATTTCACTCCTTTCTGGTTCAGTTTTCTCCAAATACCATAAATATGTTTTGCACGTCCGTTTACCGTCGCCTGGATTTTTGATTTGACCATTAGGGAGTTCAATTGTCCGACGAATTTTTGAATGTACCCTTCCCTCTCAATGCGCCTTTCATCTAGCTGGAGTGCAATTCGATCAAATTCCAGGCGGTTGAGATACTTAAACGACAGATCTTCCAGCTCCCATTTCATCCTCCAGATTCCAAGCTTGTTTGCAAGAGGCGTATAGATGGATAAAATCTGTTTCGCTAAGCTCTGCCGGGCAGGCTCTGGCAACTCTTTCGCTTCTCTCATGTGCACCAGTAATTCCGCCAGATGAATGACTATTACCCGAGCATCGTCAACCATAGCAATTAGAATTCTACTCAGATCAATAGGTCGAGCTGCCGACGCCTTTTGAACATCGCCGCGCTCTACTGTCAATGAAATACTATCTAACTGCAAAGTACCTTCATATAACTGACAACTCGAAGCATCAAATTTTTTCCTGATTTGTTCCAACTGAATTTTCTTTCCAGTCTTCATTCCTCTCAAGGCAGCAACAGCCGCCATTTCCCAGTCCGCTTCTACTTCCGCCAATAGTGAAATTACATCGACAAGACTCCTCTCGTAAGTAAACGGATCTCCAGTGTAGTTTTCGCACACCTCCGATACTAAGGTGTCATGAATACTTCGATCCGGCACGTGCCAGTTTCTGGCTGAATAGAACTGCTTGGTGAAAAGGGAATTCACTTTTGTAACAACAAGTAATAATTAGTGAAAGATGTGAAATCGGAATTTGTAAATCAGTTGTTCTAGAGATCGACAGAATTTGCATTGAATTTGCTCAATCACCGTCTCCGAATTAGAATGAATATGGAACAATAGTTTATCATAACACTTTGATATTATTATAAATAATTAGACTTTCAACAAAAATTCGGTAACCCTCACAGTAATATTTCGAATCTATGGTCTGGCAGGGCAAGAACAACTGATATATCCAAACTGGTAAATAATTGTTCAGTTGAATTTGTGCGATTACTACAAGCAATTGCAGAGTTAGTTACATACTTGTGCACAGAAATTGTTAATAAAATGCAGGCAAAATTTTGTCATTCGCTCGCAGCCCTCGAATTTACCAATTTGGATACCTGGCACTCTCTACAAATTAAATTCAACGCTGAATCTGCTTCTCATAACTATGACAAGTAACTAGGACCTAAATTGCTGATATTTTGTTACTTACACTCTTGACAATTTGATTTATAGAATTATATTTATGTTAAACATTTCTAAAATGATATATATTGACATAGGAATTTAGAAAAATATTTCAAAATTAAATGGAATAAGAGAATTATTTGCAATGAAGCTAGATTTACCTTTTTTATTGGAGCCGTCACAACTGGAAGAAGTTCTCGGTCATCCTGATCTTTTGGTCGTAGATGTCGGCGATTCGGATGTGTATGAAAAAGAACGCATTCCAGGTGCTGTGCATATCGATTATCTGGATATCGTATCCGGCAATGTACCAACAAGCGGTACATTACCTCCAACTAAAAATCTGAAAGAAGTATTTTCTGCGGTTGGCTTGACGCGAGATAAACACGTCGTTGCCTATGACTCCGAAGGCAACGGGCGCGCTTCAAGACTGCTGTGGACACTTGATGTACTGGCGCATCCGAATTCTTCACTGCTGAACGGCGGTTTTATAGCATGGAAGAATGAATCACATCCTGTTGATTATTCACTTCCGCAGGTGGTTGAGCGCAGTGACTATCCGGTGCAGGTAAACGGCAAATCCCAGGCCGACAAGAACTACATTCTTTCCAAACTCACCGACTCCGACGTCGGTTTGCTGGATGCCAGGTCTCCCATGGAATATCAAGGATTTGATGTCCGTGCACTGCGTGGTGGTCATATACCTGGTGCCAGAAATGTCAACTGGCTGGATACTATTGATACTTCCAGAAATAATCGCTTCAAATCCAGTGATGAGCTGCGGGACATGCTTTACCAACAGGGAATTACTCCTGACAAGGAAATTATTACCTACTGCCAGACGCATCATCGCTCTTCACACGCATATGCCATGCTGAAATCTCTGGGATATGACCGAATCCGCGGATATGCCGGTTCTTGGTCAGAGTGGGGGAATTCCAGCGAAACTCCTATTGAATAAATTAATTTTACGGAACAAGCTTTGCCGATATCACAGTCGGTTACAGTTAGTGCTAATTCGAGATTCCAAAATCTGACGTGTAACAACAGCCCCATTTCATCATGATCCTCCATGTTGATATGGATGCTTTCTATGCGTCCGTCGAACAGCGCGACAAACCAGAACTTGCTGGGAAACCAGTTATCGTGGGCGGAACACCTCAAAACCGAGGCGTAGTTGCTGCCGCAAATTATGAAGCTCGAGCTTACGGCGTTCGCAGTGCCATGCCATCAAGCGTTGCAGTTCGGCTATGCCCCCATGCCGTTATCATCCCCATGCGCATAGATCATTATGTGAGAGTCTCTTCGGAAATTCGAGACATATTCTATCGATTTACACCGCTTGTAGAGTCCCTGTCTTTGGATGAAGCGTTTCTTGACGTTGAAGCGAGCACACAATTGCACGGAAGTCCGGAGACGATTGCTGGCAAGATCAAAGAGGATATTCAAAGAGAACTGAATCTCACAGCATCAGTTGGAATCGCATCAAACAAATTTCTTGCAAAAATTGCCAGCGACCTGGAAAAGCCAGATGGGCTTGTTAGTGTCCCATCACCGTGTCAATCGTTTCTCGACCCATTGCCCGTTACTCGCCTTTGGGGGATTGGTAAAGTCGCTTCCGAAAATCTCAAAAATATTGGAGTGCACACCATTCGTGACTTTAGACTGCATGACCTAAATGCTCTCAAAACCTGTGTCGGGCATTCTGTCGATCGCCTCTTGCAACTGGCAACAGGCGTAGACACTCGAAAAGTTGAATTTGAATCCACACCCAAATCAATTTCTAGAGAGACTACATTCGCGGCTGATATTGAAAACATCGAGACTTTGGAATCGACTTTGTTGAAACTAACGGAAGATGTTGCTGCTAGACTTCGGAAAAAATCAATGTCAGCACGTACGATAGGAATAAAACTGAGATTTTCAGATTTCAACACAATTACCCGCGATGAAACACAATCCTCTCCCACAGATGTGACTCAAACCATTTGGACAATTGTGAGACAACAACTGCACACTACATTGTCCGATAAAAATATTAAAATTCGTTTGGCCGGAGTTCGAGTGGGATCACTGGAGGTTCACTTCGATGATCCTACTGATCTTTTCAATCACTACGAACTTAAGCAGCAGAAAAAAGTCGACGCCGTAGTGGATCAAATCAACAAGCGATTCGGAAAATCTACTGTGCACAGGGGCGGCGGTGTTGGGTCTGAGGAATAACTCCCGTTTGGAAGTACGAGAGTGCTATTTGGAGCTCTAGGGCATACTATTTTCCTAATGAATTTCTGCTGCTACATGTGCTTGGTGACGCTTACAACAGCGGCGTAGAAATATAACACCCCAAACTAGCAAAATGACTCCGTTCTACAAGAAATTTAATATACCAAATGGTAGCTTTTTGCACATAAACTGCATTTTCATTGAATTCGGCTCAACTTTTCGCTATAAAGATAGTTCCAGTTTGTTTCCTATGGGGGAGTGCCAGCCAATTACGCCTCCTCACGTTGCAAATTTCCCTACGACCCTTGGTCCATGGAACAATGAGTAGCAGTACAGAAATTAAGGAATTATCTTCAGAGAAAGAAGCAACAAATGTCGAACCGCAAGGTTTAGAACTATCACAATCGCCTGCCTCAAAAAGTGCTCAATCTCAAGAAATTGATCAAGAGCCAAATGACGATATGAAACGTGTTGAGCCAGCGCAGTCAATTGAAGATTCTAAAGTGTATGACTGTTCTGTCGAATCTTCAGTTGAGTCTGAATCCCCTAATCTACCTGTTCAGTCTGATGAAACTGCTGAAACAGAAATCGATTCCGGTTCTGCAGTTCCGACTAACGATCAATCTGCTGCCGAAGTAACTGCAGAAAAAATGAAGCTGAATGCTTTAGATACCGAAAAAACACTCGAAGAAATTGAACAGTTGGTTGTTGAGTTGCGCCAATCGCTTAGTGACGGTCAACTCAAGGAGTGTATATCACGATATGAAAAATGTCAGGCAAAACTTCGAAAACTTTCGGAGATAGGTTTTAAATCGAAAAAACTTACCAACCTGCAAAAGACAATCAACGGACTCTACTTCGGCGTTCGTGAACTGAAGGACTGGCGACACTGGGGAATGGATCAAGCCCGTCTTGAATTGATTGAAAAATTGAAGAAGCTTCAGAATTTCCAAGGAGACCCTCGCGACTTGCACCTGCAGATTAAAGAAATTCGAGAACTTTGGAACAGCTGGAATCAGACCGGTGACTTTCCCAATCGTACACTAAGGGAGAAATACACTAGTGCCTATGAAGAAGCATTCAAACCTTGCAAAGAATACTTCAAGGAACAAAAGAAACAACGCAAAACTAATAAAAATCTTCGTAAAGAAATCTGCGTTCAACTTGAAGAGAATTATGAAGCAATCGACTGGAATCGACCGAACTGGGCGTCCATTGGGGAGTTGATTCGAAACTCGCGCAAGCAGTGGGTGAATGCGGTGCCCCTGAACAAGAAAGACTGGAATTCAACGAATGCCCGATTTGACGAAGTTATGAAGAATTACGCTCCCCATCTTGAGCGTGAGCGGAATAGGGGTGTTCGATTCAGAATGGACTTGATTGACAAAGTCAACGCACTTGAGAATTTGCCAGTCAAAGCCGCGACCGAAAAAGCAAAAGAGTATCAGCAGGACTGGAAAACAGTCGTCATTCGCGACAAGAAAAAGAAAGAAAACGAATTGTGGGAGCAATTCCGCACAGCGTGTGACAAACAGTTTCAGCGTCGGAATGAGTTCCGAAAGGTAGCAAATGAAAAATGGCAGGAATCAGAAAAAGTTAAAAAATCACTGCTTGGTGAAATCAAGAAACTAAATGAACTGCCCACTGGTCAAGTCAAGGGCAGTGCTTCTAAAGCTACTGTTATCCAAAGACAATGGAGTACTGCTACGCAAGACAACAAGCGATCGAAAGGTGCGCTTGATACCAAATTCAATCATGAAATCTCAAAGTTTCAAAACAGCGTTCGTAAAGCAGACAAACTCATATTTGAGAAAAGAATTTTTGTTCTAGAATCTAAAGCAGGCATCTGCAACGAGCTGGAGATGGCCATAGGCAAGGAAAATTGTGAGTCCACTCTTACTGCTTACCAGAATAAATGGGACAGCATCGAAGCGGATTGTGGGGAATTCGAAGAAGCTATTCAAATCCGTTACGCTACAGCCTGTGAAATGCTACAGAACGGTTCCCAAATTTTGGATTGCAATTCCGAAAAGTGGGCGGAAAATCTAGAAATGAAGCAAAATATCTGTCTCCGCTTGGAAATTCTGTCAGAAATTGAATCTCCCCCGGAGTTTGCACGAGAGCGAATGAAGCAGAATGTAGAACGTCTGAATGCAGTGATGACAAAACAAGTGTCAGTAACAAACCCCGAAGAGGAAATTCGCGAACTAATGGTCAGCTATTGGCTGACCGGTGCAGTTCCAAGCGAAGCTCATGAATTGCTCAAGCAAAGATTCAACCGAATTCAAGCTGAACTATCAAAGAGTTAATAATTCTGGAAATCTGTCTGTATTCAAGGCAATGCGTTCAACTTGAATTCTTACCTCTACGAGTGCCATGAACACAATTTCCCAAGATCATCTAGTACAGAGTGTCGCTGACAGCCTGCAGTTTATCTCCTATTACCATTCGCCTGACTTTGTTCAAGCCATGTCTGACGCTTATGAACGAGAACAGTCGCCAGTTGCAAAGGATGCAATTGCCCAAATTCTGATTAATTCCCGCATGTCAGCAGAAGGTCATAGACCGATCTGCCAGGATACTGGAATCGTCGTTGTATTCGCGAATATTGGTATGGATGTACGCTGGGATTCCGACTGTTCATTACAGGAGATGATCGACGAAGGCGTAAGACGTGCATATCTTGATCCGGATAACCCTCTACGGGCATCCATTGTTGATCCGCCTTGGGGAATTCGCAAGAATACACAGGATAATACGCCTGCAGTCGTTCATACTGAATTGGTTGCAGGGGACAAAGTAGATATTACTGTTGCCGCTAAAGGGGGTGGCTCTGAAAACAAGGCAAAATTGGGCATTCTGAATCCTGGTCAAAGCGTGGTTGACTGGGTCGTCAAGACAATGCCTACACTTGGAGCCGGATGGTGTCCTCCAGGAATACTGGGACTCGGAATTGGCGGTTCTCCAGAAAAGGCAGTCGTTCTAGCCAAACAAGCATTAATGGATCCAATCGACATTCACCATCTGCTGCAGCGGGGACCGAATTCACCTACAGAAGAATTGCGCCTTAAACTCTATGAAGAAATCAATAAACTTGGCATCGGTGCGCAAGGTCTTGGGGGTGTTACAACCGTCCTTGACGTGAAAGTAAAGGATTTTCCCACACACGCTGCTTCATTGCCGATAGGCTTAATTCCGAACTGCGCGGCGACCCGGCATTTACATTTCACTCTGGATGGCTCCGGACCGGCGCGATTGCCCGTGCCTTCTTTGGAGATTTGGCCGAAAATAGTTCGCGACACGTCAAGCGCCCGCAAAGTTGACCTGAATTCTTTGACTCAGAAAGACGTACGCGAGTGGAAAATCGGCGAAACGCTGCTAATTTCCGGGAAGATTCTTACCGGCAGAGATGCTGCCCACAAGAGAATGATTGAATACTTCGACAGCGGCAAGAATCTGCCGGACGGTGTGGATTTGAAGAATCGATTCATCTACTATGTCGGGCCAGTCGATGCGGTCGGCGATGAAGCGGTAGGACCTGCCGGACCAACCACTGCAACCCGAATGGATATGTATACGGATCGACTCATTCGAGAAACCGGATTGATCGGAATGATCGGTAAAGCGGAGCGCGGACCGGAAGGCATTGCAGCAATTAAGGAGCACGGTGTAGTTTATCTGATCGCAATCGGCGGAGCAGCATATCTTGTTTCAAGAGCGATACGGTCGGCGCGAGTCATTGCCTTTGAAGATCTGGGAATGGAAGCAATTTATGAATTTGAAGTCGAAGACATGCCGGTGACAGTGGCAGTCGACAGCAGCGGAAATTCCATCCATGTTGCAGGTCCGCAGAAATGGCGCTCTATCATCGCGGACTTTCCTGTAACTGTTGCCTGAATACTACTAAATCAGCTATTCATCAAGTGCCTGTACTCCAGAAGCAGCGGGATGATTACATCTTCTGTGATTTCCTTTCGCCATCCGGAAAATAATCGGCTGTTTCGGCTCCCTCGTACCATTGAATTTACTTCTTTTCTTGTGCAGATCATTTCGACGGGAATGCGATTCTTCAATGCTACTTTCTTCAACTCACGCAGAATGTGGTTTGACAATTCCTTTTGACTTGTTGTAAGCGGCTCCTGAGGTTGCCAGAGTGGTGTGGCTATGTCGCTCGAGCGTGATTGCAATATTGATAAAACCTCTCGCATCCAATTTCTTGCTTTTCCATGCTTAATTGCGAGTGCATTGGCAAGCTCTGCAGATGTTCTCGGTTTGTCCTGAACAATTTGCAAAACCTGCTTGTCAGTCATTACCCATTGCCTTGGCAAGTCAATTGACCGAGCTCGCTCTTCACGCCAAATCAACATCTCTCGAGCTCGGTACTGATCGACAACGGCTAGATTTCCCCCCTGTAAAAATGATTTCAGCACCTTGTCACTTTCAGAACTGACGTGGGATGCATCCAATAGACAGACGCATTCCTCTTCCAGCCATTTTATTCTGTTAATTTTGCGAAGTTTTGAATCCAAATTAGTATAAACAGGCAGCAGATAACGCACATCATCCAGTGCATAGCGGATCTGTTCTTGTGAGAACGGTCGTTTCTGCCAATTTGATCGAGTCATGTTCTTGTCAAGCGATAGCCCGACAATATCGTAGACCAAGCTCTTAAACGAAAGCTCCTCGTATCCACAAATCCAAGCGGCAATTTGAGTGTCAAATATTCGCTTTGGCAGAGTGTCATAATCGTGCAGGACGTCTAGATCCTGTCCAGCCGAATGAAAAATCATAGTTGCAGAAGACGAGTTGATCAATTGCAATACCGGCGACAAATCCGGGCAAAGAACTGTATCAACACAGAAAATGAAATCATCCGTAGCTAGCTGAATCAATTGCAATTTCGAACGGTAAGTCCTGATTCGAGTAAATTCGGTGTCAACTGCAACGTAGGAACAACTGCTGATTTGTGCGCATGCTTCTCGAAGTTGAACTGGATCTTCTATGGGTGATTCGTAAATTTCCATGCTACACAAATATTATCAAACTTTTATCGCAAAATTCTTTTACATAGGAACAATGAAGACAGGCATCCTGCGACGTGAACGTGAAATTCTGCTCACTAGGGAACTGCTACAGTGCTATCAACCCCACATGCAATACATGGAATATAATTTATTAACTGTAACAGTACCTTAATCTGTATTTGCAAAATTTCTGTTTCACATTTCCGAAACACAATCCGTTAATCTGAAACTAGCGACAATGCGAGTAGTAAATATTACTCCTTGTCCAATTTCAAAAGCTTTCGTACGTTGGTAGATACGTCAAGCCTAATATAAATATCGATGAAGCCAAATCTATTCGAAAATTGCCGTCAACTGCACATCGGCCTATTGGCATGAGTATTCGGCAATTCTGCGTTTTATACACCCCATGCGTAAATTAATGAGTGTTGTGGCTTCAATTCTCCCAGCACACTGGCGATATTAGACGATGTTTGCGCGAAATCACCCCATATCAATGCTCGCAAGAATGGCGTTCTTTGCGGAAAAACCGCAAAACCTGCAGTCATCAAGGCATCTGGTACTGTACTCAGCAACAGCTCTGCTGCTTGCAACCGCCGCGATGGCAGTGGTTCAGTCGTTTTACGAAAATTTATATCTGGCATTTCTACAAATTGTCACATTTGGACTCATTGTTTGGATCGTGTTACGACTAGCTGGTAAAGCAAACCGCTGGCCGCAAACTGCGACTGCATTGTTCGGAACCACCTGCATTATTCGATGCCTGTCTTATCTGCCAGTCAAGTTGACCTGGGATTACTATGAGCCAAGCCAAAGTGCATTTTATTGGGTATCAATTGCAGCTTTACCATTCGGAATTTGGAATTTATGTGTATCTGCATTCATCCTAAAGGAAGCAATGGAAATCTCGGCAGCTAAGGCGTTTTTTGCCGTGCTGGGAATCGCCTTACTCGTATCATTCATCGTTCTGAATCTTTTTGGTTTCAACGTAACTCAATTGCCGGATTCTCAATGATGAAACATTTGCACATTGTAGGAATTTGCGGTACGTTCATGGGCAACCTCGCATTGCTTGCGCGAGAGCTTGGGTACCAGGTCACGGGTTCTGACCTGAATGCTTATCCTCCAATGAGCACTATGCTGGAGGAACAGAATATAGAAGTGGCCAAGGGATATCACCCAGATAACCTGAAGCACAATCCAGATCTGGTCATTGTCGGCAATACCATTAGTCGTTCCAATCCTGAGGTTGATGCGATGCTTGATCTTGGAATTAAATACATCTCCGGCCCGCAGTGGCTGTATGAGAATGTACTGCATACCCGGAAGGTCATCGCAGTTGCAGGTACGCATGGAAAGACTACAACATCCAGCATGATTGCATGGATACTCGAATATGCAGGATACAAGCCAGGATATCTGATTGGCGGCATATCAAAAAACTTCAACGTTGCAGCTCAAGTGGGTGAGGGCAAATGGTTTGTGGTTGAAGGAGATGAATACGACACTGCTTATTTTGATAAGCGATCGAAATTTATTCACTATCGCCCGCAAGTAGTTGCACTATTGAATCTTGAATACGATCATGCAGATATATTTGATTCGATTGATGACATTGAGCGACAGTTCGAATTTTTCATCCGTACGCTCCCATCTTCTGGCCGCATTATCGCCAACTTTGATGAAGAAAGATTGCAGAATACGATCACCCGAAGTTCAGTGACGCCGGTAATTACGTTTAGCGTATCTGGCAATCGTGACGCGGACTGGTACGCCGATTCTCAGACCGATGACTATCTAAAGCTAAAAATGCACTCAAGAGTTCACGGAACGGTTCAACTGAACTGGGACGTTCCAGGTCGGCATAACACAGCCAACGCTCTCGCAGCGGTCGCGACAGCCTGCCATATTGGAGTAAACGTTGAAGTTGCAGTAGAAGCACTGCAGTCCTTCAAACCTGTCAGACGCAGGCTGGAATTTTTAGCAGATATTAACAATATTCGCATATTTGATGATTTCGCTCACCACCCTACAGCGATTCGAGCGAGTATTGATGCTGTATCTAAATTTACGCGCGCAGATAGGTTAGTTGCGGTATTCGAGCCACGCTCGAATACGATGAGAATGGGTGTTCACGGAGAAAAACTCATACAGGCATTTGCACAAGCGAATTGTATCTACATGTATCGTGCCCCTAATGTCGAGTGGGAAATAGGCAGCTCAGCAGGAGCTAACTTTTTTGCTCATGATTCGGTAGAATCATTGCTTGACGCGCTTTTGTTGGAACTTTCTAGTGGAGATGTAGTCATAATAATGAGTAATGGAGGGTTCGATAATTTGCAAAGCAGATTGGTTGATCGCCTCCAAGAAAAATTCAATGATTCCTTAAGCCAAGTTCAGCTCAGCCCATGACATCGAAACTATTCAGATTCCCATATTTAGCAATCACTTTGTCAGTACTTCTGTTTCTAGTCAGTCCACTGCATGCAGAAGAATTTGAAGAAGGTGTCGACTACGAAACGCTTCCTGGGAAAATTAAAGTACAAGCAGATGGGCGAGTCGAAGTCATTGAATTTTTCTGGTTTGGATGTCCGTCCTGCTACAGATTCGAGCCTCATCTGGTTGCCTGGCAAATACCTGAAATAATTGATTTCAAGAATGTTCCAGCCGTGCTCACAAATAACTGGTTATTTCACGCTCACGTGTACTACGCGATGGAACTTCTAGGATTGAAAAAAGAACTGATGCAAAAATTCTACGATGAATTGCACATTGAACGCACTAGGATTTCTAGTGCTGAGCAGTTTGAACAATGGGCATCCTCTCAAGAAGGTATAGATGTTTCGAAATTGACGCAAAACCTGTATTCATTTGCCACCGTGGTGAATCTTGCTCAGGCAGAGAAACTTGCTAAAGACTATAACATCACATCAGTTCCGACTCTAATCATAGGTGGCAAATACAAAACCTCGCCAAGCATGGCTCGGTCTGAGAAGAGAGCATTACAAATTGTCGAGTATCTAGCTGATCGGATTCTTTCAGAGCAGTCAGCGTCGAACTAGGTGTTGGTGGTACTTGTCCGCGCCTTTATTGTTTGAGAGCAGTAACTTCAATTTCCACTTTCATTCTTGGATCGGCGAGTCCTGCACTGTACATGGTTGATGCAGGTCGAACGCTGCCGAAATATTCATGAAGAACCGGCCAGCACTTTTCAAAGTCTTCTGAATCTGGAAATATGTAGTTGACTCGAACAACATCGGCAAATCCGCTTTCAGCTTCACTCAATACTCTGCCGATATTTTCAAGAGTCTGCCGGCACTGCACAACGACATCGTCAGATATTTTCATCGTTTCATAATTGAAGCCAGTCGTGCCGGCGACAAAAACCCATCTGCCATCACACACGGCACGGGAGTAGCCAACCTTCTCTTCATAAATCGAACCGGAGGAAATCAATTTTCTGTTATTTTTGTCTTTACTCAACACGAACACCCTATAAATACATTAATGAGTTCAGCCAGCAAATATCGGAAAGTAATTTTGTTTGATCGTTACTCGAATGCCTACCTGATGCAAGCAGCTCTGAATTTGCAATATTCTGGTTGCCGATGTTGGCTTATCCGTTCATTTTGGAGGATCACATGGAACCGTACTCGCAATGGAAGGAATAGAAATTTCCAGAATTTCCATATCTTCCGAAGTGCCCGTCTCGTTATGGATCATTCCACCGGGAATATATAGCGATTCACCTTCTCTGAGATGATACCTGTCACCTGTCTCGAATTCCATATCAATCCAACCTTGGAGAATGTACAGAAACTGACATTCGCAATCATGGTAATGCCAGCCGGTCGGCTTTGTCATACCCTTTACTGCGGTCATGGTTTGCGCACTCATTTTTCCGAGACTGGCTTCTTTTGCGCGTAAATCTCGATAGGTGAAAAACTCGCGGCGACCAGGAATCTTTGGCGCACTTTCGGCCGTTGAGTGAATTAATTTCTGTTCTGAATTTTCAACCGACATAAGTATTTCTCCATATCTCGTTCGTGCAGAGTATAACTTCTTTTACAGTTGGGTTGAATAGCGCACAGAATTTTGAAGCCAAGTGAAATACTATGGAATTGATTCGAGGAGAATCCAAAGTTCATGGGCTTGGATTCCTGTTTTAAGTAAACTTGATCTTTCCTAAATCCATTCGGGAATGTCGCCAAATTTTTCCCCAACCCTGACAAGCCATTCACTAGAGTCTTGAATTGCCAAAATCAAAACAACGTCAAAATCGATCATCCTCACAATGGCGGCAGATGCAGGAGAACGATGGCTTTGTTCGCGAAGCAGCCCGCTTGGGTGTTCGTTCTCGCTCTTATTTCAAGCTTGAGGAAATAGACCGAAAGTTCGAGCTTTTCAAACAAGGACAGACGGTATTGGATCTTGGCGCCTCTCCAGGCGGCTGGTCGCAATACGTCTCGTCTCGAATTGGTTCACAGGGGAGAGTAGTTGCAGTAGACCTGCTTGATATGCAGCCACTAAATCAGGTTTTCTTTATGCAGTGTGATATTACTCAACAGCAAGCTGTCGATGAATTGACTTCAGCTATTGGTGAAACACAGGTCAACGTGGTACTTTCTGATATGGCGCCGAATATTACCGGAAATTCCACTATTGATTCGCGTAATTTTTCCGAAATTCATGAGGCTATATTCAATGTCTGCCGCACTGCGATGGCTGGACAGGGTTCGCTGGTCTTTAAGTTCTTTCAAGATAATGAATCATCCGCGTTGAGGGAAATGTGTGCAGCGCAGTTTGCTGATTGCAAATTCTATAAACCAAAGGCTTCTCGTTCGAAAAGTCAGGAAGCCTATATGATCGCGAAAGGATTTATTGGTTGAGTGTTATCCATCTCTTGGAGATATTCTGTTCGCGTTCGCTTATTCATGCGAAGTGAAGTTTGCTTGAAATATTGAAACCATTCAGCACACAATCTAGCAAAAGGCAGAAAACTGGCGGATCGTGCAGAAATCAAACCTGCGACACCCTGATTCGAAGCCTCGACCTATTCCTTTCAAATCAAAGGCTTTAGACAAAATGACGGATTTTACGAGTTGATATAATCAATGACTTAGGGCGGATTTGTCTAAAACTTGAAGCCTCCCATTGCAAATAAAAGGATGGCGATAACGGAAACCGACATCATAGTTCCGCATTGCATTGAGCACGTTTTCCGACACCGGTTTCGCCGAGTCGTTTAGCAAGTGCCTCATTAGTAATAACCCTTGAGGTTATTAACGTGATGCGTTATCATTAGATCATGAAGCGGTTCAAGGACAAGCGCACCGAACAGGTATTCCAAGGACTCACTATTCGCCGCTTGCCTATCTCCATCCAGCGGCGAGCACGGATGCGGCTTCAGCGTGTTGTTGCGGCGACTGATTTGACTGACCTTCGGCTTCCGCCGTCCCACCGCCTCGAAGCGCTGAGTGGTGACCGGAAAGATCAACACAGCGTCCGCATCAACGACCAATGGCGCGTTTGTTTTCGCTGGACGGATCAAGGCGCCATCGAAATTGAGATCACCGACTATCATTGAGGCATACCATGACCAACATCGATCCCATTCATCCCGGCGAGCACTTGGCGGAATTTCTTGAGGAGCTGGAAGTCAGTCAATACCGCTTGGCAAGAGCGATCAACGTGCCGCCGCGCCGCATTAATGAAATCGTTCATGGCCGTCGCGCAATCACGGCCGATACAGCGTTGCGCATCGGGCGAGCACTCGGCACAACCCCCGATTTCTGGCTGAACCTTCAGCAGATGCATGACCTGGACCGCGCTCGAAACGCAACCGAGGTTGACGGCATCGAGCCGCTTGTCGCGACTAGTTAACGACCGGGCCGCTTTCATTTGCGCCTCCCGGCCACCAAGGCTACCAGCAGGCGAGCCCATCCTGAGCACGAGGCCGAGGTCGATCAGCAGAATGCCGTCGCCGGATATTGGAATGCCGGTCATTTTCGAAAAAAGTGTGCACGGAATCAATTGAAACACAATTGGCTATTCTGTTTCACTGACGACTGACAGTCTGGTAAACAAAACGTGCGTTTTCCTTACCTAGGGAGGCATAAACCAAATTCTTTTCTATTTGTATTTTTTCTAGTAACGGAAAATGTTTATTGGCTCTGCTCAAGTGTCCACCGACGATCAGAGTTTGGATTTACATAGAGATTCGCTTCAAAATATCGGATGTGAGCAGATTTATCAAGATTAGATAAGCGGTGCCGAAGCAGAACGTCCGGGTCTCTTAAACAAGCCCTTGAGTATGCCAGAGCAGGTGATACATTAGTAGTTTCGAGGCTAGACCGTCTGAGTCAATCATTAAAGGACTTGATCGTTATGTTCACGAACTGGTAATCGCTATTCCAAGTTGGCACAAGGGGCTGTCTATTCTTTTGCCCTTTCAATCCAAACTTGAAGATGAAGACAGGCCGCCGTCATTCGGCATCAATCAGACTGAAAAATCTCCCCCAGTTCAGATTCTGCCTGATTAATTAGAGACGATTGTCGGTCTGTCAGTTCATCGTACTCCTGGCAGTTTGGCAAATCCTTTCCGCAGGATTCAGTTGCGAGAAGAGTCAATGCTTCCAGTTCCATTGGCATAAGGGTTTCGGCCACGTCTTTGAGAATCTGACAGGCTTTTTGATATCCTATGTAATATGACGGATTAAAGTGATTCTTGTTCGGCAGTGCGATGCAACGGTTGGCGAACTCGATGATATTACTCAAACTGTCTATGGTGTAGGGGCTGTAATCGGGATAGGTTTCCAAGTCTCTATCCCCCTCGTAGCTCGGGGACATCAGCCGATGCCTGTTTTGATTGCCATAGGCTCCGCCGTGATATTTTTAAAATACAAGTAAGGGACGAGATAGGTTGACTCGAGTTCGGCTTGTGCATCTTCTTCATACAGCCGGAGATCAGGATCGTAGGGATAGTTGGGGCCCACATCAATCAGAAACAAAACTCTGAAATGAGCCTGAATGGCTTTCTCAATATTGTCTCTGTCTATGGTTGAATCCATTTCCCCGCCGGTATCAATGTATTTCGCGATAAAAAAGGCCGAGGGGATATTATTGTAATACTCGGACAGGGGGTACAGGATGCTCAAGCCCTTGTTATCCTCCCCTTTGATCACAAGACAGTAGCCATATATAAATTGAAAAGTAATATTTTTCGGTTCCATTTAATATAACTCCATGGATTCTTCGAAATCACTGCAAATATTATTCCCTCGGTGGTACTCGGTGGCGGAGCTCAAGGCGCTGGAGGAAAGGAATAAAATCAATACAGTCAATTTGAGGTACAACATGCAGAAACCTTTAGCGTTGAAATTCGTCATGCGAGCAACAGTGAACAATAAACACATTACTAGTGGAGAACTTCCATATTAAGCGGCCTGTGGGGCACATGTCAAGAATTTTTGATGTTTATTGAACTAGGGGATTCAGGGTGAACTGATTCGAATATTTGTATATACGACAAGAATACGGAGGTCGCACGGCAGAACCCCAAGCACGACAATGATACTGTTCACGTAACTAGAAATCGCTATTCCAAGTTGGCACAAGGGGCTGTCTATTCCTTTGCCCCTTACAATCCAAGCTTGCAGTTGACAACAGGCCACCGTCATTCGGAATCAATAGAAAATAACTCCTGCAATTCAGATTCTGCCTGATCTAATATAGACACTCGTGATGCATCCAGTTCTTCATACTTCTGGCGGCATTTCGGCAAATCTTTACCACAGGATTCGCTTGCGACAATATTCAACCAGTTCCATCGGCATAAGAGCTTCGGTCGCATTTTTGAGAATACGGCAGACTTTTTGATAAGCCTTGTAATATTGCGGATTAGAGTGAGGCTTGTTCGGCAGAGCAAGACAGCGATTTGCGAACTCGATGACATTACTCAATCTGTCCACCACAGTGTAGGGGCTGTATTTGCGATAGGTCGTCAAGTCCCTTTCTCCCCCGATACTGGGGGATATCTGCAGAAGCATTTTCTGAAGGTCGTAGATTCCGCCGTGATATTTTTTTATATACAAGTAAGGGACGATGTAGGTTGACTGGAGTTCGGCTTGCGCATTAGCTTCATACAGCCGGTAACTAGGATCGTAGGGAAAGTTGCCCCAAATTTATTAGAAACAAAACTCTGAAATAAGCCTGAATTTCTTTCTCAATATTGTCTATATCTGTGTTTAGACCCATTTCCCCGCTGGTTTCAATGTATTGTGCGATAAAAAAGACTGAGAGGACTTGGTTGTAGTGGTCTACCAGGGGGGTGCAGGAGGCTCAAAACCTTGTTGTCCTCCCCTTTGAGCACAAGGCAGTAGCCATATATATATTGATAAAATGTGTGAATACAGGTGTTCAGATAATTTCAGAATCACCGTTCACATAAATCAGAATACGCAGTAATGAAACGTGAGCAAAATTGAACCGCGAACGATGGAAGAGCATCGGCGCACACGCTGTCGGCTTCTGGGAGACGGCAAGAAGCGGAGCGACCTACAACCCCCTGTCACCCGGCGTCATCCAGAACCCGTATAAGGTCTATGCACGGCTCCGCCGACGAAGCCCCGTGCACCGAAGCGCGATCCTCGGAAGTTGGGTGCTCACGCGGTACGAGGATGTGCTCGCGGCCGCGAAGGACCACGAGCGCTTCTCCAACGATCCGAGGTGGCGCGGTACGACGACGAGCGTGCTGCCGCCAGCCCCCGATGATTACAGCATCCTGCTCGTAGACCCTCCCGAGCATATGCGCCTGCGCAAGGTGGTTGCCAAGGCCTTCACCAAGGTGAGGCTTGAGGCGCTCGGCGAGACTATCGCACACGACGCGGCCGAACTCATCGAGTGCGCGGCACGACGCCGGACGGTTGACTGGATCGCCGAGGTTGCCGAACCACTTGCCATGCGCGTGATGCTCGTGATGATGGGGATCCCCGAGCACGACCGCCGCCGCTGGGAGACTTGGTCGCGCGAACGCGCCCGGTTACTCGAGATGATCGCCACGCGCCGGCAACGCACGACCGCACACCGCGCAGGCGTCGAGATCCGACGCTACTTCAAAACGCTGCTGACCGATCGGATGCAGTCGAGCGAGACCGATGCAGTGAGTACGCTCGCGAGGAAAGTAGACGCGGGCGACGCGATCAGTTTGGCGGAAGCTTGTGACATGCTGAGTGTGCTGATGATCGCGGGCAACGAGACCACGACCAACCTCATCGGAAACGGTATGCTCGCGCTCGCGCGCCATCGCGAGCAGATGCAGCTCTTACGCGAGGAGCCGTACCGGATTCGCGACGCAGTGAACGAGATGTTGCGCTTCGACAGTCCCGTGCAGACGGACTTCCGGATTGCGAAGGCGGATATCACCGTGCGCGGACGCACGATCCAGCCCGGCGATGGCGTTATTCTGCTTACCGGATCGGCCAATCGCGACGAGGAAGTGTTCGAGCATGCTGACACCTTCAACATCGCGCGCCAAGGCCCCAGGCACACATCGTTCGGACACGGCGTCCACCAGTGCATCGGTGCCGAGCTTGCACGCATGGAGGCGAGCGCTGTCTTTACCGAGGCGCTCCGCACGCTCGGCACCATCGAGCTCGCTTCGGGCGTGCCCCGGTACCGCCGATCAACTGTCGTCCGAGGTCTCGTCGCGCTCCCTCTCAACGTCAAACGACGTTGACCTACAGCGCCCAGTGGCTGCGTTCACACGGCCTGGCCGAACCTTTACTGTCTGAAGCAGATTTGTAAGGGGAATGCGCCATTGAAAAATTCACCATGAATTCCGTCGATGCCCTTGGCGTACAAGAGCGCGAGCGCATCAAACATTGTCAGTTTCGAGCGTAATTTGATATCAGTAACAACACACAATTCGAGGGATTTGTGCGCACTTTCGAGGGCGATTGCGAACAGCTTGTGTTCTCCGGACCGATCGGTGAGCAGCTGAAAATATTCAGCGACCGAACTGATCAGCGATAGGCAGAGCAATGTAAACGTACGAAAGCACGGTCGTTTGCATCATTGGCAGTTCGATTGTAATGAAATATGTTGCGGTCTTTACTATTGCATACCCAATCAGAATCCCCGCTTTCCCGAGCCGGCTTGAAGGTACGATCGGGCTTTTATTTCCTGGAGATGAATTGACACTCGTCGAGTTGGCGAGGATGTCGGGAGACGACTTTTTTCAGAAATCCCCTTACCGCTCGAGATTTCGAATCCGAATTTTCGGATAAGTTTATCCCCGCACCTTCCAAGTCAATGTCACTTTGGCCGATGGTACGCTAGATATGTGTCACTAAGAACGTAGAGAGTTGGAATTGATAGCAAATATAACGATGTGCATTATTCATAGTTTGTCCGTAAATTTGCTAAAATGGAAGTTACACAAACAATTACTTGAATCTTGGTCTTGTAAAATTACCTTTTTGTCCCCACAATTTGTTTAATCTAACTGCGTCAGTCTGGAAAAACAGAATGAACAATTCAGTATTATCTACCGTTCCAACGAAAGCGAAAGCAAGAGAATCACTTTGGGCAATCTAACGAAAAATCTAATTTTATGGGTCGTCATTGCGATGGTGCTAATGGCGATATTCAAGAATTTCGCTCCGACCGAGAACGAAACCCGAAAAGAAGTTGAATACTCCACATTTCTTGCAGACGTCAAGCAAGGCCGAGTAGACAGAGTTGTTATAGACGGCAGAACGATCATGGGAAGCTTCACTAGTGGCGATCCTTTCCTGACCTATTCTCCAGATGACCCCAAACTTGTCGATGACTTGGTTAACGCGGGTGTGACCATAGTAGTACAGAAAGAAGAAACGCCGTCACTGCTGATGCAATTGTTCATTAGCTGGTTCCCATTGTTGTTGCTGATCGGTGTCTGGATTTTCTTCATGCGCCAGATGCAAGGTGGTGGAGGTCGAGGTGCGATGAGCTTCGGCAAGAGTCGGGCGCGTTTGCTCACGGAAGACAAGAATCGAGTTACTTTCGAGGATGTGGCGGGAGTAGAGGAAGCCAAAGAAGAAGTTGGCGAGCTTGTCGAATTCTTGAGTGCACCGGCGAAATTCACTAATCTGGGTGGACGGATTCCTCGCGGCGTGCTTATGACAGGCAATCCGGGAACCGGTAAAACATTACTGGCCAAGGCGATAGCGGGCGAAGCCAAAGTGCCGTTTTTCTCGATTTCGGGGTCGGATTTCGTCGAGATGTTTGTCGGTGTTGGTGCATCTCGTGTGCGCGATATGTTTGAGCAAGGTAAGAAAAATGCGCCTTGCATCATTTTCATTGACGAAATTGATGCAGTCGGTCGTCAACGTGGAGCCGGACTTGGCGGAGGTCACGATGAACGAGAACAGACATTGAATCAGTTGTTGGTCGAGATGGACGGATTTGAGGGGAGTGACGGCGTGATCGTTATCGCTGCGACCAACCGCCCCGACGTTCTTGATCCCGCACTTCTTCGTCCTGGAAGGTTTGACAGGCAAGTGCATGTGCCCTTGCCGGATATTCGCGGTCGTGAGCAGATTTTGAAAGTTCACATGAGAAAAGTTCCCATAGACGAAGATGTAAATGCCAACATCATTGCACGAGGTACACCCGGATTTTCAGGTGCTGATCTTGCCAATCTGGTGAATGAAGCAGCGTTGTTTGCCGCGCGTGCCAGCCGCAAGACTGTGACAATGGAACAGTTTGAGATGGCCAAGGACAAGGTTTTAATGGGAGTTGAACGAAGGTCTATTGTGATGCCGGAAGAAGAGCGTTGGAATACTGCGTATCATGAATCAGGACATACTGTCGTGGCCAAGGTGCTTGACCATACCGATCCGGTACACAAAGTGACAATCATCCCGCGCGGAAGAGCTTTAGGTGTAACCATGCAATTGCCTGAAGAGGATCGCTATAGTCATAACCGCGAATATCTACTCGCTAGAATTGCGGTTTTGATGGGCGGTAGAATCGCTGAGGAAATATTTATGAATCAGATGACAACTGGAGCTTCCAATGATTTTGAGCAAGCGACAGACTTGGCACAGAAAATGGTTTCCCGTTGGGGAATGAGCGATTCCTTGGGAACTCGGGTGTACGGTGAAAACCAATCAGAAGTGTTTCTTGGACGTGATGTGACTACGCACCAGAACTTGAGTGACGCAGTTGCGGAACAAGTTGATCAAGAAGTAACTCGGATTATTGAAGAGCAGTACACTAGAGCGCGAAAGACCATTGAAGACAACAAGGATAAGATTGAAGTGATGGCGAAAGCTCTCATTGAGTGGGAAACTTTGGAGTCGGATCAGATTGACGACATCATGGAAGGACGCGAGATTCGACCCTCGTCTTCAGATTCCAATGAATCATCTACATCAACAGATGAACCGAAGAATTCCGGTGGAAAGAGAAGAAAGACAGTCGTCAAGCCACGTATGGACCGTCCTGCCAGTGGCGAGGCTTGATTCGGGCCAATTTTCGACGAATGGCGGGATCTGATGAAATTCGTCGGTTCCCATACTTGAAGTGCCATCGAAATACTTTTCGTAGTTTGCTTGTAACATGAAACTTTTCGGCACAGATGGTGTGCGCGGCAAGTTCGGTTACGAACCAATCACTCCGCAGACAGTACTAAAACTTGGCTGGGCTATAGGTACTGTTTTTCGCGAGCAAATGGCTGAACTAGGCGAAGTCATTATAGGTAAAGATACGCGGGTTTCAGGATATGTAATGGAGTCTGCGCTTACCAGCGGTTTGCTTTCTTCAGGTGTCAATATTGCATTGCTGGGACCAGTACCTACTCCTGCTGTATCCTACTTTTGCAGGTCTACAGGCGCTATGGCTGGAATCGTCATCAGCGCATCTCACAATCCAGTTCAAGATAACGGCCTAAAAGTTCTAAATTCAGATGGCGGAAAGTTGCCAGCTGCAATCGAAAGAGGAATTGAGGAAATGATGAATCAATCGATTCGTGTAGTCTCATCCGAACTGTTAGGAAAAGCCCGCAGAATCGACAATCCGGTGGAATTGTATGTCGGGCATTTGTGTGCTTGTGCTACTCAGCCATTGAATGATTTGCGAATCGTGGTTG
The DNA here is from genome assembly GCA_965221175.1 of Arenicellales bacterium. GTDB lineage: Bacteria > Pseudomonadota > Gammaproteobacteria > Arenicellales > JAJDZL01 > JAJDZL01. The sequence goes on along the minus strand of OZ244867.1, from coordinate 1,458,068 downwards.
ACTGTGCAAATGGCGCGAGTTATCGAATTGCTCCGAATGTATTGTCTCAGCTAGGTGCAGAGGTTGTAGCTGTAGCTGACAAACCCAATGGATTCAATATTAATCTTGATTGCGGCTCTACAAATGCCGAATTTATCAAAAGTTGTACACTGAAATACCAGGCAGATGTTGGGATAGCTTTGGATGGAGATGGTGACAGGGTGGTGATGGTCGATGCAGAGGGAAATCTTGTCAACGGAGATCAGATACTTTATGTCATAGCGATGGCAAGAAAGCGAACGGGGATATTAAACGGGGGCGTTGTCGGTACTCAACTCAGCAATATGGGATTGGCAGATGCACTATCGGAAAACAGCATTCCATTTGAGCGCGTCGAAGTTGGCGATCGATATATTTCAAAGCGTCTGGAAGAACGCAGCTGGAGTTTAGGAGGTGAAGAATGCGGGCATATTTTGAATGGCGAAGCGGGATTGCCGGGAGACGGTCTCATTGCTGCTTTAGAAGTGCTTGCTGAAATGATCAGTACCGACAAATCGTTACACGAACTTGCACAAGGTGTGAAACTGGTTCCACAAGTGAGTCAAAATGTCTATATGAAAGATCGCAATGCACCCATTAGCAAACTCATCCTTGATCAGTGGCCGGAAACCAGTAGAGCAGTTGACAAAGCGCAAGCAGAGTTGAACGGTAACGGGCGAATACTTCTACGCGCCTCTGGCACTGAACCTGTTATTCGAATTCTAGTCGAAGGAATTGATCGAAATACGATCAATCAGATTGCAAATCAGCTTGCTGAGGTTGTACGAGAAGAATCCGGTAGGGTTGTTTCTGGAAATTAGTTGAAAATAACTACATTTCGTAGTCCAACCCCATTTCGGGTCGCTTCAATGGCGTCGTTAATGTTTTCCAGAGAGTATTTTCCTGACACGAGTTGATCCAGTTCCAATTTTCCTGACTGGTAAAAATCAACCAATTTCGGAATATCTGATTGTAGGTTCGCACTGCCCATCTTACATCCTAGAATTGATTGATTTGCATCAATAAAATCAACCGATTCTAGCATCAGATGGGTGCCATCCGGCGGCATTCCGACAAGAACGAGAGTTCCGCCCCGACGAATCAATCGAAATGCGCCATCAGCTGCGTCCGAATGACCGGTAGCTACGAACACAAAATCAGCTCCACGGTTCATAGTCAACTCCTTTATAAATTCAGCAGTATCGATCTGATCGGGGTTGGCGGCATGCGTAGCCCCGAATCGTTTGGCGATATCCAATCGGTCTGGGTTCGGATCAATGGCGGTGATCGTAGCAGCTGAGCTGATTCTAGCGGCTTGAATACAATTGATTCCGACGCCGCCGGCGCCGATGATGACTACATGGCTACCAGGTTTAACCGAAGCCGTATTCACAACTGACCCAAAACCTGTTATGACGCCACATGCAAGTAGTGATGCGCTGGATACATTCAACTTGTCTGGAATTTTTACAACCTGCGACTGATGGACGACAGCAAATTCTGCAAAACATCCAGTGCCGAGACCTCGATGTACTGCCATTCCATGGACGGTCTGCAGGCGCCTTGGCTCGTCAGTTGCAAAAACATGTTCGCACAGATTCGATTGTTGCTGGCTGCAGAAAAAGCACTCTCCACAAGAGCGCAAAAGTGACACTATGACTTTATCACCATTTTTTACATGCTCGACTCCTGGTCCGCAAGACGTGATTATGCCGGATGCTTCATGCCCAAAGATTGTGGGTAATCTACCGCCCCAAGCTCCATCCATATACAGAATGTCGCTATGGCAAATCGCACAGGCGGAAATCTGGACTTTAACTTCGCCAACTCGGGGCTCGTCAATGGCGATTTCATCGATAACCAACGGTTGACCGAACCGGTAACAAACAGCGGCTTTCATCATTTCAGGCTTGGGAGATTGATGATGGCTAGCACTTGATCAGTGGCTTTTGAGAAATGTCTTGAGAGCAGCAAAGTAGTTTTCCGGTTCTTCATAAAATGGCACATGGGAACTATTGGGCAACACTACAACTTCGGAATTTGGCAACACGTTGTCCATTCGAAGTGCACAAGCTGGGCCGATTTCATCATGAGTGCCGGTCACTATCAAGGTAGGCATTGTTAGTTGATGCATGTCTGGAATTCGATTCCAATCTTTCAGGTTTCCAATGTACAGAAATTCGTTCGGTCCTTGCATGGTACCGTAAGGCCCCATATTCCAGTCATTCACCGAAGCGAGCAAGGAAGATGGCCACTCTTTCAAGCGGCAAACATGTCTATAGTTTAGGATTGTGACAGCTGCTTGGTATTCAGGATGGTCAATCGTACCCATTGCTTCGTGATGAAGCATCATAGCTTCGGTTTCACTACCGAGTGCATTTCTCATTCGATTGAGTTCTGTAGTCAAATGAGGTAGGTCGCCGCAGGTATTTGCAAGAATTAGTGTGCGAATTTCTTGCGTGTAAGTCAGAGCATACTCAATACTTAGCCACCCTCCCCAGGACTGTCCTAGTAGATGAACTCGTTCAAGCCCGAGTGCTTTGCGTACTGTTTCGACTTCTTCGACATAGCGATTGATATCCCATAGGGAAGTATCATCCGGTCGGTCGGAATTGCCACAACCCAATTGATCGAATGCGACTACGCGGTAACCTTCGTCAGCCAATGGAATATGAGGGTCTCGCAAGTAGTCGCAAGGAAGACCTGGGCCACCGTTGAGAAGAAACAGAATATCGTCGCCAGAGCCGTAACTGTAAGTAACTATCTTGAATCCGTCGACTGTAACTGTGCGAGTTTCATCTGGAGTTCTGAGTACAGACATAACCTTTTACCTCCTGAACTTGATCCTACCAGAGATTATTATACGAATTCGATCTAATGTTCTTCTAGGCTTGGTTTGTTATTGAGCACAGAGTCGGGGTAAATTTCAGCGGGTACCATTCAGTGGAGAATCTGCTTCTTTGTTAATACTCTAGAACACCAAACCAGATTTGTCTTATATTGCCAGCGCAGTTTACGTTCGTACGCAGAGATTGATTCCTACACTTTGCAGGTACTGCTTTTCCTGTACCAGGTCTGCGCGTGTTAGTGGATGCTGATTTAACCAGCCGGACGGAAAAGTCATTTCGATTTTCTTCTTCTTCACTTTGCATTCAACTTCTAAATCAACACGATCGGTTCTAGGACGATGCAGAAGAACTGCGATCCTTAGAAGTACGCATAGTCTTTTCAAAATCCGTTTGGGTAAATGTGTCGTAGCATCCAGAAAATTTTCAGGAAACTTTCTACGATGCACGCGCACCAGAGTTGCTAGAGCTGTCTGCTCGGAACGGGAGAATCCTGCCATGTCCGAAAATTGAAGAAGATATGCTCCATGCTCATGATATTTCGCATGGGCGATTGACAATCCAATTTCATGAAGCATTGCTGCCCATTTGAGCAAATTTCTTGTTTCAGGTAGATTTGCAAACCAAGCACTGTTTGTCTGATCATATAAATTGAGTGTAAAGTCTTGAACTCGATTTGCGTGATCTACGTCTATCGACCAGTGATTTATTAGAGATTGCACGGTATGCTGTCGAGCATCATTGTTACGTAGCCGCCCAAGCAGATCGTACATTACGCCTTCACGAAGTGCGAGTTCCGAGACTTCCATAGAGTCAATTTCAAGGAGGTCGAAGAGCGCCCAGACAATGGCAAAGCCTCCAGGCAAAACCTCACATCGAGTTGAATCAAATCCAATATCGAAAAGTTCAGATGTGTGTTTGTACATGAGAATTTTTTCTCTCAGTCGGTCCAGTGCTTGGCGCTCAATGGTTCCGTTACACCAATTGAGTTGCTGCAATACGCCTCCTACTGCACGAATGGTACCGGAGCATCCCAAGACTTTGTTCCACCCATGTTCACGATATTTACGATGAATCGCACGTACCTCTAATTGTGCATCTTGTTCCGCTTGAAGCATTCTTTCGCGGCTAATCCGGCCGTTTGGAAAACGAGATTTAGTCAAGCTGACGCATCCGATGTAGAGGCTTTCGACAAGGTGGGGAGCGTGGCCGGTTCCCACGATAACTTCAGTACTTCCGCCACCAATGTCTACAACAAGTTGTTTTTCGGAGTTCTCCGACAATCCATAACAGACAGATTCATAGATCAATCTTGCTTCTTCACGTCCTGTGATCACCTCAATGACGTGCCCAAGCGCACCTTCGGCTTGAGGTAGGAATTGATCAATGTTGTGAGCCTTACGGAATGTATTTGTTCCGACTGCTCGTATATTAGTGGCAGGTACGTCGCGTAGCCTTTGACCGAAGCGGCGCAGGCACTCCAATGCACGTTTTTGGGTTTGTGGTGTGAGATTAGATTTGGCGTTCAGTCCGCCGCCCAGTCGAACAATTTCTCGAATTCGATCGACTACTACTAACCTTCCGCTATCGAGTCTCGCAATGACGAGATGAAAACTGTTAGATCCGAGATCGACCGCGGCGACAAATTCAGAGTCGTTGTTTTGATCTCTTGACGTAGGGATATCCGTCACGCAGTGGCCAGTTGACGCAGGTCCTTTGGGTTCATGAACCAATGTAAAATGCCGAACGAATCTCCGGGATGCCCTTCAAAGTAAATCATGCACGCTCCGGCCTTTCCAAATTTTTCAACCTGAGTCTCTCCGCTGGTAAATTGCTGCATTAGCCAACTCATATCCGGTTCGTGTCCTACAAGCACGACTGTCCCTGATTCTCCGTGCAGCCAGTCCTGAATGGTATGAAAACTGCATCCTGGTGTAAGGAGGTGGGAAATTTCAAGTTCGGGGTGCTTGTCTTCAGGTATGGCTTCCAGAAATATTTCGGCAGTTTGCAGTGCGCGCGTATAGGGGCTTGTAACTACTCGCTGGACGTCACAGTCCAAGGCTTTGTAAAGACCTGCACCGGACAATTTCATTTTTTCAATTCCGTCATTCGTAAGCGGTCGTTGAGAGTCCGGAGCACCATTGCTGTTCATGTGAAATACATAGCGATCTTCAGCGACCGCGTGTCTGAGAAGAACAAGTCTCATAACTTAAACAAATTTATTAGAGTGGATTATTGAACAGAATTCATAAAGACAATTTGTAGAAATCAATAATAGCATAGGGCTCGAAAATTCAGTGCACGCATGGCTGGCTACACGGTGCATAAAGTGAGAATTATGGTAGAACAAACGATGGATTCAGCACAAATTTTACAGTAAGTAATTTCGCACTAAATGAAGTTATATTCAGATTCAAACCGAAGCAAAAGAAACTAGAATCAATCCTTGATTTAGTAAATTAGATTGCGCAAAATTGGGTGAAAAGTAATTATTTTTCGTGCTCTGTGCCCCAATAAATTTGCTATCTGAACAATCTCGAAGAAAAATAAATAATTCCTTTAAAATCAATAACTTACGAAGACTAGGAATATTTCAAAGCCAACTGAGGCTTAATCAGTTGTACTATAAAAATTCGCCTTGTTAGACAAAATCTGTCAGATTTGTTATGCAATGTAATCAACATGCCAAATTATTTTTAACTGTTGTTCCACTGAATGGAATTTAGTCGACAATCAAATACTACGATTCGTACCAACATTAGACAATTTTGCCCTTAGTGTCAAGAATTTCTCTGTAGATTGCATTGTAACAATTAAAATTCCATGCAACTCAATTTTTTCTGGAAATTCGAGTCTTTTCAAGTAGTCTGTAAAACAGTATGGATATTTTGTTCCAAATGACTCGGTCTCGACTGCAATCATGATGCGATTATGCACATATTTACCTAGTGCAGCCAATTTGTTGGATCCATTTTGCAACACTTCCAAGTATCAAATGTGCCAAACATAGAACTAACAAAATTGCGTGATTTTGCAAATCGGCAGTCTCTCATTGACCATCGAGGCCGTAAATACTTAACTGCCACTGAGCGCGAACAATTTTTTGAGTGTATTTATCGTGTAACTCGCCCGGATCTTCAGACTTTCGCAATGGTTCTAGCGTACACAGGCTGTCGAATTTCTGAAGCTTTGGCTTTGCGAGTTTGCGATGTCGACCTCCAACAGGCACTAGTGTATATCTGTACTCTTAAACGACGTACCGAATCTTGGCGCGAAGTGCCTATACCTCAGAAATTCAGTCGAGAACTTGAGCTAGCACATCAATTGAGAAAGAAGCAGGACGGTATACGCACGCGTAAGCATCGTATCTGGAACTTCTCACGTTCAACAGCATTCAGGCACATCGTAAATATTATGAAGGATGCCAATATTGAAGGGCCTCAAGCGTGTCCGAAAGGATTACGCCATGGGTTTGGTATTGCAGCTGTGGAAGCTGGCGTGCCGCTTCCAACTATTGCCGCAGTTCTAGGTCATTCCAACATTACTACAACTGCCATCTATACAACGGCAATTGGAACTGAAGCTAGAGACTTGCTAAAGAGGATGTGGTGAACTAGAAGGTAAGTTGCGCGCGGATGTCAATCACAAAATCAATCAAGAATCTTTAGCATCGTAAAGAGGTACTTACCGGGCATTTTGAGAACTTGTTCGCAATGCCCGGCAAGAGCTATGATTAGGATCTCAAATGAGACCACAGGTTTCTAAATTCCGGTGTCGTTCAATGTATCAAGAAGATTTCGGATTGTTTTCATCTCAGGGTGAATGTACTTCATAGTTGTTTTCACATTTGCATGTCCGAGAATTAGCTGCAACTCTTTGTACTTACCCTTTGAAGCAAGTTCAGTTGCCATAGTATGTCGCATGCGGTGAGCAGAAACTCGAATTCCTGTTTTTAACGACAGTCTCTTGAAGAAATTTGAGACTGTAGATTCCTTGATGCGATCTTCACACTTAAATTTTGAATTGAACAGTTCGATATCGAATACAAACCTTTTGCCGAAGTGCTCATCATCGCCAACCAACTTGTGGGTGTAATGCCGCAACTTATCCAGATCAGCGATTACCAGCATCGGTGCTGGAATATACCAAGATCTTTTATTCTTGCTCGTCAATGCAACCAGTTTGATAGTATGATCCGAGAAGCTGACGTGTTCCCAACGCAATCCCGCCAGTTGTCTACGACGCATACCTGTATAAAAGAATGTCCTGATCATAGTCACCCAGAACCACGAAGGTTTAAAGGGTGATCTCTCGCTTTTCAAATACTTAATGATTTTTCGCAAATCCTCAATTCGCATGACTTTCGGCTTTTCCTCAAAGCATGTAACACTTAACATGCTAATAGAAGGTGCGTGATCAATGATGTCTTTCATTGCCGCATAATTTATAAGAATACGGAAATGCCGCAGGTAATTATTCCAAGTCGATTCACTAGAATTTCTATCAAGAACTTTTTCTCGCCAGCTTATTAGACTTTCGTGTGTGACTAGTTGTATTTCAGAAATATTCATATCTTTTACAAATAGCCTTGCAACGAATCGAAAGTGAATTTTTGTGTAATAAGCTAAGTTCCGCTCACGCAGGTACATCTCTGTCAGTTTAATTATTTTCATGATTGACTCCTCTCACTACTTAATATCAAATGAACATAAATAGTGTATCGAACGGTATTCATTCTTTACACTGTGGACAGTTCAATGTAATCTGAAATCGCAAAAATTCAAGACTTATTTTTATGAATGCCATTCTTTTTCAACAAATTAAGTAAATTCACCTGTAAAAATTTTTGCGTGATGCTATCCATCACCCCCAATATTCAACAATTCAGGAACAGATTCAGTATCTGCAGAATAACTCTAAATCCATCTCACTTGCACTATTACAATCGATAATTTGAATACGAGTTGTTCAAAGCATACTGTGTTTTTGTTGCATCCAGTTTGTATATTGGCAAGTTTTCAAATGCTAGCCTTTGGTAGTTGGCAACAATCTACGTGTTCCACTTTCTGTTGCGGAATCAGCTTTCTGACTGATCTGCCCCCAACTGTGTCCGAGTGAGCCGATTGCATTTGAGCTTACAGTTCCCATTAGCAGAAACCATGCTATAGGAAGTGAAAGGTAAGTAAACAGGGTAATCAATCCAAGCACAATGTCGGCTGTTGTACCGCTTCCTCCAAATTCAAATATGGCTGAATCTGGATACATGGTTTCTATCAGCTTTTCGTCCAGAAAAGCTGCCAGTGCCCATAGAGCAGAGACAAACCGCAGGGCAAACAAAATTAGGACTACGCGTACGATGATGGATGGGTTGATTACAGCATATGGCACCACCAGTGGAATTGCCACATACAGCAACATCAACATTAAAGCCTGCGTCATCGGTAGACCGATTACAAGCATTTCCATAATTACATGAAACAATGTTGAAGCAAAAAGAGCTCCAATCGTGCCAATGACCTGTTGAATGCCATCTATTGAAAACAAATCTGTCGACAGCCAGCGTATGCTTTTACCTTCATCAGGTCGATTAACCATCAACTTAGGAGCTTTGTTGAGCAGACGCCTTAAAAATCTGTCCTCATGTGCGGCAACACTGTTAAACAGCAGTGTTGCATCATTTCCCTGTAAGCTAGCTCTGATTCTATCGACATCATCCTTAAACCATGGGTATCTCTCATTCATATTGGCAAGCAGTTTCGACCTCAGTCCGAGATTTGGATGAGCCCACCAAACGTCGCAGTTGGGTTTTCCAGAAGTGATTGATTCAGAATCGTTCACCCTACGCCAACTCCGAATTTCTGTATTTGCGTGATAGCCAGTTCCGCAAATGGGAACTTGTTCACACTTTTTGTAGTATCCCGGCGTAGTTAAAAACAAGTTAGATCCCAACCAGTCAACATCTTCAAACAGGTTCGCTGGTTTTGGTGGATTATCACTGCTTTGATATTTAGCTAATGATGGCTCATAACAATCATAACGAAATGCACGCATTTCGTTTATGAGAGGTTCGTCAGTCAAATCTACTTGAGAGATTCGTAACAATATTGGACGTAACACACCAGGCTGGCCAAGCAGTTCTATAACATCTACAACAGCAAGTGTTAGGAGTGATGAAATTTGATAAACAAGCCACCACAAGATAGGTGTACGAATTTCACCAGTTATGTGTGTCTTGCGCATATACGGAACATTTGGGTCTGCAGCGGTAATCGACTTTTTGTATTCCGAATCGTAGTACACAATCCGACTTGGATCAATCGGGACTGCAGGCAGAAAACAAAATATGACAACAACTGTAGCTATGCACATGTCCTGTTCCATTCTCCGTAGTGAAACCGAAGCAGCGTTCTTTGATTCTTGGCTTCTTGTTGGCCATGCCCAATTACGATATAGAGCTACTCCAAATGGAACAAATATCAAGCCGCTCGACACTAGCAATTGTGCAATCCCGTTTGCTATGTGCCATCCGATTAGCGTAGTGGTCAATTCGAAATAGGAGTGAACACTCATTTAATTGAGACTATTGTAGGAGCGATGGCGGGTTGCGGCGTGCGGGAGGCGCTGGAGTCATAAACGTACGATGCGCACCGAGTACATTCAATACGGTGTCGGATACAAGACGTCGACTAATTTGCATTTCAAAAGTGACTCGTTCAATTTCTCGCTCTAAAACTTCAATTTGCTTATGAATTGTTTCAGGTGCGGTGCCGGTGCTCTGAATGTTTGGTTCCATTAGTCCGCTAAGCAATAGACGTCGTGCGAGAAATGCTCTATCGACAATGCGTGAAAGAGCGATTTCATTGGAGATTCGGGCAATTAAGAATTCACGGTCTGGCAAGTCGCGCAGCGCATCAATTAATGAAGCAGATAGTGAAACTTGATTGGTTCGTAAATTTTCCATATCCGACTCGTGCGGCGGTACCGCTGAGTAAACAAGGCTGGTTAAATCTGCCTGAACTTGAACTGCTTCTTCGTCAATTTTGGGCAATAGTCCTGTTCCGGGGACAGTCGAGGAATTTTCCCCAGCTTGCACTCGATAGTCTCCAATGACATCCGTTATCCAATCACTAGCGGCGTCTGGTGTCGACCAAGTCTTTTGGAGGATCGATTCCTTTGCGGAATTTGTTTGACTCGGTGCATTGGTGCAATTGCTGTCCTGGTTGAGCAGAAAGCACCATCCAGCTTTTGTTGTGTCTTGCGTTAGCCAGATCGGTTCTTTGCCAGAACATCCAGATGTTTTACCGCCTACCCACACTACGCAACCATCGGCATTGTCCGCCTTTCGTTTCGCCTCGGTGGCGCTTGAACCAAGAACTGCTTGTTTTTGCCATTCTTGAATTTTGGAGACTTTTACTAGATCCTGGAATGGGTCATTCCCGTCAGCGAGATCCTGCATAGATTCTTCGCAAGATTTGACTGACAGGTTCCATTTGTTTTCAGCCCTCACTACATAGTGCTGAAGCAATTGGCATAGCCCTGGCTTTGCTCGACATAGTATGTAGCCAGGAAGAGCACTAGTGATGGTTTGGGGAATTGAACTGAGTGTGGTCAATGTGTCGTTCAACTGGTCCGATAACATCTCCTGAATGTCAAAGGACGGGTTAAAGCTGCCACATATGGTACTTGGCCAACCTGAGTCTGTTCGCATGAGACGAAGTCGAGAAGAGTCAGAAGCGGGAGAGTTGGTGGCTTTGCTACCCCCCAGCGAATAATATAGTGGAATATTTGCGATTGAATCCTCACCTCTCACACATTCACTCAAACCGAAGTTGACTCCACCGAAAAGTAGTGCGGTAATCATCCACGAGCGATAAGAGCGAAATAAAAATTTCAATAGTCGAAACATCAAAGCACCTAGTTCAATTGATATGTAAACGATAATTTGAAAACCACGTAGTTACACAAACAACTCCAACTTCTAGGATTGGGGAATTAATCAAATGATGAATTTCAATGATTGATTCGCTTTGTGGTGCAATAACGGGTATTTACTCAATTAGGTTAATTTTGCAAGACATGCCCTTTGCAAAAATCATCTAATTCAGATAAGTGGAGTTCATAAAAAAATATAATCACATATCCAATTCAACCGACTTTTCTTGTTCCAATCGATAATGTCAACTGAAACAGAAACAATTAGCCTAGCTAGAGAATTAGTAGGCAGACGCTCAATCACTCCAGAAGACGGGGGTTGTCAGCAAATCATTGCGAGCCGGCTAGAGTCCATGGGCTTTCAAATTGAAACCATGGATTGTGGTGAGGTAAAAAATCTCTGGGCTCGCAAAGGCACTAAATCCCCGCTATTGACCTTTGTTGGCCATACCGATGTAGTGCCTATCGGAAACGAGTCGGAATGGACCTATCCACCATTTTCAGCGACACTGGCTGATGGTTTCCTGCATGGGCGGGGAGCAGCAGACATGAAAGGCAGCATTGCTGCCATCATTACTGCTTGCGAGAGGTTTTTTGCATGTCAAAACTCTTTTGTTGGATCGGTATCACTGCTAATTACGAGTGATGAAGAAGATGTTGCTATAGATGGAACTCGTTATGCCCTTGATCAGCTGTTGAATCGCTCTGAGGTAATAGATTATTGTTTGGTGGCAGAACCGACGTCGGAAGTCGTATTGGGCGATACCGTGAAAGTCGGACGAAGAGGATCTTTATCTGGTGAAATCGTAGTTTACGGAAAGCAAGGGCACGTTGCTTATCCACACCTTGCTGACAATCCTATTCATCGAGCAGGGGAGTTAATCTCTGGTCTCGCAAGCATGAAATGGAATGACGGCGATGAATTGTTCCCCAACACAACATTGCAAATTTCAAATGTAAATTCGGGTGTAGGTGTAGCTAACGTGATTCCTGGACTGTTGCATCTCAATATGAATATTCGCTATTCTCCTGCAACAGATGCCAGAACTCTAACAAAACAAGTAGAGGATCTTTGCCGAGAACTGAAACTCAATTATGAAGCCACTTGGACTAATTCTGCAGATTCATACTATAACGACAGCAAGTTTTTCACTAGCGTTGTTTCGGAAGCGGTTAGTAGAACTATAAACCGAACGCCGAAATTCTCAACTGCCGGAGGAACTTCGGACGGTCGTTTTATTGCCAAATCTGGTGCTCAAGTTGTGGAGCTTGGACCGTTGAATACAACAATTCATAGAGTGAATGAATGCGTTGGAATCGATGACTTAAACCAGTTGTCCTTGATATACGAACAAATTTTGAAAATTTTGTTATGCGAGAAGCGTCCTGCGAAAGGTTAGTATGGAAATTAGTAGTGACAATCAATCTCACATGATTTCTCTCGGGCATCAGTCGTATGCACCCAACTACAAACCGCGTGATGTTGTGTTTGAATCAGGATACGGTAGCACTCTGTGGGATGTTGACGGCAATGAATATTTGGATCTCGGCTCCGGAATCGGTGTCAATTGCCTAGGACATCGAAATCCAGAAATTCTAGCAGCTCTGATGGAACAAGCAGATCGGCTCTGGCACACGAGTAACATTTATTTCACGGAACCACCGGTTCGATTGGCCAGCGAAATTGTTGAAAAGACATTTGCAAATCGAGTATTTTTCTGCAACTCTGGTGCAGAAGCCAACGAAGCGGCAATAAAGGTTGCCCGTAAATTTGCGTACGACAATTTCTCGTCGGACAAACGAACGATTATCACATTCACCGGTTCTTTCCACGGCAGAACAATTGCTTCCGTTACTGCTACGGCTCAGCCAAAATATCACGAAGGCTTCGGACCTCTTCCTGGTGGATTTCGATATTGTGAGTTCAACAATATTGAACACCTAAACGAGCTCTTCAGTTCGGATGTGTGCGCGGTAATGCTTGAACCCATCCAGGGCGAAGGAGGAATACGACTCTTTTCAACTAATTTCTTGAGACATGTCAGTAGACTCTGCGAAGATAATCAGGCGTTGTTAATTTGTGATGAAGTACAGTGCGGAATGGGGCGAACAGGCAAACTGTTTGCTCACTCTTGGGCGGAAAATGTCGTTCCCGATATAATTACTGTTGCAAAAGCTTTTGGGGGAGGACTTCCGATCGGAGCGACACTATTGGGCCCAAAATTAGAAGAGACCTTAAGTCTAGGCAGTCATGGATCGACATTCGGTGGCAATCCTATCTGTTGCGCGGTTGCGCGCGTGGTTTTCAATAAAGTCAGTTCAACAAATTTTCTTAATGAAATCGTTGAGAAAGGTGACTACTTGCTTGATATGTTGAAAGGTATCAATCAACAAACCAACTTTTTTAGCGAAATTCGAGGTAAGGGCTTGATGATAGGTGCAGAAATACGCGAGGAACACGGTCAAATTGCTGCGAAAATCATGCAAGCCTGTTTAAGTGAGGGTTTACTTATTCTTCAATCGGGACCTAGTGTCATTCGACTACTCCCTGCTTTTACCATTCGCAAAGCAGAAATATCTCGTGCGATGGAAATCCTGCGAAAGGTTATTTTGCAGCATTCTTGAAACAGCTGGCAACAGCCAGCAAATTTAGCACAGAATGTAACTAAACAGTCTGCTTATGCTACTGCATCAAGTGCGCGGCAATCTTCGGACTGCCAACCTACGGAGATTTTATCCCCGTAATCCAAATCGACTCTGTTATGTGAGTTTGGAATTTTGATGACGAAATCGTCATGCCCACATAGGCTGACGCGGGTTCTGACATGATCGCCAAGATAAATGACTTCTTCAACGCTCGCCTCAACCATGTTGGCACAGGTTCCACTTTCGGGGTTGACAGTTACTCTCTCCGGTCTAAGAGACAGTGTGGTAGGTGACCCGACACCCTCTACATTTACAACTTTAGCCTTGACAACACTTCTATCTAAAACTTCTACATCGCATAGTCCATTTGATATGTGTCGTACATTACCAAACAAAACATTGTTTTCACCGATGAACTGAGCCACAAAAGCATTTTCAGGTTTTTCATAGAGATCGCCTGGCGATGCTAATTGCTGTATTACACCATCGTTAAATACCGCAATGCGGTTGGACATTGTGAGTGCTTCTCCTTGATCGTGCGTCACGTAAATTACAGTGACGTCCAGATTTTCATGTATATGTTTTATTTCGAACTGCATCCGCTCCCTAAGCTGCTTATCAAGTGCCCCTAGGGGTTCGTCCATTAAGACGAGTTTAGGTCGAAAAACCAATGCGCGTGCTACAGCAACTCTTTGCGCTTGCCCCCCCGATAATTGACCAGGTAGCCTTGCCCCCAAATTGGTAAGTTGCACCATATCTAGTGCTTGATTCACTCGACTATCAATTTCAGAAGCGGGCAATTTACGAACTCGCAACGGAAATGCCAGATTTTCGCTAACTGTCATGTGCGGAAATAGGGCATAGTTCTGGAAAACCATTCCAATTTCGCGTTTATGGGGCGAAACGTTGTTGATTGGCGCCCCATCAAGAATGATTTCTCCATGGGTGGCTGTTTCAAATCCCGCAAGCATCAAGAGGCAAGTAGTTTTGCCAGAGCCTGACGGTCCCAGTAGCGTTACAAATTCGCCCTGTTCAACCGAAAGGTTCAAATTTTTTACGATAAGAGTTTCTCCGTCGTAACTTTTTTGTACATCTATAAATTGAACATAGGAATTCTTAGTATCCATTTTCAATATCCATTAGTTGAGTTCTTCTAATTTATAGACCTAGTATAAAGCACACCACAGATTTCAAGTAGACAATATTATTACTATGTCTTGAGTGCCTTCCCACAGCATTGATCCGGCTACAAATAGAATTATGGCAATGCCGATATAGGCAATCCATCGATGTCTGTTCAATACATTCGCGATCAGTGTTGCTGCAACAAGCATGAGCACAACTGAAAGAACAAGGCCCAAAATCAGAATCGTAATGTGCTCGCGTGCAACTCCTGCAACTGCCAATACGTTATCGAGCGACATTGAAACATCTGCAGCTAGAATTTGGAAAAGAGCTTGTTTGAAAGTAAGTGAATTACTTTCTACGGCATCTCCCCCAGCATTTTCGGAAGCCGTTCGTTGGCGAAGATCCACATAAAGTCGCCAACTTACCCAAAGAAGTAGAAGCCCGCCAAGCAGCAGCAGGCCCGGAATTTTCAACAATTGAACCGTTGCAACAGCGAATATTATTCTCAAAATAACGGCTAAACCAATTCCTGCGGCAATTACTTTTGTACGTTGGGATTTAGGCAATCCGGCTGCTACTAGACCGACAGCGATCGCATTGTCACCTGCGAATAACAGATCAATCAGTATTACCTGAAATAACGTACTGAATTCGTCCATGGGAATCTGTTCGGATTGGGTGAGATAGTCGGTTGAGGTAGATATGAAACGCAGTAGTATAGTTGATTAAGGAAAATACGAGGGCAAGATTGAGTTCACTAGAGAAAGTACGCTAGCGCCATGTTGCAGTATTCAGCTCACTTTATCGCATCAGATATGTATTGGAAACCAAGGATTTCTATAGATTCGACGCCCTCTTTTTTAGATAGATAAGTGCTTGCATCGCTGAGGGGAAATAGGCAAAATAAAATTGACCTTGTCAAAAAGAATGCGCAAAGCTACTGATTTCGCGATTGGATTACACTAGAAATCAAAGTGATTCAATAGAATTCCACCTGCTTTTACACAGCACTTGTATTTTGCCCAGTAGTTCCAAACATAGTTGCCATCATCAGCAATTGCATCATGCCGCCAAATTTCACTTTCTCCAAAAGTTTCACACTTACTATTATGTGAAGGCAGTAGCATCTGCCATCTGTCGATTTTTTCATTTGAATTCGGGAGCCATTGATGCCATACCTGTTTGACACACTGTCCGACACTGTCGAACTTGGGATGAAAAGCCCAGCGGCCTCCGCTCAAATTACATTCGTGCTGAGCTTTTGCTGCTCTGTCACCTCGAGCTACACGATTTTCACGCGTTTTAGAGAGTGGCTTAACTACGTGCCCTGACCCATCACGCAGCACGACATCTATACCTCTTTGGCAAGATACCGCAGCAGCTTTGCCTGGATGATTCTGGATTACGAAGCCAGCGCGCGGATAGACGTTTCCCCAAGTAAAGTGTGGCCAACGGCCAATTTCTCGTACACCCGGCGTAGTGGACTCGTGCTCTAACCCATCAGGCAAGCCGCTTCTCCAAGCAATGGCATCAGCAACCGAAACAAAGTAAGGAAAAAACGGCTTGGCTTGAGAACGACACAAGAATTTCCCAAATTTTGTAAAATTGGTTGCTGGACTTCCAATGACATCGACTTCGTTGAAATGCAGCGAATCTTGTTGTAGCCTGTCGGTCCCTACTCCAACGATACTACCACCCGAAAGTAGTTCTTTTGAAGGAGTGCTGAAGGCAGCTAGAATTGAGCGAATTTCAGTCCAAGGTGACTGCATTGTTTGCGGATAGGCGCTGACAACAAAATCGGGCAGGCGATGAGAAATTCTCGGGGTTGTAACAACGAAACACCCAAAAATAGTACACTTCAACCAAATACAAATTCCTGATATTTTCCACTCCAGGCAATCAACACTTAAGGAGCGGGATACTATATCAGCGGTAGTGACGGATCCACCAAGTGATTGAAGTGGTGAAAAAAGTATTCCTACGGCAATGCCGAGTCTGATCAATTTAGGTCTTGAAATAAAAGCCATATCCGTAGAATTTCGGTGGGATCGGTTGTCCCATAAATGACAAACTTGTCGTTGATGACCACAGCAGGGAATTTGTTTATCCCCAATTTTTCTATAAGTATGTAAGCGTTCGTCGCAGATTTCAGTGAGGTTTTGAGCCATTCAAAATTCGAATCGATTCGCTCATTCGCCTGTTTCCGTGCAACTTCGGGATTATCGGACAGATTGCTACTGAGAGCATATTCAACACTTTTCAACAGTGAAATATCATAGACTTCAACGTCAGATTCAGCGAATCGCACTTCATCGAATTCGATCTGTGACATACCTTGAGCCGAGAAGATTTTTATATTCTTCGGTAGTGCGCTAGCAAACGCAAGGCTTGCACAAAACACTAGTATTACTGACAGGACCCGGAAGGTCATTCCTGAATTCATATGGTTTCTTATTTACTTCTGTCAATTCTGATCGATTCGGCGATCAAGTAAGCTGCATCGATTTCGGAAATATTTTTTTCTTTCATGAGCCTTGCTCTTTCAGCTTTTTCGCTCTTTTCTGTTTGACTCAGTGCAAGTGCAATTGCAGGTGGGGCGTTTCTGAATAGTGTTAGTAGTCTGGCGGAAATTACAGTTCCTTCAGTGTATCGGCCTGGGGATTTTCGCGCCGATTGCAGCAGACTTCTCTGCTGTTGAGTAAGAGATTTAAAACGCCCAAGTTGATCAATTTCATCTTTGTCCAGAGGCAGGCAAAACCACCATTCAGGCTGATTGAGTAGTTCTTTTGCATTGTCAGGGAATTGGCGGAGATTTTGTGTTGCGATCCACAACCAGGCACCGAATGTCCTCCACATTGCAGAGATTCGATTAACATAAGGAGAGATCAGAGGATTCTGTAACAGTACATGTGCCTCATCGATTACGACAATCGTTTGTCTTTCCTGATATTGATTTGCTTCAATCTCGTTATTGATCATGGAGAACAGGCCAGTCAAAGCCACTGCGAGACGATCTTCGTAGCCTCTTCGAGCCAGCAGTCCAAGTTCAACGATAGTAATGTCGGTTGCTGGCCAATAGTCTCCCTCACGATCAAACAGTTCGCCATTCAACCCAGTGCAAAAAACATTAACAGCACCAGCCATTCGAGCAGCTCTTTGTTTCTGTTCTTTGGTGAGTCGATGATTGCCGATCCGACCGCTATCAGAAGCATCTCGTAAGGCACTCACCAAGTCTGAAGTCATCGTTTGGTCACGCTTGTCGCTCTCGGATCGTTTTGCAGCATTCATCAGTGCAATTCGAATCAAATCTAGGTCGTCTCGTCGTAGATTATTTTCTTCATTCGATTGCCCGCCGGTTATCATTAGGCGCGCTTGAATTTCCATTTCTCCAAGCGGGTCGCGAATTGTTGACGAAGATGAATCCAGTTTAGCATTTTTACGATTCAGCAAGATTTGCGCGTGCTTGAACGGGGGCAATGCGACTCTACTCTGACCATCAACCCTGACACGGTGAATTGACAACCCTAGCTTTTCACAATGATCAGCAAACAGCCCGAATGTCGGCAGTGCTGAAATCAGTAGGATTCGAGGCCTGTGCACTGCCATCGTATGTAGTAGGAAATAAATCAGGAACGCTGTCTTTCCTGAGCCAGTCGGCCCGAGAATGAGCGAGTGAGCATTTTTCTCTCTGTCTATAGGGTTGAGTGGATCAAACGTGATCGGTTCAGCGCCACGATTGAACAAAATACATCCCGGATAGCCAGTCCCTTTCGATCGTCCGAACGCTGGAACTACTCGTCCGAGGTGGCTTGAATACCAAAGTCTTGCCCTTCTAGCAAATGGCCTGCTGTCCTGATCTGGATCGAACCCAAATGGAAGAGCTCGAATGTAACTGTCTAGTGCGATTGGGTCATATCTGGGAAAGATTGGTTTGAGTTTGTGGGCAGCTAGTACTCCTAGGGCATGCTCTGTTTTCTTATTCAGTTCAGGTAAATTGCTTCCAAATAAAAATACACCAGAAAATACTCTATAGACCGTATTGCCGCGAGCAATTTCCGTAAGCGCCGAGTTGGCTAGATTTCTTCGTTCGGCAGCTGCGGGGTCATCGCCAACGGAGTTTCGTCTTACGGAAAGGATTTTTTCTTCTATTTCACTTTGCGGAGTGTAGACAATCGTCATGGACCAGATGGACTTTTCCGGCATTTGGTCCCATAGTGTGCCGATTGAATCTCCAAGTCGCCGCTCACCAGTCAAGTGTCCAATCTCTGGTTCTCCAGTTAATTCATCCAACGTTATAAATCGGCTAGGTTGTCCCCTAAACCACCAAATGCCAGGTTTTTTCCATGTCCAGGGAGCAACACCGTGTAGCGAAGCGCGACTAATATCGGAACTCGCGGAATTCGAGAATAACGACATGGATCGATTTTCTAAGCTCGGGTTCCAAGGATATGCATCCAACAATGCATGGGTACTTTTAAATCCTGTACATGCATCGGGGGAGGGTACAAACCAGAATGTTAGCCACTCATACAGTTCTTTGGCACCCGTTGGAAGCAGTTGAACATCTGCCTGACCTAGTGCATTGATCAATTGTGTACAGACTTGTTCAATGTTTCCGTCATCGGACTGTCTCTGAATTGGATTTTTTCGCCAGATACATAAACGAATCCGACGACTCTTGCCCCGCCATCTGCCCCCAATTGAACTGGAATCTGGAAATAGTCCATCAGCTGCAGTCATGTCGTGAAAATGCCTCTCTAAAGTACGCAACCAGTCCTTTGAGTAGGCACTCTCTCTAATGGATTGCTTTACGTATGTAGAAATCTGATTTGAGAGGGTGCGAAATCCATTGTCACTGTCGTCTTGTATAAACCACTGAATGATCCAGGGGCTAGTTGCAAGTTCAGGAACCCCCCGACCAATTGCCTGGCACACTCTGTCATTCATGTTGCTGAGCATCTCTGTAGGTCGTGCCTCTGTACTGCCACATACTACGTCGAACATTTTCCCGATACTAGTTAAGTCTTGAAGTCCAATTGTGTTGTTGTTCAAATCAATTCGTGGAGCTAACAAGTCTGTGAATGAGCGAGTATCTTTAACGAGCTTTCGATAGTTTGAGTCAGGATGCAGTTGCGGTTCCATATATTCTTCAACCGTTATCGGTTCGCATCCTCTTCCATTCCATTCCACGAGCCGAATTTCTTCATTTGATTGTGTTTCCGCACTGATTTCCCGAGAAAACCAATTTTTTAGGTTAAAAATCATGGAATTGGTAGCTCATTTGGTAGTGCATACTCGACATTTTCATACATTTGAAACATCGTTGAATAGCCTGGTACTGGAGTATCTTCCATAGATAGATGCGGAAATATGTACATGATAATTGTAGGATTCGGAAGACGCGGAAATCGAACTGACAATTCGTCATAGACTTCTCTTGAATAGCCATCAAGATGTGACGCACCGTCAGGAATCGATTGATTAATTTGCCAGTTTGTGGTTGCTTTCGAATTATGTCGGTCATAGATTTGTTTGATGGTTTCCGAACTTTTCGGAATTGGTGTACTGAATGGAAATAGCTGAGTACATGAAGCAACACTCAATGTAAGGCTAATCAATCCAACCTTGACGGACACTCGTAGTTGAAACATTTTTACCGAATTGTCTAGTTTTTCGCCCGGACGGATCATAGTCAATTGAAATAGGTTCTTCTATGTGGATTGCCACATGTTGACCAGCTGGGATATAAATAGCATCGAAAGAATTGAGTTGACGATCATTCAACCACTGCGATACTTCCGTTAGCGATTCTCTAGTCGCATAACCTGCGATGAATTTTTCTATATCTCCTACGACAGATGTGGTTGATTCTCCGGTTTTCGCATCAAATCTAGATTCGGTTTGGGCGTTGGAAAGTGCATCCGCAGTGGCTTGTGCTGTGTTGACAAGAGTTGACTGAGTCAAGTAATTCAGCGCATTAGACTTCAGTTCACCTGAAATACACGGGTTACCAAATTCATCCGAAATCCAACCGAGTCCAGAGGTTGAAATTTCGGGATTGACTTCAGCGCGTGAGGTTTGGATGGTGCCATCCAAAAATATGAATGTAGCCGTGTCAACGTTACCTGAGACACAAGATAAGGAGAAATCACCTCTCGCAGTTCCAGCCCACAGCATGCCTGCAAGTTGGGGAATTCTGTGACCATTCGCCGCCAAATTCTCTGTGCCAATGATAATTTTGAATCTCCAGGGATCTTGGAGCCTACCTTTGACCGGAATGCGACCTACTAACGCGGTCAACGCAGTCGCATTCAAAAGTGTTGTCGTTGGTGGAATCGTGTAGTGAGGGTAGATTGTTGAATTAGTTGATTCAGGTGTTTGGTTATCAATGGTGGTAGAATCAGTTGAATACCCTAAGAAATGATTTGCAAACGGATCGTCCAATTGAGTTGGACTTTGCAAGTCTTCCGACGTTCGCCATACAAATTTTGGCAACGATGTTTGCTGATGTTCCTTTCCCGTCGCTTGATCAATTTGCTGGAACTCCAGTTCCTGTACGCGAGTGGAAAGCATGTTGACTGAGCTTAGTATTTCTTCAATGGAATTCTCTTGTTTCTTTTCTTCAATTGAGCGGCGAACTTTTTCAAGTAATCCTTCAATATCGGAACGTAGTCTTTCACGTTCCGAATGATTTGCTGTTTGCTGGGTGTCTATAGTTTGCTCAAGATTTGTAATCTTCGTAGCCACTGCTCGAACCTCTTCCGCAGCACTATCTCGATCACTCATCCGTGGAGATTTTTGCTTGTTTCCAGCAACAGTGGAGGATGAAAGTCTCTTGGTAAAAGAGTTGTCCTTAGTCGAGCCAAACCACACAATGATTCCGAGTAGCGAAGCCACAATTAACCATGTCAAAGGATGAAATTTCAAGTTCGAGAAGCGTTAAAGTGGAGGATTCTCAAACGGAAAGTCTGAAATTAAAACTAACACAGTGCTGTCACCGAATTTGCCCTCTGGATGTAAACGCGAGTGCAAAAAAGAAGCAGCACGCCATGGGCCACGAAGTTCTCTAGGATCGAGAACAATAGACTTATGCGTTGTATTCTTAATGTGAACTGCAGTCGCATAGTGATACGTTGATTGCCAGCTTCCAACTGGAATAGCTATGACTGCACCACCACACACAGTTGGAATTCTGGCACCGCAACGAAAAATGTTAGCCGGAGTCTCATCAACTGATATTCTGACAACTCCTGGCAGCTTTTTGCGCAGTCTTTGCGGTGCGTACAGCTGTTGAACCACCCAGCGTGTGAGAGCTACATATCCGTGAGAGGGTAGTTCGGTTTTGGGGCTGAGTGTGCCATTGGATCGCTTTCTCTGAAATACGATGGGTTGATTTGAAGTATTTGAAATTCCAGCTCGAATCTGCAGAATTAACCTGCCCAGTGGCTCTGCGATTAAAATTATTCTTGTCGATTCAAACTCTTCAATTGCTGTTAGCCAGAGGTGATTACCAATGATTTGAGATGTCAATTGGTGGCTGATTTCGTTAGGAATCCCTATGCGAATAATTCCAGCTTCAGGAATTGACATTCTTTGTTCGCTACCGACTTTAAGATCGATTTCTATTGGAGTATTCGGCCAGTGATAAGTGATCGCATCAGCGTCTGCAAGTGCTGTCGCACCACTGAACAATACAGTAATTGCAATAGGTCCTAGTCGGCAATGGATTGAATTGTTCATGACTGATTTACTGCAATTCGTTCCGGAAGGCGAGGCATGGTGTCCAGTAATAAACCCCAAGGGTTGAATTCTGGATCAATCGGTTTCGCTATGACTCGAAGATAGTAACGGATGTGAACATTCTTTACAGGCACGCCACCAATGTCTTCCCTTAGTTCAACATCCAGGGTAATTGTCCATTGACCTGATTTTTCTTGGGTGACGGAATTGTTGTAACTAGCATTACTTAATGGAAGAATAAAGCGTGTTCTTCCCAAGAGTTCAGCTGAGCGAATTTCACTATCATGTTTTAGCCATGCCTTTAATGTGGGAGTAATGAAAGCTGTCAATCGATCCATATTTTGAGGGTAATCCTTGAAGCAATCCAGAGGGCAGCGATTCAACTGCTGCCAGATATATCCAGCGAAGTTATAGACTTCCCAAGGGTGAATGGAATTCAGTGAAATTTGACTTCCATACCTCAGTTCTGGGGGGATACTCACCCGTTGAACTCGTGTCGAATAGTGCCAGCCCAGCAGTGCGATTATCAAACCGATGCAAAAGAATGCTGATAGGATTCTGAGCGTTCGTATATGACTGTATAAATTTGAGTCTGCGTGAAGATACTTACCCATAATCTATATCTCTCGATTGGTGGACCAGCATCCAGATTTGAGTACTAGGTTTGAAGAAAATACTGGGTGTATTGCACAGTAGAATTTTCGAGTGTGCCAACCTTCGGGCTTACCTTGTTTTAATGATTTGTAAATGTTTGCGACAGTGGCAACAACCAATAGTGTACCGGCAATGAATACTGCAAAAGCCACAAACAAGGCGTGTAGACCATCCAGTATTGCATACCCGATTAGCAGTGCAAATGGCAACCATGAGCAACTGACAGCAAGGGTGACCGAATACAATTCACTTGCGCCACATCCTTTGTAAAGCCGTGTTTCGTAATCCAACAAGGTGCAGGGTGGCAGAGTTTTCATAAAATCAACGTAGCACTCAATTTTTGCGATCCCCACCAAGCGCCAAATATAACAACAAGAATTACAATCAGTCCCGCACCGAAATACACTGAGAAACGTCCCCACTCACCTTTTTTTCTTGCCTCGTTTACCTCCGCAATCAATCCGCTTGAGAATCCAATGAGTGCAAACACAACTATGATAGAGAGCGCTAGAAAAACGACGTATCGAATACTGCCAACCAAGTAGCCAATGGGATCGTCCGCTTGAAACGTCTGTGATCCAATTTTGGGTGGCGGCGGTAGAACTAAATCTGCGTATCCTAAACTCCATACTAGGAGTAAAGCAGCTGATAACACTAGAACTGTAATCACTCGTAGCGAAAAACGGTACATATTGGTTCGTGTGAAATTCATATTACAGAAACGCGATTACTGTGAGGATCATCAATGCAGTTGCAAGTGACCGGAAACACTTGAAAAGGAGTTCGATGAAACTGATTTGATTATTTTGTAATTGGCCTAGAGATGACTGAACAATCCAAATCCACCATACAATCGACGCTGAGGCAACAGTGCCTCCAATGATGGTTCTGAGGATTTTTAGACTTATGCCTGGGCCGAGTTCGAAATTTTCCATTTGTTACCTTCCATAGTTTCCGGAAATCGGTTTTAATGTCCGTGGCGAATAGTCTGGCATCTGAATGTGAGCTTGAATACCTTGCGATACCGAAAAGAAATCAGACCGTAATTGGCGATAGTCGAATCGGATACGAGCATCGGGGTTTGCACTGAATTCGGCTTCAATTATCAGAGCTTCGAGTTCATTTAGATTTCGTAACAGTCTAATGAGAACCTGTTTCTCACTAGAGTTCGTACGTGCAACAATTTCTGGCTTCCCCATCAATGATTTCCTTGTAACCTTGCTGGAGATTTTCTGCTCTGTCATTGAAGCGTTTCCCTTATTGATCGAACAGCCAGCCAATAGAAAGCATAGGCAGAAAATCAAGTTTAGAATGTAGTGAAAATTCAGCATAAAAATTCTTATATTGCCTGTTCAATGAAGACATCAATTGAAATTCCAAAACTGAGTGAACGTAATTTTCAGGGGAGTTGACAGGCGCTGTAATCTGCTTTCACTATTGGTGAGGCCTGCTCAATTTAGCTTGTATATTCCATTCGGAAAATTCAGATAGCGTCCTTGCGCCTGGTTTATTGTTATGTCGCCTGTACGTATTTTCTCAAGGGGAATTTTGTTCTCAACTCCCCAAGACTTGAGATCAGTAATTGATGTTTCGCCTTGAATTAATATGTCCAGCAATCCACCAGACTCAGCATGATTTCGGATTCGCTGAAGGTCATTCTTGCACTGTTTGTGGGAACACTGATAAGTGGTTATGAATAGTAGACGTCTACCTATTTGGGAGTTATCTTTGCTTTGAGATTCAATTTTCTGAATAGCTTCTGCGTACGCAGATTCAAATTTCAAAATTGCATATGTTAGTTCTAGTTGACGTTTTGCGAACAGTTCGGCGTAGTGCTTTCTCTGTTCATCAGTTTCCGCAAATATCCCCAACCATTCGTAGGGAGTTAGACCGGACGACAGCATGCCTTCATGGTGTTGTTGCAAATTCTGAAGTAGCTCGATTTCTTCTACTGACAGCTGCCACACTTCGGCAGTACGAGTTTCAGAACTTGAGATTTCCGATGAAACAGTATCGGAGAAATGGTTTCGTTGCTCTGGCAAACTGCTCGTACTGAGCGTCAATCCAACTATGAGCACTATGGAATTTACTTTATTTATAGATAAATATTGCATAACTTGCCGTCGTCTTGTATAGCTGTTTTCACAAGCTAATAATTATTTTCGTTGGTACAAACTTTTCTTAGTGCTCCGTTAGTAAATGTGGAAACATTTCTCACAGTGAAAGGAATTCGGACGCGAACCATTTCTATCCATCAATTTCCAGTTCCACTTCTTTTCCGGACCGGGACCTAAATAACGTGGACTGAGAGCTTGGATCAATTGTTAGCAACTGCCACCCTGCACGACTTGATTGGGGTTCAATAATGGAAATTCGACCATCAAGCTCAATTACTGCATTCCACTTGTTCTGCCAGCGGTCAATTGCAATTAAACGAAATGGTGGTTGCAATATGTCTTTTGGTGGTTCACTTATTTGGGCCTGAGAGAGAGCTTGTGCTAATGAATCAACTCTGGATTCAATCTCCATCATCCGCGTTTCTATCATGTCTGCGACTGTAGACTGCAAGGCAATGGAAGAAACAATGTGTGGTTCCAATGCACCTAAATTTTCCAAGCGCTCTTCAAAGTACAGGAACGCATCACTACTTTCTTTCAGTTTGTACTCAACTTTTTCTAGTGTTGCCAATATTGCTGGCCCAATAACCGACTCGGTTTCATTGACTTGCGGCGAATTCTGTTGCTCTCTTGAACCATCTAGAACAGCTAAAGAATCCGAATCCGACGTCACCAACGTTGTTACTGCAGTCTGTAGTTGAATGGGAAGCGCTCCCGCGTCAACCATTTCTTTGACAGAAATTGGCTTTTCTGGCGAATAGAACGAATTGGATGGTAGAAACTGCATCACTACGGTCGCAATAGACACAACAATCCCAATGCAAGCTGCAGGAACGATCAGTTTTCGATGTTTAAGTAAACGGAATTTAGATCGGTTAAATTTCAGTATAGATTCCTCGTTAGATAAATTTCTCTTCAAGGACCAATGTGTCGTTAGTTAGGTATTGGTCTGATATTGTTCAAGAATTTTGCCCGGTATATTAATCCTTCGTCAACAAAGAATAATGAACTGATCAAACTAGTATTTTTGTGGGACGGCAATATGGGGGTTTCTTGATATATGTAGGACCATTTTTGCAATTGGTTAAAAATAAGTTCAATTACACTGAAATTATGTAATGACCGGCAATTCCAGCCGCGATGAGTGACAGCCCGACACCGAACGGTTTTTCCTGTCTTCTCGGGTACACTGTCAACATCACAATTGATGCTCCAACAATGCAGATAGGTACGGCTTGCAAGCCAAACCATGCACCTAGAGCAGAGAGGAATTTTGCATCTCCCAGTCCAATGCCAGAGGATCCTCGAAGTGAAACTTGGGCATCATGCAACGTACGGATGCTCAAGTAGCCTATCATAGCGCCCAAAATCGATGATTGAAATGGAACGAAGATAGTAGTCGAATTAAATACCAGTCCGCTAGCAAGTAGCGGAAGCGTAATACAGTTTCGCAATTTGTTCTCCCGGTGATCTTCTACTGCCAAGCAAAGCAAAACACAGGAAAACGTGCCAAATGACAGGATTTTAGTTAGGATTTCTGCCATTCAGATTGGAAAACGTCCTCAGACGCAATATAAGGCGGCGGCGCATCTCTTCTCAATCTTTCGTTATAGTTGCTCTAGATGATTTTTGAGGGGCGAAATTTTGCCTTGGCCAAATCGCTTTGATACGCAATTGCAACTCCGAATTTTAGGGGTGAGCGGAAAATTTGGCCTGAATATTGCGAAATCCAAGCCTGCGTTCCCGAATTCGAGTTCTTGGAGAGAGGCAAAATCGCACCCGCTTGAAAATCAATCTGCCGACCATCCGGTGACAGTTCGACGTAGAGGTCGTATTCGGGGGGCACTTTGAGCGTTTTCTAGTTGAACGATGATGCAAGCATCGTCGTCGAAGATTGGATAAAGCCTCCTGCCGGTCTCATCAGTGTGATGCCCAGTCGTCCAACGACATGGAACTACCCAGTGCCGCATGAACGCTTTGCCTCGATTCCGGTGAGAAATGAACAGACTGCCATCGTTCCGAAATCCCCTTGAGAAGTCGATCCTAGATGAGATTGCGGTTCGATCATGGGTGGTAGTAAAGGAAATAGTCGACTTGCCCTTTTTTGGCAGCAGTAGTAAGGAACCAAAGCCGAATGAGTATTTGTTTTCGGCGGAAAGCCAAGCTCCGATTTTATGTACCTCGTCACGGTATGCCATCGGTTGCCTGCAATCGACAGCCATGGTGAAGCGCTGAATTGCATTGACTTGTCCCGTGCAAGGCTGTATTTTTAGTTTGCATCTTGTTTCTCCGTGCTTGTTGCAAGCTTTAACAATAGCGAGTTGATATCAACTTCAATTTTTTCCAATGTAAATTGCAGAATTGTGGCATTAGTGCGTTACTGAATGGCGGAGTTGGTCACATTTAAATCATCTGCAGGGATTGCCGGTGAAGTTTTTTCTGCAGTATTGGTTGGTATAAAAGTTGGCGGTGCGGGTTTCGCAGTTCAGCGTATTTGCGTTGCGCACGATGTATGTAACTGGATTTGCGCTGTACGGTCCTTCGCAAACACGGGTGCCGGTCGCTTCAGGGCAGGGGTATAAGGGTGGCTGGCAGCTTGTGCCACAATTTGAGAAATGACTGTACCCCAATCCTTGCATTTCAGTGTTCACGGCTGTCCACAAGGGAGCGCATACGGGTGCACCTTCTGTTGGCGGTGCAGATTCTAGCGCGCTGATTGCAAGATCATGCTCACCGAGCAAAACGTCATGATCGTCAATGCTCTGCCGGTTGGTCTCGATGCGGAGTAAGTTGCCGTTCACTTCGCCAGTCAGTCGGGTGATTTCTGCTGCGTTCGTTCCAATGTCTAATTCGTTGACTTGCACCCGCGCGGCCAGTCGAATGACATCACCGTCGATGCGCACCACATCCGGTGCCTGGTTGAACCGGTCGAAGCCGCTGCCTTGCACCCCGTCGGCCGGTTCGACCGTCAGCTCGTCAATGACAGCCGAATCGGACTGTAGCGCTGCCGTTTGAATGTTCTGCGCGACTACCAGCGTACCGGTGTCAGTGCGTACTTCAACATCTCCAGGACCTTGAAATGCCAATCCACCGCCATCCATATTGACCCGCATGCCGTTATTGAAGGTAATGCCGGCGGCCATCTGGTTAGCGCCATCAAGGCGTAGGAACGGAACATCACCAGCCTGTGCGCCGACGCGGGCTTGGAGTCGGGACAGATCGTCGATTGCAGCCTGATCGAAATCGGCTTCATCTGGATCAAATTGCAATCCGATCGGGCTTTCCCGGACGAACATCATCTCGAAAAATTCGAGCACGCCTGCGCCGGTTTCTTCGGCGGCGGTCTGAAAGGCGATTGATGCCAGATCAGGACGCGAATCAGGCAGCCCGTCTTCGTTCTCATCGTCGCCGTTGCGAAACACGCCAAAGTCAATGACACCGGTCGCACCTGCCGGCGTAATCACGACATCAATATCGAGATTGCCGTAATTGACCGGATTGTCGGCATCATTTTGCGCGTAGGCGATCGGCGTCTGAGCGCTGAAAGTGCACGAAAGGAAGCGTGCGCCGACAGGATCCGCGCAGTCCTGCAAATCGCTGATCGTGAAGGTGCCGTCTGCAGCTGGCGGATTTTCCGCTAGCCACACTGATGCAGCCCTGGAGTAAGCGGCGATTGCGCGACCCGCATTGCCGGCGTTTGCGGTTTCGAGCTGGCTCAATTTGGCCTGCGCCCAAACCGTCAGCGCAATCAACCCGATACTGAGCACGATCAGCGTCTCGGCAATTGTGATGGCTCCTTTTTCCGAGTGGCGGCAAACGAGCAGAGCGAACCGGTCGCGCAGGTTCCCTAGTTTCATTTCTACCCCCGGAATGTCCATGTGACTTGACCCCCGCCATCGCAAAGTTCAGTCACGGTTTTTGGGTCGGTCGGATTACCGTCGTCGTCGTCCGGGCCTGCGCTGCCGAGGACTGTGCCGCCGACATCAATTGTCTGTGCCAGGTCAGCCGTGGAGGTAACCAGTTGCGAGCAGGCGGCTTCGGGCATGGCGGCGAACGCAACATCGAAGGAGCCGTCATTGTCTCCGGTAATCGTCACAATGCCGCCCCAGGGGTGCCGAATGTCATCGCCGGCGATGAAGTTAGGCGGAAACCCGGCCAGTTGACGTGCAAGATCAGTGTTCAGACCGTTGAAGTTATTGCGCACGCCGAAGGTGCTGCGGATGCTGGTCACGATCTGCGTCAGTCCGCTCATGGACGTTGAATGGTTGCGGGCATCCGTGAGCGCCGGTATTCCGGCGAACACGACCGCCAGAACGGTAGCACCGATACCGAGCGCAATCAACGTCTCGGCAACCGTGATAGCGCCCTTTTGCGGGTCGGGTTTTGCTTCTTTTCGCTGATAACGACGTAGCAACCTGAGAAGGTATTGCACAAATTTCATGATGAGTTCTCCATATATGAGTAGTTAAAATCCCTGTTGCTGAACTGTGAATGCAACGCGAGCGACACCAACATAAATCCAGATGGCAGCAGCGCCGATCAGGATTAGCAGACAGGATGAAAGTGTTTTGGTAGTCGATTCAAGTTTTTCGAGTGCCCGGGTGATGTCTTCCTCGGCGATGCGGCTGGCGTGGATACTGAAGTTGCCGGTGCGTTCATAGATGCGCAGATCATCAAGTGTTTCAGCTGAGAACAACCCAGTGTCGAGTGCGGTTTCGACCGGCTTGCCCTGATACAGCTGAGAGCGCATCGAGCGCACATGAGAGGCAAGGTATTGCGGCAGGCCGGACTCCAACTGCGACAGGGCGCGGATACGCTGTGTGCCAGCTTCCATCAGCGCCAACCAAGCAGTCAGAACTTCCGGTCCGCAGAACTGTCGATACAGCGCGAACGGTGGATACCATTCGAGACGTCGGCGCAGTGCTCCAGTCCAGTGGGGAGCGGCCCATACCGAAACCGACATCAACATGATCAATACGGTTGCCAATGGTAATCCCCAGTTCGATATGAATTCGGAAAACACCAGCACGCTGCGCGACACTGGCGGCCACTTGGATGTATCCATAATTTCGATCATGACATTCAATGCATAGCCTGGCAAGACAGCGATCACGGCACCTCCGCCAAACAGCAAGATGGTCGGATATGCCAAGCCTGAAATCAGTGTGTGGCGAAGACGCGAGCGCACCGAAGCGATGCGTGCAGCTTGCTCGAAGCCGTCAGCAATGTTCCGTTCCTGCGTAACTTCAATGATGATGAGTTCTTCTTGCGGCACCCAGCCCTTGGCAGCGGCGGAAAATCCGCTGGTGCGCATAGTCAAGCGCTGATGTTCAATAAATCGTGCAGCGACACCTGAGCGATTGCTTTGATGCAGAAACTCCACGGCCGCCGTAATGGGCACTCCTGAGCTGGTGAGTGAGCCGATGCGCTGCCACAGTCTGGCGCGGGCACCCGAGGCGATACTGAACCGAGTACGGTGAATGCGGTTGCGGATTAATTCAAACATGCACTCGCTCCAGCACCATAGATTCAGGGGTGCCAATTTCAACTGAGCGGGCAGCCTGAGCCGGATCTTCAATGCCATTCGAGTGATTGGCTGTTGCTAGTGATAACAGTTCAGATAGTGGCCCGATGCGCCATTCCACGTCGGGCGGTGACGCGATTCCATTGGCCAATAGTCTTATGCCGTGTTCAGTAACCGGTTGGCCGTTTAAGTGTTCGAGCCAGTGACGGTGGGCGGCAGTATAGTTGCCGACACGCAACTGCGAGAGCATCTCGTCATCTGGCAGCGCAATTTCTGCCATCAACGTGCGGCCGATGACACCGCTGCTGGCGCAGTTTTTACAACCGCCAGCCGAACGATAGGCGACTTTGCGTACATCTAGTCCACGGATGCCTAGCGCATTGGAAACTCGTTCAGCTAATTCGCGTCGACGGGGCTTGTCGACATGGTTTTCTGCCAACCATTCCTGGGTGGTGATTTTGCAACTTGAGCACAGCAGCGGCACCAAAGTCTGGTAGATCAGTCCTTTGAGAACGTCCGGCGTGCATAATAGCGAAGGGTCGACGCCGAGTCCGATCAATCGACCGACGATGCCGATCGCCGTCGATGCATGAACTGTCGTGTAAACTCGATGTCCGGACTGGGCAAACTTGATGGTCAGAACTGCGGACTGCAGATCGCGTATTTCGCCGACCATCAGGGTGTCGGGATCACAGCGCAGCGCACCTCGAATTGCGAATGAGAACTCATCACCTGCTGCGGTACCGCGTTTGCGCACTACCGGCACCTGAGTGGCTCCAGGAATCACCCGTTCAGGCGGGTCTTCTACTGTAATGATTCGGAGCCGCGATTCGTGCGTCTTCAACTCTTCGAGCAACATGCCGACAATTGCCGTACTCTTACCGCTACCGACGCCGCCAGCCATGACCGCCAGTCCCGATGGGCGCCGCGTCAGCTTGTGAATCGCCTGCACTTGGTGAGCATCGTATCCGAGCTCAGACAGATGCAGGGTGTCGCCGCTGCCGGGCAGTATTCGTAGCACCATGTCGTAACCGTCCGGCGATGCCGGAATGGTGCCGACTCGAACCCGTATGCGGCGACCATTCACCAATCGTGTGTCTACCACTGCATCTTGCGGTTCGTGGCGATTCCAAGTAACCTCCTGATCGTAGCCCATCACTTCATAGATGAAACGGCAGGTTTGATCAGCGGTGTGCTCAGACCATTCAGCGTACGGGACAATCTGCCCATCGACCCGGAAACTGACCAATGCAGTTCGCTGGCGGCGAACGATGTGAATATCTGATGCATCATTGGACAC
This sequence comes from Arenicellales bacterium, assembly GCA_965221175.1. Classification (GTDB taxonomy): domain Bacteria; phylum Pseudomonadota; class Gammaproteobacteria; order Arenicellales; family JAJDZL01; genus JAJDZL01. Next base: position 1,426,163 of record OZ244867.1, on the reverse strand, counting down.
GGCCCGTGCCAGCAGTACACGAATCGAGTCCAGTGCGCGTTCGTAGTTCAGGTCTGACGGCAATGTCTGGACGAAAGAATTGGTGTTGGAGTATATCTGCTCCAGTTCAGCCGGGGTGACTTCGATCTGATTGATGACTGGGATGTTCTGCCGCTTCAGGTTTTCCCGCAGCTGCGCCTTGAGGCGAGCCGGAAACTGCAGGGAGGTAAACAGAATGTGGGCGCTTGACGGCGGATCGTCTTCGGAGATGGCGGCAATGTAAGCGTGCTCGGACTCTTCAATCGGCACCATCGATTCGGGGCCGCCAGTCAGTACAAGCTTGTAGGGCGGGACGCTACTTTCGGACATCGACTGCTGCCTTAACGAGCCGAGCCGTCTGTCCGGACAGACCGATCGAGATTTCGTGTCCAGATACCAACAGATCAACACCTCTGGGATGAACTTTGGTTACTCGCGCCAGGCGAAATGAATCGCCTTCACGCAGGCGGTACTCTCGGCCTTCCAGACGGGCGTGCGCTGTCAGTTCTTGCGGTGTGCCGACGACTGCATACACTTCAAGTTGCTGGTCGAACCAGTTGACGCGCTCAATCACTGGGTCGCTTTGCGCTTGCGACGATTCCAGGTCTGGTATGTCGGAAGCTGGTGGCTTTGACTGTATCTGATCCTGTAAAGCGGCGAGCTTAGCTGCTAGGTCGTAGTACTTGACCACCTGTTGCAAAATTTCCTGCTGACTCTGCAGGCAGTCGATCAGTGCCACTGTACTGGTGTACTGACGGCACGGCGGGGGCAATTGGCCGACATCAGCACTATGAGCCACTTCAAGCAGAACGAGGGACATTATGAGTACAGTAGCTCTACTCATGTTTTCCATAGTAGTCTCCCTCCATTTCCCATTCGTACGAGTTGCCAAGCTGGAACTTCAATCTGGTAATACGTACCGGCAACTTTGAAAGTGCGCGCGCAACCGTAATAACATCCTGTAACCGCTCACTGGAGCCACGTAGTTCAGAACGCTGTACAAGATAGCCTTTGCCGTTGGATTGCGGCGGACTCAGCGTCCACTTGCCTGGTAGTCTGGCCAGTATGTCCAGCAGTTGATGGCGCTGGTGCGGCCCGCCCAAGTATTCCTCAATGGGCGGCAGCTCGGCAATTTCATGCGCTGGAAACTCGAAACGTTCAATCACGGTTCCGGACCCCTCATCGAGATGATGATCACGTGATTCCAAGTGTTCGGAGATATCGGCAATGCTACCGTGGGCTCGCCGCCAGGTTGCAGTCACCGAATCTTTGTTCCATTCGTAGGAGTCGGTATGCCAGCCAGCAGCTCGAAGCGGGCGGCTATAGACCGTGTCGGCGAGGGTGGCCAGCAAAGCCGAAGCGTTCTGCGACAGATTCTCCTTCAACAGCATCTTTTCTGTCTCGACTAATTGCGCCTGTCGAGCGGCGAGGCGTATTCGGTCGGTTTCGCTGCTATCGTCCGTCAATTTCTGATAGTAATTCCAGGCACCGTATCCGCTGATCGCAATGAGCACTGCCGTAATACTCGTCAACAGCGGTTTTCTGAGATTGCGGGTGCGAATCAGTCGACAACTGATGTCACCCTGCGGCTCAATATCTGCGATCAGATCGGAAAGATTTAACGGCTCGCAGTCGTCGAGTACAAACAGGCCGGTTTTTTCATACAGTCGAATGTTTGTGCCTTCAATGTCGAGACGAATTTCATCCAACCGTGACGCAATCAGGTCCTTATCGCCGATGATGTCACCGGCTGGGAACACAGCGCCGTCTTCTACTGCGCACAACCAGTATTGATCGGAATCCAGTTTCTCAATCAAAACAGCAGACGATTGTGCCAGCGCTAGCCAGGCGGCGGAACTCTCCAGCCCGATGTCGGTCGGGTCGACCGTTGCACCGGTCTGTGTGCCGGCAGGCGTCTCAAGCTCTGCATAGCCGAGCGGTACCGGTTTGATTTTTTGGAGCTCGCGTGCCTTGCGTGCTTCGCTTGACGTAGTAGGAAGCGTACCGGGCACAAGCCAGGTCAGCCCTGCTGCCAGCTTCCTGCCTGCGATGAGATGTGCACTCATCTGAAGCGCCTCGGCTTTTTGAAGCCGGCTATCTCGAGCGGCGGGTGAATGATGTGCGGCGTGATCAGTAACACCAGGCTCGCACGGCGGTTTTGCGTTTTCGATTCCTTAGAAAAAATTCCGTTGGAATGACTGCCGGTAGTGCGGGCGGTGTCTAGTCCTGCTACAAATAGTGTTTCGCCTGATCGTAGCATCACCGGCAGTAATACCGAGCGTGATTCCAGATCTGGCAACTGGATTACCGGGTCATTGGGTCCGGCATCCGCAGGGAAGCGACTGATTCCCTTGATCCGAGTCGTTCGCACTGTAATGTTGAGTAGCAGGCGATCAGTGTTCGGTAGGACTCGAGGGATCATGTTCAGCGCAATGCCGTCTTGGAGTTTTCCAGGCACTAGTCGCACCGTCGTCAATCCCTCGTCAGTAACCACGTCTCGACGCTGAAGATAGGAGGTCTCGTCACCGAAGAATACCGGTACAGGATGTCCGTTCATTCCACGCAGGACAGTCGAGGTCAGTTTTGCGACGTGACCGTCTCCGGATGCTTTGCGCAATATCAGCGAGATATCGGTTTGGTCGATGACATTTTGCGGTGAATGAGTTAAGCGTAGTCCGAACAGAGCGCCGGTGTCATCGCTGTCGAATTCGATCGCTGCTGCACTGGAGCCAAGTGCTTCCTGGACAATGCCCTGAAAGTTAAAGCCTGAGATTGCATCTTCGTTACGTTCGATCTCATACAGATCCACATACACAACCACTTGAGTTGCAAGCTCTTGGTTCTTGCCGATAATCCACTCATCAACGCGCATGAGTGAGCGGGGTGTGTCGATCACTGTGAGTTCTCCGGACTGGCGGTTGAGCGTCAAACGACCGGCGGATGACAGCAATCCGGTGATGGTCGTCTCCAGCTGTGACCAGAACTCAGCAGTATCCATCGAGACCACCACCTGATCCCGTGCTTGCAGATCAGAACCACCACCACCGCCTTGCACCGAACCAGATAGACCCACCGATGCTTTCCACTGGGAACTGACTATTGGAGTGTAGATGACCCAGGTTTCCAGATCGGTGTGAAATATCTCGACCGTGGAATTTCGAACACGCCAGCTAAAGCCCAATTGGCTGGCTAGATAGTCGAGTGCTGCGGATGCCGGGCCGCTGAAATTCAGATTAGTGAGCGTGGTGGATTGTATGTCTGGGTCGACACTGATTGAAATGCCGGTTTTCGATGCAATAAGCCGGCTGATTTCGTTCAAAGATACCGGTTCAACATAAGTTATGTCGATGATTGGCAAAAGTGCTTCTGGAATAATTTTCGGAGCTTCGAGCGTACGGATTGGTACATGGGTACCGAGCCAGGAACCTAAAGATTCCTTTGTCAGAGCTAAATTTAGTAGAGGTGTTCGATTTCCATTTGATGACCTTACTAGTGCAGATTCAACCTTGTTGGTCAAATTTTCTGATCGCGCATTTATCCAAGATGGCAGGTTACACCCGTACAACGTCAAAAATGAGAAGGAAGTAATACAAAAGAGAAGTGAAACTGGGGGAATTCGCATGGTTCTCGCTACTAGTTGAGCCAGTGGACTTTTTTTCGGAACGACGAGTGGAACTGAAGGTAAACTTTTGTTTCTAGTGTCAGAGCTACTGGACAGGGTTGTAATTACATTAGTCATAACCATTAACATCGAGCTTGAACCTGGTGTGTAGGGAATATTGCATGTAAGTTTCTTTTTTAAATTACTTGCCAACTTGCGATCGAGGTTGAATTAGAAGAACAGAATTGCCAGTGAAAAATGTAGCTGAAAGGGGTATCGGAGCTCTTCGATAGTGCTCAAGTACACTTTGCACTGCATTCTTCAATGTGCCTCGAAAAGTTGTGGAGTGCGAAATTTCGTAGTCATGTCGGCTATTCCATTCGAGCGACCAGTTTGCTATTCGTGCCCAAATCTCAAAGTTCTCGCGAAGAGTTCGAGAATTCTCGAGCTTCCATTCAAGTAATTGATCCGTTTCGATAGAACTCGGAAAATTTGGTTGAGTCGCCTCGATAATTTCAGTCAACGCTGGTGACCCCAATCTCTGATCCTGCTCTGGAGGAGCTCCTGCTAGCTGAAACCAGACTACTCTCAGTTGGTTGTCTTCAAGTAATTGCCAAGATTCTCCAACAATTGTTCTCAAGGCAGAGCGTACATCAAGAGGCCCGATAGATCGATGAGACTGTGGCAGTGGAAGTGACATAGCCGTAACGGCTGACGGTGTTGTTATGTGTCGGTAACCGGAACGTAGTAGGATATAGTCGACGGCCGAACCGACTGTGCCAATATGAGATGGAAACTCGGTTTGTATGACAGCTGAGAGCAGATCTTGTTGACTAGGACTAGCTATGAGTGAGTGCAGAGTATAGCGATCAGAACGATGGTTTTCGATGGCGTAAGAAGCTGTCACTGTTGAACAAAGCACAATGAGTCCTAAACGAATCAGAATTTGCAGATTTACATTCATAGTTCCGAATGTCTATCAGTTCGATAAAGAATGGAACACTTAATTCCGAACTACTCGTAGTTCATTTTTTTATTGGTGTAAATAAGTTGTTTTGAATTATCAGGAAATCATATTTCCCAATGCCAATGACGAAATTGGCTTTCAACCTTTCGGTTTAAGTGACTAGCCGGGCTAGAAATTCAATTACATCGTTTTAGTGTAGGAACGTTGGATGGATACTCGTATTCAATATAAAAAATTGTGGTTTCAGCACTAGTTGTTTCAAGGAATAAAGCAGATAAGACAATTGTCGAATGGTTATTTCTCGTTTAGCTCAGTCCACTGCCTGTCTGAAGTGATCCCTACGCCAATTCTTGGTATCTTGAAAACGGAATCAAGGTATCGAAAAGACAAGAAACAGGTTTTGGTAACCGTGACAGTGTGTAGGCTACTGAACGATATTGAGATTTGGACCTGAGTTCAAGCCTATTCATCGTGCAGAAAGTGTTGTGTGTCGCCAAACGACGTTAGTGTTAACTGTGACTCGATTTAGAGACTGGTGGGGGCTTTTCGATTTGATTCAAGTAACCATGTCGACAAAGTGCACAATCAATATAGAGCGATCAGCCAATGCCAGCCACAATGCTTCACTGTAGGAAAAGTATGGGTCCCCAATGCGACAGCTCACCAGATGAAAGTGAGCTTATTTCCATCAGTTCAATTCTGTTTTTCTAGTGGTGGTCGTTTTTTGGTTTGCTACATTTATTCCAAATTCAGCAATGTGTTTGAAAAATGGCTCGGAATAGTCCAAAAAGCTTATACCAAAAAATTACAGATCAATTTATTGAAGCTCTGAAAACTGGGGCTCCGCCCTGGATCAAACCGTGGTCGGAAGATATTCCCTACACTGATCGACCCACTAACGCCGTTACTGATAGAAAGTACACTGGAGTTAATGTAACGATTCTTTGGATTTCTGCTGCTTCCCGAGGATTTGCGCGTGATCGATGGCTGACATTCAATCAAGTGTCGGCTGTAGGTGGTAAAGTTAGCCGCGGGCAAAAAGGTACAGTTGCAGTTTTATATAGAGATATTGAAGTTGTAAGAAAAGATTTCAGGGGCTTTCATGTAATGAATGATTCTGGTCAGCCTGAAATGGATACGATCAAATTGATTAGAGGATTCACACTATTCAATGTCGAGCAGTGTAGTGGGCTGCCACAGGACATCATCACTGGCCCTGTAATGAAGACTAAAATTCCCAATTGGAAATTACACCAGGCAGCTGACAATCTCATTATTTCAAACGGAGTAAATATTCGACATGACAATGACAATGCTTACTACAGTCCAAAGAGAGATTTTATTCGGATGCCGCCTAAAGCAGCCTTTAAATCAACAGCAGGTTATTACAGCACCTTGATGCATGAACTTACTCACTGGACGGGACATGCGTCCCGACTGAATCGGCGCGGTATTGCCTTCCCTACTGACGGTGAGCCCAAGGCATACGCGTATGAAGAAATGATTGCAGAAATTGGCTCTGCCTTTCTGTGTGCAGAATTTGGAATCCGAGGTGAATTGCTTCATGAATCATATCTCCTTTCCTGGATACGTGATCTGGATTATGATCCCAAAGCAATATTTGCTTCCAGTGCACAGGCATGGAAGGCACGAAATTTTCTGTTAGATAAAAATAATCAGTTATGAAGTGAAGTCAAAGGATAATTTTACTTCGCAATTCCGATATGCGTTTGGCGTTTAGCTGGGTAATTTCACTTATCGTGTCAATATCCGTACCTCTGCGAATCAATTCCATAGCAATATTTTCGCGTTCTTCTTCGCGCGCATCTTCACGTAATATGTCCATGCTAGTTTGATAATTTGGCATGATTCTGTCTGCCTCCTTCAAGGTATTCTGTTCAAGCTTGATCAATCGATTTATCGAGTATTTCATCGGGTGACATCCCTGAATATAGTAAGCCGTCTGATATATTAGAAACTCTCGTTGCTTCTTGTCGAGTATCTTCAATCCGGAGCGGAATATCTCCTTGACTTTCTTATCTGTCAGTTGCCGTATTTCACACAGTATATATACTGCCACTGCACATACCAACATTTTGGCTAGTTGTTGAATTTCCAGTACCATTTATCTTGCTTCATTGTGCACTTAAGTGCACAATGAAGCAAGGCCGTTCGACCGGGAGCAACCTTTGAATTTCCTGCGCCTTGAGCGCCTGGTGAGGACATGTGCCCCGGTCGAACGGCCGCGATGGAAGCCCCCGTAGATAGTTCGTGCCCTTGAGCACCCGTACTGGATCAGGCAAGCATCGCGGCAGGTTTCAATATAAACCAAACCGAGGAGGAATTCACTCATGAATGATCGACGAGTTCAAGTATACGGGCATCGACTGGGGCTCCCAGACGCATCAGGCTTGCGTGTTGGATAACCACGGCAAACCTCTGGGCGAGCGAAGCTTCGCTCATAACGGCGAAGGCATCGGCACTCTGTTGCGGTGGCTCGCCGAATTCGCTGGAGGCCTCGCGTCACAGGTGCGAGTCGCCATCGAGGTGCTGCACGGGCCGGTAGTGGAAAGTCTGCTGGCCGCAGACTTTGCGGTGCATTCAATCACCCCCAGGCAACTGGATCGGTTCCGCGACCGGTTCAGCCCGTCCGGTTGCAAGGATGATCGGCGCGATGCCGAGGTGCTGGCCGATTCGCTACGTACCGACGGACACTGCTTTCGAACGCTGCAGCCCGCCCGCAGGTGATGCTAGTCTTACCCCAATTTGGTAGAGACGTTAGTATTTGAGAGGTTACCAGCGCCCTTAAGGGCGCTGGTAACCTCTGGTTGCGCTTTTTTCAGCTGCGCTTCATACTCGACTGGACTCCTATTACCCAGACTCGTATGCAATCGTCGGGTGTTATACCAAGACTCGATATACCGAATCACTTGCTGTCTTAGTTCCTTCGTTGACTTTAAACGATCCGTTTTCAAAACGCTTTCCCGCTTCAATGTAGCAAACCATGATTCAGCTTGCGCATTGTCATAACAATCACCGACACTGCCCATCGACTGCTTGATCCCATGCACTCGACACAAGGCTTGAAAGGCCTTCGAACTGTATTGTACCCCTTGGTCCGAATGGTGAATCACGCCTTCGCAACTCCGACCTCGAAGTGCCATCTGCAAGGCCTCACTCATCAAACCGACGTCCTGGCAGGTTTTCATCGACCAGCCCAAAATCCGTCGGCTACAAGCGTCCTGCACCACCGCCAGATACAACACACCGTCTAACGTATGCAGATAAGTCGCATCCGCCACCCACAACTGATCCAGCTCGGATACGTTAAATTCACGATTCACTCGGTCTACTATACCGTGCGCGCGACCCGAGCAACGGGTGGTACGCACAAAAATTCGAGCTGCACACGCCGATAATCCCGCTTTTTGCATCAATCGAGCGACTCGATTTACACTCACTTCGACCCCACTCTTACACAACTGCGCAGCAATGCGGGGGGCACCATAAGTCCCACCACTTTCGACCAATACACCACGAATCGCCGCCAATAACTTTTCATTGGCTTGCGTACGCGGACTCGGCTTACGGTTTCGCCATGCATAATAACCTGATTCTGAAATCTCTAATACCCGACACATCAAACGGATCGTAAAGTTCTTCCTCTCCGCTTCGATTAATTCGTACGCCCGGTTCCACCACGCTGGATCCCGCTGTCGGCGGCAAACCAGGCTGCCGCTTTTTTTAAGAACGCATTCTCCTGCTCCAACTCCTGATTGCGACGCTGTAAGCGACGCAACTGCGCCACTTCACTCTCACCTGGCTCCGATTCACTCGCCTTCGCCTTGGCTTGACGTTTCCAATTTTGAATCGTCGTCGCCGACGGCTCGTATCTGCGCGCTAACTCTCGCACCGATACCCCAGCTTCATGCTCCGATAATATATGTTCCTTAATTTCCTCGGAATAGTTCCCTTGACTCATCTTCGATTTTCCTCCAAATCTTTGGATTATTCTATTAGTAATGTGTCTCTACATTATCGGGGTAGTACCATGCGTCTGCGCAGTTCCTCGCGCTTGCGCGAAGAGCTGGTCGCCGAGCGCACCCGGTTGATTAACCGGATCCGCCAGAAACTGTGGAATTATTATCCGCAGTTCAACCAGGTGATTGGCACCCGGTTGCAGTCTTGGCATCTGGAACTATGGCAACGCGCACCGACTCCGCAAGCCGCTGTCGAACTGCATGCGAATACCATCCGGGCTATTTTGAAGCGCCATCGAATCCGGCGCTTGGATGCCAAGCAGGTACGACAAATGCTTCGTTCCAAGCCGTTACCGCTGGATCCAGTCGCCGCCGAAGGTAACGCCGAGCACGTAGACAGCCTCGCGCAACGCCTGCAGCTGGTTGAGCGCCAGATCGGTGAAATTGAAACAAAGCTTGAGCGTCACATCGCCGAGTTTTCCGAGGTGCCGCACCCGGAAGATACGGATGCTGCGTTAGAGGATCCACAACGTCCAAATGACACGCAAATTCTGCGCTCCATGCCTGGCGTCGGCATGACCGTGGCTTCGGTGCTGCTTTCCGAAGCGCATAATGTACTGGCGCGCCGTGACTATGAATCGCTGCGCTGTCTGAGCGGCGTCGCTCCGGTCACCCGTCAATCCGGCAAAAGCCGGGTAGTGCGCAGGCGGCGCGCAGCCGACCGGCGCTTGAGCGATGCCCTGTACCACTGGGCGAGAATCGCGATCCAGCGGGATTCGGTCAGCCGCGCCAAATACACCGCTTGCCGAGCCCGCGGGCACTCGCACGGCCGCGCTCTGCGTACCTTCGCAGACCGGTTGCTTTATGTCGTCTGTACCATGTTGCGCAACGCCACGCTCTATCAGCCACCGCCCGACCCGCAACCGTCCGCGTCAGCACCATGACGAACGATTTCAATGATCGTTTGCCAGCGGCACAACGCACCGATCTTTTGGACTCACCGAAATGTGCAGTACTAACAATGACAACTGCTCTAAATAAATTTGACAAATGGTAGATAGTCCTCATCTCGCAAATTCAGCAACTGACAATTGAAGTTCTGCAGTGCACTGCCATACTCTTCACGTATGGATGGAGGCAATTCTTTCATTGCATCTTGAAACTGTAGTGGACTCTTCCACTTCTTCATGTGATCGTGATAGACCAGTATATTGATTAACGGATGATCTTCAACCGCGTAGTAACAGGTTTGATATTCCAGTATCTGTTGCATTGCTCCCGAATCCTGCGTACTCTTGTGCTCAATCATAAAAAACATTCGATACTCTCTACCACTATCTCTTGCGACCACCGACAGGATCAGGTCTGCCCGTCTCTCACGATGCTGTGCATCTTGAAAATGAGACGATTCCTGTTTCAGAGTTGTCCAGTCAAACAGGTTAAATACCTGTTCAGTAAATATCAGTTGAAATAACTCCTTGCAGAACACCTGGTGTTGGAAGATTTCGTGAAAAAAGGCATCGTGATAATTTCTACCGCGTCTTCGCGGTGCTGTGTGCTCGTGAATTTTTACATTCATGCAATTACATGCTCTAGGTCTACATGAAGGGTTATGATTAAGTTGATTCTCGAAAATTTGTTACTTTCGGTATACAACTAACCTGTTTAAGTTGGGCTACCTTTTCTATTTTGGCGAGTTGGGTTAGCTCTTTTAACTGATTTTTGACTACAATTCTTCTGGGCCATTTCGTAAGCCCTTTCATGAATTGCTCTTTTGTTTCTTTTCTGCAAGACTGTTTCTGCAAATTCAATCTGAAATTGCCCATCGTCCTTCAATCCAACTCCATTTGTAATTAGTCGCTGACAGTAGGCGGACATCAAGGAAACCGGATTCCACACTGGAAGGCACTTATTGCCCTCGCCAATTTCCATCCTTCCATTCAGTTCGTCTAGTAAGAGTTGGTTCCAATTCTTCCAAGGAGGCGGTGGCATAGGGAGTGAATCTGGTAAGCGTTGCAAGTGAAGCCTTATCAGATGTCTTTGGTTTTCGCTGAGCGAATTTGGAAAAACAAGTTCATCAAGTTTTTTTTTCTCACCTCTATTGTCAGTGTTGTAGTAGTTGTATTTTTTCATTATTAAATTATTACTACTACTACTACTACTACTACTACTACTACTACTACTACTACTATATTTAAGTGAACTACGGTGAGTTTCTTCACCGTAGTTCAAATCGTAGACTTCGGTGTTGATCTCTCCGTGGTTCATTCGTTGAACCACGGTTGAACGCGGTGAGTGATTCATGGATTCCGCACTAGAATTATGCTGATTATCTCCTGTTGCAGACAGTTGATTTCGGTGGCCGAAGAACGTTGCATCTGAGCTGCCTTGAATAGAAGCCCAAGCGTCGGATCTTCGATCAAACGGGTGGGTTTCACCGAGGACGTCTTCACCTTTTTCCACGTCGTCGCCGATGGACCTGACAATCAACTCGGACATTTTTCTTACATCCGAGTTTCTATGTCTTCTGCATTCATGCAGAAATCCCATATAGTTCGAATCTAGCTTGAATGTGTCACTCAGACTGAGCGGTTCACCGTGAACCATGTAGATGTTGCCGTCCTTGGTAAATTGCCCGGCCGAGTTTCGAACCCGATCACGGCAAATAAGTGTGATCCAACGCGTCACTCTGAGTTTTGCGATCGAGCTAGATACCGTTCCTCTTGAAATATGGAGAAGCGATTGGATTTGATCGTAACTTGGAAATGCAGTAAGTGACATGTCAGGCGTGCAATAGGCTCTAATTGCCAGCCATACCATCTTGTCGTACGGTGTCAATATCGGATCAAATATAAGCAGTCTGGGATGTGAGTCATACCAATTGTCGGTAAAGATCATTCCCGATGCAGATCTATCATGTTTACGAAATCTTTCAATAGCAAGGAGCACTCTTTGAAAGTCAGTCTTAGTGTTGACCTGATCGAACTTATTCAAAGTGAAACTCGCACAAGACATGGCTAAAAAATTTGCTAAATGCAATTTCCAAAGGAAACAAATTTCCGGCGAAGATCATCGAGACTGGCGCGAGATTCACGATTGAGCAATGAGGCTACGATTCATTTGTTGTTTGTTCTGAGCCGGAGCGATGTATTCTCAAATTTCCATCTTTTTCCCACCGGTAGAATAGATTCCAAATGACTCGCAATGGCACTTCTTTATCCATTGAATTAAATAAAACTAGAAATTCCTTCGGTCCAAATGTTGTCGATTCACTGACAATGTTCTTCAATTCGGTCCAAACCAAATCGACAACTTCGTCGGTGGGGATTCGAGGTCGGCCTGCCGGCGAATGCCCAAGTCCGTATTGTCTACGCTTCAAGGAATATTGTTTGCTGCCCATTCCCGTCAGAGCGTACATCATTGGTAGGGGGGCATCATGGGATACTAACTCATCAATAAGAGCTTCCTTATCGTTTTCACGGTAGATGTAGTCAATCATTCTCCAATACACTTCCTGATTAATTGTGATATTTAGAAAATGCGTTCTAGTGGATGCAAGTCGTAATCTATCGGCCGAGGATAACGAATTAAGAGCTTTCATTTCACGGGGACCGAAGCCCATTTCCGTGAGGGCAGAGAAGTCACCTTCATCGTGACATCGGTGGCAATAGACAATAATGGCATTCATTAGTTCAGCTTCTTTCTTGATAGTCATGTAGGTATACCTCCGGTTTTCGGTAATTTAAATAGATGGATATTACTGGTTCTCGCTAGTTGGTGAAGCCATCGATATGTCCATGTCAAGTGGTGGACGTCATTCCAGGATTCATCGTCAAGTTGTCGAATGCAGAAATTCAACAATCCTAAGTGAGGGTATGTACATTTCATCTTGTCTTTGGCGTGCATGTACAAAGTTCTTGCATTCCCAGATTTAATGTAGTGACGTAGCTCAGAGTTACCGACAATTTTTGCGGTTAGTGGCCTTGCACACTCCATAGCCCACTGCAAGTCACAATTTTCAAGCAGAAGCCACCACAAGGCATCGCGTGTGCCAGAGAGACTAGCACTGAGTCCTGTTGCAGCAGCGGGGTAGTCGGTTATGAGGTATCCTACTCCCCAATTTCCAGTATTGGAAACGATTTCTCTTTTTGTATCCGCATTCTCATGGAACGTGTGACGTTTTGCCAGACGCCATGCTAATTCGTAGGCTTGCTTGCGAAGCGACTCTAGCTCGATTTCGACATCTGTCTTTTTCATCGAATGTTTCGCTGGAGTTAGTTTTGGCATCACCGGAGTTTGACTTGTGAAAACAGGGTCAGTTTTTGACTGGTTTTTTTCCGAATTTGGAGAGTTAACGTTATTTCTCAAATCACTATCTGCACCAAAATGGTGCAAAATATTAGGAGATTTTGAGGTGTTTACACTGTAAACACCTTGTTGGCGCACCAAATCGGTGCACAGCTTTTGTCGATTTGTTGGAACAGAATTAATGTATTTTTCATCTATTATTTCGGGAGATTCACTAAGTGGCATCGAGGAAAGATTCAAGTAACCATTCAGTCGAAGAGAGATATCCTGGATAGATGTTGATTGAGAATCGGCAAGCAACGTTTCTAGTGAACGCCGAAAACTTTTGTGTGACCAAGTAGGCTCATCAAAATTCTGCAATGATTGGCTGAATAAGTCTCGCTGTTTACTCTCGGTGAGTTTGAATTCGTCGCAAACTTTCCGAAATGAATTTTCAAGTGCTCTTAATTTTTGAACTTGCGGCCTACCTAGCGATGCACAGACGTTGCGCGGTAGCAAAGGCTCCACGATATCGGTCGCGTATACCATGATAGAAAGAGTGCTGATTGTTGTGCTGAACCCCCTTTTAGCTAGAAGTGAAAGACATTCTCGCAGGGAAAGATAGATTTCTTCAGATTCTAATTTGAGGTAGTTCATGGCTAGTTTGACACCGTGAGCCCGGTCGATAAAACACAGTGATTTACGCATTTCATTTTCTTGCAGATGTCCTATGATGGCATCAGATTCAAGTCCGCTCCAGGGGAGAAATGAGCAATCAATGAATTTGAATTTGCGGCTTCCGGTTTCTTCATACAGTTCTCTTATTGCCTTTAAACGGGTGTTCCCACCTTTGTAGATCATGAAATTCTGTTCACCAGGTCGCTGAGTGACTACCAATGGTTGATTAATTCCGTCGTTTAAAATGGATTCCTTGATTTTCTCGTAGTTGGGATTTTCCAATCTTCTCGGATTCATATCGTAGGAATGAAGCTCAGATATAGGGACAGTTAGAAAGGTCCTCGTAGTGAGTTCATTCTTGAAGTTCCTGTCTTTATTCCAAATTTCAATCGTATCTGGTAACAATCTTTCCATGACTTGCTGCGATGATGGGCGATGCGACATGATGCCTCCCTTGTTTCTGAATATTAAATTTCGTCGAAGTTGCAATCTAAATCAGGTAGAAGTTCTGTCGCGAGCGACAGCATTGTTTCGTTGGCGCTGCTTCCTTTCCTGCGTTTTCGTTCGTATCTGTGTACCGGAATTTGTGCAGTTGCAGCATCTCGGTAAACCGTCCTGTCAGGAACGCTGGTTGTGAGCAGGCTTATATTGGGTAGTCCGTGAATCAGTAAATTCAGCTGTTGAGAGACTAGCCTGGAATCGACCGTGGAGCGTGTTCTGTAAACGACGCCACTCATTGTTTTTGGCAGGTGAGTAGAGCCAAACTGACGTTCAAGACGATGTAGTGTGCGTATAGTGCCTCCAAAAAACTCCCGAGCCGACAACATATCTGGAACGATTGGCGATAAAAGTACGTCGCTTGAAAGAATGGCTGCGTCGACAACTGCACCGGAAGCTCCCTGTGTGTCGATAATCACCAAATCATATCCACCCAGTTCCAGCAGAACGGTTCGCATGCGGTTCCAGCCGTCGGCAAGCCGCGAAATTTCTTGTTCGCAAAGTCTTTCAGGATCATCAGATAGCACAATACTCAGACGAGACTGTGCCGTCTTACTAATGGATTTGCCTATTTCAGTATGTGAAAATATTCGCGAGAGACCGAATGGAGATCGTTCGATAACTGGAAAGTAATTACTTAGAGATGGTTGTGGGTCAGAATCAATGAGCAAAACTTTCCATCCCCAGTCTGCTGCAAAGCCTCCAATGTTGGCACAAAGACTTGTTTTTCCCACTCCGCCTTTGGTGCTGCACACGGTGATTACGATCACAGATAGAGCCTCATAGAATTTGTGCCTGTAAGTGACTAAATATGCTCAAAACCAACTGAGGCTTAATCAGTTGTACTCACTGAAATTCTTGCTCAACTGAAGCAATTAAGGTGATTGAATTACAGGCTATTGATCGCAGAGGTGAGGTAAATATGGATGCATTTTTGTGACTGGACAAACTAAAGTATTTCGAAACCAGTACAAGTAAAATTAGGTTAAATGAAGTTGGCACAAAAATAAATATTGATGTGTCAGGTTCGAATGTGACTAAATGGTGTTGTTGACTTCGGTTGTGATTAAAATAATATTTGGTTGAATTATTAAATGCGCTGATTTGATGATCAGCTTGCCGGCGCGTATTTTCAAGAGGCTAAAGCGATACTTCGGTTTACTCTTTGTCGTGCCTTTTTGGTAGTAACAGATGGACAAGAAAGGGTTTAAAACCAAAGCAGTCAGAGCTGGGCAATCTCGAACTGCTGAAAATGAGCACAGCGATGCAATATTTGCAACATCTAGTTTTGTGTTCGAAAGCGCTGAGCACGCTGCCAGCCTATTTGATGAATCTGTCACTGGAAACATCTATTCCAGATTCACTAATCCAACCACAAAAGCATTCGAGAACCGCCTTGCAGCCTTGGAGGGCGCTGATTACTGCGTCGGTACGGCTTCAGGGATGGCCGCCATACTTGCACTGTGTTTGACTACACTGAAGTCCGGTGACAATATTGTCGCGGCGAGAGGATTATTTGGTTCAACCATTAATCTGTTCAACAATATTTTGACCCGATTCGATATATCAACTTCTTTTCTATCGCCAAACAATATCGAAAGTTGGGCAAATGAGCTTGGACCCAGAACAAAATTGATTTTTGTCGAATCGCCGTCCAATCCGCTGTGTGAGATCATCGACATAACCAGACTTGTACAAATCTCGAAATCTGTGGAAGATTGCAAATTGGTTGTTGACAATTGTGCCTGCACACCTGCTTTGCAGCAGCCCCTGAAATTGGGAGCTGACGCGGTGGTGCATTCTTCCACAAAATTTTTGGATGGACAGGGCCGGGCAGTTGGTGGTGCTGTTGTCACAAACGATCAGCAGCTTGCAAACAACATATATGGCTTCCTTCGCACTGCAGGCCCCTCCATGAGCCCTTTTAATGCATGGATTTTCCATAAGGGACTGGAAACTCTTGCTATCAGAATGAAAGAGTCTTGTACAAACGCTGCAAGAATTGCTGAATGGCTGAACCGGCATCCGAAAGTAAGTCGCGTATTCTATCCAGGACTCAAGAGTCATCAGTATCATGAAATAGCAGCCCGTCAGCAAAGCGACTATGGAGCAATCCTTTCTTTTGAGGTGTTTGGTGGGAAATCGGCGGCATGGCAAGTGATTGATGCTTTGGCGATATTTTCAATTACTGCAAACATGGGTGATGCGAAGAGCACGGTGACTCATCCGGCAACTACAACACACAGTCGCATTACCCAAACAGACCGGGAGAGAGTTGGAATTTCGGATGGACTTATCCGCCTGTCTATCGGGCTGGAAGACGCGGATGACCTAATTGCCGATTTGACAGGTGGATTGATGAATCTCTAGGCGATGCAGAAGCTGTCGCCTTCACAAGTTAAAATTTGTCCTTAGTCAATTGAAAGTCTGGAGGCGTTTGAATGGATAAAGAATTATTTGAAAAAGGTCTTGGTCGACGTAAATCCACTCTTGGTGAGGCATATGTCGTTAAGAATCTCGAATCTGCTGATGATTTCACCCGACCGTTCCAGGAGGCAATGACTGAGTGGTGCTGGGGATTTGGCTGGGGTGACGATGCAATTGATGCAAAAACCCGTTCAATGATGAATCTGGCCATGCTTGGTGCGCTTGGTAAGATGCATGAATGGGAGTTACATTGTCGAGGCGCTATGAACAATGGCGTCAACAAGGAAGAAATTCGAGCCATCATTCATGTAATTGGCATTTACTGCGGCGTTCCTCAAAGTTTGGAGTGCTTTCGCTCCGCTCGCAAAGTGTTGAACGAGCTGGATTTGCTCTGAACAGCAAAGTATTTCGATCCGTATTGCTGTCTGTTCTATAGATAGCCGCTAAATTGGTTTTTTGTTCAATTTGCTTTCGTCGTGACGAAGTCCGAATATCCAGCGTTCTTCTGTGATGTCCTCAAGATAGTGAAACGGTCTCCGTTCAAGATTTTTGAACCCAGGGCCAGGCATCAAAATTACATCCCCAGGTAAATTGGCAATCTCCCGCTGATTGGTTCTCTCACGGTCATCGGAGACAAAAAATCTTCCGTGACCGGCTAGAACGAATAGGCAGATCATATGACGATAGTCGGTTCGGTCTCGATGGGGAGTGATACCAGCGCTTCCGAGCACGTACTTTTGGATTATCCAATCATTGAAGATGACTCCGTCGCTAAAGAATTCCGTTCCAGCCACGGATTGGTCGAACATCGTTTGGAATTCCTCTGTCAATTTGCCGAAAAGCCCATGAAGATTCAATTGATCTTGCAGAAACATTTCCTGACGTACTTTATTTCGACCGCTGCCAACGTAATTGGAGATTTCACGAAGTGGATATTGCCGAGCTTCCTTTAGAAGTGCAAGCCGAAATTTGTCCGACAATATTGGAACAGATAGTGCAGGTATGTGTTGCAGTAATCGAATTGCACCAGCCAAATGCTGCGGAGTTGTTTCAAAGCCGAAACTGTTCATGAAGGTTGTAGTATTCTAGATAATTCTTAGAAGAGCCGTACCACAGCGTATTTGTGAATAAATTCGCGAGATGGTTCGTGCTGTGCATTGCTACGGATAAAATTGACTTGACAGTACATAAGACATCATAGGGATAGGAGTATTGAATCAAATTTTAAGTCGTAACTATTGCAGGGTGCGATTAGATTGTTTTGCGTCGGAGAAAAATGGAGACTGGATGTATGAGATAGGTTCAAATTTTACATAACGAACACAAATAAAATAGAATTAGCGATGCGTTTCGATATATTTAGAATATACAAAACGAAAATATTGAATTTATCTGAATGAACGATCGGGGCGAGAGGAGAAATTATGGCCGCTGCAAACGATTTGGGTTTGCGTCTTGCTGAAATTAAAGGGGCGCAGGTAATCAAAAGTTTTTGTTACACTTGTCCTTGGCAATGTCCAACGGAGGTATTTGTACGCGACAATAAAATTGTCTATCACAAAGGGAATCCTGAATCCCCTAACAATATCGGGTCCAGGTGCGCAAAAGGGATGGCGAGTTGGCATGTGACACTAGATCCTGATCGTCTGAAGTATCCGATGCTGCGAACCAATCCCAAAGGAGAAGCGGGGCGTTTCAAGCGTATTTCATGGGACGAAGCTTACTCGTTCATTGCTGATAAACTAACTTCCATTGCCAAAGATTTCGGTCCTGAAGCGGTGGCTCTGACTTGTCACCACGATCCCAATACCCAGTTTTATCGGCACCTGCTCGGCGAACTTTATGGTTCGCCAAATTTGTATGCCCACACATCAGGCTGTGAGCAGGATCGCAGGTCGGCCTGCCTGACTTTGTTCGGGCATGTTTTTCCAATGCATGATTTTGCCAATTCAAAATATGTCATGCTCTGGGGCATGAACAATCTAGGCGCAAATCAAGGACTGTGGGAGAGCAGAGCCCTCATTGAAGCGCAGAAGAAAGGGTGCAAGCTGGTGGTGGTCGATCCGAATTTTACCGAGACCGCACAAAAGGCAGACGAGTGGATACCCATCAATCCAGGCACCGACGGTGCCTTGGCGCTCGCGATGTGCCACAGCATAGTCAGCAACCGAATGTACGATGTAGATTTCACGAATAACTACTGCAACGGCTTTGACGGATTTCGCGAACACCTCCAGGAAAATGGCTATACACCCGAGTGGGCGGCACCGATCTGCGGGGTAGGCAAAGATACGATTGAACGGCTAAGCCGAGAGTTTGCTACAACCAAGCCGGCAATGTCAGCTATTTTCAAAGGATCTGGATATTACACCAACGGTGCGGATGCCGGGAGAGCTTGCTATGCGTTGAACGCAATTTGTGGAGAAGTAGATAAACCCGGAAATCTTCATCTCAAAGACTGGGCGCCCCTTGGGTTGCCGGTCAATATTCCGGAGGAGGCGAGGACTGCGCCAACCAAAGAAGCACTTCACGCCGCCATGGGTTACCCTTTAGCCCCGGACCTTCCGAACTCCAAATTGCCGGAAGCGGTTATTGATGGAAATCCGTATCCAGTCAAAGCACTGTTTGTTCATGCTACAAACCCGGTAATGAGCGATCCGAATCGAGACCGGGTCCTTGAAATGTTCAAACACTTGGATCTGGCTGTCGCCTGTGAGCTTTATATGAGTGAAACGGCACTTGAATGCGATATTGTTTTGCCGGAAACCTCATTCTACGAACAGGCAGAAATTCGTCAGGGCATGTGGCTTGGCCCCGAAGTCATTCTGTGCCAACCAGTCGTTCCAGCGGTGGGGGAATCGAAACCGCCTTACGAAATTGCCAAAGGAATTGCCGAGAAAATGGGATGGGGCGAGTATTTTCCGTATGAAAAATGGGAGGACTGGGGTGAACTGATGATGGAGAATATTCCCATGACTCTGGACGAACTGAAGAACAAAGGATTCTGGGCCGGGGAGATTCGGTACAACCGAGTGCCGGAAGGGTTGCCGACACCCTCCGGAAAGATCGAGATACATTCCAGCAGTTATGAAGAGGCAGGATTTAACGGTTATCCTGAATACACCGAGCGATCGGTGATTCCTGACAAAGATTATCCTCTGCAGCTGACTCATTCTAAGTTGAGCATGCACTGTAACATCGTGACTCAGAACAACCCTTACTTAATGGAGGTGTGCGGAGAGAACTGGGTCGAAATAAACAGCTCAGATGCTGCCCGATACGGCATTCAGGATGACAGCATTGTGGTAATCGAATCACCGAAAGACAGTATTGAAATTAAAGCCAAGGTTGTTGAGGGTCTGGTACCCGGTTGCGTGAGCGTTCGGCATGGTCATGGCTTTGGTCATTGGGCTATGGGCTCCACGGCCAAAGGACACGGCGCGCACTCCAACAATCTCATGGATACTCACACCAGCCCGATAACGGGCGCGAATTGCTACAACGAGTGCAAAGTTCGCGTACGTGCAGCGTAAATCAGCGAGAGGAAAAGTCATGCAATATGGATTTTATTTTGATCACAAACGGTGCGTGAAGTGTCATGCTTGTGAAATTGCCTGCAAATCCTGGAATGAGGTCGAAGTCGGACCGCGCTGGAGGGAAGTTGTAAAGATCGAGTCGGGAACGTTTCCCAATGTGACGGCTATGAATGTCTCGATGGCATGCATGCATTGTGGAGATGCACCTTGTCGCACTGCTTGTCCCGTTAATGCGATTACCAAAAGAGTAGAGGATGGCATCGTTGTTGTCGATCAGAACACCTGTATTGGTTGCGGATTCTGTACTTGGGCTTGTCCATTCAATGCTCCACAGCTGAGCGCAACCGCAGGTAAGATGGAAAAATGCAACTTCTGTCAGACACCCGGCAAGGAGCGGCCGCTGGATATGCCGCGTGCCTGCGAGGAAATCTGTCCAACGGGGGCGATCGTATCGGGGCCGATGTCGGAACTGGCGACCGTGAATCGCGAAAATTCGGCTAAACGACTATCCGCGCAGGGATTTCCAGGCATAGTGATGGATGCGGCATCGAGATTTGCGCCTAATTCATAAACAGATTCAAGATTTTAATATTGTTCAATCGTTGACGGAGATTGACGATGGCTGAGATTATTGGTAATGCGGTTCCGCCGCAACGAAAAAGAGTGATTGACGCGCTTCATTTGCGCGAACCTGATCTTGTCCCGGTTGGTCTCTGGGGCACAATCGAGGGATATCAGAATTTGCGCAAGGGTATCGGTATGGATTACAAGGCCGATCCCAAAGATTACCGTACGGGTTCTACGACATGGACCACAGACGTGAGTTTCGAGTTGGATCTAGCACAGAAACTGGATGTGGACTTTATGCGAATTGCAATTGGAACGCCTGGAGGTTCACCAGGATTTCGTGAAATTGCATTTGACGAAATTCCTTTCGATATGGGTATTCCGCCGCCGAACATGGATATTAACGTGGACGAATGGGGGGTGATTCGAAAGTGGACGCCACACGAACAAGGCGGCTACTACGAAATGATCGGATATCCACTGTTTCACGCGACGAGTGCACCCCTTGAAGAAGGCATGCGAATTCTCGATGAGTTTCCTTGGCCAGACCCGTGGGATGAATCATGCTGGGAGGATTCTCCAATTCCTGGTATGACGTTGCGGGAATACTGCAAATTCATACATGATGAAACACCTTTCGCGTTAATGGGCCAAGGCGGACGGGGTGGCATCTTCGAGCAGGCGAAGTATATGGTCGGCTACGCCAAAATATTTTCAGATTTTATTGAATCCCCCGATTTTCTCGAAGCAATGTTGATTCGATTAACGGATATTGAAATCGAGTTCAACAAGGCGATTATCGACGAATGTGGAGAGTATCTAGATTGGATGCGCATGAGTCCAGAAGACTTGGCCAGTGAGAAAACCGCGTTCCTGTCACTGAAAATGTTCGAGCGACAGGTAAAGCCCCACTATGTGCGTGCATTTAATGAAATTAAGGAATATTACCTAAAAAAGAACCCTCTGGGTAAAATTCAGTTTCATAGTTGTGGAGCAATACCGGAACCTTTCATGCGAGGTTTGATTGAGTCGGGAGTGGACGGTTACGATAGTTTGCCGCCGAAAGTTGCTCGTCACTCGAATCCTGCGGCAAAAAAGCGACAATTGGGAAAGGAAATGTTTTTTTATGGCGGAATCGACGTGCAGGAAACACTGCCGTGGGGCAGTGTGGAGGATGTGCGATCCGAAGTTCGGCAGCGTATCTGGGAAATGGGGCACGGTGGCGGTTATCTGCTGAGTTCATCTCATCGGCTGGAGCATGATGTACCAACGCAGAATGTGCTTGCGATGATTGATGAGGCGAGAACTTACGGCGTGTATCCTTTGCCGAGCGAACCCCCCCCGGGCGCTGACACTGGCGAAGGTTATGAACCTTGGACTGGAGAGCGCAAACGCCGGAGGCGGCCTGACCGCAATGCCGCGCGCGCAGTTTGATTGTTTTTTATTTATACAATGCGATATGCCGTTAATAATCGAAACTGAAAAGGAATGGGATCTCGAAGATCTTCAGTATGACTTTGAAGACTCTTTAGAAACTGACCGCTGGACGGATGCTCCACCGGAGATCAAGGAACTGTTTCACGAGATTGAGTGGAACATCATAGATGGTGAACACGAAGAAACATCGGATTTGATTCATCCAGCATTGGATGCGGAAATTTCGCCAAGGACGCTTGTTGCAGGCCCTATGGCGACAGGAATCGCTGAGGTCGGCCGTCGATTCAAGATGGACGAATACTTTCTGCCGGAAGTCATGATGTCGGCGAAGTGCATGCACTCCGCACTAGGAATTCTGAAACCGCTGATCGTAGCGGAAAAATCAGATGAAATCGGTACGGTAGTTGTTGGCACTGTGCAAGGGGACTTGCACGACATCGGCAAGAAGATTGTTGCCATGATGCTGGAAGCCGCGGGCTTTACCGTCATTGATCTCGGTGTGACGGTTCCGCCAGAAGATTTCATTGCCGCAATACGCGAGCACAAGCCGCAGATTGTCGGCTTTTCCGCCTTGTTGACCACAACCATGAACATGCAATGGGAAACTATCAAGCATATTCAGGCGGAAGGACTGCGCGGGGACGTTAAAGTTTTTGTAGGTGGAGCACCAATCAGTCAGGCGTGGTGTGACAAGATTGGAGCGGATGCATATGGAGCAGATGCTCTAGTCGCGGTAGAGAAAGCCAAGGCATGCGTTCAGGAATTTCGAGATATTAAAGGCGGTGATCCAGCATTGCATGGAGCAATGCTCGCCGTGGATGCACAGCGAGCAGCTGAACAGGCTGCCAAGCTGGAGTCAGCCGCTGCAGGCTGAAATACGAAGGTTTGATCATGGTGTCGTCACGCAACTGCCGTCTCGAGAATTAGTGGCATAGGAGGACTATGGAGAGAGCCGCAACGGATTTTCGCCGTAGTCGTAGACGCGTAGTTTTGCCATTGATAGTGGGGATTACGGTTTTCGTATTGCAGTTGTCCGGTCAGTACGGTGCCGGGCTAGGATATGCTTTGCTTCTTGTTTCCGTGGTGCTCTTGACTGGGGGCGTTGCAGCGCTGGGATTACTGGTATTTACGCGGAAATTTTCAGCCGAAACCTTGGCTGGTGCGATGAGATGGTTATTACTTGTCGGTGCCTGGATGTATGTAATCGGTGTGTTCGATCTCTCTGGACACTTTGTCATGGAGGGATTGGCTGGCCGAGTCGAAATGAAGTGGTTGCTGTTCGGCCCGACAGCTCTTGCAGCACTGGTCCTTTTCGATATCGGAATGTATCGGATACTCTATCAGAAGAATCGCCCGAGCTGGGATCGTTATCACCGCTACATTTCGAGAGAAAATGCCGAACCGGCATTGATGCGCAAGACATTCCTGGAAGATGTCGTGATACATTCCAGCCTGTTTTCGGTAAGCGGATTTCGCTGGTTGAGGCATACCTTGATATTTTGGGGTTTTGCATTGTTGTTCGGTGTTGAAGTCATTGCGGTATTCATACGAGAAGGCATTCCGGCTTTCGGCTATGCCGATATTTGGGAAATCGCCGGGCACCCAGTTCGAGTTGCCTTCGATTTTGCCTTCGACTTCTTTGGTTTTCTGGTGCTGGTCGGGTGTCTGCTTTCGTTTATTTGGCGGATTCAGGTTGGCAAGTCAGAAGAAAAGAAGTTTGCTGATACGCCGTCGGTACTGTTCCTGTTTCTCGTGGTAGTGACTGGTTTTGTTGTCGAAGCAGCAAGGCTTGTTATTGATGGTTTCCCGGCCGGCAGTTGCTATTCATTCGTCGGTTGGACAATTGCAAGGATGACCTCAGAAAGTGGGCACGTGCTTGTTGCATTACACACGCCGATGTGGTACTTTCACGTGTTTGGTTCGTTGGCATTCATCGCATACGTACCGGTATTCAGACTCGTGCATTCCTGTGCCACGCCCATTGGCAGAATGATGAATTCACAAAAGAGAATCCTTGCCGACAAACGCATGCACTCGCTGTCCGGACTACTGTCAAGCATGAGTAAAAATGATCATAAAAGTTGAGATTGTCACATGAGTCAAGTAATTGCAATTTATGGAAAGACATGTTGCCTAAAATCGGATGTAGCGAGAGCTGTTTCGCGTCTTACCGGCTACAAGCTGGCAAGTCGCGGAGAAGCTGTTACAACCCAGGCATTGGTATCGAAGTCAACCAGCGGCGCAGA
Source organism: Arenicellales bacterium (assembly GCA_965221175.1). Taxonomy (GTDB): domain Bacteria; phylum Pseudomonadota; class Gammaproteobacteria; order Arenicellales; family JAJDZL01; genus JAJDZL01. Next base: position 1,401,921 of record OZ244867.1, on the reverse strand, counting down.
CATTGATCTGGACTACCACCGCAAGTTGGACCAAGAAACAAGGTCAATGACTTCATGGCCAGACCCGGTTTTGATTCTTGAGAGCGCATTCACGGATGCTGTTCTGCAAGGTATCGAAGGCGTGTTTTTTGTGCATCTGAAGTCCGATGACAAGATCAGAAATGAACGATGGGAACATCGGCGAGAAGAGGGCGGAGGGCGAACCAGACAGATTGGAGAGGACGTCAGTCAGCGTGATCAAGACGATGAAAAACTCAGCCGCTTGCTTTATCCGCAGGCCAATCACATCGAGCCCGATATGGAGTTCGATACATCAGATGGCAATGTTGAAGACTACGCCCTGCAAATCTGGTCGAAGTTCACTGGAGAGGACTTGTCGCATTTGGATGTGGGCGGTTCCACGGCGATGGACAAGAAACAGACCAAAGGTTTGAAACCCGGTGCTTCAGCAGGCGAAGTGGCAGTATATAACGCTCTGAGAAACCCTTTCGGCGGATATATCACTGACGATGAAAGCGGCCGAAACGTTTTTGTCCACAAAAGCGCTGTCGAATCCAGTGGTCTTGGCGAATTGCATCGGGGGCAAAGAGTTAAGTATCAAATTGTCGAAGATGGGTTTGGCGGATTTCGAGCCATCGACATTAAGCCGGAATAGAGTTCACACCTGTTGCCTGAACTTAAGGACGTTTTGCCGAATTTAACGGAAGATGCGTCGTATCGCGACACAGCTGCGTACAAGTTAAGGAATCAGCGAGTTACGGCGATAAAACTTACCTCCGGAGAGCCTTGTTCATCGCACAGTGAACTATTTGCTCCTTGGCCAGGCCCCGAGCAAAATATTGAAGAGTGGTATTTGCTGGATAATGGGCAGGCAGTGGGTAAAGGCCGGGACTGCCAAGGAATGCCCGTTTATCCTGTGCTGACTTTGAATATTGCGCGAGATTGATATGGAACTGCCGCTTTGTCCGCAGAAAGCGCCTTATGTAGTGCAAGTGGAGTCAGGTGTGCTTTATGCTTGGTGCAGTTGCGGCCTGAGTAATTCGCAACCCTGGTGTGACGGCACTCATCGGGGCACAGACTTCAAACCGATTAAGTTTGTCGCACCCATATCCGGTGAATTCTACATGTGTGGATGCAAACGATCGGACAATGCTCCATACTGTTTTGGAAACTGCATGGGATATGCACCATAGAATTAGGTTCAAAAACGAATACGAGGATATTGGAATACCAAGCGTGCAGGTTGAAGGATCATGTTCTACAAAGTCGTAGTGCGGAAAAATTTGATTGAAGAAATCAGACATCAGCGCTTGCTGGCCGAAGATCAGCAACTGCTGCTTACAAATTTGGAAGCAGGCGCCTCGCTTGCACAGAATTTCCAGCAATTTGGCTGCATTGATTCGGACTATTTTTTCGATGACTCGGAATGCGCAAAAGCATTCGCTTCCATGTGCATGGACTTCATGAATAAACTGATTGATTCTCGAATGGCCAGCATAGATCGATTGGATCACGACCAAGAGTACATAGCTGAAATCTCGTACCAGCGCTAAGCTATACACTAGATATCAAAGTCTCATGAATGGAACAGGTTATTGTGGAATTTAGCTTTGATAGAAATAGGAATTTGACAATAAAAACAATATTTGGTTGGATTTTTCTCCTGCTGTTCGGAAGTTTAATCAATTCAATCACGTTGGCTGATGGGCAGCCTGATTATGAGCGAGAAGCAAGGCTGGCGCAAGAAGCGGAAGCTGGACTATTCGAAGGCGACGCGGTTTACCTGAATGATGGTGATCGTGATTTTTTATCGCTGATTTCTGAAGCGAGTGCTTCGAGTTTTGAAGGTGCAGTTATTCTTCTTCATGGCAGAGGCTTTCATCCCGACTGGGTGCAGGTTACCGGGCCGTTGCGCGAGGGTTTCAGCGAGCTTGGCATGACTACACTCTCTTTACAGATGCCAGTTCTGGCGAAGAATGCCAAATACTATGAGTACCTTGAAATTATTCCGCAGTCTTTCCCTAGAATTGAAGCAGGGATTGATTTCTTGCGGTCAAAAGGATACCAGTGGATTGCGGTCGTGGCACACAGCTGTTCAGTACACATGATCATGGCATGGATTGGAGAATTCGGCGACAACGCAATTGATGCGTACGTAGGAATTGGCATGGAAGCCACAGACTACGGTCAGCCGATGCTTGAGAGATTTCCGCTTGAACGTATGTCGATTCCGGTACTGGATGTGTACGGCAGTGAAGACTATCCAGCGGTGATTAAAGGTGCAGAAAGGCGGATATCGGAATTTGAATCAGCAGGTAATCCTCAATCCATGCAGATAAAGATTGAAGGACCGGATCATTTTTTCGAAGGCTATGAGAACGAGCTGGTCACGACAGTTGGTGAATGGATCCGTCAGACTCGATACCCTGATTAGTCAGTCATCAATTGATCTATGTCGAGGTGACGTATATCCTCGCCTTTCACACAGTAAATCACATGTTCGCAGATGTTGCACGTTCTGTCGGCCACTCGTTCCAAAGAACGAATCGCCCACAGAATATCAATTGCATCCGGCACTGAATCGGACTCCTCCATCATCCATTTTTTTATACGTTTCAGCGTATTTCTGAATTTCTTGTCTACTTTTTTGTCCTTACTGATCAATGCAAGCGCTTGTGTATCGTCAGTATGTTCAAATGCTTTGAGAGTTTCCTGCAATAGTTTCAGCACACGCAAGCCGATATCTTCAATATCATCGTAGTTTGGAGGGGCGCTCGGACGCTCGACGACGCGGCTGCCCATCAATGCAACGCGGTTGACTTCATCGCCCATTCTCTCTAAGTCGTTTACGGTTTTGATGATCATCAGCACGAATCTAAGGTCTCTGGCTATTGGTTGCCGGCGTGCGAGGAGTTCTGTGCTTTTGCTGTCGATTTCTACTTCTAGCTGATTAACTAGACGTTCGTCGTCGGATACTTGTCGAGCAAGCATTCGATCACCTCTAACCAATGCGTTTATTGCATTTCTGAGCTGTTTTTCAACTAGACGTCCCATCATAAGCGTCAGTTCTGCCAACTCTGCGAGCTCGATATCGTATTTTGCGGAATAGTGCCCTTCAATCATTATGGTTCTTTGACTACTGGCTGCTGTAAGTAGTGGGGTTGAATTTTGAAAACCGTCGAGTGGAAGCGGATAGTTTAGCCGCACTGCCCTGTGACTCAGAGCTTATACAATTATAACAATAAACTACATTACTTAATTCTGTAAACTGATCAGGAAATGAGGCTAACTTGTTGCCATAGCAATTGAAAAAATAATTACAAATTTTATATTTACAAAAAGTTAAATAGAAATTTGACAAATAGAAATTTTTCTATAGACTTGCTCACGAAACCACAAGGTTTCTGTACCCTACATTGGCGGCCTAATCTAGGTCGACGTGTTCAAATGGAGAATGAAGATGATCGGTTCGTCGTCAATTCTCAGGGTTTACCTGACTGTTCTAGCAGTAATGCTAGGGTCTTTCTCGGTAACTGCGCAAGCAGACGAAAGAGACTATATCAGTATCGTTGGGTCATCTACGGTGTATCCATTCGCGACTGTGGTTGCTGAGCGATTTGGAACAAGTTCGCAGTATCGGACCCCAATTATTGAATCGACCGGTTCCGGCGGTGGCTTGAAACTGTTCTGTGCAGGTATCGGGGTCAAGCATCCTGATATCACCAATGCTTCCCGACGCATTAAAAAGTCGGAAGTTGAGCGTTGTGGCGGGAATGGTATTGATGACATAGTCGAGATCAAGTTCGGTTATGGCGGTATCGTCGTAGCGAATTCGATCGAAGCGGAGCGGTTCAGTCTTTCAAGCCGGGACATTTTTCTTGCACTCGCAAAGAACGTTCCGGACCCAAATGGTGAAGAGAAACTAATTCCGAATCCTTATAAGACTTGGAAAGACGTGAACTCTGAACTGCCGGATGTTGTAATTCGCGTACTTGGACCACCTCCGACTTCGGGCACTCGAGATGCCTTTGCTGAGCTTGCACTTGAAGGCGGATGTAAGGCATTTAAGTGGATCAAGGCTATCAAGAATAGCGACAAGAAGCACTACAAGTCAATTTGTCATGGCGTTCGAGAAGACGGCGCTTGGGTTGAAGTTGGTGAAAATGACAATCTGATCGTTCAGAAGTTGACTGCGGACAAGGATTCTCTTGGTGTTTTCGGCTTCAGTTTTCTGGATCAGAATTCCGACCAAATTCAAGGTTCAATTGTCGATGGAGTTGCTCCTGAGTTCGAGAACATCGCGACAGGGTCTTATGCAATAACACGGCCACTGTATTTTTACGTTAAAACCGCACATATCGATCTAATTCCAGGTATTAAGGAATACATCTCGGAATTTACCAGTGATCGATCTTGGGGTGAGGACGGCTACCTGGTTGACAAGGGAATGATTCCCATGCCGGAAGTCGAACGCAACAAGTTCAGTGCGGCTGCCATGAATTTAACGACTGTTCAACTCGCCTCCGAGTAGGTTCGAGTTCGATACACGATTCGTTTCATGAAATAGTGCCATCCATTCTGATGGCTGATCGTGTGATTTGATATGCCCAGCTGGCATTGACGCATTTGGTTGTGAAAATGCTGATCTGGTGTATTCCGATCTTCGCACCATTTTGGGGTGAGGAGATGGGTGGCAGACAGCGGATTTCGACAATTCGCTCTGTGGTACAGATCAAGTCGTTCGGCTAATGAGTTTTACTCCATTAGACCGATCAGTTTTTATTGAGCGAATGCCAGCGATTGCGTAGCCAATTCATCCCTGAAAATTGTCTGCTAAAAGGAGTGTTTAAGTAACAATGTTTGGAGACCTATGAGTGCTTGGGCTTTGATTCTGATCCTGCTCGGGTTTTCTTCGCTGTTTTATTTTTGGGCGAAGCAGCGTTCCTTGCGAATCGCAAAAAACTTGGGTGGTATCCGCTATTTGCATTCTGCGCCAAAATATTATGGCATTGTCGCAGCCATGCTGTTTGCGATTCCGGCTATGGCTGTGCTTGGCCTGTGGTTGAGCGTTGATGAAAATATCATCTTACGCATCGTCATGTCTGAATTTTTCCCCGACATGCGAGCGAAGTCGCAGGTCGATATTGAGTGGCTGGTCAGTCAGATTCAGATTCTAGCTCAAACCGGCATACTTGGGAATATGGAAAATGCTGATGCATTGCAGGGCGCCGCGGCTCGTTTTCAGCACCTTGTCGATTTGAACGAAACCCTGCGTAATGCTGCTGTAGTGGTGGTGGGCGCCATTACTGCATTCATATTCACCCTTTTGATTTCCGATAAATTACGTGCGCGCCCTATCGCGGAGACGATTATCAGATTCATGCTTTTAGCCAGCTCGATAATTGCAATTTTTACAACTGTGGGAATCGTGCTGTCGGTGCTGTTTGAGGCGCTCAATTTTTTCAGAAAAATCCCTTTGACTGACTTCTTATTTGGTCTTGAGTGGAGCCCACAGATAGCTATCCGAGAAGACCAGGTCGGTTCGTCGGGACTGTTTGGGAGTGTGCCGCTCTTTACAGGAACAATTCTAGTTGCCGGTGTCGCAATGGCGGTTGCGGTTCCAGTTGGATTGCTGTCAGCGATTTATCTGGCTGAATACGCAACGACGAAAGTGCGGGCATTCGCGAAACCTACACTTGAGATTCTGGCAGGCGTGCCAACCGTCGTATACGGATTTTTTGCAACCTTGGTGGTGGCGCCTTGGCTGCGTGAAGTCGGTGCCGAATTTGGACTGGAAATTGCTCACGAAAGCGCCCTTGCAGCCGGAATCGTCATGGGAATCATGATTATCCCGTTCGTATCTTCGCTGACCGATGATGTTATCACCGCGCTGCCGCAGTCAATACGAGAAGCCTCCCTGGCTTGTGGTGCGACTCACTCGGAGACCATAAAAAAGGTAGTTTTTCCAGCGGCATTGCCGGGAATTGTTGGGGCACTGCTGCTAGCAGTTTCGCGTGCAATTGGAGAAACCATGATCGTACTGATGGCTGCTGGACTGGCGGCGAAGCTAACTGCCAACCCCTTCGAATCGGTAACTACGGTTACCGTCCAGATTGTGACGTTGCTGGTCGGAGATCAGGAATTCGACAGCGCAAAGACGCTTGCCGCGTTTGCCTTGGGGTTGACACTATTCGTTGCAACACTCCTGCTCAATGTCACCGCGTTGTACATCGTTCGTAAGTATAGTGAGCAATATGACTAGCGCTCTACCACAAGATGCTGAAAGCGTTTGGGCCAAGCCCCAGTTCAAACGCAGACTGAAAAGACGCCGCGCCGCAGAACTGAGATTCAAGATCTACGGCATCAGTGCACTGATGCTGGGAGTATTTGTTGTTGTTGTTTTATTCATTAGCATCACCATCAATGGTGTGGGTGCTTTCTGGCAAACTCAGGTTCAGCTGGAAATTCAATTTGCCCCAGAATTTCTGGACCCTGAAAACCTGGCCAAAGCCAACTACGGCAAATTGATCAAGCAATCGCTTTATCGTCAGTTTCCAGAAGTCACGAAGCGCAAAGAGAAGCGACAACTGGGAAGAATTGTCAGCGTAGGCGCAGATGTTATCCTGCAGATAATGGTGCAGAACGATCCTTCATTGATTGGCACGACGCAGACAATTTGGCTACCGGTTGACGATGAGTTCGACATGCTGCACAAAAACAACATTGGGCGGGATACAGGTACACACGGTGGCGGACGAATTTCCAATGCGCAGATCGGGTGGTTTGATGCACTCGTTGAAAAGGGTGTCGTCGAAAGCCGATTCAACAAGACGTATTTCATCGCAGGCGATTCCCGAGAACCTGAGCTTGCTGGATTGCGAGGCGCGTTAACCGGGTCGTTTTTCACTATATTGGTTACGCTTGCAATTTCGTTTCCTGTCGGCGTCGCCGCTGCATGCTACTTGGAAGAATTCGCACCGAAAAATCGATTTACCGACATCATAGAGATCAACATCAATAACTTGGCTGCTGTTCCGTCAGTTGTATTCGGATTGCTCGGTCTTGCAGTTTTCATCAACTTCTTTGGATTGCCAAGGTCGGTCCCGCTTGTCGGAGGCCTTGTTCTGAGCCTGATGACAATTCCCACGATAATTATTGCTGGTCGTGCCGCATTGCGTGCAGTTCCGCCGTCCATTCGAGAAGGCGCACTCGCTCTAGGCGCTTCAAAGACACAGGCGGTAGTTCAGGAAGTTGTCCCGCTGGCGATGCCAGGCATGCTGACAGGAACGATTATCGGTCTTGCGCAAGCGCTTGGAGAAACAGCTCCTCTACTGATGATCGGCATGGTAGCGTTTATTGTCGATGTACCATCGGGACCGTTAGACCCCTCCACCGTATTGCCGGTTCAGATATTTCTTTGGGCAGACAGTCCTGAACGCGCCTTTTTAGAAAAAACATCAGGAGCAATTCTTATTTTGTTAACATTTTTAATTACTATGAACGTATTTGCCGTATGGTTGCGTCGTAGATTTGAGCGGCGTTGGTAGAATCAACTTCATCTACGCTAGTAGAGAACAATTACGATGCTAGAAACGAGTGTGACTACTGAATCCTCAAAGATTGTTGCGCGGACTGATACATCCAGATTTGCAAGCAGCGAATCAATAGACAGTGTTTCCGAAATTCGCATGACAGCTGAGAATGTGGATGTCTATTACACGGACACTCATGCCATCAAAAACGTCAATATTTCGATACGAGCGAACCAAGTGCTGGCCATTATCGGCCCATCTGGTTGTGGAAAGTCTACCTTCCTGCGATGCCTGAATAGAATCAACGACATTATTGACGGTTGCCGGATTACCGGCACAATCAAACTCGACGGCAACGATATTTACAGCAGCGACATGGATGTGGTGGAGTTGCGAGCGAGGGTCGGGATGGTATTTCAGAAGCCAAATCCCTTTCCCAAGTCGATTTATGACAACGTCGCATACGGTCCGAGACTTCACTCTCTGGTGAGCGATCGAGCGGAAACGGATGAAGTCGTCTATTCCTGCCTTCAGAAAGTTGGATTGCTTTCGGAAGTGGAGGATCGAATTCACAAGTCTGGAACTGAATTATCGGGTGGTCAGCAGCAACGCCTATGTATCGCACGAGCGATTGCAGTTCAGCCTGAAGTAATTCTCATGGATGAACCATGCTCCGCTTTGGATCCGATTGCCACAGCCAGAATTGAAGACTTGATTGACGATTTGAGAACGCAGTATTCGATTGTAATTGTTACGCATTCCATGCAGCAAGCAGCTCGCGTATCGCAGAGAACCGCCTATTTCAATCTTGGGGACCTAGTCGAGATTGGAGATACCGGTCAGATATTTACCAACCCGCAACATCAGCTAACGGAAGACTACATTACCGGGCGATTTGGCTAGCTTTCAATTTATTGAAAATCAGCGAATCCACCGAAGTGCAATTCATTCTTCTGTCGAGGACGTTGCATCATTTTGAATAAATCGATTTGTCTGCTGAACGAGTCAAACTGATTTCAGCACAACCGCGATGCCTTGGCCGACACCGACGCACATGGTAGCAAGTGCCACTCCGCCGCGTTCATTGAGTTCCAATGCCGCCGTGCCGGTAATCCGTGCACCGCTCATGCCTAACGGATGGCCGAGTGCGATAGCGCCGCCATTGGGATTGATATGTTCCGACATCTCGTCGAGGTTCAGTTCGCGCAATACCGCGATAGCTTGTGAAGCAAAGGCTTCGTTGAGCTCGATTACGTCAAAGTCAGTCGGCTCAAGACCGAGCCTTGCACAGATATTCCTCGTGGCAGAAACCGGGCCGATGCCCATAATTTTCGGTTCTACACCGGCTACTGCTCCACCCAGAATTCTTGCAATCGGTGTCAATCCGTGCCTGTAGATGGCTTTTTCAGAAGCTACTATCAGTGCTGCCGCGCCATCGTTGATGCCTGACGCATTACCGGCAGTCACTGTCCCGCCTGCACGGAACGGCGCTTTGAGAGAAGCCAGTTTCTCAAGGCTTGTCACACGCGGATGTTCATCCTTGTCTATCACAATTGGATCCCCCTTGCGCTGGGGAATGGTGACTGGCGTAATTTCATTCGCCAGCCGTCCGATTGCCTGCGCGGCGATGGCCTTTTCATTGCTTCTTAGAGCGAATGTGTCCTGTGCCTCACGGCTGACATTGAACACTTCGGCTACGTTCTCACCTGTTTCCGGCATGGAGTCGACGCCGTACTGTTTTTTTATAAGTGGATTGATGAACCGCCAACCGATCGTCGTATCGTAGATTTCAGTATTGCGCGAAAATGCTGACGAGGCCTTGGGCATGACAAAAGGTGCGCGGGACATGCTTTCGACACCACCAGCAATAATCAGTTCGGCTTCTCCGGCCTTGATAGCGTGAGCAGCACTGATGACGGCATTCATACCTGAACCACACAGCCGATTGACGGTAGCTCCGCCAACTGAATTTGGCAGCCCGGACAGCAGCACGGCCATTCGAGCAACATTTCGATTATCCTCTCCGGCCTGATTTGCGCAGCCGAGAATCACATCATCTACGGCTTCCCAGTCAACGCTATTGTTTCGCCGCTGGAGTTCCTTCAAGGGGTGGGCTGCCAGGTCGTCGGTTCGCATCGAAGATAACCCCCCGCCAAATCGTCCAATGGGGGTTCGTATGTAATCGCAGATATACGCTTCGCTCACGGTTTTACTGTCCTTAAACGATTGATGTTGTGGCTTGTTTTGTTCGCGGGCCAGTCACCTCAGACCGCACCATCCAACCCTGTGGACCCGTAAAGCCAGCTAATTGTATCGCACCAGTCGCTTTCGGACTTTGCGCCCATGATTTTATCACGCAGGTGGGCGTGAGCATTTGAAGGATGGTAGATGTGCTCGCCAATAAGCCGGGACATCAGCTGAACTTTCGCCGTGCGCAGACAACGTCGGTCGCAATAGTTAGGCAATGCTTTAACGAAGTCGCCATCTTGGCGTTCCACCTCATCAGCTAGACAGACGGCGTCTTCTAATGCCATACAGGCACCTTGCGCGAAATATTGGAGCATCGGGTGAGCGGCATCTCCGAGCAACGTGACGCGCCCATCAACCCATGAACTCGTCGGTTCTCGATCGCACAGCACCCATAGTTTCCAGTTCTGGCCTCGTTCGATGATCTGGCGTGCGACTGGATTGACATGTTCGAAACCCTTGCGCACCTCGTCGTGTGAAACCGGTTTACCAGCAACCGGTTCTGGAGCATTATTGTGATAGGTCACTACCAAATTGAAGGTCTTCCAGTCGGAAAGCGGATAGTGAACGATATGACATCTCGGTCCGGCCCAAAGTGTCGCTGCATTCCATCGTAAATCCTCCGGCATATCTTCGGTCGGAATGACGGAACGATAGGTGGTATGGCCCGAAACCCGCGGTTCGCCGTCGCCAATCAGTTGGTCTCGAATGTTCGACCAAAGCCCATCGGCGCCGATAAGGGCCGCGCCGTCAATTTGATCGTTGTTTTCCAATGTGACGGTGACTCCGCAATCGTCCTGTTTATAACTCTTGACCGTGCTGTCCGTGTGTAACTCAACTAATTCACTGTCGATGCAGGCTTGTAGAAATACGCCGTGAAGATCTCCGCGGTGAACAACCGCATAGGGATTACGGAATCGTCGCCGGAATTCACCGTCTAGCGGGATACGGGTGATTTCGTTACCAGACAGGGCATCCATGAGACGAAGGCTGTCGATATAGACTGCCATCCTGCGTGCAGTGTCGCCAACTCCGAGATAATCAAACGCGTGGAATGCATTTGGACCGAGCTGAATGCCAGCGCCAATTTCCCCGAATTTTGGTGCCTTCTCTAATACGAGTGATTCAAAGCCCTTCTCTGCAAGCCCCGTAGCAGTTGCCAGGCCGCCGATGCCGCCACCAGCAATAAGTATGCGCTTTGAGTTGTTAGCTGCCATGGATATTCTTATCGATCAGGTTGCGTCGAGGACCGGGCCGATGAGACTATAGGAGCAGATGTCAGCATTGATGTCATCGCGGCAGTTTTGCGGCAGTTTAGACTGGACACCGAAAGATTGAACCATAAACGTATCTCCTCTGAAAATCCTGCAATTTACGAATAATTAGTATAGTCGTCAATTTAGTGACGGTGTACCAATTCGGGTCGATAGCGCGTGAGCCTGGTTGTGTCTCAGACTGCGTCTTCGTACGATGTTGCAGTGCTTTATTTGTTACTTTGTCAAATGTTAGTTTCTGATTCTGCCGGAATGGCGGTCCGATCATGCGAGTGAAATGGTTAATGCGGAGTGTGCAACACAATTCGGGAGGCAGTTTGCAGATACTACAGATGGTACGATAGCGCGTGTTGAATCAAAGAGATGGCAGTTCAGTAGGAATTCAGTTACAATCGATTTCGATTTATCAGTCGTAAAGTCAAAATTCTACGTTGCAAGAGAAAAAAATAACCGTTTTATTTCAGAATATTACGTCAATAAATTCCTGCCAGAAGTGAACTCCGAAAATTAGATTAGCCAGGGGAAATGTTCACAATGCTTGAAAATTCTAATGCTGCCAGTATTTTTGTTGACCGTCATGTTGGCTCCGCCGTTGAAAGGAAATCGGCTTTTATAGAAGCAGGCGGTACAAACCGGCAAATTACCTATGGTGAGCTTGCCGAGCAAAGCGGTCGTATGGCCGCGCTCTATGAGAAGCATGGTATCAATCGCGAGGATCGAGCCGCCATGCTTGTCCTTGACCGATTGGAATTTCCAATCATCTTTTGGGGGAGCCTAAAATGCGGCGTAGTTCCGATTGCGCTGAACACATTGTTGGCTACTGAAGTTTATGGTTCCATTCTTCGTGACAGCCGGGCTCGAGTACTGTTTGTGTCCGAAGAAGTCTTACCGGTAGTTGAACCGGAGCTTGCAGGAAATCCGCATCTGTCAAAAGTTTTCGTCATCGGTGCGAATGCAGGAACCCACCTTAACTTTAGCACTGAGTATGCCGATTGTGAAAGTCGGCCAGCACTGGAGATGGTTGAGGATGAGTGCGCGTTTTGGCTCTACTCCTCCGGATCTACAGGGCAGCCTAAAGGAGTACGGCATGCTCACTGCAGCCTGAAGGCAACGGCGGATACCTATGGCAAGGAAGTTCTGCAAATCAAAGATTCAGACGTTGTCTATTCAGCGGCAAAGCTATTTTTTGCCTACGGTCTGGGCAATGCCATGACATTTCCCATGTCGGTAGGGGCGACAGTGCTGCTGTTTGCCGGGCGACCGACACCGGATTCCGTACTCGATGTACTGAACACTCACAAGCCGAGCATCTTTTGTGGTGTGCCGACGCTCTATGCCGCAATGAACTCCCATATTGAAAGCGGTAGGGGCATACTGGACGCCAAACTGCGCCGCTGCATTTCAGCGGGCGAAGCGCTACCTGAAGAGGTCGGGAAGAATTGGGAAAAGATATCTGGCTGTGAAATTCTTGATGGCGTTGGCTCGACAGAGATGCTTCATATCTTCCTTTCCAATCAGAGCGGCGACGTAGTTTACGGAACCTCCGGGATAGCGGTGCCGGGATATGAGTTTCGGCTTGTCGATGAAAGCGATAGGGATGTTGGAGTCGGTGAAGTGGGCGAGCTGCTGGTAAATGGCGATTCTTCTGCTTTAGATTACTGGAACCAGCGAGGTAAGAGCCGTTCTACGTTTGAAGGGAAGTGGACTCGAACAGGCGACAAGTACGTGCGCCGTGAAGATGGACGCTTGGTTTATTGTGGCCGCACCGACGATATGTTCAAAGTGTCCGGCATTTGGGTGTCGCCGTTTGAGATAGAGCAGAGCCTCGCATCGCATCCAAGCGTGCTGGAAGCTGCCGTTGTGTCGGCACGGGATGAAGAAGACCTCGAAAAACCCAAGGCATTCGTCGTTCTAAAGGATGGTGTGGATGCGACTGGTATCGACGTTGTATTGAAAGACCATGTGAAAGAACGAATCGGCAAATGGAAGTATCCACGCTGGGTGGAAGTTGTAAATGATCTGCCAAAGACAGCTACCGGGAAGATTCAGCGTTTCAAGTTGAGAGTATCGAAATGAAACGGTGGCAGCTGCCGGAGAATGGATTTATCGAAATAAACGGCGCTCACCTGGAATTTGCGACATTCGGCGCCCCTCCAAGCGAAGCCCCCACAATTGTAATGCTGCATGAAGGTCTTGGCAGCGTGAGTCATTGGAAAAACATTCCGGAGCGGCTCGCCAGCGAAACCGGGTTCGGTGTATTTGTTTACAGTCGTGCGGGATACGGTCAGTCGTCTCCAATTGAATTGCCTCGACCGATGGATTACATGACGCGAGAAGCGATTGATGTTCTACCGATGGTATTGGATGCTTCGGGGTTTAAGGAGGGCATTCTTTTTGGTCATAGCGATGGTGCCACAATTGCCGCAATTTATGCCGGAACTGTGAAAGATTCAAGGGTTCGCGGTTTGGTGTTGATTGCTCCGCATTTTTTTGTCGAGGATATGGGGCTTGTTTCAATCGCCGAAGCCAAATCAGCATACCGGACAGGCGACCTGAAGGAAAAACTTCGTCGCCACCACAAAAATGTCGACAACGCGTTCTGTGGCTGGAGTAATGCCTGGCTGGATCCTGGTTTCAGGGAATGGAACGTATCTGAGGTTGTTGACGGTTTGAGCATGCCGGTTCTTACCGTACAGGGAAGGGACGATCCGTACGGGACACTTGCTCAAATTGAGGAAATCGAAACCCGCGCCTGCTCACAGATTGATGTGGAGATTCTTGACAATTGCGGACACTCTCCGTACAGAGAACAGCCGGAGAAATTTTTGAAAATCGTGGCAGAATTTTCTTCTCGAATTAGTAGCGACGAGAGAAATCACGTTGGAATGAATGAAGCGCAAGAGTCCTGTTGTACGCCGCCCGAGATTCAGAGAAATTTGCGGATGTGATTCTGTTACCATGGTAATTGGCAAAAGATAAGTATGCGTTGCTGTAGAAAAAAATTCTGTTTCAAACTAGAACTCACAAATTTCTGAAATTTGTGTGAGTTGGTCAAACCAACATCAAGGGTAAAATAACACAAGCCTAAATTTGCTCTCCCAGGAATTCTTAGAATTGCTGTAATCTCTCACTAAGAGTTGAAATTCATCGCCAACCGCATCATAATTTCTTAATTACCCTGTTGGTTTCATCCTTCAGGAAGGGGCTTCTTCGGAAGCCCCTGTTTCTTTTGTGAGCAATACATGAGGACACGCATCTATATAGATGGGTTCATCCTGTACTATGGAGCATTGAAGAATATCTCCTTCAAATGGCTTGATCTTTCCAGACTGTTTCGCCCGCTGCTCAAGCCGAATCACAACATCCTCAAGATTAAGTACTTTACGGCGCACATCTCCGGGCGGTCTAAAGATCAACTTCAGCCACAATGTCAAAACGCCAATTTGCGCACGCTTCAGAACTCACGCCGTACTCATGCCGCTCGCTAATCCCAGCAACACTGCTAAATTCGCAAAGGTTATGAAGACCGAAGAAAAGGGATCGGACGTAAATCTTACCGTGCATCTTTTGAATGATGCGTGGATGAATGCCTATGATTGCGCGATCGTGGTCACGAATGACAGCGATGTCGTGGAAGCAATGCGGATTGTAAAAGTTCTCAAAACTAAACAGATTGGGCTCGTAACGCCGAGGTCGAGGTATCCATCCAGGCATCTAATGATTCATGCGAATTTCTCGCATCGCATTGGAAGAGTTGCGCTTCGAAATAACCAACTTCCGTCTCCGATTCCAGGCACCAAGATAACCAAGCCTGCAACATGGTAAAGCAGGCAGGCGGTTCTGAAATAAAATTTGATTTCTGTTTAGCTGGTGCGGGACAACGAGGGCATAATGATTGCACCCATTTCCACTTCAAACTTCTGTTGCCCTCCTTTCACGCATCGAAATACATATTTTGGACAATATAATGTGAATTTCCGGCACAATATCTCATCATGCGAATTGACTTTCAAACAGACCCTGCAAATTACCGCCACTGGCGCGTGGAATATGATGACAATGTTGCGCGCCTCATCATGGATGTCGACGAGAGCGGCAGTACATTTGACGGCTATGAGCTTAAACTGAACTCCTACGATCTCGGCGTCGATATCGAACTTGCTGATATCGTACAGCGTATGCGTTTCGAGCATCCCCAGGTGGGCGCTGTTGTGATGCAATCCGGTAAAGCCAAGGTTTTCTGCGCAGGTGCGAATATCCGCATGTTGGGTGGAGCAACTCATGCGCACAAGGTGAACTTCTGCAAGTTCACGAATGAAACTCGCAACATGTACGAAGCAGCTGGCAAAGAATCAGGCCAACATTATTTAGCCGCTATCCGGGGTGCATGTGCTGGCGGAGGCTACGAACTGGCACTGGCGTGCGATGAAATTTATATGACCGATGATGGCTCGACTTCAGTCGCGTTACCCGAAGTTCCATTGCTGGCAGTGCTTCCCGGAACCGGAGGTCTGACTCGTGTTACCGACAAACGCAAGGTTCGAAGGGATCTTGCCGACGTGTTCTGCTCAATCGAAGAAGGCGTTAAAGGCAAGCGCGCTGAGAAGTGGCGTCTCGTTGATCAAGTAGTCGCCAATTCGAAATTCGATGAGTTCGTCACCGAACGTGCACGAGAAATTGCCGAAAAGGCAAAAGGTGGCAATGATCTTAAGGGTATTGAACTGACCCCACTGAAGCGCGTGTTTTGGGAAGACTGCTCGGTAGAATATTCGGCGATCAAGGTAGAAATTGACCGTAAAGCAGGCCGTGCAAAGATTACTATTTCGGAACCGAACTGTGATGCCCCGGCAAGCGTTGAAGAACTGCACGAACAGGGTGCCGATACTTGGACGCTACGATGTGCCCGGGAATTGGATGATGCGATTCTGCATCTGCGGCTTAACGAACTTGAACTTGGGATAATTGTGTTCAAAACTGCCGGAAATTCGAAGAAAGTAGCCGAACACGAAAAATTCCTCCTCCGAAATCGGAATGCCAACTGGCTTTCGAATGAAATTCTTCTTTACTGGAAACGAGTTCTGAAACGCATTGACTTGACATCGCGGTCGCTTGTTGCTCTGATTGAAAACGGATCCTGCTTTGCAGGCATGCTTGCCGAGTTGCTATGGGCTGTTGACCGCTCGTACATGATGGAGGGGAACTTCGAAGAAGATAGCAGACCGATTGCGACGATCATGCTCACAGAGGGTAATTTCGGGCTTTATCCAATGTCCAACGATCTCACACGATTGCAGACGCGGTTCCTCGGCGAACCCGAAGCAGTTGGTAACGTGCGGGAGCGAGCCGGCGAGTTGCTGGAAGCCATTGAAGCCGGCGAACTCGGCTTGGTAACGGATGCATTTGACGATGTAGATTGGGATGACGAAGTGCGTATTTTCCTTGAAGAGAGAGCGAGTTTCTCTCCGGACGCCATGACTGGAATGGAAGCCAATCTACGTTTTGCGGGGCCTGAAACCATGGAGACGCGCATTTTCGGACGTCTGAGCGCTTGGCAGAACTGGATTTTCCAACGCCCGAACGCGGTTGGCGAGTCTGGTGCCTTACAGCGTTACGGAACCGGCATTCGCGGCAAATACGATATGCGCAGAGTGTGAACCTTGTACGCAAGTTCGACAATGAAAATCGAAAGCAAACCGTATTGAAGCAAAACCGCATATCCGAAAAACGTTACACCGTTTAACATTAGACAGATGACCTTCAAGTACAGTGATTTTCAACCTACAGAAGAGGTGTGCTTTGCCGATAAGTTCATCCCCCTCGTTAATTGGCCCTTGTGAGGATGCAATTTAAATGGCTGACTTCATTAGTGTAGACTACGACTCTGTCATCCCGAACAATGTTGGTCTTTCCTCTGATCGGCGCGTGCAGAAAGCACTTGAGAAGTGGCATCCGAAGTACATCAACTGGTGGAGCAACCTTATTCCTCCAAAATTTCAAGAGTCACCTGTTTTCTTGCGTACAGCGGTTTCGGTGGAACCGAAGGGATGGGCTAAATTCGGCTACGTGAGAATGCCAGAATACCGTTGGGGAATCTTGCTCGCTCCGCAAGTTGAGAATCGAAAGATCCCTTGCGGCGAGCATGTAGGAGAACCAGTCTGGCAGGAAGTGCCGGGAGAATACCGCGCCTTGTTGCAGCGGCTGATCGTCATCCAAGGTGATACCGAGCCCGGTTCGGTGGAACAGCAACGCTTTCTCGGCCTCACTGCACCGTCACTATACGACATGCGCAATCTGTTTCAGGTGAATGTCGAAGAAGGCCGCCATCTTTGGGCAATGGTTTATCTGCTGCAGAAATACTTTGGCAGGAACGGGCGCGAAGAAGCGGATGATCTGCTGCGGCGCTCATCTGGTTCGAACGAAGCGCCGCGCATGCTCGGCGCTTTCAACGAAGAGACACCAGACTGGCTGTCATTTTTCATGTTCACATTTTGCACCGACCGGGACGGCAAGATGCAGCTGGAATCGCTGGCACAGTCGGGTTTTGACCCATTGTCGCGCACCTGCCGTTTCATGCTGACAGAAGAAGCCCACCACATGTTCGTCGGTGAGTCGGGCATTTCCCGTATAGTTCAGCGGACTTGTGATGCGATGAACTCGGCTGGCATCGATGATCCTTATGAGATCGACAGAATTCGTGATCTGGGTGTTATTGACTTCCCGACTATTCAGAAAAAGTTGAACATGCACTATTCGCTATCGTTGGACCTGTTTGGTCAGGAAGTCTCAACAAACGCAGCAAACGCGTTCAATGCGGGAGTCAAGGGCCGTTACATGGAACATCGCCTCGATGATGACCATAAACTCAACGATGCGACATATCCAGTTGTTCAGTTCGTGGATGGGGAAGTCAAGTTGACGGACTTGCCAGCATTGACCGCAATCAATATGCGCCTGCGTGATGACTACAAGCGTGACGCATCCGGTGGCGTCGGCCGTTGGAACAGGATCATAAAGAAAGCAAACATCGAATTTGAACTGAAGTTGCCGCATGAGGGCTTCAACCGGGCTATCGGTGTGTTTGCCGGCAAACCCATTGATCCAGAAGGCGGCATTCTATCGCAGGAAATTTACAATACGAAAAAGGAGAATTGGTTACCGGATTTGTCAGACGGCGAATTCATCCAATCCCTCATGGAGCCCTGTTATGAGCCGGGCAAGTTTGCAGGTTGGATTGCGCCGCCGAAATTTGGGGTCGACAATAAGCCAGGTAACTTTGAATATGTAAAACTTCACATGGCTTGAGTAAATTTTCGCCTCCGAGCAAAATCCACACCGACAAGTTAAAAGTATCATCCCGATTGTTGACAGTCGGAGTAGTCACCAGAAAAACTCAAATGCAGCAACCCTTAGCACTCTAATTTTTAGGAACTATATACTCAACTCCTATTCATTTTTCTGCTGCAATACCCAGCATAATCAAAATATTAAAGGATTTTATGGATGAAAAAAACAACGATATCCACTTACGAGTTCTTCAAGACGTTTAAAGTAGCGAACGGATAAAAGATTAAAGTGCTGATTCAAGAAATTTCACTAGGCAAATGGAGGAAGAAGTTCATGAATTCTCACGAACGAATTGGACGATGCGAGTTTCATATGATGCTCACTGCTGTTGTGATGTTGGTGTTTGTTACAGGGATTAAGTCAGTGGACGCTCAAGAGGCGCTGGAGGAATCCGTCAGTCGATATTTCCCAGGAGATATGTTTAGGGATTGCGTGCAATGTCCGGAAATGGTGGTTGTACCAGCCGGAAAATTTAACAGGGGGTCGAACGCATCTGAAGAAGGCAGAGGTCAAGATGAAGGTCCTGTGCATCAGGTGATGATTTCCGTACCCTTCGCGGTTGGAAAATACGAGGTGACGTTTTCGGAATGGGATGCCTGTGTTGCTGCGGGAGGATGTAACGGTTATCGACCGGATGACGAAGGCTGGGGTCGCGCAAATCGCCCAGTCATCCATGTAAGCTGGGTAAATGCAAATGAATTTGTAAGTTGGTTGTCAAGTGAGACAGGTAAACAATACAGGCTGTTATCGGAATCCGAATGGGAGTATGTAGCGCGCGCTGGCACTACAGGTCCGTTTCATTTCGGGTCGACAATTTCGCCGGATCAGGCGAACTACGATGAGCATCACGGACAAACGGTTCCAGTTGGCATTTTTCCATCAAACAATTTTGGCTTACATGATGTGCACGGTAATGTTTCGGAATGGGTTGAGGATTGCTGGCATGAGAATTATGTGGGTGCTCCGATGAATGGAAGTAAGTGGACATCTGGGAGCGATTGTGTCTTTCGCATGTTGCGCGGCGGTTCCTGGTATAACGGGCCGGGGGGCTTGCGTGCGGCGTCTCGTAGCCTTTGGTATGCAACACATGTCTGGCTCGACATTGTCGGGTTTCGCGTGGCACGGACACTCATACCTTGAATCTTCACTTCCTTACCTCGGGGTTCCAAGGGGCAGAGCTCCTTGACCGACAAATTGTTAAGATTTCAATATGCCCCAAACTTGGATACATTGATATCTGAAAATTTCTAGGGGTGTCAAGTATTTATCACCCTTGATTTTCGGTTAAAACTACAAGAAATTCGCACTGTTCTGGATAATGTCGTAATTGCGGTGAAATGTAAACATACGAAGTGCGTAGCTTATGTCAGTTCACATTCGATATGACGGTGAAGTCGCGGTAGTCACAATCGACAATCCACCGGTAAACGCAATTTCTTGGGAAGTTCGCCGGGGTTTAGTAGAAGCCTTAAAGGCTATTGAGTCAAACCATCGAAAACTAAACCGGGTGATCCTCACCGGCTCGGGCAACTATTTTTCGGCGGGTGCGGATGCGAGAGAGTTTGATGGTGCGTTACTCGAACCGTATTTGCCGGATGTTGTTGAAGGTATTGAGAAGTCGCCTGTACCATGGATTGCCGCAATTAATGGTGTGGCTCTGGGAGGCGGGGCGGAGCTTGTGCTCGCCTGCCGTGCGCGTATCGCTCATCCGGCTGTAGAGATCGGTTTTCCGGAAGTGAGGCTCGGCGTTATTCCAGGTGCGGGCGGCACGCAACGACTTCCTCGACTTGTGGGGTTCGAGGCGGCTGTCAATCTCCTGATGTCAGGTCGTCCGACGAAAACAGAGGCAGCGCTTGAGTACGGTTTAATTGATTTGATTGACGAAAATGTCACTGATGCTGCCAAAACCTGTCAGCTAGATTTCTGGCAGAACAGAAAACCATTATCACAACTCCCTTCGCCAGTCTTCCAAGAAACCGCCTGGCAGAAAACACTTCATTATCTTTCCTCTAGATTGCGTCAGCAGCATGCTCCTGAGAAAGTGGCTGAACTTGTTGCGCTTTCCACGAAAACGACCTTTGCCAATGGTATCGCGGAAGAGCGCAAAATTTTTCTTAATTTGCGAACTTCACCTCAAGCCAAAGCGCTCCGTCATTTGTTATTTGCTGAACGAGCCGCCAGAGCACCAAGAGATTTTACGCAAGTTGAGCCGCGTTCCATACAGACTGCTGTTGTGGTTGGTGGCGGAACGATGGGTGTTTCCATTGCCTATGTGCTACAGAGAATGGGTATTTCCGTTCAAATCATTGAGATGGATCACGCTAGCGCTGAGCGTGCCCGCGTCAATGTCGCTCACCTATTTGATGTAGCAGTTGCCCGAAAGCTGATCAGTGCCGATCAAGCTCGGTCCGGTAAGGAACAACTCAAAGTAATCGTAGGCTATACCAGAATTTTTGCTGCAGATCTTGCCATTGAGGCTGTTTTTGAAGACATGGATGCGAAAAAAGCTGTTTTTGTGGTACTGGAGCGTTTGCTTCCGGATACAGCAATTCTCGCAACCAACACTTCATATCTGGATATTGATGAACTCGCATCCGCTGTACGCGACCCAAGCCGCGTAATCGGGCTGCATTTTTTCAACCCAGCGCACGTCATGAAACTGCTGGAAATTATTCACGCGAGGAACACTAGCGATATCGCTCTTTCCACAGGGTTTTCCTTGGCGAAAAAGCTTGGGAAAATCCCTGTTCTGGTCAAAGCGTGTGACGGATTTATCGGCAACCGCATTCTTGCTCGATATCGTGAAACTGCGGATATACTTCTCTTTGACGGAGCTACGCCATATGAGATTGACGAGGCAATGGTCGCGTTCGGTTACCCTATGGGGCCCTACGAGGCTCAGGACTTGTCGGGTCTTGACATCGCCTATGCCAATCGTAGACGGCAGGCAGCGACCCGTGATCCCACTCGCCGTTACATCCCTATTTCAGATCGGATGGTTGAACGAGGCAGACTTGGCAAGAAATGTAGTGTTGGCTGGTACAGATATCCAGACGGACAAGGAAAAGTTGAAGACCCGGTTGTCATAGATTTAGTGGTAGAAGAATCCCGTTTCGCCAAGGTGAAACGACGCACATTTACCCAAAATGAAATTCGCGAGCGGCTGGTTACCGCAATGATAAATGAGGCTAGCGACATACTCGAAGATGGGAGTGCCCAATCGCCAAAGGATATTGATCTGGTGACTGTACACGGATATGGATTTCCTAAATGGCGAGGCGGCCTTATGTATCATGCAGATCAGATTGGGCTTACGAGGATTGTTAAAACCCTGAAGAGGCTGGAACAGGACGACCCGATTGTATGGAAGCCGTCTGCGGGCCTACTGCGGGTAGTAAAAGCTGGGACTTCGTTTTCAGAGTTTTATTCAGACTGAATTTATCGGCTTTGCTGGCGTTTTAGCGTAGTCCAACGCTATGGGTGAATGCCAAGCAGGTATGAAACTGACGTCCATACGCCAACTTCACTCCGCACGTAGATTACGAGGTTTTCTATTTCAGCGTAGAGCCGAATTGATTGATTTCTACAACGAACGATTTTCCAAGTCGAAGACTCAGATGTCGCTTTACGACATGGACTAAAAAATACTGCAGTTAAATTATTTTCTTTTACTTATCAATACCGTGTATAGTGTATTTTCCTACACACAATATTAGAATTCATGATTAAATGAACACTTCAAATTTTACTTAGCAAAATGTCCAGCACCATAAATTCTGATTCTAGTGATCCTGCGCTCCAAGTTGAGGATATTCACAAGAGCTTCGGAGAAATCGAAGTTCTCAAAGGCATTTCTCTTACTGCGAATGATCATGATGTAATCTCCATACTTGGAAGTAGCGGTTCCGGCAAAAGTACATTTCTTCGCTGCATCAATCTGCTTGAGACACCTACATCCGGCTCGGTGTGGGTCAAAGGGGAGTTGATTGAGATGAAAGAACAACGTAATGGCGATGTAGTTCCAGCGAATCGCAAACAGGTCGATCGAATTCGATCGCGTTTGGCTATGGTTTTTCAGCAATTTAATCTTTGGTCGCACATGACAGTGATGGAAAATGTCTGTGAGGCTCCAGTGCATGTCTTGAAAGTTCCCAAAAAAGAGGCTAGAGAGCGCGCTGAATCGGTTCTTCAGAGAGTTGGGCTGTTTGATCGAAAGGATTATTATCCAGCACACCTGTCAGGAGGCCAGCAGCAACGAGCCGCTATAGCAAGAGCGCTGGCGATGGATCCTGATCTGATGCTCTTTGACGAACCCACATCGGCACTTGACCCCGAACTGGTAGGTGAAGTGCTGCGAGTGATGCGAGGGCTTGCAGAGGATGGATCAACAATGCTTGTCGTTACACATGAAATGGGATTCGCCAAAGAAGTATCCAACAGAGTCATGTTTTTGCACGAGGGTAGAGTTGAGGAAGACGGCACTCCGGAGGAGGTATTCGATCACCCCAAGTCTGCCAGATTTAAAGAGTTTCTTTCAGGGAATCTGAAATAGCACAACGTATTTGAATAATAAATTCGGTCTAAATCTATCGAGGTAAATTACAGATGAAAAAATTAGTGACAATGCTGACAGTTATAGCGATGATGGCATTCGGGTCGGCAGTTTCCGCGAAGGAGTGGAACAAAATCAGAATTGGTGTCGAAGGAGCATATCCGCCATTTAGTTCAGTAACCGCCAGCGGTGAGCTGGTAGGGTTTGACATTGAAATTGCAAACGCGCTGTGTGAAGAAATTGGAGCAGAATGCACGCTTGTTCAGCAGGATTGGGATGGCATCATTCCAGCACTGCTAGCTCGTAAATTCGATGCAATCATTGCATCCATGTCAATTACGGAAGAACGGAAAAAGAAAGTTGCGTTCTCAAACAAATACTACAGCACTCCCGCAAAATTTGCACAACCGAAAGGTGCTGGAAATGAAATTTCGAAAGAAGGACTGAAAGGCAAGACGATTGGCGTTCAGAGAGCAACAATTCACGATAATTTTGTAACCGGTGAATTCGGTGATGCGGTAGATGTAAGACGCTATGGATCACAGGATGATGCCTATATTGATGCAAATTCAGGACGACTTGATTTACTGTTGGCGGATTCCGTTGCTATGGCCGAAGGTTTTCTAGCTACTGAAGAAGGTGCCGGATGGGAATTCGTTGGTCCAGGGTTTACAAATCCGGAATATTTTGGCGATGGAGCGGGAATCGCCATCCGTAAGAACAATGAGGACTTGGTGGAACTCTTCAATGATGCAATCGCTGCAATACGTGCAAACGGAAAATATCAGGAAATCAACGCCAAGTACTTTGAATTCGACGTATATGGAGAATAGAACAACAAGATTCTAGTTGTGGCTGGCTGTTGATCGAAGTATTGGCAGCCAGTATTCCATTATCGCCATCCAAAACGTAGTTTTACTGTGCATGAATTTCTAGTCGAAAGCCTAAGTGGAGTTCTTGGCGGGTATTTGTACCCGTACATACTGGAAGGCATGCTACTTACGGTTGAACTCGCTGTTCTGTCTTTGATTTTTGCGCTTACCTTAGGTTTTCTAGGAGCAACTGCGAAACTGTCAAACAATCGAATCGCGCAATTTGTCGCGACACTGTACACGACTCTGATTCGAGGTGTTCCGGATATTGTTTTGATGTTCATCATCTTTTTCGGTGGCCAGTTGTTGGTGAATGTCATCGGCGATAAGCTAGGTCTGGACTATATTGAAATCAGCGAATTTACCGCAGGTGTAGTCACGATCGGTTTCATATTTGGCGCTTACATGGCAGAAACCTTTCGCGGTGCAATTCTTGCTGTACCACGTGGTGAAATCGAAGCCGGATTTGCTTACGGCATGACATCGATTCAAGTTTTTTCAAGAATTACCTTCCCTGCATGTGTAAGGCATGCGATTCCCGGATTTGGAAACAATTGGCTTGTGCTGGCTAAAACAACTGCCCTTGTTTCGGTAATTGGACTGGAGGACATGGTTTTTCGAGCTGCCCAAGCCGGAGGTTCATTGCGTAAACCGTTCACGTTCTATTTAGTCGTGGCGGTTCTTTATCTGGTGATCACAGCGGTGTCTGATGGTGGGTTGAGATGGCTGGATAAACGATATAGTGCTGGAGTTCGACGAGCCTGATCTGTCATGGATTTTGAAGCCATCACGACCAATATTCCGTTGTATCTAAGCGGGCTGGCTACAACCGTTGAACTGGTCGCTATCTCGCTGGTTCTCGGACTGCTGCTCGCTATTCCGGTTGGATTGCTGGCTAGTAGAAGAAACTTCTACGCTAGTATTCTCCCGAAGGCTTTCACTTATTTCTTTCGGGGAACTCCGTTGATCGTACAAATGTATATGATCTACTACGGAGCCGGTCAATTTGAACCGTTACGGGAGAGTATTTTCTGGCCAATCTTCAAGGAAGCGTACTCCTGCGCGTTGATTGCTTTTTCCTTGAATACCGCTGCTTACACTGCAGAAATTCTCAGGGGGGCGATTATTGCGACGCCGTATGGTGAAATTGAAGCGGGTCGTGCGAGTGGAATGTCAGGTTGGCTGATTCTACGTCGGATCATACTACCGAGTTCGTTCCGCAGAGCGCTGCCGGCTTATGGAAACGAAGTAATTTTCATGTTGCACGGCAGTGCGCTGGCTGGCGTAATCACGATCGTTGACCTGTTCGGCGCAGCCAGAATCGTGAATTCAAGGCACTTTGTTCCCTTCGAGTCATTTATTACTGCTGGTGCTTTCTACCTCGCACTGACCTTTGCAATCATCTGGCTATTCAGGCGAGCTGAGTTTCGCTGGCATGCGCATTTACACCCAAGGAAAACTTGAGCAAGTGCAGCCTCTGTAAAACTGTTTGCTTTACGGAACTAATCTGCCTATCGGCGTGAGAAATTTAGTTGTCTTTGGGTGGGTGGCAACAGCGCTGAATGTGCAATCAGGTTTTTTTTAGCAAGAAGACATAAATGCCATTTTGCTGATTCGATTCCAACAACTGGTGTCCGGTCTGTCGGCACAAGGCTTCAAAATCCATGACCGATCCTGGGTCAGTCGAATGGACTTCAAGAATTTGACCTGTTTCCATCTGTGAGATAGCTTTCTTCGCTTTCAGAATGGGTAGAGGGCAGTTGAGTCCTTTTGTATCTAGCACTTGATCCGGCATTTCAGTTTTCTCCGTCTGAATCACAAATTAATGTGAAATTTCGAAAAGTCAAGACTGGTTGCATCCCGAAAATCCGTCGGATTCCATCTTTGCTTCATAAGGTGTGGCGATTTCGTTTCCCATGGTCAGCTGGGGTTTGATTGAACCCCAATCATCTACTCGAATCTTCAGCAGCCATCCACCACTGTAAGGTTCGGAATTTGCAAGCCCCGGTGTAGAGACGATATCGCTGTTGGCTTCAACCACTTCACCGCCGCTCAGCAATTTTGCGGGCCCCACCCATTTCCCGGATTCCACTGTTGCGCAACTCCTCCCAGGCTGAACTTTACGACCGGCTCGCTTGGGCGTGATTGCCACGATTTGACCGGCCATTGCGGTCGCCACCGAAGTCATTCCCACAGTAATCGTATCGTCTTCGTTTTCTCGGTACCAGATATTGTTTTCGACGTCGTATAGCAGGTCGTCCGGCAATTCACATCCACGCACTTGGGTCATTGGTAACTACTCCCGTCAATGACTAGATTGTTGTGTTCTCAAGGCTTTGGAAGAACAGCAGAACTCTCCCAATTCTTGTGATTCCAATTTACCGCGAATGAAGAGAAGCAGATGCATGGCAACCATAGCGGAAAGGACAATTTTACTCCGGTCTTCATTGAGTCGATATAAATTGGTCTGATAAATGAGTTCCCTGCAAGTTTCGCGGCAAGCGTTAAATGAGGTATCATTTTTTGCACCTTGGCGATGAAGTGCCAACAATCGAAAACCTTCACGTTTCTCGTTGGTCGGGTTCAGCCCATGAGCCATTAGCCAGTTTTCCAAAATTTGTTCCGCCAGAGCAAGCACATGCTCGGCCGGCTCAGATACAGCAGCCGGGTTGTGTTTTAGTGCCTCTATGCCTTTTTCGATTTCAGCAAAGTCGGTCATGCCAGCCCCTTGTTTCGCAGTAGACTCAACGACTGCGATACGTTTTCATGTATGCCGAGTTTTCGAGCAGAGATTCCGAATGCAAGCCCAAGCAACTGCGTGAAATATAACATGACCGGACGTGTTTTTGCATTGAGGGTTTCTTCGGCGCGAATCTGGTGCATTTCCAGTCCGCTATGGCAGGTTGGACACTCCGTTGCAATCACGTCGGCTCCACAAGCTTCGGCGGCTTGAAGAATATTGAGTACCAGGCGTGTTGATGTGTCGCAGTCAGACAAAGTGTGCGCACCTCCGCAGCACGCGGTTTTCAGCGGGAATTCTATGATTTCGGCACCAGCAGCCTTCAACAAGTCATCCATGAAGTGCGGTTTCGTGGTCGACTCACTTCCATTGCCTTGATCTTTTTCAGGAAAGATGTGTCGCGGTCGTGTATACATGCAACCGTAGTAGTTTGCGATTTTGAGTCCGCTTAGTGATTTTTTCACTTTTTTGGCGATATTTTCTTCGCCGATAGCATGCTTGATCCAGTCAAGTGCATGAATCGTTTCTACATCTCCCGCTTGATATTCCGGCAAACCAGATTTCTGTGACAGTTTCTTCAACGTTTTGCGAGTTTCTTCGCGGTGCGTCACATCATGCTCGGCTTTTTTGAGATTGTGATAGCAACCATTGCACGGTGCCATGACGACATCCAGACCCATACGATGTTTGGCAATCGACATGTTTCGAACCGACAGGAAATTCTGAATTTCCGGGTCTATATTTTTAACTTCCATCGCGCCGCAGCAATTCCAGTTTTCAATTTCTACAAGATTCAATCCGAGTTTTTTTCCAATGCTCTTGGTAGATCGATTGTATGCATGTCCACTGCCTTCAAGCGCGCAGCCTGGATAATAGGCAACGGTTTTCAGATCATCTCTCAAATTTTCGGTGTCACTCATGTTGAATCTTCCTGATGGACTTGCTGCATGACTTCACTTCTTTCCGCTTGACGCTGTTCAAGATACTCTTTAATCGAATCTTTGGACTTGCCCCAGTCTCTGGTTTTTGGTCGGATCAATGTCGACAGGCCGAGCCGGGTGAGCAATAGAATGGGCAACCCTTTGACCATGTTTTTTACCATCTGAATCAACCAGTTTTGCATCAAGGGTTGGGAGGTTCGAGCAAAGTAGTTTCGCACCAGTCGACCTTCTTCAATTTTTCCGGTTTCCAGAACCTGATTGTAGAATTCCTCATCGAAGTGCTGAGAATGTGATTTTTCAGTATGCCCCTTTGCTTCGAGCCAATGCGATAGCGCTTTCATTACTCCCTCCGGCTCTACGTCTCTAGGGCAGACATGGGTGCATCGATGGCAAGAGACGCACTGCCAGATAATATCTTTGTCTCGCAACAATTCCTGTTCCATTCCCAAACGGACCAGATAAATCCAGTATCGGGGATTGAAGTCAGGGTTGATCGCATTCACTGTGCAGGAATTGGTACAGGCACCGCACTGCCAGCACCGATGGATAAAGCTCCCCCCTGGGAAAGCGGCAACCTCGGTTTCGAGATTCTCGTTATAGTCATTAACGATTCTCGATTCAATAAAGGTGCTCCATGATCCGGAAACATCAACGCCATCGATATCCAGACTGTCGTGCTCGCGCAGATTCTCTGGGCGGATGAGTGATGTTTCGTGAATGGGCATTGTGCGCTTCGCTTTCGACTAATGTGTAACCGCGTCAATCATGCCGGAAAGAGAATAACGTTTTCCGTTTGGCAGCAGCAATCGAGACTTGCCGCTATCTACTAGCGCTGAGTCCAGCCCCAGCATTCGTAGCGCATAGCCAAATGGAGAGTTGTAAAAACTGAAGTCAGTTTTTAGGAAACTTCCCCCTTGAGAGTCGATGTATTGGCTGTACAGCCAGGCGAACAGCACATCAATCATGAAGTTATGATTTGCGAATACACCCAAATCTTCAAGAAAATTATGGAGTTCACGCCGAAGTTCCAGGTGCGTTTGAATGCCGTCCGGAATGTCGAGATAGTTCGATTGTTTTTCCGAGAACCAGATTTCCCGTAAAACACCGGAATTTGCCCGGTAATCCCAAACCCAACGAGTCATGAGTGGAAACGATTCAGGGTCACGATAGTGCAGAATCTCGGCTGCAAAATCTTGCAGCCATCGGTTTTTCTTTTCTGTTGTCAGGCTGGTTGTGAATTGCTCTATTCGAGCGTCTACAGTTTCTATCGAAACCTCTTGCAGCAGTTGATGGATGGATTTTTTTAAATACTCAAAATCTCGAACTTTGAGTATGAACTGCAACCTTCGTCGTACTGTCGGCATGAATGCACAGGAATCGAGGACCTCAGATTCGAGCAGGGTATCTCCCTCGTCTGCAAACGTACGCTGGAAAAGTAGAGATTTACCGGTAAGTCCTTCAACAATGACTTCTATACCGCCCAGTTTTTCAGCGGATTGCACCATGGAATCGAATGCAGTGCGCAGGATTCTGCCGTCCAGATCTAGTACTGGCGCGACAGTTAGTTGATTTGCAGTAAGAGCCATTCCGTGATTTGATTTCTGTACGCTTGCCATCGCTGCATGAGAGGAAACTAGGGATGTGAATCAGGCGGCATCCGCAACAGTGCCTAAGGCTGCCATTGCTGCGGCCTGTCCCTGGGCGATGGAATCGTCAATTGTCTCCGGGCCGACAGCCGCGCCCGCAACATAAATACCGGGTCGTGAAGTGCCCACCACTGAATCGTAAGACGGTTCCCGCTTGATGTGTCCATGGGGTTCCAATTCAACACCGAATACAGACGAAATTTCTGGGTTTTCAATGTTCGGGTCCATTCCAATTGCATGAACGACGAGATCAAATGGAATTGAAATCGGTCGTTTGACCAGTGTGTCTTCACCTTTCAACAGTATACGGTTTCCATCGAACGTCACTTCGGCAATTCTCGCCTTAATGTATTTAACCTTGAATTCTTCCTGACTGCGCCAGTAGAACTGACCTTCATGCAAGCCGTACGTACGAATATCCATATAGTAGATATAGACGCTGCAATTTGGAAGTTCTTCCCGAATTTCCATCGCGAGATTGGCCGACACGGTACAACAAATTTTTGAGCACCATTCGCGCCCAATTTGTCGGTCGCGGGAACCAACGCAAAGAAGAATCGCCACACGATCTGGTTTTCGTCCATCCGAAAGGCAGCGCACGCCATTTCCCGAGGAGATCATCTGCTCGACCTGAGTTGTTGTAACGACATCAGGGTGAGATCCGAATCCCCATTCGGGTTTATTCACCGAATCGAAATGTGTAAAGCCAGTGGCCAGTACGACAGATGACACGGAAATTTCAGTGCCGTCGGAAACTATTGCGTTGAAATCGCCTTGGCCGCCTGAAAATCCGGTTATTCTCGACGAAGTTCGCACTTCGACATTGCTGGCGCTTTCAACCGCTGCCACCATGCGCCCGATCGCCTCGCTGGCCCATTCACCGGACGGGACAAGGCGCGCATACCCAGAGATGATCGGCGCACCGCCGAGTCTCTCTTCTTTCTCTATGAGGGTGACTTTTCTACCGATACTTGCGAGAGATCGAGCGGCAGACAAACCCGCCGGTCCACCACCGACTACCAGTACGCTCTGATTCACACCCGAGCCTCGTATCCGGGTCCGGAAGTGATCGCTCGTCGAGGATCGTAGAGGGTGTCAGATCTTCCTGCTTCGACTTCCGAGAGGTAACTCTCGAACTCAACTTTCGCCTGTTCCCAGTCGATGCCGAGTTTTTCAAGAAGTGGTTCAAATGCGGAAGCGTGCCAGTGTAGTTGGTTGATTTTGTAGGGGTGCGCTCCACAAAGCAGTGCTGCCAGTTGGCAATCCGCCAGAATCGGAAGTTGATATTGCTTGCCGACCGCCTTGCCAATCCATTGGTTCTTATCCAGTGTGGTGATGCAGCCAGTGTCGTGCCCGACCATCACATCGGCTCGCGCCTCTTCTACGGCAACTTTAATTTTTCTGTCAATCGCAAAAGATCGGGTAAATTCCCGTTCTGAAATGATGTGGCGAAATCCAAACCCGCAACAGTCGTACCAAGTTGAATAATCGATAACGTTGGCCCCCATTGCTTGTACCAGTCCTGTCGAAACCGCAACGCGGTTGCCATCAAGCACTTCATCATCATAGATAACGTCTTCTGGAACCATCTTGTAGACGTGACATGCGGGATGTATGACTGCACGTACATGAGATGCGTCAATGACCTGTCGCGACTGAATTTGATGTCGCATCACGTGCAACCACTCCGAATAATGAACGATCTCTTCAGGAATCAGGATTTTGCCGTCTACCAATCGACCAATTTTGGCAAGAATTTTTCTAACCTGTTCTCGAAGCTCGGCAGACTTTAGGAGAAACTGCCGCATTTCTTTGTAGTTTCCAAAGGACGTCCCACAATGCACCAGAGGAAAGTAGTATGCGGGGTCCAATCCTTCGGCCTGAGACGCAACATAGGCCTGATGAAAATTCCTCAAGAATACGGCGGCCAGGCTTACAACGTTACCTATGCCGGAACCGTGATAATTCCACGCGGTGCAGGAGGTCTGATCCGTTTCATCCAGATACGTCGTTCCTTGTTCATTCATCAGCCACAGAAGTGAAGTCGGGTAGCCCGGAATGTTGCCGCACTGACCGCAAGACTTGTGATGCCAGAGACGGTTGGTAGGGATTTTCTTGTCCCAGCCGTACAGTGTTTTGGTCATGACCGGTTCATGCCCGTCATTGACTCGATGCACGACAATTTCACCGTCTTTTTCGAGTTGCCACATGATGTCTCGCACGTCTTCGACATGCTTGCGTGTGGTGAGCATAGAGCGTTTGTCGATTTTTGCTTCAACCCACTGAGTGGCAGTTTTAGCATCATCCGGATTCAGGCTGGAGTCTTTCCACTCTGACCCATGTCCGGTAAATCTTTCGTCTGCATGCTGATTTCCAAATGGAACCTGAATGCTCATATTGACTTTCCTCCAATCATAGTAGCGTTGTGTTTAGTCATCTTCTTCCTGTTTGTCCAGCCATTCTTGGTACTCTTCCCGTTTCTCATCCATGATATCTACGATGACATCAAACAGATTTTCGTCAATCGTCTCCAGCTGATCCAGAACGCCGGAGTCTTCCCAGATTGTGTACAGCTCGATGGAAGTCTTCAGGTTCACTTCCCAAGCCGTCGATGTTGTATGCATGGTCGGCATCGGAATCGCCTTGCGCAGCAAATCCAATGGTGCATCAATCTTGCTGACATTCGGGCCCCAGTCGGCGAAATGGTCGGGAGTGATCATATTGGGTGCCAGTTGGTTGCCGGTAGAAATCAATTTCAGCATGACGCGGGAGAACGGTCTTAGCACGTCCTTGGCTGATTGCAATCCGTGTTTAATTGCAGTTTCGCGCATGATGCTAACCAGTCCGCCAGGAGAATTACTGAAAGGACACCGAGCCGCACAGGTATAGCACTGTGCACAAGCCCAGATTTTCTCCTGCATGGCATCGTAAATTCCCTCCAGGTTTTCGGTCCACAGCAATTGAACGATTTCGCGGGGCGAGTAGTCGAAGTAGTGAGCTGAGGGACAGGTTGCAGTACAAATCCCGCAATTCAGGCAGCCGTTGAGTTGATGGTCATAAAGAGGGTGTGCGCAAATATCCGCAAATATCTCTTCAAGCGTATCCTGACTGACTTCTGGTTCACTCGATAGCGAGTCACCGATTGTCATTGCTTCGGCAGTCATGGCATCAAATCTTAGTAGCTGAGTACCTTGGTGTCATCATCTTCCATAACCTGCTCAATGACATAGGCGCCACCGACTATGCCTTCGCACTCCGGAATCAGATCGTCTACGGTCATGTCGAAAAGGTCCAAATTCGGTGAGCAGCAGAAAAATTTCACGCCGGCTTCGTGAGCGTCTTTGATGAAATCATAAACTGATTTTTCAGATCCCTCTTTGATATACAGCGATTCCGCGACGCCTTTTTTCATCAATTTACCTGCTGTCGCAGTACAGATTACTTCAACTTCGTACTCCATTGCGGCTGCCACTGTCGCCTGAAATATCGGGGCGCCCAACTCCTCACCATTGGATGGGTCAGAGTTGACCATCATGATCACCAATCTTTCAGCCATGGAATTGAACCTCCGCTTCGCTGCACTCAGTAAAATTGATCAATTAGCACCATATTAGCAAATTCTAATATAAGGAATTTGTGTTTTTTGAGGTTGTATTCACAGGCACCGACATCTCAAAGAATTGTACATGAAGTTGTCATCCATCAATGCCATCGAAGTGTTTGATTCTTATTGAATTTCTTGATATCACTGCATCCAGCCAGTTATCTGAATCAGCCCTGTCATAATTGAAACCAGAGAATCTTCCAGTCTTTTCTGACATGCCCGCACCTCACTTAGAGCTGTTGCATCCCGCATAGCGTATTCTGGTATCTGCACAAACGAATCTTCAATCATTGCAGTTTTAATTCCCGGGTGCCCAATAAAGCCGAAACAATTTCGAAAAATCTGAAATAATGCGGGACGGCCTGAACTCGTCTCCGACAGCACATCGGCTTCGGAAGGGATGCTTGGAAAGTCACGCATGTACTTGACGAGCGGGTATTCATTTGGAAGAAAATTATTCAGTGCGTTGTCTTGTGTTTTGTAAGCAGTTTCGACGGTAAACGCAAGATCTTCATCCTTCGCACTTGCTCCCGCAGCGAATGCCAGAAGCTGTGTTCCCGTTCCAAACCCAACAACCGGAATTTTGTCCTTCAGACAAGATTCTATCACGGCGATTCTTTGCATAAGGTGCGGCAACTGGGGTTTGCTGACAGTTCCATAGGGTGCTGATCCAAGCACAATAAGACCGTCTTTTGGGAGTTCCAAACTGTGTTGCCAGTTGCTGTCATGATCGGGACGGACGTATCGAAAGCGAATATTCCTGCCTTCCAGATGGTCTTCGACCAACCCGAGGTGTTCCCAATCCGTATTTTGCAGAACTGTGACGGTGCGCATTGACGGTTCGTAGAGTAAATTTTGAACTTAGTTACAGCGCTTGACTGGATAATTTTTGGGGGAAGGCCAAATGCAGTCTATCGATATCAAGTTTTATGCACGATGACTATTTCGACTGAGATATATTGCAGGAATCAGTCGATATCTCACACTTTCGGATCAAGTTTAGGTGGCTCGACCAGTCCGTATAATCGTTATTGCGCTGCAGTTGCTTCCCGTAGAGAGACTGGAAGGCTGAAGCGCACGTTTTCCGATATTCCGCCCATGGTCGAAATTTCCAATTCGTCATACTCTCGAAGTTTTTCGATCAGGTCTTGCACAAGTTCTTCTGGGGTGGAAGCGCCGGCAGTGATGCCGATAGTTTTCTTTCCGCGAATCCACTCCGGGTCGATCTTGGAAGGATCCTCAACCAGGTAACTGGGTATGCCACTATCGTTGCTTACCTCACACAATCGATTGGAATTTGAACTGTTTTGAGCTCCCACTACCAGCATCAATTCTACCTGTGCAGCCAATGCACGCACGGCAGCTTGCCGATTTTGGGTTGCATAGCAGATATCTTTGATATCCGGTCCTGCAATATTCGGGAACCTCTTGCGCAACGCCTGAATAACGTCTCGGGTGTCATCAACAGACAGCGTGGTCTGGGTGACATAGGCGACTTTATCAGGATTGCGTACTTGCAGCCTTTCTACGTCTTCTACTTCGCTTACCAGATGAACCATTCCTGGAATCTGACCCAAAGTACCCTCCACTTCAGGATGATTTTCGTGGCCGATCAGAACGACTTCGTAGCCCTTGGTTGCATAGCGCTGTCCTTCTTTGTGTACCTTTGAAACGAGCGGGCAGGTAGCATCAAGTGGTTTCAAGCCGCGGGCTGATGCATCTTCTTCTACTTTCTGTGATACCCCGTGAGCACTGAACACAGTGATCGCCCCAGTAGGAACCTGTTCAATTTGCTCGACAAAGCGAACGCCTTTCGCTTTTAGATTTTCCACCACACGCCGGTTATGGACAATTTCGTGGCGAACATAGACTGGAGGGCCGTACTGCTTCAATGCTGCCTCGACAATTTCGATGGCACGTTCGACTCCTGCACAAAATCCACGCGGTTGAGCCAAAATAACTTGCACTGTTCTCTACCTGTTTGTGATCAACCGAAACTTGTTTGCTGCGGTTGTCAAACCATACCACCAGACTACCAATCTGTCAATTTTGTCCTCGCGATTCCAGCAGTTCTCATTTTGGCAGTTATTTTTGATCCGGTTCATTGGATATAAACGTAAGTAATTGTTTTTATTGACTTGTACTTTTGCGCCGAATATGCTATGATACGCCAACATGAAATTGATGGTCGATCATCTCATTGGCAAACTGCGAAATCGATTCCACAACATCGCAGACCCTCGCAACGGCAGCAACAAACAATACACCTTCGTCGATATCGCGATGGCAGCGTTTTCGGTTTTTTTCATTCAGTCGCCGTCTTTTCTTGAGCATCAGAGAACTTTCCATCAGGCGCAGAACAAAAATGCGTGCCGGTCTTTATTCGGCATCTGCAAACTGCCAACTGACAATCATATTCGAGAGCAATTGGACCGAATCGATTGTCAGGATGTCTACCCTGGATTCGACATAGCGCTGGAACAAATGGAGAAATATCAAGCACTTAAGCCTTTCCAAATTCTCGACGGGCGCTGCCTTTTGGCATTGGATGGCTCTGAATTTCACAACTCCTACAAGATTCAGTGTCCGCAATGTCGCACCCGACTTCGAAGCTCTGGCGAGACCGAATATCACCATATCGTGCTGTGCGCCACCTTGGTTGGCATCGGCCACCGCGAGGTGCTGCCGTTGCGCCCGCAGTTTATCACGCCGCAAGACGGGGATCATAAACAGGATTGCGAAACCAAAGCCGCCTACCGCTGGTTCGATCAAAACGCAGCGCGCTACGCATCTTTGCGTCCGATTTACCTGGGCGATGATCTGTATGCCAGTCAGCCGATGTGCGAAAAGGTCACACAAGCTGGCGGCGATTTCATCTTCCGCGTCAAAGAAGGTTCTCATAAAACACTTTTCAGTTATCTTGATGGGGTTACCTGGCCAACCAAGCGGGTGGTCAAAAAAACACCGGGACGCAACCAGCCGAATTTGATTTATCAGTATCGTATCGCTGAGCAGTTGCCAATCAGAGACGGCGACGATGCGTTGAAGGTTAATTACGTCGAACTTCAAATTCGCCGGGGCGGCGACCGCAAAGCGTATCAGAGCTTTCGCTTCGTCACCTCGCTGGATGTCACCAAAGCCAATGCAGCCGACATTGCAGCCGCCGGTCGGGCGCGCTGGAAGATTGAAAACGAAGGGTTTAACCTGTTGAAAAAACACGGCTATCACATGGAGCATAACTTCGGCCACGGCAAACAGGGGCTGTCCGACACACTGATGACTTTGAACCTGATCGCATTTGCGTTTCATGCCGTATGCAACCACCTGTGCGAACTGTGGCAGGCCGCCAGAGCCAGGTTTTCCAGAAAACATCGGTTCTTTGTCGCCATTGACATCATCAACTGCTATCTTTACTTTGAAAACTGGCAAGCGCTTCTCAGTACCACTGCCGACCCACAACCGCGACCGCCCCCGTAGCTTGATATCACCTCCCGGCTGACAAGCCGGATACTCAATTCCGCTTTTTTCAAACACATGGAGATTACATGGAAATTAAAATGAATACCTAAAATGAGAACTGCTGTCGCGATTCAGGCAGTTAAACAGTGCGCTGAATAGGAGTTTGTCAGGAAGTCGCTCGGCCTGGTCAGCTGGTTTATTCCTTAGCGGTAAGACTCCGGCTGAAACACTTGAAGAGGAATTTGAGTACGATGTTGGAGCGAGCTAGAACACTTGAGGTGATAACCACTGCCCATACGCTATAGCGAGAAATCTTGACTTCCTGTCGGGCTGAAAAATTCGGATTTGCTCGAATTTTGCGCAACGTTAAAACAGCCATCCCCAATGCCATCAGACAGTGCCGACGTATGCCGGTTTCACGACTTGGAATGATAAGAGTGTAGTGTAGAGCATTCGCGAGATGAGCGCTCGCAATGGCAGCCAGTTCAAGCATTGCCTCCGCGAAGCCACGGCTATTCTGACCAGGTCGCATGTTGCGAATTTCAAAGCCGGCCTTGAGAAAAATGTCTCGCGGCAACCAGCAAGCGCCACGATTCCGATCATCCCAAATGTCCATCAAAATATTTGTCATTTGCAGTCCTTGACCGAACGAAACTGCAAGTTCAAGCAGTTCGTCGCGCTTGTCATGCATTTCAGCGCAGTACTCACAGAATAATTCCGTGAGCATCTCGCCAACTACACCTGCTACGTGATAACAGTAGCGATCAAGGTGAGGCAGATTGTTCAAACCGTCAAGTGTCGCATTCTGTTGAAACTCTGTCATTCCACGTGACATGATTCTGACGCAGCGTTCAAGAGCGCTTACCTGTACAGCATTGAAACCTCGGGTTATTCGAATGACACGAGGTGTATTGGCAATCAGATCATGTTCACGTTCAGTTGTCGACGACGACAGCACTTTTCCAAGATCTCGCGCGAAAGTCTCCGACAGTTGATGGCCGGATACGATATTGACGAAACTCTCTGAGAACTTGTGCTTTTGATCGATACTGAGTGCTGGTTCATCTTCGATGGTATCTGCAATTCGGCACAACAGGTAGGCATTGCCAACAACGTCGCGTAATGGTTTTGGCAGATGTGGGATGGTTAGAGCGAATGTTCGGGAAACACCTTGCAGAATTTGTTCTTGGTAAGCGAAATCTTCGCTCTTTGCATATGCAGAAGCGGGTGTTGTCATTTTAAGCTTGGCGCCGCTTAGTCATCTGATTGGAAGTCAATTCTTATTATTTTATGCTGTACCTGGTCCATAAGAGAAAAAACTGCCTGTAGTCACTTTTATTCTCGAATGGCTTGCAACCATTAAATTCTTGTAACATATAGATGCTTATCTGATGCGACATTAGAAATAGTTTAACCTGTAAGAGATAAGATAGAAATTCTCAAGCAAGTTGAGTCAGAGATCGAATTTTTCTAACCTCAACACGGAATTAGATTGTGGATGATCTGATTGGAATCCCGGTACTTTCCGGATTCTTTCTAGCGGCGGTGGTTATGGGTGTAGCAATTAGCCGCACTAATTTTTGTACGATGGGTGCAGTTTCCGATTGGGTAAATCTGAGAGATTTTGGCAGACTAGGTGCTTGGATGCTAGCGATTGCCGTAACCATGCTGTCAGTTTCTATACTTGAAGTTTCATCAGTCTTTGAATTAGACGGATCGCGGCCACCGTATCGTTCACCAACCTTTGCTTGGCTAAGATATTTGCTGGGAGGTCTGATGTTCGGCATCGGTATGACTCTGGCAGGTGGATGCGTCAGCAAGAATCTAGTGCGATTCGGTGGGGGAAATCTCAAGTCTTTTGTTACGCTCATTTTTGCAGCTATTTGTGCTTATCTGATGACGAAAACTGTATTTTTTGAAATTGCGTTTTACAACTGGATTCATCCTCTCTCGATCGATTTGTCTCCGCTAGATATACAGACTCAAGACATTGGGTCGATCATGGCTGCATTGATTCCGTCAATTGATGCTGGCGTATTTCACATTCTCACAGCTATTGCGATTTCAGTTTTAGTTGTCTGGTTTATTCTAAAAACTCGCGGAATCCGCAACAATCTTACCAATATTAGTGCGGGTCTGATTATTGGCGGTGCTGTTACTGTCGGTTGGTATTTGACTGCTGGTCCAGTTGGCATTGAATGGGCTGAAGCCGCGGAGTTTGTTGACAATCCACCGGTCGGTGTCGGAGTGCAATCCTTTACGTTTGTCAATCCGCTTGGTGAGTTCATCAGTCTGTTTCTTGATCTCGGCAATATTTCGATTTTAGTCACAGCTGGAATGCTTGCGGCAGCGGGTCTTGTAGCAGGGTCGTTTACTGACGCACTCGTGAGCAGACAATTCAGATTGTCCTGGTTTGCCTCTTTTCGGGATTTTGTTGTGAACGCAGTTGGTGGCATTTTGATGGGTATCGGCGGAGTGCTGGCACTTGGTTGTACTATCGGTCAGGGAATTAGCGGACTGTCGACGCTGGCAGTCGGTTCAATAATTGTATTGGTTGCAATTATTTTTAGCAGCGCGGTAACTTTGAAAGTCCAGTATTACAGACTGGTCTACGAAGATGCGAACTTCATTGATGCATTGCTCAGCGGACTGGTTGATGTAAGACTTCTGCCGTCTTCCATGCGCCGTCTGGAAGCACTATAGACATTCTGAAGGAGTGAAATAATGCCCGATCATTCAACATGGTTGCCATCAGATAGAGTTTATGATGGAAAATCGTATTTGTGGATAAAGGATGACTCGGAAAACGGTCGATTGCTAATCGGAATCGGTTTTCCGACTATCGAATCACTCGGAGAACTAGCCTATTTGACAATATCTAGTCTTGGAACACAGGTGAAACGAGGTGACTCAATTGGATCAATGGAGGCGGCAAAAATGACCGGCGAGATTGTCAGTCCAGTGAGCGGCACTATCGTCGAGCGAAATGACGCGGTGCTTGAAGATCCTCGAAAGATAAATATTGATCCCTACGGAAAAGGCTGGTTGTTAGCGATTGTGCCTGATTCCTGGAATATGGAGAAAGTGGAATTGCATGATGCTTCAAGTCTGTTTGATTTGCTTCCGGATGATCTTCGCGGTCCGCAAACTGTTCACTGAGTTGAACCAGTGAAGTGGCGACTCTTGGTCGATGGGGCGGTCGACCACGGTCAAGGACTCTCGGTTGATGATGGACTAGCCCAATCAGCAACACAGCGTAAAGGAGTCACTCTCAGACTTTACACCTATCGTTCGTGCGTGCTTGTCGGCAGGTTTCAGCATGTCGAAGATGAAGTGAATATCGAAAGGTGTAATGAGATGCAGATTCCCATTAACCGAAGGCCGACAGGTGGCGGTTCCATCATCATGGGGCCGGATCAATTGGGCGTTGCGCTGGTGGTTCCACAAGGCATTGAACGACTCTCCGAAAATTCCTCTCAGATGATGTCCGAGTGCGCTCAAGGAATTATCAAAGCGCTTCAGATACTAGGAATTCGTGCTGATTTCCACGGAAAAAATGACTTGGTTGTGGGCAGGCGAAAAATTGCCGGACTGGGACTTTATCACGCAAGTGGCGGGGGAACTTTGTTTCACGCTTCATTGCTACTGGATATTGATGTTCAATACATGATTGAGGTACTTCGAACTCCTTTCGAGAAGTTGGTTGACAAAGGGTTTGAAATCATTTCCGAACGTATCAGCTCGATTTGTTCAGAAATTGGAAGCACTCTGTCAATGTCTGATCTAGTCAACATAGTTAAAGCCGGTTTTGAAGAAGAGTTTTCCGCTGTGCTGGAATCTACAACTATGGATGCAGAAGAACGAACAATGACTGAACGGCTATACAAAGAGCGGTACTCTACAAATCAGTGGGTCTTTGAGGAAGCTTCGCGAGTTCGAGATAGTGTTGGGTGTAATCGGGTGCACACTGCAGGTGGAACACTGGATGTACGAGCAATTGTTGCAGGGCAGATGGTCAAATCGGTTTTTTTAAATGGCGACTTTATTACGTCGGACAATGCAATTTTTGATCTGGAGGGGAGTCTTCGATGGCATGTGCGAGATTCCGATGTTGTATTCAATACAATCCACAAATCATATGAGCGCAACTGCGAGGCTTGGAATCAGGTATCAGTAATGGATGTCGCGAATGCAGTGATGGGAGCTATAGATCAGTCGGATTTCGGTTTGATGGCGGAGTCTCCTAGTGCCTGCTTTGCTCATAGGGGCGTTGAAATTGTCTGAAGCTGTAAATTTTGTAGATGATCGATTGCCGGAATACCTTGTGGATTCCGGGGGCTTGGATTTACGAAGAAAATATTTTGATGATCGAATTGTTTTTCATGCGCCAGGTCTCAAGAAGTACGAGACATCGGAATATAACGATCACAATGCATCCGAATTCGTCGCGATCAGCGTGACAGGTGAAGCTTGTGCGCTGAACTGCGAACATTGCAAAACCGGTGTATTGCGAGGAATGCAGGACTTAAGCTCCACCAGAAAATCTCTTTACGAGATGTGTTCTGAATTACATGATCGAGGCGCCCGAGGAGTCTTGATTTCTGGCGGTAGCGACCGGCAGGGCAGAGTGCCGCTCAAGAAACACATTCCAGACATGATCAGAATTCGTCAGCAACTGGGCATGATCATTCGGGTTCACCCCGGCCTTCCGGACGAGGAGACCTGCGCAGGATTGGCAGATGCTGATATTGATGGAGCGATGGTTGACATTATCGGACATGATGAGACGATTCGCGAAGTCTATCATTTGCAGACTGACATCAGAGAATATGATGCGGTACTGGAGCGTTTAGATCGATATGGCGTTCCATGCGTTCCGCATATTGTCATGGGACTTCACTACGGAAAGATGCTTGGTGAAGAGCCTGCATTGGACATGATTAGCCGACATGATATG
Organism: Arenicellales bacterium; assembly: GCA_965221175.1. Taxonomy (GTDB): domain Bacteria; phylum Pseudomonadota; class Gammaproteobacteria; order Arenicellales; family JAJDZL01; genus JAJDZL01. The sequence goes on along the minus strand of OZ244867.1, from coordinate 1,360,753 downwards.
AAGCTTCTTGTCCTCGTAATTCTGATGCCTCTTTCCGGCACTCCCATGGCCACAGTTCAACCACCACCACTCAGCGAAATCGTGGAATTTTTTGCATTGGCACGTCAAACACTGCCTCACAAACCGGTCATGCTGGGATGTGCGCGCCCGTTCGGGAATTACAAGATGAAGATTGATCGGGCAGCGGTCGATGCCGGCTTGAATGGAATTGCATTTCCAGCTGAAGGGGTTGTCGACTATGCACGAAAAAAGGGGTTGACACCTGAATTTGTCAATGCCTGCTGTGGGGTAAACTGGTAAATCTCTTGGAAAATTAGAAAAATAGTCATGGCTACAACAGGAATTCCAACCAAGCTGCAAGATCAGCACTACCAAATCAGTCCAGACTATGTACGAATCAGTGTAGCTGCGGCAATAGAACTTGGCTTGACGCCAGGCAAAATCAATGGATGCAGTTGTAACTGTATCAATCTATTGCAGAATTATCCTCAAGGGTGTGCAGCAAACTGTTCCTATTGTGGTCTCGCCCGAGAACGCCCAGGTGTGGCGGAGGAGAATAGTTTTATTCGAGTCGACTGGCCTTTGTTTGAGACCGATCTAGTAGCTGAAAAAATTGCTGAAAAGGAAGCGCAGTACACGGTTGGCAGGGTTTGTATTGCTCAGGTGCAGGATCATCGCGCGACTGAAGACCTGATCGACATGGCTGCGCGAGTGCACACTGCCGCACCTGCAGTGCCGATCTCCGCCCTCGTCACAGCAACGCTTCTTGACGAAGAGAATCTGTATCAAATCAAGGAATCAGGTGTGGACATAATTGGTGTGGGGCTGGATGCTGTATCCGAAGAATTGTTCCTGCGTACCCGGGGCAAACTCGCAAAAAGCCCTCATCGCTGGGATCAGCATTGGGAAATTATTCGAGCCGCACGTCGGATTTACGGTGCCATGAAAGTAAACTGTCATCTCATTGTCGGGCTTGGCGAAACCGACAGAGAAATGTTCGACATGATCTTTCAATTGAAGTCGGAGCAGATTGCTGGGTATCTGTTTTCTTTTAATCCAGAACCCGGAACCCAGATGCAGGATGTGCCGCGCGCACCTTTGGTACGATGGAGACGGATTCAGTACGTTAAGAACCTTATCGAAGAACATGATCTTCCGCCTGAATCATTGGAGTTTAGTGTGCAGGGCGATCTGGTCGGACTACACACACCGGAACCTTCAGCGAGGCTGGGATTGGATAGTGGCATTGCATTTATGACTAATGGATGTCCGGACCGGAATGGTGTGATGGCATGCAATCGGCCTTATGGTTCCTATCGTCCGGGGGAGGATTACAGGGACTACCCATTCTTGCCGGATCAAAATGAGCTTAGAACTATCTCGGAACAAACGAGGCTTGAGGAGATCCAGTCGACGTAGTTTGGTAGATAAATCCTACCTCAGGGACAATCGATAGGAATATTTTACAGGATATCAATTAAACCAATTCTCAGTAATTTGTGCTTTTGCATCACTATCAATCACACCCAATGGAAGTCTATCGAGGGCTAGAGGTTGTCTGGGTTGTACAAGGCGTTATATATCTCGATCCATACCATGAAGTGATGAAGAAATTTCTTCGGTATGCGGTTTTCGGTAACAATTCGCTTCTAACATGAAATTCTTAAGACACGGTGCAGTAATTCGGGTTTGGATTAGTCTGATATTGGCAGTGCTGTCAGTTTCTCAAAGCTCAGCAAATGAAACCGACGCGCTTGCTGGCAAGATCTGGGATGTTCAGGAACAAAAAATCATTTCATTCCGTTCAATGCTAGAAGTGATCAGCAATAAGACTTACATCCTGTTAGGTGAGTCTCATGGCAAGGAGACACATCAGAACCGCGAAGCGTTCATCATTGCGGCACTGGCAGAATTTGGTCGTTTTCCAACACTCGCGCTTGAAATGCTTACACATGAGCAAACTCAAATAGTAGAAAAATATAGAGAAAAGTCCCCAGAGTATTCGCTAGGGCTTGCCATTCCACTAGGCTGGCCGGATAGCAATTGGCCGTCGTGGGATTTCTACCAGCCAATTTTCGATGTCGCTTTCGTAGCAAAACTGCCGATCGTAGGTGCGGATTTCACGGATGCGGAAAAAAGAGAGATGCGAAAACAGGGTGGACAAAATGCCCAATCGCATGATGCAAGAGTGAACTACTATCTGCAGCGATTGCAGGATGTACACTGTGGATTGGTTGATGACGAGCAATCACTCGAACTGGCTCATTTGCAGGTCGCCCGGGACAAACACATGGCACAGGTTTTGCAGAAACAGAGACATCCTGATGAAGGTGCATTTCTGATTGCCGGCATCACCCATGTGAGAAAAGGTTCAGGTGTTCCAGTCCATCTGCCAGATAGTGATTTCGTGGCAGTTGCGATGATGGGAACTCAGTCTCGGCTATCAGAATTTCAGCAGGCGCCGAACAAAGAGTTGGAAGACAATATGGAGAGTTTTGATTTTGTCTGGTTCACCCCGGGCAAGAAAAAACGCTCAAATTGCAACTGACTCCATAAATTCACGGAGGCAGTATTTGCAAATCAATCGATCAGTAATTAGATTTGAATGGAATTTCAGTATGTTTTTTCACTTCATTCGATTTGTATATTCGGAATTTACGCCAGGCGCCTTAATTGGCTGTCGGCTGCAGTCCGCAGAGGTGCGGTCCTGTTTTCCCTATTTGCTTGGCTGTTGTGTGGGAGCAGTTCTTTCTCTGATGTCAGGCTGTGCCACTTTCAAAAATGAAGTTGTCCCGTACTTCAATCAATTTACGGGTATGCCTGTTTCCGCAGTGGTCAGCACACTGGGCAAACCTGACACAATCAAAGAAATTGAGGAAGGTGATCAGTATTCATGGTCTCACCAATATGAGTTGACTACGCGCGTACCAATTCAGAGTTACATTGACGGACAGTGGGTTACTCGGTACTACCAAATTGAACGACACAGACTAAAGTGTACATTTAGTGCAATGGTGGCAGAAGAAATCGTTTTCGCAGGTGAACTCGAAGGGAGCCCTTCCGCATGCGAACGGTTGATGCGTTCAAGGCCGTAGAGTGAGGGCAGATTCGAATCCGATGTTGAAAAATTCTAGGGATTTGACTGGCAGCCTTCGAATCGAATTTCGCTCATCCGGGAAATCGCAGTGCAGGTTTCAATCCATTTTGAATTTCCCATTGACATTTTCTTCTGAAATGCGATGTTTCGGGTGATTGTCCGATTGAGAGCTTCAGCGGTCATTTGTTCATCACTAGCCCGTGCAACGACGAATTCAATGGCGGGCAGGTCAAGGGTGTTGATCTTCGCTGAGGACCTTTCAAAGAATTCAGGCGAAAAGTCTATTTCCAAAGCACTCATCGTATCACTCAGGCTGTTCTCGAATCCGAAACCGCGAAACAGTCTCATCAGGCTGGCACCGCCGCTTTCAGTTCGTTGCAGTACCGTTGCGGATGACAGAAAGTTGAGTGGATTCGGACTGCAGACGACATTGAAATAGGCTCGTGTCAAAAGAAAGTAGCGGCAGTGATTGAATGATTTTTCGAGGGTATTCAACATGATCGATATTCCTTCCCGATCAATGTTCAGATCAAACCAGCTTGAATAGACGCCACCATTCTTCAAACGAGAAATTACTATCTCGTAAAAATCCTCGGTATACAGTTTGCTTGCCGAATAGTATTGCGGGCTGGTTACCGTATTCACTATGGCATCGTAGTCTGTTTTTTCTTTCAACAGAGTCGAGATGCCATCCTCAAGTGCGATTTCCACATTTTTTCGTCCCGTGACATTCTGATTTTCGATAGAAAAATGACGAGGGATATTGAGAATCGCCGGGTTGATTTCCACTATTTTCGTTTGATCGTAGAATTGAGCGGTTGAACCTCCGGAAATACCCGATCCCAAACCGAACACCAGTGCATTTTTCGTTTCTTTGCTGAACAGGAGCGGAGTTGCCCCAACGAGCATCTCATGAAGCACTGTTTTGCTCAATGGATTGAATGTAAGGCTGAGATAACCATTCAGTATCAGAGTCCGGCTATTGTCCCTGTATGAAACAACGGATGCATTTTGATCAAACGCCTTGTAGGTTACAGCATTCTCGAAGTTTTCCTTGCGATAGGCAAGTTCTTCAGGACGCATGAGTGCCTTGTATCCTAACAGCAGTTCCACATGCGGCCAAAGTTGGACGATCGCGAAACTGATTGCAGATGCGAGCACTGCTCCACCTAAAATGTTCCCATATGGTTTCGTTCTGTCAAGCAGAACGAAAAGACTGGCAACAAGCAGAAAAAAGATGAGAAAGCCAATCTGCGGCAGGGGAAGGTATCGATACAGAAATATAAACATTGCCAGTGTTCCCAGTCCGTTACCCAAACTGGAAATGGCGAGAAGAGAACCGGTTACTGTTGAATCACTGTTTTCATGGCATTGGACAGCTAACGGAACGAACGTCCCGAAAATCGTGAAAACTGCAAGAGGGTATCCTGCGAGCAATAGAATTTTCATTGCCAGTTCCTGATAGTCAGGCAGACCAAGACCGGAAACCGTAGACCAAAAAGTGACGGGGATTGAAGCTGTCAGCAGAAATATCAAGATAGCGAATACAGACCAAGTGAGCGCCAGCCTCAGTGATACGGGCTTTCGCAGTGCGACAGCCGACCCAATCGCTATACCCAGAATTGCGGAAGCTAAAATGATCGAAAAGTTTTCGTGCAAGGGTCCGAAAACGGAAAATGATATTTTCAGCACATAAAGTTGAAAAATGCCACTTGCGAAACTCCCTAAAAACAGTGCCAATGCAACACGATTGTTCAGGCTATGTTTTTTTTTGATTTTCCGTACCATCGTTCTGGCTATTCCAGACCGCAGCAGAAAAATGCCAATGAATAAATTTATTGCTCCGATGGCGCAAGCAGTTGATGCAAGCCCCAACTGGCGGAAAAGAAAGAACTCGATTGCAAGAATGCTCAGAAATGCACCAGCGTTATACAAGGCATAGACACGCGTGAATACGCGGCTTCTCAAACTGCTGACGAAATCCACATAATGGGCAAACAAAGGCACGCATGTACCGATCAGAAATGCGGGGATGAATAGCAGGATGACAAGCTTGCAGGCGTTCGCAAGTGTGCCACTGCCAAGACTTGCAATCTGGAATCCCCAGGACGAAAAAATCATGACCGAAAAAACAGCGTATACGCCTATGCTCAGTTCGATGTGGGCAAGCAGTTTTACGAATCGTGAACTTTGCCAGGCTCCAAAAGCAATACCCCAAAAAACTGCGCAAAGAATGATTCCGCTGACTATGAAACTGTCGCCAAAATAGTTGGAAAAAAGTCGTACATAAATAACCTCATATGCCAAACCACACGCACCGGATAGTCCCGCCAAAACAAAAAACAGGAATGGCTTATGACTTTCAGAACTAATTTGCCCGCGGCTGTCTCTGATGCTGACAGTTTCATCAGTCATGCCGCTGAAACGATTTTTTCTTTTGTCATAAAATAGAATTCAATGATTCTTGATTCCAATACGGAACTTGAGAAGTGCACTTCAAACTCACTGGCATTGAACTGCGAGGTTTGCGGAGGCATCGGAAGAACGAACGCGGTGCCTGTTTACTGGATATCAATTTGTTTTATTTCAATTTTACTTTCAAATGGGCAATCACATTGCCAATACGATTTCTGATGTGCATTCTATCTGAGTATGCCGAATTGAAAGGATATTCTTCGCGAGCCAAACAGGATGTCAATTATTAGTAAACTTCATTTAGCCTCTTGGCTAAACCACATGTTGTGAATTTCGGAACTCAACTGTATTGAATTTAGGGTCAGCTAAACGGTAATAGATTCGTGATGAAATTTTGGCGTTCAAAGAATAAGCCTACAAATGCGCAAATTAAGACATTTAATGAAGGCTTGACGAATTTGCATAAGGCGGTGTTATCCAATCGTCGCTTTGGAAAAATCAGACGGATGTTGAAATTTTGCAAGTCGCCGCCGGCAGTCACGGCCGCGTTGGTGAACATCCTGGAAGAACCGGAGGTGCGGCTCAGATCGGCTCCGAACGTGATGCCGTCAGCGGCGAAACCCAGCGACAGCCCCCATGATGATGAGGTTGTGCGGCTGCTGTCCGCCAGCGCCGCGATCAGGATGTCTTCGCCTGCAAGCAGTTGCATGTCATGTGCCGCCTGACGCACCAGTCAAAAATACTGACCACTAGCCGGATGTGCCCGCTCTGACGAGAATAGCTACCTATGCTTTGCTTGACCGGAGGCAATCACAACGGATTTGGCACAATTGCTTGCAAATCGGCTGTGTCGCAACCAATTTTACAGAATGCCCTGCGTAAATCAAAAAAACCAGCGAATTCAGTACCCAATGCCAGTCATAATAATTAATTTCTGCCAGACACTAATTATCTGACTCAAAGGCGATTGAGACATGAGCAAACTGAGTTTAAAAAACAGTAAACCTCTGGAATTGCAAGTGACTGAAAACCATTTGATGTTGCATGTTGCGGCCAGATCGAATCAGAATCCAGACAAGATTATCCAGATCTTGAATTCAGGTGTCGACCCGAATGAATGTAGCAGCAATGGCGATACGCCATTGCATTTTGCAGCGGGTTGCAACGAGCATTCAGAAGTAATTGAACTGCTTTTGGAGTTCGGTGCTGATCTTGAGGCAATGAATATACAGGAAAAAACCCCGCTGCACTATGCAGCTGAGAACAATGAAAACCCGAAAGTGATCAATGCTCTGCTTAATGCGGGTGCAAACCTGTCTGCAGGGGAAGATCTTGACATGGTGGTGTTGCATATCGCCGCTGAATCCAATCGGAATCCTGCCGTCATCGAGACACTCATCAAAGCGGGTGCTGATCTGAAGTTGCGCGACCGGGCATATGCAACAGCGATGCATCATGCGGCCTATGGAAATGATAACCCGGAGGTACTCCAAGTTTTGCTCAAAGCCGGATGCAGCCTGAACAAATCTGACCGTTATGGCTTCACGCCGCTGCATTACGCAGCCGAGGGCAATGCAAATCCAAAGATTATTGACTTTCTTGTTAAAGCCGGTGCAAAGATAGAAGCGAAGGGATTGGAAGCGAGGCAGACTCCGCTGCAACTTGCGATTGCAGCCGAAAACAGTCCTGATGTAGTCAAATCGCTTCTGAAGGGAGGGGCCGACCTGCACCTACAGAACCGTTTCGGTCTGACTGCATTGCACATTGCAGCCATGCATAGCAAGAATCCGAACATGATTTCGATTTTGGTTGACGCGGGTGGTGACTTGAGACTGCGGCCCAGAGGTGGAGGTACTCCGTTGCATCTGGCGGCTGAATGCAACGACGCTCCGGCAGTTGTAAATAGACTGCTGGAAGTTGGAGCCAATCCGAACGCACGCGACGCACTTGGCCGTACACCACTGCATCTTGCAGCTCTCTCCAACAGGAATCCAGAATTCATTGACATTCTATTGAACGCGGGCACCGATGTGAATGTGAAGGGTACGTTGGGCGATACTCCATTGATCCTGGCGGCTAGAGGAAACGAAAATCCTTTGATTGTTGAGACGCTTTTGAATGCTGGCGCTAACCCACACATGCGAGAAATGGATGGTGGAACTCCGTTGCATTTCGCCGCTTTAGATAATGTCAATTCACAAATAACTGAAATTCTTTTACGAGTCGGCCCCGATGTAAATACGAGAGACATCATTGATCGTACTCCTCTTCATTATGCAGCCGGTTTCAACAACAATCCGGAAGTCCTCCAAATACTGTTGAATGCCGGTGCGGATTTGAATGCCCGGAGCACGACTGACAACACTCCATTGCATAATGCTGTTCAGTACAACAGGAATCCACTGGTGATACAAATGCTTCTGAATGCTGGCGCGGATTTGAACGCGGTCAACAAAGATGGCGAAACTCCGATGCACTGCGTGTCTGAAAACGAAAGCAACCCAGAAATATTTGACCTTTTGCGCAAAGCAGGATTGGATATGAACCTGCGTGACGAATCGGGAGACACCCTATTGCATCGCGTCGCCGAATTCAATAGCAATCCACAAGTGATCAGCAGACTTCTGAGTGCCGGTGCAGATATAAACGCGCGTAACAGAAAAGGACAAACTCCGTTGCACTGTGCTGCCCGGTATAACCGCAACCCATCCGTTATTCACGCAATTCTAAGAACTGGATGTGATATTGACGCTGTTAACAGTGACAGCGAAACTCCGTTACATTGCGCTGCTGGATCGAATGGCAACGCAGCTGTTACATACATGTTGCTGAGGACAGGGTGCGATGTAAACGCACTTGACAAGAACGGTGATACTCCGCTGCATCGCGCTGCTGCGTCAAATCCCAATCCGGCGGTTATTCACGCGATAATTAGAGCCGGAGCCGAGTTGGACAGGCACAACAGTAATGGTTGGACGCCATTAATGTGTGCAGCTGGATTTAGCAGGAAACCGAAGATCATCAATGCCCTTGTGAATGCCGGAGCCGACCCACGAACGGTTGACGATCAAGGTAAATCTGTCTGGGAATTGATACAGGAAAATTCGGCACTTGCTGGAACAGACATCTTGAATACGGCCGAACTGTTTGCGCGCACTGAGTGAATGTGTTTAGTCTTACCCCAATTTGGTAGAGACGTTAGGATTTGAGAGGATACCAGCGCCCTTAAGGGCGCTGGTATCCTCTGGTTGCGCTTTTTTCAGCTGCGCTTCATACTCGACTGGACTCCTATTTCCCAGACTCGTATGCAATCGTCGGGTGTTATACCAAGACTCGATATACCGAATCACTTGCTGTCTTAGTTCCTTCGCTGACTTTAAACGATCCGTTTTCAAAACGCATTCCCGCTTCAATGTGGCAAACCATGATTCGGCTTGCGCATTGTCATAACAATCTCCGACACTGCCCATCGACTGCTTGATCCCATGCACTCGACACAACGCTTGAAAGGCCTTCGAACTGTATTGTACCCCTTGGTCCGAATGGTGAATCACCCCTTCGCAACTCCGACCTCGAAGTGCCATCTGCAAGGCCTCACTCATCAAACCGACGTCCTGGCAGGTTTTCATCGACCAGCCCAAAATCCGTCGGCTACAAGCGTCCTGCACCACCGCCAGATACAACACACCGTCTAACGTATGCAGATAAGTCGCATCCGCCACCCACAACTGATCCAGCTCGAATACGTTAAATTCACGATTCACTCGGTCTACTATACCGTGCGCGCGACCCGAGCAACGGGTGGTACGCACAAAAATTCGAGCTGCACACGCCGATAATCCCGCCTTTTGCATCAATCGAGCGACTCGATTTACACTCACTTCGACCCCACTCTTACACAACTGCGCAGCAATGCGGGGGGCACCATAAGTCCCACCACTTTCGACCAATACACCACGAATCGCCGCCAATAACTTTTCATTGGCTTGCGTACGCGGACTCGGCTTACGGTTTCGCCATGCATAATAACCTGATTCTGAAATCTCTAATACCCGACACATCAAACGGATCGTAAAGTTCTTCCTCTGCGCTTCGATTAATTCGTACGCCCGGTTCCACCACGCTGGATCCCGCTGTCGGCGGCAAACCAGGCTGCCGCTTTTTTTAAGAACGCATTCTCCTGCTCTAACTCCTGATTGCGACGCTGTAAGCGACGCAACTGCGCCACTTCACTCTCACCTGGCTCCGATTCACTCGCCTTCGCCTTGGCTTGACGTTTCCAATTTTGAATCGTCGTCGCCGACGGCTCGTATCTGCGCGCTAACTCTCGCACCGATACCCCAGCTTCATGCTCCGATAATATATGTTCCTTAATTTCCTCGGAATAGTTCCCTTGACTCATCTTCGATTTTCCTCCAAATCTTTGGATTACTCTATTAGTAATGTGTCTCTACATTATCGGGGTAGTACCAGTTTCACTCACTCCATACAACACCTGACGAGCGGATTTGTTCTGTTTCATCAAATTCCTGTTACGTAAAGCAATTGAATTTGATGTTGTCTGATCGCTGAATTTGATGATGTCAGGTGCCATCAGTGGTGTTTTTCGAATTTCGGCAGGTTGCCGATTTCCAAGTCATCTACTGTTTTCTTCTGCAAACTGCTGCGGCTGTATTCCCAGCAGAATGGACTGCTACCCTGATTGCTGTTGCGCTTCGACTTTTTTCAGATACTCAGCAATTGCTGTTTTATACGTATTTAAGTAATCAAGCGGAGTGCGATCCATTCCGTCACGGGTTCTGAGATTCCTGAGATCCGCGCCGGCTTCAATTAGAATCTCAAAGATTTCCAGGGTGTGACATTTCATAGCTGCCATATACAAAGGTGTTCTATCTAAATCGTTCTGTACATTCGGGTCCGCACCCGCGCGGATGAGTGCTTCCGGAATGCCTGCATTGCCGTTCTTTCTCGTAACAAAAACATTATCCCAGAGTGCCTTGTGCAAGGCGGTGGATCCGTCCGCCCCCTGCAGATTGGGGTCTGCACCGGCTTTCGCCAGCGCATCAATCACCGCCGGGTTCCTGCTGTTCAAAGCCGCATCAATCAAGGGGGTGAAACCGTCATGAGTTCGAACATTCGGATCCGCACCGGCTTTCGCCAGAACTTCGATGACCATTGGATTGCCCGGAATGCGAACCGCCGCTTTGTGCATAGGGGTTTGGCCAATCCCGTTTTGCGCATTCGGATCCGCACCGGCCTCAATCAGGGCTTCAAGCACCTCAGGTGCGTTGCTGAGACGGGCGGCCACATGAAGTGGCGTATTGCCGCAGTCATTGCGCGCATTCACATCGCCGCCTGCGTTGACCAGCGCATCAATCACCGCCGGCTCGGCAGTCGCCGCCGCGGCATTGTAAAGCGCAGTGAAGCCGCGCTCGCAGCAAACATTCGGATCGCCGCCTGCCCGAAGGCAGGCCGTTACGTCCTCGACGTTCGCCCAGCGGAAGAACTCCATCGTATTGAATTTCTGCTGCTCCGGGATCAGTTCAGCCGCATCCCGACTTTTCCTGCCAGCCGCTGGTGCTCCCACTCCACTGCCGGGAACTTTCACAACCTCCTTGTTGCTGGATGACTGCCGTGCCTTCTGTTTCGCTTCGACTTCTTTGAGAAATGCAACAAGCTCCGGCTTGTCTTTCTTCTGGCTCACGGCCCGAAGCGGAGTCTTGCCGTCTATGTTCCGAATGCCTAAATCCGCACCGGCTTCAATCAGAATCTCAAAGATGCTCAGGGCCTTGCAAATTTCAGCTGCAGCATGCAAGGATGTATTCCCGTAATTGTCCTGTACATTCGGATCGGATCCGGCCCGGATGAGCGCGTCCGGAATATTGGAAATTCCATTCTTACCCCAAACGCCAACATTATTGGCGAGCGCCATATGCAGTGGCGTCGATCCTGTTACACCCTGCAGATTGGGGTCGGCACCGCCTTCGGTCAACACATTAATGGCATCCGGACCGTGGGAATTGCTGGCTGCCCAGTGCAACGGGGTGTATTTGTTATCATTAAGTACATTGGGATCGGCACCGCTTCGTATCAGTACTTCCAGGATCGCCGGAATTTTATGGTTATTATCTGCCGCACGATGCAGAGGAGTTATTCCATTGTGGTTTCTCGCATTCGGATTCGCACCGGCATCAATCAGAATTTCCAGCACCAGGGGCGTTTTGCTGGATCTTGCAGCTGAATGAAGCGGTGTAATTCCGCTGTCGGTGCGTGAGCGCACATTACCGCCGGCGTTCAACAGTGTAATGATGACTGCGGGGTCTGTGGTGAATCCAGCAGCCATATGCAGTGGGGTGAAACCGTTTTTAGCGCGATCATTCGAGTCGCCGCCCGCTTCAAGGCGTTTGTTCACATCTTCAACGGTTGCCGTCGCAAAGAATTTCCATGAATTGAAGTCCTGAGTGCCGGGGCTTGTTTCAGTCATATTCTGTTCTCTCCTGTACAGTGCCCGCACTTCTGTCAGTGTTGCAATAAGGTGAATGCAGTCCTTGGGTTCATGGCATGGGAGAATTCCAAGTACCCGTCCTCAATGATTCCCAGCCGCTGTGAACCGTCACTATTTCCTGCGCAGCCCACCGCCCAGCATGGATTGCGGTTGTCAGTTGAAGATCGGAAAACCATGACAGTCAGTTGCCCTAACATCAGCTCTGAGGCCAGCACCCGAACCAATCAGCAGCACGATGCGGATTGTCTCGCCTTTCACCTTTCCCATACTGTTCCGGCTCACCTGCCTTAGGCATCGAAATCCAAAAAACCGAACCTGCTCCAACCGATTGGATTCCCTGCATTCCAACTGATCCATGGTGATGTTAATTTTCACCCACACCGTGTATTTCATTTCTGATGCTGTCGCTCTGTCGGCGCTGGCAACTGTCCAAATTGTCTGACTTGCCAACCCGGATTCGACAAGCCTCTGAAACGAAATTGTACTGCATACTCACCTCGAAAACTCCCACCAAGACGCAATTGCCTCTCGTACCGAAAATAATCCCGCTATACCGCATCAATTCAAGAATTCTCAGCGATTCCTTGAAAACCGTAAAACATTCGTATTGCTTCATTGTTGAATTCCAGGGTGACCATTAACGGTAACCTGTATAAACCTAAAAGCATCCTCTGGAATTTGTTGATCAACCGGCTTGCCTTCATTGAATTGCCTTACAAGATCTCGAATGAGTTTTAGCGGTTCCGCATCTCCCTCCCTCATGGCTTCAAACACTATATTCTGATTCGGCGATAATTTGGCGTTGGGGCCGGTCTTTATTTCAACCGCATAGATTTTACCTGTCTCCGGATCGAAATAAACAATATCCGGTGAAGCCCGGACTCCGCCCCCCTGCTTGCGGAAAAAAACGGATCTGTAGCCGACGATTTCTCCGTCCCTGGCAACTTTATTCAGTACTATTTTTCCATTATCTCTATTATCATCATTAGCTTCTAATTCTTTGATCGCTTGAATAACAAATATATCGTGCCACGCGCCTAACTCCCCCAGAGTGTTTTGCCGGTTACTTTTTACAAGCGTAAGAGCAATTGCTTCAACGGCCTGATCAAAAGCAATCTGCTCGGACTCGCTAACATTTAGATTTCTCAATTCCTGATTTGGATTCATTCCTAGTGCATGCTTGACCAGTTTCACACCGATGTATGTGAGAATGGCATCTCCGAACAGGTGCCCGATCGCTTCCGCGTCGCCGTCCGCTACTCTAATAACAAATTCCTTAAGGGTCGCTTCTTTCTTTGCGTTCGCCAGTACTGCAGGATTATTCAATAAAAATCTGATGATCGATAAGTTTTCATTGATGGTTTGTTGTTGTTCATCAACTCCGAAAAGGCCATTGGTTATCGCAAATTGCTTTGCGGCATTAAGCGCGTCCAGAACTGTGCCTCGAATTTCATTTACAAACCCGATCTTGAACCGTGTACGCCAATTCAGGTTCGTTTTCCAAGCCAGATTGATATCTTCAACGTCGCCGCCACTGTCGATAACACTTCCGATTCGATACAGAGTCTGCGCATCTACACCAAATTCTTCGCCTGCCCATTCAATCAGTTCCCGTGCCCCCTCTGAATTGAGGAATTCCTGATATACGTCCGGTTCACTGCGCGAACATTGGATCAAGGTAAAAAGCAGAAAATCTACGCTGCTGCCAATAGCCGATTCTAAGGAGGATAAATCATCAGGGAAATTGGCTTGCTTAATTAAGTTCAAGGCATCTATCAGGGCATCGGCACCGTGTTCATCAAAATACGTATCGAAGTCTTCAAGTGCAATTTCGCATTCCGTCTGTATGCCGGCCAGGTCGCAGGGAACGGTAAAGGAGCCGCCTTCGTATGCGGATGCCTCGCCCAGCAGAACGCCGTAACCCAGTGCGATCGCCCTCTTTACATTGTCTGGAATAGCGGCTTTCGAACCGTAGGCCTGTTCCGCCTTGCGGTATTCGTGGTACTTATCGAGCGCAGACTTAAACGCATCGGAGCCGACTGCATGTCTTGCATCAGCCGGTGAGGCGCCGCTCAGGATCAGGTCGCGGTACAGGTCTACAGCCTGTGCGCCCTGCGCGCGCACCCGATCCGGCACATCGGCGCTCACCGCTTCGATGAGATTGACCATGTCCTTGACCTGTTCGGACCAGCGCTTCAGGTTGATGCCCGGCACTTCCAGTGCGAAGCTGGAGCGCGACAGCACCCGCTGCAGGTTGTCGGGATCGCGATTGAGCGCAGCAAGAGAGAAATCTTCATCGGCCGAACGCACGCGGATGGAGCCGGCGCCCAAAGTGGCGTAAGTAACGGCACTGCGATTCCGATAGGCCAGCGAGCCGGCGGCATCCGAGCGGGCTGTATCGACGGTCATGCTGTCTGTAAAAACGACTGTCGTACTGACGGATGTCGAGGAAGATGAATCGGTGTCGCTGTAGTTGTCGAAGATCAACGAGCCGGTATCCAGATCCAGCTGACCGGTTTCCGAATAGACGGCGGAACCCAGCAGATAGGTGGTGTCGCCGGTGTAGATGCTCAATTCCTCCTGCGCCACCACAGTGGTCGGATTATCGGTGTAGCGGCGGCTGGAAGAGGAGTTGCTGGCGCCGGTTCTCAGACCGGTCGGAACGCCGCCGGACATCGTGACCTGGAAATTGAAGCCGTGCGAACTTGAGGAACTGACGTTCTGACGCGACTGCACGATCAGGTCGTTGCCGACATCCATTGTGATGCTTCGGGCCTTGATGTTGGCACCCAGCAGTGCAGTATCCTGATTCGATATGATCTGCAAGTCGCCGCCGGCAGTTACGGCGGCGTTGGTGAAAATTCTGGAAGAACCGGAGGTGCGGCTCATATCTACTCCGAACGTGATGCCGTCGGTGGCGAAACCCAGCGACAGTCCCCACGATGAGGAAGACGTGCGGCTGCTGTCCGCCAGCGCCGCGATCAGGATGTCATCGCCTGCAAGCAGTTGCATGTCATGTGCCGCAGAGACAATGGTGCCGCCAGCCAGCACCAGATCTTCGCCGGCCTCAAGCGCCAGGTCATTGCCCGCCACCAGCTGGCTGACATGGCTCTCGGTCCACTCCCGTTGGGAGCTGAATGCACCCAGCCGGAACGTGATTCCGGTGACAAAATCCTTGAAGGTGGCGTTCTGCTTCGAACTCAATACGGCGTTTTCCTTTACCCAGGAAAACGGATTCAGCTGCTTGAACAGGGACTCGGTGATGGTGTCGGTTTTGCCGACGCTACCTTGGTTCACGGCCGATGCCAACGCCGGCAGGTGGTAGCCCAGATTCAGAATGCCATTGATGGTACCCCATTGATCCTTGGCGGTCGCCAGCTGATGCACCGCGGCCAGACTCGGATTGGTCGCCAGATACGCTTCAAAAACATCCCGGCCGTCGGCCCCGCTCAACACCGATTCGACTATGCTGCTGCCACCGAAACTGATGCCAATCGTCCAGCCCGAGTGGTGCGTATAACGCAGATTCTGATGGGCGTCGAACGTCAGATCCGCTTCGCTGGCAATGTCAATGTCGTTGGCTGCGAAAAGCAGCGCACCGCTGCCGCTCACGTCGCCTACAGAACGGATCCGGATGCTGTCGCCTTCGATTTTCGTGAACGCGCTTTTGAACTCGTTCCACTGAATCCGGTTCGAACTGTACGAAAGACCGCTGAATCCGCGTTTCTTGTAGTAATTGTGCAGCTCTTCGGATTTCGCCTTGAGTACCACGTCGCGACCCGCTTCCAGCAGCGCATCTCCACCGGCCGAGAAGCCGGAGCCTTCGCCTACGATGTCCCGTCCCGCGTCCAGCAGCAGTGATCCATACTCGGTGGACATGTCGCCTTCGCCGATGACGGCGCGATAGAGCAGCTTTTTCTTGCGCCGAAGTCCGAACCAGCTGGACTCGTTCACATAGTAGTAGAGATACTGGCTGGTGATGGCCGAGTTCACAATGTCTCTTTCCGCCTGCGCCATCAGCATGGATGCGGCCGACAGCACTGCGCCGCGGTTGACGATATCGGCTCCCGAGGTCAGCAGCATGCTCGAACCCGACAGAAATTCAGCCGGCCGGTACTCATGTCCTCGCTGGCCACAGGCACCGCCGCTGCAGCCATGTCGGGATGTCAGGGTGAAGTTGCGGCGCAGCGCTTCGTTGCGAATGTCTCCTTCGGCCGAGGCATACAGGTTGCTGCCGGCGATCAGCGCGCCGCCGAAATTCACAATGTCGCTGCCGTGCGACTGAAAGGGCGAGCCGAAATCGGTTTGAAAGTCGGCGAAAAGATCAACTCCCGGAAGATGAAAAAACATTTCATCTGCGAGATCTCGGAGCCCTTGTTTTCGTTTCGACGGAATTTGCCAAGCATCACTGCCGAAGCGGCACTGGACGGCATCTACGTGATTCGAACTTCACTGGACGAACAATCCATGAGCGCCGCCGAGTGTGTCAGAAACTACAAGCGTCTATGCAATGTAGAGCGTGCCTTTCGCACCATCTAAACCATCAGTTTGCAGGTACGGCCGATTCATCACCGCACCGCCGACCGGGTGCGGGCGCATATTTTCCTGTGCATGCTGACCTACTATGTGGAGTGGCACATGAGCGAAGCCTGGCGCGAGCTGTTGTTCGCCGACCCACACCTTGACCTGTTGACTGAAACCCGAGACCCGGTATTGCCGGCGAATCGTTCGAGTGAGGCGCGTAAAAAAGTCGCTACTGCACGCCTTGAAGATGGCTCGGTGGCGCATTGTTTCCGCACGCTGATTGAACATCTCGAAACCATCACCGTCAACACCTGTCAAGCCAAATCGGCGAATGGCGATGGCTTGCAGTTCGAATTGACGTCGGTTGCCAATGCCAAGCAGCAACAAGCTTTGAATTCGCTCAAGACCATCAACAAAGTTTGATGGAATTCCGAATGTAGGCAGAAACGCTAAATTTTATTTTTCAAAAAACCGTTGTATCATCGGCGTTTGCTAGCCAATATGCCTTCAAACTTCAGTTTAAACTTCGGCAGGTTGCCGATTGATAAGTCATCTACTGTTTTCTTCTGCAAGCTGCCGCGGCCGTATTCCCCGCAGAATGAACTGCTACCCTGATTGCTGTTGCGCTGCAACTTTTTTCAGATACTCAACGTCTACAATTTTTTTTGAGTTTAATCTATCAAAGGCAGTTTGGCCGTGTCCATCGCGGATGCTGAGATCCGCACCGGCTTCAATCAGAACCTCAAAGATTTCCAGGGTGTGACATGTCATAGTTGCTATATGCAAAGATGTTCTATCGAAATCGTTCTGTATATTCGGGTTCGCACCCGCGCGGATGAGTGCTTCCGGAATGCCTGCGTTCCCATTCTTTCCCGTAACGAAAACATTATCCCAGAGTGCCTTGTGCAACGCGGTGGCTCCGTTCGCTACCTGCAGATTAGGGTCTGAACCGGCTTTCGCCAGCGCATCAATCACCGCCGGGTCCCTGCTGTTCGAAGCCGCATCAATCAACGGAGTAAAACCGTCATGAGTTTGAACATTGGGATCCGCTCCGGCTTTCGCAAGAACTTCGATGACCATTGGACTGCCGGGAATGCGAGCCGCCGCTTTGTGCATGGGGGTTTGGCCAATCCCGTTTTGCGCATTCGGATCCGCACCGGCCTCAATCAGGGCTTCAAGCACCTCAGGTGCGTTGCTGAGACGGGCGGCCACATGAAGTGGCGTATTGCCGCAGTCATTGCGCGCATTCACATCTCCGCCAGCGTTGACCAGCGCATCAATCACCGCCGGCTCGGCAGTTGCCGCCGCGGCATTGTAAAGCACAGTGAAGCCGTGCTCGCAGCGAACATTCGGATCGCCACCCGCCCGAAGACAGGCTTTTACATCCTCGACATCCGCCCAGCGGAAGAACTCCATCGTATTGAATTTCTGTCGCTCCGGGACCAGTTCAGTCGCATCCTGGTTTTTCCTGCCAGCCGCTTGCGCTCCCACTCCAATGCCGGGAACTTTCGAAACCTCTTTGCTGCCGGATGACTGCCGTGCCTTCTGTTTCGCTTCGACTTCTTTGAGAAATGCAACTAGCTCCGGTTTGTCTTTCTTCTGGCCCACGGCTCGAAGAGGTGTCTTTCCGTCTTCATTCCGAATGCCTAGGTCAGCACCGGCTTCAATCAGAATCTCGTAGATGCTCAGGGCGTCGCAAATTCCAGCTGCAGCATGCAGGGATGTATTCCCGTAATTGTCCTGTAAATTCGGATCGGCTCCGGCCCGGATGAGCGCTTCCGGAATATTCCAAATTCCAGAACTGCCCCAAACGCTAATGTTACCGTCGAGCGCCATATGTAACGGTGTCAATCCCCTTACACCTTTCAGATTGGGGTCGGCACCGCCTTCGGTCAGCACATTAATGGCATCCGGACCCTCAGATTTGCTGGCTGCCCAGTGCAGCGGGGTGTATTTGTTATCATCATGCATATTGGGGTCGGCACCGCTCCGTATCAGTGCTTCCAGGATCACCGGATTTTCAAGGTTCCATTGTGCCGCTTTGATCAAGGGAGTTTCCCCACGGTCATCCCGTGCATTCGGGTCCGCTCCAGCTTCAATCAGAACTTCCAGCACCAGAGGTACTTTGCTGGATCTGGCAGCTGAATGAAGCGGTGTAGTTCCGCTGGCGGTGCGCGAGCGCACACTACTGCCGGCGTTCAGCAGTGCGACGATGACCGCTGGGTCTGCGGTGGTACGAGCAGCACTATGCAGTGGGGTGACACCTTTTTCATCGCGAATATTGGGGTCGTCGCCCGCTTCAAGGCGGCTGTTCACATCCTCAACCGTCGCCGTCGCAAAGAAGTTCCATGAATTGAAATCGTGAGGGCGCGTGTTTTTTTCAGTCATTTTCTGTTCTCTCCTGTCCAGTGCCGGCACTTCGCTCAGTGTTGCAATAAGGCGAATGCAGTCCTTGGGTTCACAGCATGGGAGAATTCCGAATACCCGCCCTCTGAATGATTTGCAAACGCCGCCAACCGTCACCGTCTCCTGCGGAAGCCACCGCCCAGCTTGGATTGCGGTTATCACTCGAAATTCGGCAAGCCATGACAGTTAGTTGCTCTGAGGCCAGCACCCGAATCAAACAGCAGCACAATGCGGATTGTCTCGTCTTTATTCTTTTTCATACTGTTACGGCTCACCCGCCAGATGCTGTGAAATCCAAAATTCCGAACCTGGTCCAATCGATTGGATTGCCGGCATTGCAACTGATCCATGGTGACCTGAATTTTCGCCCGTGCCGTGTATTTCATTTCTGAAGCCGCCAATCTGTCGTCCGTTGGTAACTGTCCAGATTGTACTGCACACTCACCTCGAAAATTCCCACCAAGACGCAATTGCCTATCGTACCGAAATTAGTCCCGCAATACCGCATCAATTCAAGAGCTTTCAGCGAATCCTTGAAAACCGTCAAGTATTCGCATTGCTTCATTCTAAAAATCCAGGTAGATATCTAACATCAACCGGTATTTCTACTCCTCTCTGCAAATTTTCCTCTGGAATTGGATTTTCTGAATTGCTTTCATTGTGTTCCTTTATAAGATTTTTAAGGAGTTGGAGTGGAGTCGCGGTTCCCGCCCTTATTTTGTTAAACACTATTTTCTGATTCGGCGATTCTTTGGCGTGGCGGCCGGTCTTTATTTCAATCACCTCGACCTTGCGTGTTTCCTTATTGAAAACGACAATATCCGGCGAAGCCCGTTTTCCATCAGGCCCGCGGAAAAAAACGCTTCTGTAACCGACGATTTTCCCGTTCCTGACAATTTTATTCAATACGACTAAATCCGAATCCACATCTGCTTCTAAATCTTTGATCTCTTGAACAACAGCTCCATCGTGCCAAACCTTTATCTTCTGCAGGAGCTGTCCCAAGTTACTCTTTGCAGTATTGGTAGCAATTTTTTTGATTTCTTCACTTGCCAATTCCCTGTCAGCAGTATTGATTTCTGGAATTCTTGCGCCATACCTCGTGCCATTCAGCGCGTTCGCGAGAATACCTGACGGAAAGAGTGCCAGAATCGTCCCGCCGGTTAGATAGCCGAGCTCTTTTGGCTCGAGTCTGGCTACCGCCACCGAAAATTTCACAAGATCATCCTTGACTTGCTGGGTCACCTCTCCTGGATTTGCAGCGACATACTGTAGAACTAGTATGGTCATATCCAAGGTCTCCCGCTGTGCCTCGGAGCCGTAGATTCCGGATACCTTTGCTACATATTCCGACGCATTAATCAGCCCGTTTATCGTATCTACGTAGTACTGACCAAAGGCATTACCGTACTGCAGAAACGGATTGACGTTGGCCCTCCACACCTCCTCGATCTGCTCGTCTGTTCCCTGATTACGGATCACGTCTGCAATCACATAGAATGATGTTGCATCCACTCCGAATTTTTCGCCGGCCCATTCGATCAGAGCCCGTCTGGCCTCCCTTTCATATTCATTCGCACCGATGAATTTCAGATAGACTTCAGGCTCGCTGAGCGCACAGTAGAGAAGGGTTTTGAGTATGCCTCTTACGTCGCTGCCAAAAACCGAATTTTCGCTGGTTAAATCATCAGGGAAGATGGATTGATTAATTAATTGCAAGGAATCCAATAGGGCATCGGCACCGTGTTTTTCGAAATACGCGTCGAAGTCGGCAAGCGCTTTTTCGCAATCCGCCTCGCCACCGGTCGGGTCGCAGGGAAAGATAAAGGAGCCACCCTCGTATGAGGACGCCTCGCCCAGCAAAAGCTTGAAACCCAGTGCGATCGCCATCTTGTCTGTTTCCGGAATTTCGGCTTCCGAACCATAAAACAGTTCCGCCTTTCGGTATTCGTGGTACTGATGGAGCGCAAGCTTGTACCTATCGGAGCCGACTAATCTTCTTGCAAGAACCGGTGAGGCGCCGCTCAGGATCAGGTCTCGGTACAGGTCTACGGCCTGTGCGCCCTGTGCGCGCACCCGATCCGGCACATCGGCGCTCACCGCTTCGATAAGATCGACCATGTCCTTGACCTGTTCGGACCAGCGCTGCAGGTTGATGCCCGGCACCTCCAGTGCGAAGCTGGAGCGCGACAGCACCCGCTGCAGGTTGTCGGGATCGCGGTTGAGCGCAGCGAGAGTGAAGTCTTCATCAGCCGCACGCACGCGGATGGAACCGGCGCCCAAAGTGGTGTAAGTCACGGCACTGAGGTTCCGATAGGCCAGCGAGCCGGCGGCATCCGAGCGGGCTGTATCGACGGTCATGCTGTTTGTAAATTCGAGCGTCGTACTGACTGACGTCGAGGAAGACGAATCGGAGTCGAGGTAGTTGTCGAAGATCAGCGAGCCGGTATCCAGATCCAGCTGACCGGTTTCCGAATAGATGGCGGAACCCAGCAGATAGGTGGTGTCGCCGGTGTAGATGCTCAGTTCCTCCTGCGCCACCACAGTGGTCGGATTATCGGTGTAGCGGCGGCTGGAAGAGGAGTTGCTGGCGCCGGTTCTCAGACCGGTCGGAACGCCGCCGGACATCGTGACCTGGAAATTGAAGCCGTGCGAACTTGAGGAACTGACGTTCTGACGCGACTGCACGATCAGGTCGTTGCCGACATCCATTGTGATGCTTCGGGCCTTGATGTTGGCACCCAGCAGTGCAGTATCCTGATTCGATATGATCTGCAAGTCGCCGCCGGCAGTTACGGCGGCGTTGGTGAAAATTCTGGAAGAACCGGAGGTGCGGCTCATATCTACTCCGAACGTGATGCCGTCGGTGGCGAAACCCAGCGACAGTCCCCACGATGAGGAAGACGTGCGGCTGCTGTCCGCCAGCGCCGCGATCAGGATGTCATCGCCTGCAAGCAGTTGCATGTCATGTGCCGCAGAGACAATGGTGCCGCCGGCCAGCACCAGATCCTCACCAGCCTCAAGCGCCAGGTCATTGCCCGCCACCAGCTGGCTGACATGGCTCTCGGTCCACTCGCGCTGGGAACTGAATGCACCCAGCCGGAACGTGATGCCGGTGACAAAATCCTTGAAGGTGGCGTTCTGCTTGGAACTCAATACGGCGTTTTCCTTTACCCAGGAAAACGGATTCAGCTGCTTGAACAGGGACTCGGTGATGGTGTCGGTTTTGCCGGCGCTGCCCTGGTTCACGGCCGATGCCAGTGCCGGCAGGTGGTAGCCCAGATTCAGAAGGCCATTGATGGTGCCCCATTGATCCTTGGCGGTCGCCAGCTGATGCACCGCGGCCAGACTCGGATTGGTCGCCAGATACGCTTCAAAAACATCCCGGCCGTCGGCCCCGCTCAACACCGATTCGACTATGCTGCTGCCACCGAAACTGATGCCAATCGTCCAGCCCGAGTGGTGCGTATAACGCAGATTCTGATGGGCGTCGAACGTCAGATCCGCTTCGCTGGCAATGTCAATGTCGTTGGCTGCGAAAAGCAGCGCACCGCTGCCGCTCACGTCGCCTACAGAACGGATCCGGATGCTGTCGCCTTCGATTTTCGTGAACGCGCTTTTGAACTCGTTCCACTGAATCCGGTTCGAACTGTACGAAAGACCGCTGAATCCGCGTTTCTTGTAGTAATTGTGCAGCTCTTCGGATTTCGCCTTGAGTACCACGTCGCGACCCGCTTCCAGCAGCGCATCTCCACCGGCCGAGAAGCCGGAGCCTTCGCCTACGATGTCCCGTCCCGCGTCCAGCAGCAGTGATCCATACTCGGTGGACATGTCGCCTTCGCCGATGACGGCGCGATAGAGCAGCTTTTTCTTGCGCCGAAGTCCGAACCAGCTGGACTCGTTCACATAGTAGTAGAGATACTGGCTGGTGATGGCCGAGTTCACAATGTCTCTTTCCGCCTGCGCCATCAGCATGGATGCGGCCGACAGCACTGCGCCGCGGTTGACGATATCGGCTCCCGAGGTCAGCAGCATGCTCGAACCCGACAGAAATTCAGCCGGCCGGTACTCATGTCCTCGCTGGCCACAGGCACCGCCGCTGCAGCCATGTCGGGATGTCAGGGTGAAGTTGCGGCGCAGCGCTTCGTTGCGAATGTCTCCTTCGGCCGACGCATACAGGTTGCTGCCGGCGATCAGCGCGCCGCCGAAATTCAGAATGTCCCCACCGGAACGCAGCGTCAGGTCCCCGCCGGCGGTGATCATCGTATTGACCAGATCGTAGCTGGCGGTCTGGCTGGCATAGCGCAGCATCGCCTCGTCCGGCGTATCGGAAGAGGCAGCCTGCGCTTCGTCCGCATACGGATCGCGCATCAATGTACCCAGCTGCAGGGTTTCGCCGATTTCAGGAAATGCCGCATGGGCCAACTCGCCCAGCCGGAATTCCGTGTTGATCGCCCCCAACAGTCCGATCCGCCGGCCGGCGAAAATGCCCACATCATCTTTGGCGGCGATCGTCGTCGAACCCGTGACATAAATGTCCTGTCCAGCATTCACCGACAGGTCGGCTTCACTGAACACAATGCTGCGTGGCGTCGCAGTCAGTTTTCTCAGCCCACCGAAGGTGGCATACCGCCAGGCCGTCGCATTGATGAACGCATTCTGTTCCTCTTGCTCGTCGGAAAGCAGCGCCCCCGTGGCGCTTGCCAGCTCTGTATAGGTTTCTTCCACTTCAACCTCTTCGATGCTGCCCACCAATATTGTGCGGGTTACCGGTACGGTTACGTCGTAGTACCGGTTGTAACAGGATAGGTCGCCGCGCCTGTTGATTTCCCTGCAAACCCTGGTCGACCGACGCTGTGTCTCCATTTCGGTTGTTTCTACGTAACGTCTGGTGTCGCGTGTCTCGGTTACGGTACGCGTGTGTTGCACCCCATACTCGTGGCGGTTTTCCACAATGCCGTTCTCGTTGACCGACAGTTCCTGTACTCGTTCCAGTTGGGGAAATTCCCGGTGAGTCAGCGCCATGGCCAGACTCGGCTCGCCCGCCTTGATGGAACCTTCCGCAACCAGTTTCTCGTGCACCGACTGCAGTTCCAATTCCTCCAGTCGAAGGGTCTCGGCAATGCGCATGGCATCGTGCACCTGTGACGACAGTCTTTCCGCCAGCGCCGTCTTCTGTTCGGCATAGACTGCGATTTGTGCTGTAAATTCAGCCGTCCACTGCGTAATCAGCTGATGCAGCCCCTCGTCGGTATCGGCTGATCGAATCAGCGCGACATCCAGCAGTCGCTGTGACTCAATAGCGGCGAGCGCGCTGTCGCGATCAGCTGCGGCCTGTGCGTCGGCTGCATTTTTCAGGCTGACGTAATGCTGATTCGGAACGGTCGTCGTGTAAGACCGCCACGCACCGTTCTTGCCGTAATTCCCATCCCAGTATCTGCGCTTGACAGTCTCTTGCAGCAGATGTCCATACTGCGCCTGATTGGCCGCAAGCTGTGCCTGATATTCGATTTGAACATCACTCGCCCTGACCGCAGCCGCCGAGTCAACCGCCGTGACCTGCTGTCGAATGAATTCTGCAGTCTGCGTCTCATCGGCATCCGAAAGTGCACCAGCCTCATTGAGTTTTCTCCGCAGTGCAGCGTGATATTCTGCAACCGCATCGTTGTGCGTCCGAATTTCGGCTTCGATCGTGTCGTATACCGTGCTAATCGCATCTCGGACATCTTCGCGCAGCGACTGAAGGGAATCGTCTCCGATCAGCGACACATACGACTGCACGCCGACGCCTCGCACCGTATCCTTGATGTCGGCACCACTGCCCGCGCGGCACAGTGCCTCTACGGCGGTCAGCAGTTCACTGTTTCGCAGAAAATTTAGGTAATCCTGCGCGCTGCTGTCGTCCGTCGCATCCAAATTGGAATCAGCGGCATCGTCTGATCTGCCGAATATTTGTTCCACTACATCCGACTCAAGCTCCACGAACCGCACTGTTTCATCCTCCGGCAATTGCGCTTCGCTCGGCAGATGCGTCGAATCAATCAGAATCGACCCGCTGGTGGATGTCAGGTCAAGATCCCGCGATGCCAGCAGCCGTACGCCCGTCAGAATCATGTCCCCGCCACTGCCAATGCTGACTGAGGTTCCCACCAGATTGGATGTGGCGGTGATCAGTTCTGTTCCTTTGTAGGTGACATTTTCATAGACGGTCCTAGTTCCATACTCTCCTTTGCCAATAGTGTAGGTTTCGTAGTTGTGCTCTCGTCGCTGCACGAAATCCTCTTCCGCATCCACAAAACCGGAAAGTATTGCCCGCTCATCGGCTTCCACCGTCAGCTCACCGCCCGCAGATGCCTCAGAACCGATGGATACGAAATCGCGTCCAGCGATAAGGCGGATGTCGCCATACAGCGTGACAATGCGTGCAGGCGACAGTACGTTTACTTCGTCTAGTAGATACCCGCGGGGCTCGGTGGTATACGTCGTTGTGCAGGTTTCGTCGCCGCCCCTGTTTATCTGCCTGCACGACGTGGAGGCAACGGTCGCGCTTAGTCTCTCATGAACCTCATGATTTGAACTCGTCAGTGAATTGACAATGTCCACACCCGCCTGCACGCGGATCATACCGCCGGCCGCCACGTCGCTGGCGTGGTTCTCGAAGTTTCCACCAGCAATCACTGTCAGATCGTTCCCCGCCAGCAGTTCAGCGGCATGGAAATCAACCCGATATCCGCAGTCTTCCAGTGGACACCCGTCTTTCTCCTTCAGCAGGCGGCGCAGCTGCAGATATTCGTTGATGATGTTCGCACCGGCGCTCATCAGCATGTCGTTCGTCGCCACCATCGCACCACCAGTATTGGTGATGTCCGCCTCCGCCCGCATCTCGATGTCTTTGCCCAACATCGTAGCGCCGCTCTGGATGTGCTGCGAAATGATCTCATGCTCGGAAGCCCGGTTAATCAACTGCGCAGCAATGTCCGCCCGTTCGCCGCCCTGCAGCAGCTGATACTGGTAAGCCTGCAGGTATTGCTGCAGCGCCGGATCCAGGTAGATGTCATATTCCGTGGCGATTTCTCGTTGCTGCGATACCTGTTCGGCTTCAATTAAAAGCCTTTCGTCCGCCAGAATGAAACCGTTGTTCGTCATCGCACCGCTGCCTAGATCAATGTTTCGACCCGACACCTCGCCGGCAATCACCACCGAACCATCGCTTTGAATGTCGACATCCGCTGGCGTTTCGAGGCGCTGTCCGAGGTACAGCGTATACTTCTCTCCGCTCACTGAGACATCCTGCACAGCCGTCAGGTCTCCGTACTGGCGGATCTCCCCGCTGGCGTGCATACGTACCGAACCGCCGGCATTCACATTGCCATAGAACAGGTCCCCCAGCGAACTGGCAAGCACATTCTGTGTAGCTTCAAGATTGCCGTACAGATTCACACCGAGCCCCGTTTCATTGCCCACGATCGTGATGCTGCCGGCGTGCATCGCACCCATCTCGCTCGCATCGATCGCAAACGGCGACTGCACCGCCGTCGTAACCGGTGCCGCAGAAACCATTCCAGAGTGCAAATTTACACTCTGTGAACCGCCCGATACCACAAGCGTGCTGTCTGTCGTCCGATTCACCGTGGAAACCGGGCCGTTGATCACAACATGCCGGCCGTACACTGCGCCTTTGTGTTCCGTCTCGAACCCGCCCGGGCCGATGCGAATCTCTCCCGAGCTCACTGCCAGACTGACCTGGCCGTTATTGATCGAAGGGGTGCCCGTTGACAACGTAGAACTCGAAGAATTCAGAAACCGGCAACCACTACAGGTGATACCGCCGGGGTTGGCGATGATCACATCCGCCGCTGTGCCGAACACCTCCGTGGTACCGGCCAAGGTGGACGGCGCACCGCCTTTGACTTCGTTCAGAATGACTGTCGCAGGACCGGAAACCAGCAGATTCGGATTGGCCCCAACTGCCCCGCCAATGCGGCTGACACCGGCCGCCTGCGAATTGTTCAGTATCAGTCCGTCCGAAGTGACGTTGAAACCCAGATAGCGATTGTGAGAAACGCCACTTTCAGGCGCGGCGATATCGATTTGCGGAGTCTGGCTACCGGAAAGCAGAAACGAGGTGCCGGGTGCGGACGGATCGACGATGATCTGTTGTGCCAGCGCCAAGGCGCCGAATAGCATGACAGCCGCGCAAATGGAGGTCCGCATCAGAGACGCAGACAGGTGCGTGATCATGGTTTTTGTCTGCAAATCTTCGGACATCTGCATAATACAACTGTTTAGCGGAAGTGGCAGTGATTAACGGAGTCCATGAATATTTGCATGCTGGTTATTATCAGGACATCAGAGATGCAGCCTCACACTCATGAGCATTACTCTATCATGCAGGAACAATCTACAATCAATTATTGCAATTGTTGAGTTATTCGCTTTTTCCACTTGCAATCGGTCGCCACGCTCTTGCGAGTTGTTGGGCCAACCGGACTTCATCAGGTGTCAGTTGATTTTCCAATGCGTCCCGTGCACTGGCCGCAGCGGGATGCTGCAGTGCAGCAGCAATATTGAAATATGAATGCGCTTTGATCAAATCCTGATCAACTCCCAATCCTGCTGCAAATGCCTGACCCAACGAGAAAAGCCCGACCGAATTTCCTTCGGCCGCAGTTTGTTGAAAGAGTTCTACAGCCCCTTTTATGTCGCGTTCAATGAACTTTCCTTCAATAAGTGCATTGGCAATTTGATTCTTAGCTCCAAGATGCCCCATGTCTGATGCTACTTTGAACCAGGACAGAGCTTTGACTTCATCTTTTTCGACTCCCTTGCCTTCCAGCAATATACTGCCGCAGTTGTAAGCGCCGTTCACATCGCCTAAATCAGCGGCATCGCAAAGAAGTTTCGCGCCTTCTTCGTAATCCTGCAGGACGCCATTCCCCTGTATGTGTAGAACACCAAGTCGATTTTTAGCAGGCGCAGAATTCTTGGCACTCCCCGCAACATAGAGTCCTATGGCCGCCTGCAGGTCCGGAGTGCCTCCCAAACCTAGTTCAAGCATTCGGCCCAGGTAAAACGCTCCGTCCACTTCTCCGTTTTCAAACCCTTCTGCGAATTTTTCCGCAGCCGTCTTGTAATCTCCGTTGTCAAGCGCAACAAGGCCTTGCTGCAGAATGGGATTCACCTCAGCATATGCAAACCGTACGCCAATTGCCACTACAACCAGAAGAATCCAGATGATTCTGTCGGTTCTTCTAATTGAGCTAAAAAATTTTGAATGACACATTGACAAAACTCTGAAAATCCCGATTCTTGCGTAATTTTTGTTTCAAAACAGGCATCGCACCTGCAACGCTGATTCTGACCCGGTTCAAGGACGCGTTTATTCCAAATCCAATTCCTGCAATTTCTGACAGTATACCGGAAGAATTTTCATTGACGATGCCTGCATCCAGGAACAGGTATGGTACGTAACCACTATTTGTGATTTTTAGTATTTTATTAAGTCCAATCGTCGAAAACACTCCTTTCAGCTTCGAAAGGTTCAATTCCTTTGGCCTAAGACTGTACTCAGACCTTAGGTACAATCCGTAATCGCCGACAACTCCATAACCGGCGTATCCTCGGACAGTTTCCCAACCGCCGATGGATAGTCGCTCATTTGAGAATAAAGGCACGTTTGCGAATTGTCCAACAGCGGTTACAGTGAATCGGCGCTCGTTCGCCAAAGGTCGCAAATATGTAATCTGTGTTTCGAGTTTTGTGTACTTGGTTCTCGGACCACCTCTAAAAATAGAATCGGAATTCCAGTCTGCATTGAATAACTTTGCTCCAAAGGCAAGCGACGTGTCCGCAGACAATATTCCGCTTGGGATGTGATGTTCGTTTCTAACTCCGATTCGAAACGATGATCTTCTTTGTGGTGTCAAAGCGGAAATGTTAATGTAGCGCCTGTTGGCGTATGTATGCACCGAGGAATAGGCATATATTTTCTTTTTCGAGTCTCGAAAAACTATACGTTCCGCTTTTGCAGTAATGTTTGAAGTTTGGTTGAACAGATCGGATGTCGGGGTCAGGCGAGATAGAGATTCTGAATAGGACCCATAAACTGAAAACAGCCAGTTTCGATAGGGAATTGAAAAGTTGCCGGTGATGGCGTTTGAATTTTCCAGTCCCACATAGGAAATTGAGGCAGTTTCATTCAACTGAAACAGGTCATCCACTTCCACACTGAATTTCAAACGCATCTTCCCAGTTTCTTCAGAACTGTTGTTGTCCAGACCAAATGTTCCTCGAAGCATATCTGCCTTCTGTTCGCTGATGACCACTATGCTTGTCTGGGGAGCATTGCCCGGAACCAGATTTGCGTTCGCCTTGCTGGATGAAAGGCGATTCATCTGTTCAAGTCCGTGTTCCAATGAACGCAAGTTGAATATGTCACCGGGATTCATCGGAAAGGCGGTGGTCAGTTTTCGTTCTTTACTGACTGTAGGTGTGCCGTTTTCGTCAATCTGTTGATAAACAAATGCTTCCAGCCTTCCTTCAATTACATCAACTATCAATCTACCGCTGCTGATATCTTGATCCTTTACAACTGCACGTGAGGTGATCAGTCCTTTTTCCGCATAAAGTGCGGAAATCGCTTGAAGTAATATTTCGATACTCTCTTGCCCAAGACAATGCCCGACAAAGTTGGAAATTATCTGATCAAGTTGCTTTTCGGAGAATGCGGTAATGCCGCGCACCTTGATTTCATCTATCTGGAAACATCTGACCTCCTTGACCGGCTGCCGAATCTCGCTTCTGTCAATTTCCCTACCTGGACGACTTCGCTGAAGATGCTGTTCCTGCTGTTTCCGAAGTTGTTCCTTAAGTATCGTACTGCCTGGATCTGATTGGCCAAATCCCGGAATTGCGAATGCCGTCAAGGATAGAATTGCAGGGATGCTCCACCAAAATTTCCGCATGAACTAAAAAAAATCCCGGAAAAGTCCAATCGATTTTCGTCCGATAGAGCGAGGACTCATCCGTTCTGGGGCTGGAGCTTCATCGCCGTTGATTATGGGGTCGTCAGTTGAAACAACTTGGGTATTGCCCAACGCTACATCTCCATTAAAGGTCACTGTACCTTGCAGTGAGCCGACTGTGCCCCATTCATGTATAGTTGCAAGCCAACTTCGTCGTCCGCGGAAGAAACCAGTCAATCCTGTAGGCCTTTCGATCAAAATTGGTATGAAAGTGTTTTGTGAAACTGTAATTGGAGAATTGATTTCGAAGTCACCGAAACTCGTGATTCGCCCAGCCAGATTCAAGACCTCTCTGTCAGCAGACACTGTCAGTGTCCCGGACGCACTGATGTTTCCTCCGACACTTCGAACCGTGGACCAGCCGCTTGATTTACACACCCACCGGCAGGTTAAGTGATACTTCATTGCACCGACAATTTGTGCCTTGTTCTCGAAATTCCCCGAAGCTCTTATTTCCAGATTTCCAGCAGTAATGTCGCCACCTTGATTGCGAATGTTCCTGCCTTCCAGTGAAACGTCTCCTACTCCCAGTATCACTGCTCGTTCACCTTTTATCAGCTGCTCTCCGTAGTTGGCGGTAACGGTTGTTTTGCGTTTTCGCTTCAGCCACAGACTACTTGCAAAGCGTTTCCCTTTGCTGTGCCGCACTTCGTAGGGTTCCATGCCCGGAGTAAAGCGAGTGTCATTAATGATGTCACCGGCCGCTATGATACGAACACCCATATTTGATAGCATTCTGCCAGTCTCGTTTAGAACATCTCCTGAAGTGGATATGTATAGATCATCCGCTTCGCCAAAAATAACTGCAAGACGGTCGATTGACAAGCTGCGGTTCTGCAGCATTCCCGCACTGTATATGGACATGGCTCCAACTGATTCCATGTCCCCCGCAGTTGCTGAATTGCCTTGCAGCAAACTCCCAAAATTCAACACATCGCCCAATGTGGATTTGGCAATGAAACTTCCAGTTCTTGACTTCAACTCTGTTCTCTTGTGCGATGGGTCCAGTGCCCCGAATCGCAAAGCTGTTCCGTCAATTCGTATATTCTTCTCAGCGGTGATGGATGATTCGTCAAGATTCACTTCCGATGTTGACAGAATCCGAAAATTTTCGTTTACGTTGGCAATTATGTCAGAAAGAACAACAGTGCCTGTCGCCGACAGTCGGAAGTCCTTGTCTGAGTTCACGTTCGATTCAAGCAGCTCAATTGCCCCACCCGAATTGAGAACGACGTTGTCGCTTGTTGATTCGAGAGTTGATCTGACATTGTTCAACGATTGAATCCTGATTCCCTGTTTTGCTATCAGGGTGATTCCCCCTGACGACGCGAGATTGTCAGAGGCGATTGTGTTTCCTGATATCGTCGTCGCCGATAATTCAATTTTTCCTTGCGTTGTCTCAATGACAACACCGCTTTCCTCAGAAGTGACCGCGGCCACGTCACTCTTCGATGAAGTGAGCTCCGCACTGCCTGCGGATATGTTCACCGATCTTGTAGCAGTGATTTGTGCAGAGAGGACTTCCAGTTTTCCGGAACTGGTCAATCTGAAACCGCCAACGGAAGCCGTTGAATCTCCCGCCATACGAACCCCTGCGCCTTGATCCGTTACAGTTATGCTTATGCGTCCTGAACGAATGGAACCAGTATCTGTAATATCTACGACGATTGCTTCGGAAGAAGAACCGCTGTCCGAAGTCGGCAGTGCCCACGGCAAAATGCCCCCGCTTGTTCGAGTGGCATCAAAATCAACTACACTGCTGCCTCCGATCAGGTTGACATGCGAAACTGCATCTGTTCGGGTATGCCGCACAGCACCTCCAAGCCTTATCGATTTTGCCATCAGGTCCAATTCTTCCATGGCCCCGCTCAATCCATCGGCACCAATCGAGATGACACCGGATTCAACCGTACTTACAGGCAAGCCGGAACTGTCGTATGACATGCGCCCTGTTGTCAGAGCTACATTTCCGGTGTTGATGAACTGTCCTCCGTTGACGGTAATTCCGTTAGGATTCGCGAGAATTACATGGGCTGAAGGTCCGAGAACGGATAGAGGCCCGCGAATATCAGACAAGGCAGTCGAAGTGACTTCGTTAACAACGGTTTCAGCTTGGACAGTGCGATTATCCAGATTGACACCTGCTGCTGAAACGGAAAACTTATTGTAGGAATTGTGGCTGATGGAATCACTGTTTGCTGCTGCAATATCAACCGTAATCTGGCCATCTGGAGAGACTGATACAGTTGTGGCTGTCTGCCCGTCTGGAATGACGCTTTGCGCATTGGCGAATGGAGCATGGAGCATCAAAACGAGAAGACATGTATTTGACAATCCACTGACTGTCGAAAGATGAAACTTACTCAAAACTCGAAAGAATTTTCTTGCAAAAGAAATTCCGAATTGTAAAACCTACCTAAATGCCCGTACAGGAGAAATTGAAAAATGGAGATGCCCTAGATTTGCATTGAAGAACCCTTCAGACATTTGAAGTTGTTCTTGCGCAAATTGATCGCTTTCGTTTGTTGAGTTGAAGATTCACCAGAATTTCATTATAGCCTCCAGCGGACTGCGTCCCCGCATACACGGAAGGAACACGTCGCAGCAAATCTGCCGAAGAGTTCACAATTGGGGGAGAATTTGGAAAAGTATAGCGATGTTAATGGGGCCAGAGTTTAAATCCTGTTCCTTCAAAGGTCTATGGATACTCCTCATTGTCAACGGAGTGCGAATAAAAGTGATTCGGTAATTCTTTCAATTCCATCATGCGGCTATGCGGGCGACATCGTCCCAGAATTGGTCTCCACTCCCCATTGGCCCGACACAATCGCACCCGATTCAGACACCTGGCAATAGTGATTGAAAGGGTATAACTAGAAGATGTTTAAGTGGGTTTATATTTCCGTCCAGCGCACCACTTTTGACAAATACTCTTTCTGTTACGCCTTGTAATAAACAACCGATGCACCTTTTTTACAACATCTCAAACATCTGTAGGGAGATACAAAATGAACCGGGGAATCTGCCATCTTTGCGGTACGTGTAGTGAACTGCAAAACAGTCACGTGTTACCTGCATTTGTGTATCGCTGGTTGCGTAAATCTTCGCCAACAGGGCATATTCGTTTCGGCACGAATCCAAATCTTCGCATTCAAGATGGTGTAAAGCAACATTGGCTTTGCTCTTCTTGTGAAAGTTGCCTGAGTAAATATGAAAATATTTTCGCAAAAAAAATTTTCTATCCTTGCATTGAACATGACGGGCTCCCAGAAAATAAATATGGACCCTGGCTCTTGAAATTTTGTGTTTCTATATCTTGGCGTGTGCTCCACTTCATTCGCGAAATTGATTCCCTAGATGATTATTCTGAGGAGAAACTTACCTTAAGAGACACAAATTCATGAAAAACCTTAGGAGGCGCATGAATCGCTTTCTCGAACTTCTTGAAACGCGGTGACGGGGATCCATTGGAGCCGGCTGCAATGGCTGCTGAAGTCGCGGCGGAAGCCCCAAAATTCTCGATCTGTTTCCAGAACAAACTGGAATGAAGGAAAATGAGGATAGCGAAGCAAAACCGGACATCTGGCAAAATTGGGATGACTTCGTCGCAGCTGCCAACGGGCTGGTTGATCCGGCTAGAGCGCTAGAAGCTGCCTTTGAATCCGGTGACCTTGGTGAGATTGGTGCAAGAATCAAGGCACTGGGTGACGAAGGATGCCGCGGCTGTCACAACAAGTTCCGTCAGAAAAAAGAATGACAGGTCTATCCGTGCAGCTCGAATATTCAGAAGATGGCAATTGCTCGTTCAGTACAATGAGAGTAGCTTTCCATGCTGATGTAAGAATGAGTGGGTGTACGCTCATTCTGAGAGATTTGCCTGAATTCTAATTGTGCCCTTCGAGACTTATCATCGATATAGGCAGTTGGGGCGTTATCGCTGTACTAATCCGAGGTAGGCTTCAACGACCGCATCATCTTTAGTTGCCTCCGAGCCGGAGCCTGTCCAAACGATATTTCCCGTCTCAAGTACCGCAATTTGATCGGCAGTCTGGAGTACCCGTTCGGTACTTTGCTCTACCAGCAAAATTGCTAAATTTTGTTTTCGTAGTTCCTCTAGTACGCGATAACATTCGTCGGTTACGATAGGCATTAAACCGAGCGATAGTTCATCAATCAGAAGAACGGACGGTTCAGCCATCATGGCTCTTCCAATTGCGAGCATCTGCTGCTCACCACCTGACAGCGAGCCTGCAAGTTGTTGTTGACGGTCGGCAATTCGCGGGAAAGTATCAAAGACTCGTTCACGGTTACGACTCAACCCCATCTTATCTTGACGAGTACCGCCAACGGTGAGATTCTCGTCGACAGTAAGATCCGAAAATATGCGACGTCCTTCTGGGACAAGTGCGATTCCGTGTTTTGCGCGTGCATGTGTTGGCAAATAAGTGATATCTTGCTCATTCAGATATACGCGACCACTTATTACGGGAATAATACCTGCTAAAGCCATGATTGTCGCTGTTTTCCCTGCTCCATTTGCGCCAATGAGACCAAATATTTCCCCTGACTTGATGCTGAAAGAAATTCCATCGACAGCAATCAGGTCTCCATAACCGCAGGTTAGGTCAGTTACATTCAACATCAAGATGTCCCTCTGCCAAGGTATGCCTGCCGGAGTTCCAGACTTGCCATTACCTGATCTGTTGATCCTTGCAAGAGGCGATGTCCGTTGTCCTGAACGTAAATTTCTGGACATATTCGTGTGATTTCTCGAATATTGTGTTCAATTATCAAAACACTGCACTGATGGGTCACCAGTGAGGAGATCAAGTCGGCAACCCCTTCAGCTTCTTTTTGGTTGAGACCCGCTAGTGGCTCATCAAGAAGCAAAAGTTGAGGTTTCAGTGCCAACGCTCGGGCAATTTCAAGTCTCTTGATGTACCCGAGCGGCAATTGACTTGGCATTGAATTAGCTACGTCTCCCAAACCTACAAATTCCAACAGCTCCCTGGATTTCTCCCGTTCCTTAGTGCGGTCAGTTTTCAGAAATGCCTTGAGAGGATTCCCTGTGTTCTGCAATCCAGCAGCTAACGCAACATTGTCCGTGAGTGAAAGAGACCTTAGCGGCCGTACGATTTGCTGAGCCAGCGCCAATCCGAATCGAACTCTTAGATGGATTGGCCATCGGGTTAAATCTTTTCCACGAAAGACTACCCTGCCTTTCTGTGGCCGCAGAATGCCCGTGATAATGTGCATTAGTGTTGTTTTGCCCGCACCGTTTGGTCCGATGAAACCTAATAATTGGTTTTCTCGAACCGTGAGTGACACATGTTCAACGGCAACTACTCCACCGAAATGCATGGAGACATTCTCAACGGACAAAAGCGTCATTTATCGAACCATCTCGACTGAATCAAACGCGCAAGTCCAGCTATTCCTTCCGGCGCAAATCGCATTGTGGAAAACACCAATACTCCATAGATCAACAGTTTGTAGTCATCTACGAACTGAAGCCACAATGGCATGACCGAAAGCACTCCCGCAGCAAACACGACTCCCCAAATTGACCCGATCCCACCAACGATCACCATGGCGAGAACCGTAACCGATTCAACGAATCCGAAACTGTCTGGACCGATGAACCGAATGTGATGTGCGTAGAGTGCACCTGCAACTCCTGCTGTCGCAGTTCCTATCACAAATGCGAACAGTTTGAATCTTGGCACGTTAATTCCAAGAATCCGCGCAGTATCTTCATCATCCGCAATGGATTCGAAAGCAAATCCCATCCATGAACGACGTATATGTACCAGCAACAGAATGAACAGAATTGTACACACAAGCGAGAGAGCGAGAATTCCGGGGCGACCAAATGCCACAGACGGAATTCCCGAAATTCCGATTTCGCCTCCCAAAGCGTCTTGTTTTCTCACCAACCCGACAAATAAGAATCCCACCCCCATTGTGGTAATCGCTAAAAAATCGTGACGAACTCTGAGTGAAGTGATTCCGACAAGAATTCCAATCAATCCAGCCATTAAGGCGGCTGGAATGAGTGCGAACACAAGTGATAAGCCTGCTTTCGTTAATAATGCCGCGGTGTAGGCACCAATTCCAAAAAACGCAGCATGTCCGAGGCTGACTTGACCGCAAAAGCCGGTGATCAAATTAAGAGATAGCGCAAACAGGATCGCGATAGACATGCTGGTGAAGACTGTAATTTCGTAGGCCACCGGCTTATGTCCTGTTTAGAAGACCCTGCGGACGAAGCATGAGAACAATTATTAAAAAAGCAAACGCGATCGCGTCACGGTCTAGAACGTGTCCGAAATAAACGGTTCCAAAACTCTCGATGATCCCCAATGCTAAAGCAGCGAATAGCGTACCTTGTACCGAACCCAACCCTCCCAGCACGATGATAGCCAGTGCCTTATATGCGGGAACAGCGCCCATTGTTGGCTCAACAAGATTATTCAATAGTGCCACCATGACTCCTGCGAGGGCGGCAAGCGCGGAACCAACAAAGAAATTCAGATATCTCACATTTTCGATTTTGATTCCAAAACTTGCCGCCATTTCAGCGTCTGAAACAGTTGCACGCCAAGCAATGCCTGTGCGGGTAGATGTAGCGAACCAGCCCAAAAAAACAATCAATACAACAGAGAGAACCAATACTAGAACCCGAGCTTGTGAAAGATAAATTCCAGAAAAAATTTCAATCTGATTTTGAATAGGTGGACTGGTGAACGACATGCCGTACGCGCCGAATATGATCCGATATACTTCTTCAGCAGCAATAAATATTCCAATGGATGCAATCAATGCCACCAGAGGAGGTTTGTCAAGTAACGGCTTGTAAGCTAAACGATACACACCGATGCCAACAAATCCAACAACTACCATGGAGAGGACCATCGCCAGCATGATACTGCCGGTCTCGTTTGTTACGATTACACCAATGTATGCACCGAGCGTGAACAAGGCGGCATGCGCCACATGCAAAATTCGGAGCAATCCGTAGACCAGTGTTAAGCCCAGAGCAATCAGCGCGTATATTGCTCCTTGAATCAGCCCCTGAATGGTTAATTCAAGTAACAGCATGAGTCGTTGGCACAATCCGTTATCGAAAACGAAAAAGGCGACTTGTTCGATTTACTCTACAGGTGGCGCCAGTAGTACTGGATCGGAAATTACAGCGTAGTGACGCCACATCCCATCTTTTACAACTTGAACCTGAACATTTTTCTTCACTTCACCAAGTGCATTGAACGCAATGTGGCCAGTCGATGCATCCACGTTGGCTGAAGCGATGGCATCACGCAGTGCAGCAGAACTGTCATCGCTAGCACGGCCGAGTGCGTCAGCTAGAACCAATACAGCAGTATGTGCGGAAGCCGCAACCATGTCTGTCGGATATTCGGCTTTTGCTTCAAAGCCTTTGATGAAATTTTGTGTGACCGGCTCAACTGAATCACGGTCGAGGGAAGTTGTGATAATGACACCTTCTGCGTCAGGGCCGGCAATTTCGATGAATTTCTGACTGTCATAGCCCTCCTGACCAATGATCGGTACGGAAATGCCTGCCGCGCGCAGCTGTCGTACCAGGGGACCCGCGGTAAAGAAATATCCTGAAGCATAGATTCCATCGGGGTTGTCACTTTTTACCTTGGTTACGATTGGGCCGAACTCTCGGTCTTTGATTGAGTATTCATATTCGTTAATGATTTCAATGCCGAACTCGGCAGATTTCTCTTTGAATCCGTTTGCCAGAGACTTACCGAAATCATTGTTCAACGTAATCATGGCGACCCGTTTCAATCCCATCAATTCCCCCATTAGTTTTGCACCCGCACGACCTTGTACTTCACCCATGAATGAGGTTCGAAAAACATAATCGCCTGCACGTGTGATGTCCGGGTGAACGGCGTAGGCGGAAATATAAGGTGTAGCATTTTCCTGGTAAATTGTGGCGGCGGCACGAGTTGCGCCTGAATAGCTCCCCGATATTCCTGCAACAACATGATCTTGAGTGATCAATTTAACTGCCAAAGGAGCCGATTCTTTGGGGCTAGCCTGATCGTCATAGATTACGAGTTCAAGCATGTTGCCTTTTATGCCGCCCGCAGCATTGACTTGCTCTACTGCGAGTTCAGCACCTACACGTGCAGAATTGCCATCCGCGGCCGCAAAACCGGTAAGCGGTACGTTGAATCCGATTTTTACCGAATCAGCAAATGCTAAAGCTGATCCCAGAGTTATGCAAGCTATAGAAAAAAACAGGTTTTGAATTAATTTCTTCATAATAAATCTCCAAACAATTACAGTTAACTAACGTATCTCACCGACTGAGGGTGAAATCTAAAATTTGCCCATCGGAAATTCGGCTTAGGAATCCCCAAAAGAGCGAATTCGATACTTTGGCTGGTGATCTTTTCAAGTCACGCACCGCAATTTAAATTCCAAAAGCTATCTCTAAAGCACTATTGACCCAATATCGCAGGCAAGTCGAGATTGTTTTCACGCGCACACTGGATTGCGGTTTCGTAACCCGCATCCGCATGGCGCATGACGCCGGTTGCCGGGTCGTTCCATAGTACATTTTCAATGCGTCGTGCTGCTTCATCGGTTCCGTCGCAGCAAATCACCAGGCCCGCGTGCTGTGAGTATCCGATTCCAACTCCGCCTCCGTGGTGAATGGAAACCCAAGTTGCGCCGGAAGCACAATTTAAAAGTGCATTGAGAAATGGCCAATCGGATACAGCGTCAGAGCCGTCGCGCATGTTTTCAGTTTCACGATTTGGCGAAGCTACAGACCCGGCATCAAGGTGATCTCGTCCAATCACTATCGGTGCGTCAATTTCCCCGTTTTTAAACATCTCGTTGAATGCAAGACCCGCACGGTGTCGTTGTCCTAGCCCCAGCCAGCAGATTCTGGCAGGCAATCCTTGAAACTTAATTCGCTTTTGAGCCATGTCGAGCCACTTATGCAGATCGCGGTCATCGGGGAAAAGTTCCCTTACTTTCTCATCAGTCTTGAAAATATCGTCTGGGTTGCCAGACAATGCGCACCACCGGAATGGCCCCCTTCCACGACAAAATTGAGGACGTATGTAGGCTGGCACGAACCCAGGAAAGGCGAATGCATCGGTAAATCCCTCGTCTTTGGCAATTTGGCGTATGTTGTTCCCGTAGTCGAGTGTTGGAATTCCTTGGTTCCAGAAATTCACCATCGCTTCCAAATGAATTCGAATCGAACTGCGAGCTTCCCGTTCTACAAGCTTTGGTTCAGTCGCTATTTTGTCCCGCCATTCCTCGAGCGTCCATCCCATTGGCAGATATCCGTTTCTCGGGTCGTGTGCGGATGTTTGATCGGTAACAATGTCGGGACGAATGCCGCGTTGCACAATTTCTGGGAATATTTCCGCGGCATTGCCAAGAAGCCCAACCGATTTGGTCTGTCGGGAATCAGTCCATGTTCTGATCATTTTGAGTGCCTCATCTAGCGACTGCGCTTTTTCATCTAGGTACCCCGTGCGAAGACGAAAGTCTATACGTACAGGGTCACACTCAACTACAAGGCAGCATGCGCCTGCCATCACTGCTGCCAAAGGTTGCGCGCCGCCCATACCACCCAAACCTGCTGTGAGCAGCCAACGTCCTTGCAAATCACTGTCATAGTGCTGCCGCCCCGCTTCTGCAAAAGTTTCGTATGTCCCTTGTATTATTCCTTGGCTTGCAATATAGATCCACGATCCGGCTGTCATTTGACCAAACATCATGAGTCCCTTTTTATCAAGTTCATTGAAATGCTCCCATGTAGCCCAATGAGGGACCAAATTCGAATTTGCAATAAGCACTCTTGGCGCATCGCGATGGGTTCGGAATACTCCAACGGGTTTGCCAGACTGTATAAGCAGAGTTTCTTCGTGGTCGAGCCGCTTAAGCGTCGCAACAATCCTGTCATAGTCATCCCACGTCCTGACAGCGCGGCCAATACCGCCATAGACCACAAGTTTGTCTGGATTTTCCGCAACGTCTGGATGTAAATTATTCATCAGCATCCTCAAAGGTGCTTCAGTTAACCACGATTTTGCAACGAGCTGAGAACCTGTATAAGGGATGACAATTCGTCTGTTTTTAACTGAAATATCCATGTTGGCAAGTCTCCTTGGTTGTAAGTTGGCCCGCTATGGCTACGAGGGCCTTTAGAATTCGAGCAAGCTCGGGGTACCTAGATCGGATTGAGTGACAGTCGTACAGACGATGGACATTCCAGTCTGTATCAATAAGTTGTTTGGCAGGTTCCGTAAAAGTCTTTAAAATTTCCTCTGGAATGTAATTTCCTGTATGTGGAATCGCCAACACAACGGGATGATTGTCATGTTTTATTTCAACAGATATCATGGTGACCCAGTAGAATTCGCAGAGCTGTTTATATGTATTTGAATTTGGCTTGTTTTCAGGCTTGAATTCAATGAACGCCTCCAAATATTCTCTCTTGCAATGGGTTGAACCCGATGTAGTATGGCAATTCCGAAGGGGAAGAGACATTCCACACTGCCAAGTCTGCCCGAAGACCAGGCTCAATTCTTCCCGTGTCAGATAAGCCAAGTGCCTTGGCAGCTTCACGAGTAGTGCCAGCTAGTGCCTCTTCTGACGTCAGCTGAAACAGTGTGCAGGCAAGATTCATCGCCATCAAGACCGAAACAAGTGGAGAAGACCCTGGATTACAGTCAGTTGCGATGGCAATAGGCACATGATGTTTGCGAAGCAGATCTACTGGCGGGAGTTGTGTTTCTTTAAGAAAGTAGAATGCCCCAGGCAACAGGACAGCGACAGTTCCGCTTTTTGAGAGGGCTTGCACATCCGCTTCATTTGCGTACTCCAAATGATCAGCGGAAAGCGCCTTGTATTGAGTTGCAAGTTGGGTGCCGCCACAATTTGAGAGCTGTTCTGCGTGAAGTTTTACTGGTAATCCCAATCTTTGGGCATGGTCAAACAATAGTTCAATATGAAACGTAGAAAACGAAATTCTTTCACAAAATCCATCAACAGCATCGACTAGACCTTCAGTGTGTGCCTGCTCCAGCGTAGGGATGCAGACGCGCTCAATATATTGATGAGTCTTGTTACTAAACTTCTGAGGAACCACGTGGGCACCGAGATAACTCGTCCGAATTCTTACCGGTCGTTGCTTCGCGATTTCTCGAGCGGCACGTAGCATAGTGAGTTCGGTTTTGCTGTCCAAGCCATACCCAGATTTGATTTCTATGGTAGAGACACCTTCAGCGATCAATGCGTCTATTCGTGGAATCGCGCAAGCGACGAGTTCATCTTCGGTAAGATTGCGAGTATTACTGACTGTGGAATGAATCCCGCCACCCAAGCTAAGGATTTCCTCATAGGTTGCGCCTTCAAGTCGCATTTCAAATTCCTTGGCCCGGTTGCCGCCGTAGACAATATGAGTATGGCAATCAATTAGTGCTGGTGTTACCAAGCGGCCATTTAAATTACAATGCGGCCAATCCCTGTATACTTTTGGCAAGTTTTTCCTCGCACCGCACCAATCAATTTTGGTTCCGTTCAAAGCAATTGCACCATCATTGATCAGCCCGTAGGCCTGCGCACTTTTGGACATGGTTGCAAGGTTCAAGTTTTCCAGAATCTCCCGCTGCATACATGTATTAGATAACAATATTATTTATAATGTCAATATGTCTATACATATAATCAATAAAGTTGATTTAAGATCAATTTCTAACGAAATTTTTATCGGTTCGCAAATTTGCCACTAATGCAGTCTATCTCCAGAACTGAGCATAATCTGATATTGGAACCCAAACGGTTTCTTAACAATTCAATTTGTCTTTTTGATTGGTACGATAAACAATGACTACTTTATGGGCTGAGCAAGCTTTGACAGAACAGGGGTGGCAACGGAGCGTTCGAATTGAAATCAACGAATCGGGTCAGATTGAATCAATGGAGGCTGATGCAGCACCGCAAGGGCATCTCGCAAAAATAATTCTTCCCGCTCCGGCCAATGTGCATAGCCACGGATTTCAACGTGCTGTAGCAGGCCTTACAGAGCATCGCAACCTTGATACAAACGACAACTTTTGGACTTGGCGGGCACTGATTTACAAATTTCTTGATCAGCTTCGACCAGAAGATATACAGTCAATTACTGCTTATGCGCAAATGGAAATGCTGGAGAGCGGATTTGCTTCAGTTGCTGAATTTCACTACGTACACCATCAACCGGGTGGTATTCCCTATCAGAATATTGCCGAACTTTCGGAACGGATTATCGCAGCTGCTAAAGAAACAGGGATCGGTCTTACTCTTCTACCTGTTTTCTATCAATATAGCGGTTGCGGGAAGCAGGCACTCAAGGAGGAACAACTTAGATTTGGGAATAGTCAAGATGATTATTTGAGGCTGTTTGAGCAGGCATCCCGTGCGATAGCCATGTTGCCATCCGATTCAAGAATTGGTGCAGCGGTTCACTCTCTGCGAGCTGTAGATCCTGAAGGAATGAAGTTTGCGACATCGATAGCACCACAATCTGCATTTCATATTCACGTTGCAGAACAAATCAAAGAAGTACAGGAGTTTGAGTCTTATTATGGGGTTCGACCTGTCGAATGGTTGCTGGAGAATGCGGACCTGGATGGCCGATGGTGTTTGATTCATGCTACTCACATGACAAATCACGAAACAATAAGACTTTCAAAATGCGGTACAGTTACAGGTCTATGTCCTATTACTGAAGCTAACCTCGGTGATGGGATTTTCAATGGAGTGTTGTATGCCAGGGAGGGTGGGAAATACGGTATTGGAACGGACTCAAATATCAGAGTATCGCTCTGTGAAGAACTGAGGATGCTGGAGTATTCCCAGCGTTTGAGAGATCAAACGCGAGCAGTACTTGCAAAGCCTGGCATGTCTTCGGGACGCACGCTGTTTGATGGAATTACCAAAGGGGGCGCGCAGGCATTGATGCGAGAGTCCGGGTCATTGAAACCAAACAACTATGCAGACTTTCTCGTCCTTGATGCAGATTCTTTTGACCTCGCAGACAGAGTTCACGATGATCTATTGGATTGTTTCATTTTCGCCGGTGATAATCGCATGGTGTCAGAAGTATGGAGCGCGGGGCGCCAGCTCGTCACGGAAGGTCGACACGTTCGTCGTCCAGAGATTGCCCAACGCTATCTCGAGACAAAAAATCGTATTGATGTGAGTCTTTGACAATGGCGACCAGTCATTCCTGGCAAAGCATTCAGAAAAACGTTAGACGCCGGATAGTTGATGGCGTCTGGCAACCGGGAGAACTTATACCTACTGAAGAACAGCTCGCCGTCGAATTCAAATGCGCGCGCGCCACCATCAATCGAGCATTACGCGGATTGGCCGAAGTAGGACTCCTTGATCGACGCCGAAAGGCGGGTACAAGAGTAGCTGTTGAACCTACCCGTTATGCAAAACTCGAGATCAATATCATTCGCTTGGATGTCGAACGTCGGGGGGAAGTTTATCGCCATGCGCTAATCGAACGAAGACGGGCCATCCCAACCGAACTGATACGAACACGAATGAATCTTAACGGTGATGCAAAGCTGCTTTACATTCGAGGTCTGCATCTTGCAGATGAAAGACCATTTATCTACGAAGAACGTTGGGTAAACCTAGCAGTTTCACCAAGTTTGCTGAAAGCCGATTTGAACAAAATCAGTGCCAACGAGTGGCTGGTACGCAACATACCATTTACAAGTGGAGATATTTCGTTTTCAGCTACAAATATTAACTCAAAGGAATCAGTGCTATTTGACACGCAGGAGGGAAGTGCTGCGTTTGTAATAGATAGAACAACATGGCAGGATCAACAATGCGTCACATCTGTTCGAATGATTCATAGGCCTGGGTTTCGGATGAGAACTGAACTTTCATAATATAGATATTCCCAGAGTTACGGATTATTGCAAATGATTTCATTCAAAATCCCGATATATGCAGTTCAGGTGTTTGTTAAGTGCAGTTCACTAAATTTATCGATTGTCGTCAGGTCGTTTATGTGTGCGCACCGTAATCACGATTCCAGCTCCAATAATGGCTGCGATACCGATAAAGCCAATTGCATCGGGCATTTCTTTCCACAGCACCCATCCCCAGAATCCAGCGAACACCAAGAAACTGTATTCAAAGACCGTAATGTAAGTCGGCTCGGCAATCTGGTAGCCGCGAATCAGCCC
Source organism: Arenicellales bacterium (assembly GCA_965221175.1). Classification (GTDB taxonomy): domain Bacteria; phylum Pseudomonadota; class Gammaproteobacteria; order Arenicellales; family JAJDZL01; genus JAJDZL01. The sequence goes on along the minus strand of OZ244867.1, from coordinate 1,316,527 downwards.
CGAAACCGCAATGAGCGAGCCGAGTCCTTGCACGACCGTCCAGAACACAAATCTGCCCGTCGGTGCCACCCATTCGGTAAAGAAGAAGGGCGCAGTAAGGATCAAGTCGTCAGGTACCCTGAAGACAGAAAGCGCAATAGTTCCGATAAGACCGAAGATTGCAGTTGCGATAAAGAACCATAGCAAAACCACTACTGTAGATTCATCGGCGCAGAGATGGCGGGTTGCCAGTTGTCCGAGTGCGTATAGCATCCCAGCCAGTAAAGGCAGAAGAGAGAAAACATCTAAATTTGCCGGGTCCGGCTTAAGAACAAGAAGCACTCCGGCAAACCCTACTGCTACGGCTGTGATACGCCAAGGGCCAATTTTAGTGCGAAACATCAACGCCGAAAACAGCAGTAGGAATATCGGTGAGCTGAACAGGGTGGCCCCCGCCTCTGCGATTGGCATCATAGTGAGGGATCCGAAGTAAATCAAAATCGCCCCAGCCGTAAGGACAGACCGGAGCGCAACCGCCCAAATTCGTTGCGGAAGGAATCTCTGTCTCTTGTAAACAAGGTAAACTGAAACAATCGTGCAAGATACGGCTGCGCGGAAAAGATAAAATTGCCACAGTCCGCTTTCTTCGGCAATGATGCGTATAAAGTTATCGATCAGCCCGATTACCGACATTGCCCCGACAATCATCAGGCATCCGTGAAAGACATTTGATGGTCTGTCTACTGCCATCAGGTAGTCACTAAATTTTTCAATTGGGCACCTGCTACGATCGTGTTTTGGCTTTTTGTAAAAATTACGTCACAAGACCAACCCCTAATCTGATTCAAAGCATCACTCCAATTTGTGTTTAAACATTTTCAATTGAATATCGAAGTCGGTACAATAAAAACCAAGCAAGTGCTGAATGGCAGTCGAATGGCCGAGACTCGGCAAATTGCAAACAATGCATTCAATCAGTCTGCAATGGTCTGCGAGGACGAGTATCTAAAAGTGGTACTGTGATTATTTCAGTGGAATCGCCGAACTGTGGTCGATTAATTTAGACTGTTTTGGCGGTGGACTCCAATCCCAGCGGGCCGATTTCAAATCAACATTCCAAGACTTGAACATGCCCAGACTTTCCGTATTCCAGTAGCAGCAGGTCGCGCGAAATGAGCTTGTATCCATATTCTCTGGCAGTTGCAACAAGAATACGATCGGCGGGATCCTTCGGAGGGTTGCCAGGCAGATAGGTTGATGCAACCAGCACCTCAGGTGGCATCTGTGCCAAGGCGATCCTTGGTAGATTACAAAATATCTGAAACCAGATATCAGGCCTGAGTGCGAGCGTCATTTTCCCGTTGGAGGCAAGCGTTGCGATTTCCCAAGCGGTTATTGGCGAGACGTAAATCGGTGAATTTCGACTGTGCAAATCTCTCAGCTCACTTGCGCCGGGTTCTCTCAGTAAATCGTTGTTTGCCTTCCAAATTACAGCACAGGTATCAAGGAGACAACCGGACATCGCTAACTACTCTGAGGCATTCCATTTCTCACCTGTTGGAGAGGTGAGATCGGTGCCCGGCATCAACGTTACGGTGCCCATGAGCGTACGCAAGATATTTTGAGTGAGTGTTATGTCGCTGGCTATATTGTCGGCGCCCGAACTATCTCGTTGATCCTCGGTCTGGGAATGAGAATCATCCGATTCCGACTTTCGAAAGACCAGTTTGCGTCCCTTCATATCCACATCTGCTGATTTGTAACCCGCATTGAGCCAAGCTTGAGTGATTACGCCATTGGAGGGGTTGTTCGACCACCATGCTCGATAACTGTCGGCTGACGGTGGCAGTTTTGCTCTGATGATTTTTTCAATCTCATCAAATGTCATGGGTACGGAAGTCTCCCGCAATTTACGCAAATGAATTTCCAAAGGAGTGTATTTTGACATAATTCGATTTTATATAGTTACTGTATATATAACTAACTATACAGTCAACTAGTATAGATTGCAACACACCTTTCCAAGCATTCATGCCGATGTCTGCAAAGAAATTCACAACAAATGCTCAGAATGATTGACCACACAATGATCGAGATCACACCGTGATTTTTAATATTGTATATTTTGAATATATCAACTTATAGTATTGTATAGAGTGGAACGGCGTGTAAAATTACTCATTACATACTTAATATTCTAATTACAGAATTTGGAGGAATTTAATTATGGCAATTCAAAAGTCACGACGTAACTTTCTGAAGACTAGTGGTGCTTTTGCCGCCGCGTATTCGGTGGGAACGTTTCCCACTCTGGCGCGTGCAGCACGGGAGAAAGAACTCAACATTTACTGTTGGGAAGGATACAACTCGGATGATGTATTAGACCCGTTTCGTCGGGAATTCGACGCTACTGTCCGAGCTGAGGGTCTGACTTCAGACCCAGATGCCGTAAATCGGCTCAGAGCAGGAGAAACCAAGATTTGGGATTTGATCAACGTGAATAACCCATGGGCACGTGAGATGATGTGGCCGGAAGGATTGATTCGAGAGCTCCCTAGAGAACGGTTTGAACCATTTTTCGCAAAAATGATGCCGGCATTTCATCCCCCATATCCGTGGGCGATGGACAAGACTGGTGAGCACTTGCTCGGAGTTACTCAACGATTCGGTCCATTCAATTTTGTCGTGAACACGGACAAGATTTCCCGGGCGATGGCCGAAGATCAGGGGTACAAGTTGTTCCTTGATCCAGCGATGAAGGATCGATACGGAGTTCTGACTTACGACAACTGGAATATCTACCACATGTGTGTTGCCGCGGATGTTCATCCATTCAGGTCGCATACTGCGGATGAAATATCACGTTTTAGCGATATGGCTCGACAGATATTCAATGGCGCAAAGATTTTAACCGACGATCTGGTTGCGATGAATCTGGCTTTGATTAATGGAGAGATAGACGCCTATTTTACCGGTGGGACTTATACCGCTTCACCGGCGCGATTCGAAGGACACAGCAATGTACGAGGAATCACGCCGAATTCAGGCCCGATGGACGGCAAGGGCGGAATTGTGTGGATTGAGTTGACCTCTGTCGTCAACCATCCTGAAGTATCCCCATTGGCTGAAGAATTTCTTGCCTATATCCAGCGTCCCGATGTGAGTAAAAACGTTGCATTCGCTGAAGGCACCTATAATCCGGTCACACAAATGGGTGATTCTGCTGTTCTGGGAGCATTCGATGCCGACGAGCTGGATGCGATTCAATGGGATTCTCTGGAAGAGGAAATGGCGCGTTCACAGGATTACGACATTAATCCGGACTATGCGGAAATGTATGATCATTACTCCGCTGCCAAACGAGAACGTGAAGGCTAATCGATTTGATTCGCATGTCATTATCGGAATTTCTTCTGGAGTTCATTCTGCATGAATGAAGGACGACTCGGTATTCTGGCACTACGAGGAATTACAAAAAGTTTTGGTGACTTCACAGCCCTCAACAATGTAGACCTCAATATTTCAGAAGGCGAGTTTTTCACACTGGTTGGGCCTTCCGGCAGTGGCAAGACAACCCTCATTCGCATACTGGTGGGGATGGAATTCCCCACCAGTGGCGAAATCTCCCTCAAAGGCAACATCATCAACGATGTTCCCGCAAACAAACGTCCAACGTGTATGGTGTTTCAGAACCTGGCACTGTTTCCGCACAAGTCGGTTGGGCAGAATGTAGAGTTTGCTATGAAGATTGCGGGGGTGGATTCCGCCACCAGACGCAAGCGGGCACTGGAGTTGCTAGAACTTCTGCGACTACCAGCAGATTTTTACGGTAAAAACATCAATCAGTGTTCAGGCGGCGAGCGTCAGAGAATCGCCCTTGCTCGCGCGTTGGCGTTTGGCCCTGAAATCCTGTTTTTTGACGAGCCGCTTTCTGCACTGGATTTCAGGCTTCGAAAGACACTTGAGAAGGAACTCAAGGATATTCATCGGGAGACTGGAAAGACGTTCGTCTACATTACCCATTCACTTGAGGAAGCAATGGTGATGAGTGATCGAATCGGAATTCTGAATGAAGGCGAGCTGATTCAGATCGGAAGCCCGTATGACATCTACAATCGTCCGAAAAACAAGTTTGTAGCCCAGTTCATGGGAGAAGTGAATACTCTTGAAGTCGAACGTGTGGGCGGTACTCATGTCAAGGAATCCTCGATTGACGGCGAGTTTGAGATAGGAGCCAATGCAGAGGACTTTAAATTCGGATTTCTGATCATTCGTCCTGAAGTCATGAAGATCGGACCGGCAGCGGAAACACTGCCGAATCGGATTCAAGGTGTTCTTTTCAATGATTATGCACTCGGTTCGCGCATTCAGTATCAGGTACGCAGTGCTGATGGAGAACATCACTGGCTGGTTGAACGGTTGCAGGACGACCCGTATTCCGGCAAGCGTGGGGAACCTGTGACTATTGGCTGGCGACCGCAGGATTCGATCCTGGTAAATCAGTGAGTCTTTGAAATTGGAGCGATGAAAACCCTCTCAAATTGGGTCCGTCAGCCTGGATTTCTAACCGCACTGCCAGTTGGAATTTTTCTCTTGATCGGATTTGCGGGCCCTTTGGTACTGGTGGTTCTGTACAGCTTCATGCCACCAAGGACTTTCAAGCTTGGCCAACTGCCAACGCTTGACAACTACATTTCGGTCATCACACAGAGCTACTATATTTCGTTCGGCTGGTCGTTGACGCTTGCAGTCATAACGGTCATACTGTTATTGATAGTCACTTATCCGATCGCTTACGGTATGGCGAAATTGTTTGGAAAGTGGGCGATGCTCATTACCATCTTGGTTGCGCTGCCATTGTTGATTTCAGAAAACATTCGCTTGTTCGGCTGGGTGTTGCTGCTATTGAAGAATGGAATTATCGATGGCTCTATCCAATTCCTGTTCGGAGCGTCAATATCAGGCATGCTGTATACCGTTCCTTCGATTGTGCTGGGATTGGTATACGTATATCTTCCCTTCATGTTGTTTCCTCTGGTAATCGGCATGTCTATGGTGCCGGAGTCGTTGAAGGAAGCCGCTTCCGACCTCGGTGCCTCAAGACTACAAATTTTCCGCGAAGTTGAACTGCCACTTTCCATGCCGGGAATTTTGATAGGCAGTTTGTTGGTGTTTATCCTCACTTTGGGATCGTTGGCCGAATCCAAGATACTCGGTGGGCAGGTAATTGTCATGATTGCCGATGATATTGAATCCGCTTTTACCTTTGCTCAAAACTGGCCGAAAGGGTCAGTCCTGTCAGTTTTGCTAATCATGATTTCACTGATTATCATCTATTTTCTTTTCCGCAAGATAGATCTGGACCGATTGGTTGGAAGGCGTTAAAACGTGAAGAACCATCGTAAAGGCAGAATTTCCCGAGCTCTCATCATCGTCTGGACTGGGAGCATTCTCCTGTTCTTGTATATGCCGATGCTGTCAGTGGTGATGGCTTCGTTTACGAAACAGCGCTATTTCCAGTTTCCGGTCAAAATGTGGGATACGCGATGGTATGAAAAAGCATTTACTTCTCTGTCGGTCCGCGATCTTTTCTGGACTTCCATTAGCATTGCGACCTTGGTGACACTGCTGTCGGTGGTGCTGGCGTTTTTCGGTGCGCTTGCTTTCGCACGCTATGACTGGAAGGGGCGCAAACTCTATCAGCGTCTGATCCTGCTGCCGATTTTCTTTCCTCAGGCAGTGCTTGGATTGGCTTTACTGTTGTGGTTTTCTTCGCTTGGAATTACGACAAGCTGGCAGACAGCGGTGTTCGCGCACATGATCTGGATACTGCCGATTGTGACATTGATCATGTCCATTCAGGTATACAGTTTTGATCCGGTGTGGGAGGAGGCGGCATACGATCTAGGTGCCTCGCGGTTGCAGGTGCTCAGGGAGATCACCTTGCCGATTCTCTCTCCAGGTATCATTTCCGGCGCCATTTTCGCATTTCTGCTTTCCTGGGGAAATTTCCCTCTATCGCTTTTTACAACCGGAGCTGACCAGACAATCCCTGAATGGCTGTATTCAAAAATGGTATCGGGTTACACACCGATGGTACCGACTCTCGGTTCGCTCACGATGGGCGGAGCTGCCGGAATCCTGCTGATCGCCTTTGTTCTACTGATTGTCTATCGTAAGGTGCGCGGACGCAGTGGATAATCAAATTTCAGAACTTCGGCCTCGGTATTCACGTGGGGAGAGGCCGGTCCAACGTCGGAATGCCCGACTGAATGCACTGAGCTCAGAATACCCCAACAAGTAGGCGATTTCGGACAGCGACAGATTTCGTTGTTTGAAATACATTTCAGCTAGACTTTTTCTAGTCTCTTCCACCAAGTCGGTGTAGGAAAGTCCTTCCCAGGCAAGGCTGCGTTGAATCGCGCTAGTGCTCATGTAAATACTCTCAGCAACCAGCTCAAGAGAAGGATAGCCGTCCGCCAGTTTGATTCGAATGATATTGCGAATGCGATCTGTCAAATTTTGCGTGAATGGAGTATTGGTGTGAAGGGATTCAAGACAGGTTCGAGTGAGTGACATCAGCTTCAGATCGCTGTTTGGCATTTTGTTTTCGAGAACGGCAGGGTTGAAAACGATCGCATTGATTTTTTGGCTGAAAAACACTGGGGCGTCGAATGCTTTTACGTGTTCGCTGCTGTTTTCAGGTTTTGGGTGTTCAAAGTAGATTTCTTCTGGCTGCCAGCTTTTACCTGCACCTTCACGAATCACATTCAAGAACATTCCGAGGGATAATTCAGCGTCTTGTCTGCGTTCCACAATCTGCGGGTCACGTACCTGATACTCAAGATTGCAATAACCGTTGTTGGTGGAAGCCAGTCGCATCATGGAGCATTGCTGGTGGAATCGGAATAGATCGATGAGATTGTCAAGCGCATTGCCCAAGGTTGGAGAGGAAATAGCTGCATAGCCCCAAAGTCCGAGATCATTGGGTTGGAACTGGTTACCGAACCACAATCCGAAATTGTCGTTCCGGGTGTTCTCGGAGGCTGACTCGAATAAGCCACAGAAAGACTTTAGCGACATGCCTTCTGTCGGATTGCCGATGCACTTCTGGTCTACCCCTGCTTCACCAAATACCCGGTCTACATCGCCTCCATGTTGATTGATGAATTCATCAACTCCGGTAGCTGCTGGTGCCAGTACGTGCGGGACTGGTTCGGCATCATAATCAGACTGAAGAAATGCCCCCGAATTCTGAAATTCGTACACTGATTCAAAGTTCATTTTGATTTGCAATTCCGTTAGTATCGAAGTCTGCATTCCTAAGAATGCACCAATCCGCTCCAATTTGCAAGATTTGGTGTTCAGTGGACCCCATACTCTCGTGCGTAGTTTTTTTTACTTCGCTCCCCAATCCGATTGAAGTCAAAACTTCGTCGATCAAAATTTTAACTACACACATGCTTGAAGTTTGCACTTTATACCGTTTCTTGCAAAACTCAATAAATGTTTATTTCTGCAAAGGAAATCAATTTCGTGCAATTCACAATTCGTAAAATTCTTTCATGGTACAGTATAGTAATGCGCGTCAGCTTGAGAGTTCATTGTTAGGGGGAGGTGATCTCATGTCGATTCTGCATTCACAACAAACACAAGCTCTCATAAACCGGCTTGTCGGTGATGAAAACAATTTGCCTTCGTTTGAAGCCAAACAGTTTACTGAGTTCGTTCGTCACTATTTTCACGGGGTTCCGTACGAGGATCTGAGTGAACGAGACCTATTCGATCTGAGAGGCGCGGCCCTTGCGCACCGGGAATTGGGTAGAGTACGCAAGCAGGGTGAATCGAAAATTCGCATCTACACCCCGGACGTAGAAAGGGATGGCTGGCGGTCGAAACATGCGGTTCTTGAAGTGGTTACATTTGACCGTCCGTTTTTAGTTGACTCCATCAATATGGTTTTAAAGGGGATGGGACTGAAAAGTCACTTGGCGGTACACCCGGTATTTGCCGTCAAAAGAAATTCTAAAGGTGAACTTGAGAAAATAGCCAGTCCTTTGAATGCAGATTTTCTGGATGGGGAGTTTGAATCGTTTCTTCATTTTCAATTCGTCAAGCCATCTGGCGCGGATGAGATAAGTACTCTCAGAGCTCGGTTGCTGCAGACTCTCCAGATTATTGAATCGGCTGTAACGGATTGGCCAGTGATGCGAAAACGAGTCAGGGAGGCAGCTGGAAATCTAGAACAGGAAATGAAACGCTCCAACAATGCGGCCATGGAAGACCACACTGAATTCTGTGATTGGATGAAGAGTGGAAATTTCACATTCCTCGGTTACTGTGCATTTAAGAACTCAAAGTCGGGCACGATGCAATTTGACGAAAAGTCCAGACTTGGCGTGTTGCGGAACATAGATGATATTGGCGAAGTATTTCCAGTTGCCCAATTCAGTTCTGATGAACGAGAACAATTACTCACCATCACCAAAGCAAATACGCGTGCCCCGATTCATCGCGCATCCTATATGGATTTGATCACGATCCCGAAGTATTCATCAAGTGGGAAGTGTACCGGACTCCGCGTGCTAGTTGGGCTCTTCAGTTCGACTGCATACAATGGCAGTGCCAACCTAATCCCTTTACTCAGAGTCAAGATTAAGAAAGTCCTTCAGAGAAGCAGGTTTTCGGAAACGACGCACAGCATTCGAGCACTGACGAACATCATTGACAATTATCCCCGCGACATGCTGTTTCGGGTTTCTGTTGACGAATTGTTTGAGGATGTCGCTGGTACTCTGGAACTGCAAGAACGTCAACGCATCAAAGTTTTTTTAAGACGGGAACAATACGGTCGGTTTTATTCGGCGATCGTATATGTTCCACAGGAACTGTTCAATCGAAATTTGCGAGTAAAAATCGGGGAAATTCTAATGGAATCCCTGCAAGGCAAATCTTCGGATTTCTTTTCCACCTTTTCTGAGTCAGTGCTAGCGCGTATTACCTATACGATTCATGTCGATCAAGACTCTGTTCCCAAAAGGGAATTGGCGGAGATTCAACAACTCGTTGAAGATGCCGCGATTACTTGGGAGGATTCGCTATACAAGGCAACAATCGAACGTTATGGCGAAGAGTTGGGCACCCAGTACTTCAAGAACTACGAAAATTCTTTTAGTGCCAGTTTTCAGGAAGATCATTCTCCGTGGACGGCTGCGGCGGATTTTGAACGATTTGTTAGATTGAGAGAGGAAGAGCTCATCGTATCCTTTTTTCGTCCTTTAAGCGAAGCAAGCGAAGAGAAAGTTCATCTGAAGGTGTACTGCTATGGGAAACAGATTTCCCCGTCAGACGCATTGCCGTATCTCGAAAATATGGGACTGCACGTAATCGAAGAAAGGCCGTATGAAGTCAGACCAAAATCCGGTGAATCTCTGTGGGTACACGACTTCACGGTTGTGCATTCGAAAGGGGATCATCTGGACCCAGACCAGCAACGAGCGACTTTCGAAGAAGCGTTCCGACGTATCTGGCGCGGGGACGCGGAGAATGACGGGTTCAATCGTTTAGTGCTGACGGCAAATTTAGCATGGAGACAGGTAATTATTTTGCGAGCGTACAGTCGCTATCTCAAACAGGTCGGAAATCCATTCAGTGACTCCTATATTACTGAAACCCTCACTCGACATGTTGAAATGACTGTTAGGTTAGTCGAGTATTTCCAGATGCTGTTTGATCCATCTTCAGATTTGACGGACAGTAAACACAATCAAATTTTGGATCAACTCAAGGGCTATCTGGATGAAATTACGAGCCTGGATGAAGACGTCATGATGCGCAATTTTATGAATGTGATTTCATCTACGATTCGGACGAATTTCTACCGCACTGACGAGAGTGGTCAGCCGCTGAGCTATTTGTCGTTCAAGATCGACGCATCGAAAATTCTGAAAATGCCGGATCCCAGACCGAAATATGAAATATTCGTTTACTCTACTCGTACTGAAGCTGTACATCTGCGTGGTGGCAAGGTCGCGCGTGGTGGATTGCGATGGTCAGATCGCAGGGAAGACTTTCGCACCGAGGTGCTTGGACTGGTGAAAGCACAAATAGTGAAGAACGCAGTGATTGTTCCGGTTGGCTCAAAAGGTGGTTTTGTTGTCAAACAGCCACCACCAGAAGGTAAAACGTTGCTTGACGAAGCCATCTACTGCTATTCGACATTCATCCGCGGCATGCTGGATATCACGGATAATATCGTCGACAACGAGATAGTAAGCCCGCCAGACGTTAAGTGTTACGACGAGAGCGATCCATATCTGGTTGTTGCCGCAGACAAAGGTACAGCAACCTTTTCCGACATTGCCAACGGACTGGCGGACGAATACGGTTTCTGGCTCGGTGATGCATTCGCGTCCGGTGGTTCTGTCGGTTATGATCACAAAGGAATGGGGATTACCGCCCGTGGCGCATGGGAATCGGTCAAACGTCATTTCCGCGAACTTGGCACCGACATTCAGACCACTGACTTTACAGTAATTGGAATCGGCGACATGAGTGGCGATGTATTCGGAAACGGAATGCTGTTGTCCCGTCATATCAAACTGGTTGGTGCGTTCAATCACATTGAAATCTTCATTGACCCAAATCCAGATGCGGCAGTCAGTTACGAAGAACGTAAACGTCTATTTGACAATCCGGGACTGACTTGGAAGGACTACAACAAGAAACTGATTTCAAAGGGCGGCGGGGTTTTTGATCGAACTGCTAAGGCGATTAACATTTCTCCTGAAGTGCAAAAGAGACTCCACATCAGCGAGAGCAAGCTCGCCCCGACTGAATTGCTGAATGCCATGCTCAAGGCTCCGATTGATCTTTTATGGAATGGTGGCATTGGAACCTACGTAAAAGCGACATTGGAATCACATGCAGACGCGGCAAACCGTTCGAATGATCTGATTCGAGTAAATGGCAGCGATCTTGGCTGCAAAGTTGTCGGAGAAGGCGGAAATCTTGGCATGACCCAGCTTGGGCGGGTTGAGTACTGCTTGAACGGCGGCCGTTGTTACACTGACTTCATTGACAACTCCGGCGGCGTCGACTGCTCCGACCATGAAGTCAATATCAAGATCTTGTTGAATCAGATTGTGAACAACGGCGAGATGACCATGAAGCAACGGGAACAGATACTGAAAAACATGACCGATGAAGTCGCAAGTTTGGTTCTTACTGACAATTACCAACAAAGCCAAGCATTGAGTTTGGTCAATGCGAATTCAAGAAATTTGTTGCGGGAACACGTTCGTTTCATTCGAGAGTTGGAGTCATCTGGGGACTTGAATCGACAAATTGAATTCCTGCCCGACAGGGATGAATTGAAACGGCGAGAATCGGAAGGAATCGGGCTCAAGTTTCCGGAACTGTCAGTACTGCTTGCGTATTCCAAAATGACACTGTACCAAACTTTACTCGCATCCGATGTTCCGGAGGATCCATTCCTGATCAAAGAACTAGACGAGTATTTCCCAGAGAGATTGGCACGGGATTTCAAAGAGGAGATTCACAAACACCGTCTGAAACGGGAAATTGTTGCTACTTATGTGACGAACAACATGGTCAATCGTGTCGGCCCCACATTTGCCTTGCGTATGCAGCAATTTACTGGTGCCGAGAGTTGTGATGTTGCCAGGGCATATTGTGCGGCGAGAGAGATTTTCCAGATGCAGGATATCTGGAAGGCAATTGAAGACCTCGACAATAAGGTTGCAGCACAAACCCAGATGACAATGCTTTCATTTGCTGGAGGACTGTTGGAGCGAGCAACATTATGGCTTCTCCGTCACCGTAGTCTTCCGATCGATGTTGAAGGAACGGTGAACTATTTCAAAGGTGAGATTAGCAAACTTTCCAAAGAACTATCGAAGGCATTGACAGATCAGCACACCCAACCTCTGAATGAACACGTTCGGGTGTTGATGGATGATCAAGTTCCGGAGCCACTCGCTCGACAGATCTCGGAGTTTATTCCTCTTTCAACCGCGTTCGACATTGTTGAAATCATAAAGAATTCAAAAAAACCGATGTTATTTGTCACACGGGTGTATTTTGATGTTGGGGCACGTTTGGATTTGATGTGGATTCGTCAGAGAGTGTCAATGCTTCCAGTAGAAAATCACTGGCACAGTCTTGCTAAATCAAGGTTGAGCGATGATATTCACGCTCACCAGTACGCAATTGCCAGCGATGTCGTACTGGAGGCGAAAACGAGTGACCCTGCTGAAGCGGTATTGGAGTGGATGGATTCCAACAACAATGGCTGCCGTATGCTGGCCAATATTATTTCCGACATGAAGTCTATCAGCAATATCGATTTCGCTACACTTTCGGTTGCCATCAGCGAAGTTCACCTGCTCGGGAGAGCTTCTGAATAGTTACGATTCAAGGGTCTTTTCGTTGCCTCTTACAATCATGAGGCAGCCGCTAATCCATTCAGTAAATACCTGGTAATTTCGGTTTCTACATAATTCTTGCTGCGAATTCGGTTGATTCGCGGTTGTATGAATTTCGTCAGGCGGTCAAGTTGGCTGAATTTCGGTTCTACCCAGTCTGAGATAAGCTATGCTCTGAAGTCAAAAGATTGAGTTGGATTGTCAAGAATCAATCATTTGGCAGCAAATAGAATTTGCTCTACAAGGCGAAGTGCCGTACGGAGACAGCTGAATCTTAGCCAAATGACAACTTACTCACATCCAACACCAGTATTTCAAGCGAATCGGGTAATCGATCGAGCTCAATGGGCAGGAAGCGTCTTTGCGAACTACGCTCGTGAAGATGTTCTACGAATTGCTAAAGCGGCTGCTGATCTAGGTGAGGCGACTGCTCGAAAGTATGCAGACTGGGCAGTGGCTGAAACTGGATTCGGCAATGCCGATCACAAGGAAATCAAAAATCGGATGTGCAGTGAGGGGATTTTCGAATATTACAAGGATCAGAATTTTACCAGCCACCGAGTTGACCACCAACGACAAGTAGTCGAAATTCCTCGTCCTGCAGGAGTTGTTTTTGCATTGACTCCTTCTACCAATCCAGTTTGCTCGGTATTCTTCAAGGTATTACTCGCCTTGATGACCCGAAATTCGATTGTAATAAGTCCGCACCCAGCAGCGAAAGAGTGCTGCACAGATGCCACACTAAAACTCGCCGAGGCTGTTGAGAAGGCAGGCGCACCGGATGGTGTCGTCCAAGTCATTGAGAATCCAACCTTGGAGGTCATCCACGCGGTAATGAGTTCTGAACGAGTTGATGTGATACTGGCCACAGGCGGTTCTCCAATGGTCCGGGCTGCGTACAGTTCAGGTAATCCTGCACTCGGTGTCGGTCCGGGCAATTGTCCGGCATTTGTCGATGAATCCGCTGATATCGAACATGCTGCAAAGTGCATTTCGGACAGCAAGGCGTTTGACAACAGTGTTTTGTGTACCAATGAATCTGCCGTAATTGCCCATAAATCAATCAGCGACGCACTGATTGTGGCGTTACAAAACAATGGATGTTACCTGTGCAGTGATGAGGAGCGCGACCGCCTGGCGGATGTGCTGTTTCCGGAAGATGCATTTGATACAGCTGTCATCGGCCAGTCTGCTGAATGGATTGCGGAACGGGCTAGAATTCGAGTCCCAGCCAAAACTAGAGTTCTAGTGACGCCTCTCGAACGAATTGGTGATGACTATGTATTAAGCCGGGAAAAGCTATGTCCGGTTTTGGGGTTTTATACGGTTTCCAATCGAGATACAGCGTTCAAAGCGTGCAGTGCAATGGTGCGTCGAATGGGAAGCGGGCATTCAGCAGCCATTCACTGTAAGGATCAGAAAGTGATTCTTGAATTCGGGGCTCATCTCAATGTTCTTAGAACTCCAGTGAATGCGCCGTGCAGTACCGGCGCTTCGGGATTTGATACGAATCTAGCTCCCACGATGACTGTCGGCACTGGATTTTTCGGCAGAAGCTCAGTCGGAGAGAACGTTGGACCGCAGCATCTGGTGCAGTGGTCGAAGGTTGCTTATAGCAAGGATGAAACTGTCGACATGAGAGAGTTCGACAACCTCGCATTGCCTACAGTACGATCCTATAGTCGGGGTGATGGGCCAATCGACTACTCATTTTCCAGTGGATTTGAACCTAACGGTTCATCAGCACAGTCGAGTTCTGAAAGCGTTAATGGAGCTGTTGGGCGAGACTTGCGAGATGAAATTCACCGCATCATCCTTGAAGAGATCAGATCGTTACAACTTGTGAGTGAGTCACGGCACTAATGGCTGACATCCGTTCCTACATTTTCATAGATCAACTTCAGCCTAAAACCATGTGCTATCTGGGAAGTTGGATTCGTGGATACTTGCCGAAAACCAACATGGCGGCAATGGTAATAGAAGTTGTTCCAGGGCTGCACATTGAAAGAATAACGGATATCGCATTGAAGAGTGTCAATGTAAAGCCTGGAATTTTGGTAGTAGAACGTCAATTCGGTTATCTGGAATTCCACTCGCATTCAACCGCCGACGTTGTCGCAGGGGGAGAGGCGGTAATGGAGACTCTCAATGCAAATGCTAGTGATGCCTTACCGCCCGAAATTCTTGCATCAACCATTGTGAAACGAGTCGATGACTACCATGCATTCTTGATCAATCGAAACAAACTTGGCTCAATGGTACTGCCTGGCGAATCGCTTTTCGTCCTTGAGATGCAACCTGCCTCATACAGCATATTGGCTACAAATGAAGCGGAGAAGGCGGCGGATGTCAAGGTCGTTGACTATCGAATGATCGGTGCAACGGGTCGGGTCTATCTGAGCGGTTCGGAGAGCGACGTACGTTCCGCAGCTCGGGCTGCGGAAGAAGCATTGGAAGCAAGGATGTAGAGACAAATGAGCGGCAATACTTTTTCCAGTGACCAGATTCGCGCCGTTGTACGAGAGGCTCTACTTGAAGCGCTTCCAGGCGTTACAAATGGCGGCCGTCACCAAAAGCAAATGCCGAATTGCCCGCTGATGAAGCAAATTCTCGAAGCCATTGCGTCAAACTGTAAATCAGTCATAGTCGTGGACGTGGCAACGGATCGCAAGTTTAACGAATTTTTAAAGAATTTCGCCAAGTGCCTTCATGATCAAGATGTCGAAGCACTGATTCTTTCCAATCGACTGAAATTCGAACTTAAGAATTTCGAAAGGCAAAGAAGTCAAAATCTTCATGTAAGCTCGCACAAGAGCAGTCATCAGAGTCAAGATACCAATGACGGGCAGAGCAATGGGCGCTTGGACTCTGGAGTGCTGACTGAATCGAAAGTATTGGCGCTGGCAAAAACGAATCAGTGCATTGAAATAGGCAGTAAAGTCGTCTTGACTCCGCTAGCCAAAGATCGAGCACGCAAAGTCGGACTAAAAATAGTGAGGCAGTAGATAGTCATGAAAGTTGGAACTGTAATCGGAAAAATATGGGCGACTCGCAAACTGGACGAGTTGCCAAACGGAGCGCTGTTGGAGATTGATCTGATTGACAACGGCGAGAACCCAGAAAGAATTCTGGCCTTTGACCCACTCGGAGCAGGCTCGGGCGAACGTGTACTCGTTACGCAAGGTTCTGTAGCCAAGGGGTGGTTCAAGTCTGGAAACGCCGTAATTGATGCCTTGGTTATCGGAATAGTTGACGATACCTCAGACAACGGCAACTAATTTAACTGTCATATTAATTTTCAGGAGAAAATCATGTCAAATGCAATTGGATTTATTGAAACTCGAGGCTACGTTGCCGCATTCACTGCTGCAGATGCGATGGTGAAAGCTGCCAATGTTGAAATTATTACTCGTGAACAGGTTGGTGCTGGATTGGTATCAGTGCTGGTGAGAGGCGATGTTGGTGCTGTGAAGGCGGCGACTGAAGCTGGATCTGAAGCTGCCGGTTCCGTGGGGGAAGTGATTTCCGTACACGTAATTCCTCGTCCGCACGCGGATGTTGTTAAGAAATTTGATGTAGCTGCTGGTAAGTAGAAATTTTCACAGCTTTAGACTTCTCTGATGATGTGCAAACTGACTTGCCACAGTGCTAGACTGCTACAGTTGAAGGTAATCGACTATGGCTGATTTGCGAGTCTATCTGCAGATTGAGAGTCTTCAGACGCAATTTGCTGCCTATATGGCAACTGCATTGCGGGCGAGAGGCTACGTACCTTTGCAAGGCATGCATTCGCTCATAATCGAAATTTCGCCTGCGCTTGCCATACACAGAGTCATTGATCTTGCATTGAAGTCTGTGCCTGGAATTGAACCGGGGATTCTGTATGTAGAACGTCAGTTCGGCATTCTGGAATTACACAGCACAAAAATGGCAGATCTGGAAGAGGCTGGCAATGCGATTCTTGACGGGTTTAGCCTTAAGGCGGAAGATCGCCTTAAACCGCGAATTCTGTATTCAGATTTAGTGGCGGAGGTTGTTGACCAGCACTCGGTGATTATCAATCGCCAGAGAGACGCGTCTATGATTCTGCCCGGCGAGTCGCTCTTACTGCTCGAGACTGCGCCGGCACTGTTCGCGGCAGCAGCAGCGAATGAAGCAGAAAAAGCCGTTCCGGAAAATGTCCTGGTTGACTGTCAAATGTTCGGCGTCTCGGGAAGGGTATTTATTTCGGGCGATGAGAAAAATACCCAAAAGGCACTGAGTCATGTACTTGAGGTGATAGAGAACATTCCCGGTCGAGAATACTAATGGAGCTGAATTCTTTCAAGTGTATGTTTAGTGCCGTGAATGCGATTACATTTCCGGTATTGAGGGTTGTGGAATCAACTACTTTTTAAGTACTTCAGGCCAATTCGCATCGGCCCGTTCAATGTTTCCGGGGATGTCTTTGCTCCACGTCCTACGTACGCTTCGACTGAAGTTCAGATAGAGTCGATCATCCACGATGGACCATGCATCAGGGTCAGTCTTAGCAGTGTAGTTGTTGGATACTGCCCATGCACAATAACCCCCATAGTGTGGTGCCCATCTTTCTGGGTTGGACTCGAATAGATCGCGGTTTTCGTTGCTGGCGAAACGCCAATTGGCTCCGTTCCATTGCACGGTATAGCTGCTATTACCTTTGACGGGTTTCTGTTCCTTGTGATAAGCAACAGCATCATACCCGTTGATTGCGAACTCTCCTCTGCCGGTAAATACGGGTGGTTCTGCAGCGAAGGCTTGCGTGGCGATCATCAGCAAACCTATTACAATCAGAACGGGTTGTGAAATTCTGGTAAAAATGTCCATATAGCTCTCCTGTCGAATCTATCGCATTACGCTGGATTTGCAAATTCCCGAGTCAATTTACACATTTTAATGGAAATCAGAATTTGCTTTCATTCAGAAATTCAGTTTGGTATTTTCCGAAGTCATTCGACGTTTTTTCGGAGTCCAGCCGGTACACAGCATCCGACCGCGACCGCGAATTGAAAACTTATTTTATGCTGGGAGATTGGCGGGCAAGAAGGGATTCAGCCATCTACTGAATACGATACATAACCTGCGCACGGGCAATCGCGATATCCGGTTCGAAATTGCAGGAGATGGCCCCGAACTGAACAAATTCATTAACACTCGAGACCAACTAGGCTTGGCGTAAGCCGTTCGGTCTTTTGATAGCCGTAGTGATGTGCCGAATCTGTTGAAGTAGGACGATCTTTTTGTGCTTCCGTCGCTATCTGAACCATTCGGAAACGTTTTGCGTAAAGCGATAGCATCCGGTAGCCTGATTGTTGCGACAAAAACGACGGTCCGCTTACATCGCTGGATGATTCGACTGATTTCCTTGTAGAGACGGGCAGCAATTCTGCGCTGTCTTACGGAATTATGTACGCAATCGTAAACCGGTAGATGCCTGTCAACGCGCTCAGAACGCATTGAATCGATTCAGCGACCGCTATACTGCAGACGCAATGACCCCTCAGATTCTTTCACAGTTCTATGTGTATCTTGATGGTATCTGTGCTGTTCAAACGAATGAACTGATTTGGATTATTCCAACAAAGTAAAACAAACATATAATATTTAATATGCAAGGATACAATTATTATAACGAAAGGTGTGTAGATAATGATTCCGCGGTATGCTTATCACGATGTCCTTAATGCTCTTAATAGACAGGCTGCAGTCGGATTGCTTGGCCCGAGACAAGTGGGCAAAACTACATTGGCGTTCAGCCTATCAGATGAATTGGACACTGTTTACCTTGATCTTGAGACTCGAAGAGACCGCAGTAAACTTTCCGACCCCGAAATCTATCTTGGCCAATATGAAGATCATCTGGTCATTCTGGACGAGATTCACCGGATGCCGGAAATTTTTCAGGAACTGCGAGGAATTATTGATCAAGGCCGACGCGATGGAAGACGAACCGGAAGATTCTTGATTCTTGGATCAGCTTCCATCGATTTACTTAGGCAGTCCGCAGAAAGTCTCGCCGGGCGCATTGAGTATATAAACCTGAACCCGTTCAACGTGAATGAAGTTGCTGGCAGTTCTAGGGATGCAGTTCAGTTGTGGACCAGAGGCGGATTTCCAGATAGTTTCCTGGCATCATCCGATTTAGACAGTTTTGCGTATCGTTGGAATTTGATTCAAACATATCTTGAACGTGATGTTCAACAGTTCGGTTTTCGATTTCCGGCGGAAACCCTTGAACGACTTTGGACCATGCTGGCTCACAGTCAGGGACAGTTGCTGAATGTTTCCAGACTCGCTTCCGCTTTGTCCGTCAGTACTGCAAGCGTATATCGCTACATTGATCTGTTTGTTGATCTTCTTTTGATTCGAAGATTGCGTCCATTTCACACCAATGTCAAAAAACGTTTGGTAAAGTCACCAAAGACCTACATTCGGGACAGTGGCCTGCTCCATGCGCTACTCAATATAGAAGACTATAACCAGCTGGCAGGACATCCAATTTCGGGGGCAAGCTGGGAAGGACACGTTATCGAAAACATTCTCGGATCATTGCCTGAAAACACTCAAGCGAGTTTCTACAGAACCGCTGCTGGTGCGGAAATAGACCTGATACTTGAGATGCCTGGGGATAATAGGGTTTGGGCGCTGGAAATCAAACGCAGCAGGTCACCAAGAGTGCGTAAAGGATTTCACATCGCTTGTAAAGATTTGAAGCCAGATAGAGCGTTTGTTGTTGTATTTGACAAGGGTCGTTATTGGATTACCCAAAATATTGAGGTTGTCGGGTTGAGTGAATTCCTGAACATTCTCCAATCGAGTGAGTAAACCAATTTTTGAGATTGGAGAATAGCTCATATATGCTATTTCCCTGTTGAATTTCCCTGATTTTCAGGGATTTTCCGATTGCCAATTCTCCAGTCCTTTCTTATTGAATCGACACCTTATAGTCCGCCCAGAAACGGATGCCTATAGCTACCATAGATATGACCACCTTGCTTGCCGCTCTCGGCACCTTATGCCTTCACGAAGTGACGTTGCCCGGGTTTCGGGAGGGTCGGTTCAGAACCACTACGCAACCCACGCCGCTACAGAAAATTATTTGGAACTGCTGAACATTGACCTCAACAAATGTGTTTCCATAAGAATGGCAGGTTAATTTTCGAAACATCTCCGCAATTACAACAACCTGTCACGCATTCCCGCGATGAAGTTCCATTTAAACTTCAGGACTGTTATGATTTTACCTGCCCGCAGGTGTCACAATGATTCAAGCATAGACCACGGCACCTGAAACGGGACTGCCTGTCCGCTCAGGCAGTTGGCTTCAGAACTGTGCGTGTCCAGACTCTGCAATTGGGCAGTCCAAACATCGAAATTCTACTACACAGCGATTGATGCACATCTCTCATGCTGATTTTGCCTCGACGGGTCTGGTCTATTTTGAAAGGACGTCAGGCCAGTTCCTGTCTGCAATCTCAATGTAGCCTGGTATATCTTTAGTCCACTTTTTTCTTACTCTCAGACTATAGTTCAGGTAGAGTCGATCTTCAAAGACCGTCCAAGCTCTTGGATCAGTCGATGCTAACGCATCATTGGCCACTGCATATGCGCAGTATCCTCCGTAGCGAGGTGCCCATCGTTCGGGGTCCGATTTAAAAAGGTCACGATTTTCAGTAGAAGCAAAATGCCAGACAGCGCCTTCCCACTCAGTCGAAAATTCGCTGCTGCCCTTTACAGGGCGTTGGTCCAGGTGATAGGAGACGGGGTCATAGGCTCTGATAGCAATGCCCACTTTACCGGTAAAAACATAGTCATTCTCATCAGCTATCGCATTGGAGGCGATAATCAGAAAGCTTAAAAAAACAGTTGCAAGAGTCGAAACTCGGAAAAGAGTAGACAATGTGAAACTCCAATAAATTTCTATAGATCAGTTATGATTACTGTAGACAAAGTCTAGACGCTTTAGTTTCACATTCTGCTTTTGACAATTACAAAGATTTTTCGATTCTGATCAATCGCTGAATTTCGACAGATAAGCCTCACACAAGCCAATGGTTTCGGCGGTGTACGGCAGACCCATAGATTGGGCTAGTTCCGTTTCGGAGTGTGATCCAATCCATGCAACCAGAAGCAGACGACGAAGCATGACGAATGTGGGGATTTCATGCTCGTCCTCCTCCGACAAGTCGATGACTGAGCGATAACCTCGCACCCATGCCTCAATAAGATCAGGTACATCCTCTCTTGCCTCGAAAAAGCTGAGTGCAGTTGCACAGTCATACATGAACCAGCTGAATCCACAGTCATCGAAATCTATTACTTTAGTTATATCTCCTTCAATCAACAAATTGGCGAGTCGAATGTCACAGTGAACGAGCCCCCATCTACGGGGGTGCTGCCCGAAAGCCCGTAACCTGGACTCGATTAGTTCTGTAGTTTTGCCGAACAGTTGTTCTCTTTCGAGATTCATTCCCATGCCGTCCTGCCATTTCCCCCAGTGAGGCTTGCTGCCAAGACTTGTTTCAAAATCCCATGTATAGCGTTCAAACCAGGAAGGGTGTTGCCAAGTCATTGAGTGCTGATGCATTTGTGCGGAAACTTTCCCAAGCAGCTCAAATGGTCCCAGTAAATTTTCTTCGGGAGGCTCTACGCCCGATTCCCAATCGAACATGACAACGTGTCGAGCACCACCCGGCATTCCCTTCGCATGTATCAGCTGAATGTTCTGATTATCTCTTCCAGGCACGATTGTCGGTGTGATTACCCCAGCATCTTCACGCAACGCATCTGTCCATGCATGCTCTGAAGCGATCGCTGTTTTAGAGTGATACCCTTCTCGGTGTACTCGTAGAGCCCACTTCTTACCACTGACAGGATCTTCTACACGATAAGTTGCATTTTCTGAAATATTGATGAGTTCAACCCCAACATCAGACGGCAAGTCATAAAACGGAATAGCGTTCTGCGCGACTTTTCGTAGCAAACTAAGTTGTTGTTCATTGGTTAAATCATCAAATTTTTGCATTTCTTGCTCCTGTTCTGTTGTTATGCAGCGTTAGCCATCTCCCTCACTTGTTGGTTCGAGTCTGCGGATTTTCTTGCAGTAATTCCCTGAAAAGCAGATGCCCGCGCTTGTCCCAAAGCGGAATCGAGTCGGTTCAAAATTTCGTCGCAGAGCTCCTTGTCAACTAGAATTCCCGGCTTGAACTGCAACACCTTTGGGTCCAAGGACGAGAATATAGCCCAGACGCCGTTGCGGAACAAAGCTTTCATAACATGAATCGCACCTTCTGGATGACTGAATTCCAACCCAATTACCACACCTCTCTGGCGAATACCGACAAAAAAGTCAGAATAGTTTTCCCTAAGCTGTTCTAGTCCGCTGCGTATGTATTGCGCAATGTAGTGCACCATGGAACGCACTTCAGGCCGATTGGAAATCTCAAGAACCTTGGCTGCTGCAATACAGCCAAGCTCAGCGCCACCAAATGTAGACATGTGTCCCCAACCGTCTTCCTTCAGCCACGCTCCGGCCCGCTCACTGACTACGACTGCACCAATCGGATAAATTCCACCCGACAGTCCTTTTCCAGTTACCAATATATCGGGTATGACTCCATATGTGTCAATCCCCCAAATTTCGCCGCATCGCATTAAGCCGGTCTGTACTTCATCAGCGATGAACAGTGTGTCGACTCTTTCACAGGCCGCCTTTATTGCACTCAGGTACCCGTGTTTTGGCATGGGAAACCCATAAGTTGCAGGAATCGTCTCTATGATTACGCAAGCTGCGTCACCCACTCGAATTTCGCGCTCAATTGCTTCAAGATCGTTGAACGGAACTTTGACAACCTCCTGCTTCGATGAATCACTTAGAAACAGTTTGGAATATCGATCATCACCGACTTGAACTGCGAGTCCGGTATGACCGTGGTAGCAATGATCAATACAAATTAATTTACGTCTTTGGGTGGCGTGGCGTGCACACTTCAGTGCAATGTCGATTGCTTCGCCGCCGCCTGATGCGAAGATTGTATACTGCAATCCTTCGGGAGTACACTCAGCCAGCATCTGCGCGACATGTGTTCGCATTAACGATGGAAAGTGGTGATTGCCGATGTCGAAATATTTCATTCCATCCTTTACTGCCGCCACGACTTCGGGGTTGCGATGTCCGAGATTGTATGTGCCTCCGTTCAGGTGAACATCAATCAGACGCTTTCCATCCATATCATACAGATAGTAGCCTTCCCGTCGATCGATCACCAAGTCTACTCCGAAATTTTGCCAGTCGGTAGTTTTGCCTGGATTCCAGTATTCTTTAGTGCGTTCTAAAAATTCCTGCTTAGTTTCTTTCATGTAATACTCCTTTGCCCCAATACGGACAGGGATTTGGTTTCTTGCACGCTCAATTTATTTGAGTAAGTCAAAAAAAACTTGACAGTTGATATCGAATTGTTGATAACGCGCCGAAAATGCGAAATTGTTGCATTGTTGATTCAGAAATCAGTACATTATCCGAACCTATTGAAACATCAATCGAACAAAAACGAGGTAAATGAGTCATGCTTACATCAGTAGAAGGCAGATCGGTCATAGTGACGGGGTCCAGTAAAGGAATTGGAAAGGGCATTGCTACGGTATTTGCCAATCAGGGTGCGCGAGTGTTGATTGTTGCACGCGGGCTTTCTGATGCCGAAGCTACGGCAGCGGAAATCAGGGAGTCAGGTGGTACGGCATCTGCATTCTCGGCAGATGTAACGAAATCTGAGGAATTGGATGCTATGGCAGCTGCTGCGGCTGAACGCCATGGCGGGATCGATGTACTGTGTTGCAATGCCGGCATATTTCCTCAGAGTCATTTGGAAAACATGTCTAGCGACGAGTGGGACCTTGTGCTTGGAACAAACCTGAAAGGAACATTTCTTGCAATAAAGAGTTGTTTGTCGCATCTCAAGAAGAGCAGTTGTGGTCGAATCATCTTGACATCTTCGATTACCGGTCCCATAACCGGATATCCAGGCTGGACGCACTATGGTGCAAGTAAATCGGGCCAACTGGGATTTATGAAAACCGCTTGCATGGAATTCGCCAAGTACGGAATCACGATAAATGCAGTTATGCCGGGCAACATCGTAACGGAGGGACTAATGGGTCTTGGCGAGGATTACCTTGAGACTATGGCGGCATCAATTCCATTGAAGCGTCTGGGATCAGTGGCGGATATAGGAAACGCTGCATTGTTTTTTGCATCTGACGAAGCGGGTTACATAACTGGCCAGACAATTGTTGTAGACGGGGGACAGACGATTCCAGAGTCAGTCGAGGCACTCGAAGAGGCATAGGCTATTAATAGTGGAAAAAGATCGTCGGAGCTGCTGAACACCATTTCGATTAGAGTCTAGAATTTGTAATTGATTTCTAGGCAAAAAGCAGTCATCATTGTGCAATCGATGCTTGTACCTGAATTTACAATTCAAGCACTATGATGGGCGACATCGGCTCCGTACGCATCGTCAGTCTAGGCGAAGTTTCCTATTTGGAATCTCAGACTCTCTATCACTCAGTTGCACAATGCATGACAGAAAATTCTCCGGACACGATCATTCTATGTCGTCCCAGGGAGTCGTATTTTTGTATTGGTTATCACCAAAATAGCCTTCACGTGCTAGACAATGCCGCACGTATGCGATTAGGTTTTCCCGTTATGCGCAGACAGCTCGGTGGCGGAGTAACCTATCTTGACAGTCAACAACTTTTTTACCAGTGTATATTTCACCGGAGCCGGAGTCCGGCTATTCCTGCACAGGTCTACAAGGCGCGTTTGGAGGCGCCAATCAAGGCGTTGCAAAAATTGGGTTTGAATGCTGAACTTCTCTATGTAAATGAGATAGAGATTTCGGGTAAACGAATCGCAGGTATTGGCGGAGGTTTGATTGGCGAAGCCAGCGTTGTTGTAGGCAACATTCTAAACGATTTCAACTATCAAGCAATGGCAGAAATCATAAACGCTCCGTGCGACACATTCCGGCAATTGGCATTGGCTGCAATGCACAGAAGGATCACCACACTGAGTCAAGAGCGTTGCACAGCGAACTGGAGTCAACTGTCGGAACTGCTGGTTGGTGAATATGAGCAGTCTTTTGGGCGGCCGGTTTACTTCGATAAATTGGCATCACAGGAGTGTGAAAAAGCCACAAAATTGGCAGAAAAAATGGTCTCAAGTAACTATCTTGAACAGTACAGGAACTCGGACTTCCAGCAATCGAAGCCACTCACTCGGCTCAAAATTTCCGGGTCCACATGGATTGAATTAATCGGCGTAAAGCATACCAATCACTTGAAATTCTGTGTGCTGATGATCAAGGACGATGTCATCGAAGAAGTTTCAGTTGCAAATGAACTGGATGATCAACAAATTTACACAGATGCAGTTTCAGGATTAAAAATATGCTGCCCAACGGATCTCAGAGTAGGGAATAGATTTTCTCAATTGAGCTGATTAATGGATAAAGTTCTGAATTGATGTCCATTCTAAAGAGCAAAGAAATTTCGATGTCGGAAAGCGATTACATCGTTCGAGATGTTCTTCAGACAGGTTTAATTACCATATTTTGTGGCAGAGCGCCTAGTAAAGAGTCAAAACGACGGCGTGCGTATTACGCACATCGCTCAAATAAATTCTGGGAAATTCTTGCCGAAACAGGGTTAACAGACCGGGAACTTGAACCAGAAGATTTCGGCAGTCTTCCCAGTTATGGCATAGGGTTGACTGACCTAAACAAGACGGAGTTCGGCAGTGATCACGAACTTACCGGTGAGGGAGATAGTCCAGAGTCAGTGCTTGAGAAAATCAAGACATATCGGCCTCGAATTTTGGCATTTACAGGCAAGAACAATAGCAGGTTGTTCTTTCATTCAGTCTTCGGCATTCCGAAAAATGCAGAGATTCAATATGGACTTCAGAAATCGTTGTCAGTGGATATCACGAAAATTCACGTTTTGCCAAGCACATCCGCTAGAGCCCGAGGCTACTGGAATTCCGATTACTGGCATGAGCTGGCCAATCATCACAGGAAATTTAAACTAGAATGAGAATTATGTGCAGCCTGACACCAGTCAAGTGGATTTATATACTGACTATTGGGCGTAATATTTGAAGACTCCTGAACAAATACAGCGAAGAAACTGTCTGATATGTTATGACTCGAATCACCAGAACATTTTTGCCGGGATTGATTTTTGCATTGAACATACCCTTGCACAATGCTATGGCTCAGCAGAGCGAAACCGTTTCCAGTGCGAGTGAAACTAGCCTCGGTACTTTTTCAGGCGCCAAGCCTACAGAATATCCTCCTCGGTTTAAGGAGAGTTATCTCGAGTTCGCAGACGACATTGCCGAAGCTGCAGAGCAGGGCAAACGCGTGATGCTGCTGTTTCACCAGGACGGCTGTTCCTACTGCAATCTTCTGGTAGAGCGAAATTTGAGCCAGAAAAATATTGTTGATTTCATGCAGTCCAATTTCAGCGTAGTTGCTCTCAACATGTGGGGTGATCGCCAGGTTGTGACTGTTGGAGGTGAAGCTTATACGGAAAAGGAATTGGCGTCTGCGCTGAAAGTCTAGTTTACCCCGACTCTGATTTTTTTCAATGAGCGTGGTAAACCAATATTGACACTAAATGGTTACCTGCCGCCGAAAGAATTCTTGACTGCTATTCGTTATGTTGGCGAGCGACACGAGTCTACAGTATCCTATCGCAAATTTGTTCGCAACCAGCCAAGAGACGACAGTGGCGCCAAGGAATTGATCTTCGAACCTTTATTCCAATCTCCACCTTTTATTCTTGATCGGTCTGTAAGTCATGCCAATCGTCCTCTCGCAGTATTTTTTGAACAGAAACAGTGTCCGAACTGCGAAATTCTGCATAAAAAAGTTCTGATTGATGAGGAATCTAGAAAATTTCTCGCCGAGTACGAAGTGGTTCAGTTGGATATGTGGTCAGATACACCACTGATTTCAACCTCAGGAGAAGAGACAACCGCACGGGTTTGGGCTTCCAGTTTGGGAGTAAGTTATGCACCTACGATTATTCTGTTTAATCGTAACAGCGAAGAAGTCATACGTTCCGAAGCCTGGTTCAAGATAATTCACACGCAGTCGCTATTCGACTATATTGATAGCGAGTCTTATCCCGAACTTCATCTTGATTTAACCTCAATACTTCATTCCAGTGCTTTGTTATAGCGGAATTGTCTTTTGACATTTCCGCTTTTTCCTGTGTATTATTGTTTCCATGTATTATTTCAGAATGTTAC
This sequence comes from Arenicellales bacterium, assembly GCA_965221175.1. GTDB lineage: Bacteria > Pseudomonadota > Gammaproteobacteria > Arenicellales > JAJDZL01 > JAJDZL01. The sequence continues at coordinate 1,289,764 of OZ244867.1, read as the reverse complement.
TTGTTATTCATTATCGAATATAGTACAATTTCTCTTTATCTGTTTCCATGTTCACAAAATACAACTATGGCTATTTACATCGAGTCCATTCCCAACCGCAACAGTCCACCTGCGATTCTGCTGCGCTACGCCAAACGCAACGGAAAGCGCATCGAACGCAAAACCCTCGCCAATCTCTCCAAAACCCCTCCATTCATCGTCGATGCCATCCGCATCCTTTTGAAAGGCGGCGTCATCGTCCACTCCCTCGACCAGGCATTCACCGTCCAGCGCTCGCTGCCGCACGGACATGTCGCGGCTCTCGTCTCTTTGGCTTCGCAGATCGGACTGCTGCGTATTTTGCATCGAACCGCCTCGCGTCAGCGCGACCTGGCACTGGCGGCTATCATTGCCCGCATCATCTCGCCGGCCTCGAAACTCGCCACAGCCCGAGCGCTTTCGCCCGCAACCGCCGACAGCTCGCTGGGCACTTTGCTCAAGCTCGATACCGTACACGGCAATGAAATGCTCGATATGCTGGACTGGCTCGGAGAACGGCAAACATGGATCGAGAAAAGCCTCGCCAATCGCCACTTACGCGGCGGCACCCTGATTCTCTACGATGTCACCTCCAGCTATGTCGAAGGCAAGTGCTGTTCGCTGGCGTCATTCGGTTACAACCGAGACCGCAAACGCGGCAAGATGCAGATCGTCTATGGCTTGCTGTGCGCCGCCGACGGCTGTCCGGTGGCGGTTGAAGTGTTCCCCGGCAACCACGCCGACCCCAGCACCCTAGCCACGCAGATCAGCAAGATTCGCAAGCGATTCAACATTCAAAAAATAGCTCTGGTCGGCGACCGCGGCATGATCACCTCGGCTCGCATCCGCGAGGATCTGCTGCCGGCCGCACTGGATTGGATCTCGGCGCTTCGCAACGCCGACGTCCGCAAGCTGTTCAAAGATCAAACCGATCATGAAACCGATACCAGACTTTGCGCCAGCGAACTGCAGCCGGACCAGGTGGCGGAAATCGTCAGTGCCGAGTTTCCCGGCGAGCGGCTGCTGGTGTGCCTCAATCCGCGCCTTCGCCAAGAACGGGCGCAAAAACGCGAACAGCTACTGCGCGCCACTGAAAAAATCCTTGCCCAGATCGCCGCCTCAGCGCGCCGCCACAAGCCAAATTCTGCCAACCGTGACCGCACCATCAAACGGCTCGGACGCGAAGCCAATCGTCGTAAAGTCGAAAAGCACTTCGACATCACCGTCACCGACAGCGACCTGCTGTGGTCGCGAAACCAGCAGCGAATCGACGACGAAGCTAAACTCGACGGTGTCTATGTGATCCGAACCTCGTTGCCAGCCGATGCCATCAACGCCCATGACGCAGTGGCTGCTTACAAATCTCTGTCCACAGTCGAGCGCGCCTTTCGCACCATCAAGACCACCCGGTTGGAGGTGCAGCCCATTTATGTCTACAGTGAACCGCATGTACGCGGGCATGTGTTCCTTTGCATGCTCGCCTGCTACCTGGAATGGCATTTGCGCCAGCGACTCAAACCGTTTCTGTTTGACGACCCACAGCCGCCAAGCCGCGCCTCGCCGGTTCAGCAGGCCAAGGTCTCACCGGAGGCAGCACAAAAAGCCAGCTCCAAAATGACTTCCAGCGGGGATCCGGTTCACAGTCTGACTACGCTGCTTGCCGACCTCGCCACCCTGTCTCTGAATGAAGTAACCTTGCCCGGACTTTCCGATGACATCCTCACAACCACCACCAAACCAACCCCGCTGCAGAGCAAGATCCTCACCGCACTCAATGCCGATCCCACTGCAGGTGTTTCCATAAGAATGGCAGGCTGATTTTCCAAAAGTCCGCGTATTTACTGCGCTTTCACCTTATCCTTGTGGTGAAGATCGGCTTATCGGGCTGAGCCGAGCTTTCAGCGCTACATTTCCGCCCGTGCAGATCATCTAATTGAGCAGGGAATCGATGTAGACATCTGGAATTGAACAGTCAACTAAGACTGGCAATTTCATGAATGGATACGGGTTGCAGTAAAGATGTGGCACTGATCTGGATGCTACTTTCCATTCTTAGCAAATGAGACAGTTCTACAGCCAGCAGACTGTCGATTCCTAAATTCACTATCGGTTCGTGTAGGTCAACTGCATCTCGGGGGATTCCGAGTACCCGTGACACGCAAGAAAGTACTTTCTGTTGAACATCTGTGCTATTTGAATCTGTATTTTTCGACCCTTTCTGCCCATTTTGAGATAGCTTCACTGAACTGATCGTAGAACAGCCGAACTTTCGTGTCTGCGCAACTTCCTGCGCCCATGTTCCTCCTGCAATCACAATTCTATTGTCGGATTCCGGTCCTAGTGCTCCATTGAGCAAAGAAAGCATTCTTTGAGCCGGCAGAGGGAATACTCCAAATTTGTCTACTGTTTCTACTGATGTTTGAGAATTGTCAGCGACATATCCGTAGTCTGATACTGCTCCCCAGTTCACTGAGGTTGCAGGAATTCCTCTATCTCTCAGATAATCTGCGAAGGAATCCAAGAAAGCGTTGGCGGCTGAGTAGCTAGCCTGTCCAGGCGGGCCAACGATAGAAGTGACTGAAGAGTAAAGAACGAAGAAATCCAACTCCATACATCTGGTGACTTGATGAAGATTCCATGCACCTAGAATTTTTGTGTGCGTAGATTTGAAATAATTATCTGAATCCAAATTTGCTAATACACGATCGTCGATTTCCATTGCGCAGTGGAAAACTCCACGAATCGTCGGTATATTGCCATCAAGTCTTGCCAGATTTTCCTCCAACTGATCAAGTCGAGTAATATCAGCTTTTACAACTTCAATAGTGGTTCCAGATTCGTCAAATTTGTGTCTATATTTTTGTAGTACATCAGTGGATTCGGGGGTTCGAGAGATGAGCACAAGATTTTTAGCACCGATTTCGCTGAGCCACAGTGCGGTGGCAAATCCGAATCCGCGACTGCCACCTGTGATGACATAAGTTGCATTGGGCGAAATACGTGTTTTAGGATGCTTTCGAAAATTGTCCCGATGCAGTTGACTCATTGACACCACGACTTTACCGATATGTTGAGTGGAGGCTAAATGTCTGAATGCATCTACCGTGTTTTGTGCGGAAAATACTCTATATGGCAACACCGGCAAACGGCTCTGTTCGAAGGTTTTCATCGTAGTGTTGACATAGTTCGCTAGAGAATCCGGATCGTCATTCCACATTCTGTCTATGTCCACAATTTCGATTTTGGCTGTTGGATGGAGGTCCAGAATTGATTCGTGAAGGTTCTTCCGATTTTCATACTTGCCGAGCTCGATGAACGTGCCATCAGGCTTAAGAATCTCGCGATTCGCCATCGCCAATTCTCGCCCGAGTGTATTGACGATTACATCGACGCCTTTGCCTTGGGTCCACTCAAGTATGTCGTCTACAAATGACGCAGAACGAGAATCTGAAATCTGTTGAATGCCTGTTAAATTCAAAAAATTCGCTTTATCGGAAGTGCCGACAGTTACAAAGATATTTGCTTTGGCTTTTTGAGCTAAATTCACCAGAGCGAGTCCAACACCACCCGATGCGGAATGTATCAGGATTGAATCTCCAGGTTTTATTTTCGCTGCTTGCTCTAAGCAGAAAAGTGCTGTTACATACGCGGTTGGCAATCCTGTTGCCTGCTCAAATGTCAGAGTGTTCGGTATTCGGTAAACGAACTTTACATTGGCTGTTACGAAAGTGGATATTGAATTGCGTGCGAGTGCGATTACCCGGTCTCCGACTGAAAAATTGGCTACATCTTTTCCAATCTCCACAATTTCTCCTGCGCACTCGATTCCGAGTGAATTCTGCATGAAACCGCTTGAAACTGCACTGGCCGGTAAAGCATCCAGCGCAACCATGATGTCTCGAAAATTCAGTGCGGAGGATGCAATTTTTACGACGACTTCTGTGTTATTAGGTACTGGGCGGGCAATCCGCTTGAATTCAAGTTGATTCAAATCACCTGTTTGAGTGCAGTTTAGTTCGAGCGCTATTTTCTCTGGTTGAATCAAGCGGTCAACATGCAAATTACGGGCAATTGGAACATACCATCCAGACTCTCGTAGGGACACTTCCAGAATATCTTTATTACACTCAATAAAATTGTGCAGGTCTTTTGCAGAATTGGATTTACCTGTGTCGATGTCAATGAGTCTGCAGTGCGAATCCGGATATTCATTTCTTAGGGTTCGTCCAATGCCCCAAATGGATGCGTTGAAGCATGTCGAGATGTTGCGAATTTTGTTTTCCTGATGAGCGTCTGCGGAAACGAGTGTCATTCGAGGCAGTGCTTTCGCTTCATGATCAAACGCTTGCACTAAGTGCGCGATTATCAAAGCCACAGGCGTAGCGGCGTAAATCGCATCAAATTCATTCGCTGCGGCGGCTTGCAGACTAAAGTTCCACAGAACAATAATTTCATCTGGTAACTGTTCGGACTGACCCAACGCCCTCATAATTTGCAAGTAGTCTTCTACGGCATTTGGGCGAATTTTAAATCCCGATTTATTTCTCGAATATCGCTTGCCGCTTGTTACCCGAAATACGCTGTTGGCTTCGAAATGTTTAAGCAATTTTCTGGAAAATAAACTGTCGTCTAAAAATATAAGCCGCTTCCGATTTGTTCCAATCGCCGCTGGAGTCTCCTCCCGGTTTGTTACAGCGTTCTGTGCAAGGAATATCGAGTGCAGAGGGTCTTCATCGTCTGTTCTGTCGCTAATCGTAAAAATCGACTTGTATTCAAGTCGATTCAACAACTCCAACCATCGACGACGTGACTTGCAGGGACTATTGTGCAGTTGATTGGTGTCAGCGTTATGCCACCAACCATGAAGCATTCCAAAAACGAGCCGGGCCCAGTCAGGTTCATCAGTGAGTTCGATGAAATTAAAGAATCCTCCAAAAGCCAGCAATTTACGAAGTCTTTCCAGGGCTTGCTCGCTGTCGTGTGCCAGATGTAAGTTGTCACTAGCAAGAATAACATCGTAGTGATGGCTTACGTATCCCTGCGCTAGGGGGTCAGCGTCAATATCAAGTTCGCCAAATTTAATGAAATCATATTTCTCGAATCGAGTCCGTGCACGTCTGATGAAGCTATTGGAGATGTCAGTGAAGGTATACTCAACAGGGTGTTCTTGCAGAACCGGAGCAAGGTGAAACAGTAACGCGCCAGTTCCACCACCAACTTCGAGAATTCGGCACTTTCTGACAAACGGCCAACCTTGCAGCAGCTTTTCAATAGATTCTCGAATCACTTCGTTATAAATTCGACACGTCGGCGAAGTCTGGTATAAATTCTGCAAATCCGCTATTGACCCTTCTGGAAACAACGTATTCAAACCGGTTTGCTTTCCGGTCAGTACGGAGTTCAAGCAGTTGCCGCAACGGTCAATCAACAATAATTCAGATACATATTCTGCCGCATCTGGAGATTCAAGAAATTTGGAAACTGCCCGGTCGGGATTTGCTGGCAGGTCTTGCACTACGTCGATTTCCACGCTGCCTACATCATTGGAATGGCCTTCTTTTCTGTTGTCGTATTTCAGACGAATAGTCTGATTCTTTTCTAGCAATGCCAGCAGTGAATGGAACAAAGGAATCTGCTGGTCGTCGATACCTAGATTGAGTTTCAACGTAAGCAGGGAAATCTGCTTGCCTCTGCCTGGAAAGCCAGCGAGATTGAAAGCCTGTCCGATGTAGTTAAGCGTTATCTCGGCAAGCCCATGGGATACATATTCATAGTAGTTTTGTCTTCGACAGGATTCGGATATTCGAAGCATGTAGGTTTGGAGATTTTGGTGATACTTGTCAATTTTGCTATCAAACCAGTGGGCACCTTGAGAATTCGATTGATGTTGTGCCCACTCTGGTCGAAATGCATGAATCGGTACGGAACTATCTCGTAACGAAGGTTTTTTGACGTCAAATTGACGAAGCGCAAAGCGTGAGATTCTGGCAATGACATGCCCGTTTTCACTGGAAATTTCGAGATCAAGTTCCAACGAATCTTTCATCACTGACTTCACTTGAATGTAACACCAAACTACCCGCGAATGATCCGTCCAGTATTCGAGACGTTCAATCTCTTGAGGCAGATAAACGCGATTTTCCCCAGTAATTGTTGAGGCGGTTCGAAAGCACAAATCCAACAGTGAAGGATCCAACTGATAATTCAACTGCAGTTCACTTGGCTTCTCCGGAGACTCAATGCGAGCGAGAACTTCTTTCTGGTCAATGACTTTCAAATTCCTGATCTTCCATGTAGACCAGTCTCCTTCAAGACCCAATTCATTCAATTCCTCCCACAGCTGAATTGGTTCAACAGAATTCACAAAGCGTTCCTTCAAGTCACTGAGTTTCGACCTGGGTTGTGGACTATTGCCAGACTGAAGCGTTCCTTGGCAGTAGGTAATAGATTTCGGCTGAGCTGAACTTGAGTGCTGCAAAATTTGAAAGTCGAACGAGTTTTCGTTCGTGTTGTCGGCTATGTTCAATTTCAATTGAGCCTGAGCAGTTTCTCCTTCGTCTTGCAACTGAAGAATCTGATCAAATTGAATTGAAGTCAATTCAAGCGATGGCAGGTCCAGCCATGAACTGGCGGCCTCCAAAGCCGCTTCTACATATCCTGCCGCGGGGAAAACCAGTTCTCCTCGAATTCGATGATTTTTCAGCCAGACCAACTCGTTGACATTCAATGCCAAGTCCCATGAACCTGGGCCTATGCTACCCGAATCTTGTAAAAGAGGGAAGTGTTTGAACTGCTGGCCTCGCCGTCCTTCCAGTACCATCGCAGTGCGCTTCCAATGCCTCTGACGGTTGAATTCAGCGATCGGAAAATCACATATCCGTGCTTTTGAGTTGATTTTTTCCCAATCTAGTTTGACGCCGAGGCTGAACAATTTCCCGGCCGTGGAAATCATGTTTGCTCTATCTTGGCCATTTCGTTGAAGTGAATAAAGAGAGGGTGCTATCACTCCCTCGCTTCGAAGGCATTCCTGTATGTCGTACGAAAGATTTGGGTGAGGGCCTATCTCGACAAAGCAGTGAAATCCCGTATGTATACAGGCCTGCACGCATTCGGAAAATCGTACCGGCTCTCGAAAATTCTCCCACCAGTAATTTGGCTTCATCGCATCGTTTATGATTTCTGTCCCATGAACTGAAGAAAACAAACGAATTTGATTGCGCCTTGACCTGACAGTATGAATTTTAGACATGATTTCAGTTTGACACTCGTCTATGAGTGGGCTGTGAAAGGGAACGGAGATTTCCAGTAGGCGGCAGAATTTGCCTTGATTCTCTAGCTGTTTGCAAATCAGCCGGATCGACTGTTCGGTTCCAGAAAATGTGACTGAAGTCTTACTGTTGATTGCTGCAACAAAGAGCCCATTTGGCATTGATTGGGCGATGCGATTTGCTTCAGCCGGTGAAAGCGCAGCTGCCAGCATCATGCCGCGTCCTGAGCACTTCTGAAGCGTTCGTGCTCGTTCGCATACGATTCTGCTTGCATCGACAATGTCTACATGACCCGCCGCGCACGCCGCTGCAACCTCTCCGACACTATGCCCGACTACGGCACCTGGCTTCACGCCCCAGGATTTCCATAGTTCATGTGTTGCGATTTGTACTGCGAAATACAGCGCATGAATCCTTTCCAGACCGCCTTGTGAATTTGGGCCTTCATGCAAGAAGTAGGAACGAATGTTCGGTAGGCCGAACTCCTTCTGAAATATGGAATCACAGAGGTCAATCGTTGCTGCAAACACGGGTTCCGTAGCATAAAATTCTAATCCCGCAGATTGCCAATCAACTCCCATCCCATTGAAAACAAAAGCGATTTTAGATACTGAATCGATTGCTTTTATATTGGTTGCACTGTCGGTTTCCAGCGCTAACAATGATGGTGTTGGTTTGCCGTCAATTTCTGCTGCGATTGGAATCGAACAGCGAAATTTCTTGTGAGCTCTCCTTGCGAAGGTATGGCACAAACTGCTGACATCTGGGTAGTTGTTCAATTCGAGTGTCGTCAAGGAGTTGCGCAACTGGTTGAGGTTCTGCGAGGTTGAAGCAGTCAGTGGAAGAAGGAAAACTTTTTTCGACATTGCCTGTTTTCGATCTAGTTTGGTTGGAGCTTGCTGGATGATAACATGTACATTGGTGCCTCCAAATCCAAATGAGTTTATCGCCGCACAACGCGGCTTGCCAGCTGTTTCATGCCATTCTTCAAATTCATTCGGGACACGGATGCCAAGAGCCGTGAAATCAATTTTGGGATTTGGATTCACAAAGTGGAGATTCGGTGGAATTCGGCCATGGTGCACTGCCAGTGTCGCTTTGATCAATCCGGCAATGCCCGCAGCTGCTTCTGTATGACCGATATTGGTTTTGACCGAGCCGACCGGGCAGCCGTGAATTTTTTCCGGTTGTCCATACACTTCACCCAGTGATGTGGCCTCAACCGTATCCCCGGCTTGCGTTCCAGTGCCGTGCGCTTCCACATAGCCGATATCCGATGGATGAAGTCCGCACTGTTGCAAAGAATTGTGCATCATTCGTACCTGAGCCTCTGGGTTCGGTGCCATCAAGCCAATGGTGCGTCCATCTTGATTTACGCTACTAGCAACGATGTTCGCGTAAATTCTGTCCCCATCAACCAGAGCATCAGAGAGTCGTTTCAGCATTACCAAACCGCCGCCCTCTGCACGCACGAAGCCGTCCGCGTTTTCATCGAAAGCCTGACACATTCCCGCTTTCGACAACATGGATGCCTGCGAAAATTCAATGTAACTCTCCGGTAGCACAATGGCGTTTGCTCCACCCGCCAAAGCGACATCAACATCCCCGGACCTGAGTGCCTTGCAGGCAGAATCAACAGCAGTCAACGAAGAGGAGCACGCAGTGTCAATCGTTAAACTTGGACCTTGCAGATTGAAGCAGTATGAAATTCTGTTTGCTGCGATGCTTGTAGAACGTCCAAGTGCAGAGTATTGGGAAATTTGTTGCCAGTCAAAAAGAATCAGCCTTTCATAGTCGTGGTTAATGACGCCGACGTATACGCCGGTCTGCGATCTGGACAAACAATCGGGTGAGATTGCAGCACTTTCCATGCACTGCCAGGCAAGTTCAAGCAGTATTCTCTGCTGCGGATCAATTTCGGATGTCTCTCTGGGAGAAATGCCGAAAAATGAAGTGTCGAACTGGTCAATATCGTTTATAAACCCTCCGACTTTTGCAAACTCTGTCCCAAGATTTTTGTCGACATCAGTCAGAATTCGACTGTCCCAGCGTTCGGGCGGAATGGGAGTTATGCAGTCGACTTTGTTTTTAATGTTTTGCCAGAATGTACCAGGGTTATCGGCTTTTCCGGGAAAACGGCAGGACATGCCGACGATGGCAATTGGAGAACAATAGTGTTCTTTCATCTTACCGAATCGAAGCATTTAACGATACAGTTTCGTATATGCACAGTGCTGGAAATATCGCAGTCGAGGAATGCGTCAAAGCCTTGATTCGGAAGGAGTGCAGTAAATTTCATGTAGAAGTTCAATGACTTGCAATGCATTTTCATTCGCGATGGAATAGTATTTGGATTGCGAATGCCGCCGTGCTTTGATAGTTCCTTGTTTCCTCAGCCTCGCAAGGTGCTGCGAGATAGAGGATTGTTCCAATCCAACAAGACTTTGTAGTTCACTGACGGATTTCTCGCCATCTGCAAGATGACATAGAATCATCAATCGTTGACCATTCGCCAACTGCTTCAGGAAACCGCTTGCCTCAAGAGCAATGGCTTGTAGTTGTTCCGGTGCAATTTCCATTGTTAGAAAGTGAGATTTCTTGTGGAAAGGTTATGCAGTTGATAAATGTTCAGTTTCAAAATTTTGCAACGATCAGTACCAAAATCGATTCTTCGTTCTCCACCACTTCCACTATTTCATTGAATTGAACAATGAAACAATTTATTGTATATTGCCAAACAATTTTTCGGGTGTCTCGAAGCATTATTTTTGCAGGCGCTTAGGAACAAAACTGACGCTTGAGGAGTCTTAAAGAGTAATGATGAAATCGCTATTCGGATTATTCTCGCTTGTTGCGGTATTGTCCTTCTCGACTGTTTACGTAGAACCGGGATATGCCGACAGTGGCGCGGACGTTATTGCGGAAGGAAAAAAACTAGCAGTGGACCGAAAGAAAGGCAACTGCCTTGCTTGTCACATTATTGATGATGGTGAAATGCCCGGCACACATGGCCCGCCTCTAATCTTCATGAAGCAGCGTTTTGCAGACAAGGCAAAACTGAGAGCGAGAATTTACGATGCTACAGCATTCAATCCGAATTCGATGATGCCGCCGTTCGGGCGGCACGGCATTCTTACAGATGATGAAATCGACAAAATTACTGAATATCTATACACGTTATAAATGAGGTGTCTCAATGAAAACGATTGAAGTACACAGACGCAAGATACTCAAGGGGGCATTAGCAACAGCCCTCACCGGTCTTGCTGCGTCTTGGGGCTTACTGACAAATTTGGCATACGGCGCACGTCCGCAGATGGCATTTGATGCCGAGGAAGTGCCTGAAACCCTGAAAGCGTTGTTTGGAGAAGACAGTGTTCAGGATAGCGATGCCGTTGTCGTCAAAGCGCCGGACATCGCGGAAAATGGTGCGGTGGTTCCAATCAAGGTCACAGCGAAATTTGACAACGTGGAATCCATCGCCATCATCGTTCCGGAAAATCCGGCGCCCATGGTTGCCGCATTCGACCTGCAGCCTGGCGTTGTCCCTGAGGTCTCCGTGAGGATCAAAATGGGTAAAACCTCCGATGTCATTGCCTTAGTCAAAGCGAACGGCAGCGTATACAGAGGCTCGAAAGAAGTGAAAGTCACCATCGGCGGATGCGGTGGGTAGACGAAATTTACGAGGAATTTATTATGACTATGAAAGTAAGAGCCAAAATGACCAGCGACAATAAGGTCCAGGTCAAGATGCTGATCAAGCACCCGATGGAAACCGGACTGCGTAAAGACAGAAAGACCGGTAAACCAATTCCTGCTAATTTTGTTGAATCAGTCACCTGCCACTGGCAAGATAAGGAGTTGCTGCGAGCTCACTGGGGCCCGGCAATCTCGAAAAATCCGTATATGTCTTTCAAGCTGAGTGGCCCGAAGTCAGGTGATGTATTGATGCTCCGCTGGTCGGACAATCAAGGTAAATCAGGCGAACTGGCATCGACAATTGGATAACGCATCCAATACGGACAGTCGACTTAGGAGAGCAAATTAATGAAAAGAATGTTGTCGGCTGTACTGATCGGTTGCGTGATGGCAGGCGTGTCGATTTTAACGTTTGCTACACCTGAAGAAGACCGGCAGGCATTTCAACAGTATTACCTAAACAAATTTCCGGACACGCCGAAAGACGATTTCATCAATGGAGCTTATTCCATAGATGCGGGTTCGCGGGAGCAATGGTTAGCCCTTGAGGAGTTTCCACCATATGAATTCGCGTTGAGTCGAGGTGAGGAAGCCTTCGGAACTTCATTTGCCAACGGTAAATCCTATGCGGACTGTTTCGAGAACGGCGGTATCGGGATTCGGCAAAATTATCCTTATTTTGATACCGAACAGGGACAGGTGGTAACGCTAGAGCTTGCGATCAACCAATGTAGAGAAGCGAATGGCGAAAAACCTCTCAAGTACAAATCCGGTGACATTGCCGCAATATCGGCATACATGGCATACACTTCGCGTGGCCAGACCATCAATGTAGTCATTCCGGATGATCCGCGCGCACTGCAAGCGTATGAAGCCGGCAAGCAGTTCTATTACACCAAGAGAGGTCAATTGAACTTTGCATGTGCAGACTGCCACGTCAATGCATCAGGCGCATATATCCGTTCGGAGTTGTTGAGCCCGGCATTGGGACAAATGAGTCACTTTCCAGTGTATCGCCTGAAGTGGGGTGCGATTGGAACCCTGCATCGTTTTTTCAGTGGGTGTAATCAGCAGGTGCGGGCAAAAGCGTTCAAGCCGCAAGGCCCCGAATATCGGAATCTTGAATACTTTTTGACCTACATGAGCAATGGATTGGAATTCAACGGACCCGGAGTCCGCAAGTAGACGACGGGAGATAGACATGAGATCAACGATAACAAAACTGTTTATTAGCCTATTATTCGTTTCTGCCACAGTGTCGGTCAATGTGGCGAACGCATCGGAGCCTACCGTGGAAGAATTCAATGCAGCCTTTGTGGAAGCAAACGAAGCGAGAAAGATGTCCGGTTCGCTCGGCCATGAATGGCGCGATACTGTAAAAATCCTCAGAGCTGCTCAAAAAGCTGCCGAAGGCGGGGATCTTGTAGCAGCAATGAAACTTGTTGTTCAGGCCAAATTTCAGAGCGATGCGGCAATTGTACAGGCGAACAGAGAACAAAGTCTGTGGAAAGGCCGAGTGATTCGATAGTTCAATTTAATATCGATTTTTGATTCCAAATCAACGGTGATTTAGCGGATTGGCTTGACCTTGAGTGATCGGCTTTGCCCGGATGAATTAGTACTATGGGTGAATAGTCGTGCACATGGACCGCCGTGAATTTGTACAAACACTCGCAGCAGCGAGTGTGGCTGGTTTTTTTGCCGGCGTCGTCCGTTGTCGGCAAGACCTGTATGATATTCCCACATTCGGACAGATTCGTCTGCTGCATATCACCGATTCGCATGCCCAGCTCAACCCGATTTATTATCGGGAGCCACACGTCAACATAGGCATTGCCGATCCATGGGGAAGACCACCTCATATCGTTGGCGACGCGTATTTCAAGCACTTCGGAGTTTCTCCAGCATCGCCACAGGCGTACGCCTTTACGTATTCTGATTTTGCTGGACTTGCACATCAGTACGGCAAGGTAGGCGGATATGCATATATCAAGTCTCTGGTGGACCAGTTGCGACAAACCTATGGTTCGGAACGAACTCTTCTGCTTGATGGCGGTGATAGTTGGCAAGGCAGTGGAACCGCACTATGGACACGTGGCATGGAAATGGTGCAAGCCAACAATATTCTGGGCGTGGATTTTTCGACAGGCCATTAGGAGTTCACCTATTCACCGGAAAAATTTCAGCAAACCCTGTAGGCGTTTGAAGGGGAATTCTTGGCTCAGAACATCTTTTTGACCGAAGATGCTCTGTTTGAGGAGAAGCCAGCGTTCGATGACTTTACCGGGCACGCATTTCAACCATACGCGATGAAATCTCTCGGCGGGTTTGACGTGGCCATCATCGGCCAGGCATTCCCCTACACTCCGATTGCCAACCCAGGTCGAAATATTCCAGACTGGACTTTCGGCATTCGCGTGGAGGAAATGCAAGACTTGATCAAGGGGATTCAGAAGAGAGAAAAATCGGATGCAATCATCTTGCTCTCGCATAACGGCATGGATGTTGATCTGAAGCTTGCGAGCATTGTTACGGGCATAGACGTGATACTAGGTGGTCATACTCACGACGCGGTTCCTGCCGCAATTCCGGTGAAGAATTCGGCGTCGACTACACTAGTGACGAATGCCGGATCAAATGGGAAGTTTGTTGGCGTTCTGGATTTGAAGTTGGGTGAGAAAGGGGTGAATGGAATTCAGTATCGGCTGTTACCGGTGTTTGGAAATTTACTGGATGCGGATTCTGAAATGCAAATTTTCATTGACACTTCTCGTCAGCCTTACGCCGAGCAGTTGGACGAAGAACTGGCAGTGACTGAGTCGCTTCTGTTCAGGCGGGGGAATTTCAATGGCACCTTTGATGAGCTTATCTGTGATGCGTTACGAAGTACAGGTGGCGCGCAGATTGCATTGTCTCCTGGCTTTCGGTGGGGAACTTCCATTATTCCAGGACAGACCATCACCATGGAGGACGTGCTGGCGCAGACAGCCATGACTTATCCCGAAACGTATATTCGGGAAATGAGTGGTGAAACCTTGAAGCTGATACTTGAGGATGTTGCAGATAATGCATTCAACCCAGATCCGTTTTACCAACAGGGCGGAGATATGGTGCGAGTGTCCGGACTGACGTATGCGATCAATCCGACGATGTCATTGGGCAGCAGAATTTCAGATATGCGGTTGGAAAATGGCGAGTTGATCGAGGCGAGCCGCAATTACACTGTAGCCGGTTGGGCAACGGTAGGTGAAGTCTCACCCGGTCCTCCGGTGTGGGATCTGGTTGCAGAACATCTTCGATCGCGAGGAACGGTTAGAATAGACAAGGTTAACCAACCAGAAATAATCATGAAAGCCGGCAACCCCGGAGTTGGTAATTGGAACAGCAGTTAGTTTATGGAGTCGAGACTTATGAAGCAGGCAGGCAAAGTTTGCACAGCACTCGTCGTATTCTTCCTGTATGGAATTGTGCAGGTTTCGGCGGAGATTCGGTCGCCGGAGGAATATTTCTTCCATCAAACCTTTGGTGACCTATTGGAAGAAGTAGAAATTGCCAAAGAAGAAAGGCAGGGTTCCATTTTAATAATGTTCGAGTTAAACGATTGTCCATGGTGCGAGCGTATGAAGGCAATGATTTTGAATCAGTCCGAGGTTCAAGATTACTATCGCAAGCACTTTCGAATCTTGACCATGAATGTCGAAGGAGATAACCTGATCGTCGATTTCAATGGTGAATATATTGCTGAAAAGGATTTCGCCCTCAAGCACAACAGGATTCGCGCGACACCGGTATTTCTGTTTTTAGACCTTGAAGGCAAACGCATTATGCGCTTTACCGGGGCAGCAAAAAGTGTCGAAGAGTTCATGCTGTTGGGAGAGTTTGTTGTGCAGCGGCATTATGAGACAACCAATTTTATAAAATTCAAGCGAAACCGATTAAACTCGAATACGCAATAAGAAGCCGCATTCTTGTTGCCTATCATTCATGGAAACGCGGGGAGACTTCAGAATTGAAAAGGACAGTTTTTTGCTTGGCATTTCTGTCGCTGCTGTGGTTCGTTCCCCCTAGTTCATTTGCTACAAGTTATAGTGCGCCTGGTGAACCGCTTACGCTATCGGAAGCGCTGAATATCACATCTTCATTTCATCCTTCCATTGAAAGTGCTGAGCTTGATGTTACGCGCGCTCACACAGATTATGATTTCTATCAGAACGGAAATCGTGGCAGCATAGAAGCACTGATCGTGCCTCAGCGCGTTGACCGAGCCCCACCTGGTGCCAGTAATTCTCAAGACGACAGTTACGCGACACTACGGTTTGTCCAGCCGATTTATGATTTCGGTCGAAAACAGGCATCTGAAGCACACGCAGAGACTGAACTCAAGCGGACCAGTGACTTGCTTGAGCATCGGATACAGCAACAACAACTTACGGTGATGAGGCGATTTTTTGACGTTCTAGTGGCTGATTTGGACTACGCAGTGAAGAACGAGAAGATGACTCTCGCTTTCCTGCGCTTCAATCGTTTACAGGAAGAATCCGAGATGCACGAAGCGCATGCTGAAGTCGATGTGCTGGCACATGAAACCATTTATCGAGAGAAGTTTCATGAGCGTCAGCAAGCCGGCATTAATCAAATAGCTACTCGACGTTCTTTGGTTTTGGCTATGGGATTCATACCAGGGTATTACGACTATGTTCCGCGGGATTTGATTCCACCAGATATTGCGGATTATGTCAATCGAGAAGTGCCAGTGTATGAAACCATGCTGGAAAATGTGCTGGCAAATAGTTATGAGTTGACTGATGCACGGCTGAAACTGCAAGGAGCGGAGAATGCTTTGGATGTCAGCATCAAGAAATATTCACCGTCGCTGGATGCGACACTTGAAGCGACGGAATGGGTGCAGGAGACCGGCAGTAGAAATTCCACTTCGATTGGGATTCAGATCAGAGTACCCCTAGTTGCCGGAGCAACAAAGAAAAGAGACCGACAAATTGCACGGATCGAAATTGAACAAGCGCGGGTGAAAGTCGAACAGCTCAAATACGATCTGCGAGCTCGTGTTTTTGATTTGTGGAAAAAATTGCAACTCTATCAGGTGGAACTGGCAACTGCGAAAGTAAGAACTGAATTTCGAGACCAGTATATGGACCGAAGTCGCACTTTGTACGAATTGGAAGAAAGTGCCGATCTTGGAGATGCCCAAGCCGAGCAGTTGCGTGCACTACTAGAAACCAAGAGAATTGAATATGAGCTTACGATGGCATGGGCCGAATTTGAAGTATTGCGTGGTGCAGGTATTCCTCAACTAGGTAACAACTGACACCTTCACTTTTTCCTGCTTTGTGGCGGCGGAATACTGTTCAGTGTGCTGTTGCTCCCGCCGCACAGATTGACTCGCAACACAAGACTTCAAAGTTATCCGCTTGGGCGAATTGCATCAAAATGCGATTGCTTTATTCTATCGATGTATATAATCGAACTCTTATATTATCATTCAGCAAAATTCAAAATTAACAATTAGAGGGTGACATGGATTCTACAGACCTCGAACGACACGTAAACAGACCAGGACGAGCTGATCTAGTCAAGCAAGTCAGAGAAAAAATAAACGAACTGAATATTGATTACGTCTATTACCAATTTATTTCTGTAACTGGACGAATTGTCGGTAAGGGAGTGCCTGCAGATCACTGGGAGCAGATTGCCAGTCGGGGATTTCAGTTGGTATACGGATCCACTGCCAACCTGTTTATTGACCGTTATGGCGACTATATCGGTTACGGTCCGGAAGCCATGGAGCTTGTTGGAATTCCTGATCCAGAAACTTTTTGTCAATTGCCATGGGACAAACGAGTCGCACGCGTTTACTGTACGTGTTTCCGCAATCGGGAGGAACGCGAGAATCCGGGCGGACACTTGAGTTCCGATTGTCGTGGAAACCTTCGAATCATGCATGAAGAGTTCCAGGCCAAGCACGACGGTTTGCATCTCCGTCACGGTATGGAACCTGAAATGATGTGGTTGAAACGAGGAGAAGACGGCAAACCGGATGGCGGGTTCTCGAAACCGTTCTGCTATCACATCGACCAGTTTGAAAGTCTGCGTCCGGTGTTTATGAAAGCCATCGAGTATTCGAGGTTCATGGGGCTGGACATGATTCAGGGCGACCACGAAGATGCACCAGGTCAGCTGGAGCTGAATTTCACCTATGACGATGCTCTTCGAACCTGTGATCGACTGTCAACTTATCGACAGATCTGTGCTCAGGTCGCAAGAGAAAACAACTTGATCGCCTGCTTCATGACAAAACCCTTCATGGGTGTCTCCGCAAACGGCTGTCATACCAATATGTCACTTTGGACAGGGGGCGAGGACACGTTGAATCGACTCGGCAACGATGTATTGAACGGCTTGGATGACAATTACCTTTACCAGCAAGGTGGTGATAACAAGTTCATGCCGGACACCGATGACCCGCAGTTGCCAGGGAAAATCGGTCTTCATGCTGTTGCTGGAGTGATGAAACATTTAGATGGTCTGACTGCACTCGGCTGCCCAACTGTGAATTCCTACCGACGCTTGTGGGACACTGGGTTCTGGGCTCCAGTGTATAAGGACTGGGGTTATCAGAATCGCACAACCGCACTGAGAATTTCAGCACCCGGGCGATTTGAATTCCGCGCAGTAGATTCAATGGTTAATCCTTATCTCTTGTGTGCGGGATTATTGAAGGCGTTTGATGACGGTATTTCCAATCAGCTCGATCCTGGAGAGCCGGAAGGGCGTAACATCTATGAAGCGATGGAAGCGGGAAAGGAAGTAACAAAACTGCCGATGTCGCTGGGTGAAGCCCTGGAAGCATTGAAGAAAGACTCTTTGCTGATGGAAGCTTTGCCGGACGAAATGGGCAGAGTTTTCCTGCACTACAAGGAAGATGAATGGGCAAAATTCATGTCAACCGTAACCGAATGGGATATTGAAACCTATCTCGATTGTTTGCCATAGGAGCCAAAATATGTGTGGAATAGCAGGACTCATTCATCGCGGTAAAACATCTGACATCGGTGCTGAATTGCTGTCAATGCTTCAGGCGTTGAAGCATCGCGGACCTGATTCAACCGGATTGGCCGTCTACGGTGTCTCCTCTGAAAATGGGGAAGGCGCAAAGTACGTGATGCGATTCAAGGTTGCAGAGGGTGCGGATTTAGCAACCGGCTTTAAGATTTACGATCAGATCAAAGAGAGAATTGCAGCAGTAAGGAATCGCCTATCCGAAAGTGGGGCGGAGGTTACGCTGGAACAGGAAGCAACGAAATATGCCTATCGATGCCAGTTCAATTTTGAAGGTGATTTACGACGACTTGCAGACTATCTTGAGGATATCGAAGGGGTGGAAATTCTTTCGATTGGAAAAAGTCTCGAATTGATCAAGGATCTTGGAGATGCTCAGGTTATCGGGAGCCAGTATGGTTTACAGAATTTTCAGGGAACCCACGCAATCGGGCATACTCGAATGGCAACCGAATCCGACGTAGACATTCGCTCGGCGCATCCGTATTGGGCATATCCATTTCTGGATGTAGCTGTCGTACATAATGGACAGTTGACCAACTACTGGAATTCGAGACGAGCCCTGGAAAGACGAGGACATCGATTCATGTCCAACTGCGATTCGGAACTGATCGCCGTTTACCTGGCAGACGCAATCGATCGCGGCGATGATCTCGAGGAATCGATGAATCGTTCTCTCACTGATTTAGATGGCGTTTTTACCTACGTTGTGGCTTCGCAGAATCAGCTCGGCATGGCCAAAGATTACATGGCCGCCAAACCCATGGTGCTTTACGAGTCCGACGACTTCGTTGCGTTGGCTTCAGAGGAAGTTGCAATCCGCAGCGTATTTCCCCACGAAATCGACACGATTGATCCCTATGAAGGAGAGGTAAGAGTATGGCAGAGCTAAGAGCAGCGGGTTCGATGCATGCAGAGAAACTTGCAGGCCGAACTCAGCAGGTATTTTTTTCCGCTGTTGAATCGGATCGCCTCGCTTCCCCGCTTTCTATTGAGGTTGATATTGACAAGAGTGCCGTGATTGACGCGGACGGTCTGACAGCGCGAGAAGTGAACACGCGAATCATGCGGTTAATGCATGAGGGGCACGGCACCATTACGGTGCTGAATCCCGGTGCCAAACACTCGTTGGGAGTCGGGATTCTGAATCGCCTGAATTTGAATTTTGAAGGCAGTCTCGGTTATTTCGGTTGCGGATTGAGTGATGGCCCCAATATTCGGATTTCTGGAAGGGTCGGATGGTCGTGCGCTGAAAATATGATGTCTGGCACCATCGTGATCGAAAAAAATGCCGGGTCGACGTTCGGTGCGGCTATACGAGGCGGCGATCTGGTGTGCAAGTCCGATGTTGGCTCTAGGACCGGAATTGACATGAAAGGCGGCACAATCATCGTCGGCGGACGCACTGGAGCGTTCAGCGGATTCATGATGCAACGAGGTCGCATGATTGTTCTTGGTGATGCCGGCCCGAACCTGGGTGACTCAATGTATGACGGCATCATTTATGTGGGCGGCAGCATACAAGGGCTCGGAGTTGATGCAGTCGATGCTGAAATGACGGATTTGGAATGCGAATGGATTGAACGGAAATTGGCATTGTACGGAATGGAAGCGCCAAATGGTGCGCGAAATTTGCGCAAAATTGAATCCGGCAAGCAGCTGTGGAACTATGACAGCCTTGAACCTGCCGAAAAGAAACTCGTTCTGTGATGGATTAAATATGGACCCTAAACCAAAATCAACACCACCCGAGCCACCAAAGGTGTCCCGGAATACCAGTAGTCTCGGCAGGAGCTCAATTTTCCCGCCGGAGGTTATTGACGATATTCACATCAAGTCAGAACTCGGTCGATACCGAATGCGGGGATTTTCGCTATTTAAGGGAATTCCCACATTTGATGAATTGACATTTCTGCCAGGCACGCTTACAAGGTTCGTTATCGAAGGATATCGGGAACGATGCGTGACCGAAACCGTTTTAGGTCCGCGCGCGAAGCGGCCACTGAAGCTGGATATTCCTGTGTACATTACGGGCATGAGTTTTGGTGCGCTGTCGTACGAAGCAAAGACTGCGCTCGCTCGCGGCGCCACCATGGCTGGCACGGCAACTTGTTCAGGGGAAGGTGGCATGATTCCTGACGAGAGGCGTTATTCAAGCAAATGGTTTTATCAATGCATTCAATCTCGTTATGGATTTAATCCCCATCACCTTCGTTTGGCTGATGCGTGTGAATTTTTCATTGGGCAGGGTTGCAAAGTCGGTCTTGGCGGGCATCTGATGGGGCAGAAGGTGACCGACCAGGTTGCCGAGATGAGATCTTTGCCAGCTGGTATCGACCAAAGATCACCAGCTCGGCATCCGGACTGGCTGGGACCGGATGACCTCGCGCTGAAAATTGAGGAAATCCGTGAAGCAACGGATTGGCAGATTCCGATTCAGCTTAAACTAGGTTCCGCACGCGTGTATGACGATGTGCGTATGGCGGCAAAAACCGACCCGGACATGATCTATATAGACGGTATGGAAGGATCGACAGGGGCTGGGCCGCATCTAGCGACTGAAGAAACTGGAGTGCCGGGTATTGCTGCAATTCGCCAAGCCCGAAAGGCTTTGGATGATGTCGGTAAAACTGGGGAAATATCTCTGATTTATGCGGGCGGAGTTCGTAATGGCGGAGATCTGGCGAAAGCTCTAGCCCTGGGTGCGGATGCTGTAGCAATCGGGCATGCTTCACTGATGGCGTTAAACTGCAACAAGAACATTCCAGAAGCGGATTACGAAACTGAAATCGGTGTTGAGGCTGGATACTGCTATCACTGCCACACGGGACGTTGTCCGGTAGGGGTTGCTACTCAGGACCCAATCCTGCGAGCACGACTCAATCCTGACGCGGCTGCCGAACGTGTCTACAATTTTCTGCACACGCTTACGATTGAGTGTCAGATGATGGCTCGTGCCTGTGGTAAAACCAATGTCCACTCGCTTGAACCAGAAGATCTTGCTGCTCTGACGATGGAAGCCTCAGCCATGGCTATGGTACCGCTTGCAGGTACCCAGCACACTGTGGGGCGACCCGACATGACTCGCTATTGAGGTGGACAGGAATGGATAAAGTTACAGATATCAATCAGAAGTTCAGTAGTGATTCAACAACCGAACGAGAACAGGAAATCGGTCAGCATATTGGCTATAGGTATGATGTCAACTTGGTGCCAGACTATTCCAAGATCACGCCGTTTCTGAAGAAGTATATTGAGTTCATGGGTTGGGATGATTTGAACTGGCTAGAAGATGTTCATCTCGGATACGAGGAGGGAAGACCTGCAGTTTTCGATCGGAACATTAATGGCTGGGTACAGGTGCCTGCGGATCTTGAACTGCCCGACAGTCAACAGGAACGTGACATGATTGCACGCGAATTGTTGGTCAAGTTCCAGTCCTCCGAAGGGCATCCGATGGTGGAACTCGATCAGGAATACGGCAAAGTTAGGCCACCTACGGAAAATTTATAAACATTGATTTGTGTATGGCTTACCTAGCTATGCGCAATTGTCTCTGCTAAAAACCATGCCCGCTTGTTTGCAGGCATGATTTTTCTTTGCTTGACGGGCAGTCTGAACTAACCAGCAGCTGTCAGGCGGGCTGCCCGAGATAACTCTCCATGGAATCATCCATTGCTTTCAGCCACTCGGTGTGGTGAACCGGCTGTTGGTTATTTGTCATTAGTGAACGATATCCGTTGTCTCGATACGTTATGATATTTTCATGTTTGTGATGTTCCCACTCCATGAACGTATTGTTGATTCCCTGCACATCGAATTTCGGATAGTCGCTTTGATCTAACAGAGTCTGCACATAATCCCCCTGAAACCAGATTTCCTGTTCGTAGTCCGCAAGAGTCGCTTCCCGTTCCAGCCAGGCAGCGCTGTCCTTTTGCATCTCATCTTTGGACGGCAGCTTTATGCGCCCCATGATGACATCCCGTGCATACCAAGCCTGAACGTCGAACATGTTGAACGTGTAGTACTGATCCTGCATTCCGAGGTACATTACTTTGGGATTGTCTTGCCATACGACGCCTTGATACAGATCTGGCGTCCACATTCGGTTCCCCGTTCTGAGCTTCAAGTCTTCTGCCAGGAAAGGAAAGTGGTGCAAATATCCTGTGCACAGAATTATCGCGTCAATTCGTTTGCTGCTGCCGTCCTTGAAGTAAGCGGTCTCGCCATCAACATGTGTCAGCAGAGGAACTTCCTCAAAAGAGTCTGGCCAGTGAAAGCCAGTGGGGGCAGTACGATGGCTGATTGTGATCGATTTCGCGCCATATTTATGACACTGAGAGGCGATGTCTTCTGCTGAGTAACTTGTTCCGATTACTAGCAGGTCCATGCCTTCGAACTCGAGAGCATCCCGAAAATCATGGGAGTGCAGAATTCGTCCATTGAAGGTGTGAAACCCGTCAAACTGGGGAACATTCGGAACCGAGAAGTGCCCGCTTGCGACGACTACGTAGTCGAATTCCTCAGTCTCCAGCGAGTCGTTTTCGAGATTCCTGACAGTTATACAAAAGATATCGCGGTCTTCCAAGTAGGACACCCAATGCGCTGAATGATTGAATTTGCACCATTTTCGGACTCCGGAAGCTTCGACTCGCCCTTTGACGTAGTCCGTTAGCACCGCTCGTGGTGGATATGAAGGTATCGCTCGCCCGAAATGTTCCTCAAAAGTATAGTCAGCAAACTCCAGACATTCCTTCGGACCATTCGACCATAAATACCTGTACATGCTGCCATGAACCGGTTCACCGTAGGCATCTGTACCAGTGCGCCAAGTATAGTTCCACAGTCCACCCCAGTCGCTCTGTTTTTCGTAGCATACAATTTCTGGAATTTCTGCGCCTTTCTTTTCGGCTGAGGCGAATGCCTGCAACTGTGCTATGCCGCAGGGTCCTGCTCCGACGATTGCAATTCGTGACATAAATCTACTCCCTTTGTTTCTATCGTTGATATTTGCAATTCAGCAAAGAATTTTTCGCAAAATTCTTGGTATCGCTTCAATCATTATAGTAATAGTTGAAGCAACTCCAAGATTCTGTATCTCCTTCAGATTCCAGAATTTGCATCCAGAACATTAATTGCATCTCATTGATTCTGAGTTTTTGTTCAAGATTGAAAATTTATCCGCCACCATACGTGAAAAATTTTAAAGCTTGTAAAGCAACGTGCCTGGGAGGGCAAAATTGATGTGGCTGACTTTGAAGTGAAAATAGTAAAACTGAACTCGGTCGTGGATCATCCCAATGCTGACCGTCTAGATATTTGCAAAATAGGCGACTACAACGTGATTTCTGTCAAGAGAATGCATTCACCAGGGGATGAGGTCGCTTACATTCCGGAACAGTCTATTCTGCCGGATTGGCTGATAGAGGACATGGGATTGGTCGGAAAATTATCGGGCTCCAAAAAGAATCGAGTGAAAGCGATAAAACTGCGAGGAGTGTTGTCGCAAGGTCTGATTTATAGCTTGGAACGAATTCGTAAGAGATTTCCATCTATGGAGTTTACCGATAATTCTGTGGGATTGGATGTGACTCGGTTGATGGGAATTAAAAATTTTGAGCCTCGCATCCCAATGCATATGGAAGGAGAGGTTTGCAATGCTAAGGGGTCAACTCTTAAATACGATATTGAAAATTTGAAGAAGTTTCCCGATGTATTTGAGGAAGGTGAGGAAGTAGTCATTACTGAAAAACTTCATGGAACGCTTCTGTTCGCTGGCTGGCATCATCAAGTCGGTGCAGTAATTTCATCGAAGGGGTTCGGTGCAAAGGGGTTGATGTTCAAGGATAACGAAGTGAACAACGCCGGAAATGTGTATGTGAAAGCAGCTAAGCAGGCGAATCCTTCCGGAATGAGCATTATGGATTGTCTAAAAAGGGAGTATGACGCCCTGTCCAGCACTTCGGGCGAAGAGGAGCTTGCCATCTATGCTCTGGGTGAAATTGTCGGACGTGGAATCCAGGATTTACAATACGGAACCCTGAAACCGACAGTACATCTGTTTGATGTATATGTCGGGATTCCAGGGCGTGGGGAATTCCTCGATTCCAGCTTGTTAGGCAAAGTATCCGAGTGTTGGAAAATTAATTCGGTTCCACAACTTTACAAAGGTGCGTACAGCAAAGAAGTTGTACAGGAGTATACCGACGGAAGAGAGACTGTTTCTGGAACAGATTCTCACGTACGTGAAGGAGTAGTAATCCGTCCGGCAAAGGAAAGATGGGATGGCACACTCGGTCGAGTCATTCTCAAAAGCATATCAGAGAATTATCTATTGCGAAAGGGTGGAACGGAATTCAACTAAAGTACCCGAACAGAAGCGTACGGTTCTAGAATAAATTGCATTCAATTTCAGTGTTTTTTCAAATTGAACAACATTAATTCTTGACAATCTAACCCATTACGGTTTATGTTTATACTATCAGTTGAAGTAATTTTATTGGATTAGCTACAAATAATATTTTTTTTGGGTTTGTTCAGAAGTTCGATCACCAGTATTTGGAATTATGTTCAACAGATTTTAGTTTGCTATTAACGATTGAACAAACGCACAAACCTGTTAATTTCGTGATTATTCGGAAGGAGGATATACATGGAAAACAAAGTAATGCGAACCTCAAGACGCAAGTTTCTTAAACAAGTTGCTGCAGGGGCTACTACGGCGACAGCAGCAGGAATTATTCCGAGCCGCGCTTTCTCTGCCAACAAAATGTTGACCGTTGGCATGAACATTCCAATGACCGGTGATTTGGCTCCTTGGGGGCTGCCCGGATTCTATGGTTGTGAAATTATCGCCAATAATATAAATGCCGCAGGCGGCGTTACGATTGGCGGTGAAACCTATGACATCAACATTGCAACCTATGATCATGCATACGATACCGAGGCAGCGATTCAAGGCATGAAGAAATTGACGTTGGAAGATGATGCAAAAATGGTAATGATGCTTGGTGGTGCGACTGTCGGTGCAATACTCCCCTGGACTACCCGTAAGAATGTGCTCTCCACGACATTGTTGCCAAGCGACATCACGCCGGATTCAAACTACCTTGTTGCGACTTGTGAATCACACCCGTTGTACAACGTAACCGGTGTTGAATATCTGGCTAGAAATTTTCCGGATGCGAAGACGGCTGTCATTGTCACGAACAACGATGCTGAATATGGTCTGCAGTCTACCGCAACCTACAATGCAGCTTTTGAAGTGGCCGGTATTGACGTAATTGACACCAACCTGCACGGATTTGATGTTACAGACTTTGCGCCAATCGTCAGTTCCGTTCTGGCGAAGAATCCTGACATTTTCTGTATGGCGACAAGTTTCTATGTCACACCGATCATGGAACAGTTATACCATCAAGGATTTGAAGGCAAAGTCATTTCTTGCACACTAGACTACTATGACGAGATCATTGCAAAAACCAGCGTTGATTTCGTCAATGGTACAATTTTTCAGTTCCCGGATTTTGATGATCCAGCCCTGCTAGAGGAAGGCATTAGTTTTCCTGACCCAGCGGGATTCGATGCGGCGTTCCGCAAAGATCATCCAAATGACTGGTCTGCGGTTGCCTGGGAATATCCCGTCAAACTGCTGAACTGGCTGGAAAATGCCAAAGCTGCCGGTAGTGTTGATTCAGAAGATGTAATTGCACAAATGACTGGCAACGCTCAGGACTTCGTCTTTGGTGGCGGAAACTGGTGGGGCAGCCAATTATGGGGGCTTGACAACGTTCTGGTCGGACGTTGGCCAGTTGTCGTAGTTCAGGATGGAAGGGCTCGAATTCAGGAATACGGCGATCTCGCTGCATGGCTGGACGCGAACAATGACACCCTGATCAAACACATGAAAGAATTGGGTCTGCGAACCGTGTAATTTCTGCGGCGAACGAGAAGGGGGAGGGAACTGTATTCTCTCCCCTTTTTTTCGTATTGGAAAACTTTCTAGTTTGAGAGAAGTCTATTGGACCTGTTGATCCAAACCATTGTGAATGGAATCATTCAGAGCGGATTTTACGCTTTGGCGGCAATCGGTCTCGTACTGGTTTTCGGTGTGATGCGAGTTGTAAACTTCGCACATGGCGAGCTGGTCATGATTGGTGCTTACACCGTATGGTATGTCCATGCGCAAAACCACGTGCCTTACCTACTCACGGTTGTTCTCGCAATTGTCTTAGTTGCTGGCATCGGCCTACTGATGGAGCGGTTCCTGTTTCGTCCCATGGTCAACGACCCACTGGGCGGACTGATTTGTTCGATCGGGGTGTTGTTCATTTTGCAGGTTATTGCCTCGTTTCTCGGTGGTGAAGGTCCTTCCAAACAGGTTCCTCCACCGTTTGAAGGTACGATGATCATTCAGGATTCGATTCGAATTCCCTATCAGCGGCTGTTCAGCATTACTGTTTCCATCGCAGCGCTCGTCGTTTTGTGGTACTTTCTTACTAGAACTAGACTGGGCTGGGCTTTGCGTGCAGTTTCACAGGACCGAGAAGCGGCAGCTCTGCAAGGAATCAGTTCAGTACGAATTTCAATGATTGCAATCGGAGTCGGTGCGGCTATGGCGGGTCTGGCGGGTGCTTTGATTGCACCGCTGACTAATATAAACCCGCACATGGGACACAACGTCATAATTACCGCTTTTATCGTAACGATCGTCGGCGGAATCGGAAGCTTACCAGGAGCTGTTATTGCATCCGTACTCTATGCGTTATTCCATACCTTTGTTACAACATACTTCAGCGGTACGATTGCTACCATATCGGGACTACTGATCATGGTTTTGATACTGATCGTACGTCCGACTGGAATCATGGGGCAGAAGATCAGTGAATAGGGTTTACTCAACCAATCTAAAGACTGTTGTCGCACTGAGTGCACTGTTTGCGGTTCTCATTGTTCTTCCGCACTTCCTCAAATACCATCAGCAGGATTTTCTAATTTTTCTCACCATCAACATTCTGGTGGTTGTGAGCTACAGGCTGGTTACACTTACTGGCGAATGGTCACTGATTCACGCCGTCATGATGGGTGTTGGCGCATATACAAGTGCGATTCTAAGTAAAAACTTCGACATATCCTTTTGGATTACGCTTCCGCTTGCAGGTCTTGCCGCAGGAACAATGGCTGCTTTGCTGAGTTATCCGCTGTTTCGCATGACGCAGTTCTATTTCCTGATCGGCTCATTTGCGGCGGGTGAAGCCATTCGACTATGCTGGATCCAGTTTATCCAGCCGTTCGGTGGTTCGGGAGGAATCAGTGCGATTCCATCACCGGAGCTCTTAAACATCGATTTTCTTGAACCAATCCCGTACTTCTATCTTGTTCTTGTCATCGTTAGTGTCTGCGTATTCCTGCTCTATCGAATCGAGAAATCCAGAATTGGATTGACCCTGCATGCAGTTCACTGGAAAGGCGTGCTGGCCGAATCCGTCGGGGTGAATACTTGGAACTATCGGTCACTCGCGTTCATAACCGGTTCGTTGTTCGTTGGTTTGGCGGGCGCGCTCAAGGTGCACTACATAGGAACGGTAGCTCCAAAGCAATTTGATATCGGCTTTATGGTGTTTATCTTGATCTGGGTGATCGTGGGCGGTTACAGAACCATTTATGGCGGTATAGTGGGTGCGGTTGTGCTATCAATTCTGAATGAACTGTTCCGTGAAATTGCACAGCTTCGACCGGCAATCTATGGTGCCACCTTGATCATTTTTATTCTGTATCTGCCAGGAGGGATGGAAAGCATCCCGCAGAAGTTAAGAAGTCTGCGGCAGATGAGATACAGGAAGATGACATGATGCCGATCCTCGAAGTCAAGAACCTGGTCAAGCAGTTTGGTGGCTTGATCGCAGTGAATGATGTCAGTTTCGAGGTTAAAGATGGTGATATTCATGGATTGATTGGTCCGAATGGGGCAGGAAAAAGCACTACATTCAAGATTGTTGCCGGATTCATGTCGCCAACTGAGGGCGATGTGCTGTTCCGCAATTCAAGCATAAAAGGGCAGAAACCATCGGCAATTGCCACAATGGGAATCGCACGCACTTTTCAGGAAACAACGCTGTTTCAGGAATTGAGTGTTTTCGACAATGTTCTGATCGGTGTGCATAAGGAAGCCCGCACCGATATTTTCTCCGCGCTCTTGGGACTGGATCAGGAAAAGCAGCAGGCCGCTTCTGAAGCAACAACCCAAGTGATTGAGTTCATGGGACTCTCCGATCGACAGAATCAGTTGGCAGCGGCACTCCCGCTTGGATATCAACGAATTCTTGCAGTCTCGATTGCACTGGCATCAAAGCCCAGTTTGTTGCTGATGGATGAGCCATTTGCAGGCATGAATCCAGAAGAGACCCGACACATGATGGAACTCACACGGAGAGTCCGAAAAACCGGAATAACGATTGTATTGGTCGAACACAACATGAACGCCATTATGGGATTGTGTGATCGCCTCACTGTATTGAATTTCGGCACGGTTCTGGATGACGGAACGCCGGAGCAGGTGCGAAATAATCCTGATGTGATTCAGGCCTATCTTGGTGGCAGCTAGGAATTATCGCGATGGACCTGGTAGTTTCAGACCTGAAAGTCAATTACCAAAATGTTGCAGCGCTGAAAGGCATTAGTTTTAGTGTATCCGCAGGTGCTTTCATTACACTGATTGGTTCCAATGGTGCAGGAAAAAGTACGACTCTGCGGGCCATTTCAGGACTGGTTAGACCGAGTGCCGGATCTGTCACATTGGACGATCAGAGAATTGACAACATTGCAGCGGACAAGCTACTTTCCATGGGAATTGCTCACGTCCCGGAAGGGCGACGGATTTTCAAAGACCTTTCGGTATTGGAAAATCTGCTTCTTGGGGCGTTTATCTACAAAGACCAGCAACGAATCAATCAAGATCTTGACGAAGTGTATCGACACTTTCCTGTACTAAAGGATAGGCAGAATCAGCAGGCAAGAACATTGAGCGGTGGTGAACAGCAGATGCTTTCAATCGGGCGTGCTTTGATGTCGCGTCCCAAGATTCTGTTGCTTGACGAGCCGTCTCTAGGATTGGCGCCTTTGATTGTTCAGGAAATCGGGGCAATTTTGCAGGAAATTAACAAGCAGGGTGTTACTGTCATTCTTGTCGAACAGAATGCAGATTTGGCATTGAAGCTGGTTGACTACGGATATGTGTTGGAAAATGGCAGAATTACCATAGACGACAAGGCCGAAGCCCTTTCCAACAACGAGCACGTCCAAAAGGCTTATCTCGGAATCTAATCGGATTCCGGGTAGATTCCTCGAACTCGAGATTTTGTCGGATCAAAGTGAGGTAATGGCACAACCTTCGCGGGAATCCGTTTTTGGTGTTGATCCAGTTTGCCAATCTCTATTTCAGTGCCGTCAGCCGCGTACTCAATATTCATCCTACACAGCGCGATGGTTTTTCCGAGTACGGGAGAAATGGTTGAACTTGTAATTTCTCCGACCTTGTAGCGCCCCTCAAATACGCCATCTCCAGATTCGGCAGCTTCCCGGCCGGCAAGCTCAAGGCCGACCAACTTGCGTTGCGGACTGGCCTTACGTTTTTCCAGTGCATCGCGGCCGATAAAGTTGTCAGTCTTCGATTTGAGTGGAACAGTAAATGGTATGCCGGCTTCAAATGGGTCAGTTTGCTCACAAAATTCTTGGCCCGCAAAAATTAGCCCGGCTTCAATGCGAAGAATATCCAATGCTTCAAGCCCCATGGGTTTAACGGTGGATATGTCCTGTTCCAACATAATGCGCCAAACTTTTGAAGCATCACGAGGGTGACAGAAAATTTCATAGCCAAGTTCACCCGTGTAGCCAGTACGGGAAATGACAATTGGCACGCCGGTTGAGTCGCACATCCGGGCAATGGAAAATCGAAACCACTCCAGTTCTTCAACAGATGCCTGATCCGGCCGCGTCCAGATCACTTGTTTTAGGATGTTACGGCTCTCGGGGCCCTGCACCTGAAGATTGGCCAACTGGTCGGTCGAATTTTTAACCCAGGCTTTCAATCCCAGTTCTTCGGCCTTCTGACGCAGCCATAATCCAGAACCATCACATCCTCCAACCCATCGAAAATTGTTCTGGCCGATGCGAAAGACCGTGCCATCATCAATCATTCCGCCGGATGGATTGCACATCGCCGTGTACGTTACCTGTCCGGATGAAAGCTTCTTGATGTCTCTCGTCACGCAAGTCTGAAGAAGAATTTCTGCATCGGGTCCTACAACCTCATATTTTCTCAGTGCTGAAAGATCAATCATCACCGCCCCTTGACGGCAGGCCCAGTATTCTTCAATTGCGCCTTGGTTGGTATACGAATTCGCTACCCAGTATCCTGCGTATTCGACAAAGTGTCGAGTTAATTTGGATGTTTCAGAATGAAATCCAGTTTCTTGTGTCATGGTGGGATCCGCATCTGTGGTTTTTCGAACTGCTATGGACTGTTTGAACATCTCGTTACTACCGTATACGCGCACTTGGATATCAGTTGGATTCCAGGCATTGGCCGCGTCTATATCGTCGGGGCATGAAGATGATACGCACACCATATCTCTGAGTGCACGCATAAGCACATAATCTCCCGGCCTGGACCAGGGTTCATCCAGATAAATCTGATAGCTGTCATCGAAGAAGGTGTTGAAGAACAGATTGATTGCCATCCACCCTTTTCTAGGAGAAACAGGGTATTCTTGGAGGGCATAATTGAAGTTGTCAGAACAGTTGACGTGGCCCGGATACCCTGCGTCATCATAGTATTTGCTGGTGCATGCGAAACCAAAACTGTCGTGTCGTCCGCAAGTGTCCTGTACCACTTCAATGACAGGTTCTAGATCGACATCAAAAAATTTCGAGGCAAGACCGGGACTGGGATACGCCGCACCTGTAAATGTTCGGGTTGCAGTTGCATCAAGACAGCGTTCCAGGCCGTTGTCCAGAGACTTTAAGTCAAAGCACTGGAAATCAGAACACTGGCGCCCGTCTATATCGAGAATCTGAATGTATTCGCCAGCCTTCACTTCGTAACTCACTGCAGTTGCCGCTTTGACTGTGAAATCTTGACGCGAGGTTGCCAGTGGATCTGGCAGGCCGTTTGCAATGTGCTGGTTTGGATGACTGCGAGTAACCCATACGATCAGATCGGTCGGTGGGTTCTGCTCATTCACTTTCATTGGTCCGCCAGGAGCACCGATGATGACGATGCATTCGGTATTGCAGGTTAGTGTTTCTCGGCCACCCGGCAGTGTTTCTCCTTCGAGATAAACAGCGGTCTGTGCATTTGCCAAATCCATATCGAATGCTTCTAGTTTCGACCGAATTTTGGAGGCGCCGTTTGTATTGCGTTTCAGCATCTGCGCAAGCTTTTGTCCAGTTGTAGCGGTACTATGGGAGAATTGTCCGGTACAGACTGCACCCTTGGAATCGAAAGCAACGATATGTGCGCACTGCAATCCTTCCGGATCGACAATTTCAACAGTGTCGCCAGCGAGAAGGGGAATAACGACTAGTGCACCGCCTCGGACAGTGTAACGTTCCTGGCCAATGCCGAAATTTGCGAGCCCAGGTTCGCGAGCCTGCCTGGAGAAGTCAGATGCTAGATTTACAGTTGACATTGTGCTACCGTGTGCTGAATTAAATTCAGTATAGTATAGCGGGAAAGTAGCTGAAGCCGAACATACGGAGATAATGAAATTATTGTTGTGAACCCCAATGCCAATAGAATAAATTTTGAACGATCTAGGGAGATTAAACCCGAGCGACTCCGCTGCCCAGTTTAGATATTAATGGGGTGAATCATGCTTGTAGAATTGAAACATCGATTACGCAGACTGAAATCCTACGTTTTTCATCTGATGTGAGTGCATCAAGCAATCGGTTTCGGAGTTCATCGGCACTATTGGGAAGTTTACCCGAATCCGGATTTTGGCAATAATTCCTGCCAAACCAGAATACCAGTAGAATTCCATATCCATTAGAATTCGGGTCGCGCGTGTATTTTTGAGTCAATTGCTCCTGGACAGCGCTCCACAAATCTCGACTGTCACTCTTTTTAACTTCCACCGGCACGTTGTAACCATCGTAAGAAATAAGCATGTCCGAACGTTTGTCATCCGCATGTTCGACTTCCTTGTGAACGCTTATCCCTAAATGTCGTAGTTCTGTACACAATTTCCCCATCAAGGTATCACGACACAGATTTTCTCTTCTAGGTCTCTCGGGATTCCGTCCGCTAAAGTTCCAGAAATCCCGCCATCCAGAAGAGTTCCCGTTAGAAATATCATTACCGATGTTTTTAATGCAGTCCACTGCTAGTGCAGCAAGGTCAGTGGGATTTGCAGGCTTATTGTTGCTTAGTGTTTCAAGCACCTTTTCAATACTGTAACTACAAAATTCTGCTTCACGTCTAATGATGCGTTGTCGATGTTGTGCATCAGTAAGGTATCTTTGCCAATCCGGTAAATCTTCCGACAAAGACCGAAGAGATTCACCGGCGGATTGGCTTGAATTAGAAGCAAGTTGATCAATAAAGCCACGTATACAGTTAGATGCAAACTTGGCGATTGATATCCAGTCCGTACTTTTAGAATACTCAAATGGACGATATGACGACCCGATCAGTTTTATCAGTTTCTCCAAGACAGAAGAATTTTGTTGAATTGACAACCAAATTGATTTGTCCACGTTGACTGCAAATTCCGTGAAGTGCCGAATGCGACGCTCATCCTTTTTCACATAGGAAATTAGTTTTCCACAAAAATCCTCTGGTTCGACAATGAGCCCTGTAGCCAGCCAGTAAATTTTCTGAGCTACGGTGATGCTCTTGCTAGCTATTTTTCTTCTAATCAATTCCAGCAACCGTGTTTTCTCGCAATATTGGATGGATGCCTGAAGCAGATAATTCAAACTCCCAAGTTGTGAGTTCTTGCAATATACAGGAAACAAATTGAGCAGTTTTAGCCCTATAAGTGAAGCAACTTCCGCATAATCTTGATCCAATGCCAGCTTATTAAGTACGTCAGGAATCTCCTTGTTACGAAATTTCAAATGAGCCCAGTGAACGATAAAGTCTGAAACAAATTCTGGACTGGAGCTAAGCAATGAAGAAAACCACTTTGGAGATTTAGCTCCTGAATGATTCGGATCAACCCAGTCTGCTGTGGTGTAGTAAATAGCGAGTGCCAAACGACTTTGTTTTTCATCAAGAGAAATTTCGCTAGGCGGCGCTGATTTGGTAATTTCATCTAACCCGGCTAAATACGGAAGTGCCAGATAGTGAATTTGATTCCGGCTTTCCAACTTTAGAATTTCGGCTACGTCAGGAAGATCAATTCGTTTAATCGAACTTCTGATTGCTTGCATAACAGCATCATGCAATTCTATATCGTCGTTGCAAATCCATTTGATGCGGAGCGACGGAGAATCGTCTTGAACATCCATATATCGACCGTAGTAAACCAGGGCCAAATGGTGCAGATAACTCGGAGGGCATCTGTTCTCACGCATTGCCGCTAAATGAGACATCAATCCTGTGTGCCATTCCTGCTGTCGAGTTTGATCCTGCTTTTCAAATTCGCTTCGCCTTTTGGTTTCCTTTGCATGATGTTGCTCTGCTTCGACAAGATGACTATTACGCTCTCGCTGAATCTCTTGATACACGTTTTCTTGAATCGTATGGCTTGCAACCTGGAAGTTAACCAACTGTGAAATTTCACTATTCAGAGCTTTTTTAAGAAAAAATTTGATTTGTATTCGATCATTTCTGGCCATTGCTTGTTCTAGACACCACGATCCGAAATCAACTGGTGCCTCTGCGCCAAATAAACGTCTTTCGATGCTTCGCTTCAACTTTCTGAAATCATCAGAATCCGGACGTTGTTCCATACTGATCAGAATTAACTCTTTCTGCATTTCGGGATTTTGAGTTAACCAATTTCTAACGCGTTCGACATGCTCGTAGTCTTGTTGAAAATCAGATATATCCGACACTACTCCCAACCATCTGTGAAGTTGATCAGGAGTAATTCTTTCTGTCGAAGCAACAAGAATTCTTGACAACAGTTTGATTGGAATTTTGCGTATCCAGAGTGGACATAAGCGATCAAAACCTTCACCAAAAAATGCGACGTCTTCGGCAGAATCAAGCATTGATATGAGCTGGGCACTGGATGATGTTTCCACGATGTGCCAGTGCCAAAATACAAAGTATTTTGCAAACAGTACGGGTTCTTTGGGCTGAGAGAGATATTTCCAGATTTCTGACGAATTCAAATTGTCAGGATAAAGCGCACACAATACATTTCCTAGCAATTCGTCATCTGGGTCTGACACGGTTCCCGCGTACAAATCATTCAGTAATATTTCTAGTTGTCCAGCAGACTCAAAACTGTCGGAATAGCGAATAAATACATCAAGCGCGGTATGGCGTATCCCACTTTTCCATTTTTCATCCCTAACAATTTCCATCACTAGGTCGGCTTGCTTCGGGAACTCTTGCCCATACTTAAGTGAATTGAGCAAAATTTTTACGAACGACTGCCGCTCATCGTCTCGTCTACGGTCTTGAAGAAATTCTCGAAAATACTGTTCCATGCCAACTGACACCAATTCTCCTATCGCGGGGTTAGACTCGAATATTGTCCAACTCCACGGATCTTTCCTTGACTCGTTGTGAAGACTATCGAAAATCTGCCGCTTCTCACAGATCGAGAATTTTCGGATATCGCCATATAAAATCGTTCCGACCGGGTCGCGCTCGATAATCTCTGCTCGACTACAATTGCTATGCGATGCAAGCCAAGCAGCAAGACTGCTCAAATTAGATACAATTCCTCCATCGTTTCCTGTCATAAGCGCTAAAACTCTTTGAACCGGAAGCCCATCTTTATCGATCAAGGAGGCTAAATATCTCGCTGCCAAGAACTCAGCAATGTTTCGATGAGCTGGAACTACACAATCCTCAACCTTGAATAGTTTCGTATTAAGCGTATGCCGAATCGATCTGGGTTTGAATTTTTTATCGGATATTTCTCGTATGTCTATCGTTTCATGGCTAATTTCGTGACCGGCAGGAGTAAATCCAGTTCGACCTGCTAGCAACTGCACAGCACTAAGGAATCCAGCGATATCCATTAATTCGGCATCGCTTAAGTCTTGCGTTTCTGCGTCGTAGTAATTTTGGTTGCATTCACGAAGAAGCGTCTTACACGCCAGTTCGAATGTTTCTGTCCGACTTTCGGGCCAGGAATTTTTGTTCCCGACAATTTTCGCCAGCATCTCTAGGCTCTGAGGATTGGCAAGCAGCGAATCAATTCCTATTGTTTTACTCTCTCCAATAAATTCTTCTATGTTTTGAATATTTGTATTTTGCTTAAGAAATTCATGAATTCCATCATCCGACAACGGTTCCAAGCGAAGTAATATCACCTTTGTATTGTCCAATA
The DNA here is from genome assembly GCA_965221175.1 of Arenicellales bacterium. Lineage (GTDB taxonomy): Bacteria > Pseudomonadota > Gammaproteobacteria > Arenicellales > JAJDZL01 > JAJDZL01. Next base: position 1,254,186 of record OZ244867.1, on the reverse strand, counting down.
TTCCTCTCTCAAGGCTTTCCTTGTAGTTTGTTCTAAACCACTCTATATCACGGCAGGACAGGCGAAATTGTTTACACTTCAGAGAGTAAAGATTCTTGCAAATCTTTCCAAACTGTGAACGTCCGCCACTCTTCCCCGTTGTTATTTCATCAAGCCCATCAATAAACAGCACTTTGTCTCGCCATTCAGGTTTATAACTAAAATCAATAAAGTCTCTTGCGGAAACAAAGCAATACTCTTCTGGGTTGGATTCAACCTCATGCAGAAATGATGTGGATTTGCCCACTCCAGGTGCTCCTAGCAGTACATAAGCATCTACATTTCGATAGACTTCCAGAGTGGCGGGAAGATTATTCGCCGCTCCTGAATTTCTTTCAGCACTAATTTCAATGCAAGTGCGCGGGACAAAAATCTTTGAATTCATTTGAACCACTCTGAAGCAGGAGTTGTAAAAAACTCTGATAATCCAACTCCATTTTTACCAACAATTAATGTATTGGCACTCTGAAACTGACTTGAGAACTCGCTAAGACCACTAAGTTTCCCAAGTGAACTTGCACCGCTCTTAACCTCTACGGCGACAATTTTTTTGCTGCGCTCAAGTACGAAATCTACCTCGAATCCGCGATGCCGCCAATAATGCACGCGTATCTCAGGAAATCCAGAATTAATTAAGTGTGCTCCAACTGCACTTTCAACCAAACGACCCCAATAGCTTCTATCCGATTTTGCCTCCTCGAATGTGTAACCGGAATACACGGACATGAATGCGGTGTTCAGCACGTTGAGTTTAGGGCTTGATGCCCTTCGATGGATAGTTCCTTGCGCATATTTTTGAATTCCAATCATTAGTCCTGCGCTACCCAATAAATCCAAGTAGTGTGCCAAAGTTGTTGTATTCCCTGCATCTTGAAGTTGGCCAAGCATTTTGTTGTATGACAATATCTGCCCAGAATATACGGCTCCGAGTTCGAAAAGCCGTTTCAAAATTATGGGTTTGTCTACTCGTTGAATAGCAAGAACATCACGTTCCAGATTGGGCTCGACAACTGCACTTCTAACATACTCCCGCCAACGGCTTTGATCGCCGATAAGTGACGCTGAACCCGGAATGCCCCCGAAATATAGGTAACGATCTAAATCGATATCGAATGCCACTGACATTTCATCGAAAGACCAATGCGATAAGTAAATCGTTTCAAATCGCCCAAGTAAACTCTCATGTGTTCCTTTTCGCATCAACAGAGGCGCTGACCCCAACAGAACTACATGCAGTTGAACTCCACTATGTCGGTCTGCATCCCACAATCCTTTGACTGTTGTCGACCAATTCGGTATGAATTGAATTTCATCAAATACGAGAACAAGTCCTTGTTTCGAACCTAGTGACTCAATTCGAGCCTGTTCCCAGCAACGTACTAGCCAGCGATTATCTCTCGCGACACTACGCGAGGTGTACATATTGCTGGAAGTGGTAATATTTTCATTTTCAATAGTGAAGAAAGGCGGAGTAGCTTCTGCTTCAGGCTCGTCTACAGCAAAATAACGATATGGTTTGTCAAGTCGTGTCAAAGCTTGTGTTACAAGTGTAGTCTTACCAGTTTGACGAGGTCCAGTGACAATAATTAAATGCGTTGGATCTTCGTTCAAACGAGCACACAGCGTTGAAATTTGCTCGCGTGAATATTCTTTCATATTCATTGTAAATGGTATATTGAGTATTATTACTCAATATACCATTTAGTAACGGCAAAATCAACTCATTACCTGAAGAGAGAAATGCGTTGTCAGCCTTTTTCGATCAATTGGTTGCATTGAACGGATAAGATTCAACTGATGAAACACATGATTGTTCACTATCCCGGGATTTATGCTCTGACTCTTATCTTTCCTCGTGACATTGTTTGCTCGGGACAAAGTTCATTGAGATACAGCAGGTGATATAAAATTCACGCTAGCATAGTTTTGTACTAGAGAGGGTGACTAGGGTGACCTTGAGATTAACTGCAAAATTTACCGCACTCACAATATTGGGTGCTGCACTGATGCTGTCATCACTTGTGGCAAATGCAGATCAGGTTGCGGGAACAGTCGATTTTAGGTATCGGATTCCGATTAATGCATTGTCAAAAGGAACGGTTGCTGCGGTCAATGTGAATGTCGCAGAATCAGTTGAAACAGGAACGGTTCTGATCGAATTTGATCCAGCGCACCAAGCGGCCAGAGTGAGCGCAAGACGGAGCCGGGTAGACCGCATGCAAATTGAACTGGATAGCGCCTCTGCGAAATTTGAACGACAGCAGGAGTTGTTCGATCGAGGGTCACTATCTCTTCTGGCCTATGAAGAATCCGAGAATGCGGTGAGGACAGTTCGTACCCAATTGGTTGAAGCACAGGCGAAACTTGATGCTGCAAAAATTCGACTTCAAAACACTAGACTGATCTCACCAATTGATGCGGTCGTGTTGGAAAATAATGTGCATCCCGGCATGAATATCCGTCCAGACGAGTCAATTCAGCCGCTCATGGTGCTGGGGAGCGCTCAGGAGTATGTCGTTCGTGTAACGGTACATTATGAGCAACGAATGCTGATTGAAGCAGGAAATCGGTTTCAGGTTATGGTACATACACCGAATTATCTACCTGATGTGAATGTTGTAGCACGTTATCTAGCTGAAGTGGAATTTTCGACATTGGATCCGATAACTGCAGAAAACGGCATGCAATACCCTGTCAACCTCCATTTTCGAGAGGAATCGGCCTTATTCCTTCCGGGAACGCCCGCGACAGTGATATTTGAATAGGCAATTGCAAATCTCAGTTCTTGCATCAACAATTCCTAAGTGCTCCTGCGGTATTCAGCACCTGTCGCAATAATAAATTCAAGATTCAGGTAAGTGAGTAAAGCATTTGCCTGGATGTCAGGCACACTATTCTGCTACACCGCTGTTGCGGTTGCCACCCGAGAAGTTTCTTATGATCTCGGTACACCTTCAATACTGTTCATCCGTTCTATCGTAGCAGTACTGCTGACTACTTTCCTTATTGGAATCTCCAAACGAGGATTTTCCCAAATTCGCACACAATGTATTCGCCTGCACGCCATTCGAAACTGCGTCCACTTTGTGGGTCAGTTTGGATGGTTTTTCGCCATTGCTTCCATTCCGCTCGCTCATGTCTTTGCACTTGAATTCACTGTTCCAATCTGGATTGCACTACTGGCCCCAATTTTCCTGAAAGAAAAGCTAACGTTAGAAAGAATGGCTTATATACTTATCGGGTTTGCTGGCATATTGATTATTGTTCGTCCCTTTGGCCTGAATGTTGAGTTGGGTGCGATCGTAATGTTGATCGGCGCACTTGGTTTTGCCGGTGGAATGCTTGGTACAAGACAGCTGACGTTAACTGAAACGCCATTATGTATCTTGTTTTACATGGCGGTTCTGCAACTGCCTCTGTCAACCACATTGCTTATTAGTACTGGATCAATTCAAGTGCCGAGTCCTGAGAATCTGGCATTGATTGTGTTCATAACAGCAGGCGTAATGACAGCGCACTACTGTATGGCACGGGCATTTCAGCTTGCGGAAATCATAGCGGTCGTGCCGTTGGAGTATTTGCGATTGCCAATGATTGCAATCGTAGGTGCGTTGCTTTACTCGGAAGCGATTGATGTCGCAACCGTGGTAGGCGGATTGGCAATTCTAGTCGGAAATTACCTGAATGTGAGGATGTCATCTCGAAAACGCGATGGTTGAAGGAAAGAGTCTGGTGGGCGATACTGGGATTGAACCAGTGGCCTCTGCCGTGTGAAAGCAGCGCTCTCCCGCTGAGCTAATCGCCCGCGACAAATTATTATAGGGTATTATCAAGACAAGCCTTCCGACAGAAGGCTGTACTTTTAGTAAATTCGAAAAGAATTCCAGTTTCAGTATAAGTCACTATTTAACAAATTACACGAACATGAAGAACCAGATTCGCGCCATTATGTTTGACGTTTTCGGTACAGTGGTTGACTGGCGTAGCAGCATTGCCGATGAAGTACGGAAGATTCCCGAATTGGATTCTGTAGATGGAGAGTCATTTGCAGACAGCTGGCGCGGCAAATATCAACCCGCCATGGAACGAATTCGGAACGACACTCGACCTTGGGCTAAATTGGACATTCTTCACAAGGAAAATTTATGTGAACTGTTGGATGAACTTGGCATTGACTCATTGGATGAGGAGAAGAAGGCGCATCTGAATCAGGCATGGCACCGATTGCAACCATGGAAAGATTCCGTTGAAGGATTGCATAGACTAAAGAAACGATACATCCTTGCAACGCTCTCCAACGGTAACGTTTCTTTGATTCTGAATATGGCAAAACATGCTGGCCTGCCTTGGGATATGGTACTGGGTGCTGAAGTCGTACAGCATTACAAACCACAGCCGCAAGCCTACTTGAAATCCGCAGAAATGCTTGATCTTGAACCGAGGCAGTGCATGTTGACGGCAGCGCACAACTCTGACCTCATTGCTGCAGCTCGATGTGGCTTTCGAACTGCTTTTGTTCCTCGACCGACAGAATATGGCCCCAACCAAACTGTAGATATAGAAGCGGAAGATTCATTTGATATTGTTGCAGAGAATTTCATTGATCTAGCCGAGCAACTTGGATGCTAGTGCATCTGGTTCGCATGCTGAGTGCAGCGATTCTCAACCTTTCTTCTGCTTGAAACCGCTGCCCTGACATGCGTATTCCCCCCAATGGGATAGGCACAACCCTTGTGATGTTGCTGACTATGGCGGTTGGCAGTTCTTCCATACTCGCGATAGCTGTAAGTGCACCCGACTCTGCTCCCGATATTGGTGTCCGAGCCATCTATGTTGGACTCTTCACAGGATTTGTCTACTTCGTTTCCATGTTTACGGGAAGCTTCTGTACCGGTCTCATCGTCAGGTATGGACCAATACGAGTGCTGCAAGTAACCGCGCTATTTTCAATTCTGGGATTGGTTGCATTCACATTTGCATCGCCGCTGGCCACTGTCCTCTGTGCGGTACTGCTCGGCATTGCCTACGGTCCGATCAATCCAGCGAACGCACCGATTCTGCTGCAGATAACGCATTCTGGAAATCGGGCGTTCATGTTTTCGATCAAGCAATCCGGTGTCACTGTTGGAGGTGCCGCTGCAGCACTGGTTGTACCGCTTGTCGCAACTTGGTGGAACTGGCAAGCCGGAATACTTGCAATCGCTCTGCTAGGTGTGGCATCGATTTGGATTCTGCAGCCGATGCGCGCCCGATTCGACAGTGGAAAAACTAGTGTTCCCATGCAATGGTCGCTGTCATCATTTTTCGACCCGGTGTTACAGGTTCTCAAGATTCCGCTGCTCAGAGGATTCTCAATGATCGGGTTTATCTACGCCGGCGTGCAAATCAGTGTCAGCAGTTTCTTCGTCGTTTATCTTGTTGAGCAGGGGTTTACCCTAGTTGAGGCTGGAGTGTGTTTTCTGTTTGTGAATTCGGGCGGGATACTTGGCCGTGTTGCTTGGGGCGGATTGTCCGACAAATGGCTGACTCCGAAATATACGCTGACGGTTATTGGAATATCCTCGGCAGTATTATTAAGCGGAATGTTTTTGGTATCCGACAGTTGGAATAATTTCTTTCTCTATGTGTTTTGTTTTGTTCTTGGCGCCAGTACACACGGTTGGAATGGAGTATTTCTTTCCGAAGTTGCGAATCAGGCACCGGAGGGTGAAGCACACAACTGGACTGGTGGGGTGCAGTTTCTAATATATGGAGGCGTGGCGGTAATGCCGCCAATTTTTGGATTGATTATCCTAGCAACCAGTGGTTATACATTGCCATTCTTTCTGATCGCGATATCTGCTCTTCTGGCGAGTTTACTGCTTCTATGGCTGTACAGGAGGTATTCCGATTTTCGCTGAATTCGGGCTTATTTTGGCATCTGAAATGTTATCTGACAACTAGCAACCTTAGTTGCTGTAGTTGTTCGCATAAGGGAGAGATTGGTACAGATTTGCTACCTCATCCATGTTTTCAAGTAGAAGAGCGGTACTGTCCCACAAACCCTGCATCAATGTTTCCTTATGGTGTTCCTGCATATGAAATTGGAATGAATTTTCACCACCGGAAACTGTAGAAGATTCAAGATCCACAGTCCATATCAGTGCAGAGTCATCCATAGAGAGCCGTTGAATTTCTTTCATGTCGTTTTCGGAAACTGTAACCGCAGGAATTCCGAGCGTGATGCAGTTTGAGCCGAAAATTTCTGCAAATGATTCTCCAACAATTGCGTGGATTCCCCATCGCTTGAGGGCTTGAGGTGCATGTTCTCGACTTGATCCACACCCAAAATTCTTGTTGACGAAAAGTGCCTTTGCACCTTGTCGGTCCCAGTCATTGAATGGGTGATTCTTCTTACTCATGTCATCGTGAAAGCGCTCGTCATGAAACGGGTACTTGCCTAAATTTGAGAAGGTAATCTCCTTTAGAAATCGGGCGGGTATGATTCTATCGGTGTCAATGTCATCACCACTGATGACAATTCCTTTCCCCGATACGGAAACTATCTTGCCATTCATCTTTTTGTTCTCCTGGTTATCCACAATGAGGTAGCGAGCGAATGTCGGTGACTTCACCGGTGATTGCGGCGGCTGCGGCCATCTGCGGTGACATCAGCAGCGTTCGCCCGTGAGGACTGCCTTGACGTCCGATAAAGTTTCGATTGCTTGTGCTCGCACAGATTTCATCACCCTGGAGCTTGTCCGGGTTCATCGCCAGACACATAGAGCAACCGGGTTCTCTCCACTCCAACCCAGCGTCAATAAAGATTTGGTCCAGACCTTCTTCTACAGATTTTTTCGCAACCGCTTGCGAGCCCGGTACAACGATTGCTCGAACGTTTCCTGACACTTTCTGATTTTTCACCACATCTGCCGCAGCGCGCAGGTCTTCTATACGAGAATTGGTACAACTGCCGATGAAAACAACATCAATTTTCACACCGGACATCGATTGACCTGGAGCGAGTTTCATATGTTCAAATGCACGTTCGGCAGTTTGGCGTTCTCCATCCGGTAACATTTCTGGATCCGGAAGAGTTTCATCGATCCCGACACTCTGTCCAGGATTGATGCCCCATGTAACGTGCGGAGTGATGTCATCTGCGGAAATTGTGACTTTGTCGTCATATTGCGCGTCGGGTTCCGAGCGTATTGATTCCCAGTAGTCCATTGCTGGTTGCCAGGCATCTTCTGAGGGTGCGTAGGGTCGACCACGCAGATAACTGTAGGTAACTTGATCAGGATTGACATAGCCGGCTCTGGCGCCTCCCTCAATTGACATGTTGCAGACTGTCATTCGCTGTTCCATGGTCATCGCCTCAATCGTCGTGCCGGCATATTCATAGGCATAACCGATTCCTGCTTTTACCCCTAGCTTTCGGATGATATGGAGAATCACATCCTTGGCGAAAACGCCTTGTTGCAGTTCACCGTTAATTTCTATTCGACGAACTTTCAAGGGATCAATGCTGAGGCATTGAGTTGCCAATACATCTCCGACTTGCGTTGTGCCGATTCCGAATGCCAAGGTTCCAAAAGCGCCGTGTGTTGAAGTATGGGAATCCCCGCACGCGACGGTTATGCCCGGATGCACCATGCCAAGTTCTGGGCCGATGACGTGCACGATTCCTTGTTCCGCTGACCCCTGACCAAAATAACGAATTCTGAACTCAGAGGTATTGTCTTGAAGAGCCTGAGCCATCCTCTCCGCTTGTACGTCACGGTAGGGTCTATTCTGATCTGTAGTGGGAATGATGTGATCAATGGTTGCGATAGTAAGATTCGGGTAGGCAACTTTTAGTCCGCGTTCCCGAAGCATGTCGCAAGCTTGGGGGCTCGTAACTTCATGGATGAGGTGCAAGCCAATGAACAACTGATACTGCCCGGTTTGGAGTTGGCGAACTACGTGTTGATCCCAAATTTTGTTGTAAAGCGTGCCGACTGCCATAAGTATTTTCCTCAGTATTCCTGCAATTATCAGGCTAAGTTCTTTGTGAATTCTTGGTTGACGATAATTGACGAGCAACCGCTAACCCGGGGTGGATTTGTACTGTCGTGCTCAGGGCACCCTCAGGCATGACCCAAGAGAGTCATATAGATGTTGCAATCAAGCCCAATATGATAGCGAAATTAGGTTTTGTACACCAAAATATTGAATATGCCCTTTGTTGTTGACTGCGAAAAGGTGTCAAACATTTAAAATCACAATGAATTTAGCCACAGATATGACTGCTGCAGATATCGATTGAAACATTGGATTTGAATTTGTAATAATAACTCACGAATAAATCAATTTGAGAAATCTATTCTTTACCTATAGAGCAAATAAAAACATAACTTTAATGACCTATATTAATCTTCTTATACATGAAGAAACAGTCATGAATATAGGAAAAAGTATCTATTGAATTTGTTCAGAAATACACTATCTTATACACAAGTCAATAGACAACAGAATCACTGAAAAATTTTACGAAACGCGATCGAGGAATCACAAATGTTTAAAAAAATTCATGACCGAGTTGGACTCGCATTTATCGGCGCAGTAGTAGTGCTCTTCGTGGTCACGAACCTAGTCGCCTAGCAACACAAAATTATTAATTTATTAAGATTGGGCAGCACCCAAAAGGAAACAGAAATGACAATTCATAATCTAATTGACATTCGTCCGTTCAGACGAGCACGACGTTATGTTTCAATCGGAAGTACGATTGGTAAATTCATGTTGGCGTTCAAAGTCGCAAGGAATCGCAGAAAGGCAATTCGAGAACTTGAGAGTCTGAGCGATGCACAGCTCGCCGATATTGGAGTTCCGAGATACTCGATTGTAGACGTTGTCGAAGGCCAAATTAATGGGAAGGTGCGCAGAACCGAACCAAGTGATACAGTGCGTAAGCCTAAATACTTGCAAGAATCTGAAACCATTGAACATCCCAAACTTGCAGCTTAATTACTCCTTGTTTTAGTAGCTTTATCCTCCTACTTTTAGGCCGCCAGAAATGGCGGCCTTTTTTTTAATCTTCCAATGAAGATGGCAGCAATAGAAATCTCCGAATTCCCCGTTATAGGTTAAGGTCGGCGGCACCAGTCGCTACAGAAACTGTGGTATATTTTCAGGCTTACTTGGTTCTGGGTTGGAGCTGGGCAATTTATATACGGAAATTTCTGCAATAGATAGAATGTTTATTTAGGAGCGTAGCTTATGTTGCGAACAGGACAAGAATATCGAGATTCTCTAAGAGACGGTCGAGTGGTTTGGATGAACGGCGAACGAGTCGATGATGTATCTGCCCATCCCGCATTCAAGCCAGTTGTTGATATTCGAGCTCGGATGTTCGATATGACGCATGAGGAAGAGCATCAAGACCTCCTTGCTTATGTTGACGAAGCCGGTGATACGAATGCCACGCTTCTGAAATTGCCTTATGTCCGGGAAGACTGGTATCGGAAACGCAAAGGCGTTGATGTCGTATTGAACGAAATCGCTGGAGTCGTAACCCGGGTCGGTGATGAAACCGTAGGGGAAATGTGGTCGCTTTATGACGGCAGCGATGTTCTTGCGGAAATTGATCCTCGCTTTGCAGAGAACATCAAGAATCACATCGACCGAGTGATCAAAAATGATGTATTCCACGTTTCTGCAAACACGGACCCCAAAGGTGACCGTTCCAAACGCCCACAAGATCAAGACCCGGATATGCTTCTGCATGTGGTTCGTGAAACCGATGCTGGGATTGTAATTCGCGGTGCTAAATATGAAACCGCTTCAGCTTATGCGGACCAGGCGTTTGTCAAACCGACGATTGCAAACTGGGGTGATCAGAAATTATCGGATTATGCACTCGGCGTCATTGTTCCAATGAATGCGAAAGGAATCACGCACATCTGTAGAAGCGGATTCACTGGGCGCGCTGCGATCGAAGACTATCCACTTTCAAACAAGTTTGACGAAATTGATACCCTGATGATTTTCGACGATGTGTTAATTCCGTGGGAAGATGTACTGTTTTATCGGCACACTCGCGCCGCAACATTTATTCGTGCGACGCTTCACCGATATAGCGCGTTCTCATTTGTCCAGAGGATACAGAAAACTGCCGACATGATGATCGGTGCAGCATTGTTCAATGTTCGCCAGACCGGGCTCGACAAACAGCAGGCGGTGCGCGAAAAACTGGCGCAACTGGTTTGTTATCGAGAAGGCATCAATGCACATCTGACTGCTGCAATCGCGGAGGCCAAAGTAAGCCCCAAAGGTTTGCTGATGCCGAATCCACCGCTTCTCTACACGGGCCGAGTACTGGCTTGTTCGCAGCTTCCTCACATGATGCATCTGGCACGTGAGTTGTGCGGCGGACAAATCTGTTTGACCCCGGACAAGGTAAACTTTGAAATTGAAGAAATAAAACCCTGGCTAGAAAAATACTACTCCATCAACGAAGAGTGGCAGTACGAAGATCGAAGGAAACTACTGGCATTGGCTCGAGATTTGTTGAACTCCGACTATGCAGGGCACAAGCTAACTTTTCAGCTGTTCGCTCAGTCTCCGCCTTTCGCTCATCTGAATGCCGTGTTCATGAACTATGATTTTACTGAGGCTTTGAACTTTGTTAAGAAAGCCGCAGGTCTATCAGACCAAATTACTACCGACTAACACCAGGTGGGGAGTTCAATATGTCAGAGCATGTAAGACTGCGTAAATTCAATACCAGAGACACATACACGAATCAGTCACTGGATAATGACCTGTGCCAAGTTGTGAAGGCGGGAAATCTCATTTTTCTGAGGGGACAGGTCGGAAGCGATTTTGAAGGCAATGTCATTGGAGCAGGTGATCCTGCAGCTCAGACCGAACAAGCCATGAAAAATGTCAAGCAGTTGCTCGAAGAAGCTGGCTCCAGCCTCGACGATATATGCAAGATAACTGTATACATTACGGACCGAGCTTATCGGGAGTCGGTTTACCACGTGATCGGAAAGTGGCTGAAAGGCGTTTTTCCGGTATCAACAGGATTAATCGTGCAGGGTCTGGCAAAACCCGAATGGGTGATGGAGATTGATGTAATCGCAGTCTCTTCTCAAGACTGTTGTTGATCGCACCTAGAGACCAAACAAACAATAGAAGACAATCGGAGATTAGGGAAATGTTGAAAGAAGAATACAACACACAGGATTTGTGGGAAAAAGACCGGGATCACTATATACATCCGTGGACCGATTTCAATGTATTCCATAAGGAAGGTTCTCTCGTCGTAGCAGAAGCAGATGGGGCTTATGTTTTCGACAGTGACGGGGGCCGGTACATTGACGGTATCGGCGGTCTTTGGTGCGTGAACATCGGCTACGGCAGGGAGGAAATGGCACAGGCCATTGCGGATCAGGTGCGTGCGATTCCTTATTATTCGTCATTCAATCACCTTACGACTCCCCCTTCAGCGGAACTTGCAGCCAAACTGGCGGAACTTGCGCCAGCAAACCTGAATCATATTTTTTACGGGTCTGGTGGTTCGATGGCGAATGATACCGCGGTTCGTATCATTCATTATTATTTCAACCGGTTGGGCAAACCCTCAAAGAAGAAAATAATTTCTCGCATAGATGCCTATCATGGCAGCACTTATCTGGCAATGACTCTGACTGGCGTTGAAGCAGATCACACTGGGTTTGATCTTGCGCCGGATCTTGTCAGCTATGTATCCTGTCCCAATCCATACCGCAAACCGGATGGCATGACGGACTCTGAATACTGCGATTTTCTAGTAGAGGAACTTGAGCAGCGAATCGTCGATTTGGGTGCGGATAATGTAGCTGCATTCATTGCTGAGCCGATCATGGGAGCAGGAGGCGTAATTGTTCCACCAGAAGGCTACCATAAGCGCACAAAAGACGTGTGTGCGAAGTACGATGTCATCTATATTTCGGATGAAGTGGTCACTGGATTTGGACGAATTGGACACATGCTGGCATCTGAACCCGTTTTCGATCTTTCACCGGACATTATTACCGCAGCAAAAGGTATTTCCTCTGGTTATTTGCCTTTATCCGCAACCCTGCTTTCGGATGAGATCTACGAAGTGATTAGTACGCCGACCAGCGATGGGAGTCTGTTTACACATGGATTCACCTACTCTGGACATCCAGTTTGCTGTAGAGCCGCACTCAAGAACATTGAAATCTTGGAGCGCGAAGGTATCTGTGAACACGTGCGTGACGTGGGTCCGTATTTCGAGAGTCAGCTCAATACGTTGAGAGAACTGCCAATCGTGGGGGACGTGCGAGGCAAGTGCTTCATGATGTGTATCGAAAACGTGAAAAATGTTCAGAGCAAGGAGATTTTCGATGATGAGGTGAAAATTGGCGATCGAATTGCAGCGCACTGCCAAAAGCTCGGACTTATTGTTCGCCCGATTGCCCATCTCAACGTTCTGTCGCCGCCATTGATTCTAGACCGAGATCAGGTGGACGAAGTCGTACAAATTCTGAGGGACGGCATTCAGATGACAATGGATGATTTAGTGCGAGAGGGAGTCTGGAACGGTTGACTGGTTGCCATGCACCGAGACCCGCGTTACGACATTCTGTTTGAGCCGGTACAGATAGGGCCGGTTGTAGCCCGCAACCGGTTTTATCAGGTTCCGCATTGCTGCGGAATGGGATATCAGAAGCCCAATACGGCTGCTGCGATGCGAGGAATGAAAGCGGAGGGCGGCTGGGCAGTCGTTTCTACTGAAGAATGTGACATTCATCACACCTCCGACGTTTCTCCTTATGTTGAACAACGGTTGTGGAGTGATGCCGATATCCCGCAACATGTACGGATGGTGGAAGCGGTTCACGAACACGGTTCCCTGGCCGCCATTGAACTGGCTCACAATGGAATTCATGCCCCGAATCATTTCACGCGAAGCGTAGCACTAGCACCGTCTGCGGGTCCGAACCCAAGTCATGATCCTGCTTATGCCAGCGAGATGACGCTACGCGACATCCGGGAAATGCGAGCGATCTACCGAAAGGCAGCACTTCGAGCCAGGACCTGCGGTTTCGACATCGTGTATGTATATGCAGCCCATATGCTGACTTTGCCTGCACAGTTCATCTCCCGTAAATTTAATCAACGTACAGACGAATATGGCGGCTCGCTGGAAAACCGGGTACGGTTTTTAAAGGAACTCATTATTGATGCCAAGGAAGCGGTTGGAGATACCTGCGGAATTGCGGTTCGCCTGATGGTGGATGAATTGCTGGGTGCCGAGGGGCTGGAGTGTGATGGAGAAGGAATCGAAATTGTCAGCATGTTGGCGGAACTGCCCGACATTTGGGACGTCAATATCAGCGATTGGGACAATGACTCCGCAACTTCGCGCTTTCAGCCGGAAGGATTTCAGGAACAATATATCCGGGCAGTGAAGAGTGTAACTACAAAACCTGTGGTTGGCGTCGGCCGATTTACCTCACCAGATACCATGGTTTCCCAAATTCGCCGAGGTGTGCTGGACATGATCGGAGCAGCTCGACCCTCGATTGCAGATCCCTTTTTGCCGAAGAAAATTGAAGAGGGGAGGATCGAAGATATCCGCGAATGTATCGGCTGCAATATCTGTGTTTCGGGAGACTACACGATTACGCCGATCCGCTGCACGCAGAACCCGACCATGGGCGAAGAGTGGCGTCGAGGCTGGCATCCGGAAATTATTCCATTGGCCAATTCCGAAGATTTCATATTGATTGTCGGCGGAGGTCCTGCCGGCTTGGAATGTGCGGTAGCCCTGGGTAAACGGGGACACAAAGTGGCTGTAGCCGAGTCGCTGGAGCACTTCGGCGGCCGTGTAAGTCGAGAAAGCAAACTGCCGGGGCTGTCTGCCTGGGGACGAGTACGCGACTATCGACTACAGCAGCTTCATCAACTGACCAATGTGGAACTGTATCCTGCAAGCGAACTTACCCCTTCAGATATTGTTGAATTCAACGCGGAGCGAGTCGTTTTCGCAACCGGTTCAAAATGGCGCAGGGATGGTGTTGGACGGGAACATGCATTTTCAATTGGCGGGTCGGATGGTAGTAATGTATACACGCCAGATGACATCATGGATGGTCTTGAGATGAAGGGCGATGTTGTAATTTATGACGATGACCACTTTTATATGGGTGGCGTTGTTGCAGAACTTGTCAAAGCCAGCGGTGCGAATGTTACCCTTGTTACGCCTGCTTCAGTTGTGTCAGAGTGGACTCATAAGACTCTGGAGCAGAGGTTTATACAGGAACGCTTGATCAAACTTGGTGTTTCGATCCACGCGAATTCATCACTCGCGGTAATTCATGGAGATCGTGTTGATTTGCGATGTGTTTACTCTGCCCAGATCACGCAAATTCGATGCGATTCGGTTATTCTGGTAACTTCTCGCAAACCGGACGATGATCTCTACCAGCAGTTCGTCGTGAGATTTGATGCGCTGAATGATACCAACATCGTTTCAGCGGATCGTATCGGCGATTGTCATGTTCCCGGCACGATAGCGGCAGCAGTATACTCTGGCCATTTGTGGGCACGGCAAATTGGCGAGCCGCAAGATCAGCGTGATGTGCCATTTGCACGCGATATGGTTTTGGTTGAATGAGTCGTTGAGTCTGCTGAGCTCGATCAGTTGTTGCGCGGCCAGCTAACCAACGCTTATTTCCACCTTGTGTGCGGCAACCATGTCAGTCAGAGACTCAAAGCGGTAATCAGTTACAACGTTTACATTGACGGATGGCGTCGCTCCGGCACCCTCCTGACCAGCTCGTCGATCGATCCAGCATGTCGCCAGTCCAATCTCTGTTGCCGGAACCATGTCGTGATAGAGGCTTTGCGCTGTATGTAGAATCTCGTCCTTGGATATGCCGCGGGATTCGAGTTGCTCTATCATGTAGATGAAATTCGTCGGCGAAGGTTTGTACGAACCAATGTCCTGCGCAGTATAGACAGCATCAAAATCGACCCCTAGATGTCGACTGCTATATGAAAAGCCAGTTCGGTCCACATTGGACAGGATAACCAATTTGAAGTATTTCTTGAGATACTGCAATGATTCTGCAGAATCTGGAAATGCCGGCCAATTGGCGACAGATCGGCCAAAAGTTTCGTGAGATTCAGCTGTAGCGGAGACATCGAAGCTTTTTGCAAGCTGTATATGAACTTCGACTAGAATTTCGGGGTAGGGCAAGTCCGGAAATTCGGACTGCATCCCGGACTCGACTTCGGCAAATGCCCGCAGAACTTGAGTGCGATCAGGGAGTGGGTTCACCTGCTGGGTCAGCGGGAGCAATGCATCGTAGATGCCAGATTCCCAATCGATCAGTGTGCCGTAGCAGTCAAATGTGAGCGTTGAATATTGATTTATCGTCATTATATTGTCTGTTTTCAGGGGTTTGGTTGTGCTGTGGTTGTTACTATGATGTGTATAATTTTACATTCGTGTGAAACGTTTGACGCAAAGTGATTTATTTTTGAACCTACTGTATTAATTCCATAGTTCCCTGAAGTGAATAGTAAATTGTCGAATCAGATTGCCGACGCGAAAGTGGCGGAATTGGAAGACGCGCTGGTTTTAGGTGCCAGTGGGGCAACCCGTGGGAGTTCGAGTCTCCCCTTTCGCACCAAAGTTGGTTGGATGTGAATGGAAGTTACTGTTGAAGAAGTTAATTCTGCGACTCGCAGAATTAAGTTTATTCTGGCAGCTTCCAAAGTTGGCGCTGAATTCGATAGGCGTGTTCGTGAACTGTCGAAGTCAGTTTCCGTGGCAGGATTTCGCAAAGGCAAAGTTCCGCGCAAGATTGTTGAAAAAAGATTTGGTGAAGATATTCGTAACGAATCGATTTTGGAACTGGTAAGTGAGCAAGTCAAATCTGCATTGTCCAACAATGAGTCACAGGTAGTAGGACGACCTGTACTTGAGAACTACTCGATTGATGAAGAAACAAAAGACTATGAAGTATCAATCCAATATGAAATCTTTCCTGAATTCACAGTAAAGGACATTGCAGACTGTCACACCATTTGGCCGGTGGTGACCGTCACCGAAGAAGACATAGATCGGGAAATTGAAGACTGGAAAGACCGGTATAAGTTGTGGGAACCAGTAGAAAGGCCTGCTCAGTTAAATGACAGACTGCTGGTCGACCTTGAGATTGTTGAACACCTCACAAAGAACAATAAATCGTATAAAAACGCTCATATTCAGTTAGGCGCAGAGGGCCTTGCGGACGTAGTCAATGAGGAGTGTCTGGGGAAATTTGCAGGTGATCGAATCACTGCAGTGCACATAAGGAAGCCTGTATCAAAAACAGCTGATTCGGAGGGTGATGAACTATCTACAGATGAGATACAGTTACCGGAACAACAAATTACCTACTACATCGCGATTCATTCTGTGGAAGAATCTGTACCAGATAGGTTAGCTCCTGAATTTCTTGATACCCTCAAAGTCGAAAGTATTGAAGACGATAATATTCGCGACAAAGCGAGAAGCGCTGTGGAAGAACGAATCGAGCAGATGCTGAAAGAATCGAAAGACCAACAAACTACACGGTTGCTATTGCATCGAAATCGGTTTGAACCACCGCAATCTCTCGTTTTGGATGGTGTATTCCAACAACTTGTGAGCGGAGGTCTTAGCGAAGAACAAGCCAGAGAGATAATGTCGAATGATATGAGTGCTCCTGAGGTGCAGTCGAAAATTTTGTTGGCACTGGTAAATGTTCAGCTCAGAATCATCGTGGGCAAACTCAGGAAAGAGCGAGAGTTAGAGATTGACGAGCGAGGAGTGCACGAATTTGCCGAGAATTACCTGAAACAGAATCCGGTAGGGGATCAGAATCAATACAACAGCATGTATAACTATTTGATTGAGTACTCGACTTCAATGCGTGAACAAGAACTATACGATGGTCTGGTTTATGACTTGTTCAACGAGACGCAGTGCGAAGAGGTAGCCATGAGTTACCTGGAATTCGCCCGATGGCGCAAGGATTTTGACATCCTGGAGCACCATTTGAAAACAAGCGGTGAAGCCGATGATCTAGAAAAAGAATCGGAATCTAGTAGGATTCTGGATGTATCCGGAAATCCCATAGAAAAATCAGCTTGAATCTGAAAAAGGAACACACAAATATGGCAGCAAATTACCAATCGCCCTCGAGTGTAGAAACCTCAACCTTGGTACCGATGGTCGTGGAAACTACCGGTCGTGGCGAGCGCGCCTATGACATCTACTCCAGAATGCTGAAAGAGCGAGTGATATTCATCGTTGGCCCGATTGAAGACCACATGGCCAATCTGGTTGTTGCGCAGTTGTTGTATCTTGAGTCAGAGAGTGCCGATAAAGACATTCATTTGTATGTAAATAGCCCTGGTGGAGCCGTGAACGCAGGCCTGGCGATTTATGACACAATTCAGTTCGTGAAACCGGACGTTAGTACGGTTTGTGTCGGACAGGCCGCCAGCATGGGAGCGCTAGTGCTTGCTGGGGGTGCAAGAGGCAAACGCTACGCTCTGCCGCACGCTCGAATCATGATCCATCAGCCGATGGGAGGTTTTCAGGGACAGGCATCGGACATTGATATTCAAGCGAAGGAAATATTGCGCTTGCGGGAACGGCTGAACAAAATTATGGTTAAGCATACAGGGAAGACCTTAAAAGCGATCAATCGAGACACGGATCGGGATAACTTCATGGAAAGTGAAGAAGCGTTGAGTTACGGAATCATTGATTCAATAATTGAAAATCGTAAGTGACTTTGCATGAGAACACCATGATTCCAAAAGGAATGACAGATTGGAGGAAGTCTAGTTATGTCTAACAGAAGAGGTGGAAAACAAGAGCGCGGACTGCATTGCTCATTTTGTGGAAAGAGTCAGCACCAAGTCAAGAAACTAATCGCTGGTCCTTCGGTATTTGTATGCGATGAGTGTGTGGAACTGTGTAACGACATCATTCGCAGCGAAACAGCATCTGAAGAAGCACAAAAGGAAAACGGCAAGAACAGGTTTCCTACGCCCAGTGAAATCTGTGCAATTCTGGATGAATATGTCATTGGACAAACCGCCGCTAAAAAGGTTTTTTCCGTTGCAGTCTACAATCACTACAAGCGCATCGAAAACGATGACATGGTCAATGATGTTGATATTGCGAAGAGCAACATCTTATTGGTTGGACCAACGGGCTCAGGAAAAACCCTGCTTGCTGAAACTCTCGCTCGCGAATTGAACGTACCATTCACACTGGCGGACGCCACCACTTTGACAGAAGCGGGTTATGTTGGAGAGGATGTTGAAAACATCATTCAAAAGCTTCTGCAAAAGTGCGACTATGACATTGAGAAGGCACAGGTCGGCATTGTCTACATTGACGAGATTGACAAGATATCTCGCAAGTCCGACAATCCCTCCATTACCCGGGATGTATCAGGAGAAGGTGTTCAGCAGGCGCTTTTGAAGTTGATTGAAGGCACTGTTGCCTCTGTTCCTCCGCAGGGCGGGCGCAAGCATCCGCAGCAGGAATTTCTGCAGGTAGACACGCGCAATGTGCTCTTCATCTGTGGCGGGGCCTTTACCGGCCTTGAAAGAGTGATTCGGTCGAGGACCGAGAAAAGCGGTATCGGATTCGGTGCCGACATCGTCGGAGCAAACGAAGAAAACCTCGCGGATACCTTACGACAGGTCGAACCCGAAGATCTGATCAAGTTCGGCTTGATCCCCGAGTTCGTGGGACGTTTGCCGGTGGTAGCTACCCTTGAAGAACTTGATGAAGAAGCACTGATCAAGATTTTGGTAGAGCCTCGTAACGCCTTGCTAAAACAGTATAAGAAGCTTTTCAGTCTGGAAGATGCCGATTTGGAGATTCGTACTGATGCTCTCAAGGCTGTGGCACGTAAGGCGATGGAAAGAAAAACGGGTGCACGCGGATTGCGGTCCATTCTTGAAAACGCACTGCTTGAGACCATGTACGAACTGCCGTCACTGCCAGGAGTGAAGAAAGTTGTGGTGGATGCAGAAGTGATTAACGAAGGAAAACTTCCCTATTACATTTACGAAGAGGACGAAACTCGACAAGTTTCCTAAATCGGTTATAACAACTTCGGGGAATTGAAGTTCCTGTTGTAGAACGCTGCTATGAATAGTAGATTGAATATAAGAATCAAAAATCGAGAATTGTATGGCCAAAGATAAAGACAACATTGTCCCGGAATCTCTGACTCTACCGCTGCTCCCGTTGAGGGATGTCGTGGTGTTTCCTCATTTTGTCGTCCCGTTGTTTGTCGGACGTGAAAATTCAAAAAGAGCGCTGCAGTTAATCGATGATGATGTGTCGCTGGTTGTATTGGTAGCACAAAGAGATCCGTCCATTGAGGAACCCGAAGAACAAGATTTATATAAGGTAGGCACCGTCGCTGAAGTCGTACAGACTGTTGTATTAGGCGATGACACAAAAAAGGTGGTCGCCGAGGGATTGTGGAGAGCCGAATTGGAAATTTTTGAAACTGGGGATGGATCCTTACAGGCACATACTACACCGCTTACCAGCACACAGCTGAATCAGGCACTGGCAGATTCATTGATGGATTCTTTGCTGACGCAGTTTGAACAGTATGTAAAGACAAGTCAAAAGATTCCTGCCGACATCGTGTCAAAATTGAGAGAGATTGAATCTGCAGGACAGTTGATTGATATCGTAGCAGCACATTTGGTGAGCCAGAGTGTTGCCGAAAGACAGGCGATACTGGAGATTCCCGATGAACAGGAACGCTTGGAGCAGGTTATGTCCGTCATGGCGTCGGATGTGGAGCTGTTTCAGATCGAACGTAATATTCGAGGACGTGTAAAGAAACAGATGGAGAAGAGTCAGCGAGAGTACTACCTCAATGAACAGCTAAAAGCTATTCATCGAGAATTGGGTAACCCCGAAGAATCCAAGAGTGAAGTAGACGAATTGGCCGAAAAAATTGCAGAGTCGGGAATGACAAAAGAAGCCCAGGACAAGGCAACATCAGAACTCAAAAAACTCAAGATGATGTCCCCCATGTCTGCAGAAGCAACTGTGGTGAGAAATTACATTGAATGGCTTGTTGCAGTTCCGTGGAAGAAAAGGACGAGAATTCACAAGAATCTCAATGCCGCAGAGAAAATTCTGGATGAGGATCACTATGGTTTGGAAAAGGTCAAAGAGCGCATTCTTGAATACTTGGCGGTGCAGCAGAGAGTTCGAAAAAACAAGGGACCGATTCTGTGTCTAGTCGGACCGCCGGGGGTGGGAAAAACCTCGCTTGGCAAATCGGTTGCGCGAGCAACCAACAGAAAATTCTTAAGGATGTCGCTCGGCGGTGTTCGCGATGAGGCGGAAATTCGTGGACATCGAAGGACCTACATCGGGTCTTTGCCTGGCAAATTCATTCAGAATATTGCAAAAGTCAAGCGCAAAAATCCTCTATTCATGCTGGATGAAGTTGATAAGATGTCAATGGATTTCAGAGGCGATCCGTCGTCTGCATTGTTGGAAGTTCTTGATCCGGAACAGAATCACACATTTGGTGACCATTATCTGGAAGTGGAATACGATCTTTCGGAAGTGATGTTCATCGCAACAGCAAACACGCTGAACATCCCTCCGCCTTTGTTGGATCGAATGGAGGTGATACGGATCTCTGGTTATACGGAAGAGGAAAAGGTTCGAATTGCGCAGCAGTATCTGATTCCAAAGCAGTTGAAAAACAATGGTCTCAAACCCAACGAGATATCAATTTCAGAAAATGTATTGCGGAATATCATTCGATATTACACTCGCGAGGCAGGTGTGCGTGGGCTGGAGCGCGAGCTGTCGAAAATCTGTCGTAAAGTTACCCGGCAATTTGTGCAGAATGAAAGGAAGACGAAAGCGGTGCGAATTACACCAAGAAATCTGGAGAAGTTTCTAGGGGTTCGTCAATTTCGATTTGGTCGTGCCGACAAGGTGAATCAAATTGGGCAGGTAACTGGTCTGGCCTGGACTCAGACCGGGGGAGATTTGCTGAGTATTGAAGCCATTGTTGTTCCCGGCAAAGGCAGGCACATGTATACCGGTAAACTTGGTGACGTAATGCAGGAATCGATTCAGGCAGCCGTAAGTGTTGTTCGCTCCCGATCAATCCATTACGGGATTAAACCCAACTTTTATCAGCGCTCGGATATACACGTTCATGTCCCGGATGGCGCCACTCCGAAGGATGGTCCCAGTGCCGGTGTTGCAATGTCCGTTGCTATAATTTCTTCTCTCACACGAATTCCAGTACGAGCGGATGTCGCAATGACGGGTGAAATCACGCTTCGTGGAGAGATACTGCCGATTGGCGGTTTAAAAGAAAAGCTGCTAGCTGCTCATCGAGGCGGGATTTCGACAGTTCTGATACCACATGAAAATGAGAAAGATATTGCTGAATTACCGATCAAGATTAAGGACGATTTGAATATAGTACCGGTACGTTGGATAGACGAGATTGTGAATCTTGCCCTAGAATCTCCACCGGAACCAGATGTTGTGATGGATTCACCTAATCTCGGCCTTGGTCTAGATGCGGAAGATCCACCCGAAGACGGCGTTAGTGTTGTAAAACACTAGGCCCGACTAGCAGTCGAATATGAGAAAATCTGGAAATTTCGACTGTTACTTTATTGACACTGATATAGTGAATGCTATAAATTTGTCTTTACCCTATTTCTAGGTGCGATAAGCATAAAACAGCCATTACTCAATACAATGGCACCATTTCAAAAGGAAGGAGAATAATAGTGAATAAAGCTGAACTAATCAGTAGCGTAGCTGAGCAAACGATTTTGACGAAGGCAGATGCAGGTCGAGCGATAGATTCGGTATTTGACCAAATTAAATCAAGTTTACAAGGACAGGATTCAGTCACAATCATAGGATTTGGTACCTTTTCAACCTCAATGAGAAAAGCTAGAACGGGTAGAAACCCGAGAGATGGGTCTGAGGTTGCCATACCGGCTGCGACGGTTGTCAGGTTTAAACCTGGCAAAGCTCTGAAGGAGGCTGTAAACTAGTATTTCTCTAGGGTGCTTAGCTCAGTTGGGAGAGCATCGCCCTTACAAGGCGAAGGTCGCAGGTTCGAGCCCCGCAGCACCCACCAACCGCCGTGGAGCGGTAGTTCAGTTGGTTTAGAATTCCGGCCTGTCAAGCCGGGGGTCGCGGGTTCAAGTCCCGTCCGCTCCGCCAGTCCTCACTACTCTGCAGTTCACGCGTGGCACTAGGCACACAGCGAGAACTGCAGTACGTGAGACACTTGCTACTTTCTATAAAATCATGTTAACAAGTATTCGAGAACGTGCCACAGGCTGGATTGCCTGGGCAATTGTCATTCTGATCACTATTCCATTTGCATTATGGGGCGTGAATTCCTATTTCACCGGCGGTACAAATGTGAATGTCGCTGAATTTGATGGGGAGAAGATAGACTATCAGACCTATCAGCGAGCTTTGTACAACGAAAGGGAACGAGTGCGTCAGCAATATGGTCAAAATATCAGCGCCGATTTTCTGTCTGGAAATATATTAGGCCGACAGGTAGTGAATCGACTCGCCAATGAAATCCTGCTTTACCGGTATGCTAATGATCAAGGATTTCGCATTAGTGATGAGCAACTCGTTGAGGCGATTCTTTCCAGCCCTGGCTTTCAGACTGAAGAAGGAAAATTCAGTCGAGATCAATATGAACGAGTTTTACAGTTCTCTGGCTACTCTCCATCTCAGTTCGAAGAAATCCAGCGAAACAGTGCTGCTGTACAGCAGATACAGACAGGTTTTATCGAGTCCGTGCTACCCATGGATGATGCAGTCGATGACATTTTGAAAGTGTTGAAGCAAAAGAGAATTGGCGAGTATTCGGTGATTGAACCCTCCAGATTCTTGTCTGAATCAGAAGTGAGTGAGGAAGAAATTCAGGCATCGTACGATCAAGACAAAGATCGGTACAAAGAAGAAGGGAGAGTGAAAGTCCAGTACATTGAACTGCTGCTCTCGGATTTTGCCAAAAATTTAACCCCAGATGAAGAGACGCTTCGAGATCAGTACAACGCTGATACTGAGCGATATCTTCAGGCGGAACAAAGGAGTGTCAGCCACATACTATTGAAAACAGAAGGCGATGAAAATGCAGGAGCAAATTATTTGGCATCGCAATTGGTAGAGCGTTTGAGAGCTGGAGAAGATTTTGGGGCTTTGGCCGCAGAGTATTCTGCTGATGTTGGTTCAGCAGAAAATGAAGGTAGAATTGGTTGGATCGGAAGAGGAGCGACAGTACCGGAATTCGAAGCGGTTGCTTTTTCACTGAAGGCAGGGGAGACAAGTGAACCGGTTAATACAAATTTCGGCATTCACATCATTCAGGTCAACGAAATAGAGTCTGAGAAAGTCAAAGACTTCGAAGAAGTACGCGATGAACTTGTTGCACAGGTTAAAAGAGAACGAGCAGAACTTGAGATGTTCGAGACTTCCGAAGAGTTGCGTAATATCGCTTATGAGCAGCCCGACAGCCTCGATCCTGCTGCAGATGCACTGGGACTGAATCGGGAGGTATCAGAGTGGTTTACAAGAACAGAAGGGGCAGGGATTGCTGAAAATCCAGCGGTGCGTTCAGCTGCCTTCAGTGATGAGATACTGCAACAAGAGTTCAACAGTGACGTGATCCAAATTGATGATGGTCATCTGGTTGTATTGCGCAAAAACCAATTTCAGGCGGCGGAGCAACTTGAACTTGCCGAGGTAAAAGCGGAAATTACCGAGAAACTATTGGCTTCGAAGAGCACTGCAAAAGCACAGGGCTTCGCAGAGGAACTGATCAAAGAACTGAAGGACGGAGGTGATTGGAACCAAGTCTTGTCGGAAAACGGGCTTTCTGTGACAGATATTCCATCGAGTGATAATGAATCTACCGATCCTTTGTCATTTGACATTGCGAAGATTGTCTATTCGGCGGAGAAACCAAGTCCCGAAAAAGTAGTGTATGGAGGGAGTCCAGTTAGAGATGGCCAGTATATGATTTTTCGCTTAACAGATGTTGTCAGCGGTGATACTGCTTCGGCTAGTGAAGACGAACGTCAGGGGATTGAAAATGCTATCCGTCAGAGGTTTGGTGTAGGTCTATTTGAAACTTATGTTACCCAGCTGAGAGATGGGATAGAAATCGACATAAATGACGAGTTGCTGTAGTGGCTATAGCATTGCTTGGCTGAATCCAACAGAATTGAATCCGCCATCTACATAAATTATTTCACCGGTTATTCCAGAGGCAAGGTCAGAACAAAGAAAGGCTGCCGCATTGCCAACTTCCTCGATCGTAACACCGCGACCGAGCGGGGAAATCTTTTCGTAGTAATCCATCATGGTTTTCATACCGCGTATTCCTGAAGCTGCCAAGGTGCGGATCGGACCGGCTGAAATTGCATTGACTCGGATTCCATCGGCTCCCAATGATTGTGCACAGTAGCGAACATTGGCTTCAAGACTGGCTTTGGCTAGACCCATAACGTTGTAACCCGGCATGGAGCGCATGGCACCGATATAAGTTAGTGTCAGCAGTGCTCCATTTCGTTCTTTCAGGAGAGGAGCAAAACCACGAGCAAGGGCTGAGAAGCTATATGAGCTTATGTCATGAGCCATAAGAAACCCTTCGCGACTCACTGCGTCTAGATACAATCCCTCCAACTGCTCACGCGGTGCGAAAGCTATGGAGTGTACAACGATGTCCATAGAGTTCCAGTGATTTTGAACAGTATCTAGGAGAACTTCAATTTCGGAGTCTGTTGAAACATCACAAGGTGCAACGAAACTGGCATTGAGTTTTTGGGCAAATTTCTCTACTCGGGGCTGAAGTTTTTCATTCTGATAGGTCAATGCCAACTCTGCACCTTGTCCCGCCATTGCACGCGCGATTCCCCATGCAATCGAACGATCGCTGGCTATTCCTGTAATTAGTGCTCTTTTGCCTGCAAGAAATCCCATAATATTGCCCTACCGTCCTGTTATTTTCACTGTCGAAAAATTTTTTCGTTTGTTGTGCTTCATTATAAGAACATGATAGTTGGATGTGAATGTGCTATAGCCTGACAATCAGACTTCCATGCTTAAAGCGAACACTCAAAAAATCAAAATATAGATTATCTCGTCATGTTGACTCGTAAGAATAGCTGCATACAATCGTCGTCGAGTCAGGTTGACTCGCTTGTGTGTTTGCGCGTTTCTAGACAATTTGAGACTCAGTGTCAGAAAATTGCTGACCGGTACTGCTTTCCAACAGTTTCTGAATTTGGAGAATGTCAGTCAAAATTTGGCTTGGAGTACCAAAACGATGGCTTAAAGTTATTGGATTTACAAAATCGAAAATTCCGTCCTATTTCAGTGACCATCAGTCAGGTAAACTGGTTAACCAAGAGAAACCTGTTTGGGCGTGCAATCGGACGCAAAGCGAAGTCTGTAGTTGATGCTACTGGCGGATTGGGCAATGATGCAATCTTGCTAGCGAGAATGGGTTTCAAGGTGCTGATGATTGAGCGTTCGCCGGTGATGTCGGCTTTACTGGAAGATGGTTTATTAAGACTTGCATCGAATGCTGACCACTTGAGCATTAATCATAGTTATGGAGACGCAAAATTCATACTTCCCCTACTTGATTATTCGCCCGACACGATCTATTTGGATCCAATGTATCCATTGGGTCGCAAGCAATCTGTTAAAGTGGTCAGATCGCTTGAAGTCTTGCGAGAGATAGCGGGAGATGACCTGGATACGGAAGAGTTGCTAGAGATTGCACTTCAATGTTGTCGACGCAGAGTTGTGATCAAACGTCCCATCTACTCCGAGAGGATGTTCTCCGACAGATTGTCTATGAGTCTGCCGGGTAAATTGGTTCGCTACGACATTTACTTGGCTGAATCCAGCCAAGGGAAATCAACATGATAGGAGGTTGCAACATCTTAAAATACCAACTGATATCAGAATTTCAAATCATTTTTCAATTGAGAAGCAAACTCTGTAGTTATCAGTTTAGAAATTGACAGAGTGAACTAACATCAATGGTTGGTTGGGCTGGTTTCAGCGATTGAAGATTTGCTAAATTTTCATTCCACTATGTTGCATATGTCTTTAATTTACTGCATCTCATATCAAGTTCGACCAGTGTTTTCTGACAATCTAACAGCCGTTGACGTTCTTTTTCGACTATTTTACCAGGCGCGTTGGCAAGGAACTTTTCGTTATTCAGCTTGGCAGTTGAACGCTGAATTTGTTGAGTCTGCTCCGCAATTAGCTTTTCAATTCGATCAATCTGCTTCTCGATATCTCGAAGCTCGCCGACTGAAAGCACTATTCTGAAGTCGCCAACCAGAGCAGAAACAAACTTGTAAGAATCAGACTCGCTAGACTCGGGATCGGAACCGCTAAACAATTCAAAAGACTGCAACCTTGCGAGTTCTTGTATTACATGCGAGTACTTTGATAGATATTTCAATTCTAGGGTTCCTGCATTTTGGTGAAACGCTCTGATTCGATCACCAGGATTGAAATTCATTTCACTGCGCAAATTACGAATGCTTGAAACTACTGCTTTCACCCAGTCTATTTCCTTCACTGCATCCTCGCTCGCCCACGCACTGAAGTCATCTGAATAGGGCTCAAACATGATTGACTCAGCGCTACCTTTAGTGCGAATTATTTGCCAGATTTCTTCAGTGATATATGGCATGAATGGATGGAGAAGACGAAGAGACGAATCCAGAATCAGTAACAGCGTTCTGTGCAATGAAATTTCTTGGCTTTCTTCTATGAATTCTGATCGAATCATGATTTTTGTGATCTCAATGAACCATGCGCAATATTCATCCCAAATGAACTCATATAAATACTTGGATGCGATATCGAATCGATAAATCTCAATAGCTTTTTCAATTTCAGAAGTTGTGTAATGAAGCCTTGAGATTATCCATTTTTCGGCAGTCGTCACCGGTTGTAAGTCGCTTACGTTATAGGGTGACTCATCGGCTGCATTCATCAGTACGAACCGTGCAGCATTCCACAATTTGTTACAGAAATTTCGGTACCCCTCAATTCTTCCGAGATCAAAACGTATGTCCCGTCCTTGTGTAGCCAAACGGGCAAAAGTAAATCTTAGGGCGTCTGTACCATAGGCAGGAATTCCGTCTGGATACTGTTTGCGGGTAGAATTTTCGATCTTAGGTGCCAGATCAGGCTGCATCAATCCCGTAGTACGTTTTTTGATTAGATTTTCAAGATCAATTCCGTCAATCAAATCCAGAGGATCAAGAATGTTGCCTTTTGATTTGGACATTTTCTGTCCTTCAGAATCTCTGACTAGTCCGTGGATATACACTTCGTGAAAGGGAATATCGCCAGCGAATTTCAAACCAAACATGATCATTCTGGCAACCCAGAAAAAGATGATATCGAATCCTGTTACAAGCACATTGGTCGGGTAAAAGGTCTGTAGTTCGTCAGTGTGCTTCGGCCATCCGAGTGTCGAGAAGGGCCACAATGCAGCTGAGAACCAAGTATCGAGTACGTCATTGTCCTGACGGAGCTCAAAATCTGAATTACCGTGGACTTCTCTGGCTTGCTCATATGCATCTTGTTCATTTCGAGCAACGAAAGCATTGCCGTCACTATCGTACCATGCAGGTATTCTGTGTCCCCACCAAATCTGCCTGGATATACACCAATCCTCTATGTTTTCCATCCAGTCATAATAGGTTCTTTCCCAGTTTTTGGGCACGAATTGAATGGTTCCGTTACGGACTGCATTAATGGCTGGTTCGGCAAGCGGCTTGGTTCGAACAAACCATTGGTCCGTCAAATAAGGCTCAATAATCTCTCCGGTTCTGTCGCCACGGGGCACTTTATATCGATGATTTTCCACCTTTTCGACTAGCCCAAGCTTTTGCAGGTCTTCCACAATCTTATCTCGTGCTATTGTTCTTGACATACCGTGATAGTCGCTGTCCTGAAGATTGATATCAGCTTGAGGAGTCATGACATTGATTACCTCAAGGTTGTTTCTCTCGCCGACATCAAAGTCGTTGAAGTCGTGCGCTGGTGTGATTTTGACGCACCCTGTGCCAAAGTCAGGGTCTACATAATGATCTGAAACAATAGGAATACTTCGGTTTACGAGAGGCAGTGTGACAGTTTGTCCTACCAAGTGTGAGTATCGATCGTCATCCGGGTGAACCGCAACTGCTGTATCCCCCAACATGGTTTCGGGTCGCGTTGTGGCGATTATTACAAATTCGGAACTGTCTGTAATCGGATAGCGAAAATGCCACAGAAACCCTTCTTCCTCTTCAGAAATAACTTCAAGATCAGATATTGCAGTGAGCAGAACCGGATCCCAATTGACCAAGCGTTTACCTCTGTAGATCAAGCCTTCGTCGTAGAGAGAAACGAAAACTTCGCGAACTGCCTCAGATAATTCTTCATCCATAGTGAATCTTTCTCTTGACCAGTCGAGCGATGCACCAAGTCTGCGAAGTTGGTTGGTGATTGTGCCGCCTGAACTGGCTTTCCAGTTCCAAACTCTGTCGATGAATTTCTCTCGTCCGAGATCGGCTCTGGATATTCCTTCATTGTGAAGCAGACGTTCCACCACCATTTGAGTTGCAATTCCGGCGTGGTCCATACCGGCTTGCCACAAAGTTTGGCATCCTTTCATTCTGTGATATCGAATCAAGGCATCCATGAGTGTGTTCTGAAATGCATGCCCCATGTGCAGGCTGCCCGTTACATTGGGAGGTGGAATCATGACGCAGTATGAAGAGCCTTCGCCACGCGGAGAGAAATTCCCGCTTGATTCCCAGCGATCGTAGACTCTCTTTTCAAGCGAATGTGGGTCGTAGACGCTGGAAAGTTCGATTTTATTCATTGAAATCTATTTGAGCAGTAATAAATTTCGCTTCTACTGCAATGAAACCCGGAAGGACATCAAATTACGTGAGAAGTCGGTTCAGTTCCAAACAGCGAAGTATATTTTGCAAATCGGATCTTCGCCTTTTCAATGTCGCGAGAATCGGCATCGATTGGTTCCATAATTCTCTGAAATTGCGTTGCATATTCAGGCACGTCTTCTTTGAGCGATATCAGCACATCGTTGAATTGTTCCGGTGGTGGAATGTGTCCGATTGTAACCGGAAATTTTTCAAGATTCGTAGTACGTTGTTCCAAAATCTGTACATGAGGGATAAAGCTGTTCTGAGTAAATGTCCACAGGAACTCATTCAGAAAATTACACTGCTGTTCATCTGTTCCGTTTACGTAGACTTTGTGCCCTTTCTTGAAAGCTGCATTCGCTAAATTGCAAGTCAGACGCAACTTCCCTCTGGATTCGGGCAATTTCAGGTAGTAAAAGACAACGGCTACAGTCATTCGGTTTCCTTTAATTTCAGCTATCCAGCTTTCCGTAACGATCAAGGATAAACTGCACCAGCAGACTAACTGGCCTTCCAGTCGAACCTTTCTGTTTACCAGAATTCCATGCAGTGCCCGCTATGTCAAGATGCGCCCACCGGAACTTTTCTGTAAATCTGGACAAAAAACAAGCAGCAGTGACGGCTCCAGCGTCACGTCCGCCGATATTTGCTACATCGGCAAAATTGCTGTCCAGTTGAGATTGATAGTCATCCCACACCGGCATCGGCCAAACTCTGTCTCCACTGGTTTCACCCGCGGCAACCAGTTGATCAGTCAGGTCCGCGTCTTTACTGAACAGCCCGCTCGGATGTTTTCCCAAAGCAATTACGCATGCACCAGTCAGCGTAGCCGCATCTATGACAATTTCGGGATTGAATCGTTCGACATAGGTAAGCGCATCACAGAGAATCAGCCTGCCTTCAGCGTCGGTATTCAGTATCTCAATTGTGGTACCAGACATACTTTTGACAATATCACCCGGTTTGTTTGCAGCGCCATCTGGAAGATTTTCGCTGCTTGCAACTACACCGACTACGTTGATGGGAAGTTTCAAGCTGGCGATGGAGAGCAAAGTTCCGATTACACCGGCTCCTCCGCACATGTCGAATTTCATTTCATCCATGGCACTTGCAGGTTTGATTGAAATGCCTCCAGCGTCAAACGTCAGCCCTTTGCCGACCAGTACGACGGGTCGCTGATTTTCGGTTCCACCCTGGTAATTCACCACAATCAACTTCGCCGGTTCACGACTTCCTCTGGACACAGATAATAGAGAACCCATGCCGAGTTCTTCCATTGTAGGCTCGTCTAGGATTTCTACACTCAGATGTTCATGGCTTTCCAGGCTTTTCGCAGATTCAGCAAGATAGCTGGGTGTACATATATTACCTGGCAGATTTCCGAGATCACGTGCGAAATTGACGCCTTCGCTGATCGCCTTTCCGATACGCATCCCTTGGCGAATCAGTTTCAAATCGTGTGTAGATTCAACCGCAATCTGGACTCTCCACTTTTTGCTTCTTTTCTTTGACGGTTTCTTCAGTTGTTCGAATTTGTAGAGATTGAAGCAAATCGTTTCAACTACACGCCTCGCAATCCACGAAGTATCCCGATCTTCGATTTCCAAGTCACTGATGAAAAATGTCACGCTATCTGCAGTCAGCGTTGCAAGCAGGGAGGCGACTCCTTGTACTGACTTATTGAATTGAGATGAGTTGAATTCTCTTCGTGGTCCGAGTTGCACTACGACAACTCGCTTTGACTTGATTCCCTGAACGATCGGTAGCATCACACAGCTTCCAGGATTTGCTTGCAGGTCCTTGTTGGAAATTACTGATTGGATCGCGCCCTTCGTTTTATTATTCAATTCTTGTGCCGACGAAGTAAAATCATTTTTAGCATATACGCCGACAATGACATAGCCGGTGGTACAGCTGGCTGCACTGGCGCGATTGGATGTAAATTGTACGGACATGATTTTCTCCAACTTTGGGTTGTGTTAATTTGGCTTGAATGTGTAGATTTGACAAACTAGAGAATTGTAACACTACAAATGTACAGGAATTATCGTCAGGTTTGTCCAAGAGGGGCAATAAATCTAATGGCTCTGGCTGAAACGGATCTCTGACTATGCGAATTTTTCGTAGGAAAATGATTGTAGAGACCGCTAATTTGTGCGGTGTTGTTATGATTATGACGATTGGAATATTTTCGGTGGTGAAATTCTTGGGGCTGTTGCGAAGAGTTTTGCAAGGTCATCTTCCCACGGAAGGTTTTGAATTGATTCTTCTGTTAAAACTTGCCACATTTCTAGATGTCATTTTCACACCGGCGATTTACATTGCGATTCTGCTGGTTTTGAGTCGGTGGAGCAGGGAAAACGAAATTACGATTTTTGCAACTAGTGGGATCGGTCCGGCTGGATACCTGCTTCCTGCGACTATTGTCGCACTGGTAGGAGCGGTAATCGTTGGATTTTTTTCTTTCGTTTTATCGCCCTACGCCGAACGAGCTTACACTAACAAACTTGAGGGCTACCAGCAGAGAATAAAATCCATTCCGTTCGAGGCAGGCGAATTTCGAGAAATTCGCCCAGGGCAAAATGTCATCTATTTCAGTAAACACGACGATGATACCCATGATCCGGTACGCCTTTTCTACATCGTTTCCAACTCAAATGGGACAGAAATTACTGTAGCCAAGAATGGTTCGTATAACTTCAGTCCTGACAAGAAAGTTGAAACTCTGGAAATTCTAAATGGAATTCGATATTGGTTGCCAGCCTCATTATTCGGTTATGAAGTGACTGAATTCGAATCTTTCAACGAATCCATTCCTGTTGTGAAAAATCAGTTTACTACAACATCCGTAAAGGCAAAACGCACGCTTGAGCTGATCGGTTCTAGCAACTTGAGCGACATTTCAGAACTTGAATGGAGAGTCTCTAAAGTCGTGGCCGTGTTTCTAGTTGTGCTGCTGGCTTTCGTACTTGGAAGTTGTAAGCTGAGTTCAAAAACCAGCGTCAACCTGGTCAGTGCTGTTTTCATTTACTTTATTTACAGCAGTTTCCTGGGGTTTATTGCGGATGCCAATCGAAGTGATTCATTCGGCACCGGTCTTTTTCTGTGGCTGCCTCACTTGGTGATTATTGGACTAATCATCTGGGTTGTTTTTCGAACACACCTCAATCGGTCAGTCCTGCCGGCGATTTTTTTCTCATCGCGCAGTTAAATCATGTTCCTGATGCGTCTTATTGATCGGCATATTGGACGTGAAATCGTCAGCAAGTCATTTACAACAGCTATTTGGCTATTGGCTGTCTATCTTTTCATCGCGCTTTTGGATCTGCTGGAAGACATTGATTTAGAAAATCAGTTAACTTTCGTCATTCAAGTTATTGGACTGTCCATTCCTAGAATGATTTATGAACTCGCCCCTATGATCTTCCTTATCGGAACGATTATGGCTCTTGCGACTCTAGCAAGACAGCTGGAGTTTACTGGCATGCAGGCTGGCGGAATTTCCAAGTATCGTATCGCGGGATCTGTCGTCGGATTTTCTCTCATCTTCGCTGTGTTGATGTTTGTTTGGGGCGAGATTGTCGTGCCTTTTAGTGAGTCAAAGAGAGCGCATATCAAGGATTCTCAAGAGAATGTGCTATCTCCCAAACAGGAAAGATCAGGTGTATGGATCAGAGACCGGAACCAGTTTATCTATGTGGACGAGATTGAAAAAGAAAATAAACTAGCCGGAATCTACATTTACCACTTCTCGAACCATGGGCGTTTGGTCAAGCAGACTCATGCAGAGCATGGCAATATCCTGGAAGATTCCGAGGTTCTGGAGATGTGGGATGTGGAGGAAAAATTGTTCAAACGAGGCGAGATTGAGGTGCGCAACAGCGAGAAATTAACTCATCCTGTCAAAGTGGAAGTAAATTTAATTGGAGTGCAGCGACGCGACCCGTCAGTGCTGACGGTCAAAGAATTGTACAAATCGATTCAATTTCTGAGAGCGAATGGTCTGAAGTCCGATTTTTTCGATCTTGCGTTTTGGAATCGATTCATCATTCCAATGTCCATGCTTGTAATGGCAATTTTTGCGATTCTGTTCACATTCAGGAGACGTCGCAGTTTCGGCACCGGACCGCTTGTTTTCATCGGGCTTATTTTTGGGCTAATCTATTTTGCGGTTCAACAGTCAGTTGGCTATATTGCGATGCTGAACGGCTTGTCGCCAGTGGTTGGAACCTTCACTGCATTCCTACTTTTTTCAATTTGCACGGGAGTGGCACTAACGCGAATTTGACAAAAACAAATTGATCTGCAGAAATTATTCACTGGTAAAACATTTACCAATATTTGAAATATTTTGCTAGTTGGATGAGCTTTAAAATCAAATAATAATCAGATTGTATTGTTTACACAACGACTTACAATTGATTGAAAAATTTGTATTGAATCGTGAAATAGAGGAAAAGTTATACACAATTTTGACCAATTACGCCATTGCTAATATACAAAGACTTTCTATAATGAATGTTAAACTACATCTTATAACTTATTGATAATAAATGTAAATTATAAATATAATTTGTCATTGGAAGTTAATCATCTGAAATTGATAAATTTTCGAAGTGTGAAATTAAATTTTGTTCACAGAGTTTTCAACAGTCGTAAAACGAGATTTTTTCCATAGATCACTATGTTTTTCGACTGTGTATTGTCGGATGTATAGAAATTCCTTGTCACGAATTTAAAATCGGATTATTGGTGTAACCCCCCAAGCCTTTAAAAGTAGTTTTCTCCGTAGAATTGAATCAAAATTCAATTTGATCAATCAGTTGATGTGGCGCCCCGAAGACGACTCGAACGTCTGACCTGCCGCTTAGGAGGCGGCTGCTCTATCCAACTGAGCTATCGGGGCACTGGCTGCAACATGGATAACCACACTAGTAGAAATCGAACCTTGCAATAGATTTAATTTATATGATATTGAGCTTGCATTTTATAACTACTCATAGACCAGTTGGCGAAACTGAATGATGAACGAACTTCCGAACAAACTTTTCGAAACTGTAGTTCGAATTAGAAGAACAATTCACGAACATCCGGAGCTTTCGAATCAGGAGCATCGAACTTCCGCATTCGTAAAGGAAGAATTGTTGAGTCATGGAATATCAAACATCACTACGCTTGGTTCCACCAGTTTTGCAGTAGAGATTCAAGGGCAACAATCCGGTTCATCGCGCAAGATCGCGGTTCGAGCGGATTTAGATGCGTTGCCAATCGAAGAAAAAACTGGTTACGAATTTTCATCAAAATCACCGGGAGTGATGCATGCTTGCGGACATGATGGACATACGGCTATGGTGGCCGGACTTGCGATCTGGGTGAATGATATTCGGGAGAGCTTTTCCGGCTCCATTCGATGCATTTTTCAACAAGCTGAAGAGGCTGAACCACTTGGTGGTCCTGTTGTCGTTAAATCGGGAATCTTGGATGACGTTGACGGTGTTTTGGGCATTCATGTAGACCCAGGAATTTCAGTAGGTCAAATGACGGTTCGTGAAGGTGCGTTTGCCGCGTCCGGGGACGAGTTCAAAATTACAGTCAAAGGACGCTCCTGTCATGCAGCGAAACCACACGAAGGCGTAGATGCCATTGCCATTGCTGCGAGCATGATTCAGGAAATTCAAAAGATTTGTTCTCGATTCAAAGATCCACAGACACCACTGGTGGTTACCGTATCGAAAATTTCGGGCGGTGTCGTCACCAACATTATTTGTGATCGGGTGGAGCTTGAAGGAACAGTTCGCTCTTTGTCCGAACAAGCGAGACTATCTGCGCACTCACAACTGACGAAGATATGTACCAGTCTGGCAAGAATGTACGGCGGTGATGCAATTGTTGAAATTTTCAACGGCGAACCCGTACTGATGAATGACGAGCGGATGGTTGAACTGATACGATCAGCCGCACGCAGAGTAGTGGGGACGGAAAATGTTCTGAATCTGCCGCCTTGGTCGGCTAGCGATGACTTCGCTTACTACGGGCAAGTCAAACCGAGTGCATATTTTCGGTTAGGCGTAGGGAATCAACAGAAGAACTGCGTTCACGGCTTGCATCATCCAGAGTTCAAACTGGATGAAGATGCCCTCCCTGTCGGCATTCGGATATTGAAAGAAGCGGCGTTTGAGTTTCTAGGCTCCACCTATTGAATGTGTTGATAACTGCGGTGCTGGCACTACATCATTTGAAGCAAAAGGGGAGAGCGGAACTATCCTCTTGAATAAAAATCCTAGTTAATCCAAGTATTATTTATTTCAGTTCTAGGCGAATATGCCTCTACTTCCTTTTGCAACTATGCTTCGGGCAAGGTATATCCCATCACATACGTATTCACAATTGCACTTACAATTTCGTCTCTTGTCAAATCATTCCTGAATCGATTGGGCTGAACAGCTGGCAAATCATACGGTGCTCTGTCATTAACAATCCAACTACTGAGATAGGCGCCAGAACCTCCACCGGTGCCGATTCCTATGCAAAATCCGGTTGCCAGCCACAGTCCTGGATATCCATCTAGCGGACCTAACAGGGGACACCCGTCTGGCGTGTAACAGATCGGTCCATTGATGACTGACTTGACACCTGCTGAGAAAAAAGCGGGGATTCTATCAATAACACGCACCAGATGAGATTCAAGCCGATCCATGTCATTTGGCAGGAGTTGTCCTTCGAAATCTTTTGGAATACCGTCAATCGCCCAAGGTTTGGGATTCGATTCGTAGACTCCACAGAGCAATCCATTAATTTCCTGCCGAATGTTCGCTGGTGCAACTGGATCGCGAATTACAGGCAGCTCGAATTCAAGGCATTCGATTTCAGGCAGGGTTTCGGTGACCAGATCATGGTGCTCCAGTGCATACAGCGGCAAATTCAATCCTATCGATTCCGCCAGTTCTCTAGCCCAGAAACTGTTCGCAATCACGACGTGCCTGGCTATGAAGGATTGATTGTTTCCTATGAGCAGCCAGTTTCCATCCGATCTTCTTTCCAGTCGTTCAATTTCACAATCGGTTATGACTTCGGCACCGCGGTAGAGTGCCGCTCTGGCAAGTGCATATGTTGTTGAATATGCGTCAAAATGCCCATCATCAGGCGTGTAAGCGGCGCCTAGTAAATCGTGTGTACTGAGCATCGGATGAATCCGTTCAATTTCATCTGTATCAATCACCCGGTAGTCTATATTCATCTCCTTGAATAACAGGCCAAGTGCGCGAAAAGCGTTGAGTTCCTTTTGATTCGTTGCCAGCCGCAAGCTTCCGGATTTATGAAAACCAACGGAGTGGTTGGATTCTTTCTCCGCTTCGAGATAGGTTGTCACTGAATCGACGTAGAGTTGAGTGATGCTTGGATAGTGTCCGAAGTAGGTAACATTACCTGCTGCATGCCACGTCGATCCAGACGTGAGAATTCTTTTTTCGATCAAAGTCGTGTCGGTCCAGCCTAGTCGCGCTAGATGATAGAGCACACTGCAACCGACAATGCCACCTCCGATAACTGCTACCTGAAAATCACTGCTCATGGTTATCGGTCCTCGTTGGTAATTTGAGTCGAATTAGAAATTTGCTTCGGATCAATTCATCTGTTGCACTTTCGATTTGATCGGCAAAGTATGCTGAAAGAATCCGTTTTGCTTGTTGTGAGGCTCGCTGCCAAACATCGGTTGCTCCTAGATCTTGCCGATCGTCCGGCAAGTTGCGATTCGCACTTCGAGGATAGACGTACTCGCTTTCCATCAAATCAATCGTTTGTTGATGCCCAAGATAGTGCCCAGGACCGTAGATGGCAGTCGCATGCACTGTCAAAATTGCCGTTTGGCGAATGCTCCATATCCACCAGCAATCATGTCTAGCAGCGGTTGAGGCATTCACACTGCGGGGATTTCTTCGCTTTTGTCTGGCAGTAAGTTTTGTTAGCTGAGCCGACATGTACAAGAATCAGTCAAGCACTCAACACATCTTTATTTAGAAACATCATCACGACTCCAATGACAATCAGTATTGCACCGAAAAATTTCATCCAAGTCATCGGTTCACGGAGCAAAAACCACGATACAACGATTGTCACGAGGATCGTGCCTCCGACGATGACTGGTATTGCGAGATTGGCGTTCACGGGAGTGCTGCCTAGTGATCCCCGGAACAGATAAAAGTAGCCGATTTCTGCGCTGCCGATGCACAGCCCGGCAGCAGCCGCCCACAAAAAGGCGGGTATCGTCAGCGTTAGAGTACTGGCGCCGCGGATCAACAGTCCAGCTGCAAAAATACAAGATATGGTGAGTGCAGCTACTTGCAGGGTTATGGTTGCGAGAATTGTGGAAGTAGTTTCAGCGGGTACATAGTTGCTCGAAACCTTGATCAGTAAATTGTAGCCAGCGTACAGAAATGTTACTGTTAGAAGCAATAGGAGTGGGGCGTACATTGTTTTACTCGGTCAGTTAGGATATTCAAACGGCACTTGCGGTCAATTGTAGATTGTGAAAGAATTCAATGGCGGTTAATATGTAAAAATAACTTCAGTTCATCACCGAACCGTCTTCAATTGACAAATTCTCAAAATAGCTTTTACAGAAAATTCTGCCAATGAATCAAATTTGCGGCATAAATTGTGATATATAAATATCTCAATGATTCCACTATTATTTTCAATTTCGCAGATTTCTACAAGAAGTTGATGAAATGTATGAGGTAAATCAACCGTTCAGGTGTTGCTGACTTCCTAGAGTTCAGTAAAGTGTTTTAATTATGGGAATATTGAGTCGATTGATGGGGAAAGGGGAGACCAAACCCAAGCCCCAAGTGGAACAGGTTCAGTATGATGGATTCAACATCAAGCCTGCTCCCCAGAAACAGAAAGGCACTTTTATCACCGCTGGTTATATCTATATGACCGATGAAGCTGGCGAAACTCGGGAGCATTTCTTTATTCGAGCAGATACTCACGCTGATTTCGATTCGGCTTGCCAACATGCGATTTTTAAGGCCAAGCAGATCATTAACGAGTCTGGTGAACGAATTTTTGACAAGAGCTGAATCTTCGAATTAAGCCAAGATTCAACCTATTGGGCCATCAAGCAAAGCGGCGGTGTAACTTTGTTATCCAATTTGTCCTTTCGCTCAATTCAACCATTTATTGAGCACTACGTTTCTGAGGATTTTTAGTTGCAGTTTGAAGGAATATACACGCCAATCGTCACGCCGTATCACGCTGACTCCGACTATTCGATCAACAGGCAAGCTCTCGCGGATACCATTGAGTTCCTGATCGAAGCAGGTGTACACGGCATAGTTCTTGCCGGCACGACGGGAGAATACTACGCTCAAACGTTTGAAGAGCGTACACAGATGATGGCCTTTGCAAAGGATGCCATCAATCAGCGAGTGCCGCTCATAGTGGGTACCGGGGCTATACGAACTGAAGACAGCGTATATTTTGCTCAGCAGGCAAAATCAGCCGGTGCCGATGGGTTGCTGGTTGCCACTCCACCTTATGCCTGTCCTACCGGCCGTGAAATCGCCTTGCACTGTCTAGCGATCGACAAAGCAGTCAATCTTCCTATCATTCTGTACAATTATCCCGGTCGAATGAGTGTAAATATGGACGAAGATACGCTGGATCGGATTAGCCAAAGCCCCAATTTTTGCGCAATCAAGGAAAGTTCTGGCGACCCGAATCGCTTGCATATGCTCGCTCGAGACTATCCGCACATCCAGCTTTCTTGCGGTATGGATGATCAGGCATTGGAGTTCTTCGCTTGGGGCGCACGTTCTTGGGTGTGTGCAGGCTCAAATTTTGCGCCCGAAGAGCACATCGCTCTTTATAAGGCTTGCGTAGTTGATGGCGACTTCAACAAGGGGCGCCGAATCATGTCTGCCATGATGCCGCTTATGCGCGTGCTGGAGCAAGGAGGTAAGTTTGTTCAATGTATCAAACACGGCTTAACCCTTCGAGAAATTGATGCGGGACCGCCTAGAAAGCCACTGCAACCACTGAACAAAGACGAAGAAAGCGAATTGGCACAGGTCATTCGAACTATGAATGCAGAAGTTGAAAAGGAGGCTTGAATTCAGCGAACCTCTGACTCGCAATGTAATTTGCAGCCATAGCGAACGCAATCATTTTTCCAAGGTCTGCCGTTATTTGATGGCTAGTTTCGCGTCGGCAATGGTGGATTCATCATCGGCATTTCTCAGTTCTCCCAATGGTAGTCAATCGAGTCTACGTGCCATGCATTTCGGCTTTTTAATCGAAAGCTAGTTGAGTCTGCCTTTGGTTGCAGATTCAATGATTTTTTTGGTAATTCCACGTGCGAGATTGTCAGTTTCAATCTCTCCAGACTGAATAGTTTTCAAAATTTTCTCGATCGCTGAATCCTCTGACTTCAGAAATTCTTGTTCGACGTTTTCGCCCAGAATCCGTGCTGTCAGTTTGCGGGTACGTTCAAGTGCTGATTTGGAACGGTCCTGTTTCATTACCTCGTCAGCGTGACTGCAAATTTCGTTTACCAGCTCAGGTATGCCTTCCCCAGTTGTTGCAGTTGATTTCAGGACTTTAGGAGTTTTTAGGGAATGGCGAAGTGAAATCGAAAGTGACAAGTCACTTTGTGTCAGATCAGCTTGCGGAAGATCCGCTTTGTTGACAACGATGATGTCGGCAATTTCGAGGAGCCCGGCTTTGATTGCCTGAATTTCATCGCTGAGCCCGGGTGATTGAACGACGACAGTCGTGTCAGCCAACTCTGAAATCTCTATTTCCGATTGTCCAGTACCGACCGTCTCAACAACAATCGTATCCCACTGAGCCGCATCGAACAGATTGATAATGTGCATTGTTGTTGCTGAAAGTCCGCCAAGATGCCCGCGGGCTGCTACAGACCTGATGATCTGTCGAACTCCAGTCCACGCCGACAAAGTATTCTAATTGCTCCATCCCCATTACTCCGTATTGATTTAGTTCAAAAACGGGCTGCCGCAGTGCTGATCTGTCCCTGTACTGGTGCTCATAGGCACAAACATTCTACTGGACCTCCATTGCAGCCAACGATCGGGGCACTGGTCCACCTCAGGTGCTCAAGACACAAGGGCACTTTGGTACTCCCGATCGCGTGCCCAACCTGATCCGGATTGAACCAGGTATTCGGTGATATTGTAGGGAATCCTGCCTTCGCTCTTCGAATCCAACAGTTCCCTCTACGCTACGCTTCGAGGGAACTGTTGGATCAAAACACTTTCTTATAAAATAATTGTTGTTCAATGGTACAGGGCACGCTGTATTGCAAATGCCCGGAATCCGGCAAGGTTCGGCAGATGTCGTATTACGGACTGGAGGGAAAACGCGGCACGCAGAAGTTTCACTGTGCGGTGTCAGGCACCGGTGAGGAGTGCCATCGGCTCGGTGGTGTTCGCCAAGATGCAAAACGGCGCATCGTACGCATCAAGATCAACGAGGAGAAGCTTCGCACCTTTGCGGCGTTGCCAAAGCACACCTATCGATGGAAGCGGCTGCACAACAGACGCAGTGCACTGGAGCGTATCAATGCCAGGGTCGGTCGAGACTTTCAGTTGGAGCGCCACTATATGCGAGGACTTCAGACCATGCAGATGCGGGTTGCCCTGAGTCTGTCGGAGACATAATTGCCACTCCCTTTTTTTGTAAATAAATTTTTACAAATATAACAAAAAATTTACAGTAATCATTTGGTGTAATTTGTTTACAAATATTGTAGAATTTCTGTTGCAAACATTTTGCGGAATCCCGTATGTCGGGTTGCCCGTGGAATACAACAACTATTATGGCGAGGGGTAGCTCCCTGAGCTTGGTGAATACATGGGAACTTCTTTTCCGTAAGATGTTTGCAAAGACCCGGCGCCTATTGCCGGAAAAGTAAAAAATTGCAAATATGAAATACGGAGAAACAATTTATGAGTATCAGATCAGTATGTATGGTATTGATAAAGAGTTTCACAATCCCTGCTTTTGGACAAAGCATTTATCTTGACGAGAATAACCAGGTATTCGTTGTTCCATGCATTGGGATACGTTGCACCAGTGGTGCACTAAAACTTCTCTGTGCGATTGCTGTCCTGGCTTTTTGCTCGCTCCCCACCCCCGTCGCCGCGGTCGACTGCGACCTCGAAAGGACGGTGTCACACCAGAATCTGAATGTAGTGAAGCAAAACGACGGTTCGTTCGCTCCCGCTCCAGACTCAACTATCATTGGTGGATCCCTTCGGCTCAATTGCGAGTCCAGTCAAAGCAGTGCCCCGCTCGTATTGCGAGCGAATGACAACGCAGAAGAAGAAACGGATTATGATTTTGAGTTTACAAGTGCCGGTCTTCCTCAGGATCCATCCTCAGCAATAAATATAGGTGCTATGCCCCCAATCGATCTTTTACTTGTTCCATTAGCTGATGAAGATTTAGTTAAGACAAATGTAGACAATTTTGAAATCGAAAATCATCTGAACATCAAAAGCTCGGCTGATAATACTAGGGGCATTGTAGCTGATAACATATATAACGGCAGCATCCGATTTAGGAATTTCGGCAAAGTGCATGTAACCGGAAATAGGTATGCCGAATTCAACGAATTCTCCGGAAATGCGGACGGAATTTACGTCTATTCCGATAAAACCTATAACGCTTTAAACTCTCGGAAGGCGGATGCCACGCTTGTCAATGAAGCCGGCGCCGAAGTTCTGGTTGAAGGCGCCGGCGGCATCGGGTTGTTTGCTCAAACATATTATCACTCCAACAGCACGACAAGGATTATAAACCGCGGACACGTTGAAACCCGAGGTGAAAGCTACGTCGAAAGCTACACCGGTGGCATGGATTTTTACGATCCGTACGGAATTTATGCCAATGCAGATGAAGGTAGTTCAGAGATAGTGAACTACGGCACTGTGAAAACCAAGGGCCAATATGGGCACGGTTTGTACGCACGTACGAGCTCTAGAGGAAGTTCCGCGAAAAGTGTCAACTATGGAACCGTGACGACGGAGGGAGATAGTGCGCGCGGAGTTAGAGCTCGAGTTGAGGGCGAAAACACCATAGCGGAAATTCACAATTTCGGTTCGGTCACGGTCGGCCGTGCGTCGGCGCTTTTAGCACGGGCCGTGGGTGAAAATTCAATTGTGCGCATCTTAATGAACGGTGGGACGGTTGTTGTCGGCGACATCCCCGCTAGCGAAGCCCAAGCTCTCGATGAACCCGCCTTCAGACGGGCTGGGATCAATGCGATAGTTGACAACGTTAGTGGCCTTGATGAGAACATAATACCCATCGAAGTCGAAGTGTCGAACTCCATGATCAATGAAGGAGTTGAGTATGAGACACCTCCGGCGGCGGCGTGGTTTACCGGCGGCCGCGTTAAGTTCACCGTCACCGACAGTATGCTTACTGGTCATGTGTTATTTTCTGGCGTGGGGCCGTTCTTCGATGGCGTTCCAGATAACGATGATGCACCCGTCGGCGACGACGAGATGATCATTGTGGGAAATACTAGAATCAAAGGCGACATAGACTTTTTTGGCGGGGATGATACGCTTGTTTTGAATACCCGTGCGAGATCCTTAATCGACATCGACGGCGAAGTGCGAGGTCTTGAAACGTATTCGCAAATCGGTAAGGGAACAGTGCGCATGAGGCGCGACGTGACATTCACCAGTTCGGAGGCGGTCATCGAAAGCGGCACCCTAATCATCAGAGGAAATTTCGATCTCGGTTTGGATGGAGAAATGACCGTGAAAGATGCGTCGCGGCTGGTATTCGAGTACAAGGACTTCGCGGACAATAACAACTATGGAAAAGTGACTGCCAAACGGGTCATTTTCGAGGGCACTCCTGAGATCTTCATTCAGACTGCTGCCGACGCGGACCATGATGACGCTAATACTAGTTTCAAAAATTCATTTGATGACACGAATCCCAACGACGATCCGCAATTTCTGCAGGTTCAAGAGGTGGATTCGGACTCGAATACCAATAATGGTATGGTAGACATAACCATCCGCACGGCGATGGACAGGGACTATGTCACAATAGGGACGCTGAAATTGGATGAAGGGGAATTCCTTGGCACCCATATTCGTAATCAAATAACGTTGAGTCCGGATAGTGAGTTGGGCGAGAGCTACGACTTCATACCGCAAAGCGCTACGAATGGTAATGGCGGCAACAGTGGAATTCTCGCTCTAGCAGCGTTGTTCATGGTGATGTATAGCAGCAACTGCTTTGATGACAGTTTTGCGGCAGCCTTGCAGTTCCTGGATTGCGACGATGAGGACCACCCGCAATCTTTCAACCGCTCCGGTGGAGACTCCCGTCGTCTCCTGGGCGGCGACGCCGTCGAATACCGGATCCGTCAGTTCAGTGCCGAAGCCCCCGGACTTGCCAAAGGTGAAGGTGCCGTGTTGAAGGGTTGGGCGGTTGAGGCAAGTTCGCTTGTCGCGAACGGCTTCCGAATCGGATTTTCCGCCGCACCCGAAGTATTCGCGTCGACATCGACGCTGAGTCTCAGCAATGACGGCATGGCGAATTTGAAGGGCAGTCACTACACGGCATGGGCAAGCTGGAACCAAGACAACCGATTCGTGAACGTCGCCGCTTCACTTGGCAACTACGACGCGCGGTCGGTGTTCGAAAATCCAGTTTCAGGCGATGCCATGACCGGCGATTTGAATTTGACACGGAGCCAAATTGAAATCGGTGGCGGAATACGCTTTGCCTCGGGGGGCTTGAACGTCGTTCCTTCGCTGTCGGCATTCTCCGGTTCGATTGAGCAAAGCGCCCACGAGGCCTCAGGCGCGGTCTTCAACGCCGAGATGCCGGGTCTCGCTTGGAATTACCGTGGCTGGAAAGTCGGACTGAACGTCTCGCCGACAGAGATGATCAGTACAAGGGCGGGATTGAGCTTGAAGCCGGAGTTGCAATTGAACAGCTGGCACATTCATTCCGACAATCCGAGTTCATTCGACCTACGCCAGTCCGACAGATTGGGCGTACTCGACTTCCAAAGTCGTGTTCTTGCGCGTCGCATGCCGCGAACCGTCCACAGCCTGAACGCCGGCATTAACATGAAGCAGTCAGACCGGTTGCGAATGCGCATCGGTTACACTGGATTGCTGGTGGACGATGACCCTGTCCATGCGGTGACGGCACAATTGCAGATGCGCTTCTAGATTTCTGTGCGCAGAGAGGATCAATGTGATTGTGTACGGACTAGGTATACCCTTTCTACACTGATCAGGGGACAGCTTCGACGAATCTGTCAAAGAACTGGCGCACATCAATGGGATGGAGTCGATGGGCGATGATAAAACGAGGCTATCACGGCACTTGTCATTGGATGAGCGTCAAGCATCTCACCTGCAGCGTCAATGAATTCGCCAAACAGCACAACGTCCGAAGCAAGGATACGATCAAACCGATGACTTTGCTGGCAATTGGCATGGTCGGAAAGACC
This sequence comes from Arenicellales bacterium, assembly GCA_965221175.1. Lineage (GTDB taxonomy): Bacteria > Pseudomonadota > Gammaproteobacteria > Arenicellales > JAJDZL01 > JAJDZL01. Next base: position 1,209,578 of record OZ244867.1, on the reverse strand, counting down.
CCGCCTTACAAAGAGTGGATTAAATAATTAATTCCTCTTTAGTTTATTTTCAAAGGCATCCAATCGTTATTGGCGTTGACTGGAAAAACGCTGGATAGTGCGGGTTAAAAAAAGATTGGGAAATTCCTGAAAAGGTGACTATCAAAAAGACTCGGAAGAGCCATAAGGAACTGCGGGACCTGGATATGCCGGACGATCCCAGGGAGTTGGTGAAGGCTTTGTTCGATGCAGCGGACCGAAAAGTGAGGGAGAAGAAGTTGCGGAAAGGTAGGCAGGTTGCTTGATCATAGCGTCAGTGCGTTATTTTGATCCCGGGGCTTTCACCATTTGTACAGGACTAACGGGGAGTGTTGACCATCGCTTGTACCAACTCGTAAGTGGCTTGTAGCCGGTACCAAGATTCCGCACCGCTTCCGTCACGATTAGATTCAATGGATTCAGACAAACGTGTCGTACGGAAGATCCGGATGGGGCAGGTCAATCGTCGGAATCTTTCAGTTCTCCTAATGGCAGTCAATCAAGTCCACGTACCATGCATTGCGCCTTTCAAATCGGAAGCTAGTCGAGTTTGCTTCTGGTTGCAGATTCAATGATTTTTTTGGTAATTCCACGTGCGAGACTATCAGTTTCAATCTCTCCAGACTGAATAAATTTCAAAATTTTCTCGATCACTGAATCCTCTGACTTCAGAAATTCTTGTTCGACGTTTTCGCCCAGAATCCGTGCTGTCAGTTTGCGGGTACGTTCAAGTGCTGATTTGGAACGGTCCTGTTTCATTACCTCGTCAGCGTGACTGCAAATTTCGTTTACCAGCTCAGGTATGCCTTCCCCAGTTGTTGCAGTTGATTTCAAGACTTTAGGAGTTTTTAGGGAATGGCGAAGTGAAATCGAAAGTGACAAGTCACTTTGTGTCAGATCAGCTTGCGGAAGATCCGCTTTGTTGACAACAATGATGTCGGCAATTTCGAGGATTCCGGCTTTGATTGCCTGAATTTCATCGCCGAGCCCGGGTGATTCGACGACGACAGTCGTGTCAGCCAACTCTGAAATCTCTATTTCCGATTGTCCAGTACCGACCGTCTCAACAACTATCGTATCCCACTGAGCCGCATCAAACAGATTGATAATGTGCATTGTTGTTGCTGAAAGTCCGCCAAGATGCCCGCGGGCTGCTACAGACCTGATGAATACGCCTTCGTCCTCGCTGTGACCCGCCATTCGTACTCTGTCTCCCAGAATCGCACCGCCACTTACGTGACTGCTGGGATCAATGGCAAGAACGGCAACTGACTTGCCCAATCCTCGAAAAGCAGGAATACAAGCGTCAATCAGAGTGGATTTCCCGACACCCGGTGGTCCGGTTATGCCGACTACATGTGCATTCCCCAAGTGATTTGCAATCGCCTGAAGAATGTCTTTTCTACCCGCTAGATTGTTTTCGACGATGGTAATCGCCCGAGCAAGCGAATTTCTGCTTCCCTGAACCAGATTCGTCAGTATCGGATTTTCACTGGCTTCGCTGCCAGTGTTTCCGGATCGATTCATATTGAGGTTTGAGGTTGCCCGAAACCTAATTCCTGTCGAACGTGATGCACGACTTCTCCATGTGTCGCTCCATTGCAAATAGCGTTAACAATCGCTCCGTAAACATTTTGGCTTTCATCCTGCGCAGCATCTTGAAGATTGGAAATGGCAGTGTTGTAGTCGGATTGGTTTCGATTCGATTTGAACTCCTTGAGTTTATTCAACTGTCTCTCAATGGTTGCTGCAGAGGGTCGTTCCAATGGTTTGGCTGAAACTGAGTCCTCTTCCAGTTTGTACTTGTTAACACCGACGATGGTCTGCTCTCCGGAATCGACTTGATCCTGAATATTCATTGCTGACTGCCCGATCCAGTACTGTACCAAGCCTTTTTCCACAGCTTTGAACATTCCGCCTGCATCATCGATTTTTTGTAGAACCTCCAAAATTTTTTCTTCCATCTGATCGGTAAGCGATTCAATGTAATACGATCCTGCAAGAGGGTCAATGACATCAGCGCAGTGTGCTTCTTCCCGAATAATATTTTGCGTGGCAACTGCAACTCGCGCCGCTTCTTCAGTGGGTGCACTCAGAACTTCGTCGAAGGAGTCGGTATGCAATGATTGCAGCCCGGTGAACACTCCAGCCATTGCCTGTATGGTAACTCGAGCAATATTGTTGAGCGGTTCCTGTCGAGTCAGATCGACACCGGAGGTCTGCCCGTGAAATTTGAATCGCCAAGTTTTTGGATTCTGTGCGCCGAATCGTTCTCGAACGATTCTCTGCCAAATTCTTCGCCCTGCACGACACTTGGCAATTTCTTCAAAGAAACTGATTGAGATATCGAAGAAAAATGTGAATCTCTCCAGAAACTGATCTGGATTCATGCCGCGGGCGATGCAGTCTTCTGCATACTGAATTCCGGTTGCCAGTGTAAACGCCATTGCTTCCGCCGGCGTCGCTCCAGCCTGTTGCATATGCTGGCCCACGATCGACAATGGATTCCAATATGGCACATGTTCCTGACAGAATGCGATGTGATCTACAAGTACTCTTCGAGAGCCGCTCAGGGCCAGTCGGAAAAACATGTGGTTGGCAACGTAATGCGAAATATAGTCGCTTTGGTTGGATGTGCCGGACACGTATTTCCAGTCAATTCCTCTACTTTTGGCAACCGCCAGCAACAGAGCTAGCAATGTGAACGGTAGAGGATCGTTCATAGCAGTCGATAGTGAATTCAGGTCGACGTTCTTGAAACACAGATCCATGTCGTCGACAGTATTGACGGTGACGCCACACGTGCCAAGCAATTTGGGATCGACTTCATCAATGTCGTAGCCACGATAAACAGAGTTGCACGGGATAAGACTGATTGCCGTGTTGCCTGCGTCGAGCAGTTTCTGCAATCGTTCGTTGTAGTCCTCAGGGGTGCCGAACCCGATCAGTTGTCGCTGGCTCCAGATTCTCCCGCGATGCATTGACGGGTAAATTCCGCGTGTCATTGGAATCTGCCCTGGATAGCCGAGTTTTTCGGAATACTCTTCTCCATCCCAGTCGTCCGGTGTGTACAAAGGCTTTATGGAAATCCCAGAGCGATTCGCTATCTCTTTTTCCTGCGGCAATTGCTTTTGATATTCGCGTCGCCAGATTGAACTGGATGTTTCAGGTTTTGATGTCGCAAAATCTACAACGTTACTTTTTTTCATAACTTTGCCTCTCCAATTGCTGAGGGATGCCCGTCCGTACGTCTTTCACCAACGTGTGAACGAACTCGGAAATTTCCGTAAAGGAACTTCCAGGGTGAAACACCCGGGCTGACGCCGAGGTTGAGTAATTCATTTTCATCATAATTCGAGAATTGTGATGGGCCGTGTGGTGGCGCCGAAGCGTGTTCACGAGTAGCCTATTACGGACATTCCAGTTTTCATCCATGTGACAGCAGAAATGCATGAACTCGTATAACAGGTAAATCGCGGTAGTTGTACTGATTGACAGCTCCCCTTCAAGGTCGCACTTGCATAATCAGTTTGAATCCTGAATCATAAATTCGTGAATTGCCATACAAATTTTCTAAATTACAACTCAGCATGTCCATTGTACAACCAATAGAATTCAGGTCGGTAATCTATCGACAGCTGTCAAATCGACTATTCACGAAGCATTCGGACTCGCTGCGGCACTAACAATTGTGAAGCGAATGCTGGTAACACAAGGCTACGCAGTGGGTTGCTTCATCTGTGAGTTTGAAATTCAGACAAACGTTGTATTTGCCGACCATTGGAATCGAAATTTTCTCTTTTCAGCCAACATTGAAACGCATTTTTCAATGCAGGCCATTCGGTGTCAACAATCGAGTACCAAGCGGTATCCCGATTTCGTCCTTTATAGATGGTTGCTTGCCGGAAGATCCCTTCAAAAGCAAATCCTAGCCGCACCGCTGCTTTGCATGAACCAGCGTTCAACGCATCACATTTCCATTCATATCGACGGTAACCAAGTTCATCGAACACGCGTTGCATCATCAGATACATGGCTTCGGTGCCAGCGCGTTTCCTCTGCAAAGCCGGAGAATAGTTGATATGACCAACTTCGATTACGCCGAATTCCGGCTGGATGCGCATGTAGCTGGCTACTCCGAGTGCCGTGCTCGAGTCATTTTCAATAATGGCATGAAAAAGCGGATCGCTGCCGAGGCAGTAATCCTTCATCCACGCTTTGAAATCCTCAAGAGTGTCAAACGGTCCGTAACCTAGGTATGTCCAGATTCGATGTTCCAGATTCTTTATATATGCTTGATGAAGTTCGGCGGCATGAAGATACAGGTCGATAGGAACCACTCGGCAATAGTTGCCCGACATTCCGCTTTTCGGTGGACGAGGGCGTGCGTGCCAGTTGTCCACAGGAAATCCAACAGGCTGCCCAAAGTGATTCAGGGTCTCAGTCATATTTTTAACAGTCATTCAACGTCTTCAATGCAGGGTAAGGCTCGCCGGTTGCGAAATACTGTCGCTGGCTCGAGATCCTCCTGCGATGCTTTGACGGGTCAATTACGAGTGTCGTTGAAATTGGGTCTGGATAAGCGAGATTTTTTGGAATTTTCTTCTCTGTCCAAGTTGTCCGGTGTATACAAAAGCTTCATGAAATTTTCAGAGCGCTTCGTTATCTCTTTTATCTGCGACAGTTATCCTTGATATTCGCGTTGCCAAATCAAACTGACTATTTCTGGGTTAGGTGTCGCAAAATCTACAACGTTACTAAATTCCTTGACTTTGCCTTTCCCATTGCTGGAGGATGCCCGTTCGCACGTTTTTCGCCAATGTGTGAACAAATTCAGAAATTTCCGTCAAGGAACTTCCAGGATGAAACACCCGGCTGACTCCTAATTTGAGTAATTCATTTTCATCGTCATCTGGAATGATGCCACCTACCACAATGCCAATATGATCCATATCTGCATCGCGTAGTGCATTGACAAGATCTGGAATCAAAAGGTGGTCTGTAGCCAAGCTGCTGATTCCAATTACATCTGCATCTTCTTCTTCCGCCAGACGAACCAATTCCCGGACAGTTTGCCACGGTGGTGTGTACACAACTTCCATACCGCTGTCTCTCAATTTGGCGGCAACAACACGACTGCCACGATCATGACCATCCAGTCCAATTTTCGTGACAATCACTTTGGGTCGGTAAGAGTCAGACAGTACGGTCAATTGGTATTGGTCAGTTTCCGTTTTCGGTATACGGGTTTGACTAGAAATTTCATTTACTTCAATCCACGATTTACTCGTCAATCAGATTCTGGATGATCGCTCGAATATTATCGGAATTGAAATTTCGCCCACCCAATGCACGATAGCGAAATCGTCCGTTTCGATCAACCAAAAAACTGGTAGGTAAAGGACTAACACTCCACTGTTTGTAAACATCAAGGGTTTTGTCCAGAACAATTGGAATCTCTAGTGTCAGACCTATTTCAGTCAGAAACTTTTGGATATCATCCTGACTCTCACCCACGTTAACAGCAACAACTTCAAATTCTTCACGACTATGAGATTTCCATACTTCTTGTATCGAGGGAAGTTCTTCCACGCAGGGTGGACACCAGGTGGCCCAGAAATTGACAAGCACTACCTTTCCGCTAAGAAATTTGCTGTCAGAGGATGAATTATTGATCCACTGGACATTTTGAAATTTCGGTGCCTGTCGGTTGTCTACTTCCTTAAGACTGTCTTCCAAACCGGCATAACCAGCGCTTGACAACAACCCAAACAAACACAGAATCAATGACAGCTTTCGGATGTGGTGAAATCGGTTGCCGATTTTGTTCATGCTATTTTGCTGGTCAATTCGACCGGTAATTTGCAGTGATTTCAGTACTGCATAAATTCGATGGGAATGCGACAAATATATTAGATTTGTAAAGACTAGGTGATTTCGCCAGCTCCTGTGAGCAGACTTTCGAGACTGCCGATCTGCATCTCTCGACTTCGTATCACTTCTGCAAGGAGGTCGTTCGCAGAGATGACTCCAACTAGTTCCTCGTCTTCGACAACCGGCAAGTGACGAAAGCCTTTGCTGACTACAATTTTCATGCAATCTTCAATGTTGTCATCGGGACTTACAGTAACCACATTTTCAGTCATTACTTGAGAGATTTGTGTTTCTTTTGACGTACGTCCCAAGAGAATGACTCTTCGAGCGTAGTCTCTCTCACTAAAAATTCCAACCAGCTTACCGTCCTCAACAACGGGCACAACACCAATGTTTCGTTCCGCTAAAATGTGAAGCGCATCAAGCACGGTGTTGTCCGGCGCGACCGTCCAGATCGAACCCTTGGATTTTAACAAGGATGAAATCGTTAACATGATTTACCTCCTATTTTTGTACTTTCAATATCTCCAACTCAGTGACAAAACAATTGTATATGAGTGGCTTTTACTCAAATTGACAGGAAGATTTCTTTTCCAAATTTGAAAATTCTCCAATCACCCGAAAGGTGTTGTATCAACTCATGAGGGCTTCGATTTTGCTCCGCAGAATTGAGTTTTCTTTTGTCTAGCGATTGTTCATTGGATGGCAAATTTCAAGTTGCCTTATGCAAGCTTGCGTTGCCTGCAAAAACTGTTCAAGTGCAACACTGGTGTCTCATTCGAACAAATTTTACCCTTAATATTCTAAACTATAATGCCGACTGTCGATTAGGTCAAATTTAGATGTAGTTGATTTAGTTTACGCCACAATATTTCGTTAGCGCCTCATACTCAATTGACAGATAGAAACAAGTTTTCGGGCCGTTAGCTCAGTTGGCAGAGCAGTTGACTCTTAATCAATTGGTCCGGGGTTCGAATCCCTGACGGCCCACCAATTTGTTTGCGGCGTTGATGTCACCACAGATTTCTACTGTTTGGCCAGAATCAATTCTTAGCACTGAATTGATTGTGCCAATAGATACGAGCTTTTCTGCCCATACGAGTACAACCCTCAAATCTACTAGAACCTGAGTTTTAAAAAAATCAAGGAATTGGTTTGAGAACAAGGTGTCTTTTGCGGTTGTTAGTCGTCAATCGACTTAGTTCAGACTGTTTCGCCATGGGTTAGGGAGCAAATTTCGATTGAAATGTTTTAGCAATACTGTATGAAAAAATATTAATTCTGTGCCGTGTATCGTCAATTCGGAAAGTAATGTGACGAAATGAACCTAGTTTTATCCCGCAGGGTTCAAAATGGGCTAAAAGTTGTTTAATGCCCTTTCCATATTACATCGTCATCTGATAATGCCATAAATTTAATTTATAGTACGTCATAGCGTACGATACCCTCCATGGTGAACTAAGATGACTATAGTTAGCGTAACAAAAGCACGTGCGAAGTTGTATAGCTTGGTCGATGAGGCATTGCAATCACATAAGCCAGTTGTAATCGCCGGGAAAAGAGGTAATGCGGTGCTCCTTGCTGAGAAAGACTGGAATGCCATCAATGAAACACTATTTTTACTATCCATTCCAGGTATGCGAGAATCTATAGTTGATGGTATGAATACCGATCTTGAAAAGTGTGACCAGGAACTTGATTGGTAGTGTGGAAACTGCATTTTACCTGGCAAGCAAAAAAGATGCAAAAAACTAGCTGCTGCTGGTTTTAAGAGAAGAGCGGAGGAACTAATTGCAGTAATTCAGAATGACCCATATCAATCTCCACCTCCTTTTGAAAATCTCGTGGGAGATTTGGCGGGTGCGTACTCTCGACGGATCAAAATACAACACCGACTGGTTTATCAGGTACTGGAAAAAGAAAAGGCTGTTAAAGTTCTACGTCTATGGACTCACTACGAATAGACGCAAAGATACTAAATATGCTAACTCACTACTGTCCCGTTATTGATCAAAACATGCTTTTCATCTAATTGATAATATTTGAATAATCTCCTGTTTTGGTGTGGTGGCGACTTGACGTGAACGGCGTCAAAATCGCCATACTGTCAACCACCCCGCCACAGTTCATTGTCAATTGGGAATTCGCAGACTATGTATCAAAATCAATTTGTCTTCTCACAAATCATGACACACTTACCTTGGTCAGTTTAATGGAATTTTTGACTGTCAAGCGAATTGATTCGGTATTGATTGGCCGAATACTTACAACCGGATTACAAATAACTGCCAAAATGAGAACAGCTGCAATCCCTATTCGATTAAAATTAGTCAAATTCACATTATTTGATTCTTCCTGTCGCAGGAAGAAATAACCTGATTGAACTGTATAACGTCGCAATATAGTGGCCGATTCCGATACCAAAATGCTCCTCAAAGCGCGCTTCGAGGAGGTGTGTGTAAGTTACAGTTGAGTCCTCACCGAAGGCCAAAAGGAGTTGACCGACCGACCGGTGCGCAGAGGAAAAAGCCGCTGGCTAGGAAGCGAGACGAAAAAGCTGCTCGATGCGTTCGTTAGCTGCAAGGACGAGATGCGAAGACCGTATGTGAAATCCATGGTTTACCACACTGTATCGATGCCACCCCTCGTCCATTCATGAATTTACTGCACGGAACATGGGTGCCACACGACGGAGCGGAATTCAACAACCGGGGGAATTTCGTCGTCTGGCTCGAAACAACCGGCGGTGGTGCCGACCTGCCGACAGGCATCCATCCCACTCACCTGACCACTGACAAAGCATCCGACACCGAGATCATCCTGGATAAAGTTGTCAACGGCTTGTTTGCGACTGGTGCTAGAGCGGATAACGCGATCTTTTACGCATGCTTGCCAAGCGAAGCGGACAGGCCATTGCCAAGTATTGAAATTGCACAGTTGACTGGTGAGTTCCTGCCCGACAACTGTAAATGGCGGACGTGGGGCATCCGCGGACTTCACATCACAGATCCATTGCCCTTTCTGCGCGACCTTCGGATTGTTGTCGCAGGCTACGGTCAATCGGACTTGCGGCTGAGTGCCGATTTGAAGTTCTGGATGCAATACGCCCAGCAGCTTAGCAATCTCATCCGACAGCACCAGTTTCTGCCGATGATGAAATGCCATCAGCCCACTGCCCGCAAATCGAGTTTGAGCATTCATACGGGATGGCTGCCCGCGGGCGAATTGTATGAGCGCGGATTGAAGGAGTTTACAGCATGCATGCCGGAAATTTGTGGGGCAGTGAGCCACAAGAAACCGAAAAAACACAATTTTGCGAAAACCGAACCTCTATCCGGCATCGACATACTCAGAAACTTCTCGGAACAGCAGATCGATGATTTAGTCTCGTCTACTGCTTTTACGATGCAGACGCTTCACCACATGAAGAGTTGCTGGCTGGTAAATGCGCTAGGCACCAAGTCGACCAGGGATTCGCGCGATTCGGATAACGCCTACGACCTTACCCTGCAGGACTGGAAGCATTGGCGTATGTGGCAAAAAGAGATTGTGGGGCGTTCGCACGAATCGGGTGAAAATAGCTTCGTTTTCGGCATCAGGCTCGATCACGCCGAAAAGGCTCGAGACGGTGAATGGCGATTGAGTTTCTTTGTCGCTTCGAGTCAGGACCCATCTCTGAGAGTTGACCTCAAGCATTGGTGGACTATGTCGGAGGCCAAGCGCACCCGGTGGCTGAAACACTTCGGACTGCAGTTTGAACATCACCTGCTGGTGACCATGGGGCATGCAGCGCGGGTCTGTCCCTTGCTGTGGCAAGGGATGGAATCAGAGCATCCATCCGGCGTCGATATCGATCTGGCAACCGCCTACGCATTTTTGAAAGACGATGCCCTGGTGCTCGAGTCGGCGGGATTCAGGATTCTTCTGCCGAGTTGGTGGACACCGCAAGGACGAAGGCGCGCCCGTATCAGGATTAATGCATCCAGCAGGCCAAGGGCTTCCCAGGCAACGCAAAGCAACGGCTATTTCGATTTGCCCTCACTGGTGCAGTATCGCTACGAACTGTCGGTTGGTGGCGAACCCGTTTCCGAGCAGGAATGGCGGGAACTCGTCCATGCCAAGTCGCCGCTGGTTCGCTTTCGCGGAGAATGGATGGAAATCGACAGCACCCAGATGAGTCGAATGCTGGAACTGTGGCAAACCCAGGAGCAAACGGACGATTCAGTCACCTTTGGAGAAATGCTCAGGCAGATGGGTGAAGCGGATGATGACACTACGGAGTTCGTATTCGATGAAGTCCTGGGCAGCACACTTGAGGCACTGCAACAGCAAGCCGGTGTTGAGCCATTGGATGACCCCGCCGGCCTGAAAGGGGAATTGAGGCCCTACCAGAAACATGGTTTGTCGTGGCTGGTAACACAGGAGGCACTGGGGTTGAGCCCCTGCCTGGCGGATGACATGGGGCTCGGCAAGACCATACAAGTGATCGCTCTTCTGATTCATGAACGCGAAACGTTCCATTCGTCGAACGGCAGCAAGGAAAACTCAATGCTGCCTACGCTTCTCATTGCTCCCACATCCGTTCTGGGTAACTGGCGTAAGGAGGTCGAAAAATTCGCTCCAGGGCTGAAATGTATGATTCATCATGGTGCTGAGCGTCACCGTAATGCGGCAGCGTTTGCCGACGCCAGCAGCACTGCAGATATTGTGATCACTTCATTTGCGCTAGCCAACAAGGACCGAGCAGCGTTGAAGCAAACAGCCTGGCGGCGAATTGTGGTAGACGAGGCACAGAACATCAAGAATCCGAAAACCGCTCAGGCCCGTGCGATCTGCTCATTCACCGCGCCGCTGCGAATGGTGCTTACCGGCACTCCGGTCGAAAACCGGCTGACCGACTTGTGGTCACTGTTTCACTTCCTGAACCCCGGATATCTCGGCACTGCTGCGCAATTCAAACGTGCCTATGAGACTCCTGTGCAAAGAGACAGTGATCACGGGAGGCTCAAACAGCTGCAGCAATTGGTACGGCCATTCATTCTGCGTCGATTGAAAACAGACAAATCGGTCATTGCCGACTTGCCCGACAAACTCGAACAGAAAGTCTACTGCAACCTGACCAAGGAACAGGCGTCGCTCTACCAAGCTGTAGTCGATGACGTACAGAAGCAGCTTGACGAATTCGAAGGCATGGAGCGCAGAGGGCTGATACTGGCAACCCTGATGAAGCTCAAACAGGTCTGCAACCATCCCGCTCAGTTTCTGCAGGACAGCAGTGCCTTCAGCGAAGTGCGCTCCCACAAGCTTGCGCGGCTTACGGAAATGATCGGCGAAGCGCTGGACGTGTCGGACAGCATGCTGGTGTTCACCCAGTTTACTGAAGTAGGCACTCGGCTGGAAACGCTCCTTCGCAACAGTTTCCGTTGTCCCGTCTATTACCTGCACGGCGGAACCGGTCGCAAACGTCGGGAACAGATGATCGAAAGCTTCCAAACCCCCGATACGCCGGCGGGCATATTCGTTTTGTCACTCAAGGCCGGCGGTGTCGGAATCACCCTTACGCAGGCAAATCATGTCTTTCATTTTGATCGCTGGTGGAATCCCGCGGTTGAAAACCAGGCCACTGACCGGGCCTATCGCATCGGGCAGGAAAAAACTGTGTTTGCGCACAAAATGGTGACGCTGGGTACTCTGGAAGAGCGAATAGACAAAATGATCGAAGATAAACAGGCATTGGCAAACAGCATTGTCGGAACCGATGAAAACTGGTTGACCGAACTGGATAACGCCGCTTTTCAGGAACTGATCCAGCTCAATCGCGAAGCGATTATGGAGGCATAGACATGGCGAAGATGGCGCGAACCTGGTGGGGACAAAAGTTCCTAGATGTGTTGTCCATCAGCATGAACATCGGCCGGCTAAAACGCGGGCGCTCCTATGCGGGACCCTCTCGAATACTGGAGTTCGAGATAAGCGGCGATACGGTGACGGCGAAAATTCGCGGAAATATCAACCCCTATTTCGAGGTGTACAAGGAGCCACGCTACAAAGTCACGGTAAAGTTAAAGCGTTTTTCCGCCTCTGACTGGAACATGATCATTGATCAAATCAGCCGAAACGCAGCGTTTCTGTCTCAATTGCTGATGGATGAGATGCCTTCGACAATAGAGGACGTATTTGTGCAGCGCGGGCTTTATCTATTGCCGCGCGAACGCGCAGACTTGATCAGCAAGTGTTCATGCCCGGATTACGCGTCGCCTTGCAAGCATGTCGCGGGAGTGTATTACAAGATTGCGTCGCTACTTGACCGGGATCCGCTTTTACTGTTTCAGTTGCGCGGGATGAAGTTTGAAACTCTGCACGAAAAACTCGCAGCTACCCCGCTGGGCAAAACTCTGGTCGATCAGCAGGCAGACAGCGAAATAGAGGTCGAATACCACGCTTGCCGTTACACCTCCCCAAGCACCGAAACACGCAAGGAGCCAGATATCAAGACTTTCTGGCAAGGGGACTGTGCGGTGCCGCAGGTGGCCAGCACCGGCGATGCGGTTACACCGGCAATACTGATCAAACGCGGCGGTGAGTTTCCGGCGTTTTGGCAAAGCGACAAATCATTCGTTGAAGTGATGGAGGTCGTGTATTCACGCGTTGTCAGTAAAAACAAAACTGCCCTGTAATTTTCGGTGGATGCTCATGTCACCACCGATTGAAAATCCCCACTTTCCACCGATGTAAATTCCCCAGTACCTGGAAGGAAAGATCAATTTTGTCCTGTGATTTGGATTTTGAGAGATGCAAATTCAAGAGGACGAATTAATGATATTGCATAAGGGGTTTTTTGTGATTCACAATTTGAAGGCTGAAGGGCTGAGCATCTCCGAGATTGCCCGAAGGCTGAATCTAGACCGAAAAACGGTGCGCAAATACCTGCGTTGCAAAATCGACGATGTGAACGCTTTGCGCGCTATCTTGACCAACGCCTTGCGGGACGAACTCACCGCAGGGCGACCTTTGCTATCATACCAATGGTCAAGCTCGCACAAAAGCCGCGCAAGATCACCGCGGGTTACAGATCGGTACTCGACTCCTCTATCAACCGCATGACTGTTTCGGCACTGAATTGTCGCATTCGAACTTGCATGCCGATATGATGGCATAATTATCGCTCGAAGTTAACTGTGGGCAGATGAAAGGACTTAAAGAGTAAATCATGAACACGACAACAGATGCAACACAACATGAAACAATCGGAGGCGAAGCCTTACGCCTTTCTCTGTTGAATGATAGTTCCGAAAAGGGTCATCAATTCGAGAAGCTACTCGAATACAGTATTCCAGAGATTCGCGAGTTGGAGGTTGATAAATGTTGGCGATGGAAAAATCTGCCGAAACAAATTCGAAAGAAAGTCTTCTCTGGAACGATAAAACAAGATATCGGTGTCGATCTCGTGGCGCTACGAATGGATGGAAGTTATGTTGCAATTCAAGCCAAGTGCATAAATCCGAAAAGGACATTGAGTGCAAGGGAACTCAAGACTGCAATTGGTGCGACGATTTGGCGAAAAAATGTCAGTCACTGTTGGTTAATTACAACAGGAGAATGGTCGCGGGCCGTTGAGCAACAGTTGGGGGAAGGTTGGAGTATTCTGCATGCGCCATCAAAATGGACAGACACTCCTTTAAATTCTGGACAGAATGCAGAGGCAACGGAACTGGATACATTACAAACGGCCGCCTTGAACAACGTGCTTGAAGGCTACAGGAAAGGGTTCGACCGCGGACGGATAATTATGGCGTGTGGAACAGGCAAAACACTCGTTTCGCAACGTGTTGCAGAGGCAGTCACGCCAGACAACGGCATCGTTCTCTATGCAACCCCCAGCATCGCACTGACCGGACAATCTCGACAGGCCAAAAGGTATTGGCTGTCAGTTGCAAAAGTTGGCAAGCGGGATTCAACCCCGAAGCACTAATCGACGCAATTAATAAAGGCAAGATTCTGGGTGGAAAGCCAGCATGGAAACCTTTTCGTGAATTAACCGTAAATAAATGGTCAGAAGCATTCACAAAAAAGTTACAGACGTGACAGGTGAAAGTCACTTTACGCATGTAACCGCAATTACTCGCTTAATTGGAGATAAAACGGTTTGGGAAGAGCATGAACCCTTTCGTCAAGCGATTAATAATCCTTTACAGATATTGACACTCACAGAAATGATTAAGGAATTTCAGAAAGATCTGTCAAAAACTCTTGCTAGAACGGAAGTTGGGCGAATACTTCAACTATTTGCTGCAGCTAAAATTAAACTTCAGTGTGAAAATGAAGAGTAGCAAGAGTTCGCATACGTTCCAACCGGCCCACCAATTCTCAAATCAAAAAGTCTGAATCGCTAGTGTCGTACAATCTGAGTAGTTTCTCAAAGAGCACGCAAAATCACTGTGAATCAGTTTGAAATATTTAGCCAGAACGATTAGCATAAACGCCGTGAAATCCTGGAGACAATAATACTATTCAAGTCTGAAACAAAGATTGAAATTGAATTGATGCGACGAAAAATTATCGTAGGCAACTGGAAAATGAACGGAACGCTGAAGATGGCGCGTTCACTGGTTGAGGAGATTGTCACTGGCGTTGAAAACTTAAATTCAGTGGACGTCGTACTCTGCCCACCGTATGTCTACTTGCCGTTGGCGGCTGAAACAGTCAAGAATTCCCCTTCAGTTGCTTTGGGAGCGCAAAATTCCAGTGAACATTCGTCCGGTGCCTACACAGGTGAAGTATCATCTACCATGCTGAAAGAGTTTGGTTGCGAATACGTGGTTACCGGGCACTCCGAAAGGCGGCAGTACTACGGCGAATCTGATGAAGATGTTGCGCGTAAGACGAACGCAGTAATTGCTGAAAACATGAGGCCGATTGCTTGTGTCGGGGAGACGCTGGAAGAAAGAGATTCAGGACGAACTCGATCTGTTGTTGAACGACAGGTAGATGCAGTCCTTAAGATTGTCGGGGATGATGAAATTGAACATGTGCTGATTGCCTACGAACCGATTTGGGCTATTGGAACGGGTAAAACAGCATCACCGGAACAAGCACAGGAAGTCCATAGTTGGATACGCCAATCTCTGCACGGTGCGAGCGAAAATGCCGCTCGAAGTTGCAGAATATTGTACGGCGGCAGTGTGAACGGAGAAAATGCTCAAAGCGTATTGATCCAGCCTGACGTCGACGGGTGTCTCGTAGGTGGGGCTTCCTTGAAATCAACAGAATTTTTGAGAATATGCAATGCTGCAGGATAGGAAAAGATAACGAACAATGGAATTGATTACAAAAGTATTACTTGGGTTGTTTTTCGTCATAGCGATTTCCATGGTGATATTGATTCTGCTCCAGAGAGGACGCGGTTCCGATTTAGGCGCGGTCTTCGGAGGCGGATCTCAATCGGTTTTTGGCAGTCGCGGTTCCGCCAACTTTCTGACCCGAATCACAGCCGTACTGGCAACATTGTTTTTCGGGATTGCCTTAAGTTTGGCATATATTTACACCGGTGCGCGAACGCCGACCAGCGTGACCGATACGGTCATTGAGGAAGTGACTGGCGAGTTGCCACAGGCTCCGGTAGAAGCAGAAGCTGATAACAGTGAAATTCCGAAAATACCTGAATAGATCTAATCCCCGAAATTGCCGAAGTGGTGGAATTGGTAGACACGCCGTCTTGAGGGGGCGGTGGCGAGAGCCGTGCCGGTTCAAGTCCGGCCTTCGGCACCAGGTCAGAGATGATTTGATAACATAAAATTCGAATTCCAACCTGATTGAAGTAATGCTCAGTAACTACGTCCCGATTCTGATATTTCTGCTGGTCTCAATGGGGCTTGGGCTTGCCATGCTTACAGCAGGAAGACTGATGGGGCCTCACAAGCCGGACAAAGAGAAACTGTCACCCTACGAGTGTGGCTTCGAAGCCTTTGAAGACAGCCGGATGAAATTCGACGTGCGATACTATCTGGTCGCTATCCTGTTCATTATTTTTGATCTTGAAATTGCTTTCCTGTTTCCTTGGGCGATTGCACTGGACAGTATCGGATTATTCGGATTTCTTGCCATGATGATATTTCTGGGTGTGCTGGTGATCGGGTTCATCTACGAATGGAAAAAAGGAGCGCTTGAGTGGGAGTGAACTATGCCGATTGAAGGAATCATGAATCAGGGACTGGTTACAACATCCATGGACAAATTGATAAATTGGGCTCGAACTGGAGCCATGTGGCCGATGACGTTCGGACTGGCTTGTTGCGGGATAGAAATGATGCACGCTGGTGCATCTCGTTACGACCTTGACCGCTTCGGAATTATATTTCGCCCGAGCCCAAGACAGTCAGACGTAATGATTGTGGCAGGAACGCTGGTGAACAAGATGGCACCGGCGCTGCGCAAGGTATACGATCAGATGGCCGAACCCCGATGGGTGATTTCTATGGGCTCTTGTGCCAACGGGGGTGGCTATTACTACTATTCCTACTCTGTTGTGCGCGGTTGCGACCGAATTGTTCCAGTTGATGTCTATGTACCCGGATGTCCTCCGACCGCAGAAGCGCTGGTCTACGGCATTTTGCAACTACAGCGTAAAATTCGACGCACTAATACAATCGCCAAGTAACTGCCGACATGGCATCGGTTTCACTACTTCATCAGTCAGTTCAAGATCTGTTGGGTTCCAGCATTCTTGATTCGTCGCAATCTGCCGGCGAATTGACTGTTGAAATCGATCACAAGAAAATCGTCGACGCGTGTGCTGCTCTGCGGGATTTTGAGACAACAAGCTTTGAACAACTGATAGATCTTTGTGGGGTCGATTACTCGACTTATGGCGTGGAAGATCCATCTAAATCGTGGTCCGGTCCAAGATATGCGGTTGTCTATCATCTGCTGTCCGTCAGGCATAATCACCGACTGCGTATCAAGACATTTCTTGATGACGAACTTCCGGTCATTCAATCTGTCACGAATGTCTGGCCCTGTGCCGACTGGTTCGAGCGAGAGGCATTCGATCTTTTTGGAATCGTGTTTGAAGGCCATCCGGACCTACGCAGAATTCTTACCGATTACGGATTTATTGGTCATCCATTTCGCAAAGATTTTCCCATAAGCGGCTACGTCGAAATGCGGTATGACCCTGAAAAAGGTCGGGTTGTGTACGAGCCGGTTACCATAGAACCCCGTACGCTTGTACCTCGCATCATCAGAGAGGATAGCTTTGGTGACCGAGATTCGTAACTACACCATGAATTTCGGACCGCAGCATCCAGCCGCTCACGGCGTGCTGCGTTTGGTAATGGAGATGGACGGCGAAGTGGTCGAGCGAATCGACCCGCACATCGGGCTGTTGCATCGGGCTACCGAAAAGCTGGCAGAAACAAAACCGTACAACCAGAGTATCGGCTATATGGACCGCATTGACTATGTCTCAATGATGTGTAACGAGCACGCCTATGTCTTAGCTATCGAAAAGCTTCTAAATGTTGAGGTGCCCATTCGTGCGCAGTACATCAGAGTGATGTTCGATGAAATTACCCGGATTCTGAATCATCTGCTTTGGCTTGGCGCACACGGTCTGGATATTGGTGCAATGTCGATGTTCCTGTATTGCTTTCGGGAACGTGAAGATTTACTGGACTGCTATGAAGCGGCCTCCGGTGCGAGAATGCATGCGACGTATTACAGACCCGGTGGCGTATATCGGGATTTGCCCGATTCCATGCCCCAGTATGAACCATCGAAGCATCGCAGCAAACGAAAACTCGAAGCATTGAACAAGCACCGCCAAGGCTCGCTGCTTGACTTCATCTGGGCTTTCACGAACAGATTTCCCAAGTGTGTGGATGATTACGAAACACTCCTGACGGAAAATCGAATTTGGAAACAGCGTACCGTGGACATTGGAATTGTCTCCTCCGAGGCTTGTTTGCGACGGGGATTTACCGGACCTATGCTGCGCGGATCTGGCATCGAGTGGGATCTTCGCAAGAAACAGCCTTACGAAATCTATCACAAGGTAGATTTCGATATTCCGGTTGGCACCAACGGGGATTGTTACGATCGTTATCTGGTGCGGGTGGAGGAGATGCGTCAATCGAATCGCATCATCCGTCAATGTGTCGAATGGCTGAATCAACATCCAGGACCAGTAATGATCGATGATACGAAGTTGATCGCGCCGCGCAGGGAGACGATGAAACGGGACATGGAATCGCTGATTCACCATTTCAAGTTATTTACGGAAGGATACTGCGTTCGTGAAGGGGAAACCTACGCTGCGGTTGAATCGCCCAAGGGAGAGTTCGGAATCTATATCATTTCCGATGGTGCAAACAAACCCTATCGATTGAAGGTTCGAGCACCCGGGTTTGTTCATTTGTCTGCGCTCGACGAGATGTGTCGTGGGCATATGCTCGCAGATGTGGTAGCTATCATTGGTACGCAGGATATCGTCTTCGGGGAGGTTGATCGCTGATGCTGTCTGCTGACGCACTTGCGCAAATAAACTCCGAAATCGCCAAGTACCCGGAAGGCCATGCCCGTGCAGCCGTTATGGCAGCACTTAGGATTGCTCAAGAAGAGTGCGGCTGGGTGAGTGCGAATGTAATGGAGTTTATTGCAGGCTATCTGAATATCGAGCCGATCAAGGTGGCTGAAGTGGCTACTTTCTATTCAATGTATGATCGCGAACCGATAGGTCGCCACAAAATCAGTCTCTGTACAAATATTTCGTGTGCTCTGAGAGGTTCCGCGTCGATTGCCAGTCATTTGATTGAAAAACTGAACATCGGTTTTGGGGAAACGACAAGAGACGGACGATTTACACTCAAGGAGGTCGAATGCCTGGCTGCCTGCGGCGGTGCTCCCGCAGCACTGATCGGAACCGAATATCATGAAAATCTTACTCCTCAACGAGTAGATAAAATTCTGGAGTCGCTGAAATGACGGTTGGCGAAGTCCGAGTCTGCTTGCCCGAGCCCGGACTGGAGCGTCCGTGGACGCTGGCGGCCTATGAAAGCACCGGAGGGTATGCAGCGTGGCGCAAAATATTGGCTGAGAAGATTCCGCCGGGAGATATTGTCAACGAGATTAAAGCATCCGGTCTAAGAGGGCGCGGAGGTGCCGGATTTCCTACAGGATTGAAGTGGAGTTTCATGCCTAGAAACACTCCCGATCAAAAATACATTGTTTGTAATTCTGACGAAGGCGAACCCGGCACGTTCAAGGATCGCGATATTCTTCGTTTTAATCCTCACTCACTCATTGAGGGCATGGCAATCAGTGGCTATGCAATGGACGCTACCATTGGGTACAACTACATACGCGGCGAATTTTACGAGCCTTATGAACGATTTGAGTTAGCATTGCAGGAAGCTCGCGATGCGGGACTGCTTGGCAGCAACATTTTGAGCAGTGGTGTCGACTTTGAACTTCATTCGCATTTGGGGGCGGGTGCCTACATATGTGGCGAGGAAACCGGGCTGCTCGAATCATTGGAGGGCAAGAGTGGTCAGCCCCGATTCAAGCCGCCATTTCCGGCGCAGTATGGGGCATTTGGCCGTCCAACCACTGTCAACAACACTGAAACCCTGGCTTCGGTTCCGCGAATCATGCGCGAAGGTGCCGATTGGTTCGTCAATCTCGGCCCCAAGAACAATGCTGGAACGAAAATCTTTTCGGTATCCGGACATGTCAGCAAGCCCGGCAACTATGAAGTTCCCCTGGGGATTCCGTTCCGTGAACTTCTTGAGATGTCTGGCGGTATGCTGAATGGCAAAAAACTAAAGGCGGTCATCCCAGGCGGATCGTCGGTACCGGTGCTGCCGGCGGAACTCATCATCGACTGCAACATGGATTATGACTCGCTGGAGAGTGCAGGATCCATGCTAGGCGCCGGGTCTGTCATCGTGATGGACGAGTCGACCTGTATGGTGGAGATGCTGGAACGCATTGCATACTTCTACTGGGAGGAGTCTTGTGGTCAGTGTACGCCATGCCGGGAAGGTACAGGGTGGCTGTATCGTATCTTAAGGAGGATTCGCAGCGGCAGAGCGCGGCTGGAGGAAGTCGACCAACTAGTCGATGTAGCAAATCGAATAGAAGGGCGCACCATCTGTGCTCTCGGCGACGCCGCAGCCTGGCCGGTACAAAGCTTCATTAAACATTTTCGACACGAATTCGAAACGATGATCGTTTCACCGAGTAAAGCGGCTTGAACCAAGAGTCATGTCAAGAGTTCCAACAGTGAAAATTGAGATCGACGGCCGCGAGCTGCAAGCCGCACCAGGAGTAATGATCATTGAAGTTGCCGATGAAGCAGGCATATATATCCCCAGATTCTGCTATCACGAAAAACTGTCCATCGCAGCAAACTGTCGCATGTGTTTGGTAGAAGTGGAAAGAGCGCCTACACCACTGCCTGCTTGTGCGGTCCCGGTCATGGATGGAATGAAAGTACACACCTGTTCTGAAAAAGCGGTCGATGCCCAGAAAGACACCCTTGAATTTCTGTTAATCAATCATCCGCTTGATTGTCCGATTTGCGATCAAGGAGGCGAGTGCCCGTTGCAGGATCAGGCAGTTGGATATGGGGGTTACCTGTCTCGCTACAATGAAAAAAAACGCGTCGTTTCAGACCACAATATTGGTCCTCTGATCGAGACTGAAATGACTCGGTGCATTCATTGCACCCGCTGCGTTCGATTCGGAGAAGAAATTGCAGGCGTTATGGAATTAGGCATCACAGGTCGCGGCGAACATCTAAAAATTGATACTTTTTTTGATAGTGCCGTGGATTCGGAAGTTTCGGGAAACGTCATTGATCTGTGCCCGGTTGGAGCACTCACTTCAAAACCGTACCGTTTTACTGCAAGATCATGGGAACTGATCAGTCACGATTCGATCAGCCCACACGATTGCGTCGGTACCAACATCGATATTCAAACTCTTCGTGGCGAAGTAAAGCGCGTATTACCGCGTGTCAATGAGTCAATCAACGAATGCTGGATATCGGATCGAGATCGATACAGTTACGAAGCACTAATTGGCGAAGGTCGACTTGGCGAACCGATGATCAGAACTGAAGAAGGTATGGTACCTGTCAGTTGGCAGGATGCATTAGACGCCGTCGTCAAGGGGCTTCAGAAGGTGCTTGAAGAGCAGGGTGCTGAAGCGCTGGGTGCGCTGGTATCCCCAACATCCACGTTCGAAGAGTTTTATCTGATTCAGAAACTGATGCGAGGCTTGGGTTGCGACAATATCGATCACCGCCTGCGTCAGATAGATTTTTCAGCAGATGCAGACGCACCGCTTTTTCCAGGCAGCAGTTTGTCGATCAATGCGTTTTCGCAGGCTAGCGCTTTCGTACTGATCGGTTCGAATATACGAAAAGAACAGCCATTGCTTGGATTGCGAGTGAGAAAGGCATCGTTGAACGGAGCACAGATCTGTGCAATCAACCCGATGTCATGGAATCACAACTTCGTGCTTGCCAGTAATGTAGTGACTGCCCCAGGTGTGATGCCGTATGCCCTTGCGCGAGTGCTGCAAGCAGTATGCGAGTTGAAAAATGTGAATTTCCCGGCTGATATATCAGAGGAATTTTTAACTGGTGCGAGCAAATTTCCAGAAAATGAAGAGTGCCGTAAGATCGCTGGAATACTTTGTGAGCAGGAAGCAGAATCAGTGCTCGTATTGGGCCAATCGGTAATATCCCATTCGATGTATAGTTGCATTGAACGGCTGGCGCGTCATATCGGCAACATTACGGGTGCTTCGATAGTTACGCTGCCGCCGGCCAACAGTGTTGCGGGCTGGATAGCGGGATGTCTGCCGCACCGTACTGTGAACGGCAAAGAAGTCGAGCAGGCTGGCATGAGCGCCCGACAAATGATCTACAATCCCAGATCTGCCTATCTGTTGTTCAATATCGAGCCATCCAAAGACATGGCAGACGGATTGCATGCATCGGATGCCATGGACAGCGCCAGTTATGTCGTCAGTTTTCAGTCGTTTACCGATGTTCCGGATTACGTCGATGCAGTACTGCCGATTGCACCGTATACAGAAAACGCCGGTACCTTCATTAACTGCGAGGGTCGAATTCAAAATTCCGTAGCCGCGGTGGCACCGTATCAAGAAGCTCGACCGGGCTGGAAAGTAATTCGAGTGCTTGGAAATCTGTTGGGTGTTTCGGGCTTTGATTACACCGCCGTAGACGAGATTGTGGTTGAGGCTTCTCCGATGTCTGGCATATGTGCGCAGCAGGCAGATATCAACGCCGCAAAAGTGCCTTGCGTGGAAAAACGGAATGTTCGAGAGCTAGGACGATTTGAACTGGTTTCAGATCCATTGATCTATGCAATTGACCCGGTTGTTCGCCGATCCGAACCACTGCAGGAAACCGCCGATGCTTCAACATCACACATAGGACTTCACCCGACAGACATGGCCTCGCTTGAACTCGACAGCGGTGCGCCGATAACGGTCCGGCATGATTTGTATACCATACATAGCCACGCGATGCCAGACGCTCGGGTAGCACTGGGCTGCGCCTATTTTCCGGCTGGAATGAATGTAGGTCCGACTGCAGCTTGCGGTGCTGAGATTCGCCTTGAGCGCGAGAAGGGCAAATGAGTTGGGCACTTTCAATTTGGGCAGGACTTCCTTTTGGGTTACAGGTTACCATTGAAAGTCTGGCCAAGATCATTGCAATTTTGATCCCGCTTCTTGTGTGTGTTGCTTATGTGACCTACGCTGAGCGCAAAATCATCGGCTACATTCAGGTGCGAATCGGCCCCAATCGAGTAGGTCCGCGTGGTTGGCTGCAGCCGATTGCAGATTCGGTAAAACTGATTTTCAAAGAAATCATCATACCAACCAATGCCAATCGCTTTCTGTTTCTCTCGGCACCGATACTCTCTCTAACACCAGCGCTGGCGGCATGGGCAGTGGTGCCTTTTACCGATACTTTGGTGCTGGCAAATCTGGATGCCGGATTGCTTTACATTCTGGCGCTGACCTCGCTCGGTGTCTATGGTGTCATTGTTGCAGGTTGGGCATCCAATTCAAAATATGCGTTCTTGGGCGCGATGCGCTCGGCTGCACAAATTGTTGCCTACGAAATCGCTATGGGATTTGCATTAGTGGGGCTGTTGATGGTGGCAGGCAGTCTTAACCTTGTTCAGATTGCGAATGCACAGGAAGGAGGTCTCCATCAGTGGTATGTGTGGCCGTTGTTTCCACTATTTCTGGTCTATTTCATCTCTGGAGTGGCAGAAACCAACCGTGCACCGTTCGATGTGGCGGAAGGGGAATCTGAAATCGTCGCTGGTTTTCATGTCGAGTACTCCGGCATGTCGTTCATGATATTTTTCATGGCCGAGTATGCCAACATGGTACTGATTGCGACCCTGGCAGCAATACTGTTTCTGGGCGGATGGCATGCTCCGTTTGACATAGCGCCATTCACTTGGTTGCCGCCATTTTTCTGGCTGTTTGGAAAGGTTGCCATACTGATGTTTGTCTTCTTGTGGCTCAGGGCGACGTTTCCGCGATACCGCTATGACCAAATCATGAGGCTTGGCTGGAAAGTATTCATTCCGGTAACTCTGGTATGGATTGCAGTGATTGGGATATTCCGTTTTCTTACGCCTTTTGGTTTTATTTTTCGATAGAACGGATATTGCCGTGCTAAATTGGATCAATCGTCACGTCAAGACTTTTCTGCTGGTAGAGTTGATGCGCGGACTGAGCGTGACTGGACGACATTTGTTCAAGCGAAAAATTACAGTGCAGTATCCGGAAGAAAAAACACCAAAGTCGCCGCGCTTTCGCGGGCTGCATGCACTCAGACGATATCCAAATGGAGAGGAACGCTGCATCGCATGCAAATTGTGTGAGGCGGTCTGTCCGGCTCTTGCAATTACGATTGAATCCGAAGAGCGGTCGGACGGTACGCGGCGCACCACTCTTTACGATATTGACCTTTTCAAGTGTATTTACTGCGGCTTCTGCGAAGAAGCCTGTCCAGTCGATGCAATTGTTGAAACGGATATTCATGAGTTTCATTTTGAGAACCGCGGCGAGAACGTTATGACGAAGGACATGCTGCTTGCTGTCGGTGACGAATTCGAACAACAAATTGCGGATGCACGCCGGGCCGATTCCCTCTACCGATAGCGGAGAATTTTGTGACTTTCTTACAGTTTACATTCTACTTTTTCGCCGCTGTTCTGGTTTTTGCCGCAATGATGGTGATTACTATTCGCAATCCAGTCAAGTCTGCTTTGTTTTTGGTGCTGTCATTCTTCAGTGCTGCGTGCATCTGGATTACGCTGGAGGCGGAGTTTCTTGCCATAGTACTGGTGTTGGTTTATGTCGGTGCGGTAATGGTGTTGTTTCTGTTCGTCGTGATGATGCTGGATGTGAATCTGACGCGATTGAAAGAAGGCTTTGGCGAGTATTTGCCGATCGGGGGTGTTGTTGCTGTCTTGCTGGTTTTGGAAATGGCAATCATTCTAAACGCCAAGGTATTCAGTCCGGATTTCATGCCCCGTCCTTCTGGCCAAGTTGAAACCTACAGCAACACACTGGAACTTGGCAAAGTCCTCTACACCGAATATGCCTATCCTTTTGAAATTGCCGCGGTCATTCTTCTGGTTGCGATCATTGCTGCGATTTCCCTGACGTTGAGAAGACGTCCTGAGACTCGTTACCAGAAGCCTGCAAAGCAGATTTCAGCGCGCAAAGAAGATAGACTACGGGTAGTTTCAATGGACGCGGAATTGCCTGATGTAGAGCCTACGGGAGATTTGAAAGAATGATTCCGCTCTCTCATTATCTGGTTCTCGCTGCATTGTTATTTTCCATTGCAGTAGTGGGAATTTTTCTGAATCGAAAGAATGTTGTGATTCTGTTGATGGCGATTGAACTTCTGCTGCTTGCAGTGAATATCAATTTTGTCGCTTTTTCTCATTATTTGCAGGATATCGCAGGTCAGGTGTTCGTATTTTTTATACTCACAGTGGCTGCTGCCGAGGCAGCGATTGGTCTGGCAATACTCATTGTGCTGTTTAGAAATCGCCGCACCATCAATGTTGAAGATTTGAACTCACTCAGCGGTTGAACAAACTTCCCCTGTTTATGTCGCTATGTTGCTGATTTACTCACTCATTCCGTTCAGTTGTCTGATCGCCGCCATCATTGCCGGCGTCGGAGGACGAATTATTGGGCGAACTGCAACCCATCGTGTTGCCATTTCAGGTGTTGCAATCAGTTTTGTTCTTTCACTTTACGTCTTGTTTGACGTACTTCATGGAAACACCTTCAACGGGACGCTGTATACCTGGGGAACAAGCGGTTCTCTTGAGTTTGAGATCGGATTCCTGATTGACGAACTGTCCGCATCCATGGCAGCAGTCGTAACGTTCGTGTCCTTCACGGTGCACATATACACCATAGGCTATATGCATGACGATTCGGGTTATCAGAGGTTTTTTAGCTACATTTCGCTGTTCACGTTCGCCATGCTTATGCTGGTAATGTCGAATAATTTCATGCAACTGTTTTTCGGATGGGAAGGTGTTGGCGTTGTTTCCTACCTGCTGATCGGATTCTGGTTCGACCGGGAGTCGGCGATATTCGCGAACATGAAAGCCTTTCTGGTCAATCGCATCGGGGATTTCGGCTTTATTCTGGCGATCGCTGCGATCGCCTATGTATTCAGTTCTATGGATTATGCGACTGTGTTCGAAGAAGCTCCCGCAATCTCAAGCATGACAGTCGAAGCGTTCAATGACGTGCACTGGCACTGGCTGACGATAATTTCAATTCTGCTCTTTATAGGTGCGATGGGCAAATCAGCGCAGGTTCCGCTACATGTCTGGCTGCCGGATTCAATGGAAGGTCCGACACCCATATCTGCTCTGATTCATGCAGCGACCATGGTTACAGCAGGAATTTACATGGTTGCCAGAATGTCACCCATATTCGAGCATTCGGAGGTTGCGCTTACCGTAGTTATCACGATCGGTTCCATAACCGCATTGTTTATGGCACTGATCGGATTAGTGCAGAGCGACATCAAACGAATCGTTGCATATTCCACACTGTCACAACTTGGCTACATGACAGTCGCACTCGGTGCTTCAGCATATGCGGCAAGCTTATTTCATTTAACAACTCATGCATTCTTCAAAGCTCTCCTGTTTCTAGCCGCAGGATCAGTAATCGTTGCATTGCATCATCAACAGGATATTCGGCACATGGGTGGTTTGCGCAAGTATATGCCGATTACTTACTGGACCGCGTTTGTAGGTTCGCTTGCTCTTGCCGGAGTGCCGCCGTTTGCTGGTTACTTTTCTAAAGACTCAATCATTGAAGCAGTGCACGCGAGCACTCTGCCTGGAAGCGGATTTGCGCTGTTCGCGGTCACGACTGGCGTATTTATAACGGCACTGTATTCGTTTCGAATGCTGTTTGTTGTGTTTCACGGCGAATCCAGAATATCTGAAAGCGAACTGAGTCACGTAAAGGAATCTCCGTGGGTGATAACCCTGCCACTTGTTATG
This sequence comes from Arenicellales bacterium, assembly GCA_965221175.1. Classification (GTDB taxonomy): domain Bacteria; phylum Pseudomonadota; class Gammaproteobacteria; order Arenicellales; family JAJDZL01; genus JAJDZL01. The sequence continues at coordinate 1,183,080 of OZ244867.1, read as the reverse complement.
CTGGCCATACCATCTGTCTTGTTTGGCGCTCTGTATGTTGAGTCGATGCTGTTCGGGGATTTTTATGCGGAATCGATTACCGTCGCATCAGAACACGACACACTCAAGATTGTCGGAAATGCGTTGCATGGGCATGAAGGAGCAGGTCTCGTCCTGCAGATGATCTTGCACGGATTCTTTACATTGCCGTTCTGGCTGGCGATTGCTGGAATATTCGTTGCCTGGCTTCTTTACATTCGCTTTCCCGACTGGCCAGAGCAGATTCGCATTCGTTTTCGAGTGTTTTGGTACGTATTGGACCGAAAATATGGCTTTGACGAGTTCAATGAAATTGTTATATCGAGCGGTACCCGTTCACTTGGCAGTGCGCTTTGGAGAGTGATGGATGATCTTGTCATCGACGAGTATGTCGTTAACGGTCTCGCCCGATCGGTGAGACGAATGTCGGCACGCCTGAGAGCGATTCAGTCTGGATTCGTGTATCACTACGCATTCACGATGATCATCGGATTATTTTTGCTGATCACATGGTTTGTCGCGAGGTAGGTATCTGACATGGTGCTGGGTGACATCGGTCAGTTAAGTTTCGTAATCTGGCTGCCGATTGTCGGTGGCATACTGGTTCTGGCAGTCGGAAATCAGCGCCGTGAGGCGGTCAAGAGGCTGGCCTTGGGAATCTCCATCGGGACTTTCCTGTTGAGTCTTCCGCTCTACACTCGCTTTGACAAATCAGTTGCAACCTATCAGTTTACTGAACACTCTGCGTGGGTTCCGACGTTCAATATCAATTACTCTATCGGCATAGACGGCATTTCATTGCCTTTGATATTGCTAACGACATTCTTAACTGGCATCGTCGTTGTCGCAGGCTGGAAAGTCATCCAGTATCGAGTGGCGCACTACATGGCGGCGTTTCTATTTCTGGAAGGTTTCATGATCGGTGTATTTTCGGCACTGGACGCCGTGCTCTTCTACACTTTCTGGGAAGGAATGTTGATCCCGATGTTCTTGATCATCGGGATCTGGGGTGGGGAAAATCGCGTCTATGCCACGATCAAGTTTTTTCTGTATACGCTGCTGGGTTCGTTGCTGATGTTGGTTGCATTTCTGTATCTCTACAATGTCAGTGAGTCTACCTTTGATATTCGAGAGTGGCACATTCTTCGAATCGGCTTCACCCCTCAGGTGCTTCTGTTCATTGCTTTCTTCACCGCATTTGCAGTCAAAGTGCCGATGGTGCCGGTTCACACCTGGCTGCCGGATGCACATGTCGAAGCTCCTACGGGCGGTTCGGTGATACTGGCCGCGGTCTTGCTGAAGATGGGCGCTTATGGATTTCTTCGATTCAGTCTGCCAATTTTGCCTGATGCATCGCGTTCGCTGGCAGGCGTGATGATTGCGCTGTCGCTTATCGCAATTGTATATATCGCTTTAGTCGCACTCGCACAGACAGACATGAAGAAGTTGATTGCCTACTCATCGATTTCGCACATGGGATTTGTGACTCTAGGTATTTTTATCTTCAACGCAAATGGCATTGAGGGTGCGATCGTACAGATGATTTCGCATGGATTTGTGTCTGGTGCACTGTTCCTGTGCGTTGGTGTTCTGTATGATCGACTGCATTCGCGCAAGCTTGAGACGTACGGCGGGGTCGCACATAGCATGCCAATATTTGCGGCTTTGATGATGCTGTTTACCCTGGCAAATGTAGGATTGCCTGGAACCTCCGGCTTTGTCGGCGAACTGCTGGTAATTATTGGAGTCTTTCAGGAAAACGCAGTTTTTGCTGGAATTGCAGCACTGACATTGATACTTGGAGCTGCCTATACGCTGCGAATGTACAAACGTGCAATCTACGGCAAAATTGTCAATGACGCCGTTGCAACGTTAAGAGATTTGGAGCCGCAGGAAAAGATTTCACTTGGACTGATCGCGTTTTTCGTTCTTCTGCTTGGAGTCTGGCCTTTTCCGTTGCTTGAGGTAATGCATCCTGCAGTTGATCTGCTAATTGAGCAGACTTCCATAATAAAAAGCTACTGACTACAAGCAGAAAACGAGTTTACTGCAGGGGTGCACGTCAGATTTTTTTGGGAATTACAAAGATAACTTGACAAATATATCTATGTTTTTGATACTTTGTCGAACCCAACACTTTGTCCACGTGATTATCATAGCTGGTCTGATCGTTGTAGTTGTCTTGGGTTTGTCCCAAACCAGAATAAATGTCAGACATTATCCAGTTCGGATCATAATTCTGCGCCGAAGCTGAGATTGTGAATACTGTTAACGCAATCAGTAATCACAAGTTTGTGAATGAGTAATTATTTGATGTTATAGTATGTATTAATTTTGGCACAAACTGTAGTATGAAGAGCTATGTATGACGCGTGATTTGGAGGAAACGACATGGTTAAAAAGAGTTATGTAGTAAATGCTCTCACTTATAAAGATGGAACAATAGTGGTAACTAGCGATGAAATTGAAGGGCTAGTTATGGAAGTTAATTCTCGCGATGAATTGAATGAAGAATTGATGTATCTTGGTAAGATTCTACTCATGGCTAATCATGGATTGACAGAAAATGATTTGCTCAATGTGCAATATATTGTAAATATGAAAGAAACTAGAAATAATAGATCTAACAAACCCAATGGTCCGCATGTCTATATTCAGGAACACCCTAGACGATTAGTAGCTGCGGCATAACCAATGGCAGGATATGAAAGGCAAGTCAAAAAGTTACTAAAATCTAATGGGTGGTCAATATGTCGGCAACCACGAGGTAGCCATGAGATATGGAGTCATAACGACAATAATCAAAAAATTACAGTTCCATCAAAAATAAAAAAGCGGCACACGGCTAATCAAATTCTTAAGGTTGCAAGAATTGATAAGAAACTGTAATGATTCATTTGATGAATTTCTTGTATGAAAGAATGCGGATATACCGAAGAGCCTAGAGGAGCTGGCGAGGTCTTTGTTCGAAGCGGCGGACCGAAAATTGAAGAAAAAAGTGAGTAAAACTACTGTAAAAGCAATTGATGTAGCGGCCTATATCCTGCGCAAGCAGGGTACGATGCCAGCGATGAAGCTTCAGAAACTTGTTTACTATTCGCAGGCCTGGTCACTCGTTTGGGATGACAGGCCAATTTTTCGAGATCGTATTTATGCATGGGCGAATGGCCCGGTGATTCGAAATCTTTATAATGCCCATCGTGGAAAGTACCTGGTATCACGTATTCCTGACGGTAACTCGCGGGTGCTGGATGAAGATCAATGTGAGACAGTTGATGCCGTTATAAAATTCTACGGCGACAAATCGTCGCATTGGCTGAGCGATCTGACTCACATGGAGGCGCCATGGCGTGAAGCTCGCGAGGAAGCGGGCCTGATTGACGGGCAGCGTGGTCAGGCATACATCACTCAGGCATCGATGGACGAGTACTACTCAGCTCTCTAGAGCCTGTTGACTAGGAAACTGAGAGGAAAGCAGCCGAGTACCGCCAGACAACCTCGGTCAAGTAAGAGTCCGAAAGCGCGTGAACCAACCGTTCACGGTGGTCTACTCGCTTGGAGGTTCAGCGATTGCGACCGTGGCGGGGCATGGGCGTGGACCAAGCTTTTGAATTCGGATGTCTACAAAGAGGTGATGGAAAAACTCCACGAGTTCGAGAAGAAGAACTGGAACGAAATTATCCAAGGCGGCAGCCATCTGATATCAGTCTCGGAAATTGTGAAACCCGCACAGGATCGCCTTCAACAGATACATAAGGATGACACTGATGAACTCATGTCCTTCCGTCTAACTGGAACCAATAGAGTTTGGTGTATAAAGCAATTGAACATTATGAATGTCCTATGGTGGGATCCTGATCACGAAATTTGTCCATCACCTAAAAAACACTCCTGAACTCAATATCACTGAAGGATTTAGGCACTATCAAGTATTCGATACAGTCCCCCAAATAATAGCAGTTCAAGGCTAAACGAAAACTCATCCTGAAGCAACTCGTGTGCGCTACGCTAAATCCGTATCGAGAAGCTCACGTCTGACCTGATCCCAGTCTAGCACCGGGTCGCTCGGGTCTCGGAGTCGTTCGATGACTAACGACAAATCATCGAAATTTTCAAGGTAATACTCGATAGCTTGGCGGATAATCTCCGCCCGGCTGCAATTGAGATGGCTTGCAGCTACGTCTAGTTCGGCGATGACTGCGTCAGGCAAGCGCGCGGTGATCTGGCTCATTAAAAACTCCTGAAGTCCTATGAAGTTATATACATTATTTTATTGTCAATGATGCTTGAGTCAATCCAAAATCCTGCATGAGGGATATGCGCTATAGGTATTATTCAGTCATTTTTAATTTGGTGGAATGAAATTCAAAATGGAAACCCTCACTATGATTTGACGATGGGAATTCAGCCGGTGCCAAGCACCGGAATCAGTTCGACCAGCGAACATAATTTATGTTGCTGTTCAGGACTAAGGAAACTGAAAATCTCATATTACGCGTGTCTCGAAATTTTTCTCTCTGCTACTGCGTCAATCTTTGTCGCATTGTTGTGAAAATTCTTGACCAATACCAAATTTCGGAAAATTACTCTATACAATTCCAGACATCAGATCTGCCGGAACGAATGAATACCGGCTTGGGAGTTTTGTAATACGGAGAAACAAAATGAACGCATCAGATTTCACAGTGGCGGAACGTCCGCTGTTCATGGTTGACAGCAAGACGAATTTACCGGCTAGAGTGCCTGAATACAAAGCCCTGTATCGTACGGATACCGGTCAAGTGTTAAGCGTTGTCAAAAACAGCTATAGGGTCATACAAAACGAAGAAGTATTCGACGCTGTCGAACAGAACGTTTTGCAGGCGCTGGAATACAGTAGTCTGGCGAATGCCAAAATAGAGGATGACATCGCCAAAGACGGTCTCCTGTCAATGAGGTCATGGATATTTCCAGACGTTCGAGTCCGGAGTACAGGAGCATCGAAGTCGGACATCGCTTTTCGGATCGTTGCAATCAACGGCTTTGGCGGAATTTCAGTCAAATGCTTCTATGGAGGGGTCGATTTCTACTGTCTTAACGGCTTAATTTGCGGCGAAGACTACAGCACCCTCACATTCCGACATGCCAAGCACACGGATACCAGTGTACGGTTTACACCCATCAGGGAATCTCTGGAACAGTTTGAGGAACAATCCAAGGTTTGGCTCCGCTGGCAGAATACCGAAGTCGACCATGAAAGCGTGATGTCTTTTCTCAAACAGATAGTGGAGTCAGATAGTTTGCTGAACGCACTGAAGGGTCAGATCTTCAACGAGTATGTCCATCGAGGCCAGACTTTGTGGGCTGTGTACTCAGCGTTGACCTTTTACGCATCTCACAATGAAGGATACTTTGCTGTGAACGAACGCGCTAAGGGAAACGAAGCAGCAGTCATGCTCAGAAGACAGAATGCGGTGCAAAGAATGGTGAACTCTCCGCGATGGAAGGACATGGATATCGCTGCATAGAATTCACCTAAAACTGTTTGGCTGTGTCATCTAGTGATGGTTTATTTGAGTGAGTACTTATCTGTGGTAGCTTCCAGTCGTTCGGTAGTAGGAAAATTGAGATTGCTCACCGCTACATGATTCAATCCCAATTCAAGTGCATTAGCACTTGGTGAAATCTAGAAAACATCAATAATATGTTTGTTTTTGATTACACCTAGCAAACGACAATGGGATAGCTACTGGGAACGCAACACCCGAAAAGTAGCGTAATCAATTTCTGATATTCCGTGCATCATTTCTAGTCGCACCCGAATTTGAACGTTGTGAATGTTGGTGAATTCTCGCGCAATTGATTGATATCTAGCAGAAATCGATGATTTGAACTGAATTCATAAAGAAAATTGCTGAAGTTATTTTGGCCTAGTTGAGTTTTGGAGATTTATTAATGCACAACTAAATTTCAAATTTACTCTCCAAATACAGATTTAGAAAATTCATCAATAATTTCACATGTTTCCGAAAGAGTTGATTGCATTGAGCCTGGGTCGTTCTTCAGCATTCGAGTATCTTCGAATGTCATACCGTCTATTTTTGTTCTTATAGCTTCTAACAACTCCTCAAGGCTGAGCTTTGCAATTAGCTCCTCAAGAGAAGGTCGATTTACAACTCTTAGTGCTTCTTTCGAATCTTTTTTTAGAAAAACCTCTTTTGCGCCGTCGTCTTTAAGAATATTGGGCAATGACCTGACATGTTCAAGACGAGAAATTTTTCGACTGTGTAGCCACATTGAGAAATCTTTGTCTTCGAATCCTGCATCATAAACTGCATGACGCACCTTTGGGTCCTGAAATTCGATAAAACCAGTAAATCGAGTATGATCAAAGTCAATATCGAATTTCAGCATGGGTCTATATACTTCTTCAACCAACTTGAATGCTGAAATGCTATCTTCTACTGATTTTTTGTTGCCACCACAATATTCGATGATTTCATCGTAACTCAAATATTCTTTGTTCCATAAATAGTGTAAGTAGCGTGCTTTTGAATATGGGTCCCATGGCCTAGGTCCTATCAAGTGTGCTTGCAAACGAATCGCATCCATTTGTTCTGGGCCAGCATCTTCGTATACGAGACACTGAATGTATGACCAAACACTACAATCTACACCACTTGATTCAGCAAGTTCTCGATATATCCACAGGCGTGTATTACCTTCAACACACACGTTCGCGTCGTTTTTCCTATTGACAATAATGGGAGTAATTATTCCCCCATTTTTGATGATTGAATTTTTAAGTCGATTGAAAGACGTATTTGCAGATTGCTCATCATCACTACCCTCTTTTAATGCAAGTGCGATTCGCTCCGCAGTAACTTCGTCCCCGTACATTTCAAGAGCACGCTGGATGCGGGTGTTAGTTGTATCCAACGTGATTTCATTAATGGCTAATTGTTCAAGGGTCGGCATTGTTATTTATTTCCTTTTCCATTGAGAACGTAATTTTTTCCGGGAGAGGTTCCCGCAATTTAAATTTAGAAAGTAATTTCTTATATTGCACGGGGCGTAATTTCAAATTGTAGTGTCTTACCCGTCTATCGGCATAGCGTTTCCTTGAACTCTCCCGGCAAATTTTTGTCAATCTATGAGTCAATACGCTAATAGCATTGATTAGTCCATCCAAATCATATGATTGTTCTAAATTGTCTCTACGCGTATTTGGGCGAATTCTAGAATTGCAGATATGTATTTCTCCAACACACCAGACATTGAAACGAGACTCTTTAAATAAATTGTCGAATATATGCTCATTGCCTATTTGAATATTTCCTATCCTCACGCGTAATCCTCGTATAAGAGATGATACAGGTAGAGCCCCGGGATACTCGTGATGCAATACCCATCCTCTTGCAACTGGTTTATTCTCAGTATCGAAATAGTCATCTAACTCAGCTATTCTTTCAATACTATTGAAAGTAGTGAGGACGTTGTTATTGGAAGCATGAAATATGCTGCCGCGATGGGGGCGATGTAATTGCTCGGAATTGTTGTTAATATAGACATTTATCTCAAATAATAAATCCTCTCCCAAAATTGACTTGATTTCTGGATAGAAACCAAAATCATTGCGAAACGGGACTGGTCCCCTTTCAGAAAGATAGTCTGAAATCAATTTTGGATTTACAAGTGAATCATTTTTGCAGTAAACAACGCCTTCTAAACTACATTCAAAGAAACACGGTGGCCAATATTCTGAAGAAGACAAACGAGAAAAGCTTGCATTTCCTACCAACGAGTCAACTAAGTCTTGATGTTCTGAAAGATTCCTAAGAGATGCAACATCCCAGCGCATTTCTAAAATCGGTTCCCCTTCTGCTTGCCGCGAACGAAATACCAAGAATTTACAGTAACCCAATGCGGACAATCTGCCAACACCACGAAATCCTCTAAGGTTTTGATTTGATTTATGGCTGAATCCTAGTGAGATTAGTCTGGATACAAATTGAACTTCATCTAAGCCTAAGGCATAATCGCGTACGGAAACAGTTCTCTTCAAACGGTCGACTGAAATATCGACTCTTCGCTGACCTGCTGGTGTATTTGCTTCTTGATAAGCATCTGCAGCGTTTTGTACCAACTCTCGGTAAACTTCAATTGGCTGTGTATATAAACCAAACGACAATGACTCTAGCAGATTCCTGTCAATAATTACACTATTTCGATCAATTCGAATAGGTCCAACTTCTAGGTTAAAGGACTCCGGCACCTATAGTTTCCACAGTAATAGTTGGCTTGAAATCTATGAAGCAAGAAGGCTTAACTGCCGTTCTGAGTCAGGTTCATCTTCGTATAACCCAGCGTCTTCAACCCATTGGTCTTTCGATAGGGCTGGGTCTACCGCTGAATCGAAATTGATCAAACTCTTACTAAATAGAGAATTATTCTGCATTTCATTACCCGATGTTGATAAGGGACTATAGAATTGAAGTAACTGCTTGATTTCTGGGTCAGTAGTAGTGGCAATCAATTTGTCAATTTGATCATTTCTAGAAGATTGCAGTTGAGATAGTAATTCAGTCAATTCAGTAAATTGAACCTTCGTCAAGCGGTTGATTATGCGAGTAAATTCCTCTCGTTCTGCACTGCCATTTCCACACTCATAATATTCTCTATGAAATATCATGCGATGTGGCAACATTAGGAGCCGTTCAAACTCTTCCCACGTTTCTCCGAAGGCGTGATTAAAGTAACTTGGATTTCCGCTAACCACTCCATGCGTAGCCTGCAGCATAATTTGAAATGAACGAAGCCAGTACCAAATCCACTTGGGACCGACATGACTTCTATCTTTTAGAGTTACAGGTTGATAACGCATTGGAAATGACCAAATCCGAATCCCTAATTCTTCGTTCAAGCGAATATTTATTCGTAGTCGTTCATATAGGTCAGCAGGTGTGTCGTAGAAGTTATAGAGCATGTAATTGGAAAGCTGGGATATGCCAAACTCGTTTGCATAACGTACTGATTTTTCATAGGATTTTTTCAGCCCCAAATGGTCAAACGCGATCCGTAAAGGTGATATGCATATTTTTGACATTTCTCGTAAATACATTTTGTCCTTGACGAGGATCCGAGCATCAACACCTTGGTTGAAATCAACGCGTCGTTTTAGTTTACGACCGTCACGTTCAAGTGTGGCACCTTTTTCAAATCCAAGCGAATAAATCTCGTCAATGATTTCTTTGTAACGAATACTCGCCGTAATATTGTTGTCCATCAGGATAAGATCTTTCTTTTCGCCATGTTGTTTGCTGATGCCGTGAACTAAACGACTGATCGGAACACCATCTCTCTGCATTCCTTCTAATTTGGGAACACCGCAAAAGTGACATTTCCTCACACAACCGCGAGAAGCATAACCGAAATACGCATCATAGACTGGATAAGAATAGTCGTCTTCAATGTGTTCCAAAATACTGTAATCAGGAATGTAGTTTTCGATCGGCATCCCTTCTGTATCATCTGCGTAAATGTCTCCAGAAAACTCATCTAGTTGCAACGATTTCGCAGGTGATTCATCCAACAGTCCACGTATGAAGCGCACACCAAACCAGCGCGGTTCACCAAGAAAATCTTCAGTCATTAGTGATGCAGCAATTCCACCAACGAAAACGCGATGGTGTTGGCCGTTTGCACACGCTATTGCAAAATCAATTTGCTCCGCAATTCGCTTGTACTCAAAAGAAAAAAGTGTTGTGACATAAATGCGGTCCCAACGAGTGTATTGCAGTTCCTTTTTCATGCCTTTTGCAAAACGTACGTAATCACATTTTGTATGATGGTAAGCAGCTATTTTCATAAGGCCAAGGGGGGGATATTTGTTTCGATAACCTGGTTCCATTAGCAGAATATTAGGCATCTTAGTCACCTTTAGTCATCGCTTTGTAGATTTTTGACACGAGCCCATTCAACTTATCGATTTCAAATTTAGCTTTCTTGAATTTTGGTTCGGTATGGTCTAGATTGAGCAACTGTGTCTTGTCATTGGTTAATGCCGTTCGAAATTTTTTTAAGCGATTCAAAATCACATCAGTACTTCCTTTTGCAATTGCTTCTTCACTAGCCTCTTCCAGACTAATATTCTGTTCACCGTTAAAGAATTTCTTCGCGACTTTTCGGTCTTTATACATATTGCTCAACGCTTTTCTAAACTCTGTTGATTGGCGTTTTTCATTTCGCCATTCGCGGGCTTCTTTTACGAGTCTTTGTTTTTTGAAATCGGATTCATTAATGTCGTCTTTTGAATTTCTATTCAAATGCAAAACATCATAGAAACTATACATGTCTGTGTCTCTTTCTTCGAATTCATGCATAAGTTTAATGTTGTCAATTTGCCGTTTGACTTCTTTTGGACCATCATTGATTTCCCTGGCTACACGGTCTACATCGCAATCTAGTTTTTCGTACCTTCTTTTTATATAGCTTGCCTTTGCAAATGGGCTCCATGCGGATTTTCCATGAAGGTGAAGATTACCCAACAATGCGAAAACATGTTCTTCCGGTAATCCAACTGGTGCGACTTCACATGGAATGCTTCTAAGTGTAATGCGGATATTCTCAACGCTTTCATCCGATTTGTCTCGAATCATTCTGCAAGCTGCTAACCTCCTATTTCCTTCTAAAACGTCATACGTTTCTGAGTCTTCTCTCTTTCTAACGATAATCGCTTCAGTCAATCCGCCAGCGTGTTCTATGTTAGCTCGCAACCGCCTTACGTTGTCCAGTTGACATAGCGTTTTGTAAATTTTCTCCTGCAAAACCCCTTCGTTTTCTTCTTCCGGTTGGTCGCCCCTTTCGTACATCGAATAAACTTCAGAATACACCCGAGGATTTTCATGCCAAAACCTCAACTGAGAAATTGGTAGGTCTTTAAATGTAAACTCTATTGACTGCCCGAGAATGTATTTGATCATTGTGCTAGAATTTCCTCGAATATCGATTTCAGTTCAGAATTTGTTGCCATCTCTTCTTGTTCAAAATTGCCTAATGCTAGATTTGCTAGTCGAAGTTTACACAGTAGCAGTTGGTCCACCCAGAAGTCGATACTGTTCTTAGCTAGCAAGTTAATAACTACACACGATTTGCGTTGCGATATCCTGTGGATTCGGTCTTGTGCCTGCAACCAGTCATTAAGACTGAAATTTCTGTCATAAAAAACTGCATAGTTTGCAACAGTGAGAGTCAAACCTTCTTTAGCCGCCCCGGGAGTAGCTACGAGCACTCGTAGATTTGGATCATTCAAAAATTTCTCGATGTTTCGATTACGGTCTTTGATCGCCATTTTCCCATGAATTTTGAGTGTTCCCCACTTTGACATAAACTTTGAAAGATAATTTGCATTTTGTACAAAATTTGTCCACACAACCACTTTTTCGTCTTCCTCCATTTGAGACAGAACCTTAACCAAAGCATCACATTTTCCAGGTTGTAAATTGTAGGATTCGTCAACCAATATTGGATTTGACGCTACCTGAACCAATCTCAATAGTCGCTTCAATATCAGATCGACATTGTCCGTAACGAGCTTTCCATTTCGTAAAACTTCCGCACACAAATCGAATTTGAATTTACAATACAAGTTCGCCTGTTCTTTTTCCATGTCTACTGCCAAACTTAGTAGTGATTTTTCAGGAAGTTTAAGTTCTGCACTTTCCTTTGTCTCACGTACAGCAAATGGTTGTATAGACTCGTAAATTTTTGCTAGACTACTTTCGTAGTCCTTATTTCTACAGTTAACTATGTCTTTGGGAAGGTCGTATCGTTCTTTGAACCGCTTATAACACTCTCCGAGTGCCTTACCTTCATCAAGGAAAAAAATTTGTGCCCAAATATCGTATGGGCGATTCGCAACAGGTGTTCCAGTCATGATAATTCGCCGTTCGAAACTTGATGCTAATTCAAAAAGTGCCTGAGCAGCTAATCCTTCAGGATTCTTGATTCTGTGTGCTTCATCAAGAATTACACCGACTTTGCGAGTTCGAAGTAGTAATCGAAGTCCTTTTCTATTTCCGTAAATTGCTTCATAGTGTGATAAGTAAAGCTGAAACGGGCGATTGTAAAGGCTTGAATTTCTAATTCTATTACTGTCTAAAACCCCACAGGAAAGACTCGTATGTACTTTAATTTCCTTTTCCCAATTGTTAATTAATCCCTTTTTTGTAATTATTAATACGGAATCCACCACATCACGCCTTAACCAATTTAAAATTAGGTCAAGTGCAATCTTAGTTTTACCAAGTCCTTGTTCATGGAATAATGCTGCGTATTCTAGGTTTTTGACGGCTTCAATTGCTGCTAACTGATAACAGAAAGCGGAGTGTTTCGCGTTTAGTGGTGGAGTGCTTCTAGTGCTTAACATGGAAATGGTCGAATTCGGTTGTATCAAGTAGATGTATCTTTACTTTATTAGAATTAGGTATGGAACGGAACAAATGAATCGCATCAGGAATTGAGAAGAGGCGCACACAAAGTAAGAAAACACATTCTTTATTTTGGTTAGCTAGCTCAGTAATGAATGTTCGAATTTGAACCTTGCTTCGCTTGGAATTCAAGTCATCGGGCGTTTTCGCTTCACCGATGACGTAATACTGCTTCGCCCATGCTTCAAAATCGGGAATATAGCCGTTGATACTAGTCGGTTTGTGTAGACTCAAGGGGCTATCCAGTGCTACTGTCCAATCTGTCCCAAGCATCGAAGAGTAATGTCGATGAAAAAATTTTTCTATTATTTTCACCATATTCATATGTTCTTCGCTTTCCAAGTTAACACCGACCGTTTCCTCACCGATAAGGTTAAAAATTATACTGCCTATAACACTGCTGTCCCAACGTTAACTTAAAATGTCGTTCTAATACATTGTTTTTACATATATAATTGTCATTTATGGGGTGTCATAGGATTGTATGTTCCAAGAAGTTCAGTAGACAGCTGTGTCAACTGTAAAACTCAATATTTTGGACAACTGTATATCACGTACGACGGCTAACTAGTTTTCTCTCAAGTGATGGATTTTATTCCATGGCACACTTTCCGACGTTGTGTGAAACGCTATGATGGCGATCATAGGGGCTTTTCGTTCCGATGCACCGAGCAATATCGTTGCATGGTAATCCACAATTCCTGCTGTTCTATAATGGGCAATAATTCGGATTTGGTGCATTCATTTCAGCACTTGAATTTCCAAATCACAACCGTCAGAGAGCAAACGGGTGAGCAGCCATGAACAAGTCAGTTCCAAGTTTTGAAGCAGCGCACTTTGTCGATGTTTCCGAGCCTTTGTGTGTTCGAAATGGAAACGGTTCGACTCCACAGTTGAATAATTGGGGGGTGAATTCTGAATATGGCGTGCTTCGAGATGTTCTATTGGGATCAGCGGAATGTTTTCGCTGGATGGGCGAGGAGAACCTCGAATTCAGTTCTATCTGCCGAGCGTCGGAACGGTCCGGTCTCGAATTCGATCATTCTGTGGCTGTTCGTCAGCACAACGAACTGGTTGAAGCGTATGAGTCGGCGGGCGTGAAGGTTCACACTCTTCATCCGGATGAGCACACTCCCTACCAGGTATATTCGCGCGATTCTAATTTCATGACGCCATTCGGTGCAGTCGTCTGCCAGCTCGCTAATCCGAGGCGGCGTGGCGAGTACGCCGAAGTGCTGAAATTCTATGTTACTAAGGGTATTCCGATTTACGAGCTTGTCAGCGCTGGAAATTTTGAAGGTGGAGATTTCAATATCATTGAACCAGGCGCAGTACTTGTCGGCTACACGGGGCACCGCAGTGAAGAACGTGCTGCGAAGCAGGTTGGTGGCTGGATGAAAAGGGAAGGCTGGGAAGTCAAGTACGCTCCTATCGACGAGTTCTACGTACATATAGATCTCATGGTTTGCATGGTCGCTGAGAAGTGTGCGACCGTCTGTTTGGACACTACGAGTGATGATGTACTGGAATGGCTCAGAAAAAGAAATATCGAGATGATTCCAGTCAGCTTCCGCGACACAATGAATCTCGCGTGCAACGTTGTCGCCCTGGGGAATGATCGAGTCGTTTCAACGGCTGCAGCGACTGAATTGAACAGCAAACTCAGAGCTATGGGTTTTGAGGTTTATGACCTCGATATGTCGATGTATACCAATGCCGGTGGCGGGGTACATTGCATGGCACAACCTCTTCGACGAGATCCAGTCTAACTTACCTGGATTTACGCTTTATTCCGATTGCTCGTCCGGCATTTTCCGGAATTTCCAGGAGTTTGTGTTTATCGTAGACACGTTTCATGAACTCCTGTACTGAATCTTGAAAGGGTTGAATGCCCCTAAGATTCAGATCAAAACCCAATGCCATGATTTCGTTCGTGGCGGATGTGAACCCCTGCTCGGCATGACGCAATTCGTGGAAAATGTGAAATCGTTTCTCATCGAATCCTAGCAGTTGCGTTGCTACGATTAGAGGATCGTTGAGTCTGACTTCGCGGATATAGTTTACGTGAGTTTCCACAACAGCATATTCCATTCCATTTCGGTCTGATATGGACTTTCGATCATTGATGAGTTCCCAAAACTCGTAGGTAGCTTGGTCACACACCAGAACGTAGTAGGCTAGATTCATATGATCGTATTCATCCACCCACTCAGGTCGAACCGTGTCTCTGTGCAATACCAGAGACTGATCGAAATTCATGCTTGAAGACATTAGTTTCCTTTGGGCAGTTTGGGTGCAGGTACGATTGATTCAAGCCTCTGGCCGATTGCCAGCAGTGTACGTTCTTTTCCCGCAGGCGCCATGAACTGCAATCCGACAGGCATGCCTAGTGAATCTAAGCCGACCGGAACTGTGATCGCACAAAGATTTAGAAAACTTGCCACTGTGGTATTCTGAAGTGCGAGCAGATTTTTGGGCATGTAATTGCCTGTGTCGCTTACCTCGTTCAGAAGAGGGGGAGACAGTGGAACAGTTGGCGACACTATAGCGTCGCAATCGACAAATCGCTGGATAACCTCAACGCGCGCTTGTTCGAACTGTCGAACACGGCTCAGGTATTCAACTGCTGAAATATTTCCGCCGATTTTGATCCGTTCCCTAATGACCGGGTCCAGTATTTCAAGCCACTCAGGCAGTTCAGATTGCAAGAACTCGATTAGGTCCGCGGAAGCGATTCCACCTTTGTTTCTCATTTCAATCGCAGAATCAGCGTCTGGAAAATCAACAGAAACAATTTCGCAGCCGTCTGCTTCGAGGGCGGTGATAGCTTCCATACAAACGTCGATAATTGATCGCTCGGTACTTTCCCACATAATTCCAGAATGCAATCCTATTCGAAAATCGTTAATTTGCATTCGAGAAATTTCCCTGACAAATTCCTGATGAGAACTGATGGGTTGTCCTGGTGAATCGATTGCACCGAAAACGAACGTTGCATCCTGCACGGTTCGCGTCAAGATTCCAGCAGTGTCAAGATACGAACTGAGCGGAACGATACCTGCGGTTGACCATCTTCCTGAACTCGTTTTAAGTCCAACGTTTCCGGTGTAACTGGCAGGAATTCTGACAGATCCGGATGTGTCGGTTCCCAAAGCTGCAAATGCCGAGCCTTCACACAGACTGACACCAGCACCGGAACTTGAGCCTCCCGGTACTCTGTGATACTCCTGATCCCAAGGATTGCGAGGAGTATGCCAGTTGTTGTTGACCCCAAGTCCTCCGTAAGCGAATTCGACGGTGTGCGTTTTGCCCATGAATACGCAAAGTTGGTGTTGCAATGATTGAACAACGGGACCACTCCGTTCCCATTTTGCAGGCAGTCGTTTGCGGCTTCCAGCATACACCGGATATCCAGGGAGTCCATAAATGTCTTTTGCAGATACAGGGATACCCTGCATTGGCCCTTTAATGATTCCTGATGCAAATGCTTCGTCGGCTATTTTCGCAGCTTCGAGTACATACTCCGGGTTCCACTCTTTATATGCATTCAAACCGCTGCCAGCTGTTTGGTGTTGCTGTATCGAGAATTCAGTCAGTTCAACGCTACTCAGCTTTCGCTGAACAAGAGCGTCGGACAAGTCGCTAATCGAATATGTTTCAATGCCTGCTTCGTTCATTCAACAGCCGTTGCGAGTCAGTCGCTGCTATTAACCCCAAAAAGACCGATCTGCAGGATAAAGAACTCCGTCAATGAATTTCACTCCATTGGGGTGGTCTTCGAGCAGCCAGATTGAAGAGTCCAGATCCACATAGCTTGCGTAGTGGGCTAGCAGGAGTGCCGGTGAGAGACTGTAAGAAGTTGCCATCATGCTTCCAATCATGATCTTTTTTCCGGTCGAATGAATTTGCTGGGCCAAGCTGATTGCTTCCGTCAATCCGCCAGTTTTATCCAGTTTAATGTTGAACACTTCGTATCGGTTGATCAGCCTTTCCAGATCGCTTCCAAGGTGAAAAGACTCGTCAGCGCACAGCGGAATTTCACTATCAATTTTCTCAAGATATTCATCTTCGGAAGCGGGCAGCGGCTGTTCAATCATTTCGACTCCCAGTTTTGCAAGTTTTGGAAGATATCGCGTCAGAGAATCGGCCGTCCAAGCTTCATTCGCGTCCACGATCAATCGGTTGCTAGGACACGCATCTCGAACTGCCCGCACCGATTCAACGACTAGATCATCGCCTAGTTTGATTTTCAGAAGCGGAAAGTTGCTCTGAGCCTCTGCGGATTGCGCTAGCTTGTACGGTTCTTCCAGGCTGAGCGAGCATGCACCCAGCACCGGCTTGGGAGGAGGCAGGTGCGCTATCTCCCACACCTCTTTGCCGATTTGCCTTGATTCAAGATGCCACAGTGCACAGTCGACAGCATTACGTGCAGCATTCGCTGGGAAATGATCCCTCAGTGAATCACGCTTAAGTTCGGATGCATGGGAGTTTCCCATGCTGGAAATTTCCAACAACGTCTGCTCGATAGTTTCTCCGTAGCGAGGATAAGGAACGCATTCGCCAATGCCGGATGCTCCTGCATCTTCAATTTCTGCAATAATCACATCAACGCTGGTTTTAGAACCTCTCGAAATGGAGAAAGGATCTCGCAGCGGCCAGTTTTCATGACGAGTAGTGATTTTCATAGCAGTGAATGGTGAGTGAAGCGATTGTAGTGTCGAATAAAACAACTACAATAGATTGTCTACAATTTTTCCTACACCTGTGACAAATGGGTCTACACAAGGCAGTTGGTGGGAATCCTCAAGCGAATCAAGATAACTTCTGCTCTGTGTTCGCGATAAATTTTTTGTATTGATCGAGATCCCGACGAAGCGGACGTTTTCCTGTACTATTTGAGCGGTTTCGACGTTGATGCTCATCGCATCTTCGAGTGAAGGCAGCGGTCGATTAGGCAGACCGCGCATTTTCGCCCGCGTTGGTTCGTGGCACAATACCAGCGAATCTGGCTGAGCACCGTGCAGCAGTCCCAGGCTGACGCCGGCAAACGACGGATGATGCAACGAACCTTGTCCTTCGATTACATCCCAGTGATCTGCTTCTGCAGCCGGGCATAGATCTTCAACCGCTCCCGAAATGAAATCCGCAACGACTGCATCGACAGGCACACCTGAACCCTGAATGAAAATTCCGGTTTGTCCTGTCGCTCGGAAATCAACACTGATTTTTCGTGAGCCCATTTCTTTGGCAATCGCAAGTGACGTGTACATTTTTCCGACCGAGCAATCCGTTCCTACCGTCAGTAGTCTGTGCCCAGTTCGAGGCTCCCCGGTAGCAACACGATCAGTTCCAGAAGGTTTGCGGATTTCGTGCAACTGGCCGGAGCTCTTTCGCGCAGCATCTCGAATAGCCGGGATTGAGTCAAGAGTGGTATGCAGACCATTAGCGATGGATAATCCGTGTTGAAGCCCTTCGACGAGATGCTGTGTCCAGGATTCTGGTATCGCGCCGCCTCGAATCGCGACTCCGATCACGACAGTTTTGGCACCGCGTGCCGCCGCTTCCCTCATGTTCAGTGTGGGAATGTTCAGGTCTGCAGCACACCCCGGCAGTTTGAATTGGCCAATGCAGTCTGAGGGGCACCAGTCCACCACTCCAAACGCGGTTTTCGCGGCTAGCTCGTCATGAGCATCGCCGATAAAGAGAAGATAAGGTTTCTCAATTTTCATTGAACATTCTGTAATGAATTCGCGTCAATATTTCTGTATTCGTTTATATTTGCATTTATAGAATACTACAAAGAAAAACTTTTCTTTTACACTGAATTTCAATTGATACAGTATTGAAATTTTCACGTGAATAAGAGTCCGGGAATGCGATGAATAACACTCCAAAGAACATGACAAATATCGATGGCAACATTGTGCCAACCAGCGAAGCGGCTGTGCCAGTGGTGGATCGAGGTTTTCTATACGGCGACTCTGTTTACGAAGTTTTCCGAACTTATCGGGGCATCCCCTTGTTCATGGAGGAACATTTTGAACGAATCGAAAATTCTGCTCGCCTGGTGCAAATGACAATTTCTCAGTCCCGCGAAGAATTGACTCATGAAATCAAGAGGACCTTCGCAGCATCCGGAGCTAGCATTGATCATGACGTATACGTTCGTTACCAAATTACCCGTGGCGAAGGGCCGATTGATCTTTTTCCAAGTTCGGAGCTAACGACACGATTCGTGATTATTGTGGCGCCTTTGCGTGCTTGGGATCCCAAACATTATTCAATTGGCATGTCGATGGCGATTCCAGATGTTCGCAGAAATCCGGTTGATGCTCTAGACCCGAATATCAAGGGAGGAAATTATCTGAACAATGTCATTGCTGTCATGCAGGCGAGAAAACGAGGTGCTGATGAAAGTCTGATACTGAGCACTGAAGGCTATGTTACCGAAGCTTCAAACAGTAATGTATGGTTCGTCATCAACGGCGAGACAGTCACACCCGCCACCGGCAATCTGCGCGGACTCACCAAAGCGGCAATCCTCAAAGCTTGTGCAAACCGCGGAGTGAATGCGGTAGAACGCGACATACACAATGATGAACTTGCTCAAGCTACGGAGTGTTTTGTCACCAGCGCTACAAGAGAGGTGATGCCGGTTTACTGTCTTGAGTTAACGGATGGGCAGTTCGTGGATTTTCCAAGAGGTGGGGGTGTGCGAACCCAGGAAATTCAATCAATTTACAGTCGAGTCGTTGAGGAATATCTCAAGGCACATGCAGCCGATTCGCTGTTAATCAATTAGGATCTGCATCTGATTGGTTGTCTATATGGATATGGAACGAAAAATTCGGGTTGGGTTGCTCTATGGAGGGCGTTCTTGCGAGCACGAAGTTTCAGTTACTTCTGCTCGTTGCGTCTATCAGGCGCTTGATCCAGACAAGTACGAAGTCAGTCTGCTTGGAATTACAAAATCAGGCGAATGGGTGCTGGCCGATGACAGCGTGCCGGTTCTCGATGCCAAGGTTGTTGAACCGGAGGGTCAGCTATCGGTAATGCTGGATTATCACGTTTCCGGCAGTATTGTTCCCCGTAGTGTCAAGCAAGAAGTTTCAAATTCTTTAGCGACACTTGACGTTGTGTTTCCAATCCTGCATGGACCCTTTGGCGAGGATGGTACTGTACAAGGTTTGCTGGAGTTGGCGGGGTTGGCGTTTGTAGGCTCAGGCGTAACTGGGTCCGCGGTAGGGATGGACAAGGCTGTTGCCAAGGCGGTGTTTACCGCTGAAAAAATTCCGCAATCAAAGTATTTGGTGTTTCGCAAGGGTCGATGGGAATCGAGTCACGACGCGGTTATTGAAGAACTCGAAGCGATTCTGAACTACCCGCTCTTTGTAAAGCCTGCGAATCTTGGTTCCAGCGTCGGTATCAGCAAGGCTAAGGAGACCAAGGAACTGGTTGCTGCGATTGATCTTGCGGCCAATTTCGATCTGAAAATTGTGGTGGAAGAGGGCTTCGAGAATTGTCACGAAGTCGAAGTCTCCGTTCTCGGAAACGAACAGCCCGAAGCTTCAGTTGTCGGCGAAATCATACCCGGAGGAGACTTCTATGATTATCGGGATAAATACATCGATGATCTGTACAGATTGGTGATTCCAGCTGATCTTCCTGAATCGGTCAGTCGTACGATACAGGAACTTGCGATTCGTGCATTTCTTGCCATTGATTGTGCCGGTTTGGCAAGAGTGGATTTCTTTGTCGGAAGAGATGATCACAAAGTGTACATTAGTGAAATCAATACTATGCCTGGCTTCACACCAATCAGCATGTATCCCAAACTGTGGGAAGCCAGCGGTCTCAGCTACGCTGAATTGCTTGATAGATTGATCGAACTGGCTCTGCAGCGCCGAGAGCAGCAAGATCAAAAGCAGACCGTATTGTGAGCTTGATTTACTGCCCTAGAAGAATAGACAATTAAGAGGTGAGTCTAGGTAATGAATAAAAACTGCGATTACATCATTATTGGCGCAGGGTCTGCCGGTTGTGTGCTCGCCAACCGATTAACTGAAGATTCCGATGTCCGCGTTCAGCTGATAGAGACTGGGCCGACCGACCGAAGTTGGATGCTTCAAATGCCTGCTGCGTTTTCACGCCCGCTAATGAGCGACAGATTCAACTGGGCCTATCGAACTCAGCCTGAACTATACATGGACAATCGTGTGATGGATTGTCCTCGCGGCCGTGTCATCGGTGGCTCCTCTTCGATCAATGGAATGTGCTATGTACGCGGCCATGCCGTCGACTATGATCGCTGGGCCGAACATACCGGTGATCCTGAATGGTCATATGCAAACTGCCTGCCTTACTTCATAAAATGCGAATCTCGAAAATCTGGTGCAAACGATTATCACGGTGAAGGTGGACCGCTTGTCGTTACAACCTCTCCTTGTAAAAATCCTTTGCATCAAGCGTTTATAGAAGCGGGAATTCAAGCGGGTTACGGAGGCACGGAAGATCAGAATGGATTTCGCCAGGAAGGATTTGGTACCATGGATCAGACGGTCAATAATGGCGTTCGATGGAGTGCTGCAAAGGCCTATCTTGATCCGGCGTCTTCACGAGAGAATCTGAATATCTTGGGCCGCGCACTTGTGACTCGCATTCTATTTGACGGGAATCGGGCAGAAGGAGTTGAAGTGTACGTCAAAGGTAAGATTCAATCCATTTACTGCGAGCGCGAGGTCATTGTTTGCGGCGGAGCCATCAACTCTCCTCAGATTCTCAATCTTTCGGGTATCGGGCGTGCCAGTCATCTGGAGCAAATCGGCATTCCTTGCGTCATTGATTTACCTGGAGTGGGAGAAAACCTGCAAGACCACTTGGAGGTTTATGTCCAGCATAGCTGCAAGCAGCCAGTTTCACTGTATCCAGCCTTGAAACTTCACAAACAAGCTGCTGTGCTGTTTGAGTGGATGTTCACCAAGAAAGGCTGGGGAACATCAAATCATTTTGAAGCTGGAGGATTTATCCGGAGTCGCATTGGTGTTCCGCATCCAGACCTTCAGTATCACTTTTTTCCTGTTGCAGCAAATTATGACGGCAGTTCACCTGCAAAGGGACATGGATTTCAGGCACATGTAGGCCCCATGCGTCCAACCAGTCGAGGCTATGTCAGAACCGTTTCCAGCGATCCCAGAAAGTTTCCAGAAATTCGTTTCAACTATATGCAAACACTAGGTGATCGTCAGGAGATGCGAGACGGAATTCGACTAACAAGAGAAATTTTTGCACAAAAGGCGTTCGATCCCTTCCGAGGTGAAGAACTCGCTCCGGGAGCCGAAGCCCAGTTTGACAAAGACCTCGACGCATTTGTCAGAGCGAATGGTGAAAGCGCATATCATCCGACTTGTACCTGCAAAATGGGAACCGACGATATGGCAGTGGTGGATTCTGCAGGACGAGTCCATGGAGCGGAAAACCTTCGGGTTGTGGACGCATCCATCATGCCCAGCATCGCCAGCGGAAATACCAATGCCCCAACACTCATGATGGCAGAAAAACTCGCCGATCGAATTCGTGACATAGAAGCACTGGCTCCATCCCACGCACCGGTTTATTTCGATCAGAACTGGCAATCTAGTCAGCGAGAGATTGCTCCACAACAGGATGGTATGTGATTGATAAATCAGTAGTTGAACTCAGCAAACTGATCCAGGATCGTACAATTTCCGTATCTGAACTGCTGGATCAGTATCTCGAGCAAATCCAGCAATTTGATGGCGACTATCACGCCATTTCGATGATTTCCGAACAAGGATTGAGATTACTCGCCAAGAAAGCTGATCGGACGATTGCTTCTGGCGAAGAAGTGGGACCGCTGTTCGGCATTCCGATTCTAGTTGACGACTTGTTAGATGTCTCAAATATGCGAACTAGTTACGGCTGTGCTGCCTACTCGGATAATGTGCCTGAAGTAGATTCGATAGCGGTACGAAGACTGCGGGATGCCGGAGCCTTGATCATGGGAAAAGCCAGAACTTCGGAATTGGGCATGATCATGGAAGAGACACATGAAGAGTTTGTTTCAAAATCGCCCTGGGGAACAAATCTCATCAGTGGAGGAGGAGCTTCCGGAATTTCAGTTGCACTTGCTAAGAATTTTGCGCCAGCGGCGGTGGGTATCGATATTGGAGGAAATGTTCTCCTGCCATCGGCTTTTTCTGGCAATTTTGCGCTCAAACCCACACACGGGCGCATTCCACATACACCGATTTATTCAAGGGGAATGATGTTTCCGGACGTAACTCCAGTAACACGATCGGTAATGGATTGTGCACTATTGATGAACGTAGTGAGTGGTCATAGCGAGGTTGATCCAACCAGTGTGTGGTTGGAAGTGCCTGACTACTTGTCTGCTGTAAATCGTTCCATTAAACCTCTGTCCATCGCACATGCTTCGGCACTGTGGAATGCACCTTTCGATGATAGTCATCAATCGGCTGTCGCCGATGCAGTTCTAGCACTGAAATCTATTGGTTGTAGGGTTGAACAAGACCGGCCGCCCGTTTCGAACTCAATCGGTGCTTGGGAGACTATGTTTTGCGCAAATCTCTATGCAGAGCACAGCAAACTTGCTACTGAAAATTCGGAAGATCTCGGTGAGAAAACATTGGAGTGGATCAGAAGAGGAGAGACGATTACTGCAGTCGAATACATCGAAGCTCAAAAGAAAATATTTGGGCTGCGCGTATTGCTCCGGACGTTTTTTGAAAAGCACGACATTCTGATTGTTCCCGCAGCGGGATGCGTAGCCTTTGAGTACGGAGAAATTCCTTCGAATATGAGTGCAGACAGTGAAGATTCAACATGGCAGCAATATGCTTCAATGTGCGCTGTCGGGGCAATCAGTGGATATCCGACAGCCCACTTGTCGGTCAACCGGAGTGCCGAAGGTCTGCCTGTGGGTTTGCTGTTTCTTGCCAAACAAGGCAATGAAGATTTATTGCTGGCAGTATGTGCAGCGTATGAGAGATTGCTCCCTTCCACAGTTGGCTGAAACGCGTTACTAGGTCTATCGGTAGGAATCAGAATCCACAGATCTGGAAGCAAATAGTCGATCTGATACATCAATGACTGCGGCACTAAATATCAGTGTGATGCCGATTACTTGATTCCAGCCGAAAGGTTCTCCTGAGAGCATGGCGGCAGAAGATACGCCAAAGATAATCTCTGTCATCAATAAAATCCCAACTCGTGCCGGGCTTAGAAGTTTGGCACCCCAAAAGACGAGAAACATGGACGGAAGAAAAGCGATTGTAAAAATACCTAGCCAGAAAAACGACTGAATTACTGCATCAAAAGTCGGCGGCTTGTCTAGCCCTTGAATCGGCACAACGACAAACACCAGAGCAGCAATCGCTCCACCAATGTAGAAAGCGCAAACTTGTTCCCATAATGCAGCATTTGAATCTTCTCGGATTCGGACTGTGGCGTAAGCCCATACCATTCCAGATAAGAGTGCAAGCAAATCGCCAAGATTGGATAGTCGGGGGATGCCGTCGGCAATTCCTAGGATCACCGCTAAACCAGTTAGTCCGAAAATGACTGCAACAATCCGAAAAGCGGTTATCTTTTCACCCAGTAGGAATTTGCCGAGAATCGTACTCCATATCGGCGTCAGATAGAAAAGAAGCACTGTTTTGATTACTTCCGTCAGTCCCAGGGCTACCGCGTAGAATACCACGCTGGTGCCGGACAGCAGTCCGGTCAAGATAATGCTCCTAGGAAATCGACCAGTTTTGGACCATTGGCGGGCGAAAGCCGCCAAAGACAAAAGACCTACGAAGCCGAACGTGATAAATGAAGTCCAGGATGCAGGGATTCCGCTTGCATCAAGCTGACGAATCGGAATCCAGTAGAGCCCCCATATCGCGCCGCTCATAGCCACGGCAATGCTTGGCAGCATTATCGGTGTGCGTGTCAATTCAGAGTCAGCTCAAGGTTCAGATGGTTTCACAATTTAATTTGATGCGCATGGAGTCTGCTGAATTATCTGCAAATTCGCTTGCGAATGTGAGACTATACCGAAAGTTATCCGGAAAGAAGCCAAGGATTGTCTATTTCAATGCTTCGACGAGCCTTACTGCTGAAAGTGTATGACATTGCTGCCTCAACAACCGAATGTGTGAAATTGGCAGACTAAATCGATTACTGTTGAGACGTGGTTTGTTGTTTGCAGTTTGAGTGGTACATTTTTATCATTGAAAGGCTAATTTATTATCAAAATTAATTGCTTAAAGCTAAAAAATAACTGAGAAATACGTCTACGGAGAATATCTTCTCGAATTATTGGCCCAATATTGTCGTACTTGATTCTGTGCTATAATTTCATTGCGCTAAACGTAGATACTACGGTAGGCATATGATGGTCGACTGACCTACTGGAGCTGCCGTAACGAGAATAGTTCGCCAGAAATGGCGAAATTGGGAAGCCTCGCTTATGCGAGGTTTTTAGTTCGTTGCTCCGAATGATTTCAGGAGACGAATTTAGGCGAGAGACTCAAGAAATTGAATCTAGGCAATGTTGGGGACAATGGAAGCAGCGACAACGACAGAAAGCTTGTACGGATTGCTGGATGCCAGCATCGACAGTTATGGATATGAACTGGTGCATCTTGAACTGGTTGGGCGAGAAAAATCCCGCGTGCTGCGCTTGTATATCGATGCACCGGGAGGTGTGACTTTGGATGATTGTGCATTCGTAAGCGGGCAGGTTAGCCGCTTGCTGGATGTCGAAGACCCATTACCAGGTAAATACACTTTGGAGGTTTCGTCACCTGGAATTGAAAGACCGCTTGCTAAGCGCGAACACTTTGAGAATGTCGTCGGTGAACGTGTCGACGTGTCAACCATGATCCAATGTGATGGTCGAAGAAATTTTTTGGGCAAACTGATGAAAGTCGAAGGGAATTCGATCGTGCTAGATGTCGATGGTATGTCCTTCGCAATTGAATTGAATAATGTTCGTCGAGCGCGGCTAAAGCCGAATCTCGATGAATTGAAGTAATGGAGGGCATGCGAAGTGAACCTTAATCACATACCTCAGATAGTACAGGCGCTGTCGGATGAGAGAAATCTCGATCCAGGTGTGATATTCGAGGCGCTGGAACTCGCCTTGGCCGCCGCTGCCAAGAAACACAATCTACTCGACATCGACGCTAGAGTTGCCATTGACAAAGAAACCGGTGATTTTGAAACATTTCGGCGCTGGGAAGTTGTGAGCGACGACGAGGAAATTGAATTTCCAGATCGGCAGTTGTCTCTGACAGAAGCGCGAGAGCAACACCCCGAAATAGGCATTGGGGAATTTGTTGAAGAATACATTCCGTCGAAAGCCGTAGGCAGAATTTCTGCGCAAGCAGCCCGCCAGGTTGTCATGCAGAAAGTCCGTGAAGCGGAGCGTGAAAGGGTTCTGTCTGTATACAGCCCGCAAATTGGATCCATGCTGTTTGGGGTGGTACGTCGGATTGACCGCGGCGACGCAATCGTAGACATTGACAGTATCGAAGCCTTGTTGCCTCGCAGCTCTGGATTCGCAAAGGACGGATTGCGCCAAGGTGACAGAATCCGGGCGATCCTAAAGGAAGTGAGAACCGAGTCTCGCGGACCCCAATTGATCCTGGACCGCACGTGTCCAGAACTTCTGATCGAGTTGTTCAAACTTGAAGTTCCAGAGACCAGAGAAGGTTTGGTGGAAATTCGAAACGCAGCACGAGACCCAGGATTGAGAGCCAAGATAGCGGTACATTCAGATGACCCCAAAATTGACCCGATCGGTGCCTGTGTAGGCGTTCGCGGGGCACGCGTACAGAGTGTATCCAACGAAATCGCTGGGGAACGCGTAGATATTGTTCAATGGTCTCAAAATGCAGTTCAGTTCGTTATCAATGCACTGGCGCCAGCTGAGGTCGAATCGATCATTATCGAAAGCCAGTTCCAGAGCATGGACGTGGTAGTAGCGGATTCACAGTTGTCGCAAGCGATTGGACGTGGCGGGCAGAATGTAAGACTTGCTTCGCAACTGACCGGTTGGAATCTCAATATTCTGACAAAAGCCGAAGCCGAGTTGAAAGCCGCGGATGAAGCTGTGGTCGTGCGAACGAAATTGATGGAAATGTTGGATGTGGATGAAGACGTGGCGACGATACTGGTTCAGAATGGCTATCAGACTATGTTGGATATCGCGTATGCAGATACAAATGCTCTCACTAAGATCGAACAGTTTGATGCTGGTCTGGTGGAAGCGATTCAAAGCAGAGCTACGGATGCCATGATCAAACAGGAAATGGGTAGCTTAATCGAAGCGCAGGAAAATGTACCAGATGAGACTCTGTATGAAGTTGAAGGAATGGATCCAGAGACTGCAGTCGTTCTGGCGGCACATGGTATTCGTACTATGGAAGAACTTGGAGACTGTGCGACGTTCGACTTGATTGAAATTCCAGGAATGGGCGAGGAACGTGCCAAGGAACTTATTATGAGTGCCAGGGCGCCGATGTTGGCAATGCTTGAGCAGCAGCAGTCTGGGGAATAGCAGTCATGGCAAATTTAGTTAAAGAGCTTGCAGAGCGGTATAACACTTCAATCACAATGTTGATTGAAACGCTTGAGCAGGCAGGGATATCGGGTAAGACTAAGGATTCAGAAGTAACTTCAGAAGAAAGAGGTATATTTTTGCGGGAATTACTGAAAGGGCGTGTGCAAACAACTCAGCAAGGTACAAAGCAGACTCTTCCGGCAACCGGAAAATCTGGGGACAAGCGTGAAATCACCGTACAGTTGAAGCAGGCACAACAAGTTGCTCCTCGACCTTTGGCAGGAATTTTGCCCGTGCTAGATATTACCGAACCGGAGGTGGAAGCAGAGGCTGATACGGAGCAACTGGAAGAAGCCGAAATTGAGGTTTCCCCTGAAGATGCTGCCGTGGATGAACAAACAGCCGAACCGGAAAAGGATGCGGAAGTCGAAACGACGGCGCAACCGGAGGTGCAGCCGGCAGTGGTTGATCAAATTGAAGGCGAGACTGAAAAGCAGCCTGAGCCCGAAGCCGTAGAAGCAAAAAAGACATCACCGCCGTCGAAGAGACCGAAGCCAAAGCGAAAAACCGCTAGAAGTACGGAAACCAAGGAACGTGAACAACTGCATGTTGTCCGTGGCAGCGGCAAGCTGCGAAAGGAACGTGAAAGAAGAACTAAGTCTCCAATTCCTGAAGAAAGTCATCATAAACATGGGTTTAAGGCGCCTCAAGCACCAGTGGTGGTTGACGTGGCCATTTCTGACTCCAACTCTATTGGAGACCTTGCACGTGCAATGTCTGTAAAGGCGAGCGGACTGATCAAAAAACTGTTTGAAGTCGGCCAAAGCGTTACGATCAATGATTCAATTGACAAGGATGTTGCCTACTATCTTGTTGAAGAGATGGGACATGTTCCAGTAGAAGCTGCAAAGCAGGATCTGGAAGCCAGTCTCGTCAATCTGGAAGCTGATAAGCGTGAACAGTTTCCACGCCCTCCGGTCGTCGCCGTAATGGGCCATGTCGACCACGGCAAAACAACCTTGCTGGATTGCATCCGTTCCACCAAAGTAGCCGCAAGTGAAAAAGGCGGGATTACTCAGCACATCGGTGCTTACATGGTAGAGACTTCGAAAGGGAAAATTACGTTTTTCGATACACCTGGCCATGAAGCCTTTGCGGCAATGCGAGTGCGCGGTGCGAAAGCGACTGATATCGTAATTCTGGTTGTTGCCGCTGATGACGGCGTAAAGCCGCAAACCATTGAAGCAATCAATCATGCCCGCAACGCAGATGTTCCGATTATTGTTGCAATCAACAAAATTGACAAGCGCAAATCCGATCCAAGTCGAGTTTTACGGGAGTTGACTGAACATAGCATTGTGGTCGAAGAACTTGGAGGAGACGTACTGGTAGCACAGATTTCGGCACTCAAACAAACCGGAGTTGATACCTTGCTGGAGAGTGTGGAATTGCAAGCTGAGCTACTCGATTTGCAGGCACCTGTCGAGGGACTTGCCAGTGGCGTGGTCATTGAAGCTCGTGTTGATAAGGGCAGAGGTGTTGTTGTTACCGTTCTGGTGCAGAAAGGCACTCTTCAGGTCAAGGACTTTGTCGTCGCTGGGATACAGAGAGGAAAAGTTCGAGAACTAACTGACTATCGGAGTGGCCGTGTGAAAAAAGCCGCCCCGTCCATGCCTGTGGAAATTGTGGGATTTCAAGAAGTCCCGGTAGTTGGAGATGACTTTGTATGTGTTCCAGATGATAAAACGGCTCAGCAATTGGCTGACTTTCGTCTCGACAAAGTGAAGAAAATATCTGGGCTCAGACCAAGTGAAATTGCATTCGGCGGGTCGGATGAACCCAAAGTTGTCAATGTGCTGATCAAGGCGGATGTCCGCGGGTCAGCGGAAGCCTTGTCGAATGCGATCAAGAACCTTTCAAATGAAGAAGTAGAAGTGAAAGTGATTCATGACATGGTTGGCGGCATTAGCCAGTCGGACGTCAATCTGGCACTCGCCGCAGACGCATTGATTATCGCTTTCAACGTTAGAGCCGAATCCACTGCGCGGAACGCGATTGATGAGCACAAAATCAAAGTAATCTATAGCGGCGTCATCTACGATGCAATTGATGCAGTGGGAGAAGTAATCGCCAGCAAAGTAGAACCGAAAGTAGTGGAAGAAGTAGTCGCACATGTTGAAGTGCGAGAAGTGTTCAAACTCACAAAAGTGGGTACTATCGCAGGCTGCTATGTGCAGGATGGCGCGGTTCGTAGCAACCTCGCGGTTCGTGTTCTGAGAAACAATGTAATGATCCACAACGGTGTAATCGATTCCCTTCGAAGATTCAAGAACGATGTTTCTGAAGTCAAGGCTGGGCTGGAGTGTGGAATTCAAGTACGGAATTACCACGATCTGAGCATTGAGGATCAATTAGAGGTCTATCAGTCGCGAGAAATCTAGCCGCCCTGGTTCAACCATACCTGGTCGTTTCGAATTTCATAACCTTCCTATGCTAAACAATCCGACAATGACTGACTATAGTGACATTCAAAGTGATGTTGGAGTCAACCGAACGAAAAAAATTGGATCGGTCCTGCATCGGGAGTTGAGCTTGATTCTACAGAGCAAGATTGCTGACCCACGTATCGGAAATATCACCATAACCGAAGTCATTGTCTCAAGAAATTTGAAGCATGCGAAGGTTTTTGTGACGGGCGTTGAAACAAGCGAATCTTTGCAGGCAACTTTGTCCAATCTAAATCGAGCGATACCGTATATTCGACGCCAATTAAGTGAGCAGGTCATTTTGAAATTCACACCCAGCATTCAATTTTTGGCAGACGAGCTGCCTGCGCGAGGAAACAGGGTCTTGAATTTGATTAATCAAGTTTCAAGTTCCAAGTCAGAAAAGTTGTGAATACAAAACCATCAAAACATTCTGCCTCAGTGTCGGGGGTTTTGCTTCTGGACAAGCCTGGAGAGATATCGTCAAATTCGGCTCTTCGGAGGGTAAAGACATTGCTGGGCACGCGTAAAGCGGGTCATACTGGAAATCTAGATCCGATTGCTACCGGTTTGCTGCCGGTTTGTCTGGGAGAAGCGACCAAAGTTGCAGGTTTCTTTCTGGATGCCGATAAGCGCTACAGAACACGTATCAAACTGGGTGAGTCGACGGATACCGGTGATCGGGAAGGTGGAATCATCTTGAAAAGATCAGTCTCAGTGTCTGCCCGAAAGATTCGAAGGACATTAAATAGTTTTGTCGGAGAGCACAGCCAGGTACCGCCGATGTATTCGGCAGTCAAAATCAAGGGAGAACCCCTGTACAAATACGCTCGGCAGGGTATCGAGATAGAACGCAAACCACGACAAGTTACAGTTTACGAAATAGAACTGGTGCAACATTCGGGTGAATACATTGATATTGAACTGAGTTGTTCTCGAGGGTTTTATGTCCGCGTACTTGCACATGAGATTGGTGAAAAACTCGATTGCGGTGCACACGTCGAATCATTAAGAAGATTGAGCGTGGGGCACCTGAAGATTGACGACAGTCATACTTTGGATGATATCGAACGAATTTCATCAATTAAGGATCGACTTAATCTCTTGATTCCTGGTGATCAGACGCTGACGCATCTACCAAAGATTGATCTTTCGTTTGATGCCGCCTACTACCTTTGCCGCGGTCAGACGGTGCGCGCAGGAAATCTGCCAGCAGAGGGCATGGTGAGACTGTATGAAAATACTGTCGGATTCTTGGGAATCGGCACTTCTTTGGGTGATGGAAGAGTAGCGCCGAAAAGACTTTTTCATACTTCCAGTTTGAATGTCTAGTATGATACTCACGCCACCACTGATTGGATGATTTTTTAATGGTCCGCAAACAAAGGAACAAGATTGTGTTTGCGGATATTTTTTGATTAGGATTGAGAAAGGACAAATGGCTTTATCTGTTGCTGAAAAGACAAATATAGTCGGCGATTACAGCCGAAACGACAAAGATACGGGTTCACCGGAAGTACAGGTTGCGCTCCTGACGGAAAGAATTCGTGGATTGACAGAGCACTTTAAGGAACACAAACATGATCACCACTCCCGTCAGGGGTTGCTACGTATGGTCAACCGTCGGCGTAAACTACTGGATTATCTGAAATTAGAGGATCCGGAGCGGTATCGCGAATTGATTACAAAATTAGGATTGAGGAAATAATAAAGTGGGTAATTTACAGGAGAAACTTAAATGAGCGGATTTACAGAAACCAAATTTCAGTATGGCGCTCATGAAGTGCGTCTGGAAACCGGACGTATTGCAAGACAAGCAACTGGTGCAGTTTTAGCGAGTATGGGAGACACTTCAGTTTTAGTTACAGTGGTAGCTGAAACTGACCCGAAAAATTTCAATTTTCTCCCACTGACAGTGGAGTATGAAGAAAGAACTTACGCCGCTGGAAGAATTCCCGGCGGTTTTTTTAAGCGTGAAGGACGTCCTTCCGAGAAAGCAGTGCTGACCTGCCGATTAATTGATCGGCCTTTGCGTCCATTGTTTCCAAAAGGATTTTGCTACGAAATTCAAATCATTGCTACTATCATGTCTGTTGACCCAAACATCGATCCGGACGTGATTGCCTTGCTTGGGGCGTCTGCAGCAGTCAAGATATCAGGGATTCCCTTTAATGGCACGTTGGCTGGCACCCGAGTCGGATTCATCAACGACGAATACGTTCTCAATCCATCGACAGACTTGTTACAGAGCGAATCGCGACTTGATCTGGTGGTTGCCGGAACACGGGATGCAGTTCTGATGGTTGAATCTGAAGCAAACAATCTGTCTGAAGATCAGATGTTGGGTGCAGTTATGTTTGGACATCAGCAAATGCAAAAAGCAATTGATGCAATTTCTGATCTGGCGGAACAAGCTGGAAAGCCGAAGTGGGATTGGCAGCCTGAATCATCAGATAGTGATATCGTTCAACGTATCGATTCAGCTGCACAAGGAAAACTTGAGGAAGCTTATCAGATTGCGGATAAATCAAAGCGTCAAGATCAGCTTGCAGCGATTCGCGCTGAGGTTTGTGAACAGTTGATGGATGAGAACGATGAAGATGACGGTATCTCTACCGTCATTAAAGATGAACTGAAAAACCTGGAAGCAAAGATTGTTCGAGGAAGGATTCTTGAAGGCCAACCTAGAATCGATGGACGCGATACGAAAACTGTCCGCCCCATTGATATTCGAACTCGGGTTTTTCCACGTACCCACGGTTCAGCCGCATTCACGCGTGGTGAAACTCAGGCACTCGTGATTACTACGCTCGGTACCGAGCGCGATGCTCAGATTATTGACGCACTTGAGGGCGAACATCGCGACCCATTTTTACTTCACTACAATTTCCCGCCTTTCAGTGTAGGCGAAACCGGCAGAGTGGGGTCTCCAAAGCGTAGGGAAATTGGCCACGGTCGACTGGCAAAACGGGCGATTGCAGCAGTTTTGCCTGAACGTGAAGATTGTCCATATGTAATTCGAGTTGTTTCCGAAATCACGGAATCCAATGGCTCAAGTTCCATGGCTACAGTCTGTGGCACCAGTCTCTCACTCATGGATGCTGGAGTGAAAATTTCTGCACCTGTATCTGGAGTCGCCATGGGGCTGATAAAAGAAGGAGACCGGTTCAAGGTTCTGACAGACATTCTCGGGGATGAAGATCACCTTGGAGACATGGATTTCAAAGTAGCCGGTACTGAAAGCGGAATCACTGCTCTGCAGATGGACATCAAAATAGACGGAATTACGGAAGAAATCATGCGTCAGGCACTTGGCCAGGCGAAAGAAGCGAGACTTCATATTCTGAATGAGATGGCCAAAGTATTGTCGGCACCTCGTGATGACATGTCGGAGTTTGCACCGCGTATTATCACCATGAAAATTAATCCGAACAAGATTCGGGATGTAATCGGCAAAGGTGGTGCAACGATTCGGGCATTATCCGAAGAAACGGGTGCGACGATTGATGTTTCCGACGATGGTGTGATCAATATTGCATCGGTTGACAAATCAGGCGGAGAATCAGCAAAAGAGCGCATCAAGCAAATCACCTCTGATGTTGAAGTCGGCAGAATTTATCAGGGAACGGTGGTAAAACTGATGGATTTTGGTGCGTTTGTGAATATTCTTCCCGGACGTGATGGGCTGGTTCATATCTCGCAAATTTCACGCGAGCGAGTGAATCAAGTTTCTGATGTGTTGCGCGAGGGCGATGTCGTCAAGGTCAAGGTGTTGGAAGTCGACAAGCAAGGAAGAATCCGACTCAGCATGAAAGCAATCGAAGTGGCTGCCTAATTTCAAATAGTTCGCTGGAACGAGAGCGGATGAAGGTGCTGGTACAACGTGTGCAGAGTGCCTCCGTCATCGTATCCGGTGAAACTATCAGTGAAATTGGTTTTGGCTTGCTGCTTTTTGTCGGCTTTACGGAAGACGACAGCGAAGCAGTGGTTCATGGACTCGCTGAAAAAGTCGTCAACCTGAGAATTTTTCCGGATACTGAATATCGACTTCAGCATTCAGTGATTGAAGTTGACGGGCAGGTCTTGGCGGTTCCGCAATTTACCCTGTATGCAAATACCAATCGCGGGCGCAGGCCGGATTTTACGCAGGCAATGGAACCAGAAGCTGCAAGCAGACTGTTCGGTCAATTTGTTGGCACAGTGGCAGAGAAAATCGCAAAGCCGGTTGCTCAAGGACAGTTTGGTGCAGACATGAAGGTTGCGCTGATCAATGATGGCCCATTTACAATCATGTTGAGCCGCGAATCCAGTTAGTCTATTAATTGGTCATCAAGGGTTGTATAGAATTTTGGAAACTACGCACTTTATTCTGATTTAGGTTACGCAGGAATAGAAATTTGGGATTTATAAGCTGACTAGCCTATCGAATTCTGCCACTTGAGGGATTGAATCAATCCGGTAGCCGGATGACCAAAGACAGTATCCGCATTGCGAAAGCAAACACATCTTATGCAGTAGAGAGCAAAAAACCTTTGCCGTATCGATGTCACAAATGCAAAAAATATTTCACCGTTCGGATGGGTATGAATTTTGCAGAATCACCCCTACTATTACGAAAATTTGTACTTGCTATTTATTTTGTGACAACCAGTTTCAAAGATGTTTCCAGTATGAAGCTGCATCCTGACTTGGATGTTTCACAGCCCGCTGCATGGTTCATGTTACATAGAATTCGAGAAGCTTCAATTTAAATAGATGATATGTATTCCAGCGCTTTTGAAGTCGATGAAACATATGTAGGGGGTAAGGAAAGCAGGCAATGTATTGTTGTTACTCTTGCCATCATCGCTGTTACTCTTTTTTGTAATTTCGGCTTTGTTTTTGCCGCACAATCCGAGTCAGAAAAGACTGTCGGAGAATCTTATCGTCTGGACGGGCTTTGTATCAATTCACTTTGGGCATATGAATCACTCGGGGTTCCAGTCGGTGCGGTATATCTCGTAATTTCAGCCCAACAGGGATTCATTGACGAACTAAGGGGCGCATCCTCATCTCAAGCACAGCGAGTGGAAATTCACGACATAAAAATAGAGGATAGTGTAATGATGATGATCCCTGCAGACAATTTGCAAATCAATGCGTCTGAGCCTTTAGTTTTGAAACCTCGTGGATTGCACATTATGCTCATGGGTTTGGAAAAACCACTGGAAATCGACGAATCCATTTCGCTGGACTTGAATTTTGTCAAATCTGGTACGATTACGGTTGAAGTTCCGGTTAAAAGTGTGGACGCCAGTCCGTTGGATTACATTCCGAATTGCGAATGACTGTTTGAAAGTTTAAATCTTGTTGTATCGATATAACTAATGAAACGACGAATTAAGCATTCGATTATTATTCTGACATGTGCGATTGGGTGCGCTGTACTGGGATTTAGTCTGAATAAGTACATTAACCTACAGCAGGAATCGGAAGTAGAGATTGGAGCCCCGTTCAAACTAACTCGACATACGGGTGGATCAGTGACTGATGAGTTCTATCGTGGCAAATACATGTTTTTTTACTTTGGTTTCACGCACTGTCCTGCTACATGCCCCACTACTTTGTTGAAAATGACCAATGTACTTAACCAATTGGAAAACATTGAACCCCGAAAAGCAGACAAAGTTGTTCCAATTTTCATTTCGGTTGACCCTGATCGCGACTCACCTGAAATCATCGGTCGATACATCTCGCATTTTCACAATAGATTCGATGGACTTACAGGTACATTGGAAGAACTTCAGGATCTTGTCAATTCTTATGGGAGTTACTTCAGTTTTGGTGAAAAAGATGAATATGGCAACTATGAGGTCTACCATAGTTCTTTAATTTATTTTATTGGTCCAAATGGTCGATATGTTACTCACTTTGACCCAAACGTATCAGTCGAAGAGATCGTGACAGATCTCAAACAACGGGTAACTTGAGCAGGGCATTTCAAACTGTTCTGCTCAAATTCACATTCCAAATTGAAACTCAATCCTCAAGAGTAATCAAAGGAATCCAGCTGCTACTCAAAATTAGACGGTACCGTACCGATTTAATTTACTTTCTCGAAATTTGTTGTCGTTTCAATGTAAAGCAGTGAGTTCGCCATCGTTCTCACCCACGAATCCTGCTCGTTGCATTCTTACTCGTTCGAATTCTCGAAGATGATTGGGGAACCTCGGACATCTTCCTGAATGCGATTGTCTGAAAATGCTATTCTTCCGCCGACGATCGTCCATAGCGGCCAGCCGGTTAGTGGTTTTCCTCGGAAAGGACTCCATCGAACTTTTGTAAACATCTCGTCATCCATGACTTCTCGATAATTATCCGTGTCGGCAATGGCGATATCAGCACAATACCCTTCCTCAAGTTTGCCTTTGCCGACTATGTCATAGGCTTGCACTGGCCCCCAACACAGCCACTTCAAAATTTGCGCGAGCGTGCATTTGCCCGCTTTCCATGCTGTCAGCATCAGAGGCAATGATGTCTCCACACCGGGCATTCCGGAAGGCGATTCAGGGTAAGGTCGGCGTTTTTCCTGTTTTGTGTGAGGTGCATGATCGGTTGCAATAAAGTCGATAGTGCCATCGTGCAATCCATCCCATAGTGCCTGCTGATCATGCTTTGTTCGGACCGGCGGGTTCATCTGAACGAAGCTGCCCATACGATCATAGTCATCTTCAGTTAGAAACAGGTGATTGGGAGTGCACTCTACAGTTATGTGTTCAGTCTTGTGTGCTCTGAGATAATCGACTTCCTGTGCTGAGGTAAGGTGAAGAATGTGCAAGCGCCGCTGAAAATTTCTGGAAAGTTCAGTCGCTCTTTGCGTTGCAATCAGGGCGCATAAATCATCTCGAATTCGAGTATGAATGCGAAAGTCAGTGCTAGTTTCACTTTCTCCCAGTAGCTTCTGATTGCGTTCACGAAGTCGTTCTTCGTCTTCAGCATGAACTGCAATCAAACGCGTTCCCTTGGCAAAGATTTTTAGTAAATCTTCTTCTTTGTGAACTAGTAGGCTTCCAGTGCTGGAACCCATGAAAATCTTGATCCCACAGACCGGATTTGCGGAATTTATTTCATGCAGGTTATCCGGCGTTGCACCGATAAAAAATCCGTAGTTAGCGACGGAACAGTCCGCAGCGCGAGTGAGTTTGTTATTCAGTTCCTGCTGGTTTACTGTAGGCGGATTTGTATTGGGCATTTCGAGAAAACTCGTCACGCCTCCTCGAACTGCCGCACGTGAGCCGCTTGCGATATCCTCCTTGTGAGTATTGCCCGGATCGCGGAAGTGAACCTGTGCGTCTACGACTCCGGGAAGCACCAAATTTCCGCTAGCACGAATTTCGCGGGATGTGCTTTTGTCGATTGAAGAGTCGATTCGCTCAATGCGACCGTTCTTGCATGCAACGTCACATTCTTGTGTGGTGCCGTCCTGGCTTGCAACCAGTCCATCACGAATGATAAGATCAAAGTCAGCCAAAACCGGATTCTATGGTTGGCGAGGTGAGTTGAAAGTAAACCTTAGCGACGATGCTTCTGCTGGCACATAAGACATCAACCCGATTCCAGAGTATTCTGAGTTTTTTCACAGTTATATGGAAATTGGCTTCGGATACTTTCAGGTTGATTTTCTGCACGGTAGTTTAGGTCAGTGCATTCTGCGTTCTTTCATTTCGTCCAGTGTTTTGCAATCCAGGCATAGGGTGGCGGTTGGTCGGGCTTCCAGTCGTCCAAGGCCAATTTCGATTCCGCAGCTTTCGCAAAAGCCATAACCGCCCATCTCGAGACGGGCAATGGACTCTTCAATTTTACGAATCAACCTTCGTTCTCGGTCTCGGTTGCGAAGTTCAATAGACATGTCGGTTTCCTGGCTTGCCCGATCAGTTGGATCTGGATGATTGATGGTTTCGTCCTGCAGATTGATTACTGTGCGAGAGGTTTCATCAAGCAAATCCTGCCGCCATGCCGTCAGAATGTTCATGAAGTGTTCCCGCTGTCTCTCATTCATGTATGCCTCATTTTTCTTTGGGCGATATGAATCAAATTTTAGAGATTGCGGAATTGGATCAGTGTTTGATGAATCAATAGTCATTGTGGTAAAATAGTCGTATTAGAAAGCTTCCTTTTTTTCTTTTGGATTGCAAGCTTGAAAGTCGGCTTATATAGCACATTAGCCACAAAATTTCAACGGAAAATTGGCAATCGCCAATCGTCCCAGGCCAAATTCACTCCTCATTTCGCGAGAACCCAATATGCTGAAACTGCGTTATTCGTCTACCTCACCTTTTGTTCGAAAAGTATCTGTAACCGTGATTGAATGTGGTCTCGAAAATCAGGTGGAAAACCAACCTACCAATCCATGGGCATCCGATACCGACCTTCCATCAACAAATCCTCTTGGTAAAGTACCGGCGTTAGCGATTGAAGACGGACAGTCACTGTTTGATTCTCCAGTAATCTGCGAATATCTGGACAGTTTGAATAGCACGCCGAGATTGTTTCCTTCCGATGGCAAGGAACGATGGACTGCTCTTCGACAGCAGGCGCTTGGTGATGGAATTATGGATGCAGCGGTAGGCCGAATTCTGGAAAGTCGAAGACCCTTGGAACAGCAATCGAAATCGGTTTCGGATCGATTTCAGGCAGCAGTGGAGCGAACTCTCAATACTCTGGAAAGTCAGGCAGATGAGCTCTCGAATGGATTTACGATTGGTCAAATTACTATAGTGTGTGCGTTGGAGTACCTTGAATTCCGATTTTCAGCGGAGAATTGGCGCAACGGGCGTCCTAAATTGGCAAACTGGCACGAGTCTGTGGCCTCGCGCCCATCCGTGCAACAGACCGTTCCGCACGATTAGATACAGATTGAGTGCGAAACAGGTTTCGTTTCGCGCAGATGAACAATGGCATTCTAAGTGTCGGAAGACATTTAGAGGTTGGTGTAATCTTTTTTAGGACGTAAAATTCATTGCAGCTCAAGAGAATCAAAATAGCCGGTTTCAAATCATTTGCTGATCCGGTAACCATTCATGTGCCTAGGTCATTTTCAGGCATTGTTGGCCCCAACGGGTCAGGAAAATCCAATGTAATCGATGCGATGCGATGGGTGTCGGGAGAGTCTTCCGCCAAAAGTCTGCGCGGTGACACGCTGGATGACGTCATTTTCAACGGTTCGGCTCAACGCAAACCAGCGGGTCGAGCAAGCGTAGAACTGCTGTTCGACAACACTCTGAGTCGCTGCCCTGGCCAATGGTCGAAATATGCGGAAATATCCATTCGCCGAACGGCGACTCGGGATGGAATTTCTGAGTATTTTATTAACGGTACCCGCACCCGCCGCCGTGATGTGCGTGAATTGTTTCTCGGAACAGGATTCGGTCCAAGATCGTACTCCATAATCGAGCAAGGCATGATTAGCCGGATCGTAGAAGGAAAACCAGAGGAACTCAGCTCGTACATCGAAGAAGCTTCCGGGGTTTCAAGATTTCGCGAAAAACGCCACGAAACGCTGCTCAAGTTGAAAAGGACGCAGGACAACCTTGAACGCTTGGATGACATGCGTGCCGAGGTGGCTCAGCGTATTCGTCAGTTGAAGTATCAGGCTGATCAGGCTCGCCGATACAGGAAACTGAAAGAAAGAGCGGACGCTCTGCGGGCGCAGCTGTTAGCTGTGGAATGGGGGCATCTAAGAGAGCGAATCGCCTCAATTGAAATTGGCATGCTTAAGCTTGATGTTGAAAAGCAGAAGAGACTATCACTTGTCAGGTCTGCTGAAGCGGACCTGGAGAGCGCTCGAAAGGGTCAGCTGGAACTGCAAACGAAAGTAAACCAGTTACAGATGGAACACTATCGTGTTAATGCCGAAATCTCCAACCTCGACCGACAGGTCAAGGAAAGCCGCGAGGCGATGGAGAGCACCCGACACAATCTCGAAATCAGGAACGAAGAGATCTCTCAGATGGAAGAATCGATTCTTGACTTGCAGCAAAAAGAGAATTCTTCGTCCGTAGAATTTGACAGGCTCCAAACTCTAATTCATGAAGCTTCGGACAACTTGAAGCAGAAGCAAGAGGTTCTGGTGAAGTCGGAACAGGACCTGGAAGCTTCTCAGAACAACTTGGAACAGATTGATCAGCAGGTTGTCGACGCAATTCGACGAAGAGAAGCAGCATTGGCTGGTCTTGAAGAGTCCCAACGCAGACAGTCGGCTGCAGACAGTACCATTGCAGAGCTCGAGTCGGAACTGCAGCAAATCGAATCTACAATTGAGATTGATTTAACCGAACCGTTACAGTTGCGAATTGCGGAGCTTTCCGGAGTTACTGAGAAACTGAAGAGCGAGATTGAACAAGTTGAATCCTCGCTTTCAGGCAAACGCATTCAAGGCGATCAATTTGTCGAAGAATTAGAGCGAATGCGGGACGATGCACAGGAAGCACAAGTAAAACTGAAAACTTTGGAACGCAGTCTGTCTGAATTTGATGAAAGCGAAGCTGCCGTGCAGTGGATGATGGATATGGGATCGGGAAATGGACACCGAATTTCTACAAAGGTGAGCGTGCAAGAAGGTTGGGAGCGAGCGATTGATCGAGTATTGGGAGACAAGCTGTCCGCCGTTGTGGTAGAAAACATCGAGCAAGTCGTTTCCAGAATCAACGGTGATTCTTTTCCTTCCCGGATGTATTTTGTTGAAGGAAGCCAGCTATCCGGCGATTTGAAGGACAAGCCATCAGTACTGGCAAATTTTGTGGATAGCGAGGGTGAGGTAGTCGAAAGTATGCTTGCCGGAGCTTATGCAGCGAATTCTCTGGCTGAAGCTCTTTCAATGCGACTGAATTTGAGTGAAAACGAGTGTGTTGTCACCGCCGAAGGTGCGATGCTGGGACCGAACTGGTTTTCGCCAGCGATTAACGATGAAGCTTCCACGGGTGTACTGGAAACGGTCAATCTGGTACGAAAATTTCGCAAGCAAGTTGAGCGGACTGAAGAACGCCAGCAGCAGAAGCGACATCAGATTTCAGAGAATAGAGAAGCCGTTACGCAACTTGAATCCAGGCTTATGCAATTACGTGTACAGCTGGCTGAGAGTTCTGGAATGGTTGCAAGTGTTCGAGAAGAGCTTGGAGAGCTTCATTCATGTGAAATTCGCTCTGTTGAAAAATTGGAGCAAGTGCGCAGTCAGATCCAGCAGCTAAACGATATCAAAGATAAAGCAAATGCGGAACAACAGGAACTTGCGCAACAGGTTGAGGTTGAAACAGAAGCATACAACGCGATTGAGCGGAAAAAATCGGAACAAAGTCGGCAGTCCAGGGTCAGGCAGAACGACCTGAAAGAAAATCAGGATTCGGTCAACGAAGTAGTCGCTGTCAGGCATCAGCTTGAACTGGAAGCTCAAAAACATGAGTCTGACCAGGAATTATTCCGAACATCTCTTGAGGATTTGCGGCGACGGTTGGTTCGAATTCAGGAAGAGAGGGCCCACCTGCAAGAGAAAATGTCCAGCACGGACGATCCAACGGCTGAACTCAAACAGAAATTGGAACAATACGTTGTTGAGAGTCGAATTTGCGAAGAGAAACTGTCGAAAGCGCGCAGCGAAGCGGATGACTCGGAAATGAACTACAAGAAATTGGACGAACAGCGTCTGCAGCATCAGTTGTCGGTTGAGGAGATCAATAATCGATTGCAGGACCAGAAAGTTGAGATTGGAAAATTGACTGTGCAAGCGAAGGAGACAGCTCAAAAAGTGGAAGACCTGGATTTTTCGCCTGACAAAGAACTATCCGCCATTGATGAGGAGTTCGATTACGAAGCCGGCACGCAGCAGTTAGAAAAACTGCTTGGAAGAATCGATAACACGGGAGCGATCAATCTGATTGCAGTGGAGCAGTTTGAGCAAGAAAGTCAGCGCAAGGAATACATGGATAGTCAGCATGACGATTTGACACGGGCAGTAGAAACA
Organism: Arenicellales bacterium; assembly: GCA_965221175.1. Lineage (GTDB taxonomy): Bacteria > Pseudomonadota > Gammaproteobacteria > Arenicellales > JAJDZL01 > JAJDZL01. Next base: position 1,141,521 of record OZ244867.1, on the reverse strand, counting down.
TTGCGCAGCACCATTGCCAGAATTGACAATGAATCCCGCGAACAGTACATTGAAACCTTTAGCATGGTAAATTCTGAATACCAAAGACTTTTGCCACTGCTGTTTGGTGGGGGCAGCGGGCACCTTGAATTGATCGGAGAGTATCCTGAAGATTCTGGACTTCGAATTTTTGCTCGTCCAAAAGGCAAACGCATACACAACATTCAATCACTGTCCGGTGGTGAAAAGGCATTGACTGCGGTTGCCTTGCTGTTGTCTTTCTTCCATTTGAATCCGTCGCCTGTGTGCCTGCTGGATGAAATTGATGCGCCGCTGGATGATGACAATGTCTATCGATTGTGCGACAGTCTGAGAAATCTTGCCGATACGACCCAACTAGTATTGATCACACATAACAAGATTACCATGGAGTCGGTTGACTCACTGATTGGTGTGACAATGCCAGAACCCAACGTGTCAAGAATCTTGTCAGTTGATCTACAGGAAGCTCAGGAGTACGCAGCATAATGCAATTCACAATCATCCTGGGGTCCATTCTTCTAGTTTTGCTGATTTTCTGGTATATCAGGAAGCATCTCAAATATTCCCTTTTCGGCCAATCATCAGACAGCCGGAGAATCTTTCGCACAACCGGTAATGAAGTGATTCTGCCACAACATTCGCCACGAGGCGAAATTCACGACGGAGTGATATTGGGGCCTGTGATTCAGGTAGATGGAGACCGTGAAAATGACGATGGCGAGTCTTCATCAGACCATTATTTTGATTCAGAAGTGGAAGGAGTCGAGCTTGAACCAGATTTTGAGTTCGAGGAAACTGGAGAAACAGAGGATCAGACCGATGCTGGACACAGGGAAGTGGTTGGAGAATCCGTTGCCGCTGAACCCTTTGAGGCCGATGAGCCAATGGATGAATCAGAGATTGATTTAGCTGAAGAAAGCGAAACGAAATTCACCGAACCTTATATCGAACCGGTTCAGTTTGTACCCAAAACGGAAATAAAAATTCCTGTAAATTACGGCAGGAATTCAGAGCAGGAAGATGATTCGAGAGATGAGGTTGAGACGACACCATTACAGTCTGAACTTGAATTTGGTGTTAGTTTTCCTGATTTTCGTGGGAGCGATGATCGGCAAATTGATGTAGTCGGATGGCTTCCGGAAAACAATGGTCCAGCGAAACGCATGGATGTATTGGCAATTTACAGGAGCCTTGCTGTCAAAATTAAACGTCCTCATTCATTGATTGGCCTCGATGTTAACACTGGCAAGTGGAATAATCTGGAAGATGATCGAGTGGCAGCGCGTTACTCTGATCTGATTTTCACTATGCAACTAGTGCACAAAGGAGAGACTGTTTCTGAACGGGATTGGTGGCAGTTTTCCAATATGGTTGAAGACGTTGCCGCGGCACTTTCTCGAAAGTACTACCTGTCTTTGACCATCGAAACAGTGCTCGGCGCAGCAAGAGCACTGAATGAACAGATAGGGGCTTTGGATCTTCAAGCAATTCTGATTCTCAAATCTGACCATAATGGAAAGATCTCAGAAAAAAGCATGAGCTATCTCGCACGTGAATATGGGCTCAAGCGACGTAGCGGATCTTCAATTTATGACAAGATGGACTCCGAGTCTCCTACAGCACAGCCACTATTTAGCATCGTGCCCATGAATGAGACGAATGTCTTGCTAGCCAAGGAACTTGGTCAAGAACCTGACATACGGACTCTAGTTATTTTTTCCAATCTGGCCTGCGCAAAAAATCCTCGTAAAGCATTTGACGGGATGGTTGACGTCGCTCACGAAATTACAGACCGACTTGCTGTCAAACTAGTGGATCAGAATCACAATCCTGTAGACAGCAAGTCCATTGCCACCATTCAATCACTGATTGACCAGTTCGTGGTTGATTTGAAAGCGTGTGGAATAACACCCGGGGGTGATGTTGCCTCACGACTGTTCGACACCCAAGAACGGTTGAATCATTGGTCACAATTGCAGGGCGTTGTATCGTTCAAACCCGAACGATAGAATATGGATCAGGAAAATAAAACTCGACAGCAAATCGAGTTCCTTCGGCAACAGATCAATCAGCACAATTACGCATACTACGTACTGGATCAACCTAGCATTCCAGATCGGGAATTCGATCAGTTATTCCTCGAACTCGTCAAACTTGAAGAGCTTCATCCTGAGTGTTTGAGCGATAGCTCTCCAACTCGCAGAGTTGGTTCCAAGTCAGATAATTCCTTTGCAGAAGTCCGTCATGCTGTCCCCATGCTTTCTCTCAATAATGTATTTGACAATACCGAAGCTGGCGACTTTGATCGGCGTATTCGGGAACTGATTGATGTGGATCCGGTTGAGTACATTGTTGAACCAAAAATCGACGGTTTAGCAATCAGTTTTGTCTATGAGCAGGGAAAACTGGTGCTTGGCAGTACAAGAGGCGATGGTGAATTAGGAGAGAACGTCACTGGAAACGTCCGCACCATCCGAAGTGTGCCTTTGGAACTTCGAACGAATAATGTGCCATCCCTGCTTGAAGTTCGCGGTGAAGTCTACATGACCCGAACAGGTTTCAGGAAACTGAATGAACAGCAAAATAAATCCGGAGGCAAGACCTACATGAATCCGCGAAATGCTGCTGCTGGGAGCCTGCGACAACTTAACCCGAAGGTTACGAGTTCACGACCGCTTGAAGCGATGTTATATTCTGTCGTTCGATGCGAAGGCGAACTCTTTCCAAAGTCTCAGTTTGAACAGATTGAGCGATTGAAGGAATGGGGATTCAAGGTGACTTCCGCAAGGGTTGTAAGTGGAATCAAAGAGTGTATGGAGATTCGTCAGGAACTGCTTGAGAATAGAGAAAAGCTTGACTACGACATTGATGGAGTGGTGTACAAAGTCAATAGTCTGGCTGAGCAGGAAAAAATCGGATTTGTCACACGGGCTCCGCGATGGGCTGTTGCACATAAGTTTCCAGCACAAGAGGTAACTACCGTATTGTTGGATATTGGCATTCAAATCGGGCGTACCGGGGCGGTGTCACCAGTGGCGCGACTTGAACCGGTTGAAGTCGCTGGCGTTACAGTGTCAAATGCTACGTTGCACAATGAAGATGAAATCAGACGTCAGGATATCAGGGTAGGTGATACCGTAATCATTCGACGAGCTGGCGATGTTATTCCAGAAGTTGTTTCCGTAGTTATGGAGCAACGCTCTGACAACAGCCAGGAATTTGCGTTCCCGGTAGTATGTCCCGTGTGCGGGTCGCCGATCGTACGCGATGAGGATGCTGCGGTTTCGCGATGTACTGGGAGCTTGGTCTGTTCAGCGCAAATTAAGAGAGGAATCTGGTATTTCGGCTCAAGAACAGCACTGGATATTGAGGGTTTGGGATCCGGAATTGTGGAGCAACTTGTTGACAAATCTCTAATCGAAAATATAGCGGATTTATACAGTCTGACTGAATCCCAGACAAGTGAGCTTGATCGAATGGGGGAGAAGTCAGCAAAGAATCTGCTGAAGGCAATTGAAAAAAGCAAACAGGCTACGTTACCGAAGTTTCTGATCGCACTCGGTATTCCATTGGTCGGCGAATCGACCGCCGCGACACTTGCCAAGCGATTTGGGAGTCTGGAGAGAGTTATGTCGGCGAGCATCGAAGAGTTGGGCGAAATTCGCGATATTGGACCAATCGGAGCGAAAAGCATATTCGATTTTTTTCAACAGGAACGCAATCGCGGCATCATTGGTCGATTGCTTGAACGAGGAGTACAGGTTCAAGAAACTGCGCCAGTCGATCCACAAGCGGTCGTGGATGCGCCACTGGCAGGTAAAAAGTTCGTACTCACTGGCACCCTGAGTTCAATGCCGAGAACAGAAGCCAAAATTAAGCTGGAAGGGCATGGAGCGACTGTAGTTTCGAGTGTGTCGAAAAATACTGATTATGTCGTATTGGGAGAGAGTCCGGGCAGCAAAGCCGACAAGGCAAGAGACTTGGGCGTTGTGATTCTCGAAGAAGCCGAATTTACCGATTTACTGTCCAATGCAGATTCGAATGAAAATTGAATGCTTGTTACAGTTCCTTATGGGAAGAACATTATTCCTTCGAATGATTCTCCACCCTAATTCAGTTGTCCAACTACCCTATTAAATCTGTTTCCATTCGAGTGCATGATTCTTGTACTTTGAAAAGAGAAAAAACTCGAATTGGCGTCTGGTCTATTTGGCAATTTTCAACTCTTTCCACTAGTGCGTTGCTTATAATGGACAGTGTAATTTCTGATGATGCACTTACAACAATTCTTAGTAGTTCACTAGTTTAGAAACTGAAGTTTCATCATTTGATTTTCAATAGAACATTAAAAAGCAGAGGTGCCCCATGGTACAGAAATTGGCTTCACCGTTTGGTGGGTATTACATATACCCTGACGACCCCAATAATTTATTTCAACAGTTGCTAGGTGCAAAACCCGGCGCTCAACACGAATCAACTAGCGAACTTACGCCAGCGGTTGATATTTACGAAGATAACTCGGCTTACTACGCAAGTATTGAAATGCCGGGTGTCGGCAAAGATAACTTGAAAATTTCTTTTTCTGATGGAACGCTCACAATCAACGCGGATGTTGACCGGGTGCCGCATGAGCAGGGACACTGGGTACAACATGAGCGAAGAGTTGGTACTTATGTCCGTAGCATTCGGTTCCGCTCTAACGTTCAAACTGACAAGATTTCAGCCTCTTACGAAGACGGCATCTTGGAACTGACGATTCCTAAAAAATCAGACAAGCAAAAATCAGTTTCCATAAGCGTTGACTGAAGGCTTACCTGAGAATCATAGATCAAGCCGAGCTTGCAATTTCTCGAAGCTCGGCGAATCTTCTACATTTGCGAATTTGCGACTTGAGATAGTCGAAGTTTGCAGTTATTCAGCACCCCTCTTTCGTGAAGTTGACTGTTGGAACTCGGTATTCAATAACCATTTTAAGTATGTTTGAACCAATCTAGTAAAGGAATACTCTAAAGCATGTCAGACAGTTTTAATACCCGAACTACTATTGAAGTCGGAAATCGTTCCTACGACATCTACTCGCTTCAGCGTCTTGCTGACCGATACAATGTCAATTCACTGCCTTACTCACTCAAAGTCCTGCTTGAAAATCTACTTCGGAATGAAAACGGTGTAGACGTTACCCGAGAGCAGATTCTGTCAATTGCTGAGTGGGATGAGAGCAATCCACCTCAAATGGAGATTGGATTCTCACCTTCCCGCGTACTGATGCAAGACTTTACCGGAGTTCCAGCGGTTGTCGATCTGGCATCTATGAGAGATGCATTGGCTGAAATGGGATACGATTCCAGAGCGATTAATCCGGTTATTCGTACTGATCTTGTAATCGATCACTCGGTTATGGTCGACCACTTTGGTACCAGCAATGCCGTTGATCTCAATTCCATTCTGGAATACAAGCGAAATACCGAACGTTACTCTTTTCTTCGATGGGGACAAAATTCATTCAGCCAATTCAGCGTAGTTCCTCCTTCGACAGGCATCGTGCATCAGGTCAATCTTGAATATCTTGCTTCGGTAGTCTCAGAACATTCTGTAGACGACAAACTGACAGCCTTTCCAGATACAGTTGTAGGCACAGATTCGCATACCACCATGATCAACGGAATCGGTGTTTTGGGTTGGGGTGTCGGTGGAATTGAAGCCGAGGCTGCCATGCTCGGAGAGTCGATTGCGATGCTGCTCCCGCGTGTAGTCGGTTGCAGACTGTATGGTTCTTTGCCGGAAGGCGCTACGGCAACTGATCTTGTACTGACTGTTGTCGAGCTATTACGAAATCATGGTGTAGTCGGCAAATTCGTAGAATTTTTCGGCGATGGACTGGATCATCTTTCGGTTTCAGATCAAGCGACGATATCCAATATGGCGCCGGAGTATGGTGCGACTTGCGGGGTGTTTCCGATTGATTCCAATACGTTGGACTATCTGCGATTGACAGGACGTTCTGATAGAAGAGTGGCGCTGGTGGAGGCTTATGCCCGTCATCAAGGGTTATACCGAGAACCAGGTCAAAGCGACGATTCCAGATACAACGAACTGCTAGAGCTGAACCTCGCGGAGATTGAACCGAGCATTGCCGGTCCCAAACGCCCACAAGACAGGCTACTGCTGCGAGATGCCAGTAGTGTCGTTCAAGAAACTCTCGAGAAGCTTCGAACTGAAGATAACGGTCAACAGTATGTCAATATCGAAATCGACTCTCAACCTGTAGAGTTGAAAGATGGCGATATTGTCGTAGCTGCCATTACCAGTTGTACCAATACATCCAATCCAGCTGTTATTGTCGCTGCTGGATTGCTTGCGAAGAAAGCCATTGATGCCGGTTTGAACGTAAAACCCTGGGTAAAAACTTCTCTTGCGCCAGGATCACAGGTCGTGACTGAGTACCTTGAACGTTCGGGCTTACTTGAACCGTTGGAGAAGCTTGGTTTTTCAATTGTCGGTTATGGTTGTACGACTTGCATCGGCAACAGCGGCCCGTTGCCGGAGGAAGTTGCGAATGGCATCAAATCCGGCGATCTCATCGTGAGCTCGGTTTTGTCCGGTAATCGGAACTTTGAGGGACGAGTTCATTCGGCCGTAAAAATGAATTTTCTGGCATCTCCGCCGCTAGTGGTTGCCTACTCTTTGGCAGGATCGATGAATGTAGACTTGTACAAAGACCCACTTGCAACCAGTGCAGAAGGAAAAAATGTATTTCTGAAAGATCTGTGGCCATCAACCAGCGAAATAAACAGCGTAATCGCAAGTTTTGTTACCGATGAACTGTTTCGTTCAAAATACATGGATGTATTCAGGGGCGATGACAAGTGGGCTGAAATACCAGTTGTTCAGTCAAGTCAGTACAGCTGGGATGATTCGTCAACCTATATTCGCAAAGCGCCATACTTTGAGGATATGACAAGATCTCTCCCGCGACTGGAAGACATACGAGGTGCGCGAGCGCTGGCTGTTCTGGGTGACAGTGTCACAACCGACCATATCTCACCAGCCGGAGCCATCATGCCCAGCAGTCCGGCTGGACAGTATCTGATAGAAGGAGGCGTGCATGCTTCTAATTTCAATTCGTACGGTTCACGACGAGGTAATCATGAGATTATGGTTAGGGGTACGTTTGCTAACGTACGACTGCGCAATGAGCTGGCGCCAGAGACCGAGGGAGGATGGACGCGCCACATGCCATCCGGGGATACTATGGCCATCTACGATGCTTCTGTACGGTATCGACAGGATAAAACTCCATTGATCATTATTGCCGGTTCCGAGTATGGTTCTGGATCATCGCGCGATTGGGCTGCAAAAGGTCCGCTTCTGTTAGGCGTCAAAGCCGTAATTGTAGAAAGTTACGAAAGAATCCATCGCTCCAATCTAGCTGGAATGGGCATTTTGCCGCTGCAATTTCAGCCGGGAGATACTCGAAAGTCGCTGGAGTTGACCGGTGAAGAGGTCTTTCACATCAACGGACTTGAAAAAGGTGTCGAAAAAGTTGAAGTTGTTGCTACGCGAAATGACGGATCGCATCACATCTTCAGAGTTATTGTACGAATCGATACGCCAAGGGAATGGGAGTATTATCAGCACAGAGGAATACTGAGATACGTTCTTCAGCGTTTGGCGGGGCGACCAAAGATCAAGGCTGCCAGCTGACTGCGTCAGTATTCCGGATACCATAGTCAGACTGGCTGGCTCGGGAGTGTTGCGCGGAATCCTTAAACTCGCATAATCCATCGTTGCTGCATCCCTTTGGAAACCCCTGATTTTCAGGGTTTTCCGGTTTTTCAAGCCTTTGAATTCATTGTATCGAAACACAGTCCTTTCTCGTAAAAGCCATACAGCGATAACGGCACACGCAGAGTAAGCCTTATAATCGGCGAATTCCATAGGAACTCGATATGTTGAAAAAAATAAATCAGTGCGGTTCATTGAAACTTCATTTGCTCATGAATTCCGATAGCTTGGCCCACCACTGGCCACCTGATTTGGGCGATAGCGCGGATGGCAGGGTGCGGGAGGTGGGATAGTGGTCCCCGAGTGCTTGAATATCCCCGAACCAACCGCTGCGTTCAGGGTGTATGCAGCCGACGGCGGCGTCATCGTCGTTCGGCGGCACGGCAATCCAGATGGTCCGCGGCTCATTCTAAGCCATGGCAACGGATTAGCGATTGATGCCTACTATCCCTTTTGGTCGCTACTCGCCAACCGTTTCGACCTTTTCATCCATGATATCAGGAACCACGGCTGGAACCCGGTCGGCGAACGCCACATGCACAACATTCCAACTTTCATCTGCGATACTGGGAGTATCCTCCGGGACATTGATCGGCGCTTCGGCAAGAAAAGGAACATCGGTGTGTTTCATTCACTCGCGTCCCTGATCGCACTCCATCAGACCGACGACGAACACAGGTTTGCAGCCCTCGTTTTGTTCGACCCGCCCATTTTAATACCTGGCGGACTTCCGGAGCACGTACAAGAAATGGGATACACCTTGGCTGAGATCGCCCGCAAACGCCAGAACCAGTTTAAGACTACGGAGGAATTCGTGAGTGGACTCTCCGGCAAGATGGCTTTCGAGCGCGTGTCTCCTGGTGTACTGGATCTCTTTGTCCGAGCAACGCTCCGCCGCATGCCAGACGGGGCGGCCTGGGAGCTTTGCTGCCCGCCCGAATACGAGGCTCAGGTATTCGAGAATATGTTTGACTGGACGATAACTGTGGATTTCGGTAGCGTTGCCTGTCCTGTGAAGGTCATCGGAGCCGACCCCACCCTTCCCTACTCTTTCATGCCGAGCATGGACATGAAGGAACTCTTGGGTGTCGACTACGATTTTGTGCCCGAAACCACCCATTTGCTCCAACTCGAAGAACCGGAGACGTGTGCATCTTTTGCGATTGAATTCCTTGAGAACCAAGGGCTCGTATAAGGCAATCTTCAACATGACACCCCGGAATCATTCGAACGCGCTCCCGAGCGGCTTGAGCCGCCGACGATGATCGACGAATCAGATTGGCTGAAGCTGCAGATTCGACAGAACACCGAGCTGGTGGAGCAGCGTAACTTGTTCAAAGCGATGGAAGTGAAAGTGAATCGTGATCGACGGATGGGAAAGATGTCCAGAGAGGTGGATATGACACAGAAGTAGTAACATAACGCGGGGTGGTGAAAATGCAAGCTCCTGATAATGCAGAGAAAATATGGTGGAAAATCATAAAGATAGCTTATGGTTCGACATCAAGATCATTGCGTTTCCCTTCGAGATCATCAAGTTCATATCGCTTGACGAATCTCATCATGATGAAAAACTCGAACATTAAGAAAACGAGTGTCATGCCGAGTACTCCGAACACCTTAAAATTAACCCAAATTTCTTCACGACGGGCTTCGTCCAGATCCAATGCGAAATAGAACGCTACATAGATATTCAGTGCTCCGATAAACAAAAAGAAAATTGCCCAATGCAGATTTAGCATCCGCCAGATTTCTGCAGGCAATTTCACTTGCGCACGTGTGATGACTTCAAAAACCGTGCGTTTTTTTGCGAAATGAGAATAGAAGAGAACACTGCAAAATATCCAGTTAACGATTGTAGTTTTCCACTTGATGAAAACTGGGTCACGCAGAAGAATAGTTAATCCACCAAACACGACAAGCAAGCAAAGAGTCACAACGTGTATGGTTTCGAATCGCCGATTTTTTACCCAGAATGCGGTTAGCTGAATGAACGATGCAACGATTGCAACGCCAGTAGCTACAAAAATGTCGTACATTTTGTATGCCACAAAAAATAATATCAGCGGAAACAGATCGTATAGCAGTTTCATATCAATTGGAGTACTCTGTAGATTTGGTGCCGGGAGAGAGACTCGAACTCTCACGGTGTCACCACCACCGGATTTTGAGTCCGGCGCGTCTGCCAATTTCGCCATCCCGGCTACCAGAAAGATGGTCAGCGCTAATTGTACAACAGCCTGTTTCAGGCGCTTGCTTACATTCAAGGGGAAACAGGCTATGCAATGGTACAAATTAGCTGCCCTTCGACCTGTTGACGTCACATGAATTTCCGAGACTTATTTTCGCTGGAAAACAGGCCGCTACATAAAAGGGTGTTGAATCTCACCTGGCCGGTCATTATTGCTAATCTGAGTCTGCCGCTTGCCGGTGCGGTTGACACAGCAGTCGTTGGGCATCTGCCGAATCCTGCTTATATCGGTGCGGTTGCACTCGGTGCGCTAATCTTCAGTTTTGTCTATTGGCTGGTTGGTTTCCTGCGCATGGGAACAACTGGTTTTGTCGCACAGAGCCTTGGAGCGAATGATAGCTCGGAGGTTGTAGCTGCGTTTGTTCGTGCACTGGGCATCGCAGCAGTTGCAGGGATTCTGTTTGTCCTGTTCCAGTACCCGATTGGAGCTATTATTTTCTGGTTCTTTAAAGCTTCAGAACAAGTGGAACAGTTCGCATTGGACTATTACCAGATTCGAGTCTGGGGTGCGGTTTTCGCCATGTTTAACCTTGTTGTTCTGGGGTTGCTGTTTGGCATGCAGCGCATGCGAACTGCACTTGCATTACAGTTACTGTTGAACGGCATGAACATCGTTCTAGATCTGCTGTTCGTGCTGGTTTTCAAGTGGTCAGTAGCTGGTGTTGCTATTGCCACTGTAATCAGCGAAGTTATCACTGCCACCACAGGTCTTTGGATCTGCCTAAATTATCTCGGTTTCAGAAGATTTGCTTTGAGGCAAATTCAGATATTCCAACGAGAGAAGTTAAAGAAACTTGCGGAAGTCAATGTCAACATTCTGATCAGGACCTTGTGTCTGGAGTCCGTGTTCATTTACTTTATGTGGGTAAGTGCAAGTCTCGGAGATGTGGTACTGGCAGCCAATGCCATTCTAATGCACTTGCTGCACTTTTTGGCATTTGGATTAGACGGATTTGCACATGCTGCAGAAGCTCTGGCCGGCACAGCTTATGGAGCGAAAGACCGAGTCAGATTGCACAACACGGTACTGGTTACGCTTTTTTGGTCTTGTATTGTCGCAGTTTGCTTTTGTTTAATCTATTGGTTAGGAGGAACTTTGGTTGTGAATTTGCTGACAAGTATCGACAGCGTACGACAGGTTGCGGGTGATTATCTGTTCTGGCTTGTAATTGCTCCGGCGTTCTGTGTTTGGCCGTTTCTATTTGACGGTGTATACATTGGCATGACAAAAACAGTGGAAATGAGAAACTGCATGCTGATTTCCATGGCATCGTTCTTCATTGTTGCGCACTTCAGTGCCGCGGCATTTGGCAATCACGGTCTGTGGATCGGAATTTTGGCGTTCATGGTAATTCGCGGATTGACTTTGGGATTGTGGTATCGCCGAATTGAAGCCAAAGTCGGTTTGGCTTCATAATATGGCAAATAATTCCCAGAATCATAATTGAGGAACACGCTATGGATCACACACCCTTGGTATTTGCTCGTGAAGCTTTGTCTTGGCTAGGGGAACCAGACGTCAGGTTTGTCGACGTAACTTGGTTTATGCCGAACGTGCCGAGCAGTGCCCATGATGCCTACGAGATGGAGCATATTCCGGGTGCATCCTACTTCGACATTGACAAAATTTCGGATGCCTCAATTGATCTGCCTCATATGTATCCATCGCTCGATAAATTTGAATATTGCATAGGAAAACTGGGAATTTCTGAATCCGATCGCGTGGTGGTATATGATCGATCAAATTTTGTTGCCTCGGCACGTGCCTGGTGGATGTTCGTTTCATTCGGCCACGAGCATGTCAGAGTACTGGACGGTGGACTTTCAGCATGGAAGAAAGCCGGTGGTTCCATGCAAGAAGGCATCCCTGAAATCAACTCCAAATCATATTCCGGAAAACCTGCGGGCGATGCAGTTATTGTTCGTGAAGAAGTAGTCTCTAAACTGTCGGACCCATCCGTGTCGATTGTTGACGCTCGCTCAGCAGGCCGATTTAATGGAACTGAGCCGGAGCCTCGTCCAGGGCTTCGAGGCGGGCATATCCCAGGCAGCGCTCATTTGTACTACGGTGATGTAATGGATTCAGATGGTTTGATGAAGAGCCCTGAGCAAATCCTTTCTTTACTGGAATCCATTTCCGTAGATTCGGATAAACAGATTGTAACGACATGTGGTTCCGGTGTGACAGCAGCCATTCTTTTGCTGGCAATATATCAGGTGCGTCAGCATGACTTGCGGTTGTACGATGGATCATGGACTGAATGGGCGCTTTATCCGGACAGCCCTCTTTAATGGATATGGCTTGAGCTGAGATCTATTGGACCGCGTCGATTTCTCGCAGTTTGAATTCTATCTGCCTGCGAATCAGATTGCTCAATATCCTGCGAAGGAAAGAACTCAAAGCCGCTTGCTGGTTGCAAGCCATTCCAAGCAAAACACCTACGAGATAATTTTCTCTGATCTCCTGAAAGTTTTGCGACCTGGTGACCTACTGGTATGCAATGACAGCAAAGTCATTCCAGCACGGCTGGAAGGGCGAAAATCAACAGGCGGTCGAGTTGAGATTCTGCTTGAGCGAATTGTGGATGACAGTTGCTTTTGGGCACAGATGAAAGCCCGAAGGCCTCTGAAGAAAGGTAATTCTGTCACAGTCGGCGAAGATTTCAATTTGACGGTTCGCGCTAGAAACCGAGACTTGTTTGTGCTTGGCATAGAAAACGGTGCTAGTGCTGAATCCATGTTTGACAAGTATGGCATGGTTCCTCTGCCGCCCTATATAGACAGAGAGGTGGAAGAAGAGGATTGCGAACGATATCAGACGGTGTATGCCACAACTGCCGGCTCAGTAGCAGCTCCCACAGCTGGTTTGCATTTCAGCAAGGAGCTCTTGCAAGAATTGAATGAATATGGAGTCGGCATTGCGTACATTACTCTTCATGTTGGAGCCGGCACGTTCGCACCCATACGAACTAGTGACATCGACAAACAGATTTTGCATTGGGAGCGTTACGAGTTTTCCGAGTCTGCCTGTGACGCTATAGAGCGCACGAGAGAACAGGGCGGACGCATCATTGCCGTAGGAACAACGGTGGTTCGAGTGCTGGAATCGATAACGGCTGACTATGGTGGGCTGAAACCTGTAGTTGGGCAAACAAATTTATTCATCAAACCCGGGTATCGTTTCAGAGCTGTAGATGCCATGATCACCAACTTCCATCTTCCCCGTTCTACGTTGCTGATGCTCGTTTGCGCATTTGGCGGGACCGAAAGGGTTTTGGATGCTTACCGCTTTGCTGTCGCCCAAGGGTTTCGATTCTATAGTTATGGAGATGCGATGTTTATTGAGCGTGGCGAGTGAAAATTCAGTTGATTTGAAATGCAATGACAATCCCAATGCCGTCAATTTTTAGGGTCTGCGTCATTGATAGAGTATTCTTGTGCACACTTTCGACAAGCCGAATATCCACGTTTAATCGATTTCGAATTTTGTTTGAGCCTATACGGAGAATGAATTGTGAATAGAGATCCAAACTGTATTTTCTGTAAAATCGTAGCCGGAGAATTGCCGAGTATTCGAGTATATGAAGATGACCATAGTCTGGTATTCATGGATATCAATCCAGTCGCGAAGGGTCATGCACTTGTCATCCCCAAACAACATTGGCAAAATTTATATGAAATACCGGATGAGAACTTGGGCTATGTTGTGGCAACTGCTAAATACGTGGCAGCTGCAGTAAGAAAAACGTTGAATCCGGATGGTGTCAGTCTTACGCAAGCCAACGGTAAGGGAGCCGCACAATCGGTACTGCACTTCCATTTTCACATCGTACCGCGTACGATGGAAGATGATATCAAGATCAACTGGGAACTGCAGCCAGGCAATATGGATGAAATTCAATCAATCTCGGACCAAATTCAAGAAAATCTTGGCTAATGCGTAACCGGCACAGTCTTTTCAACTCTGATTTATCTTATATCAGGCAAATTCACGGTTTACATCAGCAAGTTTCGTTGTATATTTTTGTTACGAAATTAGACATCAAGCCATTTTGATATCGAGACAGTTTCGATCGCTGTAAACGGTTGTCAGCGTTGAGGAAATTCGAGAGTCGGAAAATATTTCCCCCCAAGAATCAGCCAGAGAAGCCGAAAAATCTGGGTTTTCACGCGAATTCCTGAAATATCCCCCACTGCACGGCAGCGCCAGCAGTTTCTCCATAAACATGTACAACGCGTTGATTTAATTCACAAATAAGTGTCATAAACGATTCCTTATGGGCTATAATCAATGAAAATCGAAATACACCAATCGCCCCAAGGAGATTCGTTTATGACACCTGAAAATCATACTCTATTTGACTGGAACACGCTGGATGAATACAGCGACCTGCAACGCCTGCAAATGGTGTTCGACTCACTGCCAGCTGATGGTCTGCTGGATACGCTTTATCGCATGCGCAGTGGTGGCGGGCGAAATGACTGGCCACTGCAGCCCATGCTCAAAGCCTGCATTGCAAGAATCGTCTACCAGCATGCATCGGTGGAGTCGTTTCGCCGCGAACTGCAGCGCAATCCTTCGCTGATGCTGGCGTGTGGATTCAAACTGATGGCTTGCCGTAACGACCCCCAGCGCTATCGGGTGCCGTCCAAGAGTGCGTTTTCAAGATTCAACACGCTGATGAATCGGGCCGAGCGCGACTGTAGCGCATTTTGAATATATTACTGTTTTTCCGTAATGAATTGCTTTAGTTTGCGACATAGTTAGACTTCCATTAACAGCCCATGAAAGGGCAGGAGTCTAACTATGAAGTATCGAATTGATAATCAGTTCGCCTTAAGCGATCAACCGAACGGACCGTTGGTACCCTTGCTGAAAGGTATTGCAGAGACACTGTGCGAGCACCAGTACGCGAAGGGGACAATTCAAAATCATCTTCGGAATATTGTGCGGTTCAGCGCATGGCTTGAACAGGAGAATGTTGAGTCTGATCAACTCTATGCTGCACAAGTCGAACAATATTTACAGACTGTCGGCGACGGGGCGTACATGCGTGTACGGAAGTCGCTTGCGCATCTGACTGACTGTTTACGTTCCCAAGGCATTATTGAGCCGTCTCAGGCTGTAGCTGAATTGACGCCCGCAAGGCGCTGTATCTTGGATTACGAACGATACTTGTGCAGACAACGGGGGCTTACTACCGCAACGGCAAAAAATCATGCGCGTTACGTTGGCGAATTTCTGCGACACTGCTTCAGTCCCGACAAAGTGGAATTGTCTGCGTTGCAATTCGTCGATGTGGTGGGGTTTGTAGGCAATCAGGCTCAGTTAAAAAACAAAGCCAGCATGAAGGCAGTCACCAACGCTTTGCGTTCGTTTTTGCGCTATGTACATGTGCATGACGAAAGGATGCCTGACCTTGCTGCACAGGTTCCCGCTGTGGCTGACTGGGCTAAAACCTCGGTGCCACGTGCAATCGCGGCCGACCAAGTCGAACGGCTTCTGGCAAGTGTAGATCGCAAGACAGCGACGGGACGGCGCGACTATGCGATTTTACTGCTGCTTGCACGGCTGGGGCTGCGTAGCAAGGAGGTGGCATTTCTAAATCTGGATGATATTGACTGGACCAATGCGACGCTGACCGTGACACTGAAAGGTACAACTCGCAGTACTTACCCACTGACTAGGGAAATAGGCGAGGCGATCCGCGACTATCTGCTCAACGGACGGCCATCCAGCGATGAACGCCGAATATTTTTGTGTTCAAAGGTACCATTTCTCGGATTTCGCTCATCCTCGGGAATCTACGCTATTGTTCGTTCCCATATTCAGCGGGCGGGCATTGATGCGCCGACCAAAGGCGCCCATCAGTTCCGCCATGGCTTGGCTTGCGAGATGCTGCGTCAAGGCACTTCGCTGGAAGAAATCGGCAACATGCTCAGTCACCAGCATCTTGACTCCACCATGATCTACGTTAAAGTCGACATTAGCGCCATGCGGACTTTGGCCCTGCCGTGGCCTGGAGGTCGCACATGAACACGATCAAACAAGACATTGGCAACTATCTGAGCCTTCGCCGCAGTCTGGGATACAAACTCAGAGGATACGATCGCATTCTTGGGCAGTTTGCTGACTTTCTTCAACAGCGAAACGCCTCATACATTACGCGAAACCTGGTGCTCGCCTGGCTGCAGCAATGCAACGGTAAATCAGGGGTATGGAATCAACGGCTAGTGGCAGTGCGCGGTTTCGCGCTTTATCGTCAAGGCACCGACCGGCGCACCGAAATTCCTGAACCAACATCGGTGCCGTCAAAAAATCTACGAGCCAAGCCCTATCTTTACTCTGACATTGAAATCGAACAGTTGCTACAAGCGCTTGTTAGCCGACCTGCCCGATGCCCGCGCGAGAGCTTGCTCCCGTTGACCTGCTACTGCCTGATCGGGTTGCTGAGTGTGACGGGGATGCGGATTTCGGAAGCCTGCAATCTGAAGGTCCAGGATGTGGACCTTCAGGCCGCAATTGTGACGATACTCACTGCAAAACACGCTCGCACCCGCCTGGTGCCATTACATGAATCCACATGTCAAGTGCTTGCCGAGTAAATCGAGCAACGGCAGTGTCATTGGCACAGCCAGGTGATTTCAGACTATCTGTTTGTCTCAAGCCGGGGGAACCGTCTGACCGAAGCAGCGGTCCAAGCGCGGTTCGCCGAGACCTCCCGTCAGATCGGCCTTCGCGGACCAAGCGACCGGCGTGGTCCGCGTCTGCATGACTTGCGCCATCGCTTTGCTACCAGGTTGTTAGAAGGCTGGTATCAGCAAAATCAGGACCCACAGCGGTTGTTGCCGGTGTTGTCAGCAATGTTGGGGCATGTCTGCATCCGAGATACCTACTGGTATCTGGAGTCCAGTCCCGGATTGATGTCCGAAGCGATGCAGCGCATGGAACACCGCTGGGAGACAACGTCATGAAGCAGTCGAATAATCTGAACGATCCGTTGTTTCTGGCACCCTTACTGGAACGTTTCTTCATCGACAGGCTGATGCGCCAGCGCGATGTCAGTCCACACACCGTGGTATCCTATCGCGACTCGTTTCGGCTGCTGCTGTCATTTGCCTCGCAACGCCTCGGACTAGCGCCGGCGCAACTACTCTTTGAGCAAATTGACGCGCCACTCGTCACCGAGTTTCTTGAAGATCTTGAGGTTACGCGCAATGTCAGTGTCCGCACCCGAAACCTGCGTCTGACAGCAGTGCGATCGTTTTTCCGTTACGCTTCGTACGAATTGTTTCCGGCACACGCAACGCAAATTCAGCGCGTGCTCGCGATTCCGGACAAACGATTCGAGCGAAAACAAATCGGATTTCTGAGTCGGGATCAGGTCGATGCCCTGTTGCAGGCACCTGACCGAACTACCTGGACAGGAAGACGTGATCACGCATTTATTCTCACAGCCGTGCAGACCGGCCTTCGCGTCTCGGAGCTGACCGCTTTGAAGCGCGAGGATATGATCATGGGGGTTAGCTCCCATGTACGGGTCATCGGCAAGGGCCGCAAGCGACGCTGTACGCCACTGGCTAAACCAACCTGTGCAGTGTTGAACGCCTGGATGAGCGAGCCCGAGCGCGGACATCAGAACATACTTTTTCCCAGTATCAATGGAGAACAGTTGACTGTCCACGGCGTTCAGCACCTGTTGAAATAACACCAGGCGACGGCACAAACACTATGTCCGTCGCTGAAACACCAACGTGTCACAGTTCATCTTTTGCGCCACACAGCAGCTATGGAACTGTTACATGCCGGAGTTGATCGCACGACCATGGCACTATGGCTTGGCCACGAAGACATCCAAACAACTCAGGTTTACATAGAGGTAACGCTCAAATTAAAAGAAGCAGCACTCGCCAAAACGACTCCACATCATGGAAAGCCACAACGGTTTAAGCCTGATGACAGCCTATTGGCGTTTCTCAGTAATCTGTAGGAACCCATATTACTATGTTGCGCAATTCGAAAACAGTCAATTTATTTTTATATCTTTTTAGATAGTTATCTCGGCTGCCATTCAATTGCGCTACATAGTTCTGAGTGCTACATAGGACGGTAAGGCGCTGGAATCGCATTCAACCGGCAAAGAGATTCGCGGCAAGGGCAGGACCTCGGACCCGGACGCCCGTTGGGGCAAGCACGAGTATCACTACATCGATCAGAAAGGCCGGGCACAGAAGAAAGTGAAATCTTGGTTTGGTTATAAGCTGTATTTACAAGCTGGTGTGCGTTATGAGTTGCCGATTGCGTTTTCCCTAAAACCGGCGAACGAAACCGAAATCAAGGAATGCAAGGAACTGGTGTCCAACATGCTCGAAAGCGAACTCGGAGAGCGCTGCAAAAGTTTCGTCGCCGACAAGGGCCTGGACACCGATGAGTTGCGCAAGATATTTTACCGACATGGGGTGACAACGGCGATAGATGTTCGACGCATGTGGCAGGAAGAGGCGGTTGACGGACTCAGATATCCCACTCGGTCGCTGAATGAGGATCGTGTCGACACGATGATTCACGATGAGGTGGGCAAGCTGTACTGCAAATGCCCGGAAACCCGCAAGGTTCGGCAGATGTCGTATTCCGGACTGGAGAGAAAACGCGGCACGCAGAAGTTCCACTGTCCGGTGTCCGACACCGGTGAGGTGTGTGCCGGGCGTGAGGAGTGCCATCGGCTCGGCGGTGTTCGCCAAGATGCAAAACGGCGCATCGTACGCATCAGGATCAACGAGGAGAAGCTTCGCACCTTTGCGGCATTGCCAAAGCACACCTATCGATGGAAGCGTCTGCACAAAAAACGCAGTGCACTGGAGCGCATCAATGCCCGGGTCGGTCGCGACTTTCAGTTGGAGCGCCACTATATGCGAGGGCTTGAAACCATGCAGATGCGGGTTGCCCTGAGTCTGTCAGTGATGCTGGCGATGGCCTGTACCTCGATCCACCAGGGTCAGCCACAGCGAATCAGATCGCTAATTTTGCCACTGGTAGCCTGACGGCTGTCAAACCATCCACTCGGCAATGCCTGGCGGCAGGTTCCTGCGCGACCTGAATTCACTCAATCACAGCCATCAACACGATGGACAGAGCCATTCGACGGTGGGAGTTGCCAAAATGGCCTGAATGGACATCTGTACCAGAAATTTTGGAATTTTAAAGTGAGAATCTTACTGGCGGGAATAAAATAATGCGCCAACGGGAAACTCTCACTCTTGACAATTTGATTTATAGAATTATATTTATGTTAAACATTTCTAAAATGATATATATTGACATAGGAATTTAGAAAAATATTTCAAAATTAAATGGAATAAGAGAATTATTTGCAATGAAGCTAGATTTACCTTTTTTATTGGAGCCATCACAACTGGAAGAAGTTCTCGGTCATCCTGATCTTTTGGTCGTAGATGTCGGCGATTCGGATGTGTATGAAAAAGAACGCATTCCAGGTGCTGTGCATATCGATTATCTGGATATCGTATCCGGCAATGTACCAACAAGCGGTACATTACCTCCAACTAAAAATCTGAAAGAAGTATTTTCTGCGGTTGGCTTGACGCGAGATAAACACGTCGTTGCCTATGACTCCGAAGGCAACGGGCGCGCTTCAAGACTGCTGTGGACACTTGATGTACTGGCGCATCCGAATTCTTCACTGCTGAACGGCGGTTTTATAGCATGGAAGAATGAATCACATCCTGTTGATTATTCACTTCCGCAGGTGGTTGAGCGCAGTGACTATCCGGTGCAGGTAAACGGCAAATCCCAGGCCGACAAGAACTACATTCTTTCCAAACTCACCGACTCCGACGTCGGTTTGCTGGATGCCAGGTCTCCCATGGAATATCAAGGATTTGATGTCCGTGCACTGCGTGGTGGTCATATACCTGGTGCCAGAAATGTCAACTGGCTGGATACTATTGATACTTCCAGAAATAATCGCTTCAAATCCAGTGATGAGCTGCGGGACATGCTTTACCAACAGGGAATTACTCCTGACAAGGAAATTATTACCTACTGCCAGACGCATCATCGCTCTTCACACGCATATGCCATGCTGAAATCTCTGGGATATGACCGAATCCGCGGATATGCCGGTTCTTGGTCAGAGTGGGGGAATTCCAGCGAAACTCCTATCGAATAAATTAAATTTACGGAACAAGCTTATATCCAACTAATTTTTTGAATGCTTACATTTTGCTGTAAACTATTTGTTTTGCGAAAATTTTCTGCGATAAAGAATTTACCGTAAAAAGTCTGTAATACTACTTGTAATTATGAAACTAGATCCCAAGCTAGACACCTTTCCGAAGCTTCTTCTCAATCGAAAGAATTTGAGTCCGAGTCGTCCTGCGATGCGGGAAAAGGACTTTGGAATCTGGCAGACATGGACTTGGGAACAAGTGGCAAATGAAGTTCGAAGTGTCGCATGCGGGCTAGCTGCTGCCGGCTTTCGAAGAGGAGATAAACTTGCCATCGTGGGTGATAATCGGCCTCGGCTTTATTGGGGCATGGCTGCAGCTCAGTGCCTCGGCGGAATTCCTGTCCCTCTATATCAGGACTCCGTAGCCGAGGAAATGGAATATGTCATCAATCATGCAGATATAAGGTTTGCGCTGGTTGAAGATCAGGAACAAGTCGACAAGTTACTCGAAATCTCTGAAAAATGCCCGAAGCTGGAACAGATCTACTACGATGACCCACGGGGGCTTAAACATTACACGCCTCAAAATTTGTATGAATATAAGAATCTGATTGCCGAAGGCGACGCATTCGATACAAAAAAACCGGAATTTTTTGAGAGTGAGTTGCAAAAGGGGTCCAGTCGCGATATTTCCGTCATTCTCTATACGTCCGGGACCACGGGTTTCCCCAAAGGTGTAATTCTTACCTATCGGAACATACTGACAACCGTCTTGAATTCTATTGAATTTGACAAACTCACCGAAAAAGAAGAGTGTCTGGCTTATCTACCGATGGCATGGGTCGGAGACCACATTTTTTCCTATGCGCAATCTTATGTTTCAGGATTTTGCGTCAGTTGTCCGGAGAGTGGCGCTACAGTAATGCATGATATGCAGGAAATCGGGCCAACCTATTTCTTCAGTCCACCTAGAATCTTTGAAAACATATTGACAACCGTACTGGTACGGATGGAAGACGCCAGTTGGACCAAGCGCAAAATGTTTGATTACTTCATGGGCGTCGCTAGGCGATGCGGCGTACGCATACTCGAGAAGGAATCGGTTGGGTTGGTAGACCGAATTCTCTACCTGATCGGCAATTTTCTGGTTTATGGCCCGCTCAAGAACACAATGGGATTCAGTCGGATGCGACTCGCTTATACCGCTGGTGAAGCAATCGGCCCTGAGATATTCGAATTTTTCCGTTCACTGGGCATCAATGTCAAGCAGCTCTATGGTCAGACCGAGGCATCGGTCTACATTACAGTGCAGGCCGATAATGATGTAAAGCCAGATACCTGCGGACTGCCGTTTCCTGACGTGGACGTCAAGATTTCCGACAGCGGCGAGGTCATGTACAAAAGTCCGGGTGTATTTCACAGTTACTACAAGAATCCGGAAGCGACTCTGTCCACAAGAACTGGCGATGGTTGGGTATTTACCGGTGATGCCGGCTATTTCGACGACGGAGGACATCTGAAAATCATCGATCGCGTGAAAGATGTCGGAAAACTGAACGACGGCACACTGTTTGCCCCCAAGTTTCTGGAAAACAAACTCAAGTTTTTCCCACAAATTCGCGAAGTGGTCACCTTTGGAGATCAGAAGGATTACGTCAGTGCCTTTATCAATATCGATCTTGATGCCGTCAGCAACTGGGCAGAACGTCACAGTGTCTCTTATGCCAGCTATCAGGAGCTGGCGGGTAATGAGCAGGTGTACGAAATGATCCGTAAATGCATTGAAAAAACCAATCAGGATTTGTCCAGCGATAGCGAAATTTCCGGCTCCCAGATCAAGAAATTTCTGATCTTGCATAAAGAGCTTGATGCCGACGATGGCGAATTGACTCGGACCCGTAAAGTGCGTCGCAGAATCATTTCGGAACGGTTCAGCAGCCTGATTGATGCTCTTTATTCAGATTCCAATCGTGGTCACATTGAGAACATCGTAACTTTCGAGGATGGACGTAAGGGCACCATGTCGGCAGACCTGGAAATTCAGGATGTTCAGATTTTTGATCACATGAAAATGGCAAGCTAGAAGTGTCAAGCATGGATACCGCAGCACCACAATCCAGTCAAGATTACGAAACTCAGCGTTCTCGAGTATTTACCGACTTGATTCTGGAAGTCGAAGGAATTTACGTCAGCTTCGGCGGTGTCAAAGCATTGCAGAATGTCGGATTTTCTGTATACAATCACGAGATTTTTTCCATCATTGGCCCCAACGGAGCAGGTAAAACCTCGATGCTGAACGTGATTAGCGGATTTTACAAGGCAAGTGCGGGTACGATTTCCTTTCAGGGGAAAGACCGAACAAACGCTTCACCGGATAAAGTTGCCAGAATAGGTTTCGCCCGAACGTTCCAGAACATCGCTTTGTTCAAAGGCATGTCAACGTTGGACAATATCATGACTGGGCGAATCATCAAGATCAAGCACAATTTTCTCAAGGAAGCATTCTACTATCCGGCACAGCAGCAGGAAAATGAACATCGCGAGTTTGTCGAAGGAATTATTGATTTCCTTGAAATTCAGGAAATTCGAAAAACACCGGTCGGAAAACTGCCTTACGGACTGCAGAAGCGGGTTGAGCTTGGAAGAGCTTTGGCAATGGAACCGACAATTCTGCTACTGGACGAACCCATGGCAGGTATGAATCTTGAAGAAAAAGAAGACATGGCAAGATTCGTTCTGGATGTGAATGACGAGTTTGGTACCACCGTCGTGTTGATTGAGCATGACATGAGTGTAGTCATGGATATATCCGATCATGTTGTCGTACTCGATCATGGTGAAAGAATCGCTTATGGCGTGCCGGACGAGGTGCGCACCAATAAAGACGTAATACGAGCATACCTCGGCGAACATTAAGAGTGTGAATCAGTATGGCATTAGAAGATTTTGTATTTTTTCTTGAAGTTCTGGTCGGTGGCCTTCTGTCAGGCATCATGTATTCCTTGGTGGCGTTGGGATTGGTGCTGATATTCAAGGCGTCATCGATATTCAATTTCGCACAAGGTGCGCTTGTTCTGTTCGGAGCACTAACCTTTGTACTGCTAACCGAAGTCGCATCGGATTTCTGGATGTGGACCGGCTGGCTTTCAATCGGTCTAGCGGGTGCCGCAGCAGTCATGCTGTTGCTCACGAAGTTGAAGACGGAGGGCAGCGCAGTTAAAAAATTCTCAGACCGGTACTTAGGGCGAATACCGCTATTTATAGCTGCCGTACTGCTGGTTGTGTGCGCCATGTTCGTAGATGGCGGACAGAATATGTGGCGTGGTATTTTCGTTACATTGCTGATTTTCTTGATGATGACGACTGCAGTACGCTCGCCTCAGTGGGCGATTGGAGTACTGCTGGGACTTGCAGTGATCTCGCTGGTTACAGATGGAGCGATTGTTTATCGATCTTTTGCCGTTACTCTGGTGATCGTAATTGGACTGGCAATTGCGATTGAAAGAATTGTTCTACGGCCAATGGTCAATCAGGAACCGATCATCCTTTTCATGGCGACAATCGGGTTGAACTATGTAATCGAAGGCATAGCGCAAGGAGTCTGGGATGCAGATGTGCATGCACTGGATATTGGAATTCCCGATATTCCATTCGAATTTTACGGTGTATATCTCAGCCAGTTCGATCTTTATGCGGGACTGATTGCTGCGGCTTTGGTGACAGCACTTGCAATATTCTTCCAGAAAACCCGAGTCGGAAGAGCGCTTCGCGCAGTTGCCGATGATCATCAGGCGGCATTGAGTGTGGGCATTCCCCTAAAGAACATTTGGGTGGTTGTGTGGGCAGCTGCGGGAATCGTAGCCCTGGTCGCAGGACTGATGTGGGGCTCCAAGCTTGGTGTTCAGTTCAGCATTTCACTGCTTGCATTCAAAGCACTTCCAGTCCTCATTATCGGTGGGTTCACTTCCATTCCGGGTGCCATCATTGGAGGCCTGATTGTTGGCGCAACTGAAAAGCTGTTTGAAGTTTTTGTCGGCATTCCGTTCTTCGGAGGTGGTACGGAAAATTGGACACCGTACATGTTGGGGATGATATTTCTAATGTTTCGCCCGCAAGGTATGTTTGGCGAAAAGATTATTGAACGGGTCTAGGTGCTTAGTCCATGATTTATAGGGAAGTCGGACAGTACAAATCGAGTTATCGTGCTGATCAGGCGATTTTTCCGATCACCAATGATCGATTGGGTATCACGGTTATTCTGCTCATTGCGTATATCTGGCCGCCGTTGTCGGGCAGCCAGTACATTATGGGTCCGATTCTTACCCAGTTGCTGGTATTCGGACTGGCTGCTCTCGGTCTCAACCTGCTTACAGGTTATGCAGGGCAATTATCTCTCGGTACTGGGGGATTTATGGCAGTCGGAGCATTCGGTTGCTACAACCTCGTTTTGCGTCTGCCTGAAATTCCGTTGATCTTCGACTTTATCCTCGCGGGTTTGATGGCGGCTGTAGTCGGAGTCCTGTTCGGTATCCCTTCGCTAAGAATCAAAGGCTTCTATCTCGCAGTTGCGACACTGGCTTCGCAGTTCTTTTTGCTGTGGATTTTTGACCACGTTGGCTGGTTTACAAATTACGACGCGGCCGGCGTGGCTTCAGCACCAACTTCGACTTTGTTCGGAGCACTTGCGGAAGAAGGTAGAGCACTAGACTTTCTCTCGCCGATTAATGTGCTCGTATCGGGTCCAAATGCTACCCCAGAAGCGAAATATCTGGTCACTCTTACGGTCGTGGTAATTCTCGCTTTGCTAGCGAAGAATTTGGTACGGGGCATGACCGGCCGCGCCTGGATGGCCATTCGAGATTTCGACATTGCCGCTGAAATCATCGGCATACGCCCGCTTCGCACCAAACTTCTGGCTTTTGCAATCAGTTCTTTCTACTGCGGAGTTGCCGGCGCGATGTATGTTTTTACTTACGTCGGCAATGCAGACACGGAAGCATTCGACCTGATTCGTTCATTCACAATACTGTTCATGATCATCATTGGTGGGCTGGGTTCAATCATGGGATCATTTCTAGGAGCGGCGTTCATCGTACTGCTGCCGCCATTTCTGAACATTATGGCTTCGCATGTGGGGGAGGGAACATTGTCTGGATCAGCACTAGCGAATCTGGAGCTGATCATATATGGGGGTTCGATCATATTCTTACTTGCGATTGAACCTCTGGGATTTGCTCGGATGTGGCAGATCGTGAAGGAAAAGCTGCGTCAGTGGCCTTTCCCGTATTGACTTATTTTATCGCACTGCTTGGAAGCGTAACTGAAGTAACATTCATGAAGTTGCAGTGTTAACATACTCACTTGTATCAATTAACGAGAATTAACCACGAATGTGGGAGGTAATAACTATGAAATTTAAATCCATGATACTGTCGCTGGTCGCTTCAGTAATAGCGGTGGTTCCTTTTTCGGTATCTCAAGCACAGGATATGGAGCAGTTCATTCCGGCGCTTATCTATCGAACGGGGCCCTACGCTGCTGGCGGATCGGGATTCTTTGGAGGTATGTTAGACTACTTCGCTCTACTGAATCTGCGTGATGGCGGTGTAAACGGTGTAAAGTTGGTTTGGGAAGAGTGCGAGACTGCTTACAATTCTGATCGCGGTGTTGAGTGCTACGAACGACTGAAAAATCAGGGTGAACATGGTGCGACTGTTGTGCATCCTTTGAGCACCGGTATTACCTATCGTTTGATCGAACGTGCAACGGCTGACAAGATTCCACTCATTTCAATGGGATATGGCAGAACCGATGCAACGAACGGAAAAGTATTCCCATGGGTATTTCCGTTGATCACCAATTACTGGAGTCAGAATACTGCAAAGATCAAGTACATCGGCATGCAGGAAGGCGGAATGGAAAACCTTAATGGCAAGAAAATCGCCAATCTATACCATGAAAGCAGTTACGGAAAGGAAACGATACGCATATTAGATGTTCAGGCTGAAAAATACGGTTTTGAGGTCAGGCACTATCCAGTTGCCCATCCGGGTCTTGACCAGAAAGCGGCTTGGCTTGAAATTTCTCGTCGGTACAAACCTGACTGGGTCATTCTGAGAGGCTGGGGTGTAATGAACCCAACGGCAATCAAGGAAGCGGCACGAGTCGGCTTTCCATCGAATCGAATTCTTGGTGTTTGGTGGAGTGGTGCTGAAGAGGACGTAATTCCAGCGGGCAAAGCAGCAATCGACTATGTCGCCGCCGGTTTTCATCCGTCTGGTGCCGATTTTCCGGTCGTGCAGGCTATGCTTGACATCGTTCATGGTGCGGGTAAAGGAAATCTCTCACCGCAACGTGTTGGCACGATTTACTACAACCGCGGGCTTGTAGCAGGAATCGTGACCGTTGAAGCAATCCGAACCGCACAAGCGAAGTACGGCAATAAAGTGTTGAGCGGTGAAGAAATGCGTTGGGGTCTTGAAAATCTGAACATCACAGCCGATCGAATCAAAGAAATCGGTGCGGATGGTTTGATGGCACCTCTGACGATTACCTGTGCTGATCACGAAGGCGGCGGCCCGGTGAAGTTCAATCGTTGGGACGGATCTAAATGGGTTGAGATTACAGACTGGATTGCAACCGACAAGTCCTTGGTAGACCCGCTGATCATGGAATCTTCTATGAAATATGCCGAAGAGAAAGGCATTACACCTCGCTCCGGCATGGATATGGGTTCAGACTGCGGTTAATCTGAAAGCCAACGCAATTCAATTTTCATGAACGAGACAGTACAGAGCGCAACCGATAACGGTGCGCTGATTTCCGTAAATAACATTGAAGTCATTTACGATCGAGTCATTCTCGTTCTGAAAGGCGTGTCTCTTGAAGTACCCGAGAAGGGCATTATTGCCCTTCTCGGGGCAAATGGCGCCGGCAAGACAACAACCCTCAAGGCGATCTCGAATCTGCTTCGTGCCGAGCGCGGGGAAGTCACCAAAGGCTCTATTATTTACCGGGGAGAGAGAGTCGATGCAATGACACCTTCAGAGCTTGTCATGCGTGGAGTCACACAGGTAATGGAAGGCCGAAACTGCTTCGAACATCTGACCGTAGAAGAAAATCTGCTGACAGGAGCTTACACCCGTAGAGACGGTCGAAGCGCAATTCAGGCTGATCTGGAACTGGTGTACGAATATTTTCCAAGATTGAAGGTACGGCGCAACGGGCAGGCTGGGTATATATCCGGTGGTGAACAGCAGATGGTCGCAGTCGGACGCGCACTGATGGCGAAACCGACCGTGATTCTGCTAGATGAACCATCAATGGGGCTGGCACCGACGCTGGTCGAAGAAATTTTTGAAATCATCAAACGACTGAACGAAAACGAACAGGTAACCATTCTCCTGGCGGAGCAAAACACCAACATGGCACTTCGCTATTCCCAGTATGGCTATATCCTTGAAAACGGCAGGGTAGTCATGGATGGAGATGCATCGGAACTGTTACAGAACGAAGACGTTAAAGAGTTTTATCTTGGCGTAAGCGGCGACAAACGAAAAAGCTTCAGAAATGTGAAGCATTATCGCCGGCGCAAGCGCTGGCTGGCTTAGACCAGGCTGCCAATTGCGGAACAACTAAATTCTTTGGCGGAAACAGCCGCCGAACACCTACCCCTCGATGCGTAACCCATAAGGACGAGCATGAGCACACAGTATTACGATTCCCTTGAGGTTCGCGACCCGGAACTACGAGAGCAAGAGTTGCTTTCGGCACTTCCCACCCATCTTGAGCGAGCCGCTGCAAAGGCACCTTTTGTTCGAGAGCAGCTGGCAGGCAAAGATGCTAATTCCATAAATTCACGCGCTGCGCTGGCCGAGTTGCCGGTTGTACGTAAATCCGAGCTAGTTGACCTACAGAAAAAATTTCCGCCATTTGGCGGTATGACAGCATTCGATCCGAATTCGCTGTTGCG
Organism: Arenicellales bacterium; assembly: GCA_965221175.1. Taxonomy (GTDB): domain Bacteria; phylum Pseudomonadota; class Gammaproteobacteria; order Arenicellales; family JAJDZL01; genus JAJDZL01. Next base: position 1,113,302 of record OZ244867.1, on the reverse strand, counting down.
AATATTTGCATCACCCGGCCCAATTTTCGAGCCCGAAACAAAACGCAGTGACAGCTGGCGAATGGCACGTGCTCTATTTGCAGCTGGAATACGGTCTGGAATGCTTGTCCACAATACCTTTTCCTACCATTTTTCTCCTGCAGGGATGATGATGGAGAGTGGTGCTGGTGAACTGGGTTGCGCAGTGTTTCCTGCCGGAGTCGGTCAGACTGAGCTGCAGGTTCAGTCCATTGAACGTTTGCAGCCGCAGGCATATACCGGCACACCTTCCTTTCTGAAAATAATTCTCGAGGCAGCATCGACTAGTGGTGTTGATGTTTCGTCACTCAAAGTCGGACTGGTTTCAGGCGAGGCGTTGCCGCCGTCACTTAGAGCGGAACTGAATGGTCATGGTGTTTATGTGAAGCAAGCTTATGCAACAGCGGACATCGGACTAATTGCCTATGAATCAGAAGCTATGGAGGGGTTGATTATGGATGAAGGTGTTATCGTCGAAATCGTTCGCCCCGGCACCGGCGATCCAGTGCCTGAAGGTGAAGTCGGTGAAGTAGTCGTAACGGTATTCAATCCCGATTACCCTCTGGTACGATTCGGCACTGGCGACATGTCAGCGGTAATGTCGGGACAGAGTCCCTGCGGACGAACCAATACCCGAATCAAGGGATGGATGGGTCGAGCCGATCAGACAACCAAAGTGCGAGGCATGTTCGTCCATCCTTCGCAGGTTGCGCAGATCGTAAATCGTTTCCCGGAAATCAGCAAAGCGCGTCTAGTCGTTACCAGTGAAGGTCATCAGGATCAAATGCGATTGTGTTGTGAAGTTTCAGAGCAGTCGGATGAACTAGTACAAAAAATAGCGGTTTGTGCACGGGAAGTATGCAAGCTCAGAGCGGATGTAATCCTGGAAAATCCGGGCACTTTGGCCAATGACGGAATCGTTATTGAAGATGCTCGCAGCTACGACTGATTAATCTCACTCTTCTTGAATCTGTTCAAAACAGGCGCGAGTTGAAATCGAAACCTTCAAAATCTAAAACAGCCTCATTGCGCACGCTAGCAATGCCAGCGAATGCGAATCCGAGCGGAGACATTTTCGGCGGCTGGATCATGGCGCAGATGGATATTGCAGGCGGTATCCATGCTTATGAAATTGCCAAAGGCCGTGTCGCAACAGTTGCAGTCGATGCGATGAGTTTTCACTTGCCGGTTTATGTCGGGGATGTCGTAAGCTGTTACTGTTCAACAACTAGAATCGGTAATACTTCTATTGCCGTTCTTGTGGAGACGTGGGTCAGACGTCGTACGTCAGGAGCAGTTGAAAAGGTAACCGAAGGTCTTTTTACATTTGTTGCTATTGATCAGGACGGCAGGCCTCGCGGCGTGCCCAGAGATTCTAATGACTAGCGCGACCTCTGATCCAGCCAGTTTGATTGCGCAGATTTCAAAGAAGGGTCTGCCGCCAGTTCATAAGTGGAATCCGGAACTGTGCGGCGATATCGACATACGGATCGCCCGGGATGGAACTTGGTTCTATATGGGTTCGCCTATCGGCAGAAAGAGGCTGGTCCGGCTGTTCTCCACGGTGCTTCGCAAAGATGACGATGGTGAACACTATCTTGTCACTCCGGTTGAAAAGTTGCGCATTGAAGTTGAGGATGCGCCCTTTGTGGTGGTGCAAGTGGAAGAAGAAGGAAAGGGGCAGGAACAGAAATTGTATTTTCGAACCCGGACGGATGACATCATATTGGCGGATCAAGATCATCGAATTTGGGTCGAATTTGCAGAGGATGACGAACCGTCGCCATATCTGAATGTTCGCAGCGGACTACGTGGATTGCTGGCGAGAAATGTATATTACCAGTTGGTTGAACTCGGTACTGAAATCCAAACCGATGATGGCAGGATGTTCGGCGTATGGAGTGCGGGAGAATTTTTTGCCTTGGGATCGGTAGACTGATAGTCAAAGTATTGCGGAATTCATGATTACAGATGATATACAGTCGTTGCGTCGAATTCTTAAACAGAACAAGACGATTGCCGTAGTTGGACTATCGGCACGGTGGTATCGACCGAGTTTCTTTGCAGCAAAATACCTGCAGGAATACGGATATCGAATTATTCCGGTAAACCCGAACTACGAAGAAATATTGGGTGAAACGTGTTATCCAGCGATTGAGGATATTCCAGAACAGGTAGAGGTCGTAGATGTTTTTCAACGCTCCGAGTTTGTATTGCCAATTGCAGAATCCGCAGTAAAAATAGGTGCGCGTGTGTTGTGGATGCAGCTTGGAATCCATAACGAAAAAGCAGCTGCGATTGCGCATGAAGCAGGCATGGATGTGGTAGTCAATCGCTGCATGAAGATAGAACATGCCAGACTGTTCGGCGGGCTCAATTTTATCGGGGTGGACACCAAAATCATTTCATCCGAGCGCCCTCGGTGGAGCAATTGATCAAAAGTTATGCCTGATCGAGAATTTGGTATAGAGACCTTGTGTCTGCACGCGGGACAGATGCCCGATGCTGTAACCGGCTCGCGCGCGCCACCCATCTATCAGACGGCTGCATATGTATTCGACTCTGCCGATCACGCTGCGAGTCTGTTCAATTTGCAGACTTTCGGAAACATCTACTCACGATTGATGAATCCCACAAATGCGGTTTTCGAGCAACGTATGGCGGCTTTGGAAAGAGGGCGAGCTGCGGTTGCGGTATCTTCCGGCATGGCTGCACAAATGGTTGCACTGTTGACGATCTTGGAAGCTGGCGATGAAATCGTATCATCGAACACGCTCTATGGTGGTACACATACACAGTTCGGATTCAGCTTCAAGAAGCTGGGTATTAAGGCAAAGTTCGTTGACGGCGATGACCCTCAGAACTTTGCAAGAGCGATTTCGCCGAACACGAAATGTATCTATGCGGAGTCCATTGGCAATCCTGCCAACAACGTGGTCGATTTTGAAGCAGTTTCCGAGATTGCCAGGGACAGTGGCTTGCCATTTATCGTTGACAATACGTTCGCAACTCCGTATCTGTGCCGCCCGTTTGATTATGGTGCAGACATTGTTGTCCATTCGGCCACCAAATTCATATGTGGGCATGGCACGTCTATAGGCGGGGTTTTGGTGGAATCAGGAAATTTTCCGTGGGACAACGGCAATTTCTCGACCATGATGGAGCCTTCCGATGGTTATCACGGAATTCGATTTTATGAAACATTCGGCGATTTTGGATACACCATGAAAGCGCGTTGCGAAATTCTGCGCACATTCGGTCCGACTCTGAGTCCGTTCAACGCTTTTCTGTTCCTGCAAGGCGTGGAGACGCTTGCGGTGCGAATGGATCGACACTGTAGAAATGCGATGGCAGTGGCCCGGTTTTTGGAAGATCATTCTACGATTGAATGGGTGAACTACCCGGGACTTGAATCCAGCCGATACTATGATCTTGCGAACAAATATTTTCTGAAGGGAGCCGGAGGAATTATGAGCTTTGGTATCAAGGGCGGAATCGAGGCGTGCGTGAAATTTATTGAATCTGTTCAGTTCCTGAGTCATTTGGCCAACGTTGGTGATGCAAAAACACTGGTTGTTCACCCATCATCAACGACGCATAGACAGATGAATGAGGAGGTACAGATTGCGGCGGGTGTACAACCCAACATGGTTCGAATATCAGTAGGGCTTGAGACCATTGAAGATATCTTGTGGGATCTGGATCAGGCTTTGACTCGTTCCCAACAGTAACTTGCACCTTAGTAGATAGAAAAGGCGATTTGAGACAATGGGATGTTGTCATCACTATCAATTTGTTGAGGGAAACGAGTCTGTTTTTACGGTAGATTTCAACCCCATCAAGTATGGACCCGGAGCACTGGATGAGCTGGCTCTCGATATCCAACAACTGGGAGTTTCAAGAGTAGCTCTTTTCACTGACCCGGTTGTTAAGGCGCTTGAACCCACACAGAAAGCGTTGGAAAAACTGCGCAAGGCTGCGATTGATTTTGAAGTGTACGATGAAGTGAGCGTCGAACCCACCGATGTTTCCTTCAAGGCTGCGACTCAGTTTGCAGTTGAAGGTCACTTTGACGGATTCATTTCAATCGGTGGCGGCTCGGTTATCGATACCTGCAAGGCGGCAAATCTGTACAGTACCCATCCAGCCAAATTTCTCGACTATGTCAACGCTCCTGTTGGAGAAGGAGTTCCTGTTCCAGGAAAGTTGGCACCGCATATCGCATGCCCGACAACTTCTGGTACCGGCAGCGAGTGCACCGGCATCGCGGTATTCGATTATCTGGAGAAACAGGTGAAGACGGGTATTGTCTCTTATCATCTCAAGCCGACGAAAGCAATTGTAGATCCAACAGTAACCGCATCGCTGCCAGCCAAAGTTGTCGCATCAAGTGGATTTGACGTGTTGTGTCATGCACTTGAATCGTACACGGCAAGACCGTTTACCGAACGCGCAAGGTCAGCAACTGGAATTCGTCCTTTGAGTCAAGGTGCAAATCCCTATAGCGATATGGGATGTCGGGAAGCTCTGCGCCTGACTGGACAATATTTGGTGCGAGCGGTAGCTGACGCAAGCGATGAAGAAGCAAGACATGGAATGATGCTCGCCGCAACACTGGCTGGAATTGCGTTTGGCAATAGCGGCGTGCATATTCCCCATGGAATGTCCTATTCAGTTGCCGGGTTAGTCCGGGATTACTGCCCAGACGGATATCCTCCAGGTCATCCTTTGGTGCCTCACGGAATTTCGGTAATCGTGAATGCTCCAGCCGCTTTTCGATTTACAGCACCCGCAAATCTGGAGCGACATAGGGATGGTGCGCTACTGCTTGGAGCGGAATTACGCGAGGCAGATCAGAATGAGGCGGGAGACGCTCTTTCGGAACAGCTCGAACATATGATGAAAATGACGGAAATGCCAAATGGTATTTCGGATGTCGGCTATGATAATTCGGATATAGAGAATCTAGCTCATGGAGCATTCATGCAGCAGAGGTTGCTAGCAAATGCACCATGCGATGTTTCAGAGATCGATCTGGAAAACATGTACTCTCAAGCAATTCGGTACTGGTAATTGAACAGAGATGATTTGAGACTGGTTCGCCCCGAGTGGGGAGATTGGGATGCAATCTATGAAAGGTTTCAGTGGAATATTCCAAAGTACTTCAATATTGCACAAGTGGCGTGTGACCGCCATGCGGAACGCGGCGGCAGCGAAGTCGCGATTTACTATGAAAACAGAGAGGGAAAGGCAAGTCGTTATACATTTCAAGAGCTGAGTCGCCTTTCAAATCAGTTTGCCAATACTCTGCGCCACCAAGGAATCGGCAAAGGAGACCGGGTTGGCATCATACTGCCGCAACGTCCGGAAACCGTAATTTCTCATTTCGGCATATACAAGTTGGGGGCGGTTGCCTTACCGCTTTCAGTTCTGTTTGGACCAGAAGCTGTGAGCTACAGGCTGAACAACAGTGGCACGAAAGTTGTGATTACAGATACCCAGCATGTTGATTTGCTTGAATCGATACGAGATCAACTGCCGCATCTTGAAACGATCATCGACTGTGACTCTGCGAATGGGTTCTGGAAGGAAATTGAACGAGCAAGCGACAGTTTTGAAGTTGTCGATACGTTGGCTGAAGATCCTGCATATCTGGTTTACACATCTGGAACTACCGGTCCACCGAAAGGCGCTCTTGCTCCACATCGGTGTCTAATTGGGAATTTGACTGGATTTGAGATGTCGCACAATTTTTTTCCACAAAAAGATGACTTGTTCTGGACTCCAGCAGATTGGGCGTGGACAGGTGGCTTGCTAGATGCGCTCATTCCATCTTTGTACTACGGTGTTCCAGTTATAGGTTATGACGGCGGAAAATTTGAACCAGAAAAAGCTTGCCATTTGCTGGAAAAATATCGGGTGCGTAATGGGTTCATACCACCTACAGCACTGAAGATGTTGCGTCAGGTCGAAAACATGCAGAATCGGTTTGATATTAACATGCGCTCCATCATGTCGGCAGGAGAGTCGTTGGGCTCCGAACTCTATCACTGGGGCAAGGAAGCATTCGGAATTGAAATTAACGAAATGTGGGCGCAAACTGAGTTTAACTATATTGCAGGAAATTGTTCCGAAGTGATGAGTGTTCGCCCTGGATCAATCGGCAAGAGCTATCCGGGCCATTCTGTCGAGGCGGTTGACGAAGATGGAAATATCCTGGAAGCCGGTGAAATTGGCGAACTCGCAGCCGACCGCAATGATCCAGTAATGGTTTCCGGCTATTGGAATAACAAAGAAGCTACCCAAGAAAAATATATTGGTAAATGGTGGGGAACAGGTGACACCGGCTACAAGGATGAAGACGGATACTTATGGTTTGTAGGTCGAAAAGATGACGTGATTTCCAGTGCCGGTTATCGTATCGGTCCTGGTGAAATAGAAGATTGTCTACTGAAGCATCCGGCAATTGCACAAGTTGCAGTCATTGGTATTCCTGATAAACTCCGGGGAGAGGCGGTAAAGGCTTACATTGTGTTGAAAGATGGGAATCAGCCGTCAGACAAGCTCACAGCAGAGATTCAGGATTCTGTGCGAAAACGACTTGCTGCCTATGAGTATCCCAGATTCATTGAATACATTGACGACTTGCCACTGACTACGACTGGCAAGGTTCGCCGTAACGAATTGCGAGCTTTGCAGCATCATTCAGAATAACTAGAATTTAATTTTTAGTCGAGTTTTTGGCAGATTTCGCCCGTTTTCGGCGAGCATCAGTTGGCGCCTGTTGCAGTGGCCTGTAAACTTCGACGCGGTTTCCATCCGCAAGCAAATAGTCATCTGGAACTGCTTTCCCAAATACGCCAATTGGTGCAGATCCGAAGTCGAAATCCGGAAAAATCCGATCTAACCCGGATTCTTCAACCGCCTTTCTTGCCGTGGTATTGACTGGGACTTCCATTTCCATGATTTTCTGATGCATTGAAGATGCGAATGCAACTTCAATGTAAATTTTTCGGTTGATTTTCAAACTGTCGTACTGCCTCTTCGTGAAATGAATTTACCATGTTTTTCGATATTTGATGAAATAAAGGAGCGCTCGCAGTGGCGATCAGACTCGATGAAAATTCAAAATCAAGTTCAAATTCAACTCGACATGCGTGTTCTCCAAGATTGGTGAATTTCCAACTGCCGCTCATCTTTTTGAATGGGCCTGAAACCAGCGTCATGGAAATTTCACTGAACGGGGTAGCCACATTCCGAGTTGTAAATGATTTGCGAATGCCTTTCAGCGAAAATTCGAGCGTAGCCGTATATCCGTCCTCATGTACTTTGTCTACTCGGCCGCTTTTGCAATCCTTGATGAAGTTTGGATAGGATGCTACATCAGTCACCAGAGAATACATGTGTTCAGAGGGATATGCCGCAATGATTGACTTACGGACACTTGGCATACGGGATCAGATTCAAGAAGTGGGTGGACAGTGATCAAATAGGCATGGGAAGAATCGCATTCTCATGAATTTTGACATTGATTCGAGTTAGAACGTCGAACTTCTTCAGGCAAATTCTGCTCAATCAAATCGTTCAGCATCGGCCAGAAGAAATCTTCCCCTTGATATCCGACTATGCGTCCTACTTCACTCTGATTATGAATCAGTACAAAGGTGGGGGTGTATCGTACAGACTCGTTGATCGAAATTGAATCTGGAATCTGATCGCTAATCTCGACTTTTCTGATGGGTGCCTGACAGGATTCAGGCGTTAGACCATAGATGACGCCAATTTCTTCATCCCACTTGCGGCACCAGGTGCAATAATCTGCATCAAACATAATTAGTTCACTGGCACTCGAAATTTGCAGCAAACTGAGACATAAAAAAGCTGCAACGGATGAAATGAAAATTTTTTTAATCTCCATAGCCGAGAATGAGCCAGTTTTTTCAAGAATTCAATGAACTAGATGTGAAAAATCAGAACGGCCTGAAAATTCAAGATTATCATTAATAGACATTATACCGTTAGAGAATTTGTGGATAAGTTTCTGAAAATGGTTCCGCAATTTGGTACAAAATCATACGATTTGCAGTTCAAATTATGAATTGAGAATAAATTATCTTTATCAAATATCTATTATTGAGTTGCTACACGAATTGGAAAGTTTATGGAAATCTCCAGAACCAATCACCCGTTTCTGAAAGCGATAGACGAAAAGGAATGTCTGTTGATGGATGGTGCGACGGGCACCAATCTTTTTGATATGGGATTGGTATCGGGAGATGCCCCGGAACTTTGGAACGATGAATTTCCAGAGCGTGTGTTGCAGCTGAATTCCAGCTTTATTGACGCAGGTTCGGATATGGTTCTAACCAATACTTTTGGAGCCAATGCGATGCGGCTGAAACTGCATAGAAGTCAGCATCGGGTATCGGAATTGAATGAAAAGGCTGCTGAAATTGCCAGAAAAGCAGTTAATCAATCAAGCAGGGAAGTGTTTGTTGCAGGTTCTATGGGACCTTTGGGCGAACTGATTGAACCAATAGGGACACTGTCGACGGATGAAGCAATTGAAGCATTCACAGTTCAAGCGTTGGCTCTTGAGCGTGGTGGCTGTGATATTTTGTGGATTGAGACTATTTCTTCAAAGGAGGAACTGATCGCCGCCGCTACCAGTGCGGGCAGTACCAGTCTGCCGTTTGTTTGCAACGCGAGTTTTGACACAAACGGTCGTACGATGATGGGAATCAGCCCGACTGAATTTGTTGAAATCTGTTCAAATTTGGGTGTTCACCCATTTGCAGTCGGTTCAAATTGCGGAATTGGCCCGGCACAAACCGTAGCCGCTGCGTTGGAGATGGTTGAAGCGTTTCCATCCGCGTTCAGATACGTAGTGAAAGCGAATTGTGGCGTACCTATATGGGAGGGCACAAGAATTCGATATACAGCGACGCCCGAGCAAATGTATCTCTATGCGCAAATCGCTCGAAATGTTGGAGCAACCATCATCGGAGGATGTTGCGGTACGCAGTTGGAGCATGTACGAAGAATGCGTACAGCGATAGATGAACATGTAGTGAAAGAAAGACCTACTATGGAGCAGATTGCAGAAAGTCTCGGAAAGGTTTTTGATACATCCCCTGTTAAATCGACTCGACAACGAGGTTCGCGTCGACGTAGGTAAAGTGGATTAGTCATGGGAAAAAAGAAGAAAAATCAGAATTCCAATCAAATCATCTCGACCAACAGAAAAGCTTCGCATGATTACCATCTCGAAGATCGGTACGAAGCAGGCATCGTGCTGAATGGTTGGGAAGTCAAGAGCATGCGGGAGAGCAGGGCAAATCTCAAGGAAAGTTATATTCTAGCAAGAGGAGGTGAGCTCTATCTTGTTGGATCACATATTTCGCCTGGCTCAACAACTTCAACTCATGTGACTGTCAATCCGACTCGGCAAAGAAAGCTGCTTTTGCATCGTATCGAAATAAATCGATTGATTGCCGCCGTCGAGCGAAAGGGCTATTCGATGATACCGATACAGCTTTACTGGAGCAATAGAAAAGTGAAGCTTCAGTTTGCACTGGCCAAGGGAAAGAAACAGTACGACAAACGAGCTGCAATCAAATCTCAGGATATCGCAAGAGATCAGGCCAGGGAAGCTTCTTCTTACAGTCGAAATTCGAGTAATTGAGCAAGAATGCAACAAAGATGATGTTTTTTGAGCATGATATTCAATAAATTGCGAATCAGTGTTGCATTTTGGGGACAAGTTCATATATCGTAAGCCAAATAACTTCCTGTGGGGGTGACTTGGTTTCGACGTGAGTTACAAAACCGCTGGAGCATGCCGAGGTGCAGGTGCCTCGTTAAACTGTCTGCAAATCAATAGTTGCCAACGACGACAACTTCGCCTTAGCAGCTTAGCTGCTAAGCCCTGTCAGTATCATGTCTGGATGGTGCGAAACGGGGTCATTAAATTCAGACTAGTTTACAGGGATTGTCTCGTAAGCCTGTAAGCGAATGACTACTTCGGTAGACGAGACCGACACACTCCGTATTGTCTGTCCTGACGAAGTGTGGTTGAACTAGGGATAGACTAAGCATGTAGTCGCCAGCGAGCAGAGGGCTCACGGACGCGGGTTCAATTCCCGCCACCTCCACCATAGGTAAGAATCCGCACCTTTGTCGGCACTCACCAAATCGGTCAGTAGTGCGGTTATCTCTAAAGCAATTTTTCCAGAGTTTACAACGTAGTACGGCTTGCCGATATCAGGGTAGGTAGGTTCAAATGTAATTGACCCAAGCAGTTTCCGAAGAGCGACCGCAGACTGTCCTGTCTTCTGTTCCAATTATTTTGGATATCTGAAAACTTCTCTTCGATCCACTCAATTGGGGGGAGATTGGAACACTTTGTCGTGCGACCGTCGTAGCCCATTAATTTCGATTTCAAGTTTTTAGATTTTCTTTTCTGATTCTTCCAATGCTTTACCAATAGTCTGATTCCCTCGTCCTTCGGCAAAAAATTCCACGAAAATTGCGGGCCGTCGGTTTTCGGAAGTCAGTTCACGTTCTTTCTGACTCATTAGTTCTGGAACATCCGCATAGGAATTTGCTACTTCCTCTTCAACTGTTTTCAGTATGCGAGAATGGTTTTTCGGACAAGATATTTGCTTGTCTACTTCGTTAAAAATGAGTTTTTCTGCTAACTTTCTTCGAACCTTGACATTGTTTGTGAGGAACCCTTCCTTGCTGCAAGACATCCCAAGTAACCGCCACCTTTTCCGCTAACCTGTGTAATTACTGAACCACAGGACCCGTAAGTTATGGTGCCAGAAAACAAATGACTCGGAAAATGAGATTCGCAACTATTTTGATATTTAGAAAACCCTCGTTTTCCACGCTTGAGTGTCAATCACCACCGCACAGAGTGAATTTTGCATCCCAAAACTGTTCTATTGACTACGACTCGCTCTAGGAAATAGGTTCAGCGAAAGCCCTTTTAACTGAAAAACTATAATAATTATATTAATTACACAGTATAATTGGAAAACACACAATCAATATAGTATGATTAAAGTCCGAGCAGGAGGAGCGAAATGGTAAGAAAACCGACCATCCACGAGCTTGAGAGGTTGTTGGAGTCTGAAGAGGATATGCCGATCGAAATACTTCCCAACGGCGAGATTCGTGCTCTGGGAGGAAGCGATGCAACTGAACGGGGCTTCAAGAAACCATTGACAATGCAAGAAGACCTAGGCGGAGAGTACGACCGTGGGAGTGCACAAGAATGAATGTGATGAGAGTCCGCCAGGAAATCGCAGCGGCTAGGGAATACTTCGACTATGTCGAGGGTCACCCCACTGCTGAAGGGGGTGTGATGGCCCTCGTAGCGTTGCAGACCAGCAGGGACATCTACACTTTAAATGTCTTCTTCCCGGAGCACTACCCTAGTAGCATGCCGGAGGTGCGCGTCAGACGTCCGGAATTAGAGCGGTCGCCCCACAGGTACATGAACGACAGAATTTGCTACTTGCATCACCACATGTGGAACCCGGGACGGCACAACCTCACTTTCGTGATTCAGCGATCAGCGAAGTGGTTGGCCAAGTACGAGGTATTTCGGCAAACACGGCAATGGCCTGGCGCCTCGATCGACCACTAAGCGCGATGTTAGTCGAATTCAAATCACTATCGATGATGGCGTTGCGAAGCAGGCCGGGCGAAGTGCTGGACGAAGTCTCGCGAGGGGGTCTGTCTTTCCTGATTGAAAGAAACGGTCAACAGTTAGCCTGTCTCGTGCCGATCTCCTGTTTTCTTCCAGACATTCAGACCTCCCGTATGACGGCAGAGCTCGACAAGATCTTCGATTCGAACGAGCACTGCCGGGTCGCAGTCAGCGACGAGCGGGAGATACAGCTTGTCTTTCAAGAGTTCAGCGGCGAAACGCGTGTTAATGTAACGGTGACATTACCCCACGGGTATCCGAACAAGGCGCCAGTGATCTCTGCAACACCAATCGACGATGAATGTCCCCACCGGTGGCCGGACGGAACGTTGTGCGTCTACGGCGCCATAGCAGTGTGGAATCCAGGAAAGCACGACGTGATGCATGCCGTGGCCCTTTTCCGGCGGTGGATGCAACACTATTCGGTTTGGCGTCAGACGAGGCAATGGCCGAAAGAGGGGACAGATTCATGAGTGATCGACTGTTCGCGAGAATTGAGTCTCTGTTCGATGTGGAGGCGTTCGACGACCTTGAAGTGATGGTGGCGGGATGCGGCTCGGGTGGAGGGCAGGTTGCGTTGCAATTGGCCATGTCGGGCGTGAAGCGATTTACGCTCGTGGACAAGGACGAACTAGAGGTCGAGAATGTCATCCGACATGTTTGTGGAACCAGATATCTGGGTTGGCAGAAGACCACGGCAGTCGCTGACGTATTGAGGGATCGCAACCCGAAGGTGGAAGTTCGCGAGTTCGATGAAGATCTACTCGGTTGGCGAGGGCTGAAGCAAGAAGTAGAGCGCGCTAGCGTTGTAGTCATTGGGACGGACAACGAACCGACCCGCTATCGTTTGAACGAGATCTGCGTGGAAACTGCGAAACCGTTTACCGTTGGTCGCGTCTTTACGCGCGGAATTGGGGGTGAAGTGTATACCTACAGGCCTGGAATGGGAGGATGCTTGGCATGCCTTGAGCAATTTCTTGAGCGTAGTCAATACCGGGACGGTGTGCGCGAGATCGATTTGGTTTCCGAGGAGGAGCGGCAGAAGGTGTACGATCTGGAAATTGAGGAGATCAAGGATTCGCCTGGACTGTCGGTGGATATCGGGTTCATTGTAGCTTTCCACACACGGTTCACGTTGGACGCATTGGGTGATGCGGCGTCAGCACGACCAAAGTTTATGACGCCGATTAATTACAACTACCTAGTGTGGGGGAATAGAGCGGTGCCGCCGTTCTCGAAAAACTTCGAAATGCAACGAATGAAGCTGTCACCCCAAGATGGGTGCTTAGTTTGTGGAGGAAAAAATGAAAGCGAAGAGTAAGTTCCGGGCAATTCAAGTTGAGATCGCAGGGGGAGTCCTGGAAAGCGTCTTCGAGGAGTGCGATCGGTATGAGCAAGACGAGACAGGTGGACGCGTGGTAGGTCACTTTTTAATAGATCGCGAGACTCTGGTGGTGCGGGCAGTAGGTGTGATTGAACCGGGCCCCAATGCCCGGCGGACGAGTACGAGCTTATTTCAGGACGGTGATTACCAGACTGAAGTGTTCCGGTGTCTTGAAACGAAGACCCCGTCGATTGAGCACCTTGGCAACTGGCACACGCATCACGTCAACGGATATCCGACGCTGAGTCCTGGTGACGTAGCGACCTACCGAAGAATCGTTAATCACCATCTACATAATCTGGATTTCTTTTACGCTTTGCTAGTGACGAAAAAGAACGATGGACAGGCCGGGCTGAACCGATATTCGGTACGGCATTATGTGCTGTTTCGCGGCGAAGATGGTGTACATGAAATCCGACCGACAGATGTTCGAGTGACAGATGAACCGAGGATTTGGCCAAAGGAAGGTAATGATTTTACACACGATCCTGATGTTAGTGTTGGTAAACGCAATGGGTCGGGTGGAGTCGCCGAAATCCGGGCACGAGACAAGAGTGTTCTAGGAGTGTTGTGCCCATCAATGGAGCCACGGCTGTCAAGCAAAACAGGGACATTCTTCTGGAAGGGTTCGCTACCACTTTTAGACGGATCGGCGAAAGAGGTTAGGGTTGTTGAAGTCGAAGAAGATGGCGAACTGCTCTACTATCCAGTCATATCAAACGTATCTGACGATGTGGTCGAGCTGTGTGAAACGTCATTCCTAAGCGCGTCCCACGCGATTCGTGCGTTGGAGTCGCGGATGAATCTTGAAATCTACGAGTCTTCGACAAAGCGGTAAGGGCCAAAGTATGGAAGTATTAACGCTCTACGTTGGGCAAGGAAATTTCGCAGTCGTTCGTCACGGTTCGCAAGCGATTGCCGTAGACACGCGGTGGCTTGCTGACCAATCAGACACTATCGAGTCGAAGGTAGGCCGATTTTTACAAAGGCGAACCTTGGTGGGCATTGTGTTGACCGGCCTTGATGATGACCACGCTGATCCTTTTGGGCTGGACTGGCTTCTCGAGAACTACACACCCGACTGGGTGATGTACCCGAAGTATTACAAAGATACCGAAAACGCGAAGAATGTCTTCAAGGTGGTACGGAAGCACGAGCGATGTCGGATGAACACTTCTAACCCGCTTGAACGTGTTTCAGTGCGGCTTGATCGGTTGGAATCCCGCTACTTTGATGATCTAGCGGAGGACTTCCAGTTAGAGTTGTTCTCGCCACACATCGAGGACATGGACAACTCCAACAACTGCAGCATCGTGCTGAAAATCGAGGGAATTGGTCCGGAGGGATTTTCGTATCTCATTACGGGAGACACGGAGAATCCCCGATGGGATCGGATTGTGGAGTTGTTTGACGACGCACTGGACGCGGACGTGCTGGCAGCACCGCACCATGGATCGAAGAACGCTGCACATCCGGGAATGGCTTTGGCGGTAACGCCAAATACGGTGCTGATCAGTGCCGGGGTTGACAACCAGTATGGTCATCCGGATTCCAAAGCGCTCGCTCTCTATCTGCGTGTGGCAGACCATGTATTCAAGACAAATGTCCGTACAGGTGTTTCATGGCTTACGAAGAGATTGGGAAGCGGCTTCCTTACGCGACGCGTGGCGTAAAGGCACGAACTGAGTTAGCGTCTGGAATAGTAATGCCGAGAAAATCCTATAGAACTTGGTCGGTAGCGTCGAATACGGGGATTTGTTCATCCAGCACTGTCCGCACTATCGCCAAGAACTCGTTGCTTTCGAAGCTTTGACGACAGGCTAGGCTAAAAAAGACGGGGCGTGGTTTATCTATCCGAATTGTGGTAGAACTGGAATCAACCTAGAAGATGATGAGGTTCTTCGGACAGTTGCGGCTGAAACTCAGATGGACGGAATGCCGGGTACTATGATGATTGTCGGCCGAGATCGAAATTTCGCGTTATTCGCGCGGGCGTCGTAACTGGGATGAGGCTCGCGCTTGCACTTTCTGGTGGTGGTGTGCGTGCTGCCGTATTCCACTGCGGTGTCTTGCAGCGCTTGGCGTTGGACGGACTATTGGAACGGACGATGTTTGTGTCAACCGTATCTGGCGGCAGTCTCCTCACTGGCTTGATTCTGTGCCAAAACGACCTAAGATGGCCCGATAGCAAAGAATATCTCGAATCTGTGTTACCACAAGTAACGAAATATCTAACCACAGCGACAATACAGTGGTCGTATGCTTGGCGGGCTATTGTTGCGCCGTGGCGCTTGACACAGGGACGTGCCCGAATCCTCGGCAGACAACTGGAAGCGCAATGGGGGATTGATGGATCGTTGCAAGAACTGCCGCCGTCTCCCAGGTGGATTATCAATGCAACGTGCTATGAAACGGGCAAGAATTGGCGTTTCAGCCAATTGCGGATGGGTGATTACCTTACCCGGTACGTACTGGAACCTGACTTGTCTATCGCCGATGCGATTGCCGCGTCGGCTGCGGTGCCAGGACTTATAGGACCTCTCGTGATTCATTCAGATCACTACGACTGGCAAGCGTACGAAGACGGGCAACTGGTTCCGATATCAACCCCAGCCAGGAGGTATGATCTCTGGGACGGCGGTGTATATGACAACCTCGGGGTGGAGCCACTGTTCAAGCCTAGCGGTGGTTTTCGAGACGGATTTGACCTACTACTTGTCAGCGACGCCTCTGCTACATTGGAGCTCTCTCCCCATACTCGCCATCGAATGTTCAGGCCCGTAAAACGTGCACTTCGACTTGTCGATATTGCTTCCGACCAGATCAGGAGTCTCCGCTCGCGAGCCCTCGTTGCGGAATTCGAAAGAGCGGAGGACATAGGGGTCTATATCAGAATGGGAAACACGACGGACCAGATCTACTCGGCTGTTGGCCGTACAACGCCGCCTGGAGATCATTTAACTTACACGGATGTCTGTCAAGTTGGCAAATTTCCCACAACTTTGCGTCGTCTTACGCAGTCGCAATTTGCACGCTTTCAACGGCATGGATTTGAAGTTGCGGACGCAACCTTGGTGACTCGCCTTACGAGTTCATTCGACCACAGGAAGTTTACACAGTGAAACGCTCTTGTCTTCTTGGTATTGACACGATCTGTGTGTTACGACGCATGTATAAGAGCAAGAGTTTTCGCTGATTAGTCGATCTGCGATGAGGTTATGTCCAGATTCTTGGAAGACTCGGCGAGCAGTTAAAACGGAGGCAGTGCACATGGATTACATCGCCTTTAACTTTGTTCTTTTACTAGAACAAGTCAATTGCGTAGACGTCTACCGGATCATGGTTTTTGATAGTTTTCAACCCAAAGGGGACGAAGATTTTTTTGCAAGTCTTCCTGAGCATGACGGTGGTGACGAATGGGTGCTATCTGATTTAGGTAAGATCAACATTGTTGAAAGTGGCTGATAAAATTTTCCGATTTTCCCAAATCTCAAACCGTAATATTCCACTGAGGAATTAACTGATGAGTTTTAGTAAAGACGAAAAAACCAAAAGTTCTAGAAAATTTAGTCTGGGTCTTTATCGTGCATCTGTGGATGGCATGCTGTTTATGTTGAAATCGATGCTAATTTTGAATAGTGGTGCATTGGTTTCAATATTAGTAGCAGTTTCTCGTTCCGTCACCGAGGGATTTGCGAGTGCGACAATAGGCTCAGCAGATAACTTTTTGTGGGGACTAATTTTTGCACTTATTGCCATGTTATTCTTCGCACCTACTGCAGAAGGTATAGAAGAATTCGAAGAATATAACAAAAAGGTTCGGCCTCAATCTGTTATCTCGGCATTCTCACTATTGATTTCCTGTGGTTTTTTTATCTTTGGGGTGTGGTCAACAGTATCGGCTCTCGAAGAATTTTTCCATACAGAGTAGTCGGCAACTATGTCAGAAAGTGTAGAACACCTAGAGTTTTCATTGCACTCATTCAGATGATGACCAGAATACTACTTTACTGAAGAGCATCAAAATGAGTCTATTGCGTATCAATAAACCAAGTGATTGCTTTGGCGACAGTTTTTTGTCAACATTAAGGAGTTTGTCTATTTTGCAGTAGCTGAAACCAAGTTCATGGAATTACAAAGAAATTTTTGCTACTATCTGATAAATTGGTTCTCGAAAGGAGTCAAGCAAATTATCTTGAATCGGGACTTTGGCGACACCGTGGGTTCGTACCGTCCACCACTTACTTTATTTGTTTCACTAAATCTACAAATAAATTTATTTCCAGCAATCTCTGAGACAACAGTTTGGAAACCAGAATTTCGATCACTAGGCAAGTTGAGCCATAGCCTCTGGGGATACGTGCGGATAGCCAGACAGGGTGCTGTCAAAGGCTTCAGTACTGAGACTCGGAGCAGGAGAGTTCGTGAGCTTTTCCAAAACTGTGCTGGCAGTGCTACCTTGAGTCGCCCCTGTGACTTTGATTAAGTTAAAACGCAAGAAGCGTGCGCTCGTCATTTTAGGTACCGGCGCATCTCTGGATATTGGAGCCCCTTCAACGTCTGACTTGACGAAGCAGGTCCGCAAAAAACTCCTCTGTAACAAGTTTATGTGCGACGTTGGCGCGGATCAAGCCTATAAGCGAATCAACGACACACTTGCGTTGTATCTGCAAGTCGGCCAGGCAGCCGTCACATTTGAGCATGTGTATCACTGTGCACAGGAGATTCTATCTACGACATTCGGACCAACCCTCGGTGCCGTGGATCAATTCAAGCCGATTCTCTATCCTTTCGTCGGCCGATGTGCCGTACTGAATGAAGAGAATGCTTTGAGGAACTTAGTGAGCCACCTACCCAATATTCTCTTTTCAGAATTGTCGGCTGCGAGCGATCAGCCCAAAATTGACTTGGCACCGCTGAGCAAATTTGTCGAATGCCTCCGTAAGGACCACGTAACTCGGATTTACACCACGAACTATGACGACTTCGTGCTCCAAGCAGTACCAGACCTTTACTACGGCTTTAATCCAGATTCTAGTGCTGAACCAAAGCACTTCAACGGAGAAGCCTTCTGGAACGCTACTGACGAAGACTGTGTGTTCCATCTCCACGGCTCGGTTCACTTTGGATTTCCCAGGCCAAAGTACCCGACTGACGACTTGAGCTCTCTGTGCTGGTATGAAAACCGCGCGGAGGCACTACGTTATTCCGTCTACAACGGTTCTCCAGAGCGTCAGATGGACGGTAGTCAGTTCATACCATCAGCGCTCATAACTGGATTCGACAAACTTGCTCGCATGCAGCAGACGCCACAAACTCACTATTACGCGAGCCTCGCACGTGATGGGATGAAAGCTGACATCATTTACGTCATTGGCTTTGGCTTGGCTGACCTGCACATTACCGCACGGCTCGCGGAAGCTCGGTGCCGACGACGAGTGCCGCCACTACTTTTTGTTGATTACTGGAATGGAGGTTTTCTAAAGGATACAAATTGGGATATGGGACGTAAGGAAATCGAGATGCTGCACAAGTTGCGATTACATATAGTCGGGGACTATAACAACAGGAACGTTGTCGCCCCATCGTCAGGGTGGACGATGGCGAAAAATAATACCTGTGCGGTGTGGGATAAAGGATTCCTAGAATTCCTCAACGCTCGCGACGAGCACGAGGACGTGGTTTCCAAGTTGACCAAGAATGCCAGCATAGGGATTGTGTGAGGGTCGGAGTGGCTAACGAGAAACGCCCTTACGATAATTGAGACATTTGCTTGGTGATCGATATCAAAATGGTGCGGCGAACCTTGATCGGGACGCAAGTTGGAGGTTCTCCGTGTGTCTAGACTTGGTGAAGTGACTGGAATTGATGTGGCAATTGATGCGTCCGCAAGGCTGATACGCAGGCATTTTCCATCCACAAGGGCAAAGAAGATTTTTCTCGCTCCGAAGGGCCGGAACCACAAACGATGAATCAGACGGAACGAGAATCGGTTATCCTGAACTCCGCGTGGGAAATGATAGATCGCATGGCAAATTGGACGATGTTCGTGGAGAACGATCTTATTGGGTCGATAACGTTGCAGTTTCAGTCTAGTGCACACGCGGAAAAGCTCATCATCTTGCTGACGGATTTTCTGTCTCCATTTCAGTCGTTTGAACTCAATGAGACAGAGTATGAACTAGAGAGTGTGCCGAATGAAGCACGGTGGGTGGATCGTACGTTTATCATCCACCTTAGACAAGTATGTCAAGATCCACAACTCGGTGAAAATTCCGCGGGTTTGAGCGAAAAGGTCGAGGGGTTCGCTAGTTGGCTCGGCACGACAATGACCTCAAGAGAGGTGAATCTCCCCTCGATTGACGTAGTTGCAAACATTGAGGTCGAACGTTACGCATACATTAAAATGTGTGGGAACATCGCCAAACATAATCGGGCCCGACTAAGCAGAATCATCGGCGATCTTCGTGGCTTGCTAGCGGCGGCGGGCCACGATGTGTCGCTTCTGGAGATGTCGTTGGTGATTGAGGAATTCTTCGACTGGTTTTTCGATGACGTGTTTATCTTCCACTCCAATCAGATTGTGGAATTCCTGAATGATATTCGATGGCATATGTTCGAGTATCTCCAGCCCGAGTATGAACGGTCTTGGTTTTCGAGAGGGAGATTCCAAGGGGACTATGGATATCATATTCCGGAGTCTATTACCGAACCGGTTGCGAAGGCGGAGTATTGGGACCTCATGAACCGGGTCAGGAGTGAGCCATACATGTCGAAATTTACGGTGGTTGAGGCGTTGAAAGGGCTTCATTGGAGCGAAGTTAAAGTTCGGGATGACGAATAGGAACGAGAAATCGAAAGACATCCTAACATGGCTAGGGCAAGCGACTAGTCTATCTCGTCGCCTTTGAATTATCGATTTTCTGTCGATTTTGGAAATGATTAAAATCAAGTCAGGGCGAGTCATCGGAAGTCAAATCGGCTTTATGCTGCGTTCAAATCTACAAAACCGTAGTTTGTATCCACTAGTACCTGTTTGCGGCGAATCATTCGGCGAAAAACTGAGCGACAAGAAATTCGGTCACAACAATCCCTCAAACATTTCAGGAGCAGTCTCAAATTTTATCCGGCACAGCGCAGCAGCACATTCATTCTGGCAACCTTGAGATGATTGCGTCCAGCCAGCCATCGTTTTTCAGATGGTCAATGACCGGCTCAATCGCCGGGCGGCGTTTAATACATTACCTGATTTACCGAAAACTCGCTAGTTTGTCTTCCAGGTTTGACATCCACGCCTGATCATCAGGGGCGAAATCACGGACTCCCGCAATGACAAATTCCAGGTCCGTTGGGCTTACAGCAGCGTTTTCAGCGTCAACTAGGATACTGTGACAAATCTCGGAGTCTTGCGAACTGGAGCGGGCGGCGGTGAACGTGGCTACAAGTTCGGCTGAATCAGCAGCCAGCAACTTCATTCTATCAAGCGTCTCAAGGGTGAGTTCAGCGTCATTGAGAGCAGCGCGCTGGCTGACCAAGATTCGCTCCAACCCAGAGAAACTGTCGCATCCTGTCACTGCATCGCGGTAAATAGCGCAAATCATGTTCCGGTCATTCAATGTCTGAGCGACTAATTCAACGAGGACAACCAGATCAAAAGCATTGGCCATTTTCAATCTGATTTCATTAAAAAGCACCCTTATGGTTATGTCGGCAGTTCTCTGATAGCACTGCAGCGCCAGTTCGGGATTGCTGAGTTCTCTCAAAGCAGTTATGGCGATATTCTGCAGAATCGTTTGAACAGAGATGTCGGGAACAGCTCGTCTGAAAATCTCAAGCGCCGCTACCCGGTCATTCTTAAGTTCCAGCCAAGCATAGGCAAGATCAGCAAAATCCTCGCCTACCGAAGCAATTTGGACTGCCTTATCCAAAATACCATCAATTCGTTCCGGCTCACCCAGCACCTCCACAAACCCCCGAGCCAGTTCAATACATTCTTCGAAATCCTCGCAGTTCATTACCGCGTTTTCGAACAGTTTCCGCGCTTGGTCTTTATCGCCAACCAACTGGATGATCGCTTTGGCGAATGATACTTTGTCATCGGCGGACTCCAGTTCACGCGTGGCTCTTTTCGCTAAGCTTTTGGCCGCTTCGACGTTAGACGAACTCAACGATTTCGTCAGACTCAGAATGTCCCAGGCATCAAGGTAGCCGAAGGAAGCCTCAAAATCCAGTGCTTCGGCGAGTTCCTTGTTACCCGCCTGCCCAGCGTAGTCAGCAAGCCGGTAAATGTCGCCTTTGTCATCCGAGTCAACCGCTTCAACTGCTTTGTAAATGAACGTGAGACCCAGGTCTGGGTTACCGAGCATAGCGCACGCATTGCCAAATTCGGCAAACTCCATTGGTTCATCACAGATTTCTTCTGCCTGTTCTAGTAACTCTTCGAGGTAATCCGAGTTTGTCAGGAAGTATTTTGCGACGAATCGCGCTAGATTTGCATAATCTTCTGGGTCTCGGCAGTCCATTTTGGCTTTGCCTGCGAGTTCGTCCGCATAATCATAGTCAACGGGGTCCTGAAGTGCTTGCAGGGCTAGGTCTATCCAGTCATCGACAGTGGCACATTCAGATTCCAAATGTTGCAAATCTGATTTTTTAGGCATGGCAAACTCAACAATTGTCGCGTATGCTATTGAAGGAAATTTTCATTGTAAGTGTTCAGTCCGATTGTGGATACAGTTTATTGTTGTCGAGACTAGGTGTCAGTAAGTGAGGATTTTTGGTTTTGAGATTTCAACTGTTGCGAAGTTTAATCCAATTCTTCTGCAACGGTCTGGGCTAGATGTCCTTGATCGGCAACGCACACCGTTTGAACTGATCAATTGGTGTTGTCTGAATATTCTGCACAATGAACTATGAACTCGAAGCACTAGTATCACGAATTAGCAGTGCTTGTATCTTCTTTAATTCTACGAATTAGCGACAGATCATTCAGTGATCCAATTGACAGCCTTCGCAACGGTTTTTTCGTCAACATTAAGGAGTTTGGCTATTTTGCAGTAGCTGAAACCAAGTTCGTGGAATTGCAAAGATTTTTTCGCTATTTTCTGATAAATTGGTTCTCGAAATGAATCGAGCAATTTAACTTGGATTGGAACTTTAGCGACGGTGCGGATTCTTACCGTCCAAGTCCACCAAATTTTGGGGTGACAACACGTCTTTCCAGAGGGATTCTCTAGGTAGACGGGTTTTCTAATTCCCCTTGTATTAAAAGAGTTTCGACCGTTTTGACATCTCTTCAGCCCCCAGATTCTCTCCATTCACCCTACGTTTATCCTCTGTTTGTGCTAGTATTCTTTGATTTCTTCGGACAGGGTATAACACAAGTCCGGTAGCAGATATTCTTTTATAAATAAATTTAGTCAAATGGCGGTATTTTTGTACTGTGTTAAGACTTCAAACGGTCGAGTAAAACCACTCGATTTTACAAACAAAACAAACAAAAAGTCTCTCGCAGGTTTTGGGAAGTGATATTAATTCGGATTTGCAGCGGGGTCAGTTTTTCCTGGGAAAATATTCCTTACCCGCCTGCCAGAGGTATTTGTCGATCTGTTTCAGGGAAAAACTATCAAGCCCATAGAACCTGCTGAACTGCGTCAGCACGGTAAAGTACGTCGGATAGTGCCTGAGGTAATCCTTTTTGAATTTGAAGAAATTGTCCACCCGCTTGAAGTGCATAAGCATCTTTTCGACATAGCTATCATAGATCGGATAGCACTCCGGGAAATGATGGCTGCAGTACTTTGTGGAAAATGAATAAAAGTTAATGGTCTTATTTTCGTTAACCTTAACGACAGCGAGATCGTTCACAAGAGTAAGGTCGCGTTTTGAGAGGCGCTGATCAATGTCCAAATCAACAATGTGCTTAGCAACGATGAATGGATAAAAAATATGCGTACTGTAAAAGTCATTCAGCGAGCAGACCTTAATCAGAACGTCATCCATATCAACATTTCGGGGATACGTTTCAGCGAACAATTTCCTGAGGCTACTCTCCTGCGAAACGTAATTCTCGAGCGAATCCCATTTCTCAAGATATATGGATACCTGCTTAGCTGATGGGCGGACTGTATTAATAGGCTGTTTCCTCATTGACGTAGATCAAGCTTTCTTTAATTCTGGGTAGTCTGCGGCCTTTTTTATCGGCGTAGCTACTGTATTTTTGGACAGTAGCAAATTTGTTCAGACATGTTTAGGTGTCTAGGTTCATCGAACTGAATTTACTGAGTTCGTGTAAATTCACAGCAGTAATATAATAGCCGAAAATGTCTAACGCACATTTCAATCGACTTTAATCCAATTGATTGCCTATGTTACTGTTTTTCATCGATGAAAAGGTGTAAAGCTATTTTTCGATTACTTAGCCCAAGTTCCTTTAATTGCAAACATTTGTTTGCAATCTCTTGATATGCTGGCATTGAAGAATAGTCAACCAAAGAAACTTTAAACGGCATTTCTGTAACGGTACGGATTCTTTCCGTCCAAGTCCACCAACGCAATGCAGTCGAACTGTCTTCCGCGCCATCTTTGGAAGACGGCATTTCGATGAGAGCGACAGTATATATCGAACTGTGAGAATGTAACAGAACCTTCCAATTTCAGGAAAAACTGGCTGAAGAGTTACGGGCGTCAATAGTACCTACAATGCAACGATTGATTGAGCAAGATTTTTTCAATCAATGCTTTAACTTTCTCCAGTGACGAAAGCTGTTTGTTTACTTCATTAATGATCAAATTCTAAGTCAGTTTTCGTCGAACGAAAATTTGTTGTCACAGATTTCTCGTTTTGCGCCTAGACATTCGAAATAGCTTATCAGTGCTATCAAGTTGTTGAATTCAGCTGACGAATTAAATTGCAAGAATCGAGTTAGATAATTTTTTCAAGTTATAATTTTCGTATAAGGTCAAATTGAAATTACCAGTGCTGAAATCCTGAAAAACATTATGAAACTTAAGTTGAGCAACGTCGAGGTTAGTGAATTACTGCGGCAAGAACCAAATACGGCTAGCGATGGAGGCTTCCAACAGTTACTCGTGAAGCTGCAGAGGCAATTAAACCCTAAAACGAACGAGCTTCAGCTAGATGACGATGATCTCAGAAAGATTCCCCAGTACGCCTACAACTATGGGCAAGGTGGATGGCAAAATCGGCTTGAGTTGATTTTCAGTCGCACGCTCGGCTGCACACTCGGACGCAATGTGCCAGCTGAATAGCTGTCTTGTCTGTGGGCATCAGTCGATCGACGCTCACTGGATCCACGAGAAACAGCTGTTTCTCGTGGATTGCCAGCAGTGCACAACTTTCACGATAACAAAAACGCTCGTCGAGCTATTCCGAGGCTCGCTTACCGCCTCCGAGCGTCACTTGCGAAAACAATTATCCTGTTACTTGCGCAATGCAGGGGATGACGACGAGCGAGAACTCACAGAAACGTCTTGGTGCCGGCTTGCCGAAGAGGTGTGAGAGATACTTGTGCCTTCGGGTGAATTGTGTTACAGATACCGCATGAACACCCTCACCCTTCAACGCAACGTCCAGTTTATATACGAGGAGCAGCTTGCTCGGATTGAGATGCAAGCCTTCGGATGTGAGGACTTACAACCCGACCCAAACAATCCCTGGCAGTTTGACGTTCGCCTCAACGGCGCTGACACAGACGTGCTGAAGCGTGCTGCTTACATTGGCACACTCGACAGCATTCCCACGGTCTACGATCAACTCATCAAGCCCAACTATCAAGGCGGCGAATTCAACCGCACCCGTTCGGTTAACCAGTACCTCACTCACTGGATCTATCCCTATCGAGGAAAGTTTCACCCGCAAATGATTCGTGCGTTGCTCAATATTGTGGGCGTCACGCAAAGTTCGCTCGTGCTGGACCCGTATGTGGGGAGTGGTACTACGGCACTGGAAGCGTCTTTACTGGGGGCTAAGTGTATTGGTGTCGATGTATCCCCACTGTGTGTGTTGCTAACACGTGTGAAGACATTGTCTGTTACCGCAGTAGACCAGGTGCGGCAGAAGGTTCGCGCCCTGCTAGAAGAGGACGCTTTAGACCCGTGCGATGCGTCAACTACAAATGATACTAGTCCAATTGTCGCTGACTTCGTTCAGATGGCCCGCATGGTTGCTTTCAGCGATATTTCCAGACGAAAGAGAGATGGTCGAGTGTCTTTTAGAAAGAACCTCCAAGCCATGCTGGAATCCGTTGAAGCACATGCAAGTGCCCTAGACCGCTTTCAGATTACCCCTGGGAACGTTTCCGCGGTGCTAGGGGATTCCCGAAATCTAGGAATGGTCGGAGTGGGCGAAGCCACGGTTGACGCCGTTGTTACCTCGCCACCTTACTCGATCGCGCTGGATTATATGAAAAACGATTTACATGCCTTGGAGGCCCTTAAGGTTGACCTTGTGCAGATCCGTAACAGTATGACAGGGGTTCGCGGGCATGGACAGAAGGAGAAACTGGCAATGTACAACGAAGACCTGAAACGGATGTTTCGCGAGGTGGAAAGAGTCCTGAAACCCGGAGCCAAAGCGGTGTTCGTGATTGGAAACGCAACAGTGGGTGGCCACGAGTATACGACTACACGACAGATGAGTGAATGGGCCGTGGAAGCGGGTCTCGAACGGGAGAGGGAACTCGCGAAAATTGTGTTCGGCCTGTACAATGTGATGCTGGATGAGAAGATACTCGTTTTTCGAAAACCTGCCGCATTGAAGTAGGGAAATTTGGGAAATTAACTGACATTCCAATCCATTGCAGAATTGCTGGATATTTCCAAAGTTGTACATTTGATTTCGAATTTAAATCTAAGAACAGAGTCGGTGTAAATAATATTGGAGAGAGAAAATGATGTCTCTTGACATTCTAATTTTCTTTGGCCCATTGAATTGCTTTGGATACGGTTTTTTCGTCAACATTGAGTTTTGTGGCAATAATTCTTAAACTTAATCCGAGTTGATGTAGTTGTAATGATTTTGCCGCGATTTCTTGGTAGAGAGGCCGAGTTGAAGTATTCAACATAGTGAACTCAAAATGTAGTATGGACATGGTTCGAATACATTGCGACCACCTCCACCATAGGTAAGAATCCGCACCGTTGTCCGCATTTCCCAAATCGGTAAATGGTGCAACAATTGCCAAGGCATTTAACGAAGTCTATGCAACATAGTGCGGCTTGCCGATGTCAGGATAGGTTGGTTCAAATTTGATTGACCCAAGCAGTTTCCGAAGAGCGATCGCAGATTGTCCTGTCTTTTATTCCAATAATTTATGGATGTCTGATAACTTGTCTCCGATCCACTCAATTGGGGGAGATTGGAACACTTTGTCGTGTGACTGTCGTAGCCCATTGATATTGGAGCGGGAATGTGAAATTTCCATAATGTCAAGGCAATTTCAAACTCAAACAAATTTCGGGCAGAAAAAACTCGACTGGAACCACGGCCACTAGCATCTCTTCCGTCTGGCTTGATCACATTTTATTCGCAAAAATATATTAGTCGATGTTGCGGTTGATTCAGCAACTTCGAGATTTCAGTTAGTGTCCACTCTTTTTTCCCCATATCTTCTATGTTCGGAAGCAGTTATGACGAGAATTGAACTAATCTGCTACGCGGTAGGGGATATATCCCGGTAGCATTAATCCAATCAAATTTTCACGTTGTCTCCTTTTCGGACTGTAAATTTTTCTGTTTTAGTGATAACCTGCGGCAGCGGTGCACCACCAAAAAAATGATAGGTCTAAAGCAATGAGTGTAGACCAATCGAATCGCTCAAGTCTGCAGTCGTCATTACAGCGATGCACTATTAATTATATGAATATACGTAATCTTAATGAGCGGCCTCAGAAAGAGTAACTCAAAGAGCTGGATATGCTGTCCGACCAACCAGATTAGACCAGCTACTTGAAGTAAAAATTACTATTCTGTTAAAGTGTGGGGAAAGTGTTGGTGATAGAAACGATATTATTCTTGACACTTTGTCATTGTACAGATTCAATCTAGCTTATATTTTTTCACGAGATAGGATGATATCAAGTCAGAAATTTGTTTTCCTAGCTAGCTGACTTATTAGTGCCGAGTTCGGTCCAAGTTTCTCTGGTTGATCAGTTTTCCATCGACGATCGATTTCAGGTTGGACAGATACCTGTCTTCTGTGAAAAACTCGCACAGCCCACCACGCGAATATGGTCTTCAGACGATGAAACCATATAAAATTTGAATTTCAACGAAGTGCATCCACAAGATTGTTTATGAATACTCAGACACACGAAGAACTGAAAGCAACGATCTGGGAAATCGCGAACCGGTTGAGGGGACCCTATCGGCCTCCCCAGTATCGCCTCGTAATGCTTCCCATGGTTGTCCTGCGCCGGCTTGATTGTGTACTAGAGCCGACCAAGGATACTGTACTCGCCAAACATGAAGAGTTTGTGGCGCAAGGGGTTCCAGAAAAGGCGATGGACAGACTCCTTGGTAATGCTGCTGATCCAAATCGAAGTCACCCACTCTACAACACGAGTCCCTACACCTTTGAGAAGTTGCTCGGTGATGGCGAGAACATTGCACTCAACCTTGTCGCGTACATCAACGGCTTTTCTCCAACCGCGCGGCACATCTTTGAGCGATTCAAGTTTATCGATCAGATCGAAAAGCTAGACGCAAGCAATCGCCTGTTCACGATCGTCAAGGCGATGGCCGATATCAATCTCCATCCTGATAGTATTGATAACCTTCAGATGGGGTACCTATTCGAGCATCTGGTCATGCGCTTCAACGAACAGGCTAACGAAGAAGCCGGGGATCACTTCACCCCGAGAGAGGTCATCCGCCTTATGGCGAATTTCATCTACACTGGTGAGCAGAATGTCTACAAGCCCGGAATTTTTCGCACGATCTACGATCCGGCCTGCGGGACGGGCGGCATGCTCTCCGAATCCGAGAAGCTGATTCTCTCGCAAAACAAGCGAGCACAGCTCGCGCTGTACGGTCAGGAATACAATGAGGAATCTTGGGCAATTTGCTGCTCGGACATGCTCATCAAGGACGAGAACACTGCCAACATAATTCTTGGCGACACGCTCGGCGATGGCAAAACCCGGGACGGATTCGAGGGAGAGCGGTTCCATTACCTGATGGCCAATCCACCGTTCGGTGTTGAATGGAAAGACCAGAAGCAAGTCGTAATGCAGGAGCATAAGACGACTGGTTTCTTGGGACGTTTCGGAGCTGGACTTCCTGCCATCAACGACGGTTCGCTGCTATTTCTGCAGCACATGATCTCCAAGATGCATCCCTACAAGGAAGGAGATGAGAACCAGCCAGGTTCAAAAATCGCTATCGTCTTCAATGGTTCGCCGCTATTTTCGGGTGATGCCGGATCGGGCCCTTCCATCATTAGGCGCTGGATCATTGAGAACGACTGGCTGGACACGATCGTGGCGTTGCCGGATCAGCTTTTCTACAACACCGGAATTTTTACTTATGTCTGGCTTGTAACAAATCGCAAGCCCGAGGAGCGGCGCGGCAAGGTGCAACTCATTGACGGTACCCGCTTTTTCCAAAAGATGAAAAAGAGCCTCAACAACAAGCGCAACGAGATTAGCGAAGATCAGATTCGCCACCTTACCAGCGTCTATAGCAATTTTCAGAATGGAGAAACGGCTGAAGTTGAAATCGATGGCGAGATCGAGACCCGTGTCATCTCCCGAATCTTGAAGAACCGCGAATTCGGATTTCTCAAGGTGACGGTCGAACGCCCTCTGCGGATGAACTTCGAAGCGACGCCAGCGCGCATCGCAAGGCTCGACCAACAATCCGCCTTCTCGAACCTTACGAATACGAGAAAACGAAAGGACATTGAAGTTGTTGAACGCGAGTCCGAAGCAGGGCGAAAGCAGCAAGACGTCATCCGGAAGACTCTCGCAAAGCTTGAAGGCAAGGGGCGTTATATGGACAGAGCAGTATTCGAGAATGATTTGAGGGAGGTTGTCGGACGCGCGGGCCTAAAACTTTCCGTTTCGATCAAAAAGGCTATTTTTAAGGCTCTCGGCGAGCGCGACTCAGAAGCCGAAATCTGCCGGGACAGCAAGGGGAAACCGGAATCTGACAATGAGCTCCGAGACACAGAGAGCATCCCTATTCCGCTCGGTACGACAATGCCTCTGCCAATGGACTTTGGGCCGAAAAAGCCCAATTGTCAATTAGTTGAAACCCTCAAGGACGACATTGATGCCTACGTGGCGCGTGAAGTACTGCCTCATGTTCCAGATGCATGGGTGGACTATAACAAGACCAAGGTGGGTTACGAAATTCCGATCAATCGACATTTCTATGTCCACAAGCCACCTCGGCCGCTCCAAGAGATTGGAGCGGATATCGATAAGCTCGAGGGGGAGATTGCAGAGCTGCTAAAGGGATTAGCTGCATAATGGAAGTTCCGGAAAGTGTCCTCGAATCATATCGTGAGCTTCCGCCACTCTGGAAGTTAAAGAAGCTGAAGTTCTGCGCTCATATTAGAAATAGTAACGTCGATAAGACTATTTCTGAGGATGAAGAACCAGTTCGGCTCTGCAACTACACTGATGTCTATTACAACGACAGCATCACACCGACATTGCACTTTATGGAGGGATCGGCGACCGCTATGGAAATAGAGCGATTTCAACTCAAGCGCGGTCAGGTTATTGTCACAAAGGACAGCGAAAGATGGGATGATATTGGTATCCCTGCATTAGTGACCGAAAATATGCCTGAAGTTCTGTGCGGCTACCACCTTTCGGTATTCGAGCCCGGACCACGTTTAGACGGAGGCTTTCTCGCTTGGCTCTGCCGGGCGGATCCGCTTAATGATCAGTTCAAGCTCGCAGCAAATGGCGTAACTCGCTTTGGACTCGGCCAATTTCCGATGAAAAACGCCTACATCGTACTACCTCCACTCCATACGCAGCAGCGAATTGCGCTGTTTTTGGATGAAAAGACAGCGCAGATCGACAGGTTAATCGAGAAGAAGCGTAAACTTCTAGATCGTTTGGCAGAGAAGCGTCAGGCTCTCATCACTCAAGCCGTCATCAAGGGCATCAGCCCGGGCGCGCCGATGAAACCGACTGGCATCGACTGGCTCGGCGATATCCCGGCGCATTGGAATCTAAAGCGGCTGAAGTTCATTACCTCGGTACCTCTCTCCTATGGAGCCAACGCTGCAGCGGAGTTCGATGAACCGGAATGGCCACGGTATGTACGGATCACCGATGTCGATGAACTAGGCAGGCTACGCGATGAGACTTTCCGTTCGTTGCCACCCGAGGTTGCGAAGAATTTTCTGCTAAAACCAAATGACATTCTTTTGGCGCGAAGTGGGGCGACAGTTGGAAAGAGCATTATCTACAAGGAGGCTTGGGGTATTGCCTGCTATGCTGGTTACCTAATTCGAGCACGAGTAAAGAAGGAGCACGATGCTCGTTTCTTCTATTGGTTTCTAAATTCAGTTTCATACTGGGAGTGGGTTAGATCGACGTTTATACAAAGCACAATCCAAAATATCAGTGCTGATAGATATGCAAATCTTCATTTTCCATTTCCTCCTGATAGGGATGAGCAAAGTCAAATAATTGAATTTATAGAAGTTTCCTGCTCTAATATTGATTGCCAATGGGAGAAGATTGAGAGGTCTCTTGAACGTTTGCATGAGTACCGTGCGGCGCTGATCACAGAGGCTGTAATCGGACAACTAAGCGAGCTACGATGACAGTTGACCCATTCAGGTGTTTTAAAATTTCCGAATTGCGCTACTGCGGAATTGCAATGGAGGTTTGATTCGTGCCAAGCCATACCGAAAATGCGTTCGAGACGGCGATCGAAGTCGAGCTAACAACCTCTGGCGGCTATGAAACGCGAGAGCCAAGCACCTACGACGAAACGATCGCGCTCTTTCCTGATGACGTTTCCGACTTCCTGAAAGTTAGTCAGCCAGCGAAGTGGAGGACGCTTGAAAAGCTGCTCGGATCGAAGTCCTCCGAGACCATCTTGAAAAACCTGTCGAAAGAGCTAGATACTAAGGGTACGTTGCACGTCCTGCGCCACGGATTCAAGTGCTATGGGATGACTTTTCGCATGGCTTGGTTCCAGCCTAACACTAGAATGAATCCCGAAGCGGCGGCAAACTACGCTAGGAATCGGATGACGGTCGCCAGACAGGTCGCCTTCACCTCAGTGATGAAAACGGCGGACGGCACCAACCGCCGATGCATCATCGACGTGACGCTTAGCGTTAATGGCATTCCTGTCGCCACCGTTGAGCTCAAGAATCCACTGACCGGACAACGCGCCAGTAACGCGATTCATCAGTACAAGGTGGATCGGGATGGGCGAGATCTGCTCTTTGCATTCAAGAAACGCGCCTTAGTTCATTTTGCCGTAGATACGGATGAGGTGTGGATGACGACCCAGCTGAGAGGCAACGAAACCGACTTCCTACCCTTCAACCACGGCAACCAAAATGGGGCGGGCAATCCGCCCGTCAAGGGAAACTGGAAGACTCATTATCTGTGGGACGAAGTGCTGCAGGCCGACAGTCTGCTGGAGATACTCCAGCGATTCATTCACCTTGAAGTTAAGGAGAAGCAGGTCAAGACTAACAAGGGCGTGCGCACCGTACGGAAGGAGACGATGATTTTTCCGCGTTATCATCAGCTTGATTCGGTCAGGAAACTCGTTGCGCACGCAAAGGCTCGGGGTGCGGGACGGAACTACCTGATACAGCATTCGGCTGGTTCGGGCAAGTCGAACTCAATTGCCTGGCTTGCGCACCGGTTGGCCAGCCTCCACGACGATCGTGACAGGAAGGTGTTTCACTCCATCGTTGTCGTAACCGACCGGCGCGTGCTCGATCAGCAGTTGCAGAATACGATTTACCAGTTTGAGCACAAGACGGGAGTTGTCGAAAAGATCGATGAGAACACCCAGCAACTTGCTAAAGCCCTGTCTCAAGGCACACCTATCGTCATCACTACCATCCAAAAGTTTCCATTCATCTCCCGAGCGCTTTCGACTATGGAACAGAAGGGTACGACTGTGCAGATCGACACGGCGGGTAAGCGTTTTGCCGTCATCGTTGATGAGGCGCACTCCTCCCAGAGTGGTGAGACTGCGACGGCTCTCAAAGGCATGCTGAACAAGGAAGGGATCGAAGCGGCAATTGCCTCTCAGCTCTCCGAGGAAGAGGACGACGATCTTTCAGAGGTCGCTAAAGCGGCAATTTTGCGCGACGCGTTACAACGCACTAAGCAACCGAATCTCAGCTTCTTCGCTTTCACCGCTACACCGAAATTCAAGACTAAAGTACTGTTTGACGAGCCCGGCCCAACTGGTGATTCACCATTTCACGAGTACTCTATGCGGCAAGCCATCGAGGAAGCTTTCGTCATGGATGTTCTGGAAAACTACACCACCTACAAGCGCTTCTTCGGCCTGGTTAAGCAAATCGAGAATGATCCGGACGTTCCACGCAGAAAGGCTGCCAAAGCATTGGCAAGCTACTTGGAGCTTCATCCCGTTAATATAGAGCAGGTTGTTACGGTCATCGTCGAGCATTTTCGCCTTCATGTGATGCACGAGATCGGCGGACGTGCTAAGGCCATGGTTGTTACAGACTCTCGTCTTGCTGCCGTCAGGTACAAGCTTGCCCTTGATCGATACATTAGGGAACGGAATTACATCGGTATCCGTTCGCTAGTGGCTTTCTCGGGCACGGTCAATGATCCGGACAATCCCGACGAGAATTGGACCGAAGTTGCGATGAATGGCGGCATTGCTGAGAGTGAGCTTCCGGAGACATTTTCTCGTGACGACTATCGTGTTCTTCTCGTCGCGGAGAAATATCAGACCGGCTTCGATCAGCCCTTGCTACAGACAATGTATGTTGTGAAGCGCTTGGCCGGCGTTCAGGCAGTTCAGACACTTTCAAGGCTCAACCGCATTTCGGACGGCAAGTCGCGCACATTCGTGCTCGATTTTGCCAATGAGGAAGCTGAAATTTTCAAGGCGTTCAAACCCTACTACGAGGCAACTCCCGTAGGAGAAAACGCAGATCCACACCGACTCTCAGAGTTGCAGCACCGCCTGCTTGAATGGGCCATCTTCTCCCCGGGAGATGTCACTGCTTTTGCCGAGATCTGGTATTGCAGTAAGCGCGATCACTCGGCGAGCGATCATCGCAAGATGAACGCCGTGCTTGATGCTGTAGTTCAGCGTTTCCTCGATCGCCGGGAAGAAGAGTGCGAGGAATTCCGCGGTCAGTTGAAAGCCTATCGAAACCTCTACGGCTTTCTCTCGCAGATCATACTTTATCAGGACAGCGAGCTTGAGAGACTCTATACGTTCGTGAGGTGTCTGATGGCGAAGCTCCCTCGGCCAGGGGACGGTAAGGCTTTCACTCTAGACGATGAAGTGGCGCTTCGCTTCTTCCGCATTCAGCAAATAACACAGGGCTCCATCGATCTCTCTCAGGGCGAGGCTGACCCCCTGAAGGGACCGATTGATATTGGAACAGCCCGTATCAAGGAAAATGAGGTAGCGCTTTCGAGCCTAGTCGATCGTCTCAACGAGCGATTTGGTACCGATTTCACAGATGCCGACCAGTTGTTTTTCGATCAAATTCAGGCTTCGGCAGAAAATGACAATAGAATCGCGGAAGCAGCTCTCGCCAACAGCTACCCCGACTTTGCTTCATATCTGGATTTAGTACTAGACAATTTGTTCATCGAGCGCATGGATGGTAACGAAGCGATCTTCTCGCGAGTAATGTCGGATGCCGTGTTTCGTTCGGTCGCACATGAGCATCTGGGACACGCAATTTTTCGCCGAGTTCGCGAGAAACAAGAAGTCGAGTGTTAACAGTTTGTCTTATCTCTTAGAAATTCCTCAACAAAATCGACAATAGGGTCGTCTTCATGAACAAAATCAGTCTGTACCTCCCGACCCAACGCATCTTTGAAGCGACTGATAATTCCCTGGTCTAAATTCACTAGCGAAATAGGCGTATCCGAAGATGGAAGATTACCCGTTAGGAACAGCTTCATACCAAAGTCTGATTTAGGGAGTGAGTATCCCAATACGTACACGGCACTTGCTTCTTGAAGAGCTGTACCGGCGTCTCTCCAGATGCCTCTGATCGTCTCGTTATTAAAGTAAGTTGTCTTTTCTGCAATCGGAGGAATAATGAGGGTCGCTTTGTCTCGTGCTAAATTTTTCAAAATTTCAATCGTTGCCTCTCGCTTCTCTATATCATTGGGTGCCTCAAATTCTTGGACATCTCTGAAAAAAATTGTCTCCCCAAAATATCGCTCCCTTCCTGAATAGTGCCAATTTACAGAACCATGGAGTTTGAATAATCTAAATGTGTTTATATGTCCAAATCCCCAAAGACCATCACCTCTGCGAGAAGCGATATCGGAAAGATACGGGGGATAAATGTTAGCTGGAAGCAGAACCTGTTTATTGTCTGGCAATTTCTTTTCCAGACTAGACGCTACAGAAACTCCGTATCGAACAGCACTCTCGATTAAGGTATCGTAGTTCAGTGTGACAATAACGGCCTGCCTTTCGTGCCATGACGCGATCAATCGATTGAGCCATTTGGGAGGGGCTGACGTGACTACCTGAGAAATGTGTTCCTCCAAAATTTGACTGATAATTTCGCGAATGCGGCTAGCTAAGGATTTGTTGAAGTCAACGTCGGAATCTGACAGCCAAGGCTGCGCTCGAGACAGGTAGCTCATCCACATTTCAATATCATCCTCGTAGAGCATTAGTTCCAGAGGCAGGGTGTGTCCAGAGCGGTTGAGACGACTCCTTACCTCTTTCGCGAGCTCTGCCATAGTGGGCATCTCGTTGTGAATGGCTTTCGAAAAGCCTGCTCCTAATACGAAGACATCGGCCAACTTAAAGTACCTATGAATATCGTGGTGAGAAAGAATAGCAACAGTATACCTGTACAAATGGCCGAAGCGACCTTGCGGAGTTGATCACCGAATTCGTCGAGGAGTGAATCCTACAATTCCCGTCTGGATTGATTAACCAAGCAAGTTTGTCTCGGAGGACTTTGGATACGCCCTCGTCACAACTCAGCCCAACAAATACGCAGATACTGACAAAGGTGTGCCCAATTGATTCAGGGCTTTGCTATAGAATGAGCCCGAGCTGAGAGGGCGGCAGCGTTAGAGGTAGAGTGACAGGCGCAATGCGACATGTAAATTAAGGGCACTCGGTGGGGCAAGAAGCCGCCAATGCGTTGGTAGTGAATATTGGCTTCATTCACAAATTGTGGTAAGAGTACCCTGAGATAGGCTGTTGACGTGATCATTCCAGTGATCGCAGAGTGTGTTCAAAACCTTTTCAGTATCGTCTATTGACCAGTGGCCTTGTACAAAATATGTCTTGTTAACAAGACCATAGGCTGCGTGCCCCGAGTTTTCGCGATCGAGAACGATCATACCGGTGCCATAAAATGGTCTTTGCTGATCGGTAAATAATCCGAACTGACACTCATTCAAAAAACCTTCGAGAGATTTTGCGCCGGGGAAGTCTGGCAATCTGAAGATCGGGGTACCGGGGCGGCCGTAAGCCATATGCCAGAGAACGCCGCTTACAATGGAGCCATCGGTGTAGTTACAGAAATAGTAGGGTGCAATTTCGAACTTGCCGCGCGGTAGACGAAGGTGGTCGGTTAATGCTAGCGCGAAGGTTGGGCTGTCCTTAAATTGCTCTTCTTTAAAGGCTTGCAACGACTTATTTCGTAGTGTGTCAATCACCCTGATCAGCGAGTAGGGATCGTATGTGTCTGTCTCGCCATAACGGCAGAATGGGTCAATCACCGTTTAGACAAAGGCGATCGCCTTGTTTGCCTTTGTCTGTTCTTCTAGTTCGATCTTGGTCTGAAGTCCATCCTCCATCAATGCGCAATTTCTGAAATTTGCATCGACGATGTCAAACGTCTTCACTTCAACGAAGAAGGATTTGTGGTCTTGCAGCGTGCACTTGAAGTACGGGGAGGCGCTCCGTCAATTCTTTAGAGCGCAGGTAATTAAACGCTATGATCTCGCCATAAGTCTCGAAAACTTGACTGTAAGCAATGACATCTTCGACACTGGACCATCTCCATACGGTAAATCAGTTCGGTTCTGAATTCTTGGAGGGTCTTATCGGTGTGTGCCGCTATGTCAAGGCAGTGTTTGGTGTCGAGTTCGATTCCGGAAAGGCTATGTGCAGACGCAATCTCATTTACGTCGTGGCAGATTTTTAGATATGCTCGGGTTGCCGGGAAGACGACTTCGTAGGCCTGTCGTATAGCTCATTGAAGCACGAGACGGTGTGCGGGTCGCCCGCAACGGTGTCAGAACCGATCGCTTGCAGCATGTCTGCCTGTAGTCTCGCAACTGCTGATTCTGGGTTATCAGCCGCGAATGGCTCGATTCCTTCAAGAATCTCTATAGAGACATGGCCCATGAGAGTTGATTGAGTTGACCACGCCAAGCGGCAATAATATTGACAAAACCCTTGGCCGAGTTCGCTTTCGGTATGTTGTGGATTGTGATTTTTAGTGCCCATCAATTGCCCCCTTCTTACCTGTAGCCGGAATGCTTTTCCGGCTGGTTCGCGAAAATTCCGGTATTATATTGATAGTTCTGCCGTATTCTGACGATCAGGTCTTTGGTGGTTGACGCGTAGCGGAATCACCAACCTTGAAATTGATTTCAGAAATAGTATGTAAATTTTCGTTTTTACTAGACACGATAGCACCACCGTCGAGATGCGGAGGATAGAATTGCTTGGAGATAAGAAAAACTGCTATTGGTAATTTGTCCAAGAAATTGCTTTTCAAACAGTTTTTTCGTCGATCTGCAAGTAAGCCGAGATTTTTCGATAACTGAGCCCAAGTTCGTAATATTGCAGGGACTTTTTAGTAACTTGGTATTTTAGTTATTTCAAGCAAATTGGCTCGAACAAGAATGTTGGCAATGGTGCGGAATCTTATCGTCCACCTTCATTATTTCGAAGCACGTATGAGCATATTCCACAGAATAAGCAACTTATGCCAGATTTTCCTGATGGCTTGCGTTCGTTGAATTATTTATCAGTATTAAAATGTACACTTTACTCCGGCCCTAAATGTACCCTTACCTGTTTCACTTCGAGTATGAACTAGGTTTAGGCAATCCTCCTCGGACAATAACTACAACAATTGTGATTTGAGCCCGGCCTATTGGATGCGTAAAGACCTCAATATCGTCTTCAACGACACCAACAGGCTCGTCTTTTGGTGACGTTTCGAGGACAGACAATATCCCAATTCTTTTACCTAGACCTACAGCATAAGCAGCAGTCTGGTTGAAGTATTTCTTAAAATCTTTAGGAAACAGAATTTTTCTGTTCTCAACTTTCAATTCAACCGGTATATCCTTGAATGTAAGATCGGTGGTCCCACCCGCTGCCTCAGGATGACCTTGCAAGTGCTCACCAATATCACTCCTGTTTCGAAGCATCTTGGTGGCTTCTTGCTGGTAGGTGCGCTCAGATGTACTCGTCTCAAAAAGGCCTTCTCTCAAAGCCTGCGCAGCGATATTAGCCAACCCGGCAAGCACTATCATTGTGTTGGCAATTTCATCTGAATGCAAGCCAGGGATGGTTCGCAATTTATCGCGAACAGTGAGGAGATGACGATCTACATTTGTAAACCCAGTCAAAGGGTTTGACGTAACATCCCATCCTTCCAAGAGCAGGCGGCGATGTCCCACAATAGCAACATCTCGGCAATTGCTTGTGTCGTCGAACTCAGCTGCATAAAGAAACTCA
The DNA here is from genome assembly GCA_965221175.1 of Arenicellales bacterium. Taxonomy (GTDB): domain Bacteria; phylum Pseudomonadota; class Gammaproteobacteria; order Arenicellales; family JAJDZL01; genus JAJDZL01. The sequence continues at coordinate 1,075,271 of OZ244867.1, read as the reverse complement.
TAAGGCCTTGATCCGAATGAATGGGCCACCTCCAGAATAGCGCGACCGGTGCCAGTCAGAATATATGGGCTATCTCCCTCGGGTTTGTTGAAACTGAAACTTGGTAACCAGTCCCGCTCACGGATGTCGACTGTTACAGGTGTTAACGAGAGGACGCTTGCCCCTTTGGGCCAATGTGAAACCCTGACTTCTATTGTAAGGTCATAAGATGTCCCTGGCTTGAGGTAGTTCCAGTGACTAGCAGGCTCTCCATCGATGTCAAATTTCAAGAATGCTACGGTTGTTTCGAGTTTTTCAGTTTCTTCCGAATTTCCATTCGAGGCAAGAATTAAACCCTCTCCGAAACCTCTAGTCGGAAGATTGGCAAATAAAAGAAGTGGGATAGTCCATTGTTTCAAATGATCCTGAATGGCGTCCAATTCGTCCATGCTCTTGATATCTTCCACTTGATCTAGAAACTTTTTTAACCGTTCATCAGTAGCGAAAGTCGAAGATTTTCGGGCTTCTGACGCTTTTAACTTCGCTGAGCTCAAGAATCGTTGAGCATCTTTTTCAGCGTTACGTATTGCGTGCTTCCACTCAGCCAAGATAATAAATATAGCGATGGCGGTGTGATAAGCACGATACTGATCCTCGACATCACCTTGATCTACTTCGGAGACTGTTGTTTCAAATTCCAAGCAAGCTTTTTTTAGTCGCTCGAAGTCCTGCACTGCAGATTCCAACGCCCCATCAAGTGCTGTAGCAACTTCAACTCTCGAGGAAAAAGCTCGGTGGAAAATTTCGAAGTTTGGCTTGTTCCTCATTCTCTTTCTCCAAGTCAGACGAAAGGTTGATCCATTTTTTAATCAGTTCATCAAGTGCTTCTTCATTTTCTATCCTGTGTTCAATCTCCGCAGCCGTTTCTACCATAGCGACTTCAAGTCGCCACTGTTTATATCGATCTTCTACAGGGATGCTTACCTTTAGTTCCCTAAAATGAGCACTTGCATCTTCAAATTTTCCAGCCTTGGTCAAAGCAGCAGCATATAGAAGAGCCTCTATAAAGCTCTCTGGCCTGGGTTTGAGTGCCGAAAATGCCTTTTTGATATCGTCAACACAGTTCACTATTTCTCTGTGTGGGGCACTCAAGATTGCGGACATGCAGTCGTCGATAGAAATGGAACGAGTATATTCATCTTGAATTGACTTCAGCGCCACTTTGGCGAATCCGGGAACTTCCTTGAGTCCGAAGTGCAGCCGATCAACAGCATGGTAAAGGGCACTTCCGTCTAGGCTGAATAAAATACCTGAAAGCAACTGCCCGGGCTTTCCTTTTCTTTCTTCATGCGAAAGACAGAGAAATGCAAAGGCGTCAATGCAGTCAACAACAAAATCGTCTTGCTTACTATCTTGGGAGTAGTAAGAAATCAGGCTCAAAAGCTGTTGTTTTATAAGACTCCTTTTTTCTTCAGGAAATGATCGACGCCGAAGAGCATGAACAGCAGATTGATGAACGATGACATATGGATCAGTTAGTAGCACGGAATATGCTTCGAAGAACAAATCAGGAAAATTCTTTACTAGTTCGTATGGTACGTCCTCCCATGCCGTCACAGCGCTAGCACGCACCAATGTGCTCTCGTCCATAAGTGCGCTATACCAATCAGACAGTACGAGTGTCAAACTTTCAACCCCGATCAACAATTTGGAAACACGGGCGATCATGTTCCCACGCATTCGGATTTGATCTTGGGGCAGTTTCCGATAAAGATCGAGAAATTCTTCAACCCCCACATGCCCCTTGGTTCTTGCACCAATTGCAGCCCACTCGAGAAGTGATTTTTGTAAGCTGTCGATCGCTACGAATTTGTTGTGCCTATCCATCTGAGATAGCACATCGTCAGCCAGTTCCAAGGTGCCATCTGTGTCTACTTGCTCATGTTTTTCGCTGAGTGTCGCAGCTGCACCGATCAGGTCGTCAAAATGTTCGACTGCGAGTTCTGAAAATTCGTCCCAAGAATGCCTGAAGAATTCTCCTGCATCATCCATATCTCTATCTGGCCTTTCTACAGCCGCCCAAAGCAACCTTCTAAATGCTATTCTTTGAACTGTTCCTATCTGTGTTTTTTCTCCAAATCGATATTTCAATACCGACCTATAGGCACTAAAGGCTTCTTTTCTTCCTGTTTCGTCACCACCCATGAGGAGTGATTGGATAATCTTATCTGCGTCCTCTGGAAACCGTTCTAGACACTTCGAGGCTGCTTCTCGAAGATAGTAGAGCACGCTACTATCTCGATGCTCTCCGGGAAGTAGAGTTCGTCTGCGCATCAGCTTGGCAAATATTCTCTCAGTATGTCTCGAAAGCAAATCGTCACTATCCGTCGCGAGAATAATCTTAACGGCAGCGCCAATCTTTTCGGGGTTTTCATTGTTACTTATAAGTACGTCGACCTCACCACAAATGTCAGCTTGCCTTCTCTGGAAGAGCGAATTAATAGGCATAGCATCGAGCTGTATTGGCTCACTGTCTCCAAGATGCATTCCCGGTGGTGGTCCTAAAGCCATCGATACAAAGCGATTCAGGATCTTTGGTAAGTCATGCTTAGAAATCTTCTCCGCGCTCGATAGAACAACATCGATAGCCACTGGCGACTTCTCATAGCTCTTAATCAAGCGCACTGCCACCGAGAGTTTTTCTTCTGGTTCTAAAGGAGCCCCGAGCAATGCCTTTGCAGCGGGCATAGAGTACGGTAAGTACTCGTGTAATACTGCCGGCAAAAGATGATCGATCACCTTTCTGGTAAATATTTCAGGAGCAAGATTTGCAAGCTGTTCCAGACGAGGATCGTCTGTTGCAATATCCTCATGATCAAGCTCATCCAACAAATCGAAAACGAACGTTTCTTCTAAAGAGAGTTCGCTGCGAAGCTCAGCTCGTTCTTTCTTCCTATCTGTTTGCTTTCGCTTTCTCTTCCTGTCTTCCTCTTCGCGGACTCTTTTTCTTTGTTCGGCAGCTTTCTCCCGTGAGGTAACAAAGTCCGTAATATTCGGGAGTCCGACAGGAACTCGCTCTTTACAATTCTTGCAGTTATTCTGATAGAAGTCGTACGCACCATCTTCCAGAAGCCAACACATCATCGAGTTTTTCTTAGAAAACTTGCACTGTACCCCCATGTGTCCGATTGGAAGACCGGTCATAGCTTCAATCATACCCCTGCCCGGAGATCGAACAAGCTCAGCATGAAAGCACCAGTTGCTTAGAAGTTTTGTTGCCCGAAGATTGCGCTGGCCTGTTTCTATTGCATTCTTATAGTCGTTTTCGAATTCGTCCATCTTGGCGGAAACTCTACCCTTATTTTTGCCCACTAATTTTAACCCTAATGTTTCTTTCTAGTTGTCAACGGAAGTCAGAAAAATGAAACGATGGAAAAAGTTGTAGTTGAATTTCCGGAGGTAATCCCTAAATATAATGAATGTTTCAATCAAACCACACTGCCCGCCTGATCGTCTCACATTAATTGAACTAGGTCAGTGGGTTGAATGGCAGGTACAATAGGCTAGATGAAATCGAACGAGAATGACCGAGTTGCCATGACGCATTTCACATCTCAAGAAGCCGCAGCACAAATTCTGGATGGCTGGAGACACGAGATGCTGAAGCAGCCAAGTGCTTCCGAAGAATTCGGTCCCAAGGAATTGTCACTACGGCTATACAGCCGGTATGGAATGAATGACCCAACCGAGTACCTGCATGACCCCCGGAAAGCGGGTGGTGGTATTGGCAGTCAAAGAGAGGACGGATTGAGCCACAATCGCTTAGTGTTCCCGGACACCGCGTTTATCTACTGCGGCTCGAGGGAAATTAAGAACGAAGCCCTCGATCGGCTTGATCTCTGGCGCGCCTACGGTGCCGATGGCAAAGGCATCGCCATCACTACGATATGGAGTAAGAAAGGTCTCGCTGACGATGGTTTCGAAATTGTGAACGTCAAGTACAAGACCACCGCTCAACTTGATAAGCTGAAAAATCAGTATGACAAACTTCAAACTGAAATCAACAAAGCCATCGAAGAAAAAAATAAGGATAAGGCAGAAGAACTCCACAAAAAGCGCATGGCCCTAGAAGTGGGTTACAAGGGTACTGACTATAAGTCGGAAGATGAACTTCGAATTGGTTTTTATGCTGGCGATAAGAGTGGCGAGGTACCTCCAATCCTCCATTTCTCGGCGGAAAGCGGTCGACTTCGTGCTTATGTCACGCGCAAGGTTAAAGTCGGAGTGGGGAAGACTCTCTCTGGTTTGTATGTCACCATAGGGCCACGGATACCAGAGTATGAGGTCAGCCACTGGAAAATGATGGCAGACTGGACCGTACGACAACTCGGATTGAGCGGTAGTCGCTGGACTTGCCAATCCAAACTGACATATGTTGGTTAATTCTAAGTAGGAGCGAGACAATGGATGATGACAAAGGAGTCAAAGCAATTCTGAACGGGACGGTAGTTTCTCTTCCCCGGGACATCAGTTTCGAGGAACTGACGAAGCTCGCCTTCCCTGATGTCGTACGGAACGACATGATCGAGTGGGAGGTCGACTACAAATACGCCGACAAAGGGGAACCACGTGAACTGCATCCTGGAAAAGTACTTGAGGTGGTTCGCGAGATGGTGATTAATGTCTCCTACACCGACAAATCATGAGGCCCAGCTTGCGGAGGTACTGCAAGCGGGATTCGATTGCTGTGTCGAGGACGACACCTTAACCGTCCGACCCATCCCGTACCGGCTCTCCGGTGGCGGCATCGGCCACGGTTCACTCATCTGTCATCTGAACCGCAATGGCGGGGACATCGCATCTCCGAACGACCACACTGCAGCGTGGATTGGGGATGAAGTACCACACCGACAGGATGGTCGACCGATGGAGCAGCTAATCATCGATCAATCCAGAAACACTTGGTCGAACGGGGAGACAAGCATTTGCGTCATGTCGCGGCGCGGACCTGAGCCATACCCCAATTATGGTCAGAAGATGCTAACATACGCCCGCCTGATTACAAGAGAGGCCGTCGCCAACTGGCGCTCAGAGAGTCCGGGTGTCATCGCGGTGAAGGACGTCAACCACTTAGTGGACCACGAGACTGGACTCAGCCGAGCGCGCGTCGGCTACCTCAACGCGCTCCTCGTCAAGGAGAACGTCGCTGTCATCGGAGCAGGAGGCACTGGATCCCATATCATCGATCTCGTTTCGAAATCCAACGTGCAGCAAATCGACATCTATGACCCCGATTGTGTGAGCACCCACACCCAGCTTCGTTGGCCCGGAATTATCGAGAGGCGCATCGTTGAAGAGAATACGAACAAGGCGGAGTATCTAGCTAATCTCTATGCCAGACGAACGAACCGCACTATACGGGGGCATCCGTTTGCTATTGACAAAGATAACCTGACGTACCTCAACGGAAAAACGATGGTATTCGTCGCGATCGACAAAGGCCCGGCAAGACGCGAAATCCTGACCGGTCTTGCCAGCATAGGCCTGAACTTCATCGACTGCGGCATTGATCTCCAAGGTGACAATGGACCGCTCACAGCCAGTGCTAGGATTATCCGCTGTCAGGCCGAGCAAAACCCCGAAAAGTGCTCAGAACTCGCCACGCTCGCACCCGGCGGTGCCAACGAAGCTGAAGACGACCCATACACCCAGAACATCCAGACCGGGGAAATGAACAGCCTTAACGCTGCCCTTGCGGTGATCGCATGGAAGCAAGGTATCGGGTTCTACAGGGACGCATATGGTTATCGTCGTAGCCGCATGCACATGTCGTCAAATATGTGGGCACTGTACGACGCCAAGCACGATCCGATGCAATGAAGCTCAAACTTCAGATTACTGAGACGATCCCTGAAGACATTGAGGAAGGTATTCTCTATGTGAGCTTCACTTATTGGACAACCGCGCACAAATGTGGCTGCGGTTGCGGGCAGAAGGTCGTACTTCGGCTCAGTCCGAATCATTGGGCGATAACGCTGAATGGTGAGTCAGTATCGATGTACCCATCCATCGGAAACTGGCAACTCCCATGTCGTTCGCACTACTGGATTGAAGAGGGGCGTATTCTTCAAGCTCGACGTTGGTCCGATGCAGAGATAATGCGGAACCGAGTTATGACGAAAGGCAGGCGGACGCCCTTTCAGACTCAGCGCTCTCGCTATTTAAGACCCCTGCAGATTGAGGACAGTCCCGATTTTCCAACACGGCAAAACACTCTGTACTCAGGAAACGATACCGGAGGAGATACCGGCAAAGTTGGAGGAGGCACAATTGTGTCGTCGGATAGAGGTAAGGATAGCACAAAAGTTGTCTCGACCCGATGGTGGAACAGGGCGAGGAACAGTTTTTACCAGACATGGCGCAGAATAGTTGACAGGATAGACGACTCCCGCTTTTCTTAATTTTTGAAGATTCCATTGATTTGCTGGGTTAGTGTGCCAAGGTTTGAGTAACTGATCATCGAAGCCCTGAATTCATTTGAACTTCGAATTACGAGAATTAGCCTGTTTTGATTCCGGGGATTGCGACGGTACCAAGGCAGGTGCGACGGAACGCTAAACTAAACTTGAATCCGGTAGTGAACCAGCAGACCCAAGCTCCGGTGGTCAACGATCAGCCCACGTCGTTGATTGTCTGGTGACAGATCATTCAGCGATCCAATTGATAGCCTTCGCAACGGTTTTTTCGTCAACGTCAAGGAGTTTGGCTATTTTGCAGTAGCTGAAACCAAGTTCATGAAATTGCAAAGATTTTTTTGCAATTTTGACAAATTGGTTCTCGAAATGAGTCAAGTAAATTTACTTGGATGGGAACTTTAGCGACGGTGCGGATTCTTACCGTCCAAGTCCACCAACGCAGTGTAGTCGAACCGCCATCCGTATCTTTTTCGGAGGGCGTGTTTTCGAGAAGGGTGATCGTATCGATTGAGTCGCAGGGGACGGGGACTATTGATGGCGAGGTTTGCTCGGTATGGTTTTGTTCAAATGAACAAATTGAGACAGAAATGATTGCAGAGTTCGTCGCGAGAGAGATAGAATATGATGGGTTAAATCCGAGAGATTTTGCTCTTCTGGTTCGACAGAAGGCTTCAGAATTTGAGAAGCGACTGAAGCCTGCTTTTTTTTTCGAGAATTGGAAATTCGAAACGAAGCAGCATCCTTGGGTTCCGTAACACTGCAGGAACTAATCACTGAGGAAGCATCAGTAATCCTGATTCTTTTGCTTCGTGTCGTGAGCACTACGAGGGCTGGTAGGAATTGGTGTGATTGCGTTCAGATGCTCGCAGTACTTCGGCGGTCAGATCTGAATGATGAAGTTGGTTATAGGCGGATGGTAAGCGAAATTAACCAATTTGTTCAGTATTTCTTGTCTAACTATACTAATCCTCCCAGTGATCTGGAGGAAGCAAAAGAAGTCGTGAAACTTGTACAGGATTTCGTCGGTCGAGACGGCTTGATCGCCGCAAATCCTGCATATCGCCAAGGCGATTGGCTTGATAAAGTGACTGAAGCGTCGGCGATACATCTAAGAGACAGTGCGGTTAATTCAGAGAATTGGAACCAAACGTTGAACTCATACGAAGGTCAACACGCTGTTCCGTTGATGACGATTCACAAGAGTAAGGGACTTTAGTTCCATACTGTTATATTAGTTGGGCTTGATGATAACGCATGGTGGAGTTTCACAAATGATCCAGTTGAGGGTACCGCAGGGTTTTTCGTTGCTTTCTCGCGTGCTAAGCAGAGGGTATATTTCACGAACTGTGAACAAGGCTCATCAAGAAACAAAGTTGCACCGCTATATAATTTGCTAAAGTCGGCTGGCATTGATTCCATCAAGTTAGGGTGAGTTTTGTGATTGACAGTAAGGTGACGAAATCGGATATAAGACCGCAACCCGTTTTAATCATTAATTCTAAAATTCAAATTTGCAATTTGGGAGTATGCCGTACAAGTACGGTTGTAGATGGCACAGGTTTTCCAAATCAGTTCTTACTGCATGGGGCAGTTTAGTTGACATGGGTGTTGAAGTCAGATGGGCTCGTCCACCGAGAAAGCCGATGCCTTCAACTTGGGATCAGTGCGTGAATGGCTAAGCAGATCGATCAGAAAAAATTCACCAGTTATTTCTGTGCACGGCCGCAGAACTTTGCTTGGTTTCTTGGCGCAGGGACGTCGCGATCAGCTGGGTTGCCGACGGCTACCGACATAATTTGGGATCTGAAGCGTCAGTACTATTGCCGCGAGGAAAATCAGAATATCGAACAGCAAGATATACAGAATGAAGCTGTTCAGGCCCGTATACAAAGTTTCATGGACGCGAGAGGCTTACCAGAGCAGTGGGCGGATGACGAGTATGCAACCTATTTCGAGAAGATTTTCGGTACGGGCAAGGAACGTCAGCGACGTTACTTCAGTTCCATACTCTCGGAGGAGAAGGTTTCTCTCTCGGTCGGCAATCGGGTGTTAGGAGCGTTTATTGCATCTGGTCTATCTAGGGTTGTGTTTACAACCAATTTTGATAGTGTGGTCGAGAAGTCCGTTGCATATGTAGGAGCGAAGTCGATCGCTGCTTTCCATCTTGAAGGCTCTCACGCAGCAAATGAGGCGCTGAATAATGAAGAATTCCCGATCTACTGTAAACTCCACGGCGATTTTCGCTATGACAACATCAAGAATCTACCCGCGGACCTCGTGCAACAAAACGAGAAGCTTGGGGCGTGTCTACTGAACGCTGGAAACCGATTCGGTTTTGTTGTCGCAGGATACAGCGGGCGGGACGCCAGTATTATGAAGCTATTACACAACGTGCTGGAAGGTGACAATGCGTTTCCACACGGCTTGTTCTGGACTGGTCTTAAGGGCGGAGTAGTTCCTCCTGCTATTGAGCGGCTTTTACAAGAGGCGAGAAAGAAAGGCATCAATGCAAATTACATCGAGATTGAGACTTTTGATGCACTGATGCTGCGGCTATGGAGGAATCTCGATCACAAGCCTGTAGATCTCAATGCGAAAGTGCAAAAAACCGGTGCTACTTCAGTGAACATCCCATTGCCCGCGATCGGTCGAGGCGGACCACTGCTACGCTTCAACGCATTACCGATCCGCAAGTTACCGCGACGTTGTTTGTCCCTTTCGTTCAGGAATTCAAAGGAGTGGACCGATTTGCGGAAGGCACGCCACGAGTCCAACGGGCGGCTGATTCTAACCAAAGCAGATGAGGTTTGGTGTTGGGGAGACAGGGAAGTGATCAAAGAGCAATTCGGAAATGACCTTCTGTCCATAGCAGAGACAAACATTCCGTCGGATTTCTCAGCAACGAAGAATCTGCATATAAAGGGCTTCCTAGAGGAAGCGATTTGCGCTGCGATTGCTAGAGATCGGCCAGTTTTATCCCGGATGTCGCGTTCTACTGTATACCTTATAGTGGATCCTCATGCCAAAAATGTCGGAGCGCTTGAACCACTGTCTCGAGTTGTAGGAAAAACAGATGGCATCGTTCCGAGACTGTTTTCGACTATCACCGATGAATTTCCGCGTGCAGAACAGGTCTGCTGGGCGGAGGCGGTACGCACCTCGGTCGACATGAGGAATGGCGCAGTCTGGTTCGTGATCGATCCGGACGTATGGATTTGGCCGCCTAGAAGCCGGCGAGACGCGGCGGAATTTCTAAATCGCCGTCGTCGGGATCGGTTTAACCGTAAGTACGACGAGCTTTTGAGCGCGTGGGTACAGATCATCTTCGCTACTGGTACATCTCCAGTTGAACTAGATCTGACATTGTCAGGTGGCCCTGAGAGTGCCGGAAATCCTGTCTTTCGCATAGGAAGCAGAAGTACGGGTGCACGTGGTTTATGAGCGGTAGAGGACTACAACTTTCGGGCTATACCAAGCTTGCAGAGCCGATTTTACTGTTCGCAAAAGGCGGCAAGCACAAGCATCCATTACTTGGCCTACTCAAGTACGGTCCCTACGGAAGGCAGTTAGGTGCACCAACTAAGTTGCGATTTGCGCTAGTCGCATTGAAACGCGATTTCGAAAAACTTGTTGGTCTAGTGGATGAGCTGGAGAAGGCGGTGTCGCCCAAGGAAGCAACCAACTATTACCCAAATTATCCGGGTTTAACACAGGCATTACGCACACCGGTCGCGCCGCTGGACGAGAGCGTGCAAATTGTCATGCCGGATAGTTTTGACTCTCACGCGCAAGTCGGTGCGAAACAAGACCTTGCACTTGAGGTGTTTCAATGCATTTCACAGTTGAGAGCGGTGCGGGGAAGTTTCGATGTTGCTCTCGTCTACTTGCCACCAAAGTGGGCTTCTTGTTTCGAGGGAGAAAACTTCAATTTTCACGATGTTCTGAAGGCCTACTGTGCACAATCAAACATACCGGTCCAGATCCTCAGAGAGAATAGCTTCGATCGTAGTTGCCGAGCAAATGTAATGTGGGGGTTGAGCGTTGCGATTTACGCTAAGGCAGGCGGCGTACCGTGGAAGCTGACTGGTCTTAGTCAGGATGAGGCGTTCATCGGTATCAGTTATGCGATCAAAGACGCCGCAGGTGGCAACCTTTACAGTACCTGCTGCAGTCAGATATTTGATCCAGATGGTACTGGGTTCCATTTTGTCGCCTATGACGCGCGCGAGTTCACCCAGGATGGTAAAAGCAACCCGTATCTTTCGTACTACGAGATGCAATCTGTTCTTTCACGCAGTCTTCAAATCTATCAGAATCGGCATTTTGGACGGACACCAAAGAAAATTACTGTTCACAAGAACACTCCTTTCAAGGAGGAAGAAATTTTGGGGGCTCTCGATAGTTTTCGAGATGGTACAGAGGTGGAGTTGGTGCAGATTGTTAAGAACGTTCTGTGGAAAGGAATACGGTACGAGGAACGACCAAAGCCTAGACCTCATAACTATCCTGTTGAGCGAGGTACCTACATTCCCATCGATCGCGATGAAGCCTTTCTATGGACGCAGGGAAGCGTGATGGGGGTACATGTTGATAATCCGAACTACAATGTTTACAAGGAGGGTTCACTCAAGCCGACACCTTCTCCGATTCTGCTTCGTAGATTCACAGGTGTTGGTGGCTGGCACGAAACTTGTGCAGCTGTATTAGGGCTTACAAAAATGGATTGGAACAACAATACACTCTATAAGAAGTTGCCCGCTACTCTGGTATATTCGAAGTATTTTGCAGACATCGTGCAGCAGAATCCAAACATCATTGATACGGTCTATGACTTTAGAAATTTCATGTAGATGAATATGCTTGCTGAACATGACATATTTCGTTAGCGAGAGTTCGTGTCCTCCCGCGTGTCTGAATGTTGTAAGTTCACAAAAGTCTGAATCCGCACATCCTGCTGAAATTATCAAGTAAATGAAAAAATGGATTTATTTAATCCTTTTAGTTCAACTAAATACGAAAATCGTTTAACTTGGTCATTTCTGACCATGCTTAAGTACGACATGATTCTGCAAAAGTACATCTACGATTCGGTGACGACACAGCTCCCCAAGTTGCCAGCGATCTACAACACTTGGGAACCCGCACATATTTCAACGCAGACAAGTAGGATCGGTGAATCAACTCAACAACTTGTTTCTGTGCTTCTTACAGATGAGAAAATTCAAGATAAGATAGAAGTCAATTGGATAGAACGCGGTGCAATATACGATGGAGTCATTGAGTATTCTAACGGGTTAACTTTGATCGTTGAAAATAAACTTGATCACGAAGATGTTTGGGAGGAACAGTTATCCCCGAGTCGAAATGCCCTATCTGGCAACTGCAGGGAAAATGTATCGTTACACAATTTCGCAATATGTTTGGTGTGGCCAGATGTCTTGGAAGCTATTCTTAAGTATTTATATTCAGAAATTGCATCATTTGCCAACCGCAATATTGCTCGTGACTTTCTATCGTTTACTGAAGAATTCCATCCAAATTTGACGCCTTATCGAACCTATGTTCTTTGCGGGGATAGAAAAAGTGCCCTTAGTAGACGAACAGTGCGTTTGGTCGACACATTGGCATCTAAATCAGGGTTGAGCGTGCACAACCAATCCAAGTATTGCTTAGTGTGCCCCAATGGTATTGCCGCGATAATTGAATTTGCAATTATCACCAATACCAACAATAACACTTGGAAACTTTGTATCAATTTGTGGCCAGCAAGCACCTCTTCTCAAGCAGACAGATTCAGCGAAGTATTGAATAGACCTGAATTTTTGAATTTGGATGAAAGCGAATGGATCGTTGCGCCAAATCTCAATTTTTCGTTTCGAGGAACAAAACTGTACTGGGTTACAACCGACTGGAATTCCGAGAAGTATTTGGAATACTTCTTTGGTCAGGAAAGACGTTACGGACGAAGAAATTCTAGTGAAATGGAAGAAATACTGGAACTGTGGAGTAAAAATGGTTTAATTCGGTGCCAGAATTCATTGGAAATCAACCAAATTTTTCAAAATCGAAAGTTCTTTGACATAAATCCGGAGTTTTGGGTATATCGGGAACTTGATAGTGAAACAGTGATCGAGATGGAGAGCCAAGATCATCTTGAAGCACATATCATTGAGTCACTTTCAGTGCCACTAGCAACGTGGGGAGAAGATCTACGAGTGTTGGGATAATAGACAGCACGCGCAATAAGACTCAAATCTGTATAGTGCCGGCAATTGCTCAACTGGTAACCAAATTCAACCTGAATTCACTACTGCTCGAACTTCTTTATCTGTATTTTTCCGTACCTAGACCTTATAGTGGTTCAAATTAATGACTGCCTTGAAGGTTTTCTTTTGCGTTCCTCTGAATCGCTATGGAGTTGGTCTATTCATCGACTTTTAGTTTCATAGCAATTGAACTCTCGCTTAAACCAAGCTGATAGGGTTGAACTGATTTGACAAATAATTTTTTGTATAGATATGGAGTTACACTATCTACAAAGTGAACCTAATCAGGGAACAATCATCGTGAACTATCAACGCCAATTATCATCAGCCAGGAGTTTCGTTTATGGATGTTGACCTTGATCCATCAACTATTGCTGCTATCCGGACATTTATTGACGCTCGAACCTCGCGTAGTGATTTGAAGAACTTAGCACTTTCAGCAGGTGCGAAGTCTGAACGAGTCATGCCGATCAAAATATCCAGTAGTATGAGTAGCCCAGGCTACAAGACTAAGGCAGAATTAATGAATGAAATTGTCGACACGGTTTACATCGATTTTGAGAAATCCGAGGCGGACAGGACATTGCTTCGAATGATTCATGTGTTAATTTCCGATCACGATACCCAGATCTTGCCCGAACAACTCGAAGCCTTGGAAAAGGGGCTGGCGCGAAGCGGATTAAGTATCTCACAAGTTACTCGCTATACTACCACCGTTAGACTACTGGAAGTTGCCGCCGAGCGTGCAGAAGACTCTGCGATGAATGAAGCGACCGATCTTCTGATGAAAGGCCTACTTCGTCTGTCCACCGATCCGCCAGGAGCCATAACCGCTTGCACTAGCGCTTGTGAATCAGCTTGCAGAATTGCACTTGAGCGACTTAGTTTACCCCTGCCCGCACGGAAACAGTTGCCCGAATACCTTGATGCACTTTGTGACCAAACGAACATCAAGGCATTGGCCCGCGTAAGTGGTGAAGATACAAGAAAGATCTTCGGAGCTTTACGCGGCCTCGCACATAATTCCTATAGAGCCGCTCACCAACTTGGCGACCGCCATGCACAAGGCGATGGTGCATCGATATCAACTGCTATTGGTGCGGACCTCGTCATTGTTTCTTGTGCAGCATTGACAACTGTCATAGCAGGTGCTGTCGCGCGCAACGAACTTCAACCAGTTTGTAACAAGTAGCATGGTGATCGTATCCTATGGGAAACGGCCGGAAAGCGGGTGAACTTTGGGTAGGCCTCGGAAATGGCAATGCGGAAGTCGATCCTTTCGGTTATATAGAGAAAACCGGTAACTTAGGAAGCGATACGATTACCGAAGTGTTTCCACCGGGAGGGTATGCAGCAAACTGGCTATTGGTGAGGACTAGACTGGATATTCAAGGTGGAGTTTAGGTCTGTAGTGCTTAGGAAGCGGAGTTATGTCTGCGGAGTAATGGACTTTGATTCGAAAGCAATATGCAAAGGCGCAAAGGCATATTATTGACGGAAGTCTAACCGGGTCAGAGAAGGTTCAAGGATTACAGCGCATACCAAAGACAAGCAGGTACGTTTATGCAAAAATTTACGCAGCTCTATTCACCCTTCTTTTTGCGGAAGATATAGATGAATCAAACCGAACGAGAGTCTGTAATCCTCAATTCCGCATGGGCGATGATTGATGACATGGTGAACTGGGCGATGTTCGACAAAAATGATTTGGTCGGGCCGACGACATTTATGTTTCAGTCAAGAACGCACGCGGAACTGTTCATCATCTTACTGACAGATTTTCTGTCACCAATTCAACAATCGAAGTCCAATAAGATCCTCCAAGATCTAGGGAGACTGCCGAACAACGCGCACGGGGCCAACCGGACTTTCATTTTTTACCTTAGACAGGTTTGTCTGCATCCGCAGCTTGGGAAAGACGCTACGGAATTGAGAGACAAAGTCGAGGAGTTCGCTAGTTGGCTTGAAACGAGCATGATGTCAAGAGGGGTGAATCTCAGCGAAATTAATGTTGATGCTGACATAGAGCTAGAACGCTATAGATACTTAAAGATGTGTGGGAACATTTCCAAACATAGTCTACCACGACTCAGTCGGGTCGTGAGCGAATTGCACGGTCTGTTAACAGCAACTGGGCACAATGTATCAATACAAGATGCTAACTTGGCGACAGAGCCATTTTTCGACAGGTTCTTTGATGATGTGTTCATATTTCATTCTAACCAGATAGTGGAATTCCTAAATGACATACGATGGCGTATGTTTGAATATCTCCAGCTTGAATATCAGCGGTCCTGGCATCCGGGAGAAAGATTCACTGGGGACTACGGGTATCATATTCCAGATTCAGTTACAGACCCGTTTGCACAGGCGATGTATTGGGATGTCCTGAACCGGGTTAGAGCGAAGCCTTTGATGGAAAGGTTTGTGGTCGATAATGCGTTCAAGCGTCCTCATCATAGCGAATAATCATCTGATAGATAAACAAGACAACGAACAACGCGAAATACTCCTGTGAAGCGGGTATTGGAATGAATAAAATTTGTATGACAAGATATTTGTACCTGAATTTAGTAGTGGTTCGCGTCAATGATAACCTTGACGACTATTGTTTCTGTTCCACCGAATTGCTTTCGACACGGTCTTTTCGTCAACATTGAGTTTTTTAGCAATTATTCTTAAACTTAACCCAAGTTCATGTAGTTGTATTGATTTTGCCGAGATTTCTTGGTAGAGTAGCCGAGTCGAAGTATCCAATATCGTTACTTCAAAATGTAGTACGGACATGGTTCGAATACATTGCGACCACGTCCACCATAGGTAAGAATCTGCACCATTGTTCGAATTCCCTAATTCAGTTAATGGTGCAAAATTTGTCGCAGCATTTAACGAAGTCTGCGCAACGTAGTCGAACCGTCCTTCATACGTATTGTATAGAGCGTTTTTTCTAAAATTACAATAGTGTCTAACGACCCGCAGGCGATTTGCTATGGACTGCCGAAATTTTGATTCACTGCCTCAAGTGTAATCTGACCAAGAGTCTGACGCGAAGAGCTATTCCAGTGGAGAATCAATAATTCCACTGAAGACTCGACGTCCAATGAAGAAGTTAGTGAAATGTTCGTCATACTTCGGAAAAGTGCTTGGTCAAAATTAGAAATTGAGGATATTGTCGTAACCATCCGAATAGGAATGTTTAAGAGTATTTATAAGAATTTTTTCAAGAGATGTCGTACTGTTTTGAAGGTCTTTAGTTAAAAACGACCGTAGTTGCAACCTACTTGAACCCAGTGGAAAGAACTGCTTAGCAGTTAGCCGTGATAAGTAAGGTACCAAGTTTTCAGATTGGTAGATGTTGACAGCTCAAAGAAGTGACGTAGGAATTTGGCAAGAGAAAAACATAGGTAATAACTAGCGTTTGAAACATGTGGAAATCATTAATCAGTTTCGTGAAGAGCTTTTGAACTGTCTCGTGAAGTGGAGACATCGGTGGCCATGCGACACTTTGATCAACAACGATGATGAAACCGGGGTACGGGGACATTACAAGTATCGTGCGATTGCAACCAACCTGGATGATTTGTCAGACCCCGAGGTGGTGAATTTTTTTAACCAGCGTGGCGAAGCGAGCGAAAACAGAATAAAGGAGCTTCGCAGTGAATTCGCCGCAGCCAGGTTGTCCTGTGGGGACTTTGATGCCAATGCAGCATGGCTGATGTTAAGCTCAATGGCCTATAACCTATTTGCCTTGATGCGGATAGTATTGCCGGATTCGTTGTCAACTGCCCGTGCTCCTACAGTGCGTTTGCGTCTGTATGATGTCGCCGCACTGATCGTATGCCATGCCCGGTAATGGACAGTGAAGGTCAACGCCTGCCACCGGAAGGTGATGGATGAAGCGCTGGATCATATTCGAGGCTTTCCGCTTCTGTTATGAACTGAGCGCCTCGGGCGGCGCTTTTTCGAACCGTGCTTGAATCAATTCCGACTCCGGAAGGGTTGCGCACCTTTGCACAGTGGCGAAAATGCCAGGGGACAATGCATCAGGTTCGCAATCACCTGCAAATCCAGACTAATTCTTTCGTGTTGCTCCTGTCTTCGATAATTGGAGCTGCAAAATTCAGTAAATTCGCTAAATTCTTGCTGATGTTAAGCGAATTCATTCTCTAATTTCGGATTTGGGACAACACTATAACTCCCCTCAAGAGGAGGAAGGTGATAAATAGTTAGTTTTTTCGTCATGGTGATTGTTAACGGCGGTATCGCTCTTCTCTAAGATTTTTAGAGTATTAATTTTGGAGCTAATCCCTTTTCCCCAACCTTGATCCATACCTCTGACAGACAGTCATAAATTAACAGGCCGCTTGATCACCATGAAGATCTCTAAGCTAACTGTAGAGAATATCCGAGGAATCAACTTGGCCGTACTTGACAACCTTGGTGAAGTAGTCGCTATTGCCGGCGCAAACGGCTGTGGAAAAAGCTGTCTACTGGACTGTGTACGATTGTTTAAGAGTCAATATGGTTCCTACTACGCGAATGAACAGCAAATGTGGTGGCAGGAGAAGAGTCTAAGTATAGATGATCGTGCTAGTGCTATCCAAGTTCTAGTGTTGTCCAATATGAAATGAGGCTGAAGGGTGTGTCGAGTTTCCAATGTGAAATGAGTTTGTAGATGCCGAATTAGCCACTGGCAGAGTCTGGAAAAGGCAGTTGATTGGGTTCATCATAAGGAGGATGAAAACAATCATGAAACTGGACGACTTGCGGAGCATTGATCAGCTTCGCGACTTTCTAGAAGGCACCCAAGCCGTGGCGTTTACAGTGGTCACCAATAAGGATGAACGCTATCAATGGATGCAACGGACTCTGATCAGGTTTGGCTATCGGCAATTGTCGAAAGCCGACAAAGGTATTGTGATCCGTTACCTGATCAAGATAAGCGGATATTCACGCCAGCAGGTCAGCCGACTGATCGGGCAGTATGTTCATTGTGGACGGTTGCGGCGACGACAACGCACGGTTCGAGGATTTCAGCGCCGTTATACCGATGAGGACGTGGCGTTGCTGGTGGAAGTGGACCGTCTGCATGGCACTGCGAACGGATTAGCGGTGAAGAAACTATTTGAGCGAGCCTGGCGTGTACATGGAGACCAGCGGTATCGTCGCCTAGCCGGCATCTCAGTCTCACATATTTATAATTTGCGTAAATCGAAAGGTTACAAAAGCCGGCGCACAGCACACCTCAAGACCCGTGCTCACAAGGTGCGCATTGGTGAGCGTCGCAAGCCTCAGCCCAAGGGTCATCCGGGCTATTTGCGCGTCGACACGGTGCATCAGGGTGACTGGGATGGATACAAAGGTGTCTATCATATCAATGCAGTAGACCAGGTCACGCAGTTTGAAGCGGTGGTTTCGGCGGAACGGATCTCGGAGTTGTATTTGATCCCGGCGCTGCAGCAGGTGTTTGACACATTGCCGTTTGAGGTGCTGGGTTTTCACAGCGACAACGGTTCCGAGTATGTGAACTATCGGGTAGCTGAACTGCTGGAGAAACTGCGCATTGAATTTACCAAATCCCGAACTCGACATAGCAACGACAATGCGCTGGTCGAATGCAAGAATGCTCATGTATTGAGGAAACTGCTCGGACACGCACATATTCCACGGCAGTGTGCGCAGGAACTGAACGAGTTCCATCAACGGCATCTGAACCGGTATGTGAATTATCACCGCCCGTGTCTGTTTGCACAAGTGCAGACCGATGAGCGGGGCCGGCAGCAGCGGCGTTATCGATATGAAGACGTACACACGCCGTATGAGAAGCTCAAATCGTTGCCGGATGCGGAGCAATATTTGAAGGCGGGTGTGACGTTTGCAAAACTCGATGCATTCGCAACTCGGTACAGCGATAATGAAGCGGCTGATCGTTTACGTGAAGCGCGAAAGAAATTATTTTATTCAATCGACGAACTTCAACGGACTCAAGCTTAAAGGAAAAATCGAAGTAAAAATATAGAAAAAAGGCACAGCTCTAGAATCTTTTTGTTCAAACAAGAGTGAGCCATGGCCTGCTCTACGTTGTTTCTTACGGATTTTTTATTTTTTTTGAAGAGGCTAGGTTTCAGCCTCATTTCTAGATTGGAAAACACTGTTCTCCGCCAAAAGAATAGAGATGGTCGGATAGTGGCCGCTATCAAACTTGAAAACACGGAAAAGGAGTTCATTCTTGAAGACTCACAACGGCTAACTGAACGTCTAGCCTTGCTTGAAATGTTTCCCGGTTTGCGACCACACTACACAGAAGGCCTGTGGAACTGGCGAAGTGCTCCGGAACTCGTTCGTTACGAAAGTAAAATCAAAGAACATACACTTAACATGCAAGCAGATATTCGCAGAGAACTCGCTGGCGAAGAAATCCAAGGCGAAGTCACAATTAGTCGTAACGGCACGCTTAGCATTGTCCCGAATCGAGCCCTAACCTACATTTTTAGCACTTTCGAACCCGATCACCTCGGTGTCATTGATTTCCATGCAGCAGACAGGAGCTACACCTACGAGCAAGTTAGCAATGTCAACATTCGCTTCGCTCAAAAGGATGACCAGTGGAAAAATTCCGCAATGTATAATCTCGCTAAGAAATACAGTAATGTAAAATCCGCACTAGCAACTGAAAGCATAAGGAACCTTATTGCGGAGAAAGCGGGAGGTCGACAGGGTGTCGAGGCCGAACTTACATCTACGCTTCGCAGCATATTCAATGAGTTCATCCCGGGAAAGCGTTTCGAGGGACCAACACCTACCCCTACAGGAGAGTTACAATTTCCTGTTTTCACTGCCGGAACAAGCCACGATCTCAATGAACTTTCTTCTGGAGAGAAAGAAGTAGTTTTCGGATATCTTCGTACTCGAGCAAGGGCAGCGCGCAATAGTGTCATCATTGTCGATGAGCCAGAGCTTCATCTTAATCCAGCGATGATTCGGGGGTTGCCGAGACTCTATCAAAATCACATTGGGAGGGCGCTAAACAATCAGATCTGGCTTGTTACGCATTCCGACGTATTTCTTCGTACAGCGTTTTATGATTCGGATATGGAACTATTCCATATGGCTGTAGGTGGAGAGGTTCCAGGCAGTAGTCAGATCACTCGAATATCACAACGATCAGAGTTTGACCGCGTATGTATCGAACTAATTGGGGATATAGCGAACTATCGGCCGGACCAACCAGTATTAATTGTCGAAGGCCAGCAACAGTTCGACATACTTATTCTTCGTCGATTGTTTTCGGAAATGCTCAAAGGAGTAAACGTTCTTGAGGCAGGAGGGAAAGCACAAGTCCAACAGCGGCAAACCTCTCTACGTGACTCCGTAAAAATGTCCGGACAAACCAAGACGGTTCTCAGCATAACAGACTCCGATGGAGACAGGAACAGAAATGAGAGTAAAGGGCAATATCAATGGCCTGCGTACCACATCGAAAACTACCTGCTTGAACCGAAGTACATTGGTCTCGCGATAGATTCCATTATGGCGAACTCCCCAGGCACTACATCTCTTCAATATGTACAGCAACTAGTGCGCGACAGTAAGAACCAAGCAGCATCAGAGATAGGTCGACGTACTCTAGTTCGCAAGCTGAAGAGTAGTCTCAACAGCCATCTGCAACTCAATCCGGGAGGGGCTGATCAAAAATTAACTGCATCGGAACTACGGGAGCAACTACAGAATTGTAAGAAAGCAATCAACTCAGAGTTTGAGAAAGTGATGGTGGAAGATAAACTAGAGCGACAACTAAGCAGGCTAAGGAGCGAAACCGCCAAGTTGCAGAAACAGGAAACTACACCTGATACCCTGCCAGGCCGAGATGTGTTGAAAAAAATCGCCCAAAGCGCTACACCCAGCGGTAACTACGAGACCTTGCGTAACGCGATCCTTAATGAAATGGCTCGGGACGAGTATCAGCCACCCGCAATGAAAGCTGTGTTGGAGCTTTGCCTATCGGCAGCAACTGCCAACAAGCAGTGACCATGGTCTGATATTCCCCATAAATTAGTCAAGGCGTTTGTAATTCATTTAATTTTTGAAAAGACGCCAGTTTAGAAGAGAAATGCTCGCAGCCATGTCTTCTGTTTTTAGTAATACAGATATGTAATACTTTGCTATTATTGCAACCAGAAAATTTCTGATAGATCAAGAGGATGTCCTATGGGTTCGATTCCCGCCACCCCACCACGTAAAATTGTCGAATCATAGTCAGTATTATTTGTCTTAGACGGTATTACGGTAATTGCAGGAGTGAATATCGAACTGCGATTTACCGATTTTCGGATTGAAAGTCTCGAATTCGACAAAACTAAGAACTTCGTGGAAAGTTCGAGCAGATAGAGCATTGTGCTGTTCCAGCAAATATTTGAATTGAGCAAGATTTGCTTCTATCCATTTAATTCGAAGCGTTTAATGTACTCTTATCGCGTGTTTGGCGCAATCCATTAAGTTTCAATTACAAAACATCTACGATTCGTTCCGTCTCTCTTAGGGCTTAATGAAGTGTGTAACTTCCCTGTAATTCAGTTTTGACCTACCCGTATGAGATGGAGGCGAATCATTTCATCATTAGCCTCCCAATACTAGCGAGCCGTTCAGAAAGGAGTTAAACCGCCTCAGCCCGCGGCTCATCGGTGTAAAGCATAAGGTCAGTTGTCGACGTTCATTCCTGACTGTGCCGGTTCGCAGCACTGATGGATGAATCGGTCGTGGTGACCATCAGCACTGGCTTTGTAGTTGACTTTTGCGTCTTCTCAGACCGAATGAATTTACTGCGTAATCTGACATGATGGAGTAAGGCCAGCGGTGCCATGTAATACGAATACTGCTTGCTCTAACACGGACCCGTAGTGCGGCTCTAGAGTCGAGATTGCGGAAGCCGAAACCGACGCCAAGGGCTGGTCGAAAAGACATCAGTCGATGATCGACAGTGAGGAGGTTGTCGGTTGGTACTTTGCAGGAAGAATTTTACTTTCCTTGTCTCGGAGCTTATCAGTAGGATTGAGAAGGTGAAGAGGATGCAATTAACGAAAGCTGGATTTCGTGGTTTAGACGCCGTTCCGGAATATATGTTATAATTCACTGAGCAGTAAATATACCATTATTACAAAATAATTGTATTTCTTATGATTTTCACTACACAGTAAAAAAGCGAAATTTGATGCTAGACACCAAAGTTACAGAGCGCGAGTTAGTTGAAATGTTTCTGGAATCCGTTCGGTCTTTACCGGAAGTGTACGCCGAGGCGGAATTTAAGCCGGTCTTGGCGCGCAGCACCGGACTGGACCGGAAATTTGACGTCTGGGTCGACCTTAGGGTGGCAGGTAAATCCATCACCTTGCTGATCGAAGTGAAAAAAGTCCTTTATCCTCGGGATGTCCACCAAGCCCTGTGGCAACTCAAAGAATTCAACCGTCCATGGTTCGGTGAACCGAAATCGCACGAAGCAGTTCCACTTCTAATCGCTGAGTCGATCTCCCCCGGGGGAAAAGAGTTACTGAGGGATGAGCGGGTGAGCTATTTTGACAGTGGTGGGAGTCTGTTCCTGTGTGCCTATGGTGTTTATCTCTATGTCGATAAACCGCCACCCAAGCCCATGTCAAAAATCATGCGATCCCTATATTCGGGACTTCGTGCGCAGGTGTTGCACACTTTGCTCATGCGACGTGAAGACTGGTTCGGAGTCACCATGCTCGCCGAACAAGCTAAGGTATCGCCAGCGACCGCTTCGCAGGTACTGACCGAACTGGAACGTTTCGATTGGTTGGTGTCGCGTGGTAAGGGTCCGAGAAAGGAGCGTTATCTTCGGGAGCCTGCGGCCTTGTTGGATGCGTGGGTTAAGCAGCTTGATGTGATGCGACCTCAAGTGATGTACCGCTACTATGTTCCATCAATGCAGGTGGAGGAGTTGATCGAGAAAATCGCCCGAATCCTTGCAGCGCATGCCGTCGAATATGCAATCACCCACGAAGCAGCAGGACAGCATTATGCACCGTTTCTGTCGAGATTCTCCCAGGTGCGTTGTCGTTTGCTGACTAGCCTGGCTACAGATCAAGCCATGGGCGAACTGGGTGCACGTGTCGTCAACGAAGGGAGCAACCTCGTAGTTATCAAAACCGAGGGGCCCGGCGAGCTGTTGTTTCGCGAGCGAGTGAATGGAGTCTGGCTGGCAAGCCCAATTCAAGTCTATCTCGATCTGGTGCGCAGCGAAGGTCGGTCCAAGGAAATGGCTGAGCACCTACGTCGGGAAAGGATCGGTTTTTGATGGCGAAACCTGCGACTCTCGATGGATACACTGACCAAAATACTGTGGATTGCGAGCGCGTATTGGTGACTCTGCTCCGAGGACTAGGTCCATGGAAAGAGTCCGTTTACCTAGTCGGTGGACTCACGCCGAAATATCTGGTGCCGGTTCTCCCGTCCGGCACACCCGCACATGCCGGCACGCTCAATGTAGATATTTTGGTCGACCTACAAATTTTGGCTGACACCGAGGCATACCATACGCTAGAGGACAACCTCCGAAGGATGAGGTTTAAACGGGCCAAGAACGACAAGGGTCAGAAACTTTCTTGGCGCTGGCATACACGCACGGAACAAGGTGCATTAATAGCACTCGAACTGCTAGCCGATGCGCCTAATATCGCTGGCGGCAAGGTTCAACCCCTACCCACTAGCGGGACAATCTCGGCGCTCCACATCCCGCACTCCTCCATTGTTTTTGATTTGCACCAAGTGACGGTAGTTCAGGCCGAACTCCTTGATGGCAACGGCATCGCCACTGAACAAGTGAATCACGCCGACTTGGTGAGTTTTACTTGCCTCAAGGCATTCGCTTTCGATCAACGCTTCGAACGAAAGGACGCGCATGATTTGATCTATTGCATTGAGAACGTGCCTGAGAGTCTAGACGTTATCGCCGCAACCTTTCGCCAAGCATGCGACTGCAGACACGGCACGGTGGTCCGAAAATCGCTGGAGGTCCTGCGCAATCGCTTCGCTTCTGACGACAAGACCGAGGGTTATCGCAAGGACGGCCCAGTTTCGGTGGCTAAGTTCGAGCTGGGAGAGGGCGAAGGGTACGAACAGCGCGAGGCTCGATTACTACGTCAACGTCACGTAAATGACGTAATCGAGCAACTCTTGACCAAGATCGGTTAAAGCGGAGCGTGGCGGTCGACGCTATCGTCGTTGGTGTCAATAAACACCTAGACGTCAGGATTCTAGAACTGCACGGCGCCCGGCCGTAGCGTCAGAAACCAGACAACGGACTGGCAACGAGAGCTGAGGCGGTTGTGGGTGTCGGTTAACTCGCTCCACTCCGTCCGGCGAGTTCCCACGGCATCCCCACCCGCCGAAATGGCCACCTGTAGCGCCCAGCCAGCTAGATCCGGATGCGGTGGGTCTATCGGTGAGAAGTTGCCGTGCATCTCGTAGGGTTCTCGTTGTTCGTGGGGAGTCAAATCGAGCGCCACCATTCGTCTCCCGTACGTGTTTGAAATTCTCGGCATACGCTAATTCCCTCAGGGTAGTCCCTCGTGACGTCGCACGTTAAGGGCCTTCCATTCGAGGAGCGGCTGAGCTTGGATGCGTTGCTGAAGTGACACATCGGAGGTCAAGATCGACGCGTCGATTTCTCCTCGCTCCAGTAGCAGATCAAGGAAAGCACGCTCAGCGTCGGTGAACGGTAGTACGATGGACAGCGCCCTCCTGCATTCTTCAGCTAGCCACGCACCGTACTCTGCCAACGCCTCCTGCTCTCGCGGTTGGCGGGTGCGAATGGTGGGGCCGAGTTGCCTCGCCAATTCCGCACTGTCGAAGTCTACATCGTCGACTGAAACGGTCCGCCAATCCTTACGGTTCATGCCCCCGTAGGCGACGAAGGCGATGCGGAGCCTTTCGCGCTGGAGTGTGTCCGTATCGAGAATGCGATGGCAATCGAACAGGTCTCTCGCTTGCCGGCGCGAGAATAGCGCCGAGAGTTTGCCGGCCGCGAGTTCGTGCAGGTCGAGAATAGGAATACGCTTGGCCTGGAAGTCCCCGAGCGGGTGAGAATCGGCGTGGTGAATCTCCCAGAGCGGCTGTCTGTACATGAAGTTGAAATCCACGTCGAGGTTCGCGGGTTGCCCGGTGAAGCTCGGATAGCTCAACCGCCACTTACCGCCGGCGTGTTCGCTCGGCACTCTCCGAACGGCAAACCCTTCACGGGAAAAGACCGCTTGGGCCGCCTGCTCGATCTTAGGACGGTCCGCCAGCATGTTCTCGCGCTCCAGTGCGCCGATGTAGTTGAGATCGATGTCTACGGACAATCTCGGATGGGGGAGGACAAACAGGTTCAAGGCGGTGCCGCCTTTCAGGACCCACTTCCCTCTGAGCGATGGATGAGAGTTCAGGGTGTTCAGGAGATGCACTAGATGGAGGACCTTCTCGACCACCCTCTCGTCGAACCCGTCGGGTCTCGCTATGGGCCGGATTTCCGCCGCGGAGAATCTCATAGCACCTCCCCCCAGGATCGATTTAGGATTTCAGTCGGGACCATGAGGTTCCAGCCTTTGACCCAGTGGCAGCCTTTGGGTCTGCCGCGCGTCAGATAGTGGGGCTGCTGCGGACAAAGCTTACGCAGCGCATCGAGATCTGCTTCCTCCACCATCAACGGCTCCCGGCGCTGCTCAAGGAAGAATCCCACCTTCGCGACGGTGGTCGCATTATCCAGCAGCCGTGTGTACTCGATGACCTGATCTAGGTTAAAAAATTCCACCGACTCCAAAGAGCGCCATATCTCTTCCCAAGTTCCGGTCAGGTCGGGCCGGTCCAGCGCATCGACCAGAGTTCGTTCGTGGTTGGTCACCCGCAGTTCCACGCCTGAGCGATTGTGGCGGGTGACCCCGAACATTTCCTCGCCCTTCGCCAAGAGCGGCGGTGGTATGGGTGAGCCCCGGAACTCATGCGATTGGAAGGTGAGCGGAAGCGACTTGCTTGCCGAGACGTAGAACAGCCGCCAATGGGCCGAGTACGCCCTGCCGTGGAATTCCAGGGCCGTGTGATAGGCCAGCACCGCGTCCTTGGTCATCTTGGCTGCCACCAGATACGGATCGACTGTCATGGATGCCGAGTCCATACCCCAGGGCACGGTTGCATATAGGCCGCGCCTCACACGCACGAGACGACCCAGCTTGCGGTGGTAGGCCAGTAGCGAATTGCGGGTGCTCGTGTTGCGTGACCCCCGGTCGGACAGAAAGCGATCCAACTCGTCCACCGTGAACACGGCGTGCCGTTCCAGAAAGTGGTTGAGCCTCACGGGGCCATCCATTTGATGATTAGTTGGCATAGCTGCACAAAATTTAGCATGTTTTAGAGTATTTGTCAAAATATATTTGACGAACGGTCGAAATGCCATGTAATTTCTTACGTAGTACTGGCCTATATGTCAAGTCTTACTGTTTCCGTTTCACCGGCGCTCTTTCCCCGCCTCCTCAAGGTAAACCCCGAGGCGCGACCCTTCTAGCCACACGACAACTCGCTGGTGCAACGGATTGTTCGTCAACGCTGAGGCGCTTGGCTATCTTGTGGTTGCTAATCCCGAACTCTCTCAAATGTAGAGATGTATTGGCTATTTTTTGGTAAACCGGTTGATGTGCGGTATTCAGCAGATTGACATCAATCGGAATTTTAGCAATGGTGCAACAATTGCCAAGGCATTTAACGAAGTCTGCGCAACGTAGTACGGCTTACCGATGTCAGGATAGATTGGTTCAAAGTTGATTAGGCCGAGCAGTTTCCGTAGTGCAAAAGCAGATTGCCCGGTGTCCTTTTCCAACAATTACTGAATCTTGGAGAGTCTTTCTTTAATCTACTCAATGGGAGATGATTGAAAAACTTTATTGCAGGAACGGCGCAACTCGTCAATTTCCATTTCCAGGATTTTGGCTTTTTTTCTGATTCCTATCAAGCTTTACCAATAGTCTAGGTTCCTCGCCCCTCAGCAATAATTTCGGCAGTGAGGACGATATCGTCCTCCCCCAATTCTTACGAAAACCGAAAACGAGATGACAATCTATTTGGATCGCATCAGTGGATAATTCACGGTTGTTACCAGATAAGCCCTACTCTGACACCGATGCTATGTTTTGGATCGTCTTCGTAGGCTTTTTCAGTACGCTGAACATTGAGACTCAAGTTCAAATCATAATTTTGGCTTTGTCGTTCGCTAACACTGTAACCGACTCTATATTCGCGAACTTGGTCTGAGTATGTATAGCCGACATTCGTCGTGCCAGTGAATTTGCCATTTGCAATGAGCGTGCCGTACTTAACTTCGCTGTCGATACGTGTTCCTGAAAACTGCACACTCGAGTCAAAAAGTCCGGCTATAGTTTTTGTTCCCAAATTCTGGTGGTTCCCTTTGTACGTAGATTCTCCCCACGTTGGTGAAACTGACATGGACCATCCGAGATCGGAAGTTGGATTTTGATCATAACGCGCCGTTCCAGAAATTGAGACTTCATGCACATCTTCTTCGTGTAAAACTACTCCTTGTGCTTTCAAATGAGTGGATATGCCACTCTCAAGGTCGGCCGCGCCGGCACTACCGGTTACCACCAAACTGAAGCCATTATCGAGGTCTCCACCATCGTAGCGCACTCCTACACCAAACGTAGGCTTCAAACGTGCATCCCATCCATCTCCAGTATCACTTGAACCTTCTAATATGATACTAGTTCGCGTCACATTACCATCAGTCGCGGTTAGTTCAGATGTTGCCTCGGTTTCTGTGTTGACAGAGAAAAAATTCGTTTTCAACGACAGATCGAAGTTGCCCAAGTATGCAGGTAATGCCTGTCGAAAGCCGCCCGCTATCAGTGTACTGCGGGTATTTGCTTTCATTTCAGATTCATCTTTCGGTTTATACGAAATGCTGCCTCGTCCCAAGCCCGTAACACCCCAAATTGATGTCTCGTCAGTAACATTCATTCCAAAGTAAGGATACAACCCAGTCATAGAGAAATCCAACTTCCCTTCATCTGTTCCTCTCCAATCCCCCCAGCCTTTGTTCAACGAAATTCCGACCCCCAATACCCTACTTTCATCGGCAAAATCACTTCCAAGATTGAAGCTGGTCAACGATCCATCAATTAGCGTTTCACCTTCCTTGGTATCGAATGTCGTCACTGCAGCGTATCCCCAAATTGAGGAAAAATCCAAGAGAGACTCATAGAAAGAATCGTTGTTTGAAAAGTTAGTGTAATTCCCAAGACGCGAGATTGCTGAGCTGGACAACAATTTGAATACCGTCGTCTCCTGTGAAAAATTATCCCCTTCTTCCGGGAACCAATTGCCAAAGACACCGGAATTTCTTCGATCAGCCATGAAACGCTGGTAATCCAGCGTCAACTGTTCCTCACTAGTTAAGGAAGTCTGTTTCTGGGATCGTGGGAGGCCTTTCAGGCGTGATTCAACGCTATTCAGTACGGCTTGCGCTGCCGCAGCTTCAAACGACAGAAGAGACGCTCTCCTTAGATTTTCCTCGGGTGCAGTTCGTGGAATCTCAAAAGTTTCACCTACGTCTGGTCTAGCACTTGCCACTGCAGGTTGGCTATGACCAACCGAATTTACGGAGCGCAATTGAAAATTGTACAACTGACCATTCATCAGGTTTTCAACAACCACAAATAATTTCTTTGTCGAGCCTGTCGAGGTCCAGTTCGAGTCTTGGATGCAGTTGTCATGGCAGAATTCATAATACATAATTTTCGATCCACCATCATTTGAAGGAGCCTCCCAGGTTAATAGTACCTGCCCGTCACCGGGTTCCACATTGAAATTTACAGGCTTTCCTGGAGGATCGGCCAATAAAACGAGTATAGTGTTCGAAGCTGAGCCTGATCCCATTTCGTTCATAGCTCTAACACCAAACCTGTACTCCTGCCCTCTATTCAAATCTTCTACTTCCATTTCTGTGGAGGTTCTTTGGTTTGTCGTCGCCCATGCACTATTGTCTTTTTTATATTCATACCCTGTAATCGGCGATCCACCGTCGACTATGGGTGGGTCCCAATTTAATTTGACATCACTGTCACCATTACGCTCCCAACGAAGGTTTTTCGGAGCACCTGGAGTGTCAATCTTTGCTTCAGGTGTTGCAGTGATGCTCGCTTCGGGGCCTTCACCTACGGAGTTCCTTGCACGCACATGAAATGTTATCGGAGTACCGTTCGTCAAGTTCCCCACCGTTACACTGGTGCTAGCGCCGACAGATTCCCAAGTATCTCCTGTACCGTACTTATATTCATAAGACACCGACTCACCACCGTTATTTGAGGGTTGAGCCCAACTAAACAATATCTCACCGTCTCCCGGTGTCGCGACAAGGTTTGTCGGGACACTTGGAGCAATTATCACTGTTTCCGGCGCCGCGGTGATGCTCGTTTCAGATCCAGGACCTGCGGAGTTCCTTGCACGCACATGAAAAGTAATCGGTATACCGTTCATCAAGTTCCCCACTGTTACACTGGTGCTAGTGCCGACAGATATCCAAGTACTTCCTACTCCGTAGTGATATTCAAAAGTGACCGACTCGCTACCGTTATTCGAAGGTTGTGCCCAACCAAACAATATTTCACCGTCTCCCGGTGTTGCGTTAAGGTTTGTCGGGGCACTTGGACGCGTGACCGTTGTTGTTGTTGGTGGTAAAGTTTCTGAATATGTCCCATCTCCAAATGGGATTCTCAAATCATGATGAGTGCCGGCTTGCCATGTATACCAAACATCGAAAAAATCAATTACGACTACTCCGTTACTATTGCTATCAATATCATTGCAAAAATCCCTATCGATACTAATACCAATTACCTTGGTTCTTTCGTTGGGATAGAACCTGAATGCCCAGTGTGTAAGACAGTTTAGATCATCCTCTACATCATCCGAGAATACCTTCACTGAAAGACCACCATCCAGAAAAGGACCACCAATTTTTGGGTGAGTTGGAAACACGTAATCATCCGGTACGGAAAGATTAAGTTCCACTCTTATATTTTCACTCGCGTTGGGAATCGAATCCGTGAGTAATCTGTAAGTCACTACAGGTATATCTTGACCTTGAACAAATGACAATTTAGCGAAGATCACTATTAAAAAAATTATTGGCGAAATCCACCAAATAAAATTGGTACGTAAAGGCGTAAATGATAAATAGGAATTTGCATCCACTACAGTTCTAGAAAACCTTAACCGCGACAACCAGGTTGACGCAGATTGGTATCGATTCGATAAATTCATTCTCGTTAATGACTCAAATTTGTCGTCTGCCAATAAAATGTGTATTTAGTTGTGAACCATTCGCTTCCGAATTAAGCTTCACACATCAAGAAAAATGCTCTCGCCTAGTACGGAATGAGCTAACAACTACTTTGCTTAGTAATAATTTTCAATTCAGCGTTTGTAGGTGACAGAAACAACAAATTTTGACTAAGGTCAAGACTTTAAGTTCTATCTATCAACTACGATGACTCGAAAATTTTCCATTACCGAGCAACCACAGTGAGAATGGATTTAGTTGGTTAGGAAAACCATTGACTGGAATATCAGATCCACTCCTACTTGGAATAGAAATTATAGTATCAATTTGTTTTAGCAAATTCAGTTAACTCAAAAGAGACTTTCCCGTTGTATCAATTTCGAGCGGAGAAAATACCAGAAAATCGAAAGCAAATTGCGGGAATTGTAAAACCGCGCCGCGGAGTTTCCGATTTCACGGTGTGATACAGCAGATTTTCGGACGGAAAGGCGCCTTACCAAGTCCTGTGGCGTTTTTCAGGTACGGCGAACTCTGCCACGAGATGGCATCGTATTGTTAATTTTGCTTGGCTCAGGCTGCAGTGGTGTGCACCAGCGAATGCATCTTGTTTAGAGTTCCGGCCCGTTGCGCCGCTTGGCATCGGTGGAGATGCCACCGGCGCTGTGACAGGCATCACGCCAGGCACAGACCTGGCCAGTGTCGGACATCGGACAGTGGAATTTGAGTGTGCCGCTGTCGCGCTCGAATCCGTTGTAATGCATCTTTCGGATGATGCGAGTTTCCGGAAAGTTACAGTACACCGTCCCTTTCTCATCGTGGATGATTGGGTCCAGCCGATCCTCATACAATGGCCGAGTCGGCAGTTTGAGTTGCTCAGCGTCCACCAGACTAAGCTTTCATAGCATGGTCCTTACTACCCAATTCAGTTAATGGAGTGATAATTGCCAAGGCGTTTAACCAAGTCTTTGCAGTAAATTTGGTTCAATATTAATCGGACCAATTGGTCGCTTTGCGAAAAGACCAACATTCCATAGTTTCTATTCCAACAGTGTGTGTGTTTCGGAGATTCATACTGCTATTCACTCAGCTAAACGAATGTCAGTAGAACGAAATAAGAGTAACAAGTTTCAGTTAAGTTTCGTTGCCCATGGGACGATCTAATGAATTGCGTGCTGAGAAATTCGAATTCGTTCTGAAAGCGGTATCGGTTGACTCTATGGCGTGCGTAGATCTCATGAAATACAACGTTTTTTTAAAATATAGTTTAGATAGAGCACGATTCCGGCTGCGTCACAATCACCCCATTCGGCGGCTCTATTCATACTGAACGCAATTTTTGGGCTCTCCCATATTGACAGTCTTGAATTAAGTGCTGGACAAAATTATGCAATACGTAAAATAATCATGCATATTACAACGCCAAGTATGGAAGGATAAGATGAAAACTGGCATTCTCGGCGCCGGTCCGGCTGGCCTATATGCGGCGATTTTGATTAAGCGCAATTATCCGAATTCGGAGATCAAAATCCTCGATCAAAGCAGCGCAGACGCGACGTGGGGGTTTGGGGTTGTGTTCTCCGAGACGGCGCTGACGTTCTTACGCAGGGATGATCCTGAAACCGCCGACCTGATAGAACCGTATATGGAGACGTGGTCAGACATCCGGGTTACCCATCAAGGCGAGACTATCGCGATCGATGGTATTGGTTTCAGCGCAATCGGTCGACTTGAGATGTTGTCATTGTTGCAAAAGCGGGCTGCCGAATTCAACGTTCATCCGATCTACAGTAAACGGGTCGACGATTTGTCGGTTTTCGACGACTGCGATTTCGTGATTGCTGCCGACGGACTGAACTCGATTGCTCGAGCCGAAGCGCCACAAGCGTTCGGTGAGACAATGCATTACCTACACAATCGCTTCTGCTGGTACGGCACCGACCGTCCGTTTGAAGCTTTGACTCAGACGTTCAAGGAAACAGACTACGGTTTCTTCAACGCGCACCACTACCGGTTTGCGCCAGATCGTAGCACTTTCATAGTGGAATGTGAGGAAGGAGCATTTAAAAAAGCCGGTTTCTCCGATATGCCGGAACCGGAATACCGAGCTATTTGTGAGACAATTTTCGCTGATACATTGAACGGCGCGAGGTTGATCAACAACAATTCAATCTGGCGACAGTTCCCTGTGTTGAGCAATCGTCGTTGGTACTACAGTAATCGTGTCCTGGTTGGCGATGCTCTGCATACAACGCATTATTCGATTGGGTCGGGAACGCGGCTTGCAATGGAAGACGTGATTGCGCTCGTGAAAGCTTTGAAGGAAACAGACTTCAATGTGCCAGAAGCCTTTCCAAAGTATCAGGCCGAGCGCCAACCGATTTTGGACAAATTGGCGAGCGCTGCACTTACTTCGGCAGTATGGTATGAGCGCTTTGGCGAACACATGGCCTTACCACCTTGGGAATTCGCCCGCAGCTACATTACCCGCACCGGGCGGCTAACGGTCGACAAAATCCGGATAATGTCGCCACAGTTTGCGGCCGGCCTTGAGGAACATGACCTAAACATTGAAGATGCCTGACGATCGCTAGGCGACAACGAAAATTCTATGCGAATGAAGGCAACTGATAATCTATAAAGGAAGTCCTTGAAATGACCGAACCAACTATTCAGCACCTCGCCGACACGGTCGGTTTCGAACTACCAGAATCTTACAACGCAGCACGCTTGCTTTGGGACAATCTGCTGGAGAATGCCGCGCGGCCGGCCATTCTCCACGATACGGGGACGTGGACTTATGCGGCGCTAGCCGACGAGGCCGCGCGAATCGGCAATTACCTCAAGAAATTCTGTGTACCTGGCGACCGGGTGTTGCTGTTGATGGAGGACGAACCCGCTTATCCTGCAGCTATCATGGGAAGCATGCGGGCGGGGTTTGTGCCGATACTCACAAATACCCAATCGCCCGCCGATTTGATTGAGTTTTTTTTGGAGGACAGCGGGGCGATGGTGGCGATCGTTTCCGAAGATTTTCAGTCTTTGCTGAACGATGAAATGATTGAGGCTTTTCCTTGTCAGATAATCTTGTCTGCGCAACGACGGCCCTGGGCTTCAGAATCGACGCTGCTGTTGGAGTATCCGACCTCGCGCCAAGATCAAGCGTTTTGGATGTATTCGTCCGGTTCCACCGGACGGCCAAAGGGCATCATCCATTGTCATGAGGACGCACCTTATACGGCGGAGACTTACGGCGCAAATATCTTGAAACTTCGACCTGACGACATTTGTTTTTCAATTCCGAAAATCTTCTTCGCTTATGGCTTCGGAAACTCTGTATCTTTTCCTATGAGCCGCGGCTCTGCAACCGTGTTGCTTTCTGGCCGCCCTACGCCGGAGCGCGTGTTCGAACAAATCGCCAAGCATCGTCCATCCGTCTTGTTCGGGCTGCCGACTATCTATACGGCTTTGGCATATAGTGCCGTAGCGGAAACGGCGGATCTCAGTTTTGTGCGACTCTGTATTTCCGCAGCCGAAATTCTATCCGAGGAACTAGCCGTAAAATGGAAAGCACGTTTCGGCTTGAATATTATCGAAGGGCTCGGATCGACAGAGATGCTACACATCTATTTATCGAATGACGAAACGCTCCAAAAAACCGGATCCGCCGGACGTGCTGTGCCGGGCTACGCCGTCAAACTTCTAGATGTAGATGGCCAGGAAGTCGGACCAGGCGAGGAGGGCGTTATGTGCGTGCGTGGTCTCTCCGGCGCGGAAACATATTGGAACCGGCCCGACAAAACCAGCGAGACCATGTGTGATGGCTGGATTATGACAGGCGATTGTTTCGTGATGGATGAAGATGGACACTATTTCTTCAAGGGCCGCGCCGACGATTTGGTCAAAGTGTCCGGTCAATGGGTCTACCCGATGGAAATCGAGACAACGCTCAACGAACACCCAAAGGTCAAGGAGTGCTGCGTTCAGCCGGACGAACTTGCGGACCAGCGGATTACCATCAAAGCCTGGGTTGCGCTTGTCGACGGGATCGACGGCGACGGAGATGTTACGAAGGAGTTACAGAGTTTCGTCAAATCGAAACTGTTGCCGCACAAGTATCCGCGCGAGGTCGTGTATTTGGATGCGTTGCCTAAGACCGGCACGAATAAGATCGATCGTCAGGTGCTGAGAAAGTTGGACACGTCGTGAGGCAGACCGGCCGACGCAGATAACCACTTGCCTACACTGCACACGGGTTCTGCCCATCGACATGGGAATGCCAGCGGTCTGCGTCGATACCGTTACCGCACCTGCAAACAAACCTTCAATGCCTTGACCGGTACACCGCTTGCGAAACTCCACAAAAGAGAGCTTCAGCCGAATTTCATGTAAGCTCAGTGCTATCCGATAAGGTTCGAATGGTGGCTTCCAAGCTAGGGGTGAGTGATTCGAGTCGTGCCTAGGGAAAAATATGCGAAAACTTGAAACCATGCAGATGCGGGTTGCCCTGAGTCTTTTCGCTTAAACTAAATGTTGACAATTAATTATTATTCTAATATTCTAAGTTGAAAGGGGTTTTGCAGTTGGTATGAGATTGCAGTCTCTTCATACACTGTAGTAAAGCATGGAATTCGGGATGATGGTGTTAGGCAGCGAAAAGCAGTGTCGTGGTGTTGAGCGTTAATTGTCGGGCGGTTTGGCGAAAGGTGTCAGTCTGCTAAATGAGGAATTCGAGCGGCCGATGATTGTGGTCGTGTATACCTACAAGGATTTTCTGCCGGAGAATTTGTACTTTCACCAGGTTGCCGATGCGGAAGGGTGGGTTTGCGCAGTTCATGCAATAAAACGGTTGATATATTCAATTTTTATTCAAATCTATTAGTTTCAATAATGTAATTAATAACAAACATTGGATTTTCCAAAGTTGTTTGAGGAATCGGTCGAGTGCGCAGTGGTCTCAACATTTCATGAATTCTTTCCTCGTGTAAGATGTGTCGAGTTACTGCTTCGCCAAGCCTTACAAGTCGTCGGCCGGTTCCTCTTCAACAGTTTGACTTTTCATCCGAGCCGCCTGTCATTCCGGATGCGGTGACTGCCGTAAACCGGAGTCGCCAAGGGTACCGGGGTCACCCCGAACATTCCATAGCCCCCGACATGCGGCAGCATTCCCGATTCTGGCACTCGCCGTGCTGCTATCCGCCTGGGGCGGTGGGACGCACACCATGGAAGCGCTCGTGATCAGTGAGACACACACCACGGAACTACCCGCGGGCGGGGGAATCTGCGACCGGACCGAGCAGGTGTGCACGGCCAATCTCGCCCAGATTACTGGCATTGACACCTGCGACGCGTTCGCCGATGCGTATCTTGCCGCCATCGCTGGCGTGCTGGATCTGTCCCAGGCTAGCATCTCGAGTTTGCAGGCGGACGATTTCTCCGGCCTTACCCGCCCCCTGACAGCATGAGCCTAAGCCGTAACGAGTTAATTGCGTTGTAGCCAGGGGGTGTTCGACGGCCTCACCAGCCTGTGGTCCGTGTGGCTGAATGAAAATCCAGGTTCGGATTTCACGTTCAACATAACGGTGGAGCACAGACCTGGCACGAATAAGGTGGCAGTCACGGTTGCCCAGAGAGCGCTCTTCGACATGACCACTACGATCGACGCGACCGGTGGAATCCTACCTGCCGTTGTGTCCTTGGTGATGGTCCCGGTAGGCCTCGCGACAAGCGAGGAGATTTCTGTAACCCCGTTAGAAGGGACGACCGTCATCTTGGGCATGGCACAACCGGCTTTGGTTGGATTTCATGCAAACTCAGCTGTTATCCGATTCGGTTCGAACGGCGACTCCCAAGTTAGGGGTGAGCGTTCCCACTGCGTTTCATTAGCGGCATCGATTCTTGAGTTGGATCAGGCGCATGTACAACTGATTTGTGGTACATTCCAACTGTCCATCGAATTCTTGGATCGGCAGTTTTGATTGACCGCTGACCAATTGAATGAGCTGTTTGAATATGGATCGATTCAGTGTAGATGGCCTCAAATCTGAGAATAAATTCAAACCTGAAGACTCGTAGTAAATAGAGCAAATTTAACGCAAAACGAGTCCGATGAAATATATTTACAATAGTGGTCATGCAGGTTAGCGATGGGCCGGTCCGCAACAGGTGAATGAATTACTCAAATATTGAATAATGCAAATCCAATTCAAGAATCGAAACGGTTAAATGGTTGTGCGCATTTATTCTGTAGCGTCAGTACCGCAGTGTACCAAAACATCGCGGATTTTTACTCTTCTATTGATTTTACTTGCCCTTGCCGGTTGTTCTGCCAACCCGGTTACGGGTAAGAAAGAGTTTTCGCTCTATTCCACCGCTGACGAAGTTGAAATTGGGGAAACATATTATCCGTATGCCCAACAATCCGAAGGTGGGCAGTACAAATTAGACCCGGCCCTGACCGAATACGTAGCATCTGTCGGGCAGCGAATCGCAGACGTGAGTGATCGGGCATTGCCCTTTGAATTCGTCATTCTAAACAACAGTACCCCAAACGCTTGGACGTTGCCTGGTGGAAAAATTGCTATTAACCGTAGCCTTCTAGTGGAACTGGAAAATGAGGCGGAACTCGCAGCCGTGCTCGGTCACGAAATCGTACACGCCGCTGCAAGACATGGTGTTCAAAAATTGAATCGTGAACTCATAGTACAACTGGTCCTACTTGGCGTTCTACTCGCAGGCGACGACATAAAATACTCCAGTTACGTTGTCGGTTTCGGCGGAGTGGCACTTCACCTGATCAACCAGAAATACAGCCGCGAAAAAGAACGCCTGGCAGACTACTATGGCATTAAATACATGCACGCTACAGGCTATGACACGATTGCTGCGGTGACGGTTCAGGAGAAGTTTGTAGCTCTTGCAGAGGGAAACGAAAATAACTGGTTGATTGGATTGTTTACAAGCCATCCGCCGTCGATCGAGCGATTGGAGAACAACAAAGTAGCACTAGATGAATTTCCAGCAGGTGGTGAACTCGGACGTGATCGCTATAAGAATCGGCTTGCGTATCTGCGCGCTCGTCACTCCGCCTACACTCGGGCAGACCAAGCGAGGAAACTTCTTGATAAATCTCCTAAGAATGCTCTCCACATCGTAGCAGAAGCGATTGAACAGGAGCCACATGAGTCAATTTTCTATGGTATCAAGGGACAGGCGTTCGCACGCCAGGGACGCTACCGTGCAGCCATAAAATCTTACGACGCAGCAATAAGGCGTGGTCCGGATTATTACGAGCACTATCTGGGTCGCGGCCTCGCTTATGACGCTCTCAATCGGCAAACAAATGCCCGTATCGACCTTGAACAGAGCATCAGTCTGTTACAAACTGAACTAGCTACCTATGCTTTGGGTAAAATCGTTTTGCAGGACGGAGATCGCGAATATGCCAAAAGCCTCTTTTGGTCTGTCGTTGAAGCCAACGGCGAATTCCGCCAAGCTGCTCATAAGGATTTCATTATGCTCGATGTCGTCGATGCTCCGTGGCGGTACATTACTGCGGAACCATTTTTTGAACAAAGGCAAGTTTTTGTCAAGGTGGAGAATTCGACTGCATATGCGTTTCAGAATATCGAAGTCCACATCGCAGCAACAATCAATGGCTATCAGGTTTACCGTAGGGTGCTGAAGAAGCGACTTCCTGCTTGTGCCTTAGTGGCATTGGAAAGTGGCATACATTATCGGGAAGAAGATTACGTTGAAGTGGATGTTCGCGTAGTTCGGGCCAATCCAGTCAACTCCTACTCGTACCCGTCGCAACCGTACCGCTCGTACCCTTGAAAATTGAGAATAACCTGGAACAGGAAATGGTAGCCAAAAAAAACGCAAGATCAAGTACAGTCTCGTTGAAGTTTGGCTTTTCATACCATAAATCCTGTTAGGAAATCTGTTCATGGGCAGTGTCGCCAAGAAAAGGAGCTGCGATGTCAAGTACCGTAGATCCAGATTTCAATTCCAGTAATCATGGAGTCAACGCTTGCGCGAAGCCAACCAGGTTTTGTAACCATCCCAGCACTCCTGCCAGTGACCAACAATCGGGTTGCAGACTCAATTGTTTTGTGTAGAGGATGAATCACTTGTTGGAGTCTGTTGACACTTACTTCTCCGCTATTTTTCTCGAAACCCGTCAGTCGCAATTTGTAATTTTTCAATTCTACTGTAATACTCCTTTACTATATTGCGTGAGTATCGATTGAATTACATGAAGCAAATTGATCTAGGAAATTCCCGTACTCCTGAAAACTTATAACTGAACGGACATCTAATTTTTTGCCCAAGAACAATGTCCAACTATGGCGAGCGGGATTTTTGGATAATTTTGCAAACGAAGAACGATTCAGCTGTTGATACATAATAGCCAACTTTTGATGAATGTAGTAAAGGACGGATCGTTGTGAAATATGATTTAAGTACACTACGCGGCGATTTCTTTGGCGGAGTGATTTCGATGATCGTGGCTTTACCAGTTGCACTCGCTTTTGGCATTGCATCTGGGATGGGAGCTGCCGCCGGCCTCTACGGTGCAATCTCGGTTGGTTTCTTCTCAGCGATATTCGGCGGCACTAAATCAAAAATTTCCGGTCCCACAGCGCCTATGGCAATCGCAATGGCGGCCGTCATCACTGTATATTCCTCCACCCTTACTGAGGCTCTGACAGTTGTTGTACTAGCCGGACTCTTCCAGGTGGTTCTAGGTGTATCGAAAATTGGCCGATTTGTTGCGTACACACCATATGTAGTTGTCTCCGGATTCATGTCTGGCATCGGTATCATCATTATACTGATTCAGACAAGGCCATTTCTCGGATTGCCTCCTGCATTTGGTGGAGCAGTGGGGGCGTTGAAAGCAATGCCGGAAACGCTCGGCAACATCAACATCAGCGCCATGATTATCGCTGCTGTAACTCTGGTTGTGGCAGCATTTTGGCCAACCAGACTGAATCGACGCCTGCCTGCACCACTTGTCGCGTTGATTGTCGGTACTTTACTGGGGGTTCTGTGGCTGAACGACGCTCCGGTCATCGGTCAGGTCCCAACGGGTCTGCCATCGCTGCAGATTGGACTGCCTCCCCTCACTTTCTTGATCAAAGCGATAGAACCTGCACTGATTCTTGCTCTGCTCGGTTCTATAAACAGCCTCTTGGCTTCATTAGTCGCAGATTCACTGACCGGCACCCAACATAAACCAAATAAAGAATTGATTGGCCAAGGAATTGGCAATATAGTTGCTGGACTCTTTGGGGCGCTGCCCGGTTCTGCCAGCGCCGTGGGCACGGTTGCCAACATACGGGCTGGCGGATCAACTCAAGTGTCAGGTGCACTGTGCGCAATACTATTGTTGGGTCTTGTGCTGGGACTGGGAAGGTTTGTCGAACCAATTCCGCTCGCTGCCTTGGCGGCAATTTTGATGAAAGTCGGATGGGACACCATTGATTGGCGAATGGTGGTTCGTATGCACCGTATCCGGCGGGAACATATTTTCGTCATGCTGTTGACATTAGGGCTTACAGTGTTTGTCGATTTGGTTACCGCGGTGGCAATTGGATTGATTGCAGCGGGAATGTCCCACGCACTCCAACTGGAACGGTTGGAACTCGATAGCGTTGTTTCTGTGCCGCTGTTGGACAGCGATTTTTTCTCTGATATTGAGGGAGCAGATGGGGCTGACATGTTTTCAGCACAGGTCGGCCTGGTAGTGCTCAAGGGAAGATTCACAGTTGCATCTGCCAATAGACTTGTGGTTGTAATCAGTGCCGATGTTAAGGACCATGAAGTCGTAATTTTTGATTTCTCGGATACTACGAGTCTTGATGACAGTGCTGCCATGCTCGTATTACAGTTGATATACTCTGCTCAGAAAGAACAGACAGAGTGTATTGTTATGGGAGTCAAGGGACCGGTTGCGAAGACTCTGGACTCTCTCAATATTCTGGATAATGTACCAAAAGAGCAACTGGTCGAAACGCTAGATGAGGCACGACAAGTTGCTGCCAATCTTCTTTATCAAAAGAAGCAAGACTGACCTGAGTGTTTATTGAAGTTTGTTGTGGATATATTGTGCGGTCATCAAATCAAGATGTCCACCACCGCCATTCTTGAATAACGTAATTTCTTCCTGTGATTCTCGTCCTTGCTTTACGCCGGAACAAAGTTCATATAAGTCGGCCAGAATGTCGTTTTCACCAATGATTCCGCTTTGCATCGGAATTGTGATTTCACCAATTTCGCCAATCGTGGATTTACGCGAATCCACAAATATTCTGGATTTTTGAATTGCTTCATCGTCCACCTCTCGCATGTCGAGCCTGTATGCTCCGATGAGATCCAAATGTACGCCAGGCGCTATCCAGTCGCCGAAAATGATCGGATCCTTGGTCATTGTTGCAGAGCTTACAAGCTGTGCATTGGATACTGTTGCTTCAATGTCTTCGCTGGCTAGAATTTTGACATTCGGAATATCAATACAATCCGCTAACTCTTTGGCCTTGCAGGCGGTTCGATTCCAGACCGTCACGGTCTGAATAGAACGGTGAATTTCACAATGGGCTCGTATCAGATGTGGTGCCATAGCCCCTGCACCGATCATTGCCATTGACGTGATGTTCTTGTTTGCGAGAAATTTGGAACCCAACGCCGAGTCTGCTGCTGTTTTGTAGTAAGTCATCGAAGTTCCATCAATTACTGCCACTGGAATGCCATTTAGCCCATCAAACAGCGTGTACACAGCATGGATTGTCGGCAGGTCCGACTCAATTGTGTTGTTAGGGAAAATTGTGGCCGCTTTCAAGCCCAGAGCGCATCCATGATTCCAAGCCGCTCGAATCAGCGCGTGGTTTTCTGCAGCTGGATTTTCCTGGATGCTCGACAGGAGCATGTCCTTCAGGTCGGCAGGCGATTCGCGATGGAAATTTTCCAGTGTGCTTACAAGTTCTGGATAAACGCAGGCACGGTGGACATCATTGGCGTTGATCAAGAGCATCGAATTAGATTTATGCAATTCAGTTAGACATTGTCAGGTAAGTGACATTCGGTAATTGCTTTATATAAGCACTAGTGGGAATCCAGAAACAGCAATCAAACCTTCAAGTTCTATGGGTCGCCCAGTCAGTACCAGAGTAGAGTATGTTCATATAATTCTCGTTAGATTTCTTATGAAATTCCAGTGCGACCGGATCAAAGTCCATGGTTGGTTCAGGCTCGTGAACAAAGTTGCCGTATTTGTCTTCACCACGAATCAGTGTTGCGCTGTCCCAGTCAGATTTTAGCTGCTTGGCGGCTGGGGAGACATATCGAATGGCGATGCCAATGCGACGGTCTTTTCCCCGATTGGGATGTGAAGCGTGAGCAATGCGATAGGTGAAGAACACTGCTTCACCAGTGCCAACTTCTATGTCAACTGCTTTGCTTTCATCTATGCCTTGGTAGATTGTTTGGCCTCGAGTCAGCATGTTATCTTCCTGAAAAGTGTCTTCATGCGGAAGTCCTTCTTTCAGATGGCTTCCTGGCAGCATCCGCATGCATCCGCTCTCTACGGTTGCCGGCGACAGCGCAATCCAGGCGGTGAGTAATTGATTACCATCAATTCCCCAGTACTCACTGTCCTGATGCCAGGACACAAACTTGGCGTTATTCGGTTCTTTGACCCACATGTCCGTTCCCCAGCACAGGATGTCGGGGCCTAGAAGCTCTTGAACTCTGTCTACGATTGAAGGAGTTCGAATCAAGTCAGAAACCCATTTGTACTGCAAATGGCACTTAAGTCTTCTGCCGCCCTGCAATTTTCCAACTACCGATTCAATCGCTTGAAGCCGATTGCGATATTCGACGGCGTCATGTTCGGATATCACCCTGACAGCGGAAGTGAAGCCATCTTCGTGGAATTTCTGAATGTCTTCTTTGGATAGTGTATTCGGCATTCTGTTCAACACTTCAGCAGAAGTTGGAGCGTAACGCAAATTCTCTTTGTTGGCATGGTAAACTCATAATTCCAAGCATTATATGCACTCTCGAAAATCGATTTTACCTCGCTCAGGAGAGTTGGTCTCAACAGGCAGTTTCGCTAGAATGGATAACGTCAAATCATGCTGACGAATTTATAATATCAGCCATCCAAAGCGAAAGAGATTTGTGCTTCGCCAAGTGGAGTAATACTCACTCATTCACCTCAATTAAGCAGTTAGTAAAATTTATGCTTGATGGATAATATATGCTTTCTCTGTTGCTAGAATTTTATCGCGCATCTTTACATGACAATACAGTTTTCAGAAGCAGAATATCAGTCGCGAAGACAAGAAGTAAATTCACGTCTCAAGCAGGACGGCTTAGATGGAATATTGATTTTCAGGCAGGAAAGCATGTACTATCTGACTGGATACGACACTTTTGGTTATTGCTTTTTTCAATGCCTGTATCTTGACTCTAGCGGGGAGTACTCTTTATTGACTCGTACACCCGATTTATTGCAGGCTCAGATCACGTCCACAATTCAGGATATTCGCGTGTGGGTCGATCAGGCTGGACACAATCCCGCAGAAGACCTCATCGCAATGCTTGACGATTTCCAGTGTAGAGGGAGACGTCTAGCTATTGAGTTGCATGCTTATGGGTTGACTGCGCAACTTTGGCACCGTATCAATTCGATTCTCAGTAAATATTGCGAGCTGGAAGACGCGTCAGATCTAGTTAGCCGTTTGCGAGTCATAAAATCTCCGGCCGAAATCGTTTATGTAGAGCGAGCTGCCGAACTCGCTGATGACGCCTTGGACGAGGCGATCCGCTTGACCGCCCCAGGGGTATTTGAAGGCGACATTTTGGCGGCTATGCACGGAGCCATTTATCACGGGGGAGGGGATGATCCAGCCAATGAATTCATTCTTGGATCCGGGGAGAACGCATTGCTTTGCCGCTATCATACCGGCAGGCGTCATCTTTCTGACAGTGATCAACTGACTCTTGAATTCGCGGGAGTCTATCGTCACTACCACGCGTGCTTGATGCGTACGATTATTGTAGGAAATCCAAATCCTCACCAACTCGCCATGCATCAGGCTTGCGAAGAAGCGATGCATGCATGCCAGAACACTCTGAAACCGGGAGCGACTGCAGGGGAAGTATTCACTGCACATGCGCAGGTAATGGACGAAAATGGGTTCCAAAATATGCGAATGAACGCTTGTGGATACAGCTTAGGCACCACATTCGCTCCGACTTGGATGGATTGGCCAATGTTCTATGCGGACAATCCGGCTGTAATTCAACCGAACATGATATATTTTCTGCACATGATTCTGTTTGATTCGGAAAACTCTTTCGCGATGACACTCGGCGAGACATTTCGCGTAACCGAAAACGGTTTGCAAAAACTAAGCCGGCACGGACTAGACTTGTTAGTTGCTTGATTGAACAGACACAAAGCTGAACACTTATTGACTCGTTACAGATACTATGTAGCCCCTCTAACTGGTAGAACCTAATAATGGCAGAAGCAAGGCGACTTGGAGGAAGAGCTGCTCGGAAGGCTCTGCGTGCAGCACCGCTAGCGGAAGAAGATAAAGCAGTACGACCAGGTATGCGAGGCGGGCGATTCGAGCCTTTGACTCCGCCTCAAGTACAGAAAATCAACGAAGCTGTTATGGACGTGCTTGAAAATCTCGGGCTTTCGCAAGCCATTCCGTCCTGTATCGAACTAGTAACCAAGGCTGGCGGCAAATATACCAGCGAAGGACGGCTCACGTTTCCTCGTTCACTAGTAGAGGACACCATTGCGGATGCGTGTCGAAACTATGTTCTGTGCGGAAGGGATCCAAAACATGATTTGGAACTTTCCGATACCAGAATTTATTTTGGCACTGCTGGTGCCGCTGTACATGTCGTTGATCTCGAAACCAGGGAGTATCGAGAATCTAAATTGGCCGATTTGTATGATATCGCCCGAATCGTTGATTCAATGGAACACATACATTTCTTTCAGCGTTCCGTTGTCTGTCGAGACATGGAAATCCCCTATGAACTGGATTTGAATACCTGTTACGCATGTATTTCCGGCACTTCGAAACATGTCGGAACGAGTTGGGTGCTTCCGGAACACTTTGATGAAACGATGA
Source organism: Arenicellales bacterium (assembly GCA_965221175.1). Lineage (GTDB taxonomy): Bacteria > Pseudomonadota > Gammaproteobacteria > Arenicellales > JAJDZL01 > JAJDZL01. The sequence goes on along the minus strand of OZ244867.1, from coordinate 1,031,053 downwards.
AGATGCTTCACATTGTTGCCGGTGGAGAAGACCAGTGGCGAGCGCGGCCTTTTGTCAGTTCGTCTTCGTGTTTTGTCGTTCCACCGCTTCGTTTTGCTGAAGATGCTTGTGCAGTGCTGGAAAATACGGTACGTGCAGGAATGCCGATTCTGCTCCTTGCTGCTGGGCAAGCGGGTGCGACCAGTCCGGCGTCGCTGGCGGGAGCGGTTGTACAAGAAGTAGCAGAAACACTAGCTGGCTTGGTCTACGTGAATTCGATCAGCAAAAGTCACCCGGCAATTCTCGGAATCTGGCCGTTTGTTTCTGATCTTAGAACAGGAGCGATGAGTGGAGGCAGTGGCGAGCAGGCAATTCTAATGGCCGCTTGCGGTCAGATGGGTAGATTCTATGATCTTCCGACCGGCATTGCGGCTGGTATGGCAGATTCAAAACTGCCGGATGCTCAATCTGGATTTGAAAAGGGTTACACGACTTCACTGGCAGGACACTGTGGTGCGAACATGGTTTACGAATCTGCTGGAATGCACGCGAGCCTGCTGGGAGTAAGCCTAGAGAGTTTTGTAATTGATAACGATATGCTCGGAGCCGTTAATCGTTCGGTGCGAGGTATTGAAGTCACTGACGAATCAATATCAATCGAAGTCATGCGCGACGTTTGCGTAGATGGTCCCAGTCACTATCTCGGGCATGACCAGACGATAAACCTGATGCAGAAAGATTATGTGTATCCGGAAGTAGGTGATCGCACCAGCCCGAAAGAATGGGCAGAACAGGGTTCAACCGATGTCATCCAGAAATCACAGAGCTATGTTGAACAAATTCTGTCGAGCCACTATCCGCGCTACATAGACGATGCGACTGACGCTGTTTTACGCGAACAGTTTCCAATTCGATTGCCACGCGAATACATGAGTCCGCGTTGATTCAGATAAAGAGTTCACAATGGAGGGAAAATGAACCAAGAAGTAGTCATCACCTGTGCGGTTACAGGCGCAGGCGAAACGCAGCATAAACATCCAGACCTGCCGATTACACCAAAACAGATTGCTGATTCCTGTATTGAGGCAGCGAATGCCGGGGCAGCGATCACGCATATTCATGTTCGTAATCCCGAAACGGGCGCTGGGGCACGAGATCACCATCTATTCGCAGAAGTCGTAGATCGAGTAAGAGCCTCCGGTGTGGACGTAGTAATCAATCTGACTACCGGTATGGGAGGCGATTACGTAGTGGGAGACGAAGTGCCAACGAATCCAGGTCCTGGCACCGATTTCGTCAGCCCGCTCGAAAGAGTTTCGCACATTGATGAACTGTTGCCGGAAATCTGTTCGCTAGACTGCGGCACCATGAATTTTGGAGAAGGCAACCTGTTAATGATCAATACTCCCGATCATCTTCGTGTTTCCGCAAAGCACATACAGAGCGTCGGTATTAAGCCGGAACTGGAAGTGTTTGATACCGGCCATGTGTGGATGGCAAACCGGATGATTGAAGAAGGTTTGGTCAATCAGCCGCCGCTTTATCAAATTTGTCTCGGAATTCCCTACGGAGCACCGGCAACCACGGCTGCAATGAAGAACATGCGCGATATGCTTCCTCCGGGAGCAAATTGGACTGCCTTCGGTATCGGCCGACACCAAATGCCAATGGTTGCTCAGTCAGTATTGCTCGGAGGGCATGCGAGAGTGGGGCTTGAAGACAATCTATACTTGGAACGTGGAAAGCTGGCAAGCAATGGACAGCTTGTCGAAAAGGCTGTCAAGATCATCGAAATGCTGGGAGCGTCAGTTGTCGGACCCGAAGCCGCCAGAGAGAAATTTAAGCTAACCAAACGCAAGTAAAACAAGAAATTCCTAAGGCTGTTTCAGACTGGTAACATTAACGACGAAATTTACCGGTTTCAGTAGTATTCAATCGGGAAAATATTTCCCTGAGGTTTGATGTTCAGCGTATTCATCCGTCAGGCTGAACAGGCGGTTAATGTAGAGGTCGGATCGACCATTCTGGAGACAGCTCTCGCTGCAGGTATTGACTATCCACATGGCTGTCGTGCTGGAAACTGTGGCGGATGTAAATCTCGCATTCATTTCGGTGAAGTAGAACTTTCTCCATATTCCGAATTTGCGTTGTCGGACGAGGAGTATGCGGATGATTTGATTCTAGCTTGTCGTGCGGTGCCGTGGTCAAATTGCGAAGTTTCCTGGTGTGAACTGGATGATGTTGCAGTTCATCCGGTTCGAGACCTGCAATGTCGAGTGATTGATGTCGAAAAACTCACAAGTGATATTGCAAGCGTCAAGCTCAATATCCAAAGCGGCGGACCATTCACATTCAGTTCTGGTCAGTTCGTCTACATCACGTTTGAAGGCTATCCCCGGCGAGAATATTCAATTGCAAGCCATGTTGATGACACTCTTGAGTTCTATATCCGAAGAATTGAAGGGGGCATCGTCAGTCCATTTGTATGGGATTACCTGGAAGCGGGAGAAATGGTTCAAGTAGAAGGCCCGCATGGCAACTTGTTTTATCGAGAAATGCACGACGGACCAGTTCTTGTCATTGCTGGCGGTTCAGGACTTTCTGCAATACAGCCGATTGCACTGGAAGCAATCCAAAAGAATCCTGATCAGGCGGTTCACCTCTATCACGGAGTTCGGGATGAATCGGACATCTATCGCGCCGAGATATTTCAGTCTTTAGGTGAAAATCATCATAAATTTCAATATATTCCAGTACTGTCAGCTCCCTCAGGCACAGCCGAACTTAGAACTGGAATGCTTTCAAAAATTCTAGAAGACGACTTCAAACAGGATAGTGGTTTCAAGGCTTATCTTGCAGGTCCTCCACCGATGGTTAGAAGTTGCACCGATGTGTTGCGAAAGTTGGGCATAGATCAAATGGATATTCATGCTGATCCATTTTTTACCGAAGCGGATCAATGATGATGATTGCTCCCAAGGACGATATGTATTTGGAAGGTAGAGTTGCCTTGGTAACAGGCGGTGCTCGGGGAATCGGACGAGCAATTGCAGCGGACTTCATCAGGCATGGCGCAAAAGTAGTCATCGTAGACAATGGAGGAGAGATTGACGGGTCAGCACCAGATCCATCCGTTGTGGACAGTGTTGTAAATTCACTAGGCGAGCAGGCAATCGGCTGTTTTCTGGATATTGGGAGTATTGAGTCAGCGCAGCAGGCGGTACAGACTGCACTTGAAAATTGGGGGCGACTTGACCTTGTCATCAACAACGCAGCGATTCTGCGAGATCACTTCATCTTCAAGGCCAAGCCGAGCGATTTTGAAGAAGTCATTCGCGTCAATCTTTCCGGCGCCTACTATGTTCTTGCAGCATCAACTCCAATTTTGCGAGAGCAGGCAAAGAATGCACCCGCAGACGATCCTTATACTTGGGGAAGAGTTGTGAACATCGTTTCAACTGCCGGATTTTACGGCAACTACGGCCAGTCGTCCTATGCCGGAGCAAAAAGCGGAGTGATGGGATTGACGCGTGTGGCGGCTCTCGATCTGTTGCGTTCCGGAATCCATGTAAATGCAGTGGCTCCGTTTGCACGATCCCGGGTTACAGACATGATCGTGCCTGCCAATGAAGAGCAGAAAGTATACAAGGAACACGCTCTGCAAGTGAAACCAGAAAATGTTGCTACTGTCGTTACTGCGCTATGTTCGGAATTGGGCAGAGGCATAACTGGGCAGTTATTTGCCGTTCGCGGCAGGCAAGTCATGCTGTTTTCTCAGCCTCGGCCAATCAACGAAGCCATAATTGATGAACAACATTGGAATCCGGCTTCTGTTGCGGATGTTTTGCAGGGACAAATGAAACCTGAATTCACGGAACTTCTATCTGATTTGGAAGAATTCAATACAGAACCGGCAATTTGACAAGCGAGATTACCTATGAGTTTACAGCCAGGCGCGCAAGTACAGACATGTGAGGAATTCCGCAATGCACCGGAAGAATTTCGAATCGCGGTGGAAAAAATTGTGATCAGCCACGCCGTCAATGAATTGCATGGTGCGCGAGTGTTCGATGAACCAGCGGTTGCTCTTGCTCCTTCACCTTATGCAAAATGGCTAACCTGTCGGATTGCAATGGAAGAATACGGACACCATGTGCGATTCAGTGAGCTAGGACAGGAACTGAACATCGAATCGCAGCAGATGACACCGGAGCGTAAACAACCCCTATCAATTTTTGAATTTGATCTTGAGTCTTGGACAGAGTTTTGTGTAATTAAAATTCTTGCGGACATGGCAGAAGTCATTCAAGTGGAAGACCTGATACATTGTTCTTTCATACCACTCAGGAAATTGGCGCGTATGACGATGCCCGAAGAGAAGTTTCACGTGCAGTTCGGTCTGGATTTCACTGAGGAAATTCTTGAAACCGATGAAGGGCGATCTGACGTTCAGGATGTAGTTGATCGATATTATCCGATGATGCACAAGTTTTTCGGACGCCCACAGTCGGAAAACAACAGAATCTATCGAAAATGGGGGATTAAGCAGAGAACCAACGAGGTAATGGCCGAAGATTATGCCAGTAGAATTCACAAAATAATTGTGGATAGATTCCGACTTGGCTTGCCCGATATTCCCGTGAGCGCCTGACTGGAAAAATTGCAATGACGATTGAAGTTCCAGATACCCCTGAGTTGAGAGAATTCTACAAGCGTTTGCCGAATCAGAATCTGGCTCCGTTGTGGACCGTATTGAGCAGTCTGATTACACCGGTTCCGCAAAGCCGTTGCCATCCAGCCCTATGGATATACGACCGAGTGCGTCCACTGATCATGGAGTCCGGATCTCTAATTACTGCAAAGCAGGCCGAACGAAGAGTCTTGATCTTGGAAAATCCAGGTATGCCGGGTGAATCTCGAATTACTGAAACCCTATATGCCGGCTTGCAGTTAATCATGCCTGGCGAGATTGCCCCAGCACATCGCCACACTCAGTCTGCACTTCGATTCATTGTAGAAGGCAGTGGAGCATTTACTGCGGTTGATGGAGAAAAGACGATCATGGAAGAGGGCGATTTTGTCATCACGCCTTCGTGGGCCTGGCATGATCACGGCAATGAAAGCGAGATGCCGATGGTCTGGTTGGATGGACTGGATATCCCACTGGTGAGTATGCTGGATGCGTCATTTTTCGAAAAGTATCCAGACGATGAGTTTCCACAAACCAGGCCGGTTGGAGACGCTATGGCACGATTCGGTTCCGGGCTTCTGCCTGTAGACTACGAGCACAAATCTCATACCTCACCAGTATTCAATTATCCATACTCACGAACACGCGAAGCTCTCGACCAAATGCGCGTGAACAAACAGTGGGATGAGTGTCACGGATTGAAGTCAAGATACGTCAACCCGGTGACCGGCGACCACGCAATTCCGACCATGGCAACCTACATGCAGCTGCTTCCGAAAGATTTAGAAACAACTGCGTATCGGTCCACAGATGCCACGATATTTTCAGTTGCCGAAGGTAACGGGTATTCCATAGTTGGCGATACAACCTTGAATTGGAGTAGACGAGATACATTTGTTGTACCGAGTTGGGCGGAAGTTCGACACTTTCCTGCAACAGATTCCTATCTGTTCAGTTTTTCCAATCGACCGGTTCAGCAAAAATTGGGACTTTGGAGAGAACTGCGAGGCACTCCAGATGCCTGAAAAATGTAACCCGGTGAACAATTTCCAAAACGGTTTGAACACTGTTGGCAGAGTTGACTCGATTGATTGGTTTTGCCGAGTTGGCAACCGCGAGCAGGAGTGGGGGAAAAGACTGGTTTCTGAATATCTTTCAGAATTGGGATTAAAGGATTACCCTATTCGGTGTGTATTCGATGCTGACGAAGTCAAAGACTGTCTTACGAAAGAGTATGACCCTGAATGGGTTGAGGCGGAAGAGTACAGTTACCAGAACTTGCTTCGGATAATTGAGATTCCGACTCACTGAGTGCAAATCAATATCCGATGAAAATGATTACTGAGAAAATTTCCAATAAGGCGATGGACTGTGCAAATAGACAACTTAAGCATTCCGACAAATACCTGGCTCGAGTTGGTGCTGGATGTGCGATTGAATCGGCTTATCGGTGCCTTTTGGAGACGATTGTTAACCCCGGGGTAGCAGGCTGTTTCACCAGAAAAATCGAAATTTTTGGTATTGGAAAGTGGCCACTATGTGTGTCCAATGGACAGTTCGTCATGTATTAGTAAGTTGATTAATTATATTTTATAGATTGTTGATTTATTTGAATAAAAGAAAATTGTGAGATTGCCAGAATGATTGTACAACCGGGAATTCTTACTGAAACTGCTCCTTACCATATTCATGTTGAATATTCGTTTGAGCAATTTAGTGATCTTAAGGAATTGAGTCGACTGATTCGCTCTGAGCAGGATTCTGCGGAAATTCGTAGCCGGCATGAGTTGTTTGGATTCAGTGCGGATTTGTGGAACGCAATGTCCAGTGAGAGAGTTGCAATTTCGTATAAACCCTTTACAGAAATTCGTGGAGATGAAGTAACAGTACCAGCAACACAGGGTGATTTTTGGGTATGGTTTCATGGAGATTCCCATTCTTGGAATCTTGATGCTGCTTTGAATCTGGATAACACACTCAAGAATCTGGGCGCCAGTCGCTATTTGGAAGTGATGGGATTTAGGCGGCATGAGAACCGCGATTACACAGAATTCATTGACGGAACCGAAAATCCAGTCGACGAAGCTGCAGAAGAGGCCGCTTTGATTCCGAACGGAAATGGAAGTAGTTTCGCGCTTACCCAAAACTGGATTCACAACCTAACAGCCTTTAACGAATTGGAACTTGCAGAACAGGAAAGGGTAATCGGACGAACCAAGCCTGACAGTGTTGAATTAGATGAAGATAGAATGCCGCATGATTCGCATGTCAGTCGGACGGATGCAACTGTAGGCGGAGTCAAGCAAAAGATTGTACGCCGCAGTGTTCCTCACGGTAACCTTCAGAACAGGGGTTTACATTTCGTTGCGTTCGCCTGCGATCTGAGCCGTATTCAGATTCAGCTTGAACGAATGTATGGTGTAACGGATGACGGCTTACATGATCAGCTCACTAATTTCTCAACACCGGTTTCAGGCAGCTACTGGTATGTTCCAGGAGTAAAGTCACTACACGACCTGCTGTAATTTCTAGCAAACTTTGGCAGTGGAGTGACTTCGTGAGACTAGAACATGCCTGAATCCACATGAACATAGTTACGCAGATTCTCAATTCTGACCGGCTTTCAGAAATCGGTTCGTACACTGCGATCAAATGGGAATCAGGCAGTTGGACTTATCTCGAATTGTTCGAACAGATTCAATTCGCGAGTTCTGTTTTGAAAGGTCACGGATTGAAAGCCGGTGAACGGGTTGTTTTCCAGTGCTCCGACAGCGCCAACCTGGTTTCGTTTTACTTGGCCACACTGCATTTAGGTGCAGTAGCGGTTGCAGTTTCGACGCGTCTGAACATTGATGAGTTGAAGTATGTTTTAGAGGACAGCGATGCTCGTGTGTTGATCTATGATTCAAGGGCAGAAAAGACTTGTCGGAAATTGTTCGAAGACCAGAACTGTAAATTAATTCCAATTCTGTTGGATAACTATTCAGTTCGTTCAGTTTCGTTCCAACTATCGGAAACAGAAAGTCGAAATGCGCAGGATGAAGCCTTGTGGGTCTATTCATCCGGTTCAACCAGCAAGCCCAAAGGGATTGTACATACGCACCGAGACTTTACCAATTGTTGCGACTTTCATGCAAACACGCTCGAAACAGTTCCGGGCAATTTGTTATTTTGTACTTCCAGAATTTCGTTTGCTTATGCGCTTGCGAACGGATTGTTGGCACCACTGAGACTTGGTGCTACTGTCTATCTGCATCCTGAGTGGGTTAAATTAGATGATGTTCGGAGCATTGTTGCTAGAGAAAAACCAAAAGCAGTGTTTTCAGTGCCCAGTATCTATCGGGGTTTACTTGATGAGTTTGATTCCGGAAGCGCACAGTTATTTTCCGAACCGCAGCACTACATATCTGCAGGGGAGCATTTGCCGGTGGAAATTCAGGATGAGTGGAAACGGCGTACAGGCAGAACCATTATCAACGCATATGGTTGTTCCGAGACGCTATTTCTGGCTTTCGCTGGCGAGCCGAGTGAAACCCCACCAAGTTCAGTGGGTAAACCGCTGTATGGAATAAAAACTCGATTGGTCAATGGTAAGAATGTACTTGCAGATGATTCAATGGAGAAAGCCATCTTGTACATTTCCCACCCGTATATGTTCACTCATTACGCAAATCGTGATCAAGACACAGCGGAAAAACTTGTCAGTAACTATTTCATTACTGGTGATTTGTATCGCAGAGACAGCAAGGGGAATTGGTATCACATGGGACGTGAAGACGAGCTGATTAAAGTATCAGGGCAGTGGGTGTATTTGCGCGAAATCGAAAAAGCAGCGATGCAGTCCGATGTTGCTTTTGATGTTGTAGTTGTAGGTGCTGCTGATGAAATTGGGATGCTCCGGCCCGCACTATTTTTCGTGCCGGTTAGTGATGTTGAAATTGATGATGCTGCTATTCAGATGAAACAACACGTTGAACAGAATTTGCCTAGAGTCAAGTATCCTAGTTGGATTCGCGTCTTAGAAGAATTTCCGCGAACCGCAAACGGGAAAATCAGTCGTAACGAGTTACAAGTTTTGGTGGAGGGGTCAATCCGTGATTGAATTTGAATGGAACCATTTGGTTGAATGGGGTGAATGCGATCCTGCTCAAATTGTCTTCTATCCGAATATCTATCGATGGTTTGACAAGAGCAGCCATGACATGATGAAACATCATGGATTCGGACAAGCGGAAATGATAGAACGTCACGGAATCGTCGGATTTCCGTTAATTGAAACTCATGCTGAATTCAGGAAACCCATGCGATGGGGAGATCATCTCTTAATCACGAGCGGAATTGAATCACATTCCCGCAAGACATTTACTGTTACTCACAAGATTTACAATTCAGACCAACTCTGTGTTCACGGATATGAAACCAGGATTTGGGGTATCCGAGATTCTGATAATGCTTTGCGTGCTTGGGAAATGCCTGAAGATTTTGTTGAAAAACTGCCACTAAATGAGTGAATAGCAGTTTTAATAACAACAAGCCACTTTAGTTTCTTACCCGTCGAATTGCGCTAAACAATAAGGTATCGATACAGCAAAAAGTTTGATCGAAAAAAGGATTGTGTTGCTGTGATTCGGATTACAGGACAAGCGCTATGCGGTTGATGATTTCGTATGGAATTCAGATTTTCAAACTAAAATAAAATCATAGGAACAATTTGCCAATAGAAAATTAAATGAAATTACACGGATACTATCGAAGTTCGGCGGCATATCGCGTCAGAATTGCACTCAATCTGAAAAAAATTGTCTATGAAGATAAATTTCTTCATCTGCGAAGTAATGAGCAACAAAGCGAACAGTTTCGCAAGTTGAATCCGCAGGGACTCGTGCCTGTACTCGAAGACAGGGGCGCAGTCCTGACACAGTCCATAGCGATCCTTGAATACCTGGAAGCCAAGTATCCTGAACCACCCCTTCTGCCACAAGACGACGCCGATCGTGCCTTCGTTCGAGCGATTTCATTGTCAATCGCCTGTGACACTCATCCACTGAACAATTTACGAGTGCTGCGATATCTTGAATATAATCTCGGCTTGGATGATGCACAGCGTACGGAGTGGTACCAGTTCTGGATTGCGACCGAGTTTCGTGCACTGGAGACTAGACTTTCAAACGCTGGACAACACGGAAAATTCTGTTTCGGTGATAGTCCATCGATGGCAGATGTTTGTCTCGTCCCGCAGATGGTTAATGCAAGACGCTTCAATTGTGATTTGAGCGAATATCCAATTCTGGTTCAAATTGACGCAAATTGCAGGTCCATGGAAGAATTTCAAAAGGCTGCACCGGAAAATCAGCCCGATGCCGAATAACAATATTTTGTGAAGGAGTAAGAGTCCGATGGGATGGCAGAGAAAAGTATTGAGGGTTAACCTCACTGAAGGAAACATTCAAACCGAACCGCTGAATATGGAGTGGGCGCAGCAGTACTTAGGTGAGCGTGGTTTGGGTACCAAATACCTCTACGAAAATATGGATCCTTCTGTTGATGCTCTTGATCCCGGTAACGTTCTAATTTTCGCAACAGGCCCGCTTACCGGTACCATGTCATCGACCTCGGGTCGCTACGCAGTGATCACTAAAGGAGCACTCACGGATGCCATTGCGTGCTCTAATTCAGGCGGAAAATTCGGTGCGGAACTCAAGTTTGCAGGATACGATTTACTGATCTTGGAAGGAAAAGCGCCTGCCCCCTCCTATCTCAAGATTTACGACGATACCGTAGAAATTATTTCGGCAGATCCAATTTGGGGTAAGTCGGTATGGGAGACTGAAGATTGGCTGAAGTCGCACCATCAGGATCCTTTGATGAAAGTCGCATCGATCGGTGTCGCAGGCGAAAGAGGAGTTCGATACGCTTGTGTCGTGAATGATTTGCATAGAGCGGCGGGTCGCTCCGGAGTCGGTGCGGTCATGGGGTCGAAGAATCTCAAGGCGATTGCAGTTCGTGGAACCGTTGGCGTAACTGTGGATAATCCCAAACGATTTATGGAAGTCGTTAAGGAAACCAAGGCAAAACTCGCAGCAAGTAGTGATGCCCATGAGTTGACCGACTACGGTACCAATGCAATGATCGACGCCATGCAGGAATTTGGTGGCTTGCCGACTCGAAACTTCAATGAAGTTCAGTTCGAAGGCGTGGACAACATTAATCCCGCAGCGATGACGAAAGTGCATGAAAATGGCCACAAAAATCTGCTGGCCAACAAAGCGTGCTTTGGCTGCACAATCGCCTGTGGCCGAATTTCTCATATTGATAAAGATCACTTTACGATTTCCAATCGTCCGGAATACTGGCACGCTAGTGGTGGTCTTGAATACGAAACTGCATTTGCATTCGGCCCAGACTGCGGAATTGACGATATCAATGCGCTTACTTTTGCCGGGTTCTTGATGAATGAGCACGGCATGGATCCAATTTCCTTTGGAGGTACTTTGGCAGCCGCCATGGAGCTCTATGAAATGGGCGCAATTACTGACGAAGATACCGATGGAGTTCCTCTGAATTTCGGTAATGCTGAAGCTCTAACCATAATGGCAGAGAAAACCGGCAAGTATGAAGGTTTCGGACAGGTTATCGGGCTGGGCTCCAAACGTTTGTGTGAAAAATACGGTCATCCAGAGCTTTCAATGACAGTAAAAGGACAGGAGTTTGCGGGTTACGATTCTCGGGCGCTGCAGGGAATGGGTCTCGGTTATGCGACCAGCAGCAGAGGAGCCTGTCACATGAAACACGATGTTTTCGGACCGGACATGGAAGATCAGACAGGCGAAGGTAAGGCATTGCCTTGCAAGAAATCACAAGACAAAATTTCGCTGATCGACTCTACAGGATTGTGCTGGTTTACACTGTCCGGTTGGAAAATCGGAGATTTTCAAGCCCAAATCGATGCTGCATGCGAAGGGGATTGGACAGTCGAGCGACTGTTTCAAACCGGAGAACGCATTTGGAATCTGGAGCGGCAGTTCAATTTGGCAGCTGGACTATCAAAGAGTGACGATTCATTGCCGGAGAGGCTCCTGAAAGATCCTGCTAAATCAGGTGTGGCGAAAGGAAAAGTCAACGAGCTGGATAAAATGCTGCCTGAGTACTATGAACTGCGTGGCTGGACAGCGGACGGGGTACCTACCGAAGAAACCTTGGAGCGATTGGGCTTGGCAGGCGGTTAATTCATGCAGCTTACTGTCAAATTAGTAGGTACACTAGGAAAGTATCTGCCTGAAAATTCCGAAAATAATGTAACTGAAATAAATTCAGAGGACAATCTCACGGTTGTTCAGTTGATTCAGAAACTGGGACTTCCCACGGATAAGCCATATATCATTTCTGTCAATGATGAAGTGTTGGCTAGAGCCGATCGTCAGACGCACTTTCTTCAAGACACCGATAATGTCAAAATTATCCCTCCGCTAAAGGGGGGATAAACATACATACATTTAGAGTCCTACTAGCAGTTTCTTGAGGCCGACTGCCAATCTGTCAATTCCTTCAATTGCGTTCTTAGGTTCAAGGCCACCATAAGAAACTCTTAAGCATGTGGATTTTTCGATTCCGAATGCACTTCCCGGAATAACAGCGACTCCATGTCGCTTGATTAGATATTCGACGATCTCCATGTCGCTCATTCCTGTTTCCGGTAATTGAAGAAATCCATAGAAAGCACCAGCCAACTCACCATGAGAGATTGCCTGTATAGAGGTAATTTTCTCAGCAAAATACTCCCGAACAGCCGCAATTTTGGAAATTTTCGGCGCGCAAAAATCTCGTCCTAATTTCAAGCACTCCATTGCAGCAAACTGGCTGATTACCGGTGGGCAGATGAGATTCGTGTCCTGAATTTTTCGAACAGATTTAAGTAAGTTGGATGGAATCAGCATATACCCAATTCGCCAATTTGCCATTCCGAAGCTTTTGCTTGTCGAAAAGAGCGAAATTGTGTGTTCTGCTGCGGAACTTGCAGATGCAGGCGAGTAGTGTATGGCATCTCCATAGCAAAAGTATTCGTATGCTTCATCATGGATGTGATAGATATTTCTTCTTGCGCAAAGTTCATTGATTGCTATTAATGCGGCAGCATCAAATACCGCACCGGTGGGATTGTTCGGTGAAATAGTGACGATTGCCCGAGTATGTGATGTGATCAAATTTTCGAGTTCGGTCGGGTTAGGTGGTTCAAAAGTCTCCTCGATGTTTGAGGATATGGGTAGGCAATCCGCGATACGAACTGCCATTTCATGATTGAAATACCAAGGCTTGTGCAAAATAATCTCATCCCCTGAGTCACAGATCGCGAGAATCGCATTCAGAAATCCCATATTGCCACCTGCACACACCACAATTTCATATTGGTCAGTATCAATTTGATTCTCCTGTTGCAATTTGGAGCAGATCAATTCACGTAGGTCTGGTAGCCCTTCAACGGCCTCATAGTGGTGGCTATTCAAATCCATGAACTTTGCGACCCCTTTCGAAACTTCCATCGGAGGCTTGTAGTAAACGACACCTTGGCCTAGGGAAATTGTTCCTGGATGTAAATTGATGAGGTCCGCGACATCTGGAATTATCGGAGTTTGGACTCTTTGGATTCTTTGTGATATGTCGCTCAACTTGAACTCCCACGCTGTTGCTTCAAATCGAACGGAAAATCTCTAATTTCCAATGCCGTATAACACTGTGAATTCAAAATTGGTACGATTTAGATTATTTTTAAACTTCAAATAAAACTGAAACTGATAATGAATACAATTTGATTTTACGCAAATTGTGTGTGCTCCAATTTTATTGAAATGAGCAAATATGAATGCGCTTTTTTATTCTAAACCTCTCTTTCAACTTCCAGGCAGTCAACTCTGTTGATAGAGTCGAATCAGGTGGATTCGAACAGGACACAATGAATTTACTACTCAAAGGCAAAATTAATGAAATACAACGAACTCGGTGATTCCGGAATCAAGGTAAGTGAGATTTGCCTTGGTAGCATGACGTGGGGCACACAGAATTCTGAAGCAGAAGGGCATGCGCAAATGGATTACTCATTGGCGAATGGCGTAAACTTCATTGATACCGCTGAAATGTATCCAGTTAATCCAATTTCAGCACAAACTACGGGCCGAACTGAGGAAATAATTGGAACTTGGCTGAATTCAAGAAAAAATCGAGAAGATGTCGTTGTTGCTACGAAAATCGCAGGTCCGGGTTCGAGTTCGATACGGGATGGTTCTCCGGTCTCAAAGCGAACCATTCAAATTGCGGCGGAAAACAGCCTGAAGCGATTGCAGACCGACTATATTGATCTGTATCAGATTCACTGGCCAAATCGAGGTTCCTATCACTTTCGTCAGTCTTGGAAATTTGATCCATCCAGACAGAACGTCGAAGAGACACGTCAATATGTTCTTGAAGCGCTGGAGGGTTTTCAGAGTCTTGTTGAAGCAGGAAAAATCAGAACCATCGGGCTCTCTAATGAATCATGCTGGGGAACTTCCCAGTTTATTGAGATATCCAGGCTGAATGACTTGCCCAAAGTCGTTAGTATTCAGAATGAATACAATCTGCTCGATCGTAAATACGATCTGGATTTAGCCGAACTTTCTATGAATGAAAACGTCGGTCTACTGGCGTTTTCTCCATTGGCAGCAGGCATTATCAGCGGCAAGTATCAAGGGGATAAAACCCCTGCAGGATCAAGACGTAATTTCTCCCCAGATATAGGAGGTCGTTACACGGAGCATGCTATTCCAGTCATTGATGAATATCTTGAAGTTGCGAAACGACACGGAATTGATTGCTGTCAGATGGCGATTGCATTTTGCTGTTCCCGACCGTTTATGACATCAACGATTATCGGTGCAACAACTCAAGCGCAACTCGAAAACAACATCAATGCAGCCAATCTAATCCTTGACTCCGAAGTATTGCAATTGATCGCAGAGGTACACAGACGCCATCCAAACCCGATGGGCTGATCGCTTTAGCGAGTAATCTTGATTTATGGACACCTAGTCGAATTAGGTTCGCACCCGATTTTTAATGATGTCGTCCACGACTGTGGGTTCGGCGAGAGTAGACGTATCACCCAAATCGTCAATATCGTTACTGGCTACTTTGCGTAAAATTCGGCGCATAATTTTTCCAGAGCGCGTTTTCGGCAATCCAGGTGCGAATTGGATAACATCCGGTTTGGCGATTGGGCTGATCTCGGTGCGAACGATATTAAAAAGTTCTGCCCGAAGATCTTCGTCTTCTACGGTTCCCGCAACCGTCGTAACGTAGGCGTAGATCGCTTCACCCTTTATCGCATGCGGATAACCCACCACTGCCGCCTCGGCAACCGCTGGGTGCAGAACTAGCGCACTTTCAATTTCCGCGGTACCCAGACGATGTCCGGATACATTCATTACATCATCGACCCGGCCTGTAATCCAGTAGTAGCCGTCTTCATCGCGTCTGGCACCATCGCCTGTCATGTACTTGCCTGGAAACGTACTGAAATAAGTTTGGATGAATCGCTCATGATCACCCCACACAGTCCTCATCTGTCCTGGCCAAGAGTTTTTGATGCACAATGCACCTTCTGCGACACCTTCGATTTCATTGCCTTCTGTATCAACGATACAGGGAACGACTCCGAAGAATGGATTGGTAGCTGATCCTGGTTTCAAACGAGTCGCGCCAGGAAGAGGAGTTATCATGTGGCCACCCGTTTCGGTTTGCCACCAAGTATCAACGATGGGACAGCGTCTCTCGCCGACTTTGTCGTGATACCACTCCCAAGCTTCGGGATTGATCGGTTCTCCGACAGTCCCTAGAATTCGTAAACTCTTACGACTGGTTTTTTCAACATACTCGTTACCTGCACCGATGAGGGCACGAATCGCCGTGGGAGCCGTGTAGAATATATTGACGTTGTGATTGTCACAAACTTGCCAGAATCTACTGGCATCGGGATACACAGGTATGCCTTCGAACATCACGTTGGTTGCTCCATTGGAAAATGGCCCGTAAACGATGTACGAGTGTCCTGTAACCCATCCAATGTCCGCACCGCACCAGTAGACTTGTCCGTCCTGATAATCGAAAGAGTATTTGAAGGTCATCGTCACAAATAAAAGATAACCTGCGGTAGTATGAACTACTCCTTTGGGCATTCCGGTTGAGCCAGAGGTATAAAGAATATAGAGCGGATCTTCAGCATCCATTACTTCAGCAGGGCAATCAGCTGATACTTCCGAGGTGGCTTCGTGATACCAAATATCACGACCTGATTTCATAGACACTTCATTACCGGTTCGTTGTACAACGACACATGTGTGAACGTTAGGGCAGGATTCCATCGCTGCATCGGCATTTTTCTTGAGAGGTACGTTCTTGCCGCCACGAGGCCCTTCGTCTGCAGTGATGACGACCTGGCAATCTGAGTCCAGAATTCTGTCCTTTAGTGCTTCCGGAGAAAATCCTCCGAAAACGATTG
The DNA here is from genome assembly GCA_965221175.1 of Arenicellales bacterium. Lineage (GTDB taxonomy): Bacteria > Pseudomonadota > Gammaproteobacteria > Arenicellales > JAJDZL01 > JAJDZL01. Next base: position 1,014,857 of record OZ244867.1, on the reverse strand, counting down.
AATGGATTGCGCCGATTCTAGCGCAAGCGAGAGCAGCAATTGCTGCTTCTGGAACCATGGGCATGTACAGGCAGATTCGGTCGCCTTTTTTTACGCCTCTGTGCTTCAATACATTGGATAGTTTGCAGACTTCGGCATGGAGTTCACGATAGGTAAATTTTCGCACCAAAGAGGCATTGTCTCCTTCCCAGATCAGGGCAATCTGATCTCCACGAGTATCCAGATGCCGATCAAGGCAATTGTAAGCTGCATTGAGTTTGCCACCCTCAAACCATCGAATATGGCCGGTATTGAAATCGCATTCACTGACTGAATCCCACTTCTTAAACCAGTGCAGAAACTGATCTGCCTGTTCTGCCCAGAATTCGTCAGAACTGGAAATACTGCGCTCATACATTGCTTTGTATCGGGTAGCATCAATGTGCGAGTTTGCTTCAACTTCGCTTGGAATTTCGTAGATCTTTGAATCAGACATCGAAAAACACTCCTATCATGAATTGTGTAGTCCTTGTAACTTGCTTGGATGAGGTCATTCTATATTATCAAAAACAACCTCTGGCGGAACAAATGCCGTAACATCTGGCGCTTCGCCTTGAAATTTCTCAATCTTGACGAGACACGACATCGCTGCCGGTCCCTGCGCAAGGCTTGATGTCCCTCGGTCATGGGTGACCATATTGGGATTGCCATGCTTGCAAACGTTGCGGTCTGCTTCCGGGTCCTGCGGATCGAACCAGGCTCCCGTCGCAATTTGTATCACACCCAAGCGAACATTTTCATCAAGTTTGGCTGTTGCGAGAAATTCGCCTCGGCTGTTAAAAACACGAACTGCATCACCTTCTTTAATGCCTCTATTCAACGAATCTTCGGGATGCAGTCGCACCGGTTCTCGGCCATTGAGCTTGTGAGCACGGCTGTATTGCCCATGGTCAAGTTGTGAGTGCAGTCGTGGCGATGGTTGATTCGAGATCATGTGTAATTCATCCGAATCAATTTTCTTCTTGCCCAGCCACTCCGAGGGGGGCATCCAGGTTGGGTGCCCCGGACAATCCTGGTAGCCGTAGGAGTCGATCGTTTCAGAGAATATTTCAATTTTCCCGCTTGGTGTGCGAAGGGGATTGTTTTCTGGGTCATGCCTGTAAGGTTCCAACAGGATTCCAGGTTTAGCGGGGGCATCCACTCGAAACCAGCCATCACGTACAAAGTCCTTGAAATTTGGCAGACCAGACCCTCCGGAATTCGGATTTTCTTTGGTTTGCTCATAGAGCCATTCAATCCACTCGCTCTCGTTTCGGCCTTCGGTGAATTCACTCTCAATTCCAAGATGTCTGGAGATTCCAGTAAATATTTCAAAATCGGTTCGGGAATCTGCAAACTGCGGCAGAATTTTATCCATGTAGACGGCATGGGAATCTCGGGGGGAAGAGGAAATGTCCGTACGTTCAAGAATGGTTGATGCAGGTAGTACGATGTCTGAATAGCGAGCAGCGGCTGTCCAGAAAAAATCGTGAATTATTGTGCATTTCGGTTTTCTCCAACCTTTGATCAATTTGTTGATATCTTGGTGGTGGTGAAAGGGATTGCCACCTGCCCAGTAAATCATTTCGATATGTGGATACTGGTACTTTCCGCCGTTGTAGTCGAACTTTGCACCAGGATTCAGAAGCATATCTGAAATTCTAGCGACCGGGATAAAGCTGGAAACGGAATTCTTGCCGATCGGAAGATTCTGAAACCGTAATCGCCCAACCGGATTTCCTACACCATTTGTCGAGCAGTAGCCGAATCCGATTCCACCACCAGGCAATCCGATTTGGCCAAGCATTGCCGCCAGAGTTATTGCCATCCAGTAGGCGTGCTCGCCGTGCTCCTGTCGGGTGAGTGACCAGCTGATTGAAATCATGGTTCGACTCTTTGCCATTCGCTCTGCAAGAGCGCGAATTCTGCTTGCGGAAATTCCACAAATTGACTCAGCCCATTCCGCAGTTTTTTGTTGCCCGTCGATTTTGCCTGTCAGATACGCAGCAAAGCGGTTGAATCCGACACAATAACGTTCCAGAAAATCTTGATCGTGTAAATTGTTTTCGACTAACGAGTGGGCCAATCCGAGCATCAGGGCGACATCCGTATTGGGAACAATGGGTAGCCAGTCGGAATCCAGCCCCTTGTTACTATCGTCACGGATCGGGCTGACACTCACAAAATTGACGCCGCCTTCTTTGGCCTTCTTTAGGTAATCTCTTTGTACATGTCGTGCGTGTCCGCCGAATTCAACCTGCGCATTCTTGAGTGGAAGACCGCCGAATGCGACAAAATTGTCTGTGTTTTCAGTGATTGTTGGCCAAGATGTCGCATTCACCAGAAGAATGAAGAAGTTACCCATCACATGCGGCAGAATGACTTCTGCAGAGGCGAAACTGTACGAATTTACAGAATAAGTGTAACCGCCAAAACAGTTCAGAAATCGATGCAGTTGACTCGGTGCATGATGAAACTTTCCGGCGCTCGCCCATCCATAGGAACCTGCATATATGGCTTCATTTCCGTGATCCGATTTAACCTTTTTTAGTGTGTCAGCAACAACTTTCTCAGCTGCTTCCCAAGATACAGCAACGAACGGCTCGCGCCCGCGGCGGGATGGATCTGAATTCAGTCCATTTTCGTAGAATCCTTTACGGATAGCAGGCTGCTGGATTCGTACGGGGTGATCATAGGCATCGATCCAGCCTTCGGAAATTGGCGAAGGATCAGGATCAAATTCAACTCCCTTCATTTCGACAAGTTTGCCGTTTTCGACTACGGGACGATACGCACCCCAATGGGTTGCAGTCAGAAGAGAGCGATGCAGAGTTGTGTTGTCCATTAATTTTGTCGTTTTGTTGATTGGCTATGTTTATGCAAATTGACCAATTTGGAGTTATAGATTTGCCTAGTTGAGAGCGGCTACTGCTCGATTGGAGTTAGCTCCGGTTCCTCTCATCTTGAAAAGCTATAGATCATTATAGCCGTAGGCGCGGATATAATATTTTTCAGCAGATCGTGCTGAGCTAGGTTTCTGTTACGTCTACATTCTCACCCGAGATAATCCGGTGATGTAGTTTCATATCTATATTTCCGCCGCTGGCGATTATGGCAACGGGCGGTTGAAGTGCCACTTTACCGGCTAGCAAAGCTGCAATTCCGACTGACCCCGAACCTTCTAGTATCTGACGCTCTGACCAGTAGGCATGCCGAATTGCTTCCGCGATTTCACGCTCTGTAACGAGCACGATGTCATCGACAAGCTCACGAAACATTGCGTAGGTATAACGGTTGTCTAAACCGATTCCTCCGCCCAATGAATCTGCAAGTGTAGGCAATTCTTCGACTTCAATCGGTTGTCCTGCTTGAATGCTTGCATGCATTGCTGCTCCGCGCTCCATTGAAATTCCGATGACTTGAACATGTGGGAGAGTCGATTTGAGTGCAGTTGCCACACCAGAAATTAGGCCTCCTCCCGAAACTGGAACCAATACCGTTCGAGCATCCGGAAGTTGATCCAGCAGTTCAAGTCCCAGTGTGCCTTGTCCTGCAATGATGTCAAAATGATCGAATGGGGGCAGCATGGTCAAATGCTCTTCCGCTACCAATCGATCTACCTCGATTTGGGCGTCATCTTGAGAACTGCCCACGATACACACTTCAGCTCCTTGTGCTTTAATGCCGTCAATTTTGTTTTGCGGTACCAGCCGGGACATGCAGATAATGCAGCGAATTCCTGCTTGTCGTGCAGCGTAGGCTAACCCCCGACCGTGGTTTCCGGTTGAAACGCCTACGACACCGTGCTTTTGTTGTACTGCCGACAGATTCATTATTGCATTGGTTGCGCCTCTCAATTTGAAACTGCCGGTAATCTGGTGATGTTCAAGCTTGATAAATACCGGCATGTTGCACAATTCTTCCAGTGCCAGGGAGGCGACAACTGGAGTCATCTGAATTTTGGAGGCAATTCTTTCCTGTGCCCTCAGGATGTCGTCAATTCCGATACGATCTGGATACATTTTGAGCTGGCTCATTTGATTGGGTTATCCTGAAATTTATCTAGTTGCACTTGTAAGTGTGTAAAAAGAATCAGAAGCAAACGCTTCAAACCTTTGTTTCTGAATATAAATCATGATAAGTAATCTTCAAAAATCAAACTCGTGAATTCGATGCAACGACGATACAGTCAGTCGGTTGGAACATTAAACCAATAAATTCTCGGGATTGTTTGTTCATTTGTAAATTTACTATTCCTGAACTCATTTTTTATGTCAGATTCCAAAGTCATTTGTCATCAAACCGTTTGAATTGAAATTGCTTAAATGTCGCCTAGCATTAAGAAATAGAATTACAGTTTTTCAAGCACTAAATTTAATTATTTCTGCGAAACCAGCGTGCCAACCAGCAAACAAAATCAGACGAACAACTACTTGCAGGTTCGAGGTGCCAAACAAAATAATCTAAAAAATTTTGATCTAGACATTCCGCTGAATGAAATGACCGTCATCACTGGTGTGAGTGGCTCTGGAAAATCTTCGTTGGCATTTGACACCATTTATGCGGAGGGGCAAAGAAGGTATGTTGAGACCTTTTCACCTTATGCCCGTCAGTTCTTGGATCGAATGGACCGACCCAGAGTGGAATCCATTCAGGGCGTACCGCCTGCTGTTGCAATCGACCAGGTAAATCCTGTTCGTACAACTCGTTCAACGGTTGGTACGATGACGGAAATCAATGATCATCTGAAGCTGCTGTTTGCCCGCGTTGCATCGCTTTACTGTTCAAGGTGCGGAAGTCAGATCAAACGTTACACAGCCGACCAAATTTTTGAACAAATCGTTTCTAAATTCAATTCATCTGAATCGAAAGACAACATGGTTCAGATACTCTTTCCAATCTCCGTCCCTGAAAGCCTGTCTACCGAATATGCATCTGAGTTTCTTCAGCGGCAGGGCTACAAAAGAATTGCCAGTCGTGAAGGCGACACAGTGTATGTTGTCCAAGATCGAATACAGCCAACTTCCAAGAATCGATCCCGAATGATTGAAGCCATTGAAGTTTCACTGAACCGAGGTAACAGATGCGGCCTCGTTCAGCAGCTGGATGAGCATCGTCAAGGTGTTGGAATTCGACAAAAGTTCACAGACAAGTTGCGCTGCTCAGATTGTAATGTCGACTATTCTGATCCTCTTCCGAATCTATTCTCTTTCAATTCGCCAATCGGTGCCTGTGAAACGTGTCGCGGATTTGGACGAGTAATCGGCATTGATTATGGACAGGTGATTCCGAATGAATCTCTGACACTTAGAGAAGGTGCCATTCGAGCATTTAACTCACCGGTCTATAGTGAGAGCTATCGAGACATTCTCAATTATGGCGAGAAGCGCCAAATTCCATTGGACACTCCGTGGAATCAGTTAAGTTCGGAACACAAGCGCTGGGTTATTCAAGGAGAGGGCGGCTGGTATAGTAAAAAGTGGTATGGGGTGCAACGGTTCTTCGACTGGTTGGAACAGCGAAAGCACAGGATGCATGTGCGAGTGTTTCTGTCTTACTACAGGGCCTATTCAGAGTGTCCAGACTGTCGTGGGGCGAGGCTAAAACCGGAAGCGCTGAACTGGCGATTAGGCTCCAATGTGGAAAACTTACCGAATCTGAACAAGTTTCGCTATCCTACGATGTCGATGTCAGACTCGGAGTTTGAGTCAATGGCGGGTCTCACGTTGCATGACATTGCTTCACTTCCGCTTGCAGCCTGCGAGAAGTTCTTCCGCGAGCTTAATTTTCCACCACCCTACGACGAAGCTACTGAGATACTGCTCGCTGAAGTGCGTGCACGGCTTGGCTACCTTACGGATGTAGGGCTAGGTTATCTGAATCTAGACCGACAGTCGCGAACGCTAAGTGGTGGAGAAGTGCAACGCATCAATCTAACCACTGCACTCGGTACGACACTGGTAAACACGCTCTTTGTATTGGACGAGCCAACCATTGGACTGCATTCCAGAGACATTGACAAAGTGATTAGGATTCTGCACCGATTGCGCACAGCTGGTAATACCTTGCTTGTTGTTGAACATGAAGAGCAGATGATTCGTGCGGCAGATTGCATACTTGATCTCGGACCAGGGCCGGGTGAGCGCGGTGGCAATATTGTGCACTTTGGCACAATCCAGGAGTTGCTGGATTCCAAAGAATCGGTAACCGCAGCCTGTTTACGAAACGGAGACTATCTACCTGAATATCATGCCGCTTCAAACATAGCTGCGACCAATCACCTGCTGGTTCGCGGAGCACAGCAGAACAACTTGAAACGCATTGATGTTTCGATTCCATTGAATCGAATGATCTGCATAACAGGAGTAAGCGGTTCCGGCAAATCGACGCTGGTTGATGAGGTTCTATATCGAGGCGCTTGTCGAAAAATGGGTAAAACCACACTGACGCCGGGTAAATGCTCTGGAATTGATGGACTGGAACAAATTTCCGATATTGTCATGGTTTCCCAGTCCCCAATTGGAAAAACTGCACGTTCCAACCCTGTGAGTTATGTGGGCGCACTCACTCCAATTCGTGAGCGGTTCGCAAAAGTGTCATTGGCCATACACAGGGGGTACAACGCTGGATACTTCAGTTTCAATACAGATCTTGGACGTTGTTCGTCTTGTGGGGGAAGCGGTTTCGAGCGCATCGAAATGCAATTTCTAAGCGACGTGTATCTTCGTTGTGTAGAGTGCGATGGCACTCGTTTTCAATCGGAAATTTGCGATGTAAGAATCCGACCAAACTTGAATCCCAACTCGAAATCTGAGTGGCAGCCTCAATCGATTGTCGGCATCTTGGATATGACTGTTTCGGAAGCAGTTGATTTCTTTTTTGATGACGCGCCAATTGTGAATGCTTTGACACCATTGATTGATGTAGGGTTGGAGTACCTCAAACTCGGTCAGCCTGTACCGACTTTGAGTGGAGGCGAGGCGCAAAGACTCAAGCTTGCTGCCCATGTCGCAAAAAGCGAAAGTCGCCGGAGTCGAGTAGGTGAACAAATCCTATTTCTGTTCGACGAACCTACCACGGGATTGCATTTTACCGACGTATCAAAGCTGATTGATTCATTGCGCAAATTGATTGATAACGGACACTCAGTGGTTGTGATCGAACACAATCTTGATCTCGTTTCGTGTTCTGACTGGATAATTGATCTTGGACCGGAAGGCGGAGAATTCGGAGGTGCAGTTATTGCGGAAGGCACGCCAAAAGATTTAGCGCGAAAGGCCAATACGCCTACCGGAGAGGCACTAAAAAACTACTACAGCAACCGCGTAAATGGGCGATCCTCTGTGTCGTTTCTGCCGGAAAAATCAAATTCTACAAATCGTGAAATTTACGTCAGGAATGCCCGAGAGCACAATCTCAAGAATATCTGTTTATCCGTTCCCTACAATGCTATCACGGTCATCACCGGAATGAGCGGAAGCGGTAAAAGCACCGTTGCTTTCGATATTTTGTTTGCGGAAGGGCAGAAACGCTATCTGGAGACTTTGAACGCTTATGCGCGGCAGTTCATGCAGCCCGCATCAAAGGCTGATTTTGACGCAGTAACTGGACTGCCTCCTACAATCGCGATCGAACAGCGTACCAGTCGTGGCGGGCGTCGCAGTACCGTTGCTACACTCACGGAAATCTATCACTATATTCGGTTATTGTTCGTTCGATTTGGCGTGCAGTACTGCCCTGATTGTGAGGTAGAAGTAGATTCACAGTCTATTGAATCTGTCGTCCAACAAATACAAAAGAAATACAAGAATCAGACGATTTCGATTTTTGCTCCACTTATCGTTGCGAGGAAGGGGTACTACACAGATATTGCAAAGAGTGCAAACAAAAAAGGCGTGGAGTTCTTGCTTGTTGACGGGGAGTTACTGTCCACCGCAAAATGGCCGCGCCTTGATCGACACCGAGAGCATGATGTAGACATGCCGATTCGCACTCTAGATTTAACCCAGTCAAATCTGCAGGAGATTCGTTCGATAGTTGAAGATTCACTGCATGTGGGCAGAGGACAAATTCGAATTGTTTCCTCTGCTCTAAGTGTTAGCGAGAGAATTGAGAATCTTGATTCTTTTTCAACTTCGAGATCCTGTTCTCGATGCAGGCGATCCTTTGACGAATTGGACCCGAGGCTTTTTTCATACAACTCGCATCATGGGTGGTGTGATGCATGCGTTGGAACCGGTCTAGTCTTGGCAGGTGATGATGTAGGCGATGATTTTGTTAATGTCGATGCCAATTCATATTTGATTTGCAAGGCATGTGACGGAAAGAGATTGAAACCCGAAGCCCTTGCTGTGAAATTCAAGGGTATGACAATTGATCATCTTGCAGGGTTATCTATTCGAGATGCTCGAAATACATTGTTGAATCTTCGGTTTTCAGAGCGCGAAAAACTCGCGACCAAAGACATTCTTTCGGAACTGAATTCACGGTTGGAGTTCCTGGATTCGGTGGGTCTTTCCTACTTATCGCTTAGTCGCTCGGCACCGACTCTAAGCGGCGGAGAGGCCCAGAGAATTCGATTGGCATCACAGTTGGGTTCTAGTCTTTGCGGAGCCTGTTATGTTCTGGACGAACCGACCATTGGGCTGCACACTTGTGACAACAAAAGACTCCTTTCGGCACTGAAAGCACTTCGAGACAAGGGTAACACTATCGTAATCGTGGAGCATGATGAGGAAACTATCAACTCGGCCGACAACATTATTGATCTGGGTCCCGGAGGAGGTATTCGAGGAGGTTCGGTTGTCGCATGCGGCACTCTAGCGGAAATTAAAAACAACCCGAATTCGGTTACAGGCAAAATGTTGAAATCTCCGTTGCAGCATCCAATGCCTAGGAACCGACCGGCACCAAACCAGAAATGTGCACTTCAGATTGTTGGTGCTGAGCGGCACAATCTGAGGAAAATCAACGTATCGGTTCCGCTGCAATCTCTGGTATGTGTTACTGGAGTCAGTGGCAGTGGGAAAAGCACACTGGTTCGGGAAGTTCTTTATTTGAATCTCTTCAATGCCTTGGCGCGCAATCGTAAATCAGAGGGCACCATCACTTGGGGCGGGTGTAAGGAAATTATTGGCTGGCAGCAGTTTGGAAGAGTGCTGGAAGTCGATCAGACTCCAATAGGAAAGACTCCGAGATCATGTCCAGCCACCTATGTGAATATTTGGCAGACGATCCGGAAACTGTTTGCAGAAACATCGGAAGCACGTCTTCGCGGATACGAAGCGAGCCGATTTTCATTCAATGTCGATCAAGGTCGCTGTCCGGAATGTAAAGGGCAGGGCGAGAAGAAAATTGAAATGAATTTTTTACCGGATGTGAGAGTAAAGTGCGATCACTGCAATGGAGAAAGATTCAATCGCGAAACGCTTTCAGTCCGTTATCGAGACAATTCAATTGCAGATGTTTTGAGTATGAGCATGGAAGAAGCCGGAGACTTCTTTCAGTCGCTGGCACCGCTGAAACGTGTATTTAGATTGTTAGTTGACGTTGGTCTCGGCTATTTGACGTTAGGACAACCAAGTCCGACCTTGAGTGGCGGCGAGGCACAGAGAATAAAACTGGTATCAGAGTTGTCGAAGTCTTTGCCTCGCAGCCCTGAAGTCAAATTCAGCGGATTGTCAGGCGACAGCAGTTTCAAGACGTTATATGTGCTGGATGAGCCAACTGTTGGGTTACACGCAGCAGATGTTGAAAAGTTGATTCGGGTAATTCATGCGCTAGTAGATACAGGTAACACAGTAGTGATTATTGAGCACAACTTGGATGTAATTGCTGAAGCAGACTGGATCATCGATCTGGGTCTGGAAGGAGGTGATTTTGGCGGAAAAGTGGTTACTCAGGGAAAATTATCAAGGGTGATGAAATCGAAGCAGTCGCATACTGCAAATGCACTGCGAGAGTTTATTGATAATAGAATTGAGGGCTCAGGCTGTGATCAATGAAGTCAAATCATGCACGAGTTCGAGTAGCTTCTGACCACGTACTACATACACTGGCGCTTACAGTGCTCGGCGAAGGTCTTGATGGCGTTGTGAAATGTAATTTTTCATTGCTACTTCCGCACGGTCAGTGTCGCGCAGTGCAATGGCTTCTGCAACATCATGCGTCATTATTTCATGTGCTACTGCAATCGAATGCCAGTTGCCAATTTTGACGGATATGAAAAACCATAATCTCAAGTGCAGATTGAAAATTCTCGGTATGGTTTCTACCAGAAAGGAGTTTTTTGATGCTTCCGAGAGAATTGCATAATACTCTCTGTCGAGTTGAACATAAGCATCAATATCGTCGTCTTTGGTTGCTTGTACCAAAGCTCCATGAAGTTCTAATAGTTTTGCCGTTTGAGCAGGCGTTGCCCGTTGGGCAGCGAGTCGGCAGGCATGGCCATCAATGAGACTTCGAAATTCGTAAATTTCCTGAACGTCCGAGTAGGTAATTTCAGACACGAACATTCCACGGTTCAATCGGTGGATGACCAAACCTTCCATCGCCAGTCTCTGCAAGGCTTCACGAATCGGAGTGCGCCCAATTTGCAGTTCTTCTACCAGAGATTTTTCCGCAAGAACGGTACCGGGAGGCAGGTCCAGTCTAGTAATACGTTTAATCAACTCGACATAAGCCTTTTCAGCTAGCGATGTTGGAGATTGGTATTCAGTAGGAACTGTGTTCACGTGTCTTGTACTACAATCGGTTCACCCAAACCTGACGCTACTTTTTGGGCATTAAGTTTCTGACCGATAACCACCATCCGGTAATGTATTCGCGGGTCAGATTCAGAAATATCGAGTTGCCCTGCTGAATACTGTACAAGAGAAGGTTTTCCATCCAGTTGCATATGCCCTTTCATTCTCCAAACATTATCCGGCAATTTATCACAGAATTGTTTCAGAGCGGAGCGCGATAAGTCGCTGTAGGGCTGCAATACGAAAGATGTCATAGTATCGTGTTGGTGATGATGATGGCGTTCGTGATGATGCTCTGAGGTTTTTCCAATTTGCGTGGTCTTTAAATCGGAGAATATCAAACTTGAATCAACATCACAAAATTCGGTGAAACGAATTTCCGCATCTGGGTTGATTTCCTTGAGCTGGTTCGTAACATTATTTATCGATTTATCTTGGGCAAGATCAATCTTATTCAGAACTACTATATCCGCATTTAATATCTGAGATATATAGAATTCGCCTAAAACCATGCGGATTTTGTAGAAATTGGCTGCGTCCACTACTGTTACGATCGGAGCAACGTCGAATTTGTCAATGACTGATGGGTCCTCCAAGTCGTCCAGCATGTCTTCTGGGTCTGCAACTCCCGTCGCTTCCACGATGATTCGCTCAGCACCTTTCTCATAGGCAAGCTCTTCTATTGCGTTGAGCAGAGAGCCTTTCAATGTACAACAGATGCAACCGGAAAGAAGTTCAATCGTGTCGATTGATTTTCCTTGCAAGATTTCGCCGTCGATTCCGACTTGACCAAACTCGTTTACGATGACCGCGGTTGGTATATTGGAATTTGAGGTTTCAAGAAGATTTCTTACCAGCGTGGTCTTGCCGGCACCTAGAAATCCAAACAACAAGTGTACTTTAGGCACGTTATCCAAAACGCTTTTTTATCTCCAAAGCTGAGTTGGCATACCTTGATTATACTGCTTGTCGTTCGCGGCGCTCCCGTCGTTGCTGACTACTAGTTTTGGAGAGGGATGGAAAGGGCACTCCTATAAATGCCATCGAATCAACGAAAATATCTTGAAAGTCTGGTCGTGCCGCTAGTGCTACATGTTCAATTTGCTGGACAATTTCGCTCGCCTTATTGCGTTCGGTTTCCGACAGTAGTGCTATCTGTGCACCTAGCAATGCGGCGTTTCCGACATAGGAAATTCGTTCGTGCAGCAGGTTGGGCAGAAGCCGAATGGTTTTTGCGCTTTCGATGTTGATATAGTTTCCAAATCCACCGCAAAGCATCAGTTGATGGATTTCATCGTCACTGATATTCATTACTGATTGCAGCATGCGAATTCCAGAGTAGATTGCACTCTTGGCCAACTGCAATTGTCTAATGTCGCCTTGTGTGATGCCGATATTTCTATTCTTGCCTGACTCTAACTCCCAGACCAACACAAATTCCGCAGAACCGTTACTGCTTTTAATCAGCCTTTTGCGAATTCGTTCTGGCAACTGTTCCAGTTCGTGCTTGCGCATATTTCCGTTGCTGTCCATGACTTCGGAATCAATCATTTTTGCGGCTGCATCAATTAAGCCGGAACCACAGATTCCAATCGCAGGCACATCGCCTATGACGGCGCAGTCTAAATCATGCTCGGCTTCCACTTTCTCGATGGCTCCCAGCGCCCCTCTCATTCCGTCCCTGATCTGTGCACCCTCAAGAGCCGGCCCCGCAGGAGCCGAACAGGCGGTCAGTCGATCACGTGAGCCCATAACCACTTCGCCGTTTGTACCGATATCAACCAAAACTCGAATTTCATCGCTTTCATGAATACGAGTTGATAGAATGCAACCTACCGTATCCGCCCCGACAAAGCCTGCGATTATCGGAAGCAAACACACTTGTGCATTGGGCGCAGCTTTCAGCGGTAGCTCCAGAGCTGGTCGTATCACACTTTCCCGAATGACCGGAGCATAGGGTGCAAGTCCCAGATAAGAGACGTCGATTCCAAGAAAGATATGGTGCATGCACGTGTTGCCAACAACCACAATCTTGTAGATTTGTTCAGGATTGATCTTTGCTTCTTCGCTGCACTGGCGGATGTACTGATTGACTTGATTGAGAATTTTTGCTCGAAGGGTTGCGAGTTTCTTCTCATCAAACTGCGCGTATGCAATTCGAGACATGAGATCGCCGCCATAGACCGCTTGCGAGTTCATACCCCCAGCCGATGCAAGCTGCTCTCCAGTCTGGAGGTCTAACAGAGTTCCAACTACGCTTGTCGTTCCGATGTCGAATGCCATTCCATAGATGTGATCGCTGGTATCGCCGGCTTCTACATCAATCACTTTTTCATTGAAAGTCGTTACTGTAAGCTTACCGCCAAGTTTACGCAGCAACGGTGGGATTTTGCGAACTGTGTGAAGCGGCATCGATTGTTCTGCCAGATTGGGAACCACAGCAAGAATTTCTTCGACATCAGAGGTCTGGTGATGCTCCTCGACAGGAGCATTCGCTGTCACGATATGTTTAGTCACTCCGCAGTCGAGATGTACATGAGAGTCATCTAATTTGGCATCGCCAGATGCCAGGATTTGATGACCTTCCTCTGCCTTTGGTGGCATCGGCAATACCATGGTATCTCCGAGCATTCTGGTCTGGCAGGAAAGTCGAAATCCCTCAAGAACTTCGTCGTGCCCAAGCTGAATTTCATCTTGTACGGTCGGGGGAGGGGTGTCGCCTCTCAGAATTTTTACTCTGCAACTCCTGCATCGACCTCTGGAGCCGCATGTAGCGTCAATGGCGATGCCTGCCTGACGGGCAGCATCCAAAATTGTGGCATCTCTTGCCACATGGACGGTACGTACACCATTGCCTTCAGCGGCGGTCGTAAAGGTAACAGCGAATTTTTCAAGCATCTTAAGTCCAGGAAGCGCGAGGTTCCTCTACGAGTCTTAAAGCGAGTCGTACCGCGTCGACAGCATCTTTGCCCCATCCGTCTGCACCGCATTCGTCGGCCCAATCCTGGGTTGTTGGAGCACCGCCGATCAGTATCTTCACTTTCTCTCGATGTCCGGCGTTCTGAAATTCTTCTATGGTCACTTTTTGATAATATACCGTTGTAGAAAGCAGTGCTGAAAAACCTACAAGATCGGCATGTTCATGATGGGCAGTCTCTATGAATCGGTCCGGATGTACATCAGTACCGAGATTGATTACGTTGAACCCAGCATTTTCAAGCATGATCGTAACGATCGATTGGCCGATATCATGCATGTCTCCAAGAACAGTTCCAATAACGAATGTACCTACCGGCTTTTCTGCATTGGCTGCGAGTAACGGGCGGATTAACGCAAGTCCGGCTTTCATGGCTCGAGCAGTGATCAGCATTTCCGGAATGAATATGACTTGAGCACTGAATCGATCCGCTTGTAGATCGAAACCTGGGAACAATCCGTCATCCAGTATTATTCGCGGATCAATGTTGGCGTCAATGCTCTGCTGTACCCGCTCGTCTGCATATATGTGATCACCGTTTTCAACTGCTTCCCAGAGAGTTTGCCACTCCCAGCCTTCCGGCGCTCGGCTTTCCCAACCTTCCGGAATGACTAATACAGGTTCATCGTCGAATTCTTCAAACACTGTTTGATTCACTATTGCAAAATTAATTTAAAGGATACTTACCGTAGGTTCCGAAGTCGCGTTGCGCCTCCAGCATTGCGAATATGTTCTGAATGGGAACATCTGCGAGAATGTAGTGCGACGGTGAGAATATATAGCCGCCGCCAGTTGCCAAATTTTTCATGACTTCGCACACGCCGTTGCGAACAATTTCCACCTGGCCTCTCGGTAACAGGCGCTGCACGTCAAAACCGCCGATAAAAGCGATATCGTCACCGTATTTTTGTTTCAATTCGACTTGATTTTTATTACCGCCGGTGGGTTGCATCAAGCCAGAAAGATCAACACCGAGTTCGATCATATCGCCGATAATTGGAGAATAGTCGCCGCAGGAGTGAAGTTTGATGAAAATGTCTTCGTTGGTTTTACGAAATTCCTTGAACATATAGTCGAACCGAGGCTTGGCAAGCTCTCGCCACTGTGTCGGAGAAATCATCATTGACTGCTGGGCACCCACATCGTCACCCACTCGAATCATGTCGATGCCAAGATCAACTACATTTTTTCCGAGCTCAGTATAGTATTCGGTCAATCCGTCCAGTACCCCTCGGATCAAGTCGGGTTGATCAAACAGCATAAGGAAGAAATTTTGCGTTCCAACCAGATGAGCGTACGCAGCTTCAATCAAGGTCGAGGAAAGATCAACCATAATGAAATAGTCGTCTTGATATTCTTCCAACAGAGTCTTGATTGGGTCCAGGAGTTCCGGGTCTGCTGGATCCGGCCAAGTGTAGTTTTTCAACTCTTCCATCGAGGTAATAGGGTGATGGTTCGGAAAGTTTTCGGGCACTACTTTGGCGGGTCCCCAGAATTCCTGCGTCTTCATGAATTCCACATGCTCTTCTTCAGTGCGCCCCTTCAGTCCGCTTTTGCCATACCCGACATCGAAATGATTGTGCCAGGTTTCGCCAATTTTAATGGGCCGATGTGAAAACTGTGCATTGATGCCAATCTGGTAAATGATGGCGTCGTTACCGAGTCGAAGTTCAAGTTCGGGATTGTGCTTTAATCCGGTTCCGGTCTTTGTAACACCGTATATGCGGGCGATTTTTTCTTTGGCTTCACTCTTCATCCGATACAGCAGAGGAACACGATCTACTTTTTCGTGTCGCACAGCACGAGCGAAACGTTCTCGTGGCAGTAGTTCTTTCATTTCAATTGCACCTCAATTTTCGGAAACATTTGTACAAATATATTACTCATATATTAAATTAATTTGATTGAGTCAAGAATTACCTATTTCTTGACACTTTTTTTACAGATTTGTTCAGTGAGCGGATGTATTTGAGGTATTTCACAGAGAATTCATCTTTTGCAGTTAATGAATTGGTTGCGAATCGAAAGTCGTCGAATGGTTTGACTGGATTCATGATTGGATCGATCATCAGCGCATCGCAACCCGCCAGAATGGAAAGACTTACAAATGCGTTATTTAGAATCTTGCGTTGCGGCAATCCGAAAGATACGTTGCTGTGCCCACCGAAGATATGAACATTCGGATAGCGCTCGCGCATGACCCGAACTGCATCAAGATAGTGGTTTCCAAAATCTGGTCCGGCACCGATCGGAAACACCAGCGGATCTAGGAATCGGTCTTCCATTGCAATGCCGCCCGCTTCCATCATCGACATGCATTTTTCGAGATTTTCGATGCGCTCTTCGGCGTTTTGCGGCATACCTCGATTGCCGCTGGCATTTGCGAACAGTACGGCGTTTCTTTCACGAGCCATATCAACCAACACCTGTCTCCCGTCTTCAAGATTGAACGAGTTGATTGCAGGTCTGCTGATGGAGCCGTCATGCGCTTCAAGCCCCGCATAAATAGTATTGGAATCCGAAGAATCAATTGAAACGATGGAGGATGTGATCGATTGGGCGGTTTGCACCAGCCACCTCATCCACTCAAATCGCTCTTCTGGATAGACTGACATTTCATCGACGCAAAGATCAATAATGTGAGCGCCGCTCATTTCTTGAAATCGAATCGCCCAGACGATGTACTCCATATTTTTCTGACGGCAGGCTTCGGCAATATGCGGAATTGCGAAAATCTTCTGCTCATTTGGATCTTCCGGAATCGTTGCGGTAACGTCCAGACGGCCAGGAGAATTATCCAGATGGGTATAGGTGATATACCATTTCCCGTTTTCACGCAGCACGCGTGGGCTTGAAGCTTTGATTTTTCGAGTGGCGTTAAAGTTCTCGCCAATGATGACGAGACCGTCGTTTAGCACTTTCATAGTTTGCTGCGAGTTGATCTGGATTATTGTGGGATTAGGCCGAACAATCCAGAACGCGACATTTTAGGCAGCATTGCAGAGCTTTCCAGAAGCGAAACCGGAAGGTCTACATCATCCTCCAGCAATTGAAACAACGGTTTCTGATCGTGCAGTTCCCATTCAACCTGTTTGCCATCGATAGGGTAGGAATAACCTGGCCCCAATCGGCGGGAAATTCTGAGTTTATGCTGTAGTGCCCAGTTGCGGACGATCAGGACGAACTGTTTGGTGGCATTTTCAACTCCGAGCCAAGCTGCAGATTCAAGAAACAGCGCTTCAACCAGTTTTTCCTGCTCCATCCACTCAATTGTCCGTTCATCAATTTCTTTACCGACGGTCAGTGCGAATACCACGGCCTGTCTGGAATTGCTCAGATATTGCATAAAAATCGGACTCTTCAGATAAACATCACCACTGAGCACAAGTACGTTACCGTCAATAGATTGAATATCGACAACTCGATAGCTGACCATTGGCGTGGTGTTTTCAATAAATACCTGTATTGCTGTTCGCGCAGCGGCACGAATTGCTCGGCGAACTTTTTCCATATCCTTATAGCCGTGAATTTTCAGGACGGCATCTATTTTCGGTTCTGGAACCTCCAGAGCAAATGTTTCCGTTTCACCACAAACGAGAGATTTCATTCTAACTAACCAGATTGAATATTATAAATATACTATTTGCATATTTATTGTCATATCGTATCTGAGAAATTTGGTTGATTCAAATGATAGTGGGAAGCAGTGAATGAGTCTTTGGAACAGGAAGAATCAGAGGTCATTATCATTTTCAGGTAGCCTGGAGGCAGCATATCGATAAATGCCTCCGCCGATGAGCCCGCCGATCAGCGGTGCCAAGATGTAAACATAAAAAAATCCTCCTCGTGGTCCCGGTATGGCAATATCACCCCAACCGGCAAAAAAAGCAATCAGCCGAGGTCCGAAATCCCGAGCTGGATTCAATCCTGCCTGCGTTAGCGGGGCAACAACAGAGATGATTGCTGCAACTCCCACGCCAATGGCAACCGCCGCTCCCGCAGACTGCGGTCTGGCGTAATTTCGGCCGTGAGTAACAACTGAAACGATGAATGCCAGCATCGCGGTACCGATCATCTCCGCGATGAAGCCAGTTTTAATATTGACTGTATTGAAGGCTTGCTCTGTGGTGCCATATACGGCCGGGTTGGGAAAATATTCCCCGAATACCATTGCACTTAGCTGACTCCCCGCTTCGCCTCGAACAAGCCCTTGGGCGTGCTCGAAGTCGGCAATGGCACTGCCATACATAAGGTACAGAATCAAGGCGGCAAACGCTGCGCCGGCAATCTGTGCTGCCCAATATGGGATAACTCGACGCCATGGAAATCCGTCATAGACGGCGACGACAAGCGTGATGGCAGGATTAATGTGTGCGCCAGAAAGTGCAGCGGCCGTGTAAATTCCGAGTGTAACGGCAACTGACCAAACCACGGCAACCTGCCACAAACCGACTTGTGCACCTGAAATTACCGCAGCATGAACGACGCCTACACCGAAAAACACCATGACAAAGATACCTAGAAACTCACCTGTAAGGGCATTTCTTAAGTCCGGCAGTTGGTCCGTCTGATTCTTTTTGAGCGGCCGGTCAAGAATTTGAAATAGATTACGTGTAGACTTCACGTTCAGTCCTCAATTGCGAAAAAAGGGAATGATGCCGGTCAGGCAACGTTTACTTTGCCTGATTCAGCTTCCGACTGAATACTGTCGAACCACTCCGCTGACTTGCGAAGACCACCGAGCGGATAAACATGCAGCATTTCAATTATGCTGCCGGGACTTTGTACGCGGTGATCCGCCAGATCTCTTAGCAAACGTTCTGGTGTCGAGTTCATCAGTAGCTTGGTGGCGTTTCGTGCCTGTTTCTTCAAGAACTGAGCTGAGGCTCCTATCCCGCAGGTCGCCGCATGCTTAATCAAGGTTCCAATCGTTGCGACGCCAGGAACGCCGATGTGAATCGGCAAAGCATTTCCAGATTCCACAAGTTGTCGTTCCCATTCAATAACCGGTGAGGCTTCAAAGCAGAATTGAGTCACGATATGCATGTCGGCGTCGGTGCGCTCGGCAAATGCGTTTTTCCACTCAATCGCATGTGCCAATTGCGTTTTGGATATATCGGGGTTTCCTTCCGGATGCCCGGCGACACCAATTCGTTGAATGCCCATTTTGTCAAACAGACCGGATTCGAGAAGCTGCATGGAATTTTCGTAATCTCCAACGGGAGTTGTTGAAGTGCCAGCAAGCGCTAGAACCTGTGTTCCGCCTGAATCATCACGAAATCTCTTTAGAGAATCTTCCAATTTTTTTCGATTTGGAATCTGTCGAGCCGCGTAGTGTGGAACAGGATGGAATCCCTCTGATACAAGTCTTTCGCAGACCGACAACGTATCATCGATTGTTGAACCCGGAAGCAAAGTGACGTAGACAGTCGTACCCGGCGTAAGTATGTAACGATAATCCGGAATCTTTGTCGCGGCACCTGGGGTGGTTTCGACTGAATACCCGTGTACGAGTTGTTTTAGTGCAGTATTCATGGAACTCGACAATGTAGAATCAACCTTGGGGAATCAAAAGAAATTAGACTATAGCAATTGACTTTCGTCAGTAAGGACTTGGATTATTCCGCTCGCAGTTGGGTGATAGCAGACAGACCGCTACCACTCGAAATAAATTACAGCATCGTGGAAGTCATTGATTTCGTTTTCGCTTGAAGAAAGCACTCGAAATCCGTTTCCGGTGGAACCGGCCCATTGATTGTCCAGCATGATGCGATTCGAGATCCAATGATCTGCAAAATTATGCCCAATCAGGATATAGACTTGAGAAGAAGATACGGTAATTCCACCATCGGGTCCAAATCGGGTGTTCATGGGTCTTGGTGTTGTCCAGTCAGCCAGTACATTGCAGGTGTAGGCATCAAGCGAATCAGCAATTACGGTTCTATGAATTGGCCATGCAAATGAATTTCCGGAAATTGTTACGGGTTGATTTGGCAATTTGCATGCGATAACGACAAGGTGCTCTCCTTTGAATTTGAAATTTTCGTAAAACTCTCGGTTGCCATTAACGGCAACACAGCCGAGGTCGGTCTGAGTCAAACTGTTTTGAATTTCTGGGGGAGTCCAATCCAGATTCTTCAACTCATATCGGTTAAATTCTGGAACCGGAAATCGTTTTGCCCACATGAGAAATTCTTCGGATGAATTGTTATCTAATTTCGTCAATTATTTTATTCTATTTGCACATGTTTGGTGCTTTGGTTGCATTGCAGACACGCAAATTTAAGTCGAACAGATAAAATTGTTCGAATACCTGTTTCGCCGAATATTGTATATTCGACACGAGCAGGAATTTTGGAATTTTCCGTTTATTGTGATTTCTCAGCTGTTGAAATTGCAAGTCAATTAAAATTTACAAAATTCAAACTGATGTAAATTATTATTTTGGTAGATCAAAAGGAAACCTAATGGCGAAAGTAACAATTTTGTACTGGCAGGATATTCCGTCAGTAGTAGAAGCGCGTGATTCTGAAGGCATACACAAAGAACTACTTAGCGAGCGTTTTCAAGAACTCATCGATCTGATAGCCATGAAGAAAAAACTCGCTGGAACCGACGATTACCTGATGCAATGGACAAAGGGGAAACCTTACCAAGTGGAGGGAAGCGCCAAGGAAGTTGCTGCTTCCGTAAAAGAAGAACTAGAAGCCCGATATAAGGAGATTCGTAAAGAGGAACTGACAAAAGCAGAAGGTTAGTTCCTTCCAGGTTCGACGTAAATTGCACGAAAGTCGTTCACGTTGGTAAGTGTCGGTCCTGTTGTTACCAAATTGCCAATTTGCTTGAAGAAACCGTAGGAGTCATTGTTTTTTAGAAACTCGTGCGCGTTCAGGTTCTTTTCTCGTGCTCGCTTAAGTGTCGTTGGGTCGACAATCGCCCCCGCATTATCTGCCGTTCCATCAATTCCATCCGTATCGCAGGCAATCGCATGCACGCAATCAAGATTTTCCAATTCCACGGCCAGAGCCAACGCAAAATGAGTATTTGGTCCACCTTTTCCGTTGCCAGTTACGGTTACAGTGGTTTCACCACCCGACAGCACTGCAAAAGGATTTCGATTAGGATTCTCTGAAATTAGCTCTCTTATGAAGGAGGCTTGATTCCGCGCTGCGATAGTAGTATCGCCTTCAACTGAGTCCCCCAAGACAATCGCTTCAATTCCAGCCTCTTGCGCAGCTGCAGCACTTGCATTTAGACAGGTTGAGGGCTTTGCAATGATCTCCACGCTGGATTCCCGAAAAATCGAACTGCCGGGTTTGGGAGTTTCAAGGTCTCCAGATTTGAGCAACTCGAGAATCTTTGCAGGAGTTTCGACTTTATAGTTCGTCAGAACATCCAACACATCGCTGCATGTGGTTGTGTCTGGGACTGTGGGTCCTGAGCCAATTGTGGACGGGTCATCGCCAACCACATCGGATATACACAGAGTCAGTGCGGAATTTGGATGGATATTTTGCATTAACCGGCCGCCTTTTACGGCAGATAGATGCTTACGAACGCAGTTTATTTGATGGATGCTGGCACCAGCAAGAAGCAATTGTCGAGTAATTGAACGCTTGTGTTCAAGATCAACTTGTTCGTGCGGCAGAGACAATAGCGCCGAAGCACCACCGGAAATTACGCAGACTACAAGAGTGGAAGAGTCAAGAGTTGAGGTTGAGCTGTAAATCTTCTGTGCTGCTGCCAGCCCTGCATGATCAGGAATCGGATGAGCAGCTTCGACAACTTCTATTGAACTGCAATCAACCGAATGTCCATAGCGGGTGACAACAATGCCAGAGATTTTTCCCGAATAGTGATCTTCAATCACTTTGGCCATCGCAGCCGCTGCTTTTCCGCCTCCAACTACATGAATTTTTCGGTGTGAAATGGCATTCAGATGAGCCGGCAGACAACGTTCCGCGGAAGCACTGGCAATAGCAGTACGATACAGATGAAGAAGCAGTTCTCGGGGGTATGAATTCTTATCTGCAAGCATACTCAGTAGTTATTTGACATGTTCTCCAAACACGACTATTACCTGCAATATCATCACTGTTCGGAATGCCATTTCAACAGAGCGGGCGAATTTCAAAGACACTTCACAAGATGAGATGCCAACTTGAACTGAATTGTGTGCTTTTTGGAGGGACATCTAAATAAACAGCGCTGGAAGTTTCATGCCTGAGAGAATGTCAGCCACAGAATTCATGCGGACTGTAAATCTTCCTGGTCCGCAGGCTCAAGAGACAGCACCTCGCCTCCGAGCCCCTCGAATAGTTTTTCTCGGCATGTCAATATGATGACTTGAATCTTGTTTGACGCAACGTTGAGAATATCGAACATCTTGTCCATTCGAACATCATCTGAATAAACCAGAGCATCGTCAAGTATCACGGTGGCAGGAAGACCTTGTTCAACGAGCATCTGGGCGAATGCTAAGCGAATCAGTACCGCAATTTGCTCTTGAGTTCCGATGCTCAACAGCTGAAAGTCTTCTTCGCTACCCTGTCTTTTTACATCGACAATATTGAGATTTTCATCCATCGTCAATTCGGCGGTTGGAAACAGTGTTCTCAAATAAGGATGTACTCGCTTCATCACCGGCGACATGAATGTTCTTTTTGCATCACGTTCGGCTTCGTGAAGCGTTGACAAAAGCAGATCAAGAACCTCCACTTCCCGTTTGCACCTGGTCAGATCTTCATTGATCAGTTCATACTCGCGCTGTTTCTGCTGAATCTTCTCATCGACTCCAGCACCCTCGAGATTTCCAATGGTATTTTTCAAGCTGGAAACCTCTATTTTCAGATCATTTCTTTTTTTCTGTCTGTTCTTAATTTTTGCCTTTAGCCGATCAATACGCACTTCAAGCATATTCAGGTCCGATTCTTCGTATTCAGCTTCCAGCTGATTTACCAATTGCCGTTGATTGGAGATTATTTTGTTTATTGTCTGAATTTGAATTTCGACCTCGGATTCTGGTTTGTGCTCATTGGCCAGTTTCAGCTCAAATTCGTGCTTCTTCAACAGATCGTCGCTGTTTTTACGATTCGATTCAACTCTGGCAATTTCAATTCTTATTTCAGTCAAAGCTGATTGAAAGGTGTTCAGTTCGGTTTGAAATCCAGAGACATCGCCACGCGCATGTTCGGTACAATTCTGCAACTTCAACAGATTTTCTTCAGCTTTGCGAACAGAAGGCAGATCACTGATTCCCAACGCGTTCTTCTCATTCTCCAAAGTTTGCCCGATTTTATTGATTCGCTCTTCAAGCGTCAGCGCGCCGATCGAATCAATATCGGAATCTGAGGCATACCTTGCCGCTTCCTGACGAGCTGATTCAGCTGCCTGCGTGAGCACTTGACGTTTAACATGAAGCTGTTCCGCATGCTCGGCTGAATCCGCTTCCACCGCGCGCAATTCACCCTCAAATGTGCGGCGCGCTTTGCGCTGATTTGCAACAAGACTGTCCTGATCGGTCACCGCTGGTTGAACATAAATTTTGCCGCGCTCTGGAATTGAGATTTCAGTTTTCTCAATGATGTCATACGCCTGCTGCGCTGATTGAAGCGGTTGGCCTTCGATTTCGATTCCTGATGCACCATTCTCATCAAGGTCAAATTGAATCCGTGTCGCGCTCTGCTGAATGCTTGATTCGGCAATGTCCAACTTGCGCTTAGCTGTGCGAATTCGATTAATTGATTCATCGTCCACGAGTATTGACGCAACTCTTCGCAAGTTTTCTTGATGGCGCTCTTCAGCCTGCTTGTAATTCTTGATGCGGTGTTCCAGATTGTGTATTTCAGCGCCAGACTGAACGGCAACCAGAATGCGGCGCGCCTTGTGTTCCTTTTCTTTTGATTCTTCCAGCCTGCCAGCCGCTTCTTGCAAGTTCTTACTCACCGAATCGGTTTGCTTAACATTTTCTGCTTCCCTGGCTCGTAGTGTTTCGAGTTCCTGGCTGGCAAGTTCATGACGATTCCTAGCATCGCGGATTGCTTCATTTAGACGGCGATACTCTTTAGTTTCGTTTTCCAGCCGTTGCAGGTCGCTGTACATTCTCTCCAGCTCGCTTCTCGCAATACGCTTTTTCTCTTCGTGTCTAGCAAGTTCCTGGAGTTTGATTTGCGCATGTTCGATTTCTCTCAAATCATCAGCCTCACTATTGTCTGCCTCCAATCTATCCAGTTTGCTCTGGGCGGATTCCAAATTTTCGAGGTAATTAGTCAGTTCGTGCCGACGGTCATTCAGTTCAGAAATTTCACTTTCCAGCTTCGCACTTTGCTCAATGAGGTCTTTGTAGCGACCTGTGGGACGGCTTGTGGTAGCGGTGACCAACTGGCTACGACGATTTTCAAATTTTTTCGGGAGTTCCCGGCCGCGTCTTCCGCCGAGTACCGTACCCACTTCGGTTTCAAGAGCGCTGTGGAGGCTTGATCTTGCACGATCTGACAGGTCTATCGGAGCGAAAGACTTGCCTTGCTGAACCCACAGGACGTTCCACATTCCAAAAGAATCCCCGCTCTTTCCAGAAGTTCCGACTCCGCCGCTAAGGATAAGGTTTTGCAGCTCCTGCTCCGCTGCATCTCCTTCCAATTTTTTTCCGTCAGGATAGTTAAGTATGGCATAGGCTTTCTTCATGAATCGTTTTCTGATTTCATAAAGACCGCCATCGATTTCAAAACTGACGCTCACGACCGGCGCAGCAAAATTGTGACAATTCTGCAGCTTTTTGATCTCTTTTGATCGTGAGGCGTATTTTTCAAAGAAAGCCGCTCGCAACGCCGCGAGCAATGTGGATTTGCCCATTTCATTCGGACCCACAATCACGTTGAGTCCGTCTCTCAGGCCTTCCAGCTTTGTCGGCCGATCAAACTTCATAAACTGATTCACTGCAAGAGATCGAATCTTCACGATGACAGCGCCTCTTCCTTCATCAGTTCAAGATACAGGCACTGAAGAGCTTCCGATGCGAGGCTCTTTTCATCCTCGCTGCCTGTCTCAGAAAGGTCTTTCAGATTTTCCGCGGCAATTCTGACAAAGCCGCTCGTATCGATGCGATTTAGATCTTCCGCCGTCGGTTGCGGCAACAGCTGCTGCGAATGCACTCGGACATGACAGAACGCGGCAGCGGTCTGTTCGATGATACGCTCGTGAAACCAGTTGCGATCTTCCAGTGAAAGCGCCCCTTCCACTGTCAGGTCAATCAACACCCGATCAAGACTGTTACTGAGATGTCTCAGTTTTTGTTCCAACATGTTTATATCATTTTGGTTGTTGATTCGATCAGACAAACGTCTCCACGAATAACTGCCGGTTTCGATCGAAATAACTTCTGGTGGAGCAGCGGCAGAAGCAATTTCGACGATCAGTGCTTTGCCTCCATTTTCTACATCGAATGCGTCTGTTTCTGGAGTTCCGCTGTACCAGCAACGCGAGTTGATCTGTTTTTGTCCATGCCAGTCGCCAAGCGCGAGATACGACAGATTGGCTGATTGCGGACGCGATGGATCAATGTAGTTGGCGGTATTCTGATCACCTGAGCCGAATCTCGTCACTGAGCCATGAGCCAATCCAATGCGTGTAATGCGTGACGGAAGATTCACCTGGGTCATGTACTCGGTTGTGTCATGAAACGAGCGTTTGTGGTGGAGTGGTGCTGGAAGAATTGCCATGGATTCTTTATCAAACAGTGTGGGCTTGGATTCGGTGTAAATCTTTACATTGTTCGGCACACCTCGTTTCATCAGGCGGTCCCAAAGTCCATTCAGCCTCTGTGGATCGTGATTGCCGGGCAGGAGGTGCCACAGAACCTGATCGAACCCTCTCATGCGCTCCAGTGGCTGGTTCAGCGATCGGGTAGAAAGGTTTTCCATGTCGTAGACATCGCCGGCAACCAGTACATGACCTATTTCTTGCTGCTTGGCGATCTCACCGAGACGCGTGATGGCTGCGAGCCGAGCTTCTTGCAGAAGCCCCATTGTCTCTACATCGACAAAGCGAAACACTTTGCCGATTTGCCAGTCTGAGGTATGTATGAAACGAATTGCCACTTTCAGTAGAAGCGTAGTTGGAATTTAGAGTGAATCAAGATTATAGACGTCAAATTACGAAAATTTCTTACGAGTTAATCTAATGTGACAGATTTTGTCGTATATTTTACCGAGCTTCCACAAAATTTGTGCGTAGCACAATTGTAATTTGAATTCTTAAATAATTTGACCACGCATCGTCACTAATGCGCTAAACCCTTTTCCAACTATTTGAGTGGTGCTGCAACTTGCTCCTGCAATATCATCACTGATTGGAGTACGATTACAATAGAGTAAGCCATTTTCGAAATCAATATACAAGACGAGGTACAGATTCGTATGTCAGAGTATCGTGCGCCACTAACGGACATGGAGTTCGTATTAAGCAATGTTGCTGGACTAGAGGATATTCTCAATCTGGATGCCTATTTTGACATGGATGAAGAACTGGTATCCGCGATTCTCGCAGAGTCATCTAAATTTACCTCGGAAATACTTGCACCGTTGAACCGGGTTGGCGACGAGCATGGATCAGTTTGCAACAATGGCGAGGTGACGACTCCGCCTGGTTGGAAAGAAGCCTATAGGCAGTTTACTGAATCTGGCTGGAATGGTTTGGCATTTGATCCGGACCAAGGCGGGCAGGGATTGCCGTGGCTGGTTGCCACTGCAGTTCAGGAAATGTGGCACTCTGCAAATATGTCATTCGGGCTGTGTCCACTGCTGACTCAGGGAGCGATTCGAGCGCTTGAATTGCATGGTTCGAAAGTACAGCAGTCGCTGTACATGAAACGCCTGGTATCTGGTGAGTGGACTGGCACCATGAACCTTACTGAAGCCCAAGCAGGATCGGATTTGGCGGCAATTCGCACGAGAGCGGTTGCTGAGGGAGATTACTACAGAATTACCGGCCAGAAAATTTTCATCACTTACGGAGAGCATGATCTTACGGAGAACATAGTTCATTTTGTTCTGGGCAGATGTACGGATTCTCCTGAGGGTGTTAAGGGGATTTCGCTTTTCATCGTTCCTAAATTTATGGTGAACGAAGATGGGTCACTCGGAGAGAGGAACGATCTGCGATGCGTTTCTCTTGAGCACAAGTTGGGCATTCATGCAAGTCCGACTGCCGTAATGTCATACGGCGACAATGGGGGTGCAGTGGGTTATCTGGTGGGCGAGAAAAATCACGGTCTTGAGTATATGTTTACCATGATGAATCTGGCTCGTCATGCAGTCGGCGTAGAAGGATTAGCCATAGCGGAGCGGGCTTATCAACAGGCCCTCGACTACGCGAAACAGCGAGTTCAAGGGAGTGTGGCAGGCTCCAAAGAGCGGATCACAATTATCCACCATCCCGATGTTCGGCGAATGTTGATGACAATGAAGTCGCTGATTGAAGCAAGTAGATGTCTCGCCTACTATACCTCCGGGGTTTTTGATCTTTCCCACAAACACTCCGATGAAATCGCAAGAGAACAGCATGCATCGGATCTCGGGTTTCTCATACCTCTGGTGAAAGGGTGGTGTGCAGAGATAGGCAATGAGGTGGCTTATCTTGGGGTGCAGATACACGGAGGAATGGGATTCATTGAGGAGACTGGTGCCGCACAATATGCGAGAGATGCGAGAATTACCCCCATCTATGAAGGTACAACCGGCATCCAGGCGAATGATCTGATTGGCAGGAAAATTCTACGTGACAAGAACGACTACATTTACAAGTTGATAGACAAAATAGATCGTTCACGTCGTGAATCCTGTGATCGAGGAGAATCCACCAAGCACATTCGTAAGGCTGTAAAAAAAGCAACTCGAGAACTTAAGCGCACTACGGATTGGGTGCATGAAGTTGGAGCATTAAATCATCAGATTACTGCCGCTGCGAGTGTTGGTTATATGCATGTACTTGCTATGACAGTAGCTGGATGGCTGATGGCCGTTTCGGCAGCCAGGGCATTTGATATGCTGAAAAACAGTGTTCAAAACAAGGACTACTTCAATGCCAAAATTGTCACGGCGAAGTACTTTGCAACGCACATCATGCCGCGTGTAAAAGCCTACGCAGATGGTGCGATAAACTCTTCTTCGTCTGTACTGGAACTGACTGAGGATCAGTTCTAGAGAATCGGAAATCAAGCCAGTTTCAGTCCATTCTCCACCGGACGTTCCGGCTGAGCAATAACGACCGCCCCGTCTTTCTGTACGAATCCAGTCAGCAGGAACTGCGACATGAATGGACCGATTTGTTTGGCAGGGAAATTGACGATTCCGACAATTTGTTTGCCAAGCAAGTCTTCAGGGGTATACAGGTCAGTAATCTGTGCGCTGGCTTCTAGAATTCCGATCTGTTCGCCAAAATCCGCGGTCACCTTGTAGGCCGGTTTATGCGCTTGCGGAAATTCTTGTACGTCAACTATGCTACCGATGCGCAATTCCACCTGTTCAAAATCATTCCACTGAATTGTTTTCATGGTTTAGTCCCCCCGAATTTACCAATTCCCGCATAACGGAAAAATCTGAATGCACGCATTATAATGACCCATTCCAATTCACTTGAGCTGAATGACATTGAAGCCATTACCCGTATCCCATATTGATTCTGTTGTTGACAGGATTGTTGAAAACTCGCGTCAAGCAATGGCTGAGTTTCGATCAGCCAATCAGCAAAGAGTAGACGAGACTGTCACTGCCGTGGCTTGGGCGCTCTATGAAGACAGCAATGCGGTAGAGCTCGCGCGTATGGCGGTAAATGACACTCAGCTCGGAAATGTCAAAGATAAAATCACCAAGAACAAGCGTAAGACATTTGGCACATTACGCGACTTGATGCGGGTGCGAACTGTAGGAGTAATTGAATCGGATAACGAGAAAGGTCTGGTCAAATATGCCAAACCCATAGGTGTCGTTGCTGCAGTAACTCCGTCAACGAATCCTGCTGCAACGCCGGTAAATAAATGCATGATGGCGATCAAGGGGCGAAACGCGGTAATTGTTGCACCTTCTCCTGCAGGATGGAACACGACAAATCTTGCGATTGAGATGATAAGAGACCAATTGGCTGTTATCGGGGCACCGCAGAATTTGGTGCAGATACTGCCGGCACCGGTGAATCGAGCAATTACTGAAGAATTGATGCAAGCGGTTGATCTGGTTGTTGTGACTGGGTCGCAGAACAATGTACGCGGGGCGTACTCCAGCGGCACGCCAGCCATCGGGGTTGGAGTCGGCAATGTCCCTGTGATCGTTGATGAATCAGCGGATTTGGAGCGCGCTGCGAAACTCATTCAAATGTCCAAAACATTCGATAACGGTACTTCGTGCTCATCCGAGAACTCGGTCATAATTCTGGATTCAATATATGAAGACATGATCCACGCTTTCAGTCGCAGCGGTGGCTACCTTGCAACAGCGGAAGAGAAAGCACGTATCGTGAATTCTCTTTGGAGCTCTCCCGGAAGTTTGAGTCGTGATTTGATTGCTAAGGATGCGGAGGTGTTGGTTGATCATTTCGCGTTGGACGCGCCATCAAAGGAGACGAAGTTCATCATCGTTGAGGAATCAGGAATTGGACCTGATTTTCCTTTGTCTGGAGAAAAGCTCTCGGTAGTACTGACTGCCTATCGAGCTAAGAACTTTGACGATGCAGTCAGCAAGGTAAAGCAAATCCTAGATTATCAGGGAGCAGGCCATTCCTGTGGAATACATACAATGGACCATCACAAAGCGCAGCGGATGGCTGAGGAACTCGATGTTGTCCGTGTTCTAGTCAATCAAGCCCATACATTTGGAAATGGTGGCGGATTTACGAGTGGTCTCAACTTTACCCTCAGTATGGGTTGTGGCACCTGGGGAGGCAACAGTATCAGTGAGAATCTGAATTATCGTCACTTCATCAATATTACACATCTATCCACAGAAATTCCAGAAGACAAGCCGAGCGAGGAAAGCCTGTTCGGAGATTTCCTTCGTAGATATCATCCTGATCACTACAACTGAGGATCGGCAATTGTCTGATACAGTTCGATCGTTGATCGATCACCGTGCCATTGAAAGTTCGGGTCGTCCGTATCTGACGGACCCAGATTCAAATCTTACGATTAATTACAGTGAATTTCGGGACAGTTGTCTGTGGTTTGGCGCACAGCTACGATCGGCTGGCTTCTTGAATTCAGCTCATGTTGGATTTTTGATGGATAATGGCTGTTGGACAACGATTGTAGTGATGGGGGTCATGTATTCAGGTCATGTAATCGTTCCGCTGAATGCTGTTGCCAGCAAAAAAAACTTGCAATTCGCAATTCAGAATGCGGATATTGACATCATCTTCGTCGGTGAAAATTATCGATCGTTACTGTCAGAAATCATGTCCGAATTGTCTACGGATGTTCAAGTTGTCACTGTCGACATGGACAGCGGATTTCAAATTGCGAATGTCAGTGTACAAGGTTCGAGAACTCGGCAACTTCCGATCACAGTAGATTCTCCTGCCATGATTCTTCACACATCGGGTACAGTCGGATTGCCCAAAGGTGCTGTTTTAACTCATGGTAACCTGGTCGCAGGAGGAATGAACGTAAAGCTTGCACATAGGCTATCCGATAAAGATGTCGCTTATTGCGTATTACCGCTTTACCACATCAACGGACAAGTTGTAACCGGGATGGCTTCCATCGCAAGCAGTTCCAGCGTCATTATGCCTCGAAAATTCAGCGTGACAAATTTTTGGGAGCATGTAAGTGGATACGAGTGCAGCTGGCTAAGCGTCGTTCCTACCATCGCGAAATATCTGCTCGATAATGCTCACGAAAATGACTTTGTGGTCAGTGCCAGCAATTTTCGCAATTTGAGATTTGCTCGTTCCGCATCTTCGGCCATGCCGGCTGGAATGCACAGCGATTTTGAAAAAACTTTCGGAATTCCGATGCTTGAAACAATGGGCTTGACAGAAACCGCAGCCCCGATTCTATCGAATCCAATGCCTCCGGAGATTAGAATACCTGGTTCCGTAGGCATTCCATTTGGCAATGAGGTAACAATTCTCAATAGCGAAGAAGAGGAAATGTCGGCGAATGAAATTGGTGAAATCGTTGTGAGAGGTGCCAATGTCATTGCTGAATACTACAATGCTCCAGAAGCTTCAGCATCTTCATTTACACAAGGTGGATGGTTTCGAACAGGCGATCTCGGCTATAGAGACGAGGATGGTTACTTTTTTGTTACCGGACGAATCAAGGAGTTGATAATCAAGGGCGGTGAGAACATTTCGCCTCGCGAAGTAGATGATGTCCTGTATCACCACGATGCCGTATTGGAGGCAGGTGCCTTTGGGTTGCCGGATGACACGTACGGGCAAGTGGTTGCAGTGGCTGTCGTTCTGAAAGAGGGTCGAGAATGCACGGAAAATGATCTGATCGACTTTTGTAAGTTGGAGCTTGGTCGATTCCGATGTCCCAGCAGAATTTTTTTCGTAGAATATTTGCCAAAAGGACCATCTGGTAAAATTCAGCGGTTGCAGGTTGCGAACTCGCTGATAGAACAAATGCAAGCTGGAACGCTTTGACGGACGAATTAATGAACCTGCGTGGCAGGAGTGCACTGGTTACGGGTTCAACGAGTGGAATCGGCTTGGCGATTGCACATAAACTTGCTGCTTGTGGTTGCAATATAGGAATAAACGGATTTGGTGACCCACAGGAGGTCCAGCGTCTATTATCGAATATTCAAGAACGCTTGGAAGTTGAGGTGGTTTACTGTGCGGCGGACTTAAGAATTTCAGACAGCATTTATGAAGGGATTGGATCGGTAGCCGATAAATTCGGACACATTGACATCCTCGTGAACAACGCTGGTATACAGCACGTCGCTCCCGTAGAGAAATTTCCGGACGAAAAATGGGAGGAGGTTTTAGCGGTAAATTTGTCAGCAGTATTTCATACCAGCAAAGCTGTAATTCCCGGCATGATTGAAAACGGTTGGGGGCGCATCGTAAATATAGCTTCGGTACACGGCCTGGTTGGCAGCGAGAACAAATCTGCCTACGTCGCAGCCAAGCACGGCGTCGTAGGTTTCACGAAAGTTGTGGCGCTTGAAAATGCCGGGAACGGTCTAACATGCAACGCTATCTGTCCGGGATATATAGATACAGAGCTGATTCGGGAACAGATTCGTAATATTGCCGACAAGCAGGGGATCTCAATTGAGTCTGTAGCCGCTGAAATGCTTTCTGATAAACATCCGAGCGGACGATTTATAGGAGCGGAGGAAGTTGCTTCTTTTGTTGCATATCTTTGTTCAGATGTGGCCGCAGGAATTACAGGCTCTGCAATATCGATTGATGGTGGGTGGAGCGCACAATAGTGAGTGCTCACAAACGGGTGCGACTAGGTCTACACGAACCAGCTTATTTCAGGTCGCGCGGAACCACGAAATCGATTAGTCGTCCATATCCGAAATTTATCTGCTTCCATTCGTTCACAGGAACGTCGCACACCAGTGTTGCAGCAGTGGGGAATCTCCAAAAGTCGGTATGAATCGGTTGAGTTTGCAAAATTTCACTCGCAAAAAATCCGATCCCCGGATTGTGTCCAAGAATGAGAACTGGCGAATCATCGACGGTCGACAATGCCTTCAATATTGATTCCGCTCCGCCGTGATACAGGTTGGATTCAAACCGAACGTCGTACATCCTGGGAATACATCGCTCAATCCTGCTCCATGTCTGTCTTGTTCTCTTTGAAGTGGAACACAATACGGTTCTAGGAATGTGTTCTTGATCAGCAAGCCATCTGCCGATTGCATCCGACGCAAGCTTTCCACGTTTTGCCAGAGGACGATCATGATCGTTCAGATATGGTGAATCCCAACTGGATTTGGCATGTCGTGTAATGATCAGCTTCATGGATCCACGGTGTCGACGATTGGTTGCAATAAACTGAGCTAATTTGACCAGTATAAGAGAGCAGCAGCAAATCGGCATAGAGCCAAACTGATGCACGGCAACGTCCCAGTCTTATAATTTGGTGTGCATGTCGACATTTATCTACTTCAACTGCATCGCCTTATTGCGGATGGAATCAAGTTTCGGCTTGAGCTAGCACTTTCCGCCGGATTGCGTTCGGAAAGTCCCAATGCTTCGTGCACCGTGACGGTAACGGTGTTATCGGGATGCACTATTCGGAAATGTCCAAGTTGCCTTTGTACAATGTTGAGGTGTCTCGAAAGGAGTATACCTCACACGCTCAGATTACAATATTCTCAATCATTTTTTGTTTCAAACAAACATACATGATCTCTTTGGTGATCACCCCAAAAACATGAAATGAGCGCACAATAGCAAGCGCTCATACAAGGGTGCGACTAGGAACGTGCAGCCTTTTTGATCTCCTGCCAGGCGGTTTCAATATGCTGCATTTCGGTTCGTATCGCACCTATAGCAATTCGAATGACATAAGTGTCATTGAGGATCGTATGTGTCAGGAACAATTTGCCTGAATCATTCAATTTTTCAAGAATCTGTCTGGATTTTTCATTGCCTTCACAGTGTTGGAAGCAGATCAGATTCAGAGAGGTTGGCTGAAATAGTTGATATTCGTCATCAGCTTCAATCCAACTTGTGAACTCTCTGGCCAGTTCAATATGCGAGCGAATGTGGGATCTCAGACCTTCCACTCCATAGTGACGAATCACCAGCCACAGTTTTAAAGACCGAAATCTTCTTCCTAGTGAAACCTGCCACCCACTGTAATCGAATACAGCGCCCGATTCGGTTGCTTTGTTTCTGAGATATTCAGGCGTAAGAGTCAATGCGCTTACCAGGTCAGCTTTGTTCGCGACATAAAACAGGTCGCAGTCGAAGTTGGTCAACAGCCATTTGTGTGGATTGAAACAGTAACTGTTGACTCTTTGGACGCCGTCAAGCAAATTTCGATATTCCGGGCAAACTGCAGCGCTTCCTGAGTAAGCTGCATCCACATGCAACCAGATTCCGTGAGATTCTGCAATGTCGGCTATCTCGGGAATTGGATCTATTGCCAATGAAGAGGTTGTTCCGATCGTTGCGCAAACGAAAGTCGGTGTTTTACCGGATGCGATATCGCGATTCACCAGCTCGGCGAGATGTCCAGCGTCCATTCGAAACTTGTCATCAACATTGACGCGTCGAATCTGGTGGTCCCGAAAGCCCGCTATTTTCAAGCTCTTTTCTCCAGAAGAGTGTGTCTGGCTGGAAATGTAAGCGGTCAGCTGGGGCAGACTAATGTCATCCACACTTCGCATTGCTTTTTCTCGTGCTGCAACGGCAGCACACAGACATGCAGAAGACGCAGATTCCTGAATTACACCACCACCTGTACTGCTGGAATGGAAGTGCTCAGGCAATCCGGCAATTTCAACCATCCAATCCAATACCAGAGTCTCCAATTCGGTACAGGCAGGGCTTGTTGACCACAGCATTCCCTGTACCCCGAACCCGGAAGAGAGCAAATCACCGAGTATCGACGGACCGGATGCATGAGATGGAAAGTAGGCATAAAAATTAGGAGACTGCCAATGTGTGAGTCCGGGAATGATTTTAGAGTTAACATCGTCCAGCACGTCCTCATAAGGCTCGCCCAATTGTGGCGGGTGCTGAGAAAAACTCTTGTATACCTCACCTGGTTTAACGTTGGACAGCACTGGGAATGATTCAATATTCTCCATATAGTCGGCGATAAGATCAATTGTCTTATGTCCACGCTCTCGAAATTGTTCCGGCGTAAGATGTTCGGGTTTTTTAGTTGGCATCAGTGATTTTTCAATTGATGGTAAGCTAGTTGATTTAGCGGGTGTACACTGCGAGTGTACAGTCAGCTTTACTGGTTCCACGTGGTAGTGAAATTGGAAGATTTCTTAACTGTTTTTGTCGGTTGGCAACTAAGCAAGCATTTCTCCGCACTCGAGAGAATAGCCTCATCTATTACCTGGCGGTTCTTGTGAATACCTGTTTGCAGCGTAGACACTCGACAATTTCAACTTTTCCTGAAGTGCCGAATGCGAATTTAATTTCAATAACTTCATACTTGTGTATTCCAAGATTACACAATAGTAAACCGAGATTTTTCGGAAGTTTAAATTTCATGATTACAGTCCATGTAACAACTGTGTCTGCATGCCACCTACAACACGTGTGAATCTCCTGTCAACTAACTATACCTGTCTTTACATATTCGGATAATTCGGCCCGCCACCGCCTTCCGGCACCACCCAGTGTATGTTCTGTGTAACATCTTTAATGTCACAGGTTTTGCAGTGAACGCAATTTTGTGCATTGATCACCAGGCTAGGGTCTTGCATTTCGTCAACCACAATCTCATAGACGCCAGCCGGACAGTAGCGCTGTTCGGGCGCGTCGTAGTCCTTCAAGTTTACGGTGATTGGAACGGCTGCATCCTTCAGAGTAAGGTGAACAGGCTGATTTTCTTCGTGGTTTGTGTTTGAGAGATACACTGATGAATTGCGGTCAAAACTGATCACATCGTCAGGTTTTGGATATTCAATCGGTGAACACTCAGAGGCTTTCTTAAGACTCTTGTGATCTTCATGATGATGCATGGTCCAAGGTGCACGGCCGCGCAATATATAGGTGTCTAGACCAGCATTGACAAGTCCGGCCCATAAACCTTTGCGAAAGACAGGGCGAATGTTGCGGGCTCGATGCAGTTCACTCCACAACCAGCTTTTTTTCAGTGCATCGCTGTAGCCAGTCAACTCTCCAGTCGAGTTTGAGACAAGATGTTGGAAGCCTGCCTCCGCGGCGGTCATTCCAGATTTCATGGCCGTATGGGTTCCCTTGATCTTGGGCATATTCAGAAAGCCCGCACAGTCGCCGATTAATGCTCCGCCTGGAAACGTCAACTTTGGAATCGACTGAAACCCGCCTTCATTCAGGGCTCTCGCACCGTAGGCGATGCGCCGTCCTCCTTCCAGGACCGGTTTTACGGAAGGATGGTGCTTGAAATTCTGAAATTCTTCGAATGGGCTTAGGTAAGGATTCTGGTAATCAAGCCCAACTACAAATCCTACCGCCACCTGATTGTCTTCAAGGTGATAAAGAAAGGATCCGCCGTACGTTTGATAATCTAACGGCCATCCGATACTGTGCGAGACATGGCCTAGCCTGTGCTTATCTGCGTCAACTTCCCATAGTTCCTTTATTCCGATTCCATAGGTTTGTGGATTAGCATCTTTCCGCAGGTCGTAGCGTTCGAACAGAGTTTTTGTCAATGAACCTCTGCAACCCTCCGCAAACAATGTTAATTTCGCGTGCAGTTCGGCTCCGGGGGTGTAGTTGGCAGTCGGCTGTCCATCTTTTCCCACTCCCATGTCTCCAGTGACCACTCCGATTACCTGATCGTCTTCATACAAGACTTCAGCCGCCGCATACCCCGGAATTATATCTACGCCAATCGCTTCCGCTTGCTCTGCCAGCCATCGACAGAAATTGCCGAGAGAGATGATGTAGTTTCCATAATTGTTCATCTGAGGTGGAGTTGGAAGCCGTATAGATAAGCGTTTGGTGAGATAAGCGAAACTCTCACTTGTCACTGGAGTGTTCAAAGGAGCTCCTTTCTCCTTCCAGTCGGGAAGCAACTCATTCAGCGCAGTCGGTTCCAGTACTGCACCTGACAGAATATGTGCACCGACTTCAGAACCCTTCTCAAGTATGCATACGCTCAATTCCTGGTCGTTCTCCATACACAACTGGCGCAGTCGGATGCCTGCAGCAAGTCCAGATGGTCCGGCGCCGACTATCACGACATCATATTCAAGAATGTCCCGTTCAACTGTCATTCAAAAATATCCTCATCAAATATTGTTAAAGTAGTAATTATCGTTCATAAACCTGAACTCTAATCTCGGTGGGATTACCGCTGTTGCATGGATTGTTTACCTGTGGGCAGTTCGAAATAATTGCAAGAACATCAGTTTCCGCTAGAAGCTCCACATAGTCACCAGCCACTGATTTGCCATTTACAAAAACACTGTCTTCCGTGTGGCCATCTTCATATACAGGCACAGAGCAGAAGAAATTGATGTTCGGCACTATGTCCTGCCATCCAAGATCATGTTTTGCTAAAGCGCTGAGGAAGTTTTCTCGGCATCCAGGAACATTGGGCACTCCATAGAGCAACTCGTTACTCCAAGCTGAACAACACCCCGCAATCGTGTCATGTCCGCCTTTTGTTATATCCTCAACCACAGTCATTAATGGACGTGCGTAATCTGAGTACAACACTGAGCCTTTGAAAATACGTATGTTTCGAGCGGCTTTCATTGTGTTTGGTGCGTGATAGCGCTCCTTGGGATTTTGGGCGTTATAGCAGAGAAAATCCACGCCTTGCTGTCCAAAAACATCTGTAATCCTTAAGACTTGCCCTAGACTCAACACTTGATCCCAGTGCTTTCCAGGTTGGATAGTTTCGTTTATAAGCACTTTTTCTTTCAAATCTGATACCGCTGCCAGTGATGATTCCCGATCGACGAAATCTCAGCAATCTAACCAGAGGATGAGAAAAATGAATAGAATGCTCCTCCGTTCGACCAAATCTAAGTATGTAAACAGTATACAGATATTTGAAATTATCGGTTTCGATTCGTGTGTTTTTAAGTCTTGGAAAGTTATGTGCTATAAAACCGACTTCGATACTTAACATCTACTTGAGAGGTTGATCAGATCAATGCAAGTCGGAGGTAGCGCCGCTCTCGTAACAGGTGCGGCATCTGGAATGGGAGAGGCAACAGCGCGCATGCTTGCAAAACAGGGTGCTAAAGTGTGCTTGCTGGATATTGATGGTGAGAAAATTCAGACAATTGCGCAAGATTGTGGAGCTGTCGCAGTGCAATGCGATGTGACGAGTGCGGAAAGCATGGAACAAGCTGTTGCCAAGGCAGCTGAGATGAATGGGATCGCTCGAATTCTAGTGAATTGCGCAGGGATCGCCCCGGCGAAAAGAATTGTCGGACGAGATGGTGCGATGCCGCTTGAAGATTTCAAAAGGGTTATCGATGTGAATCTGATCGGAACGTTCAACGCAATTCGGCTCATGGCGACAGCAGTACGCAATGAGCCACCGCTGGATGTTGCAGGTGAACGAGGGGTCATTATCAATGTGGCTTCAGTATCCGCATTTGAAGGTCAGATCGGACAGGCAGCATACAGTTCTTCGAAGGGTGCTATCGTAGCTTTGACAATTCAGGCGGCAAGAGAGCTAGCAAGCGCAGGAGTCCGTGTGATGACCATAGCTCCAGGAATGATCGCAACGCCTCTGCTGTTTGGAATGCCGGAGGAAGTCCAGCAGAGTCTAGCAAATCAGGTGCCGTTTCCGAAACGTCTGGGTCGACCCGAAGAATTTGCCCAGTTGGCTGTCCATATTATTGAAAACCAGTTGCTGAATGGCGAAGTAATTCGGCTGGATGGGGCGATTCGGATGCAACCGAGGTAATTGGCAGGAGATTGAAATTCTAAATTCGAAACCATTCGTAGCAACCATGATTTTGCTGTGAAACATATGTATCCTGTTTCATAGAGTCGGGGCGATTAGATCGAAATCATGCCTACTCTGTGTTGATTGATGTTCAATCGAGGCTGGACTCAACCGTTCAGTCGACACTGGAGTTGAACACTGTTTGGAAAATTTGGTATCCAGTCGGTTTTGTACGAATTTTCTGTAGAACGACAATTGAGCGTTACTGAGGAGGTATCTGCCGGGAGTGAAAAGGTTACCTCCCCCAGAATTGACTTGATTGGCGATGCACATCAATTCCTTCAAGTTCTTATCGTTTGGTGCAATATACGGGTTAGCTTCTACAAGTTTTTTTCATTCGTTCAAAAATGCCGTAATGCCAACATTCGGTCATGTAAAACGCGAAAAATCTCGATTCTATAAGCGGTTTCTCGGTAGTACACGACATGGCGCATAATGGGATATCGCCTATAACCCTGCCGGATGTTGTCACAGGCTGTACCAGATTTCAGACTTTGCGCTAGAAGCGCAAAAGCCTCAGTCAAATCGTCAATATAACGGTCGGTTTGAGAGGCACCCCACTTAGTCAATGTGTAAAGCCACACCGCCTCCATATCTTCTTTCGCTTTCGGTGTGAGCCTATATTCAGCGGGATTTGTTGGCATGTTTCATGGTCATTTCCAGTTTAAATTGTTCGGCATCAAACAACTGTGGTTCACCGCTTTCCTCGCCTACAATTAGCGCGGCTCGAATTGAGTCAATATCGGCTTGACTGGTTTGGTCACGGCGGATCAAATCGCGGATATATTCGCTGTCATTAGTGAATGCGCCGGCTGCAACTTGCGCCTTGATCCAGTTGTTCTGCTGGGAAGTGACGGTAATTGTCTTGCGTGTTGTGCCCATAAAACAGCCTTCAAGATGTTGTGCGATAAATCATACTATTGATGTAATATAGCATACTTCTGTTTTTTGATATGCCGTTTGCTTGACGAGGGATTTGTGCTGCAGATTTTTCAGCTATTTTTCCTGTTTGGCGGAGTGAATTTTCGGTTGGCAAGGGCTTTCAATGATGAAAATTCGGTTCCGTAGGCCAGAAATTCATCGCATGAAGTATTTTTTTTCTAAATCGGAAAATTGAATAGTGTTGATCAAGATAATACAGTGCATTACCCCCGGAATCTTGAGATTCCAACCGCAGCCTCGTACAGAGTAAAATCTCACGGCAATTCGAAGCTGAAGTCCATGCCTTTATCACGACTGAAATGGAGCATAACTTCGGCCACGGCAAACAGGGGCTGTCCGACACACTGATGACTTTGAACCTGATCGCATTTGCGTTTTATGCCGAATGCAACCACCTGTGCGAACTGTGGCAGGCCGCCAGAGCCAGGTTTTCCAGAAAACATCGGTTTTTCGTCGCCATCGACATCATCAACTGCTATTTCTATTTTGAAAACTGGCAATCGCTTCTCAGTGCCACTGCCAACCCACAACCGCGACCGCCTCCGTAGCTTGATATCGCCTCCCGGCTGACAAGCCGGATACTCAATTCCGCTTTTTTCAAAAACATGGAGATACATGGAGATTACAATGAATTACTTAAAATTAGAACACTCAGTTTGCGGCGCAGGGTTTTGACTTCCGGCGCTCGGTCCAGACCCAACAGCTGTCCCCATTCACCAGGGGCTTGATTAATTTGGAATACGCACGATTTCCACCAGCACGACATCCGTGACTAGGTCGGTCTCCGCGACATCGAAAACGGCGCCCGCGCGCGCCGCCTGAGTTTCGTCGTCGTGCAGCAGGTAGGCTTCACTTGTCAGGTGAATTGAACTTTGCGTCGGCACCGTCTGGTGATATAAAATCTGGGACTATAAGTCATATACTTTGAGGTTTTGTATCAATGAACCAGCCTCGCTCTCAGCGACAGATTGCCCACGCCCTTCTGGAAGAGCACGGAATCATGCGGCTGGTGGAGCTACGTAGCGCAGGCGTTACCGCTGCAACCGTTAGTCGCATGGCGCACGCCGGCGAGGTCATTCGGCTCGCACGGGGGCTCTATCAGCTACCTGACGCCTCGTTTGATACGAGCCATAGTCTTGCGGAAGCTGCCAAACGGCTGCCTAAGGGCGTTGTCTGCCTCGTCTCCGCTCTTGCATTCCACGGCCTGACCGATCAACTGCCGAAGAAGGTTTGGATGGCAATAGGCAAGAAGGACTACGCTCCGAAACCTGACGGCATGCCCATTCGCGTCATTCGCTTCACCGAGAGTCTGCTCGCCCAAAGCGTCGAGGCCCATGTGATCGAGGGCATCCCGGTCAAAGTGTTTGGTGTCCCGAAAACGATCGCGGATTGCTTCAGACACAGAAACAAGGTTGGCCTGTCGGTCGCCATCGAAGGTCTCCAGGAGGCCCTGCGTCAGCGTAAGGCATCGCCGGCGGAGATTGCCCGTCATGCGGAACGAGGAGGGATATCCACCGTGATCCGGCCCTACCTTGAGGCGCTGACCGCCAATGCTTAAGGAGATCAAGAACACTGGAGCCTCTGTACGCGCCCGCCTGCTGAACTTCTCGCAGGCAAATCGCCAGAACTTCGATCTAGTGCTGACGCGATTTGCACTTGAGCGCCTTCTCTTCCGGCTCAGCCGATCGCCTTATGCCGAACGCTTTGTCCTGAAGGGTGCGATGCTGCTGATGAGTTGGTTCGAGGATCCGCATCGTAGCACGTGCGATCTCGACCTGTTGGGATTCGGTGATCCGAGCCCGGAGGCCATGCTGGAAACGTTTCGGGAAATCCTGGCGCAGGACGAGGACGATGGCGTGGTGTTTGATGTGGATGCGCTGCGCGTCGATCGCATTCGCGAGGAGCTTGAATATG
This sequence comes from Arenicellales bacterium, assembly GCA_965221175.1. Classification (GTDB taxonomy): domain Bacteria; phylum Pseudomonadota; class Gammaproteobacteria; order Arenicellales; family JAJDZL01; genus JAJDZL01. Next base: position 973,663 of record OZ244867.1, on the reverse strand, counting down.
GCATCAATCAGCGGTGCGCGGATCATTCTGTCGATCGATGTCGGTTTCGGTGACTCGCTGGAACCAGACGCCGAGCTCATTGACTATCCTGTCATGCTCGATTTTCCGGCGCCGCGGTTGCTGGCCTACACTCGGGAGACCGTCGTTGCAGAGAAGTTCCAAGCTATGGTCGCCCTAGGTCGTACGAACAGCCGGATGAAGGATTTCTACGATGTCTGGATTCTCAGCCGGTCGTTCACGTTTGACGACGACAGGCTCGCTCGCGCGATCGCCGCAACCTTCGCACGGCGGGCGACGGAAATTCCGACGAACCTGCCGGTCCCACCGGCGAGAGTCAGCTATGACACAGACAGCACGTCAGACAAGAGACACGAGTCCCCAGACGGCGGGACCGGCAGGTCCTCAATTTGAAGCGAAAGTGGCGACTCATTGTTTTTCAGATTAAGTTGATCTGGTCCCGCATTTTTTTCTCAATAAATCGTCGAAAATTCAGCCGGAGATCGAGATAATGTGGTCTGCTGTGTGACTGCGATAGAATTGTTGTCGATAGCATCTTTGGGCTGATGACGTCTGACTGAGCACCGGTCGATGCCGGTGGCGGCAGCGCTGTCGCCATCAATCGCAGCATATAAACTGAAACTCAGGGAGTAGCCCGCGCGAGCACGAACTCGCCGGGCTGGCGTAGTGCTTCTCTGATTTTTCGCATCGCTGCTCTCCGATTTACCATATTCGTTTCTCCTTTGACTGATTCAAATTCAGCGTGTATGGCAGATTAATGAAAAACAAACGACTCGGAATTAACTCCCCCTCAGATCACTGTTCATTTTGAGTGGAATACGCACTGAAACGAATGATTACCTAAATTCTGCCAAGCCGCTTCATTTCTTCGCTGTCGAATAAGGCTGTGTTCCGCAGATAGTCAATTAGGAGATCAATCGAATCCAGTCCCCAAAATAATTCTTGACCAACTGTCATAGTCGGAACACCGAATATGCCAGCTTGAGTAGCTTGCTGTGTGTTGTCAATGAGCTTTTGTTTGACTTGCGGATCGCTGGCAATGGCATCAGCGTTTTTAATGCCAACGTATTTCCAGATGCTTTTTCTGCCTTCTTCCGTTGCTGGATTGTTATCTGTTGTCCAGATTGCACGATAAATGGCTGATATTAAAGCAGGATCATTGCTCATTGCGATCGTCACGCGAAGAAATGGTAAAGGAATGAACGGATGGGTATCAGGCACTCGGAAAGGGACATTCAATTCCTTTGCTAACCAGGTAGCGTGACGATAAGTGAATGTCTTTTTGCGCTCAATTTCAACTGGTCCAAGATTACCCCAGTGTTTCAGCAGCCCTGCAAACAGCACCGGAATGCAATTTACAGTAGTATCCGGTGGCAGGCGATATAGTTGTTCATTCAACAGATAGGAAAACGGAGATACGTAGTCAAAATAACAGTCGACTGTTGTAGGAGTCATCTTGCAGACCTTCAGGAGTTTGCATGTTCGCGCAACAGAAACTTTTTAATTTTTCCTGTTGAAGTCTTTGGCAGTTCGCCAAAGATGACGTTTTTTGGCGCTTTGAATCGAGCCATATTGTTTTTGCAGTGCTCAATCAGATCTTCTGCTGACGGCGGCGGCGAGAACTCCGGATTTAGCTTGATGAATGCACAGGGCGACTCTCCCCATTTCTCGTCATATTGAGCGACTACGGCAGCTTCCATGACAGCAGGATGACGGAATAGAACATCTTCGATTTCAATGGACGAGATATTTTCACCCCCTGATATAATGATGTCTTTTGAGCGATCTTTCAGTTGAATATATTGATCTGGGTGCATCACGCCAAGATCGCCTGAATGAAACCATCCGCCTGAAAATGCTTTCTCTGTCTCAGCGGAGTCTTTCAGGTAACCTTTCATTACATTGTTGCCGCGAAACATGGCTTCCCCGAGACTTTGTCCATCAGATGGAACCGAAGTCATAGATTCCGGATCCATGATTTCCAGACCGGCCAGTGCAGTATAGGGCACTCCCTGGCGAGATTTGAGTTTCGCCTTTTCACTGTCCGTTAGCTGGTCCCACTCAGTGTTCCATTCGCAAATAACCGCGGGCCCGTATGTTTCAGTGAGCCCGTATACGTGAGTCATATGAAAACCACTCTTTTCCATTTTTTCCAGCACTGCTGCAGGAGGCGGTGCTGCCGCAGTCATCACTTCAACCGTATGCCTGAACTCGCGGCGTTGTGACTCGTTGGCGTTAACGATCATACCAAGTATAATTGGTGCACCGCAAAAATGAGATACATCATATTCAGCGATTGCATGGTATATAGATTCTGCATCCACGCTGCGAAGACAAATGTTGGTACCGCCCAGCATTGCGATTGTCCAGGGAAAACACCAGCCATTGCAGTGGAACATCGGCAAGGTCCAAAGGTAGGTTGGATGCGGTCGCATCTTCCAGTTCAGCGCATTGCTGATAGCATTTAGATATGCCCCTCTGTAGTGATAAACAACGCCTTTTGGTTTGCCTGTGGTGCCAGAAGTGTAGTTCAGGGAGATTGCATCCCATTCATTCTCTGGCTGCTTGTTGGAAAATTCAAATTCTCCTTGACTTATAAACGCCTCATAATCCATACTTCCCAGTTTTGATCCATGTTGCACTGCATCATCCAATATGTCAATCACAGTTATATCCCGATTCACTTTTCCAAGAGCACTATCAATGACATCAGAAAACTCACGATCAGTAAAGAGTACTTTGGATTCCGCATGATCGAGAATGAACGCAATTGTTTCCGCATCCAATCTGACATTAATAGCATTCAGAACTGCACCCGACATGGATACGCCGAAATGGGCTTCGTACAAGGCAGGTATGTTGGGTGCTATGATCGAAACCGTCTCTCCCCGTTGTATTCCCAGATTCGAGAGAGACGACGCCAGCTTGTTACAGCGAGCATACGTCTCCTTCCAAGTAAAGCACATATCATTGTGAATCAAGGAAAAGTAGTGAGGATAGATTCTTGCGCTTCTTTCTAGAAATCCAATCGGGGAGAGAGGTAAAAAGTTTGCCGAGTTTTTGTCGAGATGATACTCATAAGCATTATTCGCAGTCACGGCAAAAATCAAATAACCTGAATTAATTCAATAAGTATACAAACTCAATGTTTAGATTCTAAAAATTATAGTTGATGTAGGTAGGCTTGTCGACATTCAGATATCAGGAGTTTATACACTAAATAGTAGGAGATAAAATGGTTGACGATCAAACACTTATGCAGTTGCATGGATATTTTTTCGAGGATCTTGCCCTAGGAATGACAGCGGTTCATGGAAAAACACTTACTGACGCGGATGTACTGATGTTTTCGGGAGTATCGGGTGATACCAATCCTTTGCATCAGAATCGCGAATTTGCGAACCAGACGCAATTCGGCGAACCGATTGTTCACGGGATGCTGACTGCGAGTCTGATTTCAACCTTGATCGGAACACGATTGCCGGGTCCGGGCTGTATCTATATGGATCAAAGTCTGAAGTTCACCATGCCGGTTCGGGTCGGAGATACGGTGACTGCCAAAGTGGAAATTGTGGAACTAAGTGACGAACGTCCCTATGCAGTTCTAGATACCACTTGTTCCGTAGATGGACGAGTTGTTCTCAAAGGACAAGCGAAGGTAAAGGTTCCTCGAAGGAGTCCTATCGGGAATGGTGTCGGCTAGGCTGCAATTTCGTTCTCTTCGATCATTGACTGATATTTATTCTTGCAAGTGACATAAAGGTATTGGAATGACAGAACAAGTTACTGAAAATAAATTGTTGGAATCGAGCCAAACTTCTTTTCTCTCAGAGTTTGGTGAACAATACAGTCGCATCATGCGTGCGATAATGAAAGTTCCAGATAGTCCAGACGCAGCCTTGTATTTGATGGGAATCGGAACTCTTTTTACCAAAGCGGCAATAGGCAGTGCGTTTGATGCAGAAAGTTTGGTGCAGATAAATTCCGAAACGATTAAGAAGTACACGGCACTATCCGAGTATGTTCTGAAGAAGTCCCAAGGCAGCGACTCCGAACCTGTCGCGGCACCTGAATCCGGTGATATGAGGTTTCGTTCACCGGAATGGAGTGAGAATCTGTGGTTTGATGCAATGAAGCAATCCTACCTCATTGGTTCTGAGTACTTGGAGAACCTATTTGGACAATCAGACAATCTTGATTCTCAGGATGTGCGTAAACTGGAATTTTATACCAGGCAGTGGATTGACTCGCTGTCTCCAACCAATTTTCCACTCACAAATCCCGATGTCCTCAAGCAAGCAAAGGAGACCAAGGGAGAGAGCTTGGTTAAGGGGCTCATGAATTTTGCGGACGACCTGGAATCCGGGCGTGGCGTAAAAATGGTTGAGTCATCGGCCTTTGAGCTCGGCAAAAATATAGCAACTACACCGGGCAAGGTTGTTGCCCGCAACAGACTCGCAGAGCTGATTCAGTATGCGCCGACGAGTAAAGAAGTTCATGCCACACCGATCATGATTATTCCACCCTGGATAAACAAGTATTACATTCTTGATCTATCGCCGAAGAATTCTTTCATCAGCTGGCTGGTCGGACAAGGGTACACAGTGTTCGTAATTTCATGGTTCAATCCTGATGAAACTTATCAAAGCACATCTTATGATGACTATATGGAGCTTGGCCCACTTTGGGCGGCCCAAACGATTCAGTCGATTACAGAAGAAAAGAATATTAATGCGGTTGGCTACTGTCTGGGCGGAACTTTGCTGGCCAGCTTACTGGGCTATCTTGCCAGTACCGATAATCAGGAAAATTTTATCGACAGTGCGACTTTCCTCACAACTATGATCGACTTTTCAGTACCAGGAGACTTGGGAGTATTCGTCGACGAAAAAAGCGTATCGCAGCTTGAGAAAAATATGGAAGAAACCGGATATCTTGACGGTAAATCCATGGCTTCGACATTCAGCATGATGCGCTCGAATGATCTGATCTGGCATTTCGTGATCAACAATTATCTGCTAGGCAACAAACCCGGAAATTTCGATCTGCTGTACTGGAATTCTGATTCTACGCGACTGCCCGCGGAAATGCATAGCTACTATCTACGAAAGATGTACATTGAAAACCTACTGTGCAAACCAGAAGGACTGAGTGTCCTCGGTGTTCCCATTGATCTTTCCAAGGTCAAGACTCCTGTGTTCTTTGTCTCCACTCAACAGGATCACATTGCACCGTGGCAGTCTACTTATGCCGGTGCAAAATTGTTTTCAGGCAGGGTGAGATTTTTACTCGGTCAGTCGGGCCACATCGCAGGCGTAATCAATCCACCGTCAAAAAACAAGTACGGCTATTGGACCAGCACAAAATTTCTTTCAAAGTCGCCGCAGCAGTGGCTGGAGAGTGCAAATCGTCGTGAGGGTTCCTGGTGGCCGGAATGGAAGGGCTGGATTAAGGGGTTCAGTGGTGAACGGGTTGCAGCAAGAGAACCCGGCAACGAAACATTCAAGGCATTAGCGGATGCTCCCGGAACCTATGTAAAAATGTAGGTTTCGCGCAAAGCTACTGTTTCCAGGACGGCTCTCTTTTTTCGATAAATGCATCAATACCTTCCACTGCAGATGGAAAGCTCAGATTACAAGCCATTCGATCACTGGCGATCTCATAAGCTGTTTCAAGTCCTTTGTCAATTTGCTCATAAAACAGTTTTTTGCCTAGAGCTAGCACTTCTCTTGGCTTTGCGGCGATGCTTCTAGCAAATTCAAGTGTGGCTTGTTCCAAATTTTCTGGATCTACTGCACGATTGATCAGACCTCTTTGAAGCGCCGTACTGGCATCAATGAAATCACCTGTTAACAGCATTTCCATCGCATTTTTGCGTGATACGTTGCGACTTAAGGCGACTCCTGGCGTCGAGCAGAAGAGCCCAAGATTGACGCCTGATACTGCGAATTTTGCTTCTGTGGAAGCAATTGCCAGATCACAGTTGGCGACGAGCTGACAGCCTGCTGCTGTGGCAATTCCCTGCACTTGGGCAATGACAGGTTGAGGAATCTGAGTGATCGTAAGCATCATTTTGCTGCATTGCGCAAACAGTTTTCGGGCAAAAGATTCACTTTCGTGTGAGCGAATCTCCTTGAGATCATGCCCAGCACAAAATGCGCGGCCTTTGGCTGCAAGAATGACGACTCGAACGGATTCGTCATCAGCGATTTCTTCAAGATTCTGCTGAAGCTGCGCAAGCATGGTCTGCGATAGCGGGTTATACTGTTGCGGTTTGTTCAGCGTGATCGTTGCGACCGCGTCAATGTCTTGTCGATACAAATCCGGCGAAGTACTGTTCGGCAAATCGGTTGCTAGATTTTCCATTTGAATGCTGATGTTAGAAGTGATCAATACAATTATTTTACCTTTCAATGGCAGATTGAACCAAATTGTGTGATGAAAGTTACTATTGAAGAGTTCAGAGAGGTTTCCAGACAGCAGCTACCGCTGGTGGAAATGCTTGGCTTTGTGGTAGAAAGTATGGGGCAGGGCGAGTGCGTCGTTCGCGCGATTTACAAGGAAGACTTTTTGCGACCCGGTGGTACGATATCCGGTCCAATATTGATGGCGTTGGCCGACTACGCGATGTGGGGTGCAATCATGAGCAAGGCCGAGCGTGTTCAGATGGCACTGACAACAAATTTGAATATCAACTTTTTGATTCGACCGGAGCCCGGCGACATAGTCGCCATTGCTAAAGTGATCAAGTTAGGGAAGAGGCTTGCAGTCGGTGCAGTTGAACTGTTCGGCAATGAGCGCAATGAATTGGTGGCGCATGTGACATGTACGTATTCACTGCCGCCGACAACCATAGACGAGGAAACAAAATCATGAATAAACCATTTACCAACATTCGTGCTTGTGTATTCGATGCTTATGGGACGTTGTTTGACGTCCACTCAGCCGCCAGTCAGTACAGTCAGAAACTTGGTGAACTGGAAGCGTCCGTATCGGAAATGTGGAGAGCGAAACAGCTTCAATACACGTGGCTTCGCAGTCTGATGGGTACCTATGACGATTTCTGGACGGTTACGGGTGACTCGCTGGACTATGCACTGGCTTCGTATGGAGTTGAAGATGAAGAACTGCGTAATAATCTGATGAACGCATACCTTCAACTCAGTTGTTTTGAAGAAGTGCCGAATGTATTGCGGGCACTCAAGGGGAACGGAATCGTGACAGCCGTACTCTCCAATGGCTCACCGGACATGCTTGATCCCGTTGTCGAAAACTCCGGTGTGGCGGAGTACATCGATGCCTGTATTTCAGTGGATGCAGTGAAAATTTTCAAACCTACTGCAGAAGTCTATCAGCTGCCGTGTGATCAATTTGGCATCAAGCCGGAGGAAGTAAGTTTTCAGTCCTCGAACTGTTGGGATGCCATTGGTGGCGCCCAGTTCGGCTATCAAGTTGCCTGGTGCAACCGATACGCTCAGCAATTGGATCGGCTGCCTGCAAAGCCTCAGGCCGAAATAAACTCTCTGACTGAACTACTACCTTTACTCGGTATCAACTAGTCTGTTTTTACCCAGTTCATTAGTTTGGGACAGTAGTTCTTGATCTAGATTGTTGTTGTTTGCCATTCACGTTTGCAGTGTGAAACCGTTTTCAGGAATCAGACTGAGAGAGTTGAATTGCTAAGGTATCTATTGCGGATTCACTGTTTGCGTATAGCGCAACTGCTGCACAGAAGGTCTAGTATGGGATTGATTTTGGATCGTGGATATTGGCGCCATTCCGGCGGTGGTGAATAATCATCACGCCAGATTCCCACTTTAGCTAGTTTTGCCTGACGCTCTCCGTCGACAAAATCTTCATTTTCGCCGACAGCAAGAGCCCAGCCTTCCAGTACCAGTTGTTTTGCAATGTCGAACTGCGAGTTTCGACAGCGGGCCAATGGCGCTTCTGAAGAGTCCTCTAGTTTCTCGCAACTCAATGGAGAAACCTTGAGAAGGTCGTAAAGACGAAGGGTTGCGGTTGCACCGCAAGGCCACTGTGCTTCACCTTTCAGGCATTTTGCCGTGGCTTTTGGTACTGCAATTCCATACAGAACTAGTTTTTCTCCTTTGACTTCAATCGCATTGTCTCGAAGCACGCGTACTGTGTCGGAACTTTGTGCAATTATCGTCATTGTTGCAAGGACGACTGCGAGCAGAAACTTGGGGAAAACAGCTTGGATATATTTGATCATACTTTCAGCCAGGATAACCCATCCTCGGATCTTCGAGCATCAAACTAGGAATTCATATTTAACCATACATCAGCCGGTTGGGATAATGAATGTTCAGCACTTTGCAGATCGCAGAAATTATGCATTTTTCACAATTGTTTACTTCAAATATCGAGTCAGCAACCACTGTTCCAACAGTTTCATTTGTATTATTGTGTGTCACCTGGAGTGATGGTAGGGGGAGAGTGGTTCAAGTTTATATTCTGAATAGTGTCATTCATGGAAGAATTGGAAACATTGCGCTAATTTGAATTCCCATTCCCACATATGTTGACGGCCGCAGGTTTACACTAGCACGTCGCCAATCGGACTCCCAATAGAAGTCAAAAACCGACTAGTGCAGACACGACGATCAGGAACGGCTGCGTAGGTCAGGGAGACCTTGTGGTGTGGCAGATTTTTCACAAGATCGAATTGTGGCATTTCCCCGAATGGGTGTTACGCAAATCAATGGTATGGTACACATTCATGTAGGATGTGAGCCGTTAATATTGGCATGCTTTACAGATTTGAAAATTCTTGATTGATGTTGACGGGTAGTGCTTTATGAGTTATTTACAATTCATGTATTTCCGAATTCCGCGTTCAGAATTTGAAAACAATATTAACGCGGGTTCGCTCGGCAGTTGTTTTGCGGCGTGAGCGAAAGGTTAAATGAAAGACATTGATCATACTGCATTGAGGGAGGCATTCAGCGCCTACATGACCGGTGTAACCGTGGTCACCACCATCAATAGCCAGCACCAGCCAATTGGATTCACTGCAAATTCCTTCACCAGCGTATCGTTGGACCCGCCTTTGCTACTGGTGTGTCTGGCAAAAACCTCAAATAATTTTAGGGAAATGACGGAAGCAAAGGGGTTTGCAGTCAATGTGCTGGCTGAATCGCAAAAGTATATCTCCAACACGTTTGCTTCACCGGTAGAAGAGCGGTTTTCAGCTGTGGCATGGACCCCGGGTCCCTACGGCTCACCGGTCTTTGCGAATGTCTCGGCATGGTTTGACTGTTCAATGCATGAAACAGTAGACGCAGGCGACCACGCTATCATGATTGGCAAGGTAGAGGCATTCAGAACTGGCATCGTGAACGGACTCGGTTATGCACGCGGCGCCTATTTCACGCAGGCTCTGGAAGCGGCAGCTGCGGGCAAACGAGCCGATATTATTGTCAGCGCAATCATTAGGATGCAGACGCGGGTTCTGTTAAGAGACGACGGCATGGGTGGTCTTGAGTTGCCGCGCAAGAAAGCGCTCGCAGCTGATGTGAGCACAGCACTCGAGGAACTGCTTGAAGATTGCGGCTGTTCCGTGTCGCCAGGATTTATCTACTCAGTATACGATGACGCGCAAGAAGGCCTGCATTACATCTCGTTTCTGTGCAACGCCGACGAAAACGCTGTCAATTCACCCGGCTTTGTCACACTCAATGACCAAACCTTGGATCGGGTGTCAGACCTTGGGGCAAAGCAGATGCTAAGCAGACTGCAGGAAGAAAGCCAAATTGGACACTACGGAATCTATTTCGGCGATATCGAGTCGGGACAGGTACGGCAGATTGTGCATACAGGGGACGGTTGAATGAAAATTTCGCCATTCGTTCACATGGAAAGGATTTCGGTTGATGAGAGGTAGAAAGACCTGTACGACGAGCTTGTCGGATTCGTCCGATCATTGACCTCAAACAGATGTGGCGGGAAGAAAAGAATATGCCCGGCTATGATCCCACAGCAACCCTCACGCGTGCATTGTTTGAGCATCGCGCCGACAACATCGTCTACGATGAAACCGGTCGGTTGCATTGTCAGTGTCCGAAAACCGCATAGTTGCGCGAGATGTGTTTCTATGGCTTTGAGGCGCGCCGAAACACCTTAAAATACCGCTGCCCGGTTGCGGTATACGATCTTGGAGTGTGAAGGCTGGCAGCAGTGTCTGGCCAATGCCGGCAGTCTGGCCTCGGATTACGATTGCACGGTACGGGTGAAGCTGGATGAACAAAATCGCAGAATCTTCACACCCACTCCACGTGCAACCTTGAGCTGGCGCAGGAGCTACAATTTGCGCAGTGCAATGGAACGGGTCTTCAGTCGCTTCGCTCAGGGTTACCGGTTTGAACGTCATTACATACGCGGACACGCAAAAATGAAAGCGCGTGCGACACTGGCTGCCGCAGTAATGATGGCCATGGCGCTCGGACATGTTCGCAATGGACGGCAACAGCAGATTCGTTCATTGGTCAGGCCGATTGCAGTGCTTGATACCGGCTGACTTCCCACCATCAGATTACTGCCATTGAAGCCATCAGCCCTGCGGCGCTAAGGACGGCGATGGTCTGAAATCAGCGGCTTTCTCCATATTCAGAAAAATAGTTCTTCAATACGTTGAAATTCCAGTTTGAGTGACGCTTTCTTTATCATTGAGCGCCTTTCCTGATCGAAATTCACTCTTTCAAACTAAATTTTGGGAATTATATACTTGACTTCGCAAATTAGTGAGTTCATTTCTTCTTCTCCAGCTCCGACTTCAACCACTTATTCGTAATCGGCTTTTTTGTTTTCAGAGCCAACGATGCGATCTGCTTTGCGCGCTCGTGGGTTTCTGTTGGAGAAATTGCAGTTGACTGACGATTGTTACGTTGTTGGCTCACAGTTTCAAATATTTAATAGTTGTTCAATTTATGTTTCATTTTGATTGCTGTTGATACATGAATGTGTTTTTACACACTTCAAGATGAATGTCATATGCCACTTTACGAAGTGCAAAAGTACTTACGTCATCAACTAAACGAACCAAATCATTCGATACAGACATAGCGTCGTCTCTCATTCTTCTAAAAAGAGAATAGTGGTCAGAATACCTCATAAGATTCAAAATGTTTTCGGCAGGCATATCATAAAAGACCCCACCAGGGTCTTGTTGCAAAATTTTCGCCACGTTTTTTGCGCATGGGGTATGGACATGTTCTCGTATCTCCAATCGCAAATTCCAAACTTTCTGTTGTTTTTCAGTCTGACCAGCACCACAACCGGTAGTCATGACAACCATAATCACCATCCACTTAAATGCGTTCATTGGCAACTCCTTGAAAGTTAATCTGTAGGGTTTTCATACTCAAACTTTGATTCAAGAATAACTAATCGTTCTCTCACATTCATCATATCTGAGTAAAAATCACCGACCAGTTTTATCGTTCCAACAGTTTGAACCAAGATAACTGTAAACATTGCAATTGCAATTCCTAACAACCATTTGTTCGTTTTAGATAAATCTTCCCTTCGCTTATCTCGTTCTAATTCTATTTCTTTATTTTTGGCTGATACTTGGTCTTGTAACTCGTTAATAAGGTCAGTGTCCTCTTCACCCGACAGAGAGTAGTTTTTCAGTAAATTCAGAACTCGTGACATAGTCAGGATTGATATGCGACAATTGGCGCTTCGTAGACCATTCGCAAATCAGTTCCGGGGTAAATTGTTCGCTGCAGAGTTGCACACTCGCATAGATCATGCAACGCTTTATTGAAGCGCGGATGCGCCATGGAGTGAAAGCGTACCACCAGCTGTTTGCGTTGTTCGCACGGCAGCAGATCGACCGGTGTGTGGAACACTGCTTTGAGAAAAGCACGTCCTTCGTCCAACGCCGATGAATGCGCCAGCGTGATCTGTGGCAGCAATGCGCTTTCGGTTCGATAGGCGATCATTTTGATGACATCTGTGAGGATTTTGCGTTCGGTTTCAAGCTGCACCACCTGTTGTGGCGGCAGCGTTTCACCGACGGCGACTCGCTGCGGCATCGCCTTGACTTGCGCTTTGTGATCCTCGATGGCTTGTTCGATCTGCTGAATTTCATGGACGAGCGTGTCGGTTTTGCGGGCTGCATCTTTGGCTTGCTTCAAATCGACTTTGACATAGCGGGCCTGGAGCTTGGTCAGTTGCCGCTGCAGCCTGCTCAGTTGCTTTTTCATGTCTTTCAGTTGCGGATTGGGCTTGAGACGCTGGGGGTCGGCTGTTTCCACATCGTAGGTGCACAAATGATCCAGCGCAAACTCGTGGCGCATGTAGCGAAAGAAATTCTCCTGTCGCCAGCGTGCGAACATTCTGGAGGCGACTTCCAGAATCGGCAGATCGGTGCGGGTCGTCACGATCGATGTCTGATGACCGCCGACGCGTAGCCGACGCACCTCACGCATCGCAAAGCGCACCCCGGCGCCGACTCGGATGTTGCGTTCCGCCAGCCAATACTCTTGCCGATTGCGAATATCGCAAACACCGATGAATTCTTCTTGCGGCCACATCGGATAGCGACCCTTGCGATAGGTCATGACATCGAATCCGTGTTGCTGCCAATCGCTGAAATTGTGCGGACTCCAGCCCTCGCGGTCAAAGATCAGGGTCACGGTTCGATGCGCTCCGACATGCTCGCGCACCGCCGGCAGAATCCGCTCATTGAGCATCGAAAGCAGGCTGTCGTTGGCTTCCGCGGTGACGAACAGCCACGGTTGCGCTTCGGCATCGTTGACCCAGGTGTCGGTGGTGGCATCCATGCACAGCCGGCGACGTGCAACGTGGGCTTTCGGCAACTGATGTTTGGATCCATGATAGGGACGTACGTGTCCATCTACATACAGGTAAGCCAGCGTTTCAGGCTGCACTTTGGCCCAGTGCCGGGCCAATCGAGCCGCCAGCGTGCGCGCCAAACCGCGCCCGGCGATCTCCTTGATCTTGCGCCGCAGCGTTTTGCGCTCCGGTGCCCGATCCAGTCCCAGCAACAGTCCCAGTTCACCCGGTGCGTGCGCTTTGAGCTGTTCCGGATTGCGAATCCGCAGCAACGCCATCAGCGCCAGGGTCAGCAACACGTGCCGCAAACCGAAAAAACCATTCTGCAGCGCACCGTATACCGACTCGCCGACTTCCAGCAAGCCCTGCTCCAGCAATGCCGGCAAGGCGATCAGCACACCCCCGGCGGCAACCGACTGTGCGGCTTCAAAACAGACCGCTGCCTCGTGCAGCTTGCCAGACTGCGCCAACAGTCGTTCTGTGGTGCGTTTCACGCCGATGCCACCGCCACAACCCGCATCGGTTCTCGAACGTGCCGAGGGCTGCGATCCAGTCCCAGCCGTTTCTCGGGCTATCGCACGGCGCCGCACAGTGCCCTGTTTCAATGCATAATCGATCGCCATGCGAGAAACCCCAATCGCCCGCGCCGTGGCACGCGCCGATTCACCCTGATCCAAAAGCCGCTGTGCCTCAAGCAGTTTCTCGCCCTTGAGCTTATAACCCCCGCGGGCGCTTCGCTGGTGCGACAATCCGCTGACGCCGTCTTCTCGATAGCACCTCTGATAACGATACACGGTGCTGTGAGAAACGCCAAACGCATCGGACAGTTGCGCGGCATTGGCCAGCCGTTCCACAGCCAGCAGGCCAATCGCCATGCGCCGCCCATAATCATCGGATTGAAGATACGACAGCATCACGCCACTGGCGTTGTGAATGGCCACGCGGCCGTTTTCGCACACCTTGGCGCAGTGCTCGTTGATGAATTCGGCATGTTCTGGGAGGAAGTTCAGGCACGATTGAAGCATGGCATAGACCCGCACTTGGAAAGACAATCACTATCATTCTAATTATGCCGTATTTTTCCAAAAAAAGCAAGCCAAACCGCATGTTTATTGATATTCTCTTCACCTATGTCACGTGTTCTGAAATTACTCTTTTTCATTCTCTTTAGCCTTTAAGATTCTTCTTTTTTCCACTTCTTCCATAATATCTTCGTTGGATATTCTTATGCCAAGCACATGTGGTTTGTAATTTTTTCTCCATGCGCCTTCTTTCCAATGAGTAATACCGACAAGTTTATGTTGTGGGATTCTAAGCACAGCATCAAGGTATACTGCACCCGGATGCACATCTGGGATTATTGATGCAAAATCAAGTGTTTCTGGCATTACATGATTCGAACCATATTTCTTTAGCATTTGATATAGTTCAGGATTAACAGGCCCCAACGACCATGCTTCATAATGTCCGTCAACAAGCTGTTTACCTTTATCTCCCATATAAAACATGTGAGCTATGAACGTCATCTTCTGTATATGAAGATGTGTAACTGACCATTCAGATTTTTCACATATTCGCCTTGCCGCCGAGAATATTGAAACTGACATATATACCTCCTCTCTTAATGCAATCGAACATCTGATCGCGAAATCAAATCCGAATACATCAATTGTTTTCCGACCATGCCAGCCGCAACGTGTTGCATCTGATTGAGTGTGTCTTGCTCACGGATGTTGTGCCTGCCGGCGAATTCCTGAACATACCGCCCTAAATGCTTTTTGGACATCTTGTGGTAAGTGCCCTTGTGCGCCCGCTTCAACATTGCCCAGAATGATTCAATGCCATTGATGTGCGCCTGTTCCTTGACATACTCGCCAACCGAGTGCTTGACTGAATCGTGATCGAAGTCTACCAGTTTCTCATAGCTCTTAAAGTCGTCCGTGAACACAGTTGAACCAGGTTCAATGCTTTCATCTATGAATCCGTGAAGTGTCGGACGCTTTGTGTTTTCGATTACTTTCGCCTTAACCTTCTTGGTCTCACGCTCCTTTGCGCCTATTACAGTTGTCTTGCCAACGCCACCGCGACCTGCATTCAGTTTCTTGTCCCAGTGCTTGTTCTTTTCAAGACCACCCACATAGGTTTCGTCTACTTCGACTGTGCCATCAAACTTGAAATTGACATCACCGAACGTAGCCCGAAGTCGATGCAACATGAACCAAGCTGATTTTTGAGAGATTTTAAGGTCTCGGTGCAGCTTCATACTGGAGACACCTTTCAAACTGGTAGTGTGAAGGTAGATTGCAATAACCCACTTCTGCAAAGGAATTTTTGACCGAGCCATAATCGTGCCGGTTCTGACACTAAAGCGTCCGCGACACGATCCGCACCAATAAGGCATTGGCATCCTGTTTCGGGTGAGACTAATTTTGTTAGAACTGCCACACTTCGGGCAGGATAATTCATCACCATTTGCGCCCCAGCGTTCCGCCTCGAACCACTTCTCAGCGATTTCTTCGTCTGGAAACATTTTGAATAACTCGATGAGAGATATGCCTATTCGGTAGTGTTTGCCAGGTGATTTGTGTGTTGCACTCATTTTCATCAGCAGTTCTCATTTTGGCAGTCATTTGTAATCCGGTTCATTGAATATCAACGTAAGTAATTGTTTTTATTGACTTGTACTTTTATGTGGAATATGCTATGATACGCCAGCATGAAATTGATGGTCGATCATCTCATTGGCGAATTGCGAAAACGATTCCACAACATCGCAGACCCTCGCAACGGCAGCAACAAACACTACCCCTTCGCCGATATCGCGATGGCCGCGTTTTCGGCTTTTTTCATGCAGTCGCCGTCTTTTCTGGAGCATCAAAGAACTTTCCATCAGGCGCAGAACAAAAATGCGTGTCGCTCTTTGTTCGGCATCCGCAGACTGCCAACTGACAATCACATTCGAGAGCAACTGGACCGAATCCATTGTCAGGATGTTTACCCTGGATTCGACATAGCGCTTGATCAAATGAAGAAATATCAAGCACTTAAGCCTTTCCAAATTCTCGACGGGCGCAGCCTGTTGGCATTGGATGGCTCTGAATTCCACAACTCTTACAAGATTCAGTGTCCACAATGTCGCACCCGACTTCGAAGCTCCGGCGAGACCGAATATCACCATATCGTGCTGTGCGCCACATTGGTTGGCATCGGCCACAGCGAGGTGCTGCCGTTGCGCCCGCAGTTTATCACGCCGCAAGACGGGGATCAAAAACAGGATTGCGAAACCAAAGCCGCCTACCGCTGGTTCGATCAAAACGCAACGCGCTACGCATCCTTGCGTCCGATTTACCTGGGTGATGATCTGTATGCCAATCAGCCGATGTGCGAAAAGGTTACACAAGCCGGTGGCGATTTCATCTTCCGCGTCAAAGAAGGTTCTCATAAGACACTTTTCAGTTATCTGGATGGTGTTACCTGGCCAGCCAAGCGGGTGGTCAAAAAAACACCGGGACGCAAACAGCCGAATTTGATTTATCAGTATCGTATTGCCGAGCAGTTGCCGATCAGAGACGGCGATGATGCGTTGAAGGTTAATTACGTCGAACTTCAAATTCGCCGGGTCGGCGACCGCAAAGCGTATCAGAGCTTTCGCTTCATCACCTCGCTGGATGTCACCCAAGCCAATGCAGCCGACATTGCAGCCGCCGGTCGGGCGCGCTGGAAGATTGAAAACGAAGGATTTAACCTGTTGAAAAAACACGGCTATCACATGGAGCATAACTTCGGCCACGGCAAACAGGGACTGTCCGACACACTGATGACTTTGAATCTGATCGCATTTGCGTTTCATGCCGTATGCAACCACCTGTGCGAACTGTGGCAGACCGCCAGAGCCAGGTTTTCCAGAAAACATCGGTTCTTTGTCGCCATTGACATCATCAACTGCTATCTTTACTTTGAAAACTGGCAAGCACTTCTCAGTGCCACTGCCAATCCACAACCGCGACCGCCCCCGTAGCTTGATATCGCCTCCCGGCTGACAAGCCGGATACTCAATTCTGTTTTTTTCAAAAACATGAGATTACATGGAAATTAAAATGAATACCTAAAATGAGAACTGCTGCATTTTCATACCAGATTTGTAAGACTTTTGTACAACAATTATACACTATTTTGCGAAGTCAAGTATATAATTCCATAAATTTTCACTGAAAAAAGCCTACAGCGCATATCTCTCAATAGCGTAGTTGTTTTTTATTAATCCGCTTGAAGCACTATGTGGCATAGTTTTTAACAGATTTGCAGCCTTGGCGCAGGTGCCGCCAATGCTGGCAACCAAAACAATTGAGTAAGAACTCGTAAGTTACGGCGGTGGGCGCCGCGAATCACGTTGCTTGAGCCGAGGACTTTTGGCGCGAACGCTGTAAAATCATTTCCAACGGGAAAATCTCGTCATCGGCTTCTGTTGACGAAGAGTAGCTTGAGTCGGCAAAATGGTACACATAATCTTAAAAACAATGCTATGGATAAAATTTCTGATCTACGCAGTTCCGTTAATGAGACTGCACGCGTGGCGCGGACGAATTTATTATTTTTCTTAATTGTTGGACTTTACATTGGTATTTTAGTTGCCAGTACCGACGATTTATTACTACTTAAACAGCAAAATATTAACCTGCCATTTATGCAAATTGGGGTGCCGGTCGGTATGTTTTATGGCGCTGCCCCTGTACTCTTTCTAATTTTGCACCTAAATTTGGTACATCGTCTCAATAGAGTTGCCCATATCACGGTTCTAATGCGAGATCAGTTTCATGAGCTAGAATTCAGACAACGACGTTTTCAGAGTGCTCTCATTTTCCCTTTTGACTTCGTCCAATTACTACTATACAACAGCAGCCGTGGCACCGGCCAGCTGCATTCCCACCGACCGCTCAATTTCTCAAACTTCCTAAAATACTATATTAGCCATAGTCGCTCTAAGTTACTTCTGCTTGTCATCGTAGCAATTCCCGTATCGTTATTTCCATTGTTCCTTTTGCTGTGGATACAAATGCGATTCCTAGCATATCAGAGCTCTTCTATCACGTTTACTCATCAGATGGTCTTAACGCTAGATTTACTTATGCAAATATTATTTTTCGTGCAATTTGGATCTATTCCACGCATGGTGCAAACTTTAAAGTTCGGTTCTTGGTCACAACGTAGTTGGGCCGGAACTAGCGTTTTGATAACGGCACTCGCGACATTTCTCTTTTTAGTTTTTGTATGGTGCATTGCAGTTGTGCCTGATAGTTGGATCGAACAACGTCGCCCCTTTCAGAAGACACTCTCTTCCATATCGGCTAAGGTTTTTGACGACTGGTGGGAGAGGGAAGATTGCAGTCGTAATAGACAGACGCTCATGATAAGAAATGACAACCCTAGATATTTTCGTCGATACCTATATTTAAAAGGCAAGACGATTGCTAAAGAACCTCGGCCAAGTGAAATAATTTCTGCATATATTCGAGAAGGTGGAACTCCGGATAGCGCTTGGAGGTTTGTCGATGAACTTAATCTAAGCAACCGCTCAATTAGATATGGTTGGTTTGAATCAGCACAAATTTGGCGCACAACATTATCTTATGCCGACCTCTACTGCGCAAATCTTATGAGAGCTAAATTGCGTGGAACTAACCTCTTAGGGGCAAAGTTAAGGAGTGTGGACCTTAGGCGTGCTGATTTAAGGGACGCAGATTTGGAAATTGCTAGATTGGATGATGCGAATTTGGCGCACGCTAAGCTCCATCAAGCGAACCTAAGATCGGCAACGCTGAACAGAGCGAATTTGCAAGGTGCGAAGTTGCACGGCGCAAATCTGAGATCTGCGACCTTATACGAAGCAGAATTAAATTTCGCGGAGTTATATGGAACAAACCTGGTGTTTTCGCAATTGCACGGAGCGAATTTGCAAGGTGCGAAGTTGCACGGCGCAAATTTGGCGAAGGCCGAATTATATGGTGCGGACTTGAGTGGAGCGGAATTACACGGTGCAGAATTGACGGACGCGCTGTTCGGTGGTGCAAACCTTAGCAGAGCAGAGCTTTACGGTGCAAACCTACGTAAGACAGATCTCTTGGGAGCAGATCTATACATGGCCAAGTTACACGGCGCTGATTTTAGCTCTGCAATATTCAATCTTACTGATATCCGAGAGACAGAGTTGCAAGAACCGCCGAATTGGTCCAAGATTAAAGACAACATAGTGTTTGGTCTGAATGAACGTGGGTTGTCGGAGGCGAGAATAAACAGATCAATTGCACAAATAGATAGACGTGCAAAAAGAGATTATCATTGGAGGGGTCCCGACGCACACGAAGATATAGAATGTGTTTGGAGTAGTGGCAGTGGACCATTCACTGGATGGCCATTACCGGCAGAAAACTGTCAAAGAAAACTGGAAACATTATACGTTGACACGATCTGCGAACCCGAAGAAAAAGTGATAGCAAGAGGAATGATTGAACGACTCAGGTCTCTGGATACGATTCTCAACGCAAACAACGCTCTAGCCCTTCTTGAAACCGATTTGACGATGTGCTCCACGCTTACTATCGAACTTCGTAGAGAACTGTGCAAGGCACTTGATGTGTGGTCAGATGAACAAGGTTACGAGATTGGACGCCATCGCGTGATTGATTCAGTTCTTGATGCATCTGACAATACATTTGAGCGTTGGTCGAGACAGCTGACCGTCGGAATATGTATCCAAGCTCTATCTGAACCGAAAGAGTAATCACAAACTGCTAGGCAATCAAAAGAACAACGCGTTAAATTCGGAGTCTAAATCAGGCATGAAAAGGTTATTAATTGCAGTTTTCGGTTTTCTATTGATATTGGGTCAGTCTACATCTGCGTTAGAACTGTCAGATTATTGGAGCCAGTATTCTAATAACAGTGAAATTTCGGTTGATCACACTCAATGGAATCAGTTGCTGACGACTTATATTGAGGAAAAAGATGGATTGAATCTGTTCCGCTACGGGGCGTTCATTCCCGCAGACAAGGAGCGATTGAATCAGTATTTGAAACATCTTCAGTCTGTCATCGTAACGAATCTGAATGCGGATGAGCAGTTTGCATACTGGATCAATCTCTACAATGCACTGACCATCAAAGTCATTCTTGATCACTATCCAGTAGCAAGCATCCAAGAGATTTCGTATGGTCTATTGTCCTTCGGACCCTGGAAAGAACAGCTAGTTACGGTCGAAGGTTTTGAGCTCAGCCTGGATGACATTGAGCATGAGATTCTGCGTCCTATTTTTCAAGACAATCGAATTCACTATGCTGTTAATTGTGCATCAGTCGGCTGTCCCAATCTTCAAATTACAGCTTTCACGGCAGACAATCTTGATGACCTACTGGAGCTCGCCGCAACTCAGTACATTAACCACCCCCGAGGCGTTACCATTGTTGAGGATGAACTGATTGTCTCCAGCATCTATGACTGGTATGCGGAGGACTTTGGCGACGACGATGAGGAGATTGTCGACCATCTGCTGGAATATGCGGAAGCAGGTCTTGCTGCAGGACTCAGTGAATTTGATGAAATTGAGGACTATGAATACGACTGGTCGCTGAACGAATGAGGCCATGCTCAATCAAAAACATGTTACTGTCATCATCCCGGCCTTGAACGAAGAGCAGTCGATTGCCAAAGTCATCGGAGAAATTCCCAATTGCGTAGACCGAATTCTGGTCGTTGATAACGACTCCCAAGATGCCACTGCCGAACTAGCTGAACAAGCAGGTGCCAAGGTAATTCGTGAATCCAGTAAGGGCTATGGAATGGCCTGCCTTACCGGAATTCGAGAATCTGGTAAAACCGACATTCTGGCATTTATTGATGGAGGCTATAGCGATTATCCCGAACAGTTGGAAGATTTGATTGAGTCGGTGGCAAACAATCGGTGTGACCTCGCCATAGGCTGTCGGCAGGAAGATTCGAGTAAGCCAAGAGGGCGATTCAGGCACCAGAAATGGGGAACCAAACTCGTGTGCTTGATGATTCAATTGTTGCATGGTTTTCGATTTGAAGACCTGGGCCCGATGAGGTGTATCAAAGCAAACACTTTGTCGAATCTAAACATGGAAGATCAGGACTTCGGTTGGACCGTAGAGATGCAGCTCAAGGCAGCGAAGGCGGGTTTCACAATTCTGCAAATTCCAGTCGACTATCGCACAAGACTGGGTAAATCCAAAATTTCAGGGACATTGAAAGGCTCACTCATGGCAGGCTATAAGATGTTCTACTGGATTATTCGACTGGCAATCTCACAAATATTTCGGAACCGGCATTGACCTCAGATGCAGCCTCGCCTCCTGTAGCGCCAGTAATCGAATAATAGTGCAAAGCCAATTGTTGTAATTTCGATCACCCAAGCGAATCTGATAATCTGGTAGGCACCCAACTCAGAGTCTGGCAGATGAAGTCCAGTCATATATGACAGAGACACGACGACAGCGGCGGTCCATGCCCAGACACTCGGCCAAAGTACTGCGAATGGCAGTAACCATACAAGATACCATGGATTGATTACGGGAGAGGCAAGCAGTAACAGACCAAATACCCAGTCCATTCTTGGAATAGCTACATTTCCCCTGTATACGTTGTATCGAGAGAAATAAAAGAAGAACCAGATCAGGAACAACCCTCCGCACAGGTATCTAGCGGTCCAGTCTGACGCCAGCACCTCAAGTAATTTAAACAGAATTGCATTGAATTGCCAGTTGACTGCGAAGTATCCAAGCACTGTTAAATCTGTACTTCCCTGAAGCAGAAATGGGCAATATAGGATAACCATTGTGACTAAAACAGTTAACCAGTAGCGAGGAGGCTGACGGAAAAGAATAAATGGCAATGCAAGCAAAGCAAATATCTTTGTACAGCAGGCAATGCCGATGAGTATGCACGACAAGAATCTATAGCCATTCATTCGGGCGGATAACGCGGCCAGTACAAAGAATGCGCCAATGACATCCGGATGAGCTGTAAACGCGAATTCCTTGACAACCAAAGGGCACCAAGCGTACAGCAGGATGTTCCGAGCCGGTGCCATGTTTCTGAGCAGGTAAATAAGCGCAAGATCAAACAATACGACAATGAGTTGCAGAGCGTCTACGTTTGCTGGCGTCAAATAGTAGGACACAGCGAATAGATACTGCAGCATAGGAGCATAAATAGTAGGCAGGTCCGGATTGTTAATCCAAGTCAAAGCAGCCTGGCATTCAGCGGGAAGGTTGTTGTGAGCAAAAAGTGAGGTCGGGATAATGCCATAGGGTGATCCGAAAGACCAGAATAAACACCCATCAAGAATGTATCTATGGAAATCATCTTCGAGAATCGGTGCTCCCCCAATTGCAATAACCCGAAAAATCACAGCCCAAATGAATACCTGCCTGAAGCTGATGTCAATTCGATTGTTACGCAGCCAGAACCAGTAAACTATAATGATCGCAGCAATGAGCCAGTATCCTCCGAGAAACGGGAATAGCGAGATTCCAATTGATCCTCTGGACCCAACAGCGAGAAATCCATATGCGACGGAGATGGTTAACCCAGCTAACAAGTGTGCAAATTGCTGGAATCGCAACGGGCTAACTCTTGAATTCATGCTCAATGAAACCTTTAAGGTTTATTTTGTGTCTATGAATATTAAAGAATTTAAACATGCACAGGTATTCAACTAGGATGAACTTAATTACAAAATCTCCAATTTCTTGTAGAATAATTACTTTGAATAGAAGTTTGCGATTACTTGTTCAAATTCATCGCAGTGGCATTGAATCAGATAAATCGGAAATTTATTGAGTTTGTTCAATTTAGTTTATATCTAAGATCATATATTTGGGGGGGTTAGTGACTATGGTCAAATTTGATCACAAAGGGATTACGAAGTTTATATTACGAGTTTTCTTGGTCAGTCTGATGGCTTGTTCGTTAGCAGTTGCCTCCGGCTCGGGTGGCTCGGGCGGCTCGGGCGGCTCGGGCGGGTCAGGCGGGTCAGGCTCCGGTGGTGGAGCT
This sequence comes from Arenicellales bacterium, assembly GCA_965221175.1. Taxonomy (GTDB): domain Bacteria; phylum Pseudomonadota; class Gammaproteobacteria; order Arenicellales; family JAJDZL01; genus JAJDZL01. The sequence goes on along the minus strand of OZ244867.1, from coordinate 950,754 downwards.
GGAGAAGGCACTCTACATGACCAGATGACCTATGACAAGGGCAAGAAGCTGTTTTATGAGAGAATCGTGTGCGAGTCCTGCCCATATGCTGGCCTAGAACCGGAAACTGCGGCAGTCAAAGATGTATGGAGTGTCTTGAAGAAAGATTTGAAGAAAAACGGTTCCGTCGGTCAGGAATTGACGAGATATCAACGGAAAGCGGTAAAACGATTTGTAAAGAAGCGGTTCAATTTATAAAGTTCCTGAAATGGTTATTTTGAAGTCATGGGTATTTTCTGACTAACCAGAATCAGAAATTCAACCATCAAGCGAACACTCAATAGCAATTTCAAGTTTGCGTTCAGTCCGGTGGATGTGTATGTCTGCCGGATTCATTTTTGGTAGAGGCTTAGATTACAAGCCAATAAATTTACTCCGCATTGTTGACCGGTTGGATCTATGTTTGAAGCGATTGCGCTTTCTGATTACACCATCTATGCATTGATCGCTTTATTTGCTGGATTTGTACATGGAGCTATCGGGCTGGGTTTCCCGCTTCTCTCGACTGCCATTCTGTCAACCTTAATTGACCTCAGATTGGCAATTCTGATCACTTTACTCCCTACTGTGACGGTCAACATAATCAGCATTGCCAGGGGGGGTAACTGGAGTGCGAGTTTGGGCAAATTCTGGCCGCTTGCCATCTGGTGTTTGATTGGTTCGATTTTGGGTGCTTATGTTATTGTCGCAAATGATCCAACACCCTACAAATTACTGCTCGCGCTTCTGATTTTCGTGTATTTGGCGGTCGAACGTTCTAGTCGTCAAATTCTCGGTTGTGTCAATAGATTTCCGAAGTCTTCGAAGATGGGATTTGGGCTGGTGGCTGGCTTCTCCGCGGGTTCAACCAATACCATGGTTCCGATTCTGGTCATTTACTCGTTGGAGGCTGGTTGGGCGAAAACGGTTATGGTTCAGGTTTTTAATATGTGCTTCTTTGCAGGGAAAGCAGCGCAACTTACCGTGTTCTCAGTAGCTGGCACATTCAATCTGCAAGTAGTTCTTGCCACTTTGCCTCTCGCAGCAATTGGTGCTGCAGGTTTGCTGCTCGGTCAATTGATGCACCAGAGAATCAATCTTGTCTTTTTCCGTAGAATCATCAAATTCGTACTGCTGTTACTTGGCATTATTCTTGTTCAGCAAGTTGTCAGTAGTTATGGAGTCTTCGCGACTAGTTGAATTCAAATGCAATCCCGAAATAACAAGCGATTTTCAGAAAGGCGTAAATTTCTGACGGCCGGTTTGGCAGCAATGCTGCCAGTTCCTGTTGTTGGTCAAATTGATAGCAATCCCGAGGTAGTCATCATAGGTGCAGGTGCCGCAGGGCTCGCCGCTGCACGCACATTGATGTCTCTCGGCAGAACTGTCGTTCTTGTTGAAGCTTCCCATCGAATTGGAGGACGTGCCTATACTGATAGCACGACATTCGGTGTGCCTTTTGACACAGGTGCGCATTGGTTGCACTATGGAGCTAAAAACCCCTACTATCAATTTGCTAAAGCCAGAGGCTACGACATTTATGCTGCGCCAGAAAATTACCGATTGTTCGCAGAAAACCAAGAAGTTGACGAAAAAGAATTTGATACTCTCTGGAATACCTATGACAGTGTAGTTAGTGCGATCAGCAAAGCAGGTAAGGCTGGTAAAGACATTTCCGCTAAAGAAGCGACCAAGGACATAAATAATCGATGGAGCAACACTGCGAAGTTTATCTTGGGCGCATGGAACATGGGCAAGGATTTGGATGATTTTTCAACATTGGACTGGTGGAATTCGCCGGACGAATCGGACTATTTCTGCAGTCAGGGATATGGAACACTGGTTGCGGACTATGGCAGAGATTTGCCGGTATCATTCGATACCGCAGTGACAAAGATTGATTGGAATGGAAAGAATGTTGCCATTGAAACCACAAAAGGAAAATTGACTGCGAAAGCGGTAATCATTACCGTTTCAACGGGAGTGTTGGCTTCAAATGGAATCCTATTCGAACCGAAGTTGCCACTCACGAAGCGAGAGTCTTTTGATGCGATTTCCATGGGTGAATATGATCATATTGCTCTGCAATTTTCTAAGGATATATTCGGTATGGGTGCGGACGGTTATCTGCTGTATCAGATTGGTGATGACGGAAAAGGATTCGGCACACTGAGCAATGCATCTGGCAACGGTCTTGCATACTGTGATGTTGGAGGCGAATGGGCTCGTCAATTAATGCAAGAATCTGAAACTTATCGAATCGACTATGCATTGAGTCAGTTACGCAATCTACTTGGCAGTGAAGTTGGCCGAGCATTTATTAAGGGAGCGACAACTTCTTGGGGATTGAATCGTTGGACTCGTGGTTCGTACGCTTCTGCTAGTCCAGGTTCGTACAAAATGCGTCAAAATTTGCGTGAGCAAGTAGGCGACAGCGTCTATTTTGCTGGCGAGGCATGCCACCGTTCGTTATGGGCAACCGTAGGAGGCGCTCATCTGTCAGGTGTTGAAACAGCCCGGGAACTGTCAAGAAACCTCAGGTGATTTCTCCGTCAATTTTAACTGTGTTCTCTGTAAGTGCTGGTAATACAATTTCTGATTCCCGTACGGAAGCAAACGACAAGTCGAGCAGTCTGCTAGTCAAATGTATTGAAGAAGCAGGGCACTGCTGTGCCACCAAACAAATCGTTCCCGATGACATCCATCAAGTATGAGCGCAACTGTGCCCGTGGATTGTTGACCCGCAGATTCAGATCGTTTTGATTACCGGTGGCACTGGCGTTATAGGTCGCCTAAGCCCATACCTGGGGTATGTTGATCGAAAAACAGCTGGTCTATCGAACCCACCCCTGTAATTTTGTTGAACTGATGCCGTGGCTACCGGAACGTCTAGTCAAAAAGTAGCCATTTATTGGATCAATTTATAAGGTTACGTAAATTTGTTACGAACCAGGATCTTTCAGTTCAAGGATATTCTGCAACTGCCATGCTATTGATACATACAGCAGACCTTGACTGCCCGAATTCGTTGAATGGATTTCATTTGGGTAGGACACAGCAGGGTGCAATGCTAAATTTGACAGTAAGTGCATGCGCGACCGATACGCATCTTATATCCCACCGTTTGACATTGGCTGCATCCGTGTTTGCCATAGAACCATAAAGCTGGATCAAGTGCGGCACACGAACCGCTGATCCTCTCAGGACCTCCAATGTTGGTCGTTGCGACTGCACTGTGCCATACACTTTGGATCAGTTTTCTGTCTTTCTCAGGTGTAAGAGATTGCTTATTTGTGATACCCAAATAGGAGGTCACCCGACAGACATGCGTATCAACCGCGACGGGAATCGATTCGATATGTCTTATGTTGGCTTGACCAGGCTCGGCAAGCATGCGTATCCACATCGTACTGATTTTCGGACCACGGAGCAATGGAAAGCGGACTCTGCCAGTAGTACCGAGGGATGTTACATCATGCAGCAACTTCTTAGCATCTCCGATACCGCTCTCAATCGTCTGGTTTACCGGGAATTGAGGCTCAGTCAAAAGTGTGCAGGCAATGTCGCACCATGCGTCTGAATCCCTCGTATGACGCTGGCTGACATTTTTCTCTTTCAATTTCTCTGCAAGCATCTCGAACGAACCTTGGCTCAATTTAATCGGGTCAAAAAGGTCCGGATGCTCTTCAAAAAGTTCAACTCCGGCCCACCAAAGTTGTTTCGAGTCACGCGAATAGTCCATGGCCGCTATGAAAGTAATATAGAGACGGATCATTCGCTCGGACACGCCGCAATCGCGCAAATACCCGACGCATTCAACTTCTGGCATCGCGGACCATGTATTGCTTGGCGGCGCGTTTTTTCTTGCAGACAGGTCAAGCTGCTCTTGATAGAAATCTTCAGTGATCAATTTAGCTATCAGGCCCGCATCAGACATAAATTTCCATTACCTTGTATTCCAGTAATTCCTGACACGATATTTTTACATTATCCAACCAACTTTGGGAAAGCCTCAGTGTGCCTGGTGGTACAGCTGATGCTTAGGCGGTTAGAGCAGCGCAGATATTTGCATTGAGATGAAGATTCTTCATTCACGTGCCAAATCATACCACACGGCGTCAGTTACGTCGGACCGAAACCGCTTTCACGCATTCCCGCAATGAAGTTCCGGTTAACTGCAGACATGCTATTGAATCTGACATTAGGGAATTTCCAACACCTAAAGGGCGCATAACCACAAATTTATGATCGAAAGATATTATTCAAAAATTACGCAACGAATTCTCGCTCGCATGGCTCAGGTTGTTACAAAAATTTGTCGCGTTCATTTATCACAACGGGCAAACAATTTCCCCCAGTCTCTTGGTCAAAAGTGAGTTCTCTGCGTAGTCGATCGGCACGACTACGAGGCTCGGACCTTGTTCGTTGAATGCAGCTTCTAGAGTTGATACCAGATACCTCGAATTATCCACACGATGCCCTTGCCACCCAAATGACTTGGCCAGCATCAACCAGTCTGGATTTCCGAAACTTAAGTCAGTATGTTTGCCAAATTGGCTTGTCTGCTTCCAGGCAATCAATCCGTAGGCATTGTCTTCCCAAACCATCGCTACCATGTTTACTTTCAGTCGGCTGGCCGTTTCCATTTCCTGAACATTCATCATGAATCCAGCATCTCCACAAATTGCCAGTATGCGTCGTTCTGGATAAACGAGGCTTGCTGCAATCGCCCCCGGCAGCGCAAATCCCATTGAACAAAATCCGTTTGGAATAAGACACGTATTGGGTTCGTGGCAATGATAGTGTCGAGCTATCCACATTTTGTGGGCCCCGACGTCCGACAGCAGAATATCTTCGGCTCCCATAACCTGTCTAACATCCCACAATACCTTTTGCGGTTTTATTTTTCCTTCGGTGTCATCGTCTTTGTATTCAGCAAAATCGGCAGCCATTTCCCTTCGAGTGCCGGCCTGTTGCGAGAGGTTGAATGAAAGGTCGTCTACGCTGTCTATGCGTGCGTTGAGCATCCACAAAGTATGGGCAAGATCTCCAATAACTTCTAGTCCGGGACTGTAGTGTGCGTCAATTTCAGCTGGCAAAAAATCAATATGCAGAATATTCTTGTCGTGGTCTGGATTCCACAAGTGAGGATGGTATTCCACCATATCGTATCCAAGAGTGATGATGAGATCAGCGGCATCCAAAGCGCAGGCAACTAGATCTTTAGCCCCTAAGCCGATGGTGTAGAGACAGTAGTCTGCATCCATATCGACACACCCTTTTGCCATGAATGTGCTGATGACACCAATGCCTGTTTTCTCGCACAATATTCGCAATTGCTGGGAGGCTCGTCTTCGGATGCAGCCATTGCCGGCAAGAATGATTGGTCGGGATGCGTTGCGAATTCGCTCAAAGGCTTGATCGACAATCTTGTCGTCCGGTACTGCTCGTCTCAGATTTTTAGGTGCCAAGGGCTGGGAAGTTGTCTCCATGTGTGCGATATCCTCCGGCAGTTCAACAAGCGTTGCACCTGGTTTCTCCACCTTTGCTGTGCGTATGGCTTTACGAATCACCTCTGGGATATTATTTGGATGATGGATTTGCTGTGCCCATTTTGTAACTGGCTTGTACATGGCAACGACATCCATGATCTGGTGGGATTCCTTGTGCAGTCGAGTTGAAGCTCCTTGACCAGTGAGAACCAGCATCGGTGCTCGGTCCATGTTACCGTCAGCAACGCCGGTTATCAGGTTGGTTGCCCCGGGTCCTAGCGTGCCGAGACAGCCCGCGACATGTCCGGTCAATCGTCCATAGACCTCTGCCATGAAAGCTGCCCCCTGTTCGTGTCGGCAGAGAATAAAGCGAATCTTTTCTGATGCTTCCAGAGAGATCATGAAATGTGCGTTTTCCTCTCCGGGAACCCCGAAAATGTATTCGATTCCTTCTTTTTCAAGACATTGAACAAACAGGTCTGAAGCTTTCATGTATTAGTTCTCCTACGATGATGCGCAATCAATCGTTTGATTGTAGTTAAATTACTGCTTGTGTTATCTCGATTTCTCAATTGTGATGAAATCAAATTTGGATAATGAATTTTCAGAAAGAAATATGGAGATACAACCATTGTCATGCTTTAAACGCTGCATCGACCAAATTGTTCGATTTAAGCGTCATTGGCTGCAAGTAAAATTTCTCGTATAGACGACAATTAGTTACGTGCAGTCTTTCCAGCGATTGAGTATTAAGCTCAGGAATTATTCGCAGTTATAATCTGAATGGCATTTGTAAAAATGTCGGCCGAGCAGGGCATTCAGTCCCTGTAATACTCGGTGGTGCCTAGTTTAACTCGGATGATTAACGGATTGAACAGATGTTCGACATTCTAACCAAAGCATCGAAAAACACTCCGACTGTCATCCTGAGGTGTCTGGAAGAATTGTTTGAAGGGCTCGGCGGCTATCTATTGAACTTGAATCTGCGGATAAACAGGCTTAGCATTCAGCATGAGAATTATTAGGGGCATGCTCACGCTATCAGAATATATTATAAAATTGCACACAAATTTCCTTGCGCATTGAATGGCAGGCTTAAGGGCATCGACATAGAGCAAAATGAAGGTATTTAGAAAATTAGAGTTTTCTCGATTTAATCCTGGAGTTCAACATAATGGAAAACAAACCTAAACTTTCAGAAGATCAGATTCGGTACTTCGCTGAATTTGGGTATTTGATATGTCCATCGGGCATTGATGACAGTTTATTGAAACGACTTGACGATCAAGTGGATAACTGGATTGAACTGAGTCGACAGCACGAGTCTAATTTCGGTACGACTGTAGACGGCAAGGCAAGATTCGATCTGGAAGTCGGACACACGCGGGAAACTCCTAAATTACGTCGTGTAGCGAACCCTGTCGATGTTTCCGAAGACTTCCAGGAAGTTCTCTGGGACAGTCCCATGGTTGACATGGTCGCACAACTGATCGGTCCAAGCATCAGATATCACCACTGTAAACTGAATGTTAAACTGCCAGGCATGGAAACGATAGTCTACTATCATCAGGATCATTCTTACGATCCGCACACCAATGATGACATGCTTGCGATTTTGCTGATGCTGGACGATGCAACAGAAAAAAATGGCTGTCTACGTGTAGTTCCCGGTTCTCACAAAAAACGCTATTCCCATTTTCAAAAGGGTGAATACGTCGGTGCCATTGATTCTTCATTCAACGAAGAATTTAATCGATTGGCAGTTCCGATTGTTGCATCTCGGGGAGATGTTTGTTTCATGCACACTTGGACAGTACATGGTTCACGAACAAATCTTTCCAACAATGCGCGTCGTCTGCTGATCTGTGACTACACTTCAGCGGATGCTTTTCCGCTGCTCTCACCCGCTTTACCATCAAAGTACACGGGCAAAATTGTGAGAGGAGAACCAAGCCATGTTGCGCGTCTTCGAAGTGATGAATTTGAAATGCGAACGCCATACTCCCACGATTCTTTCTTTGGAGTCCAGGGTCAGCCTTCTGCCACGTAAAAACTTGCAGCGATGACATTTTCCATTGCAGCTCTTGATCCGGTTAGTGGTAGAGTAGGGGTAGCAATTACGACATCCAGCATTGCAGTAGGAAGCCGCTGTCCCTGGGTTCGTGCCGGAGTCGGTACCGTTGCCACGCAAAATATCACTGACCCGTCCCTCGGTCCTGCAATTTTAGATAATATTCAATCAGGAGATGGCGCTAGAGACGCTCTCGATAAGGTTGTGCAATCACGATCAAATTTGGATTACCGTCAGTTGACTGTGGTTGATAGTAATGGTCAATCCGCCCACTACACGGGGAAACACACGCTAGGCACGAATGCGGTGTTCACTGGAAATGGATGTGTGGCGGCTGGAAACCTTCTGGCGAATGATTCCATTCCAAAAGTGATGATTGAAACTTTTGGCAACCGCGACACAAACTTGCATCTGGCTGAATCACTGTTGCTCGGGCTGAAGGCCGGACTTGACGTCGGTGGCGAGGAGGGAACCTTGCACTCCGCGGCTATTCTGGTTGCCAGCGAATATTCATGGCCGGAAGTTGACCTTAGAGTCGACTGGGATGATGCCAATCCAATCGCACGATTGCTTGATCTTTGGGCAGCCTATAAACCTCAGTACCGTGACTACATCATGCGAGCGATTTCTCCGGATGAAGCGCCATCATACGGCGTACCGGGTGACCCTTGAATGGAGAGACAAACTCTGAATTCCTGCTGCACACTGGAAATCTCTGCAGTCAATTCTTAACATGGAACTTATAAACTAACATAACAAATTTCAGTACCCGTTTCCATAAACTAGATTTAGGCGATTAAAAATTTGTTCACTCCGGGCCGTCATTACGGAAGTAATCAATATTCGGTTGGTATGCGGCATCCTGAGGTTCCCACTTTCCAACAAGCGCATCGTAAAATTGTCGAGCAGTTAGCAATTATTTATTCAATTGCTGTTCGGCACAAAGACTCGTCAAAATTTTATTGTAAGAGTAAAATAACGAAAACTAAGGGCAGTTCAATCCATTCTCTTTGCTATTTCGCATATTTAATCAAGCCTCTCACGCACTACTTACAACAATATCCCGTGAGAGTCCCGAATAATGGGAAAGAACGGACAAAATAGAGGGGAGAAAACTACAATATCTTCTTCTTACTTTAAGTTTGTCCTGTTATACACTGATTATATTGAATTATATATTTTATAGTTCCATCTTGTTTTGTTGAGAAATTATGTTTTTACCAATTGATATTAATCTGGCAGGTATCGTAACGATCGTTGTTATTGTGATCGCCCTAGTCACTGTATTTAAGGGAATTCGTGTGGTTTCCCAGTCGGAAGTACATCTAGTGGAAAGGTTTGGTAAATACAAGCGTACCTTGAATGCCGGTCTGAATTTGATTGTTCCTTATGTCGAAAAGGTAAAACACAGAGTCAGTATTCTTGAGCGGCAATTGTCTGAATTCAATATTTCCGTAATTACCAAAGACAATGTTGAAGTGATTCTGGAAACAACAGTATTTTTTCGAGTTACCGACGCTGCGAGTTCCATATACAGAATCAGGAACGAGGAACTTGCAATCGAAACCGCTGCGACATCGATCGTGCGCTCTGCTGCAGGCAAGCTGGATCTGGATCATCTTCAATCCAGTCGCGAATCAATGAACCTAGAAATTGCCAACAATCTTCGAGAAGCGGCGGAAGTATGGGGAATTGAAATTACACGGACAGAAATTACTGACGTCAAGGTAGATGAACAAACGAAGGCAGCACAGCGAAAGCAGTTGAATGCCGAAAGAGAGCGACGTGCAGCAGTCGCTGAAGCCGAGGGCAGAAAGCGTTCTGTCGAGTTGGATGCGGATGCGCAGTTATATCAGGCAAAGAAGGAAGCCGAAGCAGTGAAAGTCCAAGCAGATGCAGATGCTTATTCGATTCGAATCAAGGCAAAAGCAAATGCTGAACAGACTCGCCTGATCGCCGCCGCGATTGCCGAAAACGGCCAACCGGCTATTGATTTTGAGATTTTAAAGCAACAGGTGCAGGCAATGGGCGAACTGGCTTCTTCTTCAAATACAAAAACAGTTATTGTGCCTTCTGACGTGACGAAGGCATTAGGGTCTCTTGAAGTCGTGATTGATAGATTGGGTGATAAATAATTTCAGTGAGATGTGGGATTTGAACTACTTTGTATTCTTGACTGAGATTTGGGTAATTCTCGCAATTGCGCTAATTCTTGCTGATTTGTTTTTCGGAATGAACTACATACTATTGCCGGTAGGAATCGCGTGCCTGGCTGTTGCAGGACTGGTGTTTCTCAAGAATCACGACATCCTGCCCCAGTTCGTTGCTTTAGATCACTGGCGACACGTTGGATACTGGTTTGCAGGACTATCGGTCATTGCAGTCGTAGTGCTGCAGATTTACGCCCGATCCAGCAACAAAGATAACGAAGATATCAATCAGTACTAGAAGGTCGCGTCTGACGGTCGCTGTTTCACTAAATCCGATCCGCTTGTTGTCATCGCCGGTGAAGCCAAAATCACCACTAGTTTGACTGAATTGCTTCAAGACACTCTTCGTGAAGCTTCAAGTTTGCCGTTGCCAGAACCTGACGACTGGAATTCAGAGTAAGCGGGTTTCCAGACCAATCGCTGATGACTCCATCTGCACCTTCAACAACTGGCACAAGAGCCATAATGTCGTACGGTTTCATATCCGCTTCCATCACGATATCAATGTATCCAGAAGCCAATAATCCATAAGCATAACAATCTGTTCCAAATCGTCGAAATTTTGCAAGACTTGACAGGCGATCGAATGTCGCTCGTTCGTACTCTTCAAACATGTCGATTGAAGTAGCAAATACTACAGAGTCTTTTAGAGCTTGGTTCTGCTTGGCAGAACACACTTGTCCCTGCCAGGTGGTAGGGAATCCGTAGGCTCCACACCAGCGCTCGCCCATTGCCGGAGAATCTATGATTCCCACAATAGGCCTCGAATTGAAAGTCAACGCAATCAATATACCGAATGTCGGCAATCCATAGACGAACGACTGTGTTCCGTCAATTGGATCAATGCACCACTTCAGTAATTCATCGGTACTGGTATCACCAAATTCTTCGCCGAAAAAACCGTGCTCAGGGTATCGCTCTTTGATCATTTGAATCGTGAATTCTTCGATACGCAGGTCTGCTTCCGTCACAAATGTACTGTCCGATTTGGTCCATTTTTTTTTGGGCTTCTTATGGAACTGAAGTGCGATTTCTCTTGCGCCATCGACCATGTCATTGGCAAATTTAAGAAGCTCCGAAATTTCCTGCTGTTCCGGCTTGGTTTCTTGCGTCATCAAATACCCCGTCAGGTCGTAAGTCAATATAATCAGCGAACTATTCTTATCCGTAAAAATGCGAATTGTACGCTGTATTGGCAACCATTCGCACGGGCCGTGATTCCATCCGTTGATTCTCGCTGCAGCTAAAGGCTGACAGTAATATCCAACTGCACATCAACTCGATCTTGTCCGAGCAATTTGGCCTTATGGCAGCCAAGCATGGACTGGACACTGAGAATTTTCACACGGCTAGTTTGAAAGGGGTATCGAGTATGAAACAGCACTGAAATTTCAAGATTTCTTAAAAATCCGCATTGTACACATTGCTTCGAATCCGAGAGGAGTTTGATATTGTCGATGTGAAACTTTCTAAGCTTGTACGTAATCGGAAAGTGTGCCGTAAGCAGGAAATACCCGTGCTGGAGTAGCACGGATTTACTCCACCGAAGACGCCCCGTCAGCAAACGACTGCCGAATATAAGGCAACGTAGTGGCTTGAACCGGCCCGGGACACCTTGCTCCGCCAACTAGATAACAAAATACGGGTTCAATTCAAATCCAGCGCCTTCTTGCGTTCATTGGCCCAAGTCCGTATGATCTGGTCAACCGCAAGGCCGATGAAAGCTACACACAGCCCCAAGGTAAGCCCGATACCGGTACCTTGGGGATCTGAAATGGCTTTCAAAATCAATTGCCCCAGATCTGTGGTGCCGATAAATGCCCCGATGATTACCATGAACAGCGCAAAGACAACGGTCTGATTCACGCCCAGCATGATATGCGGAAACGCCATGGGCATTTCAATCGAGACCCATCTTTGCAAGCGCGATACACCAAGCATCGATCCGGCGTCATGCAGAACCGGTGGAACGCTACGCAGTCCTTCAACCGTATATCGGGTCGCCGGAACGGTCGCATAGACGATAGAGGCGATAATCACGGAGGTATCGGTGATGCCGAACAGCATGATAACTGGAATCAGGTAGATAAACGAGGGGAACGTCTGGAGAAAGTCACATATCAGTATTATCACCTTGCTGGCGACGGAACTCTGGGCACATAGAGAACCTATCGTGATGCCAAGGATGGCCGAGACAATCACTGCAAATGATGCTATGTAGGCAGTGATTAAAGCCCTGTCCCAGTATTCCGACAACGCGATGAAGAGCATAAATCCGCCAATGATCAACGCCGACCTGAAACCCGCCAGAATGTAGCCGATACCCATCATCAGCAGAAAAGTGGCGGCGACGGGCATAGCAAGATACATGCTTTTCATCGGCTCCAGGACACTCGTGATCAGGAATACATTGAAACTCCTCAATGTGTAGAAGAACGTGTCCCAAATCCAATCAACCGTGTCCTGCCAGAATGGAGCAGTAGTGATGCCCTTGTTGTGCGGGACGATATACAGATAGTTGAAACCCTCCCTGAATAGGAAGCTGCCAATGTACGCCAGAGCCACACCGACCAGAAAGACAATCAAGGCCACTAATGCATACTTGTTTCGCTGAAAGAATTTCAGATCGGCAAAATAATCCGTTTGCTTGTTTGCCCAGGCCAAGGACATTTTGTCTAGCAACACGGCAATCAGCACGATACACAGGCCGATCTCTATTCCGGTGCCGATCCTTAGGGAATTCAGCGCAATCATCAGGTTGGAGCCTAACCCCTGAGCACCGATAAACGACGCGATCACGGTCATCGCCAAGCACTGCATCACCACCTGATTGACACCAATCAGGATGTCACGTCGCGCTGTGGGAATTAGTACCCGGAACATCAGTTGAAACCCGTTGCACCCACTCATCATGCCTGAATCAGCTACATCTGCGGGAACTTTCTTCAATCCCAACAGCGTCAAACGGACCATCGGCGGTGTGGCGAAAACGATCGTGGCAATTGCCGCTGCATGATCTCCGACACCAAAAAGCACGATCACCGGCACCAAGTAGGAATAGTGCGGCATGGTCTGAGCGACGTTGAGTAACGGATTCAAGGCCGTCTCGACGATCTTGTTTCTGTAGGCCCAAATACCCAGAACAAGACCCAGGACAACGGAAACCGGTGCGGCAATCAATACAAACGATACTGTCTCCATCGATGGCTTCCACTGCCCGAAAATCGCAATAAATGTCGTGCAAACTGCAGCCAATATTGCCAACCTACTTCCCTGCAGCTTATAGCCGAGAACAATCGCCCAGCCCGTTATTACTGTCCAGGGGAGTGCAGGCCAACGCGCCCAAGGGTTTTCTGAGATAAAATCCCAACTGGTAAAGGCTACAACGGTCTTGTTCCCACCCAGAAAGATTTCCCGAACAAAATTGATAATGTGAAGAAAAATACCGGAAATGAACCTTGTCATCTCTCTGAACAGGGGTTTTTCTTCATAATCTTCAATGAGCGAATCGTATACCTGGATCGGCATCCACTCGAACATCAAATACCTGACCGAATCATTGATGATGAAAGGCAGTTTCGCCAGCAACGGTGGCAGGCGCCACAGATAGTTTGACTCTGACGGGCTGATGGAAAGACATAGCAGAAAAAACACTGTCAACAGGACAGCAAACTGAACGACTTTCGGGTGCTTTGTCAGGAAGGTCATTATGCAGCGTTCAATTTTGTGTGGTTTTTCCGGATCTTCCTCCGAACAACACCTTAATCACGCGAGACGAATGCAAAGTTCCCACCACTTTATCATTTGAATCGACGACCGCCACCGGCATCTCCTGCGCGAGTATGTCTTCCGCGACGGATTCGATAATGGCACTCGTTGGAACCCTTAGATCACCGAGCGCTTCCGAGGTATCTACCGGGTCCATCACGGATTCCACCCGGAGCACCTTTTCCCGTGGGACATCTTCGGTAAACTTGCGCACGTATTCGGTCGCCGGTTTCAGCACGATATTAGCCGGGGTATCCAACTGTTCAACCACGCCATCCTTCATGATGGCTATCCGGTCAGCGAGGCGTAGCGCCTCGTCAAAATCGTGTGTAACAAAGAGGATTGTCTTGCTCAAAACGCCTTGCAGACGCAGGAATTCATCCTGCATTTCCTTACGGATCAAAGGGTCCAGTGCAGAGAATGGCTCGTCCAGAAACCAGATGTCAGGCTCTACAGCCAAGGATCGTGCAATACCCACTCTTTGCTGCTGACCGCCGGATAATTCCCTGGGGAAATAATTCTCACGTCCATCAAGGCCAACTAGTTGGACCATTTCCATGGCTCTTTTGACACTATCACGGATACTGTTGCCTTTCACCTGTAACGGGAATGCGATATTTTCCAGGACGGTCTTGTGAGGTAGCAATCCGAAATTCTGGAAGACCATACCCATTTTGTTACGTCGCAGTTCAATGAGTTGCTTGTGATTCAGAGCCAACAGGTTTTGCCCTTCAACGAAAATCTTGCCGGCGGTGGAGTCAGTCAATCTCGATATGCAGCGAAGCAGAGTTGACTTTCCAGAGCCGGACAACCCCATGATCACCAATAATTCTCCCCTGTTTACTTCAAACGAGACATTATTGACAGCGACAATCAAACCGGCCTCAAGAAATTTTTTACTGTCTATGATGCCTTTTGATTCCTGAAGCATTTTCTTGGCGTTATTACCAAAAATCTTGAAGACAGATTCGCACTTGATAACGGCTTGCTCTTTCCCGGCAGGATATTCTTGAGAAGACATGGTCTATTTAATCATTTTCCGGTAATTAAGGGTGCACCGATTCCGCGATTCGACAAATGTGCACACAACGCGTTGCGCTGCTGTGTGCGCTGCTGTACCGCCTGCTGTCCAGCCTATGCAGCATCAGATTCTGCTGTTCCACAGACTTCACCGCAACTGCACGAATCCCAGGACGACCGGCCGCTTCGGCAATGGCAATCGAATCAATTATGTCATTTTTCATTCTTTGTGCGTAGGGCGTCACTTTGCGCGCCGGCACCAATATTACCTCATGATTACAATCCTGTAACTAGCGTCCTCCAGTATTACTAACCCGCACATGCTTCCATCACCACCTTGGCGGTGTTGAACGAATATACCGACTGGGAATACCGGCTGAACAGCATACTTCACCCACGGCCACCTCCGTAAATTACTGCACAGACAGCGCACCACTTTTTCTGAATCAACGCCAAAAGGCGTTCAATATGCACTCAAGTCCATTATTAGAATTACTGCTGAATCGGGGGAATTTGAGGTTATTCACAGTAATGCCTGGTAAGCTTACGATAGAGCCACCATATCAGTTGGTTGCTCCAAGCACCGATACGGTCCAGGGCTTCCAGACATCTTCATTGTCCGCCAGCCATTTCACAGCAGCGTCGGCATGCGTCATGCCATCAACATCGACTAGCGCAGCCATTGAACCAATCTGCGGAGTGGTAAACGACAACTTTGTAAATGCCGTGTAGGCTTGGGGGTGTGATCGCGGAAGTCTGTAGTTGGCGCCTTTTTTCAGCCAACCTACCGGAGACCCACAACCAGTTGTAGCCATGTCGCCACCATCGGTGATTCTGCATCCGTCATAGTACGGCGGGAATTCAATAAAGGTGAATCCTGATGCGTCTGTAAAATTGGGAGTCCAGTTAAAAATAATGGTTCCGCGGCCTTCTTTCTCTGCCGCTTTGAGTTCTGCCCAGAGTGCATCAGCAGCACCGGCGAACTTCACCACCCATTTGTCATCGAGGCTTAACCCCTTGATACGGTTCGGCATGACGTCGCCATGCCAGCTTTGTGGACCTTCCAACCAGCGACCTTTGCCACCGGAATCCGGAGTCGCGAAATTTTCTTGGCAGTCCTTCAAAGCCTCCCAGTTCGGCAAACCGGGGCAAAGATTCTTTTCGATTACCCAGTTGGGCACACCCATTTCCTCCAACGTTGCAGCTGCGTGGGTACCCGCATCAATCAGACCGCCTTGCTCCATGGCAGCGTAATAGGCGTTCTGCATGGTGGATTGCCAAACTTCATGCACGATCGAGATATCGCCATTACGGACAGCCTCGAAACTCGCCTGGTTATCCACGGGGACATATTCCACGGTGTTGCCCATGCTTTCAAACATGCCTCCAATCACGTGTGCCATCACGACCTGACTGGACCAGTTCTTGATCGGAATCTTGATTGGTTCACTACTGTCCGCCGCCAAGGACGGGCCTGAGACTAGTGCAAGAAACAGAGCCGGCAGCAACACCTTCAGTAACTTTTTCTTCGACAATTTCAATTTATCTCTCCTTCTTTAAAGCTGTTGTATGTGTAATTTGAGGTCAGGATTATAACAAGAACACAATATACAAAATACCGATTCGCACGCTCAGGCACACTCTTTTAACCGATTCAGTGATGACAATGCTGCAATCGAAAGTGAATCGGATGGTTCGAGATGTGTTTTGTCGAAATTGTCGGTGAAGTTTGGGTGTTGTCAACGTCTGCCAGCGCTTGGATACGCTGCCAATCGCACCACGTCTGCTGCTTGACATCATCCGCACAATCGCCTATCGCGCCGAGACCGTCATGATGCCAGCTGTGTTCCAAGCACAGAGCAAAAAAAGCAATGCCCGCAAGCTGTTCAGCCAACTGTTCGAGTCCAAAGTCAACCTCATTCCACAACTCGAACAGGGGCTGCTACACAATCAGATGCTGGGCCTCGCCAGCGATACCATCGACTGTGCGCTGCTACATCTGATTGAAGAACTCAATGCGACACGTACCCAGATCCCAGGTACCGAACTGACGCTGCATTACGAATTGTCGCCAGCAGGTTCTTATAAAATTAAACAGCCGCCAATCCGATAAAATTAGACATTACAAATTAGCCAGAGGTCTGGAAGTTGAAAATTTCACCGTTATCCGGGTGCCTGAAGGTAATGCCTTTATCACGGCTCCAGCGAATGGCTATTTGTATTGAGTTTCATCACTGAAAGGTAATTTGTTGAGTCCTGCTAATCCGGCACTTTTTACTCCGATTTCATTTCGCAAACTGGAAATAGAAAATCGCATCATGGTTTCGCCGATGTGTCAGTATTCTGCGAGCGAAGGGTGCGTCTCAGATTGGCACCAGATGCATCTTGGGCAGTTTTCGGTGAGCGGAGCGGGGTTGTTGATGGCGGAAATGACCAATGTCGAGCCGAGAGGCAGAATCAGTCCTCATTGCGTTGGTCTATATAGTGATGAAAACGAACTGGCACTCAAGAAAATCGTCGACTTCTGCAACCGTTATGGCAGTGTCCCAATCGGAATTCAACTCGCACATGCAGGCAGAAAAGCATCGACAATGCCTCCTTGGCAAGGCAGAAAACTTTTAGAGCCGAAAGATGGCGGTTGGCAGCCTGTTGCGCCATCCGCGCTCGCGGCTAGCGAGAATGCGCATGTACCGCAGGCACTTAGTGAGTCAGAAATAGTTGGTCTGACCGAGTCGTTTGCGAATTCCGCAATTCGTGCTGATAGGGCTGGATTTCAGGCGATTGAACTTCACGCTGCGCACGGTTATCTGTTGCACCAGTTTCTTTCGCCTTTGTCCAATACAAGAGGGGATCGATACGGCGGGGCACTTGTCAATCGAATGCGCTTTCCGCTAGAGGTATTCAATGCGGTCCGAGCTGAATGGCCTGATGACAAACCGCTAGGAGTACGAGTATCAGCTACGGACTGGACGCCTGGTGGCTGGGCACTGGAGGATACAGTGAAATTAACGAAAGAACTCAAAAATCTTGGATGTGATTGGATCGACGTATCCAGCGGTGGTCTGGTTCAACATCAAGATATCGTTACTGGACCTGGCTATCAAGTGCATCTATCTCGGGAAGTTCGATTGCGCGTTGGAATTCCAACCATTGCAGTTGGATTGATTACTGAAGCACAGCAGGCAGAGGAGATTATTGCTAGTGGAGATGCAGATGTTGTGGCATTGGCTCGTGGAATGTTGTACAACCCACGTTGGGCATGGCACGCCGCCAGGCAGCTTGGTGCTGAAGTTCAGTATCCCAATCAATATCTGAGGTGTCTGCCAGCTCCCACCTAAATAGGTCAGAATTTGCACTATCGAAAACATATTTTCTGCTGCGTCAACGAACGGGAACCTGATCACCCGAGAAGTTGCTGCAGTGCACGCGGATCGGTTCCATTGCGCGAATTTATGAAAATACGTGCAAAGGAATTGGGATTGTATGACATCCGTGTCAATAGTGCCGGGTGTCTGGAACGGTGTGAACTTGGCCCTACGATGGTGATATATCCTGATGGAATTTGGTATCACTATGAATCCGTGGAGGATGTTGAAGAAATCCTTCAGAGCCATGTCATTGAAGACAAGCCTGTCAGCAGGCTGCTACTGGCAGATGGTCAACTGTATCCCAAGACCATTGAATTTTTGCGTTTGCGGCTCAAGGTGACAGCAATTGATTCGGCAACTGCAGATACTCTAAGAATTGAATTTCAAAATGTTGAAGGCGCAGAACTGCCTCCGTTTACAGCGGGTGCACATATCGATTTGGTCATTGGAAACGGCGATATGAGGCGTTCTTATTCATTGATCAATGATCCCTCTGAGCGGCATCAGTATGTGATTGGTGTATTGAAAGATCGTCAAAGTCGAGGTGGTTCTGATTGGGTCCACGATCAGTTGCGCCTTGGCGACGTTATCCAATCTGGCTATCCGAAAAACAATTTCCAGTTGATAGAAGCTGCTGCCTCTCATCTTCTGATTGCCGGAGGAATTGGAATTGCGCCGATATTGGCAATGTGTTATCGGCTCCGTACTCTTGGGGCGAATTTCTTCGTGCATTACTGTGCTGAGTCTGAGGAGCAAGCAGCATTTGTTGAGGAACTTCATGATATTTGCAAACATCGCATAGAAGTTCACTATGATGGCGGAAATCCAGAGTTTGGCATCAATCTGGATAAAGTGCTGGCAAGCTATTCTGAAGGTGCACAGCTCTATGTTTGCGGCCCGACCGGACTAATGGATGATGTCAGACTCAAAGCTTCCCATTGGCCTGCAGAATCGATTCATTCGGAACAATTTCGTCGCAAGTTGCCAACTGTGTGGAAAAACAGTGAATTTGATGTGGTGCTGGCGCGTCACAAGAAAACAATCCATGTGAGAGCCGATCAGAGCATTCTTGAGGCATTGAAATCTGCAGAGGTTACGACTGATTTTTCGTGCACGGAAGGATTGTGCGGTGCTTGTCGTACCAGAGTGTTAAACGGCAAGGTGGAACATCGAGACACGATTTTAAGCGATCAGGAAAAATCGGATAGTGAGCTGATGATGGTGTGCATTTCGCGTGCGGCTGCCGGTGAACAACAGTTGATTCTGGACATTTGATGTCCGGATTCGCTTTGAATTGTGATAGGGGAGGTTGAATGTCAGTAAGCGGCAAAATTGCTTTGATCACAGGAGGTGCTACGGGAATCGGATTTGCGATTGCACAGAAATTATCTTCTAACGGAGCCATTGTGTGGGTATGCGATGTTAATCAAATCTACATTGATTCGTTGAATGCTTCTGATCCTTCAATTAGAGGTGTTGTTGCTGATGCAGGCGTTGAATCAGACGTAGACAGGCTATTCGAGACCGTCCTTGAGGAGTCGAATGAAAATCTGGATATTTTGGTCAACAACGCCGGAATTGCCGGGCCGAACGGACCGCTTGAAGATCTGGAACTACATGACTGGAACGAAACACTTCGCGTGAATCTTGTTAGCACATTCTTGTGTTGTCGAAAGGCATTACCGGTTATGAAGAAGCAGCGCAGCGGTTCAATAGTAAATCTTTCCTCGACGGCCGGCACTCATGGCTACCCGTTGCGAACTCCATATGCATCTGCCAAGTGGGGAATTATTGGTCTGACAAAATCAGTTGCAATGGAAGTGGGAAGTTTCGGTATTCGAGTAAATGCAATCTGTCCAGGAGCAGTTTCTGGCCCCAGAATGGATCGCGTTATCGCAGCAGAAGCACAGACCCGAGGTGTCGACCCCGAATTGGTTCGAGAACAGTTTGTCAGCCAGACTTCACTCAAGTGTTTTGTCGAAACTGAAGATATTGCGCAAATGGCGCTTTTTATCTGTTCAGATTTAGGAGCGAATATAAGTGGACAGGCACTGTCAGTCGATGGAAACACTGAGTCACTTTCTCAGACCGACTAGATTGGATGGATACTGGAAAATTCACACTCAGTGGGCGGAGTGAAGACTGAGTTCCCGAACCATCTCCTCCCGCATTTTGTATTTCTGAGCTTTGCCGCTTACAGTCATCGGTAATTCCTCACGAATGCGTACGTAACGGGGAACCTTATAGTGGGCAATTCGTTCACTGCAGAATTCAATTACCTCGTCCTCATCTATTGATTCACCGGGTTTCGCCACGACCCAAGCACAAACGACCTCTCCAAATTTTGAATCTGGAATCCCGAAAACCTGAACATCCTTAACTTTACTGAATTTGTAGATATAGTCTTCGATTTCTTTGGGATAGACATTTTCACCGCCTCGGATAATCATGTCCTTGACGCGGCCGACAATATTGCAGTAACCCTCATCATCCATCGTTGCCAGATCGCCTGAGTGCATCCATCCGTCAGAGTCGATAGCCTCTTTAGTTTTTTGGTCATCGCCCCAATATCCCTTCATCACAGAATATCCAAGGGTGCAAAGTTCTCCGGATTGCCCTACAGGAAGCGTTGAGCCCGCCGCATCAATGATGCGGCATTCAACATGTGGATGAACCCGTCCGACTGTAGTGACTCTTTTTTCAAGTGGGTCATCTACATTACATTGAAATGATACCGGGCTCGTTTCTGTCATTCCGTAAGCAATGGTAACTTCGCTCATGTTCATGTCATTGACGACTCGATTCATGGTTTCTATCGGGCATGGTGCACCCGCCATGATTCCCGTTCGCAACGATGACAGATCGTAATTGAAGAAATCCTCCAATGCGAGAATTGCATTAAACATGGTTGGAACGCCATATAGAGCAGTGCACTTTTCCGTTTCTATCGTTCGAATTGTTTCTGTGGAATCAAATCCTTCGCCTGGAAAAATCATGGCGGCTCCCGTCGGTGCGCAACCCAAGGTTCCCATCACCATTCCAAAACAGTGATAAAGTGGAACTGGAATGCATAGCCGATCTTGTTCGGTGAAAAGCAGTGTGTCGGTGGTGAATTTGCCATTGTTCAGGATGTTTCGATGTGACAGGGTGGCGCCTTTTGGGAGACCAGTGGTTCCGCTTGTAAACTGAATGTTGATGGCTTCGTCCGCACTCAATTCGGCACTCAACCTGTTCAGCTGCGCACGTTGCGTTGAACTGGCAGCCTGCCCAACTTGGTCAAAAGGAATCATGCCGCTGGGAGTTTTTTCTTCGTTTTCGCCTCCCATACAAATAACAATAACCAATTCGGGCAATGAGGCAACTCGGAGACTGTTTGAGTCACTGTCGTAGCTGGTCGAGCCCACATCTTGAAATATTTTCAGGTAATTGCTGGACTTGAACTTTCGGGCCATGAGTAAGGCCTTACAACCTGAAGCCTTCAAGACATGTGCCAGTTCTGCGGACCGAAAGGCAGGGTTAATTGCGACAAGGATGATTCCGAGTCTGGCAGTGGCAAATTGAGTGAGCACCCACTCGGGTCGGTTAGGTGACCAGACTCCCAATCGATCGCCTTTTTGCAGGCCTAGTGACAAAAAACCGGCGGCGAGTTTATCTATTTCATTCGAAAATTGCTGCCAACTCCATCGGATACCTCGATTTGCAAATACCACAGCATCTCGATGCGCATGCTTGCTGACTGTTGTTGCGATAAGTTCCGGTATGGTTTGCTCAAGTAGTGGTTCCTCTGTACTGCCCTGAACATGCGACATCCCCTGTTCTACAAATTGTCTAATTTGAGTTCCGCTCATATATAACCCATCAGCGAATTCTGATTTGAGTTTTCGCACAGTTAGTGCGAATTGCATAGATAATATTGACCTATTTCATTGGCCATTAATTCATAAATTAGATACTGAATATGCCTCTGTATGATACATGTATATAATCCGCTGAAATAGCTTGGCTCAAGCCGCAAGGAGATTTCGTCACTTTGAGCGACAGTGTCTGGAAAGTACGAGTCGGCTAGTAAAAATAAATAGGTTGCATTCTTATAATTTGGAGGAAATGTTATATGAGAAATATTTTTAGAAAATTTCTGGTCGCCGTATTTGCTTCGGCTGTAAGCGGATTTGGATTACTTGCGTCTACCGCAGTAAACGCCGCCGGTCCTGGCGGATATCCAGAACGACCGATTACTGTTATTTGCTGCTATGGAAAGGGCGGTGGTTCCGACCAAGCTGTTGAGGCGATTGTCGGTCCAGCAGCCAAGATCATGAACGCCAAAATCAACAAGATTAATATTACCGGCGGTGGTGGCATAAATTGTCTGCCGGAATTTTTGCAGGCTCCAGCTGATGGCTATACTCTCCTTCAGCATATTGATACGCTGTCGTCAAGATACGTAGAAGGTCGAATCGACGTTAATCCAGTAACGGACGTTGAGTCATTAGTCATCATGAACGTCGCCCCGACGATGTTGTTCATCAATGGGGAAGACGAGAGATTTCAGACTGACGGTGTTCCGGATTGGGACAAAGTGGTTGAGTATGCGAAATCAGAAGATGGAATTCTGACCATATCCAACATCAACATTCCGATGGAACTGGTCAGCATGGCAGTTGTTGAAAACCATTTTGGGTTCAAGTCACGTCAAGTGTTGACTGGAAAGTCTGGAGAACGTTTTGGTGCTGTCATTGGTGGACAGCTTGATTTATTGATGGAACAGCCTGGTGACGTATCGAAATACGTCGAAGCTGGCAACTTGAAGCCAATTCTCGCAATATGGCCAACTCGATTTGTAAATTTTCCAGATACTAAAGCGACTGGTTCAGATTATGGTTTGGACTGGGAGCCGTTACTCAGATTCCGCGGAATGTTTGTGAAGAACGGAACACCTCCGGAAATCGTGGAATATCTAGCTGAAGTATTTGCCGAAGCTTACAATTCAGAGGAACACCAGGATTTTGTGAAGCGCAAAAGTCTCGATATCGTAGATTCTTTCAGGAGTCGAGCGGATACTACTAAAATTTTGCAAGATTCTGTGGGCGTTTATGCCAACGCATTTCGCGAGTTAGGTCTTCCTGTCCGCGAAGGTTTGTAGTACCAAATCAACGTTCGTAAACATTCATCGCCAGTTTCGAGTTTTTGAAACTGGCGATGCAATTTGTACGAAATATTCACATCCGTAGACGAAACAAATATGGCTGGTGCACCCAGTCCCGATCATAAAAGGCTGGCTTCATTAATTGAAGCTGGAGGTTGGCTTGCTTTTGTAGGATTGGCCTTCTTCTATACCTTTCAGTTTGACGGTCCACTGCACGTTTATAAATGGGGAGCAGCACATTGGCCGAGAATGGTGCTTCTTGGAATGTTCATAGCCGCATGCTGGCTTCTCTACTTTGACTGGCTTAGAAGTGGCATGACACTGCGTGACGACAATGGTGAAGAGGACGATGAAACATCGGGAACTTTGACGATCTCAACCCGTGTTCGCATGATTCTGATATTCACTGTCCCCGTAGTCTACACATTCCTCATGCACAAAATGGGATTTCTGATCGTTACTCCATTCTTCCTGTTCTTTTATATGTGGCTTATGGGCGTACAGCGATTAAGAACGCTGATCATCGTCACCATCGGAATTTACACGGCGATCATCGTCGTTTTCGTGAAATTGATTTTTACCTATTTGCCGCCTGGCGCTGGAATTTTCAATGCAATTAACGGGAAGATATTGGGTTTGTTGACGTAATGGAAAACTTTCTTATCGGTAGCGCACAACTGTTTACTGACCCGATCGGCATATTAATTTTTTTCGCAGGGTTGTTTGGCGGGCTGATTTTCGGTGCCATTCCTGGCCTCAGCATGTTGACGCTGGCAGCAGTTCTATTGCCATTTACTGCCTGGATGTCATCTACGCATGCGATCATGCTTTATGGCGTCATTTACGTATCAGGAGTATATGGAGGTGCGGTAACGGCGATATTGTTCAATATCCCGGGCTCGGTTGAAAATGCCCCAACCGCCTTTGATGGCTATCCGATGACTCGGCAGGGTCATTCAGGCAAAGCGATTGGCTATGCCGTGACCTGCTCAGCGTTTGGTGGAACTCTTGCAGCCGTAGCTATGATGGCGTTTACCGAGCCGGCAGCAAATTTTGCAATTTCAAACTTCGGTCCAGTCGAGATCTTTGCACTGGTGTTCTTCGGATTGGCTGTTGTAGCAGGTATCGGTACAAAATCGATCGCGAAAGGATGGCTGTCATTGCTGATCGGATTGCTGATCGGATCGATTGGAAGCGACCCGACTGGCGGCATTCCAAGATTCAATTTTGGGACGCTATACCTGCACGGCGGACTGCATTTCATTCCTCTGATACTTGGATTTTTTGCGGTTGCCGAGGTGTTTGTTCAAGGATTGCGGTTGGCACGCGGAGAGTACGAAGCCCCGAAGGTTTCAATTTCGTATCCGACGTTTTTCGAATTTTGGAAAATGAGATTCGTGGTTACTCGTTCCGCACTGATTGGTTTTTTCTGTGGCATTTTGCCTGGAATCGGAGCGACGCTTGCCGCGTTCATGTCGTACAACGAAGCAGTTCGATGGTCAAAGCATCCCGAGCGCTTCGGGAAAGGAGAACCGGAAGGTGTGGTTGCGCCAGAAACCGCCAATAACGCCGCGACTGGAGCGGCAATGATTCCGCTGCTGGCATTGGGACTACCGGGTGGTGCCCTGACAGCAATGATGATCGGTGTATTTAATCTGCATAACATGGACGTGGGACCGCTCATCATGATTGAAGCGCCTGATCTTGTGTGGGTGCTGTTTGCGTCAATGTTCTGGGCGAGTCTAGCAATTCTGCTAGTGGGTGTTGTTGAGGCCAAGGGAATCGTAAATTTGCTTCGAATCCCGTTCCCGATCATGGCACCTGCAATATTGATATTCGCAACGATTGGGGCATTCGCATTGAGAGGAAACATACTGGACGTCTACACCATGTTTGTCGCTGGAGTTGCTGGATTCTTGATGCGACGTGGTGATTACTCGATTCCAGCGTTAGTGATGGGTGTTATTTTAGGGCAGATTGGAGAAGACACCTTTGCCAGATCAATGGTTATACTGGACTATAACGTTTTCGCTTTTTTCACAAAACCGATCAGCGGGGTTCTGATTGCTGCAGGATTGATCACGATCGCAATGAATATCTTTCGTCATCGTAAAATTTTTGGCAGTTACTATGCTGAATACAAGGATGAAAACGCTTAGAACTCTTCATTCAAATTTGTGAATGGAATTTACGGGGAGGAACATTGGGCATCAAAGTGAATGGCGACAGACTTTGGGAGTCGCTTATGCAGATGGCTCAGATCGGAGCAACGGCCAAAGGCGGTGTTTGTCGATTGGCATTGACCGATCTGGACAAAGAAGGCAGAGACCTCCTCACTAAGTGGTGTAGCGCTGAGGGTTGTGGAAGGCAAGTAGATCCAATGGGAAATCTGTTCTTTCGCAGGCCTGGAAAATCATCCGATGGTCGCCCAGTTGGAGCAGGAAGTCATCTGGACAGTCAGCCAACCGGTGGAAAATTTGATGGAGTCTATGGTGTTCTTGCGGCACTTGAGGTCATTCGAACACTGAATGATAGTGGCACCAAAACTGAGTTGCCTGTCGAATTGGTGGTCTGGACGAATGAGGAGGGCGCTCGATTTCCGCCTGCGATGATCGGCTCAGCAATCTATGCAGGCGCATTTGATTTGTCCTACGGACATAGTCGAGCAGATCTCGAAGGGAGAACGATGGGTGAAGAACTTCAGCGAATCGGATACCTTGGCGATTCTTTGCCGGATGACCACGGATTTTCAGCGTTTTTTGAAGCGCATATCGAACAGGGTCCCATACTTGAGATGCTTGACAAGCCTGTCGGCGTCGTAACAGGCGTACAGGGTGTTTGTTGGTATGACGTCACGGTCGTTGGCGAAGAAACCCATGCGGGACCAACACCGATGGACAAGCGCAAAGACGCACTGCGAGGTGCCAGCGAACTGGCTTCGCAAATCTACCCGATTGCTGAAATTTCGGGATTTGATGCACGTCTTACCATAGGAGAGTTTCGAGTCTATCCGGGATCAAGGAATACCGTGCCTTCAAGAGTGGAATTTTCGATCGACATGCGTCATCCGGATGTCGAAGAATTTGACCGGTTGGACCAACAATTGAAAAACACTGTCGGACAGTTTGATGCAGTCTCTAGCCTGCAAGCGCAAATCAACCGCATCTGGCGCTCGCCGCCGATTCAATTTGACAGCGAGTGCATTGATGTCGTTCGCAACAGCGCAAGTACCTGTGGCTATGACTTCAATGAAATGGTTAGCGGAGCTGGTCACGATTCCGTTTATATTTCCCGAGTAGCACCGACATCGATGATTTTCATTCCGTGTGATGGCGGCGTGAGCCACAACGAAGCAGAAAACACTACAAAAGAGTTTGCAGAAGCTGGAGCGAATGTTTTACTCCACTCCATCCTGGCAAGGGCTGGAATTTCTGAGTGACTGATCGAGTCGACGTGCTCGGCATCGGTAATGCGATGGTCGACATTCTGTGCTTTGCTGAAGACAGTGAATTGCAGAAAATGGGATTGATAAAAGGCTCAATGACACTCATCGATGAGGACGCCGCTGGCGAACTGGAGTCTGTAGTCAAGCCTGCTTCAGTGTGTTCCGGCGGTTCAGTCGCCAATTCAATAGTGCAATTGGCCTTGCTGGGCGGCCGCAGTCAATTTATCGGAAAGATTGCTCAAGACAAGATCGGCCAACAATTCCGTGAAGACATGAGTCGCTCCGGAATAGATTTCAACACACGCCCAGTTCAAAGCGGAGCCTCGACCGGGCGGTGCTATATATTTGTGACATCTGACGCCCAGAGAACCATGTCCACCAGTCTTGGCGTATGTACGATGCTTTCAGCGGCCGATATTGAAGAAGAAGCGATCAAACGGTCGTCTTTCTTGCTGATTGAAGGATATCTGTGGGATTTACCTGGTGCCAAAGATTTAATTTTCGAATCTTCGAGGGTAGCGAAAGAGGCGGGAACCTCAATTGCGCTTACTTTGTCAGACCCGTTTCTAGTTGATAGACATAGATATGACTTGCAGAAATATGTCGAACAGCAAGTCGACCTCCTGTTTGCCAATGAATTGGAGGCGCAGAGTCTCTACGAATCAGAGAATCTGGAAGCCGCGCTAGCGGAAATCAAAGTAAAGGTTAAGCACCTGGTTGTCACTAGGGGTGAACAAGGCTCTGTTGTTCTATCGCAAGGCAAGACCCATGTTCGAGAAGTCGAAGCGGTACCCGATTTGGTTGATACGACGGGTGCCGGCGATGCCTATGCGGCAGGATTTCTCCATGGTTTTACGCGCGACTGGTCAATTCCCAAGTGCATGGATGCAGCTTCAGGGATCGCCTCACGGGTTATAAGACAAGTTGGTGGTCGTCTGGATGCCCTTCCTCAGCAAACAGACTGATTTGCCGAGGTTGGTAATTTTGCAATTGGCAGTTACAGCAAAGCCATAATTGTTTCTGCATCACTGACTTCAAACTTGCCGGGTGCCTCTCTATTCAATGCGGTAACAACGCCATTTTCTACAATCATTGCATAGCGGTCCGAACGGACTCCCAAGCCCCTGTCGGTAAGATCAAGTTCAATGCCGACCGCTTCCGTAAAATTCGCACTTCCATCTGCCAGCATCAGAATATTTTCGGCATTTTGGTTATTTCCCCAAGCACCCATCACGAAAGCGTCGTTAACTGACAGGCACACGATTGTGTCAACGCCTTTGGCAAAAATATTATCGGCATTGACGACATAACTTGGTAGATGATAATCCGAGCAAGTGGGTGTGAACGCTCCTGGAAGTGCAAACAAAATTACTTTTTTGCCGCCGAAAATTTCTGCAGTCGAAATTTCTGCAGGTCCTTTATCTGTCATGTGATGTAGCACTACATCCGGAATTCTGTCACCTACGGCGATTGTCATGTTTATGTCCTCGAAAAGTGTTTAAGGGAAATGGCAGATTAGCATACTATTATTGTGCTTTAGATTACACTATATTTGAACGAAATCAGCAAATCACGGCACATTGATGATTGTTTACACAGCTGACTCATTCAGTCCGAGCGTTCCCACGATAATGTAGGAAAATTACACCATAACGGGTCTGAATATATTATATGAAAACTTCCCATAATACGTCATTGACAGAGCTGGAAAGACTTATCGAGCGTTATCCTGATATTGAATACGTTGATGCCATCCTATCGGATATGAGCTGTTATATTCGTGGCAAGAGATTTCCAGTAGCGGAAGCTGGCAAAATCTATACTTCGGGCGTTCAAATTCCGGAAAGCACATTTTTGCTGGATTTTCTTGGGGCGGGTTCAGACCCCTGCGGGCGCGGATTTTCCGATGGAGATCCAGATGGCACGCTGTTTCCGATTCCTGGAACAACCCAGTACGTTCCTTGGGGTACGGGACGAAACGCCCAAGTGCTGATGGAACTCTACACCGATGACGGCTCACCGAGTGTTGTTGATCCGAGACATGTGGCAGCAAGCGTGCTTGAGCAATTCAATACTCTGGGATATAGGACAAATATAGCATTTGAACTTGAATTCTATCTCTTGGATGGAGCGTTAGATGAAAAGGGAAGACCAAAAATTGCAGAATCGAAAAGTGTCGATTCCGGTTCAGTGGAAACACAAGTGTATTCACTGGAAGATCTCGACAAACATCATGAATTTCTACGAAGCGTGCATTCAGCGTGCGAAATTCAAGGAATTCCTGCCTCTGTAGTGACCTCAGAATATTCTCCGTCCCAGTATGAAATCAATTTACGTCATGTGAACGACCCACTTACAGCCGCAGATCATTGCATTTTACTGAAACGAGTTGTTCGTGATGTTGCATTGACGTTTGGAATGCGAGCAACCTTTATGGCCAAACCCTTTATTCAATACAGTGGCAATGGCATGCATCTCCACCTGAGTATGGAGGATGATTCCGGGAAGAATGTATTCCAGGGAAAGTCAATATTGGGGAATTCGCTGATGCGACATGCAATCGGAGGCCTTTTGGACACCACGTCGGACATGTTTGCGATTTTTGCACCGGGTCGAAATTCATACCGACGATTTGTTCCTGACCTGTACGTGCCGGTCAACCGATCTTGGGGATACAACAATCGTTCGGTGGCGATTCGAATACCTTCAGGAGACCACAACGCCCGGCGACTTGAACATCGAATCGCAGGTGCCGATGCCAATCCGTATCTGGTGCTCGCGGCGCTGCTTGCCGGAGTGCACCACGGCATCGTAAATTCAATCGATCCCGGTGAAGCAGCACCAGCAATAAACGTAAGTGGTGAAATTGATGAAACACTGCCGCTGGAGTGGGAAAATTCTGTATCAGTATTTCAGTCATCCAAGTTTGCTGCTACATATTTAACCAGTGAATACGTTGAGTTGTACTGTGCAGTCAAGCGAGATGAGATCAACCAGTATTTGCAGCAGGTGACGGGTCAAGAATATCTGTTGTATCTGTGACATCTTCCTCAAATTCTACAATCTCGGTTCACACAAATTCTTACTATGCAGCCAGCGCTGTTGGAATGCGTGATTACCCGTCTCTTGCGAGATCCGAGAGTTGCGATGTTTGTGTAATCGGTGGTGGCTATACCGGATTGTCGACAGCACTGAATTTATCTGAAAGAGGATTCGATTCAGTTGTTTTGGAAGCCAATAAAGTTGGCTGGGGTGCTTCCGGAAGAAATGGCGGACAGCTTGGATCTGGACTGAACTGGTCGCAGAAAGAGCTGGAGAGTGAATTCGGAAATGACAGAGCCTCTCAGTTTTGGGATTTGTGTGAACATGCTAAACAGGAAGTCGTTCATCGAATCGAACGACACCGGATTAATTGCGATTTCAAACGCGGTGTTGTGGCCGCTGCAGTAACTCAAAAAGCAGCCAAGGCTTATCGAGAGCAAGTCGATCATCTGCGAAAAAATTACAGTTGCGATTCGATTCGCTATATCGAGAGCACCGAAATTCAGGAGATGCTGGGGACTGATAAATATTTAGCCGGAATACTGGATACAAGCTCCGGACACCTTCATCCACTGAATTTAACGATAGGACTTGCCAACGCTGCGGTTGGTGCGAATGTGCGAATCTACGAGAATTCTGCGATGAGTGGTTACAGAAAGAATAAAAACGGCTATGTAGTTACAACGGAAGGGGGAGAAGAAGTTCACACGAAGTACATTGTATTCGCCTGCAATGCCTACATAGGCAGGGCATCGCCAACCATCAGTCGATTCATAATGCCGTTCACCAGTTACATAATTGCAACTGAACGCCTGAGTGAGAAGGTTGCACATCGAATCAATCGAGATGATGTTGCAGTTTTCGATTCCAGATTCTGTTTGAACTACTATCGACTGTCATCGGATCGAAGACTGCTTTTCGGAGGTGCTGAAAAGTATCTTCCGACTGACCCAAGTGACATCAAAAGCATGGTTAGACCAAGAGTGCTGTATCTGTACCCAGAATTGAGAGACACCAAGATAGACTATGCCTGGAGTGGCAGAATCGCGGTAACCATGAATCGACTTCCATCTATCGGGTGTATTGATGGAAATGTCTACTATGCCCAGGGATTTTCCGGTCATGGAGTTGCATTAACAAACATTGTCGGAAAAATTCTGGCGCAAGCAATCACAGGTTCCGCTGAGGGTTTCGATGTGTTCGCTTCAATTCCACACAAAGGATTTACCGGAGGCCGATACCTGCGTTGGCCGATTCATATTCTGACGATGCTGTTTTTCAGTATGCGTGACAAGCTCGATGTGCGATTTGGCGGTAACAGGTAGTTGGCGTTTGATAACTGTCACCAACTGGATGAATTCACCATCAAATATTTCGTGATATAACTATTTACTGGTTGAGTAACTGGAATGTTTTTTACCAGGCAATTTGTGGTTAGATGAATTTATCTAGGATCAAATCAAACACCCAAAATGAACACAGACACGGAGAAGCAATGCCATGTCAACGTCGTCGAGAAGTCCGACAATTGGTTAGCAGAGGAGAAATGGCACACCCCGATTTAATAATCAGGCCCCTGGAGGCTGCAGACGAAGCAGACTGGCGCCGTCTGTGGTCGCAATATTTAGAGTTCTATGAAACTACGCTTCCGCCTGAGGTTTATGATCGCACATTCTGGAGGCTTGTTTCTCCAGACGAAGAAAACTGTGAAGCACACATCGCTCTTTTGAATGGGCAGGCTTTTGGGATTGTACATTGCGTTTTCCACATCAACTTGTGGGAACTTGATAAGGTGTGTTATTTGCATGACCTGTTCACAGTCGCCGAAGCTCGAAATAAAGGTGTCGGCCGGGCATTGATTGAAACAGTTTATCGAAATGCAGATGCCAAGGGCGTGCAGACAGTCTACTGGAAGACGCAGGAGTTCAATAACACAGCCCGATACCTCTACGACAAAATTGGCAAGCGGACTCCGTTTATTGAATATACAAGAGCCTGATGCTCAACTTACTGTTTCAAAAGGCATACATGAGGAGATTGAAATGACTGGCGCGGTAAAAGCTGTCCCAAAGATCAACGCAGTTGCAGAAATTCAAAGTATTTTTGGTGATCGCGTAA
The DNA here is from genome assembly GCA_965221175.1 of Arenicellales bacterium. GTDB lineage: Bacteria > Pseudomonadota > Gammaproteobacteria > Arenicellales > JAJDZL01 > JAJDZL01. The sequence goes on along the minus strand of OZ244867.1, from coordinate 919,059 downwards.
TTACTTCCGAGAGTGCCTGTCAGGAATTCGGCTCAGACGAATCCTTTCATGGCAATCATCCACCGGATGCTGTTTTTGCTCCCCAGACTACAGAAGAAGTAGCGCAAGTTGTAGAGATTTGCGCAAGGCATAAATTTCCGGTGATTGCTTACGGAACGGGTACAAGTCTGGAAGGACATATCTGCGCTCTGCACGGCGGAATTTGTCTGAATATGATAGAAATGAATCAGGTATTGCAGGTTAATGCGGACGACCTAGATGTTGTCGTGCAGCCTGGAGTGACTCGAAAACAACTGAATCAGTATCTGAAGGATTCAGGACTGTTTTTTCCGATTGATCCGGGAGCGGATGCGTCTCTCGGGGGTATGGCAGCGACGAGAGCGTCTGGCACCAATGCCGTTCGTTATGGCACCATGCGTGAAAATGTGCTGTCGTTGACAGTGGTATTAGCAGATGGGAGGATTATAAAAACAGCCAAGAGAGCTCGCAAATCTGCGGCCGGATACGATTTGACAAGGTTGTTCGTAGGTTCGGAAGGCACACTGGGCGTCATCACCGAGATCAGTCTGAGAGTCTATGGCATTCCAGAAAAAATCTCCTCGGCAGTTGTGGCTTTTCCGGAACTGAGTGATGCTGTCAATTCGGTGATTATGACCATTCAGATGGGCATTCCCATTGCTAGAATTGAGTTATTGGACGACGCCATGATGCAGGCCCTAAATCGGTATTCCAAAATGGACTATCCAGAAGAGCACACACTGTTCCTTGAATTTCACGGAACGGAAATTTCTGTGCAGGAACAGGTAGAGACGGTGCAGATGATCAGTGAAGAATTTGGTGGCGGAAATTTTCAGTGGACTGCACACACAGAAGATAGAAATCGACTATGGCAAGCGAGACACGATGCAGCCTATGCCGCAAAAGCCATGCGTCCGAATGCACAGATATGGGCAACCGATGTTTGCGTACCAATCTCAAGACTGGCCGAGTGTATTACGGAAACCAAGCAGGATATTGTTGATTCTAATCTGCAGGCTCCTATAGTCGGGCATGTAGGTGATGGCAATTTCCATTTAGTGCTGCTGGTAGACCATACGGACCCAGAAGAAGAAAAGCGGGCTCAAGATATGCACGAAAGAATGGTCATGCGTGCACTCGAGATGGATGGAACCAGCACTGGGGAGCACGGAATCGGCTATGGAAAACTGGATTTTCTTATTGCTGAACACGGTGAAGCCGTCAGCGTCATGCGAACCATCAAACAAGCGCTGGATCCAGACAACATTCTGAATCCTGGAAAAATTGTTCGCGTTTGAGAAAAAGTTTCTCTGCTTGGGATAATTATCCCGCTAATTCAATAATTTGAATCCATTCAGGGCGGATTCAGATATTGTCACACAGAAGACGCAGATGCCTCGTCGCCAGCGGAATTAGTAGAGCTGGAGTTGTAGTAAATTTCCTTTGAACTGTCATCATCTTTTCTCAACAGTCCTTTCTCCACAAAAAGACGTAAAGTGTTGTTCACAGTCGCGCGGGATACGGGTGGCCACGGGCCATTGACATTCCGGTAAATTTCCTCTGCAGACATGATATCTGATTTATCCAGGATGACCCTTGCAATACGAAGACGCTGCTGCGATGGCATAATGCCGTTGTCACGTAAGTATGTGTCTAGGTCAATGTTCGTCATCATTTTTGAAATCTACCATAAATATTCAACTAATTACTGGATTGGCATAAGTTTAACAGAAAAGAGTTTTAATGTCTAATTTGATCAGCTTCAATTTACATTTGAGACGAGAATCAGACTTAAACAATTTCCAGAATTCAAACAGTCCTCCCAAACAATTCCCACAATAATTTACTGCTCATGAATAGTTCCCGTTCAGATTCTCAGAATATTGATGATCTACTGAAAGCGTTTGCAGCAATTGCTCATGGCGGGTTGATTTTGATGATTGGCGAATCGACGCTGGCCTATCAGCGATCTATACTGTCTGGTATGGATGCAATGACGCGGCTCGTCATCAATCTTTCCCCAAATGCGTCTGCGAAGAATATCGAGGAGTCTCTAGTTTCTGATCTCAGAGTTGCAGTACATCAACAGAATCCAGAAGAGTTTCTGAGCGATATTAGCCATCACACATTGAATCTCGTTGTATTGGGGTACAAAGAAATCAGCGTTCATCTGATAAGACAGATTTACACGATGCTTGTTGAGGGCGGCTCAGTCATATTGCTGCGATCATCGCAATCCCTGAATGCCGAAATCGATGAGGAACTTTGCGCTTTTCACTCGACAGATATAGGTTCGTGCAAATTGTTAGTAAAGAAGTCGCAGCAAGCTTCAAAGACACGAAAAGGTGGGCGACGAGCAAGACTCGCGGCGAGTGACTGACCTGTTCAGTTTGATGGAGAAATTGGAAGTGAACTCCCCATTCTAAAGCAAATTTAGCGGTTAAAGCCTACCACTGATTTCTCAATTCCCGTAACTTCAAAAACACAGTTTTTCTATCAGGTTTATCTGGCAGGTCAGGGAAAGACTCTCGCAGATTCTCGATAACTGTAGGACTGCTGAGGCGAAAAAAAGTGTTGAAAGTTTGTTCCATTGCAAGTGTTGTAACCATTGCATTGTCGGGATTTTGCGATTGAACTTTCAATAGCAAATCGGCAGCGACTTGATTGTCCGGCTCGCGGTCTAGCGTAAAGCCCAGATTGTTCGCAATGTAATCATGGCCTGGATAGACTAGCGTACTGTCTGGGAGCTTCGCGAGCTGACTGGCGAATGTTTCGTAAAGCTCATGCGGATGTCCTCCATGATGGCAGTTTCCAGCCCCTGCGTTAAACAGCGTATCTCCGCAAAAAAGCGCAGGAGAGTCTCCATGCGACAAAATGCAAATATGACTCATCGTATGACCCGGAGTGTCTAGCACTTCCAGTTCCACTCTTCCGACCCGAATGACGTCTCCAGCCCCCACACCGCGGTCCATACCGGAAATTTTGTCGAAAGCATTTTCATGAGCAATCAATTTTGCGCCGGTTGCTGCGATCATGGCATCATTGCCGCCCGTGTGATCAAGATGCTCATGCGTGTTGAGAATACTGGTAATTCCCCAACCTATATTTTTTGCTCGGGATAAGCATTTCTGATGGTCAAGAGGATCAACAGCGAGTGCTTCTCCGGAATCAGGGCAGGCGATCAGGTAATTGAAATTTCGATAAGCGTTGTCAGTCCAGATTTGTTCTACTATCACGAATTACTCCTCTTTCATGGTTGCAGTTTGGTCTTTCGAGCATCAAGAGCGGGATTGGTGATGTGTTCGATCTCGCTCATGTTTGGGCCTGAAATTCGGTACGCTTGTCCAAAGCCTTTTATGTACACTCCGAGTTTTGGTGCCAGAGAGTACAGGTTGAAGTCTGCAAGTTGCACCAGCGTATCAACGATAGCACCGAATCGCTCTTTATACAGTGGTATCCATGTTTGGAACTCGGGACTTTTTCGTTCGTGGCGCGTCGCAGTACATTCAATGATTAGACGCTCACGTGCAAAGAGATTCTGACAGGTCATTTCGTCTTCAATAATCATTACAGAAACGTCGTGGTTATTTGCAATGTTGTGGGTGTGCTGTGCTAAGTCACTCAAGAACACATAGAAAGTTAGATTTTCACCGATGACAAAGGGTGCATAACTTACGCTTGGTGCTCCTGATTCAGAGACGGTGGCCATTTCGAGTGAAAGATGGTTTTGAACCAATTTGTTGACTTCTGTTGGAATCTGATTCACTGAATCAGCCATGTTCATTTGTTTCGCCTCATAGCATCAAAACCGATTTCAAGGTCTCCAATCAAATCAGCAGTGTCTTCCAGACCCACGTGCATACGAAGCGCTGGTCCTTCTGCTGACCACGCTGTTGCTGTCCTATAGTTGCTAGGGTCAAAAGGAATAAGAAGACTCTCGAATCCACCCCAGCTGTATCCCATGCCGAATAGACTGGAGTTTTCCAGAAGTGCAACGACCGCTGATTCGGCAACTGGATGGAGAATAAAAGAAAAAAGCCCAGTCGCTCCGGTGAAGTCTCTGCGCCAGATTTCGTATCCGGCATCACCGGGCAAAGCCGGGTGAATAACTCTTGCCACCTCTGGACGATTGGCAAGCCACTTGGCGACAACAAGACCTGATTCATAATGTCTTTGCAAGCGGGTTGGCATCGTTCTGAGACCGCGCAATCCAAGAAATACAGTGTCAGGACCAGCGCACTGTCCACTCAAGCGAACGCTGTCTCTCAAATTGAAATAGTGCTCTTCGGTTGTTGTGATAATGCCGAGCATGGCATCGGAATGCCCGGTTATGTACTTGGTTGCAGCATGTATGGAAATATCGACGCCGAGCTCAAATGGCTTCAAGTAAATCGGAGTTGCCCAGGTGTTATCAAGCATCGTCACGATTCCATTTTGCTTCGCTATCGCGGTGATAGCTGGAATATCCTGAATCTCGAACGTTTGTGACCCTGGTGATTCGAGGAAAATTACTGCAGTATTGGGTTTGATCAGACTTTCGATGTCCGCACCAATCAAGGGGTCGTAGTATGTTGTCTCGACTCCAAATCGATTCAGCACCTGATCGCAAAATTTTCTTGTTGGCTTGTAAACGCTGTCAGTGACTAGAACATGGTCGCCACTGTTGACAAATGCCATCAGTGAAGCGGTGATACCGGCAAGCCCGGATGATGTGGTGATGCCGGCAAATGCACCTTCCATCTCTGCAACTGCCTGCTCAAGTGCGAAAGTGAGCGGCGATCCATATCTGCCATAACGCACCTGATTCATTAAATTTTGATCTTTCTCAGCTTTCTCAAGCTCTTTGTAAGTTTCAAACAGCACAGTGGAGCCGTGGTAAATGGGAAGATTTACAAATCCTTTGCTGGCTTTTGAGTCTCTACCCAGATGAGCCGCTAATGTCTCAGCTGAAAGCGTTCTTTCATTCATTCATTTATCTCGAATTTTGTGAATTGTCTGTTTGTAAACGTCGTTACAGTAAAACCAGGTTGCCGAATGCATGCGTTTCGGGTAAAACGTTAAATGATTCAATTTCAGAAAATCTGGAAGTGCGCTTCTGTCGGGTTCAGGCTATTGATGGGAAGAATATCCTGTGGGCAAGCTGAAAATACCATGATGCAATCCATTGCCGCACGAAATTGAATATAGTCGCCAGCTTTCGAAACCGGTGCTTGCCACGATAACTCGCCTTGTGCAGTCCACGGAATATTCATAAACAGATTCATTGGGCTTGGGACTTCAGGTGCATCAAATCCCAGTTCCTTCATGGCGTGAATTAGGTTGTCGGAGCAGTTGTCGTGATATTCGGTGCAGCCTAGTAGCTTGTAGCGATAATCATCGCAGGCCGCCATGAGCAAATCATGAACACCACCGGACGTATCCTGTTCGACTTCAAGAATTGCACGCCTGTGATTGCTATAGAGTGCATCGCCAGGTTTGAACGTCATGTTCATCAAAGTAGGGCGCGTGTGTTCGTTTGACTGGAATTCCGCTAGATCGTCGAGGTTGAATGCCCATGTATCGACAACCTGATTACCGTGCGTATTGATAACTCGGATGGATTGCCCCTTCCGAGCAATCGCTGCTGTACCGCTTCGGGCCGGTATTGTCATTGTGTCCGTCATTTTCTGGTGATTCCTTCTGTTTGATCAAAACAATAGTGCGCCTCAGTTGCAATAGGCGTTAGTGAATATAATGACGGTTAATATACTGTATTCGCATGAATTCGTCATTTGCAAGGTTTGAATTAACGAGTATCTCAGAGCTTCGAGAATCTGATTTAGAAAGATCTAGAATTATGAAGTATTATCAAATATATAAAATGAACAGTTAATTCATCCTATGAAATTCGCCATTGAACTGCAGCAATTGCTCCCGGAAATCATTGTCAGTCTGATGGCTTGCTTGATTCTGGTCGTTGATCAAACCCCCCTGAATAAATTTAAAGATCTTCCTTTTCTGTTGACACTGCTGACTTTAGTGTTAGCTTGTATGTTGACGGGAACACAGGTATACGAGCACAGTGTCGTTGTTTTGGAAGGAATGTTCATTGATGATTCGTTTGCAAATCTCACAAAGTTTATGATTTGTCTGCTGGCAATCGTAGTATTCATCTATTCCAGAACCTACTCAGAGCAGCGGGATATCGGTGGCAGCGAATACTATGTTTTAGGCCTGTTTGGCATACTGGGCATGATGGTCATGGTTTCTGCAGATCATCTGCTAGTCATTTATCTTGGCCTTGAACTGATGTCGCTTTGTCTATATGCCATGGTTGCTTTTCAGCGGGATTCTCCCAACGCGACTGAAGCTGCGATGAAATACTTCGTGCTTGGCGCGATTGGCTCCGGTTCATTGCTCTACGGACTTTCTATTCTCTACGGATTGACGGGTTCTTTGGACATTTCCACTATTCATCAATTGTTGATGGCTTCTTCTTCAGAGAATCTGCCGCTGATCTTTGCCTTGGTCTTTATCGTGACTGCGCTGGCATTTAAACTGGGTGCTGCGCCATTTCATATGTGGGTACCAGATGTGTATCACGGAGCGCCAACATCAACAACGATTTATCTGGGGACGGTGTCCAAAATAGCTGCGTTTGCCATGTTGATGCGTTTGCTAGTCGGAGGTCTGGAAAGTCTCCAGCCAATCTGGCAGGACATGTTGATCATTATTGCGCTGCTTTCAATCATCATCGGCAATGTAATCGCGATAGCACAGGTGAATCTAAAACGAATGCTGGCGTACTCGACGATTGCACACATGGGATTTATGTTGCTCGGAATTTTGAGCGGAAGTGAAGAAGGTTATGCAGCATCTCTGTTCTACGTTCTGGTCTACTCGGTAATGAGTCTGGGGGCCTTCGGAATCATCGTCATTTCCGCCAAGAAAAAAGATGAACTGGATTTGATCAGTGATTACAGCGGTCTGAATGGCAGGGATCCGTGGATGGCATTTTGGGTGCTTCTGTTGATGTTCTCATTAGCCGGGGTGCCGCCAACGGTTGGTTTTTATGCGAAGCTTGCCGTAATTCAGGCACTTGTTGATGCTGAATTGGTCTGGGTTGCAGTAGTGGCGGTATTATTTGCAGTTGTTGGTGCTTTCTACTATCTTCGAGTCATTAAAGTAGTCTATTTCGATGACCTGAGTGACACACCAGTTCCGTTTCAACAGTCGCCCAACTCACGAATTTTACTCGGTGTGAATGCGATTGCACTTGTCGCCATACTTCCATGGGTCGGCACCGCAATCGCAATCTGCGAAACAGCTATCGCCAGCTTGAAGTGAATTAATTTGGGCGCGAGTAGTAATTCGTCTCAACTTTCAAGAGGGATTCGCACCAGTTAGAAGATAGTGCCATTCCACTTCCTGTGAAGTTCTCACTATGACTTCATGAATTTTATGCCGTACTCGACTTGATTCAAGTTCGGCGGCAGGCGTGGAGCGTCAAACAGCTGGAGGCGGTGCAGACTGAGGGCGGAGTTCGGGATGTTTTCAAATATGAATTTTCCAGCGAGGACAATCTGCAGGAAACTGAATGCTGCTGGAGGATTTCTCCATTTGCAAGGTGATCTGCCGATTAAAACATGATTCGGGGACAAAGCGGGCAAGGCGCCTGCATAAATTCCTGCTGGGACGTACAACTGGAATGATGGCTCGGGTGCAACTGAATAAATTTCTGCTACCGCTTATCAATGACAGTTGATAATCGGTGCACTGGTTACTCTAGTCTTACCCCAATTTGGTAGAGACGTTAGGATTTGAGAGGTTACCAGCGCCCTTAAGGGCGCTGGTAACCTCTGGTTGCGCTTTTTTCAGCTGCGCTTCATACTCGACTGGACTCCTATTACCCAGACTCGTATGCAATCGTCGGGTGTTATACCAAGACTCGATATACCGAATCACTTGCTGTCTTAGTTCCTTCGTTGACTTTAAACGATCCGTTTTCAAAACGCTTTCCCGCTTCAATGTAGCAAACCATGATTCGGCTTGCGCATTGTCATAACAATCACCGACACTGCCCATCGACTGCTTGATCCCATGCACTCGACACAACGCTTGAAAGGCCTTCGAACTGTATTGTACCCCTTGGTCCGAATGGTGAATCACGCCTTCGCAACTCCGACCTCGAAGTGCCATCTGCAAGGCCTCACTCATCAAACCGACGTCCTGGCAGGTTTTCATCGACCAGCCCAAAATCCGTCGGCTACAAGCGTCCTGCACCACCGCCAGATACAACACACCGTCTAACGTATGCAGATAAGTCGCATCCGCCACCCACAACTGATCCAGCTCGGATACGTTAAATTCACGATTCACTCGGTCTACTATACCGTGCGCGCGACCTGAGCAACGGGTGGTACGCACAAATTTTCGAGCTACACACGCCGATAATCCCGCCTTTTGCATCAATCGAGCGACTCGATTTACACTCACTTCGACCCCACTCTTACACAACTGCGCAGCAATGCGGGGGGCACCATAAGTCCCACCACTTTCGACCAATACACCACGAATCGCCACCAATAACTTTTCATTGGCTTGCGTACGCGGACTCCGCTTACGGTTTCGCCACGCATAATAACCTGATTCTGAAATCTCTAATACCCGACACATCAAACGGATCGTAAAGTTCTTCCTCTCCATTTCGATTAATTCGTACGCCCGGTTCCACCACGCTGGATCCCGCTGTCGGCGGCAAACCAGGCTGCCGCTTTTTTTAAGAACGCATTCTCCTGCTCCAACTCCTGATTGCGACGCTGTAAGCGACGCAACTGCGCCACTTCACTCTCACCTGGCTCCGATTCACTCGCCTTCGCCTTGGCTTGACGTTTCCAATTTTGAATCGTCGTCGCCGACGGCTCGTATCTGCGCGCTAACTCTCGCACCGATACCCCAGCTTCATGCTCCGATAATATATGTTCCTTAATTTCCTCGGAATAGTTCCCTTGACTCATCTTCGATTTTCCTCCAAATCTTTGGATTACTCTATTAGTAATGTGTCTCTACATTATCGGGGTAGTACCACTCGTTGAACAACGACTTGATCGCAAACTGCTCGAGTGGTTGTAGAGCAGGAGTAAATGTTGCATACTAATTCGGACGCTGAGGAAAGCTAAAGCTGCGAACAGATAAACGATTAAATTGCTGCTTCAAAAAATCCCACCAAGCAAATGGAGGAAGAAGTTCATGAATTCACACAAACGAATTGAACGATACGATTTCCATGTGATGCTCATTGCTATTGTGATGTTGGCGTTCGTTATAGGGATTAAGTCAGTGGACGCTCAAGAGGCGCCGGAGGAGATGGCAGGTCCGGTGGTTGGCGACACCTTCCGCGACTGTGCTGGATGTCCTGAAATGGTGGTTGTGCCAGCCGGAACATTTAACATGGGGTCGAACGCAGCTGAAGAGAGTAGAGAAGATGATGAAGGTCCTGTGCACCAGGTGACGGTTTCCGTACCTTTCGCAGTCGGCAAATACGAGGTGACGTTTTCGGAATGGGATGTCTGTGCTGCTGCGGGAGGATGTGGCGGTTATCGACCGGATGACGGAGGCTGGGGTCGCGGGAATCGTCCAGTCATCAATGTAAGTTGGGAAGATGCAAAAGAATTTGTACGTTGGTTGTCAAGTGAGACAGGTAAACAATACAGGCTGTTATCGGAATCCGAATGGGAGTATGCAGCGCGCGCTGGCACTACGCGTCCGTTTCATTTCGGATCAACAATTTCGACGGATCAGGCGAATTATTATGGTTACTCCACCTACGGAAACGGTCGTGAGGGGGTGTATCGACAGAAAACAGTTCCAGTGGGCAGTTTTCCATCAAACAAGTTTTGGCTGCATGACATGCATGGCAATGTGTGGGAGTGGGTTGAGGACTGTTGGCATAATGATTACAGCGGAGCACCGACGGACGGCAGTGCGTGGACCAGTGGCGGCGATTGCGACGTTCGCGTGTTGCGCGGCGGTTCCTGGGTCGTCAGGCCGAGGGGCTTGCGCGCGGCGCTTCGCTACTGGAATGAAGCAGGAAGCCGGAATTTCGATGGCGGGTTTCGCGTTGCCCGGACGCTTACCCCATGAATCATTACCTCCTTACATCGGGGTTCCAAGGGGCGGAGCCCCTTGGTCAATATTTTCGAGAGATACAAGAGCTACGATACAGTGATCGTATCGGTAGTGCGAATGACGGCATCTTTACAACGAGCACGTAGGATAGGTCCGGCATTTGATGCTCATCATCGTCTGATTTTGTAGCTTGTGCCGACACTGGCTGGGTTTCCTCGTTCGCAGAAGTTTTTGCTGGGAGATCGAATTCAAGGCATCGCCCTTGATGGACTTGATCACTACTGCAAGGAAGTACTACGGGTAAAAGGTTACGTACGGTATGTAGACGATTTTGTCTTGTCTATGATGATGGAAACGTCAGAAAATGCGGTTCAAAGATCGAATTTCTTTTCCTAGAGATATATGACACACATGAAATTGCGACAGAAATAAGTCTTGAATCTTACACCACGATCACAGAATCACAAATACCGTTGTCGGTTCTACTGAAGTAGATTAATTGCGATTAGAATATCTAGGTTTAGAAGACACATCATCAGGAGATATTCTACAATTTGGTGAAGTTCCTTAAAGTGTGTTGATTCACCTAAATGGACAAGCCAACTCGTGCTATTCAACTATCCAACGATTCCCATACATTGTTCGAGAATTTTGTATAATTTTAATTTCCATGTTGCGGGGTGGAGCAATCCGGTAGCTCGTCGGGCTCATAACCCGAAGGTCGCAGGTTCAAATCCTGTCCCCGCTACCAGAATCAAGAGACGGCTTAGACAAGCGGAGAATCAAGATATCGCTTCCTGAGCCGTTTTCCTTTTAATTTCCTCTAATTGCACAAATGACTGAACCTGAAGAAATTTTTGATGTGGTCGACACTCAAGACCAAGTTGTCACTTCAATGACAAGATCCGAAGTACATGCCCAAAATCTGTTGCATCGTTCCGTACACCTTCTCGTCATGGATGAAAATCAGCGTGTTTTTCTGCAACTTCGAGGCCCGGATCGTGATTGTGACCCTGATCTTTGGGATTCTTCTGTCGGCGGACATTTACATGCAGGTGAGCAGTATGATCACGCGGTCATTCGCGAAACTGAAGAAGAACTCGGAATTCAACTACAAGCCACTCCTCCAAGACTATTCAAGCTTGAAGCGAGCCCAGAGACTGCCTACGAATTCTGCTGGGTTTATCAAATTTACAACAATGGACCTTTCAAGCTTGACCCCAGTGAAGCAGCTGACGGTCGATGGTTCACGAAAGAAGAGTTAAATGACTGGATGTCCAGGGTTCCCGAAAAATTGACAAGCAGTTTTCGATTGATATGGCAGCAGTACTGTAAGTTGGAATCAACAAATGAATAAGCCGCTAATCGGAATTACAAGTTATTCAAGGAACGAGGAAAACCGGTTTACGCTGCCTGCCAAGTATATTGAGTCAATAGAAAGGGCGCAGGGCATACCAGTTCTGATCACCCCGGTAACGGAACATCCTGAAGAGTTGATTGGAAGGCTGGACGGGTTCATATTCACTGGTGGTGCAGATGTTGATCCTGCCACCTATGGCGGAGAAAACGATCCGACGGTCTACGGTGTCAATCCGGAGAGAGACAAGTTTGAGCTGGCACTTGCACGAACTGTGGCGGAGAATGCAGTTCCATTACTGGCAATCTGTAGAGGGATCCAAGTGTTGAATGTCGCGATGGGAGGCACTTTGGTTGAGCACATCCCGAATGTGTACGGAGAGTCTGTCATTCATCGGGATGAGAAAGTTGACAAAGTAGACCATATTGTGTCAATCTTCCCAGAATCTCGACTGGCGGAAATCATGGGCGTTACGGAATTCAATTGCCCGTCATTTCATCATCAATGTGTGAGAGATATTGCACCAGAATTTACAATCTGCTCACAATCCGAAGATGGCGTAGTCGAAGCGATTGAGTCCGCAAAATATCCGAAAATAATTGCAGTACAGTGGCACCCAGAGTACATCTCGGAATCAGATGCATCCCAACAGCGTCTTTTTAATACGCTAGTGCGCTGGTCAGCTCACTAAATCGTCATGCATCTTGCCAGATGCCTTTGAACCTTCCTTGAACTAACCGATCAATCACCACCACACAAAACAATACCGCCACGCCAAGTCTGCAATATGCCCTGTTTCCTTGTAACAGGCGACTTTCACCGTAGTTACCGATTAGAACGAAGCCCGGTTTGGAAGCGATCAGGCTTTCTATCAATAAACGCTAGTCGATGCCACTCTCAGCGAGTTTCCATAGGCAAGTTCAATTTCTTCCGCAATAATTTCGAGACCTCTTTCAACCACTTCCCTTGAACCTGCATAGCTGAGCCTCATGCATTCATGGCGATGTGCAAAGTCTCCGTCAAGCCCTGGAAAGAAGTAATTTCCTGGAACAATATAAACATTACGTTTCTTCAGATTTTCATAGAGTTGATTGTCTGAAATTGGCAGACTTGGAAAGCGCAGCCAAACAAAGAATGCTCCCTGTGGCTCGTGCAGCATGTAAGGTAAATTTGCTAGTCGTGTGTGTATTGTTTCTACAACGTGACCCAAGGCCTCTTTATAGTGGGGTTGAATCACATTTTGGCTCAATTCCAATATTTCGCCACTAGCGACAGAATTTAAAGCGAGTATGGAGCCGAAGTTGCCACTGGCCAACATCATGGTTGCATTGGCATAGACGAATTGTTCAATAACTTCTCGTTTTGCAACGACGATACCGGTTCGTGTTCCTGGCATTCCGAGTTTTGACAGACTCAAACTCAGAATGATGTTTTCGTTCCACTCGACAGATGCCTCCGTGTAAATGATTCCGGGAAACGGCAGTCCGTACGCACCATCAACAATCAACGGTATCGCGTGACGCTCAGCGAGTATCGCTAATTTTCGAAATTCGTCATCAGATACAACATTTCCTGTAGGATTGGTTGGACGCGAGATACAGATGGCACCAATTCGATCAGTAATCTTTATGTTGCTGAAGTCGATTTCATACTTGAAGGTGCGCTCCGAGGTGGTGGTAATCTTTGGCCGGATAGAGACAAACCGACGTGCGGCTTCATCCGCTTCGTTGTAGCCGATGTATTCGGGTGCCATAGGCAGCAGAATCTGCTTTTGACTACCATCAGAATACTGACCGGAAAACAGTCGAAACAATATTGTGAAAGCCGTTTGACTTCCGTTTGCAATGGCGATGTTTTCGGGTCCGATATCCCATCCGTAAGTTATCTTGAACAAATTGGCAAGTGCACTTGCAAAACGGTGCGATCCTTGTGGTCCGGCATAATTTCCAACCAAGCGCTCAAATTCGTTTGGGGATCGCATGACATTTTCCATCTGGGTACGGAAGTATTTTTCCATTTCCGGTATATGGGCTGGATTTCCTCCGCCGAGCATGTACAGAGGATGATCCTCGGAGGCAGCAGCGGTACCTAGGTCCTTCATCAGGTTGATAAGGCCCACCTCGCGCTCGATGCGGTCAGACCAGTTAGAAAACTTCATTTGACAAAAATTTGTTTACAAAGAATCAGATTGCAGCGCTTTATTGAAAATTTTGCGCCTGTTGCTTGCCACTTAAGTTGATGGTGATCAAATCTGCCAGCACACTGAGTGCTTGGTCCAGAAATACATCACCTACTCTCTGGGAAGGAAAAGCGTCTTCAGTCAGATCAGTTGCAGGCGCCAATCCGAGTGAAGAACGAAGTTGATTGAGATTGTTCAATTGAGCTTCGCGATCACTATCGAGTGATTTGCGTCGTTGATCTTCATTCAAATAAACCACTTTTTGATCTATCCGATCCAAATTGAGGCGTTCTCTCGCGACAATGTATTCAACGGCTGGGTTGAATCGAGAGCGTTCTTTGTTCAAGCGACGAATTTCTGGAATTCGGTTTTCGATGAAGTTTGCATTTCGCCAACGAACAACGGATCCAGCGGGGTTGATGACACCGCCTGGGAGAGCATTCTTTAACGCTCTTTCACCTGTGTTCGCAACGAACTCATTGGTTGCGAACAGTACATCAGGAACTACGCCAAGATGTTGTGTGCTTGAGCCGTTGACTCGATAAAACTGTGCGGTTGAGAGTTTCAAGGTGCCTGAGACATCCATGTTCAGGATTCGGCTGAGTGGCCAAATGGTTTGCAGCATCCCCTTTCCATAGGTAGTTTCCCCTACGACAATTCCTCGGCGGTAGTCCTGAATGGCACTTGCAAAGATCTCGGATGCGGATGCACTTCTTCTATCGACCAGCACTACAAGCGGTCTGCCATATACGACTACATTATCTGAGTCACTCTTTATTTCGAGATCACCTTGCGATTTTTCTACCTGAACAATTGGTCCGGATTTGAGGAAGAGACTTGTCAGCGATACTGCCTCATGCAGTGCACCTCCTCCGTTTCCACGTAGATCCATAACGATTCCATCTACGTTCTGTTCATTCAGTTCCTGCAGCAATTTCAACACATCTCGGGCAGAGCTTCTAGGGAATTCTTCTTCTCCCTCGTCTAGCCTGAAGAGCTCCGAGTAAAAAGCCGGTAGACTGATCACGCCAAGTTGAAGGATTCTTCCATCGACTTCCAGTTCGACGGTAGATTTTTTTGCCATCTGTTCCTCAAGCTTGACCTGTTCCCGAGTGATTGCGATTTCTTTGGGCACAGTACCTGGCATTGCATCTTTTGGAATTATTTTTAAGAATACTGTCGTTCCCTTAGGACCTCTAATCAAGTCCACCACATCTTCCAGTCGCCAGCCGATGATTTCTTGGTAGTTTTGGTTGGCTCTGCTGCGGACTGCTACGATTCTGTCGCCGGCGTGAAGTTTGTTGCCGCGGGCCGCAGGTCCTCCGGTAATGACGGATTGAACAGTGATCTGTTCATTCTCAGATTTCAGCATGGCGCCAATGCCTTCGAATTGCTGTGATATGCTGATTTCCAGATTGTCGGTACTGTGAGGAGAAAAGTACTCGGAATGTGGATCAAGCTCCTGCAGATAGGAATTTAGAAAAATTTCGATTACATCATCTGAATTGTAAAGAGACACTGACTGCTGCAGTCGCTCGTAGCGCGATTTCAGCGTTTCTTGGATTGTTTTGGAATCATTGTCATTCAGTTTCAGAGTCAAAATGTCATCTTTAACCAATTTCCTCCAGAGACTGTCGTATTCTTCCTGATTGTTAATCCAGTCGACAGTGGATCGATCAATTTGCAACTCATCCACTACCTCGAAATCAAATGGGTAATCAAGCAGTGATTTGGCGTACTCTGTTCGATCCTGCAGACGTTCCTGAAATCGTTTGAAGATTAAAAATACTTCATCCAGATTTCCTTCGTTCAGGAAGTTATCAAAATAGTAGCGATTTGACTCAAACTGGCTGATGTCGGATTCCAGCAAATAAATTTTCTGTGGGTCTAGTGCATGTAGATACTGGTGCAGAATCAGTTCGGAAAACTCATTGTTGAGGGGACGTTTTGTGTAGTGAAAATCTTCCGCCATCCTGGCTGTCGTAACGACCGCAATTTTCTGCAATTTTCCAGCGGACAGCTGTCCGGTTGCCTGTGTGGCGGCAGCGAATTGAGTGTCGCTGTGCCGAACAAAATTTGCATAGTAGATAAAAAAGACAAAAATCAGAGCGAGACAGATATTTCCGATTGCTTTCTTGCGTTTCCAGAACTGAAATCGCGAATTCGGATTCAACGGCCTAATCATCACTGTTGTCAGAAATACGATTGACGTGTGCAGTCGCAAGTTGACTGACTGTATTCAGTCCACGATCGCGAATGCCAATCGTTTCGAGGGAATTCAAAGTTGATTGCACGTAGTCGAGATTTGCGCCTCTTTGCCCGCAGGCATTCGCAACGATGCTCGCGGTTTGGTCGATGGTCAGGTTGTTAACATAAGATGGATGTTGTCTTTTAACAATGAAAACAATTGCACCGACGTTGCGCCCATCATTCAGCGTGACTGTCCTAATGGATGGATCATAGATGTCATTCAGCATTTCTCGATCCTGCAGATAGTCTGCCACTTCACGCTGTCTGGCAAGATCTATACGGTAACTGACTCCAGCGCAGGACCCGCCTCGATCCAGTCCGAATACTAGTCCAGGTTGGTCATCAGTGCCGCGGTATCGTACCGAACGAATACACAGTGAACGATGAAAGCCATAGATTCGAGCACGAATGGATTCCACGTACGGAAATCCCGGATCCCACATAAGCGAACCATACCCAAACACCCACAAATTGTGAATCGGAAGATTCAGTCGTTCGTAGATGGATTGGCTAGTTGACACTGATTGTTCCCACAATGCTACGTTCATACAAATCTTCAAACCCTTCCTGCGACATTTTCAGTGGATTGGTTGATGTCGATGGGTCGATCATCGCCATTTCGGAGAATTTTTCGACATGTCCAGTTGTGACACCGAGCTCACTCAGTGTATGAGGAATGCCAATTTCTTTGCGCATCGACAGTACCCAGTGAATTACGGTGTCGGGAGATGGATGTGGTAAATCCAGATATCGTGCCAGCGCGGTTAGTCGCTTGTCAATTGCTTCGACATTGAATTCCAGCACATACGGCATGACCACGGCATTGGTGGTTCCATGATGGGTACCTAGTACTGAACCGCAGGGATGGCTGAGGCTGTGCATTGCACCAAGGCCCTTTTGAAAGGCAGTAGCACCCATGGAAGAGGCAACCTGCATCTGCGCTCGCGCTTCAATATTGCTGCCATCCTTGCAGGCTGTATCCAGCCAGTCTCTGATCAGTCGCATCCCTTCCAGTGCAATGCCTTGTGCCAGCGGATGATAGATTGGGCTGCAATAGGCTTCAAGATTGTGAGACAGCGCATCCATTCCTACGCCAGCGGTAAGCAGAGCCGGCAGTCCGACTGTAACTTCAGGATCAAGTATCACGCAGACTGGAAGCATTTTGGGGTGAAAAATAATTTTTTTCGTTTGGTCGATCATATCCGTGATGACCGAAGCCCTGCCGACTTCGGATCCTGTTCCGGAAGTCGTTGGTATGGCGATTGTTGGCACAATGGTATCCGCATTGGCGCGGGTATACCAGTCTTCCCGATCCTCGAAATCCCAGATTGGCAGTGTCTGGCCGACCATCAATGCGATTGCCTTGCCGACATCCAATGCGCTGCCGCCGCCTAGTGCGATGACTCCATCGTGCTCACCGGATTTGAACTTTGCAACACCTTGCGACACATTGAATTCAACCGGATTGGCCTGCAAATCAGAAAAGATCGTGCAGTTTTTAAAATTTGTACTACACAACTCCATAATCTGTTCGACCATGGGCAGTTTGAGCAAGCCCGGGTCGGTGACTAGTAACGGGCTTGAAATTCCGAATTCGGTACAAATTGTGGAAATTTCCTGTATTCGGCCGCTGCCGAATCTCATGGCTGTAGGGTAATGCCAGTTATTTGAGTGTGAAAGGCTTTGATAACTCATCAGAACAACTTGTTTATCAGGTTAGGTACGACCACTAGATGGGAAATTCAATAATCATATTACAACCTATGAGTCAGAATGCACAATAATCGAACAAGAATCACGGATTGTAATTGCTATATTTGACAAGCCAATTCAGTATCTGCAAACTGACTCCGTAGGAGTTTCTTTGCGGCTCAGGCGGCGATTAAGTCTGTTTATCAGTATCATTGTATTGCAAATTTAAGTTACTTGCTTACACCTGAAACGAATTTGAGACAGGAAATCTTACAGATAATCAACAGTGAATCATGCACATACACCTTAATCCTGTTGGCGGAATCGCTGGCGACATGTTCGTAGCCGCCGTTCTGGATCTATTTCCACACCTGGAAGATCCTATGATGGAGGTTTTGCAAAAAATCGATACTCTCGCGAATGTTAGTGTAAGACTGGTTACCCACCATGATTCGGTATTGACAGGCAGAAAATTTGAAGTAGAAGAAAAGAAAATGGACCATCCGCATTCTCGCTATGTAGATTTACGAGCACAAATTAGTGATTCTGAACTATCTGTCGGTGTTCGTGAACTGGCGTGTTGTATTTTGGAACACTTGGCAGTTGCGGAATCTGTGGTTCATGGAATACCCCTTGAACGGGTCACTTTGCATGAGGCCGGTTCGCTTGATTCGTTGACAGATATTGTCTGTTCAGCCTTTCTCATAGACGCTCTAGGTCCGGTTACATGGTCCAGTGACGCCTTACCGGCAGGCAGGGGTCTGGTAAAAACAGATCATGGGGAACTGCCGTTGCCAGTACCGGCAGTCGCTCATCTTTTAACCGGCTGTCCGGTCTATGATGACGGACGATTCGGCGAAAGAATCACGCCAACTGGCGCGTCAATTCTGAGAGCTCTGAACCCTGAATTCGATTCACGAAATCACACGATGATTCTTTCGCAAATCGGTACGGGATTCGGAAATTCAAAATTTCAAGGCATAAGCAATGTACTTCGTTTGATTATGTATGATGACCAGGCGAGTGATTTGCAGAATGAAACGGTGGCTATGCTTGAGTTCGAGATTGATGATCAGTCGCCGGAAGATTTAAGCATAGGCCTGGATCGAATCCGACAAATGCCCGGCGTGCGGGATGTCATTCAGATTGCAGCGACCGGTAAGAAAGGGAGAATCACGATGCATGTACAGATTTTGGCGGAAGCCAGATACTTGAAGGAGATTGCAGTTGCATGTACGACTGAAACTTCGACGCTGGGTGTACGTTGTCGGTTATCCGAGAGATTCACAGTGAAACGAGAAACAATTCTGCACGAGGATGGAGAATCGATTGTTCCGGTCAAAGTCGCTAAGCGACCGGGTGGTACAAGTACCGCAAAAGTGGAAGCTGACCATCTCGGGAAAGCAGGTAACTTCAGCCAAAGAAAACAGTTGAAACAAAAAACGGAAATCGACGCAGAGAGCGAAATTCTCAAACGCGGCTGATGCACTTGTTTAAGAGTAAGGCACAATCGAATAGTGGGGGAGGGCATCTTCCGACGTTGGACACCCTGGTGGGTTGTCAGTAGTAAAATTGACAGTAGAGACAAAATCACATGTGATGTTCAATTTTGCCCGTGACAATCTCCTGAAATCAAATATTCAATATGACTGCAATGCAAGTTCACCCACATCAAATGCCCCACGAGAACGCAGAACTGCAACTAGAGCATCTACAGAACACACTTTCTAAGATTGGTTCGCTTATCGTTGCAGTAAGTGGCGGGATAGACAGTACTCTTTTGGCGGTCATCACGGCCCGACACAGCGATGTAGATGTTCAAATGGTGCATGCCATTTCTCCGGCTGTCCCAGAACTGGCAACGCAAAGGGTGCAACGTTATGCTCGCGCAGAAAATTGGCGGCTGTGGATTTCCGATGCAGGGGAATTTCGTGACAGCAGATACATGAATAACCCAGTTGACCGGTGCTTTTACTGTAAATCCAATCTCTATCGATACATTACTGAGCAATTTAAAGATATTCAGGTTGTGTCTGGAGCGAATTGCAGCGACCTGACTGACTATCGGCCAGGATTGAAGGCTGCGACGGAATATGGAGTGCGACACCCCTACGTTGAAGCTGGAATCTCTAAATTAGGGATCCGGGAGATTGCGCGATTTTTGAATCTTGACGATCTTTCAGAACTTCCTGCATCCCCTTGTCTTTCAAGCCGGGTCGAGACTGGAATCCCGATTGAATCAACTTCACTGAAGGCGATTGATCGAGTGGAAACTGAAATCAAGAGCAGGCTGCGGACAAAGGCCGTTCGTTGCCGGATACGGCGAGAAGGCATTGTCGTTGAATTGGACAATGACGCGTTATCCAAGATTGGCAGAGAGGACAGACAAGCAGTTCGCGCTGTAGTCCAAAGTTCTTTTTCAGATAGGAAAGCACAGGTCACAGTTGATTTTGAAGAGTATCGCATGGGCAGTGCTTTTATCCGAGAGACGAAGTGATGCCGGATTACGACTTCATGCCGGATTCCGATCGGCAAAATCGCGTAGGATTGGATGAAGCTGTACTCTGCGAATTCAAGACACCAGAGCAGATAGAGCGGATTGTTGAGAAGTCGGAAAGTAGAGGGCTAAATCTATTGCTGACGCGATTGAAACAGGATGATTACTCGGAACTCAAGGAGCCTGTGAGGTTATTGATTGATTACGAAGAGATTTCACGAACCGGAATCGTTGGAATCTGCCCCAAACCGAGCAAATCCAATCAAATTGCGATTGTGACTGCGGGAACATCGGATGTAGGGGTTGCCCGGGAAGCGGTGCGAACCCTGTTGTTTCATGGAATTGGCAGCGAAGAATTTTATGATGTTGGGGTTGCAGGACTTTGGCGGGTAATGAAAATTGAATCGAGCCTGAGACAAAAATCAGCTGTTATCGTTGTTGCCGGCATGGATGCTGCACTGCCTTCAGTCATTGCCGGGCTGATTCCTGCTGCAATCATAGCAGTACCTACATCGGTTGGTTATGGTGTCGCAGAAGGAGGATACTCAGCACTGGAGTCGATTCTTTCCAGTTGCGCACCAGGTCTTGCGACAGTGAATATTGACAATGGATATGGTGCTGCCTGTGCAGTGATTCGAATCATCAACAGTGTTCGTTGAGTAGTGTGGTATCGATTGTGAAAGCAAAGACTGTACAGGCTGATTTCGGGCGCGAGACAATTGATATTGAGGTGCCGGCAAATTCGGCAGTTATCGAATTTCAAGATCCAGATTTTCTGACCGACCCGGTAAAAAGCACTGTCGATGCATTGACCGAACCAGTAGGGAGTCCACCGCTTGCCGACTTGGTGAAACCTGGAATGGCTGTGGCAATCGGTTTCGATGATCCGACCCGACCGCCGTTTCCTTGGCAGACAATCCTGCCTTTGGTGATTGATGTATTGATTCGAAATGGTGTTAAGGAAAAAAATATTTCATTGATCTGCGCGAACGGTGCACACCGCAAGTGGTTTCCGAACGAATTGAAGAGATTTCTCGGAGACAAGTTGTTTGATAGATTCTGGAAAAGCGGGCAGATTATCAATCATGATTGCCAAAATCCTTCTGAATTGACATATTTGGGCACAACCGAGCGCGGAGGTTACGTCGAACATAACCGGAGATTTATCGAGGCTGATCTGTCAATATATGTTGGAACGGTGTCGGCGACGTATGTAGGAGGTTACTCCGGGACTGGCGCAGTAACTGGGCTCGCTTCTGCAAACAGCCTGGCTTCCCATCACTCACATCGTTTCTGGCATCATCCCAAGTCGACGACCGGAGATCATCGGACGATGATGTATCGTGGAATGAAAGCGGAAGTACATGATTACATGGAACAGGCGATGGGCAAGAGAATTTTTTATGTAAATTCTGTAGTCGGAACGGGTGGTAGAATTGCGGGTGTATTCGCAGGATATTCGCCTGAAGTTGAAGCGCCGTGTTGGGACTTGGCGGACACCTACAATATTTATCCTGCACCACAGGCAGATGTGATGATTGTCGGTCTGAGTAATTGGTTCGCTTACGGAGAATCGGACAACACGCTCATTGCGTCAATAGGATGTCTGAATCCGCCCAGAATCTGGTTAAATAAACCTGTTTTGCGAGAAGGCGGTGTCGTAATCGGATTGAATCCATCTTCAGGATACATTGATCCGACAATGTATCCGTCATATCAAGAAGTGATCAATCTGTATGATCGTCATCACGACATAAGTGAATTATCAGAGCATGAACTTGAAATCAGTTCACGGCCAGAGTATCTTGAATTGTACCAAAATGGAAATTCGTATCATCCAAGGCATCCGTTCTGGCTGCTGTATATCGGTCACTACACGCTGAACCGAGCGTCAGCTGTCATTATGGCGGGTACGAAGAATCCGGGCGCGTTCAGAAAACTTGGAATCACACCTGCCAGAGATTACTCTCATGCCTGGAAAATCGCAACGAAAATAACCGGGACTAGTCCTACAACTGTAGTTGCGCCCACTTTCTGGACTCGCCGTCAATTCAAATTTGACGTTACTGCGTAGAAAATACCTCCTAGCTCTCTCTGAGTATAAGTATAATATTTGGCATAATATATTATCTTTAAATAATTGATTAATAATAATTATCCCGATCTAACAAAATCATAATTAACTCCAGAATTTTCTTAGTTCGAGTGAATTTCTCAAACACTAAGGCTCCTCCCAACAGCAATTCTACGGGACACGCTACAGCTAGTGCTGACTCAGTACCGAGACATTTTGTTGCAGAACACAAGTTCACTTTGATAAGAGTATGCACACCACGCACCAATTAGGGAACCTTGTGAAAATAAGTATATCGAAATCATGGAATTATGCCATGGTAGTTACTAAACACGATTTAGAAAAACTCGAAAACATTATTTCGGAACATTACAAGGCTCAATCTTATACTGCAGAATGCATTGATGGGACAAAAATCGAATGTTCCTCACTAGAAGAACTGCTTAATTATGAAAATTCCTCAACTCGCAGAATAGATTCAATTTCCATTACTATTTGTGATAGCGAAAGCAGGTACATAGGCTATATAGAGTTACGAGATGATTCAAAATACAGATTTGGTTCGTCTTGTAAATTTCAAATTAAAGACACAGAGAATTCCCACATTAGTTCGATCTCCCAAGAAGTTGAACAACTGGTAAAGGATCTAAAGCAGTGGTATTCGTGGCTAATACGATTTGAATTTTTTACATTGGTGGTTATCCTATTAACAACATTGGGAGTTATTAGTGCATGGTATGTAACTTTTTTTGTAGACCAGAACGAAATTTCTACAGAATCTAACTCAAGCTTTGTGTTTAAATTTTACTTATTGTTACCAATAATTGCTCTTCTTGGAGCCTTGCTCTTTTATTTGAATGAGAAATTTAAATGGTTATTTCCAAGAGTTTTTTTCGCATTAGGTAGGCAAGAAAAAGAATTGGAAAAACGAACCACGCTAAGAAACTGGATTGTTGGAACCTTAGTTGCTAGTGTAATAATTCCAGTAATATTTTCGGTATTTTCTGAGTGGAATCCTTTGTGATTGTCGGAGTAGACGCGAAGCACCGCCTCGCTGTCTGCTTCTATTCATTTTTGCGCATTACGTATCTGATATTGATATATACGAAAGATGAACGGTGAGGGTGAGTATGGTGCTGAAGTGGGCACAGCGGTAGAGAATTAGCTCGAAATTCTCATATTTGTTCAACAATTGTGGTAATCCCTCCGTGCCGTGAACTACGGGATGCTCAAAGAACTGAAATTCAAACTGAATTGTTTAGTTGGCGAAGTAATGGAAGCAAGCGATGAATGGATGAGTGATTTATTCGCAAAAAGCATACAACTGGATGTCTTGAACTTGAGACTCGAGGGTGAACCAATAGCATTACCGCACCAGTTTGTAGGGCTTTGAATTCCGAAAAATTGATGAGTTAGCTAATTAAACCATCGAACTCAGGAACAATAGTCAATAGGAATGTCGCGCACCAATTCGCAAAGTCTGATCTCGGACCGTTGAAAGCGTCCGATTTATCTGGAGGAAAGCAAACGGTTCAACGTATTTTAGAAAAACTTAGCTTGGTCGTGGAAGTAGATGGTTGATATTCCAAAATAAGCGTCACTGTCTAGGTCGCACGCCAAAGTAGGAAAGCAGGGTGAGTGTATGAAATTTATTTGCTTCAATACACATCCTTTCTGTGCGCAATATGGGTTATCTGTATGATGGACATTGCGAATTGCACTCTGTAAATAATGCGGTAGTTACCAACACGAACCCGCCTCAGTCCTTGCAGGTTCCACTTGAGTGCGTCCCCGTGTTCCGGGTATTCCGCTAAGCGGTCGATGGCTTTTCGAATCCGTTTGCGATTCGGGTTTTGTATTCGCAATAACTCCTTTTTCGCTCGTTCCTCAATCGTTATCTAGAAACTCACGCTTGACATCATCCCAGTCTAGCCAATTAGCATCTGAGTCTTTTAGGCGGTCCAATGATATAGAAGCGTCTTCAAGTTCTTCAAGAAAACGATCAATGGCTTGGCGCAGAACCTCTGATCGATTGTTGTTGAAGTGGACCGCAACCTCGTCTAATTCTTTAGCAACAACCTCAGGTACTCGTGTAGTAATTTGGATCATTTAAATCCCCCAACACTGTTTATGTATTTTCATCCAATATGATAACAGTTTCGAACTTGTTACACGTTTGTCTGATCTCGCTTCGCAGCGAATTGGAATCATGCTAGCGCAGACCGCGGAAAGTGTGTCCGGTCAGCCCCTATCGGCATGAGCCGATAGGGGGAGCATTCGGACGCACCCGAGAAAACATCAGGCTTTAGTGTAGAAAGATATGCCTATTTCAGTAGATGTGTGAGAGCTACTGACAACGTCTGGCGAGTTAGGCTAAAACTAGTTTCATAGTCATATCAAACAGCGCGAGGATTGAGCCTTGTTTTATTGGGTAATGGTGAGACTGTGTTGATACAAAATCTGGTTTTGTATCTGTGCAACTGCCTGTCACGAACGATTGCACGAAATTGTTAGTAATCGACAACAATTTTTTGATTTCGAGTAATCACAACCCAGCCAACAATCAGCAGTAGCGAAACTGCTAGTACTACCAACTCGATCAATCGCTCATTGATCAAATATGAAAATCCGAAAGCGGTAACGGCTAAAAATCCCCATCGTTCGGACCACTTCAAATCTCGCATGAAATATCCGTAACAAACTACCGAGGATGTCCATTGCAGCAGAAGTATGAGGGAAACAGGAGCCGCGACCGTCCAGCTGACGTTCGGAAAGGACAACAACTCTGGATGATAAACAAATCCATACGGTATGATGAATGTCGTCAGCATCAGTTTCATACCGTCTTTTGCAGTGCCGAGAAATGTTCCGCCTGAAAGTTTTGCAGCGGCCAGTGCGCTGACGGCAACCGGCGGTGTCAGTGTTGAGAAAACCGCGAAATAGAAAACGAAGAAGTGTGCCAGAATCGCTTCAATTCCCCCTTGCTGCATAAACGGTACCAGGGTTAAAGACACAATGATATATGCGACCGGAGTCGGAAGTCCCATGCCTAGAAACAGCGACACAATCATGGTGCCGAGCAGCAGCAGAAATTTGCTATCCGGCAGAATCTGTACCAGAACAATTGCCAATCTATTCGACAAGTTCGTCGTCAGGAAAGTTTGTGCAAGTGGTCCAATTGCGACCAGCAGCAATGACAACACGGTAACGATGACAAGTCCATCAATATAGGCATCGTACATTTCTCTGAGTTTGGGACGATATTTACCCTGTAGTAGACTCAGGCCTAATGCAAGAGCAATTCCTGCCACTCCCGCGATGGCAGGAGAATAATATCCAACCAGTAAAATTACTACAGCGGAGAACGAAATCAGAAAAGTAGGCAGCATTCTCCAGATTGCTTGGTAATCAACCTCGTCTTCCATGCGCTCCAATTTTTCGTGATTTGCGCACGTGATGACACCGAACGTAGTGCCAGTCAGAAACAGTAGTGCGGGTATCAAGGCCGCAAGTGCAACCTCGATATAGGGAACATTGAGGAACACGGCAATGACGAATCCTGCAAGTCCCAGAATCGGCGGCATGATTTGCCCCGAAGTGGAAGCGACAGCTTCGATTGCCCCTGCCATGTCCTTGCGATACCCGTGATTCTTCATCATCGGAATCGTCAATCGACCGGTGAGCACGACGTTTGAAACAGCTTGTCCCATGACTGAAGCAACAATCCCGCTACCTATGATGGCAGGAAATGCGGCTCCACCTTGCACCCGACGTCCTGTGACTTTACCGAGTTCAATCACCATTTTTAACATGCCCACGCCAAGCAGAATTGCGGCGAATATCACTAGAAAGTAGAGTTTGTCAGCCGCAAGTCGAGCCAGCCAGAACATTCCCTCGCTGACACCCAAACCGAGATAGTGAATGACAAATCCGGCATCATATTCCGGCAGTCTTAATATGGGATAAGAGATAAGGTATCCAAAGAAAAAATAGCTGATGATAATGACAATCAACGATGTGAGCAGCCAACCCCAATGCAAAAAATTGAGCAGCATTACACCTGCAATGAACAGAATACCGATAGTGATGTCAAAAGACTCAAAAAAGGGATGAACGGAGTC
This sequence comes from Arenicellales bacterium, assembly GCA_965221175.1. Lineage (GTDB taxonomy): Bacteria > Pseudomonadota > Gammaproteobacteria > Arenicellales > JAJDZL01 > JAJDZL01. The sequence goes on along the minus strand of OZ244867.1, from coordinate 892,764 downwards.
TAGTCGGAGTGTGTGAATTCGAACGTAGCCTGATCCGCCGACCGCCAGTACGCTTGCGATAATGGTAATTGCAAGCCGAATTTTCCAGAAATTTTTGAGCGACTGTGAAACATATTCGTCAAGCAGTTCCTTGAACGCATGCAAAGATGCCAGACACATGATCAAGAACACGAAAGTTGCATAGAAGACCTTCGAATTGCTGATCAATCCGAACACGGAAATTCCGATGTACGCGGTAAGTACAGTGCCCAAAGATACAAAAATCAGAACAACTGTACTGCGGATTCGTTCGGCGGAAAACATGAGGAAATTCGCTGGCTTGGCTCGTTAAAGCTGGACGGACAAGATTACGCCATCTGACTCGAATTCATGAGTCAGACGGCGTATCAGGTAACAATGGACGATAAATTTATGAGCCGGGATAGGTTACAGGAACAAAGTTCTTGCGCTTTTCCCAGATACCAAGCTCTTGATAAGCTCGAATCGCACCCGGATGTGTATTTTCCTCCGACAATCCGTCAACCATCATATCTTCTGTCAATACTTCCCACAGTTTGTTGAGTGTGGCCATTTCTGCCCGGTGCTTGTGAGTTGCCATTACATAATCATATGCAAGTTTTTCCGGAAATTCCGGATGGACTGCCTTATATCCGCGATTGAATCCTGAAAGGAAATCTGCGTCCTGATGAGGCAGGGTTCCAGCCTTGATTGTCAGCCCTAACCAAGTAGTTCCGAATTTTTCATTCATCATATCGATGGCCCATTGATCCATAGGGATGTAGTAAAGCTTTTTGCCTGATGCTTCAAGCTTTCTCAACGGACCGCTCTGAATATGGAACGACTGTGATGGATCAGTACCATAGCCCGTCACGCAAACGTCTGTGGTGCCATCAATCAGCTGCTGTGTCAATCCACCTGGATTCAAAAGACGAATATCCGTGTTTGACTTATCGATTCCGTATGCATGCTTCAGGAACAGGAGTGGATATACCCCCCAGTCACTTTGCCCAAGGAGTCCGACAGATACCCGTTTTCCCTTCATGTCGGGTATGGTTTTGATCGTCGGGTCGGTTGTAACAAAAAATTTGCCTTGTGACCAGTACGCTTCGCCATGCAGCAGTTGGAACTTGATCGGAATCGGGTCCGGCAGGTAATCCTTGACATCATCCGTTCCGCCATGAAGTGCCAACTGGATTATGGTGTCTTCCGTTCCGAAAACAGTATGCCCCCAGCGCCGTTTCTCCGCCATAGCTCGCACGTTGTACATGTAACCCGGCGTTTCCTGAGCGGCGATGAGCAAGGTACCTCCAGTACGGGCAACTACGTTGCCGAAAATGGTATTTCCCTCCATGACGCCGCAACCAAACGGACAGGTCAAAATGGAAACAATATCCTGCGCTTTTACAGTATGAACTGCAAACATGCTCGAAATAAGCAGTGTTAGCGCAAGAGATAATTTAACGAGTTTTTTCATATTAATATCCTCCATTAATTGTTATGAAATTGTTAAATCTGTTCAATTTGTGTTGAATTCCTCAATCTTGTAATCTCAATTCTACAATCAGTTATCAATTTTGACTAAAAAAAGTTGTTGATCGAATTCAACTAGTTTTCCATCTTCTGCAAATACAGAGACGACTGAACCGCTAGTGGTAGATTCCACAGTCGTATAGAGTTTCATAACTTCAATCAGACACAGCGGGTCGCCTTCAGCGACTGTTGCTCCCGGTTCAACGAAAGGATTTGATTCTGGATTCGGACGGCTATAGAACGTTCCCACCATCGGTGATCGAACTATTTCATGACCCGGCGGTGCCTGCGTGTCATCCATGGTAACAGGTTCAGATACGACCGGTGGCGGTTCAAGTGTGGTGGTTTCATGGGAATCGGAAGAATCAGTTTCAGATACAGTTGGAGCTCGATGGGCAAATGATTGGCTGCTCGCTCCTTTCTTTCTGATAGCGAGTCGAAGTCCTTCAACTTCGATTTCAATTTCTTCCGCCTGTGACTCATCAATAGCCTTGAGAATCTCGGCGATATCGCGGTAAGTCAGTGTCAAAGTAAATGCCTGTCTATGTTTTTCAGTAGTCCTGTCCGTTTACAACGTACAATTTCAACGGCTATAAATCACGTAGAAATAAAAATATTTACTTTATTTATATATCAAGAATATATTAATTTCGAATAATTAGTTGCGAACGTTATTGCACCAAGCAATATTGTATTCACTTGGAATTTTATCGATTAATGAGTATTTGAATGAAACGGGTACTAATTGCAAACCGCGGAGAAATAGCACTTCGGGTAATACAAGCCTGTAGAAATTTAGGTATTGAAAGCGTCTCTGTATACACAGAGGCGGATGCTCGTTCGCTGCACGTACTACAGGCCGATTATGCTGTAAAAGTCGGCCCTTCACCAGCCACATCGAGTTATCTGAACCAGAATGCAATGATTCACATAGCTCAGTCCATGAATTGCGACGGGGTACATCCTGGGTATGGATTTCTTTCGGAAAAATCTGAATTTGTTGAGTTGTGCGAATCGGAAGGTATCCGTTTCATCGGTCCTGTTTCCGACTCACTGAATCGCATGGGTGACAAAGCGCAGGCTCGGTCTGAAGCTGTCAATCTTGGTATTAGCGTTGTCCCTGGTTCTTCAGAATCGTTTAATGATCCTGCATCTGCGCTAGAAGCGGCAAACGAAATCGGGTATCCCATTCTAATCAAGGCGCGTGGCGGCGGCGGTGGTCGCGGGATGAGAGTGGTGGAAGATTCGCGACGGTTCGTGCGAGAGTTCGCCCAGGCATCAAAAGAATCACAAGCGGCCTTTGATGACTCAGAACTCTATTTGGAAAAATTTCTGAGTGGTATTTATCACGTTGAGATTCAGATTCTGGGTGATGAGTACGGTGATGTTGTTGCGCTCGGTGAGCGCGATTGTACCGTTCAGCGACGACATCAAAAGCTGGTCGAAGAGTCACCCTGTATGGTCATTGGCGCCGACATGCGCAACCAACTGCATGACTGTGCAATACGATTGGGCAGATCTATCGGATATAGAGGTGCAGGTACAGTTGAATTTGTGTTGACTGAAGATCGAAAAAACTTCTACTTCATCGAGATGAATACCAGAATTCAAGTAGAACACCCTGTAACAGAAGTTCTATTCGGCATCAACCTGGTCGAGGCGCAACTGAAATTGGCAATGGGCAGTCGTGTTTCGGAGATTGTGGGCAATCGCTCGTCGACAGGGCATGCCATAGAATTTCGTATCAATGCAGAAAACTGGCAAAATAGATTTCGTCCATCACCCGGAGTCATCCAATCTTGGAATTTGCCTGCCGGATCCGGAATTCGAGTGGATACACACTGTTACCAAAGGTTTCGAATCAGTCCATACTACGATTCCATGATTGCCAAACTGATCGTTCACGGACATGACCGACAACATGCTTTGGAACGTGCAGGAAGAGCTTTGCGAGACTTTAAGATAGAAGGTGTTGCCACAACAATCGGATTTCATCAGGAATTGTTGGAACAGCAGGCTTTCAAAATGAGTAACATTTCTACGAAATGGGTTGAAAACGAATTTTTACCAGAGAACAGTTGAAGTGGGACGCAACGTAAAATTAATTGACCTTACCTTGCGCGATGCTCATCAATGCTTGTGGGCGACCCGTATGACTACGGCAATGATGAAAGATATAGCGCCTTTATTGGATCAAGCTGGATTCGAGGCAATCGATCTTGTCGGTGGCGCAGTATTTGACGTTTGTGTGCGATATTTGAAAGAGGATCCATGGGAGCGTATGCGGATACTGAACAGTTGGGTCAAAGAAACCCCTTTGATCATTCATACGCGTGGCCAGAGCCTGTTTACCTTTGAGTTTTTCGCAGACGACGTTGTAGAACTTGCAGCCGAACGATTTGCTGCCAACGGCATGAAATATCACACGCCGTATGATGCAATTAACGATATTCGAAATCTTGAAATTCCGGTTCGTGCTGCCAAACAGCACGGTATTCATACGGTTGGCGGTTTGGTTTACACAGAAAGCCCGGTTCACACGGACGAGTTTTATGCGCAGAAAGCGAAAGAACTGGTCAATTTGGGTGTGGACGGGGTGTACATCAAAGACCCCAGCGGACTTCTGCGTCCTGACAGAGTACCTACGTTGGTTCCAACATTGAAAAAAGCGATCGGAGACCTGCCGTTGCAACTTCATTCACACTGTTTGTCTGGCCTGGCGCCCTATACGGCGCTCCTTGCTGTGGACTACGGAGTCGATGTGGTTCATACCGCAACTTCTACATTGGCCAATGGTGCATCTCATTCTCCGACGGAATTGTTTGTTCGCAACTGCCGACGAAGAGGCCATCAGGTAGATATAGATTTGCAACTTATAGATGAAGTGGCGGACAAACTGGCGTACCTGGCGCAGGTTGAGGGCAAGCCTGTGGGTGAAGTTGCGGAATACGACGAATTTCATTACCATCATCAAATGCCAGGCGGCATGACTTCAAATCTTCGATATCAGTTGGCAACAATTGGACTGGAAGATCGACTTGAGGAGATTTTGGAAGAAGCCGGGCATGTTCGCGCTGATCTCGGATACCCGATTGTAGTGAGTCCCTTCGCCCAATACATCATCACACAGTCGGTCTTGAATGTGATGGGACGCGACCAAGGCAAAAATCGTTATGACTCAGTTCCGGATGAAGTTCGTTTGTACGTACGGGGTGGATACGGAAATGTCGTCGGAGATGTCGATCCCAATCTGTATGACAAGATTGCTCGCGGTGCTGAGCCGATCACTGAGCGACCGGGAGTTCATGTGCCGATGGCATTGGACAGATTACGACAAACCAGAGGTCCGTTTGCATCGGATGATGATCTCTTGCTTGCTGCGTTTTATGCAGACAAAGAATATTCAGAGCTGAAGAGTGCCGGTCCAATTCGGGTGGATTCCTCTTCGTTCGGTAGTACGCCTTTGGTTACTCTGATAAAAGAATTAGCTTCGCGTCGTTCTATTGGCGCATTCAGCCTGAAATCTGTTTCAGTTTAAATTTTCAGCAATTGAGGAATTTACATGACTACACCTAGCATCATTACCGTTGCCATAACCGGCGCAGTACCGAAGAAAGAGGACAATCCAGCAGTACCAGTGACCCCAGTGGAACAAATTGAATCCACGCAAGAAGCGTACGAAGCTGGAGCTGCGCTTGTACATATTCATGTTCGTAACGCGGATCAATCACCTGGTTCAGACCCAGAAAAGTTTGCTGAGATTCAAGAAGGGGTTGTCAAACATTGCCCGGGAATGATTGTCCAGTTTTCCACCGGAGGCAGGGGCAGAGAAGCGGGTGAGCGTAGTGCCATGTTGAATCTGCGGCCGGATATGGCTTCACTTGCGACGGGCTCAGTGAACTTTCCGACATCAATCTATGAAAATCATCCGGCGTTTGTGGAAGAACTGGCTTCAGTCATGCTGAAGTATGAGATCAAACCGGAAATTGAAATTTTCGATGTTGCCATGCTCTACAACGCTGCTTCTCTGGTAAGGAAGCAGTTGCTAGCTACACCAGCTCATGTACAGTTTGTACTGGGAATTCCAAATGCTTTACCGGCCAGGCGGAAACTTTTAGAGTTCCTGATTTCGGAACTTGGAGAAGTTCTGCCGGGTGCAACCTGGACTGCTGCGGGCATCGGGAGACATCAATTTGAAGTGAATCAGTGGTGCCTGGAGCTCGGCGGGCATTGTCGTACCGGGCTTGAAGACAATATTAAGTATGATCGGGAGCGTTTGGCGAACAGCAATGCTGAACTCGTTGAAAAGATTGTTGACGTTGCGGAACGGTTTGATCGTAGGCCTGCGACACCGCAGGAAGCGAGGGAGATATTGGGGTTGAGACAAGCTGCTTGATTGAAATTTCGCAAATTTAGTCAATCGAGCACCCTTAAAATTTTCGATCTTTCTCGATTCTCGAACACCTGCAACCTTTGTAGCGATAGCGAAATTATCTATTGCTGGTTCCAATAGCCGATCAAAAAGATAATAGCCCTTTTCGCAACTTGCGATCGGTTTCCATAGCCGACTGCCGGGGTGTTTGTGTTTTCATTTTCCCATCCTCTTTTTCTTCCGGAATAATTCCTTGTCCAGCGCTGATTGTTGAATAATCGATGCTAATGTTCCTGGCCGAACATCGTCTTTGATTCGATGGTAAGAAAGTGTAACCCTTTGCTTTTTTCTGTTGATAGTTGCAGTATATATACGGTGACTGCCAGTCTGTCTTTTAAGAGTAAATCCATTTCGTATCAGTACATCCTCAACCTCTTTGTATTTCACAGTGCAAACTTTGAGAAGAAAAATTCCGCACTAGTATATTTTTTCTGTTGAGACCTATGAGTTAGAAATTTATGTAACACAGCACTCCAATAGAATTTAGCACGTAACGGAAGAGGCGCCTTTCGGTTTAGGAATCGCTTTTGGTCAGCCTCTGAATCTCCCGCCACTTCTTCAAGGAAAATAGTAATGGCTCCGTTGAGTAATTCTTTCGCTTCTTCAAAAGAATCATCTTGCACGGAAATATTAAGATCAGTGCAGATGGCTTCCCACTCTGAGCCCTTGCCATGCACATAGCATCGAAATTTCTGGTGTGCCATTTTGCCCCTCCCCCTATGCATATCGTCTATGGGTAATTAAACGGTTATCGTCTAGCAATGTCAAGCGATTAATTCCTTGTACAGCAGTCTCTGCAGTCTCATTTTGGCAGACAAATCCAATCTTCCCCCTGTATATTCAGTCAGGGTAAAATATCAGAATAACCCGTGCCGAAGGCAAATGCTGCCTTTATCATGGCTTTAGCGAATGATTGCTAATTCCCTTTGTAGCATACTAATATCAACGCCGCGATGTAGTTGCCTGTTTGCTAAAATACGGGCGCAATCTGTCTTGCAAAAATTCATTGCGCGCGCGTTGTCGGTGTGGAGAAGAATCAGATTACTGAGCATGCAAATATCTATGGAAAGAAAATAATCATGTATGACTTGTACTATTGGACGACACCTAACGGCCATAAGTTGACAATGTTTCTGGAAGAAGTTGAGGCGGACTACAACATCGTACCGATCAATATTGGAAAAGGTGAGCAGTTCGAGTCCGAATTTTTGAAAATCTCGCCGAATAATCGAATTCCGGCGTTGGTCGATCATCAACCCGCATCCGGCAAGGAGAGCATCACATTGTTCGAGTCTGGTGCCATGCTGCTTTATATGGCGGAAAAACATACTCAGTTTGTTCCGTCCGATATTGCAGGTCGCGCAAACGTTCTGCAGTGGCTGTTTTGGCAGATGGCAAACCTGGGGCCAATGGGCGGACAAAATCACCATTTCGTGACATACACCAGCGAAAATATTCCTTACGCCATCAATCGTTATGTTAATGAAGTTTCTCGACTGTATGCAGTTTTAGATCATCAGTTGAAAGACAACGAATATATTTGCGGTGATTACTCGATCGCGGACATGGCCAGTTATCCATGGATTGTTCCTCACAAGCGTCAGTTGCAGCATATCGAAGAATTTGAGAATTTAGAGCGATGGTTTAACCAGGTCAGGAATCGGCCCGCAACTATTCGTGCCTATGATGTTGCGAAAGAAATCAATCCCAATCCAGCACAGATGACGGAAGCAGAGAAGAAGATTCTGTTTGGTCAAGACGCGAGCACATTGCGCAAGCTCAAGGATCGTTAATCGGGTTCGCAACTTAAATGGACACTCCAGTCAGACCGCCGCTAGAAGGTGTTATTGTCATCGACTTCACCACGCTTGCACCGGGTCCGCTCGCATCCTTGATGTTTGCCAACGCGGGTGCGGAAGTCATTAAGGTTGAACGTCCTGGCATCGGAGATGAAATGCGAATCTACAAAGATGCCTTTGGTGATGAGGGAGTCACATTTGCATTACTGAACGCGGGTAAGCGTAGCATAATAGCCGATCTCAAGAAATCAGAAGATTTGATTAAGATCAAAGAATTAATAAATAAATGTGATGTAATTCTTGAGCAATTTAGACCTGGAGTAATGGCGAAACTTGGATTGGATTATGAAGCATTGGCTGAGGAGAATCCAGGCTTGATTTACTGTTCGATAACCGGATTCGGGCAGAATGGACCAAAAGCTTCAATTGCTGCACATGACCTCAATTATGTAGCGGATACAGGCATGTTGGCTATCGGCGATTGCAGTTCCGGCAAACCCGCAATTCCCCAACTGCTTGCAGCAGACCTGGCTGCAGGCTCATATCCGGCGGTGATGAACATCCTGCTCGCACTGCAGCAGCGAAACCATACGGGTAAAGGCACTTACATCGATGTCTCAATGACGGACTGCTTGTTTCCGTTGATGTTTTGGGGGCTTGGTCTCGGTTGGGGTACCGGAACTTGGCCCGAGTACGGCGATCAGTTGCTGACCGGCGGGTCACCTCGATATCAGATTTACACTACTTCGGATGCGCGTTATCTTGCGGTCGCCGCATTGGAAGACAGATTCTGGAACGTTTTCTGCGATATCGTTAAATTTGATACGGAATCTGTTGATGAGAAAAGGCATCCTCAAATAGTGATTCAAAGGGTTGAAGAAATTGTACGAACAAAGAGCGCTTCCGAATGGCGAGTGCTGTTCGAAGGGCGTGATGCCTGTGCTGTGATTGTGAACACGTTGGAAGAGGCAGTACAAGACGTCCACTACAAAACGCGTGGAGTATTCGACAAGATGATCGAAACCGAAACCGGAAATCGAGTGAACGCACTGCCACTGCCAATTGTCGCGAACCTGCAAGACTGTTATACGGAGATCAAGAAGGTGCCTACATTGGGGGAGTATGACCAATCTGGAGAAAAGGACTGATATGGATTCGGTCCGAAAAATCGGCGTAATCGGTGCTGGACTCATTGGCTCAGGCTGGGCTTCTCGCTGTGTTGCCCGAAGTCACGACGTAGTCGTTTACGATCCGTCGCCACAGGGTGAGAGCGTGTTGCTGTTGCACATTGAAAATGCATGGCATGCACTTGAGAAATTGGGTTTCAGTCGACAGACGTCCGGCAGGGTCAAATTTACGGATGACCTGGAAGAAGTTGCTTCATCCTGCAGTTTTATTCAGGAAAGTGCTCCGGAAAATATTGACTTGAAACGCACACTGCATCAGGAAATTGACAAGTACGCCGCTGAACATGTGATCATCGCATCTAGTTCATCGGGACTCTTGCCATCGGAAATCCAAGCGGTTACGCGTCACCCGGAGAGAGTTCTGATCGGACATCCGTTTAATCCAGTTTACATACTTCCGCTTGTTGAGATTGTTCGTGGAGAGCAGACTTCCAAGCGATTTGCTCAACAAGCTGCAGAATTCTATCGTTCGATCGGAATGTATCCGCTCATGGTTCGCAAAGAAATTGACGGCTATGTTTCTGATCGGCTTCAAGAGGCGATCTGGCGAGAAGCTTTGCACATGATTTCAGACGGTGTTGCATCGACTCAGGATATTGACGATGCAATCATTTATGGGCCCGGATTGCGTTGGGCGATTATGGGTGTTTGCCTGACATTTCATCTTGCAGGTGGCGAGCAGGGCATGAAGCACATGCTGGAACAATTCGGTCCAGCTTTGCAATTACCGTGGACTCACCTGAAAGCGCCGGAGTTAAATGAAACTCTGATCAATCGAATGGTCGAAGGAACTCAATCACAAGCGGAAAATCATTCGATTCAGGAACTGGAACGATTGAGGGACAATTGTCTGATTGATATTCTCGAAGTCCTGAACAGGTACGACTATGCGGCTGGAACCACACAGTTTAGAGCGAACTCCAAGACAGGCAGCGTTGAATAGTTCTGCAACTATTGGTTTGTACAGGCTGTTGCGACCCCGCTCCATCGCAATGGTCGGTGGCGAACAGGCTCGTCGTTCAATTCTTCAGTGCGACCGCCTCGGCTACGACGGAGAAATATGGCCTGTAAATCCTAATCGCGAACAGATGGAGTCTCGAAAATGCTACTCGTCGCTACAGGCACTCCCAGGCATACCGGACGCGGCATTTATCGCTGTCCCTAGAACTGCAACCGTAGAAGCAGTTGAATATTTAGCAAAGATAGGCGCCGGTGGGGCGGTTTGCTACGCTTCCGGATTTTCGGAAGTCGGCGGCGAAGGTCAAGAACTTCAGCGACGTTTGGAATTCGTTATGGGTGATATGCCTGTGATCGGCCCGAACTGTTATGGCGTACTCAACTATCAGGATGGCGTAGCACTTTGGCCGGACGAGCAAGGCGGGCGGCGATGCAGAAGAGGTGTAGCAATTATCAGTCAGAGCGGCAACATTTCCATCAGCCTGACAATGCAGCGTCGCGGGGTGCCATTATCTTACCTGATATCGACAGGAAACATGGCAGGCGTTAAAACTCACAACTATATACATGCCATGCTTGCCAATCCGGATATCACAGCAATTGGGTTGTATCTGGAAGGAATTCCTGATGCGCGAGCACTATCGATTGCGGCGATCGCAGCAATGAAACAAAATGTTCCGATCGTTGTTTTAGAGTCTGGGCATTCTGAAAAAGGCGCCGACGTAACACTGAGTCACTCCCATTCATTGTCAGGAAATCGGGAAGTGAACAGTGCATTTTATGAAAAGTATGGAATTATTCAGGTATACACCATTCCGCAACTGCTTGAAACGCTTAAATTTGTTTCTGTACTAACTCCGATGGAGCATAGAACCATTGCTTCGATCAGCTGTTCTGGCGGGGAAGCCGCTCTAATGGCTGACTTGGCTGATAAACATGCTATTGAATTCCCAAAATTTACTGACAGGCAAGTCAAGCGCCTTAACGAAGTGTTGGGAGATCGTGTGGGGATATCGAATCCGCTGGACTACCATACTTACATCTGGGGGAATGAAGAGTCACAAAAGGCGTGTTTTCGAGCTGTTTTTGAAGGAACACAGGCGATCAGCATCAATGTTCTTGATTTTCCAGCGGATGGAGTCTGCGATACTCGGGAGTGGGACTATGCGATTCGCGCAATCATAGAAGCCAAGACAGAAACGGATGCTCGTATTGTGGTTTTGGCTACCTTGCATGAAAATCTTCCCATTGGCACTCAGTTAGTGTTGCTTGAGAATGGTATTGTCCCAATGATGGGTATGGAAGAGTGCATGTTTGCAATTTCGGTTGCGGCAAACTTTGCCAAGAAACGTAAGGAAGTCGAATCGATCAATCCGCTTGCTGAGATTCGATCGGATTCAGGAGTGCAAATTACGTTAACGGAGCATCAAGGAAAGCAGATATTGATGAAAGCTGGAATTCCAGTTGTTGCAGGAATTTCGGCAACAAATGTCAAGGATGCGTTGACAGCCGCCGAAAACCTCCAATTTCCAATCGTAGCAAAGGCGTCGTCTTCCGAGTTGGTCCATAAATCTGAATCAGACGCTATCGTTCTGAACATCCAGTCGAAAGAAGAATTACGTCAAGCAATTGAGTCTCTCTCTGGTTTGTCTGAAGAATACCTGATTGAGCAAATGGCACCGGAGCCATATCTTGAACTGCTGGTCGGAATACGTAGTGATAGGTGTTTTGGCCACATTATGGTCATTGGAGCGGGGGGCAAACTAGCCGAGCTGATAGGTGACATTGCAGTTGTGCTCTTTCCAATACACGAAGAGGCGATTCGAGAGGCTTTGGACAAGTTGAAAATTGGTAAGCTGCTGAAGGGTTATCGAGGTTCATCTGGAGATGTCGATACAGTGATTTCAGTGTTGAAACAACTCTCTGATTTTATCAGTGATGAGAAAAACAACGTGAAAGAACTGGAAATCAATCCCCTGTTTGTATTTAAGCAGGGAAAGGGTGTGCTGGTAGTTGATACGCTGCTGCGGGTGTCAGATTCTTGTGAATTCGTTTGAGTCTTTTGTGTTCACCCCGTTAAACAATCAGCTAGCTTAAGTCTTCTTGCAATGAACGTAGAATTATGCTTTACTTGAATGGAAATTGTCTACTACGAGGAAAGGTAAGATTCAATGAAAGTTAAAGCTAAAATTACAATTGCAATTTCCGTTGCGTTAACGCTGCTCTGCAGTTCTGTGTTTGCACAGGAAAAGTCAATGATTGCTGAAGGATCGATGGTGTATATCGTTTCACCTGCCGACGGTGCTACAGTAAGTAGTCCGGTCAAGGTGATATTCGGTCTATCCGGTGCCGGAATTGCACCCGCAGGTATTCAGGCCAAAGATACAGGCCATCATCACCTGATTGTTGATGCCCCGTTGCCTGACACCAATATGCCTGTTCCCTCTGATGCAAATAATCTGCATTTTGGGAAAGGTCAGACTGAAACAACCCTTGAATTGTCTTCTGGTCAACACACCCTGCAACTGCTGTTGGGTGACTGGTTGCATATTCCGCACGCAACTCCAGTTGCTTCGGAAGCTGTAACGATAACCGTCGAATAAAACTCACTGTAGCGAGAGGCTAGAAGGAAAAATCCGCGTGTTTCACGCGGATTTTTCCTTTCAGTGAGTGCTGGTTCAATTCTTGGCTGGGTGCGAGAATTGTGACTAATTTTGCGTTGTAACTCACCCTGAACATCTCATTATTCAAGTTTCGACAATCTTTTATTTGTAGAATTGTTAGCGGGGTTTTACTGATTCGCGTAAACAACTTTGTTGCCAAAGGAGGAAATATTGATTAGCAATCCAGTTCCATGGCCAAACGGCTGTAAAGTCGCATGTGCCATCACATTCGACATTGATACGGACAGTATCTTGCACTTGGAGCACAGGAATAGAGCACCGACTATGGTTTCGACGATGTCATGGCTCAAATATGATGAAATTGCTGTGCCGCGGCTGGTCGAGCTGTATCGAAGATATGGAATCAAGCAGACTTTCTTCTATCCGGCATGGTGCATGGAACACTATCCTCACCTAGTCGATGTCATTTTGAAAGACGGACACGAAATTGGCGCACATGGCTATATTCACGAAAATCCGAATCATCTGAGTCCTGAAGATGAACAGTACTGGTTTGAACGTCAGATTGAGGTGATCGAACGCATGACTGGACAGCGACCTAGAGGATGGCGTGCTCCCCTGTACAATTTTTCTATGAATTCGCTGGATAATCTTGTTCAGCATGGATTCAAATACGATGCCAGTCTAATGGGCGATGATATACCCTACATACTCAGATCAGACACAGGCGAAGTCATAGAATTGCCCAGTCACTGGGGGATGGATGATTGGCCGCCTTATGTACATGAACCAAACTTTGGCTACAAAATGCCGATTAAATCTCCTGATGAGGCAATGAAAGTCTATATGGCTGAGTTCGAGGCGATGTACGAGTATGGTGGTCTCTGGATCGCAGTTTGGCATCCGTTTGTATCGGCCCGGTTGGCTCGTTGTCATCGAATCGGACAGATGATCGAAGAAATGTTGAATCGCGGCGGAGTCTGGTTTGCGACAATGGAAGAGATAGCCAGTCACGTTCGGGCTTGCATTGACAATGGCGCCTGGCAACCAAGAATCGATAATTTGCCCTACTATACTGAGCCGGTTTTGGATCAAGAACAGGACAACGTGGCATGAACGACAGAACAAAAGGACAGAGTAGATAGATGAACGATAGTGTGCTGGTCAATCGAGAACGATCGATACTTGAAATTACAATCAACCGACCAAAAGTAAATGCAATAGACTTGTATACCAGTCGCAAGATGGGGGAAATCCTCTGTGATTTCCGCGATGATCCTCAACTGCGAGTTGCAATTATTACCGGAGCAGGAAACAAGTTCTTCTCAGCAGGGTGGGACCTGAAGGAAGTGGCGGACGGTAAAGCAGGTTTTGACGATGACTATGGCCCGGGTGGGTTTGCTGGAATTACGGAACTCCATGATTTAGAAAAACCGGTAATTTCTGCGGTCAACGGGTATGCAGTCGGAGGCGGCTTTGAAATTGCTTTGTCATCGGATGTCATCGTTGCAGTGGAACATGCTCAGTTCTTTCTGCCTGAAATCAAAGTCGGAGTCGTCGCAGATGCGGCTTCATTCCGATTACCAAAGAGAATACCGAGAGCAATCGCAGTAGAGATGCTGTTGACAGGACGTAGGATGTCTGCTGAGGAAGCCATGCATTGGGGATTGGTCAATCGAGTCGTTGCGGAAGTTGAACTTATGGACAGTGCGCGTGAGTTAGCCCGAACGATGGCAGATGGTGCGCCACTAGTCGTAGCAGCGGTCAAGGAAATTCTTCGTGAAACTGAACACGCAGATATTGAGGAATGTTACAGGATGTTGAATGCAGGCGAGTTCGAATGTTATCAGCGAATGATGAAGTCGGAAGATGCAATGGAAGGCCTGAAGTCGTTTGCTGAAAAACGTGAAGCGAACTGGAAAGGGAAATAGCCTAAGCATTGCTTGGATTTCGTCAATTTCACTACAAATTAGAGAATAACTAAATCTGTTTTTGCATTTTTGTTCTTTGTTTAACAATATGTTATATATGGTAAAAGTTCAATTAAAATTCTTGGAGTTGAATGAATAATCGAACGATGGCAGGTAAGTAGGCTAAATTACATTCCGCTGAACACAATAAGCTACAGAAGTTCCTCGGGTCAGGTTATGAAAATGAAAATAGTTGAAGCAGAACCCTTACATGATGACACATCGATTGTCGAGACTTATCCGTACAAAACTAAATTAACGAGAAAACAGTATGAATCTCGAAAAGCCGAATTGCAGGTAGAACTCGTCAAGGCTCAGAACTGGGTCAAGAACAGCAATCAGAAAGTCGTTCTGATTTTTGAAGGAAGGGACGCAGCCGGAAAAGGGGGCACGATCAAGCGGTTCATGGAACATCTAAATCCGCGTTTCGCAAGAGTTGTCGCACTGCCCAAACCCGGCGAGAAAGAAACAGGCCAGTGGTTTTTTCAAAGGTATATTCAGCAGTTGCCGACTAGAGGTGAAATGGTTCTCTTTGACCGGTCCTGGTACAACCGTGCAGGAGTAGAAAGAGTCATGAATTTTTGTACTCGTCTTGAGTATCTGGAGTTCATGCGGCAGACTCCAGCACTAGAGCGAATGCTAGCTGACAGTGGAATTCATCTATTCAAGTACTGGTTTTCCGTAAGCCGCGATGAACAGCGACGGCGATTTGAGGCGCGAGCCGGAAGCCCTCTAAAGAGATGGAAGCTGAGCCCGATCGATAAGGAATCTTTGAGCTTATGGGAAGAATATACGGAAGCTAAGGAAACAATGTTCTTTTATACCGATACTCGAGATGCTCCCTGGACGGTGGTACGATCTGACGATAAAAGACGAGCCAGAATCAATTGCATGAGGCACTTTTTGGACAGTATTGATTATCCTGACAAAAATGAAGAGGTAGTGGTGACTCCTGATCCTCAAATTGTGGGGCTTGCTCGCGACATTTTCCAGACTCAACAAGCGGATGGAAGTCCGAGTCCAGATGTGTCAGCGCTGAACCGGGAATAGCGTGACTGTTCTTAAATTGTAAACAGACGCCCAAATTTCGGGTTTCGATATTCGATTCCAGCCAGTCTCAAGCAATGCCACGCCATTGCGTGGTTGCTTGAGGTTACAGGTTTATCAATAGATTCTTCGATTTGTGTGATGACAGGTGCGATTCGAAGACTTGTACATGAAACGAATACGAGGTCAACCTGGTCGTGTTGACCGAGTTCAATTGCAGCCTGCTTGATCGAATCGACTGAGATTTTCGCTGCCCGATTGTCATCTTCCTCATTAAATGAACCAAAAGCGACGACATTGAATCCCTTGTTTTCGATGTAGTCCGCTACTGTGTCATTTACGTCTTGTCGATAAGGGGTAAGTACTGCAAGGTTTTTAGCGCCTAGTGCCTCAAACGCAGCGAATGCAGCAGTTATGGGAGTCGTACATTTCGCTTCAGGACGTTTTTCTCGAATGCGCTCAAACACCTTTTCTTCGCCAATCACCATAGATGCTGAAGTACATCCATAAGCGACTACGTCAAGTGGAACTCCGTTCAGAATAATATCTGCACACTCAGGAATTCGTTGCTCCATGTCTGCAAGAGTTTCTGGAGTAATTGTTGAGGAATTTCGAATCCTGCTTTCGTAGAATGCAACACCTTCGATATCAAGAAACGTACGAAATTCATGTTCAATCGTGTGGTCGGATCCGAGCACGATAACACCGATTGCGGCGCGTTCTGCAATTCCTCCATCCACCTCGAATGGCATGTATGTTCGAGTTACACGTGGAAATTCTTCAATTTTTTGTGCTGCTTCCATTGTAGTCACCTGTTTTAAATTACGAAGAAATGTGCAAAATCGGAATTGCTTCTGTATTCAATTCTATCGTAATTCGATTGTAGATTACATTTTGAATAACAGAATCATTCAGCTCAACTGTAAACAGGGTGAAAACTGGAAGCATCAATCTCTGGTTTGCGCCCGAAAATTAAATCGGCAGCGATTTTTGCTGAACCACAGGCCATGGTCCAGCCCATATGCCCTTGACCTGAATTGATGAACAAATTGTCATAGCGAGTAAAGCCAATATACGGCGTTCCTTGAGGCGTCATCGGACGAAAGCAGGTTCTGTAAATCGGCTTTGCATAATCGGCAGCATTCGGCAGCAAATCCTCTATAGCGCTGAGCATTGGCTTGAAGTCTTTCGGTTTATGTGCAAGGTTATAGCCAGCAAATTCCGCAGTTGCCGTTGCTCTTATTGCATTTCCGATGGGCGAGAAAGCAACCAAATTGTCTTCATCTACCGTTCCAATTACAGGTGGTGAATGTTCACCTCCCACCGGCAGTGTGACAGAATATCCTTTTACCGGGTAGATTGGCAGGTCTATGCCGACTTGCGTCAGCAAAAGTGGCGTGTGCGCCCCAATCGAAACAACAAATAGGTTGGCTTCAATGTCGCCGCTTGATGATTTGGCACACTGCACTGTATTTCGTTCAGCAACCAATGATTCAATTTTAGTATTGAATAAAAACTGAACGCCTCTCGATTGGCAAATTTTAGCCAGCTGACGCGTGAACTTCTGCGAATCTCCCGTTTCATCGCTAGGAGAGTAGACTGCTCCGGCTATTTTCGAAACAGAAGTCGAGTACGCGGGCTCCAGATCAATGACTTCATCGGAATTCAGGGTCTTAAGTTCTTGTCCGTTGTCCGCAAGAATTTTTGCATGCTCAATTCCTTCTTGAAACGTTGTGGAATCGCGAAACAGATAAAGCAGCCCTCTCGTAAGCCGGTCATATTCCAGGACACTCTCTTGAACTACGATTCCGAGTCGCTTTTGAGAGTAACAGCAAAGAGAATGTTTATTCAGCGTATTTCTGACAGCATCTGCATTGTTGCATTGTTTGAGAAATAGAGCGGTCCACTTCCAGAATTGAAAATCGAATCTAAACCGTATACGGAACGCCTGATCATTTCGATAAATCGATTTGAGAAGAATTCCTGGGACTTTGGGAGATGCCCACGCGTAGGAGTGTCCTGGCGCGATCATGGCAGCATTCACTCCGCTAGCCTCGGATGCCACTTCCGAATTCAGCTCAACTACGACGATTTCGTTATCAGGATTGCGCGAAAGCTCGTATGCTGTAGTTACGCCGATGACACCCGCACCGAGAATGGCGATACGCATATTGTTATGCGATGGATCAGTATCAGACAGGCATCCGTATTTTTGGAGAAGCTAATTCAATGCAGCAATGACACCGATTTCAACATTGAACTGGGGTGCTGCCAATTTCGACTCAACACAAGCTCGTGCTGGTTGATTGCCGTCAGAGACCCAAGCATCCCAAACTGCGTTCATTTCATTAAAGTCGTTAATGTCCGACAACCAGATTGTTGCAGATAGCAATTTGGTCTTATCGGTGCCAGCTTCTGTAAGATAGCTGTCAATTCGTTCCAGAATATTTTTTGTCTGGTCGGTAATGCTTGCACTAGGTGCACCGAATGCTACCTGACCTGCTGTGTATACGGTGTCGCCATGAATTACTACTTGGCTCATTCTTTCATTTGTATCAATTCTTCGAATCATCAGAACTGGCTCCGAGTAGATTAGTTTGAGTCTGTAACGTAGGGGTGAACTGGATCTATGGATCTGTCTTTCCAGAGTCTCTTGAACACATCCAGATAACCTCTATAGTAGTAATTACCATTCAATCTCAGAATTTCTTCTTTTCTTCTGTCGAATTCAATCGAAACCTGCTGCCAAGGCAGTGCAGGATTTTCATGATGAATCCAGTGATAGTTGTTGTTCAGATAGAGCAGTCTGCTGATCGGAGATCCTTCAATGATCAAACTTCGCTCTTCTTCTGATGGCGACCACCTGTGTTCACAATACGATCGCAATAATGTCAGAGAAATGCCGGGATAAGCAAAGCATAACAGATATTTCCATACTGCCATTTCACCGACTTGTGTGACGAAAATTAAAATCACGGCACTGAATGCAATGTGGATGAGCCATATTTGGGCTCGTTGTCGGTCTCCTGCAAGGATTGCTTGAAATTCCCCCTTCCATAACAGGTACAAAGAGACGAAAGGACCAATCAGGAGTCGGCCGGCAAGCGTAAAGTTGAATCGGTAAATGAATTTGCCGAGCGTGTTCAGTCGATCCCAGTGATTCTGCGACAGGTATACAGATTCAGGATCCACTTCGGCTTCCGTTAGAACCTCGCACTGGTGATGTATGGTGTGTGATTCCCGATAGGTCGGATACGGATAAAAGAATATCAGGGGCGGATAAACTATCAACGAATTTAGCCATTGATACCGAGTTGGATACCCATGAACTGCAATGTGTTGCAGGCTTCCATGCAGGCAGGTGACATAGCCTCCCATGAAAAATAGCAGCCAAACTGGCAGTGAATTCCCGTATAAAACCAACAGCAACCAGCAAACATAAACTCCGATAACAATTGCTAGATTCTGCGTGGCCCAAAATTTCTCAGTCAATGTACTGTTCACTAGAAAAGACCCATTAAGAATTAAATATTATCTCAGATAAATTTAGTTATTTTTCCAATTTTTCAATACTGTTTGCCAGTTAATGAAATTAATTTTTGCAAATTGGAGAGAACGTGCTTCTTGAGGGGTACTCTACGGTAATCGACTTGATTGCAGCCACTCATTGAACCAGCGCTCCCGAACTCTTTCAGTTTGTGAATACCAAACACTGTCGGCGCGGATTGAACCATGTAGATCGCTTGAAGATGTCGGCATATACAATCGCATTGAAACATTCGATTTCGAGTGCAGCCCGATTCTCTTAAATGCTGATTGACGGGTGGGTCCATAAGGAAGCAGATTGGAAAATGCGGCCATGCTTTCGGTACTGGTGGCAAAACTGACGAATTTCTCTGCGAGTTCGCGCTGAGAAGAGTGCCTGGAAATCCCCCAGACTCCAAACTCCAGAAGCTGGCCGTCCGGCATGATTGATATAGGGAGGTCATGGTTGATTCGGGCGTCGAAAAATCGTCCATTGAATCCCGATGCCATTACGACCGCACCGCTTCTTAACAATTCAACCGAATCGTTACCACTTTCCCACCAAACAATGTGATCTCGTATCTCGTCAAGGCGGCGAGTTACGAGTCTGAGTCCGCGTTCCGAACTGAGCAGATCATAAACTTGTTCGGCAGGGACACCGTAAGAGAGCAACGCCCATTCCAGTATCGATTTTGGATGACGCTGAAGTGCTCGCTTGCCTGGAAACTTTTCGATGTCGAAAAAATCAGCAACTTGACTTGGTTTTTCTTCTGAAAATGCGCGATCATCATAAGCCAGCACCGTCGCATATAGAAGATGCGCGACTCCACAATCAGAAATCGCATCACTCCTAAAATCTCTCGATGCCGGTGTTCCGTCAGGTGCGGGGAAGAGCAAACTGACTTGAGTTTTGGCAAGTAGACTCTCTTCACATGCTGCGAGTGCATCTGACTCCGTCATGTCTACAACATCCATGCTTGATTTGCCTGAAGAGTACACCAATCGAAGGGGTGCAATGCCTCCGTTGTATTCCACCAGCGACACCTTAATGCCAGTTTTCTGTTCAAATGGCAGAATATATGCTTCCAGTTGAGCTTCTTCATAGGCACCACCCCAAGACGAAATCGTGAGTGTCTGGGTTTCCTGCGATCCGGCAAGCACAGGCAAGATTATAAGAATCAGCGAAATGTATATTCTAGACCGACGCATTTTCTTCACTTTCAATTCGCTCAATTGCTCGCAGATAGGCGTTCATGACGTCATAGTTCCATACCACACCCAATAATTTGTTATCTGTAGAAGATACGATAGGTGCAATGTCGAGATTGACAATTCTGAGTGCTTCGACCGCTTCGATGAGATTCGTTTTTTCTGTGAATGTGAAATGGGGAAGTTGGGCTGCATATTTTACGATTTCCGATGGATCACGATTACTGCATGACTCAAAGTGAACGACTCCGATGAAAATCCCATTGCTGTCAGTAACAAAGCCTTGATTGTGACTGCCTGATGAGAGTTTGGACATAACGGTTTCGATATTGTCCTCAGCATCAAATCGAAGGTACTGATCGTGCATCAAAGAAGTAATTTTTTCGTAGGCGAGAACGGCATTTCTTCGACCGTGCGAAAGATCGAAGCCACGCTGGATCAGTTGAACGTCGTATAGAGATCTTCCAAAAATTCTGGTGGAAATCAGATTTGAAAATACCACAGCAACCATTGCAGCAATTGCCAGGTCATAGCTATGGGTTAATTCAAAAACAATTAGAATCATGGCTAGTGGAGCTCCGACGATAGGACTTGCAGCAGCCATCATTCCACAGATGGCATAGGTCACCACTCCTGAATGTTCAAAGAATGGAATGTTGTCAAGAATTCCGCCAAAAAGTGCTCCGAACAGGATGCCAATCAAGAGAATGGGACTGAAGACTCCGCCCGCAAAACCAAAACCGATGCAGAGTACGGTTACTGCAAATTTGGCTACTATGATCAAGCCCAGTTCGCTGAGTTGAAATGCACCGTCTATGGTCGCGAAGCGAAGGGTTGTGCCGCCGATTCCGAGAACATCGGGTATCCACAGTGCCACGACACCCAGAAAAAATCCTGCAATCATGGGGCGAAACGTTATAGGAATTCGAGTTCTTTTGGCAAAGGCATCACAAGCCAGAATTCCCTTGGCATAACAGATCGCAATAAAGGCACTGAGTACACCGACGACAGCAAACAAAAGAAATTCATATCCATGCTGTACCCCATCAAATTCCACCAAAAACAGAGATGGTCGATGAAATACTACATTTACGATGACATAACCAATCGCAGTTGCTACTGCAGTCGGCGCAAACGCCTGAATTGAGTAGTGTCTCAATATGACTTCATGGGCGAAGATCAGACCTGCAATTGGAGCATTGAACGCCACCGAGATTGCCGCTGCGACACCACTGGCTACAGTGATCTCCTGTAGATTGTGTTTATTGAGCTTTAGTTTATTGGCAGCGGCGCCGACGATGCTTCCGAGATAGACAAGCGGTCCATATTGCCCGACTGACGCACCACAACCGAGAGAGATAATTGCCGCTAGAGTCGACATCAATCCACTACGTACTGATTCACCGGAAGTATGGGTCTGCACCATTAGTATCGTATCCGGAGGTCCGAGTGAACGTCTGGCATTCACTAGATATCGCAAGACTAACCCGACAACCAGGCCACCTAAAGTTGGAACTAGAATGGTTGCGATATTGAGAGCTTTTAAATTGTCTGCATACTTGAAACGCTCGCTCGGCGAAATCAGAAGAAGGCTGTTTAACCAAGATATTGCTTCAAGGAAGACCAGCGCTAGTAATGCTACGACAAGTCCTATAACTGATCCTAGAACAGCCAGAACCACAATTCTCAAGATGATCGTTTGATACTCAGGTCTGTCTGCCAAAATTGATTCTACCTTTGATTTGCGGGTTACAGTAATACGGACAGCATAGAGTCAAATTATTTCCAGAACCCGTTCAGGTGGTCTTCCGATGATTGCTCTTTCATTCGCTAGTACGATAGGGCGTTCGATCAGAATAGGGTATTTGATTATGAATTCGAGCAGTTCATCATTTGTTAAATCGGGTGCATTCATATTGTTTGAACGATAGGGTTCTTCATTCTTTCGCATCAGTTCTCTGGGACTCATGCCAAGCAATTGCAGTATTTCCTGGAGTTCATGTGAAGTTGGCGGTGAATTGAGATATTCAATAATCTCGATGTCTACATTTCTGTCTCGAAGAATCTCCAGGGTTTGTCTGG
Organism: Arenicellales bacterium; assembly: GCA_965221175.1. Classification (GTDB taxonomy): domain Bacteria; phylum Pseudomonadota; class Gammaproteobacteria; order Arenicellales; family JAJDZL01; genus JAJDZL01. The sequence goes on along the minus strand of OZ244867.1, from coordinate 870,402 downwards.
ATTTCGAACAGCGTGGATTGTGATAGATCGTCACTTTCATGAATTCGCCCAATATTAACTCTGTAGCCATGAATGTTATTAGATAGCTTCCAGATTTCCTATTCTAGTTCCGGCAAATCGATCAACGCAGATTTTTGGAATCATTATTATGGAGTATAGGAAAAATTGACCTCAATGGCTTCCGAATCATGCCCAATGTGATTTATCGGGTACAGGTACAATAACGCGCATTGACTGCACTTCTCGCAATTTACTTTGGCCCAATCGAATACTCTTAATACTCGAACTTCCTGTATGTCGAAGATGAGACACGGCGGCAAAATTCTAGCCGATCAACTGGCGATTCAACAGTGTGAAGCGGTGTTCTGTGTTCCGGGTGAGTCTTTTCTCCCTGCTCTCGACGGGCTTTATGATCATAGACATATCAGAACTGTCACCTGTCGTCACGAAGGCGGCGCAGCGATTATGGCTGAAGCGCATGGAAAAATGACAGGTAAGCCAGCGGTGTGCTTCGTGACGCGTGGACCCGGCGCAACCAACGCATCTTTGGGTGTTCACATTGCGTATCAGGATTCCACACCCATGGTGCTCATGATCGGACAGGTGCAGCGCGCATTCCTGGATCGTGAGGCATTTCAGGAAGTCGATTTTCGTACCATGTTTCGCCCATTGACTAAGTGGACTGCTCAGGTGGAAGATCCTGGCAGGATTCCAGAATACGTAAGTCGTGCATGGCATACTGCTCTATCCGGACGTCCAGGTCCAGTGGCCTTGGTATTTCCCGAAGATGTCCTATACGCAGAAACGCAGACTGACAACATTCCTGCAACTGAATTTGCACAGCCCGTAGCTCCGGAAGACACGGCCGAGCAGGTTTCCGATTTTCTTGAACCAGCGAAACGTCCATTGATCATTGTGGGTGGCAGCGGTTGGAGTGAGATCAGTCGAAAACGATTAACCGAATTCGCCGAGCGCAATCAGTTGCCTGTGGCAGCTGAATTTAGATGTCAGGACTACATGGACAATCGGCACCCGAACTATATGGGTGATCTTGGAATCAGCACTGGGCCGGGATTGGCAAAGCTGGTGCAGAATAGCGATCGAATCCTGTGCATCGGTGCCAGATTGGGAGAACTGCCGACCCAGAAATACTCCCTAGTACAAGCACCGGTTCCTCACGCGAAACTGTTCCATGTACACGCCGATATTGGAGAACTCGGTCGTGTTTACAGGCCGGACGTTGCAGTCAATTCCTCTTCAGCGTCGTTTGTCTCGCGCTTGCAGAATGTTAACATCAGCCGTCGCTCAAGTTGGCTGAAGCGGACGCAGCAGGGACGAAGCGACTTCGTATCGCACTCTACTTTGAAGGAAAAGAATTCTTCGCTGTTGAACGAAATGGCGATTTCGTGGCTGAGGGAGTATCTACCGCCTGATGCGATAGTTGCAAGCGGTTCCGGCATCAGCAGTGGAGTGCTGCATCGATTCTATTATTACGGAGCGCGATATCGAACACAGCTGGCACCAGCTACAGGTTCCATGGGATACAGCGTTCCTGCTGCAATTGCAGCGAAGATTTGCGAGCCAGACCGAAAGGTAGTCTGTGTCAGTGGGGATGGATGCTTCTTAATGACAGGACAGGAGATGGCCACAGCTGCGATGTTGAATCTGGACATCACCTTTATCGTGATCAATAACAGTACGCTTGGTACGATTCGCAAACACCAGGAACGAGACTTTCCGGGTCGAATGATGGCGACCGATTTACTCAATCCGGATTTCGCCCAATATGCAGAGAGCTTTGGTGCGATGGGATTGATTGCCACAACCATCGAGGAATTTGTCGAAGCTTTCAAGAAAGCGGATTCTCATCTAGGACTTGCCTTGATTGATCTGCAGATTGATCGCGAAAAATATATAAAATCACTCATAGCATAGTGCCTCTGGCAATCGGATTTCGCAAGTCGAAAGTACTGTCGATCGCGTCAATTTCAATCGCAATTCTGTAATGAACATTTTTCACGATTTATTTGGAAAATCTGCTCTGGTAACAGGTGCATCCAGTGGAATCGGGGAGCATTTTTCTCGAACTCTGGCTGCAGCGGGTGCCAATGTGGTTTTGTCTGCGAGAAGAACCAAGCGGCTTGAGCAAATTGCAAGTGACATCAATGCTTCCGGTGGCGAGGCCAGTTGGATTCGGTTGAATGTGACAGATAAATTCAACGTCGAAGTTGCGTTCAGGGAAGCAACTGCCAAGTGTGGAAGACTGGATATTGTCATCAACAATGCTGGAATTGCTTCTGCAGGAAGTGCTCTGGATATATCCGAGCAGCACTGGGACGATGTAATTGACACGAATCTGAAAGGTGCCTGGCTGGTCGCTCAACAGGCCGGGCTGTGCATGTCCGCAGACGGCAAAGGTGGCTCTTTGATCAACATTGCGTCGATTCTTGGCCGGCGTGTGATGGGTGGAGTTGCACCTTATTCTGCGGCAAAAGCAGCACTGGATCATCTAACGCGTGTACTGGCCTACGAGTGGGCGCGCTACAGCGTACGCGTGAATGCGATCGCACCGGGCTACATCATCACGGACATCAACCGAGACTATCTAAATTCACCGATGGGACAAAAGGCAAAAAACAGGATTCCTCAGCAAAGATTCGGTCATCCCGAAGATCTGGACGGTGCGATGCTGTTACTGGCTTCTGATGCCTCATCCTATATGACGGGAAGCACCATTGTAGTGGATGGCGGGCACCTGCAGTCTTCAATGTAAGACAGGAAGATTCTATATATGGACTATTATCTGAACGATACCATTCAGGATTATCAGCGAAGAATTCGCGATTTCGTCGACACGCACATTATTCCAGTCGAATCAATTCCGGAAGCTTATGATGAAGGAGAGAATATTGCTGATGATTACTTTCTCCCATTGCGAGAGAAAGCCCGCTCGGAAGGACTGTGGTGCCTGCAGATGCCAAAGCAGCTCGGCGGGGGCGGTCTCGACACCGTAGGCATGGCTGCATGCTATGAGGAGATGGGGCGTTCGATATTTGGTCCGGTAGTTTTTAACAGCGCTGCACCCGATGATGGAAATATGATTGTATTGGAACGGGTCGCTACGCCTGCGCAAAAGGAACGTTGGCTTCAACCCATAATAGACGGTACGGTTCGTTCTGCTTTGGCGATGACCGAACCGGCGCCTGGCTCTGGTTCTGACCCTTTGGGTATGATGCTCACTCGTGCCGAGAAATCTGGTAACAAGTGGGTCGTACACGGACATAAATGGTTCATCACTGGTGCTGGAGTGGCTCAGCACTTCATTCTGCTGGCTCGAACATCCGATCATCCTCGAAAAGGCCTGACCGCGTTTCTGTTTGATCGGGATGATCCAGGCTGGGAGCTGGTTCGCCGCGTTCCAATCATGGGACCGGAAGAGCACGGCGGACATTGCGAGCTCAAGTTTCATGGACTTGAAATACCAGATGAAAATCGCCTGATGGAAGTTGGAGACGGAATGAAAGTGGTACAAATTCGATTGGGAACTGCCAGACTTACCCACTGCATGAGATGGCTCGGACTATGCCGACGGGCGCTTGAGATCGCGAGTGATTATGCCGGCGATCGCAGGGCGTTTGGTAAAACTCTGACCGAACACGAAGGCGTACAGTGGATGTTGGGTGAAGCTGCCAGCGCAGTGCATATGGGGAGGTTGCTCACGATGCATGCCGCCTGGAAACTTGCCCAAGGCGATTTTGCGCGTAAGGAGGTGTCCATTGCCAAGGTAGTCGTAGCGGATACCTTGCATGACGTTGTAGACACCGCCATTCAAATGCTGGGGGCAAAAGGATACTCGAAAGATACGATTCTCCAATGGATGTATCGATACCAGCGCCAATCCAGATTGGTGGACGGCGCTTCGGAAGTGCACAAAATGGTGCTGTCAAAGTACTACATGAATGAAGGAGATGATTTCTTCAGGTGGGGAATCTAATCGCTCCCATCAGTGAAATTGCGGGATCCTAAGTAAATGCTAGCCGACATATCGCTCAACGATAAATATACCCGGGAGTCCGGTCGAATTTTCGTGACCGGTATTCAGGCATTGGTACGACTGCCGCTGTTGCAATCCTCTCGTGATGCCGCCAGTGGGCTGAACACAGCTGGTTACATTACTGGATACAGAGGCTCACCACTTGGCGGATTTGATTTGCAGCTGTGGCAAGCGAAAGATTTTTTGGAACCTCGCAACATCATTTTTCAACCGGGTATCAACGAAGACCTTGCCGCGACTGCGATCTGGGGAACACAGCAGGCTGAAATTAGTGGTGAAGGCAATTTTGATGGAGTTTTCGCCATTTGGTATGGAAAAGGTCCCGGAGTGGACCGGTCAGGCGATGCCTTCAGACACGCAAATCTAGCGGGGACCTCAAGATACGGCGGCGTACTGGCAGCCTTGGGAGATGATCATGCATGTGATTCGTCAACCACTGCACATCAAAGCGAGTTTGCGCTGGTCGACGCCATGATGCCGATTCTGAACCCATCGAGCGTGCAAGACATTCTGGATTTTGGACTGATGGGTTGGCAACTGTCTCGATATTCGGGCTGTTGGGTTGGCTTGAAATGCGTTCACGATACAGTTGAGGCATCTTCATCTATCGAAATTGATGCCGGTCGCGATCGCCAGATTATTGTTCCGGACGATATCGTGCTGCCACCAGACGGACTGAACATTCGTTGGCCGGATACACCGCTTGAGCAAGAGCACAGACTGCATGAGTACAAGCTTCCAGCAGTGCAGGCGTTCTGGCGTGCAAACGGACTCGACCGGCTCATCTTCAATCCTTCAGATGCTCGTGTCGGTATCGTCACAACGGGCAAGTCCTACTCGGATTTACGCAGAGCCTTATCTGAACTCCATATCGACGAGCGAACCGCAAACACATTGGGCATTCGTCTCTATAAAGTCGCCATGAGTTGGCCGCTAGAACGGGAAGGCTTGTATCGATTTGCGCAAGGCCTTCAAAAAATTATTGTGGTTGAGGAGAAACGAGGACTAATTGAAGATCAGATCAAGACATTGCTTTACGGACGAGTCAATGCACCCGCAGTCGTCGGTAAGCTTGATGATCAAATGAATTCGCTGCTCCCGTCGACTGCGCGACTCGGTGCCATGCAGATTGCAAGTGCAGTCGGCCGACAGATCCTGATGCACATCAAGTCGGAGTCGTTATCCAGACAGCTTGATCAAGTCACACTTTTACTCGACAAAGACACAGAATTGGCACCCATTCAGCGGATGCCGTATTTTTGCGCTGGATGCCCGCACAATACCTCGACCAAAGTTCCAGATGGCAGCATCGCACTCGCTGGAATTGGATGTCACTACATGGCACAGTGGATGGATCGCTCTACTGCCAGATTTACTCAAATGGGCGGTGAAGGCGCAAGTTGGATTGGAGAGAGCAGGTTCAGCAAGCGTCAACATGTGTTTCAGAATGTAGGAGATGGTACGTATCTTCACTCGGGATTGCTCGCAATTCGCGCGGCAGTAGCGTCTGATACAACCATGACATTCAAACTGCTGTACAACGATGCAGTAGCGATGACAGGAGGTCAGCCTTTCGATGGTCCGTTAACGGTATCGCAAGTTACTCAGCAACTTCTGGCTGAGAGTGTCAACACAGTTACCGTCGTGACCGATGATGTAGATGGTTGTCGTTCGAGAAACAAGATGCCCGCAGGCGTCAAGGTCGTTGATCGGCAGGAACTTGATTTGATTCAAAGAAATCTGAGAGAAATCTCAGGTGTAACCGCAATTGTGTACGATCAGACATGTGCCGCAGAAAAACGACGTAGAAGAAAGCGAGGAGAATATCCTGATCCGCCCAAGCGAGTATTTATCAATACTGAGGTCTGCGAAGGTTGCGGTGATTGCGGAGTTCAGTCCAACTGCGTTGCAATTGTGCCGCATGAAACGGATTTAGGGCGCAAGCGGCGGATTGATCAGTCTGCATGCAACAAGGATTACTCCTGCGTCGAAGGCTTCTGCCCAAGTTTTGTCACAGTTCTTGGAGGAATGCCGAGAAAGCCGTCCAAGTCTGGCTCTTTGCACCAGTTTGATCCATCAACGTTGCCAGAGCCAGTCGTACCGGTTATTGATAAGGAGTATTGCATCGTCATCACAGGGGTAGGGGGTACAGGTGTCATTACCGTCAGCGCAATTCTAGGAATGGCGGCGCATCTAGCACAGTTGGGATGTTCCGTACTGGACATGACTGGACTTGCTCAGAAAGGCGGTGCCGTGATCAGCAATTTGGTTTTGGCTGCAAATCCTCAGGACATCTCATCCACGCATGTTGCCAATGGAGGTGCAGACCTCATTATTGGATGCGATCTTGTGGTTTCAGCAAGCGAAAAGGTAATGCTGACTGCAAGTCAAAGTAAAACCAGTGCAATCATCAATGAATTTGAAATGATGTCTGGTGATTTCACTAGAATCAGCGATTTGAAATTCCCGGGTAAGGAACTGAAGTCAATCATAGAACAGTCAGTTGAGCCTGAAAGTGCAACTTTCGTCAATGCAAATCGTTATGCAGAGCAGTTGTTCGGTGATACGATTGCAGCGAATCTGTTCATGGTCGGCGTTGCAGTGCAGAGCGGCTTGATTCCGATTTCGCTTGAAGCAATCGAACGAGCAATTGAACTCAACGGCAGGTCAGTTGAAATGAACAAGTTGGCACTACATCGCGGTCGTCAGTTCGTGGTTGAACCTGCAAGTATTGAACAGGATGTGCATGGTACTACAGAAGAAGCGAGCGGACTTTCCACGGGTGACCCGAAATCGCTCGACGATATCGTTCAACACAGGTATCAGTTGCTTAGTAATTTCCAGAATCGTGCGTACGCAGAGAGATACAAAGCATTTGTCGAAAGGGTGTACGCTGGCGAACGGAAGAACACGCCTGGAATGGCTGGTGTTGCGGAAGGAGTTGCAAAATACTACTACAAGCTGCTGGCATACAAGGATGAGTATGAAGTAGCTAGATTGTTTACGAATGGTGAATTCTCCAAGCGGTTGCAGACTCAGTTTGAAGGCGATTTCAAAATTCAGTTTCACATGGCACCTCCATTGCTGGCAAAAAAAGACAGCGTAACTAAATTGCCAAAGAAAATGACGTTTGGATCATGGATGTGGAGGCTCTTGCGATTAGTTGCGAAGCTGAAGTTTTTACGAGGTTCTGTTTTCGATCCGTTTGCAAGATCGGACGATCGAAAATTGGAGCGGCAATTGATCCGTGAATATGAGTGTGTGGTCGAAGAAGCGGTCGCGCATCTTAGTGCGCAAAACCATCGTATCGCCGTTGAATTGGTGTGCTATCCTGAAAGTATCAGAGGCTATGGCTATATCAAGAAACGCCATGTCCAGAAGACACGAGATCGGGTTGAAGAACTCATGGCAGCTATTCGGCATATAGTGACGGACCTCGAAGCTGCATAGTATGGTCACAAATACTGGAAATTAGCGCAGTCATGTTGAAAGAAACAAAACCTCAATTCGTGTGGCATGATCCATTTTTACTTGATGAGCAACTGGATGAGTCCGAGCGCATGATTCAGGAGTCAGTGCGGCGCTACGCTCAAGAGTCTCTAATGCCGCGTATCGTAGAAGCCAATCGGCATGAGAAATTTGATCCGATGATTACCCAGGAGATGGGTGAATTGGGTTTGTTGGGGGCCACCATTCATGGTTACGGCTGCGCCGGGCTGAATTATGTCAGCTATGGGTTGATCGCACGAGAAATTGAACGCGTCGACAGCGGATATCGATCCTTTTTTAGTGTTCAGTCATCTCTAGTCATGTATCCGATTTTTCGCTTTGGAAGCGACAGTCAGAGAGAGAAATATCTGCCGAAACTTGCAAGCGGAAAGATGATAGGATGTTTCGGACTAACTGAACCCAATCACGGGTCCGACCCAGGCGGTATGACGACCAAGGCGCGAAAGGTGGATGGCGGTTATCGGCTAAATGGAGAGAAAACCTGGATTTCCAATTCTCCCATTGCGGATCTATTTCTGGTATGGGCGAAAGACGACGAAAATGTGATTCGTGGATTTCTGATCGAGAAAAGCACTCAGGGGCTTAGTGCGCCAAAAATAGAAGGTAAATTCTCATTGCGTGCGTCGACGACTGGCAGTATTGTCATGCAAGATGTATTCGTGCCCGACAGCATGGCGCTGCCAAGTGCATCGGGCCTTAAAGCTCCGTTTGCCTGTCTGACACTGGCTCGCTATGGAATCAGTTGGGGAGCGCTAGGGGCAGCGGAATTCTGCTGGCATGCAGCACTTGAATATGCTTTAAATCGAAAGCAATTTGGGCGACCGATTGCAGCGAATCAACTGGTGCAAAAGAAATTGGCCGATATGCAGACTGACATCTCTCTAGGCTTGCAGGGCAGTTTGCGCGCTGGTCGATTGCTGGACGAAGGGAATGCTCCACACGAGCTGATTAGTCTAGTGAAGCGTAACAATGCCGGCAAGGCTTTGGATATTGCTAGAGCATCACGGGACATACATGGCGGCAATGGTGTGTGTGACGAATTTCATGTAATCCGCCATTGCATGAATCTGGAAGCCGTCAATACCTACGAGGGAACACATGACATTCACGCACTGATATTGGGTAAAGCTCAAACCGGCATATCCGCATTTTTTTGAACCATATGAGATTAGTTGAACAAATATGAAAATGAACATTAAAGATCAGTCGCTGTTTCGGCAACAGTGCTACATAGATGGCCAATGGCTTGGTGCGGATAGCGGCGAAACGCTAGAGGTCACCAATCCATCCAGCGGAAGCGTTATTGGAACTGTACCGAAGATGGGTGCAGCTGAGACTGAACGAGCAGTTGATGCAGCTGAACTTGCCTTTCAGTCATGGCGCCACCGAACTGCAAAGGAACGAGCTTCTATCCTGCGTAAGTTGGCAGACCTGATGATGGAGAATCAAGAAGATCTGGCTGCGCTGATGACCATAGAACAGGGTAAGCCGTTGGCCGAATCGCGAGGAGAAGTTGTGTACGCAGCTTCATTTTTTGAGTGGTTTGCGGAAGAGGGAAAACGACTGTATGGCGATGTTATACCGACTCATCTTCCAGATCGCAGAATTGTCGTCATCAAAGAGCCCGTTGGGGTCTGTGCTGCGATCACGCCCTGGAATTTTCCTTCGGCGATGATTACACGAAAAGCCGGTCCGGCCTTGGCTGCAGGATGCACGATTGTGATCAAGCCTGCAGGGAGTACTCCTTATTCAGCATTGGCACTTTGCGAGTTGGCTGAAAGGGCCGGTGTTCCAGCAGGAGTCATGAATGTAGTAACCGGCGCTTCTTCGCAAATTGGCGGAGAATTGACATCCAACGAAAAAGTCAGGAAACTCACCTTTACCGGCTCAACGAAAATTGGAAAGGTATTGATGAAGCAGTGTGCTGACACAGTCAAGAAGATCTCTCTGGAGTTGGGTGGAAATGCTCCATTCATGATTTTTGAGGATGCAGATATCGATGCTGCTGTCATCGGAGCCATGCAGTCGAAATATCGAAATTCGGGACAGACCTGTGTTTGCGCCAATCGTATATTAGTGCATGATCGCGTTTATGATGAGTTTTCGGAGAAGTTGAGTAACGCGGTTTCCAAGATGAAAGTGGGTGACGGATTCGGTGAAGGCATAGAACTTGGTCCGCTGATCGATTTGGCTGCAGTTGAGAAAGTTGAATCTCACATTATGGATGCAGTTGGAAAAGGTGCCATGGTTGCTGCAGGAGGCTCTCGGCATGCGTTAGGGGGAACATTTTTCCAGCCAACGGTGCTGACAAATGTTAAGGTCAATATGGCCGTAGCAAATGAAGAAACCTTTGGGCCGGTAGCGCCACTGTTCAGATTTCACAGTGATGAAGAAGCCATACAAATGGCCAATGATACGGAATTTGGACTGGCTGCTTACTTGTATAGCCGCGATATTGGCAGAATCTGGAGAGTGTCGGAAGCGATCGAGTACGGAATCGTCGGCATTAATACTGGCATCATATCGACGGAATCTGCTCCATTTGGAGGCATGAAGGAATCCGGAATCGGCCGAGAAGGATCAAAATACGGATTAGACGAGTATGTCGAAATCAAGTATCTGTGCATGGCTGGAATCTAGCGTTCATCGGTTGGAAAGACTGCAAACTTGCTTGAAGACATCTTACTCGAACCGCTAGACAGTCCATTTGAACTGTTTGCCCGATGGATGGATGACGCTATCGGAGCGGAATTAATTGAACCGCGTGCCATGACCTTGGCCACAGTCGCTTCTAACGGAAGACCATCCGCGCGGCAGGTATTACTGAAGCAGCATGGCGAATCGGGTTTCATCTTCTACACCAGTTATGAAAGTCGAAAAGCTGAGGAATTGAAACAGAATCCCAACGCCAGTGCTGTTCTCTGGTGGGACAAGTTGTATCGCCAGATCAGGATTGAAGGAAGCGTACAGGTTCTACCGAAACAACTATCAGACGATTATTTCGCCGCTAGACCTCGGGGAAGCCAAATCAGTGCAACAGCCTCTCCACAGAGTAAGGTTATTGACAGTTTTTACGCTCTGCAAACACGGGTCGCCGAACTCGAAATTGAATTTAAGGGGGAGGAAATACCGAGACCTGATTATTGGGGAGGCTACCGGCTGGTTCCTGATTGTATTGAATTCTGGCAGGGACGTCAGGATCGCCTGCACGAACGCATACGGTATCGTCTTCAGGCTGGCATTTGGATTTCAGAAAGACTTGCTCCGTAGCTTTAAGTCAATGTTTGTCCTGTTTCCCAAAGTTCATGCCAATAGGTAGAATGCTGTAGATGGCAAAAGCGCAAACAACTGAAAAAGCATTCAATTTCGCATTGAGTACGGTCCTGCGAAAGAAACATCCACTCTGGGGCGACAATATCAGTGCTGAGCAGACTCAAGTCATACAAGGCATGGCTGGAAGAACTCCAGACCTTTTGCTATCTTTATCTGGCTGGTCACCCGTTGTGATTGAAACGGAGTTTATGCCTGCCGCTACAGTCGAAATTGACGCAAAATCACGTTTGCGCAACGTTCTTTCTGACACCAGCAATCCTATAGAGCACTCAATCGCGGTACGCATTCCTGCAGCCTTGAAGTCAGTCAAGCAGAGTGAGCTGGAGAAGGCAATTGAAGATGCCAACTTCAGCTATTGCATTCATTCTGCGATGGATGGAGAAAAAGATGATAGATGGCCCAAAAACGGGTGGATTGAAGGCGGAGTAGATGATTTGGTCAACTGTATTGAGTCGGTAACCCTAACCGAATCCCTGGTATCTCGTAGCACAGATATATTGGAATCTGCAGTCAGAGGCGGTGCCTATGAATTGCGTGACGCCCCAGAAAGTGTTCAACGGACACTCGCAAATCAGTTGCGGCAGGCTCCTGGAGAACAGACAAATCGCATGGCCGTTGCAATCATTGCGAATGCCATTGTGTTTCATTCTCGAATCGAAGGACGAGAGGGTGTGCCGCCACTCGAATCCCTTGTGCTCAATTTTGAATTTAGAAAAACCGCTGTTATCGATTGTTGGCAATCAATATATACGGACATCAACTACTGGCCTATCTTCAAGATTGCTACAGAATTGTTGATTAATATATCGATAGTGCACGCGAATCGGATTTTGAAGCATCTTCGCAGGATGTCTGATGCACTAACAGAGCTTGGCGTGATCGGATTAAATGACCTTTCGGGACGCATGTTTCAAAAATTGATTGCAGATAGAAAGTTCCTGGCAACCTTTTACACATTGCCGGTTTCAGCCACGTTGCTAGCCGAGCTTGCAATTCCTAGATTAAACACTGACTGGGCGGATGCAAAAAGTGTAAAGTCACTGAAAGTGGCCGACCTTGCCTGCGGTACAGGGACGTTAATTGGTGCGTTGTACCATTCCATCTTGACTCGCTATCGGCGCACTGGAAATGATGATTCTGAGATTCATTCAGCGATGATCGAAAATTCAATCTACGCATGTGACATTATGCCTGCCGCCACACACCTTACCGCTTCCACTTTGTCGAATTTGCATCCTAGAAAAACTTATGGAACTACGAAGATTGTCACAATGCCGTATGGACAAGATGAACATAAAGTTCCCTACATCGGCTCCTTGGAGTTGATAAAAGATGTGCGTGTGAGGTCGTTGCTCAGCTTGGGCAGGCAACAAATCTTTGGCAGACTGGAAAGCGAAATGGATGAATATTTTACTGTACTGGGTCAATCCACTGATCTAATGATGGATGTCGAAGCTGACCATGATGTTGATGTAGACCCTGAATCTCTCGACATCGTAATAATGAACCCACCGTTTACGCGTCCGACTAATCATGAGAGAGCTGATGTTCCAGTGCCATCTTTTGCTGGTTTCAATACTTCAGAGGATGAACAGAAAGCCATGAGTGCCCGATTGAAGTGGTTGCGCAAAGAGCTTGAACAACCTGCCGGTCACGGGAATGCAGGACTGGCCTCCAACTTTATCGACTTGGCTCATGTGAAGCTGAAACCTGGTGGTGTACTGGCATTAGTTTTGCCTGCGACATTTGTAGAAGGTGAATCATGGAATAATTCCCGGAATTTACTGGTAAATCGTTACCGAGACATTACCATTGTTTCAATTACAAGTGCCGGGCGAACTGAACCGGCTTATTCTGCGGATACCGGCATCGCAGAAGTTATGGTTGTTGCGACAAAGAAAACAGGCAGCGAAATCTCCGCAGAGTCTGCATCAGATACATTTCAATTTGCTAATTTACGGAATCGTCCGGCCAGTCATGTAGAAGCAATGGAAGTGGCGAAAGCTATTAACCAATCTGATCGCTGTGTTGGAGACGGACGTATCAAGATTGGAAACAGTGACGACAGTGGCACATACATAATCGCAGGACAGTTCTATGGCGGTTGTGCTGGATTAACCCACCCATCACTTGCTCGGATTATGACCTCATTGTGGGAGGGAATATTGATCGTACCTAAGACGGGTGAGCATGTAAACATCCTAGTAACGACTTTAGATAATTTAGGCAATCGAGGATTGCTACATAGAGACCTTACAGGCACGCTGCCTAGAGGTCCGTTTGACAAGGTGCCTCTGCGGTCAGAAACTGTACCTACATATCCTTGTCTTTGGAGGCATGATTCAGAGCGGGAGAGATCTCTCATTGTATTGCCTGACTCCGAATTGCTGGTGAGACATGGTCATGAAACCAAGTCTGCTGATATTTGGAATTCGACATCTTCCAGACTTCATTTGACTTTGGACTTTAGATTGAGTTCACAGAGTTTGGCGGCTTGTTTGACACCGGAAAAGACGCTTGGCGGTACAGCATGGCCCAATTTCTGTGTTGAAGACCCTAGAACAGAAAGAGCAATTGTGTTGTGGTTGAACTCTACGCTTGGACTGATGACTTATTGGTGGATAGGTACAAAGCAGCAAAAAGGAAGAACTCGTCTTACAATCAGCACCTTGGAATCTCTAGTTGCACTTGATACCCGACAATTTGATGACTCTATGTTCGATAAGGTCAATGAAATATTCGAAAGATTTGAAAGTGTTGAATTTTTACCAGCAAATGAATGTTTCCGAGATGAGAATCGCAAAGCGCTTGATGAGGCGCTGCTGATTGAACTGCTTGATATTCCTCGCTCCATAGTGGATGAATTTGATTTCATACGATCACAGTGGTGCGCCGAACCTAGAGTCCACGGTGGAAAAAGCACAAGGCCGAAATTCGAGCAGTAGCAGAAAATTTGCGTGGCTTGACAATGCTTCCATTCATTGGCGAGCACAAATTGTTCCACTAGGAAATCTATTTTGATTGTTACGGAATTTCTCTACCATCTCGCCGAAATTTTGTTTGACCTCTTCAAGGAGGTTCGCAAATTCTAGTCTTTACTGGAATTAGAAATGGTATAAAGAAATGTTCAATTATTAGTTACATTTAATTCATCGTGAGTTAGTTAAATTTCAGAGAACCACCATAGTGGGGAGGACATCGTGTTAAGTCGTTCAAATTTAAGAGTCAGGAGTGTGTTTGGGGCACTGTGTGTTGCTGCGCTTTTCTGTTCAGGAAACGTTTATGCAGAGGGTACGCTCAATGTTTACAACTGGGCAGAATATATCGGCGAAGAAACAATTGCCAATTTCGAAAAAGAATTCAACATTGATGTTACATACGATAACTACGATTCCGTCGAAACGGTAGATGCCAAGCTACTTGCCGGCAATAGCGGGTATGACGTAGTTAGTCACTCAAGCACGCAGATTGCCAAATTGATGCCGACTGGAGTGATAAAGCAACTTGATGTTTCGAAACTTCCGAATTTTTCACACATGAGCAAAGAAGTGATGTCTCAGATTGCGACAAATTGGGATCCAAACAACGATCACATCGTACCGTATATGTGGGGCACGCACGGCGTTACCTACAATGAGGAATTGATTCTAAGTATCTTTCCGGATGCTCCGATTGGGTCAATGGATCTGATATTTGAGCCGGAGAATATGGAGAAGCTGGCTGAATGTGGTGTTTCCTTCCTGGATTCACCAACTGACATCCTCCCCATGGCACTGGCTCATATGGGTCTGGATCCAAGTTCTAACAATGCAAAAGATTACAAAGCCGTTGGAAAAATGCTGGCGAAAATTCGCCCATATATCAAAACGTTCGACAATTATGCGTATCAGCGAATGGTAGAAAAAGAATTCTGTCTGGCTGTTACCTGGGGTCCTGACGGATTGCTCGCCACTTCAACTGCCGAAGAAGCAGGTACTGGAGTAATACTGGATTTCTTTCTGCCCGCTGGTCAAGGCAAAGCCCAACTTTGGGTAGATGGCTGGATTATTCCATCTGACGCTGCCAATATTGAAAATGCACATTTGTTCTTGAACTACATGATGCGACCTGAAGTCGCGGCGGAGGACAGCAACTATACTTGGTACGCAACTGCGAACGAGTCTGCAAAGCCATTGATTGATCCGGCGGTTACTGGTTCTGAAGCAAGTTTTCCCTTGCCCGAAGACGTCGCCAAAATGTACACAATGAGGGTTATTCCACCGAAAGTTCAGCGTGTTCGCACTCGTACTTGGACAAATTTCCAAACCGGAGAATAATCAGTTTAACGAATCGAGCAAGCGATGCAATCGCATCGCATGCCCGATCCAAGTGTGGAATTCTGCAAATAACTAACAGATAGTTGGTAAGACGCCGTGCCTACAAAACAAATGAAAAATGTATGGAAAAATTTTGATTTTTTCTAATCTGGGTGGTATGTGAAGTGAAAGCACAAACTGATTCGCAAAAATTATTCGATGACCAACCTTGGCTAGACCCTGAGGCAGAGCCTTTTGTCCAAATTCGCTCACTGACAAAAACGTTTGGTTCGTTTACTGCAGTCTCGAGCGTGGACCTGGATATCTATGAAAGTGAACTGTTCTCGCTTCTCGGCGGTTCAGGATGCGGAAAGTCAACTCTTTTGAGAATGCTCGCAGGCTTTGATGAACCTACTTCAGGCAACATTTTTATTGATGGTGTGGACATGGCGGGAATCCCTCCGTATCAGCGTCCTGTAAACATGATGTTCCAGTCCTATGCATTGTTTCCACATATGAATGTCGAGCAGAATGTTGCATACGGATTGAAGCAAGACAAGATTGCTAAGGACGAGATTGTGGAGCGTGTCGCCAACATTCTCGCTATTGTTGAGCTTCCAAAATTTGCGAAGCGCAAGCCGCATCAGTTATCTGGTGGTCAAAGGCAGCGGGTTGCACTTGCGCGTGCACTCGTGAAAAAACCGAAAGTGCTGTTGTTGGATGAACCGTTGGGTGCATTGGACAAGCGCCTGCGCGAACATACTCAGTTTGAGTTGATGAATATTCAAGAAAAATTGGGAATCACCTTCATTGTTGTCACTCATGACCAGGAAGAGGCGATGACACTGTCGAGCCGAATTGCAGTGATGGATCAGGGACGGTTTTCGCAGATTGGTACACCAACCGATATTTACGAGTACCCAGAAACCCGATTTGTGGCGAATTTCATTGGCAGCGCAAACATGTTCGAGGGAAGAGTTACTGAGAACGGCGCGGAACACGTTATCGTTGATTCCGTTGACTCAAAAATTTCGTTCTATATCGATCACAGTGTCGACGTCCGAGAGAATATTGGTGTCTGGATTGCGCTGAGGCCTGAGAAAATTACGGTGTCTGATACGCCACCGCCGTCCGAAACGGATTACAATTTCGTGGAGGGCATAGTGGATGACATTGGGTATCTTGGCAATTTCTCGATATATAAAATCAGACTTGAAGATGGAAAAATTATCGAGATTACCCATCCAAATCGTTCGCGTCCACGACATGGACGCCACTTGGTTGAGTGGGAAGAAAAAGTTTACCTCAGCTGGGAAGCGTCAAGTCCGGTATTGCTCACAAAATAGTGAGGCTAGGTGCACGTTGATAATGCATCAAATTTTCTGATTGAGACAATAAATTGCAGAACAGATTAAAAATCTGGATTCAATCCGCATCGGCATGGCAGTCGATCATCGTCGCAATTCCGTACGTATGGCTGCTGATATTCTTTCTGATTCCCTTCTTCATTGTTCTGAAAATCAGTTTCGCCGAATATATTCTGGCGAGTCCACCGTTTTCCAAATTGTTCCAAATAGCAGAAACGGGTGCAATGTACATGACATTGATTTTCGACAATTTCTTGTATCTGTGGGAAGATGATCTCTACTTAAGAACTTATATCAACTCGCTGGAAATCTCTGTAACTTCAACAATTCTGTGCCTGCTGATTGGTTATCCGATTGCCTACGGTATTGCCAGGTCAACTCCGACTGCTAAGAAGATAATGTTGCTTATGGTAATTCTGCCATTTTGGACATCATTTCTCTTGCGCGTTTATGCCTGGATCGGGTTACTTGCTGATCAGGGAACCGTGAACAGTTTTCTGATTTGGCTGGGGCTGATTGATCAACCAATAAAGATGCTTTATACAGATTTTGCTGTATATGTGGGCATTGTCTATACCTATCTGCCTTTCATGATTCTGCCGCTATTTGCAAGCATAGAAAAACTGGATATGACGTTGCATGAGGCAGCAGCAGATCTTGGCTCCAGGCCATTTACAATCTTTCGCACGATTACCATACCGCTGACCATGCCGGGAATCATTGCCGGGTCGCTGTTGGTCTTTATTCCGGCAACCGGTGAATTTGTCATACCGGATCTTCTAGGAGGCGGCAATGTGCTGATGATTGGTAAGGTGTTGTACAGCGAATTCAATTCAAATCAGGACTGGCCAATTGCTTCAGCAGTGGCTGTCGTTTTGCTCATTTTGCTGGTATTGCCAATGATGATTTATCAGCGCTATCAAGCGAAAGAATCCGAAGCGAAGTAGTCAGACAGATGGCTTGGAAGAAATCTCCAGTTATATTTTCGATGCTGTGTTTTGGATTTGCGTTTCTGTATATTCCGATTTTTCTGCTCATTGTTTACTCATTCAATTACTCGAAAGTCGTACCCGTTTGGGGTGGATTTTCATTGCGCTGGTATGGGGTGCTGTTCCAAAGTGAGGAAATCTGGAATTCAGTACTGCTGAGTTTAGAAATTGCAGTGATGAATGCTACGTTTGCTACACTGCTTGGAGCTTTGGCAGGAATTACCATGGCTCGAATCCGCAAGTTCAAAGGGAGAACTCTGTTTTCCGGTATGATTTCGGCACCTCTCGTCATGCCGGAAGTCATCACTGGACTTTCGCTATTGCTATTTTTTATAACGATGAGTGAGATTATTGGATGGCCGACCCGCGGAATCACCACCATAACCATCGCACACATTACATTTTCATTGGCTTACGTTGCAGTCATCGTTCAGTCCAGACTGGTGGGCGTTGATGAATCGTTAGAGGAAGCTGCACAGGATCTTGGCGCTAAACCCTATAAGGTTCTAATTGATATTACGGTTCCGCTTCTTGCACCGGCCCTAGCCGCAGGCTGGTTGCTGGCATTTACGTTGTCGCTGGATGATTTGGTTATTGCAAGTTTCGTGTCAGGTCCAGGTGCCAACACTTTACCGATGCTGATTTACTCCAGAGTCAAATTGGGATTGAAGCCTGATGTAAATGCTTTGGCCACGCTCATCATTCTGATTGTGACCATTGGAGTATGCGCTGCCGGCTGGATACTGTCACGTCAGGAGCGCCAGCGAACAAAAGACATGCAAATCGCAGAATCCGAAAAGTACGACTTTATTGATACTGCTGAGGATCAGACTTAGCCAACCGCTCGTTAGAGCCATAAACCGTTCCAGATTGGGGCTGATTGACTAATCTCGCAACTGGCAGTTTTTCTTGAATCAGGCTGTGAAATGCTCCAACACCTGTTTCGGCTATTTTAGAAAGATTCCATTTTGGAAAAACTGACGAGTTCAGTCCTTCCTGTAAGGTGATCATATAGGATTCATCTTCATATCCCGTGGTTCTGTTGATTCTCCTATTCAAGTAGCGCAACACCTTGGTTTCTCGTCTTGAATCAGGCAATGCATACACGCGAGAAATGATTCTCGTATGCTTCAGATCGATTGGAATTGACATGTAGATTTCCATTAATTCGGGATAGAGTGCAAAAGCCAGATTTGGAAAGACACCGAAGTAAAGCCACAAATCCTTACGGTCTTCGGACAGATGATCAAAATCCGTCATCAGGTTGCGGTAGTGTTTGACACTCCAAAGTTCTCCAATTCGCTTATTGAATCGACCATGAGAGACGGGGATTCCATCAACATAGGAATCTACATAGTGTTGCCCATATAGTTGCTGAAGCGAAGGGTGTCCGATTGGCACATGGTAGCCCTCGTTGTCAATGTCATGAAATATCTTCCAATTGACTGGATAGTTGTAACTCTCAGGATCACCGTAGGGTTGCAATTCTTCCAGTCGATACTCTTCAATCTCCCGCTCCATCGGTTGCAACTGTTTGGCCAAAGAATCGCTTCCGGACTCGAATCGAATAAAGATGAATCCTTTCCAAATTTCGAGATCAAGACGAACAAGACCATGATCTTTCTTGTCGATTTCCGGAAATCCCTTCTGCCCTGGAATGAATTGAAGTTGACCATCAAAATCGTAACGCCATCCATGAAACGGGCACACAAGGGCACGAGTACATCTTCCTTCGCCTTCTAGTAATTTTGAACCGCGATGACGGCAGATGTTGTGAAAAGCATTGATCTTACCCAGACTGTCGCGAATCACGAATGCTCTTTCACTAAACCCCTCGAATGTGAGGTAATTGCCTGGGTGTGGAATATCGCTGACATGTCCGACTAGCATCCAGTTCGGTTTGAACAATCGTTCAATTTCCAAATCCAAAAATTCTTCATTTCGGTAGGTCCATGGAGGCAGTAGATTGGTAAGCTCTGAGCCATTCACTGAATTGACAGAGTCCACGGAATTTGGTTGTAACAAGCTGATAAATCGATTGCAAATGTCAATCGCATGTTTAGCATCAACCTCGTTGGAGTCATACAATGCCTGTTGCCATAAACTGTCGATCATACCTTCCAGACCGAGAGCCAACGCTTCAATGTCCGCTAAAGAGTGCTTGGAATCAGCCAGAAATTCTGTAATGAAAATTAATATTTGTTGATTTTCCTGAAAATCGTTTTCTCCGCAAATTTGACGATATTCTTCACGAGCCTGGCTTTCACTCCAGAAAGCGTACCACACTGCGATTTTTTCCTTCACAAATACTCGCTCGTCGAAACTGGCTTGAATATAGGCCTGTAGTTTCTGGCGAGGTGATTCTGCTGAACTGAGATGTTCGGCAACTACAGAAAGGTATTCTTGATCAATATATTTCAAAGTATCCAGCAGCAACTGCTTCTTGGATTTGAAATAGAAGTTGACAATGCCGGGAGAAAGGCCTGCTTGAGATGCAACTTTTGCCAGAGTGACTGCGGAAAGACCGCTTTCGGCAATAGTCTGTATTGTTGAGTTGATTAACTGCTTGCGACGACTGGTGTCACTTTCATATTTGTGAGTCACTTGAATTGCCATGAGTCTAATTCTGCACTGGAATTTATGAGAGTTATACAATCATTCAAAATAATTAAATGATTGTATAATAATCAGAAAAGAATTGCAACCAGCGGCACAATAGCAGCAAACGGTTGATCCGTTGCTGCTATTGTGATGATACTACGCTGTCTGCACCGGTTTTATTGATAATTCAGTGCAGAGAAAAGGATGTGTTTTGAAAAATATTCGTTTTATCTTATTGAATAGAAAACTAATATTATCTAGTCTAGCTCTAGGCTACTTCAGAATGGAGTGAAGAAATCAAGTTACTCTCAACTGTATTGAGAGCTGCTTCCAGTGCGTCAAACAGATCATGAATCTGCTGTTCCGTGATGATGAGTGGCGGGCAGATTCCAACGGTATCACCCGCTGGCAGTGCTCGTAGAATTAAGCCATTTTCGAGACACTGCAGGTATACCTGATTAGCTACTTTCAGTTCCGGGTCATACGGTTGCTTTGTCTGTTTATCTGCAACCAGCTCAATGGCGCCAATCAGTCCAGCACCCCGTGCTTCACCGACAAGCGGATGTTCACTCAGTGCACTCAGACGATTCTGAAATGGAACCATGACTTCCCGAATATGTCCAAGAATATTTCTTTCTTCATAAATCTGTAGAGTTTCGAGACCAACCGCAGCCCCGACTGGGTGTCCGCCATATGTGAATCCAGTGCCAAATATGCCGTGTCGAGCACTTGCTTCCGCGATTGTCTGGTAGATTTCTTCTGAGATCATCGTGGCGCCGATCGGGATATATGCAGAGGACAATTGCTTCGCACAAGTGACCATGTCTGGGTCTACGATTCCGAAAGTGTCGCATCCCCACGGATTCCCTGTTCTGCCGAATCCGTTGATAACCTCATCCGCAATTAAAAGCACATCATATCGCTTCAGTACTTCTTGAATTTTCTCAAAATAGGTCTTGGGTGGGGGAATCACACCACCGGCGCCCATGAGGGGTTCTGCAATTAGAGCAGCAACGGTGTTCGGTCCTTCTGCCAGGATCAATTCTTCAAGATCTTTTGCACAACGAGAAGCAAAATCCTCTTCAGATTCACCGTCCTTGCCGAATCTGTAGTAGTGTGGCGTACTGGTGTGTTTGAATCGGTCAAGCGGAGCGTCGAAGGCTTCTTGAATTACAGGAATTGCGGTCAGAGAGGTACAGGCGATTGTTACGCCGTGATAGCCTTTTGCCCGAGAAATTATCTTCTTCTTCTCCGGTCGGTCTAGCGCATTGTTGTAATACCAAACGAATTTGACAGCTGAATCAACAGCTTCTGATCCTGATGTCACAAAATAGGCTTTCGACATTGATTTCGGTGCAACAGAAATTAGTTTTTCCGCCAGCTCTGAAACAACCGGTGCAGTTCGACCCGCGAAGCTGTGATTGTAGGGAAGAGTTTCCAGCTGTCTAGTTGCAGCGTCTACCAGTCTCTGTTCGCTGAATCCGAGTGAAGTGCACCACAATCCGGCCAATCCTTCAATGAATTTCTTCCCATGTTCATCCCAGATGTAGATTCCTTCTCCTCGAACATAAGTTTTAGGACCTGTCTGTTCATGAAGAAGGTGGTTTGTATACGGGTGTAAATTTGAACTGATGTCCTTTTCAGCTATAGTCTGGGCTGCCATGTGATTTACTCCAATGTGAAGTGAGAGGACACAAAATTATACCTACTCAGATAGCGGAATCCGGGAATGAGTTTTTACGTTTGTTCATAAATTCTACTAATGCTTCGTCAATGGATTCGTCTAAATCCGGTAGTTGATAGTCTTGCAGCATCTGTTTCCAAATGCCATTTGCACGTTGGGCCGCATGCAGGCTGCCGTCCGCTTCCCATTGCTCGAAACTGTTGTTATCTGCAATCGTTGATCGGTAAAATGCGGTTTCGAAATTCTGTTGTGTGTGAGCGCAGCCAAGGTAGTGATTACCGGGACCGACTTCACGAACAGCATCAAGTGCCTGACCATTTTCAGATATGTCTATACCTTGCATGAACGTCTGCAGAATTGCGGCTTGATCCGTATCCATCACAAACTTTTCGTAACCCATTGCCAATCCGCCTTCAAGCCAGCCAGCAGTATGAAGCATAAAATTTACTCCTGCTAACATCGCTGCCTGCAAAGTATTCGCTGATTCATAAGCTGCTTGAGCATCCGGGATTTTCGACGCACACAATCCTCCGCCACTTCTGAACGGCACCTTGAGTCTGCGTGCGAGAGCCGCACAAATGAACAGCACCTGTGAGGGTTCGGGTGTGCCAAAAGTCGGAGCCCCAGACTGCATTGAGATCGAACTGCTGAATGTGCCGAATATCACCGGTGCTCCAGGTCTTACCAACTGAGCAAAGGCCATTCCGGTCATTGCTTCTGCAAGTATCTGAGTGCAGGTACCGACAACAGTCACAGGAGACATCGCACCCGACAGGATAAAGGGCGAAATTACCGTGCCCTGCATGTTTCGAGCATACACTTTGAGTGCAGCTAGCATGGTATCGTCAAAAGTCATGGGTGAATTGACGTTGATTAGAGACAGGATGCATGTGTTGCTGTCAACGAATTCATCACCGAAGACGATTTTCGCCATATCAACCGTATCTTGAGCTCTTTCTCCGCTGGTGACCGAGCCCATGAAAGGTTTGTCTGAGTATTTCAAATGGCTGTAAACCATATCGAAATGACGTTTGTTAACAGGCAGGTCAACCGGCTCACAAACAGTTCCCCCTGAGTGATGAAGGGGTGGCGACATATAGGTAAGTTTCACGAAGTTTCTGAAATCTTCAATCGTCGCATATCTTCTACCTTCATCCAGATTGCGGATGAAAGGAGGGCCGTAAGCGGGTGCGAAAACGGCTGTATCTTTTGATATAAGCACGTTTTTTGCCGGATTTCTGGAAAATTGGGTGAAAGACGATGGAGCATTGGATTGAATAATTTCTCGCAGCATGCCTGGCTCGAATCGAACGCGCTCACCATCCAGATTCGCACCAGCTTGTTTCCAAATTTCGAGTGCTTCTGGATCGTCTCTAAATTCAATTCCGATTTCTTCCAGAATTAATTCAGCGTTATTTTCAATTAATTCTAACGTTTCGTCTGGAGCCATCTCATATACCGGTACTTTGCGCTGAATGTAAGGTATGGCTTCAAATTGAACTTTGGCCCGTTCCGCTTTTCTCGCCGCTCTGCCGCCTGATCGACTTCTTCTCTCACTCATGAATTTAGTTCCGCTGTCTACGATGATTGATTTTACGTTCTCGGAAATTTTAATGATTGTCTATACGGATAAACATCTTCTAGTATACCGGCGCGAATCGTTGCCTGTTTTTGGCGCCAAAATTCTACGGTCATCAAATCACCGTGAATTTCGGAAAAATACTTGCCAATCAAAGGATGAACCAGAAAATATCTTTCAAATTCTTCTGGAAATACGTCGTCTTCACTAACTGAAAACCAGGGTGTTGAAGCCATTTCATCTTCAGGATTTCGAGATTTCGGGATTTTTCTGAAGTTGCACTCGGTCAAATAGCGGATTTCATCGTAATCGTAGAATACCACTCTGTTATTTCGGGTTATGCCAAAATTCTTTAGCAACATGTCTCCTGGGAAGATGTTTGCCGCAGCCATTTCTTTGATGGCATCGCCGTAACCTCTAGCGAAGTATTTCGCTTCTTCTTCATCCTTGAAATTCTGCAGAAAGAGATTCAGTGGAATCATTCTGTGTTCAATATATACGTGCTTCAGCACGACAATATCCTGTTCAATTATGACTGACCGCGCACAGGTGCTTTGCAGGTTATCAAGCAGTTCGGCACTGAATCGATTTCTGGGCAGCACAACTTCAGAATACTCCAGCGTATCTGCAAGCCGTCCGACACGATCATGCTGCTTCACCAGCCTGTATTTTTCAATTACAGTAGAACGGGACAGCTTCTTTGGAGGCTCAAACGCATCCTTGATGATTTTGAATACATGGCGATAGGATGGCAACGTGAATACCATCATCACCATTCCGCGTGTTCCAGGAGCTTCAATGAATTTGTCAGAAGAGTGCGAAAGATGATGGAGAAAGTCTCGATAGAATGCAGTTTTGCCTTGCTTGTGAAATCCGATTGCAGAGTAGAGATCGGCCTTGCTTTTTCCAGGCAGGATATCCATGAGAAATTGGATGATTGCAGACGGTACCTGAGTCTCGACCATGAAATACGCTCTGGAAAATCCGAAGATTGCATCAAGATCCGAAGGAAGCAAAATCAAGGCATCGACGTACAGCGCTCCTTGTTCGTTGTTCAGAATCGGCACAATGAACGGAGTGGTTTGGTAGTCGTTGATGACTCGCCCAATCAGATAGGCAGCCTTGTTGCGAAAGAACAAAGACCCAAGTATGTCTATCTGGTAATTCAACGAGACGGAGCGCTTATTTCTTGGTAGCGCCTGTCCTAAATGTCGGAGAATGTTTCGTACGTCCCGCTGCAGATTTTCATAAGGAAGTGTGAATTCCAAACTGTCGAGAATATCCGATATCGTATTCCGAAGCCCTCGGATGGAAGGGTAGTAGGAACGATAAATTGGATTATCCGCTTCGAGGTTTTCTATGGAGACGGATGAACGGACGAAAATATGGCTGTTGTTGTAGTAACGTCGGTCGAATAATTGGCAAAAAACGGAGTTGTAATAACTTTCAGCCAGTTCTGGCTGTCTGTGTTGAAGTAGCAAATGTATATAGCGAATTTTTACATCTTTCCACAGTTGCTTATCCAGTTCACTGATTTTTAGTTCGGATCGCAAGGTGGTCAGTGTTTCCTGAATTCGTTTGTCGTAGAAGTAAATTCTGCTTCTAGAAGCTTCACGAGCTTCTAGCCATAAAGCTTTTTCAAAACGTTCTTGAGCTCCAGATGTAATTTCCTGAAACAGCGTGTAGTGATTCTCAAAGCCACTCAGTATGGTGCGGGCAATTTTCTTTGCACGTTTTGTTCGACGGGATTCCACCAAAACCGGAAAAAGCGGCTGACTAGAAGCCTCCTTCCGTTCAAAATCTACATTTACAACGGGCTTATGAACCATAGTGAACAGATATAGTATTCATTGAATTTAAATTGATCTCAATCATTTAGGCGGGCAGACAAATTTTCATAAAATTCCAATGTGGATTATTGTAAATTAGTCATGTATAAATCGCACTGCTTTCAGTGTTTCCGCTAGAATCGGAACATTTGAAATTCTTGGCAGTGTGAATCCTATTTTAACGTTTAGAAGTGGAGTTCGCGGTTTTCATGGAAAGTCATGCAAGAGTAGTCATTATTGGTGGCGGCGTAGTTGGCGTGGGTACGCTCTATCATCTGGCTAAAAAAGGGTGGAGTGATGTTGTCTTGTGTGAGCGTACCGAACTCACTGCCGGTTCAACCTGGCATGCAGCTGGATTATTGCCCCTGTTCAATATGAGTTATGCAGTCGGACAGTTGCACAAATACTCAGTTGATCTCTACAAGTCTCTTGAGGAGGAGACCGGTCAGGACGTAGGTTTTCATGTTACCGGTAACTTGCGACTGGCGTGCACGAAAGATCGAATGGATGAATATCGGAAGTACTGCGGTACTGCCAACACGATCGGTGTTCCGTTTGAGTTGATAACACCGTCGGAAGTTAAATCTCTGTGGCCACTCATCAATCCCGAAGGACTAATTGGAGCACTCTACCATCCCGATGATGGACATATCGCACCAGTCGATTTAACAAATGCACTGGCAAAAGGGGCACGTGCAAGGGGTGCAAAAATATACCAGCAAACCGAAGTAACCGGACTTTCCAGAACCAACGGCGGTGAATGGAAAGTGGAAACAACAAAAGGAAGCATTGTGTGCGAGCACATCGTCTGCGCTACAGGAAACTATTCGCATGCGACGAGTCGCCTGCTTGGAATATCGATTCCATCTATTCCCGTTCAGCATCAGTATATTGTGACCGATGTTGTAGATGAACTGAAGGAGTACCGGGAAGGCGGCGGCAGGGAGCTTGCAGTTTTACGCGAATCCGACGCTTCATACTATTTGCGTGAGGAACGGATGGGATACATTCTAGGGCCGTACGAGAAGGGGGCTCCGGCTGTATTTGCAGATGGAGTTCCTTCTACATTCGAGAAAGACTTGTTCCCAGGCGATTTAGATCGATTGATGCCGCATGTCGAAGCGACTATCAACCGAGTGCCTTCATTCGGTACCGCTGGAATCAAGGATATTGTCAATGGTCCTATTGCATACACACCGGATGGCAGTCCTCTCATTGGACCAGCATGGGATTTGCCGAATGTATGGTTGAACGAAGGGCACAGTTTTGGTGTTACTGCTTCGGGTGGAGCTGGCTGGCAACTGGCAGAGTGGATTGTTGAAGGCGAACCTTCAGTCGATCTTCTTGCTGTTGACCCGCGTCGGTTCGGTGATTATGCGCGGGGCCCGTATCTTGTTTCCAAGAATGAGGAGGCGTATGAAAATGTGTTCACGATTCACTATCCGGATGAAGAACGATCAGCGTGTCGACCGGCAAAAACCAGCCCAATACACGATCGGCTGGCGAACTTGGGAGCAGTATGGGGGCAACGTTATGGCTGGGAACGTCCGAACTGGTTTGCTCCGGAAGGTGTCGAACCTGTGGATGATTGGAGTTTTCGCCGATCTAAATACTTTGAACATGTGGGAAACGAGCACAACAACATTCGCAACAATGTCGGAATTATCGATATCACCAGTTTTTCAAAATTTCGAATTTCGGGGAAATCCGCAGAAGCCTATCTCGACAATATGGTTGCCCGAAGATTACCAAAAACACCCGGACGTATTCAGCTATGCCATGTGCTGACCCGTTACGGCGGCGTTCGCAGCGAATTCACAGTAACCCGAAATGCTGATGGATCGTTTTATCTTGTCAGTTCTGGAGCTGCGGAGCGCTTTGACTGGAGCTTTCTCAGTCAGCATTTGCCGGATGACGGTTCGGTTAAGCTTGAAAACCTAACTACATCTCATGGAACTTTAGTCGTTGCAGGTCCGAAATCCAGGAAAGTGCTACAAATACTGACAAAAGCAGATTTGTCCAATGAGGCCTTTCCCTGGCTAACGGCGCAGAATATCTATGTCGGCGTTGCTCCGCTTCGGGCGATGCGAGTCAATTTTGTTGGGGAGCTTGGATGGGAATTGCATCATCCGATTGAGTATCAGCGACATATTTTCGAGCAGCTCATGGCTGCTGGAAAGGAGTTTGATATTGGTCAATGCGGCATGCGTGCCATGGATTCGCTTCGAATCGAAAAGTCTTATCGAATGTGGGGGCAGGACCTGATTCGAGAGTACACCATTTTTGAGGCAGGCTTGAATCACTTTGTGCACATGGATAAAGGCGAATTTACCGGTCGTGATGCGCTGCGCGAGCAATTGGAGAATGGTGTTCCTCAGGAATTTGTGACTGTGTCGGTCGATGGAGTCACGGATGCAGACCCTTTAGGCAACGAACCATTGTGGGATGGCGACCAGATGATCGGGCGCGCGACCGCAGGATCGTATGGTCATTTCCTGAAGGAGAGTCTAGCCATTGGATATGTACAGTCTGGCTACGGACAGATTGGAACGAAAATGGAAATAGAAATATTAGGAAATCGGTATAATTGCGCCGTTGTCGAAAACTCGCCTCACGATCCGAATAACGTCAGGCTCAAGTCGTAGCCAATTCAATCTTTTTTAGCTTTTATTTCAACCGAGGAGCGGTATGAAGGTAATTGTTCCTGTAAAGCGTGTAATTGATGCCAACATCAAAGTCAGAGTCAAGGCAGACCGCTCTGGTGTTGAGTTGAATAATGTCAAAATGGCGATGAATCCATTCTGTGAAATTGCCGTCGAAGAGTCCATTCGAATGAAGGAGTCCGGCGTAGCAGAGGAGATCATCGTTGTGGCAGCAGGCCCTCAACAGAGCGGGGATACCATTAGAACCGCACTG
Source organism: Arenicellales bacterium (assembly GCA_965221175.1). GTDB lineage: Bacteria > Pseudomonadota > Gammaproteobacteria > Arenicellales > JAJDZL01 > JAJDZL01. Next base: position 842,245 of record OZ244867.1, on the reverse strand, counting down.
GCTATGGGTGCAGACCGTGGAATTCTGATTCAAACTGATGTGCCATTGGAACCGCTGGCGATTTCAAAACTACTGAAAGCTGTTGTCGATCGAGAGAATCCGGGAATTGTCCTAATGGGCAAACAGGCAGTTGATAACGATAACAATCAGACCGGGCAGATGCTTTCTGCAATGCTGGGTTGGTCTCTTGGAACTTTCGTATCCAAAATTGACATTCAGGATAGCGGATTCCAGGTAGTGCGAGAAGTAGATGGAGGGCTGGAAACAATCATGCTCTCCCGACCGGCGGTGATTACTGTTGATTTGAGACTGAACGAGCCTAGATATGCGTCGCTGCCGAACATCATGAAGGCAAGAAAAAAACCGATTGAAGCGCTGGCACCGGAAGATCTGGGAGTGGATGTGACTCCGAGAGTCAATGTGCTAGAGGTGAATGAGCCACCTGCGAGACAGGCTGGAGTTCGTGTAGAAAGTGCAGCGGAATTGATTGAAAAACTTACAACGGAAGCAAAGGTCTTGTCATGAGCATACTTATATTAGTTGAACACGACAATCAGGAAGTCAAGGCCTCCACGCTGAATACGGTAACAGCCGCTAGCCAATTGGGAGATGATTTGCATGCCCTCGTTGTCGGCTTTAACTGCGATCAAGTTGTAACGGCTTCTGCCAAAATTGTAGGCATTAACAAAGTCTTGAAAATTGATTCTGCCGAGTATGAATATGGTCTTGTCGAGAATACCGCGTCAGTTGTCGAGAATATAGCGAAATCGTATTCACACGTGTTAGCGCCTGCATCGACATTTGGTAAGAATCTGATGCCGAGAGTGGCTGCAATGCTGGATGTTCAGCAAATTTCGGACATTTCGGAGATTGTCAGTGAAGATACATTCATTCGACCGATTTATGCAGGAAATGCACTGGCCACAGTTCAGTCAACCGATTCCATAAAATTAATCACCGTTCGCACAACGACTTTTGACGCTGCTGCGGAAGAGGGTGGGGATGCTGAAATAGAGGAATTATCCTCTTCCGGTGATGTGGGACTTTCGCAATTTGTGAAGCATGACCTGACTCGTAGCGAGCGCCCTGAACTTACCACTGCAAGCATCGTCATATCCGGCGGTCGCGGAATGCAAAGTGGTGAAAATTTCAACATGCTTGAGAGAATTGCAGACAAGCTAGGTGCAGCAGTAGGTGCGTCTCGAGCAGCAGTTGATGCGGGTTATGTACCAAACGACTATCAGGTCGGCCAAACTGGAAAAGTCGTAGCACCGGACCTCTACATTGCTGTCGGAATTTCGGGGGCGATTCAGCATTTGGCTGGTATGAAAGATTCAAAGGTCATTGTTGCAATCAACAAGGATGAAGAAGCACCAATTTTTCAAGTTGCCGATTATGGATGGGTTTCGGATTTGTTTACTGCAATTCCCGAACTGGAAGCCGCTATTGAATAGTTTCTAGGTTCTCTGAATCTTCCCGTTTTGCAAGACTTGAAATTGCAGAAGCGTGCTCAACAAAACCGGATACAGATCGGTGTTGCTGTCCGGCAATATTCCTTAGTTCGTGCGCATTCGTCCGAGAAATGCACCAAAAGGCGAGAGTACGGCATCAGCGATCCAATTACCCAGCAAAATTCTGTGTGCGGACGTCAGAGTCCTGCAGTCATGAACGGTTATTGATTCGATTTGCTATATCCGATTGCCGTGAAAACGCCACAGCGTTGGCAACCTGTTGTCACCGGTCATGTCAAACAAACTTCGGCTTTTGATGATTGAATAGGCGTCCTCAAGGTCCGGTGCAAGAAACCGGTCTTCCCCTAATGCGGGAATTCTGTCTCGGACCAGCCGGATTACTTTTTCCAGTGTTTTACTGGATTTTAGTGGGCGTCTGAATTCCACCCCCTGGGCTGCAGCCAGCAATTCAATGGCAAGAATCCACGTCAGATTTTCATTCATTTCGAGCAGACGTCGCGCCGCATGACATGACATGGCAACGTGGTCTTCCTGATTGGCACTGGTCGGCGTGGAATCCACCGAACACGGCATGGAGTTGTGCTTGTTCTCAGCCATCAGCGCAGCTGCTGTCACCTCGGCGGCCATGAATCCCGAATTGCGACCGGGATCTGGAGACAGGAATCCAGGAAGTCCATAGTTCAGAGCCGGGTCTACCAAGGTCGCAATACGTCGCTCCGCAATGGACCCTGTTTCAGCGATTGCCAGGGCGCACTGATCGGCAGCAAACGCTACCGGCTCGGCATGAAAATTTCCACCGGATACCAGCTCTTCCCCGTTAACCACCAGCGGGTTGTCGGTGACCGCGTTGGCCTCTATTTCCAGAGTTTTCGCCGCCTGACGCAACTGGTCCAGACAGGCACCCATAACCTGCGGCTGACATCGCAGACAATATGGATCCTGCACCCGCTCATCATCTTCAAGGTGTGACTCCCGAATTTTAGACCCTGCCAACAAGGACTGTAGCGAACGGGCAACGTCAATTTGCCCGAGCTGCCCCCGCAATTCATGAATTTCCTTTCGAAATGGACTGGTCGATGCCATCAGTGCATCACAGGACAAGGCACCCGTTATCATGGCGGTTTGGCACAAATTCCAGGTATCAAACAATGCAGTCAGGCAGATTGCCGTCGATACTTGGGTGCCGTTTATCATTGCCAGTCCTTCTTTTGGACCGAGCTTTATCGAGCATAAGCCTTCATCTTGCAGGGCATCCAAAGTCGGCATTCTTTCTCCATGACGCATGACCTCACCCTCACCAATCATGGCAAGAGTCATATGCGCAAGCGGTGCCAGGTCCCCGGAGGCTCCGACAGAGCCTTTTGATGGAATGATCGGCAATATGTCGGCATTGAGCATGGCTTGTAGCAATTCCAGTATCTGCCACCGCACACCCGAAGCCCCTCTCCCCAAAGAACACAGTTTCAGCAGCATGGTTAAACGAACTATGGGTTCTGGTAGAGCGGGCCCTACGCCACAACAGTGGGACAAGATCAGGTTTTTCTGCAATACAGATGTCTGGTCCAGGTTAACCCGAGTATGGGCCAACTTGCCAAATCCGGTATTTACTCCATAAATCGCATCCTCACCGGATGCAGCGGCTTTCACCATCTCGGCAGCTTGCTCCACCTGCCTGCGGCAGTTCTGGTCGAATTCTATTTGACAGGAATCCAGATAGAACGTCTGCAATTGGTCCAGCGTCAATTGTCCTGGAACTGCTTGTATGATTTTGCTAATACTCATTATTTGTTCAACTTATTCAGCACGTTCTGATACTCCTGGTGAATTTCGTTCCAACTGGTGTTGCGGTTGTCGTAGACTTTCTACACCTTACCTGCAAGGAATTCATTCACAAGACACCCGTTTCAAAAAATTCTGACGTCGATGTGCTCGTCAACTGCAAATTCATACAAGTTGGGATGATCGACATCCAGTTCCAGAAAAATGGCAACATTACGCCTATGCACGAATTGTCCCATAGAACGGTCGTTCATGGGATTTTACATTGCTGCAACATGAAAATTACGATGAGGCCATCAGGATGGCAGATCGTGCACTTGCAAATTCTCCGGACGACTCACCGAAGAATAGATTGTTGGGGCATAGTATCTTAGCTAGTCGTCCCTGAATGTCATATTCTATATATGGGGTTATTCAGGGACGACTAATTACGATCTGATACTGTCGTTAAAACTGTGCAGTTTCTGTCGAGTCCGCCATTGCGACAGTCGAAGTCTCTCCAGTACCTGCTGTAGCTTCATTCACTGCATCAAAGTAGCTGACGCCAACTTCGTGCTGGTGACGGGTTGCTGAGAAACCGAAGTCTTCGGCTGCAAACTCCGCCTGCTGCAAGTCAGAATATCCTTCCATTCCACGCTCAATGAATTTTCTGGCGATATCAAAGCTGGAGTAGTTGACGCTATGAAAGCTGGCAAGTGTGACAAATTGATAACGATACCCCATTGCCGCTATATCACGCTGAAAGCTGGCTAATTCGTCACGTTCCAGATGCTTTTGCCAATTGAACGATGGTGAACAGTTGTAGGCAAGCATTTTCCCTGGAAACTGTTCATGGATACCTTCAGCAAATTTTCGAGCGTCCTCAAGATTTGGTGTAGAGGTTTCCATCCAGATGAGGTCTGAGTAAGGCGCATAGGCCAGTCCTCTCGCAATACACATATCAATGCCACCGGTAATCCTGTAAAACCCTTCAGTAGTGCGTTCTCCGGTAAGGAATGGATGATCGCGTTCGTCAATATCGGAAGTCATCAGACGCGCGGCTTCTGCATCCGTTCGTGCAATGATTACAGTTGGTACCCCCATCACATCAGCGGCTAAGCGTGCTGACGTCAGGTTTCTGATTCCATGTGCTGTAGAAAGCAGGACTTTGCCACCAAGGTGTCCGCATTTCTTTTCAGAAGACAATTGGTCTTCGTAATGGATCCCCGCGGCTCCGGCCTCAATCATGGCTTTTGTCAATTCAAACACATTCAGCGGCCCACCAAATCCGGCTTCGGCATCTGCAACAATCGGCATGAACCAGTCGATATCGGTGGTTTCCTGACCGCTCATACGTTCCAGTGTCTGAATTTGGTCCTGTCGGGTAAATGCGTTGTTGATTCTTTCAATGACCTGCGGAACTGAGCTTGCAGGATAGAGTGACTGATCAGGATAGGTTTGACCCGCATTGTTGGCATCCGCTGCCACCTGCCAACCAGACAGGTAAATTGATTTCATTCCCGCTCTGACATGCTGGACAGCCTGACAACCGGAATAAGCACCAAGTGAAGCGACAAAGTCATCACTGTGCAGATAGTGCCATAGTTTTTCTGAGCCCATTTCGGCCAATGTGTGACGTACGCAAACCGAACCTCGTAGTCTCTCAACCTCAGTCCAGTCATAGTCTCTACGAATACCTTCCCATCGATCGGAGGCATAGTAGGGAACTGGAAATTCCTTTAAATCTTCAGTCGGATTAACTGGCCAATTGTATTTGCCATTTGGTAGTTGGGTCATTCTCCGGGCTCCACGAGTATGAAATTAACAAAAACAATAGAAATTGTAGTTACGATGTTCATAAATAGTTACTACATTATATTGTTTTAACAAAGTAGAGTGTTTCGTTTGAAGGTATCTTTTTATGCAATGCCGGAAAATTTGACAGCCCGTAGTGCTCGATTTAGTGTTGTGGTTTCAGCAATTTGTAGATGTTGAGAGAGGTTCGGAAAACTAATTGCTCAATTTAGCGCATATGAACAGAAATGTTGGGTTATGAATTTGGAGTTTCGGATTGACGAAATTCTATACGGAAAACTTAAGTTAAGCTTGAAGAAAGTGTTGATAGCAGATATTCCAATTTAGCCAACGACTACATTTTAGTACTCCGCTATTTATTTCCTTTTGCACTGAATATTGTCCTTTGGTGTTGCTGCGTGCCGATTTTGTAAATCATACTACGCAATTGGGATTGGGTACAGAGACGCCTCGGATGAGAACTGAGACTAGGTACCTGGAAATTAAAAAGAAAGAGATTATAAGGATGCGCGTTAAAGTTCTCATTTTTGATGGAATAAGAGTAATTGTTCGAATTCCAGGTATTGCTGTATCTATAGTAAAGATACAGACTACAAAGAGAGAAAACCGATGACACCCCGAACCTTTTATCCAAGTTCTTCAAATCAAACGTAATCTGCTCCTCAAACATCGGACATCCATCGGCGAGTGAAGCTGTGAACAAATCATTCGCCTATTTCGATTGTGATCGGAAACGAATTCAATATTCGAGGTTCCGTGCCAAGTGATTGTGTGTGAGTTCCGCACTAGCGGAAGCGGTTTGCAAGAACGCGGTTGGGTTGAGGCTCAAGCCTACTTGAATGCATTGGAGTGTTGATAGTTAGTGCCAATGCCATAACCGCCTTGCGTAGCTGCATTCTAAGCAATTGGCTTGGTGATTATTGGTTTAGTCGAGCGGCTTATTATCGTAAATTCTAAAAAATCTGATGAGCATCTTATCTCAATTCCACATATGGAAATATTTCACATTTCAATTTTGAGAATAAATGAGAATGGTGAGACAAATTCGTACAAATTCGATTTTTAGAGAAAACGTATCTTATTGATATATCGAGATTTTAAATTCAATTTTTCTTAGATTGCAAAAAAAATGAACTGTCAATCTATAGATCGTATATTACAAATAGAGTAGTGTGACACCTGTATCTATTCTATGAAAAATAACGTTGTAAGTTTGTTGACAAAACAAGGACCAGGTTTGTCATCGGAATTTATCGATATTATGACCAAAAGCGGTTTGTCAAAAGCTGCCGCCCGTCAGCGGCTCACGCGTGCTAAGTCGGAATATAAAAGATTGGCCGGCATACGATTTGCTCACAATACTCGATTCATCTATTTGGCTAAACAACACGGTAGCCTCCAATTTTGGAAAGCAGTTGAGCGATCCTTTGAATCTCGCGGTAAAGCATATTGGTGTGCAGTAGTTGGTTTGCGTTCACGAGGTGGATTGTGTTTCGAATCTCAATTTCCAGCAATATGTGGGGCTCCTATATATCGCAAAAATCAACTCACACCAGATTTAATACTTGAACGTCTAATCAAGATTCACCTTCTCGAAAGAATTGTGGTTGAGAATGGTCAGACAATTATCCAATTTCGCCCTGTATCGTATACAAAACTGCCAATTCAATCCATAAACGCGAATTTATTAGCTGAATTTGTCGCTTTACGAGCGGTACTGGACTGGGCTCGGAAAATTGGTCTAGGTAGCTATAACAGCTTTTCTGTGCGAGGTGATGATGGTAATGAACCTGTAGTTTCTAGCATAACGTGGGATCTATCGGCACCATCATATTTGCGTCCTCTGGTTACTGCCTCGACAGGAAAATTAAAGCCAGGTTTTATTGTTTGCGACATTAACTTCAATGGACAGGTGAATACGGATTCAGTGTCTTTATTCATTCGAAAGCATGACATGGCATCTGCACCAAAAAATGTTGCTCCGATTCTCCCAATGTTCGTTGGCGATGAGTTCACAAGCGAAGCGTTTAGTTTGGCTCGCAGTAAGGGGATTGTAGCAGCGACTGTAGAAAATTTATTTGGAAAATCAACTGCCAAATCCTTAAGAGAATTAATCGAACTTGTCACTAATACTGGAACAAAAATATCTGACAAACCGAATAAGTTGTATGAGCTACTATCTTCTTTAACTAAGATTGAGGGTGCCGCAAATAATATTAGGGGAGCGCTTTTTGAGTTTGCTATCGGATATTTAGTGAAGGAAATTGAGGGTGGTGGCCTAGAAATTGGAAAAAATTTGACTGACTTCGAATCTAATCGGAAAGTTGAGATTGATGTTCTTCTTACTCGTTCAGATGAAGGAGTAATATCGGTAATTGAATGTAAATCCAAAATACCCGGGTCCAAGGTTAGCTTAGAAGAGGTGCGAAAGTGGTATAGAGATCGAGTTCCACTTATATTTAAAATTCTAAATCACTTCGAAGTATATAGATGTAACGATTTTCAATTCGAATTGTGGACCAATGGTAACTTCCATCGCCGAGCACGAGATTGGTTAGAACAGCAATCTAAAATCTGTGAAGGGTACAATGTTGATTGGAAGGATGGAAATTCACTGAGAGAATACGCGAAGCAGGGGAAGTCAGGAACTTTGAGAAATATACTGGATGAGCACTACTTTCGCCATCCGTTGGCAAAGTATTCCGATTGAACAATTCAACAGATTCAACTGCATTGTTTGCAAACTCATGATTTGGATGGATATTCTGTATGATTGAACGCCAATTCTGATTCAAACTTAACTCTCGTTTCCTCACACTTTATTCAAGTGCCATAAAAAATGCGCAACTTTTCGATATGTTGTAACAAGAAATGATTGCGATTTCGCTTAGCGGTTGGATCTGATTAACAACTAGTAAACGACACGTGAGATATTCTGTTCCTGCAATGTATTTGACGATGGATTATTGAGGGGTATGCGCTGTTCTGAAGCTATTAAATTTATTTGAATCACCCCGACAATCTCAGCTGATTCATTACTATCAATTTCATTGGCGCCGCCGTCGCGCCAAATTTACGGCAGCCAATTTTGTCTGTCCAGACGATTATTACATGTCGGGAACATAAGGACGAAATTCCGTTCATTCCGAGAACTTGCGAAAAAGCAACTGACACTCTAAATTTAACTGCAACAGCGAGAGGACAATAATCGGTGCTCGGTCATTGACCAGAAGTCGAAGCATGGCTAACACTTTCGACTAGCATGATATTGTATTGTGTTGCGCTACATAATATGATATAATACTGTCATTCGATTCAACACACTTGGAATGCAAACTAAACGCCATGAACGGAACGAACAATAATCCAGCCCATCCGGGCACCTACGTCAGGCAACAGGTAATCCCAAAGGGCATGACGGTCACTAAGGCTGCTGAGCTCTTGGGGGTGGGAAGGCCTGCGCTGTCCAATTTTTTGAACGGTAAAGCATCGCTTTCGCCGGAAATGGCATTGCGGTTGGAACGATCCTTTGACGCCGACCGTGAAAAGTTACTTGACCTCAAAACGCTTTTCGACCGCCGGGAGGATGCCATACGGCAACCTATCATAGCTGGTGCTCACGCACCGTTGCTGGTTTCGATCAAGGCCCAAAATATTAACAACTGGGCCAGCCGGATTGAAGCACGGTCAGAACTTCCGGCACTACTGCGACGGTTGGTCCAATCCACAGGACGTGACCTCATTCGCGTTGATTTCCCCGCTTACGATAATGCAGAACAACCAGGATGGGATGGGATGGTCGAAACGCCGACGCCAACACCATGGATACCGAATGGCAAGTCTGGCTGGGAATTCGGTTGCAGCCAAAATCCTCGAACCAAGGCAGAACACGATTACAAGGCGCGTGTGCGGTCCGTGCCGCCGACGGAAAGGCGCGAGCGTATCTTCATTTTCGTTACACCACGCAATTGGCAGGGGAAGAAGAATTGGGAGAAGGAAAAGGCAAAACTTGGCGATTGGAAAGATGTCCGTGCCTACGATGCGAGCGATCTGGAGCAATGGCTTGAACAGTCAGCGCCTACTCAAATCTGGTTTGCCGAGCGGCTTGACAAACCGGTCAGTGGATATCGGTCGCTTGATCGGTGCTGGTCAGACTGGGCCGAAACCTGTGAACCAACGCTTTCGCCGATGCTGTTTGGTCCGGTCGTCCAAGATTCCTCCACTAATTTCGAACGGTGGCTCAAAGAGCCACCGAAGCAACCATTTATTGTCGCTGCCGACTCGCGGGATGAAGCGCTTGCTTTCTTGTGCTGTCTAATCGGCAAAGTGCGATTCGACGCTGCCGAGCCGAATACTGGCGCCGTCGTATTCGATACGCCCGAAGCGATGCGGCGGTTCGATGCATCCCACACCGCTCCGCGCATCGCCGTAGTTTACAAACCGGAGATTGAAAAGGAAATCGGGGGGTTCTGCCGACGTTGTCACTGCGTCATTGTTCGACCAGGCAACGATGTGAACGCCGACCCCGGTATTCGGCTTGGAATTCTTGAAAGAGAGGACTTCGCGAATGCTCTGAGAGCGATGGAACTGTCCGAGGGCGAGATCGAGAGGCTCGCAAATGAATCGGCTCGCTCGCCAACCATCTTGCGACGGTGCCTGTCCATCATACCTGCCATACGCGAACCCGCTTGGGCAGGAGATGCCGAAACCGCGCGAAAACTACTGCCGGCGGCGCTGGTAGGCGCTTGGCATAATGCCTCTTCGGCCGACCGCGAAATTGTTGGGCTTCTGGCCAATACGGACGATGACAACGACATGGAAAGCGGCATCGCTGAGTTGCTAGCCCTCGAAGATGCGCCAGTATGGTCGGTGGGGGAATATCGAGGGGTAGTTTCAAGGACCGATGCGCTGTACGGAATCGCTAAATTTATTACCAAACGGAATCTGGACAACTTTTTCATCGTGGCCAAATGCGTGCTTTCGGAAAAGGACCCTGCTATCAATCTGCCCGACAGCGAAAGATGGTTGGCGAATCTCTATGGTAAAGTTAGAGAACACTCGGATGCACTTCGCCACGGAATTCGCGAGACCTTGATTCTGCTCGCTGTATTTGGAGGGAGACTCTTCAGCCAAAGACCGGGTGTCGACGTCGAAGCCCGGATCACCGAACTCATCCGTAGCCTGCTGACCCCGCTCGACCGTGAGAAGATCATGTCGCTGAAATCTGATCTTCCCGACTACGCGGAGGCTGCACCAGAAGCGTTTCTGGCGCTGATCGAAAGCGATCTCCGACAGACCACGCCTATCGTGCGGAAACTAATACGACCAGTGGAAAACACACCTTTTGCCAACCCCAGCGGGACCGATCTACTATGGGCGTTGGAGAGCCTAGCGTGGACTCCTTCGCTCTTTTCGCGCGTAGTGAGCGTTCTAGCGAAGCTTTGCGTTACGGATGACAAAGGTAGTCGTGACAACTGGGTGAACAGACCGGAAAACACGCTTAAATCCCTTTTCCGGTCCTGGTTGCCTCAGACTGCTGCCTCGTTCAATGAGCGAATTTTGATTTTCGATAAATTGTGCCGTGACCATCCGGTGGTTGGGTGGCGCTTGTGCATCTCGCAATTTGACCGGTCGGAAAGTACTGCAATGTCCAACTACCGCCCACGCTGGCGCGATGATGCAAGGAATGCCGGTCGCGAACTGATCAATAACAATGAGCATCGTGAGTTTGTACTGAAAGCTATCGATGTTGCGCTGAATTGGCCCTGTCATGACGAAAATACCCTGGCAAACTTGATCGAACTATTCGATAGTTTACCCGAAAATAATCAACTCAGAATTTGGAATCTCATTGATCAGTGGGCCGATTCGACGTCGTCGGAAAATGCTAAGGCTTATCTGCGCCAACGCATCAATGGATACGTGCATCTCAGCTACCGAACGAATGGGCGGATTTATCATGCCCAGATTGTGAATGCGGTATCAGAAAAGCTTTTGCCGACAGACCTTGTAACACGCTGCGCATGGCTATTCAAATCGCATTGGGTCGAACTGCCGCCCAAGGATGCTAAGAGTGTGGCGTTTGATTTTGAGAAAAACACACAACGACTTTTTGATCTGCGCTTGAAGGCTTTGCGGGAGGTCTGGGAGACGCATGGTTTCCAAGGCGTCGTGGCCTTGCTTGATCGAGGAGAAGAAACTTCATTTCTCATTGGCAACTTGATTGCTAAGATTCTGGCAGGAGATATGGATACTATGGAATTCGTCGAACCATGCATTCGCGCCGCGACTGGCGATGACGCATACCGGTACAAATGCTGTCTCGCCAACTTTCTCTGGAATGCCAAATCTGAATACACCGCCACGCTAGTTGAGGAGTTCAAGCATGAGCCTGATACTCTGCTTACGCTGCTTCTCTGTTTGCCGTATGGGAAGGCCACATGGCGTTGGCTTGATGACAAGGCGGAAACGCTTTGCAATGCCTATTGGGAAAGAGTGGAACCACGGATATTGTCGGACCGACATGCGGAAGAGGAAGTCAATCGGACGATAGACGAGTTACTTGCAGTGAATCGTGTGGAGACTGCCTGCATGTCGGTCTGGATGATGTGGGACAAAGTTGAGACATCACGATTGAAAAAGCTGCTCAGCACTCTAATTACTGACAGTTCCGAAGAGTTTCCACAAAATAGCATGACTACCCATTGCATTTCAAACGCGTTCGATGAACTTGATAAACGATCAGGCGTCTCAGTCGATGAAAAAGCCAGACTTGAGTTCGCCTATCTTCCACTACTCGACAATACAGAACATGGCATTCCAAATCTTGAGGAGCTAATTGCCAAATCACCTGATTTCTACTTCCAAGCAATCCGTTGTCTTTGCAAGCGTGCGGACGGCACGAAGGACTGGTCCAAGTTGGGGTTTGATGATCGCGAGCAATACGAAAGGGTTGCGTCGAATTTCTATAATCTTCTGCATAAGATACGACGCATGCCCGGCGCTGACGCGCAAGGGGAAATCAATCCCATTGCTCTGAATGACTGGCTTCATCAGGTTCGTCGCTTGAGCGAGCGATATGACTGCGCTGACATGGGCGACCTCAAAATTGGCAAGTTTCTAGCCCGGGCCCCGGCCAACGATGATGGCGTGTGGCCATGTCGTCCAGTTTGCGACGCGTTGGAATGGATGGCTTCGGAGAAGGTCGGCCTTGGTTTCGAAATCGGCGCACGAAATAGCCGAGGCGTCCAACGCAGAGAAGAAGGCGGAAACCAAGAACGGGAACTGGCAGCACGCTATCGTGGCTGGGCTCGGGAGCTTGTTCACGAGTTCCCATATGTTGGAAGTGTACTGGAGCGAATCGCCACCTCGTACGAAGATGACGCAAAGTTGTGGGATAACCAAGCGAATGTAAGTAAGCGGATACCCTATTAATAGAGCGAATGTTGTGGAGCCGGCAACCGGCGGAAATTCACTGGTCGCAGCGGGCTTTATACTTCCAAGCGATAAGAGAGCCTGGCACCTATTCGCTTCTTGTTATACCTATAGGTAATTAACGTAAACCGATTTTCACGGGCTTTGAAATGAAAATTCGGTGTCCCACTGAAATAGCGGATCGCGGTCCATAGCAACAGATGATATAGGAGCCCCCAAGATGCTAACCATCATTGATCTTCTGCAACGTGGAAATCTGGAATTTTTCCACTCTTCCATACTGGCATGGTTGCTTAACAGCGAAAAAGAGCACAGACTGAAAACGAGTGTCTTGAGGGGATTGGTTGAAGAACTCATTCTGCAGGGATACCCTGAACTGAAAAATGCAGTAGAAACACTACAATATGGAGGGGGAGAGATAAGAATTGAGGCGCAGTGGACATAGATACAACATTATTTTGCAACTGCCAGAACTGACGGCTGTTCTGAAAAAGAAATCAAAGGTAATCGATTACTAGGATTAACTGAACCGCTATCTCAATGATGGCATCGATATCGTGGTTGTACTCGGATTCTGCGGATGATTCAAAATAATTTGCTCGCCCGATATTTCGAGTAGCTGACTGGAAATTCCAAAAAAAGTTTGAATCAATCACTAAATTTTTTGTCAAGATATCTGCATAGTTCCCCAAAATATACAGAATTTGAGTGTGAACGAAGGGCGACAGTGGCTTTCTTTTACAATTGCAGGCTGGAGTAAATTGAGATATTCCACAAAATTTGAAATCGCGAGAAAAATGTGACGTTAGAACAAAAACAACAACTGAAAAAACAACTGTGGGGTATTGCGAACGAATTACGCGGCAAGATGGATGCCGATGAATTTCGCGATTACATTCTCGGATTCGTTTTTTACAAGTACCTTTCCGAAAAGCAGCATCAATATGCCAATAAATTACTTCAAACCGAAGCTGTGAAGGACTATTGCGATGTTACAGATGAAGAGGATATTGAAGCGATTCATGAAGAATCCTTACTGAAGCTCGGTTACTTTCTGCGTCCGGAAGAGTTGTTCTCCGCTATCACTGTGAAAGGAAACGCCAGTCTTGAAGAAGAAAGCAACTTCATTCTTGATGACCTGAATTCCATTCTAAACAATATAGAGCAAAGTACGATGGGAACGGAGAGCGAGGATGACTTCAACAAGCTGTTTGAGGACCTTGATCTTGCAAGTACCAAATTAGGTCGTTCGCCAAATGCACGAAACTCCTTGATTGCCTCAGTACTTTCCCATTTGGATAAAATCGATTTCGATTTGGAGGAGTCTAATTCGGATGTGCTGGGGGATGCCTATGAATACTTGATCGGGCAATTTGCGTCCGGTGCAGGAAAGAAAGCTGGAGAGTTTTATACGCCTCAGCAAGTATCTAAAGTTTTAGCCAAGATTGTTACGCTCGATAAGCAGCGTATCAAGAGCGTCTATGATCCAACCTGCGGTTCAGGTTCACTGTTGTTGAGGGTTGCCAAAGAAGCGGAAGTCGACGAGTTTTATGGGCAAGAGTTAAACCGCACCACATTCAACCTCGCACGCATGAACATGATTTTACACGACGTGCATTTCAGGCAGTTCGACATTAAACAGGAAGATACCCTGGAGCATCCGCAGCATTTAGATTTGCAATTTGAGGCCGTAGTTGCCAATCCGCCATTTTCAGCTAAGTGGAAAGGCAAGGATAATCCTCTTTTCGAAACCGATGATCGATTCAGTCAATATGGCAGACTTGCACCTACCACCAAAGCCGATTTCGCCTTTGTGCAGCACATGATTTACCAAATGGCTGAGAACGCCACAATGGCCGTAGTATTGCCGCATGGTGTTCTGTTTTGGGGTGCAGCGGAAGAGGCAATTCGAAAGTACATCATTAAGGAACAAAACTATCTCGATGCCGTGATTGGTTTACCTGCCAATCTGTTTTACGGAACCAGCATTCCTGCATGTATTCTCGTTCTGAAAAAATGTCGAGTGCATGACGACAATATTTTGTTTGTTGATGCGTCGCAGCATTTTGAAAAAGTCGGAAACCAGAACAGACTAACCGATGAACATGTTGAGAAAATCATAGATACCTACCAGAGACGTCAGACCGTTGAAAGGTATGCTTATGTTGCTAGTTTTGATGAAGTTGTCCTGAATGACTACAGCGTCAACATTCCTCGTTATGTTGACACCTTTGAGGAGGAAGTAGCTGTGGATATTAATGCGGTCGCTAAAGAACTAAAACAGCTTGAAACAGAAATGCAGGAAACGGATAGAACTATTGCAGGCTTTTGTCAAGAACTGGAGATAACAAATCCGTTTTGATGGAAAGTTTTACTAATGGTCACTCAACAACAAAATGTACCAGCCTTGCGATTTCGAAAGTTCAGTGGGGCGTGGACGGAGAAACAACTTGGAACAATCGGTGCTATCAAGACTGGACCTTTTGGTTCATTACTGCATGAGAAAGATTACGTCGATAAAGGAACTCCGATAATTACAGTAGAACATCTCGGAGAGCTAGGTATCAAGCATAGAAACCTTCCTCTAGTATCTGAGAAAGACAAAGAAAGACTGAAAGGTTACATATTGAAAGTAGACGACATAGTTTTCAGTCGTGTAGGATCTGTTGACCGAAATTCAATAATAAAATCTGAAGAAGACGGATGGCTATTTTCAGGAAGATTGCTAAGAATCAGAACGGAAAGCAGACATGCTCATGCAAAATTCCTAAGTTTTAGTTTTCAACAAGTGCATACTAAATACAAAATTAGGAGTGTGGCAGTTGGGCAAACAATGCCTTCTTTAAATACAAATATTATTAGATTTTTCTGTGTTTTTTTCCCCTCGTCTATTCTAGAACAACATAAAATCGCTTCATTCCTATCCTCGGTAGACACCAAGATTGAGCAATTGGGCAAGAAAAAAGCCTTGCTAGAGCAGTACAAAAAAGGCATGATGCAGAAACTCTTCAGCCAGGAAATCCGGTTCAAAGACGAACAGGGGAATGATTATCCAGTCTGGGAAGAGAGAAAGTTAGGTGATGTTTTAGATTATGAACAACCAACGGAGTATCTTGTAGAAAACTCAGTTTATGACGATCGCTATAAGACTCCAGTTCTTACCGCAGGGAAGACGTTCCTGCTTGGTTACACGAATAAGAACACGGGGGTTTTCGTTGACAAACTCCCAACAATTATCTTTGATGATTTTACAACCGCATTCAAATATGTTGATTTTCCTTTTAAAGCGAAATCATCGGCAATGAAGATGCTTGTATCCAAGCGTAAATGCGTGAATATCAAATTTGTCTACGAGGCAATGAAAAGAGTCCGATTTCCAATAGGAGAGCATAAGCGTTATTGGATTTCTGAGTATCAAAGAGAAAAAATTTCATACCCAAGCAAGGAAGAACAGCAAAAAATCGCTGACTTCCTATCTACTATCGATAAAAAGATAGAGTTGGTTGCAGAACAACTTCAACAAGCCCGGACTTTCAAGAAAGGGTTACTCCAGCAAATGTTTATCTAACTTTCAAGCGTCTTTGCGTGGCTATCCAATCCGAACAAATCCTCGAAAACAATCTTATCGCCCAGCTCGAAACGCTAGGATTCGAGAAGGTTCGTATAAAGGATGAAGCCGGTCTGATTCAGAATCTAAAACGGCAGCTTGAAAAGCACAACAAAACAAGTCTATCTAATAAGGAATTCAATCAGGTATTAAACAAACTTGCGCGTGGCAATATTTTTGAAAAAGCAAAGATTCTGCGTGACAAAGTGGACTACACCAAAGATGATGGTGAGATCGGTTATATCGAATTGATCGACCAAATTAAGTGGTGCAAG
The DNA here is from genome assembly GCA_965221175.1 of Arenicellales bacterium. Taxonomy (GTDB): domain Bacteria; phylum Pseudomonadota; class Gammaproteobacteria; order Arenicellales; family JAJDZL01; genus JAJDZL01. The sequence continues at coordinate 825,884 of OZ244867.1, read as the reverse complement.
AATGAATACCAGGTGACGCATCAAGTCATCATGAAAGGTACATATACTAACCGCTACGATGTGACGTTATTGGTGAACGGACTGCCATTAGTGCAAATCGAATTGAAACGCCGCGGACTGGAGCTCAAGGAAGCATTCAACCAAACGAATCGTTACCATCGTCATTCGTTTGCCGCAGGTTATGGCCTATTTGGATACATCCAGTTGTTTGTAATCAGCAATGGGGTAAATTCCAAATACTACGCCAACAATCCTGTTAACAAGCGCGATTTCAAACAGACATTTTTTTGGGCAGATTGGGACAACAAAAAGATCACTCAGCTAAGCGAGGTTGCCGAAACATTTTTGGAAAAGTGCCAACTCTCCAAACTCATTACCAAATATGTGGTACTGAACGAGAGTTCCAGAATGCTGATGGTACTACGACCTTATCAGTATTACGCTGTAGAAGCGATCGTTGAGCGGGTTAAGAATTCTGAAAAATTCGGTTATATCTGGCATACAACTGGTTCCGGTAAAACGCTGACTTCATTTAAAACCGCACAGATTCTCACACAATCACCACACATACATAAAGTCATGTTTGTGGTAGACAGGAAAGACCTGGATTACCAGACCATCAGTGAATTCAACAGCTTCAGCAAAGGTAGTGTGGATGCAACCAACAACACCCAACAACTCGTAAAACAGTTTGGTGATGATACGCCCTTGATAGTCACCACCCTGCAAAAGCTGAATACGGCGATTCGCAAATCCCGGTTCTCCAATACCATGACCACGTTACAAGACAAGCGCATGGTGTTCATTTTTGACGAATGCCACCGCAGCCAGTTTGGTGACACCCACAAGCGTATCAAAGAGTACTTTCCCAAGACGCAGATGTTTGGATTTACGGGCACCCCGATTTTTGCTGAAAACTCTTCTACTAACGTCCACGGAAAACGCACTACGAAAGATCTGTTTAACGAGTGTCTTCATAAATACGTCATTACGGATGCGATACGTGACGAGAACGTACTCAAATTTTCGGTTGAATACATCCGCACCATAAAGCAAAAGGACGATGTTACAGACATTGAGGTAGAAGACATTGATACGGTTGAAGTGATGGAAGCGGATGAGCGCGTTGATGCTGTCACCGACTACATTATTGAGAATCACAACCGTAAAACGCATAGCCGTGAGTTCACTGCAATATTCTGCACTTCCAGTATCAAGTCCCTGATCAAATACTATGAACTACTCAAGCAGAAAAAAGATGCCGGGAAGCATTCTTTAAAGATTGGTGCGATATTTTCCTACCAGGTAAATGAAGACGACAGTGATGCGAACGGTTTTATTGAAACCGATGTAGTGGAAGGTGGAAACGGTACCGTAAACCCACACAGTCGAGACAAACTGGAAGAGTTTATTCAAGACTATAACGACACTTACGCAACAAACTTTTCCACCGACAACTTTTACGGCTACTACAAAGACATCGGCAAACGAGTCAAAGAGCGCAAGATGGATATCTTGTTGGTCGTCAATATGTTTCTGACAGGCTTTGACAGCAAGTCATTGAACACGATATTTGTAGACAAGAACCTCAAGTATCACGGTCTGATTCAGGCTTACTCTCGTACCAATCGCACAATGGGACGGAAGAAGTCCCAAGGCAATGTGGTGTGTTTTCGTAATTTGAAACCTACTACGGATCAGGCGATTGAACTTTTCGCCAACAAAGAGGCTATTGAAGAAGTCGTCTTGGAGCCTTATGAGAAGTTCGTAGAGCAATTCAACGAGGCACTAGATGAGTTGAATAAGATTGCCCCGACGGTTGACAGTGTGAATGAGTTGCAGACCGAAGAAGACGAACTAAGTTTTATCCAGGCGTTTCGTGAGCTCATGCGCATTAAAAACGTGCTCAGCTGCTTCACCGAGTTTAGCTTTGACCATCTGGATATGAGCAAGCAGCTTTTTGAGAATTACAAGAGCAAGTACCTTGACTTATATGACAAGGTAAAAATGGATCGTCAAAAAGAAAGAGTTTCGATTCTTGATGATATCGATTTTGAACTTGAGTTGATTCATCGTGACGAGATTAACGTCGGCTATATCATCAGCCTTTTACGCAATATGCTGTCTGCAGAACCGACCGAACAGGAAAGGCTGCGTAGAGTAATACGAAATATGCTCGATACCGAAACGCAGTTGCGCAGCAAAAAAGAACTGATTGAACATTTTATTGCTGAGCATTTCCCAGCGATTCCTAAAGATGGCAATTTGCGCGAATCATTTGAAAGTTATTGGAATAAACAAAAAGAAGTGGCAATTCGAGAATTAGGTGAGACTGAAGGTCTGGAATTTAGCGGCCTTAGGAAAGTGATTGATCAATATTTATTTACGGAAAAAACTCCATTGAGAGACGAGATTATTGACATTATGGAAATGCCTCCGAAACTTAAGGAGAGAGGCACAATCGCCGAGCGAATTATTGACAAGATTAAAGCGTTTGTTGAAACGTTTATTGATGGGGTGGATTAGACTAAAAATTTGATGTGTAGTTCTGGTTTCAATTTAACGCATTAGTGTCATGTCCAGTTTGAATCAGTTAGTTTTCACAATAACCCACGTTAAAATAATTTCAAAGAGAAAATCGTTCAAATTCTACTGGTATAGAACTACATAAATTTCTGGATTGCAAGGAGTACAAAAAATGAAAATGCGGATTGTTTCGATGTTTCTTTGTATTGGCGTAATATCGAATGTTGCGACTGTGGCGGATGGCGTACTACCATCAACTGATGAATTGGTTTCAAAACACATGGTTGCGGAAGCGATGCTTACATCTCATTTCATTGATGCCGCACTGAGAGCGGGCATGAGCCAAGATGAAATCAACGCTGTTCTGACCAAAATTGCCGAGCAATCAATCATATCTGAATTCTGGGTTAGTGATGAAGGAGGAAACATAGAATTTTCGAATTTTCCTGACGTAGACTTCGATTTTCCAACAGACCCCTCCAGTAATTCGCAGGCTTCGCCCTTTGCTGTGCTTCTAGATGGCAGTGAATCTGTTGTTGTTCAAGAATTGATGGAACGTGAACTGGATGGCAAATCGTATAAATATGTAGGTGTATCGGGGAACGATAAATCCCGAATTGTTCAAATTGGGATTTCAGAATTAGAGATGGAGTGAAAAAATATTTGATGACTGTATAAATATGCTGCAGGGAACCAACGTGTACGAAAATCGCCCAGCAAATCAAATTATGAGATTGATATCAAGCAATACACATTAATTGACGTTGTTGTCTGAAATTAACATTCAATAAAAACAACAACTTAAAAAATTAACCTTTGTTAGTTGCCGGTGTTATGCGCCATAATTAGAGTTGCTGGAAATCGCCGGATTGGCTTGACTTCAGTATAAAAATCCTTTAAAACCTATGTCTAACGTCTGGGATGAGTCGCCAAGCGTCTCTTCTTAGGGTACAAAGCCCTAATAGCCCAGTCGCTTTTTTTATTCTGACTCTGAGAATTGAAGTGTACCTATGCTACATTGATGAATCTGGGACCTCGGATATCCCAGAAAACACTTCCCGCTTTGCCCCAAACCTCTGGAATCTCAATACCGATCTGACATTGGCGAGATGCAGACAGTGAAATGACGAATATTAAGCGTAATTCTCCCCCCTACGCACTACTTCTGAGCATAACTCGAAATCGCAGGAGGCAAAAGTGGTTAGTTCTACTTTTATCTCGCTCTAACCGGTGCTCTTTATTAATAGCAACCATCCATTAATATTTGGCGTGTGGAAGTTTATTTGTCTTTTTAACCAGTAATTTACCAATGTCGTCATACGGAAGTATTATTACTCGCTTTACAAATTTCATGAACAACGTTTATTTCTTGGTTTTGACTCTCCATAAAAAGTATGCTGGGTTTTCATAAAGATTTACTTTACTTTTATTAAATGATCTTAATTCATTTATCAGAGAAACGATTTTAGTGTAAATTGTAGAGTCTGAAGTTAAAATTGTACTAACTATACTACCCGCCGCAAGACCGATCTTAGGAAGTTTAGTTCCTTGTAAATTTTTTAGTTCTTGATTGATTCTTGCTACTTGTACTTCGCTTAGTTCATGCATCACGTTTTCTATCTTGATTTTTAGTTTGTTTGGGTCTGTTTCCAACCTAAGTTCTCGTAGTTTACGTTCCAACTCGATTCGGAAATTCTGAAACGCTTCACCTTCGTTGGCCCTGACATCCATCAAATCTACAATATCAATATTTGTCATAAATGGTAACTCAATATTCAATATACAGTTACTCGTGAAATTTCCAATTGATTGATCTGGTAATCTTACTCCAAGCAATGAATTTGTGAACTCAGAAGTTGTTAAGTATGATGCACTAGTCTCACTCGCGATCGCGAACTCTTTTGACAATCTGGTGTAATGTTCTGTAGCTGCTTGATTGATGGATTGATTTACCCATGTTTTAAACTCTTCAATTGAGGGTGCCTCGATTGGGCAAGTCATCTTGACGATAAACTCTCTCGATTTGTTGGTGTTTTGTTTAAATTCGCTCTTGATCAAAGTGAAGCCATGAAAGTTTTCTATAGAATCACCTTCGAACTGAATGGCTATATGTCGACTTATGCGAAGATTTTTTTCTACGCTTAGAGTCCCATCGGATTGTTTAAGCGAGTATACTCTGGCTTTGTTTCTATATTCATTTAGAATCGAAGTTGGTAGAGAATCGGAAAATGCCGTCTCTGAATATCTCAAAGGAATATCCTCAGGTGGTTCAAAAAAATAAGAAACAGGAACAAACTTTAGATAATTACTGTCGACCATTGGGGCAAGTGTAGTCATTTTGTGAATTGCTTTCACAAGCCCCACACGGCTCACATTTTCGTCTGATGGAAAATTAAGAAACTCACGAAATGCATCGGATGAATTCGAGGGCTGAGCTGTAAATTTAAATAGTGGGTCAGGGAAGACCAGCTGATCAAAATATAAAGCTGATTGTTTGAGTTTTTCCATTGATAAGCAATCTTGAGCTACAAACACGTTTAAACGATTACATTTACCATTTTTGTCATGTTCTAATTTATCAAGATTGCTCAGAACAAACTCTCGATATCGCGTCAACTCATCTCTCAACTCGCTATCGGAAAATCTTGAATAGTTATTCTTTAGAAGTTTACGATCAAACAAGAAACTGTCGTTCAGGAATTCATACGTTTTTTGTCCCATTCTAAATTGAACCTTGATGTTGAATTTACTCTATGTTTCTTGACCAGTACCACGTCGCCTTGTTTCACTTTTAGCTGAAAGTTCCGGTGCGATTCTACTCCTGTGCCATTCATAGGAGTATATTCGAAGGTCTTTGCATTGATTCTGCATTCCCTTTCGGCTTAAACACTCTTTCGAGCGACGAGTGCGATGCCGAATTGTCGCGAACGTCGATTCAATTGGGTTAGTGTACGCAAGTTTTGCCAGTGCACCGCCGGAAAATCGCAAAACGCTAGTCATTCGACACGATCTTTCTGCAAACACTTGATCGCTTTCGGATACTTGTCCTGGTAAGTGTGGATGAGTTGATCAAATGAACACTGGGCATTGGTTCGAGTCTCAGCCATCTAGATCTCATGTAGGGCTTCCTTGGTATTCGCCTGCACAGACTTCGCAAACACATTCAAAACATTCGCTGTCTTGTGTACCCAGCAGCGCCGATGAGCGCGCTTTGGATACTTCCCGGCTGCTGATGCCGCGGCGACGTTGCTTTGGAGATTCAACAGGTACCTGGAGACCTTCACGGCGACTAATCAGGCGGACTTTCTCCCGACCTATGCGGATACCGCCCTGATGAACCAAATTTGTGATCTTCCGCTAGACCCTGTAGTCGTACTCATTGTCAATCACTTGGCGCAATTCAGTAACAGATTCTCGGGGTACCGGCCGCTATCGATAGATCGCTCTGTTGAGCGATAGTATCCGGCAGGTTCGCCGTTCACTGATCGGATAGCTGGATTTGACTCAAATCCCATTCGCCGGCACTCCGACAGCCTCACCACTTTTTTGATTGACGTCGCATAAAATTCGATTTTCTAGCGTCAAATCCGCCACAATCTGCTTGAGTTGCGCATTGTTATGCTCCAACTCCTTCAGACGCCGAACTTTCAATACCGTTATGCTATCGAAATTGTTCCTCCAGAGATAGAAACTCTGTTCGGTGATCTGGTGTTTCCTGCAGACATCCCAGGCTGTAATGGAGTCTTCCGCCTCCTGTAGAACTTTGATGATCTTCTCTTTGTTGAATGTCTTCATGGTCAGGGTCTCCTGCCGAATACCCTAACACATTTAATGGTCTAAATTAACTGGGGCAGGCCAGCTCTATCGCCATGCTTAAGGACGTTTAAGAGTAAAGCAAAATCTACAGCTTGTCGAAGATTGTGTCCTAGTGTCATGAAAAAGTCGGTTACGTTGCATGCTGTTTTGACGGCGTTTGATGGGTCGTTAAATTTCGAAAATCTTTCAACCCGTCCAGTCCCGTCGTCATTTTCAAGATCAGAGCAACCACAACATTTTCCTAACCGCGAAATGGCTGTAGCCATTTGCAAAATTCTCGGTTTAAGGCCTGATTATTTGTACAGTCGAGAAGATTTGATGGATAGTAAAGTCAAGGGCTTGGAATTACCAAGACAGACATTCGCATGAAGCGTTGATTTAACAATTTCTGCACTACTACCAGTTATTCGCCCAATTCTACGCGCAGATCATCGCCGTAACTAATTTGAGCAACATTACAGGCCATTTCAATAATCCGCTTTATTGTGGCGCGGCTATGGTTCGTGCCAATCCACCAGCCCGAATTCAATTGTTTCGAGTGATCACGCGCTAAGTCTGGTCGACCTGGATATAAGTCGTCGCGGCTGCGCGCAAGGTAGCGACGTTTACGGCCGTGCCTAGGGAGGTCAGCAAATCGCTCCTGGAATGATGGGTCATGGTCTGTGAGCCTCTGAAACACTTGTACCAAAACATCGCTGGCATTGCGAGCCTGATAATGATTTCCCCAAATTTCGAAACCGATTGATTTCGGGTGAGGCCTAATTGGGGTAGGAACTTCTGGTTCCGGTACGGTCTTAGGTGGTTGCGGTGGTTGAATGCGCGGCGGAGAACTAGGCGGTAAATTAACCACATTTGTTTTAAGGTAGAAAGCGACACTATCGGGATTTGGTTTGTAACCGCAGAGATTTTCTACTTTGTCCGCCACCAATTCGAGCAAAATTTCATCCTCCTCTTGCACTAACTGTGTCCATGCTTTCGGTAGCGTGTTTTTTACCTCCCGATTTCGGGACACGTCTCGGTAGTCATTTCTAGCGGCTTCAATCGCGTCTCCAGAAACGATTGATTCGTATTTCAGGTATCGGTTCAGCCTAGAAACGCACTCGTCTAGGTCGCGTTCGATAATGTTGAGTTTATAGACACGGCGTTCGGCGTAATCACCTTGTTCGGCCGGAAGGAAAAAATCCCACTCCTGACCATCCGTCAGAATGACAAACTGTACTCCTTTGTGGAATGCATATTGAAACAATTGTCGCTCTGCGCCTTTACTTTTACCGATATTCTTGACCTCGATAAATGCAATCGGCTTGCTTGGAGGATGACAAAGCGCGTAGTCAACCCGAGTTCTTTCAACTATGTATTGCGGAATGACTGTTTGTGTATTGTACGCTGGCCAACCTAGCGCACTAAGCAACCGCAGTACGACGCCTTGGGAAACAGCCGCTTCACTTTCGAAGCTACCGACCTCGAAAGCCGCGCGAATTTCCTGAATGTGTTTCTCTAACCCCATCTTATCGCCTGAAAACGCACATGTTTAAACGTATTTCGTTGGTTGTTTACCTTATGCTGTAAATGAGTCATCGGCATCGATTATCTAACTGCAAAGGCGATTTTACAACTACAATCTCAGAAATCGCCACACCGAATATGACAGTCAAGTGTGAGTAACGTATAACAACTGAGAGGAACGGGCAAGCCAGATTGGGCACTGACGAAACTCATGCCTGCTCGATCAAGCAAGTGGGACAAAGAAAGAAAGGTAGGGTCACTTTTATTTTCACACCTGACGCTCCCAATTGCTGGGTTTTGGAAGCCATAGAGAATTTGTTCGGTGATTTGGGGTTTCTTCTACAGACATCCCGAACTGTAATAGCGCTTTCCTCTTTCTGGAAATCTCTAATAATATTCTCTTCATTGAATTTCTTCGTGGTCAAGGTTTCTTGACCGATACCCTACAACAAATTGGTGTATCTATATTTACTGGGGTTGGTCAGTAAAATCAACGTATGAATTCATATTTAAGCGTTGCATTTAAGGGCACGTCTATTTATTCGCCAATACGGGTGGCGATGAGCTGTTGCAAATGAGATAATACGCAGTATCGATAAAGTATTCATTTTACAGCGATACAGCAAGGTATTTTACGATGGAAAAGCGGCATTTGTTTGAGCGAGAGAACCAGCAACGCGCCTTACGGGAATTCGATGGACTGGCGAAGATTAAACAGTTGGTAGACTGGGAGGTGTTTCGTCCTCGATTGGAGCAGGTATTCGGCAGCGGCGGGAAGCAACGCCGCCGCGGTCGCCCGCCGTGGGATGCAGTGGTGATGTTCAGAGCGTTGCTATTGGGTGCAATGCACGGATTAAGTGACCACCAGTTGCAGTTTATGTTGTTGGATAGAACGAGTTTCAAGGAGTTTGCCGGACTGAAGAGCATAGACCAAGTGCCGGACCAAAAGACGTTGTGGAAGTATCGCGATGAGTTGTCGAAAAGCGGTTGCATGGATGAATTGTTTGGCATGTTCAAGGAGCAGTTGTGGGCACGCGGCTATGAGTTGACTAGCGGACAGATTGTAGATTCATCGATAGTGTCGGTACCGGTGCAGCGCAACAGCCGCGAGGAAAATACCAAGATTAAAGGCGGCGAGGTTCCGGAGGACTGGGAAGCGAAGCCGAACAAGCTGCGTCAAAAGGATGTTGCGGCACGATGGACGAGGAAAGGGGTGAAGAACTATTACGGCTACAAGAATCACATATCGGCGGATCGGCAGACGAAATTCATTGCCCATTGGTGTGTGACAGCGGCGAGCGCGCATGACAGTAAGATGTTAATGGAAGTGTTAAGCGATGATGAGCAAGGTGATCGGCAAGTGTGGGCTGACAGTGCGTATCGTTCAGAGGTGGCAATACAGGAGTTGACAACGTTGGGTTACAAGCCGCGGATCAATCACAAAGGCAGCCGCAGCAAGTCATTGAATGCTCGTCAAAAGCGGGTAAACCGAGCGTATTCAAAAGTGCGAGCGAGAGTCGAGCATGTGTTTGGTGCGATGAGCAATGAGATGCATGAGCGCCACATGCGATGTATAGGGCTGGCGCGAGCCACAACGTGGATTGGGCTGCGCAATCTTTGCTACAACATGAAACGGTTGAGTTATTTGGAGCCGCCGGTTTCGGCGGCGTAGGGGAAGTTGTGCCTGGATGAGCGAAATTCGGGGTGAAAAAGTTGAAATAACGGCCATTTCTGGCTGTTTTCACCCAAAATCGGTGAAATATGTTCAAAATCTCGAAATTGAAGACCGCAATGTGTGAAAGTTCGCTAAATTTTTCATTTGGCTCCCCGTAGCCCTGAGATATCAGGGTTTATAGAGGTGCCCTTAAGATAGTATTGGTTACATTGTGATGGATTAAGTTGACCTTCCGAATCCGCCTCCCCCTGGGGTTTCAATGACAAATATGTCGTCTATTCTCATCTCCGTTCGATCAGTAGAATTCATGCTTTCCATACTACCATCTGATCGAATAACGCTGTTATTGCCGGTTTGCCCCGGTTCGCCTCCAGCTAAGCCATACGGAGGCACTCGCCTGTGACCTGACAGAATCGCTGCGGTCATTGGCTCCAAAAAACGAACTTTTCGTACCGTTCCATTTCCACCTTGATACTTGCCTTTTCCACCGCTTCCATGTCGAATTGAAAAACTCTCCAATCTGACTGGAAATCGCCATTCCAGTACTTCCGGATCCGTCAACTTTGCATTGGTCATGTGCGTGTGAACAGCATCGCAGCCGTCGAAATCCGGGCCAGCCCCGGAGCCGCCGCAAATCGTCTCGTAGTACTGATACTTTTCATTGCCGAAGGTAAAGTTGTTCATCGTACCCTGTGCCGCTGCGAGAACTCCCATAGCGCCGTATAACGTATCTGTAATGTATTGTGAGGTTTCTACATTTCCTGCAACGACGGCAGCAGGATAAACCGGTTTCAGCATACAGCCGTCAGGAATTATGATCTCAATCGGTTTTAGACACCCTTCATTCATGGGAATAACATCGTCAACCAGAGTGCGAAATACATACATGACTGCTGCTCTTGCTACGGAAGAAGGGGCATTGAAATTACTCTCTCTCTGGGGAGATGTTCCGGTGAAATCTACAACCGCTGTTTGTTCATCGTTATTGATCGAAATGGTAACTTCAATAACACTGCCATCATCCATTTCATATTTGAAGTGACCATTCTTTAGTGCCCCAAGAACTCGTTGTACAGCCCCTTCAGCATTGTCTTGCACATGTTGCATGTAGGCGACGACTACATACAGTCCGAAGTGGTCAATCATTGACCTCAGTTCTTGGACACCTTTTTCATTAGTTGCCACCTGCGCACGAATATCAGCCAGATTTTGCTCGATGTTCCGCACAGGGTAGGTGGCGCCTCCAAGCATACCACGAATTTCAGTTTCGAGAAATTCGCCTTGGCGTATTAGCTGAACATCATCGATCAGAACCCCTTCCTCTTCAATTACATGGCTGTCAGGCGGCATGGACCCCGGCGTGATTCCACCGACATCAGCATGATGCCCTCGAGAGGCGACATAAAACAGGATGGAGCCTTTCGTTTGTTCGAAAACAGGGGTGATGACAGTAATATCCGGTAAATGAGTCCCGCCGTTGTATGGATTATTTAAAATATAGGAATCCCCTTGCTTCATTGTTCCTTGCCGATGACGGATGACAATTTTCACGGATTCGCTCATGGAACCAAGATGTACCGGCATGTGCGGAGCGTTGGCTACCAGATCACCTTGAGAGTCGAATATCGCACAAGAGAAATCAAGCCGTTCCTTGGATACGGTCCCCAGGCTGAAGATCTTCTCGAATGTAAACTTTTCCTTGATGAAAATGGCCCGCAAAATACATCTGAGCCTCTTTGACGGGCTTCAATGGAGACTTACGGGCAGATATTTCCTGTTTCAGTTCTTCATGCATTTCGGTTTTGCCAATCGCTTCTACAGCAATTGCTTCAACGATTACTGCTTTTTCAGGCATGATGAAGCCAAATCTCTGCTTATGCAATTCTTCAAACTGTCGACGAACTACATCGCTGTTTCCTGCATCAACAATTATTGTGGAATCAGTACCGTCATATCGCACATGAATTCTGTTTTGCGTACAGATGCTTTGATCTTGAATTTCTTGATCTTGAACATCTTTCATTGATTTTTTGCAAGCTTGGCATAACGCTCAATTAAGGATGAGATGAGTTCATCTGAAAGTTTGCCTTCCACTGCTTCTTCATATATGGCACGAACGTCAGCGAGACCGATCCCATATGCGGAAAGCACCCCTGCGTATGGATGAATGAATACTGTTTCAACACCTAGGGCATCTGCAACCAGACAGGCATGTTGACCTCCGGCACCTCCTTGATTGACAGAATTTGATGTTTTTTAGACCGTATAATGTCTAAATTTTTAGGAATGGATGGTTAGCTGAATTTTGACCATTCGTTGCAATAGGCTAAGCGCACTAGCGGACAGATTTGGAACAAATAGAAAAAGGTGATTCATGAATTATTACATTAAGCCTGGTGTTCAGGAACTCAAGCATCTTCCTACTGAAATCGAGAAAGGAATTATCAAAATTCCACAGTTTCAGAGAGATTTTGTTTGGGACGTTGACAAAGCTGCCGACTTGATTGAGAGCATCATCCGATTGTATCCAATCGGTGCCCTAATTTACTGGCGTACAGCAGATCGGTTACGAGAAGTGCGCAGCCTCGGTCGGTTCGAGTTTCCCGAAGCGAGTGAGGGTGAACAGGTAAACTATGTTCTTGACGGTCAACAACGGCTTACGAGCATATTCGCAGCACTGCACGGGCTCAAAGTGAAACTTAGAGACGGTGATCAAAAGGATTTTTCTTCTCTGATCGTTCATTTGAATCGATGCGATGAAGACTCTCCAATTGTGCGTAAAGACATTCCTGAAGAGGTCGATGCTGTTTGCGTGCCATTGGTTCAGCTTTGGTCTCGACATGGGGATGAATTTGATGCTTGCGTAAGAATGGATGAAGAAAGGTGTGCTCGGGACGAATTTTCAGATCGGTTGCGAACTTATGGAATACCGAAAGTTACGTTGATCAAAGCAGAATTGTTTGTAGCAACGGAGGTGTTCAGTCGGATCAACACGCTCGGCACAGCTCTAGATGTCTTCGAAATTATGGTTGCGAAAACCTACGATCCAGACATAGGGTTTGACCTTGTTGAGAAGTACGAGGAGTTCTCAGAAGAACTCCTGGATGCTAGCTTTGATTCGATTGATGCCACAAATGTTTTGCAACTTATTGCACTCATGTTGAGAGAAGACTGCAAGAAAAAGACAATTCTCGGTATTGGTCGTGGGGAGTTCATAGATACTTGGCATGACGCAATTCAAAATTTGAAAGCTGCGGTCGACTATATAAAATCAGCGTTTAAAATTCCTATCTCACGCCTCCTGCCTTATTCCTCACTAGTCATACCAGTTGCACTATTTTTTCACCAAAATGGAGGAAAGCACCCCAATCCAAGGCAAGCGGAATTGTTGGCTGATTTTTTCTGGCTAGCGGGTTGGTCAGAGCGTTACTCATCGGCGTCAGACTCTAAGCTTGCTCAAGATAAGCGAACAATCAAAAGCATCATAAATGAAGATCGTGTTCGTTTTGACTGGGTTGAGCCTGTGAACTCAGAGCACATTAGAAATCGCACCTTTTCAGCATCACAAGCTTTTTCGAAAACTATTCTTGCTTTGTTAGCGTCACTTCAACCACAACAGTATAACAGCGGCAATCTCGTTAATTTACGGAACGATTGGATGCTTCGAGCCAACAGTGTGAATTTCCATCATGTTTTTCCGAAGTCTTATTTGAGAGGAGTGGTTAATGAGGATTGGGAAGCTAATCGTGTGTTAAACATTTCACTTGTCGATGATTTCTTGAATAAACGCGTGATCCGTGCACGACCACCGTCAGACTATATGAAGGACTTCAAGAACCAGAACGACAATTTTGCATCAACCATGTCAACGCATCTGATCAAGACACATTGTGTACAAGATGATGAAATAGCTTCAGCGGCGATTTGGTTTGATGACTATGAGCGATTCATAGATGAGCGTGCTGATGCGGTAATTAAATTTCTGAAATCGAAGTTGATTTCTCAATGAGAGAGTCGGCACTATCCAAGATCTAGTCGACGCAAGAAGCGAATTCGGAACTAAAAGCACCGTTCACAAGAAACACTTTGTAGTTGAAATTGCTTCGACCTTCGCAAATGTCTCTGGTTCGCATTGTTTCACGTTTGAGTCAAGTCGATTATGAAACAGATTTTTGAACTGTGCCACCTTTGGTAGATTAGAAAAATTATCTACGGTCGCAGTTAAACTTGCTATGTCGTAGCCCGATTTCAGTGAGTTAACGAATATTCACAGATTGAAAATTTGTCCGATCAAATTTTCTTTCATTCGCAGGTTTTGATAGATTGAATGGGAGCAAATTACCCGATCTCGTTTGTAGGAACAACAAGAAATCTCCAAACCGGATTTTGAATTAATCTGCATGGGCTGAAAGCAAATTTAATACACTTCCGAATTCAAAATTGGCACTGTTCTCTACAATCGAAAAATTAGCCATTTCATCAATTAACTCGTAAACTACTTTCGGGATGATTCCGATTCATACAAACTATTAGAAAGTCATCACGATTTTCAAACTCTCCTCATTCAAATATTGAAAAATTAAAACTTTAGATTGTAGAAATTAATATTTGTTATGATTAGGTTGAGCTTCCAAATCCGCCACCCCCTGGAGTTTCAATGACAAAGATGTCGTCTATTCCCATCTCCGTTCGATCAGTAGAATTCATGCTTTCCAGACTGCCGTCCGATCGAATAACGCTGTTCCTGCCGGTTTGACCTGGGGCGCCTCCAGCTAAACCATACGGTGGCACTCTTCTGTGACCTGACAGAATCGCTGCGGTCATCGGTTCCAGAAAACGAACTTTTCGTACCGTTCCATTTCCGCCCTGATATTTGCCTTTTCCGCCGCTTCCATGTCGAATTGAAAAACTCTCCAATCTGACTGGAAAACGCCATTCCAGAACTTCTGGATCCGTCAATTTTGCGTTAGTCATGTGCGTGTGTACAGCATCGCAGCCGTCGAAATCCGGGCCAGCCCCGGAACCACCGCAAATCGTCTCGTAATACTGATACTTTTCATTGCCGAAGGTAAAGTTGTTCATCGTGCCCTGTGCCGCTGCGAGAACTCCCATAGCACCGTATAACGTATCTGTAACGTACTGCGAGGTTTCGACATTTCCTGCAACGACAGCAGCAGGATATACCGGTTTCAGCATACAGCCGTCAGGAATAATGATCTCAATTGGCTTCAGACACCCTTCATTCATGGGAATCTCATCGTCAACCAGAGTGCGAAATACATACATGACTGCTGCTCTTGCTACGGAAGAAGGGGCATTGAAATTACTCTCCCTCTGGGGAGACGTTCCGGTGAAATCTACAACCGCTGTTTGTTCATCGTTATTGATCGAAATGGTAACTTCAATAACGCTGCCATCATCCATTTCGTATTTGAAGTGACCATTCTTTAATGCCCCAAGAACTCGTTTTACAGCACCTTCGGCATTGTCCTGCACATGTTGCATGTAGGCGACGACTACATCCAATCCAAAATGATCCACCATCGATCTTAGTTCCTGGAGACCTTTCTCATTGGCTGCCACCTGCGCACGAATATCAGCCATATTTTGCTCGACGTTCCGTACAGGGTAGGTTGCCCCTTCAAGAAGAGCGCGAATTTCAGTTTCGAGAAATTCGCCTTCGCGGATGAGCTGAACGTCATCGATCAGAACCCCTTCTTCTTCAATTACATTGCTGTCAGGCGGCATGGATCCCGGCGTGATTCCACCGATATCAGCATGATGCCCTCGAGAGGCGACATAAAACAGAATGGAACCTTTCGTTTGTTCGAAAACAGGAGTGATGACAGTAATATCCGGTAAATGAGTCCCGCCGTTGAATGGATTATTCAAGATATAGGAATCCCCTTGCTTCATTGTTCCATGTCGATTACGGATGACAATTTTCACGGATTCGCTCATGGAACCAAGATGTACCGGCATGTGCGGAGCGTTGGCTACAAGATCACCTTCTGAATCAAGAATCGCGCAAGAAAAATCAAGCCGCTCCTTGATGTTCACTGAATATGCCAAGTTTTCGAGTGATGCCCCCATTTGTTCTGCTATAGACATGAAAAGATTATTGAAAACTTCGAGCATGACAGGGTCTGCATCCGTGGCTACGACTCGTCGAGTCGGGCGAGGTACCGTTCGAGTTAGAATCAGATGGTTGTAGCTTGTCGTCTCAAGTTCCCAGTCTTGTTCTACAACTGTTGTTCCTGTAGATTCGATCACGATTGCCGGCCCTTGGATACGATCCCCAGGCTGAAGATCCTCTCGAATGTAAACTTTGCCTTGATGAAAATCGTTTGCAAAATACATCTGAGCCTCTTTGACGGGCTTCAATGGAGATTTACGGGCTGATATTTCCTGTTTGAGTTCTTCATGCATTTCGGTTTTGCCAATCGCTTCTACAGCAATTGCTTCAACGATTACTGCTTTTTCAGGCATGGTGAAGCCAAATCTCTGCTTATGCAATACTTCAAACTGTCGACGAACTACATCGCTGTTTCCTGCATCAACAATTATTGCGGAATCAGTACCGTCATATCGCACATGCACTCTTTTTTGTATAAAGATACTTTGATCTTGAATTTCTTGATCTTGAACATTTTTCTTTGCCTTTTCTGCAATCTTGGCATAACGCTCATCTAAGGATGAGATGAGTTCATCTGAAAGTTTACCTTCGACTGCTTCTTCATATATGGCACGAACATCAGCGAGACCGATCCCATATGCGGAAAGCACCCCTGCGTATGGATGAATGAATACTGTTTCAACACCTAGGGCATCCGCTACCAGACAAGCATGTTGACCTCCAGCACCTCCAAAGCTGCTAAGCGTATATTCTGTAATGTCATATCCCCGTTGCACGGAAATCTTCTTGATGGCGTTCGCTATGTTGTCGACCGCAATCTTCAGAAAGCCTTCAGCAACCCCGTGGGGTGAGCGATCATCACCCGTCGCTTGTTGTATGGCATCCGCCATTTCTTCGAATTTAAGGTGAACAATTTCACCGTCAATCGGCTGATCTCCGTTCAAACCGAATATCTTTGGAAAATATTCCGGCTGCAGCCGACCTAATATCAGATTGCAGTCGGTAATGGTGAGGGGACCGTTTCGTCGATAGCAGGCCGGGCCTGGATTGGCACCGGCTGAATCAGGGCCAACCCGATACTTCAATCCGTCAAATTTCAAGATGGAACCACCACCTGCGGCGACAGTGTGTATGCGCGTGACTGGCGAACGAATTCTCACGCCTGCCACGAAAGTATCATAGGCACGTTCGTACTCTCCCGCATAGTGAGAAACATCGGTAGACGTTCCGCCCATGTCGAATGAAATAATCTTGTCGAATCCAGCAATTCTGCTGGTTTCCACTGCACCAACTATTCCTCCTGCCGGCCCGGAAAGTATGCTGTCTTTGCCTTGAAATCGATAGGCGTCCGTCAGACCTCCATTGGATTGCATGAACATAAGCCTCACGCCTTTCAGTTCACTGGCAACCTGATCGACATAACGGCGCAAGACAGGCGACAAATAGGCGTCGACCACGGTAGTGTCACCGCGTCCAACAAGTTTCATGAGCGGGCTGGTTTCATGCGAAGTCGAAATCTGCGTGTAGCCAATCTCACGGGCGATTTGTGCGACGATTTTTTCGTGTTCGTGAAATCGGTAACCATGCATGAATACGATGGCACATGCGTGAATACCGGAATCATAGACATTCTTCAGGCTTTCGTATGCGGCATCATAATCGAGCTCTCTCAATACTTCTCCATGAGCACTGTGACGCTGGTCGATTTCAATGACTTTTTCATAGAGAAGATCCGGCAACACGATTTGTCTTGAAAACAAATCCGGGCGTGTCTGATATCCAATGCGCAGGGCATCATGAAATCCTTTTGTTGTAATCAGCACGCATGGATTGCCCTTGCGTTCCAGCAAAGCATTGGTGGCAACCGTTGTACCCATCTTTATGGCACTGATCAACTCCGGTCCAAGTTCAGTTACAGAAGAATTCAGTATCTCCCGAATCCCCTGAATTGCCGCGTCCCTATAGCGCTCAGGGTTGTCAGACAACAGTTTGTGGGTGACGAGCGAACCATCTGGATTGCTAGCTACGATGTCAGTAAATGTTCCACCGCGATCGATCCAAAACTGCCAGCGTCGAGGCGTCTGGTTTTGTGTTGCTATCTCATTCATTTTTATAAGGACTCCTTTTCATGCGGAAATTATAGACAATCGGTCACTAGTGTCCCAACGTTTAATCGAATAAATTCAATTGGTTAGGTAGTTCGGACTGCAGTGGATTGTAGTGTGTTTGTGTAATTACTTGATGTAATTTATCTTTTTCGAACAAAGCCAAGCTTAATGACTGTAGAATTGTGTAGAGACTCTGATCCAGATGCAGCCTTTTTTTGATAATTGCAATCAACACGTAAACCGAAACTGAAATCCAAATCTGGCTTTTCACCGCATTTTCAGACAACCCGAAGAACGCCTTGATTCGTAAATGCTGCTTGATCCATTTGAAGAACAACTCCACTTGCCAGCGACTGCGGTACAGTTGTGCGATCCTCAGGGCTGGCAGTGCAGTGTTGTTGGTGAGAAATTCCAGAGTTTTGTTGCGTTGTTTGTCATGATACTTGATGCGCCTGAGTTTTTCCGGATAGTGGTGCGCAGTTTTCACACCAGTGAGCCGCACGGTTTGATCGCAGACCACACCGGTGCTACGCTCAACAGGGTGGGAGTAAAGTCTTCGCAAGGTGGTATTGGATTTGGATCGAAGCACGAAGAAACTGCCAAGCTGATGCAGTCGGAAAAGGCGGGTGAAGTCAAGGTAGGCGCGATCCATGACGTAGAAGGCGCCGCGTTCAGGCAGCAGCATATCCATGACATTAACATCATGCAGCTTGCCATCGGAGATATGGATGAATGTTGGGATATTTCCTTGCAAATCCAACAAAGTATGGAGTTTTACCGCGGCTTTGGTTTTGCGAAACCCAGCCCACGGGAACAGCGACAGGCACAGGTCTATGGTCGAGGAATCCAAGGCATAGACGGTATTGTCGAAATCCAGGCCATAGGCTTCAGCGCGATAAAGCGGACGCGCAGTATGAATGAGCTGCTGTGCGAAATCGGCATAGATTCGCCAGTCTCGGACTTGATTGGCATTGGCCAACGTATTTCGCGAGACGCCACTGGGGATGCCGATGTGATAGAGTTTGCTGGAATGTACCCGCAGACTGATTTCGATGTCGCGAAGACTTTCCCGGTAGGTCAACTGGGCAAACGCCATGCAGCGATATTGTTCTGCACATCGAAACGATTTGACTTTGTGGTTACCGTTGTAGCGTCGAACGCAGTGATGAAAGGTGTGCCAAGGCAGATGATCCATTAACTGAGTAAAGATGAATTTGCCGGTGTACATGATCTGTATTCTCTGTGTTGTAGTTGAACAGTTTCGATGGGTTGATGTGTCAGCCAGATGCGCTGAAGTCTCAAACACCAAATAACAGAGCTTATACAATTAATATCAACTATTTACAGACAATAATCAGAATAACGTTGGGACAGCAGTGACAATCGGTAGACTTGCCAATTGAAGTCACCAATTAATTCTCTGGCTGCACTTTGTACAATGTGGTTGTAAATACTTTGCAGAGCGTTACATGAAAATTGACTTGTCTAGTGGAATTATTGAGGGAGTGAAACAGGTCCCATCCCCCAACTGCGATAGTCGTCCGTCGGGCGTTCGACCCGAAGCACTCATCATACATTCAATCAGTTTGCCTCCCGGTCAATATGGTGGCAGTGAAATTGAGGAGTTTTTCTGCAACAAACTGGATTGCAGTGCACATTCATACTTTCATGCATTGAAAGATCTCAAAGTATCCGCACATTTGCTGATTCGCAGAAACGGTGAAGTGGTTCAGTTTGTGTCATTGAACGAGCGTGCCTGGCACGCTGGTGAGTCGTTTTGCCTGGGGCGAGAGAATGTAAATGACTTTTCTATCGGGATAGAACTGGAAGGATGTGATGAAGATTCCTTCGAAGAAGATCAATATGCTGCACTCGATGAATTAATTAGATTGCTGATTGCCAAATATCCGCAATTCAACCGTTCCAGAATATTTGGTCACTCGGAAATTGCCCCAAAAAGAAAGACCGACCCTGGCCCCAATTTTGAATGGTCTAGAGTGCGGTAATCAGAGTGTGTTAGAAGCTGTCGTTATATAGATTTACTTCGGTTTTTTAGTTCTGTCGTGTTGCCACAAAACATCTTTTCCACCAGCTTCAAGATTGATATACCGGGATATGACAAAGAGAAGATCAGATAGTCGATTCAAATACTTGCGAGAGACTTCTGATACATCTTCTGATTTAGCCAACGTGTGGATTTTACGTTCGGCACGTCTACAGACACTGCGTGCAATGTGTCCCATTGCTGCCGCGGGAGTTCCACCAGGCAGGATAAACTCCTTAAGAGGTGCAAGCTCGCTGTTGAATTGGTCCAGATTTTGTTCAAGAAACGTAACTCGATCATCCTTGACAAGAACCAGTCCTGGAATACTCAACTCTCCGCCAATATCGAATAAAGTATGTTGAACACTTGAAAGACAGGATTGGATTTCTTCTGGTACGTCGTGGGTCAGCATGACGCCTATGCAACTGTTCAATTCATCAATGTCGCCCATGGCATCGACTCTAGGGGAGTCTTTGGAAGTCCGACTGCCGTCTCCAAGCCCTGTTGTTCCGTCATCACCTTTTCTGGTGTAGATTTTTGAAAGTCTGTGTCCCATAAACCATTTCCTGGATTGAAGCGGGTGTCAATATATCAGTATTTGAGGCTAATGAGATGCGAAGGAAGACCATCTCATCATTTACGTAAGAATAAGCAATCAGACAGGGTTTCGCTCATTCAGATACACTTTGTTCCAGAGTCTGTACGATCCAGCTGTTCAAACTCAGTCGGCTTTCTGCCGCTGAGTGCGCAACGCGTTGATGCAGGTACGGTCCAAGGCGTACATTCAGTTTGTCTCAGTACGACTTCCTAGGTTCGAACCCTTCTTCCTGGCAGGACTTGAGGTATTCGTTAATGGAACGGTGGAACTCGTGCCGAATTCCATCAAAATCAGTAGCTTCGAAAGTTGCGATTGGGTAGGGAGCGAAATTAACGACCCGTCCGTGAAGGCGACCGACAGATTCATCGAATTCAACCTCAGCTGTGTAGCCTTTGTATTTCATCATGGTTTGACTCCTGCAGTTTACACTCGTGAAATGCGCATGACGCTGGTCAGTTAGGAACCCGGCCATATCCGACCGGAAATTGTCAGCAAGTAGCTGCGTTGAAATTGTGGGGACGTCCGCACCCAATCTAAACCACAAAAAATGGAGTACCCAATGCCCACCATTCCTCTCTGATTGGACACGTATACTAAGAGTTGGCAACGAGCGGAACTCCTACAGCCAGGGCGGGAATGCTTGGGCTCTCTGAATCGTAAGGCTGCAACACTGAACGTACTAAAAATGGATCCGTGCCAAATAATCTAGCACCCTCGGTTACGCCTTCTTCAAGAGTTTCATAAGCGCCATGGACACTTTCCTCTTTAATCAACAAGTACTTGCCAAGGTACTCTTTCAAGAGTTCCTCGTGATTGTCCTTCAAGTAGGTTTTCTCCGTGGATAGAATATCTTCCATCGTGTGTTCTCTACACCTCAAAAATAGCTTGTCAAGTATTTTGTCTATATTCTATCCAATTCCAATCCGAAGTCCCCATTTCTTCAATCAGCAGTTCTGATATGGATTGACTTGTCAAATTTATTTATCATTGCAACCAGCATTTCTTGATCCAGAACACGAAAGCAGAAGGCAGCGGCTTATGACGACGGTGGATCCCACTGATATCCGCGGGTTGGTTACGTAACGCCATCAAGATAACTGAAAATTGTCTTATGAGAATCTTCTTTGACGCGGAAGATGAATTCGCCACACGCTTGTGTAACCTTTTCGCAATCAATATTATTTCGTACGGGTGAATAATTTTTCTTGGAAGAGGTTGAATTTCAGGCTCATTCCTAGATTGGAAAACATTATGAGACGGGTTGAAAATTTTGACAATGAGTTGGATTTCACACATAATTTGAGAAAATTTTACTTTTCGATTACATTCGGTTGTTGAGGCTCAATTTGTAGCCACAGCTAGATAGCACAAACTTACAGTGACCACTGTGAGTTTCGTAATTACAAGGCTTGGAATATGGGTATATTCATTCTGCAATCTTCTTATGAATTAAGTTTGCACGCAATTTTTCAATGTAATTTGGTAACAGTGGACTCGGTTTATTCTTTTGGAGTTTTTCCATGATCACAGGTAGTTTAGTTGCGATCGTAACGCCGATGCATGAGGATGGATCGGTAGATTTGAATTCCCTCGCGGGACTAATTGAACATCACATCGAAGCGGGAACGGACGGCATCATTTCAGTCGGTACAACTGGTGAATCAGCCACGCTAAGTCATGATGAACATCAAGTGGTGATTGAGAAAACGATTCAATGCGTAAATGGCCGAATTCCGGTAATTGCAGGGACCGGTTCAAATAGTACTGCAGAAGCGCTGGAATTGACAAAGGCAGCACACGAACTTGGTGCCGACGCCTGCCTATTGGTTGTTCCTTATTACAACAAGCCGCCTCAAGAAGGTCTGTACCAGCATTTCAAACTGATCGCGGAATCTGTTTCCATCCCGCAGATACTCTATAACGTTCCGGGTCGTACCTCAGTGGACTTGCACAATAGTACGGCGATTCGCCTGAGCCACATTGACAATATCATCGGCATCAAGGATGCGACTGCTGACATCGAACGTGGCCGTAAGTTGATAGAACAGTCTCTGGACGATTTTGTATCTTACTCAGGTCAGGACACTGCGGCGATGGATCTGATGCTAGCAGGGGCCAAGGGCACGATTTCTGTTACTGCAAATGTCGCACCCAAACTGATGCACGAGATGTGTACGGCAGCTGTAGCTGGCGACTTGGATTTAGCCGTCGAACTGAATGACAAGCTGATGCCGCTGCATGAGGCGATGTTCATCGAGTCAAATCCAATCCCTGCAAAGTGGGGTGTGTCGCAACAAGGTTTCATTCAGAATAGTCTGAGACTCCCGCTAGTTCCTCTTTCTGATGAGGCACAGGATCATGTACGAGCTGCCATGATTACGACTGGTGTGCTGTAGACAGATTCTCAATTCTGAATTTCTTTCAACTTCCTTTTCAATTGATTAAATAATGAAGCCCGGAACACTACTCTATACAGGAAAAGCAAAATCCGTTTATCGAACAGAAGGTGACGGTCGTCTATTGATGGAATTCAGAGACGACACATCTGCATTTGACGGCCGAAAAACCCAAGCGCTAAGTCGCAAGGGGAAGGTGAACAATCACTTTAATGCTTTCATTATGAAAAAACTTGAGAGCGCAGGAATCAGCACGCATTACGTTCGAATAGTAGATCACAACCAGTCGCTGGTAAAGCATTTGGACATGATTCCCGTTGAGTGTGTAGTTCGAAACATCGCAACCGGTTCAATATGCAGGCGGCTCGGGGTAGAGGACGGAATTGAACTTAAGCCTCCAACTTTTGAGTTTTTTCTCAAGAATGATGAGCTTCACGACCCCATGATAAATGAATATCACATTCGGTCTTTCGGCTGGGCGACAAATGAGGAAATAGAACAGATGAAGCATTTGACGTTTTCAACCAATTCGGTTCTTGTTTCTCTTTTTCGCGATGCAGGAATTATTCTTGTTGATTTCAAACTTGAATTCGGGAGATTTGAAAATCGACTGCTGCTTGGAGACGAATTCACTCCGGATGGTTGCAGGCTTTGGGACCTGGAAACAAAAGAAAAGCTTGATAAAGACCGATTTCGGCAAGGGCTGGGAGATGTAGTCGAATCTTACGAGATTGCAGCTGGTCGACTAGGAATTGCCATTCCATAACTAAATTCTAGTATTCTTTTAAATATTGGGCTAATGTGCCCCAATTGAAATTTGAAGTTCATTGGGTATTCAGGGTATCTACTGTAAGCGATGAATGATCGTGTCGACGTTCACCCGGTAGCGCATATCCTGTGTGTGAAGGGGCCGAAGGCACAATCCGATTTCAAGATTCGGCAATTGGAAGCGGTCATTCGTCCACAACTGCCTGAGCTTGAGTCAATCAGGGCTGACTTTGGTTTCTTCATCCATTCGCAAACCCCTATCTCCATTAGGAAATCGAGTGGGCTGTTCAGCCTGATTAGCGGAATCTCCAAACTCGCAGTCGACGAACTGGATAATCAGTCAGTTTTGGTCGTACCAAGATTTGGGACGATTTCAGCGTGGTGCTCTAAAGCAACCGAAATCGTTCGAAGATGTGGGTTTGAAAACATCTTGCGAATTGAAAGAGGCACAATCTGGACTGTTCAATCCACTGTGCCGATGGATCAAAGCCGCATACAACTGCTTTGGCCCTATTTGCATGACCGAATGGTTGAATCAATTGTGACTGAGGCTGGTCAGATAGAATTGATTTTTAGCCGAAGTGAGCCTCGACAGCTGCAGGAAATCGCCATTCTGTCATCCGGTATGGAAGCGCTTGAGGATGCAAACGAACAATTAGGGCTGGCGCTTTCAAAATCGGAGTTGAACTACATTTACAAGTGGTTCAAATCGGAATGTCGTAATCCTACCGACGCCGAACTGATGATGTTTTCACAAGTCAATTCGGAGCATTGCCGACACAAACTATTCAATGCCAGCTGGAAATTTGGCGGTGAAAATTATCCAGATTCCATGTTCTCAATGATACGAGAAACACATCGATTGAACCCATCAGGAACTCTGGTTGCATACGATGATAACGCATCGGTAATCAAAGGCAATCCATCTACAAAATTCGCGCCTTTACTTTTGGATCGAAGATATCAGTTCGCTCCAGAGCTGGTTCATATCATATACAAAGCGGAAACGCACAATCATCCAACTGCAATTTCTCCTTTTCCAGGGGCAGCGACTGGAGCGGGAGGCGAAATTCGTGACGAAGGTGCAACCGGCATCGGTGGAAAACCGAAAGCCGGACTGTGCGGATTCTCCGTTTCGAATTTACGGGTCCCGCTTTGGCTTCAACCTTGGGAAGGGGCCGAAAAAATTCCTCGACGTATTTCGTCTCCACTTCAGATCATGCTTGAAGCACCCATTGGCTCGGCATCTTTCAATAATGAGTTCGGCCGACCAAACATCGGCGGATACTTTCGAACTTTCGAAACATCAAACCGGAATAGAACTTCCTGGTATGGCTTTCACAAACCAATTATGTTTGCCGGTGGAATAGGAAATATTCGCCCTTCGCATATTAAAAAGAAGCAGCTCCTTCCGGGAAATCTATTGGTTGTTATTGGAGGTCCTTCCATGTTGATCGGACTGGGGGGTGGAGCCGCATCGAGTCTAGGTCAGGGACGATCTGGGGAAGAATTGGATTTTGCTTCAGTACAAAGGAGCAACCCGGAAATGCAGCGCCGCTGTCAGGAAGTCATTGATCGTTGTTGCGATTTGGGTGAAGCCAGTCCAATACTTTCCATACACGATGTAGGTGCTGGAGGCCTGTCCAATGCACTACCCGAAATCGTGCATGCTGCAGGCCTTGGTGCTCGTATTGATTTGGGCAAGATTCCAAATGATGACCCTGCAATGTCGCCAATGGAAATTTGGTGCAATGAAGCGCAGGAGCGCTACGTGCTATCCATAGCGCAAGAGCAGCTGGCACAATTTTCTCAAATTTGTGAAAGAGAGCATTGTCCTTTCGCAGTAGTTGGCACAGTATCTGCTGATAGCCAGCTGCAAGTTAGTGAAGGTTGCTCAACTACGTATTCAGAGACCAAGCCGATAGATATCGATATGAATTTCTTAATGGGCGGATTTCTTCAAACGCAACGAGAGGATTGCCGTAAGCAGCAACTTCAGGAAGAATCAAAGCTTGGTGAATTGGAATTTGATGATTGTGTGAGCCGAGTATTGCGCTTTCCCAGTGTCAGTGACAAGTCATTTCTGATAACGATCGGAGATCGAACAGTATCAGGTTTAATTCATAGGGATCAAATGGTTGGTCCGTGGCAGGTCCCTGTTGGAGATTCAGCAGTGACATTATCTGGGTTCAATTCTTTTACCGGTGAAGCCATGGCTGTCGGCGAGCGGACACCGATTGCTGTTACAGATGCACCTGCAAGTGCACGCATGGCGATTGCAGAAGCGCTGACTAATTTGAGATCTACACCTGTTGGGCTGTTACAGAACGTAAAGTTGTGTGCGAATTGGATGGCAGCCGCTGGTGTGGAAGGAGAAGCCGCAGCGCTTTATGAATCGGTTCGCAGTGTAGCTCTGGACTTGTGCAGGGATTTGGGCCTATCGATTCCTGTTGGCAAAGATTCGTTGTCGATGTTCACCGAATGGAATGAACCTGACGGAACCATATGTCAAGTAATATCACCAATGTCCCTAATCGTTACCGCATTTTCTTCTGTGGAAGATGTCCGTGGTTCATTGATTCCTCAGTTGCAGAACAATCCGGACACTGAGCTATTTCTGATCGATCTCGGTGATGGGAAAAATCGAATGGGTATGTCGGCACTGCATCAGACGCATAATCAAATATACGGGGCAGTTCCCGATTTGAATGTACCTTCGACCCTGAAGAAATTCTTTGAAACAATCGGCGATCTAACTCATCAAGGACAGATTCTCGCTTATCACGATCGCTCCGATGGCGGATTGTTCACCACTTTATGTGAAATGGCATTCGCAGGTCGCATGGGCCTCGATATACGGATACTTGATGACGTAGACCCAATTCATTTCTTTTTCAATGAAGAGCTGGGTGCAGTAATTCAGGTTGAAAGACGGAACTTGGACCGAGTACGGACAACCTTTCAACAGAAAGGAATCGAGCATCTTGTACACAACATTGGAATTCCAGTTTCTACGAATGAAATCGAGATTCACGTGGGGGATCAGTTGGTTTATCAGAAACCACGGTCAGAACTTCATGGAATCTGGTCCGAATTGACTTGTCAAATGCAATCTATGCGCGACAATCCAGTTTGTGCTCAACAGGAAAATGACCGCATTCAGGAGCTTGATGATCCAGGTCTTGCACAGTTTAGCCCTGATTCATATCAACGTTTTTGGAACGCAAAATCAGAATTGGTCGAAGTTGCGACAAAGCCAGCAGTTTTTCAAATCACCTCAGGAACTCGTCCAGCAGTTGCGATTTTAAGAGAGCAGGGCGTGAATGGGCATATCGAGATGGCCGCCGCTTTCGATCGGGCCGGTTTCGACTCCTATGATGTCGTCATGGCAGATTTACTCTACGGTGAAACCAATCTTGATCGATTCAACGGAATTGTGATGTGCGGAGGATTTTCTTTCGGAGATGTATTGGGTGCCGGAAAGGGGTGGGCGGCTACGATTCTCTATCAGAACAAATTAAGGGATGCATTTGAGTCATATTTCTCAGATACTTCCAAGTTTGCGCTGGGCGTTTGTAACGGGTGTCAGGTCATGGCTGAATTGAAGTCAATTATTCCAGATACATCCGATTGGCCGAAATTTGTTCGAAATCAGTCTGAGCAGTTTGAGGCAAGATTGGTCATGGTAGAAGTTTCGAACAGCAATTCAATTTTCACCACCGGGTTCCAGGAGGCTTTTCTACCTATCGCAGTAGCCCATGGCGAGGGCAGAGCAGAGTTTTCGGAAAAATTCGAAAGTATGAGTCTGGCATCCAATAGTCAGATTTGCTTACGTTATGTCGATAACAAGGAGCAGGTCACAAACAGATACCCATATAACCCCAATGGCTCGGAGAGTGCAGTAGCGGGTGTGACGAATTCAGACGGACGAATTACGGCGATGATGCCTCATCCTGAGAGAGTATTCAGGACTGTTCAGTATTCTTGGGCACCAGAAAACTGGGGCGAGGATAGCCCTTGGCTCAATCTGTTTCGAAATGCGAAATTCTGGCTTGAGTGACTGTGGACCAATCACTCGACGAGCTCTCGAATTATCTCAAGCACCTCATACAGGGACGGAACGATTGCATGCGACAGTTCTTTGGCGATGGTTGACGGGTCAATCGTGCTCGGAACCATGATGGGCATCATCCCTGCGGATTTTGCACCAATGATTCCAGCTTCGGCATCTTCAATTACAACGCATTGGCCGGGCGGAGTGGAGATTTTTTGAGCTGCCAGCAAAAATAGATCTGGGGCTGGTTTACCGTTTTCGATTTGATCACCTGTCACGATTACTTTGATCTTGCCCTGCAAGCCTGACCTGTCGAGCTTTCTGTCAGCTTGAAATCGTGAAGTTGAGGTCGCAATCGCCGCACTAAGTTTTGCTTGATCGAGAAATTCAAGCAATTCCAGCACTCCGATCATCATCTGAACACCGTTGCAATTCATTTCTTCGTTGTAGAGAAATGTAGAGCGCTCCATAAAGCTTTCAAGATCAATTAGACCTTCTGTTGCCTCCTCAATTTCTCGCCGTGCGGATAATACGGAACGACCTGCTATTTTGGAATACAGCGAATCTGAAAAAATGAATCCAAACTCTTCAGCGGCTTGAACCCACGCTCTTTTGGATATCGATTCTGTATCGATGAGTACGCCATCCAGGTCCAGTATGACGCCAGACAGTTTCATGCACGCACCGGTTCTGTATTCGCAGCCATTTCTGCGAGCTCGGCCTCTTTCTCTTCAACTTGCTGCAGCCACCACATCTCGGCAAAACGTCCGTTCCTAGCCAAGAGCTCAGCGTGTGTACCCTGCTCGACAATCTCGCCATCATCAAGGACTAGAATCGAGTCAGCATCAGATATCGTCGACAGGCGATGTGCGATGACCAACGTAGTTCGATTCTGTGCAACAAGGTCTAGTGCGTTTTGGATGTGTCGTTCTGATTTCGAGTCTAATGACGAAGTCGCCTCATCCAAAATCAGTATCGGAGGATCTTTCAAGATAGTTCTGGCAATGGATACTCGCTGCTTCTCTCCGCCAGAGAGCTTCAAGCCGCGTTCACCGACAATCGTTTCAAACTTTTGCGGCAGAGATTCTACGAATTCTTTCAGATTGGACTGCTGTACAGCTTGATTGAATTCGGCTTCATTGCAGTCTGGCCGCCCATAACAAATGTTGTATTCAATTGTGTCATTGAACAGCACAGTATCTTGAGGAACCACGCCAATTGCGGCATGCAGCGAAGCTAGGTTGATATTGCGTACATCTTGACCGCCAATGGTAATTGCACCGCCTGTAACGTCATAGAATCGAAATAAAAGTCGAACGATGGTAGATTTACCGGCTCCGCTTTTACCTACAACCGCGACCTTTTTACCGGAAGGTATTTCAAAGCTTAGATTCTTTAGGATGACACGATCTTCTGAATACCCGAAACTGACATTTTCAAATTGAATGTTCGCGTTGTTGGCTGAAAGTGGTGAGGCGTTGTCAGCTTCCGGCAGTTTTTCTTTAACATCCAGCAGGTTGAACATACGTTCCATGTCCGTGAGCGAGTGATTAATTTCCCGAAAGGTTGTCCCCAAGAACCGAAGCGGTATGTACATCTGCATCAAAAAGGCATTTAGCATGATGAAATCACCCAACGTCAATATACCCGCGACGATGCCTTCTGCAGCTAGGTACAGCAGCACAATTAGTCCTGTTACGATAATGAATCCTTGTCCGACGTTGAGAAGGGCAAGAGTCTGTTCGCTTATTACCGACTGTTTTTCCCACTCTCGTATGTGCAAGTCAAATCGCTCAGTTTCATGGTTTTCATTGCCGAAATATTTAACCGTTTCGTAATTCAATAGTGCATCCACACTTACCGAGTTGGCTCGGGATTCGGCTGCATTCATGCGCACCCGAAACTTGGTACGCCAGCGCGTGATGTAGTATGTAAACAATGAATAGGCAATAATTGTGCCGCTTGTAATAGCTACAAATTTCAATTCAAAATTTATCGCCAGAAAGATGCAGATGACTACAATCTCAAATACTGTCGGTACTATGCTGAAAACGATGTACCACAGCAAGTTGTTGATTCCACGCGTGCCGCGCTCAATGTCCCGAGAAATTCCGCCGGTTGATCGATTTTGATGAAAGGAATGTGATAGCTGATGAAGATGCTGAAATACTTTGAGCCCTACATTACGTACGGCTCTTTGTGATGCTCGTGAAAATAGGGCGTTTCTGAGTTCCTCAAATAGAGTGCTTGCCAATCTAAGCAATCCATAAGTTGCGATCAGAAGAATCGGAACGACCAGAATCGATTCAGGATTAAGCGATACATCAAACCAGTCAACGATTTCCTTGATCGTGATGGGCACGAGAATAACCGTGACTTTAGCGAGAATCAGAAAGAACAGTGCAATACCAATTCTCCAATGGAACTCCCACAGATAGCTAGCGAGTATTCCCAGAGTATTCCAAATACTACGCTTACCGTCTGGCTCAGTTTGGGTCATGAGTTCGATTCCATTCATTGGAATTTTCTGCTAATACAATTGTTGAGAAGGGGCGCGGCTGTTGAACGCCGGTATGTTATCTTTTAGAGGGTTGTTTTCGGTATTTTTTATATACACGAAATCCAAGTAAGACAGCAAGAATTGCACCATAAATTACGGGTTGGGTTATATCGGCTTTAACTTGCAGGTAAAAGTGAACGACGCCGAGAATTCCGATCAGGTAGACTAGTTTGTGCAGTTTCAGCCATCGTTTGGCACCCAACCACTTTACCATGCGATTGGTTGACGTCGCAGCTAGCGGGATAAGCATTGTGAAGGCTGCGGATCCAAATAAAATGTAGTAGCGCTCAACGATATCTTCGAACATCCTTTGAATATCGAAAAAGTTGTCAATCACGAGCCAGGTCAGAAAATGAAGCAAGATGTAGAAGAAGCAAAAAACTCCCAGCATTCTTCGAAGCAGGATCAATTGGTTAATGCCGGTTATCGAACGCAAAGGCGTAATAGCAAGTGTGATAAGCAGCAGGCGAATTCCCCATTGCCCAGTGACGTTCGTGATGTCTTCTATGGGGTCAGCACTGATATTGCCGGTTAAGATGTCCACGACTAACAAAGTAATCGGTACTAAACAAAGTACGAATACGATCGGCTTTGAGCGTCGTATCCACTTGCCCCATTGACTTCCTGAGATCTTTGCCATGTTGGAGTACCACCAAATAAGAAATCGCGATTTCGGAAGCAGCCCCGAAATCGCGAATCTATTTTAGTTGAATCGGAATTAGATTAGAAATTAACAGTCAAATCCAAATCGCTATAAAGATGTCCTACCTGTTCCGTGTAGCCATTGAACATCAAAGTGGGATGTCTCCCGAACAAAGTTCCTACATGTCGCTCGGATGCCTGGCTCCATCTGGGATGATCGACGTTGGGATTTACGTTGGCATAGAAGCCATATTCATTCGGTGCTTGCTCCTGCCATGTGTTGAAAGGCTGCTCTTCCGTGAATTTGACAGATACGATTGATTTGACGCCTTTGAAACCGTATTTCCACGGAACCACAAGTCGAATCGGGGCGCCGTTCTGATTTGGCAAGTGCTCGCCGTACAATCCAACCGCGAATATCGCAAGAGGATTCATGGCTTCATCAATTCGCAGTCCCTCGCGATATGGCCAATTCAAAACAGAGCCAAACAACCCTGATCTTTGCCCGATCATTTCATCCGGGTTTACAAGCGTCAACATTTCAATGTACTTGGCTTTGGAAGTGGGTTTGTGCACTTTCAGGAAATCACCGAGAGAAAATCCCACCCAAGGTACCACCATTGACCAGGCTTCCACACATCGGTGGCGGTATATCCGCTCTTCTGCAGGAAACGTTTTGAGAATATCCTCAATATCCCAGTCCCTGGGTGCCTCGCATTCACCGGATACTGACAGACTCCAAGGTCTTGTAGTCAGCCGGTGTGCTTCTTTTGAAGGACTTCGCTTATCTGTTCCAAACTCATAGAAGTTGTTGTACGAGGTGACATCTTCGTAATCCGTAAGTTCAGCGTCTGTCGAGAATGGACTCTTGATCAGATTTTCAAATTTAGTTGCAGCCGCAGCCTCTTTTAATCCTAGAGACAGCAGTGGCACAGATCCACCGATCGCGAGTGCGGCGGTAGTTTTCAGAAATTTACGGCGATTCTGATACACGCTCTGAGGCGTGATCTCACTTGGTTTAATATCAGGTTTCTGTTGGATAATAATGGCTCCATCCCCCGAATTTGTGGTAATTGAATTTCTCAATTAGACAGACATTACTCATAAAAGTTCAAATGCAGCTGCAATTCCCTGCCCGCCACCGATGCACATAGAAACGATGGCTTTTTTCCCACCACAACGCTTAAGTTCATGCAACGCTTTTACAGTCAATATGCAACCGGTTGCACCAATGGGATGGCCAAGTGAAATTCCGCTTCCATTCGGATTGGTGATGTCAGAAGACAGTTCCAAATCTTTCATCACTGCGAGTGCTTGTACCGCAAACGCTTCATTCAATTCGATGACATCGATATCGTCCAAACTGAGTCCGGTTTTATCCAGTAGCTTGTGAATTGCCGGTACTGGACCAATTCCCATGTATTCTGGTTCCACGCCTGAATGAGCATATCCCAGCAGTCTTGCCATAGGTTGATGTCCTGCTTTTTCCGCAGCTCCTGCTTCCATCATTACGATGGCGGCAGCTGCGTCATTGATTCCCGAAGCATTTCCTGCCGTAACTGAACCGTCCTTCTTGAAAACAGCTCGCATTTTTCCAAGCGACTCCATACTGCAATCCGGACGAATATGTTCATCGGTAATGAATTCTGTCGTGCCCTTGCGTGATTTGATTTCAATCGGAACGATTTGATCGTCGAATCTACCTTCTTTGGTTGCCCGAGCTGCACGCCTGTGGCTCTCAACTGCGAGTTCATCCTGCTCGTCGCGTCCTATATTCCACTTTTCTGCTATGTTTTCAGCGGTAACACCCATATGACAGTCTTGGAACGGATCGCTGAGTGCGCCGACCATGATGTCGACGAATTCGGCATGTCCCATGCGTTGTCCCCAACGCATGCCGGTCGCCCAGTAGGGTGCTGCGCTCATTGATTCAGCACCTCCGGCAATTACAGTATCCGCCTCACCGAGCTGAACATACTGCGCCGCATTTACGATCGCCTGCAACCCGCTGCCGCACAACCGATTTACGGTCAGGGCTGGAGTTTCAATAGGCAATCCGCCTTTAAGTGCGGCATACCTTGAGATATACATGTCACGTTTATCTGAGTGCAGAACATTTCCGATTACGCAGTGTCCTACCGAAGCCGGGTCGATGCCGGTTTTATCAAGAACGCCACGAACAGCAATTGCGCCTAATTCGCAAGCTGAAAATGATTTCAGAGAACCGCCATAGTCACCAATTCCAGTTCTCACTCCATCTAAAATTACCACTTCATTTCCTATCAATTTTTTACCTCCTGTTTAGATTCAATAAATGCTGTTATCGGCTGAATTACGTATTTTGCACAGATGTTTCGTAAATGAGATAGTTCGTTGGCTGCATTCCAAGTGACTTGTAGGTTGTCATGGCCTTTTGGTTACTCTTGTCTACGTAGAGTCTGATGCCAGTGACATATTTTTTGCTCAAGGCTTGCTTCTTGACAAATGCATACAATCGGTTGAAGACGCCTATGCGACGATACTCAGAATCAACATATACGCTCTGAAGCCACCATTGTACACCGTTGCGCCAGTCACTCCATTCGTAGGTGATCATCAAACAACCGACAATTCGTCCTTCAATAATCGCCACGACATAGAAGCCATACTTTGGGTATTCAAATATCGTTTCAACACCTCGTAATACGACGGATGAATCAAGACGGATTCTTTCAGTCTCCCAAGCCATTGCGATGTTGAAATCAGCGATGGTTTTTGCATCACCAGTTTCTGCAAATCTTACAGTTATTTGGTTTTGTGGGATTTTGATCAATTTCTTCAGTCAATATTGAGAGTTGTTTTCATGCTGTTGAAGTCATTCGACACTCGATCTAGAAATCCGAGTCAAATGAATTCTTATCTGGACTTGATAGTGGATTGTGGGGTGTACCGCAAATACATATTCCTAGCGTTCCCAGAATTGAATTGCAGTGACTTTCATTATAAAGAGTATCGAGTTGTGAAGTTTCTTGAAGTTGAATAGTCTGGCAAAATGATCAAAAGATTGTTAGTGCGGAGCGCTATAGTCGGAATCCAATATTCTGGTTGAATTCAGCAAACCTTAAACAGTTCAGTATTATTCTTTTGTGTTCGCATATGGCGGGGAATTGGAAATACAGTTGACAGAGTAAAGTCGATGCCATACAAAGTCGCCGTCCTATAATTACGCTCCTGCTCAGATAGTGTGAGTTGACACAAATCAACAATGAATCGATTAGGCAAAAGGACAGGAAAATGACCTCAACAAATGAATCCAAAGGTTTGAAAACAGCATATCTCGGTCTCGGAGTGATGGGCTATCCAATGGCCGGACATTTAGCGTCAAATGGGTATGATGTGTGCGTTTTCAATCGCACCTCTGCCAAATCGGACGCGTGGCTGAAGCAACACTCGGGAACCAGTGCGACAACGCCGGCAAAAGCGGCTGCAAATGCAGACGTTGTATTTGCTTGCGTGGGAAATGACAACGATGTCGAAGAAATCTGCTGTGGTACCGAAGGAGCATTTTCGGCCATGAAACCTGGATCTGTATTTGTAGATCATACGACGGCTTCGGCAAACATCGCGAGAAATATGGCAGAAGTCGCATCTGCAGCGGGAATTAGCTTTATAGATGCTCCGGTATCAGGCGGACAGGCTGGTGCTGAAAACGGTATTTTGACGATTATGGCAGGGGGTGCCCCTGAAGTATTTGAAACTGTAGCTCCCGTGATGGCGAGTTACGGTAAAGCGGTTACCTTAATGGGGCCTGTAGGGTCCGGACAACTCACTAAAATGGTAAATCAGATTACGATCGCCGGACTGATTCAGGGCCTGTCTGAGGCCATGAATTTTGCGACCAAGGTAGGGTTGGATGAAAAACTTGTGCTAGATGTAATTTCTAAAGGTGCAGCCCAATCGTGGCAGATGGAAAATCGAGGCTCGACAATGGTGGACGATAAATTCGATTTTGGATTTGCAGTTGACTGGATACGAAAAGACTTGGCGATTTGTCTCAGCGAGGCAAATGCAGTAGGAGCTCGACTTCCCGTTACAGCACTTGTTGATCAATTCTACGCAGAAATTCAAGCTATGGGCGGCTCTCGTTGGGATACGTCAAGCTTGATTCGATTACTACGCAATCCATAAATTTACGAATTCAGTAACGAACTTGATCCGAAAATTCTATTGTTGAACCGCAGAGTGCTCACTTTGAACATATTTCAGATTACTCGGTTAAAAGCTGCGTGTACTAAATTAGCGTCGATCATTGTCGGCATCCAGATGTCATTACTTTTGACGGAGAATTACATTAATATATCAGATATTTATGAGTAATATCTAAAGTAAACTATGAATAAAAAAGAAACTACATAGGAAGGAAATTGGTATCGAAATGAAAATGGAGCAATCGCGAATTGAAATTGTTCGCGTGAAACTAGTCGCGAACTTGCGTATTCAAAAGGTTGCGAATTAGACGGGCCGTCGGCGGGCAATTAGTCAGCCTTGATAACTGTAAATCAAGAACTTGAGAGGCGCTGACGAATTGGTTGTTAGTGTCGGCTACTAACGAGCCGTGCGATGTCCCTATCCATTGCATCGCGTACTTTCCCCAAATCTTTGTTTGAAACATTTGATCGAAAAAATCGCTTGAATTTTTTTCTTTTTGGAGCTGGATTGACTTTCATGCGCCAGAATACAACCAAGGCGTACACAACAAAAATGAGTGCAAAATACATAAACAGGGCGTTATAGCCGATAAATTCCATCGCAGTGGTAGCAATAATTGGGCTCACGATTGCACCAATACTGAATGCAGTTAGCATTCCGCCAGCGGCGTACAGTAGTTTTCCTTCAGGCGTAGCATCGTTCATGTGTGCAAGAGCGATCGGATAAACAGTAAACGAAAAAGCTCCGAACAATGCTGCAGCTGTCAGGAAAATGAGAATATTCGCTTGGGCGCTAACCAGTACAGCAATTGCCAGAATTCCGCTGATAAAGCAGTTAATTGCAATTAGTTTTCTCCGATCAATTCGGTCAGATAAACGACCGATCGGCCATTGCAGGAGTACTCCACTGAGTATTACAAGAGCCATGAACTGAGCTGTAGTTGTGTAAGACATTCCGATTCCTTTCGTATATACCGGAGCAAGCCCGTAAAGTGCAGAACCGACCAATCCGCAACATAACGCACCCGCCATTGCGACAGGCGAATAGCTGTAAATTTCTTTGATTTTGAACTTCTGTCGTGGTGGTATGGGAGGCGCAATTAATCTCGTAACTAAGACAGGAATCAGAGACAATGAAAATCCGATTGCAGCGATCGCAAAAAGTTTCAATCCTTCTGGATCTGCAAATGGGATAAACAATTGGCCGATTCCAGCTGCAAAATAGTGGGTAATCATATACATGGAAAGAATCTGCCCTCGAGTTGTCCTTGTCGCCCTCGAATTGAGCCAGCTTTCGGTGACCATAAAAAGTCCGGCAATACAGAATCCGGTACCTAATCGAATGACCATCCACATATAAGGATTCAGCAACAGAGCATGGAGCAAGGCACAAATCGAACCGATACTTGCAAATACTGCATATGCACGACCATGACCGACTCGAGAAACTAGTCGATCAGTAAATTTCGCACCCACATAGAGTCCTAGAAAATAAGCGGCATTGATTATTCCTATCTGTAAAAGGAGAAAGTTCTCTATCTGTGCCCGAAGTGCAAGCAATGTTGTAAGCATTGCGTTCCCTGACAGCAAGCATGCATAACCAATCAGAAGGGAAGAAATTGAAACTAATGTACGAATCAAATGATTAATCCGGATGTAGTGGATTGCGGTGAATCAAAGTCTGTTCTGTTGATTCAGGTAAATGTCCGCGTAATGGAAAGATTTCAACTCAAGTGTATTTTGTGCAAACTAGTGGAACAGAATTGATTGTTTTACCAATCAGAATTCGTCGCTCTAAATCGAGCTCAATTTGGCCAAAATTGAATCGAAATTCTTTGAATTGCCATCGATCATCAGATTCGAAGATAATACACGTTACAGAGCGGATTTCAGGTTTAGCAGGCGAACTGTTGCCAAGGCAAATATTTAGGTCTACCGATTGAGCTACGCCATAAAATTCCATTGACTGCAGTAAGATGAAATCCATTTCAAAATGCAGAGTTGCGAGTAACGGGAATTATATTTGACATGTAACTGGTCCAACGCAATTTGATGCGGGATATTTGAATAAAATTTCAAAAATAATCAATTTAATCTCCTCAATTTGCTACTGTCTGATAACAGGTTGGAACTAGAGGTTTATATCCAGTCAAATGTAATGATAGATCGCTACGATTCACAACATTGCACACTTGAATTGGTAACATAAACAGACATGATTTCTACTAGTCTGTCCCAGCATTTCACAAGTTTTTTTATAAGTGAAACCATTTTCCATGACTGAAACCACACCAATATCTTGGGAATTCCATCCGGTAGTACAAGCATGGTTTGACAACACTTATCAAGATGCTACCGAATGCCAGAAACAGGCATGGGAAGCTATTCAGAAGCGAAATGATGTCCTGGTCGCAGCACCGACCGGGTCCGGGAAAACACTGGCTGCTTTTCTGGCGGCAATCGACGAGCTTGTGCAGAGCGGAATTTCTCAAGGCGAACTTGCTGCTGAGACTTATATCCTCTATGTATCGCCGTTGAAGGCATTGTCATATGATATTGAACGCAACCTGGAAGCCCCTTTGCAGGGAATACGGCAACGGCTTGTTGATGCGGGTTACCCTGATGTTCACATTCGAACTGCTGTCCGAACCGGCGACACTACCCAGTCAGAACGGCAGAAAATGGCACGCAATCCACCTCACATACTAGTAACAACACCGGAATCTTTCTATCTGTTACTGACTTCCGAATCTGGTAGACGCATGCTTCAGTCTGTGCGCCGTCTAATCGTGGACGAAATTCATGCGCTCGCAGGAAACAAGAGAGGCGCACATTTCAGTTTGTCTGTTGCAAGACTTGAAAGGCTTGTGCAGAGAACCCCCAAGAAAATCGGACTGTCTGCGACACAAAAGCCAGTTAAGCTTATTGCATCCTACCTCACAGGCAAACAGCCTCATGGTTGTTCAATTGTTGATACCGGTCATGTTCGAGAGTGGGACCTCGCTATTGAAATACCTGCTGCACCACTTGAAGCAGTGATGTCTACGGAATCGTGGCAGGACATTTATCGAAAAATTGCAAACTTGATTCAGGATCATCGAACTACGCTGATTTTCGTGAATACCAGACGCCATGCCGAACGTGCAACGAGGCACTTGGCCGAGTTGGTTGGTGAAGAAAACGTGGGTTCACATCACGGCAGCCTGTCAAAGGAGCATCGACATGACGCCGAGCAGCGGCTTAAGTCTGGATCGCTTCGCGCACTTGTAGCAACTGCCTCGCTGGAATTGGGCATCGATATAGGAGATGTCGATCTGGTATGTCAGATTTGTTCACCGCGATCAATTGCAGTTTTTCTGCAGAGAATCGGACGATCCGGGCACTCGGTTGGAAAGACACCGAAAGGGAGAATTTTTCCAACCACACGAGATGAACTGGTTGAGTCAGCAGCATTGTTGAAGGCTATCAATGATGGAGAACTGGAGACTCTCCAAATTTGTGGTGAGTCACTAGATGTACTGGCTCAGCAGATTGTTGCTGAATCATGTGTAGGCGACTGTGAGATTGATAACTTGTTTGACAGTTTTCGCGGGGCCTACCCATACAGAAATTTACAGAAGGGTCAATTTCATGCCATTTTGCAAATGCTCTGCGAAGGTTTCACTCTAACACGTGGACGACGAGGTGCATACATTCACCTGGACGCGGTAAACAAAGTCATTCGAGGGCGAAGAGGAGCAAGAATTGTTGCTGCAACCAATGCTGGAGCGATTCCAGACCTGTTCGACTACGATGTCATTCTGGAACCTGATGACATTCGAATTGGCACTGTGAATGAAGACTTTGCCTTTGAAAGTCTTGTAGGCGATATTTTTCAGTTGGGTAACGCATCCTACCGAATTCGTCGAGTAGAGAAAGGTTATGTTCGCGTTGAGGATGCATATGGTCAACCTCCTAACATACCGTTCTGGCTCGGGGAGGGCAGAGGTCGCAGTCCTGATTTGAGTAAAGCGGTATCAGATTTACGCCAGTACGTCTCTGCCAATCTGGATGAACGGGATTTGTCGAAAGCTGCGGAACGGTTTGGTCAGGATTATCGGGCGGACCACTTTATTGCCATGCAAATCGTCGAGTATTTGGCAGCCGCCAAACATGCACTGGGTGTATTGCCGGACAATCGCAATATTGTCTTTGAGCGTTTTTTCGATGAGACTGGTGACACTCATCTTGTGGTTCACAGTGTATTTGGGTCGCGATTGAATCGCGCTTGGGGACTGGCACTTCGTAAGCGGTTTTGTGTTCGCTTCAATTTTGAGCTTCAGGCTGCAGCACTGGAAGACAATTTTGTTCTTTCGCTCGGTCCCACGCACAGTTTCGCACTAGATGAGGTCCAAGGCTACATCAAAAGTTCAAATGTACGCACCACTCTTGTGCAAGCCTTGTTGGGGGCTCCAATGTTTGCAACGCGCTGGCGTTGGGTTGCCAATGCTGCACTTGCGGTTCTTCGATTTCGAAACGGTAAAAAAGTTCCGCCTCCTTTTCAGCGCAATGATTCGGAAGATTTGCTTTCCCTGGTATTTCCAGCCCAGGTTGCTTGTCAGGAGAATATTACCGGACCTATTGAAGTTCCAGATCACCCGCTAGTTCAACAGACGATTTCCGACTGTCTGCATGAAGTCATGGATGTAGATGGTTTGGAAGAAATTCTAGAGCGCATTGAGAAGAAGGAGATTTCAATAGTATGCAGGGATTTACCGGAGCCTTCACCGCTAGCGCACGAAGTGATCACAGCAAAACCCTATGCGTTTCTCGATGACGCACCCGCTGAGGAGAGACGTACGCTCGCTGTGCAATCTCGACGACTGTTCGAAATTTCGGATGCGAATGAAATAGGGCGACTTGACTTGGGAGTTATTAAACTACTTCAGAATCAGGCATGGCCGAATCCTAGAGATGCCGAAGAACTTCATGATGCACTTGTGCAGCTGGGGTTCATACGAGTTGATGAAGCGAAGCCAAGGGTCGAGGAGACTCTTTTTGCCTCAGAGTTAAATCATTGGCAACAGCTTTTTGAACAATTGACTCAGACGCAACGTGTCACGAATCTCATCACTTCCAACAGTGTAAGCTTGTGGGTAGCTGCGGAAAGACTGCAGGAAATGTTACTTCTTCACCCAGACTCAAGCATTTCTCCCCCAATTGAGCCGGCGACACTCAACCAGAAGCAAATTGACAATTTTGAACATTCTGCGATTTCAATTATTCGAAGCAGACTAGAAGTGATTGGCCCTTGCACATCGAATCAAATCGCAACTTCAGTTGATTTGTCAGTCGATTCGACGGAGGCAGCATTACGTGCCCTTGAAGTCGAAGGCAGCGCGATGCGTGGTAATTTTACGGGGATTGGCACAGAAACAGAATGGTGTGATCGCCGTTTCCTCGCACGCATTCACAAACAAACAATTGCTGGTTTAAGGAAAGAGGTAAAACCAGTTGATAAAATTCAATTTACCCGATACTTGACACGATGGTTTCGATTGAATTCCGAAACCATGGGGGAGGGTGCTGATGCACTTGATGCCATTCTTGAGCAAATGGAGGGATATGAATCATCGGCTGCTGTATGGGAATCAGATGTTTTGCCAGCCCGAGTGTTCGGATACACACCGGAACTGCTAGATTTTCTGAGCGCTTCAGGTCGGGTAATGTGGTGTCGGCTGTCAAAGCCGGATCTGTCTGCGAGCAACACAAAATCAAAGAACCGCAAACACAGATTTCGTAGTTCGATTAAAACAGTTCCGCTTACATTTCTGAGACGCAATCGATTGTCCATCTGGAGAGCACTGACAGAGGAAAAAGAACCAACAGAATTTAAACTTTCAGCAGCAGGTCATCAAATTTCTGAGGCGCTGTGGGATCTTGGGCCAATGTTCTTTGATGAAATTTTGGAAGAAATCAACCAATTACCTAGTCATGTAGAAGAAGGGCTAGTGGAACTGTTTGCGCAGGGTATTGTAACTTGCGACCACTATGGCGGAATTCGAGCATTGCTGAAGCCAGAAAGTCATCGCAGAAAAATTTCCAGAATGCGACGCGTGAATAATCGTAGCGTGCAAATTTCCGGGCGCTGGTCTTTATTGGCAAATTCCACCCGACACTCAGCAAACAGCCTTTCAGCAGAAGACATCAACCGTTACGTTGCGAAAGTGCTTTTGAGACGATATGGCGTTGTTTTTCGTGCACTGCTGTCGAAGGAAGGGAAATTCTTTCCTGCTTGGAGTGAGCTGGTCCGTACACTCCGTCGCATGGAAGATCGAGGAGAAGTTCGAGGTGGACGGTTTGTCAGTGAGGTAGCGGGAGAGCAGTTTGCACTGCCTCAGGCAATTGAATTGCTGCGAGACACAAGAAATCGAAAACAGGATAACAAGGCCTTGACCGTCCACTCATCAGACCCATTAAACCTGACTGGTATTTTTTCTCAGGATGCCAGGGTGGCAACACTGGCTACAAATTATCTAGTTTACCGAGATGGTGAACTGATTACTGTTGTCGAAAGCGGAGAACGGCGGGAAGTTATCCCGTCGCCATAGATACGAAACTTGATTAAATCGTTCTGTGGCGTGTCCGATTGATTACTATTCCGTCGGCGTAAATAACTGAGAATCAATTTCGGCATAAAATGCAGCAATATCTTCAATATCATCATCACTAAGGCTAGCTGCAAACCCGCCCATCACCGGATTTCTTCGAGCACCGGATTTGTAGTCTTTTAACGCCTGTATCAAGTAGTCTTCATACTGTCCCGATATGATGGGTGTACCGACTCCAACAACCTCATTACTGGTTTTGTGGCATGTTAAGCAGATTGCTGATTTTGCTTTACCTGCTTCAATATCTCCTGCAGAAACACCGGCTGGTGACAATGTAACCATGAGTGCTGCGGCGATTAAAAGTGACTGAATTTTTGTACGGTTCTTTTTCATAGCAACTACTTTTTAACCAGTTGCGAAAAATAAGCTGCAATATCGGAAATGTCTTGATCGCTTAACTGTGCAATCTGAGCGTGCATCGTCTTGTGGCCTCTGCCTCCATCTCGATAAGCCTTTAGAGCTGCCATCAAATAATCGGCTTTCTGACCGCCTAACTTTGGAACCGTATATCCGGGATAGGCGTTGCGATATCCTGGTGAAGCATGACACCCTGTACAGGTAAAAGATTTGTCTCTCCCTGCTTCGTAATCGCCTTGTGCTCCAGCATTGAATGAAGCAATAAAGCAGGCAACCCACAAAAGAATCCGGCTAGTGGATCTCATAGTAAACTTGTCTCCTAGTTTCCAGCTTCTGTTTTTGAAGTTATAGAATGTAAATAAAGTGGGAAATTATAGTGTGAATTTGTTGATTCGTTGTACAAACCTGTACTCGTACACCGACGAAATCAAAATTCAGCGAATGTTGATGTATGCAATCAACCCCCATTACGACATTCGCCCGCCACTTGATCTAACCATTGGGGAATTCGTGGTGGAATTAGGCCGAACGGCCGGCTTCACTCCAACGAAAAGGCAACCGATACCAGGTGCGAATATTTAATGGCTAGCAATGAAGAATCTTTCCTAATTACCACCATACGTAAGTAGGTTTCATGGCATGGCAACGCGCGTATAAGTCGTAGATTAACAAGAGATATGAAAATGAAGGGTGATCTGGTTGAATTTCAAAACAGCCTCAGTCCGGTCATATTTCTCAAGCGTTGCGCCCGATGGTACGGCTGGCTGATATGCCGACTCCAACCAACGAAATCTCCTCTTATCCTGGTTGTCGCTGGATAGAAATCACCGAAAGGTCGATTCGTTGAGGCTCAGCAACATAGGGAAGCGGAAAGCATCCATCATGAATGACCTCTACAACGACGACCCTTGCTCAATTGACTGGACCTCGCTGAGACTAAATCCTGAAGTTTCTCCAGAATGACTATCAACGTAATTTTGATGCTTAACACTACAAGCTGTTAGAGACTGCCATACCACTGTATCGCAAGTCGCGTGATACGCCTAACTCAGGTGAGTCAGGTTTTTTATGGAACTTGCCGTCCTTCATGATC
Organism: Arenicellales bacterium; assembly: GCA_965221175.1. GTDB lineage: Bacteria > Pseudomonadota > Gammaproteobacteria > Arenicellales > JAJDZL01 > JAJDZL01. The sequence goes on along the minus strand of OZ244867.1, from coordinate 782,768 downwards.
ATAACCAACCGCTTGTGGTCCTGAAGCACACGCACGTTTGACACCGGGTCACCATCGACTAGCAACAGGTCGGCTAAATAACCTTCCCGGACCATCCCCAGTTCATGCCCCATCCCCATAATTTCGCCACCATAGCGTGTAGCGGCCTGAATTGCCTCCATCGGAGACATTCCCACCATATCCACAAAATACTCAATGTCTTTCGCATTGGTGCCATGGGGTGTCCATGCGAATCCGTAATCACCACCGATCAGGACTCGAATTCCGCGACGGTGCATTTTTTGCATGCTTTCTACCGCTGCCTCCAGCTCGCGTTCATAGGCTTCCGTTATCGGCGTGCCCGGCTTGATTCCGTATTCAGCGGCGTTACGCGCAGTATTGATCAGCCATGCAAGACCAGGTGCTACGAAATGTTTATCCTTGGCCGCTTCAAGCTTATCGAGCACCTCATCGTCGGTGAAAGACGCGTGGAAGATAAAGTCAATACCGTATTCCACGCATTTCATAACGGATTCCTTTGAACGGGCATGCGCTGCCAACTTCTTGCCGCGTCGTTTGCCTTCGTTTACCGCCATGGCAATCTCATCGTCCGAAAACTGATTGGCTTTGGCTGGCATGTTGGTAATCTCTTCTCCCGACAGATTAATCTTGATTGTATCTACACCCCATTTGATCAACTCACGCACGGTGCGACGCATCTCCTCCGGTCCGGATACTACGATGCCGAGATTAAGACCTTCATGAGGGATATGCGGCAGGCTCGTGTCACCAAGCCCTCCCACCGAGGTGATCTCCGGTCCCGCCGCGGTATAGCGCGGACCGGGACACTTTCCTGCGTTAATCGCATCACGAATCACCACGTCCAACCTCATCTTGGCGGCCGCTGCACCACAACCAGCAGTGAATCCAGCGTCGATCAATATTTTCGCCATTTCAATACAATTGATAACGTGCTCCTCGAGCGGCATCATCTGGATCGGATCAATGCCCGGGGCATTGTTCCAGGACAGATGCAGGTGCGCGTCAATTAGTCCCGGCATCAACGTCATACCGCGACCGTCAATGCGAAGACCGTTGCCACTACTCCATGAGTAGCCATTCGACTCGGTTCGGGTAACGGACTTTATACGATTGCCTGACACCGTAACTTCACCACTGTATGGTAATTCACCGCTGGCATCCAAGATTCGAACGTTACTGAACACAATTTCCTGTCGGTTTGGAGCGTTATTGCTACCGCTCCAGTTGAAATTATTGTCTGCCATTGTTTTAAACTCCTTCAATTTGAATTGTTTTAAGCCGCCAGTTCGTTAAGGTGATTACGCATAAGTTCGGCGGAGCGCTCGGCGGCCTCCATCATCATCCAATGCCCGACACCCGCGATAATCTCCAGCCGGGCGTTGCAAATATTTCCTGCAAGGTCTTGGTTCATCGCGACCGGCGCAATATTATCGTGCTCTCCTGCAATCAGCATTGTCGAGCATTCTATCTTGGCGTGAGACGCCGCGGTGGCTTCACTTAATGCTTCACAATGCGTAGCGTAACCCATCGGGTCTTGCCGCATTAGACTTTCGCGAATGAATGCTTTGACTACTGGATTGCGGCGCAGCGAAATTTCGGCTACGCTACTGGTCGAAACTGCCTCTGCAATCCCCGTCATCCCCTGCTCACGTGCAGTGGCTGCTCGTTCCCTAAGCCCGTGACGCGCCACCGGCGGGGGTTCAACGATGGCACCAAATAAAGTTAGACTTGCAACCAGTCTTGGTGACTCGACAGCAAGATATTGACAAATCAAGGTGCCCATCGAATGCCCGACGAAGTGCGCACGTCCGATATCCGCGGCATTCATCGCGATTTTCACCGACGCGACCAGTCCCGCCATGCCTGGTGCACCTGGCCGGTAGTCCGACCGCCCTGCACCGGGTAAATCCGGGCGCAGAACACGATAACCGCCGAGGGATGGCATTAACGTTTGGAAGCTGTTCGAGGTTCCACCGAGACCATGAACCATGACAACCGCAGGACCATTGCCTTGGTCATCGATGACCATACTGCCGAAACGAAGGTCGACCATCACTGGCTGTCCAAGCGTTTCATCACGCCGTTAAAATCGTCGACAAGCCCCAAATAACGGTTGCTGTTCCGACTAAATGTAGCAAGTTTCATATCATGATCTCGGTTGAATGTTCGGGTATCAGCACAATGGAACCTGTGGTTCGACGCTCCTGCAGTGCACGGTGAGCCTCCGCCACTTGTTGGAGATCGTGCCTGTGATGAACATTAATCCGCACAATGCCTCGTTCAATAGCGTCGAACAGACGGTGCGTGATTGAAGTGACTTTTTCACGGGAATCGGTGTAATGAGCGTAATTCGGTCGTGATACTGTTGCCGACTTCAAAGCAAGCGAGCCGATATCCCAGTTGCCGATATCTCCTGACGCTTGGCCATAACTTATCAGGTGTCCACAATCGGCGAGAGCAGCGACCGAATGTGCAAAGCTGTCATGGCCGACCGCGTCATAGATAACGTCTGCGCCCCGACCGCCTGTCAGTTCTCGAACCTGTTCCACCAGGCTGGATTCACTTGGTGTGATGACATGGTGGGCGCCTGCGTCGAGTGCCGCCTGGACCTTCTCCGGACTAGAGGTTGCCCCGATTACGGTTGCTCCAAGATGACTGGCCCACTGGCACAAAAGACTTCCCACACCACCTGCAGGGGCATAAACCAGAACCGTCGCACCGGCACTGACTGGATGAACCCGATGCAAAAGGAACTCCGCTGTCATACCCTTCAGTAAGCCCCCGGCAGCGGTTACATCGTCAATAGTGTCAGGCAACGGGACCACCAGTCCAGCATCCATGGTGCGCACGGTTGTGTATGCTCCAATCGGGAGACATGCGTACGCGACACGCTGTCCCGGCGACAGGTGAGTTACCCCTTCACCCACATCAATCACTTCCCCTGCAGCTTCCAAGCCAAGAACACCGGGAGGATCCAAGAGCCGGAAATAGCCGGTGCGGCAATACACATCAATGTAGTTGACTCCAATCGCTTGCTGGCGGATCCGTACCTGGCCAGCGCCCGGAGGTAGCGCGGATATTGATTCCATTCGGAACACTTCCGGTCCACCGTATCTCCCGACGACCATCGCAGAACCGCTCACTGTCCTCGAGGCTGGCGCCTGCGTGGACACGGATTCCATCATAGGATCACGCGATTCAACCAGTGATCGAACCGCTTCGAATCCAGCCTCATACACACCTTCTGCTACCAATTGTGTCAAATCCTGCTCAAGACCCGCTGGTGTTTCGAAACGCGAACTCCACGACCAGAACGTACGATCACGATCCGTTACTGAGCGAAGCGAAACCTCAGCGGTGTAGTTCTGAAGGGGAACATCAGCTTCAACTATCCTGTAGCGAAAGCTATGTGTTTGGTCGGACAGCGTCAACAACTGTTCCCGTACTCGTTCTCCGCCCGTAAGTTGAAAATTACGTATGGCACCCACCTGATCGGCGTAAAGGTTATTTTCAATGTGACTGTGACGTACCACCGGATGCCAGCGGTCGTGATCGTTGAAGTTACGCAGTACATTCCAAACCGCTGATATCGGTGCATTGATGACTGTGCTGCGGGTCACCTTGACCATGTCAGATTCTAAAACGCTGTTTTAGTGCGTCAAACCCTGCTTGGAACACTCCTTGCCCGATTTGCTCGATCAGTGTCGATTCGAGTACCGCATCACATTCAAACTCGGCAGACCACTCGGCAAAGGTTCGATCACCGTCGGTGATGGGCGTCAGCTTCAGCGTAGCGACATAGTCCTTAACACCCATCGGGCTTTCGAGAATGGAGTAGACACAGCAAAAGTCATAGTCAGATAGCGCCAGTAACCGTTCACGGATGAAGCCCCCATCTTTCAGACTGAAAGCGCGCACGCACCCTATCTGATCCGATGCAGCTCCGCCTTCGATGCGACTGTCAGCGATCAATGGATGCCATGCTGGCAGCGCATTAAAATCTCGTACCATGTCCCACACGCGGGCTGCGGGCGCATCGATAATGGTAGAGGTGTAAGCCGTCGACATAGTGTCAACCGTCCGAGTCCTTATCGTCTTTCGCGCTCTCCTTGTAATTCTTCTGCAGGGCCTGCGCATCTCTGGCGGATCGGAAAATATCTCCCATGCCGGCAATATTAGAACCTGTTACTCCGATATCTTTCATCATCTCGTCGATTAAAGGCGCCTGCGCACGATAACGCAGTGCGCTTTCGATAACTTCGTCGGTTGGCGACCGATGGCCATCTCCGCCGCCGCCAAGTCCCTCCACATGCAGAATCTTAATTCCATCGATTTTCTCCATCGGCTTCACACTCTCTCGCACAATGCCTTCCAGACGTTCGATCAACTTCGCTCGCAACAGCCCGTTGCGTGCGTCCTCAGACAGAATGTTCTCTGCCTCGTTTCGCAGTCTCTGGGCTTCGGCAGCAACAGCCGCCGCAATTTTCTCCGCTTCGGCAGCGATTTTCATGGTATCCGCATCCTTTTGTGCCAGCAATCGGTCCACGGTTGCAACGCGCTCAGCAATTTCCTTCTCTCGGACCGACTTGACGTGTTCTTCCGCTTCCACTGCTCGGGCTCGCGAAGTCTCAGTTTCAGCGCGCGCTGACGCCTCCTCTGACTGCTTGCTCAAAACGTTGATCTGCCGCTCGATATTCGCCAGCTCAAGCGTCATTTCCCGCTCAACCTCCAATCGTTTGAGATCGCGATCCTTGAGGATGCGCACTTCATCCAACCCGCGATCAGAAGCAATACGTGCACGCTCCACCTCTTCTCTCGCGTTAATCTCTGCTTCCTCTACCGTCTGGCGTTGTGCAATCTGCTCAGCTCGCACCAAACGGTCGCGTTCAATCCGCGACGTGTCCAGGGTCTTGTCCTGTTCGATGCGAGCCTGTTCCACCAATTGGCCTGCCGTCAGTTTTGCTATTTCAATCTCTTGATCACGGGCAATGTCGCGCGATTCCACCTCCTGTTCCGCAATCATCCGCGCCTCTCGCAACTGTCGCTCGGAAACGATCTTCGAACGCTCGAGGTCTTCTTTTGCCAAGATATCCGCATGCTCAATATCATGGTGCTGCTTGATTTCATGGATGCGTACCTTGTGTTCGCGGTCAATCCGTGCCTGTTCCAGTGCCTGCTCATGCGCAATGCGAACCTTTTCCACCTCTTCTCTGGCCTCAATTTCCGCCGACTCCAACACCTGCTGACGGATAATCTCCCTCTCTCGCGTGCTTTGTTCGTTTTCAATTCGCGATTGCTCCGCTTCCGCTTCCTTGGTTGCCCGTGTGCGTTGGATTGCCGCATGCTGCTCCGCACGCATTGATTCCAACGCCAGTGCTTGGTCTATGCGGGAGTTCTCACTTTCCTGTTCCAATTTCAAAGTATCCTTCTCCGCCTCCAAATTACGACTACGAATCGCCACCATCGAAGACTGCTCAACATCGTTGCGTAGCTTGCGACGCGTCTCAATGACCTCGATCAGCTGCGTCATGCCCTCCGCGTCAAACCGGTTCGCTGGATCGAAATACTCCAGACTGGTTTGATCCAGATCCGTGACTGCAACCGATTCCAACTCAAGTCCGTTTTGCGCAAGTGCTACTTTCGCTCGCTCCTCCACCTTCACCACCATGTCGCTTCGCTTCTCATGCATCGCATCCAGAGTCATCTCAGCGGCTACTGAACGCAACGCACCGACAAATTTCCCTGACAACAGTTCCGCCAACCTTCCGGCTTCCAGCGTTCTTCGTCCCAGCGTGGATGCCGCAGCCGATACTGCTTGTTGTTCCTGTATAACGCGAACAAAAAACTCGGCCTCCACATCCACTCGCATTCGATCCCGAGTAATGACCGCTTCCTCCTTAGTCCGAGACACTGGGATCCGGACCACGTTCAGATTCACTGGTGTTACTTCGTGGACAATAGGTAAAACCAGCGCTCCGCCGTTGATTACTACCTTCTCCCCTCCAAGACCAGTGCGCACAAAGGCTAATTCCTTGGTTGAACGGTGGTACAGCCAGTGCAACAAATACACTGCCACCGCGATGACAACGATTGCGACTATAAGCCACAAAATTAAAGAACCAATAAGTCCAACAGTCATGGTGTGATTCCTCTTAGTCAGTTTTTATCGCTTTAAAGGCTTTGGTTTGTTCCGTGAGAGCGATTTCGGTAGGCAGCCTCTCCATTGAAGAGGCGCCGTAAAAGCCGTGACAATTTTCGGTATGCTGCAACACGTATTCAGCATCCTCCGGCATGGATACCGGACCGCCGTGGACCAGCACCAGCACCTCGGGGTTCACCTTCATCGCCGCTTCCGCCCAAGCGTCAACAAGAGCAGGACAATCTTCGAGCTTTAGGGCAGCGGCAGCCCCGATGGAACCGCCTGTGGTTAGGCCCATATGGCAAACGATGATATCGGCCCCAGCCTCAGTCATGGCCTGTGCTTCTGTTTCGTTAAACACATATGGCGTGGTGAAATGATCTTTGCTATGCGCCAACCGAATCATATCAACTTCTTGGCCATACGACATCCCGGTCGCCTCCAAGTTAGTACGGAACGTACCGTCGATGAGTCCCACCGTCGGAAAATTCTGCACCCCTGAGAAGCCAACAGCCTTGATCCGATCGAGATAATGGTCAAAGATGCAAAATGGATCCGTAGAATTAACCCCGGCGAGTACCGGCGTATCTTTTACCACCGGCAGAACCTCGTGGGCCATCTCCATCACAACATCATTCGCATTGCCATAGGCCAATAGACCTGACAGGGAGCCACGACCAGCCATGCGGTAGCGGCCCGAGTTATAGATAACGATGAGGTCAATGCCGCCTGATTCCTCGCATTTTGCTGACAGGCCGGTACCTGCTCCGCCACCGATAATCGGTTCGCTTCGGCGCTTCATGCCATGAAATTTCTCAAGCAGTTCATGTCGTTCAAATCGTGCCATAGTTTAGTGCTCGCTCGGTAAGGGTAGGGTTGATTTGTTCCAGTGCGTTGACCACGACCTCGGCGAAGGCCGGATCATTGATGTGTTGAGGGGTACGGATCAAACGCCGCTTCCCTGTTTCGCGAATCCGTTCGGTGATGGCGTCGAACAGCGCCCGATCTGCCTCTGGGTCGTGAAATGGCTGGCCAGGCGCATCCAGTGCCGAAACGCCGCCTTCCGGAATCAGGAAACGGACCGGACCTTGCATAAGATTGATGCGATCTGCAATCCATTCCCCCATACGGTGGTTTTCCGAAGCGGTAGTTCGCATCAGAGTGACTTGAGGGTTGTGTTCGACAAATGTTCGGTTCTTGTAATCATCCGGCACCGTGTCAGGTGGACCGAAATTGACCATATCCAATGCGCCTACAGATCCGACCCAGGGAATTTCGGTTCGGATAAAGGCGCCGAAACGGTCCTCGTCTGCAGCGAAAACCCCGCCCATCATCATGTCGCAGATCTCCGTGGTGGTAAGATCCAAGGCTGCGACGAGCATTCCGCTGTCAGCAAGCTTCTCCATTGACCGCCCGCCTGTACCCGTGGCATGCATTACAAGGCAGTCATACTGATTCTGGATCAGTTTGATAACCTGTTGTACAGCAGCAGTGGTCACGCCAAACATGGTCAAGGCAATTCCTGGTTTGTCTGGTTCGGCGTTGTGATTTAAGCTCTTGAGCCGCTTATCCGCTACCATGCCAGCTATGGCATTGGCCCCGTTGGTCAGCACTTGTTTTGAGATACGGTTAAGTCCTTGAATATCCGCGACCGAGTACATCATCATGATGTCCGATGCGCCCACATAAGCAGCCACGTCGCCAGATGCGACGGTTGAAATCATCACTTTCGGAACGCCAATAGGCAGCGCCCGCATTGCGGGCGTAGCAAGAGCGGTTCCTCCAGAACCGGCCGCTGAGATTATCCCGGCGACATCCTGACGTTGCTGGATGTAACGTTCGAACGCCAACGCCATCGCACGTACCGAGGCGCCACGATCCGCGCGGACAACCGATCCTGAACCGCTTGGGTGATGGGCGGCGATAACGTGCGGCGGTATATCAGCAGATGAGGCCTTGCCTGAGGTTGAAAGGTCGATCGATTTTACGGACAGGCCATGATCGGTAATACATTTACGTATGAAGTTGAGTTCTTCACCTTTGGTATCAAATGTGCCTGCGACATAAATGGATGTTTGCGCCGCACCTGCCGAAATGTGCGGAGATTCCTTGTATAGAGGCTTAGGCCTGATGTCGAAGGGTCGTGACGGTGTCTGCTGGACCGTTGAAACGGCAGGCGAAGTTTGTCTGTCTGGGTGTTTGCGCCAGGCGGCATCCGACCAACGCGTTGGCGGAATATACACCAGATTGGTCGTGTCTTCCTTATCCGCCAAGATTTGCACTTGTTCTGTCGGTGGAGAATCGATCGGTAATATTTCTGACTGTGTGTCTATTATTTCCTGTTCTGAATTTGGCGATGCTGGGATGCCAACGTCTTCGTGGGAGTGGCGACCCACTCCGAGCAATTGCTCCTGCAAAATTCGATCACCCGCAAGCTCAGCCGCGGGAATGATCCGACCGATACGCCCGTTTGCCATGATGGCCACGTCTTGCGCCACCGCAGTCGCAACAGAAATGTTCTGCTCAATCAGAAGGATCGACACATCCTGCTCTGACGCAAGCTCGGTGAGCAGTTGTACAACCTGCTCGACGACAACTGGGGCAAGACCTTCCGTAGGTTCATCGAGAATCAGCAATTCCGGGTCCTGGAGCAGGGCGCGTGATAGCGTCAGCATCTGCTGCTCGCCTCCGGAAAGTTGACCAGCACCACTTCGCCGGCGTTCCGCCAGCCGGGGGAAGGTTTCGTAAATTTGCTGAATTGACCAAGAGCCACCGGACTCTACGAGTCGAAGGTGCTCGTCGACGGAAAGTGACGGCCACAGGCGCCTGCCTTGGGGTGTATAGCCGATTCCGAGCGATGCAATCCGGTAAGCTGGCATGCTGCCAATTTCTTGTCCGTCAAACTTAATTGATCCGCGTTGTGCGGAAATCAAGCCCATAATCGTATTACACAGCGTAGTTTTACCCATGCCGTTGCGACCAACCACCGCATGGACTCCCTTGTGCAGCGTGAGATCAACACCTTGTAATGCATGTGACCGACCATAGTACACATGCAAATTCCGAACCTGTAGCACGTTATTTGCAGCGGACCTTCGACGATCGCGAGAATACTTAGGCATTCGCATTTCCCAGATAGAGTTCCTGCACTTGAGGGTCGTTTTCGATCTCGGTCGGTGTTCCTTCTTTAAAAATTCGTCCGTTATGCATCATAGTCACGGTCTCAGCAACCCGCAGTGCGACATCCATATCATGCTCGATGATGATGTAACTGATGTGATCCGGCAGCGACTGCAGGATTTCGACAAGCTCGGAACGTTCGGTTGGAGAAAGTCCTGCGGCCGGTTCGTCGAAAAGAATCAGCCGTGGCGCACCGGCCAACGCCAAGGCGATTTCCAGTTGCCGCTGTTGTCCGTGGCTGAGTGTTGCGACTGGTGTATTTCGTTCGGCATCGAGATGAACCGCGCGTATCAAGGTCTCAGCCGACTCCATGGTGTGGTCTTCTCGTCGTGGCCTTATTAGCGAGTAGCGGCCGCGTTTTACGCCGCTACAGGCCAAAAAAACGTTATCGATAACGGTAAGACCGCCGAACAACAGCGAAATCTGGTATGTCCTTCTGAGTCCGCGGCGGGCACGCTCGTAACTCGGCATGTCCGCCACGTCTTCGCCGAACAGTCGCACGCGGCCGGTTGTCGGGGGAATGTCCCCAGTAACGGTGTTGAACAGCGTTGTCTTGCCTGCACCATTGGACCCCAGGACCGCGCGTCGTTCGCCTGCCTTAACGGTCATGTTAATATCCGCCAGAGCCACCAGCGCACCAAAATGGCGGCTGATGGCTTCAAGCTCCAAGGCATTGCGCCCGGAACTTTGCAGATGCTCTAAGGCAGTTGAACGGGTTTTCGTCACAGAATACCTATTCGCAACTGGGATTTTCCCGACCGACTGCTCCGTATTCAAGGAATTGATCATACGGCAACCCGGAGGTCTGGCTTACCTGTTGAGTGACACTGATGGTTTTGTTCAACAAATTCCCCTCAGGACCTTCGATAACTTCGGTTAGAAACACATCCGCGATCGCATTGCGTCGCTCATCGAGTTTGACCATTCCAGTCGGTGTTTCAAACTCCAGTGACGATAATGCTGCACGATAATTCACACCGCCGTCGGATAAGTCGCCCCCAACCTGGTCAAGTGCCAGCAAAGCTGCCTTAGTATTAATATAGTAGGCGTGGGCGAACAGAGACGGTGACGGAAAACCATCAGGAAACTGCTGCTGATATGCAACAACAAACGCATTCCAGCGTGGGTCGTCCCAGGTATCGGAAATCGGACCTGCAGAAGGTGTGCCGATCACGAATGTACGTGTGCGACCCTTGGAACCTAGTACTGTTTGATCCACCGTGATCGAACCGCCGATTAGAGGCGATTCTCCGCCGGCTTGCTCATACTGGGTCAGAAAATTAACCGCGTCAGCACCACCGAGAGCAACATAGATTGCATCGACATCATCGGGCAGTGCGGCGATCACCGACGAATAGTCCTTGTTGCCGATCGGCACCCAGAAACGGGATTCCACTGGCGATTTGCCACCGAGGCGGCAAAATGGCTCAAGGAAACCAAAAACCTGGGTGTACGGAAAAGAGTAGTCCTCGGCGAGGACCGCTACATTGCGGTAGCCTTTTTCGTTGTAGGCGTATTCGCCGAGCCCAGCCATCCACTGGGCACCGTCGGTGCTAAAGCGAAAGAAGTTTTCCGCGGGTTCACGCAGTGTTGTGTCTTGTGCCGCGGATGAACCATTTAAAAACGTCACTTCAGGTTGCGTTTTGGCATAGTCTTTAATTGCAAGTCCCTCGGAACCGGATAACGGTCCCACCAGAACTTGAACCCCGTCCTGTTCGACGAGTTTTCGTGCTGCACGTATAGCACTATCCGGTGAAGCGTCCGACGACCCTGTAACGAGGTCTATCTTTTTGCCTCCTGCCATGTTTTCAAACTCTGCAAGAGCCATTTGGACACCGCGCATACTGTCTTCACCAAGCACAGTGAACGCACCTTCCAGGGTTGCTAGTGCTCCCATTCTGATTGTGTCCTGTGCCATTGCACCGAAGGAAAGCGAAGTCAACACAATTGCTAGTAACGCTTTGGTAATAAATTTCAACATATTGTTCTCCTGATAGAAGTGTTAATGGTTATTAAAAGATTTATATGAATGCGAGTCGACTTGCTCAACGCTACTGACTGCGAGACGCGCCTGTCTTGCCGTTGTGAGCTTCTCACGCAGTCGACTCCATACACCGAGCAGTCCATCCGGCGAAAACAGAACCACCAGTAAAAAAACCAGTCCAATCACCGTGTTGAAACGTTCGCGGTCAATCAGATCAATCGCAAAGTTATCCAGTAAGACAAATACTATGGCGCCAAGAAACGGTCCTATCGGGTGACGAAGACCGCCCACGACAGCAATCACCAAAATATCGATAATAACACCAACTCCTATGGAACCCGGGGAGATGCGTCCGTTAAACCAGACCAGCAATACCCCGGCCGTGCCTGCGATAATTCCGGATAAAAAATAGGCAAAGATTCGATGGAAGGTGACGTTGAAACCGAGTGAGCGCATCCTGCGAGGATTGTCTCGAATCGCCTGTAAACTCAAGCCAAAGGTGGAGCGTGAAGTATAGAATGCCGCCCATAGCGAAAGTGCCGCGATGATCAGGCAAAGATAATAAAAGGGCGCAGGATTGCGCCAGTAAATGCCGAATATGGTTGGTGGCTCAACCCCGGCAAAACCGGTGAAACCATTGAAGATCGTATAGTTCTGGCGTACGAAGTAAAAAAAAGATACTGCAATCGCCAGCGTGATCATGATGGTATAAATGCCTTCGGTGCGCACCGAGATGGCACCGATAAAAGCACTGAACAGCGCTGCTAAACCTATTGCGATTGATGCTGTCAGCCACCAGGGCCAGCCCAGCCCCATAACGCCAACGCTGTTGTCACCAAAGATTGCCATGAGGTAACCCGCCAGCCCCGCCACTGTCATTTGCGCAAGGCTGATCATACCGCCATATCCGGCAAGTATCATCAAAGAAAGCGCAATCGTGCCAAGAATTAACGAATAGGCTCCGATTTGGAATGTGAAAAAGTTGCTGGTGAACCAAGGATAGGCAACTAGAAACACGGCGACAACGAGCAATGCCGGCTGTAAGCCAACATCGGACATAGTGCCAAAAAACCATCGCCGCGATTTCATTGTCTCGACCAGTGTCCCCCCATCAGCCCTTGTGGTCTCACTGCAAGCACCAGCACCAAGATCAGAAAAGTCAGCACCACGCCATAGGTGGGGAAGTAAGCCAATCCGAACTGCTCTGCAAGACCGATGAGCAACGCGCCGATCGCCGCTCCCGGGACTGAACCGAGCCCTCCGACAATCACTACAATCAATGAAGCAAGTAAATAGCGTACATCCTCACCGGGTGCAATGGATAGTGCAGTGCCTCCGATGACGCCAGCGAAGCCGGCAAGGCCTGCGCCGATGCCAAATACCAATACAAACACCAATTGGACATTCACTCCCGATGCAGACAACATGTCGCGGTCGTTGACTCCAGCACGGATCATCATGCCTATGCGGGTACGACTAAGGAAAAGCCACAGTGCTATCCCCACTGCCACGGCCACAAAAAGAACCGCAAGCCGGTAGATTGGATATTTGAGGTAAACCGCTTCGCCGGAAGAACGGATTACGGAAACGACTGGCAGCTGGGCTGCACCGAATAGCCACTCGGGGGGATCGAACTGATAGGTTGTTCCGGTCCATATTGCCAGCATGAGGTCTGCGACGATAATGGAGATCGCGATTGTCACCAAGGTTTGGCGAAGATCGTCGCCTTCCATGCGTCGAAACACGAGAACCTGCATCAACATTCCGCTGGCGGCGATTGCAAAAAACGCAACGGCCAGCCCGAGAAACCAACTCCCGCTTGCCTCTGCAGCCTCGTATCCGATGTAGGCGCCGAGCAAATACATCGATCCATGCGCTAGATTGACATTGCGCATCAAACCAAAAATCAGGGTAAATCCGCTGGCTACGAGAAAGTACAAACCGCCCAGCGTGAGACCGTTGAGCAATGTAATGACGAAAGTCTTTTTTCGTCCCAAAAGTTCAGTGACCCACTGTGGCCAGACAGCAAACATCAGCCACAGCAATATCACCGCGAATAGCAGGATAACTATCGACCAAAAGGTGTGCTGCTCGATGAAGCGTCGCATTTCTTGATCAGCCAGCGATCGGGCCAACCAGCACTTGCATGGGCATTCGTGTCATATCTTCGGTCCTCGACAATTGACATAGGGTCTATGAGCGGCCAAGGGCCACTTATGCTCCCTTCTGCGATGCTTTTATGATTTTCACTAAGCATTGCGAGTACAAAAGTATACGCCGATTTTACAGCACACCGCAATAGAGAATAGCCCTATAGATTCCGAAGGGAGGGCGAAATAATGCTTGCGTAATTAATCGATTCAGGAGTCATATAGAGGTGAATTGTCAATAATTTTGCCGAGATTCACATGCCGGGGCAGAGATATTCAGTGTCGCACCGTGCAATTCGCCTGTCTAACAGACGTTTTCACACAGATTGTCAGTAAAATATGTATAGTGCGGATTTGGGAAGTTCAATCAAAATTCCGGTTTAAACCCTCGTTCGGTACAAGCCTCCCGTGGCTTATGGACAACTATTCCTCGCTCCGACACTTTGCGAAAGGGAATACCTATGCCGATCAAATTGAAACTGATTTCGCCACTTGTGCAGTTAAAAATCGTGTCAACGACATAACCGTCGCGATAGAATCCAATTTCCGTTACTTTGCCTTTGTTCCAATTGACGGGCTCGCCAGTATATCCAGTATAGGGTGGTTCATAGCCACCTTTGGTGCGGTCAAATGACATAAAGTCGACTGCAACGCCGACAACTAGTAATACCAGCACTACAGCTAGTGCTGAAATTACGTAAACCTTTTTCAAATTATCTTTCCTCCTTGAAAGTTACTTCTATTAAATTTGATTTCAGCAATTCGAGTTTGATTTTATGAGATTGATTTTGCGGTTTAATTTTTAGTTTCTGCTTTGAATTCTATGTCTGTAATGCCGAGCAATTGCCGAAATTCCAACGTCTGAAACTGGTGCCTGATGAACCCCTGCTTACCACCGTGCAAATACAACGAAGCCGTGGGTCGCACAACTCTTCGGGCAATGATATGTCACGCAGAAATAAAAAAAGTGAGTCACAAACTAATATGAATCCCGACTCTGCCACTGAATGGACCTTTGCATCTGCTAGCAATGATGAGAAGGATACGTAGTTGTTAGCAACCTACCCAAAAGTCTACAATCTCTATAACTTAAGGTACTTCAAAATTAAGGGAACCGGAGAATACGAGAAGACAATTATCATTCCAGCAAACTGAGGAATATGCAAACCTATCCTCGTGCTTTGGCGGAAAAATTATACTTAGCGGCTATTCTCACACCACCAAATTCAATTGGAAAAATAGTTGATTGTTTTGCAATGAATTATCATTGGTGCTACTTAATTCTTTCTCCGACAACACTTCTCAATCGACAGAGTTGAATCTAAATGTCTCTTTCTTCAACTTTTTCAATTCTCAAATTTAACAACACACTATTTAGCCGAGTGCAATGGTTCAAAGACATGAATTAGATATCTCACCGGAACCTAATGGAGGAGACTCTGTTGCTGATGGCCCTGGAAATCCTTCGGGCTTAGATGAGGAAGGGAATGGGGAACCAGATTTCAATCCAACTGCAGATTTTCAATCAATTGAGTTCAGGGGAAAGGCTACAGAATATTTTGGAATCTGGATTTCAAACCTGATTCTTTCAATTTGCACTCTAGGAATCTATGGCGCCTGGGCAAAAGTCCGACGCATGAAATATTTCCTGAACAATACTTCAACGAATCGTTCTTCCTTCAGCTATCACGCGACAGGCAAACAACTGTTAGTGGGTAGGCTGATCGCGTACGCTGTAATTATTCTTTACAGTATCACTTCGGCATACTTTCTACTTGCGAGTGTCGTCGTACTACTTTTGTTTGTCTTTCTTTTACCTTGGCTGATCAATAAATCAATGAAATTCAACGCAAGAATGACATCTTGGCGTAATGTACGATTCAATTGGCACGGAACTTATTGGAAAACCTTCTTCTTCTTCGTGGTAGGTCCGCTTCTCAGCGTTATTTCAGTTGGCATTCTGTTGCCATTTTTATCGAAATACTACTATCAGTATTATGCTCAAGGCCACTCGTTCGGAACCACGCGATTCGATGCAGATTCAAAATTGTCGAAATATTTTTCTGCATTTCTGCTTGTAGTACTCGTACCTGGCATTATTGCTTTTATTGCTATCTATCAAATAACAGTCGAATTGGTAAGTGGCATTTCGCTTGAGGAAGTGGAACCATTGTATTTCCTCCTGGTTTTGGCAATCTTCGCATTGCTTGGGATTTACCAAACGGTTTGTCGGAACATATTGGTCAGAACAATCACTCTGGGAGAAGCCGTCAGTTTTGACTCGAAATTGAATCCGCTTGTATTTCTGTGGATTTCACTCTCAAACTTCCTGTTAGTAATCATTTCTGTCGGATTGCTTGCACCGTGGGCAGCTGTGCGCCGTTATCGCTATCTTGCAAATAAAACGTTGTACAGAATTGAACCGGCCGCTAAGGAATTTTTAGATGAAGAACTTGAGAAAATGAGTTCCTTCGGTGAAGAGTTTGCTGAGCTGGAGGGTATAGAAATTTCCATATAGATTAAGAATGAAAATTAAAGGACACTTCTTCGAACCACTGTCATCAGGCAACCAACCTTCCGTTCTTTTGGTCGAACATGGAGAAATTCGCATTGACAGAAATGATGGTGCAACAATTAGAAATTTGCACATCGAGAGCATTCAAGGGCCTGACAATATTCATTTCAAATGTGGAAGTTACTTCCAATCAGAAGAAAGCCTGCCTGCGGAATTCAAGCGACAGTTTCGGAGCAGATTACAACGGACCATATCCTGGTTGGAAAAATTCACATTCTCCAAGGCAATAGTCATTACGTTATTGCTGATCACGGCGATAGTAGCTTATCGGTTTGCGTTTTCAACCATTGGAAGCGGTATTGCCGTTTTATTTCCAGACCGTTGGGAGGAAGCAATTGGAACAAATTCCTACCAGAGCGTTCAATTATTTGCACTCTCTGAAAGCAGTGTACCGGTGGATTATCAGGACGGAATTCGCCTAAGAGCGCAGGACATCGCTCAAAAGGCAGAATTGAGCAGGCCTGCGGAGATCATTTTTCATGATTCAGATTGGTTTGGACCGAACGCATTTGCATTTCCTGGTGGACCGATTGTCGTCACTGACGAGCTTGTTGAATTGCTGTCGAATGATGAGGAGTTATTGGCTGTCATTGCACATGAATTCGCACACGTTGAAGATCGCCATTCATTGAAGCAAGTCATCGAAATTATTGGAATATCCGCTTTGGCATATTTACTGTTCGGTGCGGATGAGAGTGTAATTGAAGAAATATCTGCAGTTTTAATCAACGGATGGGCATTCAAAAACAGTCGGAATTTCGAGCAGGAAGCTGACTTGGCAGCCTTGCAGTATCTTCAAGCCAGTGACATAGATCAACTGCACTTCGTAAATGCCATTACAAAATTGACGAATTATATGTGCGGACTGGCTTCAGACAGTCCTCTTTCATGCAATGATGATGTTGTGAACTGGATTTCAACCCATCCTTCAGGTGCACAAAGAATCGAATACCTGATCAATGAAATCCGATGAAAATTTACCAGCAAATGGACTCTCGTAATTCACTCATATCAGTGAGCTAATCGCTTGATTGGTCTTCAGCTGATTCATGGTATTTCAATGTACGCCGAGGCTGCGACTCGATTGTAGTTGGTGCAGGCATTTTCTCGGTGGGCGGCACGACATCGAGTGATTCCAGTTTGCGTGCCGAGGGCAGCACTCGGTTTTCCATTGAGCCGACTGCCTTGTTGAAGGTTTCCACTGATTTAGCCAGAGAATTGCTATGATCATTGATACGATTTCCGAATACGGCTAGACGATCATACAGTTCACGGCCGATTCGGGCAATTTCTCTCGAATTTTCTGTCATCTTTTCCTGTTGCCAGCCAAGAACAATCACTTTCAAAAGCAAAACGAGCGACATCGGTGTTGTAATCAGCACTTCATGCTTCAAGGCGAATTCGAACAAATTCGGATCATATTCCAGTGCGGTCGAATTGAAAGACTCGCCAGGAATGAACATAACTACGAAATCGGGAGTATTCGGCACGTATTTCTGGTAATCACTATTGGCAAGTTTTTTTACCTGTTCCCGCAGTTGTCCCGCATGAGATTTGTTAAATTCTTCCTGCTCCGGTTTACTCTCTGCCTCTACTGCGGAGAGATAGGCATCTAGCGGCGTTTTGGCATCAATAATGATGCATCGATCACCGGGGAGCTGGACAATTACATCCGGTCGCTTGCGTCCCTCATTCGTCTCAAATGATTTCTCCTGTACAAAGTCGATATGCTCCTTCATTCCAACTAACTCAAGAACATTTCGCAGCTGTATTTCTCCCCATCTTCCGCGCGTCTTGGGCTGACGCAATGCCTGCACCAATTTAGTGGTTTCGTCTTTGAGTCCCGTATGGGATTCATTGATGAATTTCAGCTGCTCCTCAAGTGAGGTGTAGGCTTTTGTTCGACTGAGTTCAATATCCTTCACTGATTTTTCAAATCGGTTAAGATTCTCATTGAGCGGACTGACAAGATTTTTAATCGATTCCTGGCGGGAATCCAGATCACTGCCAGCGGCTTGCTTGAATTTCTCGAAGTTTTCACTGGCGAGTTTGAGGAATGTGTTACTGTTCTTGTTCAACGCAGTTTCGGCAAGCTGATTGAAATTCTGCTCAAGTTTGACTTTGATGTTGTTCAATTCAATGATGTGTGCTTGCTCTCTTTGCAGCTGCGCGTCGCGTTCTGCTTCCAATCGAATCACATTCTGTAACAACTCATCGGTCTTTTTTCGAGCTCGCGAAGGGCGTCTATCCAGCAAGATTGTCAGCGGGACTGCGATCAGCACTCCGATAATGATGCCGACTAAAACAGGGATTAACTCAATGTTCATTCAGGTAGCTTTGAATAGTGATGTTCGAAATAGAAGTATTGTGGTTGATACACAATAAGGATTTGTGTCATGGTACTATTAGCTTAGAGAATTATATATTTAAGTTTACAACATAAGTTCGTTCTCATTATAATTTGGATACATGATTAAGCGAACAAATAGGGACAAACTATGAGTAAATACAATGCACCCGGAAGAAGTAGTCGTACTGGAACTTCGGTAATTGAATTATTTGATATGTTTCCTGATGAAGATTCAGCAAGACGATGGTTTGAAAGTATCTGCTGGCCAGAGGAAAGGTATTGTGGACATTGTGGAAGTACAAATACCAGAGAAGCAAAGAATCATAAATCTATGCCTTACTGGTGTTCTAATTGCCGTTCATTTTTCAGTGTTAAAACAGGAACAGTAATGCAATCCAGTCGATTGCCGTTGAGAAAATGGATCATTGCGATGTATCTGATGTGTACTAATTTGAAGGGTGTGTCTAGTATGAAACTTCATAGAGATTTGGGAATTACTCAGAAAAGTGCATGGTATTTAGGGAAACGAATTAGAGAGAGTTGGGCGCTGGAAAGTAATTTATTAGCCTGTGTTGTAGAAGTTGATGAAATTTGCATCGGCGGTAAGGAAAGCAACGAACACAAATCAAAAAAGCTCAATGCAAGTCGAAGAAACGCAGGTAAAACAACTGTAATTTGAAGCAGGTAAAGAAATTCTGAAAAATATCCGCCAAGCCAATACAAAGAGCAATCAAACGATTCTGCCTAGTCAATAAAATTAAGAGAGTTTTTAATGAAACCAAAAAAAGCGCCACAACCTAAACCCACCAAGGCAGTTCCAAAGGAAAACTATCCTATGCCATCAGACCCAAAAGACCTAGCGAGAGCGATGTTTGCGGCTAGAGATAGAGATTTTAAGAAGTCCTAAATAATTTAGACAGGGCAACGAGAGTTGTCGGTTCAAGAATCGAACCTGATGAATCGGGGAATCGAAACGGGAGATTTCAAAAACTCACTTGTTTCGCCCTTGAGGGCGGAATAAGCAGTTGCAATCAAATTTGAGTGACATTAGGTATCATTTTCAGTGACAGTTAACAGCATTTTCCCTTAGGTGCATATATATAATCATACATTTTGCGCGGTCAACAGACATCATATTCAGCGCCATCCTCGTGTATACGCGGGATAGAACATTTTCGTAGTTCTAGTTCCAGGTCGATGCACATTGCCCTACCCCCCCCCCGCACTAAGCTTACGGTCACCATTTTGCGGCAAGGCGTTCGAACGATTCGCTGATCGTCTTGACCGCCTCGGAACTGCTCATGTGGCCGGCGAACCAATTTTCGGCCGCCTCCCAGAAGATTGTTCTGCCGACGGCAAATCCTTTGCAAAGGGGCTGCTTTCGAGCCACGTCGAAACTCTGGGCCAGTTCCGATTCCGGTGCATTGAGC
The DNA here is from genome assembly GCA_965221175.1 of Arenicellales bacterium. GTDB lineage: Bacteria > Pseudomonadota > Gammaproteobacteria > Arenicellales > JAJDZL01 > JAJDZL01. The sequence continues at coordinate 762,939 of OZ244867.1, read as the reverse complement.
CCCAAAATAACGATTCCTCTGCAGTGGGGGTCGTGATGTGCGATGACATCGCACGTCGACTTCCATTCGTATGGATCGTTTCCGGGAGGAAGTTTCCACCAGTCCGGATAGATCCCTCTATCATAAATGGCCGTGAGGATCCGTGCAGTGGTTACCGCGTTTCGCGGCAGATTACTGGGCGGAATTACCTCTAGAAGCAGATCATGATTGGTAAGCAGACAAGCCTCAAAAAGTTCAAATAGTTTGCTCTCTTGTTCCGCGCGCAAAGATTCGGGGTCGTCTGGATGATAGTTAACCAGACATTTAACCACGTGTTCAGCTGGCCACGTGCGGAGTTCGAGGCCGATGTTGTTGTTCGATTCGAACCTGAGCGGTCGTGATCCCGGTTGTTCAACCGGACGAGCAATCCAGTAACCGTTGCCAGTCAAGCGGTGGAGGGCTTTTTCACCGTACTGGGAATCTACAATGGCACCGGCGCCTTGGACATCATTCGCGGCGTTGCAGAAGGCATCGGCGATTAAGCTCTTAAATTTGGAGATTCGATCGTAATCAGCGTTGTGTCGATTCGCCAATTGCTCGAATTGAAAACGATGATCGAAGGCCAGCGCCTGTACCGTTGGCCATGAGCGCTGCCGTGTAGTAGTGCGATGGATCTGATCCAAACCTGGGCTGTCAGGATCGGCATCGGAAAACTCGTTATCCAAAAACACGCGCAATTCGCTCCAACTGGGCATGGCCGGGGCACAGCCGTTGCGCGAAACAACTAGTGCTCCAACGCCGTTGGCATAGCGGCAGCAAGTCTCCAGATCTTCATCCGCGAGCCACCCGCGCAAAAAACCGCTCATGAACCCGTCGCCTGCGCCCAGTGTATTTAAAACTGCGACCGGACAGCCATCGAATGAAATACCATCTTCAAGATTTTCGGGAATGGTGGCATCATAAACAATACATCCCAATGCTCCTCGCTTGCACACAATGATCCCGTTACTTAACCTGCGAATCGCCCGAAGCGCTTCGCGTGTGTCTTCGAATCCGCCAGCGATATGAATTTCCTCTTCTGTGCCAACAATCAAGTCGGCGTCCGTTAGAACCGACTGTAACCTTTGGGTGATGGACGAGTCGGCGACAAATCGGTTGTCGCCCATCGCATGCCCGGTTAATCCCCAAAGCACCGGGCGATAATCAATGTCGAGCACTACTTTAGTGCCAGTCGCTCGCGCGTAGGCTATGGCGGTACGGCTCGTTTCCTCCACTCCTGTTCTGGACAGGTGGGTGCCGGTCACTAAGAGCGCTTTGGCGGATGCGATGTATTCTTCATCAATGTGTTCGCAACGTATCGCCATGTCCGCGCAATCGGGTCGGTAAAATATATGCGGGAAAGTCTCACGGTCACGAATGCCAAGAATCACCAAAGCGGTCAGGCGATTGGGATCAAAGGTTATACGGGATGTATCCACTCCCTCGGAGTTCAACGTTTCAACGATAAAGCGGCCCATCTGCTCATCCCCCACGCGGGTAATCAGACCGCTCCTGAGTCCAAGCCGGGCGGTGCCTACAGCGATATTGGCAGGACAACCTCCTACATATTTCGCGAAAGTCTGCATGTCTTCCAGACGACCACCGATCTGTTCGCCATAGAGATCGACGGATGAACGACCAAGGCAAATCACATCAAGAGAGCGCTCGCTCATGTCTTGCTTCCGCCGTTTTCCAACGCCGCCAGATAATGGCCAAGACCGACAACAAGCGTTTGCGCAAGGCACATTGGGGCCATTAAAGTACGAAAACCGCTGTCTTCGCGCTCGAACGTTTCGAAGAATACAGAGCATTCCAAAGCGAGTGGACTAAGCGAGCTGTCGGTGATGGATACTATGGGAACGCCTGCTTCAAATCGATCAGTTACGACTCCTACGACCGATGACGAATAGGGTCGAAAACTAACGGCAATAATGGCATCTTCGGGCGTCGCCTGAGTAGCCTGCTGGTTCAGCATGCCACCGATGCCATCTAACAGCACGCAGCGTCGTTCAAACTGTGCGAGCGCGTAACTTAAATAGAACGCCACTGGAAATGCACGCCGCTGCGCCAACAGGTATATATCCTTCGCGTCAGCCAGAATCTGTATGGCCTGATTAATGCGCGTAGGAGGTGTATGCAAACGCAATGTTTCAAGTGATGCGATCCCCTGTTCTACGAAATTGGTCAATACGGCGTCCGAAGCATCTGCATGCTCCGCGAGTTCCTGTCCACGTCGTTGCGATCGTATTCGTTCCGCATAACTCGAATGCGCGTTGATCAAACGGTTGCGAAACACATGTTGGAGGGCACTGAATCCATCATATTCGAGACCTTTGGCGAATCGAACCATGCTCGACGGCTGCACACCGATGTCTTCGGCCATCTGGGCAACCGTTTTCAATGCCATGTCGTTGGGATTTTCAATAGCGTGTTCAGCGATCCTCTTCATCTGGCCTCGAAATTCGGGATACCGCTCGGTAATGAGCGCCTTGAGTCCATCATACGTATCGGGCAGTTTCGTTTTCGTGCGTTCGCTCATTTTGTCCTCATTTTGTTCCGCGAGTTATGGAGCAATAGAAATTAATCGTCATTTTATTAAACAAATATTTTATTATTGACAAAAAAGAAATATTCTGTCATTATATACTTTATGAACATTTATTCTATTATACGCGGAGAATAACGCATGTCTAAACGAATCGGTTTCATTGGTATCGGTTTGATGGGGCACGGCATAGCAAAGAACCTTCAGGAAAAAGGATTTTCGGTGACCGCCATGGCGCATCGAAATCGTGAGCCCTTGGAGGATCTATTGACCCGAGGTGCCCTTGAAGAATCCTCGCCGAAAAAAATAGCAGAATCTGTCGATGTAGTCATTATATGCGTGACCGGCGCTCCACAGATGGAGGAAGTCGTCTACGGGAAAAATGGCCTTTTGGAAGGCGTTCGAGACGGCATGATCGTCATTGACTGCACGACCAACGAGCCCGCAACGACCGAGCGTGTGGCGGCGGACTTGTCGCGGAAGGGTGCCGAATTGGTTGACGCTCCTCTCGCTTTGACGCCGAAAGAGGCAGAAGAGGGCGCACTTAACGTCATGGTCGGCGCTTCCGACGAGATATATCGAGAGGTGTTGCCCATTATCAAGTGCTTCGCCGCTAATATCGTGCACACAGGACCCATGGGCTCCGCTATCCGAGTAAAGCTCATCTACAACTTTATGGCCATGGGAATCGTCGCGTTGATCGCCGAGACCATGGCTGCCGTTGCCGCCACCGGGATCGATAAGAAAGGCTTTTACGACATCATCAGCGCCGGTGGAGCGAATTGCGGAATTTTTCAAAGAATCATTAGCCGGGCCATGGAGAAAGGTGACTATGCCGGCCTTATGTTCACGGTTGCCAACGCTGGCAAGGACCTCCGTTATTACACGCGGATGACCGAGGATGTACCACTGACGGGTAATCTCGGTAACGCCGTTCATCACGCGTACGTCCAGGCGGCTAACCTGGGGTTGGCTGATGAGTACGTCGGTTCACTGATTGAGGCACAAACCAAACTGAACAACATCAAGATTTTCGGCGAGTAATTCGCCTGCAGCTGTGGTGTGAGCCGACCGAACCATGGCGACATAAGAAATTTCGTTCGGCACATTAACGATTTCGAATAGCAGAAGATATTGGAGGAAATCATGTCAACAAAATTAAATACTTCAAGGCGAAACATGCTTAAAGGCATGGGAGTCGCATCCGTAGGCACCGTCGGTGCGTTTTTCGGCCCTTGGCAACACAATCGAATGTATGCGTCAGCCGCCGAAAAACCGATCAAGATCGGAATCACCTCGGACGCCAGCGGACAGTACGCGAATTCCGGGGCGTCGGATCGCCGCGGTATGATGATGGCCATTAACGAAGCCAACGCCAATGGCGGAGTGCTGGGCCGGCAGATTGTAACGCAGCACATCGATACAGAAACTACTCCGGCAACCGGTTCGCGTGTCGCTGAGCGCTTGATCACTCGCGAGGAATGTGGTTTTCTTATCGGTGCCGTCAGTTCCGGTGTGGCCAACGCCATAAGTCAAGTGGCTCAGAAATACGGTTGCATCTATCTTAACACCAACTCATCATCACCAACGGAAAGCGGTAAAAACAAGCACCGGGTGAAATTCGTGTGGGACGGCAACGGTCGAAATTTCGCGCAAGCCGCCGTAAAGAACGCAATCAACGCCTACGGCACGAAATGGCTGTTATTGACCAACGACTACGTCTGGGGACACAACACCTCGAATGCAACTCGGAGCCTAGTCGATCAATTCGGCGGAGAGATCATCGACGAGATTATGGTGCCGCAGGGAACTCGTGATTTTTCGTCTTTTCTATTGAAGGTTCAGCAGGCAGCCCCCGAAGTTGTCGCCGCTGCCGTTGGAGGCGATGACCAAAAAGCCATGCGCCAGCAAGTCGCTCAATTGGGGCTTGGCTCAAAAATGGCTTGGATAAACAATCAGCAGGACTGGCCCGATATTTACGGCTTGCCGATTGAGAATCTATTTGGTGTATTTGGCACAACGTGGTACTACAAGCTAGACTTGCCCGGCGTCGCCGAGTTCGTGGCACGTTACCAGGCAGCCTATCCAGAAACCAGGATGAAAGTGCCGGGCAACGTCTTTTACAACGGCTATATGGCCACAAAGTCCCTGTTGGATGCGATCGAGGTCGCTGGATCGACGAACAATATTATGATCATCAAGCAGCTTGAAGGCCTCAGAGTTTCGGCCGAAGACCGCTTGCAGCATCATGACGCGTGGATCAATCCAAAGACTCACCAAATGCAGCAGACTATTTACCTGGCCACCGCCAACGCAGGCACCGAAGACCCAAACGATGTGTTCAGTGTTGTAAGTCAGTCAACGCCGGCGGATGTTGCGGATATGAAAGCAGAAGAAGAGGGACAATTGGAGTCCTACGAGGACACGCCGACCTTTGACGCTTGATCTCCAGTTCCCGCCGGCGGATAGCTTCGCTGAAAGCCGGCGGGAAACTTACTCTATAATCTCACAAGCGCGAAACTTGGTGGACAGCGCTGGTTGGAACCATGGAACTGATCAACAATTTGCTTCCGCATCTGGTGAATGGCCTGTCGCTCGGACTGCTGTTTGCCTTGATCGCAATCGGTTTCATGTTGATTGTCGGAGTCATGGAACTCATCAATTTGGCGCACGGATCGTTGTTCGCGTTGGGTGCATATGCGGCCATGACCATCATCAATCCGGATCTGGCTTGGTTCGGGGCGATGGGCGCGTGGTATATGGAATTGCCGCTAACCGCCCGGTACATCGTCGGACTTGCCTTTGCGCCTGCTCTCATCGCTATCGTCGGTTTCGGGATGGAAATCTGCATGCGGCGTACCTATGGCAAGGATCCCCTCTACGGTTTGTTGCTAACTTTCGGTGTGGCGCTTGTCATTGAAGAGCTGATTCGTATTATCTGGGGGTCGGGAGAACAAATCATGCCGACACCTGACGCCATCGGCGGTGCTTTCCTGTTCGGCGGCATGATCTATTCGAAGTATCGTTTCTTCGCCGCCGGCTTCGCCACAGCGGTGATCTTTTCGGTTTGGCTGTTCCTCCAGAAGACTCCGTACGGCGCCATCATCAAAGCTGGCGCCCACGACAGCGAAATGGTACGCGCGTTAGGCGTCAATCTGACCTTACTACGGCTGTTCGTATTCGGTTTCGGTGCCTCGCTTGCAGCCATCGCTGGCATTGTGCTGACGCCTATCTGGGGGCTTCGGCCGCATGTCGGTGTCGATGTCGTCGTGCCAGCCTTCCTGATCATCGTCCTAGGTGGAATCGGCAGTTTTTGGGGCGCCGTCATCGCGAGCCTGCTCGTAGGTTTGACAGTTGGCATTACCGGCGCCTATGCGTCCGAATGGTCACTCATGTCCATGTATCTACTACTGATCGCGGTAGTAACTTTTCGAGCCCGCGGCCTGTTCGGCAAGAAAAGCGTTCTCGAAGCATAAAGCTCATGGGTTTAACCGGTTCCGGTACTGTAGTCAGCTGGCCGATGATCGTGGTCTTGATCATCTTGGTGACCTTGCCGCAATGGATCGGCCCGGTTGGTTTCTACACTTACTTAGGTGTCGAGATCGTGATCTGGATGATATTTGCAATGGGCTTCAACCTGTTGCTCGGTTACACGGGACTACCGTCTTTCGGGCATGGTGCTTATTTTGGTCTTGGTGCCTACGGTTTCGGCCTTTTCCAACTGAACGTTATGCAGAACCTTTGGTTTGGACTTGTCGCAGCGATCTTTCTTGGCGCCATCGGAGGCGCTTTAGTCGCGGTTTTTGTTTCGCACCGTCGAGGAATCTATTTCGCGCTTCTGACTATCGCTTTCGGCCAAATTTTCTGGTTCATCTCTATAAAATGGCACACTGTGACAGGTGGCGAAGACGGGCTTCTGAACATTCCGCGCCCAGCTGTGGAACTAGGGCTTGCGGAGTTCGCCCTCAAGACCAACACTGCGCTGTACTATCTGGTGCTCTGCATCTTCGCCGCGGTCGTCGTCGTACTCTGGCGACTGGTTCACTCGCCCTTCGGCAAAGTCATCCAAGCCATCAAGCAAAATGAGATGCGGGCTAGGTTCGTCGGCTACAACGTCTGGCTCTACAAGTGGCTCGTGTTCACTACTTCCGCTGGCATCGCGGGGTTGGCTGGCGGTTTATTCGCCATGGCTCAAGAAAGCGCTTACCCGGATGTCATGAGCCTGCACGCGTCAGGGTTTGTCGTCATGATGACGCTGGTAGGTGGTGGGTTTGTCAGCTTCTGGGGGCCGGTGGTTGGCGTCGTGATATTCTTTTTGGCCCGCGATCTCCTCGGATCACTGACCGAAACTTGGCTACTTTGGTATGGGCTCATTTTTATGGCGATGGTGTTGTTCAAACCGGAAGGCGCCGCCGGCATCTGGCAGGATTGGACACAAGCCGTATCAAAGGCGGCGAGTAAAAGATTGGCGCGACGGCCTCCAACAATCTCGTAATGTTGGCGAGGAGATAGGCGATGGCGTTCTTCGAAGCACAATCGATTCACAAGCGTTTCGGCGATCAAGTCGTCTTGGAAGAGATTAACCTGAGCTTTGAAGCGGGCAAGTTGTCGGGAATTATGGGGCCTAACGGCGCCGGTAAAACTACCTGTTTCAACGTCCTGACCGGTCGTTACAAACCGGATCGTGGCCGCGTGGTTTTCGACGGTCACGACATAACGGGCCTGTCGCCGCGGAAAATCGCCCGCAAGGGCATCTCGCGATCATTCCAGATCATAAATTTATTCAACGACTATACAGTCCTCGAAAACATCCTTGTTGCCCTTCCTGAGGTTCGCGATGCCGGCTTCAACACAACTCGCAACTTGGCCGGGGATAGCGGCGCTGCGGACCGAGCGGAAGCTGTTCTAGCACGGGTTGGTCTAAAAGGGTTCGAACGCGAGGAGGCAAAGAGCCTTTCTTATGGCAACCGCCGGGCCTTGGAAATTGGTGTGGCACTTGCCGCTGACCCTAAACTATTGTTCCTTGACGAACCCACCGCCGGCATGGGGAGCGAAGCCACGGTAAAGCTGGCGAAACTCGTAGAATCCCTGAAAGAACTCTACACGATCGTAATTATTGAACACGATATGCGTTTTCTGTTCGAACTCGCCGATAGGATTTCAGTCATTCACTGGGGCCAAGTCATCACCCAAGGATCTCCTGACGAACTCAGAGCCAATAAGTGGGTACAAGCCTCGAATCTGGGGATGCTGCAGTGATATTGGAAATTCAGGGCATTGACTCCTTTTACGGCGAAACACAGGCTCTGTTCGATGTTTCCTTGGAAGTCAGAGCTGGCGAAGTCGTCAGTCTGCTTGGTCCGAACGGCGCTGGCAAGACCACCACAATCCGTTCAATTCTAGGACTCACGCCAGCGGCCAAGGGGCGCATCCGGTTCGACAGCCAAGACATAACCGACCAGCCGACACACAAAATCGCTAGCGCTGGGGTCGGTTGGGTGCCGGACGACCGGCGTATTTTCCCGACCCTCACCGTCGAACGAAACCTTACGATCGCGCGCAAGAAAACCCGCTTCCGTCAATGGGAGTTACAGGAAATTTACGAGATATTCTCGGCATTGGAATACCTTATGGGGCGAGAGTGTGAAAACCTATCCGGTGGAGAGATGCAGATGGTGGCAATTTCACGGGCGCTGATCGGTTCTCCGGGCCTGGTACTGTTCGATGAACCTAGTCAGGGTTTGGCGCCCAAAGTCGTGCAGGACGTCATGAAAACGATCACTCGCCTGAAAGACGAAGGCGTCTCCGTATTAGTGGTCGAGCAAAATGCGCTTAGTGCGCTTGACGTGAGCGACCGGGTCTACGTTATGGACCGTGGACGTATCGTTCACGAAGGGCGAGCCAGAGAAATGCTGGATTACCCAGAGTTACGCGAACGAATGCTGGGGATATAGTGCATGGCAACATCGATTTTGGAAGTGCGCAATCTAGTCAAGACCTATACTCGGGGAGTAGTCACCAGAAAGGAGACCTTTCGTCTGGAGGCAACCGTCAGTGTAGCGGAACCGGCCGTCGTCGGCGTGATGGGGCCAAACGGGTCCGGAAAGACGACCTTGTTCGAACTCATCACGGGCTCCAACAAACCGACATCCGGAAAGGTTCTTTGCATGGGGCGCAACATCCACAACGTAAAATACCGTGAGCGCGACCGGCTCGCCATCCACTACCATCAGTCCTATCAGGTTCGACATTTCAAACGAACCAAACCAGCGTTCGTGATGAAAAGCGCGGACAGCGATTACCCTATGGTACACTTGTTCGACGAACCTCAGTTCAACGCTCAAGATGGTTATATCGGATTTATGCTGGAATTCTTCGCCAAACTTCGTGCTGACGGGAGGGTCGTTTTTCTCTGCCTACATCCCACCGAACCGTTCCACTTGGAAATTATGCAGGACATTTGTGAACGCTATATCTTCGTACAGAACGGTAAATTGACTCTATCGTCGAATTTCACGACTCTTTTGGACCATCACGTGGTACGCGATTATTTAGGGAAACTCGCATTGACTGCGGCTTGAGCGAGGAAGAGCATGGATTCACTGCAAGGGAAGACCGCTCTCGTAACCGGGGCCAGCGGCGTGCTTGGGTTTGCTACCGCTGAAGCACTGGCGGCTGAGGGTATGACCGTCGTGTTGGCCGACATCGAAGCCGATCGCCTGCCAGAGTTGGCTTCGCAAATCGGCGAAACGGCCGTGTCGCTCGTATTGGACGTCAGCGACCCCGACATGGTGAATGCGGCTTGTAAGAGAATCGTTAAAAACCACGATGGAGTCGATGTCTTGGTAAACAACGCTGGCATTCTCTCCAACAACAAGGCCGTCGAAACCTCGCCCGAGGAATGGCGGCGAATCATGAGCGTCAACTTAGACGGCGCTTTTTACCTCAGCCGCGCCTGTTTACCGGGGATGAAAGCAAAGGGATGGGGGCGCATCATCAATGTCTGCTCGCTCGCGGCAAAAACGGGAGGCTTGACGGCAGGAACTGCTTACACGACATCGAAGGGTGGTATGGGAACACTGACATTCTCATTGGCTCGTGAAGTGGCGGGTTTTGGAGTAACCGTCAACGGTGTCGCACCAGCCTACATCAAATCCCCTATGGTTACTGAACAACTTACCGCAGATCAACGTAGAAAGCTGCTGGCCGAAATCCCCGTGGGACGATTCTGTGAAGCCAAAGAAGTGGCTCACCTAATCCGGTTTCTGGCATCACCGCTTGCTGGCTTTATTACTGGCGAGATTGTCGATATCAACGGCGGTCTTCACCTTGACTAATGTATCGCGAATCGGCACGCAATCAAACCCATGGATACGCAAAGACAACCGGAAATGAATGCCATGTTCGATCTCGACAACAAAACGGCTCTAGTGGTCGGTGGATACGGTGGACTAGGTAGCGCCATTTCATACGGTCTCGCTTCTCGTGGCGCCCGTGTTGCCGTAGCGGGGCGAGATGGTGGGAAAGCCGTGGCTTTCTCCGAGAAACTCGCTGTGTTCGGAGCTGGTGCTTTCAGCGTGGAGATGGACGCCACAAAGGTGACTGATATCAACCAAGGTGTCGATAAAGCGGCAGATCAACTTGGTGGGATCGATATTCTAGTCAATTGTGTCGGCATCAATATCGAGCAAACACTTCTCGACGTGACCGAGCTCGCCTTTGATCAAGTTTACAACGCCAATCTGAAGTCCTCGATGTTTCTCAGCCAGGCCGCCTCACGCCACCAAATCGCGGCGAAACGCGGCGGCAAACAAATCCACATGTTATCGGTAAGCGCGCACCGAGGATTCTTCGGCAAGGGATATTCCGCCTATTGTGCAACCAAAGGCGCGTTGATCATGCTGGTGCGCCAGCATGCGTTGGAATTGGCGCCGCACAACATTCAAGTGAACGGTGTGGGACCGACGTATGTGGCAACCGACATGATCAAAAAAATGCTTGAAAACCCGGAGACACGAGCGGAACTGACGAACAGCATTCCTATAGGCCGCATTCCCGAACCCAAGGACGTGGCAGGAACGGCTGTGTTTCTTGCCTCACCTGCGGCCAATTTCATCACTGGTCAAGTGATCTACGTGGATGGTGGCGTTTCAGCGCGGCGCTGAAAGACCGTAATAGCCTACCTATTCAAACAAAATCAACATTCGACGACTATCAATCGTCATTCTGCAGACGTTGGCGACGAACGTATTGCCAGCCCCTGACGAGGCGGTGAAAAAGGAACCGTTCGCGAGAATTCGAGTTGGGTAGCGAGAAAAAGCGAGAGGTTTCGCCTAGAGCCTAATCATGAATTTGTAAGATTCTAATTTACTGTGCATTTTGGAAAAATCGGTACAGCAATCCTGAAAATAACGGTACACCCTTTGTATTTCAGAAAGAACACTAATTTCTGAGTTTTTTCCAACGTTTTCAATTTTCATTTAACCGCTATGCTCGCTAATTTATAGAGGATTAACAAGAATAGTTGACAAACGATAGATATTGGTCTGTGGTTTCTAATAGTAGGATAGACACCAGATTAAGCAGGTTAATGAATGTCAGGAAAACAAGCTTCTCTGATAACCGATTTTGACTTGATGATGTAGTTTCAAATCTTTTGGCGTTAAACTCGAAAATTCAAATGATTACAGAAATCAAGAGATTGAGAGTAATTTCTCACTCGTCAGTTATTTTGACAATCCTCTATTTTTAAGGGAAACGGGCATGTCAAGAAAGTAAATGTAGATGTTGAAATTCGGAAAAATTTTGCGCCGACGTCACGAACCGGGATTTGTCGGTGCGGTAGATCAGCGCAATATAATGGAAATGAACTAGATATGCAAACTTAAATATATAAAACATTAAATATTACTAATTTTCTTTGTCGTTTGAACAACAGTTGGTTCTGAAAACATTAGAATAAACGGGTTGTCCATCACACTAGTGGTTCCCCAACTCCATGGATTATCAGTATCCTCGAAATCTTGCCGGCTATGGGCAGCAGTCGCCACACCCTCGCTGGCCAAACAATTCACGCATTGCCGTGCAGATTGTGTTGAACTATGAAGAGGGCGCCGAGAACTGCATCCTGCATGGTGACCCTGCGTCGGAGGCATTTCTATCCGAAATTGTGGGAGCGGATGCTAGAAAGGGTGTTCGTCACATGAGCATGGAATCCTTATATGAATATGGCTCCAGAGTCGGTGTATGGAGGCTGTTGAGAATATTCAAAGAGTATCAGGTTCCTGTGACGATATTTGCGGTTGGGATGGCTGTCGAACGTAATCCGACAGTAATTGAAGCGATGGTAGATGCCGGACATGAAATCTGCAGCCATGGATATAGATGGATTGACTACCAATATGTAAATGAAGATCAGGAGCGCGAACATATTGGCTTAGCCATTGCAGCAATTGAAAATGTTACAGGGCGACGCCCACTTGGGTGGTACACGGGACGAACCAGTCCGAACACTCGCCGCCTGGTTGTAGAAGAAGGAGGGTTTCTATATGACGCTGACGATTACAGTGACGATTTGCCATTCTGGGATCATCAACATGGTACCCCGCATCTCGTAATTCCCTATACTCTGGATGTCAACGATATGCGATTTGCGACTCCCCAAGGATTCAATACAGGTGATCAGTTTTTTTCCTATTTGAAAGATACTTTTGATCTTCTGTATTCAGAAGGGAAAGAAATTCCAAAATTGATGTCGGTCGGTTTGCATTGCAGGCTGGCAGGGCGACCCGGGAGAGCGGCAAGTGTTGCCCGTTTCCTTGAATATGTAACTTCATTTGATGATGTGTGGCTGTGTCGCAGAATCGATATTGCCAATCATTGGATTGAAAATTTTCTTAAAACAGAACTTTCTGAAAGATAAAAATGACCGATTTACAAGACCTTGAGCGCTATGTCAATCTAGCTCAACCAAGACTCGGTGCTGAAGTACTCTTTGCAACAGACGATTTCTTCGCTGAAAAAGAAGGGTTGCTCAAGCCGCAACCTCCGGTTTTCATTGTGGACGAGTTCACCGATCGCGGGAAATGGATGGATGGATGGGAATCGCGTCGCCGAAGGAGTCCAGGGCATGACTATTGCGTTATTAAAATCTGTCGTGGAAAAATTCATGGAGTAGACATCGATACTTCCCACTTTACTGGTAATTATCCCGAACAAGCGATGATAGAAGCTTGTGACACTCAATCCGATCCGGATGACTCTACTGTCTGGCAGGAACTTATTCCTAAATCTTCCCTTCAGGGGGATGCACACAATGTGTTCGACGTCACTTCCACCGAAAATTGGAGTTACTTGAGATTGAACATTTATCCTGACGGAGGCGTAGCGCGGCTACGTGTTTATGGAGCAGTGCACGGAGATTGGAGGAATGTCAAAAAGCAGGAACTAGTCGATCTCGCGGCAGTTAGAAACGGTGGCATAGCAGTCGCTTGCAGCGATATGCATTTCGGCAGTATGTGGAACCTTCTGAACCCTGACAAGGCGGACAACATGGGAGACGGCTGGGAAACCGGACGCCGCAGGGGTGAAGGTCACGATTGGGTGGTGGTTCAACTCGGCCATCCGGGGCTGGTCAAGAAAATTGAAGTCGACACATTACATTTCAAAGGCAATTACCCGGCGATGTGTGCAGTACGGGGAATTTTCGCTCCAGGCGCCCAGATTGAACATTTGACTGACAGCAACACGTCATGGCGTACTCTGTTGAACAAAGCTACTACTCAAGCCGATACTAATCACACATTTACAAATGAAATCAATCATATTGGAGCTGTATCTCATGTTAAGTTAGAGATATATCCAGATGGTGGAGTAAGCCGATTGAGAATTTTTGGCACGATTTCCGACCCCCATTTGATTTCGTTGGTTCCAGAGCCGTTGACTCAAGAAAGTTTTCAACCGTATGGAGATGTAATTGAGATTGAAAATCGAAGTTTCAGAAAAATCAATCAAGGTTATGCTGATCGTTATGAAAATCTCGCATCGCTTGATCTTGTAGAAGGTGGAACTCCCGCTTTGAGTATCTTCAAGTCTCGACCAATTGAATTACCATTTTCCATCACTCGAATGGAACAGCATCCATGCGCCAGTCAAGCGTTCATTCCAATAGGAGATGGAAAAACTTTGATCGCTGTAGCCAAGCGTTCAAAGGAATTTAACGTTAACGACCTGCGATTATTCGTAACGAACGGCAAGCAAGGTGTCAACTACAAGCGAGGTGTTTGGCACCACTTTTTGCTTGCGTTAGATGATGAACAGGAATTTATCGTGATTGATCGAAGCAATCCAGATGAAAACACTAACGAAATCGAACTGGAATCGCCTTACCCTATAATCGACAAATTCGCTCTTTCTCGTATAAGGTGAGTTAAATGAGAAAACGGTTCATTTTCAATAGAAATCCTGGAGGAATTAATGCCGTACACCACTGATGATATTCGGAACCTAGCGCTATTGGGACAAGCTGGAGCTGGAAAAACAACTTTAACTGAGGCTTTGCTGCATGAAGCAGGGGTCATACCAATAAAAGGTGAAATAGCGCGAAAGAATACAGTCAGCGATCAGGATGTTCTCGAGAAGCAGCATCAGCGCTCGCTTGCAGCATCAATAATATCGTTTGATCACAGCGAAGCGCACATCAATTTAATCGATACACCAGGGTATTCCGATTTCCTCGGTCCTGCATTGGCAACGATAAATGCCGTAGAAACCGCAGTAATCGTAGTCAATGCCCAGAGCGGAATCGAAACGATGACGCGAAGATTTATGGATTGGGCTAAAGAATCGAATACCTGTGTAGCGATTGTGATCAACAAGATCGACTTCGAAGGCGTCGATCTGGAATCCACATATAACGAAATTCAAGAGGAATTCGGCAACGAATGCCTAGCGATAAATCTTCCTGCTGACGGTGGAAAGGCCGTTGTTGGATGTCTCTTTGATTGCGGTGGGGAAGCAGATTTTTCATCTTTGGAAGATGCACACACTTCAATAGCAGATCAGATTGTCGAAGTTGATGAAGAGTTGATGGAAGAATACCTTGAAACCGGTGAATTACCTGACGATCAGGTTGCAAATGTGTTCAAACAGGCAATGCGGGAAGGGCACCTGATTCCGGTCTGTTTCACCTCCGCTGAGTCATCAATCGGAATTTCGGAACTGCTCACTCTGATTACCAATTTGCTGCCAAATCCAAAAGAAGGTAATGTACCAACATTTATGCAAGAACTGGCAGGTGAATCGCAGCCCGTTGATGTTGAACCGGATCCTGATAAGGAACTCATCGCTCATGTTTTCAAGATCGCCTTTGATCCATTTGTCGGAAAGCTGAGTGTTTTTCGAATCTATCAGGGAAGCATTCAAAAGGATGCGCCGGTTTACGTTGATGACGCTCGGAAGCCGGTTCGTCTGAGCAACCTGTATCAACTTCAAGGCAAGCAGCATGAGGATGTCGCGGGAGGGATTCCGGGAGATATACGAGGTATCGCGAAAATTGACGAAATTGAGCATAACAACTTTCTCGTTGCGACCAGTACCGATTCGCCTATTCAGCTAGATTCAGTTCGATTTCCAAGTCCTATGGTGGGCCTGGCCATCGCTCCGGCGAGTCGTGGCGATGAACAGAAGGTATCTGAAGCTTTGCACAAGATTGTGGCTGAGGACCCCTGCCTCAATTTGGATCGAAATCCCGCAGCCAATGAGACAATTCTGAGAGGATTGGGAGATTTGCACCTTCGTATTGCTCTTGAACGGTTGAATGAAGTTTACAACGTAGAGGTATCCACTTCGGTACCGACTGTACCGTACAAAGAAACAGTAACCAAAATCTCGGAAGGACATTGCAGGCACAAAAAACAGACTGGTGGAGCGGGGCAGTTCGGAGAGGTATTTCTGCGAGTTGAACCAGCTGCTAGGGGGCAAGGGTTTGAATTTGTCGACAATGTTGTCGGTGGAGTCATTCCATCACAGTTCATTCCTGCTGTAGAAAAAGGCGTCAAACAGGTGCTTGATACTGGAGCGTTTGCTGGATTTCCGATTATGGACATCAGGGTGGTTGTTCATGATGGAAAATATCATTCTGTCGATTCCAAGGAAGTTGCTTTCGTTATGGCCGGCAAGAAGGCATTCATTGATGCTGTATCAAAAGCCGGTCCGATCATTCTGGAGCCTATCGCAGATGTCTCAATCACTACTCCAAGTGCGAACATGGGTGATATTGCAGGAGAACTATCCTCCCGGCGCGGCAGAATCAGTGACACAGATTCTCTGGCTTCCGGTTCGTTACGTATTTCAGGTTCAGCTCCGGTGGCTGAAATGTCGGATTTTCAGTCGAGATTGAATGCTATTACTGGTGGTGAAGGGTCATTTATAATGGAGTTCAGTTCCTATGAACCTGCACCCATGGAACTTCAAAGAAAACTCAGTGCTGAATTTAACCATCCAGAAGACGATTAGGCATACGACGGTATTCAAATATGGCAAGTGTCGAACAGACTTCGATTGAAAAATGCCCAGTTACTGGCCAAACCATTCAGCCAAAGAAACCTAAGGCTGTCAGTGGAGACGAACAGAAGACGCTCGTATTGACGGGTGCCAGTCAAGGTATCGGACACGCGACTGCAAAATTGTTTGAAGAACACGGCTGGCGTGTAATTACCTGTTCCAGGCGAGCTTTTTCGAATGAGTGTCCTTGGCAGGCTGGACCGGAAGATCACATTCAAATTGATCTCGGTGACCCGGACCATCGCTCAATTGGACTCGCTGAATTAAAAAAGAGACTTGCCGGTGGAGCATTGCATGCGTTGGTCAACAACGCAGGGATATCCCCCAAAGATGAACATGGAAAACGACTCGGTCCGGCAGATACTGGAATGGCAACTTGGCGTCTTGTATTCGAAGTCAATTTCTTTGCTCCGATTGTATTGGCCAGAGGGCTGATGCAAGAATTGAAGGAGGGGCAGGGCTCAATAGTGAATGTGACATCCATTGCCGGTAGTCGTGTACATCCGTTCGCAGGCACAGCGTATGCGACATCAAAAGCTGCACTAGCTGCATTGACGCGGGAGATGGCGGCAGACTTTGGTTCGTATGGCATTCGAGTAAACGCAATCGCGCCAGGTGAAATTGACACCCCCATTCTTTCGCCTGGTACAAGCAATCTCGTAGAATCGATCCCGTTGCATCGATTAGGAACACCGGATGAGGTTGCTCAAACAATCTATTTTCTATGTGCTGACAATTCGAGTTACGTTACTGGCTCTGAAATTCATATCAACGGCGGCGAACACCTATAGAGGCAGTCGAAGTCACAAATATTATTGATCTAGTCGGTTGATGAAATCGCTTATGCCGCTGATGTAAACATCACCGCTCTCCACAAAACCTTCCATATGGTCACCTGAAATTGTAAGGAATTCCTTTCGTGCAGTGGCTGCTTCAAACAGTCTTTCACTGTGTAAATAAGGAATCAGTTCATCATCCGGACTGTGTATGAACAACGTCGGACTCTGAATTGTGGATATTCTTGACAGGTTGTCATACTGCCACCTTAGCAGGTATTTTGTTGGCAGCCATTTGTAGTAGATTCTCCCCATGTCTACAAGCGATGTGAAGCTTGATTCCATGATCAGTGCAGCAGGCTTGTGGGCAGTGGCCAACCAGGTCGCCATCGCAGCTCCCATCGATCGTCCAAAAACTATGATCTGTTCTGCAGGAATATTCCTAGTTTCAGTCAGGTATGTCCACGCAAGGTTTGCATCACTATACATTGCACTTTCCGTCAGTTTACCTCGGCTTTTGCCATAGCCGCGGTAGTCATAGATGAATATCGAATATCCTAGTTCGTGAAACATCTTAAAAGTATCGAGCATATAAGACATGTTTCCAGCATTACCGCTGAATAGCATGAACGTGTATTTTGACTGCTGATGAGGGATAAACCAGCCATGAAGTTCTGCATGATCTTTGCTGTTCGTCAGAACCACGTCTTCATAGGTGAGTCCTTTGTCTTTCGGCGTGCCTGTCCATTCGGTGAACGGAACGTGGATTAGATGCTTCTGGTAAATAAAAAGAAATGCTGAAATGACGACATAAACAGAGGCAAGTCCAATAATCAATAACAACAGATTCTTAGTCATGATAATTACCAGCCTCTGAAAATCAACTATCCATGAGCCGTTCAGTTTAATGCAGAACCGACATACAGTTCACGAAATTGCGCGAACTCTTGTTGCAAACGTAAAATATGTAGGGTTATTCAGCTAGAAGAGTTATGAAGCAAGGGAAAGATTCCAACTCAGTAGCCTGATTCCAGCCTAATCAAAACCAGTTTTCTGCAACTCCGTGACAGGCAATTTGCACGCCAGATGGAGTCTCTTGCAGTTCTGGCACAATCGATTTGCATTTGTCTCTTGCATGAAGACAGCGGTTGTGAAATACGCACCCGCTAGGTAAATTTATGGCAGTTGGAACCTCGCCTTTCAATTTTTTATGCGAATAATTTACTTTTCCGAGTTTTGGTATAGCACTCAAAAGTGCTTGAGTATATGGGTGCTGAGGTGTCGAGAATATTTGTTGCGTTGCGCCCAGTTCACAAATTTTTCCAAGGTACATGACAGCGACACGATTGCCAAAATGTTCTACAACAGATAGATCGTGAGTAATAAAAAGATAAGTCAGCCCACGTTGCTCCCGAGCATCACTCAGCAAATTTAGCACCTGTGCCTGAATGGACACGTCCAGGGCAGAAATAGGTTCATCCGCAACAATAAATTCAGGATCAACCATGAGGGCACGAGCAATGCTGATGCGCTGACGTTGCCCGCCGGAGAACTCATGTGGAAATCTCGCCCCCCAGCCAACATCAACCCCTACCGACTCCATAACCTCCTTGACCTTCTCCTTGTGCTGATTGTTAGAGAGTTCTGGTTTATGAAATCGAATTGGCTCTAGCAGTGTCGCCGCAACTGTCTTGCGTGGATTCAAAGATGCGTAGGAATTTTGAAAAATCATCTGCATTTTCTGTCGATAGGGCAAAATCTGGCGTCTCGACAAATTATCGATTCTCTTTCCTTGATACGTTATGGAACCGCTTGATGGCGACAACAGTCCCATGATCGTTCGACCGACAGTTGTTTTGCCGCAACCGCTCTCTCCAACCAGGCAAAGCACTTCTCCGTGTTGGACAGTTAGATCAATTCCATTCAGTGCTTTTACGTACTCGATTTGTCTACTCGGCCTGCCATCCTTGAATGTAATCTGGTCCAGCAGCCCGCCGGAGACATTGAAGTGTTTGTACAGATTGTTGGTACTGACAAGCACTCCATTTTCAGAGTTTTGGATTTGCTCTGTCACGTCGAATCTAACGGGAAGTGACAGGCAACTGATCGACTGTCACGGGCTTTCAATTCCGGCAGCGTCGTACGGCAAATCTGTTGTACAAATTTACAACGATTGTGAAATGGGCATCCAGATGGAATGTCTTGAAGAGTCGGCATTACCCCTGGAATTTGATTCAACTTTTCGCCGGGTGTAGCCATCTCTGGCAATGCTGCGATCAGTCCTTGCGTATAAGGATGTTTAGGGTTTTCTACGATGCTTGAAGTTTTTCCCTGTTCGATCACTCTTCCCGCATACATGACCAACATTCGCTGAGTTACTTGTGAAACAACGCCAAGATCGTGTGTGATAAGAATCAGGCCCACATTGAATTCATTGCACAGGTGCAGCAGGAGATCCAGAATTTCCGCTTGTATAGTTACATCCAGTGCGGTTGTGGGTTCGTCGGCAATGATCAATTGAGGATCAGTCAATAGTGCGATCGCGATTACCACACGTTGCCGCATTCCGCCAGACAACTCATGCGGGTATTGTTTCAGTCGAGTATCTGCGGAGGGGATTTGAACTGCTCTCAATTTCTCCACCGCAATGGCACGCGCGTCAGCTCGCTTCGTTTTGCGATGCGCGAGAATTGTCTCCTCCATCTGAGTGCCGATGGTCAGTACTGGATTCAAAGTCATCATCGGGTCTTGAAAAATCATGCTGATGCGATTTCCCCGAATTTGTTGCATCTCAGATTCGCTCAGGTCGGAAAGACAGATGCCGTCAAAGTAAATTTTCCCAGCAGACATGTAACCTGGTTTACTGATCAAGCTCAGAATGGCGAATGCAGATACAGATTTTCCAGCGCCACTCTCTCCTACGATTCCCAGCCGCTCGCCTTGATTCAATTCAAAACTGACATCGCGAATCGCGGTTACGGTGCCAGTTCTCAGCGGGAAAGCGACTTCAAGGTTGTTTACACTCAACAGCACCATAAATCACTCACTTGTCATAGAGCTTCGGATTCAACACATCTCGCAGCCAGTCACCAAGAAGGTTGATCGCCAGAATTAGAACGACTAGCACGATTGCCGGAAAAGCAGTAATCCACCAGGAGCCACTGAATATGAACTCAAATCCATTTTTAATCAGCGAGCCAAGAGAAGGTTTAGTGATCGGCATTCCAAGGCCGAGAAACGACAATGCAGCTTCGGTAATGATTGCATTGGCAACCTGAACCGTGGATATCACCAGAAGGGGAGAGAACGTATTCGGCAAGATGTGACGATAAATGATTGTCAGGGGTGGCAGCCCGACAACGCGCGCTGCATCTACATATTCCTGTTTCTTTGCCGCTAGCACGCATGCCCGAACAGTTCTTGCGTACTGCGGCCACTCGGCTATGCCAATCACCAGAATTATGGCAATGATTGCGAAGTTTTCATAGAAGCGCAACCCGACTGTAGCTTGAAAAATTGCAAGTACCACGATCGCTACCATCAGCGTTGTGAACGATAGCTGAATATCCGCCACCCGCATCAGAAAACTGTCAAGCCGTCCGCCAAAGTATCCAGCAACGAGACCGATGGATACTCCCATGACTGCCTGTAGACAAGTGGCGAATATGCCGATTAATATGGATATTCCTGTTCCGTAGAGAATGGTGCTCAGCATGTCTCTACCCATTGCATCCGTGCCTAAAAAGAAACGGTCATCGGCACCGAGGCTTCCGACTGGCGGAAGTTCCGAATCCATGATGTCAAACTGAGTCTGATCCCACGGATCATAGGGTGCGATTGCAGGAGCGAGTACAGACAGCAGGATATAAACCAAAATCACTGTTGCACTCACCATGGCAGTGCGATTATGCGTAAAGCTATGGTACAGCAGGGAATTACGAAATCGCTGCCACGCGTTAGTACGAACTGATAAGGTCTGACTGGCCATTGACGTGTATTCCTTATCGCCCGGTTAGTTTGACCATGGGATTTACCAGCCCGTAGATGATGTCCACGATCGTATTTGTGATGACGAATATTAATCCAACGATAATAAGATAGGCTACGATCAGCGGCGTATCCACGCGGTTGATTGCTTCCAGAAACATGAATCCCATGCCTGGCCACTGAAAAACAGTTTCAGTCAGAATGGTGTAGGCAACCATGATACCGATCTGGACGCCTCCTACGGTAATCACCGGCAAAAGGGTATTTTTGAATGCATGAACAATCCAAATCCGTTTTTTTGACAGACCTTTTGCCCAGGCAAACTTTACGTATTCCGTTTCTAGTACTTCCATCATCTCGGAACGGATCATGCGAACAAAAAGAGGCAAAATAACGGATGCAAGTGAAATGCTCGGTAACAGCAAGTGCGTCAGTCCGTCCCATGTAAGGAGACTTGTTTCCCATCTTCCGAAAAGCACAACGGTATCACCACGTCCATAGGAAGGAAACCATCCAAGTTGAACGGCAAACAGATGGATCAGAAAAATGGCTGTCAGAAAAACAGGTATGGATATACCGACAATGCTCAATCCCATGGCTAGCTTGGTCAGCCAGTGATTTGGACGTATTGCAGCAAACATGCCTACAGGTAGTGAGAATAACAGTATCCAAACGGTTGCTGCGATTACCAGGTCGATTGTTGCAGGCAGTTTGTCCATGATGACATCTAATGCAGGGCGTTTGAAAAAATAAGATGTGCCTAAGTCTCCCTGCACAGCTTTTTTCAGAAAACGCCAGTATTGCACGAGAAACGGATCATTCAAACCCATTTCCTCTCTCAGTTCGTTTCTGATTTCTTCCGAGACGGATTGTCCTACAAGTTCTCGAAGCGGATCGCCGAGTTCGTCTTGAATGGAAAAGCTCAACAGGCTGATTACCAGCATCACGATGATGGACTGGCCGAGTCTGCGAACTAGAAAGGCAAACATGAGTTACTGGTTAAAAATTGAGAGCAAGAAGACTGTCGCACAATAATCATTACGAAGCCCATTACCCCATTACCTGAGTGTGTATTTGGGTGCAGTTTCTGTAAAACCGCCGCAAACGGGAATGTTTGGCCTGCAAACTATTGCTTGAGAATTAGGCTGAGTAACGATTGTCAAACATTGCAGAGTAAAGATGGGCCAAGAACCCATCTTTACTCTGTTTCCGTTTCAGATCAGTTCATTACTAGATCGCCCAGATAGGGGAAATTCATAACATTGACGATCGCACCAATATTCACGCCTGAGCCAGCCCCCCACGCTCGATCCTGCCAATGCAGCGGTACAAATGCGGCTTCATCATGCAAAATTTGTTCCACTTTCTGCAACATTTCCGCACGTTTTGCCAAATCCGTTTCCTTTGCGCTTTCCAGCACAAGCTTGTCGACTTCGGCGTTGGAGAAATTTCCGCTGTTGTACTGCCCATATCCAGTTTCTTCATCCGGAGTCATGGTAAGAAATTCAGAGAAATTCGCAGAATCTTCTGTATCTGAATGCCAGCCGATCATCATGATATCCGCTGCGCGTTCGTCAAACTTGGGCCAGTACTGGGCTTTTGGCATGGTTGTCAAATCGACACGAATGTTTATTTTCGCCAACATGCCAGCTACCGCTTCCGCTATCTTGGCATCATTTACGTATCGGTTGTTGGGTGCCATCATGGTAACCTCAAGGCCGTCTGCATATCCTGCTTCAGCCATCAATGCCTTGGCTTTTTCAAGGTCGTATCGAGGCTTTAATGATTCGTTGTAGCCGAGATAACCTTTTGGACTCTGCTGGGCTGCGGCCGTACCAAAATTTTTCATGATTCTCTCGACAATACCTTCATTGTTTATCGCATTCACGATAGCCAGCCTTACGCGAGCATCTGCAAGAGCCGGTTGCCGTTTCTGATTCAACTGGAATGTGATGATGCGCGTCCCGCTCATCGTAACAAGGTCAACCCCTTCGGTTGCGGAAATCCGCTCTAGATCCGTCGGCGGAATCGGTGCAGCAAAATCAATATCGCCTGCCAGCAAAGCTGCAACCCGGGTTGGAGCTTCCTTGATTGGCGTGAACACGATCTGGCTGACATTACCCGGAGAATCGGTATCCCAATAATCACCAAATCGGTCAAATACGACCTTGACTCCCTGTTCCCTGGAGGTCACTGTGAATGGCCCTGTACAGGAGATATTGGAGGAAGCGAATGAGTCGCCGTGCTTTACAATCTCGCCTTTGTCCTTGCCGCCTTCATCGGTACCCGAATAAAATTCACTGTCAAGAGGGAATATATAGGTGGCAGTATGCTCCACAAGTGGATAAGGGCCATCGGTTACGATGTCCACTGTGTAATCGTCAACAACATTGACGCCAGTGAAATTTACGAATATTCCCTTGAAATCTTCGCTCTGCTTAAGTCGATCAAAAGTAAATTTGACATCTTTGGCGGTCATTTCCCGACCTGAGTGAAATTTAACCCCCTGTCGCAAATTAAATCGAACAGTGGTCTCGTTCAGTCTTTCCCAACTGCTGGCTGCTCTGGCGTCGAATCCCAAGTCTTGATTCCATCGGATTAAGGGATCACAAACCATGTGAGACAATTGCAAGGTGCCACCGGACAATTGTTCGTGAAGATCTAGCGAAACCGGATCGGCATCGTAGGCAAGCCTCAAAGTATTCGCCTGCAAGGGAAGAGCGATTGCTAGACACGCAATCGCTCCAAGTTTTAAAATTGTTGATTTCATATAAAACTCCAATGAATTAATTGATTTGGATATTCAATGAGTATATCAATATCAACTTATAATTGGCGCTTTTGATGTAACATTCTGCAAGTAAATTTGAGGATATGAAGAAGTATTGTGGAACAGATTGACGATGATTGAAGCGAACACCAACTTGACTCAATTAGTCGACAACTTGCGGATTGCTTCGATTCGCGACGTTGCCTATCCAGCACAAGTCATGGCAGAAATTCCTGCATCAGCAAAAGCCATTGACGTCGTTCGAACTACAAGAGACGAAATTCATCGAATTCTGTATGGCCAGGATGATCGACTTGTCGTCATTGTCGGTCCATGTTCGATACACGATGCACAGGCAGCGAGAGAGTATGCCGAACGTCTTGCCAAAGTGAAGTCCGATCTGTCGGATGACTTGCTCATCGTCATGCGGGTTTATTTTGAAAAGCCTCGTACCACGATCGGTTGGAAAGGGCTGATCAATGACCCCAATCTTGATGGCTCTTTCGACATGAACAATGGCTTGAGGCTTGCGAGACAACTGCTGCTTGAGTTTAACAATCTGGGAGTTCCGGCGGGTGTCGAATTTTTGGACATCATCTCTCCGCAATATATTGCCGATTTGGTGAGCTGGGGGGCAATCGGAGCGCGTACAACAGAAAGCCAAGTGCATCGGCAGTTGGTCTCAGGTCTTTCCTGCCCGGTTGGATTGAAAAACGGTACCGATGGCAATTTGAAAATTGCAGTAGATGGTGCCCATGCAGCTTCAAAACAGCATCGGTTTCTGTCAATTACCAAAGAAGGCCAGACTGCAATTTTCGAAACCTTGGGAAATGAAGACTGTCACATCATTCTGCGAGGTGGGAACCAGCCGAACTATGAAGCACAGGATGTTGATGCAGCGGTTGAACTGCTCACCGGCAGAGGGCTGACAACAAATGTGATGATTGATTTCAGTCATGCAAACAGTTCCAAACAATTTACTAGACAGATACAAGTTGGAGCAAATGTGGCCGATCAAGTTGCGACAGGTGACAGGCGAATCATGGGAGTGATGATCGAGAGTCACCTTGTCGAAGGACGGCAGGACATCGTAGAAGGCCAGAAGCCTGTGTACGGTCAAAGCATTACTGATGCTTGTCTAGGATGGGCAGATACCGTAGAATTGCTGAATGTTTTGAGTAATGCGGTTCAAAAACGTCGGGATCACACCCAACCATCCAGTTCTCTGGATTCTGCTACGATTTAGTCTACCCGACTCATTGAAATAATCTATGATCAAACCTTTTCAGTCTTCCAGGCTGACACCACTTGTAGTTTTCGATCCCAAGCTTCATTCAGAATTGTCTCGCGAAGCTGGTGATTTACTTTCAATCGTTCTAGACTCTCCGTCAGCGGCTAGTGCCGTGATGCTTGGAGCCGGCTATTTCACCCCGCTCAGCGGGTTTATGAACAAGTCTGATGCATTTGCGATTGCACAGAATATGCACACAAGTTCAGGTCTTTTTTGGCCGATACCAATTCTCAATCGTGTCAATGAAATTGGCGGAATCAAAATTGGTGATCGAATTACACTGAGAGATTCCGAAATTGAAGGAAATCCACCGTTGGCGATTCAAACTGTAGAGTCGATTGAAGAGTTGAATCTGGAGGAACGCCAGTACATCGCTGAGCGCGTATACGGAACTGCCGACAGTGGACACCCGGGCGTTAAAACTTTCCTGAATCAGGGCGAATTTATTGTGGCCGGTTCAATCCAAGTTCTGAACTACAGTTATTTTGAAGTCGAATTTCCGAATACGTTTCGAACTGCTGGCCAGATCAGGTCTGAAATTGAACAGAGAGGGTGGCAGAAGGTGGTTGCCTTTCAGACACGAAATCCAATGCATCGGGCGCACGAAGAGCTGTGCAAGATTGCACTTGATCGAACCAATGCAGACGGAGTCGTTATCCACATGCTTCTTGGCAAACTCAAGCCAGGTGATATTCCTGCGAAAGTTCGAGACAATGCCATCCGGAAGATGGTAGAGCTTTATTTTTCAGAAAACACCGCAATCATTACAGGGTATGGTTTTGACATGCTGTATGCCGGACCGCGAGAAGCGGTACTACACGCCATATTTCGCCAGAATTTCGGTGCATCATATATGATCGTGGGGCGTGATCATGCCGGTGTCGGGGATTACTATGGCGCATTCGATGCACAGACGATATTTCAGACCGACGTGCCAGCGGGTGTGCTTGATATTGAGATATTTGAGGCTGACCATACTGCTTGGTCAAGAAAGCTGAACGAAGTCGTCATGATGCGAGATGCACCCGACCATACACCCGATGATTTTGTTCTGCTGTCTGGTACGAGGGTGCGAGAAATGCTTTCGGCTGGTGAGAATCTGCCGCCAGAGTTTTCTCGACCCGAAGTCGCAAGAATACTGATGGACCATTATCGTCAGAGTTAAGGCCGCTACGATTCGACTTCGATCATTGGAATACTTTGATCCTGCAACATGATTGGTATGTCTGAATCAATCCGATAAACCAAGGTGCCGTTGTCGGTAATCAATCCTTCTTCGAGTTTGCTCTCGACCTTTGATCCATCGGCATAGTGAACGGTTCCCGCATCAATTTTGGAATTGATCATGTTCAGTTGCTCATTCGTCAACATGGAAAGCGGCTGTTTAGTTACTGGACAACGGAGAATTTCCAGTAATTTTGAGTCAATTGGCATGCAAATCCCCTGATTCAGCAATCTTATGTTAGTGAAATTTCATTTCTAATATGTAGGAAATACAAGGGAAATTATATAGATAAGTAAAAATCATAAAAAACAACAATTTATCGATCAAAATTCAATTCATTCATCTCAAATTGGCAGCTTGAATTGAAATTCTGCAGGGTTCTCTAATCAAGTATCATTATCAACAATGTTTGTTCAAAGTTATCAGAGTTGAAAAATTTTCAATTTATCCGTGCGAATGCTTCATGTTTCCAATTTAGCGGTAATGAGATCCGTTGCAATACTTGAAGTCAAGATGACTTGAATTTAGTTTCAACTCTTATATGAGGTAATCCCTACTATGAAAAGATTTCGACCCTTAGTCTTTGCTCTATTGATTCCTTACTCTGTCGTCATCTCTGGTAAATCACATGCACAGCATGTTAGTCTAGATACACTGGATGAACAATTCAGTTATGCAGTGGGAATTCAAGTCGGAATGCAAGTTGTCCAGGAATTGCAGCAACTGGGTATACAACTTTCGGGCGAAGCAGTTGCACTCGGAATTACTGATATATTGTTACGTCGAGATCTGAAGATGTCGGAAGAGGATCTGCAAACCGTTATTGCTGCAGTTCAAGAAGAAACAGAGAGAAAGAGAATGGAATTGATAGAGAATGCAAAACAAATGAGCGCTGATTTTCGGGAAGAGTTTGCCAAGCAGGACAACGCCAAATCGACAGATAGCGGGTTACTTTACCTTGTCTTGGAAAAAGGAGACGGTGCAAAACCTACGCTAGATAGTTCAGTAACGGTGCACTACCGCGGAACTCTAGTTGATGGTAGTGAATTTGACAGTTCCTACAGTCGCAACGAACCGACAACTTTTGGATTGGCCTCAATCATTCCAGGCTGGCAAGAAGCACTGCAATTGATGTCAGTCGGTTCCAAGTGGCAATTGGTGATTCCACCGGAACTGGCATATGGCGATCGTGGCGCCCCGCCAGCGATACCACCGAGCGCGACTCTCGTATTTGAAATTGAATTGCTGAGTATTCAGTAGTCTGCAAATTTGAAGTAGGAACGGCGAGCACCGAGCATGAGTGGAGCAGTACTGTTTTCCACAACCGAAGAAAACATAGAACGCTGGACGGGAGAGCTACGTCGAAACGCACCTAATCTGGATTTGCGCATTTGGCCAGACGTCGGTCGTATTGAAGACATTGAATTTGCGATTGTTGCGAAACCTCCGCGGGGTGATTTAGCCCGTTATCCAAACCTGAAAGCAATATTTTCTATGTGGGCTGGCGTTGAGGATCTGATGTTGGATGCCAGCATTGGCCATTTGCCAATTGTGAGGATGACAGAGCCGGGATTGACGAGTGGCATCGTAGTTTATGTCACTCATCATGTAACAGGGTTTCACATTCAGATATCAGAGTACAAGCCTCGAGTCTGGCAGCATCCGTTTCAAACAGTGTTCAAGTCGCCGTGGGATACCTGCGTAGGAATTCTGGGACTTGGTGTGCTCGGTGAAGCTTGCGCTGCAGCTCTGACACAGCTTGGTTTCACAGTGATCGGATTCAGCAATAGCCGGAAAGATATTCCAAACGTGCATTCCTATTTTGGGCAGTCTCAACTCAAGGAATTTCTAAATCGAACTGAGATACTCGTATGTCTGCTGCCAAGAACATCTGCTACAGATAATTTTCTTAATGAACAAACTCTGGCCCAGTTGCCTTCGGGTGCCTGTTTGGTGAACTGCGGAAGAGGCGAACCTATTGATGATGATGCTTTATTGGAAGCGGTACGAAGTGGGCATATTGCCGGTGCAGTTCTGGATGTCTTTCGCACTGAACCCCTTCCTCCTGAGCATCCCTACTGGGATGAACCGAACGTCACTGTGACACCACATTGTGCGAGCAAACCAGATCCTGCAACTGCAAGCCTGGTAATTCTAGAAAATATGGAGAAAATGAAAAAAGGTGAACCGATTGATGGAATTGTCAACCGTAAACGCGCTTATTGAGTTTTAATATTCATAAAATATATAAATAAAACATCACGATAAAATTATATTCTTAAGTTAATTCTCAACGAATTGTTTTTAATTGACTACTGAATTTAGTTCAAAAGGTCTGCAAATTATTGACAGAAATAATTCTTAAGAAACTGCTCAAAATCTAATTTATCCTCTCTTTCAATTTCCATTTGCTTCTCGATTGAAGCGCGAGCGACATCGTCGTAGTATTCGACTTCCGTCTGTGAAAATTCTTTGCTGGTGATTGTTTCTTTCGACTCCTGTGCATTGCGCATGGCGAATTCAAAGAACGCTTCATCACGCTCCAGCAACTCTTTGAGAATGCGCGCCGAAGGCGTTCTCTCTGGATTGTTCAGTTTCAATGTCTGTTCTCGAACTGCTTGACGATAGCCATGGACTGTCGATACCTTGTCAAAAATTTCTGCTACTGCTTCCAAATCTTCCATCAACTTGGTGCCCCAGGAAACCAATGTTGTCTTCTTGCCGTTTCTTTGAAGCACGAGATTTGGTGCGCGGCCGTTTAGAACAGTTGCATCCTTGTTTGCAGCAATTAACTGTGGATGTTCATTCGACAACGAAGGGCTGGAGCATAGAAGGCAATAGGTGAGAAACACATCCAAAAATTTTGCTTGAGAATCGGAAATTCCAATCGTCTCAAAGGGATCAAGATCCAAGCATCGCACTTCTATATATTCAACACCTCTGCTTCGAAGGGCTTGGGTCGGTTTTTCCATTGGGAGTGTTCTGCGCTTCGGACGAATCACGGAATAGTATTCATTTTCAATTTGTAGAAGATTTGCATTCAATTGGGAAAATTCGCCGTCTGGTTTAGATTCGAATTTTTCATATTCGCGATAAGGAGTGTTAATCGTACTTTTCAGTGTTTCGATATATCGATCAATCGAGTTGTGATCGATGCAAATTTCCGACTGAACCGGGTTTCTGTATCCATAGTTGCTCATTCTGATTGAAGTTGCATGGGGGGAATACAGTGTATGTGAACCCATATTTATTAAATTGGGGGAGTCAATATCGCCGAAAAAAGAACGACAAGCTGCAGGCGATGCACCGAACAGGAAGAATAGCAGCCAGCAGTAGCGGTGGAAATTCCGAATGCCTGCCATGTATGCATTCGAAATCGTGTTTCCGTTTGAGTCGTTGCTGGATATTCCAAGTGCATCCCAGAAAGAATCTGGCACCGAAAAATTGTAGTGAAGTCCTGCAATAATCTGCATTTTTCGGCCATATCTAAATCCCAGTCCGCGCCGATATACGTGCTTCATTCGCCCAATATTCGAAGTTCCGAATTCTGCGATGGGAATGGAATTTTCATCTCCTAACAAACAAGGCAAACTGTTCACCCAAAGTAGTTCATCATCAATGTGCTGAAATACGACTTGATGCAATTGTTCTAGATGATGCAGCACCTCGTTGGAAGAGTAAAATGTTGGTGTAACCAGTTCGATTAAAGCTTCCGAGTAGTCGGTTGTAATAAACGGATGCGTCAGGGCCGATCCTAGCGCTCGCGGATGTGGACGCTGCGACAGGTGCCCATCCGAGGAAATACGAAGGCTTTCCTTTTCAATGCCTCGTCGGATTTTTGGGATTATGTGATCGGCAGAATCTCCGATTCTTTGCAGTCGTTCGTCAAATGTCATCGTTTGGCAGTTTCAGGAAAATTTTTACACAGATATAATTCATTAGTCTTTCTAACATGTAATATTGCTGGATCACGGACTAGGTAACACAAGCAAAATTAGTGACGCAAAACTACTCCAAGTTCACTCGGATAACCGAATGCGGTTACTCGATTTTGGCAAAACGAATAAGTAATTGGATTGCGGCGCCGCTGTTAGATTTAACTACGCGAAGGATTGCTTCAGAAACTCAAAGCTCTGATCTTATGGAAAATTTTGAACTTACTGCTTCGATCAGTCGAAGCCGCTATAAAGGACAAGGATTTATGCATATGCCATCTTGGGTAGCAATTTTTCGTCGAGAATTGGCAGACTACTTTTATACACCGATTGCCTATGTATTTTTAACAATTTTTCTGGTATTGACCAGCGTGTTTGCGTTTCATGTTGGAGGATTCTTTGAACGGCAGCAGGCAGATCTCGCTTCATTTTTCAGTTTTCACCCATGGCTTTATTTGGTATTGGCACCGGCTCTGGGAATGCGCTTGTGGGCTGAAGAGCGCAAAACCGGAACAATTCAGACCCTACTGACATTGCCGATCAGTACATTTTCAGCTGTACTGGGCAAGTTTCTCGCT
The DNA here is from genome assembly GCA_965221175.1 of Arenicellales bacterium. GTDB lineage: Bacteria > Pseudomonadota > Gammaproteobacteria > Arenicellales > JAJDZL01 > JAJDZL01. The sequence continues at coordinate 732,251 of OZ244867.1, read as the reverse complement.
TCTTGGGTGTTTACAGCATTTGCGTTGGTGTTGACGGTTCCGATGTGGCTATCGGTTAATTATCTGGGTAATCCCGACAACGGTGTGATTCTTTCCAGCTATCTTGGAAGTCTGCTCTTGGCCGGAAGTTATCTCGCAGTGAGTAGTTGCATGTCAGCGATGACGCAGAATCAGGTCATTGCATTCGTGCTGGGCGTTGTCGTTAATTTGTTTTTTACCCTCGGCCAACTGGCTTTTATTCAGAATATTCTGTCGAACTGGCTACCAGCCATTTTAGCTGAAACCATCATCAGCCTGAACTATCTAACTCATTTCAACACCATTACCAAGGGCGTTATTTCTGTTTCCAGCATGGTTTTCTTCTTGTCTGTTTCAGCACTTTTCATATTCCTCAGCGTTGTCGCTGTTGATCTCAAGAAAAATAATTAGTTGTGCGAAATTTCAAAGTCAACTGGTCAAATGTTGGTGCTGTTTCCACCGCCATTCTTTTTTTCCTGGTTTTAAACCTAATGGGGAGCGAATTGCTGTCGAGATATCGTATTGATCTAACTGACAACAAGCTTTACACGCTTTCCGAAGGGACAGTCAAAATTTTGAAAAATCTTCGTGAACCGGTGCAACTGACCTATTTCGTTTCAAAAACCGAACTTCTCGAATTACCCGGAATTAATGCTTATGCAGACCGTGTGGAGGATCTTCTGAATGAATATAAACGTCTGTCAGACGGGAGAATCAGTCTGAGAACCGTTGAACCTCAACAATTTTCTGAAGAGGAAGATTTAGCGGTTGGGCACGGACTGCAAGGAATTCCAGTCGGCGGCGGCAATTTTGCCTATCTGGGATTGATTGGCACGAATAGTCTTGATGACAGTGAAACAATTTCAGTTTTTTTCCCAGAACGTGAAGAGTTGCTGGAGTATGATCTCACAAAGCTGGTCGTTCAACTCGCTGATCGAAAACGTAAAACCATAGGGGTGATCAGTTCACTGCCGATTCAGGGTACAGGTGGCTTTTCGCCCAATCCTGCTGGACAGAGTCCACCTTGGACTTTCTTTGTTCAACTGAATAATTTCTTTGATGTTCAACTGCTTGCGTCATCAGACGAAAATCTGCCTGACGACCTCGACATGCTTGTCTTGATTCACCCACAAAATCTATCTGACAGGTTGTTGTACAACATCGATCAATTCGTGCTTGACGGCAACAGTCTTGTTGTGTTGGTTGATCCTTTTTCAGAAATTCTGTCTGCCATACTCGGCAGTTTGCCGCAAATGTCATCCTTAAACACGGGCTCGAATTTGAACTCCCTGATGAAGAACTGGGGAATTACACTGGTAGAAGGCAAAATTGTCGGAGATTTGCCAATCGCGGCACGAGTGCTTGAAGGCGATGGCTCATCTGGTGAAACCATAGATTACCCGGTATGGATGAACGTTCAGCCTGAGCAATTAAGTCCTGATGATGTAGTGACATCCCAGCTCGGAAATATCATCATGGCAACTGCGGGCGTATTTGAAACTGATGCTGAGTCTTCGCTCGTCATTGAGCCGTTGATAAAGTCGTCGACTGCGGCGAAGCTGTACGATTATGAGGAATTTTCCAGCATTACCAGTATTCGAAAGCTACTGGAAGGATATCTAGAAGGCGGTGAGCAACTGTTGATGGCAGCAAGGATCAGTGGAGAGGCGGCAACGGCCTATCCGCAAGGTGCACCGCCATCTGTGAAGGACATCGAAGAAAAAATCGAACGGTCGCAGATTCTGAAAGGACAGGTGAATGCGATTGTTGTTGCCGATACCGATTTTTTGCACGACCGTTTCTGGATTCGTAATCAGCAACTTCTCGGCCAAACAATTACTTTTGCGGATGCTTCCAATGGAGAATTGATTTTCAACGCGATCGACAACTTGTCTGGCGACAATAATCTAATCGGTGTACGCAGTCGCGGCAGCTACTTTCGTCCGTTTCAGCGAATGCAGGAAATCAGACAGGCTGCAGAACAGCAGTATCGGCAGCACGAACTTCAATTGCTTGAAGAGTTGAAACGCACAGACAATCTCCTTGTCAATTATGGCGCGAATCAGAACAGTGAGCAGGGTGAAAGAATTCTGACCGATGACCAGCGTGAAGAAATAAAGCGTGCCCTCCAAAGCAAGCTGGAAATTCGAAGGGAATTGCGCGAAGTTCAGAGAAATCTAGGGATGGATATTCAACAATTGGAAACCAACATAATTCTACTCAATGTATTGGTCGTTCCTTTGATTGTTGCAATTTTCGGTGTGTTGGCAGTTACATTTGGTGCACGACGCCGACAGAGAAAGTTGGTGCTTGATATTACAAACTTTATCAAGACGACATGAAGCGATCACTACTGATTGGAATCGCTGTATTGAGCATAGCCGTCATTGCTTTCTATATATTGCAGGATCGCACTTCAACATCGAACCTGCCGGACCATGGGTTGTTATTCCCCGAGTTGGTGGATCAAATTAATGACGTTGCAACAATATCAGTACGAACAAATCAATCTGAACTGTCCGTGATATTTGAAAACGAAGCATGGAGAGTAAAAGAGCTTGAATTCTATCCTGCAAGATTCAGCTTGGTGCAAAATTTTCTGATCGGGATGAGTCAATTACGGAAACTGGAAGCCAAGACGGGGAATCCCGACAAGCACGCTGCTTTGGACCTTGCCGGGATAGATGTAACGGAATCTCCTACAATTAAGATTACTCTCTTATCGGCAGAGGGTGAAATTCTCGCAGACTTATATATTGGCAAGCAGAAGTCTTCCAAAAGAAATCCTCATCTGTACGAATACTACGTACGAGAGCCGAAGCAAGATCAAACTTGGCTTTCTGAAAGTTCACAACTGACCTATTCAAAGCCTTTCGATTGGTTGGATTCTGAAATTGTCGATCTCGATGAAAATCGAGTTAGGGAAGTTCAGATCATGTCTGGTAAAGCAACACCGATTCGGGTGTATAAATCATCTGAGGCAGATAAAAATTATCTGCTCACCAGCGTACCTGGTCAACACAAAATTCGCTATCAGTACTCAATTAATGACATCGGTGAGATTTTTCGAGATTTGCGGTTCGAAGATGTGAAAAAATCTACTGGGTGGGTTAGTCGCGCAACCGTTGCGGCAAAAACGTTCGACGGACTTGAAGTAACCGCGAACCTAGGCAGCGGGGAATTTAAAGATTATGCTGTATTCAGCGCGGATGTGGCTGAAGTTGCCACAACAGAGACTCAAGAAGAAGCAGTTAATTTAAATAGACGATGGGAGGGCTGGGCTTACAAAATGTCCGATGTAAGACTGGCAACCATTGAGACGAAGTTTGACGAACTCGTTGAACCAATCACGGATACCTAAGGCAATCATTTCAGAGAGGAGGAAAATGTGGAGCAACTAAACAAAATCAGTTCTCGATTGACGCAATCAAAGGCCCAGGGCGCATCGCAGGCGATGCTGTACGGCACAGGTATGACTGACACCGACATGAACAAGGCCCAGGTCGGCATTGCGAGCATTTGGTGGGAAGGCAATACATGCAACATGCATCTCAATGAACTGGCAGCTCACTCAAAGCATGGTGTTGAAGATGCTGGTTTGCTTGGAATGCGATTTAACACAATTGGTGTAAGCGATGGAATTTCAATGGGAACCGAAGGCATGAGTTACTCGCTGCAATCTCGAGATTTGATCGCCGATTCGATTGAAACCGTCGTTGCCGGGCAGTGGTATGACGCTCTCATTACCATACCCGGTTGCGACAAAAATATGCCAGGCTGTTTGATGGCAATGGGAAGACTCAATCGCCCGTCGCTGATGATATATGGCGGCACCATTCGAGCAGGTACTGCAGGAACGCAGAAAGTGGACATCGTATCTGCATTCCAGAGTTACGGAGAGTTTATTGCCGGCAGAATTGATGAGAATCAGCGAATGGAAATTGTTCGAAATGCGTGTCCGGGTGCAGGCGCCTGTGGTGGAATGTACACCGCCAATACGATGGCGAGTGCGATTGAAGCTATGGGTATGTCGTTGCCATTCAGTTCATCGACGCCAGCCAATGACAGCGGAAAACTGAAAGAGTGCCAGGATGCCGGAAAAGCGGTTTTGCATTTGATGAAATTGAATCTTTTGCCGAAAGACATCATGACCAGGGAAGCGTTCGAAAATGCAATGGTCATCGTAAGTGTTCTCGGCGGTTCTACCAATGCAGTGCTGCACCTGATTGCGATGGCCAGATCGGTTGATGTTGCGCTGACGATTGATGATTTTCAATCCGTGAGCGATAAAATTCCGTTTCTAGCAGATTTGAAGCCGAGCGGTCAGTATGTGATGGAAGATTTGCACGACATCGGTGGAATTCCGGCCGTAATGAAGTATCTACTTCAGCAGGGTCTGTTGAATGGAGATTGCATGACGGTTACCGGAAAAACTGTCGCGGAAAACCTCGAAGATGTGAATGGCCTGACTAAAGGCCAGAAAATTCTTCGACCGATTGACAATCCAATCAAGCCCACAAGTCACATTCAGATTCTAAAGGGAAATCTTGCCCCGCAAGGTTCAGTCGCCAAAATCACTGGTAAGGAAGGCGAAGTTTTCTCGGGAATTGCACGTGTTTATGATGGAGAAGAAGACATGCTTGCCGCACTGGAACAAGGACAAATACAAAAGGGTGATGTAATCGTAATCCGATTTGAGGGTCCGACTGGCGGCCCCGGTATGCCGGAAATGCTTACCCCTACATCGGCAGTGATGGGTGCTGGGCTGGGCGCGGATGTAGCGCTCATTACGGATGGCCGCTTCTCAGGCGGGTCTCATGGCTTTATTGTCGGGCATATCGTGCCAGAGGCTCAAGAGGGTGGTCCGATTGCTCTGGTCGAGAACGGAGATCGAATCACAATAGATGCAATCTCGAACACGATTGACGTAGATTTGAGTGAGGAAGAACTGGCCAAGCGCAAAGAAAAGTGGGTCATGCCCGCTTACAAAACCACGCGCGGCACTTTATACCGCTATATCAAAACTGTTAAGACTGCAAGCGAGGGCTGTGTTACCGACGAGTAAGCAGCAACTAACCTATGGTGCCTTTCGCTCTTCGATGAGTTTGTCAATCTGCACTTGCAGTTGACTCAGGATTTCGTTGTAACGAAAGGCTCCGACTTTTTCCTCTCCTTTCTTTAGATTAACGAAATTCGGTCCGCACCACAGACCTAAGTCGGCATCATCGGTTTCGCCAGGACCGTTCACGCGACAGCCCATGATCGCGATAGTAATTGCTTCATCTTTCAATTCTTGAGTAATTTCCTTCACCTGTCTGGCAAGATCGATAAAAGCCTCATTCTCCACCCGTGAACAACTGGGACAGGAGATGATGTTGAGCCGGTCTGGATCAAATCGAACCACAGAGCGAACTCGTCCAGCGGCAAAATCACTAATTATCTCTTTGCCTGCAATAATTTCTTTATATTTTTCCGCTTCCGGAAGAGTAAGCGATACGCGAACTGTATCCCCAATTCCTTTCGCAAAGAGTTGCTCGAAAGCAATTCTTGTTTTGATTATTCCATCCGGTGGCATTCCCGCCTCGGTAACGCCAAGATGAATAGGAATATCAGGGCGTTCCTCTGCGAACATCTTGTTTACTTCTATCACTCGATCTGGTCTTGAGCTTTTCAGCGACACGCAAAATCGCTCGAATCCAATGCGATCCAGCATTTCGCAGTGTTCCAAAGCGCTTGCAACCATTGGTGAGATTGCATCATCATCTGGAAACTTAGCTTTTTTGTTAGGATCTACTGATCCGGAATTGACGCCTACGCGCATTGCGCAATCGTTGTCGGATGCAACATCGGCCAGGAACTTTACTTTGTCTTCAATAGACTTCTTTCGCTCGTGATGATGCAGATGACCAGGGTTGTATCTGATTTTATCGACGTATTTTGCTACAGATGCTGCGAGGCGATAGTTTTCTTGTAAATCAACACTCAAGTTTGCATCGCAGTTATCTCGAATGGCTTCCAGTGCTTCAGCATCTTTCTTGTTGTCCACTGCTATACGAACCACACCGGCACCTGCTTCACTGAGTATGGTTGCCTGCTTTGCAGTTGCCTCAGAATCTCTTGTGTGTGCCGTACACATGCTTTGTACAACTAACGGATTCCCACCTCCGATTACCGTATTTCCTATATTAACGGTTCGAGCAGGATTTCGCCTGATTTCCATTTTCGAGCCTCTATGAAGATTGCCGTAATTTTGTCATTATAATAAGTCGAATTAATTGAATTCCTCCAACTATCAAGAAACTCCCATCTCGAAAATTTAACAACTGTGATATCGGGCTGCCATTTTCTTGATTGAAAATCTGTGCTTGGCAGAATAATCGCACAGATGTTGATGTTTCTCCTTGCATTTGTGCAATATACATGGCAACAGGTATCTCATGATCGGTACTTATGAATTACTGACTGTATACGCGTTTTTCATCAGTGCAGTATCGTTCTTAGGCGGGTGGTACGCAACCAAAATTCGCCTGTCCCATCGTAAAAACCAACTGGTGCTTTGTTTTGTTGCCGGTTTTCTTCTGGGCATCGCAGTGTTCCATCTTATGCCGCAGGGGATCGAGAGTCTGGAAGATGAAGAAAGCATAGAGATTTTCATGTTCTGGCTGATGGCTGGTGTCATGATTACCTTGATTCTTTTACGCGCCTTCCCTAGTCTCAGTCCTGATCCGACTGCAATGGAGAACAGCCCTCAATTCTTGTCGAAATCCTACAGTTGGATTGGTATTGCGATTGGTCTCAGTATTCATTCCGTCTTTGAAGGAATTGCACTCGGTACAAGTTTACTATCCTCTGTTGATGTGTGGTTAGTAGGTTTCGGTGTATTTGTAGCAATTCTCCTGCACAAGCCTCTTGATGCAATGTCGCTTATGGTCACTATGGGGCATTCAAACACAAGTTTGACACTGAGAAGACTATGCAATTTAGGTTTTGCACTAGTGTGCCCCGTTAGCGCTTTTCTCACACTTTGGATATTTGTTTTGATGGGGCCGGTTGCGAATCAAATCGCAGGTCGTTTAATCGCCGTCATATCAGGTGCGTTGATTTGCATTGCACTCAGTGACTTAATTCCGGAGGCACATTTCCAAAAGCATAACAAAATCCAACTCTCGATGTCGTTCGTTGCAGGCGTGTTACTGACATATGGATTTTTTCTTTTGGAAGAGATTGCTATGGGTCAGTAGAAAATCATATTCTGAGGCACAGAGGTAGTGTGGCGGTCTAGTAACCAAACTAAATTCCAAATTACCTCAAAGTTGATAATCCCGTTAGCTAAAACAAACTTGTGGTTATAGTTTGCTCAAGGAATAACAGACGATTGGGCGTAGGTTCATAGTGTATATTCAAAATTTGTGAATGTGTGAAATCCCCATGTCTAACCACGACGACAAAAAAGAGCATCATCCCGGCGGACACGATCACGGATACCATCACCATGGTCATAGTCGTAGCCTATTCGGCCAGCATGATCATACGCACGAATTAAGGCATGCAGGTAAACGCAGTCTGACTATCGCTTTAGTGCTGATAGCTAGCTACATGGTTGTCGAGATTATTGGAGGCATGGCCGCTGGCAGTCTGGCACTTCTTGCTGACGCCGGACATATGGCAACCGACGCGGTATCCATTGCTCTTGCGTTGCTCGCCATGTACTTAGCCGAAAAGGCTGCTACGGCAAAGCGAACCTATGGCTACTATCGCCTCGAAATACTGGCTGCGCTGGTCAACGCTCTCACTCTCTGGGTAATAGCAATAGGAATAATCTACGAGGCTTACGATCGCTTTCAGCATATACCCGAAGTTCACGGTCTTTTGATGTTATCGATAGGTGGTGTCGGTCTCTTGGTCAACCTAGTGGCGGCATGGATATTGCGCCGTTCTTCTAAACACAACATCAACGTTGAAGGAGCTTTCCAGCACGTCATGGCTGACCTTATTAGCTCAGTCGCAGTCGTCATTTCCGGTTTTCTGGTATGGGCTTTCGGGTGGGCAATCGCCGATCCAATTCTGAGTGTCGTGATAAGTTTGATTATCATTCGTGGTTCTTGGCGCCTTCTGGCTAAAGTTGTAAACGTATTGCTTGAAGGTACCCCAGAGAAGATTGATTTGTATGAGCTTTGCAGCAAGTTGGAAGAAATCGAAGGTGTCACAGGCATCCATGATATTCACGTCTGGACCATTTCGCCGGGCAATGAGATACTTACCGCTCACGTTTTGGTCGATCCTAGTTATCAAGGTGAATACAGCCAGTTACAGCGACGCTTGCGGAATATTGCCTACAACGAATTTCACATCGGTCACGTTACCATTCAGCTAGAGAATTCGGCGGATGACTGCACCGAGGATCATAACGTCAGTGAACATCTGGTGCCAGAAGCCTCGCCGATAAAATGAATTCATGATGAACGGTTCGGCAGTACTGAATTCCCTCCAAAATCTCAAACCAGTCAATTTAAACAGGATTTCAATTCAATCAGGACTGAGCGTTGAGGAAGTCGAGAGCATTGTTAACTGGCTGATTGAAATTGGTGTTCCTCTGAAATGGAGTTCTGAAGATAGTGTAAGGCTTCTGCGCCAAGTCATTCCTCTTGATCTCGGCTACATTCGTAAATCAATAGCAGTCACAGACTCTGACATAGCGCAGAGAGTAACTGTCTTGGATCATGTTGATTCTACCAACGAATTTCTATTGAACCTCGCAACGCAGCAGTCGATTCACAAGCACGCTTGTATCGCCGAGTACATGTCTGCAGGGCGGGGCAGAAGACGTCGAAAATGGTCCGGGAGTGCTTACGAAAATGTGATGCTGTCGATTGCTTGGGACTTCAGCAAAGATATTCGATATTTGTCAGGTCTGAGTCTGGCAGTTGCAGTAATCGTCGTTCAATGTTTGAGTGAATTAACAAATGAAGCCTTGCAAGTGAAATGGCCAAACGACATTTTATGGGAATATAGAAAGCTAAGCGGGATTTTGGTTGAGACGCGCGATTCGACAGCAGTTATCGGCATTGGCATCAACTGCAGTCTATCGGATGACAATCGAAACGCCATAGATCAACCCGTTGCCTGCCTGAGTGACTTTCCAGATTATTCAGCAAATCGCAGCGTGCTGGTTTCCAAGCTTCTATGTTCTTTAGGTCATGGACTTGAGATTTTTATGAAGCAGAGACTTGAACCGTTCAGACAGGAGTGGATGCAAAAGCATGCCTACACGAATAAACGCATCCTAACGGATGGCATAAACCCTCGTGAAGGAACTGCATTCGGAATTGATGGAAATGGAGCATTGTTGCTCAGATTGGACAGCGGTGAAATTATCCCTGTGCAGGCTGGTGAAATCAGTATTTTAGGCGAGCGATGAATGACGTACTGAATTCAAACCTGCAACACTACATGCTATAGACTATGGCTTTTATGCAGCACTGTTTATTTGTTGATCAGCCAGTTCCATCAAACAATCATCTGGCAGCGATTCTATTGGCGTGAAGTTTCGATGGGCGACCCACTCGGGGCGTTTGAATCGTCGAATATGATTATCTACATGACACAACGAAAGATAAACTACGGTTCGAGGCCATGGCGAAAGATTGGCAGGGGAACAATGTACCAATGTGCTGTAGAACAACAACACGCTTCCGGCCTTGCCGTGCGCTGATACGATCCCCCCTTCATCAACTAGCCTGGTGATTGTAGCCTTGTCCAATGTCCACAGCGGATAGCTGGTGGTTTGCAGGTCATGTCCGGCTTCAAATACTCCTTGTTTGTGCGAACGCGGAATCATCCATAATGGTCCGTTGAATTCACTGGCATCGTTCACATAAAGAGCAATGTTCATCGCTCGGGATTCGGGCATGTGATCATCGCGTGCCCATGTTCCGTAGTCCTGATGCCACTGCCATACGTCACCGGTGAAAGCTGCTTTTGCATTTACTTTGTACTGGTGCATGTAGACTTGCCCGTCGAGAAGTTGTTCAACGGGTTGAATGAGTCGAGGATGGCAGCCGAGTCTTCGAAATGCTTCGTTGTAATAGTGTGCAGCGAATGCGGTTCGTGCTGTTTTGCCATCGCTTTCGCGAAACACTTCCTCCCGATCAAGCGCATATACCGTCTCAGCAGCCTGTTGTAAAACTCCGATTTCGACCTGGTTAAACAGGTTTGGCAACAGTAGATAGCCGTCCGAATGAAATTGTTCAATCTGTGATTTTGATACTTTCATGGTTGAACTTTCCTTTTTGATTCTTCTGGAATATATAGAATTTTGAACTATTTTGTTGCAATATTCAAATTTTTGCAACAGTAACTGACTGCAGAATTGTAAATTCAGACATTTAGTTTTGCTTTCAGGTTTATTTTGAAAGAAAATAGGAAAGCATACAACCGAACTGCGAAAGGGTGCATTCGTTGTATATACGGTGAAATATCCGCTGAATCTACATTCACTTTAATGAATGAAACGAGTGCAGGCTTCAACATTTCACAGTTTTCTAGCGAGCCCGCATAGCTCAGTTGGTAGAGCAGTTGATTTGTAATCATCAGGTCGGGGGTTCGAATCCCTTTGCGGGCTCCAATATCTCACGCAAGCAAGGCTTGGAAATTACCAATTTCCTCATTTTGGGTATTCAATATTTCCAGATTTTTTCCTACAGACAAAACCAATTTTGACTGGAAAAACTAGTTGGTGATTTGACAAGAGTTTTAGTCGAATTGGTGATGAGAGGTGACAATGTTACGTTCTGAGATGAGGGTATTTGGTGTAAGCAGTCGTGTCGGACATAATCCCGAAAGATATTACGGCCAGAAAGTTACGATGATACAACAATCAAATCAGTCAGCTCGGTTGAGAACGATATTCCATTGGAGAATCTGCGCGAAATTCACGCACACTCTAGCGAAAATATGCATGAACTGCCTGACAATAGCGTTTACTTAATAGTCACATCACCACCGTACAAAATTGGCAGAGAAGTACGACGAGGACCTAATTTAACCGATGAATTAGATTCAAATCTGTGGGGAATACTCGCGGATATTGCAAATCCAGTACTTTACTGGGATTATCTGGACCCCAGTCGATTTACGCGCAACTGTCCGGCACTTGATGTGTTCATCTCAACCCTTGACCTCTTTGCTACATGCATCTTCCATACTTTACTCAAAATTTCGTTATGAACCTGGTATCACTACGGTTGATTTGTCCATTGAAAGGATATTGGAATTGGGGCGAGGAGTTTGTCAGGACTATACCCATGTTTTGCCTGCAATAGCACGTTCCTGGGTAATTCCCAGCCGATATGTGTCGGGATATCTTCAACTAGAGGGAGAAGTGGGACTAGAGGGAGAAGTGGGAGTAGATCGAGTCCCACCAACCGGCGCCAGTCACGCTTGGGGCGAGTTCCTGCTGCCCTTTTGCGGCTGGGTGGGAATTGACCCGACTAATGACACGATCGTGGACCATCGATACATACGCATAGCAGTCGGCCGCGATTATGCGGATGTGCCGCCAACAAAAGGAGTCATATTTGGCAGATCGAATTCCCTACTGGATGTTCGGGTAACTGTTAACCATACTGACGGTGTGGTGGCTGGTAAAGAATCTAGTGAGGAACACTTCAAGTTTGATCAGTAGATTAGGCTGACTACGTAAATATTCAATCGAACATTATTTGATAATCGTCAAAGCTGTTGAACACCGAACTTTTTATTTGCTACCTCATGGATGCTGTGAAATTTTTCATCGAAGGTTTGTATTTTGGTGATTGTTGCAAATTTGATGCAAAAGAAAAATTTCAGTTGATTTTTTCTAAATTAATTTGACAAATCTAAATTTTTTCATTAATATTGCATGTTTGTATTGGATTTGATCCGGAGGGGTTCCCGAGCGGCCAAAGGGGGCAGACTGTAAATCTGCTGGCTCAGCCTTCGGAGGTTCGAATCCTCCCCCCTCCACCGTTAGAAGTTTGGATTATAAACCGGATTGGTATCTACAATTTGCGCGGGCGTAGTTCAGCGGCAGAACCTCAGCCTTCCAAGCTGATGACGTGGGTTCGATTCCCATCGCCCGCTCCATCAGCTGCCGGTGTGAATACCAGATGCGCAATATTGTAGCTTGAATTGAAAAATGAAATCGGATGGCCCACATAGCTCAGTCGGTAGAGCACTTCCTTGGTAAGGAAGAGGTCACCGGTTCAAATCCGGTTGTGGGCTCCAACGTTGAAATTTATTATTTATTGAACAGTTATTCTTGAATACAAGCGAGGACACTGGCATTGGCGAAAGAAAAATTCAAAAGAACCAAGCCGCATGTAAATGTAGGCACGATTGGTCATGTTGACCATGGAAAGACAACGCTGACGGCAGCCATCACCAAGGTGTTGGCGGCAAAATACGGTGGTGAAATCAAGGCGTTTGACGATATCGACAACGCACCGGAAGAGCGCGAACGGGGCATAACCATTGCCACTGCACATGTCGAGTATGAGACCGAGGCACGGCACTATGCACACGTGGACTGTCCGGGACATGCAGACTATGTAAAGAACATGATCACTGGCGCAGCGCAGATGGATGGTGCGGTGCTGGTGGTGTCGGCCATGGACGGTCCCATGCCGCAGACACGCGAGCACGTGCTGCTGGCACGTCAGGTCGGAGTGCCGCACATAGTGGTATATCTGAACAAGGCCGATGCAGTGGACGATCCGGACATTCTGGAGCTGGTGGAACTTGAGGTTCGGGATTTATTGAGCGAGTATGATTTTCCGGGTGATGACACGCCGGTGATCACGGGCAGTGCGCTGCATGCGCTGGACGGTCAGGAGACCGAGCTGGGCACCGAGTCGATTCTGAAGCTGGCACAAGCACTGGACGACTACTTTCCAGAACCGCAGCGTGCGATTGACGGTGACTTCCTGATGCCGGTGGAGGATGTGTTCTCGATATCCGGACGCGGCACGGTGGTGACCGGCCGAATCGAGCGCGGCATTGTGAAAGTTGGCGATTCGGTTGAGATGGTTGGACTGCGCGAAACGGACAAGACTGTGGCAACTGGCGTGGAGATGTTCCGCAAGCTGCTGGATGAAGGTCGGGCAGGCGACAACGTCGGCATTCTGCTGCGCGGCACCAAGAAGAATCAGGTGGAGCGGGGCCAAGTGCTGTCCAAGCCGGGATCGATAACGCCACATACTGAATTCGAGGCCGAAGTGTATGTGCTGTCGGCAAAAGAAGGGGGTCGAAACAAGCACTTCTCAACCGGTTATCGTCCGCAGTTCTATTTCCGCACCACGGACGTGACTGGAATGGTGGTGCTGCCGGACGACATTCGGGTGGTGATGCCTGGAGACAATGTACATTTGACAGGGAATCTGATCAAACCGATTGCGATGGAAGAAGGTTTGCGTTTCGCGATACGCGAAGGCGGCCGAACTATCGGGGCCGGTGTCGTTTCTAAAATTTTAAAATAGACTTACGAAACGGTAGCTAGGTTTTTAGGCCAGTAGCTCAATTTGGCAGAGCAGCGGTCTCCAAAACCGCAGGTTGGGGGTTCAAGTCCCTCCTGGCCTGCCAAATATGGCAGGTAGTACACGGAATGACGAACATAATCGATAAAGTCAAGGTTCTAGGAGCCGTATTCATCGTAGTTGCTGGAGTTGCAGCATTCTATACGTTGGATGGGTCTTCGCAATTATTGCGCGTCGGGCTGCTCATTGCCAGCATCATTGTAGCGGCAGGTGTTGCATTGCTATCGACACCAGGACAGGATGCATGGGAATTTGCCAAAGGTGCGCGCGGCGAGATTCGGAAAGTTGTTTGGCCAACTCGCAGGGACACCGTGCAGTCCACTTTGATCGTGATCGTCATGGTGATTCTGATTGGACTGTTTCTGTGGCTGCTGGACATAATTTCATTTTGGGTGATTTATGACTTGTTTCTTCAAATCGGGAATTGATGGATGACTGACAGTGATCTGAAAGAGCAAATGGATTCCGACGAGCAGAATAATGCTCGAAGTGTTGCCGATAAAGACAACGGGAAACGATGGTATGTACTTCATACGTATTCTGGACACGAAAGACGCGTTGAACAATCGCTTCGTCAATATATTGAGCGAGAAAATTTCATTGATAAGTTCGGCCAGATTCTGGTGCCGACCGAAGAAGTCGTAGAAATGCGCGGAGGACAAAAACGCACGACTGAACGAAACTTTTATCCTGGCTACGTATTCATCCATATGGAAATGTCACCGGAGTCCTGGCAGCTTGTGAACAGCATACCGCATGTATCGAGTTTCATTGGCGGGAAAACCCCTACGCCAATCTCTGAAAATGAAGCGCAGGCAATTATTGACCAAGTTGAAGCTGGAGTGAACAATCCGAGGCCGAAGTTCTATTTTGCTCCCGGCGAGCTTGTTCGAGTGATCGATGGTCCTTTTGAGGAATTCAATGGTACCGTTGAAGATGTGAATTATGAAAAGAGTAAGTTGCGGGTGTCGGTGACTATTTTCGGACGATCCACACCCGTAGAACTTGATTTCAGTCAAGTTACAAAGAATTGAAAGGATACCTGTAAACCTGTCGAACTAGGAACTTTAAATGGCAAAAAAGATTACTGCATATGTCAAATTACAGGTGCCCGCTAAGGAAGCTGCCCCGGGTCCGCCGGTGGGTCCAGCGCTTGGCCAGCACGGTCTGAACATTCCGGAGTTCTGCAAAGCGTTCAATGCCAAGACACAATCGCTCGAAACCGGTATGCCGATCCCTGTAGTTATTACAGTTTATTCGGATAGAACGTTTACTTTTATCACCAAGACACCGCCGGCATCGTATCTTTTGAAACAGGCGGCCGGCGTAGACAAGGGCAGTGCCGAACCCAATCGAGACAAGGTTGGAAAGGTCACGCGGTCCCAGCTGGAAGAAATCGTCTCGCTGAAGAATCCAGACTTGAACAGTTACGATATGGATCAGGCAGTACGAATCATCGCGGGCAGTGCACGCAGCATGGGCTTGGAAACTGAGGAGGGACAATAATGTCGAATTCCGGAAAAAGAAGCAGAGAAGTTGCGGCTTTGGTTGATCGTGCCAAAGTATACGCGGTTAACGACGCAGTAGAACTCGTCAAGAAAACTGCATCTGCGAAGTTTGATGAAACAGTTGAAGCGACGATACAGCTTGGTATTGATGCAAGGAAATCGGATCAGAATGTACGAGGCTCGGCAATATTGCCGAAAGGTATTGGCAAGTCGGTTCGGGTCGCAGTATTCGCTTCGGGAGCCAATGCCGAGGCGGCCAAGGAAGCGGGAGCCGAAGTAGTCGGACTGGACGACTTGGCTGCGGAGGTGAAGAGTGGGAAAATTGATTTTGAAGCGTGTATAGCAGAACCCGATGCGATGAAAACAGTAGCTTCTGTTGGACGTATATTGGGGCCGAGAGGACTCATGCCTAATCCAAAAACTGGTACTGTTCGATCTGACATTGCTGAAGCGGTTCGAGAGGCCAAGGCGGGTAAGGTGGATTTCAGAATTGACCGAGCCGGAATCATTCACTGCCGAATTGGAAAGGCTTCTTTTGATTCAGATGCGCTGACGGAGAATCTGAAGGAATTGCTTCGTGTTTTGAAGCGTGCGCAGCCGTCGGCAGCCAAGGGGCAGTACATTCGCAAAGTCTCTCTTTCTACAACAATGGGACCTGGCGTTCGAGTCGATGCAACTGAACTTTCGCGCGTATAGACAATTGTTTGAATTGAACTGATAACTGCCGACTATAAAGCTATGAACGAAAATCTTCAACGAAAACATCAGATTGTGGACCAGGTCCGCAAGGAACTGCAATCTGCCAATCTCGCGATACTGGCAGAATTTCGCGGCGTAGATGTTGCGCATATGGGCAACCTGCGTCGCAATGCTCGCCAATCAAATGTGCGAATTCAAGTAGTAAAAAATACGCTGGCACGGCGAGCAGCACAAGACACAGACTTCGAATGTCTGATCGACTATTTCACTGGTCCGGTTGCCATAGCAATTTCTGAGGATCCAGTTGCAGCTGCAAAGACGATAACGGATTTCTCGAAAGATAACAAGACATTCACTATTCGAACTGGTGCATTGAACGGAGAACTACTGTCGGAAGAAAAGCTAGAGCAAATTGCCAAACTGCCAAGTCGAGAAGAGTTGCTTGGCAAACTCGTTGGAACACTTGCTGCTCCTTTACAACGTTTTGTGAATGCCTTAAACGGAATTCCAACCGGGCTGGTACGAGTGTTGGCAGCCGTCAAGGACTCGAAAGAAGAACAGTAAAGAACTCAAGAGAGTTCTCAATCAGATTCAATTTTTTACGAATTCAATCCACTACTTAAGGGGGTATTTTTAATGTCTTTATCAAGGCAAGAAATCATTGAAGCCATTTCGGACATGTCAGTGCTAGATCTATCAGAATTGATCAAGGATATAGAAGACAAGTTCGGTGTTTCCGCCGCCATCGCTCCCGTAATGGCAATGCCGGGCGCGGGTGCAGCAGCAGACGCAGCTGTGGAAGCAGAAGAAGAACAGACGGAGTTCTCGGTCATATTGACTGCCGTCGGCGACAAGAAAGTGAACGTCATCAAAGTCGTTCGCGGCGCAGCAGGACTTGGGCTGAAAGAATCCAAAGATCTTACCGAAAGCGCTCCTGCCACAATTATGGAGGGTATGTCGAAAGAAGACGCCGAAAACCTCAAGAAAGAAATTGAGGAAGCCGGCGGATCTGCGGAGATCAAGTAAGCGATTGTCGATAACGAATCGCAATCCAATAAACGACATTCTCGTTTCTACGCTGTTCGCGGCTCTATTCAAGATAGAGCCCGCGTTCGCTTGTACATAAAAATACACCAGACCAGTCAGGCACTTACTTCAAATGAAATACAGTTTTACTGAAAAGAAACGAATTCGAAAAAATTTCGGCAAGCGCAAAGACGTGTTGCCTGTGCCATATCTCCTAGAAATTCAGAAAAGTTCGTATAAGCAATTTTTGCAGGCTGATGTTGCAGCTGATAAAAGAGAAAATGTAGGGCTGCAAGCCGCATTTAATTCCGCGTTTCCCATCACGGACAGCAATCAAACAATTGAACTCCAGTTTGTTGAGTATAGACTTGATGATCCTATTTTTGACGAAAGCGAATGTCGTCAACGCGGATTGACGTACCATGCACCGCTCAAGGCGACCTTGAAACTCGTCAGTTTCGAACGCGTTGAGTCTGGCGCAAATAAAGGCGAACGACGAGTTAAAGACGTCAAAGAGAGCGAATTCGTCTATATCGGCGATATTCCTTTGATGACCGAAAGCGGTTCATTCATCATTAACGGAACAGAGCGAGTTGTCGTATCTCAGCTGCATCGCTCTCCAGGCGTGTTTTTCGATCACGATAAAGGGAAGTCCCATTCGTCTGGAAAACTGCTTTTCAATTGTCGGGTGATTCCATATTGGGGGTCGTGGCTGGATTTTGAATTCGACACCAAGGATCACCTGTACATGCGAATTGACCGTAGAAAGAAAGAACCGGCTACTTTGCTTCTGAGAGCCATGGATTACGATGTCGAAAGAATTCTTGAAGAATTCTATGACTTCGATACATTCAAGATTGCCAAAGACGGTTCATTGACGCTGTTGCTGAACGATCCAGTAAAACTTCGTGGACAGGTATTGGATTTCGAAATTAAGAACAGCGGTGGCGATGTCATTATTGAGAAGGGAAAACGGGTCAATCAGGCCGATGTCCTAAAGCTGTCAGCTGCTCGGGTGAAGCGTTTCGAGGTTTCACATTCCTATCTAGCAGGGCGCACCTGTACAAAAGTCATCGAGTCTAACGACATGAACGCCGATACCGAAACATTCATTCTGAGGAAAGACAATCGAATTACGATGTCTTTGGATCGAGTGCAGCGATTGGAAGGCACTACGTTTGACTTTGATTTGGTCGGACCTAGCGGTGATTTGCTCGTTGAAAAGAACACTCAGATCGATCTGGAGGCGATCAACAGAATCAAGGAATCTCGAATCAAGCGTGTGGTTGTACCAGATTCATACTTGGTAGGCAGAAAGGCCGGAAGCGTCTTGTCAGATCCGGAAACCGGAGAGGTCCTGATGAAAGCAGACGACGAGATCGATAGGGGAAACGATATGCTGAGCAAACTTCGCAGTTCCAGCATTACCCAATTCAAGCTCGCCAGCCAAATTCAAGAGTTACCGAAAGACAATGTCATCATGCGTGCAAATCAAAAATTTGACGATGACGGATTGATGATTCGACAACTGCTGGAAGCTGGCATTACCGAATTTCAGACTATCTATACAAATGAAATCGATTGTGGCCCTTACATTTCCGATACATTGCAATTGGACGGCAGCCCAGACAAGAAGGAAGCGAAAAAACGAATCTATCGAATGATGAGGCCGGGCGATCAGCCGACGGATGAAGCCGCCGAAAACATGTTTCAATCCCTGTTCTTCACACCCGAACGATACAACTTGTCAGCAGTGGGAAGAATGAAGCTCTCGCGCAGACTGCACCGGGATTCTACCACTGGACCGAATTATTTGGAAGAAAAGGACATCATTGATGTCATGAAACTTCTGATTGACCTGAAAGATGGTAAAGGAGAAGTAGATGACATCGACAATTTAGGGAATCGAAGAGTTCGCTCCGTTGGGGAACTCGTAGAGAACCAGTTCCGAACCGGTCTGGGACGGGTGGAGCGCGCTGTTCGCGAGCAGCTAAATCAACCGGATGTCGATCGAAAAATCCCTCAGGAAATGATAAATTCCAAGCCGGTCACGGCTGTTGTCAGAGAATTCTTTCGATCCAGTCAATTGTCCCAGTTCATGGATCAGATTAATCCATTGTCCGAAGTAACTCACAAGCGCAGAGTAACGGCGCTCGGTCCAGGTGGCCTATCGCGCGAACGTGCAGGATTTGAAGTTCGAGACGTACATCCAACCCACTATGGACGGGTTTGTCCGATCGAAACGCCTGAAGGCCCGAATATTGGCCTAATCAATTCGCTCGCCATGTACGCACGTATCAATAACTACGGATTTCTGGAGACGCCTTATCGAAAAGTCAGAGGCGGTAAGGTTTCAACCAACCCCAAAGATGTGCATTTTCTGTCTGCGATTGAAGAAGGCGATTTTGTGATTGCTCCGACCGATGTGGCATCCGGAGAAAAAGGTCAACTCACCAAGGAATTGGTACCGTGTCGAAGCGGTAATGAATTCACGCTATCAAGTCCGAACAATATCGACTATGTGGATGTAGCACCGGCCCAGATTGTATCGATCGCAACCGCGTGTATACCATTCCTCGAACACGATGATGCCAACCGTGCATTGATGGGCTCGAACATGCAACGTCAGGCAGTGCCGACAATTCAGACCGAAACGCCTTTGATTGGAACAGGTACGGAACGCACCGTTGGCGTAGAGTCTGGTGTTACCGTAACTGCAAAACGAGGCGGTATCGTCGATTCAGTCGATGGAGGTCGTATCGTGATTCGTGTTAACGAGGAAGAGATTAAAGATCAGGAATCTGGCGTTGACATTTACAGTCTGATCAAATACCGAAGATCGAATCAGAGTACCACCATCAACCAGCGACCGCTGGTTAATGTCGGTGATCGAATCCAGCGAGATGACACTATTGCTGACGGACCAGCAACGAACATGGGTGAATTGGCGCTTGGCAGAAACATTCTGGTTGCTTTCATGGCTTGGAGTGGTTACAACTTCGAGGATTCGATCGTGATATCGGAGCGCTTGGTGCAGGACGAAGTCTACACGACAGTACACATCGAAGAACTTTCCATTGAGGCACGAGACACTCGCATGGGGCCTGAAGAAATCACTAAAGACATACCGAGTATCGGCTATGAAGCGCTTGGCAAACTTGATGATCATGGAATCATTTACAACGGAGCTGAAGTCAAGTCTGGCGACATTCTTGTAGGAAAGGTCTCACCCAAAGGAGACATCCAGCCAACGCCGGAACAGAAGTTGATGTTTGCAATTTTTGGCGAGAAGGCATCGGATATCAAGGATACCTCTCTCAGAATGCCAACCGGCATGTCGGGAACGGTAATTGATGTTCAGGTATTCACCCGGGAAGATCTTGAGCGTGATGGTCGTGCTAAGGAAAATATCGAGTTAGAGAAAGATCGTATTGAAAAGAACTTGCACGATCAGCTTCGTATTGAGGAAGACGCTGCATTTGACCGCATCGCTGCATTGCTCGAAGGACAAATTGCCGAAGGCGGCCCCAATGACTTGAGCAAAGGATCAATAATTTCCAGCGAATACCTTGCTGGTCTGAGGCGAAAGAATTGGTTTGAAATACGCGTTCGAGACGATGAAGTTGCACGAAAATTTGAATTGATCCGCGCTCAGATTGAGGAGAAGAAAATTCAGAAGGATCAGGAGTTTGCCAGCAAGAGCCAGAAATTGGATCAGGGAGACGAGCTAAAAACAGGCGTTTTGAAACGCGTCAAAGTGTTCGTAGCCGTGAAGCGCAGACTGCAGCCTGGAGATAAGATGGCCGGGCGCCATGGTAACAAAGGTGTCATTTCCAAGATTGTTCCGATCGAAGACATGCCGCATATTGTGGATGGCACAACCGTTGACATCATCCTGAATCCGCTTGGAGTTCCTTCTCGAATGAATATCGGGCAAGTGCTTGAAACGCACTTGGGTTGGGCTTCCCATGAAATTGGCAGACAGATTGGCGAGATGATCGACAATGGCATCAAGGCACCGCAGATGAAGAAACACCTTGAGAAGTTTTATACATCGCCCTCTGAAAAATCAGTGTTGAAATCTCTCAATACGAAACAGGTCATGGAGCTTGCTGGAAACCTCAAAAATGGTTTGCCGATGGCGACGCCGGTATTTGACGGCGCAACTGAAGACGAAGTGAAGGAAATGCTTAAACTCGCTGGTCTGCCAACCAGAGGTCAGGCAATTCTCTACGACGGGCGTACTGGCGAGGCTTTTGATCGACCAATCACCGTCGGCTACATGTACATGCTGAAATTGACGCACTTGGTTGATGACAAGATGCATGCCCGTTCAACGGGACCTTACAGCCTTGTCACTCAGCAGCCGCTTGGCGGAAAGGCCATGGGCGGCGGACAGCGATTCGGTGAAATGGAAGTGTGGGCACTTGAAGCCTACGGTGCGGCTTATACCTTGCAGGAAATGCTTACAGTTAAGTCGGACGATATGTTTGGCCGATCAAGGATTTACGAAAATATCGTAGGTGGAACCCATCGTATGGAAGCAAATACTCCCGAATCGTTTAATGTGCTTGTGAAAGAGATTCGGTCGTTAGGACTGAATGTTGAAATGCGTCCTACGAAGTGAGTGAAATGGCAGTGAAACGTATAGAAAATATTTATCAAAGAGGGCCACATGAAGAATATTGAAAACCTGATGAGACGATCAGGAAGAATGGATGACTTCGATGAAATCCGCATTGGATTGGCCTCGCCCGAAAAGATTCGAAGCTGGTCTTTCGGAGAAGTGAGAAAACCGGAAACGATTAACTATCGAACCTTCAAACCGGAACGCGATGGACTGTTCTGCGCAAAGCTGTTTGGTCCTGTGAAAGACAACGAGTGTCAGTGCGGGAAGTACAAGCGGCTGAAGCACCAGGGAGTGGTGTGTGAAAAATGTGGCGTTGAGGTGACGCTTTCCAAAGTTCGTCGAGAAAGGATGGGGCACATTGAGCTGGCAAGCCCGGTTGCACACATCTGGTTTTTGAAGAGTTTGCCGTCTCGACTAGGTCTTTTGCTGGACATGACCGTTCGTCAGATCGAACGGGTTATGTACTTTGAAGCCTACCTCGTGATTGAACCAGGTTTGAATACATATCTGGATCGCGGCCATTGCATGAGCGAAGAGGAATTTCATGAAGCCTTTGAAGAGCATGGTGGTGAATTCGATGCGCGCATGGGGGCCGAAGCCATTCGCGATCTGGTAAAGAAGACAGATTTTCAGGAAGAAACAATCAAGCTTCGAAAGGATCTGGATGAAACCAAATCCGAAACCAAGATCAAAAGGCTCACAAAGCGTTTAAAATTGATCGAATCCTTTATTCAATCCGGTAACAAACCTGAGTGGATGATCCTCCAGGTTCTGCCGATTCTGCCGCCTGATCTGCGTCCACTTGTGCCG
This sequence comes from Arenicellales bacterium, assembly GCA_965221175.1. Classification (GTDB taxonomy): domain Bacteria; phylum Pseudomonadota; class Gammaproteobacteria; order Arenicellales; family JAJDZL01; genus JAJDZL01. Next base: position 709,989 of record OZ244867.1, on the reverse strand, counting down.
CTCGATGCAGGGCGTTTTGCTACTTCTGATCTGAATGACCTATACAGACGTGTCATTAATCGTAATAACCGACTCAAACGGTTACTTGATCTGAATGCACCGGAAATCATCGTTCGCAATGAGAAAAGAATGCTTCAGGAAGCGGTGGACGCACTGCTTGACAACGGTCGTCGCGGTAAAACGATCACCGGTGCGAACAAGCAGAAGCTGAAGTCGCTGGCCGATATGATCAAAGGCAAACAGGGCCGGTTCAGACAGAACCTGCTTGGAAAACGAGTGGATTACTCCGGTCGTTCCGTGATCGTTGTCGGTCCAACTCTCAAGCTTCATCAGTGCGGCATTCCGAAAAGAATGGCGCTGGAACTGTTCAAGCCGTTTGTCTATTACGAATTGATCAAACGCTATCCAGATCGATCCAACATAAAACGCGCGAAAAAAGCAACTGAACAGGAGATTCCAGAGGTTTGGGACATACTGGAAGAGGTGATTCGAGAGCATCCGGTGCTCCTGAATCGAGCGCCGACGCTTCATCGACTCGGTATTCAGGCGTTTGAACCAACGCTTGTAGAGGGCAAGGCGATCCAGCTGCATCCGTTAGTCTGTACCCCATACAACGCTGACTTCGACGGCGATCAGATGGCCGTGCATATTCCTTTGACGGTTGAATCACAGATTGAAGCGAGAACCCTGATGATGTCGACCAACAATATTCTGTCGCCGGCAAATGGTGAACCGATTATTGTTCCTTCACAGGATATCGTTTTAGGTCTGTATTACTTGACTCGGGGTGCGGTAAATGAAAATGGTTCCGGCAAAGTGTTTGCTGATGTAGCTGAAGTTCGACGTGCCTATGAGGTCGGTGCAGTATCCTTGCATGCTGATATTCGCGTGCGAATTGTCGAAACAAAAATGGACAATGGTGCGCTTCGCGAAACGAGCAAGTTCTACGACACCACAGTGGGTCGAGCACTGCTTTCGGAAATTCTGCCTGCCGGAATGGATTTTGCGCTGATCAACCGTATTCTAAACAAGAGGTCGATATCGGACATCGTCAATGAATGCTATCGCCACGTCGGACTCAAAGAAACTGTTGTTCTAGCGGATCAGCTCATGTATCTGGGGTTCGAATATGCGGCAAAAGGTGGCATTTCGATCTGCGTGGATGATATTGAAATTCCCGATGACAAGAAAGCCATTCTAGAAGCGGCTGACAAGGAAGTTGAATTCGTTCAGAAACAGGCAACTTCAGGGTTACTTACAGATGGTGAACGTTACAACAAGGTGGTAGACATCTGGGGAAGGGCCAGCGACAAGGTTGCGATGTCCATGATGGAAAAACTGCGCACCGAACCAGTAATCGATAAGGATGGTAACGAGACAGAGCAGATGTCTTTCAATCCGGTTCATGTGATGGCGGATTCCGGTGCGCGTGGTTCGCATGCGCAAATTCGACAACTGGCCGCAATGCGCGGTCTGATGTCGAAACCGGATGGCACCATTATCGAGACGCCGATTAAAGCAAACTTTCGCGAAGGGCTGGATGTTCTTCAATACTTCATTTCCACTCACGGAGCGCGTAAGGGGCTGGCGGATACAGCACTCAAAACAGCAAATTCAGGATACCTGACGCGACGTTTGATTGATGTGTGTCAGGACCTGGTCGTGACTGAAAGTGATTGCGGTGCCTCAGTTGGAATTCAGTTGGAGGCTTTAGTAAAGGGCGGTGAAATAGTTGTACCCTTGTCCAGCAGAATTTTGGGACGCACCGCAGCGGTTGATATCAAGTCTCCGAGCAATGAGGAAGTACTGTTGTTTGCTGGGGAGATGATCACGGAGCGAGTCGTCAAGACAATTGAACGGCATGCAATTCATCAGGTTCAAGTGCGTTCTGCGGTTACTTGCGAAACCAAGTATGGCATTTGTGCAACTTGCTATGGACGAGACTTAGGCCGAGGGCACCTGGTAAATCGAGGGGAAGCGGTTGGCGTTATTGCGGCACAGAGCATCGGCGAACCAGGCACGCAGCTGACTATGCGGACCTTTCACATGGGCGGTGTTGCCGAAAGAGAGCAGTCTTCAACGGGTATTACCGTTAATACTCAGGGAGTCTTGGAATTCGAAAGAATAAACTACATTGAAAATTCACGCGGCAACTATATCGTGAACACGCGTTCTGGTGAATTGAAAATTTTGGATTTAAACGGCATCGTCGCAGAACGATATCAGGTGCCGTACGGAGGAGAATTGTTTGTAAAGGACGGCGCATCGGTGGTTCCTGGTCAGGCGATTGCAAGCTGGGACCCGCACATTCACCCAATCATCAATGAAGTGAAAGGAACCGTGAAGCTGGACAACATTGTCGATGGCTTGACAGTATCTCAGTCGGCCGAAGATTTGGACGTTGGGCAAGTTGAGGGGGGTAAGCGTCCTTTTTATACCGTTCTAGATTCCAAGTTAGGATCAATTGAAGATCGTCCGGCTATCCGGCTCGTTGACGATAAGGATCAGACGATAATGCTGCCGAACACCAATCGCGAGGTGAGATATCTGCTTCCGATTGGAGCTCAAATTCTTGTTCAACACGATTCGGAAGCCTCTGTCGGTGATGTATTGGCTAGAATTCCGCATGACTACGATTCGACACGAGACATTACAGGTGGTCTGCCACGAGTTGCCGAACTGTTTGAAGCAAGACGACCGAAGGATCCTGCGATCTACGCTCGATACTCTGGTGCTGTTAGTTTCGGTGAAGAAACGAAAGGCAAAGTCAGACTTATCATTACGGAACCTGATGGCACCGAACACAAGGAACTAATCGCCAAAGGGCGTACATTTATGGTGTTTGACGGTGAAACAGTTGAACGAGGTGAACAGATTATTGACGGTGCCCCAGTATCTGCCGACATTCTGGAACTAAAAGGAGTTGAGGAGTTGACCGCCTTTATCGTTCGAGAGGTGCAGGAAGTCTATCGATTGCAAGGCGTAACGATCAATGACAAGCATATTGAAGTGATCGTTAGGCAGATGCTCCGAAAGGTGCGAATCGAAGAAGCTGGTTCTACCATGTTTCTACCGGGCGAACTTGTGGAGCGTGCACACTACCTTGAGGTGAATGAAAAAATTCGCGAAGAGAATGAAAGTGGCGCAGACCCACAGAAACAGGAAGCTGTTGCGGTTCGAGTGCTGTTAGGTATTACCAAGGCATCACTGATGACTGAGTCCTTTATCTCGGCTGCATCATTCCAGGAGACTACGCGGGTTTTGACGGATGCTTCAGTAAACGGCAAGGTGGACAATTTACGGGGGCTGAAAGAGAATGTAATCGTTGGACGACTGATTCCAGCCGGAACCGGTTTGGTTCATCACGAAGAACGTAAACGCCAGCGTCGGCAAGAAAGCCTGCAAGCGGAAGAGTTCTCAAGAATGTTCGAAGATGCTGAGACAAGTGACGAAGCAGTTGCTGAAGATGAAGGAGTGGTCACATTGGACGACAATGCTTTCGAAATTGGGTTGGCGAAAATTTAGGGATTGATTCCATCGTGCAACAGGATTGGAAATAATAGCAGAATTTTTAATTTCAATTTGATATTTTCCTGAAAATAGGCTAATATTACGTGGTTATTGGTTAACTGCCATGCCAGCAGTTAACCAACAGGACAGATCGGACACGGTCTGTCTTTTTCTTAATGAACAGGTTTTCGATTACTACCTTGGCTGTACTAGACAATGCCGACTATAAATCAACTGATAAACAAACCGCGAAAAAAGCAGACTAAGAAGTCGAATGTGCCGGCACTTGAGGCTTGTCCGCAAAAGCGTGGAGTTTGCACTCGTGTGTATACCACTACACCGAAAAAACCGAACTCTGCGTTGCGTAAGATTGCACGTGTTCGATTGACGAATGGATATGAAGTAACCACCTATATCGGCGGTGAAGGTCACAATTTACAAGAGCACTCGGTGGTGTTGATTCGTGGGGGAAGGGTGAAGGATCTTCCAGGCGTTCGTTATCACACCGTTCGAGGTGCGCTGGATGCTTCCGGTGTCGACAGCCGAAGGCAGGGACGCTCAAAGTATGGTGCGAAGCGCCCTAGAGCTTGACGACGAGATTTTTACAGATTCACGCTGATTAGAAGACGAAATCATGCCAAGACGACGATTGGTACCCAAAAGAAAGATTTTGCCAGATCCCAAATATCATGAGGTCGCGGTAACGAAGTTCATCAACGCATTGATGCTGGATGGAAAGAAATCCGTTGCTGAAAAGATACTGTATCGAGCATTTGATGAAATTTCCGGTAAAGGTGTCGGACAGCCTCTCGAAGTCTTTGAAGAAGCATTGGAAAATGTTCGACCCACGGTGGAAGTAAAAAGTCGCCGAGTTGGTGGCGCCACCTATCAGGTGCCGATCGAAGTGCGGGCAACCCGTAGAAACGCACTGGCAATTCGATGGATTATTGAAGCGGCCAGAAAGCGTCGAGAAAAGTCCATGGCATTGAGACTGGCTGCAGAATTGGTAGAAGCCTCCAAAAAAACGGGGGATGCATTCAAAAAGTGTGAAAACACCCATAAGATGGCAGAAGCTAATAAAGCGTTCTCTCATTTTAGATACTAGATTGATCACTGGGTAATGAATTCGAAATGGTACGGAAAACACCATTAAAGCGTTACAGAAATATCGGCATCATGGCGCACATCGATGCGGGTAAGACGACTACGACGGAAAGAATTCTGTTCTATACCGGCATTTCTTACAAAATTGGAGAAGTGCATGAAGGTACGACTGTCATGGATTGGATGGAGCAGGAGCAGGAGCGAGGAATTACGATTACCTCGGCCGCGACTACTTGTTTCTGGAAAGGTGCGAGAGAGGAGTTCGGCGAACACCGCATCAATATTATTGACACACCAGGGCATGTCGATTTCACCATCGAAGTTGAACGATCATTGCGAGTTCTTGATGGTGCGATTACTGTGCTTTGTGCAGTTGGCGGGGTCGAACCTCAGACCGAAACTGTATGGCGTCAGGCTGATCGGTATGGAGTTCCTCGTCTGATTTTTGTAAACAAGATGGATCGACCCGGTGCAGATTTTGAAAATGTAACGAAGCAGATTCACAAGTACCTGGGTGCGAAAGCAATTGCTATGCAATTGCCAATTGGGGCAGAAGAAAAATTTTCCGGCATTGTGGACATTGTCACGATGAAAGCCTGGTATTGGGATGAAGGCACTATGGGCGCCAGATACTTCTTGAAAGAAATTCCAGAGCACCTTGTTGCGCAAGCCAAAACCATGCGTGAAAAGCTGGTTGAAGTGGCCGCCGAAGCGAATGACGAGTTGACGGATGTGTGGTTGGAAAAAGGCACGCTCGATGAAGATCAAATTCGTGAAGGCATTGCTGCTTTGACGATCAACAATGCAATCGTTCCTGTATTCTGCGGATCGGCATTTAAAAATAAAGGCGTCCAACTGCTGCTGGATGCGGTTATAGATTACCTTCCCAATCCGACGGAAGTTCCGCCGGTTTTGGGTACGGTTGATCAGCAAAGTGGCAAGACAGAACAGCGATTGCCTGATGATTCAGAGAAGTTTGCCGCACTTGCTTTTAAAATCATGACCGACCCATTTGTCGGGCAACTAGTATTTTTGAGAGCCTATTCTGGAACGCTGAAATCGGGAGATTCTGTGATCAATATAACAACCGGCCGAAAAGAACGTATTGGTCGCTTGTTGCTGATGCACGCGAACGAGCGGGCGGAAATCAAGGAGATAAGAACTGGAGATATTGTTGCAGCTGTCGGATTGAAGAACGTTTCGACAGGCGATACGATTTGTGAACGCGGTGGCGAAATTGCTCTTGAGCAAATCGAATTTCCAGATCCGGTCGTATCTCAGGCGGTAGAACCAAAAACTAAAGCGGACGAGGATCGACTGGCGACAGCACTCGGGAAGTTGTCGAAAGAGGACCCATCGTTCAAGGTGCATACAGATTCCGAATCTGGTCAGACGATCATTTCAGGAATGGGTGAATTACACCTGGAAATTATTCTTGATCGTCTACGGCGTGAGTTTAATGTTGTAGCGAATATCGGACAACCTCAGGTTGCCTATCGTGAAACAATCACCACAACCATCGAACAGGAAACTCGACACGTGCGCCAGACTGGAGGCAGAGGCCAATATGCGCATATCTTCATCAAACTGGAGCCTCTCGAGCAAGGCGGTGGATTTGAGTTCGTAGATAAGATTGTTGGCGGTGCCGTGCCGAAAGAATACATTCCGGCAGTCAAGAAAGGGATCCAAGATGCGATGGGTTCCGGTGTTATCGCTGGTTATCCTGTGGTCGATGTCAAAGCGACTTTGTACGATGGTTCGTTCCATGAAGTAGATTCTTCTGAACAGGCATTTCGATATGCAGGTACTCAGGCATTTCGAGACGGTGCATTACGGGCACATCCACAACTTTTGCAGCCTTTCATGTCGGTGGAAGTTGTTACGCCTCGGGAGTATCTGGGGTTAGTTACCGGTGATCTGAACTCCCGTAGGGGAATTATTGAGGCAGTTGAAGACGTAGCCAGCGACAAGGTGATACGCGTTCGGGTGCCGTTAGTAGAAATGTTCGGCTATGTTTCTTCACTGCGTTCGTTGACGCAGGGTAGAGCAACCTATTCGATGGAGTTTGACGCATATATGCCTGTATCTCTTCGAGAAGCAGGCGTAACCTTGAAAATGGCGAGTTGACAGACTCATTTTTAACATTTCAATTCGATTGAGTGAATTAGAGTGGCGAAAGAAAAATTCAAAAGAACCAAGCCGCATGTAAATGTAGGCACGATTGGTCATGTTGACCATGGAAAGACAACGCTGACGGCAGCCATCACCAAGGTGTTGGCGGCAAAATACGGTGGTGAAATCAAGGCGTTTGACGATATCGACAACGCACCGGAAGAGCGCGAACGGGGCATAACCATTGCCACTGCACATGTCGAGTATGAGACCGAGGCACGGCACTATGCACACGTGGACTGTCCGGGACATGCAGACTATGTAAAGAACATGATCACTGGCGCAGCGCAGATGGATGGTGCGGTGCTGGTGGTGTCGGCCATGGACGGTCCCATGCCGCAGACACGCGAGCACGTGCTGCTGGCACGTCAGGTCGGAGTGCCGCACATAGTGGTATATCTGAACAAGGCCGATGCAGTGGACGATCCGGACATTCTGGAGCTGGTGGAACTTGAGGTTCGGGATTTATTGAGCGAGTATGATTTTCCGGGTGATGACACGCCGGTGATCACGGGCAGTGCGCTGCATGCGCTGGACGGTCAGGAGACCGAGCTGGGCACCGAGTCGATTCTGAAGCTGGCACAAGCACTGGACGACTACTTTCCAGAACCGCAGCGTGCGATTGACGGTGACTTCCTGATGCCGGTGGAGGATGTGTTCTCGATATCCGGACGCGGCACGGTGGTGACCGGCCGAATCGAGCGCGGCATTGTGAAAGTTGGCGATTCGGTTGAGATGGTTGGACTGCGCGAAACGGACAAGACTGTGGCAACTGGCGTGGAGATGTTCCGCAAGCTGCTGGATGAAGGTCGGGCAGGCGACAACGTCGGCATTCTGCTGCGCGGCACCAAGAAGAATCAGGTGGAGCGGGGCCAGGTGCTGTCCAAGCCGGGATCGATAACGCCACATACTGAATTCGAGGCCGAAGTGTATGTGCTGTCGGCAAAAGAAGGGGGTCGAAACAAGCACTTCTCAACCGGTTATCGTCCGCAGTTCTATTTCCGCACCACGGACGTGACTGGAATGGTGGTGCTGCCGGACGACATTCGGGTGGTGATGCCTGGAGACAATGTACATTTGACAGGGAATCTGATCAAACCGATTGCGATGGAAGAAGGTTTGCGTTTCGCGATACGCGAAGGCGGCCGAACTATCGGGGCCGGTGTCGTTTCCAAGATCTTGAAGTAACTCATCAACACGACAGTAGAAACATAGAGTAATGGCAACACCAGCTACAAGAACCGTAGATGGACAAAAGGTTCGTATTCGATTGAAAGCGTTCGACCATCGATCGATTGACAATTCTGCTTTGCAGATAGTCGAAACCGCTAAACGCACCGGTGCCATCGTGAGGGGCCCGATTCCTCTCCCAACGAAAATTGAGAGATATACCGTGCTTCGTTCACCGAATGCAGATAAAAAAGCTCGCGATCAGTTTGAAATTCGAACGCACAAGCGAATCATGGATATTGTCGAGCCGACTGACAAAACAATCGATGCATTGATGAAATTGGACCTTCCGTCCGGCGTCGATGTGGAGATTAAGCTACGCTAAGGAAGAAAAGCGGAGAAGATCATCATGCCAGTAGGTTTAGTAGGAACAAAACTAGGAATGACACGAGTCTTTACCGAAAGCGGTGTTTCAATTCCGGTTACAGTGGTAGAAGTGCAGCCAAATCGCGTCGCACGAGTAAAGTCAGAAGAGAAAGACGGATATAGTGCGGTTCAAGTTACAGCCGGTCTCGTTACGAAGAAACATGTCAGTGCACCTTTGCAAGGAGAATATGGCAAGGCGGGAATTGAACCGGGACGCGGCCTATGGGAATTTCGTTTGACTTCGGAAGAAGCTTCGATGTATAGCACCGGGGATAGCATTAACGTGACTCACTTTCAGCCTGGCCAGAAAGTGGACGTTAAGGGTACTTCAATCGGTAAGGGATTCACAGGTGTAATGAAACGTTATGGATTCGGTGGCGGTCGCGCTACACACGGAAATTCAAAAGCGCATCGGAAGCCTGGATCAATCGGACAGAATCAAACTCCGAGCCGAGTGTTCCCAGGAAAGAAAATGGCCGGTCACTCTGGTAATGAAAAGAAAGTCCAGCAGAATCTTGAAATTGTACGAATAGATGAAGAGCGATCTTTGCTGCTAATCAAGGGTGCCATACCGGGTGCAAGAAACTCGGACATCATCGTTACAGTTGCAATCAAAACGAAGTCTCCAGCGAATTAAAAAGGAAAATAATATGCAGTTGGAAGTGTTTGACAGACAGGGGACAGCGGAGAAATCAATTGACGTGTCCGATAAAAATTTTGATGCAAAATTCAACAACGCCCTTATACATCAGGTAACAATTGCGTTTCAGGCCGCTGGTCGTGCGGGAACGCATGCTCAAAAAAATCGCTCTGCGGTACGTGGTGGCGGTGCGAAGCCTTTTCGGCAGAAAGGATCAGGAAGAGCAAGAGCTGGAACGAGGAGTAGTCCACTGTTAAGAGGCGGTGGCCAAGTATTTGCTGCAGCACCACGAGACTACACGCAGAAAGTGAACCGAAAATCATATCGAGTTGCAATGCGGTCGATTTTGTCTGAAATCAGAAGACGAGGGAATTTGGTTGTCACAAACCACTTGGAGCTTGACTCTCCGAAAACAAAGGAAATGATGAATTGTCTTGTGAATTTGAACTGCAAGTCAGCATTGATAGTTGATGAAAACGTCACGGACAATCTATATCTGGCAACGCGTAATATTCCGAATGTTCATGTCATCGATCCGTCGATGCTAAATCCAGCGGATGTGGTAGCCTGCAGAAAACTGCTGATGACTGAAAGTGCCGTAAAGGCGGTAGACGAGTGGTTGCAATGAACGAAGAAAGATTGTACGAAGTGATTCGTCATCCAGTGGTGTCAGAGAAGAGCACGACAGTCGGAGAATATCACAATCAGATCGTTTTGGAAGTCGATCGTAGCGCCACGAAGCCGGAAATTAAAGAGGTAGTTGAAAAACTGTTTAAGGTTCGTGTGCTTTCAATTCAGGTTTTGAACAGAAAAGGCAAGAAAAAACGATTCGGGCAAACTATGGGAAAGAAATCGGACCGACGTAGAGCTTATGTTCGATTGCATGCGGATGACGACATTGATTTTACTCAAACACTTGATTCGTAGATTTTTATCAACATGACACTTGTAAAGCAAAATCCGACGACACCCGGCCGACGTGGAATGGTCAAGGTGGAAAACTTGGAGTTATACCGAGGAGCGCCTCATCGCCCACTTCTTGAACCACTGAGGAAAACCAACGGTCGAAACAATGTTGGACGCATCACAGTTCGCCATCGTGGTGGTGGGCACAAGCGGCAGTATCGAGTCATTGATTTCAAACGTGACAAGGATGGCGTAGTGGCAAAAGTCGAACGGATTGAATACGATCCGAATCGTAGTGCGAATATCGCTTTGCTGTTATATGCAGATGGGGAAAGACGTTACATCGTTGCTCCACGGGGATTGAAAGTTGGATCTGAGTTGCAATCAGGGACCGATATTCCGATCGTGCCGGGAAATGCATTGCCATTGAATTGGGTGCCACAGGGAACCACCGTCCACTGTATTGAAATGAAGCCCGGAAAAGGAGCACAGATCGCAAGATCTGCAGGTACTTCGGCGCAGTTTCTCGGACGTGAAGGCAAGTACGCACTGATGCGAATGCGCTCTGGAGAGGTGCGAAAGATTCATATGGATTGTCGAGTTACGATAGGCGAAGTAGGCAATGAAGAACACGGATTGCGTAAACTCGGCAAGGCTGGCGCCAAACGCTGGCGTGGAATCCGCCCGACTGTCCGCGGCGTTGCCATGAATCCAGTAGATCACCCGCATGGAGGAGGTGAAGGCAGAACTTCTGGTGGCCGCCATCCGGTTTCACCATGGGGAGTTCCGACCAAAGGGTATCGCACGCGTCGCAATCGGCGAACTGGCAACATGATCATTCGACGTTCCGTCAAACGAAGATAAAGAGCGAGGCATCCAAATGAGCAGATCAGTCAAAAAAGGCCCGTTCGTAGACCATTTCCTATGGGCGAAAGTTCAGGAAGCACGGGCAAAAAACCGTCGACAGCCAATTCGGACATGGTCAAGGAGATCAACCATCATGCCGGATTTCATCGGGCTTACGATAGCCGTTCACAACGGACGTCATCACGTGCCGATACTGATTACTGAGAATATGGTTGGTCATAAACTTGGAGAGTTCGCACCAACGCGAACGTTCAAAGGGCATGCTGCGGATCGAAAGGTAAGATAGGAGACGATAGAAGTGCAGGTCAGGGCAGTTTCACGTTATGTTCGGTCATCACCGTATAAGTGTCGCTTGATTGTGGATCAAATTCGCCGCCTTCAGGTAGAACAGGCACGAGATGTATTGGCGTTCAGTACAAAAAAAGCCGCAAAACTGGTGTTGAAGACGCTTGATTCGGCAATTGCCAACGCAGAAACCAATAACGATGCGAATATTGATGAACTTTATGTTCATTCGGCTTTTGTTGATCAATCGAAAATGTTAAAGCGATGGCGCCCCAGGGCTAGAGGTCGAGTCAATCGAATTCAGAAGAGAAACAGCCATATCACGATCGTCGTATCAGACGAATGACGGAGAGATAGAGTATGGGTCAGAAAGTACATCCGGTTGGTATTCGGCTAGGTATCACGTCCGATTGGAGTTCACGATGGTATGCCACAGGCAGCGCTTATGCACATAATCTGAGAGAAGATTTACGTGTTCGAGACTTCATTCGCAAGAAGCTGTCGAATGCTGCAATCAGTAATATTACGATTGAACGACCGGCACAGAACATGAAAGTCGTCATCCACACTGCGAGACCTGGAACTGTAATCGGCAAGAAAGGGGAAGATATTGGCAATTTGAGACGTCAGTTGACAGAAATCAACGGTGCACCTGTAACGGTTTCCGTTGAAGAGATTCGTAAGCCCGATCTGAATGCGAAACTGGTTGCAGAAAACATCTGCCAGCAACTGGAAAAACGCATGATGTTCCGCCGTGCGATGAAGCGTGCAGTGCAAAATTCCATTAGGGTCGGTGCACTTGGCGTTAAAGTGATGATCGCTGGCAGGTTGAATGGGGCTGAGATTGCCCGTACTGAATGGTACCGCGAGGGTAGAGTGCCTTTGCATACCTTTCGAGCCAATGTAGATTACGGTTTGGCAGAAGCACACACAACATATGGAGTGCTTGGAGTTAAAGTATGGATATTTACAGGTGAAGTATTCCAGGATAAACGTGGAAAATCTTTAGAAACTGAAAAACCTGCTAAAGAATCATAATCTAGATGAAAAATCATGTTACAGCCAAAACGAACAAAATATCGCAAACAGCAGAAGGGCAGAAATCGAGGCTTGGCGACAAGAGGCAATCTTGTCAGTTTTGGAGACTTTGGACTCAAGGCGACTACACGAGGCCGGATCACTGCCAGAGAAATTGAATCAGGTCGTCGAGCCATAAACCGTTACGTTAGACGAGGCGGCAAACTTTGGATTCGAATTTTTCCGGACAAGCCTGTATCAAAGAAACCCTTGGAAGTTCGTATGGGAAAAGGGAAAGGAAATCCCGAGTTCTGGGTGTCCGTAATCAAGCCTGGACACATGCTTTATGAGATTGAAGGGGTTACTGAAACTATGGCTCGTGAAGCTTTTCGTCGGGCCGGTGCAAAACTATCTGTACGTACCACGTTCTCAAAACGACAGGGATTGTAATGATTGCGGCAAAGGAACTTCGTGCTAAGACTCGCGAGGAATTGAAGAAACAGTTGCTGGAACTGAGGCGTTCTCAGCTGGAAACTCGAATTCAGAAAAGTACCGAACAAATCGCGAATACAGCTAGAATCAAAGAAGACCGAAAAGATATTGCAAGGATAAAAACAATCCTAAACGAGAAACAAAATAGTGAGTGAATGAATGCAGTCTGAGACAGGAAAATCCCGTACGGTTCCAGGCGTCGTTGTCAGTGCTCGAATGGACAAGACAATTACTGTACTGATCGAGAGAAAAGTTGCCCATCCGCTTTATAGAAAGTTCGTCAAGCGGATCACAAAGCTTTATGCACACGATGAAGATAATAGCTGTAAGGAGAATGACAAAGTTCTGATTCAGGAGTGCCGGCCATTGTCCAAGAAGAAGAGCTGGCGGCTGGTGAAAATTTTGGGAAACGGTTCTAGTTGAGTTTAGGAGAAGTTTCATCATGATTCAAATGCAGAGTATGCTTGAAGTGGCTGATAACAGTGGAGCCAAACGAGTTCAGTGCATCAAAGTGCTTGGAGGTTCCAAGCGTCGGTATGCAGGAATCGGTGACGTTATTCGGATCACAATTAAGGAAGCGATTCCAAACAGTCGAGTACGCAAGGGCGACGTTTTTTTTGCAGTCGTCGTGCGAACTAAGAAAGGCGTACGCCGACCCGATGGTTCTTTGATTCGCTTTGATCGGAATGCTGTCGTCCTTCTGAACGCACAGTTGCAGCCGGTTGGAACAAGAATTTTCGGTCCGGTAACACGTGAGTTGCGAACAGAAAAATTTATGCGCATCGTATCGCTTGCACCAGAAGTAATTTAATCTACGATTATGAAAAAGATCAGAAAAGGAGATGATGTGATCGTCATTGCGGGGAAAGATCGCGGTAAACGCGGCACGGTTCTCGATATTTCCTCAGATGGATTGCGTGCTCGGGTAAATGACGTCAATGTCGTGAAGCGTCACACTAGACCGAACCCGAATGCCAATCAGGCTGGCGGCATCCTATCCAAGGAAGCGCCAATACGGCTGTCGAATCTTGCTTTGTACAATCCTGCAACAGGAAAAGGCGATCGAATTGGATTCCGAAATTTAGGAGATGGAACTAAAGTTCGCTACTTCAAATCGAATGGCGAAGTATTGAATTAGGTAAATGACGGATGGCTGAACTTACCAGACTCGAAAAATTTTACAAGGAAGAATTGTTTCAAAAATTGAAGGAACAGTTTGCCTACGAAAACTCCATGCGAGTTCCCAAGATAACGAAAATTACCCTGAACATGGGAGTAGGAGATGCGGTTGCAAAAAAGGACAAAAATCTGATTCCTAACGCCCGCGGCGATCTAGAGATGATTGCCGGCCAAAAAGCCGTTGTAACAAAAGCCAAACGAGCGATTGCAGCATTTAAGATTAGGGAAGGATTTGAAATCGGATGTATGGTGACTCTGAGAAGAGATCGAATGTATGAATTTCTGGATCGATTAATTTCCATTGCAATACCAAGAATTCGAGATTTTCGCGGGCTGTCGGCAAAGTCTTTTGACGGTCGAGGAAATTATTCATTCGGCGTAAAGGAACAAATTGTGTTTCCAGAGATTAACTATGACAGCGTGGATGTGATTCGCGGTCTGGATATTACTATTACCACATCAGCAGTCAATGACGAAGAAGCAGAAGCACTGTTGAGAGGCTTTAATTTTCCATTGAGGCAGAACTAGAGATGGCAAAAAAGTCAATGCTGGCTCGTGAAGTCAAAAGACAATACATGATGAAGAAATTTGTCGAGCGCCGGGCTGCGATCAAAAAAAGAGTGATCGACCCCTCGCTGACCTTGGAAGAACGAATGCAGGTAGTGATGGAATTGCAAAAACTGCCTCGCGATAGCAGCAAAATCCGACAACGAAATCGTTGCGGATTGACTGGGCGGCCACGGGGATACTACCGCAGGTTCGGATTGGGGCGAAACAAATTGCGAGAAATCATCATGCAGGGTGAAGCCCCTGGTGTAACCAAGGCGAGTTGGTAATGCGGTTAAATCTCGAACACACACTGACGGAGAAGATTTCACATGTCAATGACTGACCCGATTGCAGATATGCTGACTCGAATTCGCAATGCCCAACATGCGAAACGTGTCAGTGTTTCCATGCCTCTTTCGCGAGTAAAAACTGAGATTGCGAAAGTGCTGAAAAAGGAAGGCTACATTCTCGACTATGATGCCGAATTAGACGAACAGAAGTTGCATATTAAGCTGAAATATTATCAGGAACGCCCAGTGATTGAGAGCATTGACCGAGTCAGTAAACCTGGAAGACGAATATATCGAGGAATTGACGATTTCCCCTCAGTCAGCGGGGGTTTGGGTATAGCAATTGTTTCCACGTCAAAGGGTGTTGTAACGGCAAAGGAAGCTAAAGCGAGCGGCGTCGGTGGTGAAGTGATCTGCACGGTTAGTTAGATGGAGATTAGAATTGTGTCAAGAGTTGCCAAAGAGCCTGTAGTAATCCCAAGTGGTGTCCAGGTGGATATATCTGGAGGCATGGTTGCGGTCAAGGGACCCAAAGGAAGTCTGGATATGGCGCTACACCCGTTGGTGAAAATCTCCAGCGAAGAAAATAGTGTTGTGGTAAAAGCTCGGAATTCCAGCGTCAAGTCACGTGCTATGTCCGGAACATTTCGTTCACTAGTCAACAATATGGTTGCAGGGGTCACCACTGGATTTCAGATTGACTTGACTTTGGTCGGCACTGGTTATCGAGCACAGGTGGATGGATCCAATTTAGTTCTTTCGCTTGGATATTCACATCCGATTACTTATCAGGCGCCGGACGGAATCACTTTTGAAATCAAGTCTGAATCCAGTTCGCAGGTCGAACTCACGGTGCTAGGCATTGACAAACAGGTTGTTGGTCAAGTTGCCGCTGATATACGTAGAATGCGTCCCCCAGAACCATATAAAGGTAAGGGAGTGCGTTATTCCAATGAAAGAATTCGTAGAAAACAGGCTAAGAGTGTTGGTTAGAAAATGAGCAATAAGAAAAGTAACCGGTTACGCAGAGCTAGAAAAACCCGTGCGCGATTGAAATTGCACGGAAAACATCGATTGTGCGTATATCGCTCCGCGCAACATATTTATGCACAGATAATTTCGCCGGATGGGGATCGCACAATTGTGAGTGCTTCATCCACAGAACCGGAACTGCGTAAACAATTGAAATACGGCGGTAATGTGGAAGCTGCAAAACTCGTTGGCACGCAAATTGCAGAACGTGCTAAAAATGAAAAAATCGAATCGATTGGCTTTGACCGCTCAGGACATCGATACCACGGAAGAGTAAAAATGCTCGCGGATGCTGCTCGAGAAGCAGGACTGACAATCTAATATAGGAATAAATAAATCATGGCTATTAGTGAACATGATAATCTGGCTCGAGACGAAATTAAGGAGCAATTGATCCATGTTCGTCGTGTTGCCAAAGTTGTCAAGGGTGGACGAATATTCGGATTTTCTGCACTGACAGTTGTTGGAGACGGTGCTGGTCGTGTTGGCATAGGAATCGGCAAAGCCCGAGAAGTTCCGCTGGCAGCACAAAAATCATTTGAAAATGCTCGTGGCAATATGGTCAGAATTCACTTGAAAAATGGAACTCTGCAGTATCCAATCATCGGAAAACATGGAGCAGCTAAAGTTGTCATGCGACCAGCGTCTACTGGAACAGGAATTATCGCAGGAGATACCATGAGATTGATTTTCGAACTCGCTGGAGTTCGTGACGTACTGGCCAAGGTAGTTGGGACAACGAATGCAATAAACGTTGCACGAGCAACAGTGAATGGACTCCAGTCTATTCGCAGCCCAAAAGAGATCGCAGCAAAACGCTCTAAAAAAATCTATGAAATTTTCTGAAGACAAAGTCAGTTTGAAGTGTTGAAACATGGCTAAGAAAAAACAGGCAAAAATAAGAGTCAAGCTTGTTCGTAGCATGAATGGCCGTTTGGAAAACCATAAGGCTTGTGTGCGCGGATTGGGATTACGTCGAATAAATCACATTCGTGAACTTGAGGATACCCCAGAGGTTCGAGGCATGATTCGCAAGGTTTCCTACATGGTCGAGTGCGAAGAGGTGAAGTGATGGAAGATCGAATCATTCTAAGCAGCTCACCGGGAGCAAGAAGAAAGCGAAAACGAGTTGGACGAGGCGCAGGATCAACGCATGGAAGTAAATGCGGGCGTGGCGACAAAGGTCAGAATTCCCGCTCGGGCGGCGGCGTCAGACCTGGGTTTGAGGGTGGACAGATGCCGCTCAAGCGTCGGTTGCCCAAACGCGGTTTCCATTCCTTGACAACGAATTTAACTGCACAGGTCAGATTAGACGATCTTGCAAAATTTGCTGGCAAAATAGTGGATCTTGAAACATTGAAGAAAAACGGAATAATTTCCAAGAACGCGCTGCAGGCTAAAGTGATCGCTTCAGGCGAACTCAAAAAAAGCGTGAAGGTAAAAGGACTTCTATTATCGGCCGGTGCGCGTTCAGCGATTGAGTCTGCAAAAGGCAAAATCATAGAGGAATAATACAGTGGCAGCACCCAGACCATCACGACGACTCCCGAGTCTTGGAACTCTGAGTGAGTTGAAAATGAGAATACTCTTCATTCTTGGTGCAATGGTTGTATTCAGGATGGGCACGCACGTACCGGTCCCAGGAGTGGACCCGGTAGCAGTCGCCGCACTATTTGAGCAGACGCGCGGTTCTATTGTTGATATTTTTAATGTATTTTCTGGCGGTGCACTGTCCAGGCTGTCGGTTTTTGCACTCGGCGTCATGCCCTATATTTCGGCATCGATCATTATGCAAATGATGAGTGCGGTAATTCCGCAGCTTGAGCAGCTGAAAAAAGAAGGCGAATCAGGACGTAGAAAAATAACTGAATACACACGCTATGGGACCGTTTTGCTTGCAACATTCCAAGGATTGGGAATTGCGATTGCAATTGAAGGTCAAGTCGCAGGCGGCAGTGCAGTCGTGCTAACACCTGGAATTGGATTCAAGTTAACGACTGTTGCGAGTCTCGTGACCGGAACAATGTTTCTTGTGTGGCTCGGCGAACAGACTACCGAACGTGGTATAGGCAACGGAATATCATTGCTGATCTTTGCCAGTATTGTTGCAGGTTTACCTTCAGCAGTGGCGGGCACACTAGAGCTAGCTAGAACCGGTGCGTTCTCGCCACTCGGAGTTCTTCTTCTTTTCGTAGGCGCAATATTAATCACTGGGTGTGTGGTATTCTTCGAACGCGGACAAAGGAGAATAACCGTAAATTATGCACAGCGGCAACAGGGCCGAAAAATGCTTGCCGGTCAAACCAGCCATCTGCCGATAAAAATCAACATGGCGGGTGTGATACCGCCGATTTTTGCATCCAGCATAATCCTGTTCCCTGTGAGTCTCGGCAGCTGGTTCGGCCAGTCAGAAGGCATGGGATGGATGCAGGACATTGCGACAAGAATTGGGCCTGGGCAACCGATATACATGCTGTTGTATGCGGGATTGATTGTATTTTTCTGTTTCTTTTACACCGCTCTGGTGTTTAGTCCGAAAGATATGGCCGACAATCTAAAAAAATCTGGAGCATTCATTCCCGGCATACGGCCTGGTTCGCAATCAATTAAATACATTGATACGGTAGTGTCTCGATTGACACTAGCAGGTGCGATTTATCTGGTAGTAGTCTGTCTGATTCCAGAGTTTCTCGTTGTTCAGTGGAGCGTGCCTTTCTATTTTGGAGGAACTTCGCTGTTAATCATTGTCGTCGTTATGCTTGATTTGATTGCTCAGGTGCAATCGCATCTGATGTCGAGACAATATGAAAGCCTGTTGAAAAAGTCTGCCATATCCGGTGGACTGGGCATCACCCGGTAACTCAACGGAGAACTGATATGAAAGTGAGAGCATCAGTCAAGAAAATTTGTCGTAACTGTAGAATTTTCAAAAGAAATGGTGTGTTGCGAGTGAATTGCAGTTCAGACCCGCGTCACAAGCAACGCCAGGGTTAACAAAAGCACACAATGAATTTTACGAATGTCATACATGATTATCGTTAACCGAGGAGTAGCAATTTGGCGCGTATAGCAGGAATTAATTTACCGGTACAGAAGCATATTCGAATCGCATTGACTTCAATTTACGGAATCGGTATTAACACCGCGGAAGTCATTTGCGGAAATGCACAAATTCAACCTTCTAAAAAGGTTCGTGACATCACTGACGAAGAAGCAGAAAAACTTCGAGCTGAAGTTGCGAAGTATCAAATTGAAGGTGATCTCAGAAGAGAAGTTTCAATGAATATCAAGCGGTTGATGGACCTAGGGTGTTATCGAGGTATACGACACCGGCGCGGACTGCCGGTAAGAGGGCAGCGAACATCCACCAATGCGAGAACTCGCAAAGGTCCACGCAGGCCCATTAAGAAATAAGGTGCTGAAGTGGCAAAAACACGATCTCGAAAACGTAAAACGAAAATTAAACGCACAGTCAGTGAAGGAATTGCGCATATTCATGCGTCGTTTAATAACACGATTGTGACAATTAGCGACAGGCAGGGCAACGTACTTTGCTGGTCTACTGCAGGCAAAATGGATTTCAAAGGATCACGTAAGAGTACGCCATTTGCAGCACAGATGGCATCGGAAGACTGTGCAAAGAGTGCCATAGATATGGGAATGAAATACATTGACGTTGAAGTTTGCGGGCCAGGACCAGGACGAGATTCCGCGGTTCGAGCACTGAATGCTGCAGGCCTGGAAGTTAGCAGAATTACGGATGTCACTCCAATTCCTCATAATGGCTGTCGACCACCAAAACGTAGAAGAGTTTGACCGGAACTGAAATATGGCTAGATATACCGGACCGACATGTAAACTTGCAAGGCGCGAACAATCCGATCTTGGATTGAAACGCCGTGGTGATTTTAGATCAATTTCCGACAAGTGTCGATTTGAAAAGCTCCCTGGACAAAAAGTGACTTCTCGGCGTGCCAGAGTGACTGTCTTTGGTCGTCTGTTGCGTGAAAAACAGAAACTCCGAAGAACATATGGAGTACTTGAAAAGCAATTTCGTCGACATTTTAAGGAAGCTTCCAGAAGACAGGGATCAACGGGTGTCAATCTGCTTCAGATATTGGAGTCACGATTGGACAATGTGGTATATCGAATGGGATTTGGCGTGACCCGGGCGGAATCACGTCAATTGGTGAATCACAACTCGATAGAAGTCAACAACAAACGTGTCAACATTCCTTCTTATGAAGTAAAGCCAGGGGATGTAGTGCAAATTCGTCAAAAAAGCCGTAATCAGGAACGAGTGATTTTTTCACTCGATATTGCTGACAGACTCGGCTTTCCACAATGGATTGAAGTTGATGTAGCCAATTTTCGCGGAATCTACAAGGCTTTACCGGAACGAAGTGAACTGCCGAGTGAAATCAACGAAACGTTGGTTATCGGTTACTACTCCAAATAATTAGCATTGAATAAGGAACTTACAAAGGAAATTCATGTACGACACTTTTGATTTTCTCACTCCTCGCAGTATTTCTGTCGATCAAATCGACAACAAGCGTGCCAAAATTACACTCGAACCTCTAGAAAGGGGATTCGGGCACACTATGGGGAATGCCCTTAGACGCATTCTTCTGTCATCTATGCCGGGAGCCGCAATAACCGAGGTGCAGATTGAGGGGGCTCTGCATGAATTTACAGTACTTGAAGGCGTTCGTGAGGAAGTCATCGAAATATTGATGAACCTTAAAAATCTGGCAATCAGCATAGTCGGCAAGGAACGAGATGAAGTAGTACTTAGGTTGAGAAAAGAAGGCCCTTGTGTAGTCACTGCAGCGGACATCGAACTAACGCATGATGTCGAAATTGTAGACGAAGATTTCGTCATTGCACACTTGCTCGAAGGTGCAACCTTGTCAATGGATATGAGAGTAACTCGCGGACGTGGATACCGATTAATTGATACAGATGCCACAAGTTCTTCGACCACCATTGGAGAGATGAAGGTTGATGCGTACTACACGCCTATTCGCCGAGTGTCATATCTGGTTGAGAATGCACGTGTCGAAAAAAGAACCGATTTGGATAAATTGATTTTGAATATCGAAACAAATGGCACGATTGATCCTATGGATGCGGTTCGCTATGCTGCCACAATTCTACATACACAGACCAGTGTATTCGCTGACCTCGAAGAAACTGTCGAGGTATTTGAAGTTGAAGAGGAGCCTCAATTTGATAGAAAACTACTGGCGCCACTAGATGAGCTTGAACTTACTGTGCGATCGGCGAATTGCCTGAAGGCGGAAAAAATTCATTATGTCGGCGACCTTGTTCAGAAGACCGAAGCTGATTTGTTGAAAACCCCGAATCTTGGTAAGAAATCACTGACAGAGATTAAGGATGTATTGGCAGGTCAGGGCCTTTCGCTTGGACAAGTACTTGAACATTGGCCACCAATGCAGTTGCGCCGAGAAGTTTCAGAACTGGATAGATTAGGGGAGTAAGTAGTCGTGCGACATCGCAAATCGGGACGACATTTGAACAGAACTTCCAGTCATCGCTCTGCGATGATGAGGAACATGGCTGCATCGCTGTTTCGTCATGAACAGATTAGGACTACAGTACCGAAAGCGAAAGAGCTAAGACGTTTCGCTGAACCGTTGATCACACTTGCTAAGAATCCTTCTGTCGCGAATCGACGACTTGCATTCGCAAGATTGCGTGACTATGAAATGGTTCAAAAGCTTTTTGACACGCTAGGTGAACGCTATCGTGCACGACCGGGTGGATATACCCGTATTCTAAAGTGCGGACACCGTACCGGAGATGCAGCTCCTATGGCATATGTACAGCTGGTCGATTCAGACGTAATTTGGGCAGAAGAGGAATAGCCAAGTTACAAATTCTACTATTGAATGAACCAGGGCATAATTCCGTATCTGTCCCTAACGTTCATTTCACACCTGCATGATCATTTTATGCACTGACTATAAGAGTTCGATGTATACCAGTCAGGTATGTGCTCGAATTGCTTCGATCGACAGTAGTGTGACTGTGATTAATGCAATAGACGATTTACCGGCATTTGATGTACGCAGTTCTGCTTACTTGCTGAACGCTCTTGTTGCGCACTATCCTCCGTCTTCAGTGATACTCGGCATCGTTGATCCTAGTGTAGGCAGTGAACGACAGCCTATTTGTTTCAAAATAGGAATGAGATGGCACGTAGGTCCAGACAATGGAATTTTCTCTCGAATACTGCTTTCTACAAATGAAGTACCGACAATTTATCGAATTGCGGAAATAGACGCAAATTCATCCACTACGTTTCATGGCAGAGACATATTCGCTCCAGCTGCGGCCAAACTAGCACAGGATGAAGCCAGTTTGCAGGTGGAAATATTTGATCAATCACAATCTCTCATGTACAGCCGAAACTGGCCGCTTGAACTACAAGAGATAGTTTATATTGACAGTTTTGGAAATTGTATGACAGGAGTTTCAGGAAGTTCCATACAATTGTCAAATACAGTGACCATCCGTAATACTGATTTTAGTTACGCAGATAAATTTTCTGATGTAGCGATTGGTCAGGGGTTTTGGTACATCAATTCTATTGGTTTAGTGGAAATTGCTGCTAATCAAGCATCCATCGCAGATATGTGCAAGATTGCGATTGGAACGCCGATGTGTATGCAATGATTGTTTATGGAGTCAATATGAAGATTAATGTGAAAAATGTCCTGGATTTCTGGTTTGCTGACAGCGTGGAATGCATAGAAAGCTACCAAAAACGTAACGAATTGTGGTTTATGAGTTCAGAATCATTTGATGAAGAAATTAGAGACCGCTTCGAATCCTATCTTCAACTCGCAGCCAGTAGTCGCAGGTCACAATTGGAAGAAAACCCGAAAAGCACATTGGCTTTTATCATAATCCTGGATCAATTCCCTAGAAATATCTATCGCGGCACACCTCAAGCATTCGCGTATGACAGTGAAGCTTTAGGTTTGACTTTAAAGGCCATTGATACAGGAATGCATGAGTCATTGTCATTTGCTGAGAGGTTGTTTGTCTATATGCCGTTGCAGCATGCGGAAGATTTGGAGATTCAAAATTTATCGGTACGAATGTTTCAACAGTTAATTCGTGTTGCTGACAATCCGATTCACAAAGATGGCGCTGAGGACTCTTTGGTTTATGCAAATCTGCATAAGGAAATCATTGAGAAATTCGGACGATTTCCTCATCGCAATGACATTTTGGATCGCCCTTCAACCAAGACCGAACTAGAATATTTGGCATCAGGGGCAGAAACTTTCGGCCAATCAAAAAAGCAGTAAATGGATTTCAATCTGATAGATATATGAATAAAGCTTATACTATGGAGAAAGAAATTCTCGATATTTATCAATCGGTTGTAGGTTATGTTGAAACCACTGGTTTAACTTTAATTAATGGCCAAATCATTTCAGTAACCTTAATTCAGGCTAGTTTTCCAGCTTGACAAATGATGTCAACCAACTGCACACAACAACAAAGATTATGACAGTCAATCCACTTTGGCAATTCCAACCGTAGCACATCGAATTCACGGGATTCGCGACAAAGATGAAAAAGATTGTCCAACTATTGAAGAAGAATCGAAGTACAGACAAACAAGCATCAAAAGATGATCAGATTCATAAACTTTGACTTGTAAATAAAAAATTCACATAAATAGCCTAGATCTTTTATTTTGCAAATCAGGATTTCGGAAAGGAGAAATTCATGAAGAACACAGTTAGAGTAACAGTAACAGGTGCCGCAGGGCAGATAAGCTACAGCCTGCTATTTCGTATCGCCTCGGGAGATATGTTGGGAGCAGATCAGCCTGTAACACTTCAGTTACTTGACATTCCCCCGGCAATGGACGCACTTTCCGGCGTGGCAATGGAGCTTGAAGATTGTGCATTTCCAACACTTACAAATATTATTGCTACAGACAACGCAGAAATTGCATTTGGAGATGCAGAATTTGTGCTCATGGTGGGAGCTCGCCCTCGCGGTCCTGGAATGGAAAGAAAAGACTTGTTGCAAGCCAATGCAGCGATATTTACTGCACAAGGAACTGTACTGGATGAAAACGCGAGCCAAGATGTTCGAGTATTGGTTGTTGGAAACCCTGCAAATACAAACGCATTGATTACAGCAAGTAAGGTTCGACGTTTGGATGCTTCACAGATTACGGCAATGACCCGCCTTGATCATAATCGCGCAATCAGTCAACTTGCATCTAAAACCGGAAAGCCTGCATCATCTGTTCGCCGAGTATCAATCTGGGGAAACCATTCGGCAACACAATATCCTGATCTTCATCATGCAACGGTTGATGGCGAATCAGCACTGGATAAAGTTGGACAAGAGTGGATGGATTCAAGTTTCATTCCGACCGTCCAAAAGAGAGGAGCAGAAATCATCGCTGCGAGGGGATTATCTAGTGCGGCTTCGGCCGGGTCATCAGCAATTGATCATATTCGAACTTGGATGCAAGGCACGCAGGATGGAGATTGGACAAGTATGGCAATATCAAGCGATGGCTCATATGGAATTTCTTCAGGTTTGATTTACTCCTATCCAGTAATATGTCGAAATGGCGGATATGAAATCGTTCAAGGTCTTGAGATTAACGCATACAGTAAAGAAAAGATGAAAATTACGGAGAATGAGTTGATCGAAGAACGCGACGCAATACGAGATTTGCTCTAAGGTGATAGAGTTCTCGGTCGTCATTCCGGTTTACAACCGAAAATCTCTAATTCGTCGAGCACTGGAGTCAGTTCTAAACCAATCCTATCTGGCCAGTCAGGTTGTTGTTGTCGATGATGGTTCTACTGACGGAACCGGTGACATGCTTCAATCGGAATACCCGCAGGTCACAGTCATTCGGCAAGAGCATCAAGGTGTCAGTGCAGCCAGAAACAAAGGCATCGTCAACTGCAGGAGTGACTGGGTCGCCTTTCTTGATTCTGATGATGAATGGCACCCAGAAAAACTCGAAAAACAAGCTTTGTGGTTGAGCGAAAATTCTGAATTTCAGATTTGTCATTGTGACGAAATCTGGATTCGCAATGGCGTTCGAGTAAACCCGAAAGTCAAGCACGCTAAAAGTGAAGGATGGATATTCCTGCATTGTCTGCCATTGTGTGTTGTATCTCCGTCTGCTGTCGTGATCAATCGCAAGATATTCCACGAGGTAGGAAATTTTGATGAAAATCTGCCAGTATGCGAAGATTACGATTTGTGGCTTAGAATCACCCTAAAATTTCCAGTTGGCTTTGTAAGTGAACAACTTGTCGTGAAATATGGCGGGCACATCGATCAACTGTCTAAAGCGTATCCAGCTATGGATCGCTATCGAATTTCATCCCTGATCAAATTGCTGGAATCAAACCAGTTTGGACTTGCAAATCAGAACAAGGTAATTGAATTGCTTGTCGAGAAGATTCAGATATATCTCAATGGAGCTCGTAAGCGGGGAAATTCAGCAGAAGTGCTAATTTATGAGTCAATACTTTCTCGCTTCCTTACCCTGGAAAAGGTCTAGGGAATGTCTTCACAGGTCAATCTGGTAGTTGCTCTGAAATCTGAGGCTTATCCACTGATTCATCACTTTCAGTTAAAGAAACAAAAATCTCATAGCACACACTTTCCAATTTATAGAAATAACCGTCTGACATTAGTCGTCAGTGGTATAGGAAAGGAAAACTCCAGAAATTCCGTTGACTTCCTAGCAGATTTTCAGCAGTTCGACAATGCTACAGCATGGTTAAACATTGGAATTGCAGGTCACGGATCACGCAGTGTAGGGGAAGGTTATCTGGCCAATGTCATTGAAGATCGGTCGACTGGCAAAATGCATTATCCTCCAGTTATCCGTGAATTCAATTGCACTACTGGAAAAGTCACTACAGTCGATGAAGTTGAATCCCAGTATCTGGAGGATACTGGATATGACATGGAAGCGTTTGGGTTCTATTCGGCAGCTGTCAAGCAATCGACAGTGGAAATCGTACATTGCTACAAAGTTGTTTCAGATAATAAAGACAAATCTACGCTTTCATTGACACGGCAAGACGTTTCTAACTTAATCAACACTCAGGTTCACGCAATTGAACAAATCTGTCACATTCTTCAGAACTTGTCCGAATCCCTTTCGACTCGTGAATCAAAATGTAATTTATCTGAACCATTTCTCGAACGCTGGAAGTTTTCAGTAACCCAGCGTCACTTGCTGAATCGGCTATTGCGTAAATGTAAAGTCTTGGATATAGACGTTACAGTAGAATCGAATTCTGTTCGGCACTGTATGGATTCCAAAGCTGTTATGCAGGTCATTGGGAACAAGTTAGATACATGTTGGAAATCGTAGGCTGGTACTGTGTACAACGCAATTTATGTAGAATCAGAAGTGCTTGAGCAACCGCTCACGCAAACTATCGTTAGTCGATTTCCGGCAGCAGACATAATCGAATGCGGACGATACACCGAGATATTCAATCGTCGGGGGCAGGATTTTCGAATTCAAAAACAGAATCTTTCTTTGATTTTGGCCCGTAAACATGACAGTCATGTTTTACCTGCACCAAATGGCTATGGAGTAGGCGGAAAATACAACTACTATTTTTCAATGATGTTGAATTGCGTCTACGACTGCCGTTACTGTTTTCTGCAAGGAATGTATCAGTCAGCACATCATGTAGTGTTTGTAAACTACGCTGATTTTTCATCTGCAATCGAAACTACGGTTTCAAAACATGATGACAAGGAGCAAGTCTGGTTTTTTTCAGGATATGACTGCGACAGCCTTGCAATGGAACCAGTTGTCGGAGCTGTGGCATATTTAATGAAATCCGTTAATTGGAGAACCAATAGTTGGCTGGAGCTCAGGACCAAGAGCACACAGATACGATCTTTACTTGACTGTGAGCCACTGCCCAATGTCGTTGTAGCATTCAGCTTGACTCCAGATAGAATTTCTGCAAGTCTGGAACATAAAGTGCCACAAGTTGAAAAGAG
Source organism: Arenicellales bacterium (assembly GCA_965221175.1). Classification (GTDB taxonomy): domain Bacteria; phylum Pseudomonadota; class Gammaproteobacteria; order Arenicellales; family JAJDZL01; genus JAJDZL01. The sequence continues at coordinate 683,292 of OZ244867.1, read as the reverse complement.
ATTGGCGGCAATGCTACGACTTCAGGAACGAGGTTGGAAAATCGGACTTCGTTTTGATCCTCTGATTTTTGCATCTGATTACAAAATCCAGTATCAAAGCCTGTTTGAAAATTTGTTTGAAAATCTGCAATTGGATTTGTTGCATTCCATAAGCGTTGGCGTGTTTCGATTACCGAGAAATTTCTATCGAAAAATTGAACGCCTCTACCCGAAAGACAAATTCATCGCTCAGCCTTTTGTCCAACAAAACGGGCAAATTAGATACCCAGGCCAGATAGACTCAGAAATGAAGGACTGGTGTTATCAGGAACTCAATAAATATATTGACCAGAAACGAATTTTCTCTGCTGAAATTTTGAGTGAATCGCAATGAACTGTACTACTTTGGTTACAGGAGTTAGCTCCGGAATCGGATTCGCCATTGCGCAGCAATTGTTAAAAGAAGGGCATGCGGTATTAGGAATTTCTAGGCGACAGGTTGAAATGGGAAATCCAGAGATTGAAAATTTTACGTCCATTTCACTTGATTTGTCAGACTTGTCTAATCTGAAAACTGAATTACCTAAACTAACAGAACAATATTCAGAAATTTCATCGATCGTGTTTTGTGCAGGTTACGGCAGATTTGGTAATTTGGAAGAGTTTTCTTTTGATCAGATTCAGCAAATGATAAATACCAACCTTACTGGACAGATCTTTTTGGCGAGAGCATTTTTACCGCAGATGAAAAGTAAAAATAACGGCAATATTGTATTTATCAGTTCCGAGTCAATATTGTCAGGAGGACGACGTGGTGCGGTTTACACTGCCTCGAAATCCGCAATTCAGGGGCTTGCAAAATCACTGAGAAACGAATGTTCGCCGAAAGGAATACATGTGGGTATTGTTGTTCCTGGAATGGTCAAAACTGATTTTTACAGCGACGCCGAATTTACACACGGTGAAGATCCAGAAAATTTTGTCGAGCCACAAGACGTGGCAAATGCAGTTTCACTAATGCTCAATTCGCGCTCTGGTACTGTCATTGATGAAATCAGAGCAACACCTTTGAAGTCAGTAATTAAACGCAAGAAAATCTAATAATTTGAGATAATTGTTCTGAACTATGAACCTTCACTTCAAGTATTGAACAATTCCCACACCAAAATTTGACTGCAGCGCAAAAAAGAACTGTCTGATGGTAAGTATCGCAATTTCAGGAACAGCTGGACGGATGGGCAGAACACTCGTTCAAGCGGTTCATTCGACCGAAAATACAAATCTCGCACTAGCGCTTGAACACAGCAGCAGTGAAACCATTGGCATGGACGCAGGCGAGCTTGCTGGTTTAGGAGAGCTAGGTGTGATAGTCACGAATGAATTTCATTCGGACATGTTTGATACGTTAATTGAGTTTACGACTCCTGAAGCAACCATGGAGCATGTTGCTGCTTGTGTTAGTGCAAACAAGGCAATCGTAATTGGCACAACCGGACTTTCGGCCGATCAAAAATTGGAACTTCAAGAGGCTTCACAGTCGATTCGGATAGTCGCTGCACCCAATATGAGCGTTGGCGTGAATTTGTGCTTGAAACTGCTGGAATTAGCAGCTAAAGCATTCGGAAATACTGTTGATGTGGAGGTGATTGAAGCACACCATCGAGCCAAAGTAGATGCTCCATCAGGGACTGCTCTAAAGATGGGTGAAGTAGTGGCAGGTGCACTCAACAGAACATTAGAAGAAGATGGTGTATTTGCACGCCACGGCATAACTGGGCCGAGAGAACGAAAAACCATCGGTTTTTCAACCATTAGAGCTGGAGATATTGTCGGCGACCATACCGTCATGTTCGCAGGAGAAGGGGAGCGAGTGGAAATTACGCATCGCTCCAATAGTAGAATGACTTATGCTCTAGGTGCAGTGCGCGCTGCCGAGTGGTTATGTGAAAAACCACCGGGTTTGTATGATATGGCCGATGTGCTAGGGTTGAACTGATTGGCCGAGCCAAAGGCAATCAACTGAAAGGTGACAACCCCATGACCATGCTGACGTAGCAAGCAGCGAGTTCGATGTAGTCAGAATTGGGTAGTGAGAAAAAACGTAGGAATTCAGCTGTGCTAATACGCCCTTCGTTGTAGTAATTCATGATTAACTCGCTGACTGGATGAAGACGTAGCGGGAAATCGCAGAGGTGAAACGCTTCGGTGTAGTCCATGAACGGAACACAATAACAGATTATTTAATTTTATACAAAGAAATATTCTTTGTTTTGAATGAGATAGAAATGAATTGCATTACGATTATTCACCTCAAATTAACTGCTCAGTGGTGTAGTTGGAGTTGACAAAAAGAGCAATACTCGCACTTGAAGATGGCACTGTTTTTGAAGGCTGTGCTTTTGGCGCAACCACTAGTGCTGTTGGAGAGGTGATATTCAATACATCCATCACAGGATATCAGGAAATTATTACTGATCCTTCTTATGCGAAACAGATTGTAACCCTTACCCATCCTCAAATCGGCAATGTAGGCATCAATTCAAGCGATATCGAAGCGAATGTAATTCATGCTTCATCATTAGTCATCAAGAGCCTTCCAAAACGAATCAGTAGCTGGCGTTCAGAGTCGTCACTGTCTGATTTTCTGAAAATGAACAGAATTGCTGGCATCTATGGCATTGATACCAGAAAACTGACACGCCTGATCCGTACAAAAGGCGCTCAGAATGGTTGCGTAACGACTGAAGTCAATATCAATCCTCAGTCAGCTATTCAGAAGGCGAGGGAATTTGAAGGACTCAAAGGTATGGATCTCGCAAAGGTCGTATCTGCCAAAGTGCCTTATACGTGGAATGAGGGATTGTACGATGTAGAAACTGGAGTTGCGGAGCATGGTTCTCAAATCATCAGTCAGTTTTCGGTAGTCGCCTATGACTTCGGAATCAAACAGAATATTCTGCGAATGCTTGTTAATCGTGGCTGCTCAGTATTGGTGGTGCCAGCCGAGACGTCTTTCTCTGATCTACCTAGTGACATAGACGGCATCTTTCTTTCCAATGGACCTGGCGATCCCGAGCCATGCGTCTATGCTGTGGATTCTATCAAGCAAGCGTTGCAGCAAAACATTCCAATTTTCGGCATTTGTCTAGGACATCAGTTGCTAGGGCTTGCATTGGGCGCTCATTCCATGAAAATGAAATTCGGCCATCATGGCGCTAACCATCCAGTAAGAGACCTATCAACTGGAGAAATCATGATTACAAGCCAAAACCACGGGTTTGCAGTAGATGATGATTCTCTTCCTGCCGATGTTGTAGTTACTCATCGCTCTTTGTTTGATGGAACAATTCAAGGACTGCGACATACCCGATATCCTGTGTTTTCGTTCCAAGGACATCCAGAGGCAAGCCCCGGACCACATGATTGCAGGCATCTATTTGATCAATTCATCGATCTAATGAAGGTGCGAAAGAACCAATTTGAAATGAGACGAATCAGTGCCTAAACGAACCGACATCGAGTCAGTCCTGATTATCGGAGCTGGTCCGATCGTAATCGGACAAGCATGTGAGTTCGATTACTCGGGAGTTCAGGCCTGCAGGGCGCTTCGAGATGAAGGATACAGAGTAATTCTTGTCAACTCAAATCCTGCAACAATCATGACAGATCCCGAGTTTGCCAATTCCACATACATTGAGCCGATTCGATGGCAATCGGTTACTGAAATCATTAAAAGAGAACGCCCTGATGCAATTCTTCCGACGATGGGTGGGCAGACCGGATTGAACTGCGCTCTTGATCTTGTTCGCAAGGGTGTGCTGGAAGAGTATGGCGTTGAGTTGATCGGCGCGACAAAAGAGTCCATTGACAAGGCCGAAGATCGTGAGAAGTTCAGGGAGTGTATGGATCAAATCGGGCTTGAGTCTGTTAACGGCTCGCTTGCGCATAGCATGGAAGATGCATTGCAGATTTTAGATGAAATTGGTTTTCCAGTAATAATTCGCCCTTCATTTACGCTGGGAGGTACCGGAGGAGGAATTGCTTATAACCGCGATGAGTTTACCGATATCTGTATGAGAGGTCTGAATGCCTCGCCAACCAATGAACTTTTGATTGAGGAGAGCATAACTGGGTGGAAGGAATTCGAGATGGAGGTGGTTCGAGATCACCGTGACAACTGCATCATCGTTTGTTCAATCGAAAACTTTGACGCGATGGGACTGCATACGGGAGATTCGATCACCGTTGCGCCAGCGCAGACACTGACTGACAAAGAGTATCAACGCATGAGAAATGCGAGTATTGCAGTTATGCGGGCTATCGGTGTTGATACCGGTGGTTCAAACGTGCAGTTCGCGGTGAATCCAGAAAACGGAAAAATGGTAATCATTGAAATGAATCCGAGAGTTTCCCGATCTTCTGCTCTCGCTTCAAAGGCTACCGGTTTTCCAATTGCAAAAGTTGCTGCAAAACTGGCGGTTGGGTACACACTGGATGAGCTGCAGAATGATATTACTGGAGGTGTGACGCCGGCATCGTTCGAACCCTCCATTGACTACATTGTGACAAAAATTCCACGATTTGATTTTCAGAAATTCCCACATTCTGATTCTACATTGACAACACAAATGAAATCCGTTGGCGAAGTCATGGCTATCGGTCGAACATTTCAGGAATCACTGCAAAAAGCAGTTCGTGGGCTTGAAATCGGTTCAAACGGGTTTGAAACCCAACACGACATCAGTGATGATAAAACCGAAGTAGAAGATGAATTTATCAAGTCACGACTTCGAATACCCGGTGCTGAGCGCCTTTGGTATATTGCAGATGCCTTTCGATTCGGATTTACAGTTGAGGATGTAAATCGTTTCACAGGCATTGATCCATGGTTTCTTGCTGAGATTAAAGATATTGTCAAAATTGAATGTGACATAGCAAGCAGCAAAGGAAAGTTCAACGTCGCAGACTTAAGATCATGGAAACAGAAAGGGTTTTCTGATCGAAGAATTGCAGATTTGGTGAACTTGGAAGAGAAAGCAGTTCGAGCATGGCGGTATTCTCACAGCATTCATCCAGTGTACAAGCGAGTGGATTCTTGTGCAGGTGAGTTTGATACTCCAACGGCATATATGTTTTCCACCTATGAAGAAGAGTGCGAATCCGAACCCACGAATGATCGAAAAATAATCGTGTTGGGAGGTGGCCCCAATCGAATCGGGCAAGGTATTGAATTCGACTACTGCTGTGTTCATGCTGCAATGGCTCTGGGAGAAGATGGCTACCAGACCATCATGATCAACTGCAACCCGGAAACAGTATCCACGGACTATGATGTCTCGGATCGACTGTATTTCGAACCTCTCACTGTTGAAGATGTTTTGGAAGTGTGTCGAATTGAAAATCCGGATGGTGTAATTGTTCAGTATGGAGGACAAACACCACTGAAGATCGCAAAGGAGCTTACCGAAGAAAATGTTCCAATAGTCGGTACTTCAGCAGATTCGATTCACCAGGCAGAGGATCGGAAGTATTTTCAGTCTCTGCTTAACAAACTGGAATTAAAGCAGCCTCCAAATGCTACTGCAAGTACTGTCGATGAAGCTTTGGCTGCGGCTGAAAGCATTGGATATCCGCTTGTCGTACGTCCATCCTATGTACTCGGGGGTCGTGCAATGGAAATCGTGCGAGATCAAGATCAACTGAGTGCTTACATGAAAGCTGCAATTGATGTCTCTCATGACTCACCAGTCCTCTTAGATCTGTTTTTAAGTGATGCAATTGAAGTTGATGTAGACGCAGTTTGCGATGGGCAGGATGTCGTTATTGGCGGTGTAATGGAACACATAGAGCTTGCAGGAGTTCACTCTGGAGACTCTTCCTGCTCGTTGCCTGCATTTAATCTTACAGATGAAATTCAACACAAAATTCGAATGCAAAGCCGCGATTTGGCTTACGCTCTGAATGTTGTTGGTTTGGTAAATGTTCAGTTTGCGATCAAAGGCAACGAACTTTATGTACTGGAAGTAAATCCCAGAGCATCAAGAACAGTACCATTCGTATCGAAGGCGACATCTATTCCACTGGCCAAAGTGGGAGCACGGTGCATGCTCGGACAGACTTTGAAAGAGCAGGGCATCACTCGGGAAATCATTCCATCGTTTTATAGTGTGAAGGAAGCTGTTTTCCCATTTGAAAAATTTCCTGGAGCTGAACCGATATTGGGACCAGAAATGAAAAGTACAGGCGAGGTCATGGGTATTGGGCGAACATTTGGAGAGGCTTTCTGGAAAGCATTCCACGCTACTGGCTTTTCTATTTCTGAAACAGGAAATGCTTTGTTAAGCGTTTCAGGCGATGATCAATCCGGAATCGTCGAGGTGGGTCATGCACTCATAGAAAGGGGATATACGCTTTACGGTACTCAAGGTACGGCAGAGCTACTTCGACAGAATGGTATCAGTATCAGCCGAGTGAACAAGGTGCGAGAAGGACGTCCACACGTGGTTGACATGTTGAAGAATGACGAAATCGATTTAATCGTGAATGTTCCGCGCAAGAAAAAAAGCGTAGCGGATTCAGAGACGATTCTGAAAGAGGCTTTAAAGCGTAAAGTCGCTTATTTCACCACCATATCAGCAGCTAAGGCAATCTGCGCTGCGTTTGGCAACTCAAAACAGTCTACAACCCCATACCGACTACAGACACTTCATAAAGAAAATGCCGCTACACAACTTTAGCTGTGTGTAGCGGCAATTCCAAGTCTATTCTGGTTCAATAGAAATTAAACCAGAAGCATTCTACAAATTTAATCTCTGCCTCCGAAGATTCCAAGAATATGAATCAAACTCAGGAACAGGTTGTAAATTGAAATGAATAATGTAACGGTTGCCATGATGTAATTCGTTTCGCCGCCGTGGACAATTGCGCTGGTTTGATAAAGAATCAGCCCAGACATTAGCAGTATGAACATCCCGGATACTGCGATAGACAGAGCCGGAAGGTTAAAGAATATGGCCGCGAGCGACATAATGAAAGCCGCAAGAATTCCAGCAAACAGCATCCCACCAATAAAAGCGAAATTCTTTCGAGTCGTCAATGCATAAGCGGACAGACCCAAGAAAATTAAGCCAGTTCCTCCAAATGCTGTCATGACAATTTCACTGCCATTTGGAAATGCAGTCAAATAGTAACTAATAATTGGCCCCAATGTAATGCCCATGAATCCAGTAAGGGCAAACACAAACACCAAACCCAAGATAGAATTTCTGAACCTAGTGGTCAAGAACAGCAAGCCGAAGTATCCGACCAGTGTCAGAATGAGCCCTGGATGTGGCCAATTCATATAGACTGACACCCCAGCGGTGACAGCACAGAACAACAGAGCCATTGACAACAGTATGTAGGTGTTCCGAAGAACCCTGTTTACTGTAACGCTAGTCGTTCTTTGAACAAGTACTTGTTCGTTAAATCTCATGAGCAAAACCTCCTCATAAAACAGATATATTCATTATAAGTCTGGTTTGACAAATTTCAATACACTCACGTAAAACTAATAGTAAAACCTACATTTTAGTAGGTGCGGCTGGCGCCGAGTCAATCGACCAGGCAATGCCGGCACCGGGCAGCAACCGAGGCTACCTGAACAGCGCCGTGCTCAACACCTTCATGCTGATGAAGCATGAAGGTGGCAAATTTTTTGATGACATTCGAATTTTGCTTCAAGAATCAGAACTGATGAATCTTCGGGGATTGAGTTATATGCCAACCGCCAAGACAATTGGCAACTGGCTGCACCGTATTGGTAGTTGTAAGCCATCGATGCGAGCCTTGGGTGAAGTCAACAAGCGTGTGATCAAATCGGCTTTGCACCATCGCCAGCGGGTGATGCTTATTCCAATAACAGAAGGAAAACGGCCGGTGGGTACTAGGTACTATGTCCGAATGTCTGTTTCCATCTGTCGCCGCACGCTCTCGCGCCATGCTGTCAATACGCCTGCACCGCCGATTAATATCATTCCTGCAATCGCATTATTCGTGGGTAAGGTATCAAAAATAACCTTCCCCCAGAAAATCACAAACAGCAAATAACTGAAATCAACCGGCACAAGCCAACTGGCGTCGGCTGTCTGGTAAGCCCTGCTCAGGCAAAGATTGCCGGTAAGATTGAGAATCGCCGTTACCGCGGCGAAACCCACGACAACCCACGTTAATAACGGCCATCCAACCGCCACGAAAGGCGCTCGTTCTTGTAGCTCGACTGGCAGGGGAAACAGGGATAACACCACGATCCCGAGTATTCCGGATGCAAAAAATGCGATCCCCACCGCGAACACCATGGCCAGGGTATTCTCCCCGCGGCATGCCCGGCGAATGGTCAAAATGTTGGTCGCATAGAAAAATCCTGCGAGAATAGGTAGGGCTTGCAATGTCGAAAAGCCAGCTTCCCATGGCGACAAGACCAGTGCGCCGCCAGCGGTGCCGAGAACCAGCGCTGTCAGGCGCCAGGGACCTAACCTTTCGCCAAGCACCGGGCCGGCCAGCAGAGAAACAAACAGTGGATAGGTATAGAGCCCTGCCGCCATTTGTGTGAGAGTGAGGTAGGGCGCACCGGAAAAGAAACAGAACATGCAAAGCGTCATCAAGAAAGCCCGCAGGTAAACTGCACCGGCCCGCCTGGGTCTTAGCAGGTAAAGCCCCCCGCCTGTAATAGCCAGAATAACAGCAAAGGAAAGATTGCCGGTCGCCCGGAGTGCCTGGAACTGCCAGTAGGATGTCTGGAGCGAGACATCCTTGATCAATGCATCCTGAAATGCCAGAACAAATACACCGCTCAGCAATAGCAATAAGGCCAGGAACGGTCGATCTCTCGTAGGATTGCCAAAAAGTGAGCGCAAAGATCAATAACGGCATTGTTTCAACGATTGCGGCGACGCCACTTCAATTCTTTTCCCAATGATCGAAATCGAACATCTTTCCGAGTTGCTAGCGCAATTCATGTCCACCGAAACAACCCCATTTTCGAGACTGTAAACACGCTTGAAATTCAGGCAATTGGAATTGCCCAATGAACTCGATCATCAAGCATTCTTGTATCGCCGATCGGGAACGGTGCATTTCCAGTTGTGGTTCACCTGTGCCGCGCGAGGGCTTGGCGCCAGGTTTCTGCCATTTCCGGCGAAAAAACATAAAACGCAATGTCAATCTTACTCCATTTGGTTCCCTCGCAAACTGCCAAAGAAATCTCGGCGGCTTCCACGTGAGGATTACCGTAGACACCGCGTGCCAGCACGTCGATTCCCAGATTCTGTTGATGAATCTCAGTGCATCTCACGCTGCCTGTCAACACGACACCGTGCTTGGTGAGCAGGGCGTCCACGAACGCATGCCCGACCTTTCGAAGTTCTTGCTCGGATTCATTCTCCGCCTGCGTGCTCGCGCATTCGATCAACCAGCAGATGATCGCATCCTGCGAAAGCTCCTTGGTTGCGTAGTTGAAGAGATTCGGTTTTGGCATTGCGTTGGCGCTTTTGCACTCGCGAACTGTAAATACCGAATAAAATTCCCACTTTCAGGTGGGTCGGTAATCAGCCGGCATTATAGATCAAACCCTCCTTATTGAATTTTCTGAGTCGGTCGCGTCTTTTATTAATCGGCGGTGTAGCAACGGATTTTGCGGACTGGATTGAATCAGTTCTGAGTGTGTTTTCAGTCGTTAACTGGCGAATTCGATTTGGGTCACAATTACGTGATGCAACAGTCGGTTGAGCAGTGCGGTCGCCACCACTGGATCGCCGAATATCCGGCGCATTCACCGAAGCTACGATTGGAAGTTAGGACCATGGCACCTTTTTCGTATCGAACACTGATCGGTTGGAAAAATAGATTGGCACCTTCCTTGGGTAGTGGCAGGTAGCCGATCTCATCGACGATGAGCAAGGATGAGCAGGTGTAGAAACGAAGTTTATTAGTCATTTGCATTTTCGGTTGTTCAAATTCGGTGTTCGGGTGGAAGACCGACGTTTTGGTGATTCCAAAGACTTGCTCAAATACCTGGTATTCGATGCGCTTATCGCTTAGTGGGATGTGTCCCTTCTTCTCCTGGCGAAATTCTACCACCGCCTTTTGTTCAGGGACTATGTTCGGACGAAATGATATTCGTTTCCACACAATATCCGCTCGACCAAAACAACCTCGTTCTCTGCAAGGGTGATATCGTAGGTTAAACCAATGCAGTTGCTTCAAAGATGGCCTACGTGTTGGAGCAGTTTGGAGCATCCTTCGACGATGTCGTAAAAATCAATCCCTGGTATGCTGGAAGTTCTAGAATCGACGCGTTCGAAGCAGCGGTACTTGCATTTGCACGGAATTTCAACGAACCGGGGCCGGGCGACAACTGGTATTCCAATTCCACGACATGCGGATGACGAAGTGTTCGTGAAGACATCCGCGGTGACAATGCTGGCCGAAAATGGCGATCGACTACCACGCATTCATGCCTGGCTAGACAGCCTTTGGGACTGGCACGTACACCTGCCGTACAAACATGGTTCGAAATGTGAAAACATGATTTTTCTCGGTGGGCAGGTGTCTCTGGATAAAATGGGCGAGCAGTGCATCCCGACGATCTTTCAATTTGAGTAAATTAACTAGCTATCTAAAATACATGCGTGTATTTTAGATAGGAGTCTGGAAAATTGATTTTATTTCAGATGTTCAGAATACACCTTGATCATGCCGCAGTCATAGCATTCTAGGCTCGATGATATCTAAACTGATACTTAGTTATGGGGAAATTAGAAAACAATTTAATACTTGGAATATCGAGATAATCCATAATATTCCAAAATCTGTGGCCATTCATCCCTGAATGGTCAACTTTCACTGCAGTGCATGAAGCAGTGATATCCCTAGTAGATGAATTTACTGTTTGCAAGTTATAGATAGAGCAGAGCAGTAATCTGTTTTCATTTCTCTATGCGGAGAGGTGGCTGAGCGGACGAAAGCGGCGGTCTTGAAAACCGTTGAAGGGCGACCTTCCGGGGGTTCGAATCCCTCCCTCTCCGCCAAATAATTTTTAACGATCAGAATATGAATCCGCTCAGATCTTTATTGGCAAATATGTAAGTACTTATAAATCACGCCGGTTATAACTAATTCTGAAATTTAATTAACCATCGACACAAGCTTGTCGATGCTGTCCTTTGCGTCGCCGAAGAACATGCGATTGTTCTCTTTGTAGAACAGCGGATTATCAACACCTGCATATCCAGAAGCCATACTTCGTTTCAATACGATTGTGTGCTTCGCTTTCCAAACCTCGATAACGGGCATGCCTGCAATTGGACTGTCTGGTGTATCCTGTGCTGATGGATTGACGATATCATTGGCTCCTATGATCAGAACAATGTCTGTATCCGGCAGGTCCGGATTAATTTCATCCATTTCATGAACAATGTCGTAAGGCACCTTAGCTTCTGCAAGCAGTACGTTCATGTGCCCAGGCATTCTTCCTGCAACAGGATGAATGGCAAATCGAACTTTGGTTCCTCTTTCACGCAGTTTCCGGGTCAGTTCTGCAACGGGATGTTGAGCATGGGCAACTGCCAGGCCATATCCAGGCACAATTACGACCGATTTCGATGATGCAACCAGTGTTGAAGCCTCTTCAGCCATAATCTCCACAATATCACCTTCAATTGATGCGATCGCAGAACCTCCCGATGTTCCAAATCCGCCTAGTATGACGCTTACAAAGTGTCGATTCATCGCTCGACACATGATGTAACTGAGAATCGCACCGCTACTTCCAACGAGCGCACCAACCAAGATCAAAAGGTTGCTCTCAAGCATAAAACCAGTTGCAGCAGCGGCCCATCCCGAATAACTGTTCAGCATTGAAATGACGACCGGCATGTCTGCACCGCCAATAGCAAGTACCAGATGCAATCCGAGAATAAAGGCGAGGATTGTCATGATGACCAGAAGATTGGTTCCAACTACATGTGACTCGCTGGATAAAAATTCAGCTCCAAGCCAAACGCAAGCCACTACGATGATCAGATTCAACCAATGACGGGCAGGGAGCATTAGTGGGCGACTGGTAATCACACCTTGCAGCTTGCCGAATGCTGCAACGGAACCGGTAAATGTTATGGCTCCAATTAGCACACCGATGAAGATTTCCATTTCGTGAACAATCTTTTCAGCACCTTCGTATGTAGTCAAGGGTTCAATATAGTTTGCAAATCCTACAAACACTGCGGCAAGCCCAACCAGACTGTGTAGGATTGCGACGAGTTGAGGCATGGCAGTCATCTGCACCCTTAAACTGACCAGAATTCCAACCACGCCACCGACTGCCATCATAGCCAGTACGATGGCAATATTGTCTACAGATTTTGCGGCGATCGTTCCACCAACTGCGAGAATCATTCCAAGAATGCCGAACACGTTTCCACGAACGGCAGAAGTCTGATGGCTCAGTCCGCCTAGACTTAGAATAAAGAAAATCGAGGCGATGATGTAGAGTGAGTTGATGAAACCGTCGAACATTTACTTGCGAAACATTTTGAGCATACGTTGAGTCACAAAAAATCCACCAAATATGTTAATGGAAGCGATCAGAATTGACACTGCAGCCAAAGCCTTGACGTAGGGATTCATGGCACCGATTTCCAATAACGCACCAACGATAATGATTCCACTAATCGCATTCGTCACACTCATCAATGGTGTATGTAATGAAGGGGTCACATTCCAAATGACGTGCCAGCCTACGAATATTGCTAGTACGAAAACTGTGAAATGCGTCAAAAACGAGGCAGGGCCAAACAGTCCAACGCCCAAAATCGACAGCAGTGCGAGTCCAAATGCGAACGGAGCAAGTTTAATTTTCTGCTTTTTGGGTTTCGATTCGGTCTGTTGCATGATTTGTACATCCGATTTCGATGTTTCCGTCGACTTCGCGGGTGGAGGCTCCTTTTGAGGTGGCGGCCAGGTAACTTCGCCATCTTTCACGACGGTTGCCCCGCGAATTACCTCATCCTCCATATTTAAGTGAATTTCTCCGTCCTGATCTGGACACAAATCATCTAAGAAATTCCGAACATTAGAACCATACAGTTGACTGGACTGCGCAGGTAATCTACTCGGTAAATCCGTGTAGCCGATTATCTTGACTCCTTGCTCATCTACTACTGAGTCAGGTTGTGTCAGTTCGCAGTTTCCTCCTTGTTCAGCAGCAAGATCAACTACTACACTTCCTGGTTTCATTGATTTGACCATTTCCGCGGTAATCAATTTTGGGGCAGGGCGACCCGGTATAAGCGCAGTTGTAATGATGATGTCAACTTCTTTGGCCTGTGCTGCAAAAAGTGCCATTTCAGCATCGATGAACTCTTTACTCATCACTTTGGCGTAGCCACCTGTGCCGGAACCTTCTTCTTCAAATTCCAACTCAAGAAACTCAGCACCCATGCTTTCGACCTGTTCCTTGACTTCCGGGCGAGTATCAAATGCACGAACAATCGCTCCCAGGCTTATTGCAGTACCAATTGCAGAAAGACCTGCAACACCAGCTCCGATAATCATGATCTTGGCAGGAGGAATATTGCCAGCTGCAGTGATTTGTCCTCCAAAAAAACGTCCAAAATGATGCATGGATTCTACAACTGCACGATATCCGGCAACGTTCGCCATAGATGATAGTGCATCAAGTTTCTGCGCTCTGGAGATGCGTGGAACAGCATCCATCGAAATGGCACTAACGCCTTTTTCAGCAAGAATTTCCAGAAGTTCAGGATTTTGTGCAGGCCAAAGGAACGCGATTAAATATTGTCCCTCTGAGAGCAAAGCCAATTCATTGTATTTTTCACTTTGCTCGGGTGCTCGAACTTTCACTATAAGATCTGATTCATTCCATACAGAACTGCCGCTTGGCAGGACTTGAGCGCCCGAATCTTGATAGTTAGAATCGTTATAATTAGCAGATTCACCAGCTCCGGATTCAACCAGAACATCAAATCCCTTTTTTAACAAGGCTGGAACGATTTCAGGCGTTATTGCTACGCGTTGCTCGTTGAGGTGTATTTCTTTTGGAATGCCAATTTTCATGATGCTGTAAAGTTTGTAATCCGCTCGCGGAACTCCGCACATCGTGAACGGAATTGCTTTTCTATTATATATAGACGATATGCGAGTGCTTACAACTGATTAATCTTTGAAACGGCTATACCAAGAATTATTGCAGATACAATAATGAATCAACTTTCTACATAGGAACTCGAAATGGATACAGGTTCAACAGTCGAACAATTAACAGACATGAAAGATCGCGTGAATTCGTTACGGAGGTTTCTTTGACGTTTCAGGCAAGGAACAACGTCTGCAGCAAATTATTCAATTGTTAGAAGATCCCAAAATCTGGGATGATTTGGAAAGAAGTCAAGATCTTAACCGCGAAAGAGTCGCCCTCGAACGGTCGTTGAAACCAATCCTTTCCCTGTCCGTCTCCGTATCTGATTCACTTGAATTTGCTGACCTTGCAGCTCAGGAGAATGATCTCGAGACACTTGAGTTGGTTGCCGAAGAATTAGTGGATTTCCAGAAGGTTGTTGAAGAGCTTGAGTTCACGAGCATTTTCAGTCGAAAAATGGACCCAGCCAATGCATTCGTTGATATTAAACCGGGTTCCGGAGGAACTGAAGCGCAGGATTGGGCAGAAATGCTTTTCAAAATGTATGACCATTGGGCCGTCAAGAAAGGATTTGAAGTTGAAATTGTCGATTACTCGCCAGGAGACGTTGCTGGCCTCAAGAATGCGACACTAAAACTGATCGGGGATTATGCATTCGGCTGGATTCGCACGGAGAATGGTATTCATAGACTGGTAAGGAAATCTCCTTTTGATTCGGGACAGCGACGCCATACTTCATTTGCATCTGTTTTTGCTTATCCGGAAATTGACAAACGTATAGACATCGAAATTGACCCAGGGGATTTGCGCATTGATACTTATCGAGCCAGTGGAGCAGGGGGTCAACATGTCAATAGAACAGATTCCGCGGTTCGCATTACTCACAAACCATCTGGGGTAGTCGTTCAATGTCAGAACGAACGATCACAACACAGAAACAAAGCTGAAGCGATGTCTATGCTGCGAGCTCGATTGTATGAATTGGAGCAACAGAAGAGCGAGGATGAGCGTAAAAAAATCGAAGATTCCAAGCCAGATATTTCCTGGGGCAATCAGATTAGATCGTACGTATTGGATCAGTCCAGAATCAAGGACATTCGCACCGGTGTTGAAACCGGCAATGTCAATGCAGTTCTGCTAGGTGACCTGGATATGTTTATTGAAGCCAGCTTGAAAGCAGGCCTGTAGAGAAATGTCTAACGAAAACGAACAAACTGCCATACGCAAACAGAAGCTTGCATCTCTGCGGGCACAAGGGCAGGCTTATCCGAATGATTTTCGGCCAACTGCTCTAGCAAAAGAGCTGCACGATCGCTTTAGCGATCAAGATGCCGATTCCATAAAAGAAGAGAATTTTGCAGCCGTACTTGCCGGCCGTTTAATGAATCGCCGGAAGATGGGTAAAGTCACGTTCGCTGATTTACAGGATTCATCTGGGAAAATTCAACTATTTGTTCGACAGAATACGGTTAAAAAAGATTCATACGAAATTTTTCAAGGATTTGATATAGGCGACATAATCGGCGTAAGTGGAAACTTATTTCGAACTAGAACTGGCGAATTGAGCATTGCAATTGAAAATTTTCGTATCCTTGCAAAAGCGCTTAAGCCATTTCCAGAAAAATTTCATGGATTGGCGGATCAGGAACTTCGCTATAGACAACGCTACCTGGATTTGATCATAAACCAAGACGTTAAGGAAACATTTCAAATACGCTCTAGTGTTGTCCAGTGTATTCGTAAATTTATGGATGAACATGGGTTTCTTGAAGTAGAAACACCCATGATGCATTCGATACCCGGAGGCGCAATCGCGAGACCTTTCGTTACTCATCACAACGCTCTTTCTCTCGATATGTATCTCAGAATTGCTCCGGAACTTTTCCTGAAACGTTTGGTTGTCGGCGGGTTTGAACGAGTTTATGAAATCAACCGAAATTTTCGTAATGAAGGTGTGAGTACCCAACACAACCCTGAATTTACCATGCTTGAGTTCTATCAAGCCTATGCCGACTATCAGGATTTCATGGAGTTCACCGAACGAATGTTTGAGCACCTGACCTCCAGAGTGTGCAAATCGTCTACCATTCAATTTGCGGATCAGGAGATTAGTCTTCGCCCTCCATTTCATCGCCTCTCTCTATCTGATGCAGTGCTGAAACACAATTCAACTTTAATCGAACAAGATCTGAATGATGGAGAAAAACTCCACAACTATCTACATAGTATCGGCGGACAGCCACAACAGAATTGGGGGGGCGGTAAACTGCTTTTTGAGATATTCGACAGAACTGTTGAACACAAGCTGATAGAGCCGACATTCATCACGCACTATCCGATCGAGGTTTCTCCACTGTCTCGAGTAAGTGATGCCCAGCCAGACATTGCTGACAGATTTGAGTTATTTGTGGGCGGTATGGAAATCGCTAATGGATTTTCGGAATTGAACGATCCTGAAGATCAGGCTCAGAGGTTTCGAAATCAAATTTCTCAAAGAGAATCTGGCGATGAGGAGGCGATGCATTTCGACGAGGATTACATTCGAGCACTAGAGTATGGATTGCCGCCTAGCGCGGGCGAGGGCGTAGGAATTGATCGCCTGGTCATGCTGTTGTCGAATCGATCTTCAATTCGTGATGTGATCCTGTTCCCTTACCTTAAACCATCTGGTAGATAGTGAATGATCCGACCATTCGAGCTGTTTATCGGTTTTCGCTATATTCGGGCAAAGCGTAGAACTCGCTTCATTTCTTTCATCACTGGGACGTCTATACTGGGCATTATCATCGGAGTCTGGGCGCTGATCTCGGTACTATCCGTAATGAACGGATTTGAAAGAGAACTGAAAGAAAGAATTCTGACAGTAGCATCTCATGTGCGAATCAGCGGCAATCAAGGCTGGCTGGATGACTGGAAAGATGTCATGTCGCAAATTGATGGCAACTCGAATGTTGAAGCTCAGGCGCCTTATATTCTCAGTCACGGGATGCTTAAGAACGAAAATTTAGTGAGTCCTGCGATCATTCGTGGAATTGAACCTGAACTTGAATCAACCGTGTCTTCTATTGCAGAAAGTATGATCAGCGGCACTCTGGATGCTCTTGAACCAGGTAAGTTTGGCATCATTCTCGGAGAAGATCTAGCCTTCAAAATCGGTGGAGTCAATGTTGGTGATAAAGTCATATTGATTAGTACCAGAGGGCGGTCGACACCTGCTGGACTATTGCCACGGCTTAAACGGTTTACTGTTGTCGGAATCTTTAACTTGAACTTCTATGAATACGACAATGGACTGGCATTAACCCATCTCAATGATCTTGCAAAACTGCAGCGAGTCGGGAATTCAGTTTCTGGTCTTCGCCTGAAAACCAATGAAGTATTCGACACCCCTCTTATCTCAAAAGAATTGCGCCAAACGCTTGGCACAAGTTATTCAGTCATGGATTGGACAAGCGAATATTCGAACCTATTTGAAGCACTGAAGATTGAACGCCGCGTAATGTTTATCATTCTTTTACTGATTGTTGCAGTAGCTGCTTTCAATATTGTGTCAACACTGGTGATGCTGGTTTCAGACAAGAATTCCGATATTGCGGTGCTACGCACAATCGGCGTTACGCCGAAGAGCATAATGGCAATTTTCATCGTGCATGGCGCGGTAATTGGAATAATCGGAACCATCATTGGTACCATCACTGGAGTCATCACCGGATTTAATCTGGAAACACTCATTCCTTGGGCAGAACAGCTTTTCGGTACACAGTTTTTTCCTGATGATATTTACATCATTACAAAGTTTCCAGCACAACTTGTTTGGGATGATGTAATCAAGATCGCCGTCGCGTCTTTGTTGCTAAGTTTTCTGGCGACGATTTACCCAGCCTGGCGAGCGTCCAAGGTGCAACCGGCAGATGCATTACGTTATGACTGAAATCGTCCTGAAAGCCGAGTCATTGTCAAAAATCTACCGACAAGGCAATCTTGAGGTGCCGGTGCTAGATGAGATCAATCTGCAAGTGCACAAAGGCGAGCAGCTTGCAGTGGTAGGCTCTTCTGGGACCGGCAAAAGCACTTTACTTCACTTGTTGGCCGGACTCGATGATCCTACTGGTGGCGCGGTTTACCTAAATGGAAAAAACCTGTCTACTCTGAATGAATCCCAACGAGGAACATTGCGCAACGAAACACTCGGATTCGTCTACCAGTTCCATCATCTGTTACCAGAATTCACCGCGCTTGAAAACGTCATGATTCCACTTATAGTAAGACGCCTACCGACAAAATATATTAAAGAAGAGGCGATGAGTCTGTTGGAAAAAGTCGGATTGTCTCACCGAATGGAGCACAAGCCTGGTGAGTTGTCTGGAGGTGAGCGTCAGCGAGCGGCAATTGCAAGAGCCTTGATTGTGAAGCCCTTGTGTTTACTCGCGGATGAACCAACTGGAAATATCGACCGTCAAAATGCTAGAACTGTTCAGGAACTTATGGTGAATCTCGACAGAGACATGCAGGTGAGCTTAATTGTTGCTACACACGACCTGCAACTTGCTTCGTCTATGAACAGAGTGTTAAAACTGGAAGACGGTATGCTGAAAGAAGACGTTTAGCCTCTAACAGTGAACAATTACCTGGGAAAATTCCTGAATGGTATGGACTTCTACCTGATTGGCAGCCAATTTCTTGACGTCAACGATTTCAAAATCCAGCTGCAAGCGAAACTCGAAATCTGACAGAAATTTATTAAATAAATCGCCGCCACTAGTACCTAGTGCAAAAAAGGAATCGTCCTCCTTCTTGTATTCAACGTTTATTGTTGCCAGTGGCTGAGGGGCAGGACCACTGATGACCTGAGCGCCTTTTGCTGGATCATAAACACTGCGTTCTGAACAGCAGTAAATGATTTTTTCTCTTTCCTGTCGATTGCGGCCTCCATCAAAGTAGACAACTTTGGAATGGCGATAATTCAGAAAGCTGGCAGATTTCGCCGGATACGTCATTCTATGTGCGCAGATTGCGGAATAGGCGACGATCGAACGAGAAGGCCCGATTCCTCCCTGCCAAAGGTACTGCGTCCCATTTTTTGTATGCATCAATTCAGTTTGCTCTTGAGGCTCTCCGAGATTGAAAATCATGCAAGGAGTTGTGACGTAGGGATAGTGAAATATGAAAACTTGCCCAGGCTCAAAGTCTTCAGATCTCATAGGTCGCCCATTACGCATCAACTTCACTGAATTGTAGTGTTCTGATGACATTGCCGCCTGTGATGCAGTGGGACGAAAACTGGTCAACGCAGTCACGTAGGCACCACAAAGTTTGAAAAAATTCCTACGACTGAATGGTTTCATGTGCAATCAATCTCTATGATCGTCCATTTAACAAATCAAGTATGGCATCATGCTGACCCGCTTTCGCACGATCGAAAGCTGTATGTCCAAATGTATCAGCAATTTCCAGCGAAGCTCTATATTTTAGTAGCAGTTCAACCGTGTCATAGTGTCCATTGGTCGCTGCATGGTGCAGGGCAGTTGCGCCATTTTCATCTTGTGAGTTGATATGCGTATCAGGATGTTCAAGCAATTCCTTCACTGCATCGTTATAGCCCGCAAATGAAGCCCGCATTAACGGAGTCCACTGATAGATGTCTCGACAATTCGCATCAGCATCCCGTTCAAGTAGTTGTTTGACGACATCGGCATGCCCTTTGGCTGCCGCGACCATCAGTGCGGTCCAATCAAATTTTGCAGTTAAGTTTACCTGAGCACCGCTTTCCAGCAACAATTTCACAGTAGGCAAATCGGCTCGAATGGCTGAATACATCAGCGCAGTGCCGCCATTATTGTTTCTTGCATTTACGTCAGCACCAGCTTGCAACAGATTATGTGTGACATCGTTTAATCCATATTTGGAAGCGAGCATTAAAGCGGTGCGACCATCATCCAGGCGAGCATCTACGTCGTTTATCTCACCAATCATTCTTTTAATCGCATCAAAATCTTCGTTCTGCAATGCCTTCAAAAAAGCTTGTGAGTCCGCGGTTGCATTAACCCAAAAACTCGATAGGCAAACAATCAAAATGCCGATTATCAGATTGAGGCAACTGATTTTGATTCTTGTCAAGTGCATCGTTAAATTATTGTATGCGTGTACTCCCAGGTATTGAAAGGGAGTTTGATGATCTGAACTCGTAGTGAGAGAAGATTTCGTTCAATGCGGATTCAAAATCATACGATCCGGTCATTCGTATCAAGGCGTCGTGCTGAGTGGCATCATTCATGACCTCCTGAAACACGGCATGTTCAGCAGCACCCAATTGATTCTGCTGGCTGTGAATGATCCAGTATGCAGCATCGGCGAAAAACCAGCGTAACACCTGTTGAGTTGAGAGCAACTTGATTGTTTCAAAATGCGACTCTTTTGCGCCTGGTGTTAACAAAACTTCCCCGACTAGTGGATCTGCTTCTCTTGTAAACACCTCAAGGCGAATCATGATTACTGCAGCGTTATTGTGTTTGATCAAATCCGACTCGACTGCAACTGGCACGGATTGCTCCGTTCGCGAAAGCGCTCTTCGGTCTTCCTTGCTTTCTACTCCACCAAGTTGAAAGAATATAGCGGATTCCCAACCTCCTGAGTCAAATTTCACTGGCAGGCAGGTAACGCTTGATCCGGTGTAATCCATGTTGTTTCTGATAAACTCCGGAAATCTCTTCATGATTCACACCGCCGGTAAACTCATTTCCTCTTGATACGCTTGAATGCGACATCAGTTAAAACAAAAACGCATCTCTAGCCCGTTGGCCGGAGATGCGCTTTGTGATTTATACGTACAATCAGACAGGTTTGAATAGGCTAACTGCTCGTCACTGAACTGTCTGATGTCTTGGCTTCAACCTGACCTTCGCTCTTGACCTTGTCATACCAAAGATCATGATGTTGTTTTGCCCATTCGACACTGACATGTCCCTTAGCCATCGCATCAAGCGAACCTTCAGAACCAACTGTTCCGATATAGACATGTCCAAAGAATACGGCAATCCACAGAATTGCAGAAACTGCATGAATTACGTGCATTTGCTGTAACATCCCACGAGAGTTTTCAAAGCCCATGTATTCTTGTGCCCATCCTATCAGTGCAAATCCGGTCAGGCAAACTACGCATAGTCCCAACAGGATAACAATCCAGAACCACACTTTCTCTCCGCCGTTCGCTTTCCCCGCACTGGGGTGTTTTCTGCCGATAATTCCACCACCTTGCGCGAACCATTTGAAATCAGTACCGGTCGGTATATTGTGGCGTACCCAGCAGAGGAACATGAGTATCGGACCTATTGTGAAAAAGGGCCCAAAAGTGTTATGTACATTAATGGAAAAATCAGCCCACAATGAGAACCCTGGTGGTCCCAGAAGCGGCAACAGGACTGCTCTGCCGAATAGCAGGCTAAGTCCGGATATTGCCAGGCATATAAACAAAATTGCTGTATACCAGTGTAAAGTTCTTTCCAGTCGTGTCCAACGAGGAACTCTCTCGCCGGAAGCCGGTTCCGACAACTCTATACGTCCTCGTGTGGAGAAAAACGCAAGAATTGCAAGCACGACGAGAAACAGAAACCAGCCGCCATAATTAGCGATCAGTCCATTTCGAATTTGTCGCCAATCTTGCCCAGTAATGTTGTAGAGTGTTTCTGTTTCAATATTGGCATCAGATCCTTGTACTGCACTGTAACCTGAACCACCTTCACGCACGACACGCCAGAAGGCGGATCTCTGGTTGGCGACACTATCCGATTGCTGTGCCTGAACCGTAGTCTGTGCCGCAGGGAACAGATAACCTGTCATAGGCAATACCATAGCGCTCATTACAATAAACGCGAGGCTCCATATCATCCAACGCAATCGCTTTGTTGATTGATTTATTAAGATTTTTTGTGGCGTAGCCATGAATGTAACTCCTTATCTACTACAGTAACAGCTCAATAAGCTAGTTATTTTGTTCAGTAAATGATTTTGATAATGAAGCGAATTATTCCGTCTTTTAAATTCTCAGCAAATTTTTCCTTGCTGACAGGTTTTATCGATCCGTCTGAATAGTACTGAAGCGTGCAGCAAGTTCAGCAGAATTCGAAATTTGAAGCAAAGGATCCACAGGTCCTTTATAAACTCCTGCTTCTGCAAGTGTAACTTTGGAATCTTCCAAGCAACCACCAAGTACCAGTGAACTCGCAAGAACGGCCATTACAATAATTAGTTTTTTGTACATACTTAAACTGCTCCAGGTTAAATTGTTCAGTAACTCTACTATCTTGGTTAACAATTACAGAGTGGAAAAAGGGGGAAGCGGGCTTCCCCCTCTATCCTGATTTCAGTTTATCCTGTCGGATAAGCTGTTTCCCATCCCCAAGTTTGGGGACGAGTGCCGCGTTGTAGAACACGCTCGCGATAGATATCAGCAATTACATCGCCATCACCTGCAATGAGTGCCTTAGTGGCACACATTTCAGCACAAAGCGGAAGTTTGCCTTCAGAAACTCGATTACGGCCATACTTGACGTATTCCGCATCCGAGTTATCCGCCAACGGACCACCTGCACAGAAAGTGCATTTGTCCATCTTGCCGCGCACTCCGAATGCCTGCTGCTGCGGATACTGCGGAGCCCCAAAAGGACACGCATAAAAGCAGTAACCACAACCAATGCAAAGATCCTTATCATGCAGAACAATACCATCGTCGGTCGTGTAAAAACAGTCGACGGGACAGACTGCTGCACAAGGTGCATCAGTGCAGTGCATGCAAGCTACCGAGATTGATTTTTCACCAGGCTCGCCATCACCTAACACGACTACGCGTCGGCGGTTGACTCCCCAAGGAACCTCATGCTCGTTCTTACAAGCAGTAACACAAGCGTTGCACTCAATACACCGCTCGGCATCACACAAAAATTTCATTCTTGCCATTTTTCAATACCTCCTAAGTGCTGAGTTTGCAGAGAGTGACTTTCGTCTCCTGCATCTGTGTTACTGAATCATATCCATAGGTAAATGCAGTATTACATGCTTCACCTCGGATGTAGGGCGCTGTGCCTTCCGGATACTTGTCCACCAGGTCTTTACCCTGGAACACTCCACCGAAGTGGAATGGGGTGAACAGCACTCCTGGCGCGACCCGCCTCGTTACCATCGCTTTGACGCGAATTCTGGCCCCTTCCGGTGTCATGATCCAAACCATTTGATCATCGCGAACTCCATTGTCGTTGGCATCCTTCGGATTGACTTCGACAAACATGTCCTGCTGGAGTTCAGCAAGCCATGGATTGGAACGCTGCTCCTCACCGCCGCCTTCATATTCAACGAGTCGTCCACTGGTTAAAATCAGTGGATATTCTCCTGAATGATCTTCGGCTTGGATGGAAGCATATCGCGTGGGCAGTCGGTAGAACCGTTTTCTGTCCGGATACGTCGGATATTTCTCTGCGAGATCCCGATGGGGCGTATACAGAGGCTCCCGATGAATTGGAACACTATCTGGGAAGGTCCAGACAACCGATCGTGCCTTGGCATTTCCAAACGGAGCGCAGCCATGCATAATGGCTACCCGCTGGATTCCGCCAGACAAATCAGTTTTCCAGTTTTTACCTTCCGCTGCGGCTTTTTCCTCATCGGTCAAGTCATTCCACCAACCCAGTTGCTTTAGCACTTTGTCGGAGAACTCTGGATACCCGTCTTGGATTTCCGAATCGACCGGATAGGAATCTTCCGCAAGGAGATTAACTCCTTCGCGTTCCACTCCGAATCTGGCACGGAAACAAAGACCGCCTTCGGCTACCGGCAACTCCGTGTTGTACAACACGGGTGTTCCCGGGTGTCCCATTTCGGGATTGCCCCAACATGGCCAAGGCATTCCATAATAATCACCATCCGCAGGACCGCCTTCGGCCTTCAGAGAAGTTGTATTAAAGGTGCTCTTGTTCGCCATATGCAACTTAAGCCGTTCCGGACTCTGACCCGTATATCCGATCGTCCACATGCCTCGATTAATTTCACGAGTGACGTCTTCGACCAATGGCTCATCATTGTTGACCTTGATATTCTTTGTGAACTCGCGATGAATACCTAGTTTCTTCGCAAGTTTGTAAAGAATCGTTTGGTCTGGCAATGACTCCCACACCGGATCGATAATCTTATCTCGCCACTGAATCGAGCGGTTTGACGCAGTTACGGAACCATAGGTTTCGAACTGAGTCGCCGCCGGTAGCAGATAGATTCCGTCGGTACGATCGTTCATGACAGCAGCATGAGTCGGATGCGGATCCACAATCACCATAAGGTCCAGCATTTCCATTGCTTTTTTCATCTCTGGACCACGCGTTTGACTGTTTACGGCATGACCCATATAGATCATGGCGCGAACATTGTCTCTCTGACCGATGTTTTCCTTGTTCTCAAGAATTCCATCGATCCAGCGTGATACTGGAATACCCTTATAGTTCATGGGATGCGTCGGTTTGCCGTTATCGCCTTCGACTTCACCCTGGTCAAATTGGCCTTTCACCCAATCGGAATCCAGGCCCCAAACGCGTGACCAGTGTTTCCATGCACCATTAGATAGTCCATAGTAACCTGGAAGCGTGTGAGAAAGTACACCGAGATCGGTTGCGCCCTGGACATTGTCATGTCCACGGAAGATATTGGCACCACCGCCGGATTTGCCGATATTGCCGAGTGCAAGCTGCAACACACAGTAAGCCCGCGTGTTGTTGTTGCCGATCGTGTGTTGAGTTCCGCCCATACACCATACGATGGTTCCGGGACGATTCTCATTCATGATCTGTGCGGCTCTCTTGACTACATCCGGTGGAACTCCAGTAACTCGCTCAACCTCATCGGGCGTCCATTTGGCAACCTCTTGGCGAATCTCGTCCATCCCGTAAACACGCTGGCGGATATATTCCTTATCTTCCCAGCCGTTCTCAAAAATGTGCCACAACACACCCCAGATCAATGCAACGTCAGATCCAGGTCGGAGTCGGACGAAATGATCGGCATGTGCCGCAGTTCGGGTGAAACGAGGATCGCAGACGATCATCTTGGATCCCAATTCCTTTGCTCTCAGGATATGTTGCATCGCGACCGGATGTGCTTCTGCGGCATTACTGCCGATGAAGAACATGGCTTTTGACTTATGCATATCGTTGTAAGAGTTCGTCATTGCACCATAGCCCCAGGTATTTGCTACACCAGCGACTGTGGTTGAATGACAGATACGCGCCTGATGGTCAACGTTGTTGGTTCCCCACATCGCTGCTATCTTGCGGAATAAATACGCCTGCTCGTTACTGTGCTTGGCTGAACCCAGCCAGTACACCGAATCTGGTCCGGACTGCTCGCGGATTTCGAGCAACTGGTTGCCGATTTCATCAATCGCTTCATCCCAGCTGAGTCTCTTCCACTTGCCACTAACCAGTTTCATTGGATAACGGATACGTTTCTCGCCCATCCCATGCTCACGAACGGTAGCACCTTTCGCGCAATGGGCACCGAGATTGAATGGAGATTCAAAGTCCGGCTCTTGACCGGTCCAAACACCATTCTGCACCTCTGCTACAACCCCACAACCCACTGAGCAGTGCGTACACACACTACGGCGGATTTCAGTTTGAACTCCTTCCATTGGAGAAAAGCCGGCAGCTGCCTGCGCTTTCTTCATCAATTGCGGAGCAAACATAGAGGCTGCAGCACCCGCACCGAGGGCAACGCCTGAACGTTTCAAAAACGTTCGGCGATTGATAGCTTGACCAACCGAGGCGATGCCCGGCACGGTCCCACTATCACTGCTTCTTACTAGTTTCATAGATTAGCCTCCAAGGTTGTTAAAATCGACATGTTCGGTAGTATTCCCGAATATGATCGGTTTTACGGTAGCCGAGAGTCGGCGGCGCTTCGCTTTGAACCTCTTGGTCAGTAATGTCGGCCGCAGACGCAGAGGTCACGGTCGACACCACAGCAGCGCCGCTAAGCACCGCCATACCTTTAAGGGCGTTACGCCGGGAATCCCGGTCAACAAAGTTGCTATGTTTCATAGCTTCTTCTCCTCTTGTATGTTTATTAAGTGACGTCACATACATACCAAAATTACCGGCAGTTATGCCGGCATCTCAAGGTATTCGGTTTCAAAGTTGACGAATTCAACGCCAAATTCACCAACTTTTTTATAAAATCTTGCTTTCCTTGCTGATGTCAAATCCCGGAAAAATCTTCTTGCCCACGGTGTGAGATGTTTGTTGAACAAAGTCTGCTGCGCTTTGAAAGGATATTTGTCGCCGGATTCAATAAGTATTCCCATCACGTCAAAAAGAGCAGCGATATGATCTTCTGGCTCTCGATTGTTCTCAATTCTTTCAATTCCGAGCGCCTTCAAATCTTGGCGTACTAAGCTGAGGGGTTTGTCCATCAGCATGCCGGTGATGTACCAGGATCCGTAAGGAACCAGCTCACCGCGTCCGACTCCGATAAAAAGGTCATGATATTCATCATCCAGTTGCTCCAGGTCTGGCTCATCACGCGCAGCCTGGGCAAGGGAATTTAAAGTAATGAGGAACTTGTTGGTTGCTTCGGCTTCAGGAACGCCGAACAATGCAACAGATTGAATGGAGTCAGGAGTAGGCGGTTGGGACAGAAGTTTTGAGAGCAGATAGTAGTAATTCGCCCGAAACCGGAATTCATCAACAGCAGTTTGAACACTCTCCAAATTCACTATCTCTCCTCAATTACAAGCCTATTTCATTACGATTTTATTGGTATATATTTTTGAAATATGACTACATACCTGTAATGTATTAAACGCAGGCGCAAAAGTCAAGACAAATAAACGAGACTTTTTCGTTGGGCGATATTTTACTGTTTACCGAGCGGGTCACGTGTGCTTGAATAGTGGAATTTGGAGAGAATTTTCAAATCACAACGTGATTTTCCCTCGATTCGGGTGTTTGCACAGCAAGAAACGGTTGAGATTATCGAACTTGACGAAATCCGGGCGCGCCGAACCGCCTGCCAACGCAGATCATGTATCGCTCGGTTGGAAGGCCCCGTCAAGGGGCGAGGTCAGGCGGCCAGCGGATTGACCAGCGAGCGCATGTTTTGCGGTTGTCCGGCCTCGATGGCAAAACAAGCCGCCGCCAGCATCACCGTCATCGACATCGAGATTCTCAGCGCCATGCGCCGTTGTCCGCGCAGATAGTGATTGTGCATCAAAAAACTGTCGGCAATCCTGGAATTGATCCGCTCCAGCGCGCTTCTTTGTTTATACAGGCGCTTCCATTTGAGTGTGGAATGCGGCAATTCACCAAAATCTCGCAGATGATCCGGATCCACTTTGACGCGCACCACTCGGGTCTTGGCAGCGGCTGTGACGTTGCCCAGACGATAACACTCGTCTCGACCCTGGCACTGGAAATCATTGACCGCCGCCGGACAGGCCCACTTGAGCGTGCCGCGCTTTTTTTCGTAGCCCTGATAATGCATCGGCCGGATTTGCTCGCTTTCCGGACACTTGCAGTAAAGATCGCCATGTTCGGTTCGAAGCACGGTGTCAAACTTGTTTTCATCCAGGCAACGGGTGGCAACCCGAAGCTGATCCGAGTCCAGGTTTTCATCCTGCCACAGGTTGCGATTGGCAATGACCGACAATATATCCGCCTCAAACAACCGCTTTCTTAACGAGTTGCTGTCCAGACCGCGGTCGGCAACAAAGCTTTCACAGCGCTTGGACCATGCTGAACCGATAAACTCCGACACCAAAGCTTCACAGTGCGGATGCTCGGATTCGTGGGCCGGTGCCAGCGTAAACCCAATGGGCAACTCGTAATTCACATCGCCCAATAGATGTAGCTCATAGCCAAACCATCGCTTGTTGGTCTGAACCTCTTTGCCATTTGAATCGGTGCCGAACTGTTTATGGCAGCCCCAAGTCGCATCCGGGTCGGAGCTCAGACACTCGCCGCTGAGCGGGTCCACCCGGTGAGCCAGCTTGCGGCCGGTGGAATGAGACTGGATCGCTTTGCCATCGTAACCGACCCTTTGACCGAAGTCCGGCAACAGCTCAGTCAGCTTGTGACGCTGGGCTGCAAACAGCGCTTGAACGCAACCGGTGGTTTCATCCACCTCGATGAGCGTTTGCTTAAAGCGACTAAAGGCACCATCGGATGGCACCCGGTAGCGAGCCCAAGAATTGCGCTCGCCGTTGGGGGGCGCCTTGAGCTCAAAACCCAAAGCAATCATCAAAGTGGGATTGCGCATCAGTTCGCGGCGAAAGGAAGCGACACTTCGGTGCTGCAGCACGATCATGGCCAATACCGCTTGCAGCATCGCCTCGATCGGCCAGTCCTGTCTGCCTTTGCCATTGCGGTGACGACCAATTTCGCGGCTCACCTCGGTGAGGTCAATCTGGGCGAAGATGCCTCGGAGTCGATCCAGTTCGCAATAGTCGAAATAGTCTTGCCAAAATAAATCATAATGAACCAGTGCCATGAGTTCGACCTCCTTTGGATTGAGTGCTGCCGATTAATATTTAACAGTATTATACTTGAAAGAGACGGGCTCATGGCATTATTTATCAATAAAAACAACATATTATGAACGAAAAGGCACTTTGACCAAGGCTTGTTTCAGCCCTTGCACGAGGGGTATTGAAGTGGGGTAAAAATTGGCCTTGAAGGCTGAAAAGTGCCCAAAAAACCTGTTTTCAGGCGATTTTGTGGGGTAAACGAAAGTTCAAGCTCTTGATTTTGCGCGAAAAATCAATGACTTACGTTTCCAAAAAATGCCTCAATAAACAAATTGTCATCCGCTTTCATATCGCGTTGCAAAGGCGATTTAACAGGTTTTAAAGCTTGTCTCTTGGGAATCCACCTTCCGCTGCGAACATGTCTTTAACTCTGCAGTCTTCACATAACTCCAACCGTGCAATTGCCTCGGGGTCCTTGAACATCCAGTGATTCTTAAGCTTGTCTTTCATCCGGTTCATCATGACATTCGTTGCGAACGGCTTGCCGCACATTCGGCAATTAAAAGGGGAGTCTTCGTTCAGTGTGCTGGATCTCATTCGTTTGTCGGTATCGAATACGTACTGAGAGGCCCGAGAGATCGAATTTTCCGGACAAGCAGTTTCACAAAGACCGCACTGCACGCAATTGTTCTCTATAAAGCTCAGTTTCGGCACATCGCCGCCTGCTTCAAGCGCCGAAGCGGGGCACACTGAAACGCATCCCATACACAATGTACATGTATTCAAATTAACCTTGATTTCGCCAAATGGTGCATGTTTCGGCAAT
The DNA here is from genome assembly GCA_965221175.1 of Arenicellales bacterium. Lineage (GTDB taxonomy): Bacteria > Pseudomonadota > Gammaproteobacteria > Arenicellales > JAJDZL01 > JAJDZL01. Next base: position 653,796 of record OZ244867.1, on the reverse strand, counting down.
TCAACTAATTCCGGTTTTAAAGGCGATAATTCATGCAGGTGTTCCAATGCAATTCGCATATCGGTCCGTTTGAGACCAGACGGCATGAATTTTGCCGATGTGATTTCCATTCGAGTCCGGAAATTCTCGTTTGAACTCGTTAACTCATCTTCTTCCAGCAATTCGATTGCACCGCTCTCATAACCCAGCCCGTCCAGCAGCGCATCCAGAATTGCAATTTGCTCAGTCAATTCTCTACGCACAGAATCCGGCGTTTTCGTACAAAGAATTTTTGCACTGTGCGCGCCATAGGCCAACAGACTGAGATAGGCATCAAGGCCAATTGAGCCGACTTCTTCAACTTGTATCGGCAGAACGTTCTCGTCCAGTGATGAAATACAGTTTTGTACAACTTCACTCCCATTTGCTTGGTCAAAAAATAATATGACCGCATTTTCCCCACCAGCATCGCGATAATTCAGGATCGCCTGCCTCAGAATTTCCAGTTGATTTGCTGGCGTAGGGTAGGCATACGTGATCGCGCCAGTAGGGCAGGCAGTTGTACAGGAACCACCGCCCTGGCAAAGATAAGGGTTGACTTCGACCTGCTCGTTGAGCGATATGATGGCTTCAGTTGGGCAAGCATCTATACAGCGTGTGCATGCAACAATTCCGCTTCGGCTATGCGCGCAGATTTTCGGATCATAGTTGAAGTACTTCGGCTTTTCGAAATTCCCGATCATATCTGAAATCTCTGTCGCCGTTTCTCTGAATCGTTGTTCGTTTCGTTCTTCCGGTTGAATCCAGTAATAGCCTGGCGGTGGAACTTCGGCCGGGATCAAAGGAGAACGTGAAAGGTCAAGCACCAGATCGAACAATCCCGATTCAATTCCTGCAGTTTTAGCCAGGTCCAATTCTCGGCCACTTTTGTCAACGGAAACGCTAAAAGCTCCAAAGTAACCCGTCACACTGCAACTGTCAGCGGCAAACGCATCGGTAAGTGTGCCATCCTGCACTACTGAGCTGCCTGATTCCATTTCATCATCGATCACAAGCAGGTGAGGCTGAATGTTCGATTCTGGCAATTCAGCATAAGCCTGCGACAAAACAGATTTGGACCCGATGATCAATAATCGCCCGGCGGAACTGTATGGCACCACGGACGTGGTCGCCAGATCAATCGATAGCGAATTCAGCGAAGCCGAGCGTGCTTTGCCGTTGTCAGTTGAAGACGGCAGATCTTGAGCAAATGCAAGGCTTGTCATAAATATCCGTTGTTAGTGTTCAAATCAAATCGCGGTCGGTTCATTTTCTTCAGTGGAATCTGCCTGCTCAGCTTGGGCGATTTCTTCTTTATGAATGTTCTGTTCAGCAGGTTCAACCGGCTCGTCTTCTGGTTTCGTCTCTTCACTTGCCAGTGTTTCAATTTCTTCTTGATCTTCAATCTCTTCTGCAGCAGCTTCTCGTTCTCGCTCTTCCTGCTCGGCTTTCTTGCGTTCTTGATGAAATTTCATGTCGGAGGTGACAATGTCACCTAACGCTTCAAAAGTCGTGAAATCGTCGTCATAATCATTTAGCCCATCCATAACGTTGAAGAAAGGTGCCTTGAAGAGCTTTCTCAATGCAAGCTTCTTAAGATTTTCGTCTACTTCCGACGACATGAACATGGAGTAATCACTGTCATCTCCGAGCGAGTCCAAATCTGGCAACTCAATCTCTTTAGGCTCCTCAGTCTGTTGATTTTCTTCCTCTTCTTCGGATTCGGAAACTTCAGATTCGGCGACTGGTTCTTCCGCTTCAGGTTTGGAGAGTTCTTCTCGAGCCTGAGCTTTCTGTTTTGACCAACGATGTAATAGTGAATCTGCCATAAGGACTCAGACTGAGTTTGGTGTTGGTTAATCGTGTGACTGCGGTGTCACACGAATTGACTCTTGATGCCAGTTTCGTCTTTTACGCTTCTTCTTGACCTGCGGGACATAATTGTTGACGACGAACTCTTCCGTTTTGTCGCGAACATCAGCAGGCAGCGGAGCCGACAAAACAAGACTGTCGGTTTCGAGATGCGCTCCGGCTTCATCCTGTGAAGCCGTAACCAGAATTGGCACTGGTACCGTATCATCATCTACATCCTGCGCACAGACAATAAACGCATAAGGCACTTCCGATAGCAGATTGTACCAGTAGCCTTCAGCTGCATCGACAAACAACTTCATTCTCAAACCCTTCCACAGGTACTGTGACACTATGTCGGATTTACGGATTACGATTGGACCTTCGAGAGAGTTCGGTCCGTCCGGATCGGACAATACTGCGACAAGTTCCCATTGCGTTGAATTCCAGCCATTTACTATTTTTTCCTGGCATTCCAGTACCACGGACAACTTGAAGCTAGTTACACTTTTAGAGCTTGATTTTTCTTGCGTCACGGAATTCTCACCAACTTTGAACAGTACACAATATAATATATTCATTATTCGTTTTTTTCATCTGTGACAATCGCATGGCCAATAACAGCACTCTTGACAGCAGACCTGTCCTGTCAGATGCGGGACTGCGTCCGACCCACCCAGTAGAGGCGATTGATGAATTTGGCGACATGCGCGATATGCGCGTTGCCGGGGAATTTCCCTTGACGATAAAAGTTGACGATAAGGAAGTGGTAACCCTCATGACACTTGGTACTCATCCTGAACTCCTTGCTTTGGGGTACTTAAGAAATCAAAGACTGGTAGAGTCTGTAGAGGATATCAAATCGATTACGGTCAACTGGGAGCGCGAGACGGCACAAGTAGAAACTCGTCTGGGCCAAGGCATTATTGATTGGGAGAACAAACTCTCTAAACGCATAGTTACTACGGGATGCGGCCAGGGAACTGTGTTTAGCTGCACGCTGGATAAAATTTACGAAAATCCATTGCCTAAAGCGTCAATCCGACAATCGACACTATATGGCCTTTTGGAAAACATCACGGAATACAACGATATCTATCGTCAGGCTGGCGCCGTACATGGTTGTGCGCTGTGTGAGGAAACTTCAATTGAACTATTTGTCGAAGACGTCGGCCGACACAATGCAGCCGATACGATCGCCGGGCAAATGTGGATGGATGGAACTTCGGGCGAGGGAAAAATCTTCTATACGACAGGACGTCTGACGTCCGAGATCGTCATGAAAGTGGCGCACATGGGGATTTCGATTCTTCTTTCAAGATCTGGGGTCACCTTCATGGGACTGGAATTGGCTCAGGATTTACGCGTGACCATGATTGCGAGAGCCAAGGGACGCCATTTTCTGGTTTACAACGGTGCGAATACCATTGAATTCGATCAGATTCCACCACGCCGCAGAGCTGCCGCGAACAAGCAATTCGCGGCGGGTTGACCGGTAGTGACAATCGAAAGTTTTCTGCAAACAACTTGGAAAACTCGCAATCCCATCGCATTACTGTTGTGGCCCGTCAGTCTGGTTTATTGTGCAATCGCAGAGTTGCGTAGATTGGCATATTCCTGCGGGCTGATGCCTGTCACTCACTATGATGTGCCCGTCATTGTGGTAGGCAACATCACCGTTGGCGGAACCGGAAAAACACCCTTTACAATATGGCTGGTAGATCAGCTACACAAGAAAGGATTTTCACCTGGTGTTGTCAGCCGCGGCTATGGACGTAAGAACTCCAGTACAAGAATTGTCACGCCTCATTGTGATCCTGAGGATGTTGGAGACGAGCCGCTTTTGATAGCCCGACGAACCGGTGTTCCGGTAGCGGTATCCAAACACCGCACTGAGGCGATAAACTTATTGCGACGAGAGTCGGATTGCGACATATTTGTGAGTGATGATGGGCTTCAGCACTATTCATTGGCTTCTGATCTGTCCATTGCGTTAATCGATGGACAGGAAAGGCTCGGAAATTCATTCTGCTTACCGGCTGGTCCCTTAAGAGAACGCGCTTCTCGTCTAGACTCCTTCGACTTGAAAATCGTCAAGGGCGATACAGAATCAAACGAATATTCGATGACCTACGACGTAATTGAAGCTGTAAACGTCAAAGACAGAAACAAGACGCGCAGCCTGGAATCGTTGCAAAGCAGCAAAATCACAGCAATTGCTGGAATAAGAAATACTCGATCATTTTCCGACCTGCTGAGCGGTACGGGGTTGAATTTCACATTTATTCCGTTTCCAGACCACCATTCGTTTACAGAGAGTGATTTCACGGACTATGTGGATCAAAGTGACGAGATATTGATGACGGAAAAAGACGCTGTGAAGTGTGAGGCATTTGCTAATTCCAACTGTTGGTATGTCACAATCAATGCGAATCCGACGCCGAGCTTTGTATCTGCTTTGTCAGCCAGAATCTCGCAATTGAAAGCAGAACTCCGAGAAGATTACGCGCAATGAATCTCGACTTCGACATTGTCATACCTGCACGCTACCAGTCTTCCAGATTTCCTGGAAAACTTCTCGCAGATATTTGCGGCAAATCCATGATCCAAAGAGTTGTAGAGTGTGCATATGCCAGCTCAGCAAAACGTGTGATCGTCGCAGTCGATGATGAACGAATTGAAGCGGAAGTGGCCCGCACGACTGATGCAATCGTTTGTAGAACATCTGAAAGTCACCCATCAGGAACGGATCGGGTTGCCGAAGCCGTACAACTGCTGAATCTGCCGCAGGATCGAATTGTGGTCAACGTGCAGGGCGATGAACCTCTGATAGGTGGAGAACTGATAGACAATGTGGCAGCAAATCTTTCCAACACCAATGAAGCGCAGATTGCAACCGCTGCAAAACCGCTTGTCAACGTACAAGACTGGAACAATCCCAATATTGTCAAGTGTGTTGTAGACCGTAATGGTTACGCACTTTATTTCTCTCGATCGCCGATTCCGTGGAAGCAGTCTAACTCTTCCCTTGAATCAATAAAATTGCAGCATGTAGGAATTTATGCTTATCGAGTTTCATATTTAATCGAACACGCCAAACGGGAGGTATGTCCTCTTGAGGCTGCGGAAAAGCTGGAACAATTGAGGGTGTTGTTTAATGGCGATCGTATCGCTGTTTGCGTGGATGACAGTTATGAAGCTCTTGGTGTTGACACACCTGAGGACCTTGAACGCATTGAACAACTGATCTCAGCCAGAGAATAGCCGATAAAATGAAAAACCAAATAAATTCAAGCAACACTGGCGTACTCTTCGTGTGCCTTGGAAACATCTGTCGATCGCCTACTTCCGAAGGAATATTCCGACAGTTGACTGAGCAAGAGGGTCCAGAACTGAATGTTCGAGTGGACTCTGCGGGCACTGCAAGCTATCACATTGGGCAACCTCCAGATCACCGAGCCATCATGGCGGCAGCGCGACGTGGAATCGAGATTTCGAATCTAAGAGCAAGGAGAGTCAGCCGACAGGATTTCGACAGCTTTGATTTCATCATTGGCATGGACATTCACAACTATCAGGACCTTCTATCCATGGCGCCACCGAATTATCCAGGCAAGGTTTGTCTGTTTATGGACTTTGCTGCTAACTGGCAGGAACGAGAAGTTCCAGACCCTTACTATGGCGGTGACAACGGATTTGAAAGGGTGCTGGATATGATTGAAGATGCAGCTTCTGGTCTGCTGGACGAAATCAAACGTTTGCAGAGAAAAGTTTGAACATAAGCGGCACCGTGTACATTGAAATCGATTTGCCATCTCAGAAGCTGACTGCCTTCAGTGATAACGGGATGGTTTTAATGGATACCAAAGTATCGACTGCAAGAAACGGAGCTGGCGAAGATTTAAACAGTTTTTGCACACCGCGGGGATGGCACAAGATTCGAGCGAAAATCGGCAAGGACATGCCGTTAAACACGGTGTTCCAAGGACGTCGTCCGACAAACGAAATTTATTCATCAGAGCTTCGCAGACAATACCCGGACAAAGACTGGATACTGACTCGAATTCTCTGGCTAAGCGGCCTTGAACCGGGTTATAACAGACTTGGAAGTGTGGATACGATGCGACGATTCATATACATCCACGGTTGTCCGGAAGAATGCCCAATGGGCGTTGAGGGATCAGCAGGGTGCATCCAAATGCGAAATGAAGAAATAGTCGATTTGTTTGAATTGGTTAACGTTGGGACGCTTGTACGCATCAGCGCCAACCAGATATTATGAACAGTACACAGGATATTCCACTTGGTCCGATCATGACCTCTGTGTCAGATTTGGAGCTTGATCAGGAAAACAAGGAACGCTTGCTCAGTCCGGTGGTAGGCGGCGTAGTCCTGTTCGCCGACAACTGTGATTCCCGTCAACAGATTCAAAAGCTAACGAATGACATTCATCAGTTGCGAAATCCACCCCTTATGATTGCAATCGACCAGGAAGGTGGAAGAGTTCAGAGGATTAAATGCGATGTTACCCAACTTCCGCCACAGGCGCGATATGGTGAGATATTTGATGAAAATTCCGACAACGGATGCGATGCATCCGAACTTGGAGGATATCTGATGGCGCGTGAAATGTTGGATTTGGGGATCGATATCAGTTTCTCTCCGGTTTTAGATATTGCAACCGTTGATTCAGACGTAATTGGAGATCGCTCATTTCATGGTGATCCTCTTGTTGTTTCAACACTCGCAGAAGCTTGGATTAGAGGGATGCAAAATGCCGGAATGCATTCGGTTGGCAAACACTTTCCAGGCCACGGTGGCGTATCTCAGGATTCACACCTGGAAATGCCGGAAGACAATCGTCTAATTCAGGATGTTTTGGCGAGTGATTTATTGCCATACAGGCGGCTTGGCGATCGTCTTTCCGCAGTGATGACAGCGCATGTGCTGTACCCGGAAATAACATCCGCGATTCCTACCTATTCATCTTTCTGGCTGGATCACGTTCTACGCGAAGTAATTGCATTCTATGGGGTTGTATTTAGTGACGATTTATCTATGACCGGAGCAGACAATGCTGGCGACATGGAGACTCGCGTACTTACTGCATTGTCCAGTGGTTGCGATATCGCATTAATCTGTCAAAGCGCATCGGATACTGATGAAGCAATAGAAGCAATGACTAGAAACACGAGCGGTTGGAGAGAAACAACGTGGTACTACGATAGAATTCGTCCGGAAGTAATGGAATTTACGGATAGACTCGAAGATTGTCGCGAGCGATTCATGAATTGTATCGAGTAGCCGTTGTTGATCTAGTTGCCTAATCCTCATTTCAAAATACACGAATATTTCCAGAATCTAAGCGGAATTTCAGAAAATTAACCTGCCATCGTATGGAAACACGGGCACTGAGGCTAATATTGATTGTGTTGAAGATTTTGCGCTGAAGCGGCGTCAATGTAGTGGTTGTGGTTAGGATGTCCTTTAGAGCGCCCAGCACTGCGACTTCGTTAAGGCTGTAGGACGACAATCGAGGTAAGATTTGTTTGATCCTACGATTGAAGAGAGAATGTAGTTCGAACGGAGTTTTAAGCCGCGAATCCTCGTCTCATTCTAATTGTCATCCTACAAAATCCAACGAAGGAAACTGGTGAAACGTGTACAGGAGTACAGTATTTTTCCATTTGTTAAGTTAAGGTCGTCTGTTTCAATTTTGACAGAGGGAATCAGTGCCGGCTCTGGGCCGTCTCAACAGATGCGACCGCGCACAGCCGGAAAAGTTGTTTTCCTGGTACCGCAAACTGGAGACTTTCAATCCACACTGACAGTAGTATTCAGAATTCTGAAATTAAACCAATTTATCCCGTGGCGTTTTACCGGAGAAGAACGCATCCAGATTGTCCAAGGCGCGAAAACCCATAGCATCGCGGGTTTCAAATGTGGCGCTTCCTATATGGGGAAGCATAAATATGTTTTCGTGCGCTGAAAATTCAGGATTGCCTCCGGGCTCGTTGCGAAAGCAATCTAGTCCCGCGGCGGCGATTTTTCCTTTTCTTACAGCGTAGAGCAAGGCGTCCTCGTCAACCAGCGCACCTCTGGCGGTGTTGACCAGAATCGCTCCGTCAGGCATTTTTGCAAACGCTCTCGCATTCATCAAATTCGCTGTTTCTGGCGTTGCTGGGCAGTGTAAGGAAAGAAACTCGGACACCGACAGAAGCGAATCCAAATCCTGATGATAGATTGCTCCCTGTTCCAGTCTGGGGTCGAGTTGGTTCCGATTGTGGTAGTGCACCTCCATCTCAAATCCCCGAGCCCGTCTGGCCACTACCTGGCCAACTTTGCCCAAACCGATGATGCCCAAGCGTTTCCCTGTCACCTGATGGCCGACCATAAATGCAGGACTCCAACTATTCCACCGGCCTTCTCGGACCAGCTTGTCGCATTCCGTAGCCCGTCGTGCGGCTCCAAGCAGCAGCAAAATGGCAATTTCAGCAGTTGCATCGGACAGTACATCTGGGGTATTCGTAACAGTGATTCCTCGATTTCGCAAAGCCGTAAGATCACAATGATCAACACCCACGGAATAGTTTGCGATAATTTTCAGTCGGTCACTCAACTGCGCGACTACGTCCTTGTGAAAAATCTCGGAGTGGCACGGCATAATAGCGTCCACTCTATGACTCATTTCCACAATGCGTTGCGGAGAATTGACGCTGTCCTCCGCATTAAGGATGACGTCGTAGTCTTTTCGGGCGCGAGCTTCGGTGTTGGCTGAGAGTTTGCGGGGTATCCACAGTACTGGCTTAGTACTCATTCCTATCACGAATTCTCTGCTCAATGGGGCTGGAATGGCCTAGTTTCCATCTGAGGAATCGCTGTCGCGTTTGCGGATGCATTCATCCCAGAAGTCATAGGCCACCATCGGCAGTACAATGGCGAGGATAATGGCGAACGGCAACCCGCCCCAAAACCCGGCAAATCCGATCGAAATACTGTGTGACAGTCCGATAACGAATAGGAACATCAGTAGTAGCCCGGCCAAGCCGGACAGAATCTTGACGAGTCTTGAGTTCATCAGGCGCTCCTGAGAGAAATATTACATCAATTATAGAAGAGATTTGAGCAGCGCCGGTTCACTTACCCTGCACGGCATTCAATACCCAGCGCGTTGTCCTGAACAAACGGTCATCCTCGTTTGTTCCACCGACCAGTTGAATTCCAATGGGCATGTCGTCAATGCCTTCGAGTAAAGGCAGTGATATGCATGGCAGGCCGGCTAGCGTCCAGATCGTACAGCAGATTGGATCACCTGTGCCTTGTTCCAAAAGTGGCGCTTCCCCCAAGGCCGATGGGGTGAGTATTGCATCATAATCATTAAACAGCTGGCTAAACCATTTTTCCGAAGCTGGAATTACATCAAGTGCATCAGCGTATTGCTGACTGGTTATTTTGTCAGCAGATTCCAGCGCATTGCGCATCGTACTGCTCAGCATGCTTTCATGGGTTTCTCTTATGCTCTGGAGATTTTGGCTCAATTCATAGCTGTAAATGACCCGTAAACTTTCAATCAGTCCGGCAAAGGACTGCGGCGCTGGAACTCGGTCGACCTGTTTACCCAGTGCGGCCAGTAATTCCAGACTTCCCTCGCGAAGAGAAGATGAATACCGGTCAGCGTAGGGCAAGTCGAACCAGGCAAACACGGGCTCAACCGGCGGATCAGAGTCGAATCCTTCCAGCGTTCGGGGACGTGGTTTCAAATAACTCATTGAATCCGCTGCATCATAGCCGCCTATGGCATCACCAAGCAACGCGAGGTCACTCGGGTGTAGTCCGAACACGCCGATTTGATCCAGATGAGAGGAGGTTGTCAACACTCCGCGGCGCGAAACAGTGCCCCGCGTGGGCTTGTAACCGTAGATTCCGCAGTAGGAAGCGGGGCGTATTGTAGAACCATTTGTCTGACTGCCAATCGCCAGCGGAACCTGCCCGGCGGCTACCGCTGCCGCAGAGCCACTGGAGGACCCACCTGGACTATAACGGAGATCGCAGGGATTTTTGGTGGCGGACGCGTGCATATAGGCGAATTCGGTGCAAACGGTTTTACCAAGAATCACCGCACCTGCTTCCTTGAGTTTTTCGACAATCGCAGCGTCGGATTCCGGTTGATGGCCTGCAAAGACAACACTGCCCATCTCGGTGGGGAAATCAACTGTATCAATAATGTCCTTAATGCCCACTGGGATGCCGTGAAGGACTCCCGTAGGCTGCCCGCGACGTCGAATTTCATCCAGGGTGCGAGCTTGATCCAAGGCATGCTCTCGATCCACATGAGCCCAGGCGCCGATCTTTTCATCGGTCTGCTTGATTACGTCGAGGCAGTGTCTGACCAGACTTTCCGAAGTCAGAACTCCCTGCTTGATCAACTGAACGTACTCTCTGGCTGGTTTAGTCTGAATCAAGTCGGAAGCATTCATCTTTTCCAGCTCCTGTCGATTGACAGGGCGTTAAGGAATATAGACTCCGAACAGCGCATCCGGCAACCATAGCGCAAGACCCGGGAACATGTACATCAGAAACATGCAGAATATGACAATGGAAAGGTACGGCATGATGCCTTTGAAAATCTGCATGAGCTCAATTTCCTTTTTTAACACGCCTTTCAAATAATAGGCAGACATCGCCATAGGCGGGGTCAGAAACGAAGTCTGTAGGTTGAGTGCTACCAGCATTGCAAAGAAGTAGGGGTTGACACCGAAAGTGTCCAGCATGGGCAAGAAAATTGGCACGAAAATTATCAAAATTTCGGACCACTCAAGCGGCCAGCCAAGCAGGAAGATAATCAACTGCACGAGAATCAGAAACTGCCAGGTCTGTAAATTCATCGCTAGAAACCAGCCCTCAATAACATCATGCCCGCCCAGATAGGAAAAGACTGAGGCGAAGGTCCACGAACCTACAAACATCCAGCATACCATGGCGGTTGCTTTCGCAGTCAGGAATACCGACTCCTTTACCTTGGTCCAGGTCAAAGAACGATAGAGAACTGCCAGCACCAAACCTCCAAGAGCACCCATGGCCGCGGCTTCAGCAGGAGTGGCTAGTCCCCCCAGGATGGAGCCGAGCACCAGCATGATCAGCAGAGTCAATGGCACGAAAGAAACGAGCAGCTGGAAATAGATTTCCTTTCGAGTGACGGAATCATCTACAACGGGTTTGGGCGCAATGCTTGGATTCACCATCACGCGGAAAATAACATAGAGAATATACATGCTGGCCAGCAGCAGGCCGGGGAATACGGCGGCGGCATACAGTCGCAGTGGCGAAAGTTCAGCAATGGCGGCATAGACGATCAGCATGATCGAGGGCGGGATCAAAATACCAAGCGTTCCACCGGCGCATATCACACCGGCGCTAAAATCCTTTCGGTAGTGCGCATTGACCATTGCCGGGAAAGCCAGTAAACCCATCAGCGTAACGACTGCACCCACAATTCCGCTGGCAGTCGAAAATATCACGCACGTGATCAGCGCCGCGATCGCCATGGAGCCGGGCATGTTTCTTGCGGCCAGCTGCAAGGATGAAAACAGTCGATCAACAATGTTGGAACGTTCGACCACGTACCCCATGAACAGGAACAGTGGTATGGCGACAAGGGTGTCATTCTCCATTACAGAATAGGTATTCTGGTTGAGAAGATAGAAGATTCGATTGTTGAAAGCATCCGCGATGACTTCAATGGACCCCGCTTTGTAGTAGGCAAAGTAGCCAAAGCCCACGCCCATGGCGATCAATGTGAACGCAATGGGAAAGCCTAGCAGAACCAGGACGATAAACAGTCCCAGCATAAAAATTGCAACTTCAGGATTGGTCATCTCTAGAATTTGTTGGAATCAGGTCGCAAATTGGCTTTGAACGATTGGTACTGCCGAACTACCTGTCCGCGGATCGAGTCGCCCGTTCCATCAGCAGTGATTCAGTTTCACTGACGTCTTCAAGACGGTCAAGCCACTCGCTAGTTCGTATGGCTTTCCAGCAGCGCAGCAGTTCGGCGATTCCCTGAATGATCAACAAGCCACCCGAAAGAGGGATAAGGGTTTTAAAGAAATAGATTTGTATTCTTGCCGGACTGTTCCAGCTGACTTCCTTGTAGCGCCAGGAATCAGCTGCAATTTCTGTGCCAAACCAGAAAAGCGCCAGCATTCCGGGAAAGAAAAACAGCAGGTAAAGAATGAAATCAACGGTCGCCTGGACTTTTACGGGAAAGAGCCTGTAAATAACATCGCCTCTTACATGAGTGTCCTGGGCCAGTGCGTATGGCCCGGCCATAAGGAAAAGCGCTCCGTACATCTGCACCATCATGTCGAAAGCCCAGACAGTCGGTGCGTTTAATACGTAGCGAACAAAAACTTCGTAGGATACGGAAAACGTCAGAATCAGGATACACCAGCCAAAAGCCCTTCCAACCCAGATGCTGAGGCTCTCAATACCATAGATGAGTCGGGTCATTTAACTTGCTCTGACGTGATAGTAAAGAGTCGGATTTTAGCAGAGGTGAATCGGGTGAATTGACTCGACTTTCGTTTTCGCTAGTCCCAAATCGCTCATCTGTGCGTCACCCGATATGACCAATATTGACAGCGTTACCGCAAAAACAGAAAATTTCCGCTCCTAGGCTCTCCGCTGGAGGAAACAGGATAGAAGCGGAAAATCACCGCCAAAACATCCTAGAATGCTCCAGTGCGTGCCGGAACAACACCAGTTGCGATGCGGCGGTAGTTATGCCTCTCATCAAATAAAAGCGGGGACTTTATCAATCCCCGCTTTCATACCACCGAGTTCGTGGCAGTTTCTTGAATTACCCAAAATAATGGGCGTAGGCCAGTTTGTAGTCCGGCTGATTCAGGTTGAGATAATTCATTACCTCTTTCGCATATGCCTTCTGGGATGCAATGACTTTTGCGAAGAAAGGATCGCTTGCCGACATACGCTCCACAACAGAATCCCATGCATCCAGCTGTTTTGACATCACTGAATCGGGCGTACGATAAACGTTGACCCCTTGCTCGTCTCTCAGCTTGATTAGATCAGCAGCGTAGCTGCGGGTGTTGTGCCAGTAGAAATTTGAGTTCTCGGCTTCCGACGCATACCTCAAAATTGCTTTTTGCTCGTCTGCTAGGTTGTCGTAGGTATCTTTATTGAAAGTACACTCGAAGAATTCCTGGGACTGGTGGAAGCTGGCCAGATGGTAGTGCTTGGACACATCCTGCATTCCGAAGTCGCGGTCGGATGTCGGATTGTTGAATTCTGCCGCATCAATCAAGCCGGATTTCATAGCGGGCTGAATTTCGCCACCCGGCAGCTGAACGACTGACATGCCCATTTCCAGCATTACGTCTGCAGCCAAGCCAACAGTTCGGTATTTCAAACCGACCATCTGGCTTGCGTCTTTGATTTCTTCCTTAAACCATCCCAATGGCTGTGCTGGCATTGGACTGTTGAAGAAACTAACTACGTTCAAGCCAAGATTTGCCATCATTTCGTCAAACAGTTCCTGACCGCCGCCGTAGTAGATCCAGCCTAGGACTTCCTGACTTGACCAGCCGAAACAGGGTCCAGTTCCAAACAGTGAAGCAACTGGAGATTTTGAATACCAGTAAGCAGGTACATAATGAGCCGCATCAAGCACGCCGCGGTGAACCGCATCCTGCATTTGGCTGGTTTTAACAACCGAGTTAACCGGTAGCAGTTCGATCTGCAATGCATCCCCAGCCATCGCATTTACGCGATCAACATAGGCCTGAGCATTCTTGAGGAAGATGCCTCCACCCCAGGCTGCCTGCATTTTCAAGGTTTGCGTTTGTGCTTTGACAATCGCAGGTGCCGCCAAGGTTCCCATAGTTGCAGTAGCAGCAATGGCAGATCCCTTTAGGAACTTGCGACGAGAGTTATCAGTTTTCATAAGTAATTCCTATAGTAAATTTGGAAAAATAAAAAAATCCCCAACACCGCCAAGGTCTAAAACATCAGGACGTATGGAATTTAGGAAAATCAATTGTGTAAATTGTGTAGCGGATTATATACAACAAAGATACTGTATACAAAAACGGCGATTCTATTATGACTCATAGTCCTATGACGATTGCACAACCGTTTTTGCGCTTTCCTGCTGACTACGATAGAATTCGCCCGGAAGTTGTAGAATTTACGGATAGACTAGAGGATTATCGTAAACAATTCATGAATTAAACTGGGTAGAAGTTCTTCGCCTTTTAACTTAGATATTAGTATTATTCTTTTGTTTTAAAATATCTTTTAAAATTTAAATTTTTATTTTAAATGTTCCCTGAAGCCTGTCACACGATCGAGTGTACGATCTCATCATCTTAAAATTACCGATTAATTCAATCTTAAATGGTTAGAAGTGCAGTATTCAGAGTTCTAACACTTTGATGAAGCATACATTACATGAATAAAATTGTTTTAATGTTTGATATTAATATGTAAACATAGTTTATCTTTGTCATTTACACTGCTAATTTAGTTTGATCGTTCCATATAGTCGCCTGTGTCCGTATTGACTTTCACCCGATCACCTATGTTGATGAAAGTCGGAACATTGACTCTAATTCCGGTTTCTGCCATCGCCGGCTTGTAGGATCCAGCTGCAGTCTGACCTTTTACTACGCCTTCTGTGTCTATAATTTCCAGCGACACGTTATCCGGCAACTCGACTCCGATAGGAGAACTGTTGTAAAGGTTAATTTGCACTTCAAGGTCGGGAATCAAATATCCAACCTGGTCTGACAAATCCTCGGAATCAAGTTCAATTTGTTCGTAAGATTCCATGTCCATGAAATAATATCTTTCGTTTTCGGAGTAGAGAAACTGCATGCGTCGATACTCCACATGGGCTTTTTCTAGTTTGTCATCGGAGCGAAACCGATCATTTCTCTTCGTTCCTGCTGAAATGTCTTTCAGTTCCAACTGAACGAATGCGCCTCCTTTTCCAGGCTTGACATGTGATTTTCGAAGAACCCTCCACAATGAACCATCAATCTCGAGAAGATTTCCGATCTTTGTCTCAAACGCAGAAATTTTCATGGCTTTCAGTTTTCTCCGCAATTTGCTTTAATGAATACTTATACGTGCGGTAATATTGAATAAATTGTTTTTAATATACCAGTATTGGTAGCCCAATCATTTGTCTCCTCATGACTCTAGCAATTGACAAGCAAAAATTTAACGTAAATAGATTCCTCAAAGGTGTATCTACATCTAGCGGTGTTTACATCATGAAAGGCGCGAACAAATCTCCCTTGTATATTGGCAAGGCGAAGAATCTTAGAAATCGGCTTCGTTCTTATTTTCGCCCATCCGGTCTTTCTCATCGAATCGAAGTCGTGATGCAACAGGTTGTCGATATTGAAACTATCGTAACTCGAACTGAAACCGAAGCATTACTGCTAGAAAACAATCTAATCAAATCCAGTAAACCTCACTACAACATCAATCTTCGAGACGATAAAAGCTATCCCTACATTCGTCTGGATGATTCCCATGAATTTCCAAAATTGGGGTTTTATCGCGGAAGCAGAAAGGAGCCCGGGCGATACTTCGGACCTTTCAGTAGTGCCGCCGCAGTTCGGGAAACGCTTTCGCAACTCCAGAAAGTGTTCCCAGTTCGGCAGTGTCGGGATTCATTTTTTCGCCATAGATCCCGTCCCTGCCTGCAGTACCAGATACAAAGATGTACGGCACCTTGTGTCGGTCTGGTGCGCCGCGAATCATATATGGAAGATGTTGATCAAGTCGTTAATTTTCTGATGGGTAAAAATCATGATTTGAATCAGTTACTGATGAAGCGCATGGAAGAATCTGCGGCAGTTCAGGATTTCGAAACTGCTGCGAAATATCGAGATCGAATTTCTGCAATTCAACGGCTGAGAGAATCCCAGTCGGTAGAGGGTGGAACAACGGACGTTGATGTAATTGCAGCGGTTTCTTCCGGTGAGTTGTTGTGCATTCAACTGGTGATTTTCAGAAGCGGGCGAAATGTAGACTATCGAACTTATTTTCCGAAGCCTGGTATCGCGACGAATCTTGAAGACGTTCTTTCCGAGTTCATTCCAAGATACTATCTGGATCGTGAAGCGCCATCGCAGATTCTGGTTGACCGACAGATTCAGGAAAGTGAGATCATCATTGACGCGCTTAGGGAACAAAGCGGACGGCGAACAACAATTCGATGTCCAATCCGCGGAAGCAAGGTAAAGCTGGTTGAAATGGCTAGAAGCAATGCTCAAGATGCCATTCGACGCCGTTTGAGTGAGAGAGAGTCTCTGGATAAACGCATGGCCGCACTCGTGGAGATGCTGAAGCTGGATGACGTACCTGCCAGAATTGAGTGTTTTGATATCAGTCATACCGCAGGCGAGAAAACAGTCGCATCTTGTGTCGTATTTGATCAGAATGGTCCGGTGAAATCAGATTACAGAACCCTAAACATTTCGAACATTACTGGAGGTGACGACTACGCTGCAATGGAATTTGCACTCAATCGACGTTATAGCAAAATCAGAGATGGCGATGGAAAACTGCCTGATTTGGTGCTGATTGACGGAGGCAAAGGCCAACTTCATTCTGCCCTAAATGTAATGGATGAATTGCAGATTGCCGACATTCGGCTTGCAGCGATCTCAAAAGGTAGAGAACGCAAACCAGGCAATGAACAGATCTGGGTTCCAGAAACTGACGATCCTGTTGAAATCAACGAAACGGCGCTCCTACTGCTGCAACAAATTCGCGATGAAGCCCACAGATTTGCTTTAATGGGGCATCGCGGTCGACGAAATAACGCTCGAAAGAAATCGATATTGGAAGACGTGCCAGGAATAGGGCAGCGCCGCCGCTCCAATCTGCTGAAACATTTCGGTGGCTTGCAGGGAATTGCCAACGCAGGCATAGAGGAACTAGAAAAAGTTCCTGGAATCAGTCCTATTCTGGCTGAAAAAATCCATTGCCAACTCCACGGAAAACAGTAAACACATGCCTCTGACGATTCCAAACATTCTGACCGTCGCGCGAATTATCGCAATTCCAGTTTTTATCATTGCCTACTTTCTGTCGCCAGATCAAAAAAACACCGTTGCGGTTGCTATCTTTGTGCTTGCAGCATTGACGGACTGGCTGGATGGGTATCTTGCTCGAAAACTTAAAGAAGTTTCTCCGTTCGGCGCTTTTCTGGACCCCGTAGCGGACAAGCTCATTGTATGCACCGCACTTGTGCTGCTCGTCTCCGACAACAATGTTTCCGACCAAGTTTTGTTTCAGAGCATTTTTACCATTTCAGTCATCATCATTGTAGGAAGAGAAGTAAGTGTAGTTGCGTTGCGTGAATGGATGGCCGAAAAGGGACAACGTGCCAGCATTGCAACATCATATCTTTCAAAAAGCAAAACCTTTTTACAGATGCTCGCGATCGTATTGCTTCTCTATGGTCAATCTATCAATGAATTTCCTACACTAGTGGTAGGTGAATTATTGCTTTACATTGCCGCTGCTCTGACAATTTGGACCATGTTTCTTTATCTTCGTAACGCTTGGCCGATTCTTACGTCCAAAGAAAAGTAAGTACTTTTTTCATTTAGGAATTCAACAAGTTTTCGATTGCGATTTATCTAATTGAATTACACGAAGTACCCTGTATGCATTACGCACTTCAAAATTATGTAGCTACTATTCTCATACTAGTTGATATGGGGATACTAAATCACCTAAAATTAGGGAATATCTTGAAATGAGTGTTCGTTTTTCAAGCGGGAATAGCTCAGTTGGTAGAGCGCAACCTTGCCAAGGTTGAGGTCGCGAGTTCGAACCTCGTTTCCCGCTCCATTTTTTGTATCATTTCACTTGGCATGATCGCTTGTTGAGGAAAATCCACTCACTTCCAATTGAATTGTGGCCGGATGGCAGAGAGGATATGCTGCGGCCTGCAAAGCCGTTTACGCCGGTTCGAATCCGGCTCCGGCCTCCAAATCTTAGTCAGTTACCAGGATGGATTCGGCCCGGGTGGCGAAATTGGTAGACGCAAGGGACTTAAAATCCCTCGGGATAATTCCCGTGCCGGTTCGAGTCCGGCCCCGGGCACCAACAATTAGCGATAACAGGGTAGGTTAAATTCCCCTAAATTGAAAAATCATTCCGGCCACCAGCAAGGGATTGAGAGGGTTCACTTCAATCTTGATATCAGCGTATCGACCAAAGCCTCAATTTCTTCTTCAATGATGAGGCTATTCAGGCATTGGTCGGAAACAAATCCTTCTCGGTGCTGGAAATTCAAGAGTTCCTGTAAGCCGTCATAGTAGCCGCAGGTATTCAACAATCCAATCGGCTTGTTGTGGTATTTCAGCGCATTCCACACCAATGCCGTAAACACCTCCTCAAGCGTACCAATTCCACCTGGCAACGCGATAAATCCGTCGGAAAGACTGAACATTAGGCGCTCTCGCTCCTCAAGCGTATCCACATAGTGCATTTCCGAGACATCACTTTCGGGTATCTCAATGCCCATTATGATTCGAGGAATAATTCCGATGACTTCTCCATTGGCAGATGAAGCCGATCGCGCGAGTTCTCCCATCAAACCGATTGATGCACCACCGTAAACAATCCCGATATTCTTTGAGGCAAGATAACGTCCCATCCTTTGCGCTGCATGGATATATTGCTCTCGTTGTCCTTTTTGCGAGCCTAGAAATATGCAAATTCGCACGTGTTGGCAACTCCTAATTTTTGAGAAAAATGAACTAACTGAACTCCGCAGAAGTGCTGCCAGAAAGATCAGCAAATACGAATTCAGTTTATGCTCGGATGGCTAATATAATATAGTTAACCGATGAAAGGAATTGGGGAGTTGTTTTCTAGCAAGCAAATGGCGAAACCTGTTCCTTTATTTTTTTTAGCGACAGTTATGAGCGATAAAAAAATAGTCATTGAAAAGACATATGTAACCGCCTCAGGACTATTTGAAGATTCCTGCAAATTGGCGGCCAGTGTTTTGGAAAGCAGCTTTCGACCCAATTATTTGGTGGCACTTTGGCGTGGTGGCACACCGGTGGGTATTACCATTCAAGAGTTACTTGCGTATTACGGAATCAAGACAGATCACATTGCTATACGAACATCTCTTTATGAGAATATCGGACGCCGTTCCAGCAATATTCGAATACATGGTCTGGGCTATTTGATTGATCGGATCAATGTAGATGATTCGTTACTGATTGTAGACGACATATTCGATACCGGAATTACAATCGATGCGCTGATTGCTGAAATTGAAAGGAAAGCGAGAAGAAATACACCCAAAGAGATACGGGTAGCTGCCACCTGGTTCAAACCAAAAGAAAACCTGACTGATCGAATTCCAGATTACTACGTAAATGCTACCGATAAATGGGTTGTTTTTCCGCATGAACTGCTAGGATTGAACTTTGAGGAAATTCAGGCAAACAAGGCATACATTGCGAATGTGATGAAGAGTCTCGAACAAAAAATCGATATCTCACCGCAATAATTTCATACTAATTTTTATTCTTTCACTATCTGTAGACAAAATGGAAAAAGATCAAAATCAATCTCCACCAGACTTTCTGGTACATGAGCGTGAAGATTCAGTCGGAGTCGTGGTCGTTGAAGAAAAACTTTCGGGAAAAGTGCTATCGGGTTGGGTCATGGAAACCGACGAAACCATTGCTATAACGGCAGTTGACGATATACCTCTCGGACATAAAATTGCACTGACTGACCTCAATGAAGGCGCTGAAGTCATCAAATACGGATTTCCAATTGGCCGAACAATTGCTCCGGTTCGAAAAGGTGCACACTTGCATGTACACAATACAAAAACGGAAAAGTGGTAATAATGGATTTAAAAGAAATACGAGGTTTTCGCAGAGAAAATGGTCGTGTTGGCATACGTAACCACGTCATCATTCTACCACTGGACGATCTTTCAAATGCAGCTTCAGAAGCAGTTGCTAACAACATCAAAGGAACGCTTGCTCTTCCTCACCACTACGGAAGGCTGCAATTTGGCGAAGACCTGGAATTACATTTTCGTACGCTGATTGGGACCGGCAGCAATCCAAACGTAGCAGCCTGTGTAGTAATTGGTATTGAACCGGGTTGGACAAAACGGGTCGTTGATGGCATCGCCCAAACTGGCAAGCCTGTCCAAGGATTTGCCATTGAGCAAAATGGCGATATCAACACTATTGCACAAGCATCCCGTACGGCCAAGGAATTTCTTCATTGGACATCGGAACTTCAGCGAGAGCCCTGTGATTTGAGTGATTTGTGGGTTTCCCACAAGTGCGGTGAATCTGATACGACCTCCGGTATCGGTGCGAATCCAACCGTCGGAAATCTGATCGACAAGCTGGACCCGTTGGGAGTCACAAACTGTTTTGGCGAGACATCGGAGCTTACGGGTGCCGAACTGCTCTGTAGAGATCGTGCCGCATCCCCCAAAGTTGGCGAAAAATTTCTTTCGACTTGGCAAGCTTATATGGACGAAGTGATCGAACCAAACAAAACCAATGATCTGTCCGAAAGTCAGCCAACCAAGGGAAATATTGAAGGTGGTTTGACGACCATTGAGGAAAAAGCACTGGGCAATCTACAGAAGATTGGAAAGAACACTTCGTATATTGACGTACTTAAACCTGCGGAAACACCGACCAGTGGACCAGGACTGTACTTTATGGATACTTCTTCTGCTGCTGCTGAGTGTGTAACCCTGCAGGCTGCTGCCGGTTTTGTTGTGCATGTTTTTCCAACCGGGCAAGGCAATATCATAGGCCATCCAGTCGAACCTGTAATCAAACTGACTGCAAATCCAAGAACGGTGCGCACCATGGGCGAGCATATTGATCTGGATGTTTCCGGCATTCTACGCCGTGAGATGACTTTGGACGAAGCAAGCGACTTGCTGATTGACATGACAATACGCACTTGCAATGGGCGACTGACAGCTGCTGAAGCTCTCGGTCATCGTGAATTTGTCATGACTAAACTCTATAGAAGTGCATAAAGGAATGAGATGGCCATCGTAAAACTGAAACAAGCCTCAATTGGAGGTGCTGCAGCATCGAGCGGAACTGATGAGGTCCAAAAAATAGTACGACAGATGCTACAAATCATCCGAGAGGGTGGTGAACAAGCTGTTCTGGACTATGCACGCGATCTAGACAACTGGACTGGACAAATTCTGTTGAGCCAAGCAGACATTGAAGCCGCCGAAAAGCATCTCAGCGATACCCTGAAACAGGACATTCAGTTTGCACACCAACGAGTGAAGACGTTCGCAGAACGTCAACTGGAAAGCCTTTCGGAGTTTGAGGTGGAACTGGCACCTGGATTGTTGGCTGGACAAAAACTGATTCCGATCAACACGGCTGGCTGCTACGTTCCGGGAGGACGCTACGCTCATGTAGCTTCTGCAATCATGAGTGTGACTACCGCAAAAGTGGCTGGGGTTAAAAATGTGATTGCATGCTCACCTCCGAAAGCTGGCATCGGCATTCATCCCGCTATCGCATATACCGCATCCCTATGCGGAGCGGACTCAATCCTGGCCGTTGGTGGTGTACAGGGGATTGCTTCGCTAACCTATGGCTTGTTTACCGGACACACTGCGGACATCTTGGTTGGGCCTGGCAATCGATTCGTAGCTGAGGCAAAGAAAATGCTGTTCGGGCAAGTAGGAATTGACTTATTTGCGGGTCCGACAGAAATATTGATCATAGCCGATGATTCCGCTGATCCCGAAATTGTGGCTTCCGACCTGATCGGTCAAGCTGAGCATGGACCTGATTCACCTGCCTGGCTGATTTCTACTTCTCCACTGCTGGGCGAGAAAGTAATGGAACTGATTCCAAAGTATATTCAACGACTGCCGGAACCGAATAAAAGCGCAGCAGAATCTGCGTGGAGAGATTTCGGTGAAATTTCGATTGTTGATACTAAGGACGAAGCGATTGAACTAAGCGACAAGTATGCTGCAGAACACCTTGAAGTGCAAGCAGAAGATCTGGATTGGTGGCTTGAAAATCTGTCAAACTACGGTTCATTATTTCTAGGGGAAGAGACTACTGTAGCCTATGGAGACAAGTGCTCTGGAACTAACCACATCCTTCCGACCAGCGGAGCTGCTAGATACACGGGTGGATTGAGCGTCGGCAAGTTTATCAAAACGGTTACTTACCAGAAAATGAGTCAGGAAGCGAATCGAAGCGTCGGTGCGGTAACGGCTCGAATTTCAAGACTCGAAGGTATGGAAGCGCATGCACTTACTGGTGATGATAGGCTTGCCAAATATTTTCCAACCGAAGATTTTCAACTAAATCAAATAATTTGAGTGTGTAGTTGAATCAGTTTAACATCCAGAATCGAGTAGCTGTAGTAACCGGTGCTAGCTCTGGGATCGGGCTGGCAATAAGTCAAACGCTTGCGCAAGCTGGTGCCAGCGTAGTATTAGTTGCACGACGCTCGAATCTGCTGGCGCAAGAGACCCTTCAAATTACCAATCAGGGAGGGAACGCAAAATGGGTCGATGTAGATCTAATGGATCGCCAAGAAATAAGCAAATCACAGGAGAGAATCTGTGATTGTTTCGGCGCTCCTGAAATTGTCGTCAATGCTGCAGGGGTTAATTTACGGGAATCGGATGAGCAAATCAGCTGGGAGAGCTGGGATCAAACCATAAATCTGAACTTGAGTGTTCCCTTTTTCTTCTCTCGACCATTTGTCGGAAGCATGAAAGAAGCAGGGTGGGGCAAAATCATTAATGTTGCTTCTCTTCAGTCATTGCGTGCATTCAGCAATGGTATAGCTTACGGAGCATCAAAAGGCGGTGTTGCACAGTTAACGCGAGCTATGGCAGAATGCTGGTCTTCATATGGTATCAGCTGCAATGCAATCGCCCCCGGCTTCTTTAGAACGGAACTGACTGCCGCAGTATTTAATGATGATAAACTTTCCACTAAAATGGCAATGAATACAGCAGTAGGTCGAAACGGCCGTATGGAAGACTTGCAAGGTCCAATAATTTTTCTTACATCACCTGCATCCGATTATGTAACTGGACAAATCCTTTTTGTTGATGGCGGATTTACTGCAAAGTAAGACACATGAATACCTTTGACAGATGAAAGCCCTCGTATATACAGCACCGAATACTGTAGAGTATCGTAACGAACCCCATCCCAGCTTAGACCAGGATGAATCATTGATTCGAGTCGATGCAGTCGGAATTTGCGGCTCCGATTTGCATGCTTATCTCGGCCATGACAGTCGAAGAGTGCCACCTTTGATTTTGGGCCACGAAGTCTGTGGTACTGTCATAGAAGGTCCAAATGCAGGTACGAAGGCTGTGGTGAATCCATTGATTACTTGTGGTAAATGTGATGACTGTCTAAACGGTTTAACCAACCTTTGCAATGACCGTAAACTTATCGGAATGAATCGACCCGGTGCATTTGCCGAGTTGATCGGAATCCCCTCAAAAAACCTTGTAGTTGTTCCAGCAGACGTCGACCCGGCTCAACTGGCAATGACAGAACCAGCAGCAGTATCTCTTCACGCAGTGCGATTGATTGAGAATGCCGCATCTCGCCCGATTTCAGAAGGGTCGGCTCTCGTTTTAGGCGGAGGTGCCGTTGGAGCATTCTGTGTCTATTTCCTTAAGGATTACGGATGCAAGAACATCACATTGTGTGAAACCAATCCCCAAAGACGTCTAACGTTGGAAAAGACAGATACCTGTAACGTGATTGATCCGATTAAAACTAGTCCAGAACCAAGTTCGTACGATTTCATACTGGATGCAGTTGGCAATGAAAAAACTCGTAATCTGTCGGTAAGCACGGTGAAACCCGGAGGCGTAGTAATTCACGTTGGGCTTAGTTCTGCAATTGGAGAAATGGATGTGCGGAGAATTACTCTAGCAGAAATAACCTTTATTGGAACATACACATATACTGCGTTGGATTTTCGCGTCGCCACTAGAAAAATCCAAAATAAAGAAATTGGACCATTGAACTGGATGGATGAACGCCCTTTGGCCGAAGGCCCACAGGCTTTTCGAGAATTGATCCAAGGCCAGGTTGCCTCACCCAAAGTAATTCTTCGTCCCTAGATTGAGTCACTTTGAACTCAAGAGTCATTCTTTCCTTTCAGGAAGCCCAAAAACTTGCATCTGCAACGCTTCGAGCGCATGGGTCATCACCTGACATCGCAGATTGCGTAGCATCCGCACTAGTACTTGCAGATGCTGACGGCCAAGATTCGCATGGTCTGGTTCGCCTGTCCTTTTACATTGAACAGCTGCGTAGTCAGAAAGTCAACGGCCAAGCTGAACCGTCTCTGACAAGAATCAATTCTTCAACCATTGAAGTAAAAGCCAACTGTGGATTCGCTTATCCTGCAATAAAACTCGCAGTAAATTCACTAACAGAATCATGTAGTTCCCAAGGAATCATGATGGCAGCTGTAATTGGCTCACATCACTGTGGAGTTGCCGGCCATCCAGTGGAAATACTTGCTCGCAATGGATTCATTGGAATCATGTTTGCAAATACTCCCAAAGCGATAGCAGCGGCTGGTGGAAAACATGCAGTGTTTGGCTCAAATCCAATTTCCTTTGCTTGCCCAAGAATTGAGTATGAGCCCGTCATAATCGATCTTTCACTTTCACAGGTCGCTCGTGGAAAGATTGTAGTCGCAGCAGAGCAGGGCAAGTCAATCCCTGATGACTGGGGAATGGATGAAAAAGGAAATCCAACTACTGACCCTAAAGAAGTCCTTAAAGGCAGCATGAAAGCCTTTGGAGGTGAGAAGGGTGCTGCCCTGGCCATGATGGTTGAAATTCTGGCAGGCGCTTTCTTAAACAGCAATTTTGGATTTGAAGCATCTTCTTTTCTTGACGACAAAGGCAGTTCGCCGAACGTTGGGCAACTGTTAATTTGCATCAACGCGACTCAATTCAATCCTAATTTTAAGGAGCGCGTAGAGACGCTCATCGCGGAAATATCAGAGGAACCAAACACGCGGATACCTGGTACGCGGCGGTTTATTAATAGGAAAGCCGCACTGGCTAGCGGACTCAGCTATCCGAATTCCTTAATTGAATCGATAAGAATTCTGTCGGAAGGGGGCCCGTACTAAGAACTGCGAAAAGAAGATAACCGCCTGGAAGGAATTATTTCTGGATCTGGTGGGGTAGCTAGTTCATCAAATTCAAGTATCACTTCAAGCATTCCGGACCGGGTTACTGAAAGTCGATTCGGTATGAAACTGGGCATCATATCTACAAGAGATTGAGCTAAATATTCCGGAGATGAAATGAAATCTTGACTGGTAGCCTCATAAATTATCTCTTTGTTTTGAGTCAATTCAAAAATTCCTGGCGAGCCTGGAACTGTTTCGGTTAACCAGGAGATTGCAAACAATCTAGCACCTCGACGACAACATGGACTCAAGAATGACATCAAACCAATGATATCGGTGCGTGGTAAGTAATTGAATAAATCCCAGACTAATATGGCGCTAATGGAATGTGGGGGTTCGCGAGCAAAGATGCTGCGAAATATTTTTGAATATTCTGGATTTGGATGATCCTCATCCCTTAATCGACATTCAACATTGTTAGTTAGAGAATTGATTGCATTTGTGACAATATAGATGCAATCTAGCTCAGACATAAAATTTACAACCGACTGTCTTGCATAGGACAAATCGAGAACGACATGCTTATCTTCGCTTTCAGCACTGACGTATTCAGCAACTAAATTGATTCCTAGTGATGAAAACTGCGACCGAGGCATCCAAGACGCAGATTTATTCTCGTCATGTATTACTCCGGAATTATGTAAGAATCTTGAAAACAAGTTTTCGGTACACTGAAAAAATCTCTTTCAAACCGTAGACAAAGTGTGCGTAGTTTTGGATGCTAAATGTCAATTCTATACGGACCTACGAGGAGCAGAAGACTGTGAAACAGAAGGGGAAGTTACAGTTGGTTTGCTCTGGTCAGGACTTTTCAATTTCTCCGTTGACACTCGTGCAGGGGCTTCTTTAGCAGGCTCCCTAATCATCTCAATAGCCCCATTGAACTGGCAAGATTTCTCAAGTATCACATTAGCCGTTTTGATATCGCCATCGACGACTCCAGAAGACATGACATGCACTGAATCTGAACCATAAAGGTTACCATTTACCGTTCCGTGAACGACAATTTTTTTAGCACTAAGAGTTGCCTGAGTTAATCCGGATAATTCAACGGTAACTGTATTATTCGGGATATTCAAAGAGCCTTCAAACTTTCCCGAGATTTGCACATCCGAATTTCCTTCGATTTTTCCGCTTGCGATCGTATTTTTGTTAATGATGGTCTGTGAGTTGTCTGCAACTCTTTCTCGATCACCAGCAGACATCCTAGAGGCAGGTATTACTTCTTTATTTAACTTTGGTTCCATACTTTTAGCCATAATTTCAGATTTTTCATTAGAGTGAGTTTCTTTTTTCCACATCTTGCAACTCCAAAGAGATTCAATGAATTGATATCACGAATAATTGGCAAGGCAGATGAGCCAGGCGGTTCGTGATTCGAAATGTCATATTATACGTTAGGTACGAAACTGAAAAGCTGATAAAAAATTTTCATTCTGTCAAACCCGCTAAATTTCCATTTTCTAGTTCAACTGGACAGGGTAGAATCCTGATCAAATGTGTGAAAGTCTCTTCATTCATGACATTGTAGAAGTAACCTGAAAGTAAACGAGCATACCAAGATACAAACATGTTACTTTACATAATATACATTATACGCAATTATATAAATCTAGAATTCAAGATGATGTTCTTGTCCGTTGCCAAATTGTGGGGAATCTAAATATAAACCGTCAGAGAATGACAGAGAAAACCGAACTTTGTAATTTCTACAGGTAGACAATGCGGTAAAATTCCAGTTCCTTACAATAACATGCAATTTTTTAGTTCAGTATGGCTACTTTCTCACTAGTTCTATTTTGTACAGCATTTCTTCTTTGGCTTGTTTTTGGCAGTAGGCGCAAGAACAACGGTGTCGGTGGATTTTTGTCTTGTCGAAGGATCTCCGGACTTAACGGAAGCAATTACCTGATTCGCCGTTACCTACTCCCCCGCAATCGCTTCCTTAATATCTATTTGCACGAATTCCTTGGCAGCGATGATGATCGAGCATTACACGACCATCCTTGGTACTCCGCCAGTATTGTTCTTAAAGGGCAATTGATTGAACATCTTCCGAACCGTGGAAACAGAATTATCAAGAGCGGAAAAGTCACAATCCGCGGTCCTCGATTTCAACACCGAATTGAACTCCCTGCTGGAAAAACCGCAGTTACTTTGTTCATTACTGGACCAGTCGTGAGAACTTGGGGGTTTGTCTGCCCCAAAGGCTGGATGTCTTGGAAGCAGTATGGAAGTAGCGGAGGCTGTGATTAGTCATCTGGACTGTCGAGTGTATTGAGTTTGTGGGTACCCACATGAGATGGGAGACAGACCAATTTCAAGCAAAACGTATTGAATCAAGTCAGATTCGGTCTCACTGAAATCCTCTAGCATGCGTGCGCCCTATCCTGCAGACAGTATCTAAATTGGATCAATATTGAATAGTTCGAGTAAATTTTTAGCCGTAGTACAAACAAATTCCTCCAATTCAAGACCCCTGGGTTAATCTGCTGGTTCGAGTGGCAGAGATCGAAGGTATTCCGCTAGCTCCAACTCATCTACTTCACTGCGTGCGGCTTTAACAATCATGTCCCCAAGTTCCTCGGTTTCATACTGAAGACGTATGCCGTTCAGTTTCAGGACAACTTGCATGCTTGTATGCGCGGTTCGCTTGTTTGCATCGAGAAAGCAATGACCCACCGCTATGAAGCAGGCATAGCAGGCAGCGAGCTCATAGACATCACTGATTAGTCCGTAACGAAGTCGATTTTCGATTCTGCCAACAACAGCTTTGACTGAACTGTTGCGTGCCATACCTTGAAGTTCGTTATTTTGAATTACGTGTTCGTGTATAGCTATGACATGCTTGGCAGTGATGCAGCGTATCACTTGTCTTTCAGATAATCATTGACTGCGACAACGTTTTCGTCGATAGTATTCAATGCCCTAGTCACGTCTTCGGTTTCGCAGATGCTGAATTGAGAGTTTTTCACAGCACCAACAGGCACGAAATAACCAACAAGGTTGGAACGATTGAGAATTGCTACAGGTTCAGAACCTGCTTGATCAATGACCTTATTGGGTTCCCTTAGTTCTGTAATCGAAACGGTTTTTTTAGTCAGCAGAGTTTCCATAAATTTGGTATTTGTGAAATTAAATATATATTTTAGTATCTATTGTACTTTACATTTAATTAGCACGCAACTGCTACATTTAACGAAATGGCCAAGCTGATCAACCCTTAGAATCACTGCAGTTTTTGTGAGTTCAATTTTTAAATCAAAATTAGATGCCAATCAATTCCACGCAACGTATAGGTGTCATGTTCATCAAATTGATCGGTTATGATGAAACTGTATTTATCCCATAGCTGTGGAGCGACAATCAAGATGAGAATCAGCGACAATCAAGGTAAGAATTTTTTGACGCTGCGATCAGGCTTCAAATAATAGCAGAATTATTTGCAGTTTCACTGATTCAATTCAAAAAAAGTCGATCAGCGACAGGATGTGAACACGGGGCTTGCGCCCCGTGTTGAGTAGGTTAAATAGATCAGCTGTCAGTCTTGAACGGACTTGGGCTGAGCTTTTTTTGCAGTGGCACGCTTTGACGCTCGTGCGGGCTTATCTCGCAACTGTTCAACTGCGTGTCGTCGGCGGTAGCTTTCGACGTTCATTTCCAGAATGGTCGCATGGTGAACCAGTCGATCCACCGCGGCCACCGCAGTGCTCTGGTCTGGGAACACTTTGTGCCATTCGTCAAACGGCTGATTGGCGGTAATCAGAATGGAACGCCGTTCATAGCGCACTGAGATCAGCTCGAACAGCACGCTGGTTTCAGCCTGATCTTTGCTGACGTAGGCAAAATCGTCCAGAATCAGCAAATGATATCGGTCCAACCGCGCCAGCAGATTTTCGAGCGTCAGTTCGCGACGTGCCCGTTGCAGGCGTTGCACCAGGTCGGTGGTTCGAGTGAACAGCACGCGATAGCCGTTTTCCACCAGAGCCAGTCCGATTGCTGATGAGAGATGGCTTTTGCCGGTACCGGGCGGCCCAAACATCAACAGGTTGTGACCATTGTTGAGCCACACATCGCCGGCCGCCAGTGCCATGACTTTGGACTTGGAGACGACCGGCACCACATTGAAGTCGAAGCTGGAGATGGTTTTACCGGGCACCAGCCGGGCTTCTTTGAGGTGGCGTTCAATGCGTCGCCGGTCACGTTCGGCCAGTTCCAGCTCAGCCAGGGTCGACAGCAGCCGAGCAGCCGGCCAGCCTTCGGTATCGGCGCGTTCGGCAAAGCCTGACCACATCTGTTTCATCGCCGGCAAGCGCAACTCCGATAGCATCAGCGCCAGTTTGACTGCATCGGTCGAATGGCTGCTTTTGTGACGCTTGGCACTCATGACTGAGCTCCTTGCTGCAGCAGCGACGCATAGCTGGCCAGAGTGCTCGATTCCACATGCAGTTGCGGCATGGTACCGTGCTGCACGGCAAATTGCTTTTGCATCTCAAGCACATCCGGAAGCGTTCCTTGCCGCAGGCATTGTTCGATCTGCTGCGCCAGCCGGGCTTCGCAGTTGTGGTCGTGAGCCAACGACAGCAGATCTACCGCCAGCCGACAGGCTTGCCGTGGCGTGGTGCGCTCCAGTGCCACCTCGAAACAATGTCGATACGCCTCGTGCGGAAACAGCTGATCTCGGTAAACCCAACTCATCAGCGCCATCGGCTTGCGCCGCAGAGAATGAATCACATGATGATAATTGACCACATGCGCACACCAATGCTTGGCTGATGAATCCCGATGACCGCGTGGCAGGGTCAACTGATGGCGACTGCCCAGATACAGCTCTACACGATCCGCGTAGAGCCGCACTCCCAGACGATGACCGATCAGACGCGAAGGCACCGTGTAAAACACCTTGCGCAGAACGAAACCGCTGGAACGGGTGACCCGTACGTTGGTCTCCTTGTAATCCGTGGTGCGTCGGCCCGGCAACGCCCGCAGCACTTCGCGCTCCGCCTCAATTTTCTTGCTGTGCCGCAGATTGATATTGCTTGTGATTTGGGCGATGAAATCCCGATACTCATCCAGCGTCTCGAAATCTTTCGAGCCACGCAGTGCCAGCGCATCTTCGATCGCACGCTTCAGATGTCCATGCGGACCTTCAATGGCGCCGTTTTCGTGCGCCACACCTCGATTGTTGCGGGTCGCCCGCATCCCGTAGTGCTCGCACAACTGGCGATAACTCTCGGTCAGGTCCTCGCCATCATCCTTGCTGATATTGCGAAACGCTGCCGACAGGCTGTCGGTGCGGCATTCACGCGGCACACCGCCTAAAGTCCACAGCGCATCCTGCACTCCCTGCTCCAATGCAGCAAAGCTCTCGCCACCCTGAACCACATCGGCATGGGTGAAGCCCGACCACGCCAGGCGGAAGTGATACAGCTTGTGATCAAACTGGCACCCGCCAATCGTCACACCGATCCAGTTCATGTCGGTAAAGTCCGATATGCCCATGCGTCCGGGCTCCTGACGCTGGCGGAAAATCACTTCCTGCTGCGGACCATACTGCGCTCTCCAGTCACGAATGCGACGCTCCAATGTGCGCCTCACGCCGGCAGCGAGCTGTGGATTGAGGCGCATCACTTCCCGATACACAGCGACCGCACGTAGGGTCGGGCATTTCTCCAGCATCGGCACCACTTGTTCCTCAAATATGCCTGCCAATGGATCCGGCCGACGACGACCGCGGGGCACTTTGGGTTTTTCACACGGAAGCCGACTGTCCTTGTCGATTCGGTAACCGGTAGCACAACTGAATCCAGATTTCACAGCGGCTTTGTCAATCGAATGAGTTAGTTTTAGTTTCATGAATTTTCTCACTTGATAATCATTTACATGACATCCTGGCATCTTGTGAACCCCGCATGGCTGCGAAATTACAAGTTTAGTGCCAGAACTGTCGCAAACGTCAAGTCAGCAATTCAGAGGGTCGAATATTCTTTCGACCGCGCGTCCTGAAACTCCGTTCGGACTTCGTCCTCACTGCGTTTCAGGACGCGAAACCTTTTCTTATTCTGATCGTCGCAAGATTCTCATCTTGATTGATGAAATGGTCTCCCCCCACTTTACATCGGCGAAGAAATCAGCGATGGTATGGAAAGTAATCAACCAATGGGAGGAGACCAAATATGAACAGAAATAATAATACAACGATAGGCTTGGATATCGCAAAGAATGTGTTCCACTATGCAGAGCTGAATCGAAATGGAAGAGTTACGGGCAGTGGCATGCTGAAGCGAAACAAGGTATTGTCCCACTTTGCCGATGTTGAATCGAGCAAGGTGGTGATGGAAGCCTGTGCGGGCTCGCACTACTGGGGACGCCAGCTTCAGGAGTGTGGTCATGAGGTGATACTGCTTCCGGCGCACAAAGTGACACCCTACGTACAAGGCAATAAAAATGACAAAAATGATTCGATTGCCATTGCCGAAGCGGCTGGTCGTCCGGGGATTCGTGCAGTTGCGGTGAAGACGGTGCAACAGCAGAACATGATGATGTTGCATAGCCTGCGTCAGCAAGCGGTGCAGCAACGCACACAGAAGCGCAATGCGCTGCGTGCGCATTTGTCGGAACGCGGATTGACGGCTAGATGCGGCAAGAGCGCCCTGTATGCTTTAATCGAGTCGATGATCACGCCGGATGAGGACAGTGTGATTGGCACGAGTTGCGAAGTCGATGGATGGTTTGTTTCGATGTTGGCTAAGGAATACCAGAATCTTCGCAAGTTGAATCAGGAAGTCGAGGACTACGACACTCGAATCAAGGCACTGGTGAATGGTTCAGAGCCTATGCGTCGGCTGATGGAGATACCTGGATTCGGACCGATCGTAGCGAGCAGTTTTATGGCAGCAGTCGGTGATGGCCAGGCATTCAAGTGTGGACGGGTGGTGTCGGCATGGCTGGGACTGACCCCGCGACAGCACAGCACCGGTGGCAAACCGATTCTGCTCGGCATCTCCAAGCGTGGCAACCGTTATCTGCGCACCATGCTGGTTCACGGCGCTCGTTCAGTGCTGAGAATCGCTGAGGCGAAGGAAAAAACCGATCCTTTCAGCCGTTGGGCGCGCGAGGTTGCAAAACGCCGCGGTCGTCATAAGGCGGTGCTTGCGATCGCCAATAAGATGGCGCGGATCGGCTGGGTGGTGTTGGCCAAAGAGTTGCGCTACGAGCCGCGACTGTTGTGATGGCTTGTCAGCCACACCCATGCGTGGAGCGATGGTAAACAAAGATACAGTTGTTGAGTTCAGATGAAGCCTGTAAGCACCAGAGCAGCTGAACAAACAATCGAAGACAGTCAGTCGATAAACCGACAAGAGTAAACCGGAAACCTGCCGAGGGATTGCATAGGTAAGAAAACAGATTGATGACAAAACAGGAGATGCCGGCACAGGAAGAACCTGGGAGCGACAAAGGTTGTAAGAAACCGGTTGATTGATAAGGATCCTGTGCGCGAATTTCATCAAGGCTAGAGGAGAAAATACAATTCCTCAATTTAAAAGCCGGATATATGACCGCAACCTAACTATGTCGTCAATGTGTAATCAAGCCTTGCATAACGGAGGGAGACCATATATGTCGCTATGCACATAGCGGATTTACAGTGATTCCACAACATCTAGTGCCTTTTCAACTTTATCTGACGAAATATCAGGTGGATTGTGACTTCTGATGAATTTTGCTATCTGACGATTAGGCGGAGGAACATTTTTCTGAAGATTTGCAGAGTCAGTTTGGTAAACCCACTCATCCAAGATATTGCTTTGAATCTTATTGACATCTCTTGGTATACACCCTCTCCTAAAGCCTATACTAAATTGGATCAATATTGAATAGCTCGAGAAAATTGCCGGTTGTAGTACGAGCAAATTCCTCCAATTCAATACCCTTGAGTTCCGCTAAAAACTCTGCCGTGTAACGTACGTAAGCAGGCTGATTTTCTTTTCCACGCTTTGGTACCGGAGCGAGATACGGCGAGTCTGTTTCAATCAACATTCTGTCCATAGGAATCTTTTTTGCGACATCTGCAAGATTAGTTGCATTCTTGAACGTTACAATTCCCGAAAACGAAATGTAAAGTCCCAATTCCATTGCCGCCTTTGCCATCGCATAGTCACCAGTGAAACAGTGCATCACCCCACCTGGACGGTCGGCATTGCCTTCACGCAAAATTGAAAGGGTGTCATCCGGTGCATCTCGACTGTGCACGATTATCGGTTTGTTCACAGTACAAGCCGCTTCGATGTGACGTGAGAAACGATCTCTTTGCCAGTCCAATTTTCCACTACTGCGGAAATAGTCTAAACCTGTCTCTCCAATCGCAACAACTCGAGCGTCGCTTCCCAATTCCACCAATCGTTCCACACTCGGGTCTTCTGAATCAACAGTATTCGGATGAACGCCGACGGATGGATAGATGTTTCTGTGTGCTT
Organism: Arenicellales bacterium; assembly: GCA_965221175.1. GTDB lineage: Bacteria > Pseudomonadota > Gammaproteobacteria > Arenicellales > JAJDZL01 > JAJDZL01. Next base: position 620,161 of record OZ244867.1, on the reverse strand, counting down.
CGCTGATGGCTAGAATTTTTGGATAATCCTCAAGATTCACAGCAACACACAACATGTAAGCAACGTCCATTTCACTTGCAAGGTCAACAAGCGAGGCAAAATTCTCAGAAAACTCTGGAAAATCTATATGACAATGACTATCAGCAAATTGCACTTTATTGTTAAAGTAATTTCTAAAGTAACGAACATGAAATAATTTTTAGCAAAACACCCATTCAAGGCAGTAACTCACCCCTCAACTATCGTATGAGAGCTTTCTGAGAGTCAGCAATCTCATCAACCGATATGTACCAGTAGTCTTCCCAACCGGTCTCAGGCAGTCCAGTGAACACCATTAGATTCAACGGATAACCTTCGCTGTCAGTACAACGACGAAGATTGTCTCGAAACAGGAACACCGGCTTATCCCAGGCGATCGCCATGCCGAGTTCCACCATCACACCCTCATCCGGCGGGCAACCGTTAACCACTGCGAAGATGGCGTCGGCGTCGCGCACATCGTTAAGGTCAGCCTGTCCAACGTCGTATGCCCAGCCTGGGTTCGTCATATCAATTTGATTGTTACGGGCGAACGGTTCCCATACCTCGGCACCAACCGCTTCGAGCGCCTTCACAAGCACTGGCAGGGGACCGTCGCGCAACTGCGAGGAGAAGCCATACGAATTTGATAGATAAAGAGTCCTATTGGAAGGTATATTCACTCAAATTCCTGCATCCCGTCTTAAAGGAATTTTGAATGGACTTCACTTCGAACCAGCATTCGCTTTCTAGAGTACATGTATATACCAATTATCTAATTTCTTGCGCTGGCAACACTTCCCAAAACAAGCAAAACGTCTTCAATCGCGAGCGTTTTATCCAGAGCACCTTCTCTGATCTGCTGTCTCAGCTGAGCGATCAGGTCGTAAATGGAAAACAGCGACCGAGGGTCAATTCTACTAGCAACATCCAGTAGGTTGGCCTTGCTATATTTCGATTGTGATCTGCCTGTCAAATTCATTCGGATCAAATCACTTACTAGCTGATGTAATTCATAGAGGCATTCATTTTCACCTAATTTCAAGCCTTGTTCGGCGATCATTACTGCATCCTCATTTGAAGTTCCAATTAAATTCTGAATTACCCTTTCTAAAAAATTTTTAGATTCCAAAAGGATACTGCTTCTGGCATTCCTCAACCCAAGCAATGGCCCTCTACCTGTCGCCTTGATTGCGTCTATTTCTTGTTGATTCAATCCTTCCTGCACAAGCCATTGCTCGGCATCTTCGAAGTCTGGATCAGGCATTCGGATATTTTGGCAGCGACTGGCTATTGTTGGGAGCAAATTCTGAGAATTCTCTGTGACTAGAATCAAAAAATTGTTCGGAGCAGGTTCTTCCAAAATTTTCAGAAGTGAATTGGATGCACTTGTAGTCATAGCATCCACGGGAGCAATAACAAATACCTTGTTTCTTGAAATGTGTGCAACAGTATTAGCTTCATTAATTAACAATCTAATTTGTGAAATTAGGATGGTAGTACGTACGGTTTTTCGCTTTGACCGAGCTCGACTGTCATCTAAATATCTTTCTGAATATGCTGTCAGCACAGAGTCCATTGAATCAAGCATCACTTCAGACGTAATTACATGAAGGTCCGGGTGCGTCGAAGCTGTAAATAATCGACATCCCCTGCAGTCACCGCATGGATGTGGTTCATCACGGTCACATAACAAAACCATTGCAAGTCTTGAAGCTAACTGAAACTTCCCAATGCCCTCACTTCCCGACAAAAGAGTAGCATGCGGCAATCGATCGAAGGACTCCACAATTCTCGACCAGGTTTCGTGCTGCCATGGTAGCAACTGAGGGGTGCTAACCATGATTTTGTATCAGAAACTTCTTTATTTGTAGACGAACATCCTTACAGACCTCTTCAATTGCCTGAACTGCGTCTATATATTTGAATCTCTCAGAATCAGATTCTGCAATCAATCTATAGGCTTTACGAACTCTTTTATGAAAATTTTTCGATTCGGCTTCAAAGCGATCAGGAACACTTTCTACTCTGACGCGTTCCCTTCCTGTCTCCACATCCGCATCCAGCAACAAGGTCAAATCCGGGCGAAAGCCCTTCTGTAACCAGTCCTCAATTACTTGAATCCGCTCAAATGGTATCTTTCGTCCGCCACCTTGATAGGCGTATGTTGAATCCGTAAATCTGTCACACAGTACCCAACGTCCTGCTTCCAGATTCGGTAAGATAATTTCCTCAAGATGCTGAGATCGAGCCGCGAAAATGATGAGAATTTCAGCATCGACAGTGATAGTGACTTCACGGCAAAGTATCAACTCGCGAAGTTGTTCACCAACACGTGTACCACCAGGCTCTCGGGTAGTAACAATTTCAATTCCATTTTCCGTAACTGTTGATACGATCGTATCGATTATTGCGGATTTTCCTGCACCATCAATACCTTCTACCGTGATGAACTTGCCACGTTCAATTTGATCATTAGATTGGATAGACATATTGTAAGGTACTGGTTTTAATTAAATACTTTACTGTTTGAATGTTCTACGATATTCCCGAACTGCCACTAGATGCTCATCGAGAGTATCCGAAAATTTGTGTGTGCCGTCTCCTCGAGATACGAAGTAGAGAGCGCTTGTTTCAGCTGGCCTGGCGGCTGCTTTCAGCGCTTCAAGACCTGGCATGGAGATCGGTGTCGGAGGCAATCCATGTCGCGTGTATGTATTGTAAGGAGTATCTTTATCAAGATGAGATTTTCGTATCGGACTGTCCAGTCCACCTAATCCATAGATTACAGTCGGGTCCATTTGCAATCGCATGCCTTTTCGTAATCGATTGACGATAACTCCTGCAATTACAGGATACTCTGAAACTGCACTGGATTCTTTCTGAATTATTGAAGCAACGATCAGTCCCTCATACGCAGTCTTGTAAGGAAGGTCAGGTCTACTCTGATTCCACTCCCTTTCCAGGGCTGTGTGCATGGCATCATACGCAGTTTGTAGAATTTTCGCGTCGGACTGCCCAGAATTGAAAACATAGGTATCTGGATAAAACCATCCTTCGGGATGTTTTTTCGGTATCTGCAAAGCATCCAGAATATCCTCAAATTCAACGTTAGCGAGCGTGTGCTCAAGATTCGTCTTCGATCTCAATTCAGATAAATAGTCCTTGAAAGTCCACCCTTCAATGAACCGGACAGGATAAACGATTGATTTTCCTTCAACGATGTGGGCGAGCACTGCCAGCAAATTGTAATCGGATTCAAAACGATATTCGCCTGCTTTAAGCTTACGTTCGAAATTGCTCAATTTTGCAGTTAAGAGCACCAACGGTGAGTACCTGAATATCCCGTCCTCTTGTAACATGCGAGCGAGGTCGGTAGCATTCTGTCCAGGTTTGAACGTAAATACTCTGTCCTCTGGAATCTCAAGTGGCCGAGTAATCTGATGACCGATAAACAACGCTACCAGAAACACAAACAGGGACACTAGTTGAATGATTCTCAACCAGATTCTCGTCCTTCGAACTTGATGCTTACTGCTATTTGCCAATATTTTCGATTCAGATAGCGAATCGCAAAGTATGAAGTCCGTATCGCCGATTACGGTGATAACGGATCAATTGGTTAATTGAATTTTCGGAACGCAACAGTGCCGTTAGTGCCGCCGAACCCAAATGAATTAGAAATTGCATTTCTGATTTTCATTTCGCGTGTTCCGTCAGAAATGTAGTCAAGATCACATTCAGGGTCCGGGGCGTCAAGGTTAATTGTTGGTGGCGCCACTTGGTTATATATGGAAAGAACAGTGTATACCGCTTCAACTCCACCTGCTGCTCCAAGCAAATGTCCGACCATTGATTTCGATGAACTCAATGCCAAATCGTAAGAACGACTTCCGAACACTTCTTTGACAGCCAGTGTTTCCGCGATGTCTCCCTGTGGCGTTGAAGTTCCATGTGCATTGATGTAATCAATTTCATCCGGATTGACATGTCCATTTCTCAAAGCGCTCATCATGCATCGTTTCGCTCCATTTCCTCCGGGTGCCGGACTGGTCATGTGGTATGCATCACCACTCATGCCAAATCCCGTTAATTCGGCATATATTCGAGCACCTCTTCTTTTTGCAAACTCCAGTTCCTCCAAAACCAATACCCCCGCACCCTCTCCCATCACGAACCCATCCCGCCCTAAATCCCAGGGGCGACTTGCGGCTTCTGGATCGGAATTTCTTCGGCTCAGGGCTCTGGCACTTGCAAAACCTCCTACTGATGTTGGAGTAATGGCCGCTTCCGTTCCACCCGCAATCATCGCATCTGCATCACCGAATTGGATCAGCCTTGCCGCATCGCCAATGGCATGGGTTCCTGTCGAACATGCTGTTGTGACAGCAAGATTCGGACCCCTTAATCCATGGTTGATCGATATGTTGCCAGCCGCCATATTCACGATAGACATGGGAATATAGAATGGAGAAATGCGACGTGCACCGGTTTCATTGAATTTGGTCGTCGTGGCTTCTATGGTGGTTACACCACCGATTCCAGCTCCAATATAAACGCCTATAAGATCGGCATTTTCTTCCGAAATTTCCAGACCGGAATTTCTAATAGCTTCATTCCCAGCCACCATGCTGAATTGGATAAACCGGTCCATACGGCGAGCATCCTTTTCAGGTAGAAAATCTGTCGGGTCGAAAGAATCGACTTCACCCGCTATGGTGACAGAAAACCCAGAGGTGTTGAACAGGGTTATCGGGCCGATACCGCTTTTCCCTGCCGTTATGTTCTCCCAGTTTTCCTCAACTCCATATCCAATAGGTGACACGATGCCGAGTCCCGTGACTACGACGCGGCGATGATTCATCTGCAGTTAATCTGAATGCAGCAGGGTTGTAAACTGATGGTTGTGAAATTCTCTAAATCGAAGGCGTAGTTCAGATGTATGACTAGGACGCACTTTCAATGTAATCTACAGCTTGCCCAACGGTCGTAATCGTTTCTGCAATTTCGTCAGCGATTTCAAGGTCGAATTCTTCCTCTAACGCCATGACTAGTTCTACAGTATCCAGCGAATCCGCTTCCAAATCATTGATAAAAGAAGTATCTCGACTCACTTCAGGGGTGGGGTGTTTATCACTACACAGTTGGTCAATTACAAGCCTGACGACTCGCTCTTCAATTGTACCCTGTCCTTTGTCATCCATGTGTTATCTCCTCCGATTAGCGAAAGTTTTTGAACATGATAATGTTATCACGAAGTTTATAGATTCGTGCATCAGCCAAATTATATTTAGACAGTCTCCCGCCTAGCGTCTAACCATTCCCCCATCTACATAGAGGGTTGTTCCGGTAATATAAGAACTCAGCGGAGACGCAAGAAATGCAACAGCCTGCGCAACATCCTGCGGCGTTCCCATACGGCCGCACGGCACTTGGGCGAGCAGACTATCAACAACTTTCTCATCCAGTTCGGTAGTCATGTCAGTTTCAATGAAGCCGGGAGCAACGACATTGACGGTAATATTGCGTAAAGCGGTTTCCAATGCCAATGATTTTGAAAATGCAACTACACCTGCTTTGGTAGCAGAATAGTGAGCTTGACCGATGTTTCCGACTGCTCCAACCACAGAGGAAATGTTAATTATTCTCCCCTGCCGCTGCTTCATCATGCCTCGAATAAAGGCCTTGGACAGACGATAAACCGAATTTAAGTTGGTATCGATTACCTCCTCCCACTCTGATTCCTTGATGCGCATCAGAAGATTGTTTCGGGATATACCGGCGTTGTTCACAAGGACTGTAACCAATCCGTATTTCTCTTTGATGAAGCGGGACAACTCATCAATGCTGATGGAATCATTTACATTCAGTTTCACTCCTTCGCCGCGAGCACTCATCGAGTTCAAATATGCGGAAATACTTTCTGCACCCGCATCCGTAGTACCAGTGCCGATTACGATGGCATCGTCTGCAGCGAATTTCTCTGCAACTGCACGCCCTATTCCGCGCGTCGCTCCTGTTACCAAACATATTGTGTCTTTGAGCATTGCTGACATGATTCAATACGTTAAATAGGCTGCACCCCAAGTGAACCCGCCGCCAAAGCCTTCGATCAATATATTTTGACCAGATTTGATCCGACCGTCGCGCACAGCAACATCAAATGCAAGCGGAATTGATGCGGCGGAAGTATTGCCGTGTTGATCAACCGTCACAACTACCTTATCCATCGGTATGTTTAATCGTTTCGCCGTGGCCGAGATGATTCGCATGTTCGCTTGGTGCGGAATGAACCAATCAACATCTTCGATTCCAACTTGATTCGCTTCAAGAGCTTCCTCGGCAACTTTTTCCATGCACTTCACGGCAATTTTGAATACTTCTGATCCCTGCATTTGCGTATAGGCAGATCCGTTGACGATCTGATTAAAATTTTTTGACACGCCAACCGGCACGCTTAGCAGGTCTTTGTACTGACCATCTGCATGCAGATGTGTGGAATGGATTCCTGGAGTATCAGACGCTTCAATGATCATGGCACCCGCTCCATCGCCGAATAGCACGCAAGTTGAACGATCATTCCAGTCGATGATTCGCGAGAAAGTCTCCGCTCCTACGACAAGTGCCTTTGTAGCACTTTTCGTTCGAATGAACTTATCGGCTATATCAAGTGCATACATAAATCCAGCACACACAGCTTGAACATCAAACGCCGGCGAACCTTTGATTCCAAGTCGTTGCTGCAACAGACAAGCAGAACTCGGAAACACTTGATCTGCGGTTGTTGTTGCCAGCACGATCAAGTCGATTTCAGAGGCATTAATCCCTGAAGACTCCAAGGCTTTATATGTGGCCTGCTCCGCGAGATCACATGTGGATTCGTGATCCTCAGCAATGTGTCTTTTTACAATACCGGTTCTTGCCAGAATCCATTCGTGGCTGGTGTTGACCGTTTTTTCCAGATCGTAGTTTGATACGCTATTCGATGGCAGATAACTGCCGGTACCGCAGACTCTGGCATAAATCATGTGGTTGCCTCGGCAGCCATACTGATTTCCTGATTAATCTTCGACGGCACATCATTGGTGATTTCCGTCAGTGCTTTTCGCAGTGCGTAAGAGAATGCGAGGGAATCCGCTGCGCCATGACTTTTGATGACCGTGCCGCGCAAACCGATCAACGCAGCTCCATTAAATACCCTAGGGTCAATGCGCGCCTTTACGCTTTTCAGTGTCGGTCTGGCTATCAGCCCAGCAATTTTGCGAAGAGGGTTTCGTTCAAATTCCGCACGCAGTGCATGCTGTATGAAATTCGACACGCCAGCACCGGTTTTAATGGCAATATTACCTGCAAAACCATCACAAACAATCACATCAGCATCTCCGGTAAATATTGCGTCGCCTTCAATATAACCCTGATAGTTTAACGTACTGGACTGAAACAGTTTTGCTGCTCCTTTGATGACATGATTGCCTTTAATGTCTTCTACACCGATATTCAGCAAAGCAACCCTAGGATTCGAAATACTTTCCATGTATTTAACGAATGTGGATCCCATTATGCCAAATTGAAGAAGATGCTCCGAAGAGCATTCCGCGTTGGCGCCCAAGTCAAGCAAATTGACATGTCCGTGAACCGTTGGAATCTGGCCGATGATTGCGGGTCGATGAATGCCAGGAAAAGTTCTCAGAACGAAATGGGCGATGGCCATCATCGCACCGGTGTTGCCCGCACTCACACAAGCCTTCACCCTGCCTTCTTTTACCAGATTCATGGCAACGCGTAAAGATGAATCCTTTTTCTTTCGGAGCGCATGGGCAGGCGGCTCATTCATCTCAATCACTTCAGATGCATGATGCACGCGCAGGCGCGGCGATTCTTGATGACTGCAACGGTTCAGTTGGCGGTGAATTTTATCTTCATCGCCAATTAATACGAACTCGGTGTTCTCCAGTTGTTGCAGAGCAGTCAGCGTGGCAGGTACTGTTACCTCCGGACCGGAATCGCCACCCATCGCGTCAACTGCAATGGAATTCACCATAGCTAATTGCTGGAAGAATATTCGACAACAAGGAGTCGCTAGTGCATCAGCAACTGCTGCGACTTTTGGTAACTAATTCTCTTCTTCCGTAACTTTGGTCTCAGGCAATACTCGATTGCCTCTATAGTAACCATCTGCGGATACATGATGTCGTCGATGCAGTTCGCCCGTATCGGGTTCAATGGATAGTGTAGGCATTTTCAAGGCATTATGGGATCGACGCATGCCACGCATCGATTTCGATTTTTTACTCTTTTGTACAGCCACTGTGCATCCTCGCAAATATTTCAGTGTGACAATCGGGACTAAAATACAAAAACCACCTATGGCTGTTTGTACAAAATTTTTCGTTCGGTTCTCTGAAATTCTTCATAATCTCTCGCCATGAGAAACAATTTCACAGTCGAACACCGCAGTCCCTACGCTAAATTGGTATATTTTACCAACCAAACTATTTTATCAAATTTTGCACAGAGTATACTGAATCCCATGCTTTTTCAGCAGTTCTCATTTTAGGTATTCATTTTAATTTCCATGTAATCTCCATGTTTTTGAAAAAAACGGAATTGAGTATCCGGCTTGTCAGCCGAGAGGCGATATCAAGCTACGGGGGCAGTCGCGGTTGTGGGTTGGCAGTGGCACTGAGAAGCGCTTGCCAGTTTTCAAAGTAAAGATAGCAGTTGATGATGTCAATGGCGACAAAGAACCGATGTTTTCTGGAAAATCTGGCTCTGGCGGCCTGCCACAGTTCGCACAGGTGGTTGCATACGGCATGAAACGCAAATGCGATCAGGTTCAAAGTCATCAGTGTGTCGGACAGCCCCTGTTTGCCGTGTCCGAAGTTATGCTCCATGTGATAGCCGTGCTTTTTCAACAAGTTAAACCCTTCGTTTTCAATCTTCCAGCGTGCCCGACCGGCGGCTGCAATGTCGGCTGCATTGGCTTTGGTGACATCAAGCGAGGTGACGAAGCGAAAGCTCTGCGTGGGTTTGCGGTCGCCGCCCCGGCGAATTTGAAGTTCAACGTAATTGACCTTCAACGCATCGTTGCCGTCTCTGATCGGCAACTGCTTGGCGATACGATACTGATAAATCAAATTCGGCTGGTTGCGTCCCGGTGTTTTTTTGACCACCCGCTTGGTTGGCCAGGTAACCCCATCAAGATAACTGAAAAGTGTTTTATGAGAACCTTCTTTGACGCGGAAGATGAAATCGCCGCCAGCTTGTGTGACCTTTTCGCACATCGGCTGACTGGCATACAGATCATCGCCCAGGTAAATCGGACGCAAAGATGCGTAGCGCGCTGCGTTTTGATCGAACCAGCGGTAGGCGGCTTTGGTTTCGCAATCCTGTTTATGATCGCCGTCTTGCGGCGTGATAAACTGCGGGCGCAACGGCAGCACCTCGCTGTGACCGACGCCAACCAATGTGGCGCACAGCACGATATGGTGATATTCGGTCTCGCCAGAGCTTCGAAGTCGGGTGCGACATTGCGGACACTGAATCTTGTAGGAGTTGTGGAATTCAGAGCCATCCAATGCCAACAGGCAGCGCCCGTCGAGAATTTGGAAAGGCTGAAGGGCTTGATATTGCTTCATTTGATCAAGCGCTATGTCGAATCCGGGGTAAACATCCTGACAGTCGATGCGGTCCAATTGCTCTCGAATATGATTGTCAGTTGGCAGTTTGCAGATGCCGAATAAAGACCGGCACGCATTTTTGTTCTGCGCCTGATGGAACGTTCTCTGATGCTCAAGAAAAGACGGCGACTGAATGAAAAAAACCGAAAACGCTGCCATCGCGATATCGACGAAGGTGTATTGTTTGTTGCTGCCGTTGCGAGGGTCTGCGATGTTGTGGAATCGATTTCGCAGTTTGCCAATGAGATGATCGACCATCAATTTCATGTTGGCGTATCATAGCAGATTCAGCGAAAAAGTACAAGTCAATAAAAACAATTACTTACGTTTATATCCAATGAACCGGATCAAAAATAACTGCCAAAATGAGAACTGCTGATGCTTTTTGATTGCACTATGCGGGGAATTGCCACACTCATCAGTCACTCCCGATTCACGCGCCAACTTCTACCTCCTGAAATTCGATTCAAGTGAACAGTACAGACGCTTCACCCAGGCTGGTTCTGGCTTCGGCATCGCAGGCGAGAAAATCGGTTCTAATCAAGCTGAAAATTCCATTTGAGATGTTTGCCCCATCAATCGATGAATCTGCGGTCAGTGGAGAAACTCCGACTCAACTCGTCGAACGACTGTCGCTCGCCAAGGCAAGAAATGTTTCGCAACGGTATCCCAGTCATCTGATCATCGGTTCTGATCAGATCGCCGTTGTCGCTGGTCAGATGGTAGGTAAACCCCAGAATCGCGAAGACGCGATTGGGCAGCTCACGGCTGCGTCTGGTGAGACAGTAACGCTATTTACCGGAATTGCACTGCTAAATTCAGAATCGGGAAACACGCAACTTGACGTTCTGCCTTACCATGTTGTGTTTCGTGAATTGAATCAATCCATGATTGAAAACTACATTGACACAGATCAACCGTTCGACTGCGGCGGGAGTTTGCGCTCTGAAGGCCTAGGAATTGCACTTCTCAAGGAGTTGGATGGAAGTGACCCAAATATCCTGCTAGGATTGCCTTTGATTCGATTGATCGACATGCTGGCGAATGAAGGTTTTCACCCCTTAAAGTCGTGAGAGAGGAGAATTGCTAGTCAGTCCGCTACACTGATCAACCGGTAACCATCGTCATCTATCAAAACAGTCTCATCGCGTTCGGCCAGCTGTATCCGTACTAGCGATGCACCAAAACAAGGTCCGTTGATGCACTCGCCCGAAGAAGGTTCAAACATGGCACCGTGATTTGCGCAGATGATGTACTCTTCGTCGATATCGAAAAATTCGCCCCTTTCCCAATCCAATTCAAGATGCATATGCGCACACTGATTCAAGTAAGCATACGCAATTCCGTCGTGGCGGATCACAAAAGCTGGCAATTCTGTGTTGTCAATTTCCACCTGAAAATTAACGCCTTTTCCTCCAGATTCAATATCGGAAAACTTGCAGATTGCTTGACATTGTTGTTGTGAATCATTCATCCATCAATTCTCGCAGGTTTCCAGTTTACTGAGTACATCCGTCAGTTCTGTAGGGAGATTGCACTCAATTTCGATGAATTCTTCGGTGACTGGATGCAGCATTTTGATTTTCTGTGCATGCAAGAACATTCTTTTCAATCCGAAATTTCGCATCTCTTCATTAAAAGGCTTGCTGCCGAATTTTCGATCTCCAGCGATTGGTCTGCCAATCTGAAGAGCATGCCGCCTGGCTTGATGGGTTTTTCCTGTGTGAAGTTCAATTTCGACTAAAGTGCATGAAGAATACTCCTTGATCGGAGTAAATGTACTGACAGATGTCACTTGAGGCAGTTTATCACTCTTGAATTTCATCGTATCTGGAGAATGACTGGTTTCGATCGTTCTGGCGCCCCTTTCCCATCTTCCTCGTACCAATGCGCTGTATCGTTTCACAAGATTCGAATATTCTGATTCTCGTCGCCACAATGTATGCAGGTCGCGCAAGAATCGCTTGTCTCTCGCTAGTATCAAGATACCGGACGTATCCTTGTCTAGTCTGTGAACAAGTTCGATGTAGGAAAAATCAGGCCGTTCGAATCGCATTGCTTCAATGAATCCAAAGTTATGCCGACTTCCGGCATGTACGGTCACGCCAGTTGGCTTGTCTACTGCAACCATATACTCATCTTCAAAAATGATATTGTTGACGGCTTTCTTGAGAATCGGACTGACGCTGGCGGGAACCGCTTTCTCTGTCGTACGAACTGGAGGAATTCTAACCAAATCTCCGATTTTGAGTCGCTGTCCCGCTTTGGCTCGTCCGCGGTTAACTCGCACCTGACCTGTTCGTATGATGCTGTAGATATGACTGCGCGGAACACCTCGCAAGATGCTAATCAGGTAATTGTCAAGCCGACGATCATCGGAACCTTGATCGACTTCTACCATTTTGACCGCCGTATTACGCGTTTGTGCTTGTGAGCTCAATTTTTACCTGTCGTTTCTAGCTGGAGCTTAATTAACTCCAACAATATTAAACTTCAGAATTTGCAGTCGATTTACCTCTTTTTCATGTTCGCTGAATAGTACTCTCCGACACAATTCAGAGTAAAGTGCATTTACAGAGTTCTTCGAGCTCAGACATCTGACAGTTCAGTTCTGAAATGAATGCAACAGTGTCTTGATATTTACTGCTATAATGGCATTACCTTTCTGACCTGAAGATAGAAATGTTTTTGACATGCTTCAGGGGCAATCAACCGAATGGATAGAAAATCATACCAGGGAAATTATCATTTCTCTGCTAGGTAGGACATACAACGGTCAGAAAGCATTCAATTTCTTTGCCTACCTTTAGCAATCGTCAAAGACTGATACTTCGTGACTAAAAAGACACAGTCATGACTCGAACGTATAACTATGCATCGCACAGATAAAACAATTATGGTGAATTTTCTTAGCTTTAATTCCGTATTTTCATCGGGTAAGTTAGATGAAATTACTGCATTTTCCGCGATGCTGTCAGAGGAATTTTTAAATGAAACGAATGTTATTCAACGCAACTCACGCAGAGGAGTTGCGAGTTGCCATCGTCGATGGCCAGTCCCTTGTCGATCTTGATATTGAATTTGTCAATAGCGAGAGCAAAAGAGGAAATATATACAAAGGGATAGTAACCAAAGTTGAACCAAGTCTGGAGGCGGTTTTCGTTGACTACGGTGCTCAACGACAAGGGTTTCTATCACTGAAAGACATTTCCAGAAGTTACTTTTCCAAAGATCTCCCTGCGTCTACTCCGATGACGCAGGTCAAAATCCAGGACGCAATCGCCGTTGGCGACAGCATGATCGTCCAGGTTGAAAAGAACGAACGCGGCAACAAAGGTGCTGCACTCACCACGCTCATTAGCCTAGCAGGCCGTTTCCTTGTTCTGCTTCCTAACAATCCACGCGGCGGCGGAATTTCCCGTCAAATTGAAGGTGTCGACCGCCATGAACTAAAAGAAGTCATGGCTCAGCTTGAGTTGCCTGACGAACACTCCATCATCGCCCGTACAGCAGGTATCGGCCAAACAGTCGAAAACTTTCGTGCTGACCTAAATTACTTGATCAATTTGTGGAAAACCATCGAGATCACAGCCGAGAAGAGCAAGGACAGCTTTCTAATTTATCAGGAAAGTAGCTTGACCGTCCGCACTCTGCGTGATTACCTGCGGGATGATATCGGACAAATTGTGGTTGACGACCCTACTCTCTATGAGGAAACAAAGAAGTTTGTCAATGATGTAATGCCATCCGCTCATGTAGAAGTTCAGTTTTACAACGACACGGTTCCTCTATTCTCTAAATTTCAGGTAGAGCATCAAATTAAGGATGCCTTTGAACGAAACGTCCACCTCCCCGGCGGTGGTGTGATTGTTATTGAGCAGACTGAAGCACTGGTGACGATTGACGTCAATTCTGCCCGCTCAACAAAAGGGGCAGATATAGAAGAAACCGCCTTGCAAACCAACCTTGAAGCAGTTGACCAGATCGCAAAACATTTGCGTGTGCGTGATATTGGTGGCTTGGTCGTAATTGACCTGATTGATATGACCGCACAACGAAATCGCAGAACTGTTGAAAAGAGATTTATCGAAGCAATCGAGTCCGATCGAGCTCGAACCCGAGTCGGGAGAATTTCACAGTTCGGATTGTTGGAAATGTCCAGACAGCGATTGCGATCTTCAATCGAGGAATCCAGTCACGATCAATGCCCTCGCTGTAGAGGCAGAGGATTCATTCGGAGCGTAACTTCAAGCGCCTTGAGCATATTGAGAATTATTGAAGAGGATGCATTGAAAGAAAACACCGAGCTCATACATGCGCATTTACCGGTTGAAGTAGCCACATTTCTGGTTAATGAAAAACGCCATGAATTGAGTTTGATTGAAAGGCGAATGGGAACTCGTATCGTAGTCATTCCGACTCGGTCGATGCATACACCTGATCACGAAATCGTAAGATTTACTGCTGCTGAATTGGAAAATAAAGAAAACGTAATCAGCTATTCACTGCAAACTCCGAATAAGACACCTGAAGTTTACAACTTGATACATTCAGGAAGCGGAGACAAATCTGCCGCAGTCAGTCCGGATGATTTGCTAGCTGGCGCAAAACTCAATCAATATTCTGCACCGCTATTTAAACGTGTCGTGAAAAGCATATTTGGCACGGCTGGAACTGAAGAGAAAAAACCTGCAGAAGAGATTAAAGAGAAAAAGCCTCGCAATACCAGTAGGAAATCCACTCCAAAATCCCGAGGTCATTCAAGGCGAGGTGAAAAACACAGCAAAGGTTCTGGTTCAAGAGGGAGATCTCGATCTGCAGAACAAAAAACCACACAGACTCAAGGACGCAGAGGACGCCCTGCTGCAAAGAGAAAACCCAAAGTTTCCGGCAATGTCAAACAACCCCAGAAAACCGAGTGAGCCATGGAAATACTGCAGAAAAACCAACTGGTGGGGCATCACCAAAGCGCGGCAATAGACAGAGCAGACCACCGAGATCGCGAAACCGAGAAACTGAACGAGAGTCGACTGAGAAGGTTTCTATGTAGATTAGGGCATTTGTCTGAAATCGGCACAGCAATATTTCCTAGATTCCACTCACACTTAGTCAAATTTAAGGATCTTTCCCGGTATCGGCAGAATCTTCAACAGAGCCTGGGACAGTCGCAGATCAAGTCCGACAACGATAACAGAGGTTTAGACGATCCTCTGCTACATTGAATTGCGTTGTGCATTATTAGATATAGCCGGTGCTGTCGCACCGCAGAACCACAATTGCATTCCGCCGTTGGAGTGTTTCTTGACTTTAGCCTGACGCAATACAGGATACTGTTGCCAAAAATTTAATCGAATCGCCGAGAAACAGTCCTTGATTTATACGCATTTCAAGGCCTGCATTAACCCTCGTAATCGCTTAGCGTAAAGAATAGCGTATCTCCCACTTCGCACAATGCTGGATTGCGCTTGCAGAACACAATGCCTCCTCTGTTGAAATACAGCTCAACCGGCTTTTCCCACAGTTCTTTTAAATTCCAAATGTAACCGGCAAATTGCCCGTCTGAAACAGCATCACCCAAATTGACACGAGGTTCGAACAGTCCACTCTTTCGAGCGAATATATAGTGATCACCTGTCTGCATGGCCTTGAGCGCAACCTTGTGCTCAGGTTTTGGCAACTCTTCATCACGAACGTAAACACCCATTTCACGCAGGCAGCGTTTCATTCCGTTATAGCCGAAGTCGCGAATCCATGGACGGATCTTGCCGGCACCGCCTAACTCGGTTGACAGGTAAATCTTGTCCAGCGGCAATATTTCTCCAGACAATGTTGTGTTATGCACTCGATCGCCGACAATGCCCAACGGTGCTCCAAACAGTTCCAAAAACTTCATCTGCAGAGCATCTTTTTCTGAATCTCCCATCAATCGAATTTTTACAGACGGGTGGTGATCGATTGACTTGCCTGCGGAATGCAAATCGAAAAAGACTTCGCCGCGCAGCACAATTTCAGTCGTAATGTACCATGCAATCATTTCCGTCGGTGACCCGTACTGATTGCCAGGAAACATTCGATTCAGATTCGCCTCCCCAGTCCAGTCCAGTGGCGATGTGCGGCGACCTGCGTAAAACGCGGGTGCGTTCGCAGCTGGCAGGAATATTATTTGACCCCGTACGTCGTCAATCGCCAAATCTTGATAAAGACCACTTGTAATCGATACGCCTTCGTATTCATCGCCATGATTGGCGCCGATGATCACCGCGACCGGACCATCGCCGTTCTTGATTGACATGATCGGAACCGGCAGCCATCCATAGGCTGACTGGTCCGAACTGAATTGAATTCGTATATATCCGTGCTGCTTGCCTTCCCGGTCAAGATCGATTTCACAGGAAGGCGCTAGACTTACTTTGGGACAGGGCATGAATATGTTCCTCTTTGTTAAATTTTGTTCAAGTTGCAGACGTAAGTTTTTGCCAGGCGCACCCTAATCGAGCGACGCCCTCTTTGATCTCGTGAACTGGTACGAAACTATAGGCCAAGCGAATATAGTGGCCTGGGTCGTCGTTGGGAAAACTCAGGCGGCCTGAAGACACTTCAACACCTTCTTCAATACCCAACTCCATTAACTTTTCCGCATTTGTACCGCTGGGGAATTCAGCCCACAGAAAGTATCCGCCATGCGGAGTGCATATTCTAGCTTCGGGAATGAATTCGTCAAATGCGCTGATCATCTCATCGCGATGAATGCGCATTTGCCCGATCAGCTCAATGATGTGATCGTCGACTTTTCGCGTCTTCATCATTTGTATCACAATCCGCTGAGCAAACGCGTTGCTGCCACCATCGGCTTTCTGCATCGCCATCCGACGGACTATGCCGGGGTCACCTATCGCCCACCCAACACGCAGACCCGGAGCGAGAATCTTTGATACAGTGCCCAAACTGATCACATGTCCGGTTGTATCCAGCGACTTGATTGGCGATACGGATTCACCCTCAAATCGTATGCGACGGTAAGGGTCATCTTCGCAAATCACGAAGTTGAAGCGTTGCGCCAAATCCAGCATGTGCTGGCGACGAATGAGCGAAGTGGTTACTCCGGTCGGATTATGGAAATCAGGTACATCAAACAACAGTTTTGGCATTGGCTCGGCATTTTGCTTCATGCGCTTGAGTGTGATTTCCAACTCATCGGTTGAAATACCCTGCTCATCGCGTCCGATATCTACAAACTGCACACTGTGCGTGCGCATAATGTGAACCGCTGTCATATAGGTTGGACGGGTGACAATAACTTTATCGCCGGGTTCGACGAACGTGCGAAGCGCAAGATCGAATGCGCTTTTCGCACCATAAGTAACCAATACATTTTGCGGGCTGCAGACAACGCCGTCCTGCAAAACAAAATTGCAAATCTCCTGGCGCAGTTCGTCCACTCCCATCAGAGGCGCATATTGCATCGCTTCGGTACGCAACGGGCCAACTGCCGCAATCGCTTCTTGAACTACGTCAGGCAGCAAAGGCGGGTAAGCCCCGCCAGAATTCAATGAGATAGTGTCGGATACGTGGTCAAATACCGATTTTCCGAGAATGGCAGCATGACGTGCAAATCTGAATTCGCTCATTCTATATAACCTCGCCCGAAACAGAAATAACAATAAATCAACATTTTCAGCCTATTGGAACGAGATATTCGGGGTGGGCAATTCATTTAATAAAAAAAATTTGATTTTGTGAAATTTTCCAATAATAATATATTATATAGTATTACTCATCAATAACATCAAGGTATGGAATGACACCTCACTACGCAGATTTCACAAGGGAAGAGTTCGATTCCCGATACGCGAAAACCCGCGAATTAATGGCGCAAAGGGACATTGACGCCATTCTGATTACTGAGCGGCTGAACTATCAGTATTACACGGGTCATCGCTCTGAACAGTGTGCTGTAGATAAAATTCGGTCATACATGTTCATCTTGCCGAAAGACAATGACCCAACACTGATTACCATGCCATTTGAAGTGGCCCAGGTCGAACAGACATCCTATATCACCGACATTCGTACGACGGGTGGATTGACAGGGCATCCCGACTTTGTTGTTGGCGTGCTGAAAGATTTGGGATTGTCAAAGGCGCGTATCGGCTCGGAGCTCGGACGAGAGCAGTATCTCGGCATCAGTTACCTCGGGTTTCAGGAGATCGTCAACAGTTTGCCTCAGGCGGAATTTGTCGATGCTGCAGATATTATTTTGGAAGTTCGCAATGTAAAGTCGCCCCAAGAGATCGAATACATGCGTCGAGCAGCAATGATCAGTGCTGGTGCGCAAAAGAAAACTTTTACCCAAGTGCATGCGGGTATGACCGAAAATGAAATCGCACAAGTCCTTCGAGAAAATCTAATGGCCGCGGGTGCAGAACGCATCTCGTTGCTTTGTGTGCTGTCAGGTGCGAATGACAATGGGATTGTGCTGCTGCCCACCGACCGCGTTGTCCAACAGGGCGAAACACTGGGTTTCGATGTGGGCGTGTGCTATAGAGGGTACTGGTCAGACTTGGCGCGCACCGCTTCAGTGGGCAAACCGTCAGATGAACTGGTAGAATTCTATCATTGGATGATGAGTTTGCGTCATGATTGCAATATGCAACTGACCGCCGGCAAAAAGCCGGCGGATGTTGTTCGTGTGGTTGACAGATATCTCGAAGAACGCGGTTTGAATACCGTAGGTGTTGGGCGTGTCGGACATGGAGTCGGGATCGAAACAACGGAATATCCGTCTTTGGCAGCGTTCGAAGATGTGCCTTTCCAGGTAGGCAACGTATTCGCCTGCAATCCGAATTTTGCAAACCATATGGGATTCATCAATGCGGAGGACAACTGGGCAGTGACCGAAGGAGAACCCGATCTTCTTTCGGCACCTGTAGCACAGTGGCAGATTCCAGTCGTTGATGTATAAATTAAATTCGAATTAAATCAGGTTTCATTGCAAGTGTTTGACAGATGGACATAAATTCAAGAGATCCAACCGTTGGCATCCAGCAAAATTTAGAGTGAACTTTTGTGAGTAAAATCAACCAAAGCGAGGAAAGGTAAAATGTTTAGCTTCATCAAAAAAATGTGTCGATATGTTCTTACTGCGATTCTTGGTGCCGCTGTACTGGGAATGACTGCAGTTACGGTTCAGGCTGACACTCTTATGGACCGCGCAAAAGGAGACGGCTTGCGTGTGGCATTCTACAACTTCAAGCCCTACGCCTATAAGGACGACAGCGACATGCTGACAGGCACCGATGTCGAAACCCTGCGTGCGGTACTTGAACGTCTTGGCGGTAAGATCGAACAGGCACAAGCGACCGATTGGGGAGCATTGATCCCAGGGGTCAAGGCGACTCGCTTTGATGTAGTGGCAGCAGGCATGTTCGTCACACCCAAGCGTTGCGCCGAAGTGAGATTCTCCGAACCGACTTTTGGCATTCAGCAAGCCATGGTTGTTGCGAAAGGCAATCCCAAAGGTATCAGTAATTATGAGTCACTAGCTGCAAACGATCTGGTTGTCGGTGTGGTATCCGGTGCAGCGCAAAAAGGCTATGCTGAAGCAGCGGGAATCGAAGCAGGAAACATAACACAATTGCCGGATAATCCTACCGGTGTCGCAGCACTGAACGCAGGACGTATAGACGCCTGGGCAGTGTCGGCTCCTGGCGTGCGCCAAATTCTAGCTTCTATACCCGATGCTGAGATTGAAGCAACACCCGCATTTGCAGAGGTTGCAGGCAAACCAGCTGTATCGCACGGAGCGTTCGCGTTTCGTAAATCGGACGGTGATTTTGTTGATGTATTCAACGCCGAATTGGCGAATTTCATCGGTACGCCAGAACATATTGCACTTTTGGAAGCGCATGGGATGACTGCCGACGAATTGCCGCTTCGATCGACTTCAGATCTATGCGGAAGTTAGGTTCTCAATAAATCCGCGCCCGGTTAGAATCACCGGGCGCGCTCTGATAACGCATACCGACTACGAATAGCATGAAACCAAGAATAGCAGTCGTCGCAGCACTCAGCGCATTTCTCATCGGAATATCTATCGCTACTTTCGCTGAGTTGAGGGTCTTTCTTCCTCCAATTCTTCGCGGCGCAATCGTAACGGTTCAGGTTTCCGTATGGTCATGGCTGTTATTCCTTCTACTGTCGCTAGTTGCAGGAATCGGGCGATGGCAGGCAAACAAAATCATTCGCGGAGTAGCAGCGGTCTACGTAGAAGTGTTCCGCGGCACATCGCTGCTGGTAATTCTGTTCTGGCTGTTTTTTGTTATGCCAGAATTCGGCATACTCATGTCGCCGATGCTGGCAGGAATTCTGGGAATTGGATTGAATTTTGGTGCTTATGGCTCAGAGGTGGTGCGAGGAGCAATTTCAAGCGTCCCAGGCGGACAGCGCGAAGCTTCGATTGCGCTCAATATTAAGCCTTGGCAACGCACGATACGCATTATTCTGCCGCAAGCCGTCGCAATTATGGTGCCTGGCATGGTTAATTTAACCATCGAAATGATCAAGGCAACCGCGCTGGTATCGGCAATTACGTTGGTGGATATCACCTATGCTTCTGTTCAGCAGAACCAGCTTCATTTCCGAACGCTCGAAATATTCGCAATTACGCTGCTTCTGTATTACTGCTTTGCGCAGTTTGTACGTTTCAGCGGAGATGCTCTCGAAGAGCGATTCACTCGTCATTTGAGCAAGAGGATGTAGTCGATGGATTGGAGATGGGATTTTACCTTTGAGGTAGTGTTGCCCAAGATGGTCGAGGCCGCCGGGATAACTGTTTGGGCTACGGTTGCGAGTTTCGGTTTGGCGCTGGTCGGCGGGTTGATCCTGATGCTGCTGAAAACTCATCGATCAGTTTGGATCAGTAGACCGGCAACCGAATTTATCGAATTCATTCGCGCTACACCGCTGTTGGTTCAGATATTCTTTCTGTTCTTTCTCTTGCCTGATTTTGGCATTACGCTACCGCCGTTGACAACTGGCATCCTGGCCATATCGATCTACAATTCGGCACTGTGCGCTGAAGTCTATCGAGCCGGATTTCAGGCAGTACCAAATGGACAATGGGAAGCCTGTGTAGCACTCAATCTATCGACATACCGCACTTTTCGAGATGTCATTATTCCGCAATCCTTACCACCGGTTATTCCCGCACTCGGCAACTATTTGGTGGCAATATTCAAGGAAACCCCTTTGCTGTCATTTGTTGCTGTTGCTGAGATTATGCAAATCTCCAAATTGATCGGTGCAGAGTATTATCGCTTTACAGAAGCCGTAACGATAGCTGGAATATTTTTTCTTGTGATGAGTTTGGTTGCAGCCATGCTTATTCGGGTCGTCGAAAATTATGTTAAGAGGAGGATATTGCATTGAATGATATAGCAATTAAATTTGATGATGTATACAAGGCATACGGCCCGTTAGAGGTCTTGAATCATCTTGATTTCTCAGTTAAAAGAGGAGAAGTTGTTTCGATTATCGGACCCTCCGGCTCAGGAAAGACAACAGTCTTGCGTGTCTTGATGACGCTCGAACCCATCCAAGGCGGCGTTATGTATGTGAACGATGAACCTCTGAACATGATGCACAAGAATGATCAGTTAGTCGATGCTGACAAGGCTCATATCCGCAAGATTCGTGCAAAGATCGGAATGGTATTTCAGAATTTCAACCTGTTCCCGCACATGACTGCGCTGGGCAATTGTATAGAAGCCCCGATTTATTCGAAAGGATTGTCCAAGAAGGAAGCCACTGACGAGGCACTTCGACTGCTTGACATGGTCGGATTGGCGGAAAAGGCAGGACACTATCCAAGTCAGCTTTCAGGCGGTCAGCAGCAGAGGGTTGCGATTGCGCGATCTTTGGCAATGCACCCTGAAGTTCTGCTGTTCGACGAGCCGACATCAGCACTAGACCCAGAAATGGTGGGAGAGGTCCTAAACGTAATTCGCGATCTTGCAAAATCCGGCAACTATACGATGCTGCTGGTAACCCATCAGATGGGATTTGCAAAAGAAGTTTCTGACCGAGTGTGCTTTTTTGACGGCGGCCGAATTGTTGAAGAGAACATTCCAACCAAATTATTCGATAACCCGCAAAACGAACGCCTTAAGCAGTTTCTTTCAAATGTGCTGGAAGCACGATAACAAACGCAAACAAGGAATTGTCGTACATTGCCTATTTCAGATGGAACATTAGATTTTGAAAAGCATTCTGAACTACGGGGACGGACCCACCGCAATATACGAAGTTCTTAAACAGCAGATCATTTCCGGCCAACTTAAGGGTGGCGAAGAGCTGAAAATCATGCCATTGGCGAAAGAAATGGATATTTCCATCGTTCCCCTGCGTGAAGCAATTCGAGTGTTAGCCGCTGAAAATCTAATCGAATTGCGTCCGCGTCGAAGCCCGATAATCGCCCGAATCGAAGAGCGGGAATTGATTGAAATGAATCAGATTCGAGGCGCACTCGAGCCTATTGTTCTCGCTGACGCTGTTTCTCAGCATACCTCCGAAACGATCTCAGTCTGTGCAGAGTTGATAGAAAAAGATATTCAGTCGGTCGATCTTTGGGAAAAAGTCGAATTGAATCGCAAGTTCCATCTTGCCCTGCTCGAACCTTCATGCATGAAACGATCAATTGAGATTATTGGCGATCAATACGACGGAATTGCACGTATCACACAGTTCCAGGTAGTCGTACACGGTGAACTAATTGGCAAGCACAATCGAGAACATGAGAGCATTTTGGATGCAGTACGAGCCCACAATACTGAAAGTGCTGTGGTCCTGATGAAGACACACATCGATCAAGCGACCATCAGGGCAAAGCGCGAACTCAGCCAACGAGATTGATTTAATCTGCCGCCCATATCGTTGCCAAGCCTCAAAAGGTAAATACGACTTCAGCCATGAAATCTTACGATTATGTTGTGGTCGGAGCCGGAAGCGCAGGCGCCATTGTCGCAACTCGCCTTGCCGAGGATTCCAAAGCAAACGTTCTTTTGCTGGAAGCCGGCTGCAAGGACAGGAGTTTGCTGTTGCACGTTCCAGCCGCGATGCGCTATGTCTACCATATGCCAAAATTCAACTGGAACTACAAGACCGAATTAGAACCACATCTGAATGGACGTCTGCTCGATCAGCCGCGAGGCAAGGTCTTGGGAGGTTCGAGTTCTATCAATGGACAGTTATACCTGCGAGGGCATCCGATGGATTTCCAAATCTGGGCTGATTCAGGTGCACACGGCTGGTCTTACGCTGAAGTATTGCCGTATTTCAAACGGTTGGAGACGAGAATCGATGGCTGGTCTGACTATCGAGGCAGAGACGGTCCGATCAAGGCAACAACTGCGGGCGAAGATGATCCATTGGTTCAGGCCTTTGTCCGTGCTGGCTCCGAAGCTGGCTACCTTCAGACTGATGATGTGAACGGAGGCCAGCAAGACGGCTTTGGCCTGTTGCCGAAAAATGCCGCCAACGGCTGGCGCTCGTCCACAGCTCGCTGCTACCTTAGAAGCGCATCAAGTAACTTGACAATTGAAACCGGTTGTCATGTGCAAAAATTGACAATACAGAATCGCAGTGTGAAAGGCGTAGTCTATCGTCGCAATGAGCGCGAGGTAACTGTGCTGGCTGAAAAGGAAGTAGTTCTTTGTGCAGGAGCGTTCAATAGTCCTCAAATATTGATGCTTTCCGGCATTGGCCCGGCCGAACATTTGCGTCGGCAAAATATCGAGATAGTGCATGACTTGCCCGGTGTCGGCGAAAATCTGATGGACCACCCAATCACATCGTTGCAAGTTAAGTGTACGCAACCCGTAACATTATTCAGACACATGAACTGGCTGAAAATAACCAAAGAAATTGTTCTTTGGACTCTAAAGCGGCAAGGAATCATGGCCAGCAATCACTTTGACGCAATCGCATTTGTCCGAAGCAAAGCCGGCGTGCAATACCCAGACCTTCAAATAGCATTGTTTCAAATTGCAGCCGCCGAGGGTTCGTCAGAGTTTGTCAAAGAACACGCGTTTCAATTGCAATTCGCTCAGCAGCGTCCTGTGAGTCGAGGTTATGTGAAACTTGCATCAAGTAATCCTTTTGCAGCACCCCGAATTCGCTTCAATCTTCTCGAACATTCTGAGGACGTTCAGGTAATGCTGACTGGATTGCGTCTTTCCCGAGAGTTAGTGCAGCAACCTTCTTTGGCAGAATTCACAGGGGAAGAAATTGTTCCGGGAATTGGAGTAATCAGCGATAGCGATGTTGAGAGCTGGCTGAGGAAGAATTGCGGCAGTTCATACCACCCATGCGGTACGTGCAGGATGGGCGTGGATCAAATGGCAGTTGTTGACCACAATTGCAGAGTGCGAGGCATAAGCAACCTTCGCGTCGCGGATGCATCAATTATGCCAACGATCCCATCTGCCAACCTAAACTGTCCGACCATGATGATTGGTGAGAAAGTCGCGGACCTCATCGCTGGAAAGAAACCTTTACCGATGAGCGAACTGCCATTCTTCACAGACCCCAATTGGCAGACATCGCAACGATAAAGAATACAGCGGTTATAGTGATCTAGGATTGAATGCGATAATAGGTCGAGATCGATCCCTTTCTCAGCACCTGCCAGCGATGTCAAGAATGGTGCTGATGACAACTAATTCAAAGCATCATCCTGCAGATTATGTTTGTTTGATTTTGTCGATTACGGCAAGTCTAGATTTTTCTGCCATTCGCGACAATATTCTTGGAAGTGTGATTTATCAGATTCCGCAAGCCAATTGCGCGCACGCAGAATTTCTTCCTCGTACTGCATCATCGAATAATTTCCTCGGATATATTCGAATCTGAGATAAATGAGATAGGTGTTCAAAGCATCAATTTCGCAATAATCTCGAATTTCCTGCAATTTCCCTTCGCAATAGGCGGAAAATACATTTGCGCCCCCTACTCCAATTTTTCCAGGAAGTCCTATCAGTTTTGCAATTTCATCCAATGCGGCACTCGCTCTAGGCTGAAACCGCGAAAGAACTTCCATAACATCAATGTGACGCTTGTGAAAGCGACTTTGATAGTTGTTCCACTTGAAGTCCCTGTCAAAATCTCCAGTATCCCAATACGTAGCGCTCACTATCCCGTGAATCAGTGCTCGGTATTGTAAAACTGGCAAATCGAATCCTGAACCATTCCAGGAAACCAGAACTGGAATCTTTTCAATCGCTCTGAAAAATGCATGAATGAGTTCACTTTCGCTTGAATCAAGATTGCCAAGCGACTTTATCAAAATGTTGTTCTGATCCCAGCGAACTACTACGGAAATAGCGATGACCTGATGCTGGTGCAAAGGAAGGAAATTCGTGTCTTCCACTTTTGTACGACGGGTTGCCAACATTGCTTTGGCCGTTTCCTCCGGACCTATTCCTTGCAGATCATACATCTTCTGGCCGCCGGCTATGTCTGGAATGGTTTCAATATCAAATACAACTATCATGATTTTTCACAGAAATTTGGGGCAGAAATGTTCAGAAACTTACTTCAAAATCGCAATTTATTGCGATTAGCTCTCCTGCATGTACAAAACATTCAATTGCGCCAATTTTTGGCCTCTATATTCATTCGTTTCCAGTCGAAAAGCCAGTTGATAAGTTGTAAGTTCCGGTGGAACACTATAGTGATGAAAATATCGAAAATAAATTGCATCAACAGACTTCGAATGCCGTTGTGAATGAACTCTCAATTTCAAGTGCTCGTCTTTCAGAATCCGATACTCCATAATGTCAAACACTCCATCGAAAACAGGCGATTCAAATCCCTGCCCCCATGGACCGCCGGTTCGAATCAGCTCGGCTGTTTCAAAATCAATTGAAACGATTTCCCCATCGGTTAGGATTTCATCTTTCCAAGAAATTCCATTTCGCAATTGTATGAGTTCTTTTTCGAATAAGGACTTGAAAGCATCCAGAGTTCCTTCCTTAAGCGTCAATCCTGCCGCCATCGCATGCCCTCCAAATTGAACGAGTATATCCGGCTGCTGTTTCGCTATATCTGCGATTACATCGCGAAGATTAATGCCTCGAACGGATCGGCCTGAACCTCTCAAGCATCCGCTATCATCTTGAGTAAAAACAATTGTCGGACGGCTAGTGCGTTCTCTGATACGCGATGCAATGAGGCCCGCAATTCCATGATGCCATTTGCTGTTAAAAAGGCACACGCTTGCATTTGCACTGGCGAGCTCTTGCTCCAGTACCTTAACTTCGCTGATCGCTTCATCAACCATAGATTTTTCCAATATCTGACGTTTGATGTTCAACTCATCAAGCTTGTCAATCAGTTTCAAAACCTCTTTTTGATCATTGCTGGCCAGACATTGAATTCCAAGACTGATGTCATCCAGACGTCCAGCTGCATTCAAACGAGGTCCGGCTGCGAATGCCAGATCTTCAGCTACAATTTTTCCAATTCTCCGTCGGCCCGACTCCAGTAATACTCGAATACCGATTCTGCACCGTTCCGAATTGATGCGTGCCAATCCCTGTGATACCAGGATGCGGTTGTTGTAATCCAGCGGAACTACATCGGCAATGGTTCCAAGAGCAACCAAATCCAGATAACCCGCCATGTTCGGGATTCCGATGCCTTCTTTCTCAAACCAGTCTTCTTCAATCAGGCGGCTTCGAACAGCCGAAAGTACGTAGAATATTACGCCTACTCCGGCTAGATTCTTGCTGGGAAACTGATCACCCGGTAAGCGAGGATTCACGATAGCATCCGCCATCGGCAGGGTCTCACCAGGCAGATGATGATCAGTGACAATTACCGTAATCCCATGTTCCTTTGCGAGTTCAACACCTTTTCGACTAGAAATCCCATTATCGACGGTAATTATCAGGTCCGGTTCAGTCAATGCGATGTGTTCAACAAATTTTTCGGTCAATCCATAGCCATATTCAAAACGGCTAGGACACAGGTATGCTACATGCCGCGCGCCGAATGCCTTCAATACAAGATAGCCTAGTGCACTGCTGGTTGCTCCATCTGCATCATAGTCGCCTGTAATCAGAACGGAAGCATCTGCTTGTACAGCTTCCACGATGATGTCAACTGCATTACCAAGATTTGACAATTTCCCTGGAGGACACAAGTTTGCAAGCGAATAATCCAGTTCACTCGCATCGGATACACCGCGATTTCGATACAACGGATCTAGAACGGGATGAACGCCCGGGAGAACGGCGGAAGAAACCGGCGATCTTCTAACAATCTGCTTCTGGGGTGTCAGTAGCGATGACGGCATCTGCTTGATTTACGTTAGTTCCTCGATTCGGATACGTGTAATTTTGCCGATCACTGTTTCAAGCAATTCCAGTTGCTCCAGTGCGAGGTTCGTTTTCGATTCAACGGTTGCCTGGGTGATGATTACAACCGGCAGAATATCTTCGTGAGTTCCAGGACTTTTCTGCAGGATTGATTCAATACTGATTCCGTAGTCCCCTAGAATTCGCGTTACATCTGCAAGAACTCCCGCTTGGTTTACTGCGTTCATACGCAGGTAGTTCGCGGTGACGATATTTTGATTCGAAATGATTGGCAATGCGGACAAAGCGTCCGGTTGAAATGCCAGATGCGGCACTCGATTTTCAGGGTCACTGGTCAGAACTCGAACAACATCAACCAAATCTGCCACAACTGCAGAAGCTGTCGGTTCGGCCCCTGCGCCAGCTCCGTAATACATCGTTCTACCAACTGCATCTCCGGTAACAAGAATCGCATTCATAACTCCATCGACATTCGCCAGCAGACGTTGATGAGAAATCAGAGCGGGGTGAACCCGCATCTCCACACCTGAGCTGCTTTGTTTAGCAATCGCCAATGGCTTGATGGAATATCCCAGTTCCTCTGCGTAGGATATGTCTTCGTAGGTGACTTGCCCTATCCCTTCTCGATATATGTATTCTACTCGCTGCAGAGGCACACCAAAAGCAATCGATGCAAGAATGATAATTTTGTGTACAGCATCGACTCCTTCTACATCAAAAGTAGGATCGGCTTCCGCATAACCCAGTTTCTGTGCATTTGCCAGCATTTGCTCGAAAGAACAGCTATGCTCTTTCATTCCTGTCAATATGTAATTGCACGTGCCATTGATGATGCCAACGAGCGATTCAAGCCTGTTGCCTGCAAGTCCTTCTCGAATGGCCTTGATGATCGATATTCCGCCACCAACTGCTGCTTCAAATGCTATTACAACTGACGATTTTTGCGCTGTCTGAAAGAGTTCTTTGCCGTGAACCGCAATCAACTCCTTGTTGGCTGTAACGACATGCTTACCGTTTTCCAGTGCGCGGATAATATAGTTGTAAGCAGGCTGCACTCCTCCGATCAACTCTACGACAATATCGATGTCGGGTGAATCAAGGACATCGTAGGGATTGTCACTGACAACAATTGAATTGACGATTGCATCCCTTGATTTATCTAGATTTCGGACTAGGGCACAGGAAACTTCAATACCTCTTCCAGCACGGCGAGCAATTTCGTTTGAGTTCCGCGTAAGTACTGTCAGGGTTCCGCATCCAACGGTACCCAAACCTAAAATTCCAATTTTTATCGGTAACATATATATTATGTTGATTGGGTTAAATGCCTAAGTGTATGAAACTTTAACTGCATTACTGACTGACACTGAAATCACTCGACATGGAACTGCACAGATCTGACATTCCCAGCTCGAATACGATCAAGCCACAAAGTACAGGGGAGTTTCTCGTAAACGATGTATTGTATACACAGTCCATTATCGTATCGGCTGATAATGTCATCACTGACTGGAATCCAAAATCAGTCGCAGAGCTCACGATTGAGGATTTTCAAATGCTCGCTGAATTTGATCCCGAAATCCTCATTCTTGGAACTGGAAAAGACCTTGTTTTTCCCAACTTGAATCTACTTCAACCACTCGTTGAGCAAAAGTGCGGGTATGAAATTATGAACTCAAGATCGGCATGTAGTACGTTCAATATTTTACTGGGAGAAGACAGAAAAGTAATTGCGGCACTCATTACTAATTGCCAATAGCATTCAATTCTAAGCTTTGGGGAGAAATCGCAAGGGATCTACCGGTTTTCCGTCCTGCCTAATCTCAAAATGAAGTTTAACTCTGTTCGTATCGGTACTGCCCATCTCTGCAATCTTCTGACCTTGCGATACAGTATCGCCTTCTTTCACAACTACGCGGGAGTTGTGGGCATAGACGCTTAATAGTCGTTCACTGTGCTTGACGATAATGATCCGACCGTATCCAATCAGTCCGGTTCCTGAGTAAACCACACGTCCATTAGCGGATACCCGAATTGACGCACCGTTTTCTCCTGCTATCTGAATGCCGTTGCGCCGCTGAGATTGGGAAAAGGTAGCAACAAGCTTGCCTTGTGCTGGCCAAATCCACCCGGAGGAGGACACCTGAGTGGACCCCACGATAATCTGCTGGTTAGATTCATCGGCACTTTGCTCAATCGGAACGTCCGCCGATGAAGTGGCTGTCGGCCGTTTTGATGGGGTAGAAGTGGTACCTTCTTTCGGGTACAGTTTGATTACCTGCCCTGGATAAATCGTTTCCTCCGGATCCATGTCGTTCCAGGCGGCAACGTCCAAATAGTTTTCTCCCGCGAGGAATGAAATTGAATAGAGGTTGTCACCCGGTCGCACGATCGTGGTACGGCCGGTATAGGTCGTTTCTGGCGACGGCTTTGCTCCTATGATCAGTTCAACGCTTGTAAGCGGCGCCCGGGCAGTCGACCCGCAACCACTCGCTAGCAGAATCAGAGCAATCAGCGAAAAGCTCAGTGCCCTATTGAATTGTCCAGTAAACCAAACCAACTATCAGCAACAAACTTAAAATCCAAGCTATCGGCGAAGCAATGTTTTTCATCAGTCTGTCGATTGAATCTCCAGCCCAATAGCAAACACCAGAAACAGCGTAAAAACGCGTGGCTCTACCGATAGCAGAACCGATGATGAATGGGATCATTGCCATGGCAAAGACACCCGATGAAATCGTAAAAACTTTGTATGGTATTGGCAGAAATCCAGATAACAGCACCACCCAAATGCCATATTCGTCATACCAAATTCGCAACATTCCGAAATATTCTCCAAGCCCATACAGGTCAATCAGCCATTTGCCGACGCTTTCATACAGATAGACGCCTATCAGATAGCCAACGACTCCGCCTAAAACCGATGATACAGTGGTAATCCCGGCAAAGTACCACGCCTTTGCCTTGTTTGCAAGAACCATGGGAATCAGTAGAAAATCAGGCGGAATTGGCAAAATTATTGCTTCCGAAAAACTTAGCCCCCCCAAATACACCGCTGCGTGTCGGTATGAGGCAATTTTCAGTATACGTTCATACAATCGTCTGGAGTATTCCACTGTATCCCGCTCCAAAATTCACTGATGTAGTTCACGTACCAGAACGAATTTGGGTGCCAAGCACCTGATTTGGAAAATAATCTTCGCAGGTGCCATCCCGCCACACATCAGCAGTTGAACAATGCAATCCACCGCCAAATGAGTAGGCATTGCGAAATGGTATCGGAATTACCTCGAATCCAAAGGAGTCAAGCTGCTCAAGCTGATTGACCTCCGTTGCCTCGACGCAAACTGTTTTGTGATCGATGACCAGTACATTCATGGACAACCACACGCTGGAGTAACACAGGGGTGGCGGTCTGTCATGTGCAGGCATTGCGGCATCTAGAATTTTCCAATCATTTGCCTCGAAAATTTTCCTCTGTGACTCCGGGAGCGTTCGAGCTGGATTATTGATAATCAGTCCCGGCCGGAGAGGCACGAACGTTGCATCGATGTGAATCGGATTCGGATCATCTGGAAAATTTATGCAGTGCACTCGATGATCTGGGAAATGTCGTTGCAGCCATTCTGCTGCCTTTCGATTTGTCGTTAATCCGTGTTGACAGAACAGGTCTTTACCCAAACGAAGCACATCTGCGGCATCAAAAAGAGGTTCATGTTCCGTAGTTACGAAATCCAGTTCCCGAGCTCTGCGTTGCTGCAACTCTGGAGTGATATTGTCAAAGTATCCTAGCTTGTAAGATTCGTCAGTCAATCTCGGACGCGGAGCCTGCTCCCATCTGAATAGTGGATCTTCGTTAAAATATTTCAACAATAAAGGATGATAGGCAAGATATTCCCAGTATCGGCACCTCATCATCATTGCCGCACTCAAAATTTCCCTGCCGACCGTGAGCAAGACGTCTCTTGGCGGCATGCATCCAAACAGTGTTTTAGTCGAAAAATCCGGCGTATGTGCAGATTGATTCCATTGGATCGGAGTCGGGCGATCTACGATGATTCCGTGAGTCTCCAGAACATGAGCAAAATAATCGAGTTCTTCACTCGCTTTCTCGGCCGTGTCAAGCGATCTAGGCCCCCAGAGTCCCCACATGTCGCTGTTTCGATCGATTTTCGCTTCAAGTGCAGGCTCCCAAGCCGGTATACAGCAATGGTCTGCACGACCAATGATGATTCGCTTCAACGGGTCAAAATCATTCCATGAAGTGACTACGGTTTTAGACATAATGCAATTCTCGATAATTAAAGTAATACAACATAAAGATAACATAAATTTATGTTTTAATTGGATGGTCGGGGCGAGAGGATTTGAACCTCCGGCCTCTTGCGCCCCATGCAAGTGCGCTACCAGGCTGCGCTACGCCCCGAAGCAAGAAATACACTAGTCTACGACTAACGTATCCAGTACCTTGTTCAGCTCAGCAATAGCTTGGTCTATCTGTTCAACCACAGCTTCACTATTCATTTCTGGAGCTGAATTGTTTTCCATTTTCAATTGCTGTCGCGCACCGCTTATTGTAAATCCCTTGTCGTAGAGAAGATCCTTAATACTTCTAACGAGCTGAACTTCCAAGCGTGTGTAATATCTTCGCTGGCCGCGGCGTCGAACGGGCTTCAGTTCAGCAAATTCCTGTTCCCAATAACGAAGAACATGCGGTTTTATTGAGCATAGAGTACTAACTTCACCGA
Source organism: Arenicellales bacterium (assembly GCA_965221175.1). Classification (GTDB taxonomy): domain Bacteria; phylum Pseudomonadota; class Gammaproteobacteria; order Arenicellales; family JAJDZL01; genus JAJDZL01. The sequence continues at coordinate 588,340 of OZ244867.1, read as the reverse complement.
TGGTGAAGTAATGCTTATTCGGAATTTGCTGCTCAGACATGCGGCAATTACGAAATTAAATGAATAACATGTAGTTCCGTCAATTGTCAGTAGAGGGCGATGCACGAAAATTCGCGACTCGCTGTCGAAGTTTGTTACTGGCCCTGAAAGTGACTACCCATCGCTCATTAATCGTGACATCAATTCCAGTCTTTGGATTACGCCCGGGGCGAGGCCTCTTGTGCCTGACGCTGAAACGCCCGAATCCTGAAATCTTTACTTCCTCATGCCTTTCCAGCGAGCATCGAATCTCTTCAAAGAAATTATCGACGAATTCCTTAGCTTCTCGCTGATTCAAACCCAGTGTTCTGTTGATTTCATTCACTAAGTCTGACTTTACTACCACAGACTTGCTCATCTGACGTTCCCGCCTACGCTCTCAATTGTGCGCCAAATTGTTGACCTAATATATTAAGTATATACGCTAAGCTAGAATCTGCTTCAACATCAGTCAATGTTCGCGTATGTAATCTATACGTTAGTCGATATGCAATGCTTTTTGTTTCTAAATCAATGCCCACACCAGAATATACATCAAAAAGGGTTAAGTTTTCCAAAATCTCCCCAGCATTGTCCTTTATTGCGTTGGAAATTTCTGATACAGGCAATTCTGAATTCACCAAAATTGAAATATCTCGCACTATGGATGGGTAACGAGAGATTGACGAATACCGACTAAGATTTCTTTCTGAAAATACCTCAAATTCAATTTCAAATGCGAAGACTGACTCATTAACTCTGAATTCAGCCAAAACTTCAGGGTGAATCCGACCAACAACTCCACATTTCTTCTGATCAATATAGATTACTGCGCTACAACCCGGGTGCAGTCCGTCGTGCTGTTCAGCAACAAATTCAACCTGATCAGCTTTTCCGGTCAAGTCAAACAGTTTCATCAAATCGCCTTTAACATCAAAGAAATCGATTTGTCGTTCTTCCATTCCCCACTGTCGAGGCGCAAACATTCCATAGGAAAGCCCGCTCAGCATGTTCACCTCTTCCTTTGGCAAGAACACCCTGCCCACTTCATATAGTCGTACACGTTCTTGGTTGCGCCGATAGTTCACCAGAAATGCACTAATCAGCCCTGGCCATAGACTTGTGCGCATGACTGACAAGTTTTCTGCCAGAGGGTTCGCGAGGGGTTTTGCGTACAATTTAGGATTTATTTTGCCTTGAAGATTGGGGTCAACAAAACTATAGGTTATCGCCTCGTAGTAACCTTGAGAGTGCAACGTATCGCGTACTGTACTTTCCTTTATCGTGGACTCACTGATCCCTCGTGAAAAGTCGCCAGGGCTAAAGCTTATGGAACTTGGAATTTGGTCATATCCATAGATTCTAGCGACCTCTTCTATCTGATCGTGTTCCTCTTCCAAATCGAATCTATAGTCATGTGGCAACACGTTCCAACCACCTTCGACGACAGTAACCTCTTTATTGACCGCACTTAAAATCGAGAAAATTCTGTCATGGGAGATTGTCAGGCCTAGAACCCTGGCAATTCTCGATTCTCGGACGACGCATGTTTTTCTTTTCGGCAGCCAGGCGTTATCTCGAATTTCCTGCAACGGACCCGGAACACCTCCGGTAATTTCTTGAATCAAATCGGTTGCCCGCTCAATCGCCCGCGCCTGTCCATAGGGATTCACACCTCGTTCGAAACGATGAGATGCATCCGTGTGCTTGCCGAATTTGGAAACTGATCTGCGTATGGCTTGCGGTGAAAAGAAAGCTGCTTCTAAAAAAATGCTTTGCGATTCGGGTTGAATGCCGCTGGATTCACCTCCCATTACTCCGGCCAGGCCGATTGGTCCATCGCGATCGGCAATCAGCAGCACCCCTTCACCAAGTTCCATCACCTCCCCGTCCAAAAGCGTTAGTTTCTCTCCATTGCGAGAACGACGAACAATGATTGCAGATGAATTGAATATTTCAGTATCAAATGCATGCATCGGTTGGCCAAGTTCCATCATCAAATAGTTGGTGATGTCTACAACCGGGTGAATGCTTCGCAAGCCCACTCTGCGCAACTTCTCCTGCATCCAATCCGGGGTTTTGGCATCTGCGCGAATATTCTCAATTAATCGACCGCAATAGGCCGGACAATCTTCGAAGGTTTCCACCTCTACTGGAATTTGATTGGAAGTCGTTGCCGGGATGGATGGAATTGGCGATGGTTTTGATTCACTGCCTGTAAGTATGGCGACTTCATTGGCGACACCGCCGATGCTTAAACAGTCGGCGCGATTTGGAGTCAACTCAATGTCCAGCACATAATCCGGTAATCCTAAATAATCGTCTATGGGAGACCCGACAGGAGCAATGGAGTCCAGTTCAATCAAGTGATCGGAAGTTTCTCCCAATCCAATTTCTGATTCAGAACAAAGAACCCCAGATGATAATTCGCCATGAATCAGTAATTTCTGTATCTCTTGGTCGCCAATCGTGCTTCCAATCAGTGCTATTGGATATTTTCTGCCCGCGACTGCATTTGGTGCGCCACAAACGATTTGCAGTAGACTGGATTGATTGACGTTAACCAAGCAGATCTTGAGATTGTCACGGCGGGGGTGTGGTTTGACTTCTTGCACTTGGCCGACGACGATTTCTTCACCACAAGGATCAACAGGCGAAATTGAAACAACCTCCAACCCCGCCATTGTCAACCTCTTGGAAAGTTCTTGGACGTCTAGACCAAAATCAATCCACTCCTTTAGCCAATTTGTGCTAACAAGCATGATCGCCTTTCACCAATATCGCGTCATCTGAACTGACTTAGCATGTCCACGTTATTTCTGAAGAACAGCCGCAGGTCATTCACTCCGTAGCGAAGCATAGTAAAGCGCTCCACTCCCATCCCAAATGCGTACCCCGTGAATTGTTCTGAATCAATCCCAACATTGGAATAAAGGGCTGGATGTACCATTCCACAACCCAATACTTCGAGCCAGCCGCTTTTCTTACAAACGTTACAACCAGAGCCTTCACAGAACACGCAACTGATATCTACTTCCGCTGAAGGTTCAGTGAATGGAAAATAGGACGGCCGAAACCTTAAATTTAAGTTCTTCTCAAAAAATTCGGTAACAAAGAATTCCAGAACGCCCTTCAGATCGGCAAAGGTAGTCGTTTCGTCTACCACCAATCCTTCTAGTTGATGAAACATGGGAGTGTGAGTGATATCCGAATCACATCGATATACCCGACCTGGCGCCACGACTCGAATGGGTGGCTTGTTTTTCTCCATATAGCGAATTTGTACCGGTGATGTATGCGTGCGCAGCAGTTTGTCATCATGAAAGTAAAACGTATCCTGCATAGCGCGAGCCGGATGTTCTGGCGGAATGTTCAAGGCTTCGAAATTATGGTAATCGTCTTCAATTTCCGGACCCACAGCAATATCGAAGCCGATTCTTGAAAATATTTCCTGCATTCTGAAAATGGTCCGCGACAGAGGATGCGGACCGCCAATCGCAGTTTGTCGGGCCGGAAGCGTCACATCGACTTTTTCCGATGCAAGCCGATTGCGCTCAGTTCTACGGCGAAGAACTTCACGCTTAGAGCTTATGTTCGATTCGAGCAGCTCTTTTGCTGCTTCAATTCTTTGGCCCGCAGCAGGTCGTTCATGCGGTTTCAGCGATCCTATGGACTTTTGAAGCGCGGTGATATTGCCTTTCTTGCCAAAACATGAAACTCGCAAGCGTTCCAACTCGGAGTCAGAGTCTGCCGCTTCGATTTCAGAGACGGCTTGTTTGACGAAGTTGTCGAGATTTGAATAAGCCTCAGAATCAGGCATTATTCATGTGGATGCGTAATCTTTTGGTGAAGAATTCAGTTCTTAGGGTCCGGCAAAATACGCGATATGCTTATTCACCCAACTCCAGTTTTGCTTTATCTGCAAGCAGTGAAAATGTATCGCTGTCGCTGAATGCTATGGCAGCAAGAGATTTGCGATCCAGTTCGATGCTAGCAAGTTTCAGGCCTCTCATGAAGGTGCTGTAATTCATACCGCACTCTCGGGCCGCAGCATTAATTCGCAGGATCCATAGCGCTCGAAAATCCCGTTTTTTTCGTCGGCGATCTCGATAGGCATACTGTCCCGCTTTGGTTACTGCCTGTTTCGCCACCCGATACACATTTTTTCGCGCACCACGATATCCTTTTGCCTGCTTCAGCACCTTTTTGTGGCGCGTTCTGGCAGTAACACTCCGTTTTACCCTTGGCATTTCGAATCCTCTTGTTTATGCGTAAGGAAGCATCTGGCGTACTTTGGCAACATCCGCTGCATGCACCAACGTCCCTTTCCTAAGACTGCGTTTTCTTTTCGTTGACTTCTTGGTCAGAATATGCGAAGCATGGGAATGCCCACGCTTGAACTTACCGGAAGCGGTTCGCTTGAAGCGCTTGGCAGCTCCCCTGTTTGTTTTCATTTTTGGCATAAGTTTGTTCGCCTTTGAAATTATCTACGTAAATCTAATATTTTAGTGGAGCCAGCAGCATCACCATCTGACGTCCTTCCATCATCGGCTCCTGTTCAACCACCGCAAGATCAACTAAATCTTGTTCAACTCGATTGAGCATTTCAAAGCCCAGAGATTTGTGCTCGACTTCTCGTCCCCGAAACCGCATTGTGACTTTCGTTTTATTGCCTTCCTTTAGAAACTTCTGCAACCTGCCCAACTTGACGTCATAATCACCAATATCAGTCCCAGGTCGAAACTTGATTTCCTTTACAACAATCTGCTTCTGCTTGCGTTTGGCATCATGCTGTTTCTTGCTCGCTGAATATCGATACTTTCCATAGTCCATAACTCGACAGACTGGCGGGTTAGAATTCGGCGCAATTTCAACGAGGTCAAGTTCTGCTTCCAGCGCAAAATTAAGCGCTTCTTGAAGCGAAACTACTCCAATCTGCCCTCCGTCTTCGCTAATCAGACGAACTTGGTCCGCCTCTATCTGTGAATTGATTTGGTGTAATTTTTTAGTAGCCGTAACTTAATCTCCCGTGTTATTCATCTTTCCAACAGTGCAGGCATCACTGATCAATTTAACAACTGATGCAATTGGCAACGAACCCATGTCTTCTCCAGATAAGGTTCGAACTGCAACTGACTCGTTCTCTACTTCACGGTTTCCAACCACCAACAGAAACGGAATTTTCTGTAATGTTTGCTCTCTAATTTTGAAACCAATTTTTTCGTTCCTTGAATCAAGAATAGCTCGTACGCCGGCTTTTCGAAGTAGAACGCCTATTTTACCCAAATATTCGCTTTGTGCATCAGAAATATTCATTACAACCGCTTGCACCGGTGCCAGCCATACTGGAAACTTTCCAGCATGCTCTTCGATCAATATTCCAATGAATCTTTCGAGCGAGCCAAGAATTGCCCGATGAATCATGACTGGTGTCTTCTTTGATCCATCTGCAACTACATATTGTGCTCCAAGTCGCGCCGGCATGGAAAAATCTAGCTGAATAGTTCCGCACTGCCATTTTCGCCCAATGCAATCGTTCAGAACGAAATCTATCTTTGGACCGTAAAATGCCCCTTCCTCAACATAGGTTTTAAAGTTCATGGAACGCTCAGTCAGTACTGATTTAAGAGCGCTTTCAGCGCGGTCCCACAGCTCGTCACTTCCAACCCGTTTTACAGGACGAGTTGATAAACCAACCGCAATGTCATCAAAACCGAAATCCATGTACACTTTCAAGGCCATTTCAATTAAATTTTCCACTTCTGATTGAATCTGGTCTTCAGTGCAGAACACATGTGCGTCATCCTGGGTGAAACGACGAACCCGCATCAGCCCATGAAGCGTTCCGGAAGGTTCGTATCGATGAACATGCCCAAACTCCGCGATGCGCAATGGCAGGTTTCGATAACTTCTCAGCCCTTGATTGAAAATTTGGACGTGCCCCGGACAATTCATGGGCTTCAAAGCATATGCTTTTTTTTCAATTTCGGTTGTGAACATATGGTCTTGAAAAGTTTCCCAGTGGCCAGACTTTTCCCATAGAGATCTGTCAATGAGCTGTGGAGTGTGAACCTCGGTATAATCGAATTCTTCTAGGAGATTTCGCATATAGGATTCCACGAGCCGGTATAGAGTCCATCCCTTTTCATGCCAGAAGACCATACCTGGAGCTTCTTCTTGGAAATGAAACAGGTCGAGCTCACTTCCCAATTTCCTGTGATCGCGTAACAGTGCTTCTTCAAGACGAGTCAGGTAGTCTTTCAGATCAGTTTTAGAGTTCCAAGCAGTTCCATAGATGCGTTGCAACATTTCATTATTCGAATCACCGCGCCAGTAAGCACCTGCCACCTTGGTCAACTTAAATGCTCGAAGGAAGCCTGTGTTCGGTACATGGGGGCCTCTACAAAGATCGACAAATTCACCTTGTCTATATAGAGATATGACTTCATCTTCAAGCAAATTCTCAATAATTTCAGCCTTGTATTCCTCGCCCATGTCACGAAACAGCGAAACCGCTTCATCTCTTTCCATAACTGTACGGCTCACCAACAACTTTTCCGATGCAATTTCATACATACATTCTTCAATCTTGACGAGATCTTCTTCAGTGAATCCACGCTCAAATGCAAAGTCATAATAGAAGCCATTCTCAATTACTGGACCAATCGTAACCTGAGCTTGCGGGAATAGCCGCTTTACTGCCTGCGCAAGTAGATGGGCAGTTGAGTGACGAATCACCTCTAGTCCAGCTTCATCCTTGCCGGTAACGATTTTCAATGACCCGTGATCGTCTATTTCGTAAGACGTGTCCACAAGTCTGCCATTGAATTCACCAGCAATCGCGGCTTTCAGTAAACCCGCACCGATGTCCGAGGCGACATGATCAATAGTTATGTTGGACGAGTATTCCTTCTGGGAACCGTCTGGTAATGAAACAGTTGGCATTTAGAGACTATAGAAACAAAAGAAAATCGCACCGTAAGAAATTATTCCTTTGGTGCTAGAAAAGAACAATTAATTATACGAAATGAAAGGGAAGTTGTCGCAGATTAGACTGAAAAAACTAGAAAATTAGATAAAATAGTGGGCACAGTCGCAACGTATCCGTATGTCAACTGGACTAAAATTCAGTGCAAAGATACTAGGTTAATCTAAATAACCACTGTCTTGTTCAAGGCAATACAAGCAATTGCTAATTGGACCATATCTAATACAATTGATGCTATAAATCTGAAGCAAAAAATTAAATTTTCGTGTAATTGCTGGTTAACCAAAAATTGAACCAGCACAATATTTCTTTACCTAGAGGTCTGGTAATGAAAACAACAGTTGAACTTCCCGACTCTGTTGTCCAACAGGCTGAAACTCTTGCTGCCAATCGTGGTATGACCCTCAAGCAATATTTATCCAAAATTCTGGAGGAGAAATTCTGCCGATACTCTAAAGAAAATTCCGAACATGAGAATGAAGCTCCGTGGATGAAAGGTTTCGGTGAACTGTCCGATCTCTCAGATGAAAATCGTCGCATCCTTGAAATCATAGAAGAGGAATTTGGGAAAATTGACACTGAAAATCATCTGTGATCCTTGACACCAATGCGTTATCTTCTTGGTCGGACGGAACCCCTGCAATTAACAGTGCCCTGAGAAATGCCGACCGGCTCATAGTTCCTAGTATTGTACTTGGTGAATATTATTTCGGTATTCGTCAATCACGTTATCGCAATCGCTACGAAAGCTGGCTTAACCGAAACCTGCCAGCTGTCGAGATCGTTGCAGTAACCCAAGAAACAGCAAAGATCTATGCCGATATACGCTTGGAACTTAAACAACATGGCACTCCGATACCCTCAAATGACACATGGATTGCTGCAATTGCTCTTCAGTTCTCATTACCAGTATTGAGTAATGATGCTCATTTCGATTATGTTGACGCAATAAGACGTATTGCTTTCTGAAAATCTTCCTGACTTCGTAGGGTTTGGCAGAAGGAAGAATTAAGGGCGATGTGTGTTCAAATTGAACCAGGATTAGTAGATTGATAGAAAAATGTGAATGAATTCTTACAAAGGGGAGCATGTTTACCCCGGCGATGTGATTGACAAGTTTCGCAGTATAGCGGACGATGAGGCTTTGAAGCGTCATCGCGTTGAACTGGCAAAATTTGTAGCCAAATCATTTGCGGCCGCTGGCGATGAACTCAAAGCTCTTGGAACAATTGGCCAAGACGATAAGCCAATTTCTTCTATGGGCGGCAGTGATGAGACAGTTACAGTTTCAATATTACTTCGAATCGCGAATCAACTTGTCTCTGCTGGTGCCGACTTATTTTCTGATGGTCGCCATTATGCGGCTGCAGCTCTTATTCGACAGGTGGTGGAGATCGAATACCTTGCTTGGGCAGTGGAAGCGCGAGATCAGGATGGTGAACGCTGGCTTCGGAGTAACAGCAAGCAACGGCAATCATTTTTTACTCCAGCGAAACTGAGGAAGGCGGCCAAAGGAAAATTTCGAAGCTATGACTACAGTGTACATTGCGAGATTGGAGGTCATCCGACCCCGATGGCCGAACCTATACTGCTAAATGGCGACAATGCTCAAGCACAGCTACTGCTTGTTGACATGCTGGGACATTCGGGTAGGATCTGGGACCACGTAGTTCGATGGGCAAAAAGTAGTTCACATGGCAACCCGATAATCAAACGAAATCTGAAAATGTGCTTGAAATTCAACGCGTGGAAATCACAAGATCCACTAACCAATCTCCCACCTCCACCTGAACTGAAATTCTGAATTTCTATGCTTGAATTGGATGTCATTACAGTTTGGCCAGTGCTTTGGGGGGTTGCTGAAATTTTATGCCACAGGAGGGACTCCAAGAAAAGCCAACAGTAGCACCAACTACTCAAAGTGGCCCGCCAGACCCCGTTTGACCGTCCGCTACATAATGCCATTGACAGCCATCCAACTCAAGTTCAACAGTTGCGACATCACCTGAATCGAAGCGCACTTCAACCAGCGGGCGACCTAGGCTTCAAACAAATTGTAAATGCCATCAGCCCACACGTACGGGAATTTTCCCCGTCGAAGCGCCGTTCGCTTCACTGCTTGAGTTTGGACACAAAATCCGGCGTGACGCCGCGAGCGGCATCGCCGAACAGCACCTTGAGCGTGTCGCCCATCTCACCATTGCTGATCCCCTTGAGATACAGCCACGGAATGAATTCTTCCACACGCTTGGTGCGGCGCAGATACGGCTCAGTCTACATAAGTTTTGCGGCAAATTCTCAGCCCAATTTCAGGATAAGTCGCTTCCAGTTCGATAAACGCTCTTACAATTATTGATAATCCGACCAATGCAGAAAATATGGGCAAAGGTTCTGATACGTTACGATGGTGGGCGCACCTGGGATTGAACCAGGGACCTCTTGCATGTCAAGCAAGTGCTCTCCCCCTGAGCTATGCGCCCGAATTCTTGCTATTTACAGTGACAGATAGGCTCCAAATTAGAACTGACTCAATTTTGAAAATCCGAATATAGCACATATTATCTACCAAACCCGTTACAAAATTCATCTAAGGAATTAATGAGGGATATACGCTGTAGGCTTTTTTCAGCCAATAATTTAAAAGCTTTCTGATTTGGTATTAGCTCCGTTGTCCAAGAATAAATTGCTGCATAAATCTACAGCGCATATCCCTCACAATTCAAACCATGTTGAATACAATGCAGGCTTATGGGGGCGACACAACAAACGACAAACAGCGCTCAATGTGAATTGTACCTGCTGCAGGAACTTGCGGAATTTACCGATTTCGGAACACACACTCAAATCGAAACTGTCGACGGACTGAAATATTACATCAATGAATTCTGGACCTCTCGGCAACGACAAGCCAACCGCATTCACGAAATCAGTTACCGAGCCTGTTTCAAGCCACAACTGCCGGCGTTTTTCATCCATCGCTTAACGCAACCAGGCAACGTCGTCTACGACCCTTTCATGGGTCGGGGAACGACTCCAGTGGAAGCTGCACTTCTCGGTCGTATTCCTTATGGTAATGATATCAATCCCTTGGGTATGGCATTCGCTGAGCCGCGTATCAATCCGCCAACTCTACAGGAAATAGAACAAAGACTGAAGCAAATCCCATGGCATGATTTCCGTGAAATCGAACATGAAGAATTACTGGAGTTTTACCATCCTAAAACATTAGCGAGTATAGAAGGACTTCGCGCTTGGCTTCTTGCCCGGCAAGACGAGGGTGAGATTGATTCACTGGACAAATGGATCAGAATGATCGCAATCAATCGTTTGACTGGCCATTCATCAGGGTTTTTCTCAGTGTACACGATGCCTCCGAATCAAGCAGTTTCTGTGAACAGCCAGAAGAAAATCAATGAACGTAGACAGCAGATTCCACCAGTTCGAAAAGTGCCAAACATTATTCTGAAAAAATCGAAGAGGTTACTTTCTCAAAATCTTCCTAGTGCTGTCGAATACCTATTTCTGACAGAACAATCTCACAATACACATCAGATTCCAGATAGCTCTGTAGACTTGACTGTCACTTCCCCGCCCTTTCTTCACATTGTTCAGTACGATTCAGACAATTGGCTGCGTTGCTGGTTTCTGGGAATCGATCCAAAATCGGTCCAAATTTCACAGATCAAGACGATTGCAGATTGGCAGGAATTTGTTTCAAGAACTTTGTCTGAACTGTCTCGAGTTACTCGAAATGGTGGGTACATTGCTTTTGAAGTAGGAGAAGTGCTGAAAAGCACTGTTCGTCTGGAAGAAATTGTTGTAGCGGCAGTTGAACACCTACCATTTGAAATTCTCGGCATCATGATCAATCAACAGGAATTCACCAAAACATCCAATTGCTGGGGTATTGTCAACAATAGTCTTGGCACCAACAGTAATCGTATCGTTTTACTTCGCAACAGGAAGTAGTAACAACTCCTGACCGGTATTTACGAGTTCGGGTGATTTTGTGATCTTCAGAACAATTGCCGTGATTTGTTCTGGAATTTAAGTCAATTGGTTGATGACAGGAATACGACTTCCTTCAATTCCTTGATTTGATCTCGTACTCTGGCCGCTTGCTCAAACTCTAAATTCGCAGCAAAGGTGTTCATTTTTCTTTCCAGCTTTCTGAGCTCACGTGAAACTTGAGTTGGATTTTGCAGATCAAGTTCGATTGCTTCTACTGTCTGGTCAAGCGGTTCCGGATGACCGCGAAGTCGACGGGATTTGCCACTCCCACGCCACTGCACACCATCAATAATTTCTTTAACATCTTTTTCAATACTTACTGGAGATATGTCGTTTATCACGTTGTATTGACTCTGTTTCTCTCTTCTTCTATTGGTCTCGTACATCGCCTGTCGCATGGAATCAGTGACTTCGTCGGCATAGAGTATCGCTCTACCGTTGATATTTCTTGCAGTCCGGCCAATTGTTTGAATGAGGGATCGTGCAGATCGAAGAAACCCCTGCTTGTCTGCATCCAGAATGGCGACCAACGAAACCTCCGGAATGTCCAACCCTTCCCGCAGGAGATTGATACCCACAAGCACATCGAACACTCCGGCTCTAAGATCGCGAATTATCTCTACTCGCTCAACCGTTTCAATATCCGAGTGAAGGTATCGTACACGTACAGAATGATCGCTTAGATAGTCGGTCAGGTCTTCTGCCATTCTCTTAGTAAGCGTTGTCACAAGCACCCTTTCGCTGACTAGTGCGCGTTTCTGAATTTCAGATAGCAAATCATCAACCTGCGTCTGTGCGCCACGAATTTCAACTATTGGGTCAACCAAACCCGTGGGGCGAACGACTTGATCTACAAATTCAGGAGACTTTTCTTCTTCATAAGGTCCAGGAGTCGCAGACATGAAGATGATCTGGGACACCTTGCTTTCAAATTCATCAAAGCGCAAAGGGCGATTGTCCAAGGCAGATGGCAAGCGAAATCCAAAGTTTACCAAGGTTTCTTTACGAGACCGATCACCACGATACATGGCTCTCAGTTGTGGAATAGTGGCGTGACTTTCGTCTATAAAAACCAAAGACTTTCGAGGCAAATAGTCAAGCAGGGTAGCCGGAGCATCGCCAGGTTTTCGTTCGGACAGATGCAGTGAGTAGTTTTCAATTCCAGAACAGTATCCAAGTTCTTTCATCATTTCGATGTCATACTGAGTTCTTTGCGTCAATCGCTGGGCTTCGACAAGCTTATTGTCCGCATACAACTCTTTAAGTCTGTCCTCAAGTTCTTCTTTAATTCGAACAATCGCTTTGTCTACAGTGTCTTGGGCGGTGACGTAATGTGACTTCGGAAAAATTGTGTAACGTACAATCTTATCAAGCACTTCGCCAGTCAATGGATCGAATAGCGACAGGCGATCAATCTCGTCACCGAATAATTCAACTCGTACCACGGCCTTGTCGGAATCTGCAGGGTATATGTCAATGACATCTCCCCTCACTCTGAATGTTCCTCTACGAAGTTCTGCATCATTGCGGGTGTATTGAAGCTCTGCGAGCGTTCGCAATATCGAACGCTGATCAACCATTGCACCCTTGCGAAGATGGAGAATCATCTTGTTGTACTCATTTGGATTTCCCAGACCATAGATGGCGGACACCGTTGCGACAATAATGGTATCTTTCCGAAGAAGAAGAGCGTTGGTTGCCGACAATCTCATCTGGTCGATATGATCATTAATGGAGGCATCTTTTTCGATAAACGTATCGGAACTGGGCACGTAGGCTTCCGGCTGATAATAGTCGTAATACGAAACGAAATACTCGACCGCGTTACCTGGGAAAAAGTCACGCAGCTCCGAGTAAAGTTGCGCTGCAAGAGTCTTGTTGTGGGCAAGAACCAATGTGGGACAACCGATTACAGAGATGACATTCGCCATAGTAAACGTCTTGCCGCTACCTGTTGCCCCAAGCAGAGTCTGAAACGATTTGCCAGCCTTGACACCGGCGAGTAATTGATTAATTGCTTCGGGTTGATCGCCGGCTGGTTGGTAGTCTGAAACCAGTTTGAATTCTCGCAAGGTGTCCTCTCAAATAGCGGTTATTCGGCTATACTTGTACTGAACATAATCCGTTTTTTTGTCCTTGAGAGAACAAAATGACCAACATCCCACTGTCGAATCGAGTCAATTCCATAAAACCATCCGCCACAATCGCCGTGTCCACGCTGGCACGCGAACTTCGTGCAGCTGGCCGTGATGTGATAGGACTCGGTGCTGGCGAGCCGGATTTTGCCACACCAGAAAACATTCAGCAGGCCGCCATTGAAGCGATGCGAAACGGCATGACAAAGTATACACCTGCCGACGGCACTCCAGAACTGAAAAATGCAGTTGTTGACAAGTTCGAACGTGAAAATCAACTCACTTACACGTCAGCAAATATTGTCGTATCAAACGGCGCAAAACAGAGTATTATCAATTTATTAACTGCGCTACTTAATGAAAATGATGAAGTAATCATTGTTGCACCATATTGGGTTTCATACACTGATATGACAGTGCTTTCAGGCGGTAAACCAGTTGTAGTAAATACGACCATAGAACAGGGTTTCAAGTTACAGCCAGAACAATTGCGAGAGGTTATTACTTCGCACACCAAGCTTCTCATGCTCAATAGCCCCAACAACCCGACAGGCATAGCATACACACGTCAGGATCTGGAGGAACTCGCAGAGGTTCTGTTAGAAAATCCTCATGTTTATGTCGTCACTGATGACATTTACGAACATATTTTGTGGAGTGGTGAGCCATTCTGCAACATCGTAAATGCCTGCCCTGATCTGAAAGACCGAACAGTAGTCGTCAATGGAGTGTCGAAGGCTTACGCGATGACCGGATGGCGCATTGGATTCGCGGCTTCACCGGAACCGCTAACCGCTGCAATGCGAAAAATTCAGTCTCAAACGACGTCAAATCCAAATTCGATTGCACAGGCAGCTGCTGTCGAAGCACTAAACGGTCCCCAGGATACGATTCAGTACATGACGAAACAGTTTAAGAAACGGCACGATTTCGTCATTTCCAGCCTGAATCAAGTCAACGGAATGAACTGTCTTGCCGGAGACGGCGCATTCTACGCTTTTCCTGATTGTCGAGAAATCATCGATTCACTGGATGGCATTGATTCCGATGCAGCACTGTCGGAGTATATTCTGAATGAGGCTGAAGTGGCGGTTGTCCCAGGCAGTGCATTCGGAGGTGCAGGCCATATCAGGCTTTCATTTGCAACTGACATGGAAACACTGCAGCAGGCAATGGCTCGCCTGCACGGTCTATTTGGAAAACACCGTTAAAATTAGACTGTAATTGTCTACCCTGACTTGCTCAACGGAGAGGTATGCAATATATGCTTTTGCCGGATTGGAACGATGAACGCATCGAAGAGTACTTGAGGGGTCTCGATTGCTGGAATGGCGAGATCCAAGTAGAACCCCTAGTTGGAGGATTGTGCAACAGAAGTTTTGTTGTAACGGATAATGATGAACGTGCGGTGGCGAGAATCGGCACTGACATTCCAGTTCATGGCATTATCCAGACGTCTGTCCAGGCATCAATGAAAGCCGCAGCCGACATCGGTGTGAGCCCACGATTACGACATTCTGAACAGTCTCTAGCCATTCTTGATTTCATTCCCGGAGGTTGTCTTCGTCCTGATGACATCGGCAGTCCGGTCAACATGGAAAAGATTGTCCAAGTGCTCAAGAATCTGCATGGCGGTTCAGAAAGTGTTCGCGGCACCCTCACCTACTTCTGGCCATTCCAGGTAGTACGCAATTATGTTGAAATCGGATACAAATATGGCTCTCGCCTTGTTGACTTGCTTCCGGAAATTGTTGGTATCAACAACCTGCTTGAAAGCCATATCGAAAACTTCAGTCCTGTCTTTACACACAACGACACAGTACCCCAAAATTTCATGTTTGATGACGATGAGAATGTCTGGATGATTGATTGGGACTACGGCGGCTACGGGCATCCACTCTTCGATCTCGTTGGGGTCAGTTGCAATGCCGACTTGAGCGAGGATTCTGAATCCGCCTTGTTTGAAATGTATTTCGGTAAATTGAACGAAATCATTTCCCGGCAACTGATTGCATTCAAACTCATACTCAATTTGCGCGAGTATATGTGGGGTATGGTTCAGGAAGTCACTTCGGATCTGGATAGTGGAAACGTTGCAGCTTCTATGACTGAGCTGTATCCGGACCAGGATCCGGGCTACGAAGGCTACACGAATATGAACCGCATACGCTTCGAGAAGAACTGGAATGCCTATAGCGGAATGTTCGTATAAGGATGAAATGAACCAAGTAAACTTTGCTAGTCCATCGTCGAAAGGTTTGGATGTATTATCCAAGATGAGTTTTTTAGTCACAAATCAGCAGAAATCTGAAATGAATCGGAATCTGTCTTTTGTGAATGTTTGAGAAAGGTGAATAATTTCACTTCTATCTAGTAACCTGCAACCTGAATTCACCACAAGGAGGTAATTTATATGCAGAAATGTTTTCGAAATCTAATATTTGCATGCACTGTTGCACTGTTCACTTATGTACCGATTGCATCCGCGCAAGCGGAATCGGATGATACGATCAAGATCACCTGGCACGATTGGACCGGGCAATTCATCACCGCGACTATGGTCGGCGAAGTACTCAAATCTATGGGATACAACATCGAGTTTGTACCCGCTGACTACATTGCGCAATTCGTCGGCCTGGAATCCGGGGATCTTCACGTGGCTGTAGAAATGTGGGAAACAACCGGAAAAGATGCCCTGGAAGCATCCCTGGCTACCGGCAAGACAGTGGAACTCGGTGAAACCGGAATGGATGCCATTGAAGAATGGTGGTATCCCTTGTACATGAAAGAAAAATGCCCGGGGTTGCCTGATTGGACAGCGTTGAACGATTGTGCAGAAGCATTTTCCACTCCGGAAACGAACCCGAAGGGACGTTATCTTGGCGGTCCCGTCACTTGGAGCGGATATGACGACGAACGTGCCGAATCTTTGGGCTTGAACTATGAAGTAGTACATGCTGGAACCGATGCTGCATTGTTTGCAGAAATCGAATCTGCCTATCAGCGACAGGCACCGATCTTGGCTTGGGTTTATGCACCTCATTGGGCAACTGCCAAATATGAAGGTGAATGGGTGGATTTTCCGATCTACACTGATGAATGCTACAAGGATCCATCCTGGGGCGTGAATCCAGATATGGCCTATGACTGCGGCAAGCCAAGAGGCTGGATTAAAGCAGTTGGTTGGGCCGGTGGTGAAGAGAAGTGGCCGAAAGCCTATCAGGCCATTCGAAATTTCACCATTGACAATGATCTGATGAGTTCGCTCATTGTGAAAGTCGATCTTGAAGGCCAATCCGTCGAAGATGTAGTAGCCGAATGGATGGCGAACAACGAGTCAGTCTGGAAAGCCTGGACAATGTAACTTCAAAAATTCAGAGGAACGCGCCAGCGCCAACTGTTGGCTCTGGCGCGTTTTCAATGCTGAAACCGAACTGCAGATAATTCTTTCGAGCGTCATGAGCCGCAACGAGTCGATTCTGACTTGCACAAATGTTTGGAAAATTTTCGGCAAAGGCGCCGATCGTTTCTTTTCCGACAACACCCCAATTGACAACAATTCCCTTACATCAGCGGGATTGATTGGAGCGGTACGCGACGCGAATATCGCTGTCGCAGAAGGTGAAATCTTTGTCATCATGGGATTGTCCGGCTCCGGAAAGTCCACCCTGCTGAGATGCCTCTCCCGTTTGATTGAACCGACCTCAGGGGTGATCATGTTTGAGGGAGAAAATCTCTTGGAACAATCTGAAAAGAAAATGATCCAAATTCGTCGCCACAAAATGGGGATGGTGTTCCAGCACTTCGCTCTCATGCCGCACCTGACTGTGCTCGGCAATGTTGCATTTCCATTGGAAATTCAAGGCGTAGATCGAAGCCAACGAGAAAAAAGAGCAAGAGAAGTTATCGAACTCGTGGGTTTGGAGGGTCGTGAATTCTATTATCCGAGAGAACTGTCAGGCGGACAGCAGCAACGAGTTGGAATTGCTCGCTCGCTCTCAGTGGAACCGAAAATCTGGTTTCTTGACGAGCCATTTTCCGCACTTGATCCCCTGATTCGTCGAGAAATGCAGGACGAATTTCTACGCATTCAGTCCATGTTGAGCAAGACAATCGTATTCATTACGCACGATTTTAACGAAGCCGTACGCCTAGCTGACCAGATCGCAATCATGAAAGACGGATCAATCATCCAGATTGGCACTCCCGAAGAACTCGTACTGCAACCTGCTGACCGATATGTGGAAGAGTTTACGAATGACCTTGCGCGGGCAAAAGTATTTTCCGCAAAGTCCGTAATGGTTGCAAAAAATCCGGATATTCCGAGCGGAGGACAAATTCTGCAAACTGCTAAAATCGAAGATTTGGCAGAAGAAGTGATTAATTCAGAACATCCTTTCGATGTCATCGATTCAAGTGGTAAAGTAGTGGGACAGATTACTCGCGAAGCGGTACTGAGTGTGCTGGTAAAGACCCAGAATACAAATCGAAAAAGCACGCAGGTATGAATTCAACCGCTACGGCACAAGCAAGATTCAATTTTACAAATCCCAGGTTTCTTGCATGGCTGCTGGTAGCATTCATCATAACCTTAATCTGGCTCGGTGGCGAGTTGTGGCCGTGGGCAGTTAAACCTCCAAAGGAACTGAGCTGGAAAATTGAAGCCCTCGGCAGCTGTACCAGCATTCGCTACTGTGTAACCGGTTTTATGAAGTGGCTGGTAGGCGACGAAGCATATCTGTTTCCCTGGACATTCAAGGAATTCACTAGAACAATCTCCGCAGCAATCGAAATTCCTTATCAGATTATCAAGTCTCTGCTCTCGGCTGGATTCAAGGTTCCGCTAGCTGATGGAAATTCATGGCACACACCACCGATATCCTGGTTTGGATTGACCATCGTCGTTACCTGGCTGGCGTTTCAAATCAGAGACTGGACGCTTGGACTGATGGTGTTTTTGTGTACAGCCTATCTTGCAGTTTTCGGTCACTGGGAAAGTGCCTCAATCACCCTCTCTTCCATCGCAGTGGCTGTTCCAATCGGAATCTTACTCGGTGCTGGACTCGGCATTCTTGGATACCGTTACCGATCATTTGAGCGAGCCATCACTCCAGTACTGGACTTGATGCAGACCGTTCCAATATTTGCTTATTTGGTACCCGTTCTTTTTCTGTTTGGCTTCGGTCCGGTATCCGCCATAACCGCAACCGTAATTTATGCAATGCCGCCCATGGTTCGAGTGACCATTCTCGCACTGCACACGGTTCCGGAGGAAATTAAAGAGTTCGGTAAAATGGCCGGATGCACCAAGCGGCAGATGACTTGGCGTGTACTTATGCCTTCCGCTACTCCAGGCTTGATGGTCGGCGTCAATCAGGTCATTATGCTTTCGCTCAACATGGTCATCATTGCATCCATGATTGGTGCCGGAGGGCTGGGGTTTGATGTCCTCGCGTCATTGAGACGTCAAGCCATTGGCGACGGACTTGAAGCGGGTATTGCGATTACTTTGATTGCGATTGTGTTGGATAGACTCTCCCAGGCTTGGGCAGCGCAAGCTCCAAAACAGCATGTTGAGACCAACAAAAACTTTTACAGCCGCCATAAGAATCTCGTAATCGCTATTTTAGTGCTGGCAGCGACGACTTTAATCAGCTTTGTTGTTCCTTTTTTCGCCCAGTGGCCTGAACAGTTTGAAATCACAACGGGACAATTCTGGAATGATCTCGTCAAGTGGGTTAATATCAATTTCTTCGATCAACTTGAAGCGGTAAAAGTATTCGTACTGCTGAATATTCTAAAACCGGTCAAGCTATTTCTGCTGAGTCTCCCGTGGCCTGGCGTTTTTCTGTTGCTCGCCTTGGCTGGCTATCAGCTAGGCGGACCCAAATTGGCTCTGCTGGTTGTTTCTCTTGCGGGATTCATCCTGATTACGGGACAATGGACAAAAGCGATGATCACCGTCTACCTGTGCGGCATCTCCGTCGTCATCGCGACCATGATTGGAATTACGGTTGGAGCCTTCACTACTCGTTATCCCAAAATTAAAAAATCTGTACTGGTATTCATCGATACGCTGCAAACACTGCCAAGTTTCGTTTATCTCCTGCCTGTGGTGATGCTGTTCCGCGTAGGTGAATTTTCCGCGATGGTGGCAGTCGTGTTGTATGCCCTGCCCCCAGCAATTCGTTATACGCTGTATGGCATTGAACAGATCTCTCCTTCGCTTATAGAAGCCGGAAAAACATCCGGATGTACAAAATTGCAGTTGTTGACCAAAGTCCAGTTCCGACTTGCGTGGCCAGAAATCATGCTGGGACTGAATCAAACCGTAATGTTCGCCCTTTCCATGCTAGTTATCACAGCTCTAGTAGGAACGCGTGACCTCGGGCAAGAAGTCTACATAGCCCTGACAAAAGCGGACCCTGGCCGCGGACTGGTTGCTGGGCTTTCCGTTGCATTTATCGCAATCATCACAGATCGTTTGATTTCTGCGGCAGCACGTCGCCGAAAGCAAGCTTTGGGACTCTAACCGCTCAAACAAATAATACTGACATGGTACCAGAGCACTGCAAAATCGTCATAATTGGGGGAGGAATCATCGGTTCATCAACTGCCTACCACCTCGCCCAGATAGGAGAAATCGACTGCGTTGTTCTTGAACAAGGAACACTTACCAACGGCTCTACCTGGCACGCCGCAGGACTGGTCGGACAACTGCGAAGCAGTGCCAATGTCACTCAATTGCTCAAGTACTCAGTGGAGCTGTATGATCGACTAGAAAAGGACACTGACCAAGCAGTCGGATGGAAAATGAACGGAGGATTACGTCTCGCCTGCCATCCAGAACGAGTGCGAGAAATTAAACGACAGGTGACGATGGCACGATCATTCGGTCTAGAAATGCACTTCCTAAGTCCGAATGAAGTGTCGAATCTTTGCCCGGTTCTGAATACTGAAGATGTGGTTGGGGCGGCATTTTTACCAACTGACGGTCAGGCAAATCCTTCTGACTTAACACAAGCGCTCGCGAAGGGGGCAAGATCGAAAGGCATTCGTATTATCGAAGGCTGCTCGGTAACAGCCATTTCAACAAACAACGGCAGGATAAAAGGTGTCAGTACCAGTATGGGTGACATCAGTTGCGAGGTTGTCGTTGACTGCGCTGGACTCTGGTCACGCTATATCGGACAGCTAGCCGGAGTGAACGTGCCAATTACACCGATGAAACACCACTACATCGTAACTGGTACAGTTCAAGGAGTGGTTCCGGATATGCCAACGATACGAGACCCTGATCGCTTGATCTATTTTAAGGAAGAGGTTGGTGGACTGATATTCGGAGGGTATGAGTCGAATTCTCAGAAATGGGAAGTTGCGAAGCCTCCGGATAAATTCTTCTTCACTCTGCTGGATTTTGACGTAGATCATTTCGAGCCGCTCATGCGAGCAGGTTTGAGCAGAATCCCGGCAATGGAATCGGCCGATATTAAACAGATGATTTGCGGACCGGAATCTTTTACGCCAGATGGCAACTTCATCTTGGGTGAATCTCCTGAAATTAAAAACTTTTTCGTCGGAACCGGATTCAATGCATTCGGAATCGCCAGTGCAGGAGGTGCAGGAAAAGCATTGGCAGAGTGGATTTCTGTCGGAGTTCCCCCGATGGATTTAGGAGTAGTTGATATAAGACGTTTCGGGAAAGTTCATGGCAATCAAGAATGGGTGACGCAGAGAACAGAAGAACTTTGCTCAAAACACTACACAATGGCTTGGCCGCATGAAGAACATAGCAGCGGGCGGCCTCTATTCAAATCTGCACTTTACGAGAATCTAAAAAAGCTGAACGCCTGCTTTGGTGAAAAACTTGGTTGGGAACGTCCCAACTGGTTTGCCGCTCAAAACCAAGAACCCAATGACGCACCTTCATTTGGACGTCCGAACTGGTTCGTTCCGGTTGGTGAAGAACATCAGGCGGTACGAAATTCAGTGGGCATGATCGATCAGTCCTCTTTTGCTAAATTCTTATTGGAAGGAGAGGATGCACTCGCCATATTGCAGCACCTCTGCTCAAATCAAGTAGACCGCCCGACAGGCTCAGTTGTGTATACACAAATGCTGAATCACTCTGGTGGAATTGAGTGTGATGCAACAGTTACTCGCCTCGCAGAAGATCGATTTCTCATCGTGGCGGGTACGGGCTATGCTGCTCATCACTACTTTCACATTAAAAACAACATGCAGGATAACTTACGAAATGCAACTCTCATTGAAGTTACAGAGCAATATTCGACGTTATCGCTTTCCGGTCCGAATTCACGAACACTTCTCCAAGATGTTGTAGATCAGGACATGTCGAATTCAGCGTTTCCATTTCTAACCTGCCAACAGATCAATATTGGCAGCAACAGTGCCATTGCTCTGCGAGTTTCTTTTGCTGGTGAACTTGGATGGGAACTGCATATGCCGGTTGACAATACGCTTGAAATTTTTCAGGGTCTGGTCACTGCCGGAAAAAAACATGAATTGAATCATGTTGGATATCGAGCGCTTGAGTCGCTGCGTCTGGAAAAGGGATTCCGAGCACTCGGTTCCGATATTGGCCCAGACTTCACGCCACTTGAAGCTGGAATGAGTAAAATCGTTCGACTGCATAGTGCGGTTCCGTTTGTTGGGCAAACTACCTTGATTAACCAAGGAAAAAAAGAACTGAAGCGAAGACTTGCCTGTTTTACAACACCCGATGACCAAGTTTCGTTGCTTGGAAGAGAAACCATCTACAGGAACGGCGAACGGGTTGGCTGGACTACCAGTGCTGGATGGGGATACACCATAGACAAAAATATCGCTTACGGATATGTTCGCAATTCAGAAGGTGTTTCTGATAGCTTTCTATACAACGGTGAATATGAACTGGAAGTTGAAGAAGTACGAATTCCAGTTCAAATTGAACATCAAGCTCCCTATGATCCGCAGTCTGCCCGAATGAGATCGTGAATGACTACGTTGCGGATACATGTCTAGATGAATTTACGCCTATGCGAGTCTGATTTTCCGTAATTCCTAGTACACAAACCGTAATGTCTTCTTTATCTTTACCGGCTCACCAATCCTTCTTCTCTACTAATTTATATAGTCTCCAAAGTAATTGTTATTGGCCTGAATTAAGCTAAACTTCAAATACAAAGTGAAGGCATGGAATTTTCCGGAAAATCTGAAACATATAGAACAATTGCACGGGAATTGGCTGAACGGTTTGCCCCAAAGGCCGCAAAGTGGGATAAATCCCGTAACTATTGCTGGGAGAACGTTAAAGATCTAGCCGATGCTGGATTAATGGGGATGACAATTCCTAAGGAATTTGGTGGTCAATCGGCTTCTTATTACGATGCAGTTTTGGTCATTGAAGAGATTGCTCGGGCCTGTACCCTCAGTGCCCGTATTGTTGTCGAATCAAATATGGGCGGCATCAGCGCAATAATGGCCTACGGGACTGATAAGCAGAAAAGTTATTGTGCTCCCTATGTGTTGGCTGGTGACAAACCGGCAATCTGTATTACTGAACCGGAGGCTGGCAGCGCGGCTACCGAAATGTCCACGACAGCAATGAAGTGTGGCACAAAGTACGTCATCAATGGATGCAAGCATTGGATTACGGGAGGTGGAGTATCGAAGCTTTATTTGATTTTTGCCAGAGTAATTGACGAGTCCGGTCAAAACCTTGGCATCGGGGGATTTATTGTTCACTACGACCCAAGGAACAAATTTGAGCCTGACGGCTTTACAGTCGCTCGACGGGAGTACACGCTTGGATTGTGTGGAATGCCTGAAACCGAGTTGCATTTCAAGAATTTGGAAGTCGATGAGCAGTTTATGCTACAGACACCTTCGGGGCTTCGACGCGGATTTTCCGATTTAATGAATGCTTACAACAGCCAGAGAGTCGGCGCTGGCACCATTTCCATGGGTGTTGCGGCTGGTGCTTTGGATCACGCGAAGCGATATTTGGTAAAGCGGCACCAGTTTGGAAGACCCCTTGCGGAATTTCAGGGCCTCCAGTGGATGATCGCCGAGATGGATGCAAATGTTCATGCAGCGCGACTGCTTCTGTATGAAGCGGCTAAGTCGCGTGGTCCCAACGGCAGTCCGTTCCCTGACATTATGATTGCGGCACGTGCGAAGATGTTCGCTTCCGAAGCAGCGATCAAAGTAGTCAGTGATTCTCTGCAAATGTTTGGTGCCCGAGGATATGGTGACAAGGAACCTCTGGAACGGATGTATCGAGACGTACGGATGTTCACAATTGGTGGAGGAACAGCCCAAATTCTCAAGACCCAAGTTGCAGGTAAATTATTGGGGATTAAAACCCCGCAAACACGTGCGGGCTATTCAAGGATTGCGAAACCGAGTTGCTAGCTGAAACTTCAAAGAATTTCAGTAAAACGGACGGCTGACTTCGTCGTTAAACACAGTTGCGAGGAGGTTGTAGATTTTGTTTGGGACACTCATTCTCACATAGTTGACAGGCCCGATTACGGGCTTCAGTTCGTCTGCTGCAATGTCGGTACCGGAATACCCAATACGGCTTATAAGTGAGAAATATTACTGACATTAGGAACATACATTTGTAGAGTTAGAACTCGAAAAGCTTAAGCCAAGACCTTCGTATTAAGCGCCTCAGCCGAGAATTTTTGAAAAATGTCCAAAGCTGAAGTGTTGCAAGTCTTCAGACTAGATTTCGAAACTAGGGAGCCCATTGAACATCAAACGAGTAGTACCGAATATTACGTCCGCTCGGCTCAATGAGAGCTGAGCGTTCTACACGGAGTTTCTTGGCTTCCAGGTTGTCATGGACATGGACTGGATCATCACTCTTGCATCGTCGACCAATCCAACCGCTCAAATCAGCCTGGTTCGCGGAAACCGATCAGGCATTGAGCATCAGGATATGACTGTGTCGATCGAGGTTGCCGACGTTGACGGGGGGGGGTTCATGCCAACGCAGTCTCGCGAGGCTATCCGATCAAGTATCCGTTGACTGACGAGCCTTGGGGAATCCGCCGGTTCCACGTCAGCGATCCGAATGGCGTGGTGATCAATATTCTGACCATCTTGAGTGATGTGTAGGCCTGCGCAAATACTTAAAAACACGCCACAAACGAGAAGACCCCGTCGGGGTCTTCTGTTAACTCGTAAATCGCGAGAGTTTGCGCTCGAAAAAATGGCTCCCCGGGACGGGATCGAACCGCCGACAAGATGGTTAACAGCCACCTGCTCTACCTGCTGAGCTACCGGGGAAAACTGAGAAGTCGTAAATGATAATTTTGACTCTGCGTCTCGTCAAGCAAAATCGTGTTTGCAGTTACGTGAATTAATTGAGTTTACATAACAAACCTGCTAGAACTGTTTGCTTCACGCTATACAGAATCGGAATGCTCGACAAAGACGGGAAACTCCGGCAGGCAAACAAATTTTAGCAAAGAATAAGCTTTGCGTAATGAAGATTCGACTATTTCAGGAGTCTGAGCTTGAGCAAAGATGAAGCCTGGATACTTGCCACCCTCCGGCCAGCGGGTCAATTTGTTGCTCTCACGAACATCAATACGTACTTCCAAGATATTCTCAATGGACTGCGCTTCTGTTACTCCTTCCACTCGTCTCAGTATTCCATCTTCTGTTACAGGAATCATGAGAACGCCCGCCGCACTATTGAAATGAATCGTCTCCTGTTTCTTTCCCATGCTGCGACATAGAATTGTCTCTTCAAGACTTGAATTTGTAGCCAATTCAAACAATCGCCCGCAATCACCACCGATTGATCTTGCAGCAACTTCAAGTATCCAAACTTGTTCACCGTGCACTCGGACTTCTGCATGTACGGGGCCCATCTTTAAACCATAAGCCAAACAAGATATTTGAATCACATGTTTGATCTGGTGCTGAATATTCTCATCCAGTGTTGAAGGCGTGATGTAGTAAGTTTCTTCAAAATATGGTCCTTCCAACGGATCGGGCTTGTCAAATATGCAGATTGTTTCCAGTCCGCCATCAACAAGATAGCCTTCCAGCGCATGCTCGGATCCGGGAACATATTCTTCGACTAATAAATTTTCCTGATGTTCTGCTAGAGGTGTTTCAACAGCCAGGATTGCCCTGATGCGACTAATCGCTTCAATCAATTCGGAGACACTATCAGCCCGAATAACCCCCTGACTTGCTGATAAACTCAAAGGTTTTGCAACGCAGGGAAACCGAAGGGAATCAATTTGTTCGTTCAATTCTTGATTGAGGTTAATCAATCTAAAATCTGGAACGGGAAGATTGGAAGCTTTAAGTGTCTTTCTGGCAAGAAACTTGTTGCCGGATATTTGCAGAGCGTCAACAGGATTATGTGGAATTCCTAGGGTTGCAGATACGCCTGCAGCGATTTCAACGATTTTTTCGTCTGGTGCAATTACCGCATGAATGTTGCAATCCGGCAGCTGATCACAAATCGACTTGACAGCTGAATCTGGGTCAGATAAGTCTACTCGAAATCCAGGTCGATCCAAAGGGGTAATTTCCGAGGACCCATCGGTAACAAACAACAACGGAATGTCATGTTGTTCGGCCGCAGCCAAATAGACTGATGCCCGATAACTGTGAGCAGGTGCGATTAGTAAAACAGTCTCGCGGCTCGCAGATACTTGAATGGAAGTGTTCCTGGATAGTATTGAATATCAGTTTTGTGCTGCGCCGCAGCCACCACAAGAACCAGTACCGCCTACTGACTGAAAAACATTGTGAAAAACAAATGTTGCCTGAATGCCGTCATCAACATAATCAATTTCAGCACCTGCAAGATACTGTAATGCCACGACATCAGCAAACAGTCGAAAATTCCCGCCTTCCAAAACTCGATCATATTCTGATTCGGAGTCAGCATACGTCATTCCGTAACTCATGCCGCCACAGCCCCCACCGGTGACATAGACGCGAACTCCTTTGATGTTCTCGTCCGTGTTTTGAATTAATTCAGACATTTTGAAACCTGCCGCTTCGGTTACAGAAATGTCGGGTTCTGAAATTTCAGATCTATAGTCTAAATTGGTCATAGTGCACTCCGCTTCTCAGTATTGGCTGACAACCTCAATTGTATTATTTCCAACCCTAAATTTCTCACAAAATGAACACGAATTTTTTAAAATCAGTTCTAGCGTTATATGTACGTTCTGATTCAGTCAATTTCAAGTCATTTATAATAGAGTCTACTACTAGCCTGTATTCCAATACCATTCAACTTTAGCAATAACTTCAAATTAAGCTATTTATGCCAAATCTCGTAGACTGTGTCGTACTAAAGGAAAAAGCTGAAGCTTTGGATGCAGCGCCTTATCCCGGTGAAATTGGTGAACGCATCCTAAATAACGTATCCCGTGAAGGCTGGAAGCAGTGGCTTGAACGCCTCGTCACGATCATCAACGAAAACCAATTAACTACGGGCGACCCCGACACCCACAAGCTCATTGAAGCGCACATGCTTGGATTTCTGTTTGAAGAGGGCGAATTGGGTAAACTGCCACCAGGATTTACCACACAACAGAAAAAATAGACCGCCCGGTAGCCGAGTTAGATATCGCGGACAGTTTGACTGTATACGTCTCTACAGTGAAGTGCCTTACCATCAATGTAATTTTTCACGGCTCTACCAAGCAAATTCCGACTCTCGCTTTTTACCCGATTAGATAGAAATTTTTCCTGTGCAATCGCAAACAGAGTTTCGCCTGTAACTGCATTCGTGTCTTCTTTTTTCGCTGGTAATGGCCCAGCATTGAAGTCATATACATAGAATTTGTTTCTGCTCAAGGGAGTCTTTCGATCTGCTTCCGTGTCGAGGACTAATGCATAACCTATCTCTTGCAACAAATTTTTCTCGAAAATTCGAAGCGAATGGAATTCATTTGATGGTTCTGCCAGTCTTTCAAGTGCGATGTAGTAAGCGTCAAAGAGATCAGGGTGCGGGTCACGATCCTGAAGCAGGCGCATAATCAATTCGTTCATGTAGAAACTGCAATACAGACGCTCACCACCAATTTCTACGTATTGTGCATTGCTAGTCAAACCAGTAAGTGTTGGTACTCTTCCTTTTCCAGACCAGCTTGCCTGAAGAAGCTGAAACGAGCGGATTGTACCGCGAAATCTAGATTTGGTACGTCGGGCACCCTTGGCAAGCAGGTTGATTCGCCCATAGTTGCGAGTAAATACATCCACAATCAAGCTTGATTCAGAAAACGGTGTAGTACGCAATACGAAGCTGTCTTCTTGGTGTATGCGCATAAATTATTCCGCCTCAGACAGTCCGAAGTTGGAAATCAAGTGTTGATCGTCCGTCCACTGAGTGCGCACTTTAACCCACAACTTCAGATATACCTGTCCACCTAGTTGCGATTCGAGAGTTTTACGCACCAAGGTGCCAATCCTCTTCACTTTCTCGCCCCCAGAACCAATGATTATCCTTTTTTGAGAGCTAGATTCGACCAAAATTAGCGCATGTACGTGAAGAACCTCACCCTCATATTCATACTTTTCAATTTGAACCGCACAAGCATAGGGAATTTCATCACCATAAAAACGAAATACCTGCTCTCGTACCAACTCGGCAGTCTGAAAAACTTTGTCTCGATCAGTAACATAATCTAGCGGAAACAAAGGAGGCCCGATAGGTAGAAATTGACTGATCGTGGATTTCAACTCGGTGAGATTCTCACCCTTTTTTGCAGAAATTGGAATAATCTCTGTAACTCCGGTATTTTCAGTCAATTCTTTCATAATTGGCAATAACTGAGACTTATCTTCCATTCTGTCTATTTTGCTGATAACCACAATCGTAGGAATATTTTCCGACTGAATTCGCCTCCAGACTGCAGAATCTTGCGAATGCCAACCCTTGCTCTCTACGATAAACAATACGAGATCAGTGCCGGAGATTCCTGCCGAGGCTGTCTTGTGTATCGAGTGATCTACCAGACGCTTGAAATTTGTGTTGAATCCTGGCAAATCAATAAAAACGAACTGGCATTCCTCATCATTTAGAACGCCTAAAATTCTAAATCGTGTAGTGTTCGCCTTCTTTGATGTTATGCTTACTTTTTGTCCGAGCAAGCGATTCAGCAAAGTTGATTTGCCTACATTCGGTCGCCCTGCAAGAGCGACCATTCCAGAGCGGAAATTCTCGTCAGGAGTTTTGCTGGCAGAGTAATTCATAGGCCTTTTCAGCAGCACTCTGCTCCGCTTCTTTGACTGTTCCACCTTCACCTGCAACAGGCGAAGGTAAACCACTGACGTGGCAAAATACGGTGAAGTGAGGGTTATGCTCTACACCTTCAATGTGAGTTGTTTCGTAAACAGGAATAGGCTGTGAATAGTGTTGCAGATACTCCTGCAACTTGGACTTTGAATCTTTCTGTAAGCTTGATTTGAATTTCCCTAGCAAAGGAACAAAATGAGCTCGAAAGAATTTCGAAGCTTCATCAATACCACCATCAAGATAAATTGCCCCGATTAATGCTTCCGTAGAGTTTGCGAGCAAGTTTCGCCATGCCCTTTGATCCGATTTGGGAAACGACCTGCCGGCGATAACGAATTCGCCGAGTGTAATGGCTTCAGCCACGTAGTAAATCGCACTATTGTTGTTTACGATTCGACTGCGCTGGAGGGTGAGCTCCCCTTCGGTTGCATTGGGATGTGTCTGAAAGAGATAATCGGAAACAACTGCGGATAACACCGCGTCACCTAAGAATTCCAACGCCTCATTGTGGGGCTGCCCAACACTTCTGTGGGTAAGTGCACGCTCCAGCAAATCAGTGTTTCGAAATTGATATTGAATGATTTTCGAGAATTTTTTGTGGCGATGGTTTTCCACTAAGATCTGATTAGTGCGAGTCAAAGAAATTCGGCCGACCCGTTGCGCTTTAGAATGAAATTGAGCGTCCGAATTCACAGCAAAGTTTCATGTATTGCACATGTCACTCGATGGCGGCGGCAATCCTGCTCCAGTTTACCCCATCACCGCCAGCCGAATCCCAACTGAACCAGATAAAGAATGCTCTGCCGATAATATTCGATTCAGGAACGAACCCCCAGAATCGACTGTCATTGCTGTAGTCACGATTATCGCCCAGCACGAAAAAGGTGTCTTCTGGCACATTGAACACAAGGGTTCGAGACCCTCGCTTTTCATCAATCAAGATTTTGTGCTGCTCTTCGCTGCCAAATGATTCACTGAATAACTGTGTCTGAATTTTTCTGTTTGATTCAGGGTTAATCCAATATTCTCCGACGACATCCTGTGCGATTTCCTGTCCGTTTATCGAAATAGTCTTGTCCCGATACTCTACGGAATCACCAGGCAATCCAACTACTCGTTTAATGAAATTGACATTTTCATCATGGGGAAATCTGAAAACCATCACATCTCCATAATCTGGAGAGCCGACTTCAATTAACTTCTTATTCGCAACTGGCAGACGAATACCATATTGATATTTATTGACAAGAATGAAATCACCGACTTGCAAGGTAGGAAGCATTGAACCGGAAGGAATTCGAAACGGTTCAACTGCAAAGGAACGCAACACAAATACAATCAGCAAGACTGGAAAAAAAGCTCTTGCATACTCAATAATCCACTTATGAGCAGGTCGCGCTACACCACCAGGCCGGACTGCGAGAAACCTTTTCTTGAACCATCTCCAAAACATGTCCACTAACCAAATGAACCCCGTAACGGATACAGCGATAGCTAGGACTAATTCAAAATCCATACGAAATGCAATCTTTGGCTTCTGACGGGTTCACAGAAATTTGAAATAAAGAGAAACAGAAACTCCTGTCGCTCAGCAGATGCTAGAAAGACCGGATAGCGCAGGAACGATACTAATTTTACGAACAAACGCATAGGAAATTTCTGAGAACATACGAATTCACTCTTGTGGGGATTTACAAACTGAACTACTGCAAATTCAGTATCAAATTGACGCTTTGCCGATTAGTCTATCTCGCTACATTCACGTCCCGCTCTCCTCATCCTTGAGGATAAATATTGAAAAGAATTATATAGCAGGCAGTTGAATTTCAATGCCGCATGTTTTGAAACAAAAGGCACTTCGATAGACGCTAGCTCAGTTGATCAGTTAGGTGAATGATTCAACTGAAATTCAAACTCAATGAATCCACTAGCGGTTGAATTACGTCAAACCTTCGAGAAATCCCATGATGAAGCCGTAAATTGATTGAACCGAAAAAACTACATCCACAATTGAATTTAGTGTTTGAAAATAACCGAATTCCCTATCACGCTGACTGTTTTCGCCGGTACATCCCCCATTACAATGACATGAAAGCCATTGATGATTCTCCCATAGGCATTCACGGAACCGAGCCTACTAAATCCCACAAATCCGTTTTCATTTTCGTCCTGTTTCTGGATGAACAAAGAAACCGTCGCTAGATTGTCCGAGAAAATTATCTGTTCCGTCATAGAATTATAGGAAGTGCTGCGTACATGTTTAACTTTCTTGAACCCGTCTGGAACAGACTTGACTGCCCATCGCAACTCATCATCTGCTGTCATCGGACTGTCATCAGGTAATGAAAATCCCCATGCGAAATTAGCGTTAGAAGACGAAAGCGATGGCTGAAGATCAGAATCACTGATCTCTGCGTCTAGGGTTATTTCTACGAACATGTAACTATCAATAATGCCAGCATCTGTTTCTAGCAAGTCCGAGCGTAGCAGCAATCCTGTTTCTTCATCTATCCACATTTCATGGCCATAACGAAACGCGTCTTTTGGCGCAAGCAATACACGCTTCGTCAAACGGTTCGCAATCCGATCTTGCCCGCGATTCTGCATTGAATAGTACTTGCGAAGTTCACCAACCTGAACTAACTGCAAATCTGAAATTCGATAGAGTTTCTCATTTGTGGCTTTATAGAAACCTTCTCTTCGATCTGGGAAATAACACCAAACTGCCTTGTTAGTTCGGACAATCTCCGATGGAGTCCCGGTTAGCGCATAAATTCGTTCACGAAAACCTTGATCGTCAACCGCTCGAAATACCTGCATTGCTTCGGTGTGTGCACCATGAGAATAGGTGAGCGTTCCCTTATAGCTAGTTGTATTTGCAGAGGTATTGATTTGGTCAAATAATTGTTCCATCGATTGTGCAATTGCCGGCATTGCTGGCAATGTGAGCAACAACACTGCAGTCACAAACTGGCTAATGACGCGACCAGCACTGATCGGGGATAAAGAGAGATTCACTTTGACTTTCAAATCAGCTAGTCAGTATTAGGGGTCTTGAGAGGCTAGTTGAGGTAGATGCGCATATAAATTGGCAGCATAAACTAGGCTCTGACTCTGAGAATGAGCTAGCAAATTTTCGTTCAATTTTTGTATTTCTTTATCGCTTATTTCTTCATTACCGTCTGAAGTCCATTTGGTTGAGGCCGCAACGGTTATTGAGGATTTCTGAAGTTGTGCCGTGGGCAGCACCTCATCAAATAGACCGGAATACACAATAAATCCGCCACTTGCAGCAACAGCGATGGCTGCACCTAAACCCATAGCACCGAGCCACGAGGAAATTTTTAGTTTGATCAATTCTGCAACAGCAGAAGATTTTGTACTGGGTTTGAGTCTTCGATCGGATTCAGAACTAATGGCTCTCATTACCTGCGTTTTAGCTGCAAACGCCGTTCTCAAATCTGATTCCGAACACTCCCCGCGAGCAGCAAAATCAACAAAATGATATTGTTCCCAAGTGCGTAACAGCGATTTATCGTTACAGAGTTTTTTCAGGAGATGCTCATGCTCTTCTGCGCTTACTTCACCGTCCATCAATGCTGATAGTTCTATAGTCATAAATTTTTCTAGTCGATCAAGTTTTTTGAATTCGATTCTTGACGCATTTTGTCTATATATTTTCTACCCCTGTGAATACGAGTTTTTACCGTATTGACATTGGTCTCCGTACGTGTCGCAATTTCTTGATAACTCAACTGATCTCTTTGCCTGAGGTTGATCGTTATGCGTAGTTCGTCCGGTAAACGGTCGATATAGCTCATCATTTCGTGTACTTTCACTTTTCCATCAAATATGCTCTGAGGATCTTCATAGTCTGTTAGGCCTGGAGGCAGGGGGTATTTGCCTTCTCCTTCGTCTTGAAATCCTCCGTCACCAATTTCGTGCTCTGGAATGTCTCTAGGCCTCGCACCTGGTGTTCTATTTTGCTTGTCCAGTAGATTTAGCGCTGTATTTCTCGCAATCGTGAATGCCCATGTAGAAAGTTTGCTTTCACCTCTAAAACTACCAATGTTTGTCCATGCGTTTAATAACACTATTTGAACTACATCTTCATAATCACTGTCAGGCAATCCGTATTGATAGACAAATTTTCTAGCAGCTTTCACAATATCCTGCATGTTGATAGTCACCAGTGCTTCAAAAGCACCGTTGTGGCCTTCCTTTGCCCATTCCAAGAGTAACTCTTCTGTTGCATCTTTTGGAATTGCCGTCCTGTCTTCCGTCATTGCCTCACTGTCCAAGTGGGCATCCGTATGTCCAATCTTTCAATTTAGACAACGAACACCCGTTAAAGTTCTATTCTACGCAGCTCCAATAAATTGGGGGAGTCATATTCTGACAATTGTACATTTAGAATATGTTTAGCAGGAAAACACTACGGCCAATTAAGTGTTGACTGTCATTTCAAACACTACGCTCTGCACAGATTCACCAGGGCTCCCATGGATTACGGAGATACCATTGGTGCCTCTTCCCGTCGTGGTAATTTGTCATTAGTTTTATTCGCATATTACCTCCATTCGATAAACTGTTGTTTTCAATGAATTTTGCTTATCTATATAATTCTCTCAATACTATTCTAATGAATGACTGGAACTGTATGAATTCCTACTTACCATGCACAAAGAATTTCAAATCGCAATACTCGGCAGTGGACTTTCAGGTCTGACCACAGCACTCAAGTGTGCCAATGCTGGATTTCAGGTCGTCGTCATCACTAAGGAGGCTCTGGCTGAAAATTCAAGCTACTATGCTCAGGGAGGAATTGCAGCAGTTTGGGACCTGAACGACTCTTTTGAATCACATGTTCAGGACACCCTGAACGCCGGTGTCGGATTGTGTGATCGTGAAACAGTCGAATTCGTCATAAGTCAAGGTCCTGAATCGATAGAGTGGCTAATTGAAAATGGAGTTGCGTTCAGCCGACGAAACCGCGGTTCCAGCCAATCGGATGAGTTCCACTTGACTAAAGAAGGCGGCCACAGTGTCCGTCGCGTAATTCACTCGGCTGACGCTACCGGGAGAAATGTGGAATCCACCCTCGAAGCTAGAATTCGCTCCCACCAGAACATAACCGTTTATGAAAATTTCATCGGCATCGAATTAATTACAAAAACTAAACTGAAATTTCCATCGAGCAATCGATGCCTTGGCGTCTATGCCTTGGATATGAAAAATGAGCAGGTGGTCACGATCATATCTGATGCAGTGGTTCTGGCCACCGGAGGAGCTTCCAAGTCTTATCTATATACCAGCAATCCAGATACATCAACAGGCGACGGAATTGCAATGGCATGGCGAGCAGGCTGCAAGGTCGCAAATATGGAATTCGTGCAATTCCATCCAACGTGTTTGTACCACCCGCATGCGAAGTCGTTCTTGATTTCAGAAGCGGTACGGGGAGAAGGCGGTAAACTGATCTTGCCTGATTCAACGAGCTTTATGCACAAGTATGACGAGCGACAGGAATTGGCACCGCGTGACATCGTAGCCCGCGCCATCGATCATGAAATGAAAGCCGGAGGCTTTGATTGCGTGTTCCTCGATATCACCATGAAGTCGCCGGAATTCCTGCACACTCACTTTCCAAACATCTTCAAGAAATGTCTGGAATTCGGCATCGACATCTCGAAAGAACCGGTACCCGTTGTCCCTGCAGCGCACTACACCTGCGGTGGAGTCATCGTAGACCATAGAGGGCGCACTGATCTACCTGGCTTGTACTGTATCGGTGAGAGTGCGAGCACTGGTCTACATGGCGCTAACAGACTGGCCAGCAACTCTTTGCTGGAGTGCATCGTGTATGCCCACGCGGCGTTTCGCGATATCAGCGAACAGCGACCCCAGTCAGACCTTAGAGCCAACCAAATTCCAGAATGGGATGAAAGCCGTGTGACCGATTCCGATGAACTGATCGTGGTGTCTCACAACTGGGACGAACTGAGAAGATTTATGTGGGACTACGTCGGCATCGTCCGCACGCAGAAACGTCTTTCTCGCGCACTAAGGCGGGTCAAGATGTTAAATGAAGAAGTAAGAGATTTTTATAGTCAATTTCGAGTCAATCGAGATTTAATCGAGCTAAGAAACCTTGTACAAGTCGCGGAATTGATTGTACGTTGTGCACTAGAGAGGCACGAAAGCAGAGGATTGCACTTCGTGCTGGATTACCCACACACAAGCAGAGGAAAAGCGGCGGACACGATTCTGCAGCCAAAATCTTCAGATGAACCTTGACGGTTCGTTCTATTGAACGTCATTCTGATAGCCCGGATTCCATATTTTATCGTCTACCAGCTGTTCGACTGATTTATCGTTTGCTACCCCACTCAGGCCCTGCTCAACGGCAATTTTAGCCACGGCAATGGCAATTTCTCGACTAAGTGAGCGAACATCACCCAATGGCGGCAGCAGGGAACTGCCGGGAGTGTGAACATCGGGTTGAGCGCTGCCAATGACGTGTGCCACCGCAGTAAACATTTCATCTGTCACTCGGCGTGCTTTCACAGCGATCAAACCGAGTCCAATACCAGGAAAGGCATAAGCATTATTGCACTGAGCAATATCATGCTCCACTCCGCCATAGCTTACTGGGTCGAAGGGACTGCCAGTCGCGACCACTGCCCGTCCATCGGTCCATCGTAACAGGTCTTCTGGAACCGCTTCAATTTTAGAGGTGGGATTCGATAGCGGAAATATGCACGGCCGTTCTGCGTGAGCCGCCATTTCCCGTACGATTTGCTCAGAGAAAAATCCGTTTTGCCCACTGACTCCGATCAGCACATTTGGACGCACATTGCGAACCGTATCCAGCAACTGATAGTCGC
This sequence comes from Arenicellales bacterium, assembly GCA_965221175.1. Classification (GTDB taxonomy): domain Bacteria; phylum Pseudomonadota; class Gammaproteobacteria; order Arenicellales; family JAJDZL01; genus JAJDZL01. Next base: position 553,015 of record OZ244867.1, on the reverse strand, counting down.
CTTTCCAATCGGTGAGTTCTGATAGCTCACGCACGAAGGGTTTCTGATACGGACGCATCCGATTTGAACCGCTGTGTATCAGCCCGTCTCGATTGAGCATGTATATCCTGCGGCGCGCAGTTTCATAATCCAGTCCGGAAGCCACCATGGCCGAGACACACCCCTTGGCGATGCCACTGCCTGCTGCTCCAGCTCCGGCAATCACAATTGTCGAGGCTTTCGGTGATATTCCAGTCACTCTGCAAGCGGCAATGAGGCAACCTACAGTGATCGCGGCAGTGCCTTGAATGTCATCGTTGAAACAGCAAATGCGTTGAATGTACTCGTCGAGCAGCCGTTGAGAATTCAAGGTGCCAAAATCTTCAAACTGAATGACGGCATCAGGCCACTTTCGGTGAATTGAAGTCAGTACAAGTTCGACGAAATCATCATATTCCTGCCCGCGTATTCGTTCATTTTTCCAGCCGACATAAAGCGGGTCATTCAGCAACTGTTGATTATTGGTACCGACGTCCAGCACGATAGGAAGTGCAACTTTGGGATTGATTCCCCCAAGTGCGGAATACAAGCTCAGCTTACCGATCGGAATACCCATCCCCCCTACGCCTTGATCACCGATTCCCAAAATGGCCTCACCGTCCGTTACGACAATCACTTCTACTGATTCATGGGAAATATTCGACAGAATGTCATCAATGAATTCCCTTTCTGGATAATTCAGGAAAAGTCCGTGCGGCTTTCGATATATCTCAGAAAAATGCTCGCACGCATCGCCCACAGTGGGTGTGTAGAGGACTGGTAACATTTCAGATGCATAGCAGATGATCAGTTTAAAGAACAGCACTTCGTTCAAATCTTGCAACTGACGCAGATAAATGTGTTTTTCTAAATTGGATTCCTTATTGGAATATGCCTGATAGGCTCGCTCGATTTGAGAATCGAGTGATTCTTCGCCATAGGGAATCATCCCGAGCAGACCGAGTTCAACCCGCTCTTCGCGGGTAAATGCCGTACCTTTGTTCAGTTTAGGCAATTCAAGAAGCAATCGACCCCGTTGTAGGGTGTCGGGTATGTTGGATACAGGCATATGGAATCTCGATCAGGCTGTATAGATGTAATGGTTGCGGATCTTTGTGATTAGCTGTTTGAGTGACTCAGCACTAGAATTCTCTCCATACAGCAACCAGTCGCTAAGCTGGTTGCTATTGTGCTCTAGAAGTTGCTGCATTTCCGACCGTTCGTCACGAGACAGCGATTCGTAGTGTTGATCGACATACCCGTAGAGCAATAAATCCAACTCTCGAGTGCCTTGGCGGCAACGCCAGAGTACACGATTCTTTTCTTCGCGGTCGCTAACAAATTCATTCGTCACTTTCGTATTGCCAGCAGTTTTTTGATTTCGGCAATCGACTTGCCTGGGTTTAGATGCTTCGGACACGTATTTGTGCAGTTCATGATGGTATGACAGCGGTAAAGGCGAAACGGGTCCTGAAGTTCATCAAGACGCTCGCCGATGGCTTCATCGCGACTGTCTGAAATCCAGCGATATGCCTGCAGCAGAACTGCAGGTCCCAGGTATCGATCGCTATTCCACCAGTAACTCGGACAGCTGGTCGAGCAGCAGGCGCACAAAATGCATTCGTACAGACCGTCCAGTTTCGCACGTTCATCAACTGACTGCAAATTCTCCCGACTCGCAGATGGTGGTGACTGCTTTTGCAGCCACGGTTTAATAGAAGCATACTGAGCATAAAAATGAGTGAGGTCTGGAACCAGGTCCTTGACGACTGGTAGATGCGGCAACGGATAGATCTTCACCGTCGATCTAATTTCTTCAATAGGCTTGATACATGCAAGCGTGTTGGTGCCATCAATGTTCATCGCACAGGAGCCGCAGATTCCCTCCCTACAGGATCGTCGAAACGTCAGCGTTGAATCTACGTCATTCTTTATTTTGATCAGAGCGTCCAACACCATCCGGCCGCAGTCATCCAAATCCAGCTCATATGTATCCAGACTAGGAGATTCTTCGTTTTCAGGGTTCCAGCGATAAATCTTAAACAGCCTTGAGCGGCTGGCTGGCTTTGGCAAAGGAAAATTTTTGCCCTGTGTTACGGTTGAGTTCTTCGGGAGACGGAGTTGTGCCACGATCCAGTACCAGTAAATTCAATAAACCCGAGCTTTTGGTGCAACAAAATCAACGTCGTCTGTCAGTGTATACAAATGCACTGGACGATATTCCAGATTTACCTCTCCATTGTCACCGAGCCATGACAATGTATGCTTCATCCAGTTGTTGTCGTCCCGCTCGGAATAATCTTCTCTTGCATGTGCACCTCTGCTCTCTTTTCTATTGGCTGCAGCAACTATCGTTGTCAGCGCCTGACGAACAAGATTATCTAGTTCAAGCGTTTCCACAAGGTCTGTATTCCAGATTAACGAACGGTCGGTAACACCGATATCTTCCATACTGTTCCAGACGTCGATCACTTTCTCTATGCCTTCATCAAGCAGTTCCTGGGTACGGAAAACTGCACAATGCTTCTGCATCGTTCTTTGCATCTGCAAACGAATTTCTGAGGTTCTGGAGTCTCCCGAACTGTATCGGAATCGATCGAAATGATCAATCGCTCTTGCTTCGATATTTCTCGGCAGTGATCGTCTTCCTTCGTTCAATTTAACCAGCTGTTTGGCTCGCAGCGCCGCCGCCCGCCCAAACACAACGAGATCCAGCAAGGAATTGGAACCAAGTCGATTTGCACCATGAACCGATACGCAGCCGGTTTCCCCAATTGCCATCAATCCCGGAATAACATAATCGTTATCACCGCTTCTGCGGGTAACCACTTCCGCTCGATGATTTGTCGGAATTCCGCCCATGTTGTAGTGTACTGTGGGTATGACCGGAATTGGTGTCTCGGTTGCATCCACACCTGCAAATATTTTTGCAGTTTCGGTAATTCCTGGAAGTCTTTCCTGAATAACTTCAGGTCCTAGATGTTCAAGATGAAGATAGATATGATCGGCTTCCGCACCTACCCCGCGCCCGGCGTTAATTTCCATCGTCATTGAACGGCTAACCACATCTCGTGAAGCGAGATCCTTGGCATTCGGAGCATAGCGTTCCATAAAACGCTCACCGTCAGAATTGGTTAAATAACCGCCCTCACCTCTGGCACCTTCAGTAATCAGGCAACCCGAACCATAGATGCCTGTTGGATGAAACTGTACGAACTCCATGTCTTGCAGTGGAACCCCTGAACGAAGCGCCATGGCATTTCCATCGCCAGTACACGTGTGAGCGGAAGTACAGGAAAAATAGGCTCGTCCGTATCCTCCGGTTGCCAGAATTACGATTTTCGACTGAAACCGATGTAGCGTACCATCTTCCAGGCACCATGCTAAAACTCCGCGGCATTCTCCCTCGTGCATCAGCAAATCCAGTGCAAAATATTCAATGTAAAATTCAGCTCGGTGTTTCAACGCCTGCTGATATAGAGTGTGCAGAATTGCATGTCCGGTTCGGTCTGCAGCCGCACAAGTTCTCATCGCCTGCCCTTCTCCAAAGTGTGTAGTCATCCCGCCAAAGGCACGCTGGTAGATTCGTCCGTCTTCCGTTCTGGAGAATGGCACTCCATAGTGTTCGAGCTCGACGACCGCATCCGGAGCTTCTCTACACATATATTCGATCGCATCCTGGTCTCCAAGCCAATCAGAGCCCTTGACCGTGTCGTACATGTGCCACCGCCAATCATCTTCGCTCATATTTCCCAAGGCTGCGCTGATTCCACCTTGTGCAGCGACCGTATGGCTGCGAGTGGGAAAAACTTTTGTGATGCAGGCGGTCGATAGATTTTCGAATGCAGCGCCAAATGTTGCTCTTAAACCGGCGCCGCCAGCACCAACAATCACTACATCGTAGGTGTGGTCAATGACCTTATAGGAACTGATGCCCATTGAATACGTTAACCTAATGCGACTCGTAGAATCGAAATCGTACTCGAAATAACGAGAATGACTGAAAGAGATTTGACCACCAGAATTGAAATTATCTTCAGTGCTTCGTGATGAACATAATCTTCAATCACTACCTGCATGCCAAGTTGTGCATGATAGAACAGCGAAACTACAAACGCGATCATTAGTGTAGAGGTAATCGGGGAGGCAATCCACATATAAACGTTACCAAAGCATTCACTGGTCAACGTAGCCATAGAGAATGTAAACCACAGTGTGAGCGGCACAAGTGCCAGTGCAGTCAGGCGTTGCCACCACCAGTGTGCGGAGCCTTCCCTGGCGGAACCAAGTCCAATGACTCGTGCGAGAGGAGATCGGTAATTCATGGTTGTCTATCCACAGGCCGTATATCCAACGGTCCACACTAATACTGTCAGCACAATGGTCGCAAAAATTGAAGCCCATCCGCTAAGATAAACCTGTTTCAGTTCAAAACCTCTACCTGAGTCCCAAAACAAATGTCGCACTCCATTGCACAAGTGGTAGAAGAGTGTCAATGTCCATGCAAACAAAAATGTTCGGCCTAGAACTCCGGAAAGAAACGCAAAAATCGCTTCGAACAATTCTTGGTTGTAGGCAATTGAAGATAACCACACGGCAACCAGAATAGCTCCGAACGCGAGTATGACTCCACTAATCCGGTGAAGGAAAGATAATACAGATGTTAGTTGCGGCTTGTAAATCTGCAGGTGTGGTGAAACCGGACGATTCGTGGGGTTCATACTTAAAATGTTACTCTATTTATAGGATTCCATCTGCCATTTCCGCAAGGCAGAATGGTTAAAAATCGATACATCGACCATTCTTTTCCCAATCTCCATATCGAGTCGGATCAAGGCGTTTACGGTTCTCTGGCGTGGATTTTGTCTCTTTTTTAAGTGGTTGATTATCGTTCTTTGCTTGCGAATTTCGCTTAACCGAAATTTCTACAATCCGACTTCTTTCGTTCATAACATTTCACATCATGGAAATTAAACAGTACTCTGATTCGTATCCGGGCAGCGAACTCGGAAATTGCCGCCAACCCAATCAAAATTAAATATCATACTGTTTGTTCATTCACACAATCAGTTAAATTTATAGATTTGCACCGATTATGCAGTTGATTCCACTCCATCATCTAGGAATCGTTCGAATTTCAGGCGAAGATGCAACATCGTTTCTCCAAAGACAATTCACAAACGATATGTCCGAAGTTACACCTGAAAAATCGTGCCAAGCCGCGTACCTTAATGTCAAGGGACGCGTCATCGCGAATTTTCTTGTATTAATGAGAAATGATGACTACTACTTAGTCTTGTCTAAAGATCTTACGGAAACGCTTGCCAAACGTTTGAAAATGTTTGTATTGCGCGACAAAGTAGATATTTCCATCCAGCCAGAGATGAATTTCGCAGGCACGTTCAATGAAAACCTGTTACCAGCGTCTGAATCCGAAATTCCGTTGCAAAACTGCTGCGTTCAGACTAGTGAAGATTATTCAGTTGTACGCATACCCGCCGGTTCAGCAAGATATGGAATTCTTGGGGCGACTTCATTATTGCAATCCAATTCAAATGAGTTGAGCCAGTCTGACGCCATAAACGATTGGATTATTCAGGACATTCAAGCTGGAATTCCGCTGATTTCTCACGCAACCAGTGAGTCATTTGTTGCACAAGCAATCAATTTGGACCTCATAGGAGCAGTTAGTTTTTCAAAAGGTTGTTTCCCGGGCCAGGAAATTGTTGCACGACTGCACTACAGAGGTGGGGTCAATCGAAGAATGGTACGAGCAATCGCACCGGCAGATTCATCAGCAGACTCAGGCACACTGGTAGAGTGTCCGGAAGTTCCCGGCAATCAAACTGGAATAGTCGTTAATAGTGTTCTCTCCAATAGCAGTCAGCACAAACAGCTTTTGCTTTCAGTTCCATTGAAATTTCTAGAGCAACATACCTTGCAACTGGAAGATACGACCCGTATAGAACCAATACTTGATGAACTGCCATACCATATTCCAGAAATCATATCGCAGAAAAATGCCTAATTTTAGGTTCCAATTTACGTCAAGTATAACTTTAGATAATTAAGTTATATTACTGATAAAATACTCTAATCTGAAGTTTTTCCTTAAACCCCCTTTCACGGCGATCTAACTCGCTGATTTTGTTGCCCACCAATTTGAGCAATCATCGAAATAGTTTCTTAAGGTGCAACAACGAAAAGCGATGATGGCATCGATATGCTCCTTTTCGAGTTCCTCCTGTCAATTTTCTTGAATTCGAGAATGATTCCTTGCTTCTTGAATTAGAAATAACAAACTAACGTGCACCCGAAGCTGTACAGTTATTGGTGAAATGTCACCAGTCAAGATATAATTGAAAATTCCTTACGTGTTCATTGATGTAAGCTTTGAAGCATCGCCGCAATTACCCCAATTTTAGTATTCGCAAATTCAAGATACGCTCTCCTAAGAGATAAATTCAGAGCACAGGGTTGATTCGATACCTGATATATGAGCAGGAAAATTACATGAAACAGCATACTGTCATTGCGGCAATCGTTTTCACGTTGATTGTGGCTTTTTCGACTAACTCCAATGCCGCAAATCCAATACTGAAAAACGGACAGGAACTTACAGAAATTCAAACATTCACCTATCGATTATTAGATGAAATTCCTACATTGGATCCACAACTGAATGAAGATTCCGAAGGATTTGACGTTCTGCGTGACCTTTTTGAGGGACTATTGAATCAAGACTCCAAAGGCAATCTAGAACCAGGAGTTGCAAAACAGTTTCAAGCTACTGACTCTAATCGAACATTTATTTTTGAACTGCGCGAAGACGCTAAATGGTCAAACGGCGAACCCGTAACTGCTCACGATTTCGTCTATAGTTGGCGACGTGCCGTCAACCCTGCAACAGCATCACCGTATTCCTGGTATGTCGAACTCGCGACGGTAAAAAATGCCTCAAATATAATCGCCGGGAACAAATCACCTGAGAATCTTGGTGTCAGAGCACTGGACGACTTTAGACTTGAAGTGAGGCTTGAGCAACCATTGCCGTATTTTCCAGAGATGACTACCTATGCAACTTTCTTCCCCGTGCATCAGGTAACGGTTGAAACTCACGGAGCCAAATGGACAAAACCGGAAAATATGGTTTCAAATGGTGCTTATGTATTAACGGAACACGTACCAAACGAATTTCACAGTCGTGAACGCAATCCCCATTACTGGAACAACGAAGTCACCATAATCGAAAGGGTCATCGGGCGGGTTGTAAATGACGAAAATCAAGCGTTAACCCGTTATTTTGCTGATGAACTCGACTACACTGGAATACCCTCAGGGCAATTTCCGAACTTAAAGGAAAAATACCCCAACGAAGCGACATCAGTCCCAATTCTATGTACTTATTACTATGCCATCAATCATACCGATAGCACTAATCCCGCGCTGAAAGATGTAAGAGTTCGAAAGGCGTTGTCTTACGCTCTTGATCGAAACCTGATTGTCAATCTGGTTCTCAAAGGCGGACAGTATCCAGCCTACAGTTTCACTCATCGAGCAACTGCAGGCTTCACAATGCCGGAAATCGATTATGCGAAGATGCAACAAAGTGAATTGGATTCTGAAGCAAAAAAGTTGATGGAAGCTGCCGGTTATGGTCCAGGGAACGCGTTGAAACTCAAATTGATTTACAACACTTCAGAATCACACAAGCAAATTGCAACCGTTGTCTCACAATTGTGGAAACAAAAACTCGGAGTGGTAACCGAACTTCAGAACTTCGAATGGAAAACCTACCTTGATATTCGCCGCACCCAACAGTTTGATATTGCACGCTCTGCTTGGTGTGGTGACTACAACGAAGCATCAACATTTCTCGACCTTATGACCACTGTATCCACTTCAAATTCAGGACGATTTTCCAATGCGGAAGTCGATCGTCTTATGAAAGAATCGAAAACACTAAGCAACCCGCAGGATAACTATTCTAAAGTTGAACTGATCCTCGCCGATGAAATGGCGTTGATTCCAATCTATCACTACACCAGCGTGTTCATGCTCAAGCCTCAAATTAAGGGCTGGCCATATGACAATGTTCAACAGCTGTGGTATTCAAAAAATCTCTATCGCGTCAACAACTAGAACCAATAGAACAACACATCAATGACATCCTATATTCTTCGTAGGATACTGGTATCTGTACCGACGATTTTTGCGCTGATCGTATTTTCGTTCATTGTGATGTTTCTTGCGCCCGGTAGTCCGTTTTCGGGTGAACGTCCTTTGCCGGAGGCGACTTTGGCTAACATTGAAGCAATGTACGGACTGAATCGACCGTTTTATGAACAAATTTTTCGATATATCTGGAACATCGTCGTACATTTTGATTTCGGCCCGTCATTTATTTATCGTGACCGTTCGGTAAACGACATTATTGCGCAGGGATTTCCAGTAACTCTAACCTACGGATTTTTATCTTTTGTCGTCGCCGTAACCGTGGGTGTGGCACTTGGTATTGCTGCGGCAATACGACAAAACTCCTGGCTTGACTATTTTGCGGTCGGATTTTCAATTGGTGCCCAAGTATTGCCAAATTTTGTCATGGCGCCAATATTAGTTCTGATTTTTACGCTCTGGCTCGGTTGGTTGCCCGGTGGCGGTTGGCAGGGTGGAGAACTACCTTATCTCATCATGCCCGTGATAGCTCTTTCTACAAGCTTTATGGCATCAATTGCCAGAATCACACGTTCGTCAATGTTGGAAGTGCTCACCGCAGATTTCATTTTCACAGCGCGGTCCAAAGGTCTGCCAATGTACCACATCGTGTTTCGTCATGCCTTGAAGCCGACGATGCTACCAGTCATATCGTATCTCGGTCCTACCTTTGTCGGCTTGATCACAGGTTCCGTCGTAATCGACATGTACTTTTCAACGGGAGGTATTGGACAGTATTTCGTTAATGCCGCAATCAATCGAGATTATTCCCTGATTATGGGTATTACTATTCTGACAGGTACTTTGACAGTACTTTTCAATCTATTGGTGGATATTGCTTACGCCTGGATTGATCCAAGAATTCGATATTGAGACACTGTAGCTTCATAATCTGATGACTCCCATTCGTCGACTACAATCTGCAACTATCAATTCATTTGCGAATGACGACCATCGTTCATTGTGGCAGGATGCTCGTCTCCGATTTACCAAAAATCGCGCGGCAGTCGCAAGTTTAATCATGCTGATACTGGTAGGAACTTTTTCCATATTTGGTCCTAACGTGTCGGGATGGGCTGGGGAAACAATAGATTGGAGTGTTCTAGGCAATGTCGAAACCATGGGACAACCTTCAAAGGTACACTTCTTCGGTACCGATGAGTTGGGACGTGATCTATTCACGCGCACCGCACTTGGTGCGCGTGTATCCATGATTGTTGGAATCATCGGTTCTCTTATCGCAGTCATTGTAGGTACGTTGTACGGTGCAATCGCAGGTTACTTTGGAGGTAGAATCGACAGTTTCATGATGCGGCTCGTAGATGTCGCAATGTCGATTCCATACATGTTCGTGCTAATCCTGCTACTGGTTGTCTTTGGCCGTTCGATCATACTTCTGTTCATCGGAATCGGATTGGTTTCGTGGCTTGATATGGCGCGAATTGTCCGGGGTCAGACACTTAGCATCAAGACTCGCGAATTTGTAGAAAATGCGGTGGTAAGCGGCGTTCAACCGATCCGTATCATTCTTCGACACATCATCCCAAATTTATTGGGCATCGTTGTTGTCTATGCGACATTGTTGATTCCCAATATTATCCTTTATGAAAGCTTCATCAGCTTTCTTGGGTTGGGGGTACAGGAACCAAATACTTCACTCGGCGCCCTGATTAGTAGTGGATCAGCACAAATGCAGTATGGCACACTCTGGCAGCTCGGCTTCCCTCTTTTCTTTTTCACTATCACATTGTTCGGCTTTTTCTTCATGGGAGATGGCATGCGTGACGCACTTGACCCGAAGGACAGACTGTAAATGAGTTTACTTGAGGTTCACGATCTCGAAGTCGTTTTCAAAACAACTACTACATCAGTTCACGCCGTAAACGGAGTTAGTTTTGAACTTAATGAGGGCGAGATACTTTCCATCGTGGGTGAAAGCGGGTCAGGTAAAAGCCAGACGGCTTACGCAACAATGGGGCTTCTTTCCAGAAACGCAGAGGCCAAGGGTTCGGTGTTCTTTGATGGGGTCAATCTGATGGCCCTATCGGAATCGGAACTAGTCAAAATCCGAGCTACACAAATTGCAATGATATTTCAAAATCCAATGACATCGCTCAATCCTTACATGCGTATTTCGGAACAGATGACAGAAGTTTTGACCTATCACCGTAAATTATCAAAACCGAAAGCGTTGGAAGTCTGTATTGAAATGCTTGAAGCAGTCCAAATACCAGATTCCAAAGAACGTATTAGTATGTTTCCGCACGAATGTTCAGGGGGAATGAGACAACGCATATTGATTGCAATGTCTCTTTTATGTCGACCGAGAATTCTGATCGCTGATGAACCAACCACAGCACTGGACGTTACTATTCAGGCACAGATTGTTGAATTGTTAAAGAAGATTCGACGGGACTTCAAAACGGCAATCCTGATCATCACTCACGACCTCGGCCTTGTCGCGGGAATGAGTGACCGAATCATTGTTATGTATGGTGGACAGATTATGGAATCGGGACCCACAGACGACATATTTGCAGCACCTAATCACCCTTACACGGTTGCGTTGCTTGAAGCGGTTCCTCGTCTTGACCGTGACAGTGAAAAACTAGTGGTTATCCCCGGTGACCCTCTCGATGCAAGAATAAAATTGGAAGGTTGTCCATTCGAACCCCGATGTAAATTTCGTTTGCCTATCTGCAAGGAATTGCGTCCAATGATCGAAGTAATTGGCGAGCGAACCCGTGCGTGTCACTTAAACGTTGAGGCATTTGAGCGATGAATCCACTGCTTCAAGTAGAGAATCTCACAGTTAACTACCAAGTTTCTGAGCGAAATGACTGGCCGTGGACACCGCCTAAGGCACTTACAGCAGTAAACCAAGTTTCGTTAGAAGTCAGAGAACGCGAAACGCTTGGTGTTGTAGGTGAAAGCGGTTCCGGAAAAACAACACTAGCCAGAGCAATTGTAGGAACAGCGCCCATCAGTAGTGGAAGAATTTTATGGAATGGTACTGATCTTGCAACACTAGATCTCGAAACTCGACGTCGAGTTCGAAAAGAAATGCCGATGGTGTTTCAAGATCCTCTCGCAGCCCTGAATCCTCGCATGACTGTCGGTCAAATCATAGCTGAACCGCTGCGCACGCACGAACCTCAACTAGACAATTCAGAAGTAAAATCACGAGTTAGAAACCAGATGGAACGCGTCGGTTTGTTGCCGAACCTTGCCAACCGATATCCACATGAATTTTCCGGCGGACAATGTCAGCGAATCGGGATTGCACGCGCGCTTATTTTGAAGCCAAAGTTGGTAATCTGTGATGAACCGGTTGCCGCTCTGGATGTATCGGTTCGAGCTCAGGTTGTCAACCTTTTACAGGATCTGCAACGAGAATATGGATTGGCGATGATTGTAATCGCTCATGATATGAGCATTATCAAGCATATATCCACGCGAATCCTAGTAATGTACGTTGGTCAGACAATGGAAGTCGCCCCTGCCCGTAAACTAGTAACACAACCACACCACCCATATACCAAGGCGCTAATTTCTTCGGTTCCCGTCCCAGACCCAATAGAAGAGCGGGTGCGGCCACGAACAATCTTAAAAGGTGAGCTTCCATCCCCTCTCAATCCTCCTGACGGTTGTGTTTTTGAAAGTCGATGTCCTCAAGCGAGGCAGGACTGTCGCAAGTTGCGGCCAGAATTACAGAGTTTGACCAATGATCATCTGGTGGCGTGTCCATACCACGATGGTTCCCAAAATTACGTGAATTAAACTGTCAGAAAACGAGGCTTGTGCCTCGGACTAGTCCTGACGCCCAGTTAACTATTGATCATCCGGAATTTGTTAGGCGTGTAAATCGTTCAATGACGATAACAAAAATTATCAGCTCACACAGGGCAAACAACCAAATTGAAATCGCTTTGCGCTCTGCAGGCGACTAAGTTGATTGCACTTTGTTGATGGCTTTAGAATGAATCTGGCGATGCGGAAAATCGTTGAAGAAATCAGACTTGCGTTTGTACCGCCGAATCAGAAACTGTTAGTCAATGCTGCATTGATTTCCTGATTCTCAGCTTTTTCTCTGACAATTGGGTATCCTTCCGCGCGCTGGTCCAGTTCTTCGATATTCAAGATGGGTACACGTCAGATTGTTTAGAATTTATCAATTTTCAGTTGACCGCTGATACCACTTTTGGTACGACATTGGAAGACTCATTCGGCCTCGACAATCCGATAGAATGTCTCGCCTTCCTTAACTAGTCCCAGTTCCATTCTAGCTCGCTCTTCCATTGTCTCATCACCAGTTTTCAGATCGATAATTTCCGCTTTCACAATATTGTTTCTTTTCGTAATATCTGTATTGTGGGCAGTTTCCAATTCAATTAACGATCGAGTTTCCTTCAGAGTTGAAACTGAATGTTTTCCAAACCAGAACGTATACTGTAATCCGATCGCCAACGCTGCGACTACAATGAATGCGAATAAATTTTTGTTTCGTCTACTCAAAGCTCAACCTCGTACTATAGATTGCCAGTGCGGATAAATTGCTCCACCGCGAAGCTGCGCTTCAATCTGCAGCAAACGATTATATTTTGCCGTTCTCTCGGAACGGCAAGGAGCACCGGTTTTGATCTGGCTAGCAGCTGTTGCTACTGACAGATCAGCAATAGCTGAATCTTCTGTTTCCCCAGATCTGTGTGAAATCATGACGCCGTAGCCTGCTGCCTGCGCTATGCGGACTGTCTCCAATGTTTCAGTCAGAGTCCCGACCTGATTCAGTTTGATCAGAATTGCATTGCCAATGGATTGTTCGATTCCTTCTCGCAGAATTGCTGGATTGGTAACAAAGACATCATCGCCTACTAGTTGAACGCGTTTTCCGAGTCGGGCGCTTAGCGAGCGCCATCCATCCCAATCCTGTTCTGCCATCCCATCTTCAATTGAAATAATGGGAAAGCGATCAACCCAAGATTCCAGATAGTCAGTCAGTTCATCGGCGGTTAAGTCGATATCTTCGGAAGCCAGATAATATCGGTCATTTTTTCTGAGTTCAGAGCTCGCAACATCAAGTGCGATTCCGATCTCCTTGCCCGGTACAAAACCGGCCTGTTCAATTGCCTCGCAAATGATATGCAATGCGTGCTGATTTGAGTTCAAATTCGGCGCAAATCCCCCTTCATCTCCTACTGCGGTACTGTAGCCTCGCGTATTCAGCAATTGTCTCAGAGAATGGTAAATCTCTACTCCAGCCTGCAGCCCTTCGCTGAAATTCGACGCACCCAAAGGAACAATCATGAACTCCTGAACGTCAATGCTGTTGTTCGCATGCGCACCACCGTTCAGAATATTGAAATATGGAATCGGCAGGGTCATTGATTTTTCGTTTCCAAGATACTGATACAGGGGAAGATTCCTGGAATTTGCTGCGGCTCGTGCAGTTGCCATTGAGACAGACAGGATGGCATTTGCTCCAAGTCGACTCTTGTTGTCTGTTCCATCCAGATCGATCATTGCCTTGTCGATAGCAAGTTGATCAAATGGGTTCGTGCCGCGCAACTTCTTGGCAATTTTTGTGTTTACATTCGAAACTGCAATCTGTACACCTTTACCGGCAAAACGACTCTTGTCACCATCGCGCAGTTCAACCGCTTCCCTGACGCCCGTCGATGCACCTGACGGCACTGCCGCCCAGCCGCGGGAACCATCACTCAAGACCACTTCTGCTTCTACCGTAGGGTTTCCTCGGGAATCCAGAATCTCAAGAGCCCGTATGTGTGAAATTGTTACCGTACTCATTGGCTCTGCTATTTTCGACTCAGAAGATCTTGATTCGATTTTTGACTACGAAATCAATTTCCATAAGATCTTCAAGTAACGCAGCCAACGATTGAAGCGGCCACGAATTCGGGCCATCGCTCGGTGCAGAATCCGGGTCAGGATGCGTTTCGATAAACAATCCAGCAATACCGCATCCGACAGCTGCGCGCGCCAATGCTGGAACGAATTCCCGCTGCCCTCCTGATGCACCATTGCTACCTCCAGGCAACTGAACAGAATGGGTTGCATCAAATACTACAGGACACCCGGTTTCTCGCATAATGGCGAGAGATCGCATATCCACAATAAGATTGTTCCAACCATAACTTGACCCGCGTTCGCAGACTAATATACGGTCTTCGCCACCTGCCCGAACAGCCTTGTCAACAACATGTTTCATCTCATGCGGAGACAAAAACTGAGCTTTCTTGATGTTTACAATTTTACCGGTGGAAGCCGCAGTTGTAATTAAGTCGGTTTGACGACACAGAAAGGCCGGGGTTTGAATGATGTCAATATAATCAGCCGCCTTCTTCGCCTCCGCCGGTGCATGGACATCTGTCAGCACTGGAATATTCATTCTCGTCCTGATTGCAGATAGAATTTCCAGTCCCTCGTCCACGCCGGGGCCTCGAAATGAATCGATTGACGTCCTGTTGGCCTTGTCGTACGATGATTTGTAGGCGAAAGGAATGGAAAGGCTATCACATATCCGTTTGACTTCGCCAGCGGTATCGAATGCGAACGCTTCGGACTCGATCACGCAAGGTCCTGCAAACAAAAAAAACGGTTTGTTCGCACCGACTAATCTACCTGCAATTTTCAATGGACAGTAACTCTTTTGGGGATCGTTACAGAGTGCCTGTGTTGGCGGGCAGCTTCGACAAAATTCGTGAACAAGGGATGGCCTTTGCGAGGCGTTGAAGTAAATTCTGGATGAAACTGGCAACCAACAAACCATTTGTGCGAAGGCAGTTCCACTGTTTCGACCAAGTCATCGTCGGACAGTCCTGAAAACTTGATTCCGGCTTTCTCAAACTGTGTGCGATATTGATTATTAAATTCATAGCGATGACGATGGCGTTCCTGTATTGTGCTCTGACCATAGATTTTTTGTACAAATGAATTCAGTGACAGCGTTGCACTTTGAGCACCGAGCCGCAACGTGCCTCCCATCTGGTCGTTTTCGGTCCTTGTTTCAAGCACTCCATCCAAAGTTCGCCATTCTGACACCAGCGCGATAACGGGATGTGGGGTGCTTGAATCAAATTCTGTGCTATGAGCACCTTCAAGATTCAGTACATTTCGTGCGAATTCGATCATAGCAATCTGCATACCAAGACAGATTCCAAGATAGGGGATACCGTTTAATCGAGCATACTTGACTGCATTAATCTTGCCAGAGGTTCCTCTTTGCCCAAATCCACCTGGAACGATAATTGCATCCGCTGCACAAAGTAGCCCAACACCTTCCGTCTCTAAATTTTCAGCGTCAACGTACATAATTTCAATCTTTGTACGGGTTTGCATTCCTGCGTGTATGATCGCCTCTGCCAATGATTTGTAGGAGTCTGCAATGTCCATGTACTTTCCAACGAATGCGATGGCTACGTTGTCGGAAGTATGCTGACTTCTGTCCACAACATTCTGCCACTCGGAAAGATCAATGGAATTTGCAGAAATGTTCAGCCGATCTACGATTAAACCGTCCACTCCCTGTTCATGAAACAGTTGCGGTATGGAGTAAATGTTGTCAGTCGTAAGTGCTGAGATTACCGAGTCTTCGGAGACATTGGTAAACAGCGCAATCTTGTTTCTGGCTGAGTCCGGCAACTGGACTTCCGTGCGACAAAGAAGTATGTCTGGCTGTATACCGATACTACGAAGTTCTTTGACCGAGTGCTGTGTTGGTTTGGTCTTAATCTCACCTGCATACTCCAGCGTTGGTACCAGAGTAAGATGAACAAAAAGAGTATTTTCTGTGCCTAATTCGATGCGCATCTGACGAATAGTCTCCAAAAACGGCAGCGATTCAATATCTCCGACGGTACCACCAATTTCGACAAACACCACCTCGTAATCTCCCGTCCCTTCATAGATGCACGCCTTTATTTCATCAATAATATGAGGAATCACCTGAACGGTCTTTCCCAGATAATCTCCACGCCGCTCGCGACGAATCACTCTTTCGTAGACTCTGCCGGTTGTGAAGTTGTTGACCTGCTTCATCGGTACATTGACGAATCGTTCATAGTGACCGAGATCTAAATCAGTTTCCGCCCCGTCTACAGTAACGAATACTTCGCCATGCTGAAAGGGGCTCATGGTGCCGGGATCAACGTTGATATAGGGATCAAGCTTGATCAGTGTCACTGATATCTTGCGTGCTTCCAGCAAAGCAGCCAGAGAAGCAGAAGCAATCCCCTTTCCCAGGGAAGAAACCACGCCACCAGTTACAAATACAAACTTCGGCACTTCAGATTGATTTTGAACAGTTTAGCCAACTAAAGAATATGAGAAGAATCATCTTTTAGATAGATGATGCGGTCGAGCTCGCAACCTGGCAGAAAAGCGAATCCAAATTTTGACTTTTCCAATCTACTTGTCTATTCATGCCTTGCAATTATATGCGACTTACAGGGTTACCGTATCGATCTCAATTGTCCTATTTCTCTGAATTAGGCGGCGCACCCTCAGCTCGCTTGATAACGGGAATTTGTTCGATAGCGAAAGAAATACTGTGTTCACTTTCTTTCGCCTGATACGGCTCTGACACCATCCAAGATGCAATGGCGGCCAGGTCATCACCACAATAGACAAGCGGCAGCACTTTGCGCTCCCAAGGAGGTATCGAATACTCTTGATACAATTTTTTCAGTGAGGTCGAATGATTACGCTGCGGAAGTTTGATCTTTTCACCTCCAGTTCGAAATCGAATGGAAAGGTTTTCCATGATTCGATTAAAACTTAGCCCTTCTCCAACGGAATGGATTGGAATGAGTTTCAGTCCTAGAGACTCCAGTGACAACGCATCTTTCAAATTCCATGAAATCGATTGATCGGCGTTGGGATAACATCGTGCTCTGGCAAGATAGAGATTATTTTGATACAGGTAGATTCGATAGCCTAATTCATCACTGCCGACTTCCATGAATTTGCTGCACCTGGAAATAACCTTGTCAAGGAAATTATCTATTATCTGCTGGCCGGGTTCCCGCAGCGAATGGAATTTCGTCCAATAACGAATCAAGTTGACTTGCCGAGCTTCATCAAGCAGACGGAATTTACCTAAATTCAACTGATATCCAATGCTAAGAAACCCTGTGCCTTCAGATTTACAGGATTCAGCATCCATTTGTGCGAGACTTGCTTGCAGATTCCGTGATTTGACAAGGAGAGCAGCAGAATGACTGATCAGTTCAACCGCCGACGGCCAACGCTGTTCCAGAGAAGGGATGACTACTTGACGCATATAATTGCGATTGTGCTGCAAATCTGAATTTGCCGGATCTTCTATATAACTCAACTCATGCTCGGCTGCATACTCTAGAATCTGGCTTCTTGAAATATTCAACATGGGGCGAACAAGCAAACCTTTGCCGAAATTCCTAGATACCTGAATTGCAGATAGCCCTCTAGCGCCAGATCCGCGCATAAGATTGAGTAGAAAAGTTTCGGCCTGATCATTCTGATGATGTGCAGTCAAAAGAACATCACCTTTTTCAGTTTGCGCTTCCAACCATGCATAACGGGCAATTCGAGCATCGTCTTCACTGATTTTCTCGGATTGTTGAGATAAGCTTAGCTGAGTCGACTTGAAATTGACTCCAAGCGAGTAACAGAATTCCGCACAATGTTCCAGCCAGTTACCGGATTGAGGATGAATGCCGTGGTCAATGTGCAGGGCTGTCAATGAAAAGCTGTCGTTGGTTATCGCACTGTGCAGCAGATGTAACAAAACCGAAGAATCCACACCGCCGCTATACGCGACCAAGAAGGCAGTGCCTCCATTTACCTCCACAACATCGGACAAGACGTCGATCAGGTTACTGGATTCTAGATTTGTCAATGTGAGAAGGAATAAATTAAAGACGTTACACCGATCCACTACGTCTAAGTTGATCGAAGTTCTCAAATAATGCTAATCCCCGCTGAGTCATCATCTGTTAAACTAACTCAACTTACAGGCTGAAATTCTCCGTACGACATCAGCCGTTTGTGACGAAGTGCAAGAAGTTGATCAGTTGAGTGAGCCGACACTTCATCGAATCCGCTTTCCAACTGGTCTTTTAACCTTTTCGCCGCTTCATCGTAATCTCGATGAGCACCGCCCAAAGGTTCGGTAACGATTGCATCAATTAGCCCATTCTCCGCCAATGTCTGCGATGTCAGTCCCATTACCTCTGCTGCGTCCGAGGCTTTACCAGCGTCTTTCCATAAAATGGATGCACACCCTTCCGGTGAAATGACAGAATAAGTTGAATACTCAAGCATTAACACATGATCCGCAATTCCTATGGCAAGCGCTCCACCTGAACCACCTTCCCCAATCACCGACGCAATAATTGGACATCTGGCTTTGACAGAAGTCAACAAAATTGACGCGATAGCCTCACACTGGCCTCGGGCTTCTGCTTCCAGTCCAGGATATGCTCCAGGTGTATCAATAAAGGTAAATACTGGTAGCTCAAACTGTTCAGCAAGCTTGACTACGCGCTGAGCTTTCCTGTAGCCTTCCGGTTTCGGCATGCCAAAATTTCGAGTCAGTTTGGAAGTTGTATCTCTTCCCTTTTGGTGTCCAATTACTGCTACACCCTGTCCATTGAATCGTGCCAGTCCTGCTACAATCGCGGGATCGTCTGCAAAAGTCCGATCTCCATGAATTTCCTGGAAATCCGTAAAGATTCTTTCTATGTAGTCCAATGTATAGGGGCGTAGTGGATGCCGTGCCAACTGTGTAACCTGCCATGGAGTCAGCGAAGAAAAGATGGATTGAGTCAGCTTAGTGCTCCTTTTCTCCAGTCGTAAGATTTCATCGGAAAGATCAACGCCGGAGTCGTCGTTGACTCGCCGAAGCTCTTCAATCTTGGCATTTATTTCGGCAACAGATTTTTCAAAATCCAGAAATACTGTCACTATTTCAACTCCACCGCATGCCCGCGCGAATTCGGTTTACTTACAAGGTCCAGCAAAATCAGTTAATTTCCAACTGAACTCTTGAATAGTCCACGAGTATGCACTCATCACCAACAATGTTTCTTAAATTGTCCAACAGTTCGTCACTTATCTCTATACGCCAATTGTCGTCTAATGAATAACGCGCTTGGGTTCCGCACTCGGAGGTATAGTCAACACGGATCCGATGCTTGCCCCCTGAACACAGTTCGACAACCTCTTTGACCCTAAGTAGTTGACTATATTGTACCTTACCGTGTCCGAGCTTAAGAACGACTTGTGCCAACGCAGACTTTCGAATTGACGCCAAATCATAAACACTCTTCGCAACAAATCTGGTTTCGCTGTTTGAATTCAACCTGACCATTGAACCCGCTACAACAACTGGTTGGTTGTCCTTCAGCCGATCAGAATATTGCTCAAATACTTCGGAATAGACAGCCACTGACAAATTCCCGGAGGCATCTTGAAGGTCGAAGTAGGCATTGTTGCCGCCTTTCTTAGCATCGACTATCTGTAAATCTACAACCCATCCGCAAATAGTCATCCTTTCCGGCGTGTTCTTTTTAATTTCGACAACTCTTCCTGCAGTCACCAAAGTGCTCAGCTCGTTCTCATATCGTTCAAACGGGTGACCGCTCACATATAGACCTAGAATGGCATACTCCCGTCGAAGCAGTTCTCCTCGCGACCACGGTTTGACATTTTCCAGCACAACACTCTCTTCGACATCATTTTGATCGCCAAACAAACTCATCTGTCCGGAATTTATTTCTTCGGCTCTTTGTTGCGCCATTCCGTAGGCACTGTCCAAATGCTTGAGCAGTTGCGCCCGATTGGGATCGATTGAATCGAAAGTACCTGCATTGATTAAAGCCTGACACGCCGCTTTGCCAACTTGATTCAGGTTGATGCGCATACAAAAATCCTGTAAATTCACGAATGCACCGCCTTGGTTTCTTGCCTCTACAACGGATTCCACGACTGAAGCACCAATTTGCTTCAAGGCTCCGAGCCCGTACAGAATTTCGTTGTCACTAATAGCTGCAAATCCAAATTCACTCTTGTTGATGTCGGGAGGAATAAAACGGATTCCTTGATTTTTCGCGTCATTGAAAATCTTTACGATTGTATCTTGTCTCATATCCACCGTCATGCAGGCGGCCAAGTACTCGGTACGGAAGTGTGTTTTCAGATACGCAGTGCGGTACGCCAGAATCGCATAAGCAACTGAATGTGATTTATTGAAGCCATAACCTCCGAAACTCTCTATCAGGTCATACACATCAGTCGCCAGTTTCTCTTCATAACCTTTTTCCATAGCACCTTTGACAAACCGCTTGCGTTGCGACTGCATTTCCTTCTTAACCTTCTTTCCCATTGCCCAGCGCAGAATATCCGCTTCCCCGAGCGAATATCCGGACATGACCTGGGCAATTTTCATGACTTGTTCCTGATATAGAATGACACCATGCGTTTGATCAAGTATTTCTTTCAAATCTTTGTGTAAGAGCTTGTATTTTTTATTTTTTCTATTTTCAATATACATCTGATCCATGTTAGTCTGCAGTGGCCCAGGCCGAAACAATGCCAGCAGAGCAACAAGATCATTGAATTCGCTTGGTTGCATCGAAACAATCAGTCGCTGCATTCCTTTTGACTCTAGTTGGAAGATTCCCACTGTCTTGCCGGTACAGATGTATTCGAAAGTTTTTTTGTCATTCAGCAGAATCGCTTCATCGGAACTCGGTGCCGATTTAATCTGCTTTGCGTGCAAGTTTTTTAAGGTGTGGGCAATGGTGGTCAGTGTTGTCAAGCCTAGAAAATCGAACTTAACCAGACCAATTGCTTCAAGATCATCTTTATCGAAGTGAGTGACATCTCTGCCACCATCGCTGTCCGCAAACAGTGCGGAAAAATTTGTAATCCTCGACGGTGCAATCACTACGCCGCCAGGATGTTTGCTGACATTGCGAATCATACCTTCCAGGGTTTGAGCTGAATCAATCAACTCCGTGACCCTCGGTTCCCTTTCGTAACGACGTCTCAATTCGGAATTTCTCTCCATCGCCTGCGACAAAGTAATATTGAGATCTCGGGGGATTAGCCGTGCGATTTCATCATAGAACAGATAGTCCGGTTTCAGTGCCCTTCCTACATCTCTGATCGCTGCCCTTGCGGCCATGGTGTTATAGGTGACAATTTGTGCAACCTGATCTTTTCCATAGGTATCCGAAACATGGTCGATTACGTTGTCTCTGTCATTGACACAAAAATCAATATCGAAATCCGGCGGAGAAACTCGGTGAGAATTCAAGAATCGCTCAAAAATTAAATCATGCTCAATCGGGTCAACCGTCGTGATGTTCAGGCAGTAGGCAACAAGTGATCCTGCTCCAGAACCTCGACCAGGGCCAACTGGAATTCCTTTCTTCTTGGCCCAATCGATAATTTCCGCTACGATGAGAAAGTAGCCTGCATAGTCCGTTTCGTATATGATGTTGAGTTCTTCGTCAAGACGAACCTCATACCGTTCATCAGTGCGGTCACCCAGACGTTCTTGAAGTCCCTTCCTGCTCAATTTCCCAAGATACTCGTCAATGCTCGGTTCCTCTATCGTCTGCGGATAGGCTGGCATGTGCAACTTGTTCGTTTCAAATTGAAGATTGCAACGTTTGGCAATTTCAACGGAATTTTCGATTGCAGCTGGAATATCAGAAAATTTCTCCGCCATCTCTTCGGAAGAGCACAAATACTGCTGAACAGTGAAGTTCTTGCGCCGCAGAGTATCTGACAGCACCGTATGGTCCTGAATACACACCTTGATTTCATGCTTGCCAAAATCATCCTTATTCAAAAATCGAGGATGATGGGTGGCGACGATAGGTGTATCTGTCGACTCTGCAAGTTCCGCAATGCCGTCTCCGTATACACCCTCAGATTCACCCCCTACTCTCGAAATTTCCAAATAGAATCGGTCTTGAAAAATTGCCAGATACTCTTGCAGTGTCTGGCGAGCTTCGTCAAATCTGTTGTGAATCAGTTTTTGTCCAATTTTTCCCTGCTGTGCAGCGGAAAGAGCGATCAAGCCTGCACAAGAGCTTGGCGTCAGCCACTTCTTTTTAACTTGAAGGACTCCGCCATTCCTCGTCTGATCATGCGCTTTACTCAGCAACTTACACATGGCCCTGTAGCCTTCAATGTTCTGACATAGCAATACAAGGTGATGAGGTGACACAGGGTTGTCGTCGTTTTCGATTGGAACCTCGACGCCGATTATGGGTTTCACACCCATTTGCAGACACGTCGAATAGACCTTGACTGCACTGAAAACATTGTGAATATCCGTTACGCCGACGGCAGGCATTCCGAACTCCACCACTCGTGACACTAGATCTCGCACCTTGATGATGCTGTCCGACACGGAGTATTCCGTGTGTACACGCAAGTGAACGAAGCTCAATTCAGCTGCCCTCTCGACTGTCAATTGCTATTCGCACTGGAGAAAAGGTAGTTCGGTGAAGAGGCGTAGCTCCGTAGTTGCGCAACGATTCAAGATGCAAGGCAGTACCGTATCCTACATGTCTTTCGAATCCATATTCGGGAAACTTGGCTGCATATTCAAACATGATTGCGTCCCGTGTAACTTTGGCGAGCACCGATGCCGCGGAAATTTCCGCCACATGAAGATCACCCTTCACAATCGCTTGTGCTGGAATGTTGATCAGTGGAATTCGATTGCCGTCGATTAGAACTCTACTTGGCCGAACGCTCAATGACTCAATGGCCCGTTTCATTGAAAGCATCGTCGACTGAAGAATATTCAATTGATCAATTTCCTCAACACTACTGCTGCCAATCGACCAGCAAACACATCTTTTCTTGATTTCCGTTGCCAGTCGTTCACGAGTCGCTCGATTCAGTTTTTTCGAATCAGTCAACCCTTCGATCTTGGTTTCCGGTCCAAGCAAGACTGCTGCGGAAACTACTGGTCCTGCCAGAGCCCCTCGCCCAGCTTCATCTACCCCTGCAGTTCTTTCGATATTCACTGTTCAAGAATTCTCATGATCTCGTCTGCTGCTTTACCATTTGCGCCACGTCGCAACTGTATGTGGAATTCATCAAATTTTGAAATTATATGATCTCGATACTTTGCGTCGTTCAGAAGCCTCGACACCTCGCGCACCAGGTTATCAACCGTACAATTGCTTTGCATGAATTCAGGAATAACGGGAACATCTCCCAAATGGTTCAGTACACAGTAGTGTTTGACTTTTTGAAACAGTTTCAGCATTAGCAGAGTGGGAATTGAAACTCGGTACGCAACCACTACCGGCTTACCGGACAATGCCGCTTCAAGAGCTGCGGTTCCTGAGGCAAGCAACACTACATCCGAGCTCGCCATGACATCAAGGGAATCCCTATCAACTAGTTGAATAGATATCGCTGGTGCAATTTTCTGAACTATGTTTGCAAAGATTGTGCGAATTTTGTCATTTGCAATCGGTGTGATAAATTTCAATTCTTGATGAGTTTGCGCTAAATTCGAAGCGGTCTGAACAAATACCGACGCCAATTGATTGACTTCCGCAACGCGGCTACCAGGTAGGATGGCGATCACTCTATCAGTTTCCGAATATCCGAATTTCTTCCTAATATCTGCAGAATTTCTCTGACAGATTTCGTCAGCAAGCGGGTGGCCGATGTAAGTGTAGGGTACACTGGCTTTCTCATAGAGCTGACTCTCAAATGGATAGATCGTTAAAATTCTGGATACTGCACGCTTGATTTTGTGAATTCGATAGACGCGCCATGCCCAGATTGTCGGCGCTACATATTGAACAGTGGGAATTCCCGCTCTTCGGAGTCTTGTTTCAACTTCAATATTGAAATCTGGCGCGTCAATCCCGATATAGATGTCCGGCTTTTGCTGAAGAAGCATGCGAATCAACTGCTTTCGAATCTGAAGAATTTTTCGAATTCGACCGAATAGCCCGTCAAATCCAATACTGTTGAGACTATCAATAGTATGCAATGCGGTAGCGCCTTCTTTAATCATCGCTGGCCCACAGATTCCAGATACTTCAAACTCCAGCTTCCGTTCTTTCAACGCACGAATTAGATTTGCACCGAGATAGTCTCCGGATGCTTCGCCTGCGACCATAATTATCCGTTTCATCTTCGCTTTCTTGAATCAGCTTCACTACGATTCGTCTAGCCGGACTGATAACCGCAGGACTATATAGCTATTGGTTGTAGATGTTGCGAACAACTCCGCGTTCGGTGCATCCGAGAAATTCGATCAGATCAATTACATGGTCATCTTCCCGCATTCGTTCATCCAGTTCGTTGCGCAGAGTTTCAACACCGACTTTGTCGCGGAAGTACAACTTAAAAACTTTTTTCAGAGCAGAAATTGATTGTGAACTGAATCCATTACGCTTCAAACCGCGAGTGTTGATTGACACTACTTTCGCAGGATTGCCAGTAACCATCAAGTACGGCGCTACATCCTGACGCAACACTGTGTTGATACCGGTCATGCAATAAGATCCGATTCTGCAATCCTGATGAACCATGGTGAATCCACCGAGAAACGCGTAATTTCCTACCGTAACATGGCCTGCGAGACTGGAACCATTTGCAAAAATGCAGTTGTTGCCAAGTTCACAGTCATGGGCAATATGGGAATAGGCCATCAACATGTTGTCGTCGCCAATTCGCGTTACTTCGCGACCAGCAGAGGTTCCGCGACTGATCGTTACGAATTCTCGTATGATGTTGTTATCGCCAATCTTCAGCGTTGTCGATTCGCCAGCATAATGAAAGGATTGAGGCTCTCCACCTAAAACAGCGAATTCGTGAATTCGGTTTCCTGATCCGATTTCGGTGTGACTATGAATGACCGAATGACTGCCAATCCAGGAACCCGACCCGATCTCGACATCATCCTCAATGATCACAAACGCATCAATTTTTACGTTTTGGCCAATCTTTGCATTCGATGCAACAATTGCCCTTGGGTTGATCATTCACAATTCCTGGAAAGTAAACAACAACTCAGCACTGCAGACTACAACATCATCTACTTTCGCTTCTGCAGCGGTTTTCCAAATGTCTCGAATTCTGCGAACTGAGCGAGTCTTGATCTGGATGCAATCTCCTGGAACCACCGGCTGTTTGAAACGAGCTTTGTCGATTCCTGCGAACAGGTACACTCGATTGTCATCTGCCTTTGCTCCAAGAGCAAGACTTGCCATGACCGCAGAGGCCTGCACCATAGCCTCCAATATCAACACTCCAGGAAAAATCGGCCAGTGAGGAAAATGACCTTGAAAAACAGGTTCGTTTGATGTGACGGCTTTGATCGCAACCAGCCGGTCATCGGAATAATCAAGCACCCGATCAATCATCAGCATTGGATACCGATGTGGCAGAAGTTCGCGAATTTCAGTTACGGATAATGACGGCATGTTTCGAATTTTATCTGGACGTTAAGAACGAACGCATAATGATGCCAGCCTAGTAACGAGTTGATTTAAGAACTCGATGACTGCAACTTGTTCAGTTTGCCTAAGGTACGTTTCCAGTCGCTCGCCTTTCTCGCGGGCAGACTGCTGGAATAGGTACCGGGTTCGGTGAGAGATTTTGTCACCAAGCTAGCTGCCTGAATGACAACGTCATCCACGACATTGACATGACTGGCAATTGCAGATTGACCACCTACAATGCATCGTCGGCCGATTTTGACGCTGCCTGCGATCCCGACATTGCCGACAATCATCGAATGCTCCCCAATCTCGACATTGTGTCCAATTTGAACATTGTTATCAATTTTGACTCCATTTCCTATGCAGGTATTTCTGATTGAGCCTCTATCAATGGACGTACACGCACCAATATCGACTTCATCCCCAATTACCACCGTTCCAATGTTCTGGACAGACACCCATCGCTCTCCGTCCCACTCATAACTGAACCCCGAAGCGCCAATTACTACGCCAGCAGAGACATTGCAATCTTTGCCAATCGTGCAACCGGAATAAACAGTCACATTGGAATCCAATTTCGTGCCTTCTCCAACGCAGACATTATCTGCCAGTATGGTTCCAGCACCGATGACAACCCGTTCACCGATTCGCACACTGTTGCCAATCACAACATTCGTTTCGATACGAGCGGTATTGGCGACAATGCTACTATCGTCAATGATTGCGGATTCATGAATCCCTGGCAGTAGGTCCGGTAACTCGTGTAACGTTTTAGCTACGAGGGCGAACGCCACACGCGAATTTTCAGCAATAAGACGATCACCTTCATAATCCAGTTCCTTTCCTTCTGACAGAATCACGATCCCCGCCGAAGTGGTTTTCAAGAATCTGGAAAGAGCTAAATTCGAACAGTGAGTGATTGAGTCGGAAGTGGCGTTTTGCAATTCTGCAACATGCGTAACGGTCTTAGATAAATTACCTTTGGCGTATCCACCGACAAGTACGGCTAATTCTGACAACGTCCATTTCTTCTTGTGAGCACTATCACTGGCCACTTTTCACACTTTCATCGAACATCACTTGAAGTTCTGCTAGAACTTCGTCCGTAAGGTTAATCCTTTCGCTCGCCCAAATGACAGGATTTTGTACAATCAAGTCAAATTTTTGCTCTTCCGCCATTCTATTTATCAAATTACTGACCGTTTTTTGTAGTTTTTCCAGTTCTTGATTACGTTCCCAATTGAAATCTTCATTGAACTCCGCTACACCGCGCTCGAGTTCTCGGTTCTTTATTCGAGACTCGTCTTGAAGTTGGAGGATTTCTTCTCCTAAAAGCTCAAATTTAGCAGGATTTTCCAATTTTTCGTTAATTTTCTGTATTTCCGATTCCAATTGACGCAAATCGCTTTCCCGACCCGCGTATTTTTTTTTCATCTCGTTAAATGAAGCTATACCCTGAGGTGCCTGCGCAACAATTATATTGGCGTCTAAATAGCCGATTTTCAGATTCTGTTCTTGTGCGACTACGCTTGAAACACCCAACGTGGCACTCAATAGAATGCTTGCGAGTCCAACAATGCACAATGAAGAAATTTTGAAAATCTTCATATTCTTCATTATTGAAAGTAACCTAGCGTTATCTGAAATCGATCCAGTCTATCTCCATCTTTCTTTTTGATTGGAACCCCGAAACTTATCCCAAATGGACCAATCGGAGACAGCCATTCAAAAGCAAGACCGCTCGAAGCACGGAGGTTGCTGAAGCTGGGGGCTTCGTGTGCTCCAATATCTCTGCCTCTTTTCGCATATTTACTATTGGAATTGATGAAAGTATTACCCATATCCAGGAACACTGAAAAACGTTTGTCGTCGCTGTCTTTGGTGCCAAGAAACGGCAGATACAATTCGGCACGACCAAGAATCCGCAGATTCCCGCCGAGAGATCGGGAATTATCACACGCTAAGTATTTCACCATGTCATCCATGCCTGTGGAGCAAATTTCCCTCGCCCCGAGCGAACCACTGTCAAAGCCTCTCATAGTAGAGGAGCCCGACATGTAGAAATTTCGGAAGAAAGGCATTGAATCATCGCCGTAGTCCAGACGACTGCTCAATCTTAACGTAGTTGATTGGCCTAAAGGGAAGAAACGCGCGTACCGAGCCCTTAAAATATAGTATTCCAAATCTCCTGCTGAGAATTCTGTCGACAGCGAATAATCACTGCCACTTGACGCGAACAATGCTCTATTTCTAGTATCTTTTCGATATGACAACAAAATGATTCCCGAAGTTCCCTTGGGATTGTCTTCAATATAATCTCGGACAAAGTAATCTTCTGTAGTACCAATAGCGCTCAACTTGAATTGCTGGGCACTCGCACTCACGCCAAACAATCCTTCTTCCGAAACTGGAAATAGATAGTCCACCCCTAGTCCTGTCAACCCTAGATCGTAAATTGAAGTGGTATCCGATTCGGATGTATCTGTGTCTTGATACTGAAGGTTGAAGCCACGCGATACGCCGTCCAAGGTATAGTAAGGGTTCGTGTAGTCAACTGACAATACCTTATTGATTTTGCTGTAATTGGTGTCGATCGAAATCTGTTTGCCGGTTCCGAACAGATTTCTTTGAGAAATATTAAAGCTTAGCAAAGCTTTGTCAGCCTCGCTATAACCAATCCCAAACAGAACCGATCCAGTCAGACTTTCCTCAACTTCCACAAAAATCTCGATTTGATCTTCAACGCCCGGAACAGCCTCTATACGCACATCGACGTTTGTAAAAATTCCCAACCTGCCTAAGCGGTTGCGCGATTGCTGAATCTGCTGAGCCGAATAGACACCACCTTCGTAGATTCGCATTTCACGACGAAGAACTTCATCATCGGTGACGGTATTTCCTGTAAATGTGATCCTTCGTACGTAAGTCAGTTTGCCAGGTTTAACGACATAGTTCACATCAATCACCTGTTCATCGTCATGAATAGTAGGCAATGGGTCAACTTGGGTACGTGCAAATCCCTGATTGGCGAATTCGCTGGAGATTCTTGATCTGGTTTGGTTAACCTGCTCGAAAGAATACAGATCGCCTGGCCGTTCTTCAACAAGCATGTCGAGCCGTTCCTGTGGAATGACATCGTCAGAACTTCTAACCTGTACTTCGCCAAATTTGAACGGCGAACCTTCTGACATTGAAATCACAACCAGAATGCTTTGACGATCCTCCGCTATAAATGATCGGGAAGAAAGAATCTCGAAATTTAGGTGGCCTAGATTGTGATAGTGAGAAACGATACTCTCTAGATCTGCACGCAATTTCTCGCGATTGTAGCGATTATTGCGATTTAGAAATCCAAACGTCTTTTTCGTCGTTACTTTCATGATGTCGCGAATGTCATCATCGGAAACCTTTTCATTTCCAACAATTCGAATCTCCTTGATCAACGCGACCTTGCCTTCAAAAATGCTGAAAGACAGATTTACACGGTTGCGCTCCAATGGCTCAACAGAGGTGGTGATTTCAACCGCAAAATGGCCTACTTCAACATAAGCTTGTCTCAACTCGGAGATAAAGCTATCGACATCATCGGGATTGTAGATGTCGCCCGCACTCAAGCCACCAAGATTAAAAGCCTGTTCTATGATTTCATCGCTAATCTTTTTATTGCCGTAGAAAGTCGTACTCGCGATTGTCGGGCGCTCGATCACAGAGATCACCAGATGGTTTCCCTCCCGCCTTAGCTGAACATCATCGAACAGGCCGGTAGCGTACAGCGCCTGAATCGAAGCTGCTGAATGCTGATCATTCAATTCATCGCCAACTCTTACAGGCAACGCGACAAAAACCGCACCAGCAGTGACTCTTTGCAATCCCTCGACTCGAATATTTTCTATTACAAAGGGCTCTATGGCATGCACTGATGAACATGTAAGCAAAATCAGCAGTGCAAAGTAACGAATTAGTTTCTTCATAAAAAGTACAGCAGAATCAAAAAATACGGGATAGGTCATTATAGAACGCCAGTCCCATCAGTCCAATTAACAACGCAAAGCCTACTTGGTTGGCCCAAATGAGCATCCGCTCCGTGGGGGGCGAACCCATCAACGCTTCGTAGACATGAAACATCAGGTGCCCACCATCCAGTACGGGAATTGGGAGCAAGTTCAAAATGCCCAGACTGATGCTGAGCAAAGCTAAAAATGTAAGGTAGTTGTTAACGCCTGCCTGCGCCGCTTTCCCAGCAAATTCCGCAATCGCAATCGGGCCGCCAATTGCGTCAGCTGACTGATTAAATTGAAGCAAGCTCAGCAACAATTTCACAGTCAAAGCGGTGGTAGACCACATGGTTTCAAAACCTCGGGCTACGGCTTCCACCGGTCCGGACCGAACAGTCACACTCAAGTCCGAATTCCTCAATTGCTCTTCAGCATTAACTTTAATTCCTATCTGCTTGTATTCATTTCCATCTACAACAATTGTGCGTGGCTGAATCATAACTTCCCGAGTTTCATTTCCTCTCAAAAATGTCACAACCAGCATCGACTCTTCAGTCTGGCTGACCGCTGCCACCAAACCCTTCCAATCATCGATCATCTGCCCATTGATTTGGATAATTTTATCGCCAGGCAGCAATCCTGCTGCCTCGGCTGGATATCCAGATACGACATCGCCAATGATCGGCTGTATCAGCGGAACGCGTGGATACATGCCTATGATGCTTTCCACTGATTCGGACTGCAAATCAACTTGCTTGAAGTCAGCAAAATCAACTGTCAGGGTTCGGCTGAGTCCGTCCGTCAGCACTTCATATTCAATGGCTTCCTGGCTGACAATCATGTTGAGAACATGGAAATGGTGCTGATCCCAACTTTCGGTTGATCGCCCGTCAATCGCCACCAATTCATCACCAACCATAAACCCGGATTTTTGTGCTACGCTGTCCTCTATGATTTCGCCTACTACCGGTCGAATACCTTCTGTACCAATCGCAAATACCAATCCATAAAGAATTGCCGCTAGTAAAAAATTGGCTAACGGACCGGCTGCCACAATCGCTGATCGCTTGTACAACGGCTGTCGATTGAACGCAGTTGGCAGCAGGTCTTCACTGACTTTGTCTTGGCTCTCATCAAGCATCTTGACATATCCCCCCAGAGGTATCGCTGCGATTACGAATTCAGTCAACGAATTCTTGCGCGTATAACTCCAGATTGTCGGCCCGAATCCAATCGAAAATCGAAGCACTGTGACGCCCAGCTTTCGAGCCACCCAGAAATGGCCGTACTCATGGAAAGTGATCAGTGCTCCAATCGCAATGATAAAAAATATGATGCTATTTAAAATTTCGCCCACGGACTTTGAGCTTACTCGCTGAGATGGTTCATTGCTAGTTCAACAATTTACTCGCAATTTTCCTAGCAATTGTATCAATTTCCACAATCTGTTCGATGTTTTCAACTCGCTCGTCGCCGAGAGTGTCAACGCTGTGATGAACAATCGACGAGATTTGTGTGAAACTTATCCGAGACGACAGGAAAGCGTTTACCGCAACCTCGTTCGCGGCATTCATCACGGTAGCAGACGTACCGCCTGCCATTGAAACTTCCTGAGCTAGTTTCAGGCAAGGAAAACGCTCAAAGTCTGGCGGTTCGAAAGTCAGCCCTTTGATGTTGAATAGGTCGAGATATTCTGCACCGCTTCTTTTTCGTTCTGGCCAGAACATCGCATTGGCTATGGGGATGCGCATATCCGGTGTAGCCATTTGCGCAATTATCGAACCATCCAGAAACTCTACCATGGAATGCACAATGCCTTGCGGGTGAACAACAACGTCAATCTGACTCGCCGACGTGTCAAATAGCCAACGAGCTTCGATGATCTCCAAACCCTTGTTCATCATCGTTGCGGAATCTACGGATATTTTGGCGCCCATGTTCCAGATTGGGTGAGCCACAGCCTGCTCTGGAGTGATGTTCTTCAAAGAATCCAGGTTGGCCTTCAGAAAAGGTCCGCCGGTTCCGGCCAGTAGAATACGACGCAGACCCGGAATCGGAAAAAATGGCTCATAGCGACTGCCAGTTGCACTTGCGCTGCACTGGAATATCGCGTTGTGTTCGCTGTCCACCGGCAGTATGGTCGTTCCGTGCTGACGCACCTCCTGGTGAAGAATGGGCCCGAGCATGACAACAGGTTCTTTGTTTACGACCAGTACAGTATTTCCTGTTCGCACCGCCTGCAACGTTGATCGAAGCCCGGCAGCACCGGTGACCGCAGTAACGGTGATATCAACCTCGAATACAGGTGACATTGCCTGTTGATCCTGTGCCGAAAGCACTGCTGTTTCAAGCTGTCTGCGCTTGAATTTTTGTTCCAATTCAGAAACTGCTTCACTCTCCACTACCGCATACACTGGATTAAATTCTGCACATAGCGAAACTAGCACATCGCTCGCTGAGCGTGCAGTCAGAGCGACCACATCAAAGTCTCCTGTATGGGAACGCAACACGTCCAGTGTCTGTTGACCCACACTGCCTGTCGCACCTAATATTGTTACAGTCTTCACACTATCAGTTCACACAAGCAGAGTCTTGACACACAGAGCATACACGGGAGCTGCAGAAAGCATACTGTCAATTCGGTCCAGAACTCCTCCATGTCCTGGCAGCAGTGTACCGCTATCCTTCACACCCGCAATTCTCTTGTTCAAAGAGATGTACAGGTCGCCGACTATAGAGAATAGAAATACAATCAAGCAGACCGCTACCCACGCCAGATTCTGACGATAATCATTGCCCCAAACCATTGTTCCACTGATCAAGCTCAATGCGAACACTGCCAGCAGTGCACCGACTGCACCTTCTATGGTTTTTCCCGGACTGATCTTTGGCGCCAGTTTCTTTTTTCCGAACCGCTTGCCCGAGAAATACGCCGCAATATCAGAAACGCATACGATCACAAATATTCCGAGTAGCCACCATGGCGCTGACTCAGTGCCGCGAAACAGGTCCGCAATCGCAAACACTGCAAATGCCAAAATCAATATGGCGCAAGCAATATGGAGAGCGGTAATTTTTTTATGTAGCCGTGAAGCTCGCAACAACCAAACTATGAACATCCACGTCAACACTCCAAATGAATTGATATAAGAAGCGTATTCTCGAAACTGATAGAAAGTCACACTCAGTGCGATGACACAAACCATAAAGACTGCAATTCCGGGTTTGCTCTGAATTCCGCAAAGTCTCGACCACTCAAATGCACCGGCTGAAACGATTGCTAATAGTGCCAGGAAAAATCCATTGGGAGGAAGCAAGAAAAGCCCAGCAAGAATCAGTGGAACAAGGATTACAGCAGTCAGGATGCGCTGGCGAAGCATGATGATCTCCTCATCACTCGAACTCTGCCACAATTCCACCAAAGCGTCGAACTCTTGACGCGTAGGACTGGAGTGCCTGCATGAGTTCGTTTTCATCGAAATCGGGCCAATGGACATCGGTAAAATATAGTTCTGTATAGGCGAGCTGCCATAGCATGAAATTGCTCATGCGTTTCTCACCGCCGGTTCGAATGAACAAGTCGGGGTCTGGTATGTTTGCTGTGCTGAGACACTGTCGGATGGATTCGGATGAAAGCTCATCCAAGTTTAGTTCGTCATTTGACGCCATTTGCACAATTTTC
Organism: Arenicellales bacterium; assembly: GCA_965221175.1. GTDB lineage: Bacteria > Pseudomonadota > Gammaproteobacteria > Arenicellales > JAJDZL01 > JAJDZL01. The sequence continues at coordinate 519,614 of OZ244867.1, read as the reverse complement.
CTGCAGGCCTCAGCCATGTCCCATCGGCCACCATAGTTCAGTGCAATTGTCAGGTGCAGTTTGGAATTTTCCGCTGTCAATTCAATGGCATCCTCAATCTTGCGTTGAATAGCATTGGATAATCCGGATAAATCACCAATGAAATTCACTCGAATGTCATTGGAGTGGAGCTCTTGAACCTCTCTTTCCAAGGCGCCGGACAGAAGTTGCATCAGCCACTGGACTTCCTGGCGTGGCCGCCTCCAGTTTTCGCTGCTAAATGCAAACAAAGTGAGATAGGAGATGTCAATTCGGGCGCAGACTTCGACCATGCTACGAACATTGGCCACTCCACGCCGATGCCCTTCCAGACGACTGATACCGCGTTCTTTTGCCCATCGACCATTGCCGTCCATAATGATCGCGACATGGACTGGAAGTTTACTTTGAGGAACGCTTTTGCGGAATTCAGACATCAACCGAGTTCACATCAGTATCTTGTATCCTTGAATCCAGCGAGTCGAGGTGCTAGATTTTCATGATTTCTTCTTCCTTCTCGCCGACAATTGCATCGACATCGGAAGTAAATCGATCTGTCAGTTTTTGGACAAGGGCCTGCCCTGTTCTTTCTTCATCTTCAGTAATTTCTTTTTCTTTCAGCCATTCTTTGAGGTCGTTGTTGCCGGATCTGCGAATATTTCGAATGGCAATCTTGCAGGTTTCACCTTCAGACCGCGCAACTTTAGTGATTTCGCGGCGCCTTTCCTCCGTCAAGGTAGGAATCGGCACTCGAATTGTCTCATTGGCACTCATCGGATTCAATCCCAGGTCAGATTCGATAATTGTTTTTTCAATCACCGGTATCATTGACCTTTCCCACGGGCTGATGCTAATTGTTCGAGCATCACTAACAGTAACCGTGGCAACTTGATTGAGTGGCGATGAAGTGCCGTAGTAGTTCACCCGAATGTGATCAAGCAAAGCTGTGCTTGCGCGTCCAGTGCGCAACTTGGAGAGTTCTGTTCGAAGAGAAGTAAGTGATTTTTTCATCCGCACTTCCGCGTCGGATACAATCTCGTCAATCATAGCATTTACTCCTTTATTACCAAGGTTCCTTCCTGACTGCCAAGACCTGCACGTTCAATACCACCCTTCACAGTACCATCAAACACTCGAATCGGGAGATTATGTTCTCTGCAAAGCGCGATTGAAGTCGCATCCATGACAGCAAGATTTTTCTCCAAAATTTCATTGTGCGTGAGCACCTCAAAGCGGACAGTTGCAGCATCGTTTTTGGGGTCGGCACTATAAATTCCGTCCACATTGGTCGCTTTGAGAAGGATATCTGCACCCATTTCAATTGCCCGAAGGCTAGCCGCCGTATCAGTAGTAAAGTGCGTATTGCCGGTGCCGCCAGCAAAGATCACGATACAGTCGTTGTCCAAATAATCAGCGAACGACGTGGCGTCGTACTGTTCTACAATCGAAGGCACTGCAACAACAGACTGCACCACAGCCCCCACACCTTTGCTCCTGAGCGTCTGTTCCAGCGCAATCGCATTCGGGATGGTAAATAGCATGCCCATCTGATGACCACGCACTTTCGAGATGGATAGTCCCGATTCCCGGCCACCTCTGAAAAAGTTTCCGCCGCCAACCACGACTCCCGTTTTTATTCCGGCATTTACAATACCAGCCAACTCACCTGCAACTCGGTCTATTTCATCCGCATCAATACCCAAACCGCGATCTCCACCTAGCAACTCGCCGCTAAGCTTGATCAAAACTTTGTCATATGGCTGTACTGCGGAGCTATCAATCACTGCCGCTTTTCCCGAGTTATTCTATGTTCCTAGTTCCAGCAGACAGAATCTGTTAACCGAAGCATTGTATTGTTGCAGAACGGCACCGACCGTTTTGTCTTCATCTTCATAATATTCCTGATTCAGCAACGTACACTCACTCGAGAATTTCTTTAACTTGCCCTCGACGATTCGATCCAGTACGTGCTCCGGTTTTCCGGATTCTCTTGCTTGACCAAGGTATATATCACGTTCCTTGTCCAACAAGTCTTTAGGGATTTGAGGCACATCAAGCCACTGAGGTTTTTTCACTGCGATGTGCACTGCCAAGTCGTCTTCCAACTCCCCGTTCGTCCCTCCTGTGACTTCTGTCATTGTGCCCATGCGTCCCCGGTGTACATAACTACCGATTGTGGATCCTTCAGCAGCCTTGAAAACCATCAGATGACCGATGAAAATGTTCTCTCGAATTTTTGACAAAATCTCAAGCCGCGCTTCCTCAACGGTCTGACCTGAGTCACCCAATTTCATGGCACTGAGGACATTGACATCATCACAGTCTTCGCCGATTTCCAGCGAAACCTTTGCCAGCGGCAGAGCGAAATCACGAAATACATCACCGCGCGAAACAAAATCCGTCTCACAGTTGACTTCGACCAGAGCGCCACAGTCACGAGATTCGGAAAGCTGGCAGACAATAATCCCTTCGGAAGCCGCACGCCCAGATCGGGCATCCGCCATTTCCGCACCTTTCTTTCTCAGGACTTCAATCGCCTTTTCCTGATCTCCATCACACTCGACGAGAACCTTCTTGCAATCCATGATTCCGGCACCGGTTCGATCCCGTAACTGTTTTATCATGATCGCTGATATTTCCAATTCATTTCCTCCGCTGATAATTTCTTCATGCCAGTCCGCCAACTACGGCCAATCGGACTTCAGTTGATTGTGCGCAAAACACGCAGTGTGTTCGAACTTAATCTTCCTCGGCTGCTGAATCGTCGCTGGATTCTTCAACCACGGCCTCTTCAACACTGGTATCAGATGGCTCCTGCACGGTTTCCGAGCTTTCCGCAGGCTCTGGCTCAGCAACAATCTCTGCTGCCTCCGGCTCTACCGCAACCTCGTCAACTTCCGGCTCGACAGCAGTTTCGACAACCTTCGCCGCAGTCGTTTCAGTCATTGATGGTGTCGGGACTTTCTCTGATGCAGGTACTGTTTCTGGCTCATCCTGCGAAACTGTTTCCAGTGAAGGAGCAACGGCTGCTCTTGCACCAGTAACGTTCAGCACCGAAATATCTTCCGGCACAACAGCATCCGACGCGTCATCGTGTTCGCCGAATGGCATCGCTGCCGCGGCAACTGCATGTCCCTCGATAATCGCATCCGCTGCAGTCGCACAGTACAGGCGAATCGCGCTGATGGCATCATCATTGCCTGGAATTACGTAATCAATTCCATCGGGATTGCAGTTTGTATCCACAACCGCCACCACTGGAATGCCCAATTTGTTCGCCTCTTGAACAGCAATGTTTTCATGCTTGACATCAACAATGAACAGGGCATCGGGAAGTCCCCGCATACCGCGGATGCCGGCGAGGTTTCGGTCCAGCCGAAACTGCTCTCTTTCAATTCGCAGCGCTTCTTTCTTAGCCATTCTGGCAATGCTTCCCGACTGAATAATCTCGTCAAGTTCGTTCAGTCGATCTATTGACTTTCGAACGGTGCTGTAATTTGTCAGCATTCCGCCGAGCCAGCGATGATAGACGTACGAGCAATTGGCGCGCTGCGCCTGCTCGCGAATGATTTCACCGGCCTGTCGCTTGGTACCGACAAACATAATTGAACCACGCTTACTCGCTACAGCTCCGAGATAGTTCATCGCTTCGTTGAACATTGTCAGAGTCCGCTCGAGATTGATAATGTGGATTTTGTTTCTGTGGCCGTAGATGTAAGGCCCCATCTTGGGACACCAGAATCGCGTTTGGTGTCCGAAATGCACGCCAACTTCCAACAGCTGGCGCATAGTTAGGTCAGTCATGAGTTTATTCTCCTGTTCGGGTTATACCACCATGGTGCGTGCCTGCCGACCGATTCGGCACCCGGACAGGCTGCAGCAGTCCATGTGAGAAATATTGAGTGCAGTAGTTTACTATTTCTTGATTTTTATTTCAAATTCAGTGATGCTTGAATCCTTGTAGAGGAACTCGGTCAACACTTACTGGCACTGGCAAACTAAAGCAGGCGAGATCTCGACGAGAACAAGAGTGCTTCGTCACCTTTTTCTATAATACCCGGCAAGTCAACTGATTGACAGCATCAAAATTTACGTAAATTTATGAGCAGACTCTGTAATGACATACGTTAGTATTAAGACTCCGGAAGAAATTGAGAAAATGCGAATTTCAGGTAGGCTTGCGGCCGAAGTACTGGACATGATCGAGCCGCACGTTCAGCCTGGAATTACCACAGAGGAATTGAACACAATCTGTCATGACTACATTACGGACACTCTTGACGCGATTCCCGCACCACTGAATTACCGCGGATTTCCCAAATCAATCTGTACCTCGGTCAACAACGTAGTCTGTCATGGCATACCCGGCGACAGGCGACTGAAAGACGGTGACATCATTAACATTGACATTACGGTTATCAAAGATGAATTCCACGGCGATACGAGCCGCATGTTCGCGGTCGGAAAACCTTCCATTCGTGCCGCACGGCTCAGTCGAATCTGCCATGAATGCATGATGAAAGGCATTGAACTGATCAAACCGGGAGTGAGACTCGGCGACCTCGGCAACGCGATACAAAGACACGCTGAAAAAAACGGTTACTCAGTCGTTCGCGAATACTGCGGTCACGGCATTGGGCGAGTGTTTCATGAAGACCCGCATATTCTTCATTACGGCAAGCCCGGAACTGGTATGGAAATTGTCCCCGGAATGACATTCACCGTCGAGCCCATGGTAAATGCAGGAAAGAAAGAAACCAGGTTGCAAGCAGATCACTGGACTGTGGTAACTAATGATGGAAGTTTGTCAGCACAGTGGGAACATACCGTCTTGGTGACTGATACGGGTTACGAGATTCTGACAATATCCCCCAAATACGCCCGAGCCTGAAATCTCAATTCACAATTTATACTTTTTGCTAAGCAGATGAATCTTTCATCAATCGTATCGGTATGACAACATCAGCGTCCATTGGACACGCCACTCAATCCAGTGTCGAAGAATTCCAGCGTCGTGTCGCGGAAGATGTCGAACGATTGAAACAAATGCACTTGAAGAGATTGCCTGCACCGCGCCTCGTGACGGCCCGAGTGCAATCGGTCAATGCCATTCTAAATGACGTATGGAGTCTGTTCATGTCTGATCTTTCCAATAGTTCTTCGATCAGTCTGGTTGCTGTTGGCGGCTACGGTCGGGAAGAACTCAATCCCTATTCAGACATTGACATCCTGTTGCTGCTCGACAACAGGAACGATGCAGTGGTTCAACGAAAGATTGAACCACTGATTCGATTTTTGTGGGACATCGGCTTTGAAGTCGGCCATAGTGTCAGAACCTTAAGCGACTGCGTTAAGCAATCTCGATCGGATATTACGGTGATGACCAATTTGCTTGAAGCCCGTCATTGCGCAGGGTCAAATAAGCTTTTCGTACAGATGGAATCCATGCTGCGAAATACAAAAATTTGGCCTGCCAGAAAATTTTTTGAAGCCAAACTTCAAGAACAGAAACTGCGACATCACAAATATGCCGATACGGTTTACAACCTGGAGCCGAACATCAAGGAAGGACCTGGCGGACTGCGCGACATTCATACGATTATTTGGGTGGCGATGCGCCATTTTGAAAGCCGTGGGATGCGTGAATTGGTGACGCGCGGTTTTCTTAAAGAAGACGAGTATCGAAGCTTGATTCGAGGTCGCAACTACCTGTGGAAACTGCGCAACGAACTGCATCTCACGCTCGGACGCAGAGAAGACCGGCTGCTGTTTTCGCACCAGCTAGAGCTTGCAAAGATATTTGGCTATCTTGATGATGACAGCAACAAAGCCGTCGAGAAGCTCATGAAAATTTATTTCAGAACGGTAAAGGAGCTTCGACACATCAATCAAATGCTCCTGCAACACTTTGACGAAGCGATACTCGCATCCAAACGCCAGAAAACGAAAGTCCTGAACGACCGATTTCAAACCGTAGATGGGTATCTGGATTTCACCAATCCGGCTCTAATTGAATCCATGCCCGAAATGCTTGTTGAAGCATGCACTATATTTCAGCTCAACCCGAATCTGCGCGGTGTCAGGGCAAAAGCGCTCAGGCTAATGCGCTCGAGGAAACTGCTGATTGATCGCAATGTCCGAAGCAAACCAGCAATCCAATCCATGCTGCTGGGTATTCTAAGCAATCCCAGCCGCCTGCCCCAGACGTTATCTCTCATGGACGACACCGGAATTCTCGGCAAGCTGATTCCAGATTTCAGACGCATTACCGGACAGTTGCAGTACGACCTGTTTCATGTTTATACGGTAGACGCACATCTGCTGAATGTGGTTCATCATCTACACCAATTGACATTGCCCGATACTGCAAAGTCCTATCCTCTTGCCAGTGAAGCGGTGACAAGAATAATCAAACCGGAACGGCTATTTATTGCCGGCCTATTTCACGATATTGCAAAGGGACAGGGAGGAGATCACTCCGAGCTGGGCGAACAACAGTGCTACAGGTTCTGCAAACGAATCGGAATGAGTGATTACGATGCACACTTTGTTGCGTGGCTTGTTCGCAATCATCTCTATATGAGTTTCACAAGTCAGCGAGAAGACCTGAATGACTCGCAGGTGATTTCTAAATTTGCCGTCCGAGTTGGAAATCAGGAACACCTCGACCATCTGTTTCTGCTAACGATTGCAGATATGCGAGGAACCGGCCCGACGGTGTGGAACGACTGGAAGGGAAAAATGCTTGAACATCTGTATCTCGCAACTTCCAGAACGCTTCTGACCGACACGCTGCCACATGAAGAACTGGAACCCAGAATTGAAGAGATCAAATCCGATTCACTATCAAATTTTGGCAGGAATCAATCCCTGAAAGAAGCAGCGAAAAAGTTCTGGGGATATTTTGACGATGATTATTTTCTCAGTTATGACGCCAACACAATCGCTTGGCACGTCGAAAAATCTGCACAGATCAATGCAATCAACCTTCCGCTTGTTTGCTTTCGCGCGCATCCATCGATTGATGTTATCCAGACTTTCGTACTGTCTGCACATTCAGAAGATCTGTTCACTATTATTGCCGGTGCGCTTGATCGCTGTTATTTGAATGTGCTGGAAGCACGAACACATCGGCTGCCTACAGGATTGACTGCGTTTTCGTTTGTCGTACTGCTTCGCAATTTGCAAGACGCTCACACAGAGAGTAGTCTGCGCAGGTTTGAAGAGGAAGTTCAGAATTCAATTCTCAATCGGATCATTGAGCATTCACCCCGTACAGTTGCACCAAACCGAGTAGCTCGGCATATCTCGTTTCCAACTCGAATTGAATTTTCTCACTCTTCTGGTGGCGACTACACCATGATGGAAATATCCGCTCAAGATCGACCTGGTTTACTCTATCTCGTTGTACGCACCCTGCTGAATCATAAGATTCGCCTGCTGTCTGCGAAAATCACTACTACAGGTGCACGGGTAGAAGATGTTTTTTTTGTTGTCGACAGGGATCGCAACCGCCTGGCGGACAAAACCATCCAGCAAGCCCTTACGAATGAAATCCGTAAGGCTCTGGATTTAAGGTAATCTTGAATCAATCAAGTGTATACACAGAGGAAGCTCAATGGAAAATCTAGAATCCACAATCAGTAACGCATTTGACACTCGCTCGGAACTGAGCCCATCCAACTGCCCACCAAGCGTACGAGACGCGGTGCAGCAGACAATTCTTGCTCTCAATCAGGGAAGCGTGCGCGTTGCGGAGAAAGTTGGCGACCAATGGCAAGTCAATGAATGGGTGAAGAAAGCAGTTCTGCTGTCCTTTCGGATCAAAGAAAATCAAGTAATCCGCGATGGGAATGCCACTTACTACGATAAAGTGGAGAGAAAGTTCGACGGTTTTGCAGGCCAGCAGTTCGTTGACGGAGGTTATCGCGTAGTGCCACCTGCAACTGTGCGTCAAGGATGCTACATTGCACGCAATGTGGTGTTGATGCCGAGTTATGTCAATATCGGTGCTTACGTTGATGAAGGCACGATGGTTGACACTTGGGCAACGGTCGGTTCGTGTGCACAAATCGGCAAGAATGTACATCTTTCAGGCGGCGCAGGTATTGGCGGAGTTCTAGAACCGCTGCAGGCTACGCCAACCATCATCGAAGACGATTGTTTTATCGGCGCGCGTAGCGAAATTGTAGAAGGCGTTATCGTGGGTAAAGGGTCGGTTATCTCAATGGGCGTATATATTGGACAGAGCACCAAGATATACAACCGCCAGACTGGAGAAGTCAGTTACGGCAAGGTGCCGTCCGGCTCGGTTGTCGTATCCGGAAATCTTCCATCTTCAGACAGGAAATACAGCCTTTACTGTGTTGTTATCGTCAAACAGGTGGATGAGAAGACTAGAAGCAAGACAGGACTAAACGAACTGCTTCGAGTCGACTGACGGGCCTGAGTCAGGTGTATTCCAGTTTCACTGGACGAGAATTTATCGAAGCTAAAGTTTCATAAGGGATGGTTCCGGCAGCTGTTGCAACCTCCTCGACTGGAAGCCCATTCCCAAATAGCTTTACCGAGCTGCCGACACCCACATGCGGATGTTGGCTCAAATCAACTGCCAGAGTATCCATCGATACCACTCCAACTACATCCGCGCGTCGGCCTTCAATCAAAACCTGTGCACCGGGAGACGCGTTTCGAGAGTAGCCGTCTCCGTAGCCGCACGCCACAATTCCAACTCGGATTTCAGCTTCACTTGTCCATTTAAGTCCATAACCGACGCTACCACCACTCGGAAGACGGTTGACAGCAATAATCGTTGAATACAGGTTCATCGCTGGTTGCAGGCCGAGTTCGTATGCTGGAATCCCGGGAAACGGGGAAACACCATATAGCATAATGCCAGGTCGCACCCAGTTCAGACTACTGTTTGGCCATTTTAGAATCCCAGCTGAGTTCGCGATACTCAAATCCGCATTGATTCCCTGTGTACAACTCTTGAATCGCTCAAGTTGGCGATCAGTAAAATCCGACTCTAGATCATCCGCACATGCAAAGTGAGACATCGCTCCCCTCACTTCCAAAATAGGGTTGGAATTAATGTGCTGAAAAATCTTTGAAGTTCTCCGAGACTCAAATCCCAGTCGATTCATACCAGTGTTGATTTTCAGCCAAACCGGAATGACACCACTCGGCTGGGCGCGCTCCAGCATATCAATTTGCTCTTCGCAGTAAATAACGGGCTCAATACGAAATGCATGCAAAATCTCCACATGATCAATGGATGTGAAGCCAGACAGCAGGCAGATCGGCTTTTTAATACCCGCATCTCTGAGAGCTACAGCTTCATCCACTGTTGCTACAGCGAACGCATCTACACCTGTTTCCAAGGAATTTGTAACCTGTAGAATACCGTGACCATAGCCGTTTGCCTTAACCACCGCCATAACACGTGCGGCCGGTGACAATCTGCGAACTAGAGAAAGGTTGGAATTTAAAGCGGGTGCATCAACTGAACCATACATTCGCATGGGTCTCAACTCCCAGAGAGATGGCTATTCTTGAGGTACTATATCGATGTCAGCAGCACTCGCATCAGTACTGCGAGAATAATTATCGAAACGCGTGAACTCTCTCATGAACCTCAACGTAACGTCGCCGATATCGCCATTTCGATGTTTTGCAACGATGATTTCCGCCAAACCGTAGTCCTCTGTATCCTTTTTGTACACTTCGTCTCGATAAATGAAAATAATCAAATCGGCATCCTGTTCAATCGCACCGGATTCGCGCAAGTCCGACATGAGCGGTCGCTTGTTTGGACGCTGTTCGACGCCTCGATTCAGCTGAGACAGTGCAATAACTGGAACTTCAAGCTCCTTGGCCAGGAACTTCAACTCTCGCGTAATATTTGACAGTTCAGTCGCGCGGTTGGATTCATTGTCTTTCATCTGAAGCAATTGCAAATAGTCAACGAGAATCAGGTCGAGACCGATTTCACGTTTCATACGCCTTGATCTAGCGGAAATTTCAAGCGGAGAAATTCCAGGGGTAGCATCAATATAAATCGGGGCTTCGTGCAATATATTCAAGGCACTCGAAAGTTGCTTCCAGTTCCGCTCTCCTTCCTGCCCATCTCCTAGTCGTCCTTCTCGAATGAGTTTTGAGTTAATGCTGCTCAGAGAAGACAGCGAGCGCATAGTCAACTGAATTGCAGGCATTTCCAGACTAAACACTGCGACCTTCAATTTGTCATCGATAGCAGCGTGTTCAGCAACGTTCATCGCAAGCGCGGTCTTACCCATGGAGGGGCGCCCGGCAATGACGACCAAATCGGAGCGCTGAAATCCAGACGTTAATTTGTCAAGATCTATGAAACCCGATGAAATTCCGGTAATGCTGCTCAGGCTGGGATCGTTATAGAGTTCTTCAACTCGAGTGAACGCCGAATTTGCAGACTCTTTCACGTGGGTCAGTCCATCACCTCGATCAAATTCTCTGCCTAATTCATAAACCAACTGCTGCGCATCGCTCAGCACTTTTTCGACCGCAGTATCGTCTCGGTTGTACACCATCTGCTGGATGCGTTGGGAACTTTTGAGCAGTCGGCGCAGCAATGAGCAGTCCACAACAATTTTTGCGTAGGATTCTGTATTGACGGCATGCGGAGTCTCTAGTTGAATGCTGGCCAAATATGGGACACCACCGACATTTTCCAGTTCACCCATTCTTTCGAGCTTATACGGCAAGGTCGTCAGATCAACATTCTGCCGTTCAGAAAACAGATTGAGCATGGCATCATAGATCAATCTGTGGTTTTGGTGATAGAAATCTTCAACGGATAACAAGCCCGAAACTTTTTCGAACTGTTCGTTATCCATCATGATTGCACCCAGTACTGCCTGTTCGGCAGGAATCTGGTGAGGTGGAATGGGTAGAGAATGAGTATCGGATGAACTACCCGATGAATTTAGGTCATCCCTTGACTGACGATATGGATTGACCGAGACCACTTAGTCAGAGTTCTCCTCAGTCACACTTGATGGCTGTTCTGCTGCTTCAATGTCACTATCGCTAGCGTCATCATCCGCATTTGAATCCGCAAGTTCAGAGTTTTCAGACTGTACGTCTTCTTCGATCAGTTCCTCAACAGAGACTTCCTGATCACCAGCAACAACTGTAATGCTAACATCGAAACTCACTTCCGGGTGCACTTTGACGGTAATGGTGTGCTCTCCGGTATTCTTGATTGAACCGCTTGGCATATCAATTTCAGAGCGTAGTAATTCAGTGTCACTTTCGGCTGCGCGTTCGATAATTTCACTAACAGAAACCGAGCCAAACAGCCGCCCTTCATCATCAATCACCCGCTTCACGAATGTAAGGGATTTCGCAGCTTCTTCTGCTCGTGCGTGAGCAACATCCAAGCGTTTCTTTTCTTCCTTGACAAGCTGCGTACGTTGTTGCTCAACTTCCGCGATTGCATCTGGAGTTGCCCTTACCGCTTTACGTTGAGGGATTAGATAGTTACGGGCGTAGCCAGCTTTCACATTGACTTTATCGCCAAGTTGTCCAAGTTTGATTACTGCTTCAAGCAATACGACTTCCATTTGACTACTCTCGAATTACTGTGAATCAGTGTAACCGATTAGTGCCAGATAGCGAGCACGTTTTACAGCACGAGCCAACTGGCGCTGGTAAATTGCCTTTGTTCCGGTGCTTCGACTAGGATATATCTTACCAGATTCAGAAATAAATCCTTCCAGCATATCCAAATCCTTGTAATCAACTTCAGTGATTCCCGCAGCGGTAAACTGGCAGTATTTACGATGTTTGGGGCGTCGATTCATCATTTCTCCTTCTCCTCTTCATTACTTTCACCTTCTGTTTCCTCGGAGTGTGCTTCGTGCTCTCCACTACCGGAATCTTCTTCGCTCGTTTCGACTTCAGCCGCTTCCGCAGTTTCTGCTTCCTCAGACGTGTCTTCGTCTTCTGAACTCGTGCTTTTAGCCATTGTTTCCACCGTCTCTGCTGCTTCAGGGGATTCGGTGCTGTCACTACTGCTTGATGAATCTTCTACCGTTTCCTCTGATTTTTTGGCCGCCTCTGCAGACATTGCTTCGGCTTCTTCCTTTCTAGCGCGTTCCAACTCGGCAGCAGCTCTTTCTTCAGTTTCTCGATCTTCTGCTTCCTGTTTCAGAAGCTTGATCAGGATCGGAGACTGTTCAGTAACCGCCTTGTCCTTTCTGATTACAATGCTTCGAATAATTGAGTCGTTATATCGAAACGCATTCTCAATTTCGTCTTTTACCGTCGGCTCGCATTCAATGTTCATCAGAAAGTATCCGGCCTTGTACAGCTTTTGAATGGGATAAGCCAACTTACGTCGACCCCAATCTTCGTACCGATGAATACTGCCGCCAGATTCTTCCACGATCTTACGATAGCGGGCAACAATTTCTTCGAGTTGGTCGCTTTGGTTCGGATGTACCAAAGCAACGATTTCATAGTGACGCATTTAGTTTCTCCTCTCGGATATTAGCCTTAAGCTACCGGCATTGGCAAGGCAAGGAGTAATTCAGATGGCCGGAAACGTTAATTTATCATTTTTATAGGTGGAAATTCAAGAAAAACTTTATCGAACGCATAAATTCTGCAGTCAATTCCATGATGAAAATTGGATTTTCAATCAATCTGCAAACTCAGGTTTTCTTTTCTCAACGAAAGCTCGTACGCCTTCCGCAAAATCCCCTGATGCTGCGCATTCAAGGAAACAATCAAGTTCAGACTGCAACTGTCCAGTGAGATCGCTTTGAAATGAATTTCTAACCATTCGTTTGGCATTGCGAACTGCGATTCTCGATGAGTTTGCGATCAAACCGGCAATTTGGGCGGTTGCTTTTTCCAATTCCCCGTCTTCTACAACTTCATTGATCAGGCCCATTTTCAATGCATCTTGTGCGCTATAGCGTTTCGTCGTCAATACAATTTCCATTGCCTTCTTTGCGCCAACCGACCGAGACAGATAGTAGGTACTACCACCATCGGGAGAAGTCCCAAGAAGATTATAGGCAGACGTATAAAATGAAGTTGTTGAAGCGATTGCCAAGTCACATCCAGCTACTAGACTGATGCCAAACCCAGCCGCCGCTCCGCGTACGCTTGCGATTACAGGTACTGGCAATGCTGCAATTTTTTCGACAAATTCATGCACGGTGGAAACAAGTTTGCTGAACTCTTCAACTTTAGACTGCTTATCCCAATCAAGCAGTTTGTGAAAAAAGACGATGTCACCGCCAGCCATGAAGTGCTGACCTTCCCCTCGAATCACGATGCAACGGACATTCGAGTCGTTCTCTGCAACGCCGATTGCCTCAATTAACTCATTCAACAGTTCCCAGTTCAGCGCGTTCAACTGTTTCGGGCGATTCATGGTGATTTCGTAAATTCCACCTTTTAGTGAGGTAACAACGGTGCTCATAGTGCTTCTCTAAAATTTGAAGGAAATCTAAAAATTGGTACTGTGGTTAATTTGAACAATTCGAGTCTGAAGTTTCGCTAAATTAGATTGCAAATTATCTAACAAAAATGAAGCCTATAACGTATCGCAATCAACCTCCTTGAAAGTGCAATTTGCCCAACTAAAGCCATAAGTCAGAGAGAGTATGAAATTCAATCTTCAATTCTTACTTCGGCGAGTTTATTAGTTGCATAAATAAATCTTTTTAAATTATTTTTTAAACACAATAACAATTAATTAAATATTTTTATTAATGTATATTCTAAATATAATTGATCATGATTTTTAGCTAACTCTCATCAATTCCCATACTGTTTCCGCTTACTAATCTCATCCATTTGAGATATTGACTTCTGAGGAGAAATTGGCTGAGATGTCACCTGCAGACTGACGATAGCGCCAGACTTTGATCTGCGGTGACAATAGTGCAATCTTGAAGACCAATTCTCATCTAATAGTATTATATCGGGAATCAAAACCACCAGACGTTGACATCTTGACGATTTCAGTCAAATCCGTAATTTATTGCGATATGGACGGGGTGCTCTGCGACTTCTTTTCCGCAGCATCCAGTCATGCCGACCGCCCTATAGACCAGCTGTCCGTACGTCAATTGTGGACACTCGTCAGACAGGTTCCTGACTTCTGGTTCAATCTGGAATGGCTGCCTGGTGCTCGGGAATTGTGGAAACTTGTGGATGAATACGATGCCCACATTTTGTCTTCGCTCGCCTACTCTGATCCTTGTTCCGGACCTGGCAAACTTGCATGGTTGGAAAAAAACATTGGATTGACCGATACTGCGCGAATTCATCTTATGAGCAAACGCAGCCACAAACAAAATTATGCAACTGTTAATGGCATACCGAACATTCTGATTGATGATTATGAAAAGAATATCAATGAGTGGAAAGAATCTGGTGGAACCGGCATCCTGCATACTTGTGCAACAGAAACGATACAGCTGCTGTACGAACTTGGTTTCAGGTCTACAGCAGAAATTGATGGGGATTCGTATGCCTAGACCGACAATTCCAGTACCAGATGCTATCTGATACCTGTTGAACGAGTGATTGATCCATTATTAATGTGTAGCTCACAGACAAATCATTAGTTCAGTTGAAGGTCTTTCCTTGACAAAATAAATTCCTTCAAACCTCTAGTGCGCTTATACTCCCAAGGACCGAAAAAAATACTCGACCGACATGAGAGAGCAATCGCTAAGCACAGAAAACTTTACATTTGGGGAATTATTTGGAATACTACCACTGAAAGAAGCACTAGGAATTGATGTGCTTTCGCTCCGAAGAAGAACAGTGACCGAACATAGAGTTTATTGATGAGGAAAGTCATGCATCTTTGTGAACAATGTGACCATCCACAGCCAGTCAATGAAGCAGAATTTAGAGTCTGCAACAAAATCAAAGAAGCTTTTGAGTTTATCAATGTAATAAATGATGTGCCTGAACCCTTCAACGAGGACTTGTATATAAGCATCGAAAGCTTCGAAAATAAACTTGTAGAGAGTCGGGCGATATGCGCAACGCTAGGTTATTTTCAGGGAGGATTGCCAATGGCTTACCGCAATTCTTCTCGCTTTAAGGTAGGTTGGACATTTTTCGATGAAACTCAAGACGGTGATGTATTTCCACTGGAAATGTCATTGCAAGAATTTGACATGCCTCTGAACAAAAAACGAAATGGAATTTGGAATTATGTGTTACCCGTCGAAGGCGCGGAAACCAGAATCTGCAACGATATCGAAGAGGCTTATGAACTTGCTAGCGCGATCAATGATATTCACAAGCCCTACGATAAGGACTTCGAAATGAGTATTGAGAACTTTGAATCAAAACTCCGAAAGAGCTGGAATCTAAATGTAAGAGTAGACTCATTTAATGGAGATTTTGATGAGGAGAATCGAAATCCACCGTACTACAGAATGAATTGGAAATTCTTGAGTGAGCCACTTGAAGGCAAAATGTTTCCAATAGAGTTGACGCTACAAAAATTTCACCTCCCTCGTTTGCTGCAGTATTGTTATGGACTAGAATTCGACTAGCATGTAGCAGCCCCTCAAATTTCGTGCTCCACATGGGCCGCCAACTGCAACTACCGAAACTGTTCAACCCACGCCGAAGCCCACCACGCAAGCCTGCCGCCCTCGGCACGGTACCTTAATTGAGCAGTCACCGTCAGCTTGCTAGCAAGTGAACCAAGTAAGCACATCCCTTGCAGCTTGCTGCTGCCAATGGCTAAATAGGCAAAAGTGTCGGCACTTGATCTGCATCTGCTGCTTTCTGGAGATGAAATGATTCTACATCTTGAAGTCGCAGTCGATACGTGAGTTGACTTTCTCAAGCGCATTGCGCTTTTTATAGATGCGCTTTAAATATAAATGTTCGGCGGCAATGCACCAAAGGTGTGAAGATACTCGGGCTTGATCGGCAGACGTACGACGCGACAACTGGCATCGTCGCTCACTCGGCCAGTGTCCAGCTGCGATTCAGTTGAATATAAGCTCTACCTTGAGGAAGCAGAGTTTCGCTGCACAACGCGCATGGCATAATTCGTGTAAATTATACTTAATAAAATTATGAGATATATTAAATAACATTTTGTTTTCATGAACGTTACTGATTTAAATCATTTTTATATCTGATTGACTTAATAAAAGGATAAGGTAGCATTTAGTTCCCTACGGAAACTGTAATGCTGTCTGTGCTGACAGTAATTTGTTGTCGGCAAAAAAACCGGCCGGAGCTTCCAGCGCATATTGGACCAGCTGACCTGGATCGTACATTTCTGCAGAAGCATCACCGATCGTCTGCGGAGTCATTCTCAGCACGGTAACCAATTTTTTTTCTTGATCAAAAAATCCAATATCCAGTTCCACATGAACATTAAACATGTGAAATCTCGGCTGAAGCGGGCTTTCGTAGACAAACAGAATTGAACTCAAAGCGATGATTTCAGGGCAGATATGCTGGTAACCTGCAGCCCGCTGTGCTGAACTTCTGGCGATACGTGAACGGATGGTGATTGCTTCTCCGTCGACTCGCGTCAAAACGACACTTCGAATCTCCATTTTCGACCACTGTTCGGTGGAAAGTTTACAAGCCTCACCGGCAACAGCTGTAGAAGTTATTCCAGACCAAAAAAGGAAGACTGTGAGGAATAAATTAACCCAAAACATCACGAACTGCCTTACAGATTCGTTCGATATGAGAAGGCGGCATTTCTGGATAGAGCGGCAATGATATGACCTCCTTAGAAGCTTTCACAGACTCAGAAAAATGTTCATCTGCATATCTTGAGTTCATATAAGGAGTCTGCATGTGAATCGGCTTCGGATAATAAATTTGATAGCCGATTTCATTCAATGTAAATGCACGTGCAATCTCATCTCTGACCGAACTTCGAATTGTGAAAATGTTGTAGACATGAGTGATTCCTGGTTGCTGTATCTGAAACTCAATATCCAGTCCCTGCAGCCGCTGCTTATATTCCTCAGCTATCTGTTGGCGGCGCATAATTTTCGACTGCACGGATTCAAGTTTGATCTTCAATATAGAAGCCTGGACGGTATTCAAACGACTCGTGCATCCAATCAATTCGTGATTGTTTGAACCTGTAGCTCCATGATTCCGCAGAAGTTTCAATCTTTCAGCCAACGAATCGCTATTGGTTGTGATCATCCCACCGTCTCCGAAAGCGCCAAGAATCTTGGTTGGATAAAAACTGAAACAACCTACATCACCAATTCCGCCAGTACATCTTTCGCCAACTTTCGAACCGAACGCTTGCGCAACGTCTTCGACCACAGCAATTCCGTGTCGTTTACCGATTTCACATATATCTTCTATCTTTGCAGGTAACCCAAAAAGATGGACCGGTATGATGGCTTTCGTACCGCAATCAATCGCCGCCTCAATCTGAGCTGCGTCGATATTGAAGTCTGATGGATGTATATCGACAAAAATCGGTCTTGCACCGACGAGAGAAATCGGTTCAGCGGTCGCGAAAAATGTGAAGTCAGGAAGGATGACTGAATCTCCAGGCCCAACTCCGACCGCACGCAGTGCCAAAACGAGTGCATCAGTACCACTTGAAACTGTAATTGCGTGCTTGACACCTAAAAAGTCGGCAAGTTTTAACTCTATATCACTGATTGCATTACCGAGAATGAAATTACCGACTGTGCCCAGTTGTTCAATTTCATCAAACCAGCGTGACTTGAGGCTCGAAAACTGCTCAGTCAGATCAAAATATGAGACCTTCCCCTCTGCGGACATTAATTTTGACCAACTGTCTCTCGAATCATTTGCACCACACGCACTGCTAACAATCCATCTTCGCCAGTCACATAAGGTGGAGTGCCGTTCTCCAAAATATCTACAAAGTGATTGATTTCCATCTGCAGGGTTTGATTGGGTTTGACATCAATCGATTCTTCGATCGTGATATTATTGCCGTCGTTGTGGACGTCACTTTCGGTTGGGATAAACTTAATGGTCTGATTCAACAGGTCAAGTTTGAGATACTGACTTGGCGTGTATACCTGGAAATTTCGAACTCTTTCATTGGAAGCGCGAGATGCGGTTACGTTAGCAAAAGAGCCGTTTTCAAACTCCAGGCGAGCGTTTACGATATCAATGTGTGAAGTTACTACTGACGCACCAAGTGCAGATACCGATACAACAGGATGCTTGATCAGTGCGAGTACCAGATCAATGTCATGAATCATCAAGTCAGTGATGACATCGACATCCCCTCCTCGTCCAGCAAACTGTCCTTCTCGATGCGCCTCTATGTACTTGGGGGTTTCTATTCGTCCAATCAGTTCCATAATGGCTGAATTGAAGCGCTCCTGATGTCCTACAAGAAGTTTTGTGTTGAATTTATCTGCCAGCTCAACTATTTGCTCTGCTTCCGTTACTGTCGATGCCAGTGGCTTCTCAATTAGAACGTGAACGCCTTCTGAGAGAAAAACTTCAGCGACTTCAAGATGGGCGGAGGAAGGTACTGCAATACTGACAGCATCAACCTTTTCGATTAACTCTTTAGAATCTGTGAAATAGGCACAATTGCAAGAAGCGGCGACGGCTTTCGCTTTGTCAACATCAATATCGACAACGCCGACAAGTTCCACATTCTCATGTGCGACGTAGTGCCCCGCATGGTAAGCACCCATGTGTCCGACGCCAACAACGCCGATTCTGCGTTTTTTTGTAACTTGATCTTCGTTAATTTGGATAGACATGTGCTTTCAATTCACCAAAAAATTTAAACGCCTGCAATGTTATTTTATATTTATAGAATGAATCAGCTAGATCCACACAATTCAAGTTACAGTGTATATATACCAGAATTGATACGAATTCAGTTTGCACAATTGTCTAGGGCTAAAAATTCGATCAGTTAGCAATTGCGAGGTATTTCAGTCGACCAAGAGTCTTGGAAATATTGTGATAGCTAGAAGTCCTTGAACGAGGAATTATAATAATTTGCCATAAGCGAGTAGAATTCAGTTGAGTTGCAGTTGAGAGATGGAGCGCACTATCTCTAGTAGAATTCTTCCACAGTTCTTTCCTAATTCGTTTTTCTTGCTGCTCGTCCAAAAGCATGTTCCAGCCATCGAGTCATACTCCCTCTGAAAAAGTCTACGGGATTTAATTTCAGACTGATTTGGTCTAGCAAACAGCCACTCGCCCCACACACGGTTTGCATCTATGGCAAAACCGATTCGATTCAGGGTGCCGCCGTAGATAAATATAGCCTCGAACTCAAATGGCTATACTCTCCATTCCTCATCAAACTTGAAGGGAATGACATCGATTCTCTCACTTTAATTTTGCATCCTTCGCAGATAAACTTACAAAATGTCTATAAAAATCAAGTGCCTCAACTAAGGTTTACTTTCTGGAGCCGTTTGGACCAAACAGGCAAGCGGAGCGCATAATGTACGGTGCGATTGAATTATCCGAAGGAAAGAAAAACGATTCACTCCGCTTTGTCCCCTCACTGGCGGACATTGAAATTGACTGTCGGTCTGCAAATGATCGATAATTTTGCACATTGAATTAAATCTGCATTACCTCTTAACTGTGGCTGTTTCCTAGAATTTATGTAGTAATTCCACATAGAAATCATAAATGGCCTACAAGAATCTATTCTTGCTAATCATGGTAACTGTGAAATAGTGTTTTCTGTAATCAAGAACCGATTGGAAAATTTACTGATCGTCGAAGAATCTAACTCCCAAACGGATGTAGTGCAAGCGACGTCTTTTGCCGCTACAGCCCTTCTTCTCGAAGCTGCACAGGCCGATAATAAAATTGATGAAGAAGAGCTCCGACAAATAGAACAGTCGCTTGTTACCCATCTTGGCATTAGTCCAGACAGTATTGAACAAACCATCCGACTTGCGCAAAATGAACTTGATCATGCAACGTGTCTTTATGAAATTACAAAATTGATCAACGACAACTGGAAATATGAAGAAAAAATTAACTTGATTGAAGCGATGTGGAAAGTCGTATTAAGCGATCAGCGTCTCGACCCTCATGAGCAACATTTAATGCGCAAAGTCAAAGGACTGCTTCACATTCCTCAGTCCGACTATATCGCGGCGAAATTACGTGCTAGAAACGCACTCGGTGAATGAGTCCAGTTACAAGCATTTCCTGCAGTTTAGTACTACCAGGGTATATCTTCAATCGGGTCATCTGCGATCGCAGTTGAAGCTGTAGAACGACCCCCGGCTTCAGGTTTTTGAGAGTCGCTCTCGCTGCGGTCGTAATCTGCACTCGGCCGATTGTCTGATGATCTCGAATCCAGCATATTTAATTCTCTTGCTACTATCTCGGTCGTGTATCGTGTTTGGCCGCTACGCGTATCTTCCCATTTTCGCGTCTGCAGTCTTCCCTCGATATACACCAGACTCCCCTTTCGCAGATATTGACCTGCGATGTCGGCCAGTTTGCCAAAAACTACAACACGGTGCCACTCGGTTTTCTCCTTTCTTTCTCGGGTCTCTGCGTCGTTCCAATATTCAGTGGTGGCAATACTCATATTCACTACCAGTCCGCCGTTCTGAGTACGTCTTTGTTCTGGGTCGTCACCCAGATGTCCAATTAATGTTACTTTGTTTACACCGCGCGCCATAGTCCGGTCCTCTTTTGTGCTAATAGTATTTTCTGCAATTCTCTCATTGTATTTGGTATCGAGGTGGTTAAACTTCAAGACTCAGTTGAGCGAAAAATGATTGCAACTGCAATCCATAGCAGTATAGCAATCCCAGAAAACACGAATACACCACTTGAACCATAACTACCATAAACAATTCCGCCTAAAACTCCGCCGATAAATGCACCTGAAAAAGTGCATGTATTGAAAACCCCCATGGCCGCTCCTCGCATGTTATGAGGTGCACTTCCAATTGTAGTCGATGGAAAAATTGCCTCCAATGTATTGAAGCCAACAAAAAACAGCCAAAGCCCGAAAATGAGAAACCCAACGGACTGGCTTTCGGCCCCTGCAAAAAGGCTGCACTGTGCCGCAAGGAGCATCAGTGCTGCAGTAATCATCATGACATGCGATCGATTCTTCCGTGAACTCATGCGAATGAATGGAATCATCGCCAAAAATGAAAGAAGCAGTACCGGCACGAATACCTTCCATGTATCTGATCGGGTGAATTCCGATACTTCTACAAGTTTGGTTGGAAATGCCAGAAACAACGAGGTCAGAACCGCGTGAATCGTCAAAGTGCCTGCGTACAGTCGAAGCAAATCTTTGTTAGCAATGATTTGCCTGAATCCTAAAACCGAACCACTGCTGGAGCCATGCGAGATGAATGATTCTTCACGTGGCACGACCAGCCAAACCAAAAGCAAGCCAGCTACAGCCATCGCACATGCGATCCAGAACAGTCCTCGAATTCCAGCCCAATTATCCAGAAGCGGGCCCAGCATCAGAGAAATAGTAAATGCGAATCCAATTGTGACACCCATGATTGCCATGGCTTTGGTGCGCTGATTTTCACGAGTCAAATCTCCAACGAACGCAAGCACAACCGCTGCTATGGCACCGCCGCCCTGTAGTGCACGGCCTGCGATGATGCCGTATATAGAATTCGATTCGGCGGCGATGATGCTGCCGATGGCAAAGATGATCAGTCCAAGCGTGATAACCGGCTTTCTGCCCCATCGATCGGATGCTGCACCAAATGGCACTTGCAGGAGCGCTTGAGTCAAACCATAGACGCCAAGTGCAACACCGATCAAAAATGGCGTCACGTTGGTCAGCTCAGTCGCATGCAACGCCAGTACCGGCAGAATCAGAAAAAGTCCGACCATACGCAACGCCAATACGGCGGATAGCGCACTTACTGACTTCTTTTCAAATTTTGTGAATCCGTTCTCAGACACGCTGAGTAACTTGCAGCCTCAATTCAGTGTGTTAATCCTCGTCTTTGCCAACAGATTTCAAAACAACCTGTTTTCTGGAATCACGGGAGTCAAAAGGTATTGCGAATGTTACTCGAAATAATATTCGCTCAAGTAAATCATTGCTTAACATCGAACAACCCATAACGACAAATTGCCTTCGCAAGCACATTGCCACTCGACTTGTGACCTGTTGATGACGAATTTCCCCTACACATTGCGAATCTCACCTCAGTAAATGTAACATATTAGGTTTGCCTAAAATTCCACAGGATTTAACAATGCAATCGGAAAATATCATCGTCCGAGGCGCCCGAACCCACAACTTGAAAAATATCACCGTTGAGCTCCCTCGCAATAAACTCAACGTAATAACCGGACTTTCAGGTTCCGGAAAGTCATCGCTTGCTTACGACACAATTTATGCTGAAGGTCAGCGGCGATACGTGGAATCCCTGTCTGCTTATGCCAGGCATTTTTTATCAATCATGGATAAACCCGATGTTGATTCCATTGAAGGGCTGTCACCCGCAATCAGCATACACCAACAGGCCACCCGCTTTAACCCGCGCTCAACCGTCGGTACGGTCACCGAGGTCTATGACTACTTGCGGCTTCTCTATGCTCGTGCAGGTGAACCACGCTGCCCGAAACACAAGACCGTTCTCGCTGCAAAATCAATCGGCGAAATCGTCGATCAAATTATGTCTCTAACGGAACAATCGAGATTTGCACTGGTCTCCCCTGTAGTTCGAGACCGCAAAGGTGAACATGAACAGACCGTAGCGCATTTGAGCAAACTCGGATATGTGCGCTTGCGAATTGACGGACAGGTGTATGAGATCGAACAGACGCCCAAGCTGGATAAAAATGTGAATCACACAATCGAAGTCGTCGTCGATCGCCTAGTGATTAACGGCGACATTCGACAGCGATTGGCGGATTCAGTTGAAGTTGCTACCCAGCTGTCAGATGGGTTGGTTCTTTGCTGCAAAATTTTATCTGATGGCTCAATTGAGCCTACCGGAACTCTTTATAGTTCAATCTACGGCTGCCCCTATTGTGGCTACGTTCTGGATGAGCTGGAACCAAGAATTTTCTCATTCAATAATCCGCGAGGCGCTTGTCAGACCTGCAACGGATTGGGCAATATATCTAGCTTCGATGTGAACAAGATAATTGTCGATTCCTCACTCAGCATCTCCTCGGGTGCACTGGCGGAGTGGAACACTCGTCATGCCTACTATTTCAGCATGCTTCAATCGGTTGCCAGACACTTCAATTTTGATCTTGATCAGCCTTTCAACCAACTCCCCTCACACATCCAGAATATTGTGCTATTTGGCAGCGGAGAGGAGAAAATTTCAATGCGTTATCTGAGCATCAACGGTCGAACCTATCGCAGCCATCGACCTTTTGAAGGTGTCATGCCAAATTTTGAACGACGTCTTCGAGAATCTACGTCCGAAGCTGTCAAAGAAAGTCTTTCCATGTATCTTGTCACTCTTCCGTGTTCCAGTTGCAATGGTGCTCGATTGGGCGTCGGTCCCCGAAATGTGTTCATTAACAGTCTTCCAATCTACGAAATCACCAAACTAACAGTGAGCCAGGCGATTGAATTGTTTCAGTCCATGACCTATGATCAACAGAAAACGCCGATCGCGGAAAGAATTGTTCGCGATATCGCCCATCGACTTCAGTTTCTCGCCGATGTAGGATTGACCTATGTCACACTGGAAAGAGCAACCAACACGCTTTCGAGCGGCGAACTACAGAGAATCAGACTAGCTTCCCAGGTCGGCTCCGGGCTGGTTGGAGTGACTTACGTGCTGGATGAGCCATCCATAGGACTGCACGATCGAGACAATCAGAAACTGATTGATACCCTGAATCGCTTGAGAGATTTGGGCAACACGCTGATCATCGTTGAACATGATGAGAAAACGATACGAAATGCGGATTTTATCGTTGACCTCGGACCGGGAGCCGGAGCCGACGGCGGTCACGTCATTGCTGTCGGCACTCCCGATCAAATCGAAAATTGTCGAGATTCTCTGACTGGCAACTACCTGTCGGGAAACAATGAAATACCGATTCCACTCGTCAGAGTACCATTTGACCTCGACAGAACCCTGCGCATTGAGGGCGCCCGCGGTAACAATCTGAAAAACATCAATGTCAATATCCCTGTGGGGCTCTTTACCTGCGTAACTGGAGTGTCAGGCTCCGGAAAATCGACACTGATCAACGAAACAGTCTATCCCGCAATTTACTCTAAAATCAATCGCTCCAATCTGACTGCTGCCGAACATGACATAATCATTGGTCTTGACCAGATTGACAAGACCATACGGATTGATCAACAGCCGATCGGACGCACGCCACGTTCCAATCCAGCTACCTACACGGGACTGTTTGGAGATATCCGCACCCTATTTTCCCGTACTGTGGAGGCACGCGCTCGCGGATACAAACCAGGTCGCTTTTCGTTCAATGTTCCTGGAGGACGCTGCGAAGCCTGCAAAGGAGATGGACTGGTTCGTGTAGAAATGCATTTTCTGCCCGACATGTTTGTGCGTTGTAACACCTGTCAAGGTTCGCGCTACAACCGTGAAACGCTGGAAATTAGATACAAAGGATTGAATATCGCCGAAATCCTCGAACTTTCTGTTGGCGAAGCACTGGAACTGTTCAGTGCAGTTACGCACATAGCACGAAAGCTACTAACGTTGCGTAATGTAGGACTTGACTACTTACGGCTTGGACAAAGTGCCGTCACACTCTCCGGAGGTGAAGCACAACGCGTGAAACTATCTCTTGAATTATCCAAGCGCGACACCGGAAACACTCTGTATCTTCTGGACGAACCTACCACTGGATTGCATTTTGAAGATATCAAACAGCTTCTTTCGGTTATTCTGGAATTGCGCGACCGAGGCAATTCAGTCATTATCATCGAACACAATCTTGAAGTAATCAAGACTGCCGATTGGGTTATCGATCTTGGACCGGAAGGCGGCGATGAAGGTGGCAGAATCGTAGCGAGTGGAACACCTGAGCAGATAGCGAAAGTGAAAGAATCTCACACAGGACGCTGCTTGAACCAAATTCTTCAACCCGAAACATTGTAGAAAGGCGATTAAAATTGCACAAAGTTCATCAGACAGTATAACTATGCACCGGCAAGTCGGGACAATGCGTAAATATCCCTCCGACATTCAACTGGTACTTGTATAAACTCACTATTATTGAAATTGACTTGAAGTAAAGATGTCCGACAAAAATTCTCCGACAGATATTGACCCCTACGAAACTCAGGAATGGCTGGATGCACTCTCAAGTGTAATTGACCGTGAAGGGCATGAACGCGCCCATTTTCTGATTGAACAGCTGATTGACAGTGCCAGGCGATCCGGTGTTCACATCCCACATCGGCCAACTACTGCTTATGTCAACACAATCAGCGCAGCTCAGGAGGAGCGTAGCAACGGGGACCACGCAATCGAGTGGCGTATCCGCTCGCTGATTCGTTGGAATGCACTTGCCATTGTGGTGCGTGCGAATCAGACATCTACTGAGCTCGGCGGCCATATTGCGAGTTTTGCCTCATCTGCCACCCTTTACGATGTAGGCTTCAATCATTTCTGGCACGCCCCGAGCGAAGCCCATGGCGGAGATCTAATCTTCATTCAGGGACATTCCGCTCCCGGTATCTATGCCAGAGCTTATTTGGAAGGACGGCTGAGCGAAGAGAATCTAATCAATTTCAGGCAAGAAGCCACAGGCGATGGCTTACCCTCTTACCCTCATCCGCGGCTGAAGCCAGACTTTTGGCAGTTCCCGACGGTCTCCATGGGGCTCGGTCCGATCATGGCAATATATCAGGCTCGGTTTATGAAGTATCTACATAATCGGGGGCTTTGCGATACGGCCAATCGAAAAGTCTGGGCATTCGTCGGCGACGGCGAAATGGACGAGCCAGAGTCCATGGGGGCACTGTCGCTTGCTGGACGAGAAATGCTGGACAATCTTATCTTTGTCGTGAACTGCAATCTACAACGACTTGATGGTCCGGTTCGAGGGAACGGGAAAATTATTCAGGAACTTGAAGGAGAGTTTCGGGGCGCCGGATGGAACGTCATCAAACTGATATGGGGGTCTTATTGGGATCCACTACTGATGCGAGACACCAAGGGTTTACTGCGTCGAAGAATGGAAGAAGCAGTAGACGGAGAATACCAGGCATTCAAGGCAAAAGGCGGCGCATATACGCGAGAGCACTTTTTCGGCAAATACGATGAACTTCGCGCTATGGTCTCCAATATGACCGATGAGGATATCTGGCGACTGAATCGCGGCGGACATGACCCTCATAAGGTATTTGCAGCTTATGCAGCCGCGACCAAACACACTGGACAACCAACGGTAATACTAGCTAAAACCGTAAAAGGTTACGGAATGGGAGAAGCGGGAGAAGGCCAGAACATTACCCATCAGCAGAAAAAAGTCGGAGAAAATTCTCTGATTTCTTTCCGTGATCGATTCAGAATTCCGCTTACCGACGAAGAACTCGTTTCGGCACCCTTCTATCGACCGCCCGAAGACAGTCCCGAAATTCAATACATGCTCAAACAGCGCAAGCAACTCGGCGGGCCACTGCCGACCCGGCGTCGCGCAAGAAAGCGACTCGAAATTCCGAATATCAGCATTTTCGACACGCAACTTAAGGGAACTGGAAACCGGAAAATATCTACGACCATGGGTTTCGTACGAATCTTGACGAGCTTGCTTCGGGACAAAAACATCGGCAAGAACATCGTACCCGTTGTACCTGACGAATCCAGGACTTTTGGAATGGAAGGCATGTTTCGTCAGTTGGGAATTTACTCGCCACTAGGACAGCTGTACAAGCCAGAAGATGCAGATCAGCTTATGTTCTACCGCGAGTCCAAGGAAGGTCAAGTGCTTCAGGAAGGAATAAACGAAGCGGGAGCAACCTGCTCTTGGATAGCCGCCGGCACCGCAACGAGCAATCACGACGTAAACATGATTCCGTTCTATATTTTCTACTCCATGTTCGGCTTTCAGCGCGTCGGCGATCTTGCATGGGCCGCAGCGGACATCAAGACACGCGGGTTCTTAATCGGAGGAACTGCAGGCAGGACCACATTGGCTGGTGAAGGTCTACAGCATCAGGACGGCCACAGCCACTTACTTGCCGCCACGATTCCAACTTGCGTCTCTTATGACCCCACATACGTTTACGAGCTGGCGGTGATTATTCATGACGGACTTCGACGCATGTATCAAGATCAGGAAGCAATCTATTACTACATTACGTGCATGAACGAAAACTATGCCCATCCGCCGATGCCAGATAAGGCTGAAGAAGGTATCGTCAAGGGCATGTATTTGCTGAATCGCTCAACAAGTGATCACTCCATTCGAGTGCAGCTTCTCGGCAGCGGCACGATATTGCGGGAAGTCATTGCTGCTGCTGAAATTCTGGAGTCCGAGTATTCCGTCGCAGCCGATATATGGAGTGTGACGAGCTTCAATGAGCTTGCTCGGGACGGCCAGTCAGCAGAACGCTGGAACCGGCTCAATCCCAACAAAAAAGCTCGCACCAGCTATGTCGAACAGTGTCTCACAGACACAGCAGGTCCTGTGATCGCTGCCACCGACTACATGCAGATGTACCCGGATCAGATTCGAGGATTTGTCCCGCGTCGTTATTCCGTGCTTGGTACAGATGGCTTTGGCCGCTCAGACACCCGCGAGAACTTGCGCACTTTCTTTGAGGTAAATCGCTATCACATCTGCGCAACTGCCTTGAAAGCGCTTGCAGATGACGGCAGCATCAAGGTTACGGAGGTTACGAAAGCGTTCAAGAAATTCGGTATTGATCCATCTAAACCCGATCCCTCAGTTTCGTGAATCCGGATATTCCAGGAAGTTGTAAAAACAGTATTAAGATGTGACGACAAATAGTTGTTGAATTGATCTTGAATCGGGTTCTGTCAAAGCTCCAAGTCCATCTACAATTCAGCACAACTATTGTTTCAGTGATGTTAAAATAAAATTAACGTCAATAGCCTATTGAGATAATATTCAGCAATAGTCCTGAGATCATGCGGATGGGTTGCCAATCAGAAATCAAGATTTCTGAACAGTAAATTTTTGAGAATTAGAGGATATCAATCATGATGACCGAAAAACAGGGGAATTACAGACGCGAATATAGAAGCCGGGTTGCGGGATGGTACAACGGACCGATGCATGTATTTATCATTTATGCAATTGGTTTGACGGCAATTGGGCTATATATCCAACATCTGGAAAACGTTCGATGGTGGGAGTGGGCAACCGTGCCGGCTTTTCTGCTTGCATGCAACATTTTTGAATGGTACCTGCATCGGAAAGTTATGCATCGACCTCAGAGATTTTCTGGGCTAATTGCAATTTACAAACGTCATACTCTGCAGCATCACCAGTTCTTTACTGATAATGAGATGCGATTCCGGGATCACAAGGATTGGCGAGTCACTTTCTTTCCCCCTTATGCACTCGTAGTATTCATTCTAATTTCAATTCCAGGAGCCGTCGTCCTTTACTATGTGCTGACGCCGAATATCGCGTGGCTGTTCATGTGCTCCACAACCGGAATTTACATCATTTATGAATTCATGCATTTTTGTTGCCATGTTGATGAAAACTGGTTCGTACGCAACATGCCGCTGGTAAATACCATTAGACGACATCACACAGCGCACCATAACTCACGTCTGATGATGGAAGTGAACATGAACCTGACATTTCCAATTGCAGACTGGATGTTTGGCACCTCTGATCTGAACCGAGGCCTGCTTGGGCACCTTTTCAATGGCTATAGCGAAAAGCACCTGAAAACGAACTTGCGCGGTACACCTAAACGCCCGGATGTTGCGTCTTCTTCACCATTGGGGCTAGAAGCCTGAATTCTGCAATATGCCTGTACACATTAAATTGATGGTTTCCGCCCTTACGCTGCTTGCGGGTGGTGGCTTTTTCTATTTTGAATCCACTCTTGGTGATTCTCAATTGGCATATGTAGGAGCAGGATTGTCCATTTTCATGGTCATTGCCATGTGGGTATTTCCCGAAGCAGGCGGCAAGAAAAAGAGTTAACCCTTTTCTCGTCGGAATCCAATGACTTCTGAGGTGAGCAAGAGAACAATCAGTGAAATCCGGAATTCCAAAACCACTGGTGAAAAGATGGTTTATATGTCGGTTCCAGATTACACTTCCGCACAGTGGGCTGAAATGGCAGGAGTGGACGTTGCCGTTGTGGGCGATAGTCTCGCTATGATCGCACATGGACATCCCAACACCATTCCCGCGAGCATGGAAATGATGATCATGCACTCGCTGGCGGTAAGGCGGGGCGCTCCGAACACTTTCGTTCTGGGTTGCATGCCTTATCAGAGTTACAATACGCCAGACCGGGCACTGGTGAACGCAACTCGTTTCATGCAGGACGCTGGTTGTGATGCCGTCAAGCCACAAGGAGGCAAGAGTCAGGCACATATCCTAAAGGCTTTGGTCGATGCAGGCATACCGACTGCTTCACATATAGGACTGACCCCTCACACTGTTGCCATGTTTGGTGGATTCAGGATTCAAGGCAGAACTGCTGAGAGTGCTATGAAGATACTTGAAGATGCGTTTGCCATCCAGGATGCCGGTTGCTTCATGTTGGAATTTGAGGCAGTTCCAGCAAAAATTGCAGAGGTTATTTCCCAACAGCTTGGAATTCCTACCATAGGAATCGGTGCAGGCTCGGGCACCGACGGACAGATACTGCTCTGCTACGACCTGCTAGGTGTATTTACCGATTTCAAGCCGAAATTTACCAAGCGCTATGCAACTCTGACGGAAGTGGCAGTAGATGGAATCAAGCAGTACGTCAACGAAGTCAAACAAGGTATATTTCCCGATGAAGATCATAGCTACCCAACACCGCAGGAAGAATATGAAAAATTTCTCAGCTTGGTAGAGCAACGCAAACAGATATAGGTATAAACCACTGAGTCAAGCGAGTCTAAGCGCTAATAAATAATTTCAGATTGGCAGACTGTTAAAGTTCAATGAAAACATATTCTGGTGACCGTACGATCGACGGGATCAAAGTTACAGTAGATGGACAACCTCTGGATGAACGATACAACATCAAGCAATTTACTGACTTGGGCTTTGAATGGACCTATGAAGGTAATTCTCCACAGCAACTTGCTTTGGCAATTCTGGCCGACCACTTGGGCGATGACAAAAAAGCATTGGAACTCTCTGGCTACTTTATGAAAGAAATCATTGCCGAACTGGACAATGAGTGGGAACTGACCGGTGTAGACATCGATGAAGCGTTGTCAAGATAGGAGGAGGTGAATT
Organism: Arenicellales bacterium; assembly: GCA_965221175.1. Lineage (GTDB taxonomy): Bacteria > Pseudomonadota > Gammaproteobacteria > Arenicellales > JAJDZL01 > JAJDZL01. The sequence goes on along the minus strand of OZ244867.1, from coordinate 489,206 downwards.
CCGACAATCAAAAATTCTAGCTGATTTAACAATTGCTTAAACTATTCAAATATCATTAACTAATGAGGATAAGTGACTTATGAAATCGTATAGTAAATTTTTAATGCGTACCGCCGCCGGCTTGCTGGCAATCTGTATGACGCTGACAAGTGCTGTCTCGCTTGCAGAAGCGGAGCACAAATGGAAAATGGCGACGTCCTGGGGCGGTGGACCGCTTATGGCACTCGGCGCAAACGCCTTCGCCGACAGAGTCAATCAGTTGACCGACGGGCGCATAGAAGTTCAGGTATTTCCTGGCGGTACTTTGGGTAAAGCCCTGAATGTATCAGAAACTGTTTCAACCGGAATTGCTCAAGCAGGCCATACCTGGATGGGATATGACTGGGGTAAAGACAAAGCAACCGTAGTCTTCGGCGGCTTTGCCGGCTCAATGGATTCCGAAAGAATGCTTCATTGGCTATATGAAGGCGGCGGGCTGCAAATGTGGCGCGACTTTCGAATGGAGAAGTTCGGCGTGGTGTCTATGCCGCTGTTCATCCGTACCGCTGAAGCGTTCCTGCACTCCAACAAGGCTGTAAAGACCATGGATGACTTGAAAGGCTTGAAAGTTCGAACGGCAGGCGCATGGCTTGAAATATCCCAGAGCATGGGAGCCGCACCGGTAACCATGCCGGGTGCGGAAGTCTATTCCTCCCTTGAACGCGGAACGATTGACGCAACCGAATGGGGAACCTTGTACGAGAATATCTCGCCCGGTTTTCACAAGATCGCCAAGTATGTGGTGATTCCGGGCGTGCATCAACCAGTTGCGCCCTTTGAGCTAGTTGTGAACGTCGATGCGTATAACGCCCTCTCTGAAAAAGACCAAGCACTGGTTGACTTGGCAGCGAAAATCACGACTTTTGAAAGCTGGACACGCATTGGTCATGAAGATGCCAAAGCATTGCAGTTTTTTCGCGATGCAGGTAACGAAATCATTGAACTCGACAAAGACGTTCAAGTCGGTGTAAAAACTCAAGCAATTGCCTGGGGTAAAGCCCAAAGTGCTGAAAACGCCTGGTTCGACAAAGCATACAGCAGTCAGCTGGCCTATGAAGAACTTTGGAAAGACGCAGCCCGTTACCGAAACGTAGCTTCTGCAAATTAAATTCAACTTGAATAGAGCATTGCCGGGAACTCCTTTGAATTTCCCGGCAACTGCTCGTTGCCCGTCGTTGCGGGACACTTCAATTTACTGATGCACTCCCTGCTTCGCATCGCTGATCGATTCAGCGGCAGTATCGGCTTGCTTGCTGCGTGGATCGTCTTGCCTCTGATTGTTGCAACAATCTACGAGGTTTTTTCCCGCTACCTGTTCAATGCACCAACCATTTGGGCTTATGAAATTGGCTATATGATGACCGGAGCCAATTTTTTGCTCGGATCAGCATTCGCACTTCGAGAAAAAGCCCATATACGAATTGACGTCCTATATTCCCGATTCAGCCCTAGACTGCAGGCGCTGGTCGATACACTCGGTTATACATTTCTGTTTTTGCCACTAAGTTTCTGGCTGTCCTATCGACTGGCTAACTATGCTCTTGGTGCGTTCAATTCTGGACAACTGTCCGGGGAATCTGCATGGAATCCAGTCATTTGGCCCTTTCGTGTGGTTTTCTTCGTTGGTTTTCTGGTCCTATCCATACAGGCTGTCGCTGAATTGATTCGAGCAGTTCGCACACTGCTCAACCCAACGAATATCGCAAATGTAAATTCCAATGGGTGAGTATCTTGCCCTAGCCATGTTCCCGGCGATCCTGCTGGTTTTGTTTGCCGGATTCCCAGTTGCATTTTCATTGATGGGGGTTGCACTTGGTTTTGGTCTGATTACGTTTGGCACTCCAGTAATTTTTCAGTTCGCCGAAAAAGTCGATGCTGTTGCATCAAATTTCGTTCTAGCTGCGGTTCCATTGTTCGTGTTCATGGGGTCAATGCTGGAAAGATCAGGTATTGCAGAACGACTGTTCGAAGCGGTGCATATCTGGACTCGACGCTTGCCAGGCGGATTGGCTGTTGGAACAATCGTAATGTGCGTGATATTTGCGGCTTCAACAGGCGTTATCGGAGCCACAGAGACTGTAGTCGGGCTTCTCGCGATTCCTATCATGATGAAGTATGCGTATCACAAAGGACTGATTTCCGGAACGATATGCGCCGGGGGTTCTCTCGGCACCATAATTCCCCCTTCTGTTGTGGTTGTGGTGCTCGGACCTGTCGCCGATGTTTCGGTCGGTGACCTTTTCGTCGGAATGGTTTTTCCTGGTTTGCTCATGGCATTCTTCTACGTTGTTTACATCATCGTACGATGCACACTGAGACCCTCAGATGGCGCACGTATACCTCCCTCACCAGATGATCCTAGGCTGCTGGAGAAGCTTTCCATCACCGCCCGTGCGCTGATTCCACCGCTGTTGCTGATTTTCGCGGTTCTTGGTTCGATTATGTTCGGTTGGGCGGCGCCGACCGAAGCGGCTGGAATGGGTGCTTTCGGATCGATATTGCTGACGATATTCTATCGACGGTTTTCTATTGCGGTTCTGAATGAAGCTTTGATCAAGTCTCTCAAAGTAACCTGTATGATCATGTTGATTCTGCTTGGCGGCAGCATGTTTTCGGGTGTGTTTATTGCATCAGGCGGTGTTTTTCTGGTTGAGGAGTTGATTCGAGAATCAAACCTGCCCAACTGGGCGACTCTTGCGTTATTTATGGCGATTAGTTTTCTTGCCGGATTCGTTTTGGAATGGATTTCAATCCTGCTGATTTTCATTCCCGTATTCATCCCTGTGATCACACACATGGGTTACGACCCGGTTTGGTTCTGCGTGTTATTCCTGATCATTATTCAAACCAGCTACCTTACGCCGCCAATGGCACCTGCGATTTTCTACTTGAGAGGCATTAGTCCGCCAGAAATTACGTTGCAACACATGTTTCGAGGCATGACTCCGTTTATACTGTTACAACTTGTCACTTTGTGTGTGGTAATAGCATTTCCGCAAATCGTTTTGTGGCTGCCTGATAAACTACTGGGGTTCAACTGATAGAGGTACAGAAAATGGAAATTAATCAAATTCTCCAACATCCGCCTTTGTCGCTGACCGACGAACAACGGCGTTACTATTTTGACAACGGTTATCTTTTGGTTGAGAGTGCGGTGCCGGAAAACTGGTTGAATCGACTGCGCGATGCAACGAATGAAATGATTGAACGAAGCCGAGAAATTACGATTTCAGATAGCACATGGGACCTGGATAAGAACCATTCACCGGAAGAGCCGCGCCTGCGAAGGCTTACCAGTCCGAATGACCATCACGATGCCTACTGGAAATATGCATCCAGTTCGCTGATTACGGATATTGTGGCTGATCTAGTCGGTCCCGATGTCAAGTTTCATCACTCGAAACTGAATTTTAAGTGGGCGCACGGAGGCGAAGAAGTCAAATGGCATCAGGACATCCAATTCTGGCCGCATACCAATTACAGTCCGCTGACTGTCGGCCTGTATCTGTACGAGTGCAATCACGAACAGGGACCACTTGTTGTGCTTCCCAAGAGCCACAAGAAGCCACTTTATGATCAGTACAACGATTCCGGGCAATGGACCGGATGCCTGTCAGCCGAAGATGCTGGTAAACTCGATACAAGTCGTGCTATGGAGCTTAGCGGTCCAGCAGGGTCTCTCACGATCCACAACTGCAGAATGCTGCATTCGTCAATGCCAAACCGTTCATCCATAGGGCGCCCTCTTCTACTGAATGCATATTCATCTGCGGACGCAATGCCTTATACCCCGGTTCCCACAGACTCTAGATATTATCAAACCATTGTTAGGGGACAAACGGCTCGCTGGGCACATCACGATGAGCGGCCGTGTCAGATACCACCTGACTGGTCAGGAGGGTATACTTCCATCTTTGCTCTTCAACAGGAAGAAGCCATGTAGACTGAGCGAGTGGATTAGTCCCTTTAACCGTCACATCTCTCGCATATTTAAAGATACTACCCTTTGGAGGTAATTTGATTATCACTTTCACAGTCTATTTCGATGAGCGAACCTAGCAAGGTACTGTTGCCAGACATCGGAGACTTCACAGATGTAGAAGTCATCGAATTGCATGTTGCAGTCGGTGATACAGTTGCCGTCGATGATTCAGTCCTGACCTTAGAGAGCGACAAGGCGACGATGGATGTACCCTCTCCAGTCGCAGGTAAAGTCATAGATTTAGTTGTCAATTTAGGTGACAAGATTTCAGAAGGCGATCATCTGTTGAGTGTCGCAGCATCCGGGGAAGCTGTAGAAGAAATTTCGGAACAACCTGAACCGGCTGTTGAAGAGGCGACTACTGAGGAAATCACAACAGCGCCTGTTACAGAAGAAACGGATGTGGCTGTTGAAGATGACAAACAGTCTCAGAACGATTATTACGTACCACCTCCGCCTCCAACCCTGCCACCACCTGTCGAGCGATCGAAAGGCACTCTTCCCCATGCGAGTCCGAGCGTACGACGATTTGCAAGAGAACTGGGAGTTGATTTATCTCAAATCAGAGGGACAGGCGCGAAAGGGCGAATCATTCGGGATGATATCAAAAATCACGTCAAACAACGAATGCAGGACGGTGCTTCACAAGACAGTGGCTACAGATTTGGCCCACCCCCTATTCCAGAGGTCGATTTCTCTAAATTTGGTGAAACCGAAATTCTCAAACTGTCGAAAATCAAGCGAATTACCGGAGATCGTCTGCACCGTTCGTGGCTTGATATTCCGCACGTCACACATCATGATGAAGCAAACACTACCGAACTTGAACTGTTTCGTAAAGCGATTGATTCCGAGGAGAAAATTACCGGTACTCGAGTAACGATTCTGGCTTTCATCTGCAAAGCCATTATCAATGCCCTTCAGCAATATCCGAATTTCAATTCATCTTTATCTCCAGATGGCCAAAGCCTAATCTTAAAGAAATACTTTAATATTGGCATTGCCGTTGATACACCAAACGGATTGGTCGTTCCAGTAATCAGAGATATTCAGACATTAGGTGTGCTGGACATCGCGAGAATGCTGCAGGCGCTTGGCGGAAAAGCTCGAAACGGAGAACTTACACCTTCTGATTTTCAAGGCGGCTGTTTCACGATTTCAAGTCTTGGTGGCATTGGCGGGCGTTTCTTTACGCCAATTATCAATCCTCCGGAGGTTGCGATTCTAGGAGTTAGCAGGAATCATCAGGTAGCAGTGCCAGCCGAAGACGGCATGGAGTGGAAGACTATGCTGCCATTGTCACTTTCGTACGATCACAGAGTAATTGACGGTGCCGAAGCAGCACGATTCACAAAGTTTGTCTGCGAACTGCTATACGATTCAAGACGGATTCTGTTGTAGTCGCATCCTTTTCTACAGTTAATCAACGAACCTAAACGTCTTGAACGACAACGATTCGAATATTCACGCCGATGTTGCGGTTCTTGGTGCCGGTCCCGGCGGATACACCGCTGCGTTTCGAGCAGCTGATCTTGGCAAAAAAACGGTTTTAATTGAACGCTATCCGCAGCTTGGCGGTGTTTGCCTCCACGTTGGGTGCATACCATCCAAAGCTTTGCTTCATGTGGCAAAGGTCATCTGCGAAGCGAGTGAAATCAAAGACTGTGGAGTCACATTTGAGAATCCTGACATTGATCCTCAAATGCTTCGTAGCTGGGTGGACAAAGTCGTCGGCCAACTGACAGGTGGCCTGACGGCGTTAGCAAAACAAAGAGACGTTAAAGTCATCACTGGACACGGTCAATTTTCCAGTTCAGAATCCATTAACGTAGTTGATGAAAACAGTGTAACAAAAGTTTTTTTTCGAGACGCTGTGATTGCCGCTGGCTCTCGCCCATCCTCTTTATCTTTCTTGCCAGATGACCCTCGTATTGTCGATTCAACCGGTGCTCTGTTACTGCAGAAAGTGCCTGAACGACTCCTGATCATCGGTGGTGGAATCATCGGACTTGAGTTGGCAACCGTATATCACGAACTCGGGTGTTCAATTACCGTAGTGGAAATCATGGACAGCCTTATCGCCGAAGCTGATGCAGATATCGTAAAACCTCTTACTGCCCGTATCAAGAAAAATTACCAACAAATCATGCTCAAGACTGCTGTCGTTTCCGTTGATGCCAACAAGGACAACCTCAAGGTTGTATTTGAAAGCAATGGAAAAAGAACTGAAGACAGCTTCGATATGATATTGACCGCGGTCGGTCGAACGGCAAACGGAAATTCAATCGGTGCCGTTGCCGCTGGAATCGAAGTTGATGAAAGAGGCATTATTCCAGTCGACCGGCAACAGCGAACAAACGTAGAAGGAATCTTTGCAATTGGCGATATTACCGGACAGCCGATGCTGGCGCACCGTGCCAGCCATCAGGGCAAAGTTGCAGCAGAAGTTATTGCTGGAATGAAATCCGGCTTCGACACTTCAATCATACCGTCTGTGGCCTACACTGACCCTGAAATTGCCTGGGTTGGGCTGACTGAGAGAGAAGCCAAAAGAACCAATACACCCTTTGAGAAAACTGTCTTTCCGTGGCGCGCCAGCGGCAGGGCACTGTCGATGTCCCGCCCAGAGGGAACTACCAAACTTTTGTTTGACCCAACTACCAACAGATTGATTGGCGCCGGGATTGCAGGTACGAACGCAGGAGAACTAATCGCAGAAGCAGCATTGGCGATTGAAATGAGCTCTGATGCAGAAGATATTGCACTGACCATTCACGCCCATCCGACGCTTTCAGAAACGATTGGATTTGCCGCTGAAACGTATGAAGGAACGATTACGGATCTTTACCTGCCTAAGAAATCAAAATCAGGCAACCGCTAAGGTATAAACTGATATCGATTTCAAAGCTATGCTCTTGGAATTTAATGGGAATACGAAAGCTGTTGCTGGCATTTCATACGAATTTCCAATCTGAATCCAACAGGCAACATCAATCAAATAGAACGATCACTACCGACTGCCGCATACTCAGAAAGAACAACAGGGCGCGGATAAAGCACATGCATCGGAGTTGATTTTCCATTGCTTTGAACAATTCGAACGTGTCCCCTGTTCATCAAACGCGGCCGTACGACGCCACACGAATGGGAAATGATCTGAACTTCCTGGATCAGTTTCTTGCAGTAATTGGCTACCTTTACCGATTTGTCAGCAGGGTTCAGGCCTTTTTGAAGCCTTGGATTGTGTGTCGTGACCCCTGTTGGGCAGGTATTCTTGTTGCATTTGAGTGATTGAATGCAACCGAGCGCGAACATGAAGCCTCGCGCTGATGTTACAAAATCGGCACCAGTAGCAATCGCCCACGCAACCTCTGACGGGTTGACAAGCTTGCCCGACGAAATTGTCCTGATTCGTTCGCGCAGTCCATATTTGTGCAGGACGTCAGATACCAAGGGAAGCGACTCGCGCACGGGTAAACCGACATTGTCCATTAATGGCATGGGTGCCGCACCCGTGCCGCCATCACCGCTATCGACAGTAATGAAATCGGGAGCGCTTTCAATACCGCGCGCATGAATTTCCAAACACATTTCTTCAAGCCATTCGAAACTGCCGAAAACGGATTTAAAACCGACCGGTTTGCCGGAAATATCACGAATTTTCTCAATCACGTCGAGAAGATCGGAGATATTGTCGATTTCAGGATGGCGATTGGGAGAGATCGACGCTTCGCCTGCCGGTATGCCTCTAATTGCGGCGATTTCTTCAGTGACCTTAGCTGCCGGCAATATTCCGCCCTTGCCAGGTTTAGCACCTTGGCTGAGTTTCAACTCAAACATCTTGACTTGTTCGTGGGCAGCGGCTTCCCGGAGTTTGTCCGCATCCAGATTTCCTTCCCTATCGCGAACGCCATATTTTGCCGTTCCGATCTGAAACACAATGTCGCATCCCCCTTCAAGGTGATGGCTTGAAAGCCCGCCTTCTCCAGTGTTGTACCAGCAGCCAGCCAATTTGGCGCCTTTCGACAGCGCACGTACTGCGGGAGTTGAAAACGCTCCATAGCTCATGCCGGAAATATTGAAAAATGAAGGAGCATTGTAGGGATTTCTGCTGTAAGGTCCGATCAACATCGGCACCATTGCAACCGCATGTTCTGTCAAAGTGGGGAACGGGCAGTTCACAAAAATTGTCGTGCCAACAGGAGACAGACTTCGCGTAGAACCAAACGCGACGGTGTTGTCCACATTCTTTGAAGAGCGTTCTATCCAATCCCTTTCAGCTCGATTGAAAGGCATTTCTTCACGGTCCATTGCGAAGAAATACTGGCGAAAAAATTCACCAAGCATTGAAAATAGATAACGAAATCTTCCCAGAACTGGATAATTTCTTCTGACTGCATCGCGCGTCTGTCTTACGTCTATGATGAAAATTACTATAACAACCGCAACAACCATGCCTACTGCAAATATAAATAGTGCAGAGAGAAACTGTAAGCTCCCCATTAGAATTTCATCAATAATCATGGTAAAACCCGTTATAAAAAATTGCAGTGTGACACCGGAAAAATTTTGCTATATCGCATAATCTTTGTGAACATGTACGTTCAACATTCACCGCAACCTACGATATATCATTCTGTCTTAAAATAGGTAGCGCCAAAATCACCCTGCTGATTGATGCCTGTTATTTCTATATTCACCCTGTATTGCAAATATAAACATTTTTAAAACTCAGTTTTGCCAACAAACTGCTCTTTTGGAAATCAAGGATATTAGCTGTACAAAATTCACAGACCCAAATACAGACAGAACAATACAGGAGTTTTAATTAGGCACAGCGACAGACGAAACCGGCACAGGTAAATTTCTGATATGAGGGTATTCCTTTCCGCCAATTGGTTCTAACTTGACTGCACAATAGGAGTTGTTGTTGCAGAGTGCTCAACGAGGTTCAATTCGGCTGATTCCTCCCATATAAGGTTTAAGCAAATCAGGGACGTCAATACTACCATCTTCGTTCTGGTAGTTCTCCATCACGGCAATAAATGCCCTGCCCACAGCTAGACCGGAGCCGTTCAAGGTGTGCAATGGTTCCGGACGCTTCGTCTGCGGATTGCGCCAGCGAGCTTTCATCCTGCGAGCCTGGAAACCCTCACAGTTGCTGCAAGACGAAATTTCCCGATATTTCTGCTGACCAGGAAGCCAGACTTCAATGTCGTAAGTCTTTGCCGCACTGAATCCCATATCGCCGGTACACAACACGATAACGCGATAAGGCAGACTGAGCAGTTTGAGAATTTGCTCTGCATTTGCGGTTAGTTCTTCTAGAACCTCATATGAAGTTTCCGGACTGACAATATGAACAAGTTCAACTTTTTCAAACTGATGCTGACGAATCATTCCACGGGTGTCCTTGCCATATGAACCAGCTTCCCGACGAAAGCAAGGAGTATGCGCAACAAACTGCATGGGCAAATCCGCCGGTTCAATAATGCAATTCCTGACAATATTGGTTAACGGAACTTCCGCAGTTGGAATTAAGTAAAAATCACGGGAATCCTCAAGATGAAATTGATCATCTTGAAACTTTGGAAGTTGCCCAGTACCGTATAGTATGTCTGCATTGACAATAAATGGAAGATTGATTTCTTCGTAGCCGTGCTCCCGAGTATGTGTATCGATCATCAATTGCGATATTGCCCGATGAAGTGCGGCAAGTTCCTGACGCATTACGACAAATCTCGACCCTGCGAGTTTTACGGCCAATTCAAAGTCAAGCATTCCAAGTCCTTCACCCAGAGCAACGTGATCCTTAGGTTCGAAATCAAACTCTCTGATTTTTCCTACCTTTCGGACCTCCTCATTATCTTCTTCGGAACTGCCGATTGGAACCGAGTCGTGAGCAATGTTGGGGATGTTCGATTGAAAGGCATGAATTTCATCTTGAATCAAGGCGAACTTCTCCTCAAAGTCACTCAGTTCCGTGCCGACATTCGCGACGTCAACCATCAAATCAGATACATCTTCACCGGAAGATTTCATTGTTCCAATTTCTTTGGAAAGCTGATTTCGCCTGTTTCGAGCCGCTTCTGTGTCTGACTGGATAGATTTTCTGCGGAATTCGAGATCTTCAAAATAAGCTATGTCGAACTCATAATCTCTCGGTTTGAGCTTCTCTGCGATTGACTTGTACTCGTTACGAAGTAACTGTTGATCAAGCATTTTTCCCCTCGAACTATCGTAATATGGATGGAATTCTGAACTGTCAAGCAGATTATAAAATGTGAATTCACAATCGAATTAGAATTGTGAAGCCCTACCCAATGTGCTTGGACTTTGCACCCTGTTGCTGTCGAATAGCCTGCAGGTAGTCCTTGATTCTCTTTTCCACACCGCGCTCAACTGGCTGATAATAACTCGTCTGTCGCATTCCTTCAGGAAAGTAGTTCTCACCTGCCGCGATTCCACCGGGTTCGTCGTGAGCATAGCGATATTCTTCGCCGTACCCCAATTCCTTCATCAACTGCGTCGGTGCGTTTCGCAGGTGAAGCGGCACTTCAAGATCACCAAATATCTTTGCGTCATTTTGTGCTTTTCCGAATGCCTTGTACACTGCGTTGCTCTTCGGACAGCAGGCCAGATAAATTACCGCCTGTGCGATTGCCAGCTCTCCTTCAGGTGTACCCAATCTCTGATAGGTTTCCCAACCGTTGAGTGCAACATTGAGTGCATGTGGATCAGCATTTCCAATGTCTTCGCTGGCAATGCGAACAACCCTTCTTGCGATATAGATCGGGTCACATCCACCTGCCAGCATTCGTGCGAACCAGTATAGTGAGGCATCGGGGTCAGACCCGCGCACTGATTTGTGAAGCGCTGAAATCTGCTCGTAAAATATGTCGCCTCGTTTGTCGAATCTGGCCATTGGCTCGCCAACAACTTCGGCGGCTAAATTCGCCGATACAGTTCTGTCTTTTTCACTTCCCACGATTCCAGCAGCCACTTCAATGTAGTTCAATACTCTTCTTGCATCTCCACCCGAAGCTTCCACGAATATAGCTTGAGCCTGCTCCGAAATGGCAAAGTTCTCAGGCAGTACATCAGAGCCGACAGTCAGACTTCGGTGTAGAACTTTTCGAACATCTTCAATCTGTAGAGGTTTTAGCACATAAACTTTCAACCTCGACAGAAGCGCACCATTCAACTCGAATCCTGGGTTTTCAGTTGTAGCTCCGATAAATATTAGGTCTCCGCTTTCAATATGAGGCAGAAAAGCATCTTGTTGAACTTTGTTGAATCTGTGAACCTCGTCGACGAACAAAACCGTTGCCTTTCCCTGACTCTTTGCACTGCTGCCCGACTCGACCGCTTTTCGGATATCCTGAATTCCGCTTTTGACAGCAGAGATAGTCAGAATTTGGGCATTGAGCGAGCCGGAGATAATTCGAGCGAGAGTGGTCTTGCCACTTCCTGGAGGCCCCCACAAAACCATGGAATGGGGAATTCCAGCTTCGATTGCCGTTCGTAATGGCTTGCCAGCAGACAGTAGATGATCTTGACCAAAAACATCATCGACTGTTTCGGGTCGCAGAAGCTCCGCAAGCGGAGTTAGTTGACGATAACTCTTAGAATTGTTGATATCTGATTTGTCCAAATTGAGAAGTTGATAACTCGCTATTCCTCTTCACGTGCATCGATCAGGTCTACACCTTGAGGTATAACAATCTGAAAGGTTGCCTCATCGAATTCAGAACCCTGGACGACATCAAGTAGCTGGAGTCTCGTAGTGTTTCCCAAAGTATCCAGAATTTCTACACTTCTCAGACTCCGTTCATCAAATCCAAGTCGCATGGATTGAAACTGGGCAGATTCCTCAGTTTTCGGCTGGATCGAAACCCAGGCCAATTGCCCTTGAATGCCCAGATCTTCGACAATGTAATTTTCTTCAAGATCGTTTGTACCAGCTAAGATTTGTGCGGCACTACGATCGACAACATCAGTAAATTTTCGAACCGTCGCCTGTTCCAGCTCAACATCATATTCCCAAATATTCGTTCCATCACTGACGATTGTCTGAGCGAACGGTTCGGAATACTCCCAACGAAATCGATTCGGGCGAGACAACCACAGCAAGCCGACACTCTCTTCCACCAAAAACAGCCCTTCATCAAGAATCACCTGATAGAATTCTGCGAAATAGGTGCTGTCCTGCTCGAAAAACTTGGACAGTCTGTCCAATGATACGGAAGAAATTGCTACTGTAGGTGCAATCAAAACCAGCAGTGCCAGTATGCGTACAAGAGATTTCTTGCTAAATAGTCTCATGTCATTCCTCCGGCGGCGGAATTAGAACTTCTCGCTTTCCACCAGCCTGAAGTGGGCTGATCGCCCCAGCTGCCTCCATGTTCTCAATAATTCTTGCGGCTCTGTTATAGCCAATACGCAAATGCCGCTGAACCGAAGATATAGTCGGTCGCCTGGAACGCACCACAAAATCCAGAGCAGCATTGTAAAGTTCATCCTCTTCATCATCCAATCCAAATCTGCCATTGCTAGAATTGGAGCCAACCTCACTGTTCAATGCCGCTTCCATGCTTTCGTCGTACACAGGCTTCCCTGAGCGTTTGACGTTATCAACGACTCGTTTGACTTCATCATCGTCTACAAACGCACCATGCACACGCTTAACCGACGCACTTCCAGGCGGAATGAACAACATGTCCCCCGCTCCCAACAAATGTTCAGCGCCCGGTTGATCAAGAATCGTTCGAGAATCAGCGTTTGAAGCTACCTTGAACGCGATTCTCGTTGGGATATTTGCTTTGAGTGTGCCGCGAATCACATCGGTGGAAGGACGTTGTGTTGCAACAATCAGATGAATACCTGCTGCGCGCGCGCGCTGTGCAATCCGAATAATCAATTCCTCAGATTTCTTGGAGGTGGACATAATCAAATCGGCCAATTCATCAATGATGACGACAATATTGGCGAAGGGTACAAGCGGCTTGGCCAGCTCAGGGTCCGTTGCTGTAGGGTCTGGAATCGGAATTTTGGAATTACGTATCATCTCATTGCAATTCTCCATGCTCCGAACACCCAGATGGGCCATGATCTCGAAACGACGTTCCATTTCAGAAATACACCAGTGCAGCGCATTGTCTGTTTTTGCTACTTCAGTGATCACTGGCACGAGCAAATGTGGAATTCCCTCGTATATTGATAGTTCAAGCCGCTTGGGATCAATCATGATCAATCGAAGATCGTCCGGTGTCGACTTGAAAAGAAAACTCAGCAGAATCGCATTCAAACAAACCGATTTTCCAGCTCCCGTAGTACCAGCGATCAGCAAATGTGGCATGGCTGCGAGGTTCGAGACTACGGTGCGGCCACGAATATCCTTGCCCAAAACCATCGTTAGAGGATGTTTCGAGTTCTTGTATTCATCCGAATCCAGTCCGTCAATCAGACGAACTAATTCGCGCTTCGTATTCGGGACTTCCAGCCCGACGTACGAACTTCCCGGAATATTGTCAACAACACGAACGCTCATAACTGTCAACTGTCGAGCAAGGTCAGTGGAAAGGTTTACAATCTGACTTGCTTTGACGCCCGCCGCTGGATCAATTTCGAACTGCGTGATAACCGGCCCGGGATGTGCTCCCCGAACAGCCACGTGAACATTGAAATCTCCCAGCATAGATTCAATTTTGGCAGCCATTTCATTAATTTCTTCTTGTGAATAGGCATTGGTGAATTTTTCTGAAGGATCCAGAATCGAGATATCCGGAAATGTCTGCTGAGCTGACGGAGATTTTTTGGACGCATCTGTGGTCTTCTTCGCGGACACCGTCCGTTTCATTGGCAATGGGGTTACTGACTTTTCCAATGAAGATTGTGATTTATTTTCGGATTGAACTGGCGATATCTGACCTTTCAATGGAACGATGATTGGCTCGGTGCGCCGTTTGTCACCTGAAACTCGCGGTTTCTGCTTTTCAGCTTGAAGCGGTGGCTTTGATTGCTGACTTTTGTCTTGTGATTTTAATTTCGATTTTCCAAGCCCGCCACGTAATCGAAAACCACCTGACCTATCCGCGCTGCGAATCGGTGCGGCAACTCTCTTCCGTGAAGTTGCTTGTCTTCTCTCGACTCTACCAACTGCAAACAAATTCATACTGAGAGAGAACAATAAATTTCCAGTGAAGTTGAATATTCGAATCCAGGGAAAAACCCCGAGCGCATTGGTGCCAACTACGAAGAATCCAACAAACAATAAGATGGCCCAAGACTCTTGAATATAAGCTGCTGCAAGCTTAGTAACTTCATAACCCAAAACTCCACCACGATGAAAACCCGTCTGGTATGTGCCGTATAGGCTTTCCAAACCACAACCCCCGATCAATGTCAGAACAAAGCCGACAAAGAACAAAATTGGAAGGAATATCTGCCCACCCCCGCTGTGTTGCCGCTTCCACTTTCTTTGGTAATTCCATCCAAATTGGGCGATGCCCACAGGGATGAAGATTACAAAGTATCCAAATAGATATAAGCCGATGTCTGCGATGTAGGCACCAATGACTCCACCAAAATTGGAAATCTCATCCGGAGAGTTAGACGCATTCCATCCGGGATCGGCAGGAGAATAAGTCAAAAAAATCGCAGCGAGAGTAAATGCCAATGCCCAAAGCAGAAGCATCAGAAATTCACTGCCAATGCGAAAGAATGTTGATTTTACTTTGCCAGCCAAACCAAAGAATTGCTGTGAAGCCGCAGGAAAAAGGTAAGTTGGAACTTACTTGAGAAACTCTTGTTGGTGCATATTGCACTGCAATTTGTGCACTCAGATACAATTATAAATTAGTTTCATGTTCGGATAGTGACAGAAATGCAGGCGCAACAAAATTTCATCACAAAAACCGACTCAATTTGTTTCTCACAAACAAGCCATAACTCAATGATTAGATTGATTTATGAAGTGAGTATTTTGTTTCAACTCCTGAAGCTTGTGCTGACAATTAACACGGTGTTTAAGAACACTACGTAGTTTGCTTGCACTCTGTATTGGCTTCTATGCCGAACCAAAACTCTTGCAAATTCTGGTTTATAATTTCTTTTGTGCTATTCAGCGCACGGTTCACCTCCAAAATTATTGTTGCTGGGGTTTCAAAGCGAATGTTCATTCAGCAGACGGAAAAGATTCTGAGGGATGCCAATCTGATTCGTTTACTTTCCGAATGCACTCGTATATCAGGTTATGTCAAAACACTGTAAATTGCTGATTTTAGGGTCCGGCCCTGCTGGATACACTGCTGCTGTCTACGCAGCACGATCCAACCTGTCTCCCGTTCTGATTACAGGCATCGAACAAGGAGGTCAATTATCTAAAACCACAGATGTAGACAACTGGCCCGGTGATACTGAAGGCGTGCAAGGCCCCGAACTGATGGATCGTATGTGGCACCATGCTGCAAGATTCGAAACTGAAATTATCAACGATCACATACATACAGTAGACTTGCAATCTCAGCCATATCGTTTGATTGGCGATCAGGACGAATACACATGCGATTCTCTAATCGTTTCTACCGGTGCTTCTGCCAGATACCTCGGCCTGGAATCAGAAGAACGATACAAGGGGAAAGGTGTTTCCGCCTGCGCAACCTGCGACGGATTTTTTTATAAAAACCAAAAAGTTGCAGTAATAGGGGGCGGCAATACTGCTGTGGAAGAAGCGCTTTATCTCTCGAACATTGCATCTTCTGTTGTGTTGGTACATCGCCGAGACAAACTCCGTGCCGAAGCCATCCTCGCTGACAGGCTTATGAGCCGAAGTGTTGAAAATGGTGGGAACATTACCATCTTGTGGAACCACACGGTACAAGAAATGGTTGGAGATGACAGTGGGCTGACAGGATTGAAATTACAGAGCTCAGTCACAGGTGACGAACATCAAATCGATGTGCACGGGGTATTCATCGCAATCGGCCACACACCCAATACAGAATTATTCAAAGGCCAATTAGCAATGCAAGAAGGATATATCATCACTGTAAACGGCTTCGATGGTGGCGCCACGGCAACTAGCAAACCTGGAGTGTTCGCAGCCGGTGATGTCAGTGATCATGTCTATCGTCAGGCGGTCACCTCAGCAGGTACAGGCTGCATGGCAGCCTTGGATGCACAGAAATTTTTAGAATACTCGGAATCCTGACGAATTGCACTTGCTGACTGAAAATGAAATCCTCCGACACATTCGAGTCTGCCATGGAAAAACTTGGCGTGACTCAACTGGATCAAGCCGAGAAAATTGAACACAACAAACTGAAACCTTTACCAAATAACGAGAAAACCGTTACCGAAGAACAGAGTGTTCTCAGAGAATCCATGGCGGAATTCCCGGATCTTTCTAAAGTGGAAATTGATGGCGACGAAGAATTCCGCAAACCCGGACTTGCCAAGCGTGACTTTACCCGATTAAAGCAAGGAAGGTTCCATCGACAGGATTCCGCTTATGTTCGCGGATATTCAGTGGAGGAATCGACAAAGATTGTTCGTCGTTTCCTTACGGATTCCGTCAACTCTGGTTTCCGATGCGTAAAAATTGTCCATGGGAAAGGATTAAATTCTCCCGATGGCATATCCAAAGTCAAACTCACTACGCAAAAAATACTGGCAATGAACAAATATGTACTTGGCTACTGCAACGCATTGCCAAATGACGGCGGCTCGGGGGCGAAGTACATTCTGCTGAAAAAAAGAAAAGGCTGAATAGCAATGTAAACCTCCTATCCGTCCTTAGTAACTGGTCAGTCAGGATGTCATTGACACTACAGCCCAAACAGCGACACCTTCTTCCCGCCCGATAAATCCAAGACTCTCGGTAGTCGTCGCTTTTACATTGACCTGTTCTTTGGAAATTTCCAAATCCCGAGCAATGTTCCTTTTCATCTCGGAGGTATAAGGACTCAATCGCGGAGCCTGAGCGACCACTGTAATATCGACATTGGAGACCGAGTAACCTAACCTAACAAGATCCCCAGCAATCTTCCGAAGAAAGAATCGGCTGTCTACATCCTTGTATTGAGGATCGGTATTTGGAAAATGGATACCAATATCCCCAAGTCCCGCCGCACCCAGTAGTGCATCCACAACTGCATGTACAATAGCGTCAGCGTCGGAATGCCCTGCAAGCCCCACAGTGTGGGGAATATCTACGCCGCCGAGTATGAGTTTTCTGTCCTTGCCAAACTCATGTACATCAAATCCGAATCCGACTCTAAAGTTCAATTTATTTTTCCTGAATGAAGCTTAAGATTTGCATCACAGGTTCACCATTGCATGCGCCATGTTCATGTCATCAGCAGTTGTGATCTTGATGTTTGATGCGCTGCCTCTGACGAGAATTGGATGGTAGCCAAGCAGTTCCACTGCCTGTGCTTCGTCAGTAACCTCAATCCCAGATTGTAGGCATTTGGTCAAAGCTTTATTCAAGATACCAATTTTGAACATTTGCGGTGTCTGTGCTCGAAAAAGCTCACCTCGCGGCAAGGTTTTGGAGATTCGACTTGAGGAGCCAAGCTTGACAGTATCGTGAATAGGCTCGCTTAGTATTCCGCCATTTAAGTCTTCTCCAACTTTCGACAGCAAAGAAGAGATTTCATCCAGACTTAAAAATGGCCGATTGGAATCGTGAACGAGAATCCAATCACTCTCTGAACAACCATTTTCAAGAAGGTACCTCGTCCCATTCAGCACGGTTTCAGTGCGAGATGCCCCTCCTTCGTATATGTCAATGACTTTCGGATGCAAGGACTTCACCCATTCACTGCGCTCGCAATCTGCAGATAACCCGATATATATCCCTTCGATCTTTTCATGACTTGCTAGTGATTCTACAGACCGTTCAAGGAGAGTTTTATCGCCTAGTTTCATGAATTGTTTGGGTATGGATGCCGCCATCCGATGGCCGATTCCTGCTGCTGGTATCAAACCCCAGTAGCGATTCAACGGGGATTCATTGACTTGGCTGACCATATCTATATTCTATCCAATAGATGACCGCAATCTGTGAGTGTCGCACTAGTATAAGTAGTCTAGTTTGGTAACTTGGAAACTGTGTCTACAAAAAGCTAGATGCATAGACTTCCAGGGAGCACTCCGTAAACAGTCAAAACACAGGCATGCACAGTTACTCTGGCTAATTATATAGTGGGCCTTCAAAAAGTAGATTGAGGTGGTGAGAAGCTAAGTGTCAGATCTTATGGTGTTATGTGCATGATGAGTGATTGCAAGCATGTGGGCGCACCTTGAATCTGTCGATTTCATCAATGAGATTGGGCTCAGTGCCATAGTGTTCCTTAATTCTGCGAACGTAAGTTACAGAAGCTTGGTTGTCTACTTTCTATCGTTAAATATAATTTCATTTACTTGTTCGTTACATTGTTCATACATCCGCTGATTTGAGACGTGAATCAAAATCACAAAATTTCTCCACTTAATCCTCCGACTATTCAAATCGAAGATGCAAGCGTATCGTGGTGTGAATTGTATGGAAGCGCTGATGCACTCGCTATCGCAGCAGCTGCCGGCAGACACTCTGAACTGGCTGTGGTAGTGACGGGTAGCAGTCGAGAAGCAGAAGTGCTTGTGGAGTCCCTGAAATTTTTTAGTTCAGAAAGCGTTCCCATCCTATTTTTTCCGGGCTGGGAGTGTCTTCCGTATGACACTTTCAGCCCGCACCAGGACATCGTGTCTCAGAGAATAAGTCTTCTCAGCAAGCTACCATTGCTTGCTCGCGGAATTGTTGTGGTATCCGTCGACAATCTCATGCAAAGGCTCCCCCCTATCAATTACATCGCAGCAAACAGCTTTGCACTTGCAACCGGTTCCATTCTAAATATTGAAGCACTTCGCGATCAACTGAATCAGGCATCGTATCAAGATGTTAAGCAAGTAGAAGCAGCTGGAGAATATGCCTTTCGCGGCGGCGTGGTTGATCTGTATCCCACGGGAGCAGCCGATCCCATTCGTATTGAACTGTTCGGAGACAGAATCGACACCCTTCGCTTTTTTGATGCGCAAACACAGCTGTCAAAACAGAAAATCGAAAGTATCGAAATTCTCCCGGGCGGAGAAATTCCAATAAACGATGAGAGCATTCGGTCTCTTCGTCAAGGGATTCGTGAGCATTTAGATGGTGATCCTCGCGAGAACGAAGTCTACAATGGAATCGACTCGAAACAATTGCCAAATGGTACGGAATTTTATCTCCCGCTCTTCTACCGTAGTACTTCTTTGCTTTTCGACTACATTCCTTCACCCTCCGTCTACTTCACAATGGAGAGCTGCCAGAGCGGTGCCAATCAGTTTTGGCAGCAAGTAAATGAGCGCTTTCAGATTGCGAGTAATCGTGTCTCACGGCTTCCCTTGTTACCGAATATGCTCTATCTCTCTCCCACCCAACTGGAAGAACAGCTGAAATTACACGCAAATGTACAAATCAATGGAATGTCACACTCCTGCATTCACAATTATCAAACCGAACAACCACTAGAAATTTCAGCAAAAAATCGAAACGTAAAACTCGAACTAACACTGCAAAACCACTATAAATCAGTACAACTCAAAACACTGATTTGTGTTGACGGTCTGGGGCAACGCGAGACGGTCGAAAACGCTCTTAAGAACATTGAGATTCCATATGCCCGTGTCGAAACGTGGGACGACTTTATTAAGTGCAACTCACAACTTGCTATCTCAGTTTCAAGACTGCATGCAGGACTACGCATTCCTGAAGATGGATTGCAAGTCATCACAAGCTCGGAACTATTCGGAAGACGAATTCAGGCTCCGAAACCAACCACCCGGGTAAGAAGTCCGGAAGCCCTGATCGCCTCCATGGAAGAGTTGGAAATTGGGGAACCCGTAGTTCACGAACTATATGGAATTGGCCTGTATCGGGGCCTTGTAACGATGGATGTGACTGGGTCGCCAGCAGAATTCCTGACTATAGAATACCGAGACAAAGAAACACTCTATGTACCTGTCTATTCAATCGACTACGTTAGTCGATTTGTCGGCAGTAAATCCGAAGAGATCGTGCTGAATTCGCTGAGCTCGAAAAATTGGGACAAGGCAAGAAGAAAAGCCCGTAAAAAAGTTTTTGACATTGCCGCTGAACTGCTGGAAATTCAGTCACTAAGAGATTCTCGTAAAGGGAATTGTATGCCTGTACCCGAAGAGGACTATCAGAACTTCGTCTCTCGCTTTACCTATCGTGAAACCCCGGACCAAAAGAATGCCATAGGACAGGTGCTGGATGATCTTAGTTTGAGTCGGCCAATGGACAGACTTATTTGCGGTGATGTCGGATTTGGGAAAACTGAGGTTGCCATGCGTGCGGCACTGGTCGCAGTTGCGAACAGCTACCAAGTCGCAGTAATTGTCCCGACTACACTCTTGGCTCGTCAGCATTTCGATGTATTTCAGGATCGTTTTTCAGAAATGGGAATCCGTATAGAACTGTTGTCTCGAATGCGAAAGATTTCCGACGTAAAAGATGTCATGCACCATTTGAAAACCGGCAAGGTGGATATCGCCATTGGAACTCATAGACTGCTTCAAAGCGATGTTGAATTCTCCAATTTGGGGCTTCTCATTATTGATGAAGAACATCGATTCGGAGTTCGACAAAAAGAGCACCTCAAAAAACTCCGTACCAATGTCGATATCCTTACGCTCACAGCAACCCCTATTCCGCGTACCTTGAGTATGGCCATGAATGAAATTCGTGACATTTCGATTATCGCAACACCCCCAGACAACCGGCTCAGTGTTCGAACATTCCTGAAGAGTTGGCAACCTGAAATTATTCGCGAAGCATGCCAGCGAGAATTGGGGCGAGGAGGACAGATTTTCTACGTCTACAATGAAGTCAGATCCATTCAGCAAGCTGCAAGAGAGCTCGCAAATATTGTCCCAGAAGCGACTATTGATGTTGCACACGGACAAATGCCGAAGCTCAAGCTTGAAGCAGTCATGAAAAACTTCTATATGCAGAAGTTCGATGTTCTCGTGTGCAGTACGATTATAGAAAGTGGTATCGACATACCTACTGCCAATACAATCATTATCGACAGAGCATCCAAATTCGGTTTGGCACAACTTCACCAACTGCGAGGCCGTGTCGGACGATCGCATCATCAAGCTTATGCTTATCTGCTGGTCCCAAACAAAGAGTATCTTCGAGGCGATGCGAGGAACAGGCTAGAGGCAATCGAAGCTTTCGATCAACTAGGAATGGGGTACGTTATAGCCGCACACGATTTGGAAATTCGTGGAGCAGGAGCGCTGCTCGGGGAAGAGCAAAGCGGCGCAATCAATGATATCGGTTATGCCATGTATTCAGACTTTCTGAAGGATGCTGTATTGACGCTCAAAAGGTCTCATTCCAAACAAATTTTCGACAGTTCTCCAATTGCCAAGCAGGATAGCACTGAAATCAATCTACATGCACCAGCACTAATTCCTGAAAAATGGATTCCAAATGTGAACTTGAGATTGACACTGTATCGAAAAATCGCAACGGCAAGCGATAATGCAAAACTCAATCAACTAAAGGCGGAAATGCTCGACCGATTCGGTCGATTTCCGAAAGAAGTCTCACTGCTATTCCATATCAGCAGTCTGCAACTACACTCAAATATTCTGGGAATTGTGAGTATCAATATCGGCTCGCACTCAGGCCGGATTGTGTTCGGGACACAAGCAAATTTTGATGTGGACGGACTCAATCACTTGATCGAAAGTTATCCAGGATCGGTGAAACTCAGCAAACCGGATTCGGCAATTCTTCTAACTCACTTACTTGATTCAGAAGACGACAGAATAAAGAAAGCATTCTTTATTCTGGACACTATTACGCCAAAGGGAGTGAATTGTACCCAACAGCATGCTACAAATTGAACCTGTTCCCTCCCGGGTGAGTCAATTCAATGAGTAGATAAGGTCTAATTCGCCAGTGTTACTAGAATAAGCGTCTCTTGGGGGTGAAGATGCCTCCCGTCAATGTGAAAAATTCCCCACAAAGCACCAACAATTATTTTTGGAGCATCCCGATCAGATAGCCGCTCACTTCTTCACTTCCAAACGAGATCACCGCCTATTCTTGACTTCCGCAATCAATTCCTCAAAATAACTATACATATTGACTACTCCTAAATTTCGGGGAGAACACACCTTGATCCTTGAATCAAATAATCGGTGTTGTCTTGAATTGAGCTCGACACTAAGCGATTGGTCCATCCAATACGACTCGAAATCCGATATTCGCCGGTGGGAAGCCAATGGAACATCCACCAATTGGTACGAATCTTATCACTTCTGACTGGTAGGTCATATGTGTACCAGCCAGAACGCGAACACCACCGCAGTTGTCGGTTTTTTCCTGTGAGCCATAGGAATCGAAACTACGTCGGCAGGTATCGGTCCACTCCCACACGTTACCGGCTAAATCTGCAACTCCAGAAGCACTCATACCAAAATGACCAATTGGCTGTGTCATTCTTTCCCCTCGCATTCCAAAATTCATATATTCGTTCGCCCAATCCATTCTAGGATCATCAAAAAGCTTCTTATTGTTTTTAATCAGAATATCTGATGAAAAATTCCTCCACTCACTTGCCTTGGGCAACCGAAATTTCTGACCGGTTTGTTTCGAAATCCACGTGAGGTAGTGTTGAACATCATTCCAACTGACTCCGGACACTGGGTGGTCAGGCCGAGTGTAGGGGTGCACCTTTGGCTTGTGGCCACATGAACCAGCAGCCACGCACCTGTCCCATTCCGCATAACTTACTTCATATTTGGCTATCGCCAGAGCGTAATTAGGCTGTCCGTTTGATGAGATCTCAACAGATACGAGCTCAGGAATGAGTTCAATTTTCAATGAAGCAGAGGCGCTTGCCTTGACATGCTGCACACCTGGGTACCAATTAGCAAATATAAAGCCTGCCACGACACCCAAGCAGCCAACAATAACACAGACAGTTGTCAGTGCCGGCAATCGCCTCATCACTCCGTCCGTTCAGCTCACACAGGGATCTAAATTCAGCCTGACATCGGTCCCGGCTTCTGAACCTGTTTCATCAAACCATCGTCCCAGTCACCGTCGACAACAACATGTGATGCCGCTCCTAACTGTATAGCTTCAATCAGATTGTGGCTTAGGTATACATAGATGCCTGGTTGTCGAAACTTATACAAAGCAGCACCAGCTGAACCACCTCGTATGAACCATGTTTCCAATCCAGTCGCAGGATCATCGGAAAATGATCCAGTTTCCCAGACGTAATCACCATGACCGCCTATCAGATGAGGACGTGAATCGCGGTTTGACTGTGCATGGATGAACAGCGCCGTGCTTCCGACTTTCGACTTCAATGCAGCGTCACCCGTCAGTGCGCCAACTTTACCGTTGAAAACTACGTGAGTTGGAAGCAATTTAGCCATCAATGGTAAAACATCACCCAAATTTGCGAGGGGCGCGCTATACGTCTTGTAGTTACCATTCTCGTCTTTCGGAATATAGAAATCCTGCTCACCAACGTAGAATATTTGATCGTAACTCAACTGGTTGCCATCCTTATCCTTCAAGCCGTCGCGCGGTAAAACCATGAGCGCACCGTTCATGCCGTGTACAACATGATAGGGAATCATCACCCCGCTTGGGGCACAGTGATAGACGAATACACCTGGTTTGACTGCTCTCCATCGAAGCACTGTCTGCTCACCCGGCAGCACATGTGTAAGAGTGCCGCCTCCGAGTGCACCGGTTGATGCATGGAAGTCAATGTTATGCTCCGTAACACTTTCCTTGGGGTTGATCAGGGTCAGTTCGACAAAGTCACCTTCGTGACAGATGATCAACGGACCTGGAACAGAACCATTGAATGTAAACGCCCAGACTTCAGCACCTGCATCATCGACTTTCCAACGCATTTCATGAGTCACCATCGTCACTTCAACCACTTTGGGTCCAGTGCTTGCGACCTGTTCATGTTCCGGGGCATTTGGTGGTGCTACAAGTTCTTGCTTGACACGCGGAAGTGCAGCAATTTCCTCCTCACTCATGGAAGAGTGCAAGCCTGAGCGTTCCCCAGCATCGGAAGTACCATACGCGTAGGCTGCCTGATTGCCAGCCATGGCAAACGCACCTAGCGCTGCTGTAGTCGGCAATATAGTTGAAGCTTTCAGAAAATCTCTGCGATCCAGTTGATGCTCAAGGTTATCTGATTTAGGTTTTTCGTTTGACATAAGCATATACCTCAATTTATCTTTACATGTTTGTAGTAAGACTAAATGATACAACTACGGGTGTCAACCAAGTAAGAGAAATATTTATAGATATCAACAAATTATTTACTCATCCTTAATTTTCTGGCCGCAATGTTTTTGCCGCTTGGTTATATTGATCGTCAAATGAATCTTGACTGCCAACAAAAGAGGCATCTTTAGGAATTATTATCACACTGTGCATTGGCAAAACCCATCTGAATAGTCTGTTCCATTAGAGTTACGTGTTCTCCGCCAACCGTACCACAGCTAGTTTTCATATACATGTAGTTTAATCCGAGCCCTCCGGCGGTGGACAATCAACCCGAATATTTGCCAATTGATCTTCAAATCCAAAATTACGCATATCTTCTATGCGCATTGGATAAAGTATGCCATCAAGATGGTCACATTCATGCTGTACTACACGAGAATGAAAACCCTTCACTGTTCTGTCAATAGGATTACCGTTCAAATCAATTCCCGTATATCGAATATTTGTATTTCGAGCCACTAATCCTCGCATTCCTGGCACGCTGAGACACCCTTCCCACCCGTACTGCATGTCGTCATCCAGCACTTCAATTTCAGGATTGACCAAAACAGTAAAAGGCACTTCCTCCGCGTCAGGATATCTTGGATTGTTTTCGACACCGAATATCACTACCCGTTTCATCACTCCAATTTGCGGAGCTGCAAGTCCAGCGCCATCAACAGCGTTCATAGTTTCGATCATGTCGGTAACAATTTCTTTCAATTCCGGCAATTCAGATTCATTTACGGGCTTGGATTGTTCAAACAAACGAGGATCGCCCATTTTGAGTATTTTTTGTGTTGTCATGCTGAAATATTAATCAATGTTAGCTATTGAATGGTTTGAAAGCCTTAGAAACTCGGACCTGCAATGGTCTAATCCTAGTAGAAGTATCGTACTAAACAAATTGTCCCAAGTTTACGTGAATTACGCTATTATCCCTATTTTACAATTTGTTTTTTAATAATGAATTACTCCCCGATTTTTGCCAGATTTAATTTTCTTCAACTCAATGGCCAGAGCAGAAACTACGAAGATGATAACAACACTATTTTAAGGCTTCAGACGACTTTCGAATTCTTATAGAGATTTACTTTGACTTTGAATTGCCCTTCATGAATCCATGACGTTCGCTCGCACAATACAAATTCTTGCATCCTGCCTATTACTCGGTTTAGCCGTTACAGCCAAAGCTTCGCCTGTGCATATCGAAGTGATAGTATTTGCCAACAACAGCTCTTCAGTAAAGGATAGTGAATGGTTTCAACAGCCTGGCACATTCATAAGGGTGGATGAATTTGAGGCTCCAACCGAAGATAATTTCACATCTAACGACAATCCAACTTCCAGTGCCCAACCAATACCAGTGCAGGCGACTCGTCTCACCAATATTGCCAAACTGTTGGAAAATGATCCTGATTTCGAACTTTTGAATTATCTGAGCTGGACTCAGGAACCAGTGAGAAAATCAAGAACCATACCGGTGCCACTCGACATTGAGCACTCGGAATTGCAGATTGTTCCTCAATATTTGCTGTCAGGGGAAATTCTCGTCTACGAAGTGCGACAACTGTTGCAGTTTGAAATTGATGCGATTTACAATCCGATTCCAGATATAAGCAAAGAAACAGTCTACCTACCTGAATCAGTGACGCTCTACGAAGAGAAAACCAGATTCAGGCTCAACGAACGTCGACGAGTTCAGATTGACGAAGTTCACTACTTTGATCACCCGAAATTCGGCATGATTTTTACGATAAGTCGACTGAAACCACCTGAATCTTATGTGCAATAGCTCAATCTTGAGCTATCGCATAACCAAAGACTCGGAATAATATTTTTCCGACGAGGTTACGCTATTAAGCGTTTCTTGCAACAGAATATTGAGATTTCCAATCCCTCGCTCCATTGAGCGTCTGATTTCCTCATCGGTAATGTGACCGTCACCTCGCCCCGCCGCAGGATTTACAATCAGTGTCACACAGGAATAGCACAAGCCCTTCTCGGCTGCAAGTGCCGCTTCCGGCATACCAGTCATGCCAACAACGTCGCCTCCATCTGTTTCTATCCGATTCACTTCTGCTGGCGTCTCAAATCTCGGTCCCTGTGTAACTGCGTAAACTCCACCGTCTGCCAGTTCAACGCCGCAATTGTCAGCTGCTTTCAACAAAGCGCTTCTTACTTGTACAGAGTAAGGCGTAGTCATCTCAAGATGCCCGACAGAGCCATCCTCTCCATCGAAGAAAGTCGATTCTCGGCCCCAGGTATAGTCTATCAGTTGATCGGGTATAAGCAGGTCTCCTGGTTTTAAGCTTGAACGTATACCGCCAACTGAGGCAATTGCCACAACCGCGTCGATTCCAAGCTCTGCCAAAGCCCAGATATTTGCACGATAATTGATTTTGTGGGGCGGGATGGAATGTCCAACTCCATGTCGATACAGAAGATAAAATTGAGCGCCACTACTAGTGGCTCGAATGATGGGGGAAGATGGTTTGCCGAATGGCGTTGCGATGTTGATTTGTTCATCAATCATCATGTCTGGCAACAACAATGCGGAACCGGAACCCCCGATAATCGCAATTGACATCGAACTCATGAATTCCGCTAGGCAAAGCTTCCTAGACTTCTGTCTCCAAGGGAATCGATTTTGATGGCAGTTCCGAGTGCCGAGCCGCAACGATTGTATTCCAACCTCGACAGCCTGGACACTGCCAGTGTAGTGTCTTTACTGAGTAGCCACATCTCTGGCATTTGTAGCGTCGCGCAGTATCGATCTCTTGATGTATCAGTTTCTCTATTAATTTGAAGTCACTGGTTGGGACAAACCCAGCAGGCATCTTAAGCTTCAAAAGAATGAGTCGATGCAGACAATGGACGGATGGATGATTCCGAATCCAGTTGATCAGATATTTTTCCGCAGATTCATCCTTTTTCTGTGCTTCAAGTGCATCAACATACGCAATCGCCAACTCCGAATCTGAGGCAGCCTCTGCAGTCGCCCGCAAGTAATCTGTCAATTCGCCAGTTTTATGGATAGCCCTGTAACTTTCGGTCACCAACCCAACCGTTTCAGGGACGAATTCCGGATTCTTTTGCTCAATCGTTCGCCAGATTAATATCGCCGCTTGATGATCTCCTCGAATCGCCTTGACCCGTCCCAATTGAAGTATTGCACGAACGCAATTTGCATCGATTGATGTCGATTCCTTAAGGTACTCTTGAGCCTGATCATAGCGTCCCTCCCGAATCGCCTCCTCTGCTTTCTCGCAATAATACTGCGCTAATAAAGGCGAATAATCTTTGGATGAAATTCGGTTCAGATTATTGGTAATCTTGATACAGTTATTCCATTCCTTTTCCTGCTCATAAATGTCGCGAAGAATCTCGCTTGCCTGCTCCTGGTACCTTCCATCTTTGGACAGCTCGGTGAAAATCTTCTCTGCACGGTCCAGAATGCCAGCTGTATAAAAATCATATCCCAGTTCGAAAATCGCTTGGATTTTTTGCTCGCCAGTCAGGTCAGAGCGATCTATTAGATTCTCATGAATCAGTGTTGCACGCTCGATCTCTCCTCGTCGACGATACAGATTGCCCAAGGTAAGATGAATTTCTATGGTTTCACTGTCAACTTCCAGCATATCGAGAAAAAGCTCAATCGCTTTGTCGTGCTGTTCATTCAGCAGATAGTTAATGCCCTGCAGATAAACAGATGGAATTTTGCTGCGTCTTCGCCATTGGAACTTAGACGAGTTTGCGGCTATCCAGCCGGATGCCGCCGCAATTGGCAGTAATAATATCAACCACGCAGGATCCATGGACTTAACTCTCTCGCTTTCTTGAACTACTTGCGTCGGAGAATATTTTTTTCTTAAGCGAAGCGGTCATATAGACCAGTATTCCCGTAAGTACGCCAACAATAAATACAACAATGACTAACCAGGACAGGGGGCCGTTCCAATGTATGCCCAAATAGTAGGATAGCTCTACAACCTGCGAATTCTTGATCGTAAACGTCACCCCAACAAAGAAAGCAACCGCAACGATAACGGCAAGAAATAACTTTTTCAAGCAAGCCTCAGAAAGAGATGAAGCAATTACGAAGAGGCGATTGCGGGAACGATCTCCCGATTAATCCACACCCTGCGAGGGGTTGTTCACCCGCTCCCGCAGATTCCGACCCGGCTTGAATCGAGGGAAATACTTTCCCTCGACTGTAACCGAATCACCGGTTCTTGGATTTCGTCCACGCCTCGCTTCTCGGTAGCGCAACTGCAAACTTCCAAACCTGCGAATTTCGACTCGCTTCCCTTCTGCTAGTCCATCAGAAATGCAGTCTAGAATCACATCTACAGCCATGCGTACATCTTCTCTGGACAGTTCACTGCCCTCTCCTTCTGCCAATGCGCTAATCAGTTCCTGTTTAGTCATTCTAGAATCCCTTTAGTTTGTGTTTATCACTCCGAAGATGCGAAGAATTTCTCTTTCAGTTTCTCCCCTAGTGTCCGTACTGGCGCAACTTCTTCTGTGGCAAATTCCTCGAATGCGTGACCTTCCGCATCCAGTTCCAATGCCTTAATTGAGAGTGAGATTTTTCTATTTTTGCGATCAATGCTCAGAATTTTTGAGGTAATTTCCTGATTAATTTCCAATGCTTCCTTCGCTTCTCTGTGCTTGCTCTTGGCCAACTCAATGTTGCGAATTACCCCAAAGACACCATCCGAAAGTTTCACAGTCACCCCTCTATCATCGGTTTCGGCAACAATACCTTGCACAGTTGCACCTTTACCGTGTTCCGAAAGGAAACTAGTAAATGGATCTTCTTGAATCTGCTTGATTCCCAATGAAATACGCTCCCGTTCAGCATCAATCGTCAATATGACAACTTCAATGTCATCACCTTTATTGAAATTTCGGATCTGCTCTTCACCATCATCATTCCAGCTAAGGTCGTTGATATGAACAAGGCCGTCGATTCCCTGCTCAAGCGATACGAAGATTCCAAAGTCAGTCAGCGATTTGATTTCACCTTTGATTCTTTCGCCTTTTTCGTGGTTGACAGCAAAATCCACCCATGGATTCTGCATACACTGTTTTATGCCAAGAGAAATTCGATGACGTTCCATGTCGATTGACAGGATCATCACCTCTACTTCATCTCCAATACTGTAAACGGCATGAGGGTGGATATTTTTAGAGGTCCAATCCATTTCAGATACGTGCACTAGCCCCTTGATGCCTTCTTCAATTTCAACGAACGCACCGTAATCGGCAATGCTAGCGACTTTACCGTACAAACGATCACCAATTTTATAGCGCCTGTCGACATTCGACCACGGATCTTCCGTCAACTGCTTCAAGCCAAGCGAGATTCGTGAACGCTCACGATCGCACTTGAGAACTCTGACGTTAATTGTCTCGCCGATAGTCAGAATATCCGAAGGATGCTTAATCCGCTTCCAGGCCAGATCAGTAATATGCAGCAACCCATCGATGCCGCCCAAGTTGACAAATGCTCCGTAATCAGTCAGATTCTTTACCACGCCTTCAATGGTCTGACCCTCTTCCAGTGAAGAAAGAAGAGCATCTCGCTCTTCTGACAATTCTTTTTCCAATACGGCTTTACGAGAAACAACGACGTTGTTTCTGGCACGGTCGAGTTTGATAATCTTAAATTCTACGGGGTCAGTCTCAAGTTCAAACTCTTCATCATCAAGTGATATCCTGGAACCATAGAGGGAGCCCGGTAGGAAAGCTCGGACATTATCGATCGATATGGAAAATCCACCTTTCACTCGGCTCGTGATAAGTCCAGTTATGACGCTTTGATCTTCGAAAGCCTTTTCTATTTTCTCCCAAGCGCGGGCCCTGCATGCTTTTTCTCTTGATAGGCGCGTACGACCATTTCCATCTTCTACAGCTTCGATTTCAACTTCTACTTCGTCACCGACTTTCACGTTGTATTCGCCTTTCATGTCTTTAAACTGCCATAGCGGAATTTCCGCTTCGGATTTCAATCCGGCACTTACGATGACATTCTCTCTGCCGACATGAACAATTTTGCCGAGTATTACCTCGCCAGCCCGCATTTCTGTGTCTTTGATACTTTCCTCAAACAATTCAGTAAATGATTCCATTAGTTAATTCAGTTCTCCAGGTTAAAAATTAAAGTGTATTTCCATATTGAGTCTCCCCTGATTTTTCCAAAATCGTATTCAAACCATCCAGTACACTCATTAACGCTTCATCTGCATCCATAAATGAAGTATCAAGAGTTAATGCACCTTCAGGCGCTGTCAGTGGTGCATGACTGCGAGTTGAATCCCGCTCATCCCTACTCCTGATCTCGTTGTATATATTATCATAGTTGACTTGAATTCCTTGATTCTTCAATTGATTGTACTTTCTTTGTGCTCGGGAACGGAGATTTGCAGTTAGAAATACCTTCAATGCAGCATCAGGAAATACCACAGTTCCCATGTCTCTGCCATCCGCCACCAGTCCGGGTGAACGATTATAGTTCCTCTGTATCGATAGCAGAACCTGGCGGATTTCCGGATGAACTGCCAGTTCCGAAGCCAGACGGCCGCACTGCGGCGTGCGAATCCGTTCGCTGATTTCCAGTCCACCCAGGTATATGCTGGCCTCACCTCCAAAAGGGGAAGCAACGCTTCGAAAATCAATTGCCTGCAAATGCTCAACGATTGACTCGATCTGCGAAACTGGCAACGCATTCTCGCTTACGATACACGCGCATGTTCGATACAGAGCACCGCTATCCAAAAAATTCCATCCCAAGCGCAACGCCAATTTCTGCCCCACTGTTCCTTTGCCAGAACCTGCGGGGCCATCAATTGTTACAACTACACACTCGGAATCAGCCATCAATCACCCGACTCCACGACGATATTCATTCCAGCGTTTCTCGCAAGATTCGAAAATCCCGGAAATGATGTATCTATGCATTGGCAATTTTGCACCTGCACTTCCGCCGCAGCGACTGCCCCCGCAACTGCGAATGCCATGGCAATTCTGTGGTCGCCAAGGCTGTTCACGACGCCACCATCCATGGTGCCTCCTTCAATTATCATGCCAGCCGGCTGTTCCTCAACGGTAACTCCAAGTTGTTCCAGCCCTCTTGCGATCGAATGGATTCGATCGCTCTCCTTGACCCGCAGTTCTTCACAACCGGAAAGAACGGTTCTGCCTTGTGCATTTGCCGCAGCGATTGCAAGTATCGGAATTTCATCAATCATTCTTGGAATCACTTCGGGACTTACATCGACGCCCTTCAAGCGATCGACGCTTCGAACGCGCAGGTCGGCGACGGGTTCCATTTCGACGGTTTGATGATTGCTGAATTCAAACAAAGCTCCCATGGATTCCAGTACTTCCAAAAGACCGATTCGAGTCGGATTGATACCGACTCCAGTGAGAGTAATATCCGAGTGAGGAATCAACAGAGCAGCAACGATAAAGAAAGCTGCAGAGGAAAAATCTGCTGGTACTCGTAGTTGCTGTCCTTTTAGTTCGACACCTCCCTTAACCGAAATTTTTCCATTTCGACTCTCAACAGGGCAACCGAATTTACGCAACAGATTTTCAGTGTGATTGCGAGTGAATTTTGGTTCAATTACGTGCGTTTGAAGACGGCTATACAAGGCTGCCAGTAGAATGGCTGATTTCACCTGGGCACTGGCAACAGGCAGCGTCCACTCGATCGGCTTTAACTCACTGACAGGGGTAATGGTTACTGGCGGCGTGTCTGACTCTGATAACTCGATTGATGCCCCCATCAGACGCAGCGGCTCGACAACACGAAGCATCGGGCGCGCTGATAACGACTCGTCCCCTGTAAATTGCACTGGAAACTGCTGACCTGAAAAGAGCCCAGTCAATAATCGCAGGCTGGTACCGGAATTTCCGCAGTAAATAGCCGAATCCGGCTCTCTCAATCCACATAACCCCTTGCCTTCTATGACTACGCTGGATCCGTTTTTCTCGATGTCCACACCGCACGCCCGGAAAGCATCAATCGTCCTTTGTACATCTTCACCGAGCAACAGTCCATCTATGCGCGTCATTCCACGTGCGATTGAACCCAATAGCACTGTTCTGTGTGAAATGGACTTGTCACCGGGAACCGAGATTCGGCCTGCCAGCGGTGTGCCGGGACGAATTCTGAAATTGGTCAAGATACGACTTTAGTTTTGTGATCCGTTATCTTGCCACAGGGCGAGATTGCGATCACGGGTAGATTTTGCAGTGGTAAGAATTTTCTCGAGAGTCGCACCGTCTCTATTGGTAACACTTCTTAAGATGGCACTCAATTCGTTGATGTAACCTTCCAGCTCTCTTGCGATTGCTTCCGAATTTGCCATACTAATATCGTGCCACATTTTGGCATCACTAGATGCAATGCGTGTGAAATCGTAAAATCCGGAGGCGGCCAAATCGAAACACTCTCGACTGCTTTGGTGATTGGCGATATAGTGCACTAGGCCGAATGCGACCAGATGAGGAAGATGACTGCTTGCAGCCACAAGATCATCATGAAGATTCACGTCCATATCACTGACCACTGAACCGGCGATAATCCACATGTTTCGCACCGTCTCAACTGCTTCATCGCCAGTCCTATCCGTCGGTGTCAGTATTGTGCGCTTCCCATGAAATAAATCCGCGAATGCAGCGGATACACCAGAATGTTCTGCACCGGCAATCGGATGCGCCC
Organism: Arenicellales bacterium; assembly: GCA_965221175.1. GTDB lineage: Bacteria > Pseudomonadota > Gammaproteobacteria > Arenicellales > JAJDZL01 > JAJDZL01. The sequence goes on along the minus strand of OZ244867.1, from coordinate 456,086 downwards.
CGATGAAGCCAGAATAATCGGTACCGAAATGCCGTTCAGCTGATTCTGCGATCTGTTTCTTGACGCTTCCGACGTCTGTTACAATCGAATCATGGTAATTCGACTGCGCGATAGTCTGAATCGTTGCATCGAATGACAGCACTGGAGTTGCAACAACAACTACATCCGAGCCCGGAACTTCCTCTGTGATGTTCCGAGTGAATCGATCAATGACGCCGAGTTCGACCGCTTTCTCCAAGCTTTCAAGCGTTCTTCCAGCACCGACAATTTCCCGTACTGCTCCGGCTTTGCGTAATGCCAGTGCCAGTGACCCTCCAATCAAGCCCACGCCGATTATCAGTAATTTATTTAGTTGAAACATTTTGTAGTCAAATCACTTTATTCTCCTGAAGCTGTCGAAATCCATCCAGCACTCGAATGTTCTCAGCTTCAGTGCCTACCGACACACGCAAATGGTTCGGCATGTCATAAACTCCGATCGGACGTACGATTACCCCGTAACGAAGTAGACTCTCATAGGCTTGTGCTGATGGACGCTGCAGGTCGACACACACAAAATTTCCCACTGAATCAATAACATTCAACCCTAATTTAGAAAATCCCATACACAGCGTTCTCATCTGCTCAAGATTCATCTTGCGACTGTATTCAACATGCTCCCGGTCTTCCAGTGCTTCTATGGCAGCGGCCATTGCGAGACTATTGCAGTTAAATGGCTGCCGAACCCGGTTCAGGAGATTACTGATTTCAGGGCTTGAAACCGAATAGCCGATGCGCAATCCAGCCAGTCCAAATATTTTTGAAAATGTACGGGTTACTATCAGGTTCGGATACTCCGAAAGCCAGTCAATGCAATTCGGATATTCGGGCTCGGCAACATATTCGGCATAAGCTTCATCTACAACCACAATGACCGAAGAAGGCACATGATTCAACAGGGTTCTCAACTCACCAGTTCTCGACCAGGTGCCGGTAGGATTATTCGGATTGGCGATATACATAAGTTGTGTATTCGTATCAACTGCCGCTGCCATCGCTGAAAGATCATGACCGTAGTCTTTGGCATCGATAACTCGAATATCCGCATGAACGTAAACCAGTGAAAGGTAGTAGACGATGAAGGCGTGTCGCGAAATAATTCCCGCCTTGCCCGGACCGACGAACACTCGAGCTATCATGTCCAACAAATCGTTTGAACCATTGCCGAGACAAATCTGATCCATGTCCACACTGTGACGGGCAGCGAGTGCTTTTTTCAGTTCATGGCCTGCACCATCCGGATATCGATGAATGCCTGATATTTGGCGATTGATTAACTCCACTACTCGAGGAGACGGACCGAGCGGGTTTTCGTTTGAAGCGACTTTGATCGCACCTGAAATTCCGTATTGACGCTCCAACTCTTCTAGGGGTTTTCCGGGGTCGTAGGGGGCTAAGTCCCGAATGCCCGAAGTCGCCAAGCTGTAGGCATCAAATTCAGCGGACATCAGCGAGTGGATCTTGGATAAGATCCCAATAACTTGAACAAGGGAGCTTCCGCTTTCAATTCTTCGAACAGCTTCACAACTGAAGAATCAGTAGCATGCCCTTCAAAATCAATGAAGAATACATATTCCCACATTCCCTGGAGGGTAGGACGGGATTCGATTTTTGTCATGTTGGTGCCGTAACGTGCAAACGGTTCAAGAAGTTTTACCAAGGATCCAGGCTCATTTTTCTTCGAGATCAGTATGCTGGTCTTGTCGTTACCGGTTGCATCCACATCAATATTTCCGATGACTAGAAATCGCGTTGTATTGGTTATTTGATCCTCAATATTGGTCTGAATGACATTCATGCCATAAATTTCCGCGGCTACCTCGTTACCGATGGCGGCAGAGGCAGGGTCACCTTGAGCATTTACTGCAGCTTCTGTGTTGCTGGTTGCTGATACCTGTTTGGCTTTTGGAAGATACTCACTCAGCCATTTGCGGCACTGCATGAATGCCTGTGGATGCGCCTGTACAGTCTCAATTTCAGCAATTGATTTCGCTGAACTGATTAGTGTGTGATGCACTAGAATTTCAACCTCGCCACAAAGTCGAAGAGGAGAATCAAGCATTCTGTCGTATGTGCTGTTGACGACACCCCCAACTGAATTTTCTACCGGAACGACTCCGAATTCAGCTCTTCCAATCTCTACGGAATGAAATACTTCATCAATCGTTGGTTCGAAAACCTCGTCAACCGCGTGACCGAAAAACCGATGTACTGCTGACTGAGTAAAAGTACCCGCAGGTCCCAAAACTGCGATACGAGTTGGATGTTCAATGGATCGAGTAGCCGATATGATTTCACGAAATATTTGCGCCATGCTGTCGTCGGGTAGAGTTCCGTCATTTCTTTCCAACACACCTTGTATAATCTGCGCTTCCCTTTCGGGCACGAAATACTGCGGACTCTTCTGCCTGCTTTTAAATTCAGCCACCTGTTTGCCGAGACGTGCTCGTTCGGTGATCAGTTGTTGCAACTGGACGTCAATTGCATCGATTTCCATTCTGATGGATTTTAGGGGTTTCAATTTCATGATCCAGAAGTGCTGCTACTCGTCAGTTTGCGAAGCGGTGTTGTGCTCACCCGATTTTTCGCCGTCATCTTCAGAATTATTGTCAGTGACTGCTGCGACTCCGACAAGTGACTGTTCCTCATTCAGGTTGATCAATCGAACCCCGGCAGCTACTCTCGAATATTTTGCAATTTTGCAGACTTCGGTTCTGATCAGCGTTCCACCATCAGTGATCAAGATAATCTGATCGCTGTCATTCACCAGCAATGCATCAATCATTTCCGTTTCACTGCGTTTTTTGGCCGGCAGTACTACCACACCTTTGCCTGCCCTTTTTTTCTTTGGAAATTCGCTCAGGTTTGTACGCTTGCCGCAGCCATCTGAACTTACCAGCAGTACAGTTCGGTCTTCATCACTCGGTTCAACGCAAATCATGGAAATCACCCGCTGATTCTGTTCCAGTTTCATTCCTCGCACGCCTGCAGCTGTCCGTCCCATTGCCCGGATACTGGATTCGTCGAACCGGACCATGCGCCCCGCGCTACTGACCAGCAGAATATCGACTTTTCCACTGGTAATTCCGACATTGACGAGCTCGTCTCCTTCTTTCAACTTGATTGCGCGCAATCCGTTTGATCTGATTTTCGAAAAGCTCTCCAAGTTACACTTTTTAACGGTACCGCGGCGTGTAGTCATGAAAATATATTTGCCGTTGTTGTGCTTTTCCAGCGGCAACACTGCGGTTACGTTTTCATTTCCTGCCAACGCAGGCAAAACATTTACGAGTGGCCGGCCTCGAGCGGTACGACCTGCACGTTCCAGCCGATAAATTTTGGTCCAGTACACTTTGCCGAGATTGGTAAAGCATAGCAGTGTATTGTGCGTATTGGCAACAAACATTCTGCTGACGAAATCATCGGATTTGTGGGTTGTAGCGGTTTTGCCCTTTCCTCCCCGAATCTGCGAACGATATTCAGACAGTGGCTGCTGTTTTGCATATCCTGAGTGTGAAATCGTAACAACAACATCTTCTCGCTCAATCAAATCTTCATTGCTCAAGTCGAGTGCGTTTTCCACGATTCTTGTTCGGCGCCTATCGTTCCTGCCATAAAGTTCGCGCAATTCTTTTAATTCGTCCGATATTTCTTTCATCAACAATACCGGGGAGCGTAGAATTCGTCGTGTTTTGTCGATTCGAGCAAGAATCTCCTTGAACTCTTCAAACACTTTTTCCTGCTCCAGTCCAGTTAAATTCTGCAGACGCATCTGCAGGATTGCAACGGCCTGACTCTCGGACAATCGATAACCTTCATCGAACACGCCATACCGCTTCGGAGCTGACAAATCTGAAGCTCTGTCGATTTGATTTTCTTTGAGCAACTGCAAAACGACATGCGGATTCCAGAATCTTTCCATCAGTTTTTCTTTTGCTTCCGCACCACCCCTCGCAGCGCGAATGACTACAATCATTTCGTCCAAATTGGATAGCGCAACTGCTTGGCCTTCCAAAATGTGAGCACGCGCTTCGGCTTTTCTTAACTCAAATTCCAGTTTACGCGTAACGACTTCACGGCGATGCCGGATAAAGCCGTTCAATAAACGTTTTAAATCAAATAGTCGAGGCTGATTGTTCGCCAGTGCAACGAGGTTGATTCCATAGCTAGACTCAAGTCGGGTATTGCTGTAAAGATTGTTCTCTACAACTTCCGGATTCGCACTGGCTTTCAATTCGACTACAACTCGCATTCCCGACTTGTCGGATTCATCCCGGACCATGGAGATTCCATCCAGAACACCGCCTTTTACGTGTTCCGCTATCTGTTGAATCAATCGTGCTTTGAGCACTTGATAAGGAAGCTCAGTGATGATGAGGGCCTGCTTGTTCGAGTTCCCGATGGCTTCAATTTCAACTTTGCCACGGAGACGTATGGAACCGCGCCCGGTGTTGTAAGCTTCAATAATACCGGACTGTCCGTTAATGATTCCTGCAGTCGGAAAATCCGGACCCGGTATGTGTTCCATTAACTGCTTGACAGTCAGGCTGTCGTCCTCTATCAAGGCAAGGCATGCGTTTATGGTTTCGGTTAGATTATGAGGCGGCACCTTCGTCGCCATCCCTACTGCAATACCTTCAGAGCCATTCAGCAGCAAATTCGGTAATCGGGTTGGAAGCACAAGAGGCTGTTCTTCCGTGTCATCGTAATTCGGGCCAAAGTCGACCGTTTCCTTGTCAATATCAGCTAGCAGTTCATGTGCAATACGGGAAAGACGCACTTCCGTATAACGCATGGCAGCTGCTGCATCTCCATCGACTGAACCGAAATTTCCCTGGCCATCTACCAATGGGTAGCGCATGGAAAAATCCTGTGCCATTCGCACAATTGCATCGTAGATTGCGGTATCTCCATGCGGGTGATATTTACCGATAACGTCACCGGTAATTCGTGCGGATTTCTTATAAGGTTTGTTCCAGTCGTTTCCGAGATCTTTCATCGCATACAGAATGCGGCGATGTACCGGCTTCAAACCATCTCGAATATCCGGTAAAGCGCGCCCCACAATTACGCTCATGGCGTAATCCAGATAGGACTGCCGCATCTCCTTTTCGAGATCAGCGGTATATGTTCTTTTGGCGAAAACAGGCACTAGTTTGAACTTTTATGAATAAACGGATTTTGCGGTATGCAAGCGGCGAAATTAGCGCTTGAAAGCGGGTGAGAGAATGCAGTCATAACTGGCAATAATTTTAGCATATTTCAGTGCGATCAGACTGGCGAAATTGCCGAACTGACGGAGATCAAAAACAATGCTTTGAATGGCTTAATTTCGCCACTAACGGAGATCGGAATGGCTGCGTTCCAGCCGGTCAATTGAATTATACTTTTGTCGCATGGAATTTGCAGACACAGTGATTGACGCACGATGGGTAATCCCCGTTGACGCTTCAAACAGCACTCTTGACCATCACAGCATTGTCATAGTCGCCGACAAAATTCAACGAATTCTGCCTACTGCGGAAGCCGACAAATTGTTTAGCGCCGCTAACCATGTTCGCTTGTCCAATCACGCAGTTATCCCTGGGTTTGTAAACGCACATACGCATGCAGCGATGACGCTATTTCGCGGCGCCGCTGAAGATGCCTCGCTGGACACTTGGCTCCAGCAGTGCATCTGGCCGCTAGAGGGACAATGGGTAGACGCGGAATTTGTGCGAGATGGCACCACACTTGCGATCGCCGAGTCGATACGAAGTGGTACCACTTGCTTGAATGACATGTACCTGTTTCCGGAAGTTGTCGGTGAAGTAGCAGAACAAACACACATGAGAACAACTGTTGGCATGATCGCGCTTGAATTTCCGACTAAATGGGCAAATTCAGCAGAGGAATATCTCAGCAAAGGCATGGAACTGCACGATCGATTCAGAGATTCAGAATTCGTTACGACCATGTTTGCGCCACATGCACCTTACACAGTCTCCGACGACACCCTTGAGAAAATAGTTGGCCTGGCTGCGGAACACCGCCTCGGAGTACATATTCATGTCCACGAAACCACGCAGGAGATTGAAGATTCCATCAAAATGCACGGAGTACGTCCCATAGAACGCCTGCAAAAACTGGGCATGCTCAATTCGCGATTGATTGCAGTGCACGTTACCCAACTGCTTGACGAAGAAATCAGCCTTCTTGGGGAATCCAACAGTAACATCGCCCACTGTCCAAAATCAAATCTAAAACTTGCCTGTGGAATCAGTCCGGTCAGCGATCTGCTAAAACACAATGTCAATGTTGCTATCGGAACAGACGGTGCCGCCAGTAACAATAGTTTGAACATGCTGGAAGAAATGCGATTTGCCGCGTTGCTTGCAAAAGGAAAATCTGAAGACGCTTCAAACGTATCTGTTCACGAAGCACTCCGCATGTCTACAATCAATGGTGCCAAAAGCCTGGGACTTGGCCTAGCGACCGGTTCTCTTGAGCCTGGAAAACTCGCCGACATCACCGCGATTGACTTGAGCAGCATATACTGTTCACCGATTTATGACCCTGTATCTCAAATTGTTCATGCCGCTTCCAGAGATCAAGTGACGGACGTCTGGATTGGGGGGAAACAGGTTCTTGATAATCAGGTATTGACTTGCATTGATGAAGCACAGTGCCTTGAAATTGCAAACCGATGGCACGCTAAAATCTCAAACACGCTCAGCTCCTGCTAATGCAATCATGGACGCACCGAACGTAAACACAGCAGAAGTTCGTAAATTTTCAAACATTGCGGAGCAATGGTGGGATACCTCGGGCAAATTTCGCCCGCTTCACATGCTGAATCCTCTCAGGCTGGAATTTATTCGCAATCATTCGCCAATTGAGGGAAAAACAATTCTGGATGTTGGCTGCGGTGGTGGAATTCTATCAGAATCGCTGGCCCAAGAAGGCGCCTTGGTTACCGGACTTGATATCAGTGAAGAAACATTGCAGATTGCTAAACTTCATCTCCACGAAAGTCAGTTGAATGTCGAATATGTGTGTACAACAATAGAAAACTATGCAGAACAAATTGAGGAGAAATTCGATATTGTCACGTGCATGGAGATGCTCGAACATGTCCCCGACCCGATTTCGGCAATCAATGCCTGCAGTACTGTCATCAAGCCCGGCGGAAGTATTTTCTTTTCCACACTGAATCGTACGCCAAAAAGTTGGGCTCTTGGAATCGTCGGGGCCGAATATGTTCTGAACCTTCTGCCACGAGGAACCCATCAGCACAAGAATTTCATTCGACCTTCCGAACTCAATCGATGGTGCCGAAGTGCCGGAATTAGAATGCAGAATATCACCGGATTGCACTACAACCCGGTTTCTCGCTCATTTCGACTCGGACCGGGCATCGATATCAATTACCTCGCTCATTGCGTACGAACTTGAACAAGTATCCGCTGGCTCTCTTCGATTTTGATGGAACGCTGGCCGATACGGCGCCTGACATGGTCAAGGCGCTGAATCTATTGAGAGCGAGCAGGTCAAAAGAACCTCTTCCTTTTGAACACTTGCGGCCACACATTTCAAACGGCACACCTGCCCTGATTCGGCTAGGTTTCAACTGCGCTCCAGAAGAAAATGGATTCCAGGAACTCAGAGAGGAGTTTCTGGATTTATATGAACAAAATCTCTATTCGGAAACCGTGTTATTTCCCGGAATTGATGCAATCTTGGAAAAAATGAATGAAACCGGCATACAGTGGGGCATCGTAACGAATAAACCGGAATATCTGACTGTTAAAATCGTTGAACATCTAGGTTTGAGTGACAGCGTCGCCTGTGTCGTAGGTGGAGACACGTTACCGCAAAGAAAACCAAATCCGCTACCGGTAATTCATGCATGTAAATTGGCAGGAATATCACCAAACTCATCGGTATTCATAGGGGACTCAATACGAGATATTGAAGCTGGTCGTGATGCCGGGCTGCACACCATTGGAGTCACTTATGGTTATATTCCCCCGCATGACGACCCAAAATCCTGGGGCGCTGATTATCTCGTCGACGCTGTAGCTGAAATTCCAGCGCAACTGTGGATGTAAACAAGATGCCTACAATCACGACTGCGGATTCGGGTTGGCAATCGCTTTGAGCATCGCGATCTGATTCTGATCCAGTTCAGCCCACTCTCCCTGTTTCAGATTCTTCCTCAAATGTATGGGGCCGTAGCGGATTCGCTTTAGTCGACTGACGCGGTGGCCAACTGCTTCCCAAGCACGGCGAATTTCTCGATTCTTGCCGCGAGTCAACCGGATACGATACCACTGATTAGCGCCCTTGCCTGACACGAGTTCAATATGATTGAATTGAAGCAATTCGCCGTTTGATTGAACTCCGTTACGCAGTTTCTGCAGGGTTTTTGAGCTTGTCTCGCCCAGTACACGACACAGATACTCGCGCTCAATTTGACTGCTTGGATGCATTAGTCCATGAACGAGATCACCATTATTTGAAATTAGTATCAATCCAGTCGTGTTGAGGTCCAACCGTCCGACCGCAGCCCAACGACCCTCAATTATCGAAGGTATTGATTCCAGAATGGTCGGACGATTGGCAGGGTCGGAGTGAGTGCAGATTTCTCCTTCTTTCTTGTGATAGGCTATGACTCGAGTCGGTGTATCTGAGCTTGTAACTCGAATCCGCTGGTCATCGAGAATCACAATATCATTCAAGACTACTTTATCGCCAAGCGCATAGATCCCTTCATCAGAGCGAATTCTGCCTTCGACCAACCACTTTTCAATCTGGCGGCGGGATCCGTATCCGGACCGAGCCAGAAACTTCTGAACTCGTTCGCTCACGCTTTTACATCAACCAGAACTGAACGTGTTAATCGAGAATGCACTCAACTCTCACTCGCACTCGATTCGACTTCGCGAGCAGCTTGTCTTTCAAGCAAATCCAGCGCTGGCAGTTCGTCAAGAGATTCAAGGTTGAAATACTCAAGAAATTTTCGTGTCGTACGAAACAGTGCCGGACGGCCTGGCACCTGTTTATAACCCGCCTGCTCAATCCACTCATTGGTCAACAGAGTTCGCATGATTTCTGTGGATACCGATACACCTCGAATATTTTCAATGTCTCCGCGTGTTACCGGCTGTCGGAACGCAATGATCGATAAAGTCTCCATCAGTGCTCTGGAGTATCGACGCGGACGAATTTCGGATAGTTTGCGCAGCCACGGCGCAAACTCTTCACGCGACTGATACCGATAACCTTTGTCGATTCTTTTGAGCATCACACCCCGATTGTCGCAATCTCTCTCCATCTCCAGCAGCACTCGCTCCACATCAAGCGTATCCGGTTTATCTTCATCGGAAAAAAGACTGCGAATTTGTTCCACGGATACTGGAATTTCCGAAGTCAGTACCGCAGCTTCGACTATATTTTTGAGTTTTCGATAACTAACGGTCATCTATTCGTTCAAATGAATATGAATGGGGGAATCGGCTGTGGCCTGCATGGCGTAGGCTCGTTTTGAATTGATCAATTCCAAGATCGCCAGAAATGCAACGACAATTCCGGCCTTTCCTTCTCGACGGTCAAATAAATCTCCAAATGGAAGTTGTCCGGCAACCCTTAACACTTCAACAATTGATTCAACTTTATCCTTCACCGACATGGTTTCCCGATGCATGACGATAGATGAACTGCTCTCAGCCAATTGCAGAACACCCTGAAATGCTTCGATTAAATACGCTAGTTCAACCTTTTCAAATTCTGCTGTGGTCTGAACCGGTGTTCCATGTGCATGAACGCTGAAGATTTCTCGGCCAATTCTCGGTCGTTTATCCAGCAGTTCTGCGATCACCCTGATCTTTTCATATTCCTGCAGCCGCAACGCGAGTTCGAGGCGCGGATCAATTTCTTCTTCGTCCTCTGTTTCTCTCTGTCTCGGAGGCAGCAAAAGCCTGGACTTGATCTGAGCTAGGGTAGCCGCCATCGCCAGATACTCGCCTGCCAGTTCCAGCTGAATTTTCTGCATCAAATCTATGTATTTTGCGTACTGTTCCGCAACTTCAGCCACAGGGATGTTCAACACGTCGAAACTGTTTTTTCGTATCAAGTACAACAGAAGATCCAGCGGCCCCTCAAAATCTTGAGTGATTACCTCAAGCGCATCGGCTGGGATATAGAGATCCCTCGGGATTTCCCTGTCCTTTCTGGCAGAGGGAGTTTGCTTTATGTTAACTACATTTTCATCCAAATTATCGATATCCACTGGTTCCGACATACCTTCGAACGTCGCTCATGGTTGCTTCTGCAACGGCGCCTGCACGCTCACAGCCGTCTGCAATGACTCTCTTGAGAAAATCCGGATCCTCAATATACGGTTTTGCACGTTCAGCGTGATCACGCTGTTCTTTCAACACTTCATCGATCAAAGGGGCTTTGCATTCCAGACAACCAATTGCAGCTGTCGTACAGCCGTCACAAACCCAATTTCGTACCTCTTCACTTGAATAGATTACATGCAGATCAAATACCGGACACTTTTTCGGATCGCCAGGATCATTTCTACGAATTCGTGCTGGGTCAGTCGGCATGGATCGTATAGATTTTTCAATTCGATCGGGGTCATCACGAAGATAAATCGCGTTGCCATAAGATTTGGACATTTTCTGTCCATCCAAGCCGGGAATTTTGGATGCAACATTTTTGGGTACCATCGCCTCAGGTTCGGTAAGAATCTGCCTGCCGGTTCCTTCCAGATATCCCATGAGTCGTTCACGATCTCCTCGAGACAAGTTGTGAGTTTGTTCCAATAGCAGTTGAGCTTTTTCCAACGCTTCTCTGTTACCGCGTACGGTATAGGCTTGTTGAAACTCGCGATATTGTTTACCCAGCTTTTTACCAAGCTTTTTAATCGACAACTCTGCTTTTTCTCGAAAATCAGGCTCTCGACCAAATATGACATTGAACCGTCTAGCAATTTCTCGAGTCACTTCGATGTGAGGCACCTGATCCGCTCCAACCGGAACCTTCGATGCTCGGTATATCAGAATATCCGCACTCTGCAATACAGGATAGCCCAGAAATCCGAGCGTCGACAGTTCCCTGTCTCTCAGCTTTTCTTGCTGGTCCTTAAAACTGGGCACGCGCTCAAGCCAGCCGAGTGGACTCACCATGGACAATAAAAGAAACAGTTCGGCATGTTCGGGAACACGAGACTGAATAAATATCGTAGCAAGCTCCGGGTCAACGCCTGCAGCGAGCCAGTCGATAATCATATCCCAGACATTGTCCTTCATGGAAAATGCAGATCCAACTTCATATTCGGTAGTCAGTGCATGCCAGTCGGCAACAAAATAGTAACACTCGTGGAGGTGCTGCAGTTCGATCCATGGTTTGATGACACCGTGATAATGTCCGAGATGAAGACGACCCGTCGGCCGCATGCCGGAAAGCACGCGGCTAGGCTGTCCAGGTATGTTCATAAGCAGTTTTCTCCTATTTCTCGTTGCATTTTTTCAAGCAACCCACAATCCATGTATCGCAATATGTTACTCACAATTCAGTTTATTCACTTGCTGATTCATGCACATCTCAAGAAAATCAAGCGCATTTCCTTTTCCCGGAATCTCCAAATCCCGGCTGATTTCAACCAATGGCTCCAGCACGAATCGCCGTTCGTGTATTCGAGGATGCGGCAACGTCAACTTCGTAGTCTCTAGCTGTTCGCTTCCATACAGCAGAAGATCAAGATCAATTCTGCGCGGCCGATTCGGCAGACTGACCCGTATTCTACCAATTGTTTTTTCGAGTTCCAGCAGGTGCCTGAGTAACGGCAGCGATGCCAGAGTTGTTGAAATTTTGCAAACTGCATTTACGAAATCAGGTTGATCACAAAATCCCACCGGCTCCGACCCGTAGAGCGACGATCTTGCAATTACCGTGCATTGTCTGGATTGATCAACCGCATTCATGGCTTGAATGACTTGATGCTGCGGATCATCAAGATTACTTCCAACCCCGATATAAGCGGTGGCTTCGCCTCGTTCAATCATATTCCGCGAGTCCTTCTATTTCGTGGCGGTCGATGTTTTTTCTTTTGACTTTTTTTCATCATTTCAGTGCGAAGTTCAACCCACTTCCTGCACAACGACGCATCCGCCTCGCCGAAATTTGACCGCAGTTCAAAAAGACGAAGTGCCGCTCGAAAACTTCTGTCGTGCACTACTCTATTACGCACTGGACTTTCATTTTCAAGCCTTTTCTGAAGTTGCCAGATATCCTGAATTCGATACCCATGCATCCGCGAAATAAATATTCTTTGATTCTGCTGAGTCAGCATATTCTCTGCAATGGGGAGTATCGTGTGATTCTTGTTTCCAGAACGCCGGCGTCGCTCAAGAATCGCACGTAAATAAGGCATCCACAGTATTGCTGCCATCGTATATGCCATACTCAAAGGTTCCGCGCGTTGTACACGCTGATCCGTATCTTGGAAAAGCAGATTCAGCCAATCAACTGCACGGTCACCCATGCCAATCCCGCGGTTGTCCGAATAGGCAGGAAAAAGTATTGGAAATACAGCATGCTCGTTGAGCAGTTGAAAGGTTGAGTACGCATGCCCGTTAAAAAATAATTTTATGAACTCATCACCAAGGCGCGAATGCGATACATCACGGAGCAGGACGGCAAGTTCGGCGACAGGTTGCACTGTGTTCGCTTCTAGCTTGAATTCGAGCGAAGCTGCGAATCGGATCGCCCGAAGCATCCGTACCGGGTCTTCTCGATATCGGTCCTCTGCGTTGCCGATCACTCGGACGACGCCCTCTTGCATATCACGGAATCCATCCGTGTAATCGTAAATTTTCATATCTGAAGGATGCAAATACAGAGCATTAATCGTCAAATCCCTCCTGAATGCATCCATTTCGATATTTCCAAAATTATTATCTTTCAAGATTTTTCCGGTCGCTGAAATGTTTCGCGCCCTGTTGGAACGTCTAGAGGTACCCGGTGCTGACCGGTAAGTAGCGACCTGAATGAGTTCAGCACCGATTCGCACCTCGGCCAGCCGAAATCGACGACCAAATACACGACATCTGCGAAACAGCCTTTGAATCTGCTCCGGCGTAGCACTGGTTGCAATATCAAAGTCTTTAGGACTCTTGCCGAGCAGCAAATCTCGAACACAGCCTCCTACAAGTTCTGCTGAAAACCCGGCAGACTTCAGAATTCGAGTGACATCCACCGCTCCAGAACTTAATCTTGAGCGTGAAATCCCATGCTCGGCATTCGCAATAACCCTCGGTAGCGTCATCAATGAACGACCTGTTGGGAGCAGAAATTTGAAATCTTTATTTGTGATACCATTTATCGTTTGTGTTAGTTGCACGCCCGCTCCCTTCGTCTAGCGGTTAGGACATCGGCCTCTCAAGCCGGGAACAGGGGTTCGATTCCCCTAGGGAGCGCCATTTGAATTTTTGTTGTCAAACAGAGGTAAATCCATGGTTCAGTTGATCAGTGACGAAATTCCTACACCAACCTCGAACATGGTCGATGTTGATGCCGAAAATTTCTTTGAACAAGTTGTCGAAAAATCGAGAACTGTTCCGGTTGTCGTAGATTTTTGGGCACCTTGGTGCGGTCCGTGCAAAACCCTTACCCCAATCCTTGAAGAACTTGCAAACGAATATGCAGGTGAATTTCAGCTGGCAAAAATCAACATTGACGAACAACAGGAGCTGGCGATGCAGTTTTCTGTGCGTAGCGTACCCAGCGTTTTTTTGATCAAAGATGGCGCAGTTGTAGACGGCTTTCAGGGAGCACAACCCAAAAATAACATTCAGCAGTTTTTGTCGAAACATTTTGCTCAGCAAAATCAACCGCCTGAAGATCCAATACAAAATCTGGTCAGTCAAGGTCGAGTTTCCGAAGCCATTGAGCAGTTAAAAAGTGATGATTCAGACGCTGCTCTTCTTCGTCTTGCAAATCTCTACCTGCGCCAGCAGGAATTTCAAATCTCTAAAGAGACGCTCGCCAAGGTAAAGGAAGCTCACAATAATCCTGAGTACAAATCCATCAGTGCAGCGTTGGAGTTCATCGAACTTGCAGAAAACAGCCCATCTGAAGAAGAACTGCGCGACCAAATCCAGCAGGACGAAAAAAACTGGCATGCTCACTATCAACTCGCTGCAATCAACCTGGTTCAAGGAGACGCAGTTTTCGCCCTAGATACCCTGCTTGAAATCGCCAGACAGGATCGCTCTTTCGATGACGATGCCGGTAGGCGTGGACTGATCAGAGCTTTTGATATGCTGGGCCAAAACCACGAACTGGTTCCAAAATACAGAAGCCTCCTTGCACGCACCCTGAACTAGCCTCTTGGATGATGCTGCCGAAGCAAATCCGAAAGGTGTTGTTTCGAGATATGCGTATAGATCTGAGTAGTTGACAGATCGCTATGCCCTAGCATCTGTTGAATGGTTCTGATATCAGTACCATTATTCAGTAAATGGGTGGCAAATGAATGTCGCAAGGAATGCGGCGTAATTTCAGTTTGTATTCCTGCCTTGAGAGAATACTTTCGAATATTCAACCAGAAAGCCTGTCGCGTCATTCTTCTTCCGCGTGCGGTCACGAATAAATCATCACTTACCCGGCCCTTCAGAAGTTCCGGCCGATGATGCTGAAGATAAATCCTTGTCCACTCCACTGCAAACTCGCCCAATGGCACAAGTCTCTCGCGAGAACCTTTTCCGGTAAGACGTACCCAGCCATTGTCCAGGCTCACTGCATTCACCGGAAGACCGACAAGTTCGGACACTCGCAGCCCCGCACCATACAGAATTTCCAGCATGGACCGATCCCGTACTCCAATGGCTGTATCTGTATTCGGTGCTTCAAGCAGGCACTCCACTTCATTTTCGGTCAACGTTTTAGGGAGCGATCTACCGATGAACGGAGAGGAGATGTCATCTGTTGGGCAACTTTCCATTTTCGATTCAGTCACACAGTAACGGTAGAAACGGCGAAATGCACTTAACTGGCGCGACATGGACCGCGCGCTATAACTGGATCGACTCGCCAGAAAACGCATGATATCGCTGCGATCGGTTCGAACCAGAGACTTGCCACTGGAATACTGCCACTTCGCCAGTGAATTGAGATCTGACCGATACGCATCAAGCGTCTTTTCTGCCAGTCCCGATTCCGACCATAGATTATCTGTGAATTGATCGATCAAACCCGCATCTTCGGGTGAAATTTCGACTGTTTGTAAATCTGACATGCCGATATGCAATTTATTTGGATTGAGGCAGATTTCTCAGCCGATTACTGATCACATGCTTGCTTCGAGGATCCAGCGTCGCGTCCCTCAACTCGGTATAGATGATTCGTGCATCATCATAAAATCCGACTACTGCCAATTCATCGGCTGCTTTCAGCCGTGCGGACCTGCCCCAGCTGTCATTCCAATTTCCACCCATTTTTGCAGAGTGAATCAAGAGTTCAGACGCATCTTGACTTCGATCTTGCGCTGAATAAGAATCGGCTACCCAACGCAGAATTTCGCGACGAGCCTGAATTTCACTGGTATGGCGATACAGACTGTGAAACAGCGAAACTGCAAATTCATGCTGTTCGCTTTCCTGCAAATCAAAGACGACCTGCATAATTCGATCAATCGTCTTCTGTTCTGTATTGAGCGGTAACTCGTCAATCAGCTGGTTCAGCAATTCAAAACTCTGCTCAAATTCCTTCACAACAATGGCAATTCGCGCTCTTCGCAACAGCCATGACTGTAACTGATCCTCCTGTTTGGGCTGATCCATGGCATTCATGATGAGAAGAGCAGTCCTGTAGTCATTGCGATGCAACGCCCGGCTTGCCAACAGACTCTGGATTTTCGGCGTTGTTTCGGCAACATCCAGAAGATTTAGACGAACAAAAATCGACTCAAGCAATCGGAGAAATCCTGCAGATTCGAGTTCGTTGGCCAATGCTGCTACGCTCGCACTGTAAATATCCGAGTTCGTTGCGCTGCCCGCAAGAAATGAATAGATTGCTCGCGCGGTGATCGGCGAAGTGATTTCATACTCCTGAGCCAACTGATACCAGCTCTGGTCGTCGCCCACAACCAAATTGAAATCATTACCAACACTTAGTGCATATACATCATAGGCAGCAAGCAGCTGCTGCTCGGTGTTCAAAGGCACCAGTGAATAGCGAACTCGATCAGATTCACTGTCGTAGGGTACCGACAAACCTTTTTCGATCGCTGTTATCTGAATCTCCAGATCATTCAAGTTGCGTGCTGCCATATTGACTATGCTCCACAATTCAGCACTCAACACTGGGTGTTTTACCAGTTCTTCCTCCATTTTCAAGCCCAATTCAATCACTTCAATTGAGCCCAGTGCCCTACTCTGAAATTCCGAAAATAGAAGAAGCAATTTGCCTTCAGTAGTTTGAAGCACAGCCACGCGCTTTGCTGCTTCCTCATTAAATCCGGTAAGAAACAAAATGCGGATGTAACTATGCTCCCAATCCGGACCGCTCGGTCGATAATCCCGGTTGAACGACGTCAGTGCAATTTCCGCATCTTCCACAAGACTGTCCGCAACATAGCTTTCTGCTATCAATTCACGCCACTCAATGATCCGCTCCAGTTCGTACGGAAGTTCCCAAATCATGCGTCGAAGACGTTTTCGGGCATTTTCGTACTGTCCAAGACCAAACTCAGCCTTTACCGCATAAGATTGCATGACTGCATAGAATTCGTACGGAACAGTATTCGCGATTTCTTCAGTTCTTTGAATAATTCCGTTCCAGTCTTCGGTCTGTAATGCGAGTTGGTAGTAGAGCATTTCCCAGTCCACCCAATCTTCCGAATCCTCGTAATCTGGGCGAGTATCTTGCAAAAGCGCATAGGCCAGTTGAACCGTGCCTAGTTCGATCAGGGAATGAATTTGCTCGAGTGACGTTCCCGTAGGAAAGTCCGGCTTCTCCTCTTCCTGAGTAGAGCGGTCAGTATCACCAACTTCTTCGGTTGATTCTGTACTCGCTGCGATTTGCTGCTGCTTCTCAGAAGTGATTTCAGACTGTAACATCTGCTCATCCGCAGCAACTTCAGATTGAGGTTGTTCGCTTTCTGTGACTTGCGCAACAACAACGGGAGAAACAGCGAATGCGCCAATCACCAAAGACAGACAAAGACAGCCTGATGTGAAACTAAAAAAAACGTCAGAAAAATAGCGCAACAACCGAGTTGTTCCCTTCGTTTGAAGCCGCATCTGCGGATGGCGGCAATACAAGTTCATTACCGTCCTAATTTTGGTTCAAACGTACTGTACAACGCTGAACGTAAAAGCCGCCCGAATTCGAGCGGTGCTGGGGTTGAATTATTTGATTTTTTCCTTGATTCGTGCAGATTTACCGGTGCGTTCTCGTAAATAATAAAGTTTCGCACGTCGAACGGCACCACGACGTTTTACCTCGACGCTGCGAATCAAGGGACTGTGAGTCTGAAACACACGCTCCACACCTTCGCCGTATGAAATCTTACGTACGGTAAAGGATGAATTCAGTCCTCGATTGCGTTTGGCAATGACGACCCCTTCAAACGCCTGTTGACGCTCTCTTTCACCTTCTCTTACTAAAATTACAACACGGACCGTATCACCTGGAGAAAAATCTGGTTGATCATCTCTAATCTGCTCAGCTTCAATTGCGTCAATCAAATTTCCCATCATGATTTCTCCAAGTTTTCATATTCGTCCTGAAATTCTTTCAGTGCCTTTTTACTTTCATCATCCAATTCAAAAGTCTCAAACAAATCCGGACGGTGCAGCCAAGTGCGCCCGATTGACTGCTTCATTCGCCATTGGCGGATTTGTTCATGATTACCCGACGTCAGGACTTCAGGAACCGACAATCCTTGAACAACCTGCGGGCGCGTATAGTGTATACAATCCAGCAGTCCGTTTGTAAAAGAATCTTCTGAACTGGATTCTGCATTCCCCAATACGCCGGGCACCTGTCGCACGACAGCATCAATCATTACCATGGCCGCCAACTCACCGCCGGACAACACATAATCGCCGATTGACCATTCCTGAACCTGGATTATATCCAATGCGCGCTGGTCAATGCCTTCATAACGCCCACACAACAGGATCAATTCAGGTAAATCAGCCAACTTGCAGACATCTTCATGCTGCAAACGCCGGCCCTGTGGACTCAGGTATATCACCGGTGTATTTTTACTTTCCCCGCGCCTCAATTTTGAAATGCACGAAATTATCGGCTCTGCCAGCATCACCATTCCGGGACCGCCGCCGAACGGCCGGTCATCCAAAACTTTATGCAGCCCTTGTCCGTACTCCCGCAAATCAATTGGGTCGACATGAACTATGCTGTTCCTGATCGCTCGACCAGTCACGCCATATTCGGTGATCGCAGCAAACATCTGCGGGAAAATGCTGACAACACTTATCCGCATAGTTGTTTCAGTTCGCTCCGATTGCAGTCAATAGTCTGTAAACCAATCTACAGTGATTTTTCCGTCTTGCAGACATACCTCACGGATCACGCTCGGCGTGTAAGGAATCAGGTGCGTGGTTTCTCCACGAATCACTAGAACGTCATTTGCACCGGTTTCCATCATCTCTTCAACTGTGCCGTAAATTGTGCCATTTACGTCAACTGCCTGCAATCCAATCAACTCGAACCAATAGTACTCTCCTGCATCAAGACTCGGCAACGCAGATATGGGAAGTCGAACATCCGCACCTTTCAATGCTAGAGCTTCGTCTCGAGTCGCTATGCCCTCAAGTACAGCAATAATGAATTTGCCGTGAAGCTGGCTGGAAGAAACCCGAAAAGAAGACTCGATTTGACCGGAAACTTCCAATATCCAATCCGAGTAGTTGAGCAAATTTTCCGGGCGTTCAGTAAAGGCTTTGAGCTTTACCTGCCCTTTGATCCCGAATGCATCCAACACGCGGGCGACAACTACGCTCCTGCCACTCGCGCCCGGCACTAGACTGTTTCGCTAAATTCTTGCAGATTTTACGAGCGTCCGAACACGGCTGGATAGTTGTGCTCCATGCGATACCCAGTAATCGACCCGATCCAGATCGATTTTCAAGTTTTCCTCGTTTTCGCTCGCAATGGGGTTGAAGTAGCCAACCTGCTCGATGAATCTTCCAGTAGGCGAACGCCGCCTATCTGCAACTACGATCGAATAAAAAGGTCTTTTCTTCGCTCCACCGCGCGCCAGTCGAATAACGACCATCCGTCAAACACTCCAAATGTATAGTCAATTAAACCGTGCAATTATATTCAATACTGCAATTCCGTCATTAAATTTTTGTAAATATCAGTATTCTCCACTTCCATACTAATCTCACGAAAGCCGTTGACAATTGCCAACCTCAAATTTCACTTGGATCGACCGAAAAACCCAACCCTTTCCGCATCACTGAATGACACATTGGCATTTTCATAGTAAGACAACACGGCGATGATGCGAGGCCTGGTACCTTTTACTGGTGTAATTCGATGCGCAGTATTGCGTCCTTTGAATATGTTCAGCGTTCCCGGATCGAGCGGCAGTGTCGCCACCCGATCATCCTTACCTCCCAACAGACGGGAAACGCCTTCATAGTTTGGGTCGCTACTGCTTCTGAGCCCGCTTCGATACTCGAATAGACCGCCAGACCTGGGGGATTGCAGCAACAGTGTCGTGGTAAATTCGGAGCGATCGAAATGCCAGTTCAAAACTTCTCCCGCATAGTATGTCATGACATTAATTCGTGCAAGCGGGTCTGCCATCGTATGGAGCTGAGGCTTACCCATTACTACCGCTAGAAAATCAATCAGCAGCTGCCACTCGTATATTCGGGTGATGAGATTAAATGGAATCTGATCGCCGCATATCGTGTGATTAATTGTCTTGAATCTGCTGAGTGCCGGATGATCCGATTCCACACCTTCAAATTCGTCATCAAAATAGATATTATGCTCCCGGCAATGAGTAAACGCATTGGTCTGAATTAGCGGTTTCAATTCAGCAACACATTGCTCAATGGATGAGAGTCGTACAAAGCCTGTAAGACTAAACATGCCAAAGCGGCGAATGTCACGCTGGCAGCGTCGAATCAATTCATCGTACGGCACACTGTCCGGACGATCAATGGGATAGAGATTTAGGTTTAGATGCTGCTTCATGCTCAGAATTGACACCGCGTAGGAGAAAAATTCATTGAACTATAGAAGTTTGATGTCGGTAAACGAGACAGGCAGAGACAGTACCAAGATACAAGCACTTAGAAATCCATCCAAAATATTGACTGTATTCAAGCAGGCTCGTCTCCAGTACAACTGCTGCCTCTGTTGTAAATTTTACAATTGGCTCCAAATGGACTTATACCTTGTCTGTGCTTCACCCTGACACGACTTTATGAGTCTGCCGTGTTTCAGGAGTCCTTCGGGTGCCATCACTTCCAGAGTAGCTAGAAAATCTAGTGATATCCGCTGTTCCGACACTTTTACACCAAATTATATGAATCGATTCACCGCCAGCAGCAGCTCCTCTTTATTCCAAATGTCCATGTGAGTGGAAGTTGGCACTACAATGTCGAAATCGTGGACGCCCGCCCTGACTCTGTTAAGTGCCGCGTCGTTGGAGTTGTACTCAGTATCGGTTATATCGACATTATATTCCTATTCAAACTCATTGATTATATTTGTACTTGTATAGCCAGAAGCTACATCGGCTATTAGAGGTGAGATAGCTATGACAATCCACTTGAATGACCACAATTTCATCATTTTCATCAGATCAAATTTGAACCTTAATAGCATTTCACAAACTTAATATTTTGACTAGAAAAGGCTATGTTGAATTCAGGAGCAATTTGATTACAAATAGTTTGCGTTCTGCCCGCCATTTTACTGATTGAAGGATTCGTATAATTTACGATTTCTTGGTCGTCCTCTAGTATTAATGAGATTGGGATCAATAAACTTGACTTAACACGAATTAGTAAAGTACAAAGAAAAATTGAACGATGCGTGACAAACTCCGTTTTCAAGTTAACAGCAACAAGTGTTCAGAATGACCGTTCATTTGAACCAGATTAAGCAACCGGAAAAATACTCTAATCTCGGCTTAATCTAAGAGTCATTGCTAAAAGTAATGCGCCGGGTGAATTTCTTAAATGCGATTACTTGCTGACCACATGGCGCGTTGTCGGTTCCGAGGAATGTGAGGAAAACGATGAACCATTCGAGGACAAGATGAAGTGGCTGGACATGCAACTGCGCGACCAGCAAACCGAAGGTGCGCGGCTGTACTCCGCCATTGCCGCCAATCTTAAGGCAATGGTATTCATGGAGCGGAAATTATGAGTATTGACACGGCCTTTCTGCGCCGCTGCATCCAGATTTTGGAGATTGTCTTAAACGGGATCGACAAGCAAAAGGAGGCGGACGCTGATCTTTACGGCATTTACCGGGCAGCCTGCGTCAAGGAGTTCGAACTGGTTCTTGAGCAGAGCGGCAAACTGCTGCGAAAACGCCTTGCAGCATACTTTTCCAGCAACCGACAGGCGGATCGTCTGACTTTCAAGGATCTCTTCCGAAATGCTGCCAAACACGGGCTGATCGAAGCGGAAACAGTTGAACGATGGCTTCACTACCGCAACAATCGAAACGATACAGCACATAACTATGGTGAGAATTTTGCCGACGCTACACTGAGGCTGCTGCCAGCGTTCGTCGCCGATGCGAAGGCATTGGCCGACGCGATTGAGGTGGCGAATGATGGCTGAAAATCGGCTCCATCTCTTGCCGAAGCACCGTCTGGTGCTGGAAACGCTGTTGCGTAAGCACTTACCCGATGTCGAAGTCTGGGCCTATGGTAGCCGTGTGAATGAGCGAAGCCATGACGGCAGCGATCTTGATTTGGCATTGCGCGGACCAGATCTGAACGAGATCCCGATCAATTCCCTGGTCGACTTCGAAGACGCGGTCCGAGAGTCGAACATCCCGTTCTTGGTGGAAGCGCGTGACTGGACAAGCTTGCCAGAGCGATTTCACCAGGAGATCGCGCGGAATTATGTGATGCTGGTGGGCGAGAAGGATAGCAAGCCGACGTAGGATGGCGTGAAATTCTTCCAGAAGAGTTGGGGCGGATAAATTTGATTCTATCCGTGTGCGTGTGAAGCCAACAGACAGGCAGCTCGGTCCCTATCCATACTGCGCTGCGTTCGGAATTGTAGAATAAATCGACGACTATCTCCTTAGCGAAGAATGCCTACCCATTGCTGAATACAGCGAAGCCCCACATACATAAAATACACCAATAGCAATTCTTGCTGACGGGCGGTTCGGAACCGCAACAAAGGTAAGCCTAATTCCATATTTGACAGAGTTTTCTGCCAACTAACATCATTCATAAATAAGATTAACTAATCGTTTTTAGTATTTGTTATTTATTGTTTATTATTTTCGATATCTAATTTCGTGTGAGTTATGCTTGATTTTCGACAGTGCAAATTTCATCATATAGAAATATACTGAGACAATTGAGTCTACACCTGTCCTAGAGCGTTTAATTTGACATCCCCAGCACTGAAAGCCTTCGGCAAGACGTTTCTTTATTCGGTGTGGCTGCCGATTACTGTCATTATTCTGACGGCGCTTCGATTCGGCGTCCTTCAAGAATGGCAAGGTTTTGGAGCATTTAATTTTGTAGAATTTGTTGTCCAGATCGCAATGCTTTTTCTATTCGCCTGGCCAAGCGGTATTCCACTAACACTAGCAATTCAGAAACTTCATCGCCGAGCACGAAATACCTCGTTCTTTCTGGCAATCATTTTCGTTCCACTTTCCGCCTATGCTGTCATCATCGGCGGCCTGTTCGGACCCATTGGAATGTTTGCATATGCGGCTGCCGCTTCTGTACCAACTTGGCTGATATTGGGCATTGTTACAGCCTTCCAACGCCACCGCTCATCATCAGCCTGATAATACCGCTCACCTGACTTCCACTTGTTACTGCATTGGGAATTTATCGGAAAGGTTATCCATACCCGGAATCGACATTTTTCCTTTGTTTTGTGAGAACTTTCGCGTCATTTTCTGCATCTTGTCAAACTTGCGCAGCAGTTGATTGACAAATCTGGCTTCGACACCGGCACCGGCACAAATTCGAACTCGTCGACTTCCCCGTATAATCGCCGGATGCTGTCGTTCGTGCGGAGTCATCGAATTGATGATTGCAATATCTCGCTTGGTGCTCTCCTCAAGCTTGTCCATATCCGGCAATTTCGCGGAAGACAATCCAGGCAAAAGTTTTGCAATACTCGACATGCCACCCATGTCCTGCGCCATCATCATTTGATCGCGATAATCTCCTAGGTCAAATCGTCGTCCTTTGCGCAACTTCTGTTCGAGATTTTGCGCTTTGCCTTTGTCTGCCTTCTGCTGTGCCGATTCAATGAGCGAAAGAACATCGCCCATTCCCAGGATTCGAGATGCGATGCGGTCAGGATGGAATTGCTCCAATGCATCTACTGCCTCGCCTACGCCGATGAACTTCACCGGTTTGCCTGTTATATGACGTACCGAAAGCAGTGCACCTCCACGGGTGTCGCTATCCAGCTTAGTAACAACAACACCTGACAAAGGCAGTGCATCGTTAAACGCCGACGCGCTATTTACAGCATCCTGTCCCGTCATGGCATCAATTACGAACAACGTTTCATCCGGCGAAATACCCGCATGAATCGCACGAAGCTCATCCATCATCTGGTCATCAATGTGCAGCCTTCCGGCAGAATCGATAATCACTACGTCTGCCGTTAGGCTGCGAGCGTGAGCGATGGCGGAACGCGCGATTTCTTGCGGTTTTTGGCCAATATCGGTCTCATAAAAATCTACCTCAACCATTTCAGCCAGTTTTCTCAGCTGATCGACTGCGGCAGGACGATAAACGTCAACACTTGCAACCATTACTTTTTTCTGTAATTGTCGCTTGAGAATCCGAGCGAGTTTACCAACCGTAGTCGTCTTGCCAGACCCTTGCAAACCTGCGACCAGTATCACCACGGGCGGCGTTCCCGACAAATTCAGCGGCACATTCGAGTCGCCAATTACGCGAGTGAGTTCTTCATGCACAATGCCTATCATGGTCTGGGCCGGCGTAAGGCTGCTCAAAACTTCGGCACCCGACGCCCTCAATCTGACTTGGTCTATGAACTCCCGCGCTACAGGCAACGCTACATCGGCTTCAAGCAAAGCTCGCCGAACTTGACGAAGAGCTTCTTCAACAGCCTTTTCAGACAGTTTGTTCGATCCGCGGATGGTGCCTAGAGCCTGATTGATTCGATTTCGGAGTGATTCAAGCATGGTAGATTTAATTCCTTTGTGGATTACACTTACAATAAGAAATTGAATATTTCAAGTTATATTCAATAAACTTTAGAATTTGTTGATAGATTAATCAAAGACTCGATTGGACGACATCCCTGAAGGCATACTGTTTGCCTCTCTCGCACTACTGATCTGCCTGTCGGCATTTTTCTCCGCTTCGGAAACCGCAACGATGGCAGTGAACCGCTATCGTCTGGCTGACAAAGCGAACAAGAAAGACCGAAGAGCTATACTGCTCCAGAAACTGGTCGGCGAACCTGATCGGTTGCTCGGCACTATTTTACTTGGCAACAACCTGGTCAACAACGCCGCCGTAGCGATTACAACAATGCTCGCCTGGAAATACTACGGCGAAGCAGGCGTTGCGGTATCAACCGCGTTCATTACGGTGGTAATCCTTGTCCTTGCTGAAATTCCACCCAAAACAGTAGCAGCGATCTATCCTGAGCGAATTGCATTTTTCGCAGCTTTTCTTCTTGATGTTCTTCAGAAACTGTTTCATCCAGTCGTATGGCTATTGAGTTCGGTCGTCAAACTGCTTAAACTGCTGCCTGCCTTTCGGCAGATACAAGTCTCTGATTCTCTGGATACCGACGAGTTGCGCGTCGCAGTGAAAGCCTCTGAGCATCATTTTGCACCCGATCAGATGGAACTGCTTTTAGGAATTCTGGAGCTTGGTGCGCAATCCGTCGACAAAATCATGGTGCCTCGCAACGAAATTCATTCAATTGATCTTGATGATGACATATCGGACATTGTCGAGCAAATATTCACAGAAACTTTTGCCCGCGTGATCGTATATGAGAAGTCCTATCAGGATATTAAGGGAGAGCTTGAAATTCGTGCATTGCTGCAGAGTTATCATCGGCAAGAGATCACCAAAGAAAAGATTATCGAGCTCCTCAAAGAACCCATGTATTTGCCAGAAGATTCAAGACTGCTGGAACAGATTCAGCGGCTCCAACGTACCCGCCGCAATATGGGCATTGTCGTTGATGAATATGGCGAAGTGGTGGGACTCATCACCGTACATGAAATGCTGGAAGAACTCGCTGGATTCATAGACCCTGATATGGAAACGTTCAAAGCCGGAATCATAAAGGAAAAGCAAGGCACTTACCTTGTGAACGCAATGATGAATATTCGCGAGTTGAATCGGGCAATGCAATGGGAATTGCCGACGGACGGACCCAATACGCTGAATGGCCAGATTCTCGAACAAAACGAAGATATTCCTCAACCAGGCACGACATTTCTGATCAACGGTTATGCCATTGAAACCGTTCGGGTACGAGGCGGTGCGATAGACGTTGTACGCATCCTTCCGAATGCAGATATGCCGGGGGTTCGGTGAAAGTGAATTAGGATTGGAGTTAAGGGGGTTGTTGATTTACGGGGTAACAATCAGACTAAAGGAACAGGAGATAGCAATGCCTTCGGATAAATTCAAGGAATATTGAATTAATTCGGTAGTATTTGTACCTCCTGAAAACCTCACCCCCGAACAAAGGGTTCTGATTGAACAGCGAAAGCAGGCGTCAAAGGAGTATTACCGTACTGGCAATTCTCAGAGTCTTATCGATACCGGGCTTTGGCCAGACGCCACGAAGTGAAACCCACGATGCTTCTGCATTTTGATTTGCCTATAGTTAATTCTGAATTTGATGCGAAAATTTCGATTGCATAACTAAGCTGTTTTCACAGTTGACATATACCTCGGAATAGCCAGATGCGCATCTTTTCCGAGTCCGCGCTCAAAGTAATTTGCAGCCAGGATAGCGATTTCCGAAGCTTGAGGTATCTGATTTGCAATCCATCCGACAACACAGTGCTCGTTCTGTTCCAATAGAACGGGTGCATGCATATCCCAACCGGAACCGGCTCCATGCCATTCATTACCGGTGATTAGTAGTTCCGAAATATCAGTAAATTTTTCTGCACCCTGCAGTGATGCTAGTCCCTCTTTGTCTCTAATATACGATGCCCAGAAAATCTTGCTTCGCTTGGCATCCAGGGCAGTCACTATCTTGTCGGGTTTCTGTTTCTGCGCAATTGCCGCCATGCACGAAACCGGTATCACTGGAACATCGACTCCAAATGCAATTCCCTGTGCTACCCCTGCTGCAATACGCAAACCAGTGAACGAACCCGGGCCTTCTCCAAATGCCATTCCATCAATCTGATTCAATCCAATGCCAGCCTCGGCCAAGAGCTGGTTAATCAGAACCAGTACAGACCTGTTGTGATTGCGTGCAGCTTGCTCATTTTTTGCGTCAATCTGACCATCCAAATTGAGTGCAACCGACAACATGTCGTCCGAAGAATTGACAGCCAGAATTTTCATTGGGCAAAGAAAATTCTGACATCCTCTAGCTGGTCGGTTTTTTTCATTGGCGGCAGGCTGTCCAGAAACTTCTTCCCGTAGCCGCTCGTTTTGATTCTGGGATCACAGAGTATCAGTACCCCTTTGTCGCTCGAATCTCGAATTAACCGCCCCGTGCCCTGTTTCATGGACAGTACTGCCGACGGGACTTGCCAGTCGGAAAATATGTTCTTTCCGACTTTGTTCATCAATACTTCTCGGGCAATCAGCAACGGATCATTCGGAGGAATGAACGGCAGTTTGGCAATGATCACGCATGAAAGTGCCTCACCTTTTACATCAACGCCTTCCCAGAAACTAGACGTCCCAAGGAGTATGGCATTACCATCATCCTTGAATCTTTCCAGCAAATTTGAACTGGTGTCGTGGCCTTGACAAAGTAAAGTGAAATTCAACTTACCGTCAAGCAGCTTGTAGACAAAGTTCATCGAAAAATGGCTGGTAAACAACACGAATGCCCTGCCGCTGCTCAATGGCATGACCTGCTTAACGACTTCTGCAACAGACTCGTCATACAAATCTCGGTATTTAGGCTGCGGCATGTCCCGAGGGAAATAAGCGAGAGCCTGTTTCTTAAAGTTGAATGGGCTCTCCCACCTCTCGGAAACTACACCTTCTAATCCGATACGACTCTGAAAATGAGAAAAATCTTCTCCTACCGAAAGAGTCGCCGAGGTAAATATCCAACTGCCAGAGAATTCTGTAATCAATGGCCCGTAGTGATTGCCAGGCTCAAGCGGTATCTGAGACAGGCTGAATCCGCTTCTACTGGACTCGTACCATGTCGCACAATCCTCATTTTCTCGCTCAAAAATGCATTTCGCGTCTTCAATAATCTCAAGTGCATGATCGCGACACAGTTCTAACTCGCGTGAGGTCTCCATGATCGGCTCAATATCGCACACAAACTCTTCCAGAAGATGTACGATTTTCCAATAGGTCGTCATGAACTCTCGATTGTCTGTCAGGTGCGACACTAAAACCTTTACCGAATCATCTGATACTTTTGTTCTTGCATCCTCTGTCAATTGCGCCATGTCTGCGCACTTCTGATCAAGCCAGACCTGATCCAGTTCACTGTCCAAGGCGGCCTGCTGGAGATTTCTGCAAAACTGCAGCAATCGCTCTTTGGAAATCGAAATACCCATTGTCTGTGCTGCAATCTCTGGAAAACGATGGCCCTCATCAACGACGATCACTTCTGCATCCGACAGCAATCCTGATTCGTCTTCCCCGGAGTGCTGAAAATTCAGGCACAGCAGATTGTGATTTACGACCAGCACATCAGCGCTTCGGGCTTTGATTCTGGCACGATTGACATAACATTCTTTGGAAAATTCGCACTGACTGCCAAGACAGTTTTCCGCAGTCGAAGTTATCATTATTTTGTGTTCGCTGGAAAGACGAGGATACTCGGATATATCCCCATCGTCCCTCTCGGAAACCCAGTCATAGATACGGTTGATTCTCGAAGTTGCACCGAGCATGTCTGGTTGTCGATTAAGCTGATCATGTCGAAACAAACAGAGGTAATTGCTTCTCCCCTTCAGTACTCTGACTTCCGGTGATATTCCCAAGGCTTTGCACACCCAGGGAATGTCTGTCTGAAACAGCTGCTCTTGAAGATTTTTAGTACGCGTCGAAATGACGGTTTTCTTTTTTGCCAGTAACGGCGGAACCAGGTAACTGAATGTCTTTCCGGTTCCAGTTCCGGATTCGACAATCAAGCTTTCGTTTTGCTCAATGGCAGAGTCAATTGCTTCTGCCATTTCTCTCTGACAATCCCGAACTGAAAACCATTCGAAAATCTGGTTGAATGGTCCGTTGGGACCGAGAATGGTAAAACTGTCAGGCATGAATATCCGGTATCCGGCAATTTTGATGTGCGCTAGTCGCACCCGTGGCCTAGTATGACAGAACTCAAGCGGCGAGTTTTTCCCAAAATGACTTGATTCGCTGCGTCCAGTTGCTGACGCTAGGAGTATGGCGCGCACCGCCTTTAACGACGAGATTGTCGAAGTCCTCAAGCAGTTCTTTCTGCTTCTGCGTCAGACCAACCGGAGTTTCAACAATCAACTTGCAAAACAGATCACCTGCCACATGCGATCGAACACTACGTATCCCCTTTCCTCGCAACCGCATGAGTTTGCCAGTCTGCGTCTCAGGATGAACTTTTAGATTTGCACGACCGTCCAGAGTCGGAATTTCAACCGTCCCGCCAAGAGCAGCAGTTGCAAAGCTGACCGGAATTTCACAGTACACGTTATCGCCGTCGCGTTCAAAGATTGAATGTGGATGGATTCGAATTTGAACAAATAGATCGCCCGGCGGAATTCCACCACGACCGGCTTCCCCCTTGCCCGGAATTCTGACCTGATTGCCATGATCAATGCCGGCAGGAATATGCACTGACAAGCGCGTTGTTTCCTGCACCCGTCCTTGCCCTCTGCATTTGTGACATGGGTCTGTGATCACAGTTCCTTGTCCATGGCACTTGGGACAGGTCTGCTGCAGCGAAAATGCAAGCTGCTGAATTCTTACTTGTCCATGCCCGCCGCAGGTACTGCAGGTTGTTGGTGTGGTGCCTTTTCTGGCACCACTGCCGTCGCACTCATCGCAGCCAACCATCCTTGGTACACTGATTTCGGTCTCGATGCCGCGCACCGCATCTTCCAAATCCAAATCCAGCGTGTATCGTAGATTGGAACCCTGAGCCGGTCGATTCGGCTGACGGCCAGCTCCAAATATATCGCTGAAGATGTCGCCGAATATATCGCCAAACCCTTCCTCGCTGGAATATCTAGCGCCCGACAAACCTTCCAGGCCTTCATGACCAAATCGATCGTATCGCTCGCGAGATTCCGAATTGGATAAAACTTCGTAAGCCTCTTTTGCCTCCTTGAATTTGACTTCTGCGTCTTTCGCATCATCCTGATTCCGGTCAGGATGGTAATTCATGGCTAAACGTCGATATGCGCGCTTGACGTCACTCTCGGAGGCATCCCTCTGAACACCAAGTACATCATAGTAATCACGTTTAGACATAGTGTTTTAGTGATAGGTAGCAGTGGCTGTCAAAATCAAGGGTTCGACATCAGTTGCGCTTCTCGTCATCGGTAACTTCTTCAAAATCAGCGTCGACGACATCGCTATCGCCAGCTGATTCAGGCGCAGAGTCTGGACTAGCTTCCGCTTGTACTGATGCTTCGCTGTAAGCTTTCGCTGCAAGCGAGTGACTCGCGTTGGCCAATGCCTCAGTCTTGGATCGAATTTCATCGGTGCTCGCATCCGCATTGATCGCAGACTCGAGGTCGGAGATTGCCGATTCGATCGTCGCTTTTTCTGATTCCTCGGCTTTATCGCCTAGTTCGCTGACGGTTTTGCGTACAGAATGAATCAAACCTTCGGCCTGATTTTTGGCTTCAGCTTTCTCTCTCATCTGCCGGTCTTCATCTGCATGTTCCTCAGCCTCGCGAACCATGCGTTCAATCTCGGATTCATCCAGTCCGGAGCTGGACTTGATTTCGATTCGATTCTCTTTACCGGTCGCCTTGTCTTTGGCGGAGACATGCATGATTCCATTCGCATCAATGTCGAATGTCACCTCGATCTGCGGTACACCTCTTGGCGCGGTCGGGATATTCGTAAGGTCGAATCGCCCGAGCGACTTATTGTGCTGGGCCATATCCCGCTCACCCTGAAGTACATGCACGGTTACTGCGGTCTGGTTATCATCCGCGGTTGAAAACGTTTGAGTTTCCTTGGTTGGAATGGTGGTGTTTTTCTGAATCAACTTCGTCATTACTCCACCAAGTGTCTCAATTCCAAGGGATAGCGGCGTTACATCCAAAAGCAATACGTCTTTTACGTCGCCGCCTAAAACACCACCTTGAATGGCGGCACCAGCTGCGACCGCTTCATCCGGATTGACATCCTTGCGCGCTTCCTTACCGAATGTCTTCGCGACAGTTTCCTGAACTTTCGGCATGCGAGTCTGACCGCCAACCAGAATGACATGATCAATTTCTTTGGCAGACAAGCCAGCATCTTTCAGCGCAGTCTTGCAAGGTCCAACTGTTCTAGCCACCAGATCGTCTACCAACGCCTCAATCTTGGCTCTGGTCAACTTGTAGTTCAGGTGTTTCGGGCCAGCCTGGTCAGCCGTGATGTAAGGCAGATTGACTTCGGTCTGAGTGCTGGAAGACAACTCAATCTTTGCTTTCTCAGCGCCTTCCTTGAGTCTCTGCATGGCGAGCGGGTCACCTCGCAGGTCCATACCCTGATCCTTCTTGAATTCATCCGCAAGGTAATCAATCACTCGTCGGTCAAAATCCTCACCGCCCAAGAAAGTATCACCATTGGTTGAAAGCACTTCAAATTGATGTTCGCCGTCCACTTCGGCAATTTCAATGATTGAAATATCAAACGTTCCGCCGCCAAGGTCATAGACCGCGATTTTGCGATCGCCTTCCTGCTTGTCCAATCCATAGGCCAATGCTGCTGCCGTGGGTTCGTTAATAATCCGCTTGACGTCCAGTCCTGCAATCTTGCCGGCATCCTTGGTCGCCTGTCGCTGAGAATCATTGAAATAGGCAGGTACTGTAATTACAGCACCTGTGACTTCGGTGCCAAGGTAGTCTTCGGCTGTCTGCTTCAGTTTCTGCAAAATGCGCGCGGCAACTTCTGGAGGTGCGAGTTCATTGTCTCCCACCTGAACCCAGGCATCACCGTTACTTGCCTTGATGATCTTATAAGGCATCAGATCCAAATCCTGCTGGACGACGTCCTCCGAGAATTTCCGTCCGATCAGACGCTTGACTGCAAATAGTGTGTTGAAAGGATTGGTAACAGCCTGTCGTTTGGCGGACTGACCCACCAGCACTTCACCATCGTCGGTATAAGCAACGATTGAAGGTGTCGTTCGATCACCTTCCTGATTCTCGATGATTTTGGCGGTGTTACCTCCCTCATAGACCGACACACATGAGTTCGTCGTACCCAAATCAATGCCGATTATTTTTGACATGTTCAGCTCCTAGATTAAATGTAATATTCGTTGCTAATAAAAATATGCTCTATGATCAAAAAATCAAGAGTTTTCCGAATCATTTGGCTCGAATTCGTTCGTATTTTCTGATTCAACGTCATCTTTCACAGCAGAAGCGACGATGACCATTGCGGGACGCAACAACCTGTCATGCAACCGGTACCCTTTGCGGAAAACTTCAGAAATGTGATTGGGTGGAATTTCCGCATTTGGCAGCATCGTCATCGCTTGATGAAACTTCGCGTCAAATGGAGTACCGGGCTGCGGATCGATCTCCTCGATGTAGAAACTCTTGAATGCACTCTGCAACTGTTTTCGCGTCAACTCAACGCCTTCCTGAATCGCACTGACGGTGGCTTCCAAATTTTCCAAATGTTCGATCTCGCACGCCTTGTCCAGGCTTTCCATGACATCCAGCATAGCCCGAGCAAACTGATCGATTCCGAACTTCCGCGCTCTTTCGATTTCCATATCATAGCGTTTGCGGAAGTTGTCGTAATCCGCCATCAAGCGAAGATATTTGTCTTTCTGGTCTGCTATGTCTTTTTTTTGCAACTCAAGTTCTTCATAGATTCCTTCGAGAGATTTCGCCGACAAACCTTCCTCGGATGCTTCTTCTACGATTCCGCAGTTAGCCCCGTTACCAGCATCGCCATTCATCGTCGGTTGCTTCTCTTGGGCTTCCAGATTCTCGTTGCCGTTTTCGATTTTGTCTTTTGGAGATTTTTTTCTAGCCATAATTTATCCTATGCGACACCAATTCTCCGATTGGCTCGGTAACCAGAGCCATAGATAAGAACGCCACAAATTATTTCAAGGAGGGGTTAGTGAATTTCCGCTTAGTCCTGATTTAGATGGGCGAGCGCATTGCCCAGCATCTTCGCAGTTACATCAACTATAGGAATGACACGATCATATGGCATCCGAGTCGGCCCGATGACGCCAATTGCACCCAGACTCTGCCCTTCGACTTCGTAAGGAGCCGTGATGACACTGCAGTCATCCAATCCTTCATAACCGGATTCTGTGCCGATGAATATGGAAACGCCTCTCGCTCTGATGCTCTGATCAAGCAGATTCAGCAAAGAGTGTCGTGTCTTGAAAGTTTCAAAAATCTTCCGGATTTTTTCAATTGCAGCAAAATCCGGCACATTCAGTAAATTCGCTTCGCCGCTAACCACAACATCTTCTTCTAAATTCTCGTCGCGGTCAAATACACGATTGGCAATGGTAATGGCAGTCTGCATCAACTTATTGATCTGCTCGCTGTCACGCTTCATTTCGTTAAGCAAATTTGCCCTTACAGTGGACAGCGGTTTGCCGCGATAAGTCTGATTAAAGAAATTGGCCGCTTCAGTCAACTCCGACGCCGAATAATCGCGACCATTGGGTATGACGCGGTTCTGAACTTGGCCGTCTTCGGTGATCAGAATTACAAGCACCCGATTGCTGGACAGGCTGACAAATTCAATCTGTCGAAATTTGGCTGTGGATGTGTTCGGCAAGAATACAACGCCTGCAAACTGCGTGACTTCCGACAGCAGATTCGATGCAGCCGTCATCAACTCCTTGGCGTCATTCTCTTCATTGAGCCGGTATTTGATCTCTTCTGTTTTCGCTCTTCTCAGTGGCCTGATCGTTAACAGAGAATCAATGAACAACCGATATCCAAGAGGTGTTGGGACTCTCCCAGCAGAAGTATGAGGTGACTGGATCAGTCCCATTTCTTCCAAGTCAGCCATCACATTGCGAATTGTCGCTGCGCTGAGGTGCAAACCTGGTTCGTGAGAAAGCGTTCGCGAACCGACAGGATGGCCCTGATCGATAAATCGCGCAATCAGCATTCGTAGAAGCGTTTCAGATCTTTCGTCGAGATTCAGCTCAGCCATTAATACGGTCTGTACCAGGTTTGAAGAATTTTTCTATCATTCACTCTGCGTGTTGCAGAACCGATTGAAAATTGTTGATTCAAGAATAAAGTATATAACCGATTGTTGCAGATTCTGCAATTTGAAGAGACTTGAGACTTTTTCGTTGGGCAATATCTTACGGTTTACCGAGTGGACTCAGTGTGTTTGAATAGTGGAATTTGGGGAGAATTTTCGAATCAAATCTTTACACGATAAAATGATTTATCTTCAACAAAAGCAATTACGGACAACATGGTTTTATATCCAGTAAAATTTTATGAACTTAACTTTTCTAACTTCAACGCAGGAGAATTCAATTGTTAGAGGATATTTGGTTGCAAGTTGAAAACGAATATCTCGGAGGATTTGTCGTTTCTGAGAAAACCTTACAAGCGCTACTTTACCATAAACTTCGTACCACATTTCCAAATGTTAATGTTATTGTTATTGCCGAACCAACTTGGCAATTAGGTGATGG
Source organism: Arenicellales bacterium (assembly GCA_965221175.1). GTDB lineage: Bacteria > Pseudomonadota > Gammaproteobacteria > Arenicellales > JAJDZL01 > JAJDZL01. The sequence continues at coordinate 421,788 of OZ244867.1, read as the reverse complement.
GACGAAGAAACCTGATCTCGTAATTGTCGAAAATGAATTGATCACTGATATTTTCGAACTCAAATTCATGAATTCTTATGATTGGCAGTGTGATGTAGAAAAATGAATCGGCTACGTTGAAGCTAATAATAATCGGTACCCAGTATCTTTAGACCCGTTTACCGGAAATTGGGCAGGGACAAATCAAATTGACACTAATTGCCGACTTCACTTTGTTATAGTCGCGGACCACCCAGCGCCAGGGGTGAATGCGATGACATTGCAAAATTATATTAATGATCATTTTCCAAACCACGCGAACAATTTTTACCATTGGATTGGCCGTAATCACAATCAGGGGTGGGAAATAGTTCCAATTAACCACGAATGAGTCATAACCAAATTTCATGAATGTGTAGGGTGTGTAGGGTTACCTCCTAGAAGTCGACACAATTTTTTGTTTCTGAACCGCCTCTCCTTGATTGCTGTTGCGAATATTGGCTCAACCATCTATTCGTCAAACCCCAGAGCGAGCATTTTGAGAACATAATCGACTGTTTACATATGTCTATTCAGCCTTATTGTGTTGTATTGAACGAACTGTACTATAAGGCAGAACAGACGCTCTCGAGTCAATTTTCTTGTCTCAATAACCTAAATTTGAAAAGGAGAGGGTTGGACAGGCACTACTTTTCTTAATGGGAGATGAAAGAAGTCAACAAATTGAAAATTTAATTTGAAAACCACAAACTGCCCATAACCACTACTTTTTTTATAGCTTAGTCGCTGTTCTAAATTCAGAACTCGTGACATAGTCAGGATTGATATGCGACAATTGGCGCTTCGTAGACCATTCGCAAATCAGTTCCGGGGTAAATTGTTCGCTGCAGAGTTGCACACTCGCATAGATCATGCAACGCTTTATTGAAGCGCGGATGCGCCATGGAGTGAAAGCGTACCACCAGCTGTTTGCGTTGTTCGCACGGCAGCAGATCGACCGGTGTGTGGAACACTGCTTTGAGAAAAGCACGTCCTTCGTCCAACGCCGATGAATGCGCCAGCGTGATCTGTGGCAGCAATGCGCTTTCGGTTCGATAGGCGATCATTTTGATGACATCTGTGAGGATTTTGCGTTCGGTTTCAAGCTGCACCACCTGTTGTGGCGGCAGCGTTTCACCGACGGCGACTCGCTGCGGCATCGCCTTGACTTGCGCTTTGTGATCCTCGATGGCTTGTTCGATCTGCTGAATTTCATGGACGAGCGTGTCGGTTTTGCGGGCTGCATCTTTGGCTTGCTTCAAATCGACTTTGACATAGCGGGCCTGGAGCTTGGTCAGTTGCCGCTGCAGCCTGCTCAGTTGCTTTTTCATGTCTTTCAGTTGCGGATTGGGCTTGAGACGCTGGGGGTCGGCTGTTTCCACATCGTAGGTGCACAAATGATCCAGCGCAAACTCGTGGCGCATGTAGCGAAAGAAATTCTCCTGTCGCCAGCGTGCGAACATTCTGGAGGCGACTTCCAGAATCGGCAGATCGGTGCGGGTCGTCACGATCGATGTCTGATGACCGCCGACGCGTAGCCGACGCACCTCACGCATCGCAAAGCGCACCCCGGCGCCGACTCGGATGTTGCGTTCCGCCAGCCAATACTCTTGCCGATTGCGAATATCGCAAACACCGATGAATTCTTCTTGCGGCCACATCGGATAGCGACCCTTGCGATAGGTCATGACATCGAATCCGTGTTGCTGCCAATCGCTGAAATTGTGCGGACTCCAGCCCTCGCGGTCAAAGATCAGGGTCACGGTTCGATGCGCTCCGACATGCTCGCGCACCGCCGGCAGAATCCGCTCATTGAGCATCGAAAGCAGGCTGTCGTTGGCTTCCGCGGTGACGAACAGCCACGGTTGCGCTTCGGCATCGTTGACCCAGGTGTCGGTGGTGGCATCCATGCACAGCCGGCGACGTGCAACGTGGGCTTTCGGCAACTGATGTTTGGATCCATGATAGGGACGTACGTGTCCATCTACATACAGGTAAGCCAGCGTTTCAGGCTGCACTTTGGCCCAGTGCCGGGCCAATCGAGCCGCCAGCGTGCGCGCCAAACCGCGCCCGGCGATCTCCTTGATCTTGCGCCGCAGCGTTTTGCGCTCCGGTGCCCGATCCAGTCCCAGCAACAGTCCCAGTTCACCCGGTGCGTGCGCTTTGAGCTGTTCCGGATTGCGAATCCGCAGCAACGCCATCAGCGCCAGGGTCAGCAACACGTGCCGCAAACCGAAAAAACCATTCTGCAGCGCACCGTATACCGACTCGCCGACTTCCAGCAAGCCCTGCTCCAGCAATGCCGGCAAGGCGATCAGCACACCCCCGGCGGCAACCGACTGTGCGGCTTCAAAACAGACCGCTGCCTCGTGCAGCTTGCCAGACTGCGCCAACAGTCGTTCTGTGGTGCGTTTCACGCCGATGCCACCGCCACAACCCGCATCGGTTCTCGAACGTGCCGAGGGCTGCGATCCAGTCCCAGCCGTTTCTCGGGCTATCGCACGGCGCCGCACAGTGCCCTGTTTCAATGCATAATCGATCGCCATGCGAGAAACCCCAATCGCCCGCGCCGTGGCACGCGCCGATTCACCCTGATCCAAAAGCCGCTGTGCCTCAAGCAGTTTCTCGCCCTTGAGCTTATAACCCCCGCGGGCGCTTCGCTGGTGCGACAATCCGCTGACGCCGTCTTCTCGATAGCACCTCTGATAACGATACACGGTGCTGTGAGAAACGCCAAACGCATCGGACAGTTGCGCGGCATTGGCCAGCCGTTCCACAGCCAGCAGGCCAATCGCCATGCGCCGCCCATAATCATCGGATTGAAGATACGACAGCATCACGCCACTGGCGTTGTGAATGGCCACGCGGCCGTTTTCGCACACCTTGGCGCAGTGCTCGTTGATGAATTCGGCATGTTCTGGGAGGAAGTTCAGGCACGATTGAAGCATGGCATAGACCCGCACTTGGAAAGACAATCACTATCATTCTAATTATGCCGTATTTTTCCAAAAAAAGCAAGCCAAACCGCATGTTTATTGATATTCTCTTCACCTATGTCACGTGTTCTGAAATTACTGGAATTCACAAAGTATTTACTGAATCGAAAGATTCCATTGAATTGGTGGGTACGGAAGGAATCATTTCGAACATTGGCGAATTTGAATATTCAAATGAAGTTTCTGTAAGTCGATGAATGCCAATGCTGTTCACCCGCATTGCAGCAGAAAGCCAACTACCGCTCGTTTCGTTAAAACCAAATACGGAAACTCTTGCGGTAATGCAAGAGTTGGAAAATGACGATTTAGACCGCTCAATACTTTCGAAGAGTCGTTCGAAAATTTGAATGCGTAGAATCAAAATTGCTGTAAGATTCAAACGAGACTTTAAACAAGTCAGCAAAGGTGGGAAATGATCTGATGTTGAAAACCGACTTGAAGCGATAATTAGAAAGTTAGCTGCTCACCTTCCTCAAATTTGCGCTCCTCGAAAACTTGGAGACAAAATAGACGGCTTTGGAATGTTGGCACGTTGCCATATGCGATGCTTGCTCGGGTACTTTACTGATGACGACGTTAAGGCAGCAATAGGTTAAGTTGGGTTGCGTTTGTGATCAACTGCCCGCTGTAGAGGCCTTTACCACTCTGCAAAACTTTATAAATGTTTGTAACATATGAACCATATATGGTACACTTTGAATGAATGACAAGAAGCAGGTGCCTGCCCGGATTTTCGAATTGCAAAGCGGGCGGATGCCTGTTCGTGAGTGGCTTCTCGACTTAACGGAGGATGAACGAAAGCTCATTGGGGATAATATCCGCACGGCAGAATTCGGGTGGCCTGTCGGGATGCCTATTTGTCGACCGATAAAAAATCACAAAGGTTTGTGGGAAATCCGTACCAACCTGTCGAATAACAAGATCGCCCGTGTTCTATTTTGTTCTCATGGAGGCGAGATGATCCTTCTTCATGGCTTCATACAGAAGACGCAGAAGACACCGAAATCTGAACTGAACATAGCAATGAAGAGAATGAGAGGCTTGAAATGACGAATGATATTGAAAAAGGACATCCTGGTCAGTTCTTCGAAGACTTTCTCAAAGAGCAAGGCACTTGTGAAGACACCACTGAACAGGCCGTGAAGCGTGTGTTGGCATTCCAACTCTCAGAGGAGATGAAAAAGCAGGGCATATCCAAGGTGGAGATGGCACGGCGCCTTTGCACAAGCCGGTCGCAACTTGAGCGTCTGCTTGATCCTGAAAATGACGGCGTTACAATCGGTGTGCTGACCCGTGCCGCAAAGGCGGTCGGTCGTAGTCTCCGACTCGAACTCACGTGATCCACCAATTTCGTGACTTATCACGTATCGAAGCCACTTACTAACTTACAAATTGTCCTGCGAGTTAAGGTATTCTGCGTCTTGACGTACGGTTTGACGAAATTGAAATTCCTGCACTCACCATTACTGAACTCTATCGTAGCCGCTGGCAGGTGGAACTGTTCTTGAAATGGATCAAGCGGCATCTACGTATCAAGTCGATTTACGGCGTGTCTGAAAACGCAGTCAAGAGCCAGTTATGGACCGCGTTTTCAGTTTACGTGCTGTGTGCAATTATCAAGAAACGATTGTACTTGGAGCAAAGTCTCTACACAATTTTGCAGACATTGAGCCTGACTCTGTTTGATAAAAATACATTATTTCAACTACTTAGTCAAGAACATTACACAACTGAACAGACCAATCATCTAACCAATTCATTTTATTCAATTAAACGTTGGGACAGTAGTGCATGGCGATAGCTTGGACTTTCTTCGAGAGATAAACAGCAACTCTGTTCATCTTATTGCAACAGAACCCGCATTCAATAGAGGTCATGATTTTGAAGGGGGATTGCGAAGACAAAACAAAAAACAGGACAATATGGCGAGATGCTAAATTTAAAGACAACAAACCAACTAGCATGAATAAGGACGAATTACCCGAAAACAGTGTCTCTGAAGAAATTCATGAACGAGCAACGAAAATCGCAAAAGCGCTTCTTGGCACTCCTCCAAAGCGTCTAAGAGATATACACAAGAATTCTTCAATAATTCGAAATTTCGATTGAAAATTTTTATTGGTTAAGGCAAGTTTATAATCCCCAAACTTTTACAATTGACAGATTGCATTCAAGGCAGCGCTTCGGCTCAGTTTGATGCATTGCAATTCGATAATCATTATGACAGAATTCAAGACAGTCGGCATATTCGGCAATTTTTCAATCGATAAGGTCGCCAATATTGCTGAGAAAATTGCCAACATATTGATTGCGAGTGAAATCTCGTATCGACAGTATTTTTCATCCATCCGGCATACCGAGAGGAATGAAGGAATAGATGACGATGAACTGGAACTTGCAATCGTGATTGGCGGTGACGGTACCTTCATGAACGTGGCAAGACGGCGAGCTGGCTGCAGGTCACCTTTGCTGGGTGTCAATCTCGGCAGACGGGGCTTTCTGACCGATGTCGCAGTTCAGGAAATAGATCAATCGATCAATCTCGTGGTGAATGGCAATTACTCAATCGAAACCCGGACACTGCTAGAGGCGACCACGACTTTTCACGACAATAGCACTGCCGTTGCGACTGCCCTGAACGACATCGTCGTTCACAAAACAAATTATGGACGACTGCTGGATTTTGAAATTATCGTAGACGGAGCCTTTGTAACCAGTCTGCGAGCCGACGGCGTGATTGTCGCCACTCCGACCGGGGCAACCGCATACGCCCTCTCAGCTGGTGGACCGGTTCTAAATCCCGACCTTCCAGCAATCGAGATGATTCCGATCAGTCCGCAAACACTGACTCACCGACCAATTGTGTTCAGTGATTCAAGCGCGATTGAAATCCACATGACCAATGCAACTTCGGGGAATTCCAGTCTGGTAGTCGACGGTGACGTTCGAGAAGAGTTGAACGGTACGGAAAAGATCGTTGTACGACGCTCAGACCTCACTGTCGATTTCGTCAGAATTTCGGGGCATACTTTCTACAATGCACTACGACAAAAACTTGGCTGGGGCGTCTAGTTAAATACTTGTAAAGCAAGATGATTAAATCGCTCTACATCAAGGACTATCTTCTCATCCCAGACATTCAAATAGACTTTCAAAAGGGGCTGACCGTCATCACAGGCGAAACCGGTGCCGGTAAATCGCTTATCGTCGATTCACTGGAGCTCGCGCTAGGCGCACGTGCAGATTCGGGAATCATACGTAGCGGCTGCAACAAGGCTGAAATTTTCGTCATTTTTGAAATCCACGACACGGATATTGAAGGCTGGCTGAAAGAACACGAGCTGCATGATGGCGCAGAATGCATAATCCATCGCGTGATATTCCCTGATCGTGCTTCTCGGGCCTATATCAATGGCCGGCCGGCAACGTTGCAGAGCGTAAGGAGTCTGGGCTCACTGCTGGTCGAGATTCATGGTCAGCACGAGCATCAGTCTTTGCTGAAGTCACCTGCACAACGAAATATCCTTGATGGATTCGCTGGAATTCTCGACAAATCTAACAAGCTTTCCAGCCTCGCAGCATCGATAAGAAATGAGACAAGCCGTCGTGGCAGCCTGATTGACAGACAGCAGTACCTGGACGAGCAACTGAACTTGTTGCGCCATCAATTCAGTGTGCTTGATCACCTGCAGGCAGAACAAGGCGAGTTCTCCCGACTCAGCAACGAACTTGCACGAGAGACTCACGCTGAAGAACTCTCGACCGGTCTGCACGAGATAGCCCAAAGATTGTTCTACGCAGATGATGCGACTGTCAGTGGCACCCTGACCGAAAGTATCAGGCAAATTGGCAAGCTCAGTGAGTATGACCCCGAGCTTGAGACCTATGCCAACATGCTGGAAGAGGCAAGATTTCGGATCGATGATTCGGCTCGAGAGATTCTCTCAATTTCAAGTCGAAGCGAATATGACCCTGCCGAAATCACATCCATTGAAGAGCGAATGGCATCGCTACAGCAGCAAGCGCGCATTCACGATGCCAGTGCGGACGAATTGCCCAACGCACTGCTGGTGATTGGTGAACAAATCAGCAAGCTTGAATCCGAGCTTGCAGGGATAACTACATTGAATGATAGGATCGACCGGCTACAAGCCGAGCATCGCTCCGCTGCATCCGAAATCAGTAAAATTCGCAGAAATTTTGCCATCACTTTGTCTGTGGCTATGACTGAGCAAATGCAGAAATTGGGAATGGAAGGTGGAGTATTCGAAGTCGAGCTGATTGAACACAATCCGGTCGACTATGCAGGATTCGGATGGGAAAACGTCAATTTTCTAGTTTCTACGAATCCAGGTCAGCAAAAGGGAGCATTATCCAAAGTCGCATCTGGAGGTGAACTCTCACGATTGAGTTTGGCCATTCAGACGGTCGCTGCGGAAGTTACGCAAGTACAGTCTCTTGTGTTTGACGAAATTGATGTCGGCATCGGCGGAAAAGTTGCGGAACGGGTTGGCAGGCTGTTGAGGTCGCTTGGCAAATCAACGCAAATATTCTGTATTACCCACCTACCCCAGGTTGCCGCGCAAGGCGATTATCAATTGAATGTGAACAAGAAAACGGAGAATGCCTCAAGTGTTGAAATTCGACTGCTTGACCACGAGCAACGCATTTCGGAAATCGCCAGAATGCTCGGTGGTGTTAAAATTACGGCTCGTACCACTGAACACGCCAAAGAGATGCTTATACAAGGCTCTATGTGATGCAACCATCTGTTGAAAATCTGTTTGAACCGATCACTCGCGATGCGACAATCAATGATGTCGACGACATCTACGAACTGATGGAGTCTTACGCTTCCAAAGGGATTCTTCTGCCGCGAACGAAGACTGACATCATCGACAACTTGATGAAATTCAGCGTGATAGAAATTCAAGGCAAAACTGTCGCCTGCGCAGCGCTCGAAATCTTTAACAAGAACCTCTGTGAGGTTCGCAGCCTGGTCGTAGCATCGGAAATGAAACACCTTGGCTATGGTCGAATTCTGGTTGACGTTTTGATCGATAAAGCCCGGTCAATGGGATTAACACGGATAATGGCGCTTACGTACGTACCGGAATTTTTTCACCGCGTCGGATTTCACATTGTCAATAAAGAGATTTTTCCGGAAAAAGTATGGGGTGTATGCGCCAAGTGCTGTAAATTCAACGACTGTGATGAAATCGCAGTACTAAGGGAACTTAAGTGATTCAATTGCAAGAGATATTTCAATCATCCCGTTACGTAACGGCGATCACGATTCTATGCGTAGTATTGCTGGTTTCGTGTTCAATCTATCGCCCTGAAATATATCAAGGGCAATCATTAGGTCTAGCAGACGTCAGTAAACTAGCCGTTGGAATGACACCTGATGAAGTGTTGGACATCATGGGAACTCCTTTAATCGTTGATTCGTTTCACAGAAACCGATGGGACTACGTCCATAATGTAATCGACAGTAAACGAACTGTCGTATCAAAGCAAAAAGTGACAGTTTTCTTCAAAGACGGAGTGGTGGCGAAAGTCGAACATAACTTAGACCAAACCTCAGAATCGGAAATGTAAACTGTGAATGAATAGACAGTGATTCCGAACGAGACTCTGAGAAAGCGTTGATTAAATCGCCTAATTCTGTTCAACGTGTGACAAAAAAATTTCCGGTTATGGGTGCGAAGGCGGTTTTCAGACCACATACGATTCCACTCTCCCCAAGACTCTATGGATGAATACATCCAACGAACCGCTCGGAAGCCTGTTCGTCGTACGATGAAGTTCTGCCTGAGAGTAATTCAATTTAGATAAGGAGTTGATTGAATGAAGTTTCACCTAGCTATCAATATGGAACGGATGGACGACAGCATGAACATGAATGACGTCGTCCGTCATACGTTGGACATGGTGCAGACTGCTGATGCCAACGGTTTCGAAATTGTCTGGGCAGCAGAACATCACGGGCTCGAATTGACTATCGCCCCGAATCCTTTTCAGATTCTGACTTGGTGGGCTACCCACACCAATCGTATTCGACTCGGCACAGCGGTCGCGGTCGCAGCTTACTGGCACCCGATTAATCTGGCAAGCGAAGCAGCACTCACAGACTTGATCAGCGGCGGACGGTTGGAATTCGGTATTGGTTCAGGCGCTTATCAGCGAGAATTCGACCGGATGCACTCCGGACTGAAACAATCCGATGCCTACCACTACGTTCACGAAATGTTACCTGCGCTGAAAGCTTTATGGAAAGGAGACTATGAGCATAATGGCCAGTATTGGTCGTTTCCGACGGCTACGTCAGTGCCTCACCCAGTCCAGGTTCCACATCCTCCAATTTGGGTTGCCGCCCGCTCGCCGATCACTTTTGATTACGCTGTCGCCAATGGCTGCAACATAATTTCATGGCCCTTGACCAGACCAATTTCAGAGGTGGAATTGTACAAGTCGCAGTTGGACGAATCCATTGCGAAACACGCCGCAGGTCAACGCCCAACTTTCGCCGTAATGCGCCATACCGCGCTCTATGAAAACTCGCAGGGACGCGAAACGGTGATAACTGCGATCCAAAGAAGCATGGGAATGTTCGAGAATCTCTTCCGAAATCTGAGCGATGTTGTAAATGGTTTTCCGAAACAGATTCCGTTGGAAGAACTTTCAGAACGAGAACAATACAATCCGAATATGTTGGAACAGAACCTGATGCTGGGTTCGCCCGATGAAGTGATTCAGAAGTTGAAACGGTACGAGGAAATTGGCGTTGACGACTTCGTTTATTTGGCAAGCATGGGGCTGGGACAAAAAGAACAGAAAAATTCTCTTGCGCTATTCTGTAATGAAGTCATGCCAGCTTTCAATTGATGCATTGAGTCTACATCGCCCATTTCAATTAAATCAGAAGAGTTAACTGAAATTATTTTCGCCACTCCACTTCCGCCAGTCTCCCGGCTTTGAGTTGCGCAGCGCTTTCCGATATGAAATCAGCTTATCGTGGAAAATCCTTTTATGTTCGAATCGACAGGTACTACTGCATATGAGCTAGTTGGCGAGCAGGACGCCCCTGTTGTTGCGCTCATTCACGGACTCGGCATGAATCGACGCATGTGGCACGAGTTCGTAGACTCGTTGGCAGTCAGTTATCGCGTACTGACTTACGATTTGTACGGACATGGCGAAAGCAGCCTACCGCCGTCCGTTCCATCTCTCAAATTGTATGCGTTGCAGTTAAAAGAATTGCTGGAAAAACTCGAAATTAATCATTGCGCTGTCATGGGATTTTCCCTAGGGGGAATGATCAACCGTCGTTTCGCCATCAATTATCCTGAATCCACCAGCGCCCTAATTATCTTGAATTCGCCGCACGAAAGAGCGCCAGAGGAACAGAGCGAGATAGAGCGACGAGTTGCGCACACCGCGCAAGGCGGTCCGAAGGCGACAATCGAAACGTCACTTCAACGCTGGTTTACGCCCGAATTTCTCTCCACGCATACTGACATCGTCAACGAAGTGCGAGAATGGATTCTAAGTAACGAACCCCTGAGTTACACCCAATGCCGTGAAGTGCTAGCTAAAGGCGTCTTGGAGCTAATTAGGCCGCAGCCGCCAATTGTTTGTCCGTCGTTAGTGATAACCTGCCAAAACGACAGCGGCAGTACTCCCGCCATGTCACACGGCATATCCAGAGAGATTCCCGGTTCTCAGGTCATGATCATTCCGAGATTGCAGCATTTAGGGCTGCTTGAGGATTCATCTGCGTTTATTGAACCGGTGCTGCGTTTTTTATCCGCTTCGTTGAACTGACGCGCATCGTCGCGACATGAATGCTGAGTCTTGATAAAAGGCAGATGAAACGACTCACTGGCGGGCAAACTGTCGCCGCATCACTTAGAACAGAAGGCATCCGTATAGTTTTCGGTTTGAACGGGGTGGCTAGTGGTCATCGATGTCGCAGTCGATTCGGATGCGTATAGAGTTTTCGCCGGGATTCATTTAAATATCGCGGTGGTTGAGCCAAAAATTGCTCAAACGTGTAAATTCCAAGTTTTAGAAATTCGGCAACCCTGGCACAGAAATTCGCTAGCCCATTCGTTGCATTTGACGTCCACCCATCAAATGCATGTGCACATGAAAAACTTCTTGTCTGCCGTCGGAATTACAGTTGACTGACAGCCGATACCCGCTTTCGTCAACGCCGTGTTCCTTGGCAAGTTGAGCGGCCACCAAGAATAATCGGCCGAGCACCTGTTCGTCCTCTGACGTAACATCATTAACTGTAGGAATCACTTTCTTCGGAATTATCAGAAAGTGCACTGGTGCTTGCGGGGTAATGTCTCGAAAGGCCAAAATAGATTCGTCTTCATAGACTATATCCGACGGTATTTCCTTTCGAATGATTTTACTGAAAATGGTTTCTTCTGTCACAATGCCTCCACTGTAGCCTGATTGTGAGCTAACAAGGTTGCTGGAAATTATAGGGAAATGCTGTATAGCGCGAAGCCAATCAATTTCGAGCAGCAGAGGAATCATGACTGAAATCATTCTTTAGACAATTGCAGTACTCACAAAACCAGTTCATTCAGTCTATGTGCTATAAAATTGTGCTGACCGTGGATTTGATTGGTGGAGCATTAGTCTCCTAGAATCAAAAGATACCTTTCAAATCCAAATTTTCCCATTACTAGAAACCCAAATCAATTCCTGATTCTATGACACTTTGATAGGAGCAATTCATGGAGACATTTCGTAGTTACCGTATTCGACAAAATGAAGACAGAAGCATCTCTGCGGGATATGAAGATTTAACACTAGATGACTTGACGGAAGGTGAAGTCGTTATCGAAACAAGTTATTCAACGATTAACTACAAAGACGCGCTTGCAGCAACAGGAAAAGGAAGAATTCTAAGAAAGTATCCCTTGAACGGCGGAATTGATCTTGCGGGTAAAGTTTCAGCATCGACTGACTCTCGCTACAAAGAAGGAGATTCAGTACTGGTCTGCGGCTGTGGTCTTTCTGAGGTCCATGACGGAGGGTATTCCGAATACGCTCGTGTTCCAGGCGACTGTGTAGTACCCATGCCAGCTGGTTTGACTGAGTATGAGGCAATGGCGTTCGGAACGGCAGGATTTACCGCTGCAATTGCTGTGATTCGGATGGAAGACAATGGACAAATTCCGGAACGCGGGCCGATTGTTGTGACCGGAGCGACCGGCGGCGTAGGCAGTTTTGCGGTCAGTATGTTTTCCAATCTTGGATATGAAGTAATCGCGCTGTCCGGAAAGAAGGAACACGAAGCACATTTGAGAGCACTAGGTGCTACCGATATGATTGATCGACACACGCTGGAATTGGGAGACAAACCTCTGGAAGCAGCGAAATGGGGCGGAGCCGTTGACAATGTAGGCGGGGACATTCTTGGCTGGTTGACCCGAACCGTGAAGCCATGGGGGAATATTGGTTCCATCGGACTAGCGGGCGGAATTGGACTGAAAACCACAGTCATGCCATTCATTTTGCGAGGCGTGTCTCTCCTCGGCATCAATTCACTCGAAATGCCGATGGAAGTGCGTGACAAAGCGTGGGAACGACTCTGTAGCGATTTGAAGCCGAACGATATGGATTTAATCGTCAAGAAAGTGATTGATTTTAATGACTTGCCATCCTCATTTGACCAATACATGGAAGCATCTATTGTTGGGCGTATCGTCGTCAAAATCAGTTGAGTTCATGATCCTTATCGATTTCCACTCGACGGCTTGTATCCAGGCGGACCAGTATTCCTAAGATTGCACAGGTCCGCTTAATTTCCCCAGCAATAGCACACCCACCTACCCTGCTTACAATTGTTTCAGTCAGTTCCTTAGCTATCGCACTCAACCACGCTGAATAACAAGGCCAACAATTCTTACTGAATTTCTGCAACAATTTGACGTTGTGCGATTATTATTACCGCTTTTCTGACGAGATGATCTATGCGGCTTGGTATTGATACTGGCGGAACTTTTACCGACGCGGTACTCTATGATAATGAGAACGGCGTGGTAAAGACCGCGAAAGCGCTTACTACCCATCAAGATCTCGCTCTCGGTATCCGAGAAGCAATCAGCCGTATCGACACACATTTGATTCCCCTCTCGCAACTTGTTGAAGTTACTTCAATTTCAACCACACTGGCAACAAATTCAATCGTAGAAGGACGCGGTGGAACCATCTGCTTGCTGATGATCGGACACAGCACAAATTCTCTAAAGCGTGCGAAACTTAAGGAAGCGCTGCGAGACGATCCAGTCGAATTCATCGAAGGCGGCCATACTGCACATGGAGATGAATTGCAGCCGCTGGATATGGAATTTGCAAATATTGCAATTCTGCGACATGCTTCAATGGTTTCTGCTTTTGCAGTCGCAGGTATGTTTTCGGTGCGAAACACCGCTCATGAGGTTGCAGTACGCAATCTTGTGCTGGAGTTGACAGACCGGCCCGTCACATGTACGTTTGAACTGACGGCCAATCTTGATGCACCTAGACGTGCAATGACCGCAGTGCTGAATGCCCGTTTAGTCGCTCCGATTTCTCAACTTATCCAGGCCGTTCGACTTGAACTCACCAATCGCGAAATTCATTCACCGCTTATGGTAGTCAAAGGAGATGGATCAATGATCAGCGCCGATGTCGCCATTGTTCGACCGGTGGAGACAATTCTGTCAGGACCCGCAGCGAGTATTGTCGGAGCCTGCAACCTGGCGAAAACCCCAGTCAGTGTCGTATCCGACATCGGCGGTACAACGACTGACATTGCGATTTTGCGAGACGGAAAACCCGCTATCGCCCGGCGAGGGGCACATGTAGGTGGTTTCAGAACACTTGTCGAAGCCGTCGACGTTTACACCGTCGGACTTGGCGGCGACAGTCAGGTGTCGTTTGACCGTCCTGTGCATATAGGGCCAAACCGAGCATTGCCGATTTCTTCACTGGGACGACAGAACCCAGAGATTATCAAAATCCTGAAAGACCAGTTGACAAAAATTCCCCAAGAATACCAAGGATGTTTTCTGCTGAGGAGACGTTTATCCGTGAACATTCGGAGCCTTGGCAAAAATGATCGAAAGTTGTGGGATTTGCTCGAAAACGGTCCGGTCAGTTGTGAAATCTTGTTTCGGGAACCGCAAATGAATCGTGCCTTCAATCGCCTACGCAGACTAGACTTGGTCCATATGTCGGCATTTACTCCTACAGATGCGTTGCATGTATTAGGAAAGATGGACAAGTGGTCTGTTGAAGGGGCCGAACTAGCCGCAAAAATTTGGGCACGAGGCTTCGAACGTCGTTCGAAACCAGTGTGGAACAGTCCTGAAGAGTTTTGCAATGGTGTTCTGAGCGCTGTCATTCATCAGTCAAGTGACGCATTGATTCGAGCTGCTATTGCTACTGAATCTCCCGATACCCCACCCGAAGAAATTGGAAGCTACCTGTTAGACAAAGGAATTGCATCGCAAGATTCAGATATCCTGAATGTTCAACTCTCATTAAAAGGCGCGCTCGCAGTCGTTGGAGCTCCGGCTAATTCGTTCTATCCTGAAATCGCAAATCGCTTGAATACCCGATTGGAAATTCCAGAACATTCTGAGGTTGGCAATGCAGTTGGAGCAGCTGCGGGAAGCATATTGCAGCACGTTTCTGGCTTAATTACCTCTCCTGCAGAAGGCATCTACCGCTCACATACTCCATTCGGCATTCAAGATTTTCGAAGTCTTGAAGAGGCGGCTGATTCAGCTACTAGCGAACTAGAAAAACTTGCTCATCAGCGGGCAATATCCGCTCAAGCAACAGACTCGGAAACTTCCACTAAACGTTCCGATATTGTCGTACAAGGAATCGGCGGTCGGTCAATTTTCATAGAATCTAGAATCACGGTCATTGTATCTGGAGTAATCGACTTGAATGCCAGTCAATGACAATTGACATTCAGTTTTTGAAGTTCAGCTCTCTACTTAACCAACAGTTAACTATATTATTTCAATATATTAAATTTTGATGTTAAAGCTATTTATTATTATTGTAGAATACTGTTGAAGGAAAGTGTATCGCCACATTGATAAACAATTTGGCAAGTTTAATTCAAGACTTTCAGTAGTTGCCCAGGTCTGTTTCCAGTCCACTGCCGATCATGGTAAACGAGAGTGCCATTCACGAATACTGAATCAATTCCATCCGCTGCTTGAACAGGATTTTGAAAATTTGCTCTGTCGATAATTGTATCTGGATTGAATATTACAATATCCGCACACATGCCTTCCCGAATAAAGCCTCGGTCCTGTAAACCGAAAGTCGTCGCAGAATTGCCAGTCATTTTTGCAACTGCTTCCTCAATAGAAAACAAACCTAAGTCACGCCCGTAGTGACCAATCACTCTCGGAAACGTTCCCCACAAACGTGGATGCGGAAATCTATCGCTAGGCAATCCATCCGACCCAATCATGCCACCTGGAAATTTCAATACCCTGTGTAAATCATTTTCATCCATCTGAAAATAGATGGCTCCGGCAGGGGAAAGCATTTCAACCGCCCTTTCAATACTGACTCCCCACTCCCCACAAATATCATCCAACTCTCGAGCCATACATTCTGGATGTGGATCAGACCACGTAATTAAAACTCGGTCAGCTCGTGGCAGATACTGTGGGAGCAATGAAGTCGAACTGGCTATATATGGATAAACATCCAGATTGATATCTACCGACTGCTGAGCTCTTTGAATTTGATCAAGCGTCTGTTCAGTTCGGCCAAAGTTTTTCTTTCCACAGGTTTTGTGATGCGAAATTACGGTACGTATATCTGCCTGTTCAGCAACGCGGACCGTCTCATCAATCGAATGATGGACATCATCGCTTTCATTGCGCATGTGAGATGTATAAATTCCTCCAACTTCGGAGGCCCTTGTTGCCAACTGTATGACTTCCTCCTCCGTTGCACAAATGGCAGGCGGATATTCCAGACCGGTACTGAACCCGCTGCACCCTTCTTCCATTGCAGCATCGACCAGTCGTTCCATCTGAAGAATTTCTTTCTTGGTTGCAGCCCGATCGAGTCGATCCATCGTAGCGACTCGAAGTGTCGAATGCCCAACTAGCATCAAAGAATTTACTGCCGGGGGATTTTCCTTCAGTTCAACTGCATAGGATTCCGTAGTTCCAAAGTGGTACCACTCTCGTCCACCAAGAAGATTGAGGGGAGGTGGCGGATCGACATCCCTTAGCGGCGCAAGACTGACGCCGCAATTTCCAGTTACTACAGTTGTCACGCCCTGACTGATTTTGGATGTCATATCAGGCGAAGACAGAAGTACCCTGTCATCGTGAGTGTGCGCATCAATAAAGCCTGGTGCGATGCATTTACCTTTCGCAGATACTCGAACATTCGCAATGGACTCACTATAGTTTCCTACACCTACGATCCGTCCCTCATTGACTGCAACATCCGCGTGAATTGACACACCTCCCGTGCCGTCAATAACCAGGCCATCGCTAATGATTAGCTCTACACTCATCCAGTTCTACCCTGAATTGCTTCGTCTTCGCCTCCGACGCATTGTTCCGTCTTGTGGTTGCTCAATCGGACTTGGCAGGTCAACTACCTTGCTTAAATGGGGATAGGACGCGGTTTTGTGAGGAATCGACATAGCATCGACAAAATGTTTCTGGAAACTGGGTTCTACTGCAGTCTCCACCTTCTCGATATTTCGTACGATCTGCGTGATCTCATCGCGTGAATTTCTATCCAGCAAAGCGATTCTTGCACCGGTTCCCGCCGCATTGCCGGCTGATGTTACATTTTCCAGAACACAGTCTGGAATCATTCCTAAAATCATTGCATATCTGACGTCCACGTGGCTTCCAAATGCACCCGCTAATCGAATGGCATCAACTTGCTCAATTTCCAACCGCTCCATCAGCAAACGAATCCCCGCATACAAAGCCGCTTTGGCCAACTGGATCGCTCGAATATCGTTCTGAGTAATCACGATCTTGGGTTCTGCTTCATTCAGAACGTAGGAAAATGTTCTACCATCAGCAATGACTCGACCACTCTTTGCCGAATTGCTGCCTTGAACGACGCCGTTGGAATCAATGATGCCTGCGAGATACATTTCTGCGACTGCTTCAATGATTCCTGAACCACAAATTCCCGTCACCCCGGAATCTTCAATTGCTTCGTCAAACCCTTCATCATTTGACCAGATGTCGCAGCCGATTACCTTGAATTTTGGAGTCAACCTATCCCGATCAATTCGTACTCGTTCAATCGCTCCCGGCGCTGCTCGTTGCCCGCTACTGATCTGTGCACCTTCGAAAGCCGGGCCAGTGGGACTTGATGCTGCAACTATCCGATTGCAATTCCCCAGCACGATTTCTGCATTGGTGCCAACATCTACCAAAAGCATCATCTCTTCTTTTGAATACGGGTGTTCAGACAATACCATGCCTGCTGTATCTGCTCCTACATGCCCTGCGATGCAAGGCAGAACAAAGGCTCTTGCGTTCGGATGAAGGGAAAGATTCAGCTCATTTGCCCAAATGCTCACTGACTCATCTGTTGCCAGTGCAAATGGCGCACCGCCAAGTTCAAGCGGACTGATCCCCAACAGCAGATGCTGCATGATCGGATTGCCGACGAAAACGACGTCGAGTATGTCCTCTATATCTATACCGTGTGCTTTAGCGACATCTTCGGCCAATCGTTGAATTGCCAGCCGCACCTCCCGCGTCATAGCCTCTTCGTTACCTGGATTCATCATCAGATAGGAGACTCGGCTCATCAAGTCTTCACCGAAACGGATCTGCGGATTCATGATGCCGGCAGACTCAACCACCTCGCCGCTCGAAAGGTTGCAAAGATGTGCGGCAATCGTGGTTGAACCGACGTCTATTGCCAGACCGTAAGCCTGATCTCTGAATCCTGGCCAAACAGCCACGATCTGAGAGCCATCGTGAACTGCCGCGGTAACTTTCCAGTCATCTTCTCTCAGTGCCGACTGTAGCTTTTGAATCTGTCGCAGATCGCAGGACAGATTTTCCAATCTCCAATCAAATTCGAGTGCATCCTTCAAGCGCTGAAGATCACCTGAAGGATCATACATATTCGGTTCTTGGACTTCGACATAGTACATGCGAATGACAGGATTCAGATTGATGTCGTGCACTTCTGCCCGTTTGCGAACAACCTGTTTGTGCACCTGACTCTCGGGGGGAACGTCAATTACAACGTCGCCCAAAATCTTCACCGAACAACCGAGTCGTCTGCCATCCAAAAATTCGTGGGTTCTCGAATATTCATTCTCGAATTGGCTAAACGAGCTCAAGTTCTCTTCACGAGACTGAACACCATGTTTTGCGAATGAGCCGGTGCTCAATTCAATCTGACAACGTCCGCACATCGCTCGGCCGCCGCAGACAGAATCAAGATCTACTCCCAGAGAACGTGCGGCTTGCAGAACAGTCGTGCCTTTTACGAATCTGCCTCGACGTCCCGAAGGAGTGAAAACAACCATGGCGTCGGAATGTTCTACCATTCAGATACCTCGTACTCCCTCTAGCAGACTAGTGAATTTGAACCTAATCAGTCAACGAATGAAGACTGATCATCAAAGATGTGTTGTGCTCTACTCAACCGGGCGCCGTCTTCTAGGACGATTTCTTCTGTCGGCTCGAGAACTATTTGCCATTTCACTGGCTGGTTCGCGAAATTTCGCAATCCAACGACGACATTCACGGTCTGTACCCATCATGACATTCGCCGCCATTATCGCATTCATGATTTCCGGATGTAGGGGGCTGGTAATCGCAGAAGTCATGCCGGCACCAATCGCCATAGACAGAAAAGCTGCATTCAACCCGTTTCTGTTTGGCAATCCAAAGCTGATATTGGATGCCCCGCAAGTAGTATTGACTTTAAGTTCCTCTCGCAACCGCTGTACGATTCGAAACACTTGACGACCCGCCAATCCTATTGCGCCTATAGGCATCACCAATGGATCGACTACGACATCGCAGCGCGCAATCCCATAATCCTCCGCTCGCTCAACGATTTTTTTGGCGACTTGGTAACGCACTTCTGGATCTTCCGAAATACCGGTTTCATCATTCGAGATTGCGACAACCGCAGCATCGTATTTCTTAACCAGCGGCAATACGGCTTCCAGACGTTCCTCTTCACCAGTAACCGAATTGACCAATGGGCGCCCCTTGTACACTGACAGGGCCGATTCCAACGCTGCCACAATCGACGAATCAAGTACCAGCGGAATATCAGTCAGCGACTGCACCAACTGGACAACCTCTGCCAGTATTCTTGGTTCATCCGCCAGGGGTATTCCAGCATTGACATCGAGCATATGTGCTCCCGCTTCCACCTGCGCCAATGCATCGGATTCTACCCGACTGTAGTTTCCGAGTGCCATTTCGGCTGCAAGCAACTTTCTACCTGTTGGATTGATCCGTTCTCCGATCACGCAGAACGGTTTTTCATACCCAATAACAACAGTCTTTGTTTGGGAGGAGATTATGGTTTCCGTCATGAGCAGGACTTGAGGCTGGAAGATAGGAGGCGGGCGTAGAAGGAACTTACAAGAAGTCAGCTCAACCCGCGCAGTTCCGCTACAAGATCCTTGCAGGTTTCCACCGCTACTGCTGCGTCTCGACAGTACGCATTGGCGCCTATAGCGTTGCCAAATTCTTCATTTAATGGTGCACCACCGACAACGACAATGTAGTCGTCTCGAATTCCCTGTTCTACCAATGTGTCAATAACTACTTTCATGTAAGGCATCGTCGTGGTAAGCAAAGCCGACATTCCCAGAAGTTCCGGCTTGTGTTCTTCAATAGCAGCGAGATATTTTTCGACGGGATTGTTGATTCCAAGATTGATGACTTCAAACCCTGCACCTTCCAGCATCATGGCAACTAAATTTTTACCAATATCATGAATATCGCCCTTCACCGTACCGATCACCATTTTGCCAATCGTTGGAGCACCGGTTTCTGCCAGAAGAGGTCGCAGAATCGACATTCCACCTTTCATTGCGTTGGCTGACATGAGAACTTCCGGAACGAACAAAATTCCATCGCGAAAATCAATTCCGACAATTCGCATTCCTTCGACGAGAGCATTCTGCAATACTGCATACGGTTCCCAGCCACGTCCCAACAGAATATGCGTGCCCTCCTCAATTTCCTCCTTCAAACCGTCATACAGATCATCATGCATCTGCTCAACCAATTCTTCATCAGACAGAGCTGACAAATCAATATCTTCTACATTTTCCACTGAGCGTTTTCCATTTGGTTTGTTAGCACCTCGAAACTGTAGAGATACGAGGCTGGAACAGGTAAAAATGATTTGCCGTATTTTACTCTCAATATTTCAACAGAAATACAAAATATTTGCAGAATATCGAAAATATTTACAAACCGTGAATTATATACTCTGCATCAATGCCAGGGGCGGTCGCGACTTTCAGTTGGAGCACCACTATATGCGAGGACTTGAAACCATGCAGATGCAGGTTGCCCTGAGTCTGTCGGTGATGCTGGCGATGGCCTGTACGTGGACCCCCGAGAGGGTCAGCCGTAGCGCATGAGATCGCTGATTCTTCCACTGGCAGCCTGACGTCTGTCAAACAATCCACTTACTTAGCAATGCCTGGCGGCAGGTTCTTGAGCGGCCTGAATTCAAAGAATCGTGGCCTTCAACACGATTGACAGAGCCATTCGACGTTGGGAGCTGACAAAACAGCTTGAATGGGTATCGGTAGCAAAAATTTTGGAATTTTGAAGTGAGAATCTTACCGGTGGAAGTAAAAAAATGCACCAATAGAAAAATTTCGCATAGAGGTATTGTTGACAATTAATTGTTACTATAATGCGCCAGCTGAGAGAGGCTTTGCAGTTGGTATGAGATTGCAGTCTCTTACAAACACCAAGTTAACAATAACCCGATACTGAGAAATTGAATGAAAAAAGCGTCACTCAAACTGAAACTTCAACTCCCTACTGAACTATGAATTACTCAAGAAGAAAATTTCTTGCAAGCACCTCTGCTGCCTTCGCAATTTTAGCTGCAGGGTGTGTTGGCCTTAACAAAGAGAAATCATCCTACACAAGCCAAATTGTACAGCCCCAGAATCAGAACACCGTCTTTCACTGGGTGGATTTAGCCCTACAGCAAGTATGTGACCAGCGAGTATTAGCGCCACGTGCCGCTTACAATTACGCATTGCCCATGGTTGCTGGTTTTCTTGCAGCCAATGGGATATCCCAAGATTATAGCGAGCCATTTGATGTTGGCGCCGGTCCGTCCGGAGCAGATCCAGAAGTTGCTTACGGAGTCGCATTCGCCATTGCCGCAACGGAGGCGTTTCAGCAACCATTCATTTTTGATCGAAGCAATTTTATAGATCGATTTCCTAACGATGAGGCGACATCCCTCGGCGTTCAATGGGGGCGTGATGTAGGTCGCCACGTACTTCGAATGCGAACCCATGACGGATCTGAACCTAGCAAGGCAAATTACTATCTGGGGCGTTATGAGAGGCGCGAGGATTCATTGAAATGGAGTCCCACCGCACCATTCTATAGCACCAAGCCTGGGCCAGCTTTTTCATCCTTTGACCGCGGATTGTTTCCCGGCCATGGCATGATAAAACCATGGACAATGAAGAGCGGCTCGCAGTTCCGTGTAATAAATTTTCACGATCCTGCAAGTCCAGAATTCGCGAAAGAATTTGATGAAACTCGTCGAATAGGTGGAATGGACAGTACTGTTCGAACTGCTGATCAATCTGAAATCGCTTTGTTTTGGGAGGATGGACCTTGGGGTATTACACCTCCGGGGCATTTTATTTACATCGCCATGCAACTTCTGCAAGACCGAGGTTTGAACTTCATTGAACTCGCACGCGCATTCGCTTTGATCGGCATGACGCAATGCGACGCTTCAATTTGTGCGTGGGACAACAAATACTGGTATGACGTCATCCGGCCTGAAACAGCCATACGCGTTCGTGCATCACAAATCAAGAACCCCGATGCACGGGTAGTCAGGCAATCCGACTGGCAGAGTTATATTCCGACTCCAGAATTTCCGTCCTATACTTCGGGACATTCTACGTTTGGAGGCGCTGGCAGCGAAATGATTGCGCATTTCCTTGGCCGCGACAAAATTTCATTTTCAGGACGTTCGCCCGATCAGGTGCTGTGGCCTCAGTTGTCCGGCGTTACAAGACACTGGACCAGCTTGACCCACGCGGCGGAAGAAAATGGCATAAGCCGGATATATGGAGGCGTTCATTGGTCTTTGGACAACACAGAAGCGCTTAAAGCCGGTCGCAGAATTGCGCAGCAAGCCATTCACAATACTTTCCCCAAGAAAGCTTGAAGGTGTTGCTATGAAAATAAAAGAATTATTTCGGTTATGGGTTTACATTGTTTCACTCACTGTTGCGGCTTTCAGTGGTGTGAACAAACTCGCGATGGCGCAAGACCTTTCCCTAAACTACGACAGACTGTCATCGTTTGAAGAGCCTTTGGCAATTGAATATGAAAATATTACATTTGTGCTGACGGGTCTTGTGGATGCAGCATTGACTTCGGA
Organism: Arenicellales bacterium; assembly: GCA_965221175.1. Lineage (GTDB taxonomy): Bacteria > Pseudomonadota > Gammaproteobacteria > Arenicellales > JAJDZL01 > JAJDZL01. The sequence goes on along the minus strand of OZ244867.1, from coordinate 399,100 downwards.
ACAACAAGACGGTTCTGATGATCAAGCGAACGACAATGGAGGGGGGGATGTAATCGGCAATTTTCAGATCAGCGCCCAAACGCAATTGTCTAACCGTTTGCGTGTCAACCTCGCATATTTCGGTCAATATACTGACAATACTCACACCATATCGGAGTCAAGCAGATATACGGATAATGTGGGATTATCAGTTGGGGGCGCTTGGGGCAGCCTCTTGAGCGGTAATGTTTCGGGTATTGTACGAGAGCAGACACGTCGTTTACGCGGGGTGGGTAATGCTTCTTTAGAATTCGATGATTTTCTCGGCTCGCTTGAAAATTGGGGGAACGGGTATACGGGCCGATTCGGTCCTTTGGTTGTCAGCACCCTGCTCGATCGCAGTGGTAATATCGACTTGGGGGTAATTTACCAAAGACCAACCGGCACTAAAGACTACCGGCTAACAACACGCTATATGGAAGGATTTCACACTTCACCTGACGGAGCAAGCCAATTTGATACTCGGGGCTATAGCGTTGTCGGTGAACTAATTTATGGCAGTACCAAATTTGACATTGGCGTAGGTGGCGAAAGAATTCTGTCCAACACAATCAAAGCTGATCGATGGTCGGTTTCATCGGGCATCCGTCACAAGACTGGAGTTCACAGCTGGTCTATTGAAAGCCATTACGGTCAGATTGAAGGTAAGGCAACACGATCTTCTGCTCTGGGCTATCAATATGATCTGGCTCGAGGGTTGTCCTTAAACTTGGGTATCAATTACAGAAATGCCAAGGTAGATGTCGGCGACGTGATTTCTATTGACCGTACAGGTACATCCGCATTATTGTCACTTCGATACAGTATCTAGTGAGTTGCATTTCGCAACAGACGTTAATTTACAGACAGATGACTGTGCGCTGTGGTTCTACCATCAAAACAAACGAATTGGTAGAAAAAAACGAGAATGACAACTGAATTCCAGGTTTCAGTCAGGGTGGCAATGCACCTGCGGCCGACATAATACTGCACAGATGATTCACTCCGAATTCAAGCAACTTTCTTGCGCTTCGATTTTAGAACCGCCTTCACTAATTTTTCTGGAACTGTGCGATTCTAAACCGCTTAAGGACAGATACTATGCTCAGCAGCTCGACGATTGGATTTAAGTGATCGCACTTTGGCTACAGCGAATCCGATCATACATTGAAGCCGATATAGGAGTCCGAATCCAATCGACAGAGCGCGGTTAGATTGACACCACGATTTCATTCTCCAAACCTGAGCGAATAGTATCGTATCCAAGCATGCAACTTCTGCCACAAATTAGAAATAGTACCGAGAAACAATACGATTTTGCATCAGCAGTTGTAAGCCCACTGCAACGATGGGAATTGCGACGGCTTGGACGAACATCGGCTTCCAGAGAGCAACGAGATTAACCTCTGTAGTCAATTAGAAGCTTAACATTTATACAGATTGTTTTCTGTGAATTGGAGATTTGGCAGGAATTCTAACTAGCCCAATTTACGCTAAATAAATTTCGACATTTCAGAAATTTTTAATTTAGAATGTAGTTAATGACCAAGTTGCCTATTCTTTTGAATTGGTCAGATTGCGGACAATGAAATTTCGCTCAAATTTTAATCGTCTTTCTAATTGGAAATTGACTGCAGCGTTTGCAGTTTTCCTGTGTTCCTCACCTATTGCTATAGCAGATCAAAACGACCCTAGACTGAATGAATTATTCAAACAGTTGCACATGGTAGAAAGCCAGGAAGCGGGTAATGAAATTACCGACCAGATTTGGGAGATCTGGCGTGAATCTTCGGATGATGAAATCAATAAACTAATGTACGCTGGAGTATCTGCCATGACAATGGGACGACTGCGTCGTGCGGAAAGAATATTTGATGAGATCGTATACAAGGCACCAGAATTTGCCGAAGGCTGGAATAAGCGAGCGACCATATATTATTTTCTTCGAGAGTATCAGAAATCCGCCGCCGATGTTCGCCAGACTTTACTGCTTGAGCCTCGTCACTTTGGAGCAACAGCTGGACTAGGCTTGATATTCTTGTCTCTGGACTACTATGAAAGCGCACTGGAAGCTTTTCAGCAAGCACTAGATATCAATCCGCATCTAACGGGGCCGAAACAGCAAATCAAACGTCTTGAAGAATATTTGAATGACGACCCTGCTTGACGATTCCGGTGAGTTGCATCGCTAGACGCATGTTCAAGGGATTAGTAAGAAGAATTTCTATTTGCGGCGTCACACCGCTTCGTTATCCAAACTCCAATATCTTGTAGTTCTTCTGCAGAAACCGAATGCGGAACTTGATAATTCTTCGATTCAACGTTGTAATTTAGATTAGCCAACTGTTTCCGAGACCACTCTGCAATACCGAATGGTATGACAGGGTCCAGCGTGCCATGCAGATACAGAATGGGAATTTCTCGATTTGCTTCATGACGTTCAGTTTTTGTCAAGTTCGCGACCGGCAGATAAGTGGAAAGTGCCAGAATTCCGGCAAGCGGATCGGGGTGTCGAATTCCTGTATAGAGAGCGATGGCGCCTCCCTGTGAAAACCCCGCGAGTACGATTTGTTCTGAACTCATTCCATTTTTCAGTTCATGTTGAATCAATTCAATGACATGCTTGCATGACTCCTCAATTCCTCTTTGATCTTCGGGGCCAGTGCCAATCGTCGGACTGATGATGTCATACCACGCCCTCATACGCATATCCATGTTGATCGTGACAGATTTTTCGGGCGCGTTTGGAAAGACGAAACGTACCGGACACCGTTGCGGAATATTCAAATAAGGTACGGCGGGCTCAAAATCATGTGCATCTGCACCGAGCCCATGTAACCAGATTACAGAAAGCTTAGGAGGCGCTTTAGGTTCGACTGTGACTACTTCAAGCATGGATGTAGTTTCGATGAATCAGCATTTTTTTGGCAAAACGCGTTTCAATTGAGACGCTTTGTCTCATAATATGATTGTTGACGCTCGTGAATGTCTATTGTCTATTCGGAACTTTAGGCAACTGGAAATTTATTGCCGGATTGCGAATATATCAGGATTGCGAGCCCATTTGGTATGGTTTATTTGAATTTAATACCGGTAAATTTGAAATTAGAAGAGAACTGAAATGGCAGGATATATCGTAGTACAGGTAAAAATTCACGATCCTGAAGGCTTTGCAGTTTATCGCGGCATGGTACCGCCAACACTTGAAATTTATGGCGGCCGCTATCTTGTTCGTGGAGGCAACTGGGAAGTTTTGGAAGGAGAATGGAATCCTGAAAGAGTTGTGATTATCGAATTTGACAGCGTTGAGCAGGCAAAAAATTGGTGGAGTTCGGAAGAATATGCACCAGCCAAGAAATTGAGGGAAGAAACAACGCAATCTACAATGATTGTTGTGGACGGATGCAACGAATAAACAAACGAATTTCCAACTGGCTGATCATGCAATTTTCAGAATATGAATCCTTAATTGCTGTTAAAATAGGTATATTCATTGACTGGTCATAAAAAATGACTATTATCGAAGGAACACTGAAATGCAAATAATAGGAATAACAAAGTTCAAGGAGAAGTGCTTGGCTTTTTTGGATCAACTTGATGAAGAGGGATTGGTTATCACCAAACACGGTAAGCCGATCGCACAAGTTATTCCTTATGAACACCGGTGCGCTGACCTTATCGGTAGTCTGAAAAATAAGATTGAGATTCGGGGTGATATTTATTCAACCAGAGTGAACTGGGACGTAAATGATCAATCTTGACACACACATTCTTGTATATGCAGTCCAAGGTGAACTTCGACCAACTGAACACAACCTATTGGAACAAAACAGATGGTCAATTTCTGCCATAGTGTTGTGGGAACTTGCCAAACTCGTTCAACTAGGTCGACTAAATATTGATCTAGATGACCGTGATGTGGCTCGCACCTTAACCCGCGTTCAGATTTGGCCTATTAACCTTGCGGTTGCCCGAGTATCCACAAACCTTGACTTTGAAGGCGACCCGGCGGACGAAATAATAGCTGCTACTAGCATTGTGTATAACGTACCGTTGCTTACGCGCGACAAAGTCATTCAAAATTCGAATACAGTTCCGCTAGTTTCTTAGATTCATTTTGTCTGTGATTGCATAAGAAGACATTATTGCTCCCTGAAGAAGGAGCAATAAATTCAGAACTCGTGACATAGTCAGGATTGATATGCGACAATTGGCGCTTCGTAGACCATTCGCAAATCAGTTCCGGGGTAAATTGTTCGCTGCAGAGTTGCACACTCGCATAGATCATGCAACGCTTTATTGAAGCGCGGATGCGCCATGGAGTGAAAGCGTACCACCAGCTGTTTGCGTTGTTCGCACGGCAGCAGATCGACCGGTGTGTGGAACACTGCTTTGAGAAAAGCACGTCCTTCGTCCAACGCCGATGAATGCGCCAGCGTGATCTGTGGCAGCAATGCGCTTTCGGTTCGATAGGCGATCATTTTGATGACATCTGTGAGGATTTTGCGTTCGGTTTCAAGCTGCACCACCTGTTGTGGCGGCAGCGTTTCACCGACGGCGACTCGCTGCGGCATCGCCTTGACTTGCGCTTTGTGATCCTCGATGGCTTGTTCGATCTGCTGAATTTCATGGACGAGCGTGTCGGTTTTGCGGGCTGCATCTTTGGCTTGCTTCAAATCGACTTTGACATAGCGGGCCTGGAGCTTGGTCAGTTGCCGCTGCAGCCTGCTCAGTTGCTTTTTCATGTCTTTCAGTTGCGGATTGGGCTTGAGACGCTGGGGGTCGGCTGTTTCCACATCGTAGGTGCACAAATGATCCAGCGCAAACTCGTGGCGCATGTAGCGAAAGAAATTCTCCTGTCGCCAGCGTGCGAACATTCTGGAGGCGACTTCCAGAATCGGCAGATCGGTGCGGGTCGTCACGATCGATGTCTGATGACCGCCGACGCGTAGCCGACGCACCTCACGCATCGCAAAGCGCACCCCGGCGCCGACTCGGATGTTGCGTTCCGCCAGCCAATACTCTTGCCGATTGCGAATATCGCAAACACCGATGAATTCTTCTTGCGGCCACATCGGATAGCGACCCTTGCGATAGGTCATGACATCGAATCCGTGTTGCTGCCAATCGCTGAAATTGTGCGGACTCCAGCCCTCGCGGTCAAAGATCAGGGTCACGGTTCGATGCGCTCCGACATGCTCGCGCACCGCCGGCAGAATCCGCTCATTGAGCATCGAAAGCAGGCTGTCGTTGGCTTCCGCGGTGACGAACAGCCACGGTTGCGCTTCGGCATCGTTGACCCAGGTGTCGGTGGTGGCATCCATGCACAGCCGGCGACGTGCAACGTGGGCTTTCGGCAACTGATGTTTGGATCCATGATAGGGACGTACGTGTCCATCTACATACAGGTAAGCCAGCGTTTCAGGCTGCACTTTGGCCCAGTGCCGGGCCAATCGAGCCGCCAGCGTGCGCGCCAAACCGCGCCCGGCGATCTCCTTGATCTTGCGCCGCAGCGTTTTGCGCTCCGGTGCCCGATCCAGTCCCAGCAACAGTCCCAGTTCACCCGGTGCGTGCGCTTTGAGCTGTTCCGGATTGCGAATCCGCAGCAACGCCATCAGCGCCAGGGTCAGCAACACGTGCCGCAAACCGAAAAAACCATTCTGCAGCGCACCGTATACCGACTCGCCGACTTCCAGCAAGCCCTGCTCCAGCAATGCCGGCAAGGCGATCAGCACACCCCCGGCGGCAACCGACTGTGCGGCTTCAAAACAGACCGCTGCCTCGTGCAGCTTGCCAGACTGCGCCAACAGTCGTTCTGTGGTGCGTTTCACGCCGATGCCACCGCCACAACCCGCATCGGTTCTCGAACGTGCCGAGGGCTGCGATCCAGTCCCAGCCGTTTCTCGGGCTATCGCACGGCGCCGCACAGTGCCCTGTTTCAATGCATAATCGATCGCCATGCGAGAAACCCCAATCGCCCGCGCCGTGGCACGCGCCGATTCACCCTGATCCAAAAGCCGCTGTGCCTCAAGCAGTTTCTCGCCCTTGAGCTTATAACCCCCGCGGGCGCTTCGCTGGTGCGACAATCCGCTGACGCCGTCTTCTCGATAGCACCTCTGATAACGATACACGGTGCTGTGAGAAACGCCAAACGCATCGGACAGTTGCGCGGCATTGGCCAGCCGTTCCACAGCCAGCAGGCCAATCGCCATGCGCCGCCCATAATCATCGGATTGAAGATACGACAGCATCACGCCACTGGCGTTGTGAATGGCCACGCGGCCGTTTTCGCACACCTTGGCGCAGTGCTCGTTGATGAATTCGGCATGTTCTGGGAGGAAGTTCAGGCACGATTGAAGCATGGCATAGACCCGCACTTGGAAAGACAATCACTATCATTCTAATTATGCCGTATTTTTCCAAAAAAAGCAAGCCAAACCGCATGTTTATTGATATTCTCTTCACCTATGTCACGTGTTCTGAAATTAGGAAGTATTGTGCTCGTAGACGATCTAAGCTTAGCAGATATTGAGTATAGCTTTGAGCGATCAGTCGCCGAATCTGCAGTTTTCACTGCCGACTAGAACAACCCGGTAACGGCGAGGTGTAGATCCAAAAATTCGGGTAAACAGGTGGGAATACTCTAAGCGATGGAAATTTGCAACGACCCGAAACCTTTGACAGAAGTAAGGTTGTAGTCACATTAGGATGATATGCTCCCCAAAAATTTACCGCATATATTCAAGACAATAATACGGCAGGGTTCAAATATTGCATTGCTTGTCATTGCAATGTCCTTATTAAATTCATGCAAGGAAGTGTCCTGCGAAATCTACCCAGAAGACTTGAAAGACCTTGTGTTGCAAGAGATCAAAAATAGAAGTCTAGTCGATGATGCCGCTATCGGTCAGGATAATTGCAATCTATCTCTTGCAATCATAGTGAATCCAGCCACCAATAAAGCGTATGCCAAAGAATTGGGAGATGGCTTCGTACGTCTCACCAAGGGTTTTGCTCCCGGTTCCCCACCTCCAAGCAAGGAAATCGGAATAGGCGTTTACAATTATTTGATCGGTGTGTATGCCGCTTACACGGACAAAATAATTGTCCTTGGAGCAAAGGCTTCAAATGCACGCTGGATAACGTGGTGAAATGGGTTGATCAAACCTGCAATCTCCTAATTGGAATTTCTCCTTTGTTGTAGAGTATTATTCACAAGAGTTCAGAGAACAAATTCACTTTTGTTCATCAGAGCCATCATTTACTAATCAGAAACTCTAACCGAGCAAATCGTATGTCTTTGAATATCATCAAATGCCATCATCGCATTCACAACTTGGGACTGATTTGGGCGATGGCTGTTCTACTTGGTTTCCCAGCAGTTACATACTCCCAGGATCAGGCTGTGCCGGTCGCAGCAGATCAAGTACGCACAGAATCTATCAACGAAACAATAGCTGTGTTCGGGGAACTTGTCTCACTTCAATCCGGACCAGTCCATGTCTCGATCAGTGCACCTGTCAGTACCGTCAACGTCAGTGTTGGAGATCGAGTCGAGGGCGGTGACCTGCTTGCTACTTTGGATTCTTCGATACTCGAATTGCAGCGTTCAGCAGTCGAAGCTCGTATTGATATGTCAACTTGGGCAACCAGTCGTAGAGCCACGGAACTTGATCTGTCAAGACAGCAAGAAGATCGATTTCGACAACTTCGCCACTCCGCTGCAACAACCGAAGCCCAGCTTGAAGACGCTGTATTAAAACTTAAAATATCCGAACAGGCACTGGGCGAAGCAAAAGCGGCAACTCGGCAAATTCAGCGTGAACTGGATATTGCCAGTTACAATCTTTCCCTTACCAAAATTACCGCCCCTTATGGCGGTGTTGTCGTCGAACGCAATATCGAAATCGGCCAGTATGTTCGCGTCGGTGAGAGAGTCGTAAGAATTGTTGGAGATCATAGCCTTGAGATTGAAGCGTATATTCCCTATCGGTATATTGATGCGCTCAAAGTCGGCGACATTTTAGGCGCTGAATTTGACAACGGAACTAAATTTCAGGCAAGCTTGCGTGCTTTCATCCCTGAAGAACATGTCAGTACCAGAACACGTGCAGTTCGTTTCTCCTTTATTCAAGATGAGATTGATGACGTACTGGCAGTCAATCAAAATGTGATAATTCAAGTGCCAATATCCGATCAGGATGATGCGCTAACCGTTCACAAAGACGCTGTTGTTACCCAACAGGACGGTCACATCGTATTTGTAATCGAGGAAGATGCTGTTATGCCTAGACCCATAACGATTGGTGATGCCACCGGCAGCCGTTATGAAGTAACTTCGGGGCTCAGTGAAGGCGAGATGGTAGTAATTCGAGGAAATGAGCGACTAGCGCCAGGACAAAAAGTCACAGTAATCAACTAGATATTCAAAATGATTACGTAGTTTCCGATAAAGCGGCTCATACGATTGCCAGAGTCAAAAAGTGAGGAGAGCTAAAGTACGAAACTGATATCGTCTAATCCAATTCTTGCATATTTTCGCGCTTTGCCACCACTCGGCAACGGTGTTTGTCAATTTCTACGATGAAGCGTTCATGCATACCTCGACCGACTAACTCAATCGCGTCGTGAACTTCACATTTGAACCGAACCCGTCTGTTCAAAATTTCTTCAACCTCGACGCAAATACGAACCTCTTGCAGCATAGGAGTGGCAGCAAGGTGTTCAATATTCACTACTACCCCAACCGAATCCCATCCATCAGGTAAATTTTTATAGAGCAGATCACGACAGGCATACTCAATGTCAGCTATCATCGACGGTGTTTCGTAAACTCTGAGATCGTCGCCCATAAAAGTAATGACACGATCTTCTCCGATTTGTATCGTTCTCTCTAATGACAGTCCTTCTGCCAGTGATTTACTTCTAAAATCTTCTACCGCCATAGCTACAAAATTTTGTCAGAATTGAATTCAAGGAATCTGGTGGAGCGGAGGAGGATCGAACTCCCGACCTTAGCATTGCGAACGCTACGCTCTCCCAGCTGAGCTACCGCCCCACGATGTGCAGTGCACAGTATATACGTCAACTCAAAGACACGATACACGCACAATCTTAAAATTTATTGCAGCCTAAGCCGCTCACTTCAGCGTTGCAAGATAGTCGACTACATCCAAGTCCGGCATGTCGGAATTCTTGATGCCAATCTGCGTCAGCATCGTATGTATCTGTCCTCTGTGATGCGTTTGATGATTGAACAAAGTCAGTAGAATTTCATGAACGGTTTCCTCACCCTGCTGCCCCGACATTCGACGATATTTGAAAGGCTTTTCCAAGTCTTCGTTATCCAGATTCTCTACGAATTTGCCAAGCTTCCGATCTTCTTCCACTCGCGCTATTCTCAGTCCGTCAAATTCATGGTAAAGAATTTGATCTAAAGACTGGATCGATTCATCTTCATAGCCATTCAGGCGTGCAAGCCACAAAATGTCAACCAGCAGAATGTGATTCAAGGTATTGTGAATAGATCCAAAGAACGATTTTCGATCCATACGATAATCATCGTCGCTTAGAGTTGAACACAATTCGAAAATGTGCTCATTTACCCAAGTGTTATAATTTGACATCATCAGTACGTTTTGCATAGAGTAATCCCTTCCTGCATTGAGTTTAAGTTGGTCTTGTATTTATATGGAAATTAACACGACTTTGCCTGAATGACGAGTACGGATGTAATTTCCTCGTCTTGGGATGGCATACGGGAAATGTTTGAGGATACGGTTCCCTATCATAAATCCCTCGGTATCAAGGTCACTGACCTTGATACCGACAGTCCGAAATTATACGTCGATATGCAAGACCGATTTGTAGGCAATTTTGTTCGCGGCAATTTGCATGGTGGCGTCATCTCGTGTCTGCTGGATGTCATCGGTGGAATCGTTGCCTTCGTTGACGTCGTCGATCGACGTAATATCGAGACTCATCAAGCCAAACTCGACCAGTTTACCAGGATGGGGACAATCGACATTCGAATTGATTATCTTCGTCCTGGATTCGGCACACGATTTGTCGCGAGTGCATATGTTCTTCGAACAGGAAACAAAGTGGCTGTTACCCGCATGGAGCTGCACAATAACGAAGACATTCTAATTGCCGTTGGAACTGGAGCATACGTGGTTGGATAGATTTTACATCATTAAATTTGTCAGAGAAAAGATGAACATGTCTCAGCCTATCAAGCAGCTCCAATGAATGAAAATATTTGGAAACAACGATTTACGCTGAATGACACTACAATGGATGATGAACCGTATATAAATTTCGCACCAGATACAGGGCAACGACTCGCGGCTGCGCGGAACAACCTTAATCTGTCAATTTCTGATGTCGCAGAGGTACTGAAACTGTCCGAAGAAATCATTTCCGCAATTGAAAATCGTCAATACAATTCGTTGTTCGGACTGGCGTACGCTACCGGCTATGTTAGATCCTACGCATCACTAGTCAAACTGGACCCAGATGAATTAATCCGCAATGATCCGGATCTGGGAGTGCAGGCGATTACAGAAAGACAGTTTGATTTGTCCGTACTAAGGCCGATGACAACTTACAACCACCAATTCACATCATGGGTAGCGATTGTAGTCAGGACTGTCGTAGTTATTTCCCTGTTTACCCTAGCAGTAATCGGCTGGAACAAACGAGATGATATTTCTCTGTGGTGGAATGAAAGACTTAAAACTGAAAAAACTATTGAAATCCAAGAATCGGCTCCCAATGAACTCGAAAAGAAATCTTCTGAACTCGGAGTAATTCACGGCATTAGAATTTCGCAATCGTAACAGAACCCAGTTAACGTAAATTCTAACTTCAATAGACGGTATAGGCTCCCTTTAGATGGTTTGATCTTTCATACTCAGGGCAGTCGCCTTTCGGGCTGCCAGTTTGCGATTCTCCAGCGGGATCACCAAGATTGCCGTCAGCGGCGGAACCATGAACAGAGTCAGAAGAGCAGACATCGACAACCCGCCCACCACGACTGAGCCGAGCCCGCGATATAGTTCAGACCCCGCACCCGGAAACAACACCAGCGGGAGCATGCCGCAAACGCTGGTAAATGTGGACATGAATATCGGTCGGATGCGATTTCTAGTTGCAGCCAGTACCGCTGATTCTCCTATCAAATCACCTTTCCTCAAATGGTAGATCGACTGATGAACCAACAGTATTGCGTTATTCACTACAATGCCAATCAGAATGACAAATCCTAATAGCGTAAGCATGTCTAGTGGCTGGTGCACATAAAAATTCAAGACCACAAGCCCACCGATTCCCCCTGCCGCAGCAACTGGGACTGACAGCAGAATGATCAGCGGATAGACAAAACTCTCGAAAAGAATTGCCATTACCAGATAAACGATCACCAAGGCAATTATCAAATGAACTACCATCGCGTTCCAGGTTGTCTTGAGTGCATCGGCAGTTCCAGATATTCTGAACTGGACATTCTGCGGCAATCCCTCTTCCTGCAGTGGCGAAATAACTTGACTTTGTATGACGTCGATGGCTTCCTCCATCGTCAATCCCGGCGCTGGCCGAATTTCCAGTGTGATGGTTCTGAGCCTTTCCCGATGGCGGATTGCTGTGGGTCCAGCAGTAATGCTGATATCCGCAACCGAACTCACCGAAATAACTCTTCCGGCAGGTGTTACAACAGGAATATTCTGGATATTTTGTGTTTCCTTCACATTATCTGTCGGGCCTAGCAATGTGATGTCAGTAGCACGTCCTTGGAACATTGTTTCATCCACTCGCATTCCATCGTTGAATACATCAATCGCCAAGCTTAGTTCGAGAGCAGACAGTCCATTGTCTGCCAACCGCAACCTGTCGGGAATTATTCGAACCTCCGGCACTCCGAGTTCAAGGCCCGGATTCGGACGAAACTGATGACCTTCCGAACGTGGCATCACGCCAAGTATTTTTTCTGCTGCACGACTCGCAGCGATCAGAATTTCCTCAAGAGTCGCTCCCGATATGTCCAAATCAATCTTGCGACCGGAGCCGATACCTCTTCCGAATATAGATGGCTGGCTCATGAATCCATAAGTTCCCGGCTCTCGGAAAACCGGACCCTGCATAACAGGGATTAATTCCGACACCCTCTCTGGATCCTCGGATATGGCACCGACAAACATCATGGAACGGGTCGACACAAAGAAGAAACGAGAAATTTTAGGAGGTGCTTCAGCTTCGGAACTTGATTCCGAATCAGCTTCAGGCTCCCCTACCCAGTGTGGTCGAATGGCGTTCTCAATATTCCCGGCAATTTCGGTCATGGTCTCCAGGTTGTAACCGGGAGGCGGAACAATTAGTCCGAAAATCAGGTTGTTGTTACCTTCAGGAAGATATTCCAGATGCGGTAGAAACTTGATTGCGAGCATTAGCGCTAAACCAGTAATCAAGGAAACCCACAGTATCGCAAGCATTCGATATTTGATTATTCGGCGTGTGAACCACATGATAAGGCGGACGATTCCTGCAGCCAGTTCATCTAGTCCGGGTATTCGTAGTCTAACCAGATCTCGAAGATTGTGAAAATCAGGACTCAGCAGCTTTTGCGACAACGCGGGAATCACGGTTACAGATACCAGTAGTGAAAGCATGACAGCAACAGATATCGCTACCGCTATATCCCGAAACAACTGCCCTACTTCCAATTGCGAAATCAATATTGGAATAAATACCATCACGGTCGTAAGTGCCGAAACCAGCACCGCCCCCCAAACCTGCTGAGCACCTTGAATTGCGGCTTCTCGTGCAGATTTACCACTCTCGCGCATACGAAAAATATTTTCCAGAATAACGATGGCTGCATCCACAACCATGCCAACGGCGAATGCCAGTCCTGCCAATGACACAACATTGATGGATCGACCGAGAGCCGCCATCGCTACAAATGCGCCTATGATCGAAACAGGGATCGCGATAGAAACCGTCAGTGTCGCTCTAAATGATCGGAGAAAAAGAAGCATGACTAATGCCGCCAGTACTCCGCCGATCCAAATATTCTGACGCACAAGCTGAATGGACGAATTGATGTAAACGGTCTCGTCGTAAACCTGATGAAGTTCAAGCCCGCTGCCCGGGATTACGGTTTGATTGAGTTCATCAATGACCTGCCGAATGTTTTCCATCGTCTCAATAACATTCGCGCCGACTTCGCGTGTCGCATTGAACGGAATTGAAGGGTGGCCCAGCACGCGAATTATCGCAGTTGGACGTTTGTAAGCCAGATTGACTTCTGCGATATCTTGAATTCTGATGCGACCTGATCGATTTGAAGTGGCTTCTGCATCTGAGCGAACGACAATTTCGCGCACCGCTGCAACAGTGTTCAGTTCACCGTCGGAACGCACGATATAGCGTCGCTTTCCTTCATCTACGTCTCCAACCGACAGCGCAACATTTGCATTGCGAAGTGCGCGAAGAACTTCTCCTACGGTGAGATGCAATCTTGCCAGTTCCTCAGGCCGAACGACAATCTGAATCTCCGGATCGCTGCCACCGAAGACTGATACTTCGCCGACCCCCGGTACTCGCTCAATACGCTCTTTGATGACTTCTTCTACAAATTGTCCATATTCATGAATTGGGCGATCATTGCCAAGACTTCGGACGATGGTAAACCAGGCAATTGCATTGTCTTCGCTACCCGCGGTGCTAAGCTGTGGTGATTGGGCCTCGTCCGGATAACCGGAGACTCGATCAAGGCGGTTGGACACCAGCAGCAGAGCTTTATCCATATCGGTCCCCACATCGAATTCCATTGAAATTCGAGATCGCCCTGACTGGGCAGTTCCGGTAATCTCTCGAAGATTTTCAAGCCCAGCGAGCTCCTGTTCCTGTCTATTTAGAATTTCACGCTCGACTTCTGCCGGTGCAGCGCCCGGCCAGTAAGTTGTGATCGTGATGACGGGTCTGTTTACGTCTGGGGCAAGCTGAATCGGTATGTTCTGCAATGACACGATACCGAATAGAACAATCATCAGCACCAATGCAATCACTGCAATCGGACGATCTACTGCATTGGAAATTAAATTACCGGAAGTATTTTCCACATCAATGCATATTAGATATTGGTATCTTCATCGCTGTGTCCTGAAAAATACCTGTGGGATTCTAGATGCAGGTTCAAAAAAAGTCAGGAATTTGAAATTTTAATCGGAAAATTCTCGGTTGAATAGTTCTTCAACCATAGGTTCGAAATCCTCAATCAGCATAATTTTGTAATTTGGGTCCATTGCTTTTTGATCGTACTGTTCCACGAACTCGACAGTCCAGTCATGGTATGGATGATCCTGCCACTGTTCTCTCGCAAGCCGGTCCTCAATCGTGGGATGGTCATGACAGAAATACTTTTGAAACTCGCCGTGCATCTGTGGCGCAACGGTGAATCCCACGTCATGGAACAGAGCGGTTACGACCGTCTGCAAATCATGACCATCCCGAAATACTTTGGTTGCAGATTGAAGGCAATGTCGGTAAGGGTTGATGGGATAATCGAAGACTTCATCGTTTTCCATCGCAGACAACAGTTTCAGTGCATGACTGGCTTGATTTTTTTCGTAGTAAGTTCGGCGTTGTGCATTGAGAGTGTCCCAATCAGATCGACGAAAATCCGCCATGGGTTTTTCAAAATATTCCCACTCCGGTTCCATCAACGGGCTACGTCCGTAATTTGGTATCTTATCAGTCATTCAGGAATTAAATTAAAAATATGAGTCAAAGGAGATTTAGCAATAGCAACACTAATTTTTACAATGAAACAAATGCTATCGAGGATATTTATCGAAATTCATTATAAAGCCTGATGTTCCCAGCATCGGAGTATGAATTATGGGTTGAACCCTCCATTCTTCGATATCTGTCACAATCTAGAATGATGAGACGTGCTGCTCTTGCAATGCACAAACTGACAGTCGATTCCAGACGTAGGCAGCATAACTGCGTTCAATGTACACTGAAAATTCATCAGTACCGTCACGCAAGATTATTGCCGCCAATGAAAATACTTCAGTCGCTGCAACGAAACCTGATTGAAATTTGTGGAGGTTCAGCGAAGTTGCCTGCGAGAGAACCGCTGAAGTACCTTTGCCAACGATCTTCATACCGTGATACATGTCAGACACGTTAACGGAACTTATATCGTTATGGTTTGTGAGAGGAGCAAGTGTGTTCGCAAGCGTACTCTCATTTCCTAACAAAGTTTTCAGTAACGAACGTCGCGGACCGATTCGCAGGGCTGTCAGCAAATTGAAAGTAACCACTTTACCCTGCTGAACTGGCGTCACAATCCCCAAGTTCTCGAAAAAAAAATCGATTGCTGCAGTACTGCCGCGAAGTTCGAACAACGCCTCTTGTTCCAGTTGTAGAATTTGAACTTCGTAACTCATGGCTACATTCGCAACTTCTCGCCTTGTGAATCATAGAAAATCGGCTGTGTAACAACAGCAGGCAGAAGTTTACCCTCCATCCAGGCATTCACTGTTTCACCCTCTCTAGACCGCCCCTCATTTAATAGTGCGAGCGCGATGACCCGATTGAATACATCACTCCAAACGCAGGCGGTCACAAATCCTTCGGAGTCACCTGCGGTAGAGCCGGATTTCAGTGGTGCACCTTCAGCAATTAACTGATTTGGATCTTTCGGCAGCAATCCCACAAGTTCTGGTCGATTTTGATGGTTGCGACGACGAATTTCCATGGCTCTTTTGCCAATAAAGTCCGCCTTCCGGCTATCAATCAACCACTTCATTCCGAGATCAATGGGATCGACAGTTGAATCGGCTTCATGCGCAAGCGAAAGAAAGCCTTTCTCAACGCGCAGGACATGGCTGGATTCCGACCCAACCGGACAGATATTCCAGTCTGCACCAAGTTCCATGAGGTATTCCCAAAGCTGCAATCCAAATCTCGATGGAGCATTGACTTCGAAGCTCAGTTCACCGGTAAAACTGACTCGAAACACCCGAACAGGCATACATTTAATGTGCCCCTCGCTCATTTGCATGAATGGAAGCGATTCACGTGAAAAGTCCAAGTCGGTATCGGCTGTTTCAAGCATTCGTCTTGCCATTGGCCCGCAAACCGTGGCATTGGCCCATTGCGAAGTAACCGGTGTAACTATACATTTCAAATCCGGCCGATCAACGTGAACTAACTGATCCAGCCTACCTTCGACGTGCAAGGCTCCGCCAGTTGAACAGGACATCAGATAACGTTGTTCATCAAGACGAAAGGTGACTCCATCATCAAATATCAGACCGTCTTCTGTTAGCATGATTCCGTAACGTCCTTGTCCGATTTTCAGCCGCTCAAAGTTGTTCGTATAAACGAGATTTAACATCTTGACTACATCCTCACCGCACATCTCGAACTTGCCAAGCGGAGAGCCATCATACATTCCAACCTGCGTCCTGACGGCGTGGCACTCACGTCGTACGGCTTCGTCCATTGTTTCGCCGGATTTAGGATAGTAACCTGGTCGTCTCCAACGAGCCCCGGCTTCATACATCACAGCACCCTGTTGCTGATGCCACTGTGTCATAGGGGTGTACCGATAAGGTAATACCGCTTTTCCATGGCGACTGCCTGCAATCGCTCCAAACTCTACCGGTGTATAGGGTGGCCGAAATGTTGTCGTACCAATTTCAGAAGGATGGCTGTCAGTCAGATTGGCCATGATTCCGATCGCATTCACATTCGCAGTCTTGCCTTGATCAAGCCCCATCCCTGTTGTCGTATAGCGTTTGAGATGTTCAATTTGAGCATACCCCTCTCGTGCTGCAAGCCGTAGATCGAACACCGTCACGTCACCCGCCATATCGATGAAAGCCTTGGCGGGGCGTTCTCCGGTTTCTACGCTCCAGAAGGGTTCAATGTGATAATCAGATAGTATTCCATCCATGACTTCCGGAACTCGGATTGACTGTGCATGAAATCCGGCCGCTGTTGCCGCCTTCGCTCCAACAGAACTTCCACTTGCGAGACAATTTTGAAGCGAAAATACCCCATTCATGGCTCCCGTTACATGGGTCGCAAGTTTTGCCTGGTGCGGTACAAATCCTGCAATCGAATCATCAAATTTCAGTGACCCGCGCGACTGCGAGAACAAATGCACTGCTGGATTCCAGCCGCCGGAGACGCAAACTAAATCGCAATCAATCTGTCGAACCGATTGTGGATTTGTAAGCGATGTCACTAGTGCTCCGTTAACCCGCTTTCGACCAACCAATGCTTTTCTAACAACATATCCCTCCAGTATTTCCGTATCCGTTTTCTCGGCAAGTCTTTTCAATTCCAAACGGACAGTGGTTCGCACATCCACTACTGCAACGATGTCAATTCCAACGCTATGGAGTTGTTCCAGCGTTTCGTATGCACCGTCGTTGTTGGTAAAAAGTAAAGCACGTTTACCCGGAATTACTGCATAGGTTTGTAAAGCAGTACTCACTGCTGAGCATTGCATGACACCTGGTACATCGTTGTTAGCAAAAACAATCGGACGTTCAATTGCCCCAGTCGCCAAGACAACTTGATTCGCCCAGATTTTCCAATTGCATCCCGAAATTTCCGATGAACTAGGGTTTCTCTCAACAACACAGACCATATTTCCTTCCAGATATCCCCAAGCTGTTGCATTCTGCAAAAGCGTCACCTTTTCAAATCCAAGCAGTTCCTTCACACAGTCCTGCACACACTGTCGAGCAGAATACCCATCAATACTCGAATTTCTGTAGAGCAAACTTCCTCCCGGATGAATCATCTCGTCAACCAGCACGACTCTCGCATCTGATCTAGCAGCAGTCAAAGCTGCCATGAGACCCGAGGGGCCGCTCCCTACAACAAGCACATCGCAATGATCGAACCGATTCTGAAAAGATCCATCAGCAACCTGAGCAGGTGCCTTACCGAAGCCAGCCGCCTTTCGAATTATGGGTTCAAATACGTGCCAATGTGGCCACATGAAAGTTTTGTAGTAGAAACCGGAAGGAATGATTGGCGAAATTGTGCTGATGGCTGCTCCAAAGTCGAATTTCACACTCGGCCAGCAGTTCACGCTACGTGCTTCCAGATTCGCATGAAGCGGCTGCACGCTCGCCAACACATTGGGGGATTCTTCAGCACCGCATATTTGTACCATCGAGGAAACATCAGAGGCTCCAACATTTTGCACTCCTCGAGGCCTGTGGTATTTGAAACTACGAGACAGGACATCAACTCCGTTCGCCATCAGTGCTGATGCCAGTGTATCTCCAGAATATCCAGTGTAGTCTTTTCCGTTAAAACGAAATTTCAGAGGACGACTACGGTCAACCCATCCTCCATCTGGCAATCGACGAATATTCGAAACAGTCACAATGTTCAGTCGACTTCAATAATCTCGTGAGTAACGGTGTTGCGACGCAAGCGAAACCATTCCCCACACCCTTTTTCGTGACACCAGTTCTCTTCCAGTTCACCCCTATGATTGTCTGCGTAACACAGATATTCTATCCACTCTTCATCACTAGCACCAACAAAATGACTGCGTGGAGGACGTATCGGTCCTGCACAACGAAATTCTGTTTCTGCACGCACACCGCAATATGGACATGATATCAATAACATAAATATATATTCCTTATCCAGTTTAGCATCGTAATTGCCGGCAACAGGAAAGTACAAATTTGAGATGGGTCACAAGAATACCTTGCTGTGACTTGAGTAACAATCCGTCGTCAATGCGTAGGAACGGTAGTGCCGCCTTCCAGCAGATAGTCAAGAGTGGCAAACCGATCCAGTCGATATTTTGCAGATAGTGGGTGTGGCTCATTTTTAGCAATCATATGCGCAAATGTCATACCACCCGCAGGAATTGCCTTGAACCCACCCCACCAACCGGCACTGACATAGAATCCGTTAACCGATGTGTTTGAAATTATCGGGCTTCCATCGTGTGCAAATTCCAGTGAACCGCCCCATTGGCGTAGTAGTTTGAGACGACGAAAGCTAGGAAACAGTTCAAGCAAACCACTTACTGTATCTTCCAGAACCGGCATTTTCCCACCTCTTCGATAAGAAATCTGTTGCGGGTCCGTCATGCCGCCAATCACTAGCTCACCCTTGTCCGAATGACTCAGATAAACACCCAAATCCGGGCAATTCACGACAACATCCAGTACCGGTTTGATGGGCTCTGATACGAAGGCTTGCAGATTGAATGTTCGAATCGGAAGCCTTAAATCCACCAGGCTTGCAACTGCAGTGTTATCACCGCCGGCTGCGACTGCAACTTTACCTGCTTTCACGAAACCTCGATTGGTTTCCACTCCTGTTACTTCTCCGTCTTTACCACGACGGATCGCATTGATGTCAGTGTTCTCAATGATGTCCACTCCGTAAGCGTCTGCTGCTCGGGCATAGCCCCAAACAATGGCATCATGGCGAGCAATTCCGGCTCTCTCCTGTACCGACCCACCTAGAATCGGCAAGCGACAGTTTTTCAAAGGAGCCATTACTGGAATGTGATTGCGTACTTCTTGCGCGGACAGCATACGAAACTCTACACCCAAGGAGTTCATATTCAATGCCCTGCGTCTCATATTGCGCATACTGGCGTTCGTGAGCAGAACATCAACTTCGCTTCGCTGACTGAACATAATGTTGTAATTCAGTTCGCGGCTCAGTTCCTCATACAGCTGAACCGATTTATCGAAGAAACGAATACTGTTCTCCCGCAAATAGTTTGAACGGATAACGGCTGTATTGCGCCCGCTGTTCCCACCTCCGATCCAGTTTTTTTCAATGACTGCGACATTTCTGATGCCATGGTTTTTCGCAAGATAGTAGGCAGTTGCGAGACCATGACCACCGCCGCCGATTATCAAAACATCGTACTGAGACTGAACTGTTGGACTACTCCAGGCTTGCTGCCAATTGCGGTGGTGATGAAAAGCACCGCCTATCAAGCTGAGCAGAGAATAGCGTTGCTTAGGTTTCACTTGCGATCGCATCAAATCCGAATCAAGCTAGCGCCACTAGTGTGAAAGAATCTGACTTAAGAAAAGCTCGGTACGATCGCTCTTGGGAGTGGAAAAGAATTTGTCAGGTGGTGCGATTTCTACGATTTCGCCATGATCCATGAACACCATTGAATCGGCAACCTTCTTGGCAAACCCCATTTCGTGGGTAACTACGATCATGGTCATGCCGCCTTCGGCAAGTTCAACCATGATATCCAGGACACCAGAAATCATTTCCGGGTCGAGGGCCGATGTCGGTTCGTCAAACAGCATCATTTCCGGATGCATGCACAGTGAACGCGCAATTGCCACTCGCTGCTGCTGTCCGCCGGACAGCTGACTTGGGTATTTTTTGGCTTGTTCAACTATACGCACTTTCTCAAGATATTGCATCGCCGTTTCCTCTGCTTCCTTCTTTGAGACTTTGAGATTGCGAATCGGGCCCAGCATCAAGTTCTGAACGACTGTAATGTGAGGAAACAAATTGAAATTCTGAAACACCATGCCGACTCTTCGACGAGTTGCCTGAATTGATTTGGGATCGCTGACGACAGGTTCATTTTCGATCAGTATTTGCCCTGCTTCAAATGTTTCAAGTAGATTTATACAACGAATCATTGTTGATTTTCCGGACCCAGACGGTCCGCAAACAACCACTCGCTCTCCGGAGTGCACCGTGAGATTGATATCCCACAGGGCGCAAAAGTCTCCATACCACTTGCCGACGCCGATCATTTTTAGAAATTCTTTATCGCCAATAGTGTGCTTTTTTTTCATTTCTTGAACTTCATTCATTCAGTAATTCCTAGAGTTTTTGCATTCCAATTCCGAATCGCTCGAATCTCCGGAACAACACAGCGAGTGGAAAACACATCATGAAATACAACGCCGCAGTAATCATCCAGGCTTCAAAGAAGTGCGTTGTTGTGTTGGATACGTCTTGTGTCAGAAACGTCAGTTCCTGCACGGAAATCAGTGAAACAATACTTGAATCTTTCACCAAAGTGATGAATTGACCGGCGAGAGGTGGCAGAATTGTCTTGAGTGCTTGAGGGAGAATGACGTCTCGCAGAACGCAGTACCGTGAGAGTCCGATTGCTTGTGCAGCTTCCCACTGACCTTTTCCAATGGACTGAATGCCGGCTCTGACGATTTCAGTGATGTAAGCCCCTTCAAAAACTGCCAAACAAATCAAACCCGCAAGAAAATTAGTGAACAATTCAATTGGACCGAAAAGAACCTCCATCACTGCAATCGTAGAGGGTGAAGCCGTATCGGCCACCCGGTCTAGTCCGAGCAAAGGTATGATCTGGCCACTGATAAAAAAGTAGAAAACAAAGATGAAAACGACTGGAGGGATATTGCGGATCAGCTCTACGTAAAGACGACTGCCGACTTTGAAGAAAAGATTGCTGCTGACTCGACATAATCCCATAATGATGCCGATTATTGCGGCAATAATGGTTCCCCAAAAGGCCAGTCTCAGCGTCATCGCAACGCCTTTCAAAAAAAGATTGGGGAAAATTTCTCCGGTAACTTCGTCAATTCTGATCACGTATTCGAAAACCAGTCCCCAATTCCAGTTGTAAACCAGAACGTGCTCCACACGGTAGTACACGAATACCAAGACCGCAATGACACTGCCGATCACAGCGATATCGAGATTTGTTACTCTCTTTACGTGCTTTGCAGGTGGAGGAAGTCGATATTCAGACATCGTGATTTCAGAAGTTCGAAAGATTGCATTTCCCCGGATTCACACCGGGGAAATGCAAATCAACTGTTGAATTACTGCTCTTCTACTTCGGCTGCCCAGGTCTGGGTTTTGAACCAGAAGTCATGTCTTTCCTTTAACCAACCGCTACTGGTGTTCACAAGAATCCAGTTACTGAAAAAGTTCAATGCATCCGGATCGCCTTTGCGCAGCGCAAAGGCCTCGTCACCTACCGTAAGGTTTTCTTCCGTCGGCATGAACAGTTTTTCAGGATAACGGTTCGTCCAGAAACGCGGTTTCGGCGCTGATGAAATCATCGCATGTGCGTTGCCATTGACCACTTCCTGAAACGCCTGCGCATCATCGTCGAATCGAGCGACACCTGCTTTCGGAAACTGTTTCTGTGCTACGTTACAAGGTGTTGCTCCACGGCGACAGGTGATTGTTACACTGGAATCATTGAATTGGTCCAGCGTAAATCCATCTGCCAACGCCTTGTTTGCAACCATTTGCTGTCCAGAGTGTGCGTATGGAGCGGTAAAGTTTACCGTCAGGTTTCGACCGGGAGTAATGGACATACCACCGATGATGACGTCAAACTTCCGTGCGATCAAGGCTGGGATGATTCCAGACCAGGCAGTCGGCACGAAATCGACCTTTACGCCCATATCTTCGGCAACCTTGGTTGCCACTTCGATCTCGAATCCGATCAAATTACCTTGTTTGTCCCGCATCGCCCACGGAACGAATGTAGACATTCCTACGCGCAGAGATCCTCTCTTCTTAATCTCTTCCAGTACACTGCTTGAAGCAAGTTCCTGAGAAGCGGCGCCTGCTATGCCTGCAAACGCGATTGCAGCAGCAGCTAAAAGTGAGGTTAAAACAAATTTAATTTTCATATTTACAATTCTCCTTGTTGAGATTAATGTTATCGCCCGCGGGTGGCTCGAGATTCCATCCACGAAACGAATAACGAGAGTGATACAGTTACTACGAGATAAATTCCAGCAACTGTAAACCAGATTTCGAAAGCCATAAAAGTTTCCGAAATAATGTTCAGCCCTTCTGTGGTCAAATCTGCAACCGCAATTACACTCACAATTGCAGAGTGCTTGATCAAATTAATAATCAGTCCAGTCATTGGCGGCAGGATCAACGGAATGGATTGGGGCAGAATTATGTCGCGAAACCTGTCAAATCGACTGAAGCCCAAGGCTTTAGCCGCTTCAGTCTGGCCGCGCGGTACTGACTGAATACCGGCCCGAATGATCTCCGTTGCAAAGGAGCCTTCGAAAAAGCTCAAGCACAGTACTCCCGTCCAAAATCGATCAATGCCTACAATCGGAGCAACAATGAAGTAGAACAAAAACAGTTGAACGAGTAGCGGCGTGTTTCGGATCATTTCGAGGTAGATGTTCGCCAACAGCTTGCCCGAAAACGAATTGGACATCCGCAACAATGCAGTGATCAGTCCGATTAAAATTGAAAAGACCATGCTGAACAGAGTGATTTCGAAAGTGACAATGAGTCCTTCCAACAATCTGCCCAGTATGAACTCACCATCTACGATCCGATAAATGAACTGATCAACACGGTACCACTGCCAGTTGTACTGCATTGCTTGAGCGCCTCTGAATATCAGCCAGGTCGTAGCACCAGCGAGTATCAACAACTGCGCAACATCAATGAGAGGGGATTTTCGCGTGAATAGTATCCCCGGTGTCGGAGGACGTTTCCTTATAGCGGCTTGGGAACTGCTGACAGTCATACGTTAATTCGTGCTGCGAAGGTGCGAGCTTTCTCTATTTGCCAATCCACGATCATCTATTCGATCAATTTAAATTCAAACTGCTGTGTACATGACAAATTCATATTTTACGGACTGATTGATGAATGCGTGAAATTATCAATTTGCTTGCTGCGGTCAAGCTCCAATTATCTAAATATATCTATTTTCGAAATTAAAAGCAGTTACAAATTAAATCCCAAATCCGAAATTAGAGAATTAATTCGGTGATCAGTAGCAAGATCTTAGCGATTTAACTAGAATTTTTTGCTCCGATTATCGAAAACAGGTACAGCAGGCTGGAATTTGTCTGGATTTGCAAGTGATTACGAACCTGATGCATTGTCTGCTGGTATTTTGCCACTGTGCACATGCGCGCAACCGTCCCGAAGATTCGAAATCGATTCAAGCAGGGTTCAGACAAGCACCACCTAAAGAGGCCGGTTCATATCAGAAGCGGAAAGCCTCGAATTTGATCCAGCGCTTCGTCAATCTTCTGACAATGGAAGTCATTAACCTTCACTGTCCGTTGTCTGGCATGGCATACGATCTGTGCGGCAACATCAGACAGACCAAACGCACTGTGGGCGCACGGGCAGTTGACCACCAAATCGGTAATACCATCCGCATCAAGGCAAACAAGTTGTAGGCCTTAGAACTTAACATGAACCATACTACATTGGCACCAAAGTCCCCACAAGGCAATCTCGCTGCGGTGAATTCGCTGCGAAGTTCCTTTAATTTATCATCTGACTAAAAAATTTCAATTACGTAAATCTCCGCTTCAGTGAAATCAAGCAAGTGTGTTAATCTACTCTAGCCAACATGAATTTCTTGGAATAATCTGTATTGATAGCGTAGTGTAAATTCTAACGACATCATGAACGTCTATATTGCGGCCGATGAATATTCCGATGATGAACGTGAATCATTCATGACTTGAGAAATCGTATCACGATACCCGGGTTCAATCTAGAACAATTTTTTTACACTTTTTTGCAAAATGCGCCCATTGGCACTAAACCAAATCCGGAAGAGGATGAGATGACTAAGTTTACGTTTAAATTTGGAGCAGTCGCCCCGCTGACAATTGAGAGGTCGTAATGTGGGTTAGATGGTGGATACTGCTCATCCCTCCTTTAGTCATCGGTTTCACTCTGGTCGCCGGGTCACAAATCATCTTTCTACGAGCTAGCTTTTTTCAGGATCTCGGCCTTGGACGCATAGGCGATGAACTCGTGATTGAAAACTATGTACGATTCTTGACAGATGGATTTTATCTCAAGATTCTGTGGGTTACAGTTAAGACTTCGGCGCTTGCGGCGCTGTCGACATTGATCTTGGGATTTCCGGTCGCTTATCTGATTACGCGAATGCGGTCCAGCTGGTCCATGGTTTTGCTGGCCGGAATTGTAGTTTCAACATTCATCACCATCGTGATCAAAGTTTATGGCCTGATCGTCATATTTTCCGCCCAAGGCTTGTTTAATCAGACAATGCTCAAACTTGGAGTGTTTGACAAGCCGTACTCAGTGTTCGGCAACGAAACTGGAGTAGTAATTGGATTAATGCATTTTACGCTCGGATTTGGTGTTTTACTACTCTACAGTATCATTCAAACGATTCCAAGTTCACTGGAATCCGCGGCACAAATACATGGCGCCAGTCGCTGGCGGGTTTACTATCGCGTAATTTTTCCTCTCTCTCTGCCAGGTGTTACAGCAATGCTCCTAATGGTGTTCAATATGTGCATGGGAGCATTTACTTCAGCGGCACTGCTTGGAGGTGGACGCGTTTTCACGCTTCCCGTGATGATTCAAAGGATAGTCATGATGGACATCAAGTACTCAATGGGCGCGACGATTGCCGCAGTGCTTCTGGTTTCGGTGATCGTGATTAACATTCTTTCCATTTATTTGCTGCGGCGCTTGCGTACCGCTCATCTCGTAATGGTCTGAGGAATGTCCATGAAGACCTCACCCTACAAAATTCGCAAATCGATCGGTCGCTTTTTTTATGGACTTTACTGTTCTTTTTCGTACATTTTTCTTCTGTCACCCATTCTGGTCGTTATCGGCACATCATTGAACGGTCCGACAGACAACGTTGAGGCTTCCTTCAAGTTCCCACCTGAAACATTGTCTTTGTATTGGTACACTCAAATTCCGGCAGGACAGATTGAAGCGCTGGTGTTGAGTTTCGCTCTCGCGACAATAGCGTCACTCTTCGCCTGCCTGTTGGGCGTACCCGCCGCGCTTGGTCTAGTACGCAGTAACGTTCCAGGAAAAGCGCTGATCAGTGCGATTTTCCGCGCTCCCCTGCAAATTCCTGCGATAGTAACCGGAATCGCTTTCCTGCAGCTACTTTATTGGATTAGTGACGTTACCGGACTTAATTGGCACGGCACTCTCGTAGGTCTCGCGCTCGGGCATATTTTTATCGCCACCCCTTACGTAGTCGGAACAGTCACTGCAATCCTACAGAGATTTGATACACGACTAGAGGAAGCCGCTGTGATACACGGAGCATCACCGAGACGCGCCTTTTTACGCGTTACGCTGCCAGTTATTATGCCCGGAGTCTATGCAGGCGCGCTATACGCTTTCATGGTTTCATTCTCCGATGTTCCAGTAGCGATTTTTCTGAGCGCTCCTGGTTTCGTTACTTATCCAGTCGAAATATTCTTTGCGCTTGAAAACGATATCCAACCCAGCCTTATGGCTTCAGCTACACTAGTCATTATCATCTGTCTCTTTCTACTATTGCTAGTTCAAAAAGTGATCGGGCTTGATACGCTTCTGAAAGTGGGTGGTTCACAGGATACTAGTTGATCGAATGTCGTAGAATTAAGCACCCATTCCTCAAGTGTCTCTCGGTAAAAGACGCACTCTCTCACAAGAAAGATTAACCAGTCGGGCATCAACGCTGCCAATTATCAGGGTGGGCAACTCGGCAATTCATAATGTCTGGTTGACCTGACTTCAATTCCCTAACACCCTATCGGGCAATCATTATTGAAACTCTGAAAACCAAATATCATAGTGAAAGAAAATTCTATAGCGTGGTTGAGGAGACAGTTTCGATCACTATATACGATTGTCAACACTGAGGAAATTATAGGGTTGCAAAATATTCCCCCCCAAAGAATCAGCCTGAGAAACCGAAAGACTTGGGGTTTCACACGAATTCCTGGAATTTCCCCTCACTCCATGACGGGGCCAGCAACACCCCTAAAGGCATGTACAACGCGTTGATTTAATTCACGAACAAGTGTCGTAAGCGATTCTTTACGGACTATTATCAATGAAAACTGAACTACACAAATTGCCCCAAGGAGACTCGTGTATGACACGTGAGAATCATACTCTATTTGACTGGAAAACGCTGGATGAATTCAGCGACCTGAATCGCCTGGAAATGGTATTCACCTCGCTACCGGCCGCGGGTGCTGGATGCACTTTGTCACATGCGCAGTGGCGGCGGGCGAAATGACTGGCCGTTGGAGTCCATGCTTGAGGCCTGTATTGCGAGGATCATCTACCAGCATCCGTCGGTGGAGTCGTTTCGCCGTGGACTACAGCGCAATCCTTCGCTGATGCTGGCGTGTGGATTCAAACTGCGTCAGTGCTACTTGTAAACTAACCACAAGTGCTCATCGAAAAGTGACCATTTGGGGAGGTTTCAGTGTTTCCGCTCGAGGGTGGAATCACTGAAAAATTGCCTTATAACACGGGGGTGAATTTTGATCTGCTGTGTAAAGGAGACAATCAACATGATAGCATTGGAGGAACTGTTCATGTTTCATGAACTCAGGAACCAGGGGTTGAGCATCAGCGAGATCGGGCGCCGCAGCCAATTGCCCAGTGTCTTGGTCCCAGGCAACTGCCCACAACCTAATAGTTTCATCAACGGCCGATCTTTTTGCAAATGGCTTACGTCGTCAAGACACTTGCCGCCTTCATGAAACAGCAACATGAATATATTGAAAATCGCCCCTTGACGGTAGCCGCGGTTGCTGCCCGGCGCAAGTAACTACTGATCGACTATTGGTGCCAGCCCAATGCGCTGCATTAACTGCGCAACGACGATCAATCCGACACGGGAGGTTAAAATTAGTTTGCTGACTGCCAGTTTATGGGGTAGAATTTAGAAAAGCGTTGTATCTCAGAGATAAGTTTTGGGCTTCACACATTGGGTGAAATCCAATTGTTTTCGAATACCTTTTTGTACAAAGCTATTCTACTAATCTCAGATTTCTAATTGCTGATTAGGGCATATAACTGCCAAAATGAGAACTGCTGATCTGCAATTTACTAAAGAAGTTTGGAATACAGAATCCTGCTGAATCGATTGTGGAGTTAAATTGCAAATTTTCCAATTTGTGAACGAAATTACATGAAGACCCCAGAATCATTTAGCAAAAAATTAGAAAAACTTCAGGAGATTGAAAATGTTAAATACTTTTAAAACCATCGTAATCGGTCTGACAATTACGATCTTTATCACCTTTTCTTCTTCAGTTCTGGCGGGCAAGTATGACGGTGTCACGCTGCGCGTTGCTACTTGGGGGGGTTTGTGGAAAGATAACCAGGCAGAGAACATCGCGTCAAAATTCGAAGCGGAAGGTGGAAAAGTCGAGTACGTTACGGGGTCTCCCGCAGCAAATTTCGCAAAACTAATCGCTGCTCGCGGCAAAGCACCTTTTGACGTTGTAGAAATTCTTGCTGCTCAAGTCAAGGACTACCACGAACTTGAGGTACTCCATGAATTAGATTTACAGTTGATTCCCAACACTGAATTCCTAGCACCGAGCCGATATAACGAGTGGGTGGTAGGTTCGTGGGAAACCCAGGAAGTCATCTGCTATCACAAGGATAAATTTGCAGAAGAAGGAATTCCGGTGCCTACTACGTTTCGCGACCTCGTACATCCCAAAATTGCCGGTAGACTTTCGATTCCTGACATTAATTCAGGTGGGGGACTTCCAGCTCTGGCTGGTATGACGTTCGCTGAAGGCGGCAATGAAACCAACATCGAACCTGGTCTGAAACTTGTCAATGAAATGAACGTATTGAAATTCTGGGCTCGTGGTGGTGAAACTATGGCGTTGTTTGAGTCTGGCGACATTGTTGCGTCAGTGGTGCACGCAGGTTGGTGCCTGCGAGCCAAAACAAGAGCTGGGCAGAATGTGACAACCGTACATCCGTACATCAACGATGAACTGGTAGGTGTCGCTTCAGAAGGCTGGTTTGGCGTTATGAAAAACAGCGAGAACGTTGAAGCGGCTCAATGGTACATCAATGAGTTCATCAGAGCTGACTACCAGTTAATAATGGCAACCTCAACCGGCCTCCTTCCCGTCAATCAGAGCATATTCGAAGAGATGGCGAAAGACCCGATTGTAGAGGAAATGTTAGTGTTGGATTCCGAGAAAGTGGCCAATCAATTGAGGGTCGATTATTCGAAAGTCATCATCGCAGACTGGACCGATCAGTGGACCAGGGCGGTCGCCGAGTAACATTGAATTGTCCCATATCTACTGAACGTCAACGATGTCGCAACGCGTCGTTCTGCGAAATGTCGCCAAAACATTTGGCAGTGTATGCGCCCTTAAAACGATAAATCTGGAAATCAAGGAGGGTGAATTCATCACCCTCCTTGGTCCCTCCGGTTGCGGCAAAACGACTACGCTTCGACTGATCGCGGGATTCAATGATCCAGACCAGGGTCAGATCCTATTGGGAGACGAAGAAATTACGAATCTTCCACCCCAGAAACGGGAAATTGGAATGGTATTTCAGGACTATGCTCTTTTCCCGCACCTCACCATTAAGGAAAATATCGCTTTCCCCCTTCGGGAGCGACGTACTCCGAAGGAGAACATCGACGACAGGGTAACAGAATTACTTGAACTGGTACGCCTGCCTGGTGTAGAAGCGCGCTATCCCTCAGAACTCAGCGGCGGACAGGCTCAGCGAATCGCCGTCGCGCGTGCCGTCGCCTATCCGCCAAGAGTTCTACTTATGGATGAACCTCTCGGTGCGCTCGATCTAAAGCTGCGAGAGGCGATGCAGGTAGAACTGCGTAGAATTCAACAGGAACTGCAAATTACAACTGTCTTCGTTACTCACGACCAAACGGAAGCAATGAACATGTCCGACCGAATCGCCGTAATGAGAAACGGCGAGATTGAACAGGTCGGCACAGCAAGGGAAATCTATAACTTCCCCCGAAGTTCCTTTGTTGCCGATTTTATCGGCCGCATCAATCTGCTGGATGCAACGCTATCAAGCAAGTCAGAAGGGGGCGCCGAATTGAAAATACTGAATGACATGAAAATTCGTGCCAAAATTTCTACTGAAGATGAATCCACTTTCGGACCTCTCTGCATTGGCATTCGACCAGAAAAACTTGCTATTGGCATGCCGGGACAGAAAAATGAATTTGACAATCGAATTCCAGGTACGGTCATTCACTATACTTTTTCCGGCAATCTAATGGATGTTTTTGTCGATGTTGGAGTAGACAAGCCATTCCTGGTGGAACAGAGGCCAGATCAAACTCCATTGGATTCCGGTACGCAAATAGAGATTTGCTGGAATGCCCCAGACGCTTTGGTTCTAAGCGCAGAATAGTTCAACTATGACTAGACTTTTCCTTTCTACGAATTTTTCTGCTACATAACATTGTTCAAAGTGAATTGTCGAACTAATGAATATTTACGATTTTACTACTCAAAATTAGTAACCGTCTACAAGGAATTCTTTCCAACAGTTAATATGAAAATTTGTGACTAATTTGAAGAAGTGATTCAATTCCCACCAGCCACAGGGGCTATCCTGCTAATGGCGACTTCGACACTGTTTCTTGCTGCCATGCAGGCGCTGGTGCGACACCTTGGACAGGAAATTCACAGTTTTCAAATTTCGTTTGTTAGCAGTGTTGTAGGACTGGTTTTTCTCGTAGTTCTTTCAATATTCAGAAAACAGCGTCTATATCGGGCACAACGTAAAAGATTGCTCATTTTTCGCGGCTTTCTACATGCGATTTCAAATGTAATTTATTTCTTTGCTTTGACGCTGACCCCGCTTGTTGAAGCTACATCCCTCAGTTTTGTCGGTGTTGTCTTCGCCGTTATCATATCTGTCATTTTTCTCGGCGAATCCATGTATTTTCACCGCTGGGTCAGCGTAATGGTCACATTTGTTGGAATCATAGCGATCTTGCGCCCGGGCTATATCGAAGCCTCCCTGGGAGTCTATGCGGTCCTGCTGTCTTCGCTGACCTGGGGCCTGGCGCTAGTCGTTGCAAAAGTACTCTCTCGTACAGAAACACCCGTCGTGATACTGACATGGTCACTACTTGTTACCATCTTTGTATCCGTAATTTTTGCAATCCCAGTATGGACACCCATGACACTCTTGCAGTCGGTTGAAACGATTTTAATTGGATTGCTATGGGCTATCGGCCAACTCGCAATGACAAAATCCTTACAGATGTACGACGCAACGGTCGTAATTCCAGTTAACTGTACGAGACTCGTCTGGGCTGCAGTGATTGGGATGTTGGCATTTCACGAGTTCCCAAGCTTATGGACAATTTTCGGTTCAGTACTGATTGTGTTTGCCATCATTTATCTGTCGCAGTCCGAGGTTCGAAAAATTAGGGCACCTACGTAAAATTTGCAATGCCCATTGAAATTACTGCAGTGGCAGTTTTAATCTTTAGAAATCAATAGTTGTTTTGGAAAAATCTTGAAAAATTTGAAGTGTAGGCAGCACCGATTTCTAATTCGACTATTCCGAGGAGACAGTTCCGATCGTTGTAAACGATTGTCAACACTGAGGAAAGCGCAGTGGTTACGATCACCGCGGTGTACCAAGGTTCAGCCTGTCTTTCAAGGCATTGCGAAAAGTTGATCGAGATTCAGCACTGTGAATCGTTGTATATTCAGTCGGATAAATTTCTCCAGGTTCCACATGCAGGCACACCATCACGGGACCCTGCATGTTTAAAATTTCGTTGATATCCGCTTTGAACTGCGTGCAGTCATCATAAGAAAAAGCATGCCTGTAACCTGCTTCGATTGCTAATCCATCGAACTTTAATTTGCTTGCACCTGGAATCGGAAAATTGCCGTTCACTTCGTAAGCATTGTTCTGGCTGACGAAATGTACGAAGTTGGAGGGAGACATGTTTGCAACAGTTACCAAACTTCCAAGATTCATAAGAAGACTGCCGTCCCCATCAAGAACAACCACCTTTTCGTTCGGAGTGCCTAAGGCAAGACCCAATCCATGCGATGAAGCCTGCCCCATAGCTCCAGTGCATAAATAATTCAACGAATGCGGGCGTATGTTCATCCAATCAAATGCGGTTTGATATACCGCTACCACAATTCCATCCGGATAGTGTTCGGCAATAACTTGTAATGCTGCGTCGCGCTTCATCATCGTCGGTTTACACTGGAGAAACAGTCAGGAATATCACTACAGGATACGAGGTTCTGTATGCTGAGCCAATCAATTCAGAAATTGAAGCCGCATCATCCTCAATTGCCATTTCTATGTGCTTGAGTCCCATTGCGTCACATGTCGGCTGCAGCATACGAATACCGACACTAGAGGATTCGAGCATTGCGATTCCTGCTTCCATGCCCTGTAGTCCGACCACCATGACAATTGGCAACTTGTATTCCACCGCGATTGCCCGAATTGCATTGATCGAGTCCAAGAAACCGGTGTGCTGCATAAGCAAGACAGCACGATGTTCGCAGTACGAGAGGCCAGCGCAGATTGACACGCCTTCATCCTCCTTGCATACCGGCACAAACTGAAAACTGCTGTCAGAAGAAATCGGCCAAAGCACGGTTTCGCAAGTTACGATGTCCGGCAACGCCACGACTGTTCGTATATCAGCGTCTTTGAAAGCTTGGATTATCGAGGCGCCCGTTATTGGTGACACATTGGCACGCTTATTCATCAGCTTAACAATTGACGCAAAGTATTAGCAACTTCGCGCATTTCCTCTTCCAAACCAATTGTGAATCGAATACAGTCTGCAAATGCTGGTGAAGCCAGTCTTCGAGCCAGAATTCCGCGATTCAAAAGAGCCTCGTAAATCTCCACGGCTGAGAGCACATGGCTTTCGAAATTTGCCAGAACGAAATTGGCCTGGCTTGGGTAGACTCTGATTCCGAGTTGGTGCAACGCCTCTGTAAACTCAGTTCTGACTCTTGCGTTGTAGTCACGCACATGCTGCTTGTACAACTCATCCGTCAGTGCGGCTAATCCACAATCACAGGCAATGTTCGAGATCGGAAAGGTTGTGCCGATTTTGCGAACGACTGCAGAAATTTCTGGAGGTGCGTACAACCAACCCAAACGAAGTCCCGCAAGTCCGTAAATTTTTGAAAACGTTCGAGTCATTACAACATTTTGGTGTTGCTCAACCAAGGTCGCTGGATCCTCGAAATCATGATTATCCACATACTCGTAATATGCGGAATCCAGCACCAGTAGGACATTTTCCGGCAATTGACTGTGAAGCCGCTTCACTTCCGTCTTGGTCAACCAAGTTCCAGTCGGATTATCCGGATTGGCAATCATCACCATTTTCGTTCGATTTGTGACACAGCTCAGAAGCTGATCGACGTCCGCGGTAAACTCATTGTCGTTCGCCCGTACCGGAACTGCATCGTTTGCATATGCGTAATTCGGAATTTTCTGATACCCATTCACACTGCAAATCAACTCGTCGTTCGCCCGAAGATATGCTCGTGCCAGGCGAGCCAGTAAATCATCTGAACCATTCCCACACACAACACCGGCAGTATTCAAACCGTAGTTAGCTGCAATCGCTGTAGACAGGGTTGAATCAGCGCTTTCGGCATACCTTTCCATACAACTCGCTGCCTCAAGTGCGGCAGTACGTACGGCAGTGCCTGGCCCCAGCGCACTCTCATTTGATGAGATGTTGATTTTAATGGTGGACCGGGTATCGACATTCATCGATACCATGTACGGCTTAATGTTGATGAGCCCCGGTCGCGGGTCAGGAATTGCCATGTACGGCCACATTCACACAGCGTTTATGCAGCTTACCGGTGGAAAAACGGGTTTGTGCAAGTATCCTGCAGCATCCAACTTCAAATCGAACCGGGAAATTTCGATGCGAGTTCATGCTGGATGAACGACACTCTGTCTCCATCGCTACGCTCTCCCGCCTCCAGATAAATATCAATTACGGTCTGAATGACGGATTTGACCATTGCAGCATCATTTTTTGAAGCCTTTGGAATTGACAGCACGGTATCGCCGCCATAGGTAACAATCGGATTTTCTGGTGTGCCTTCTAACACAGGTAGGGATTTGCCTTTTCCCACAGCTTGGATATCGCGTTTTAGCCAGGACCGAAGCATGCCTACCCCTTCATCAGTTGTGCCAAGATACTCCCGTTTGTGAATATTCATTGCACCTTGACCGGTCCATGCTTCCCAGTCGCCCGGATTGCTCTGCCGTTCTTCATAGCTGCGATGGGCTGTCTGGCCGTAGAAATCAACTTTTTCCCATCCAACTTCGTCGCGACTACCTTGCCGAAGCACTTCGTCATTGTCGTTAAAATGGCGCCAGCCAAACTTGCGACTGTTGGTGTCATCGAGCGGAGTCACCCATTTTGTCAAACTTGTACGTCCGAAAGCTTTGGGTTTATCCATAACTTGAAACATACCACCATTTTGCGCCATGTTCGGCAGCAAATAGTCGTGAAATCGAAATCGAAGCAAATCACCGCTGCGGCGAGCATGAGCATAAATTATTCCTCCTTCTCGTTTGCGGTAGGAAACCACAGGCAAGTCGACGAAATGTTCAAGTCCAGGAA
Organism: Arenicellales bacterium; assembly: GCA_965221175.1. Taxonomy (GTDB): domain Bacteria; phylum Pseudomonadota; class Gammaproteobacteria; order Arenicellales; family JAJDZL01; genus JAJDZL01. The sequence continues at coordinate 364,638 of OZ244867.1, read as the reverse complement.
ACTGCGGACCACTGATGCGTCCATGCAAGAAGACACTGTGAAAAGGGTCAATGGCGTTTTCAGATTCCTGTAACCAGTTGTTTGGGGAATGGATGGAATATGGAACCAGATCATGACCCTCTATCTGCATTGCATCAAGAAAGGGAAATCCGGGTTTTTTATCAGGAGGGCCCATATAAGCAAAAATCAAGCCCTTGAATTCTTTTGTAGGGTAAGCGCCCTGACAGATTCGATGACGAATGTTGCTGTCCGGTGGCTCTCCGGGAGTCTCCAAAATCGTACCGTCGATATCGAAATGCCAGCCGTGATAACAGCATCGAATTCCCTGATTTTCGATGCGACCGAATTCCAATGAAGCTCGTCTGTGAGCGCAGTGTTTATGAAGCACACCAATTCGCTGGCTCAAATCTCGGAAAACGACCAGATCTTCGCCAAGAATTTTGATGGCAACTGGAAACCCGCTATCCAGTTGTGAAGACATCGCAACTGGATGCCAGAACCTCCGTAAATACTCTCCTGCTGGAGTCGTTGGCCCGACATGTTGGAAGATTTCGTCTGGCAGCAGAGGCTGACGAATGGCGTAACCGCTATAAGGCTGTGTAGCCCATCGCACTTCAGTCATTTATATTTCGGTTCGATTAGATAAACATGAGAGTCGATTATAACGAAACCCAACAAAGCATGACCTTGTATCAAGTGTGAATCAGAGCGGCACTAGATAAATTCACAATCATGGAATCTGGAGTAAAATTCGAGTATGGCTTTTACTTTCCTTCCGTCTTCAAGTCCGGCTGGAAATCGGAATTCCTAGGAAATGCGACCGATGGCCGCGATTAATCTGAGTAACGAGAACTGCTATTTGAATGCCCAATACAATGAAAGAAATTAAAAACTATATCTGCGGCCGAATATGCACTGCATCGAGACGACTGGACATCTCTTAGCGCTACAGACCGCTGATTCCGCTATCAAATCAAACCTCAGTGCCTTGGGATTTGGAGATGTTGAATTATGACCAATAGCAGTGAAGCACGCTGGCATCAGCGTTTTGAAAATTTTGAGAATGCGTTTTTACAATTGGAGAATGCCTGCAAGAAAAACAATTACTCGAATCTTGAATTGGCGGGATTAGTACAGACGTTTATGTTCACATATGAACTCAGTTGGAAAGTTTTGAAAGACTTGCTCTACTATCAAGGAAGTGACATTAAAACTCCGCGGGATGTGATTCGACAGAGTTTTCAAGCTTCGTATCTTAACGAAGATGATTGCGAATTATTCCTAAAGGCTATAGACGAGCGTAATAAGTTAAGCCATATCTATAACAAAGAAGAAGCACTGGTAGCAGAAGAGTTGATCAAGAACCAGTTCTTTCCACCACTGGACCGGCTATATCAGACTTTGGAGCAGATACGTGCAGAATGAATGATGGACTTAAAGATAAACATCGTAAAACGATCTTTAGCATACTTGCCTCTAATGAACGGGTTGAGCGAGTTGTGCTATTTGGGTCAAGAGCCATGGAGACATTTTCTCCCGAGTCTGATGTTGACCTCATACTCTACGGCGAACACCTCACCTCTTCGGATCGAGCTCTTCTTTCGTGGGAAATTGACGAGACAACGATTCCCCAGCGTGTTGAGTTGATTCTAGAAGAATCTCTCAAGAACAATGAATTTCGCGAGCAAGTCAAAAAATATGGAATTGAGTGGTATCGAAGGAGAATTCCTCTACATGAGTAACGAGAACTACTTTTTGAACGCACAATACAATGAAAGTATTTAAAAACTACATCTGCGGCCAGTTTGTGAATGCAAGCGGCTCATTCGAAAGCGTTAACCCAGCAACAGGCGAGGCGTGGGCTAGAATGCCTGCGGCGAATGTCACAGAAACTCAAGATGCCATATCCGCGGCTGAAAGTGCACTGCAGCGAAACGACTGGACATCTCTCAGTGCTACAAAACGTGGAAAACTCCTCCATCGCTTAGCCGACCTCCTCGAAAAGAAATCACATCATTTTGCGCAACTGGATACCCTCGATTCTGGAAAGCCAATTCGGGAAACTACGATTCAGACGGCTTATATAGCCGAATTCTACCGATACTATGGCGGGTTGGCCGATAAGCTTGAAGGGTCGCACCTTCCCATAGATCATCCGGATACAGAAGTCTGGCTACAACGAGAACCGAAAGGAGTCGTTGCTGCAATCGTTCCATGGAACAGTCCTCTGTTTCTTTCCGCGGTAAAAATTGGCCCAGCTATTGCCGCAGGATGCACAATCGTAATAAAGGCCTCGGAAGATGCTCCTGCACCAATGCTCGAATTTGCCAAGCTGGTTAATGAGGCCGAATTTCCACCTGGAGTGATCAACATAATCTGCGGCTTTGGTGAAAACTGCGGCAAGACTCTTTCCTCCGATCCCAGAATTGCGCATATTGCATTTACCGGAGGCCCGGAAACTGCTCGGCATATCGTTCGAAACTCTGCCGTCAGTCTTGCCAGCACATCATTGGAGCTCGGCGGCAAGTCGCCGTTCGTGGTGTTTGACGATGCCGACATCGAAAGTGCAGTGAATGCTCAACTGGCTGCCATCTTTATGACTTCAGGTCAGAGCTGCGTTGCCGGTTCAAGGCTCATTATTTCTGAAAGAATCAAAGATCAATTCATTGATCAATTATCAACATTAGCCAAACGTATTGTTATCGGCGACCCAATGAACTCCAATACGCAAATGGGACCGCTCTGTACGATGCGCCAACTCAACAACATCAATAGGATTGTCTCGGAATCCATTGAATCCGGTGCAACGCTGATTTCAGGAGGGAAACAGTTGGATCGACCCGGGCAGTTTTATGAGCCGACGATTCTTGACTGCTCCAGCAGTTCTGACGCACCATCCATAAAAACTGAATTGTTTGGTCCGGTGCTTTCAGTTCAGTCTTTTGATGCAGAAGAAGAAGCTGTAGAGATGGCAAACGATACACGTTACGGATTGGCCGCGGGAGTGTTCACCAACAACCTTACACGTGCACATAGAATGATGAGAAAACTGAATGCGGGAGTTGTCTGGGTAAACACCTATCGAGGAGTATCGCCAATGGCACCATTTGGAGGATTCGGTTTGTCTGGTCACGGGAGAGAAGGTGGAATTGAGGCAGTGCTAGACTACACCACCGCAAAAGCAATATGGCTTAGAACTTCAGATAGTCAGTATCCGAACCCGTTTAGCAACTAGCATGACGGAACTGAACAATCGTTTTGATTTGCATGCGAGTGATCAGGAAGCGCTGGAAAAGATATTGGGCGTTCGACCGCGCTGGAGTTCGAATCGGGTCGCTGCTGAAGCCCTCAACCTGAATCAGAATGTCATACTGCACGCCGGACCTTCGTTTGATTCTACTGACCAGATTACTGTTCCCATACTGAATTCTGCTTGTGCGGCCTTGGTTTATGAAAACCTAGCTCAGAATTTCAATGAAGCCAAGCGGATGATTCTTGACGGAACAGTCTTACTGGAAGCAGCGCAGAATTATTCGACTGTAGTACCACTCGCGGGAGTGGTTTCTGCATCCATGTGGCTTCACGAGATTGTTGACCAAAAAAATCCAAGCAATCGTGCATTCTCTCCGATCAACGGCGGAAGTGGAGCGGCAATGCGCCTTGGAATGTACAGCTCCTCTGTCGTATCTCACTTGAAATGGTTGAACGGTGAATTTATTGAAGCACTGAATGAGTGTGAGTTCCAAAACTTGGATTTGATTTCCATTGCTTCGGGCGCACTTGCCGATGGTGATGATTGCCATGGTCGCACCATGGCCGCCACCGCGAACCTGGTTGACCTGCTGCAACCGATGCTCCAAGAAAGCACACCCTGGGCGCTGAAATTCCTACAAGACAGCCCGAGTTTTTTTCTTAATCTTTGGATGGCAGTATGCAAGTGTATGTTGCAAAGTGCAGCTGGAATACCTGAATGCAGTTTGATCACAGCAGCCGGCGGCAATGGTTCTACGGTTGGTATTCAGCTTAGTGGCCGACCAGATAAATGGATTACAACAGATGCGCAGGCACCTGTTGGTGACTTGGGAGAATTCCCGAACAATCGTGCTCTGGGGGCGATCGGTGATAGCGCAATCGTCGATGTAGCCGGATTTGGTGCTATGGCCGTGTCATACTCACCCGTTCAGCAACAGACATTTAAAAATTTTCTGCCGAATGATGCTGGCAGACTGCCTGAATTGCTGCTTCCTCGCATCCATGACGAATTCGGGGCACTAAATTTCCGAACAGGATTGTGTGCCCGTGTGGCTATGGATCAGAAATCTACACCAATCGTTAGCCTTGGCATAATTGATAACACAGGAGTCGCTGGACGAATTGGAGGTGGTATTTACCGCTACCCCCTCACACTATTCTCTAGAGCACTCGACAATCTACGCGAGTAATCGATATGTCAAATTTCAATGAAATGTCGCTATCACTACTGTTTTATTTGATTGACAGCGGCGAGCTAAAACCAAGTCAACTGCTTGAAGCCTGTCTTGAGAGAATCAGTTTAAGAGACCCGGAAGTACTTGCCTTCACGACTCTAAACTCTGAAAATTCTATGGAAAGTGCGCAAATTTTAGACACTGAAACTCCTGACAATGCTCTTTTTGGTATCCCTGTGGGCATCAAGGATATTATGGATACGGCAGATATGCCTACAACCAGGGGAAGCCCTCTTTATGAAGGATATTATCCCTTTCGTGATGCTGCCTGCGTGGCGAGTTGCATTTGTGCTGGTGCAATCATTCCCGGCAAGACAGAAACTACAGAATTTGCATACTTCAAACCCGGAAAAACACGCAACCCACATGCACTGACACACACACCCGGCGGTTCGTCTATGGGGTCCGCTGCCGCCGTTGCGGACTACATGCTTCCAGTGGCATTAGGTACACAGACAGCAGGTTCGGTGACTCGACCTGCGGCTTATTGTGGTGTTGTGGGTTACAAGGCCAGCCATGGGGCATTCAGCCTAAACGGTGTCTGCGAACTTGCTCTTAGCTTGGATTCGCTTGGATTTTTCGTACGGGAAGTACGTGACCTTGCATTGATTCGCCACAGCTTTCTCGGTGCTCGCCCGAACACGATACCCTCGGCAAATACTCTACGCATTGGGCTCGTACGAACCCCTCATTGGCATCAGGCTGATCAGTGTCAAAAAGATTTGATCGACAAGATTACTGACAATCTTGCAAACCAGTCGCTACAGGTTTCGGAGATCGAAGTTGGGCCACCGGATGATTTACTTGCTCAAGCTCACGCAATCGTAATGCAATATGAGGTTGCTCACTCGTCGCTTATATCTGATTTTCTCCTAGACAGAGATTCGCTCAGTAGTCAAATTATCGAACTAATTGAGCTTGGACTGCAGACCACATTCGAAGACTACCAAGAAGCTAAAAGACAGGGAGAATTTTGGCAGAGCAATCTGCAGCAAATATTCCAAGACTTTGACGTTTTGTTGGCACCAAGCGCTCCCGGCGAAGCGCCTGAAGGGTTAGAGAGTACCGGAGATCCGATATTCAGCCGAATGTGGACTTTGCTGAAAGTCCCAACCATTACATTGCCAGCGGGATTTGGGCCCAATAATTTGCCACTTGGAATTCAGTTAATTGGTGCCTATAACCAGGATGACACCTTGATCGCGAATGCAACCTCGATAAATGATTGTATGTAGAGATGGATTTTGCGCCACCATTGTGGAATCAAACCCGCATTTCAACGAATCTTGATTTCACAACGCCAGGCAAGCAGTTTGGTCATCTGCGTCTCAAGTACTCGGACAACCGAACAGCTCTTGGCTACATTCCTATTCCTGCCGGAGTTGTTATCAATGGCAGCGGGCCGACTGTTCTTCTGATTGGTGGTGTTCACGGAGATGAATTCGAGGGGCCGGTAGCGTTATTGAAATTGCTGCACGAAGTGGAAGCAGCGGAAATTAGCGGACGTATTATCGTTCTTCCTGCGTTGAATGCTCCGGCAGTTCATGCAGCCTCCAGAGTATCTCCGGTGGATGGCGGCAATCTCAATCGGGCATTTCCAGGCGACCCGGATGGCACACCGACTGCGATGATTGCCAATTTTGTAGAAAAAGCCGTAATGCCGGTCTGCGACGCAGTTATCGATCTTCATTCCGGTGGCAAAGCCGCTTGGTTTTCACCTTGTGCGATGGCTCTCCAATATGAAGATGCAGCGCTGTCAGAGTTGAATTTCAATCTCGCGGAGATTTTCGGCAGTCCATATATCTGGCTGATGGGTAGTCTCAATGACAACCGGAGCGTCAATTACGCAGCTGTTCGAAACTGTCTACCGAATATCGCTGCTGAACTAGGTGGGGGCGGACAAGTGTCGCCAGAAACACTGAAGATTGGGGAGAGAGGCATTGCCAACTGTCTAAAATTCCTGAATGTGTTGTCAGGCGAACCAGAACCCAGACAAGAGCCACCTACAATATTGACAATTGACGATGCTGCTCAACATATTTACACCACTCATCGGGGATTATTCGAACCCAGGTTCAGTCCAGGTGATGTTGTTTCCACAGGAGACATCGTAGGTTTTGTTCACAATATCGACCACATCGAAAAAGCACCTATCAGAATCCAATTTCCCGTGGCTGGAGCCGCTTTCGTACGATGTCACCGAGGATTGGTTGAACAAGGCGAACTTCTAGCTACGGTCGGTAAGGTGATCGACCACCCTGATATCAGCGCCGATTAACTAGCAGGAGGGGTAGAAGTAAAAAGCCTATCCGCCGGGGCTGATCCAAGTTTCCGAAATAGCCATGAATGCAGTGCTCGTTTCACGTCCAAGAAAATTCCTAGATGTAACAGTTCCCGGAAAGTAATGCCCGTTGACTGCAATACTGGCGCGCTTCGCTTCAAGAAACACACTGTACATTTCGTGCTCCCCTGTCGCTGACACTTCGACTGCCACCTCCGCTGCGAACGGTTCCCCAAGTTCACTCCACGTCATCGCCACTTCTAAATCCTTGGAAATTATCGATTCAGTGCGATACTCTCGCAGATCACCCTTGCTGGTCACTTCGTCTATCTCTCGGTAAGTCATAGACTCCAATCCTTTTTTCCCCTTGAAAGAAGCAAATTTCGACATGAAATCGCGTATCAGGTAATCTGTCAATTCCCTGTTGTCCGTCAGACAGATGTTGTTTGCCTCCGGTAATCCCAACCCTTCATTCGGCTTTTCCAACACGATCATCGTGTTTCCTGCTCCGTACGGTGACAGTGTTACTCGAAAGAAAATTCCGAGCGAGCTCCAGTCGCCATCAGGATCTTCTTTAAGGTAGATGCCAGGATTTTCACCTGACCATTCGACTTTTCCAAGATTTCTGGGGTTGTTGGGATCCATGTTAAGCTTCTCTATCTATTTAATTTAAAAGGCTTTTATAAGTTATATGCATATTCATCAATCTTCATTATGAAAACTTGGCAGCAAAGAATGAAACTATGGCTGATTATTACCTGATTATACTTCCAAGAACCGGTTGAGAACGTTGGCAGTCATTCTGGAAATGTTGTTGTCAAAGTTATTCCACGGCAGACTTCCGCAATAAGTGATCGAACCGACGGAAAAGACACACCCTCCTTTCGTAGTCTCAAATATGACAATATCCGACCGAATCAATTCGGATACTGGTTTTCCGCTTCGGGTCGCAATATGACTTAGATTTTCCTCCGGCACCAAAACGAAGTGCTCTGGATAATTTTCCGAACTAGCGAGCACCGCGGTATTGCGTGGTGTACCAAGAGAAAAATCCGCTCTATCTAGTTCAAATCCAGCTGCTCCACCGCCACTCAGTCCGAAATCTCCTAGAATTTCATCGCCAATACCTTCAAATACCCACTCATATTTTGCGTCAAGGCCACTGTTGCGACGATAGTAAGTGCCTTGAAAATCACCTTGTGCAGTAAATCCGACACCTGCCAATCTTTGCGGAGGTCGACCGTTTCGCAGCCACATCCCACCGTATTCACCGTCGAGCGAATTGTAGTACTCTCCGGGTTCTGCTGCCCAAGTTCGAATTCCGCCCTCAGCACGACGAATCTCCACCATGCCAGGCAAATTCTCGTTCACAGCAACCTTCCAGTAGAATCCATTCCCGCCGAGGTACATGAGTCGTCCACCTGATCTAGTGTATTCATAGACTGCATTCAATGTATTTGTGGTGTGATATTCAGGATGACTAGGTGTCATGACAACCTTGTACGGGCGAAGAAGTTCAACCCCCTCTTCGTGTAGATCTTCATCAGTTATCATGTCAAATTCCTGCCCCTGATTTTCCAACCAGGCGAACAGGTGTGTATCTGCCGGCAGATGTCTCATTCCCGATTCGGCATAAGGCCGACATATCGTGATGTATTTGGGACGCATAGTCAACGAAGGGCGTAATCTGGACGAGTAACAGATCCCGCTGCCGTCACGGTGATTGTTATAAGTCGAAAGGCCATAATCCTGAACCTGATCCGGATTCCAGGGCCTTGTTCCCCTTTCCTGCACAAGTTTTGCATATTCCACCTTTGGAAGAGAACGCGCCTGATTCGTATAAACCGTATAGGTGAACGTAGACACCAACACGCAAATTTTTGCTTGAGGTTTGTTGGTCTGAGGCCGTACATAAAATGGAATATCTTCGTACGCATCCTCACATTCGATTCGCATCGAATACATGCCGCTACGAAAATTCCCTGGCACCCTGAAACTGAAATCGGTCTTCCATCGACAGTCATAAATGTCGTCGTCGTGAAAATGTATTGCACCATATTCTTCAGGTGTATGCCGCCAGCACATCTCCTTCCCTGTCCAGTTTGAGCCTCGCATTGCTCGTGCAGGGCAATTCACCAAACTCCCATCCAGATGCAGTGGGCCGATTTCCCTTATTTCCTGTGTGCTGATGTCTCTTGAAAAATCCCATAGCGCCAACAATGAGTCTCCCGCTCCGTGCGGTAATCTCTGAGACGATTTTTCCACATCATTGGTACGGGCTAATATGCTCGGCTGTTCAATCTTGCCATTGAAAAAACCACCAAGAGGATTTCCGCCAGACGATGCGATCAACAATTCGTCCACATCTTGCAGCGACGGCAAATTAGTGCAATCATGCCAAACCTCACCAGAATCGTTGTCGGCGAAGTCATCTTCCTTTAGAGTTTGAATCAAGCCCAGCCGATTCTGGTTTCGATCAACACAGAGGCAAATCGTATACCACGCTCTTTCGCGCAACGTCAAACCAGTTGCATATTCATGCGAAGAACCAGAACTTTCTTCAATCACGGCAGCGACCTGCCCAACGGAATTGATTCTCAATTCAATCAGCCGATTCCCGCTCTCATCCTGTAGACACAAGATTCCCTGAACACCTGCATCAACCAAGGTCGGCCAGATTGTAACTGCTATGGTATATCCGCCCGGATGAGATAGACGTCGATTGACTAAAACGATCCCGTAGGAACCCAATTGAACATCTTGCTTTCTTGATGAAAATTCTCCCGAAAATACGGAAGACATGTCTTCTTCAATGATGCTTGGACCGTCTGGATTGGGATCTGCGCATACGATTCGAACCAGCCTCACTGAGTAAGGTTTGCTAAATTGACTGCTAACCTTGAACTCAATATTTTCATTCTGACCGACTGACCATCGGTCGGCATATCCAGCAATCGGAATCGGCACTATTAGTCCTGTTTGATAAACTCAAAGTAAGTTTTGTATTTTAATAGTCCTTTCAGACACGGCCAGGTAATATTTGATTGAAACTCACAACAGACAGATTTTTCCCTCCACAACACCAACAACCGCAGAATTGGAAGAACCTGGAAAGCTATCTTGCCAGACAGGGATTTGATTTCTGTGCCAATCCTCCGCCTCAACAGTTCATAGGCGGTTTCGGGAATCTGAATTTTATGATCATGCTTGACGGAGAACGGCATGTGTTGCGTAGACCGCCGCTTGGTCCACTTCCACCGGGAGCAAACGACATGGCACGTGAGTTTCGGGTTACCTCACGATTGTGGAAACAGTTTCCTCTGGCACCAAAAGGCATCCTGTTATGCGAAGACACTGAAGTACTTGGCGCTCCATTCCTAATCATGCAATATCGACCCGGAGCAGTCATCCACATGGAACTCCCGGAGCATCTGCACGATATGACTACAAGTCTCTCAAAAATGATTATTGAGGTTCTGGTGGAATTCCAATCTGTTGACCCTGCCCGCGTCGGGCTCAACGATCTTGGATCGCCCGAAGGTTTTTTGGAGAGAACTGTAAAAGGCTGGGTAAAAAGATACTATGTGGCTGCTGAAGATGTCTACCGCAATCGTAAATCACCAGCCTCTGTCGAAATCATCATAAAATGGCTGACCGATCAGCCTGTGCCGGATGCAGGACACACACTCCTGCACAATGATTTCAAGTTGAATAACATCGTACTAGATTCGAAAGACTACATCACACCAATTGCGCTACTAGACTGGGACATGTGCACGAGAGGTGATCCATTGTTCGATTTCGCGACTTTGCTCAGCTATTGGGTTGAACCTGGAGATCCCCCGGCTCTGAATAAAGTGGGACAAATGCCGACTTCAACAACTCCCGGTTGGATGAATCGTCGCCAAATTGCAGATTACTATGCACAAGTAAGTGGGCGAGATCTTTCCGATATTCACTACTATCGCGTTCTGACTGCATTCAAGCACTGCATCATCTTCATGCAAATCTACGCTCGCTTCTGTAGAGGAACAACCACCGACCCTAGAATTGCGGAGTTGGGTCCGGCTCTAGATTCTTTGTTCGAGTTCACACACGATATTGTGAAAGGTCGATTCTTCTAGCAATCGCTCCTGAATTTTTATTACCAATCTTCCAGCGGATAGGCAGTTAGCATTTCGTATCCGGTATCTGTGATCAGTACCTGTTCTTCAAGTTTGACGCCTTCTCCGCCGTGAATTGAACCGATGTATGACTCGACGCACAAAGTCATACCTGGCTCGAAAACTCCGTCGTAACCTTTCATGTCGAAATCCATGTAATGCTTGATGCTCGGATACTCGTCTGCCAAACCGACTCCATGAATAATTACACCGTAGCGTCGGTCCTTGAATTCATCCGGTATCGGCCACGCTTTTTCCGATAATTCTGCATAACTCGTCCCAGGCTTCAGAAGTTCCGTATTGAAGCGAATCTGTTCTACCGCGAGTTGATAGAGATTCGCCTGTTCCGGAGTTGGTTTTTCCTCGCCGCAGATCCAGGAACGCGACATGTCGCAACAGTAGCCATAAGGTCCAATCAAATCGGTGTCGAAACTCATCATTTCACCCCTTTGAATCTGCCGCATTGAAGACTCTCGCATCCACGGATTGGTGCGCGGGCCCGAAGAGAGCAATCTGGTTTCTATCCATTCGCCTCCAAGTGCGATGTTGGTTTCGTGAAGTTTCGACCAGAGTGCATTTTCGGTGATTCCAGGTGTCATCGCTTCACGCATATTGGCAACCGCGGTCTCACAAACATGAACAGCATGCCGCATCAAACACAACTCTTCCTCTGACTTAATGACTCTGGCAACCTCCATGACATCCTGTCCCTCAATGATTTCGAGTCCGCAGCCCATCAATGACTGCAATCCCAGAAAACTGCAGCGATCAACAGCAATTCGGCGATTCCCTCCACCATAAGTTTCTACAAGATCTGTTATTTCATGAGCGAACTTTCGAGCATTGTCTTCGCAGCGAGGCCCAGCTGCGAAAAAATAAAATGGTGTGATGACACGATATTCGTCAACAGTTGGCAAATCCTCCGCAAGATGCGGCATGTTGCCGAAGTCAAATAGAATGACGGGACCGTCGGTCGCTACGAATGCGCAACGCGCCTCATAGTGCGAGCACCACAATTGCATGTTCGTTGCATCCGTTACGTAACGTGTGTTCAACTGATCGAACAGCAGCGCACCAGCTACGTCGTGTTTCTGTAACTGCTCACGAACCCGACCGACCCGATACCTTCGAACGTTGTCGAGCTCACAAGGCGGTTCACTATATTCCATCGCTCCATGTTGACGATTGCGCATTTTCTCTCCTCTGACAATAAGCAATAACAGATAAAAAACAGTGTTTTACCACAACTGATAAGCAAGATTTGAAATATATTTGGTACAAGATTAGCTACATTGTTACAGATGCTATCTGCTTTGGTGAATTCACCTGATAAACAGCGCAGATCTCTAACTTAACCGCCAAATAATTTGAAAAAATTCCGAATTCAATTAGAATCAACAAAAAAATGTGATATACCCTCGCGCAGTTTGCTATATTTACGACTCAATCAATTAAATTTTTCATAAAGTTTACTTTTTTCTTACACTTACAATGGAAACATGATGGAGAAATCGATGGAATATTCCTCTACTTTAAATCATCTGACTAAACGCGTTTGCACATCTGTTGCGGCGGTCATGATTTTTGCAGCGAGCGGCTTTGCGGTTACTCAAGCTCAGGAACTGGTCGTCGTGTCATGGGGTGGCGCTTACTCGAAAAGTCAGCAAGACGCCTATCACGACCCGTTTATGGCGGAGAACCCAGGCATCACAATAATTAATGATGATTCCGCTTCCGAAGGCGTAGCCAAAATTAGGGCACAGGCTGAAGTAGGAAACGTTACCTGGGCTTTGCTGGATGCCATTGCGGCAGATACAATCAGTCTTTGTGACGAAGGCTTAATCGAAGAAATCGATCATGACGCAGTGCTTGCGCCAGCTCCAGACGGAACGCCGGCTAGTGAGGACTTCGGTGAACTGATCGTATCTCCGTGCTTCATTCCCCAGATTGTATATTCGACAACTTTCGGCTATCGAACAGATCTGGTAGAAACAGCACCGACTTCCATTGCGGATGTTTTTGATATGGGCAAAATTCCAGGAAAACGATCCTTGGAGCAAAAACCGATCAATAACATGGAATGGGCGCTGTTGGCGGACGGTGTATCTGCTGACGACGTATACGACCTGCTCAGTACACCAGAAGGCGTAGCGCAAGCTTTTGCAAAACTCGGCTCCATTAAAGATCAAGTCGTATGGTGGACGCGTGGAGCACAACCCACACAACTGCTCGCCGATGGCGAAGTTGTCGTGGCATCTGCTTACAATGGACGTCTTTTCTCAGCTATTGAAGAGGAAAATCAGCCGATCGCAATGATGTGGGATTGGCAGGTTTTCGATCTTGACGGCTGGGTGATTCCGAAAAATGGACCGCATACAGATGCTGTCATGAAGTTGGTGAGATTTGCGACCGATACACAGCGGTTGGCTGACCAAGCAAAATACATTTCTTATGGCCCGGCTCGTAAGTCATCAGCGTTACTTGTTGGAAAACATGCTACTCTTGGCATCGACATGGGACCGCACATGCCGACCCATCCGGACAACGCCAAAACTACCCTGCTGTTCAACTATGAATGGTGGGCTGACAATCAGGACGATCTGAATGAACAGTTCGCTTCCTGGATAGCACAGTAAGTTGTTTGATTGCTGAAATCTGATTAAATGCAGGGTGCATTTGCACCCTGCATGATCACTTCTGACAGCCAATCCGTCATAGTTCCTTGGCCGATACAACTCTATCTCCAAGCGGTCCTATCACTACAGCGGATGGAACGCCGCTAAAGGTTAGCCTTGCACGCGCGCTCAGAAGAGACAAGCTTAAATCGCTTGCTCTGGTAACACCACTATTTCTGTTTATCGGGCTGACTTTCCTGATTCCGATCGCTGATATGCTATGGCGAGGTGTCGAAGACCCCATCGTATCCACCTATCTGCCCCGCACCACAGAAGAACTCAAACAATGGGACTCCGAATCCGGTGTTCTGCCGGACGAAAGTGTCTACGAAACTCTGGCTTTGGACATAAAGGAAGGTGCACCAGATCGTGTAATCACACGAGTTGGAAAGCGTCTGAATTATGAATTGCCCGGAATGTCGAGTCTTTTCAGGAAGTCACAAAGGCGAGTTCCGAAACTTGAAGGTCCTCCCTACAAGGATGCCATCATCAAGGTCGACAAACGCTGGGGACAACTGGAGACTTGGCAGGTTATCAAAACGTTCAGCCCTACCCTCACTGCTGGCTATTTCTGGGCTGCGATGGATTTGCAGGTGACACCGGCTGGCGATGTCGAACTGCAGGATGAAAAGAAACGCATTTACATCAAACTGTTCATACGCACTATATATCTCAGTGGAGTCATAACCCTGATGACACTGATACTCGGTTACCCTGTCGCATATCTGCTGGCGACTTTACCCCTTCGCAGCAGCAACATGTTGCTCATGCTGGTGCTGCTTCCATTCTGGACATCACTTCTGGTACGAACGACATCTTGGATTGCACTACTTCAGAGGGAAGGTGTAATCAATGACATGCTAGTCGGTTTGAATATTGTCGAAACGGAAAATCGTCTGGCAATGATTCACAACGCTACGGGTACCATCGTGGCGATGACGCACATTCTGTTACCGTTCATGATTCTGCCTCTGTACAGTGTCATGAAGACGATACCGCCAAGCTACATGCGCGCCGCGATATCACTTGGAGCGCATCCATACCATGCTTTTATCAAGGTTTATGCCCCAAATACCATTCCAGGCATTGGAGCAGGTGGAATTCTGGTGTTTATACTCGCAATCGGGTATTACATTACTCCAGCACTGGTCGGCGGCACCTCTGGCACATTTATCAGCAATTTCATCGCCTATCACGTCTCAGTATCACTGAACTGGGGTCTGGCAGCGGCACTTGGAGTCATTCTACTCGGCCTGGTACTGGTGCTGTATCTCCTTTACGACAAAATTGTCGGCGTCGACAATATGAAACTCGGATGATATGAAAAGCAAGTTACCACCGTACACCACTCCGCTTGAACGAATCTGGTACTATCTGTTCCGTTTTATCTGCGGACTGATTTTTTTGTTTCTGATTTTTCCGATTCTGGTAATCATTCCGCTATCGTTCAATACAGTTCCTTTCTTCACGTTCACACCGGAAATGCTGTCTTTTAATCCAGAAGGGTATTCCTTGCGCTGGTACGAAGACTTCTTTACCAACCGGAACTGGAGGGGGGCGGTCAACAACAGTTTCATCATTGCCATATTTTCGACACTGATCGCGACCTCTCTCGGCACCCTCGCCGCTTTGGGATTGAGCCGACGAAATGTCCCCTATCGCACGCTCATGATGGCGATATTGATTTCTCCCATGATTGTGCCGTTAATCATATCAGCGTGCGGAATGTTTTTCTTCTATTCGCGCATTCACCTCCAAGGTACGCACCTTGGCGTGATACTCGCGCATGCTGCATTGGGAACACCGTTTGTGGTCATCACGGTTACTGCGACTCTAGTCGGATTCGACCGCAGTCTGATTCGTGCGGCAAACAGCCTTGGCGCAGATGGCGTAACCACATTTTTCAAGGTTATTGTGCCACTCATTATCCCCGGCGTCATTTCGGGTGCGCTATTTGCATTCATCACATCATTTGATGAAGTAGTAGTCATTCTGTTCGTTGGAAGTTTCGAGCAGAGAACGATACCATGGCAAATGTTCTCCGGCATTCGCGAACATATCAGCCCGACGATTCTTGCTGTTGCAACGCTGCTTGTGCTGGTTTCAGTCGCCTTGCTCACGACACTTGAGCTGCTTCGAAGACGTTCGGAGAGACTGCGCGGAGTTCGAGCGACCTGATTCTAGACCGGGCGATCTCCATTGATCGTCAATCGCCACATCAACCTGCGTTCGCCTGGATAGTCATTCAGCGCATAGTGCTGAAGACATCGATTGTCCCAGAAAGCGATCGAACCTTTCTCCCAACGAAAATTGCAGCAGATGTCTGGCTGCACTGCATGATTCACCAGATAGCGAAGAATCGGTTCTGATTCCTCATCCGACATTCCATCAATCCCGATTGTAAACGGCTCATTTACATACAGAGCTTTTCTGCCCGTTTCCGGGTGGGTTCTTATGATTGGGTGCAAACTGCGCTGATGTGCTCTGGAGTCAGATTCTATCGGCGTTCCGGAATGTTTCGAGCGATAGTCTTCGCTTGCATATTCACCACCTGCACCGTAAACGTTTTCCGCACTATGACTCGCTTTCAATCCGGAAAGCAGACCTTTAAACGTATCGGATAGCATATCGTATGCCAGATACTGATTCGCAAACAAGGTATTGCCGCCGTACTGGGGCACATCAATCGCACACAGTAAAGAGCCCAGAGGCGGAATCTCGTCAAATGTCACGTCGCTATGCCAGGTGCCTGAGAAATTGTATTTGTCTTGCGGGTTCTTGACGACCATCATGATTTCCGGATGACCTTCCAGACTACCAACGAAGGGGTGAATATGGAACGATCCAAAATTGCTGCCAAACGCCTTGAGAGAATCGGGCTCAATCGTCTGATCTCGTAAGAATATGACCATGTGATCAAGAAAGGCAGCCTTGATTTCCTTGATGGCAGCCGACGGCACTGGGCGAGTAATATCTACACCGAATATTTCTGCACCACAAGCTCCCGCATAGGGTTTCACTTCAACATGTCGATATCTTCGTTTGACGGCATTGAGACCAATACCGGGTATGACTTTGGGTCTGTTCCACTTCACTAGATAGTACCTTTACATATTTTCGACGTTTTTCTCACAACGCATCTTCACAGCATTCTTGCCCTTGCCAGCTTGATTTCCATATCTTGATGAACAAGTCATGGAATCTTTTGAATTGCCATCATAATAACAGTAACTTTTGATTGAACAATTCGTTAATCCTTTCTTAACATACTAATTTGTAAATGTTTTTCTGCTACATTCAGGAGAGCTTGCAAGTCAGTGGGGGTAAGTATTGGAATAGAAAAATCGGAAGTCAATGAAAGTAAATCTCTATCGCCAGTAATTAACGCACAAGCATTTCCAATCAGGGCGAGTTCCAAAAAGCATCTGTCATTTGGATCTCTGCATTTTGGAACAATCGGCTGTTTTGATATTGTGACCGGCTCACACCAAGTGAGATAATCAGCAAGCAAAGACTGTTGCTCGTTTGTTGTTAAATGGAATTTTGGATACGAAAGTGTTCGAATGAGTTCTATAACAGTTTCTTGGCTGGTCAGTGGGCGAATTGTTGCTGATTTCCATGCGTTGCGTAACCATGTCAACGAACCATCGGGGAACAGTAAAGCTGATAATAGAACATTCGTATCTATGACCAGACGCATCTCCTTCAGTTTATCTGACGAGCCCATGTAATGGCTTCAGTAATATCGGCTTCAGTCACGCCGAGTTCAGCCAACTTGGCTCTAACAGTGTCAGCTTGCGCAATATTTACAGGCGTCAATACGATACGCCCTTTATCTTTGATAACATCAAAATACTCTATACCCGGAAAATCGGATATCACTGATTTAGGGAGAGTCAACTGATTTTTAGATGTGAGTTTCGACAACATATTTTGTTAGCGGAATTGTTATAACAAGGAATCACGGAAAAAAGTATACCATACATCCTTTAATTTCTAACACTCGTTATTCTATCATTCGGGCTACGGCATTGAGATTCTCTTTGATTTGAAAGTTCTGATCAATGACGAACATCTGAAATTGGCGCTCCATAGCACCTATCATTCTTTCAACCCTGAGTATGCCCCACCTTAACTGGCGAAATTCAAATACCGGTTCAAGCGCTGCCATAACTTGCCAGACCTGATTTCCCGGCTTGGTTGGGGCGTGCGCTGAGAGCACCGCCCATGCCCAAAATACTTCTGAAACCCGGCTTAACATAAATGGTAATTAGGAATTACAAACAAAATTTGCCTACAACGCATATTTCTCACAAAAAACTTAGTGGTCTCAGTTGTGATTCACCAAGTAAAATATGCTGCTTTGCAGGAAATCGCTAACAATCCCTAGTTAGGAATTCTCCTGCGGAAAATACTGCCGAATCAGAAAAATTGATGTGAACGCTTCATGGTGAAAAGCTTGTTTGACTACATCATTGTAGGCGCCGGTACCGCAGGTTGCGTACTGGCGAATCGACTGTCCGAAAACCCTTCAACTTCTGTCTTGCTGCTGGAAGCCGGAAGTAGAGATTGGAATCCGTGGATTCACATTCCAGTCGGTTATTTCAAGACTATGCACAATCCGAAAACCGACTGGTGTTATCGAACTGAACCAGATCCAGGTTTGAACGGCAGATCAATAAACTGGCCACGCGGCAAAGTTCTTGGAGGTTCAAGTTCCATTAATGGCCTGATTTATATTCGCGGTCAAAAGCAGGACTTCGATGACTGGGAATCAGCGGGAAACACAGGTTGGTCTTACCGAGACCTGTTGCCTTACTTCCGAAAATGCGAACATCAAGAGCGCGGCAGCGACGAATATCACGGCACTGGCGGCAATCTGAAAGTTTCCGACATGCGCGTAAGACGAGATATTGGTGAGGCGTTCATAGAGGGAGCCAACGAAATCGGCATACCGCGAACTGACGATTTCAATTCAAAGATTCAAGAAGGAGCTGGATACTACCAGTTAACTGCTTGGAAAGGACGACGATACAGTTCTGCGGTCGGTTATCTGAAACCCGCTAGTAAACGATCGAACCTCACTGTTCTAACAAATGCTCTCACACATCGCATCGTGTTTAACGGTAATCAGGCTGCCGAAGTTGAAGTCGAGCGAGGCAACTCAATAGAATCTTATCGTGCCAATCGAGAAATCATTCTGTGTGCCGGTGCGATAAACTCGCCGCAACTGCTAATGCTGTCCGGTATCGGCGATGGAAGCCATTTGCAGGAATTTCAAATCCCAACCAGACACCACCTACCGGGAGTCGGTGGCAACTTACACGATCATCTGCAAATTCGCTCCGTTTATCGATGTTCGGTCCCCACCTTGAATGACGAAGTTAGCAACTTTTTCTACCGTGTACTCATCGGTCTTCGATACTTCGCATTTCGCACTGGCCCCATGTCGATGGCAGCAAGCCAAATTGGAATATTCACCAATTCCTCGCCGGAAATCAATCGACCTGATATTCAGTTTCACTTTCAGCCGCTTAGTTCGGACAGTCCGGGGCAAGGCGTGCACAATTTTTCCGGAATCACTTCATCCGTTGCGCAGCTACAGCCGACTAGCCGCGGGAATCTACGGCTTAAGTCGTCCGACCCGCGAGACTATGTTGCCATTCACCCAAACTACTTGAATACGGAACTTGACCAGCTCACTACCGTAAACGGCATGCGTGTGTCCAGAAGAATAGCTCTCAGCAAGGCAATGACCAACTATGTAGAGGAAGAGATGTTGCCCGGCAAAGATGTTCAAACTGACGAAGAACTACTAGACTGTGCACGAAACAATGGTGAGACAATCTATCATCCTGTTGGAACCTGCAAAATGGGGACGAGCTCGGACCCACAGGCAGTGGTTGACGCTAGATTGAGAGTCCATGGCCTTACTGGATTGCGTGTAGTTGACGCATCCATTATGCCGACCATCACATCCGGGAATACCAATGCTCCCACCTTTGCCATCGCGGAAAAGGCTTCTGACCTGATTCTGGAAGATCAGAAATCCGGCAACAATTGAATCTGATTTTAATCGCTGTCGTCCACTTCGGCACCAGCGCCACGCTGTCGTGACAAATCACTCGCAGGAACAAACGACTGCGCTGCCGCCTCTTTGAGGTCCCAGTACAACTCGTCCGCTATTTGAATTCTTCGACGACTCGTTGCAGATCGAAATTCATCAAATGGCTCAAGCTTCAGTTCTGAATAACTCGATGGATTGCCAGAATTGCCATTGTTAAGACGGGTGCACTGAATATCCACTCTGTCATTGAAATTGTCGTCACGTATCCTATCAATCGGCGCACTCAACCAGAGGTTTCTCATTTCAGCGACGACTCGTCCCGTATCCCACTGCATATGAAATTCATAGCCATCTTTCGACCTGCGAAGCATCAATGGCAACAGCAACGCAAGATTTCTCACATCATGAATACTTGCATGACTATCCTGGAAAGCCGATCGAGCACACAGACTGTCAATTGTCTGAAGCAGTGTAATGTAGCCTGAATCCGATTTCAGGGATATATTCAGACTCTCACCGCGTCCAAATTGCAGTTGCCTGGCATTACTGGAATCCTGTTTGAATTCAGCCAATGAGCAAAACAAGTCCTCAAGTGCGGGAAAGCCTTGTGAAGCCAGCCAGACTATCGATTCCGCAGCTTCAGTGTCAACTCCAGCGGGCATACCCGCGGCCGATAAAACTCGCCGGCAAAGTAATTTTGTCTCACTGATGGAAAGGTCCAAATATGACTCGCCTTCTCAATTCATGTAATGTCAACTATCTGCTGACACGACCGGAAATGCCCAGTCATCGGAATTCTCATCGTGCAGTTCGTCCGGGAGGGGAGCACCTTGAAATAACGTAATTCGCGTCCACAAATCGGATTTTGGATCGAAACGGGTTGCACCAAATATCGAAAGTTTGCACCGTAAAATATTAATTGGCAAACAGTCAACACCAAGCAGATTGTCCTGTATCTCTGCAAATGGAAAACCCTCCAGCGAATGAATTCTTGTAATGATGTGGCGAAAATGTGGCTGTACCAAAAGAAATTCTGCAACTGAACAATTTTGGTTTTCTGCCGATGCAACACACAGAGCCTGATACAGACGCGTAACATCCCGAGCAACACCAATTCTCATTTCCAATTCGCTTCCCGGCTCGTTATATCGCTCGCCCCGCCGCGGTTCTTCCTTCTCTTGAGATACATACCAGAAGAAATACTCCGAGCTGGGATTTGAGAAATCGATCTGCAATGCCCATCCGTAATGATTTTCGATGTGAGATTGAAGTTGTTCAACAGCCATTCTTGCATCCAGTCGAGTGAACTCGCTCATACCCATATACTTTTCAAGCTCGTTGACCAACTCAGGATGCAATTCCAATATCAAACTGTGGACAAGTTCCTGACATTCCAGACTGGCATGGGCAGATGCCCATTCAACAAGGTGTTTCCAAGGGAATTTTGTGCCTCGCAACGAAGACCCTCTACTCGTCAGTTGTTTAACTTCGTTCTTCAATACTTGAATTCGGCACTCTTGCTCTTGATCGAGAGTATTCCACTGCTCCAAATGCCTGCTAACTCGCTCAATGAGAATTTTGAAGCGGCTGACGATCGCCGGTGAAATCTCTTCCACAGCCTTCACCCGTGAAATTGCCGTTTCACGTATGTACATCCATTGATTGATTAGTTGAGGATGCCCCATCAGAAATGGCGCCATACCTAAGCCCGTTGCATTGCCGACGCCAAAAGCTCGCTTCAAAGATCTTGATAGCGGTACAAATTGCCCATTCCCTCGCTTGCGTGCAATGTGTTCAACAAGGTCTAGACTAAGTTGCCGAGCCATGTACACCGTCAACATTTCGGCTTGAAATGGCAGATTGAACGGCGTGGCCTTTTTGACATGGTCGAAATCCAGCAATCCGAATTTACCATTACCGTAGACTGCTGTAGTTCGAACCAGGTAACCAATGGCTGCAATGTCGCTAACCGGAGGTTGTCGCCCTGATGAGAGATGGCTCACTACGGACTCGAACAACCGAACACTCTTGTTCGCCCTGCTCATCACAATTTCCCGCTGGCTCATGCGGCCGGCTTCCTGTAAAGGCAGTTGTTTGTTCAACCTGTCGATGTCCGACTCAGTAGCAATGCCATTGAACAGTGTAAACGACATGTCCCATTTCTCTGCGATTACGCGATCTGTACGATCTCGATCATCAAGCGGTGTAGAAAATGCAATGAAGCTAAGAGAGCCAGACGGAGTATGAATGAAATAAACCAGATGCCCTATTCCGAAATCATCCAAGGAATTATGGCCGATTTCGAATCGCCACTTCTCTCTGTGCATGCGTCTGACAAGCGTTCTGGTGAAACTTAAACGGGTAGGATGAAATGAGCCCAGTCGTTCCAGCTTCATTACCTCTGCTGGCGATCGAAGCGCGTTCGTGTGGCGGTCTGTCGCTTCCGAGAGCGATTCCGGCTGCAAGTTTTGAGAGTTCATTGCGGTATCAGGCTTTCACGCAGAAATCTGTACCAGTTTCCACCTAGAATCAATCTGACTTCCTCCTCTGAGAAGCCGGCATTTGCCAATCCAACTGCAATGTTCTCCAGGTCTCGCGCGCTTCGGAACCAGACTGGATAGTCTGGCCACTCAATTCCAGTTGAAATGGATGAATCTGCATTGGGCACTGTATTCCATTTCCCGCTACGCATGTATTCAAGGTAGCTGGCATCCCATCCCAGACACAGATCGGATCCAATTCCCAGATGCTCAACCCCAATCAAATCGGCAGTCTTTCCAACCATCTGACAGAAAGAATCCAGGGAGCAATCCGTGCCATCGGCAAGATGCAAGGGATACAGACTGAATCCCAACATTCCGCCACTTTGAGCCAATTGAATGAGCAGATCATCTGATTTGTTACGAACTACGTTGTGAAACGTAAGTGGATTTGCATGGGTGACTGTGATCGGACGGGCGGAAAACTCAATTGCATCCAGGCAGGTAGTCTCCGAGGTATGAGACACATCAATGATCATACCCAAGCGGTTCATTTCCCGAATCACATTCCTGCCGAAGTTCGTCAACCCAGCATCCTTCGCTTCATAACAACCAGCGCCAAGCAGACTCTGGTTGTTGTATGTCAGCTGCATTATGCGAATACCGAGAGTGTGGAAAACTTGAACCAGAGATAAGTTGTCCTCGATTGGAGAACTGTTCTGAAATCCCAGTATGATTCCGGTTCGACCCGTTTTTCCAGCTTCGTCGATATCGCTCACAGAATGCACCGGCAATATGAGATCCTCATGCTCAATAAACCACCGATTCCATTTACCAAGAATTGAGAGCGTTTCTTTGCAATCATGCCAAAACGCAAGGGTTACATGAACTGCATCTAAACCTGAGTCAACCAATGATTCAAAGTGTTCCCTGTTCCAGTTTGATGCCTGGAGCGCATCAATGACCGGAAAGCTTTCTTTTAGATTCATTTATTCCCCATTCGCTAGAATCGCGATAAAGGCATTACTATTAGACAGTTTGATGCTGAAATTTTACTCTTACTGAGCATTCTGGAGGACGATTAGATTGGGGATGCGGACTCCAGGTAGAGCCAGCACCGGAGATTTACTGAATTAGCGCGGTGCCGTGTAGTTTGAAGACTATAATACAGTATCTATCACAGTCACTAGCTCAGTCCAAGTGTGCGCAGTATAATCTGCCAAAGTTCGGGTTTCGGTTTAATCGTCGTTACAGCCTACTGGCACAGATCCCACGACTCGCTTGGGCGGTAGCGCAGTTCATCCAAATTACGTGGGAAATTCAGTAAATATAGATAATTATCCATAGCTTTATTCTGAATAAGGGCACCTTTCTCCCATCTGTTAATTGACCCGGCACCAATCCCTGTTTGCTTCGAAAATTCCTCAACAGATAGGTTGTACGAATTACGAACCCCGCGAACTTCCTTCGGAGTCATAACGTCTCGATACCTGCAAACCGCATAATGACATAACTCACTAGCCTCGCGATCTGTATACATAAATTCGCAGTCGGCGCATCTGTAAACGGGTACCTCAGCTCGCAATTTTACTGGCTTGTCTAGAGTTCCATAGTTGAAGACCTTAATCTGTTTACTAGTCTGAACTTTTCTGGAACCGCAAGACTCGCATTTCTCGTCTTTTGCCAATTTCCAATTTTTATTCTTAATATTTATATCAGTCATTTCTGTATGCCTCTAAATTAGTCAATTGGTATTTGAATAGTGAAAACTACGGCCTACTCACACATCAACTCCAATTTAAACTTTTATATAAATTTTTAGTCCCTATGGGGTTGGTGACACTTTCATCACATAATCATTTTTTACCTTTCGGTTTACTCCAATCAATTGTTTCAATTGGGTGTTCTGATTTCAGAGTGGTCTCAATCAAATCCAAGCATTCTGCTTCGGTGAACACAAATCCAGTTTCTGGGTTTTCAACTTAGTGTGGAGTAGTGAACTTGAATGATTCGATTTCAAAGAAAAGGTATTACCGAAAGCCGCAACGCATCCCAGGAATCGGCACTCGAAAATTACAAAATTGATGTACCGAATTATTCATGCAATCTTCGTGTTATCTGATTGTATCATTGACTTTTCAATGCACTGCATAACACCTCTGCTTCTATCAAATTTGCTTGGCCACAAGTGCATCACTGTTGAGGATGAACTGCCAAATTTCAAAAATCGAGTTGATCCATAAAATCGCTCGAACCACTCAGATGGAAATTTGAACGACATCAGTAATCCCCACATTGCAGGTCGATTCGGACATATACACAACTTCTAATTCAACGGGAAAGATTCTAAATGGATGAACTCATCAAAAAATGTGCCAGTGAAATCAAAGAAATGCTCGCGAAAGGGGAAGTTACACCTGTTGAGCTTGTTGAAGCCTCAGCGAACCGGATCTCTCAAATCGAACCAGAAATCAACGCCATGCCGACTCTATGCGTCGATAAAGCTCTCGACAGAGCGAAGGCATTGACAATACAAGCTCCTTCCGACCGGCCTCACGCCAGAGGCTGGTTGGGTGGTATGCCCATTTCCGTCAAGGACTTAGTGGAAACTGCTGGCGTTCGAACCACATTTGGGTCATCGATCTACGTAGATTATGTTCCATCAAGCTCCGACATTATGGTTCAGCAGATGGAATATCGAGGCGCAATCGTCATGGGCAAGTCGAATACTCCTGAATTCGGAGCAGGTGCCAGTACATTCAATGAAGTTTTTGGAAAAACACGAAATCCATGGAATACTCGAAAATCCGTAGCAGGCTCATCAGGAGGTGCTTGCGCTTCCGTTGCGACTGGTGAAGTGTGGCTGGCAACTGGGAGTGACTTGGGCGGAAGTCTAAGGACCCCTGCGAGTTTCAACTCAGTGGTTGGCTTGCGGCCGAGTCCAGGGCGTGTACCAAATAATCGAACACATGAACCATTCGGAGCATTGCATGTCCAGGGTCCGGTCGCAAGAAATACTCGGGACATTGCCCTGTTTCTTGACACGATGGCTGGCTTTCATCCTACGGATCCACTGAGTTACCCTGCCCCTGAAAATCCCTATATGGACTTCATTGACAAACCGTTGATTCCTAGGCGAGTTGCCTATTCCTCCGATCTCGGCATCACCCATGTAGATCCGGAAGTCGATGAAATCTGCCGAAAAGCAGTGGCATTGATTGAGAACTTTAGTACGCGAGTCGATGAACGATGTTCCGACTTTAGCGGTGCCATTGAAAGTTTCAGTGTCCTTCGAGGCGCTTCATTTGCTGCAAACTATATCAGTGAATACGAACGACACCGGGACGCTCTAAAGCCTGAGATTGTCTGGAACATCGAACAGGGTCTGCAATTGACTGCCAATGAAATTGGTCGAGCGCAACGAAGCCAGGCGAAGATATTCCGATCCCTGGTCAAGTTCTTCGACAGTTATGATTTATTGATTTGTCCATGTGCGATCGTGCCGCCTTTTGATGTGGACATTCGGTTTGTCGAATCAGTTGGCAGTCATGTTTTCGATACATATTTTGAGTGGATTGCGATTACGTTTGCAGTTACACTAACCGGCTGTCCGGTACTGGCGATTCCAGCTGGATTCACGAAAGATGGGCTTCCCATCGGACTGCAAATCATCGCACCACCTCGCGATGAAGGATCATTGCTGTCTGCCGGACATCTGCTGGAACAGGAAACCGGCATCCAAAACCTTCTGCCTATCGACCCGCGGGTACCACATACTTAAGAATTCTTGACGACAACCATATAGGTATGCACGTAATCCATCGCGTGCCGTTCTGGTTCTCTTCTTACCAGCGCATTGTATCGACTATAAAAGTCGTCAACAATCTCGCGTCTTTGCTCCATCGGACGGGATGAGTTCAGACTGCCCATAAATACGGTTTCACTCCAGGAGCGAAGAGTCGGAACATACGCATCTGCAAATGCAATTGGGTCTCCTTCTCTATTGAACCGTGCTCGATACGGACACTCTGTCATACCAGTATAGATGGTTTCAAGTTGCAGTCCCGCTCTAGACACTGCACTACCTGGGTTCTCGAACGGTGCGCGAAACAGATCAATCGTTTTGTAAAACTGGGGGAAAGCGGTAACTTGATATTCCTGTTGTGTAATTACTCCAGATTCTGCAAGCTCCCGCCATAAAAAATTGTACGTGTCAAACATGTTGGCACCGCCAGTATTGCCGAGATAGCGACCTTGTTCGTCGATACAGAAGTTTGCCATGACTAAAACTCCACCCGGCGCCAGTTCCCGGGCCCGATTAAGCAGAATTTTTTCCCAGTCAGCCTGTGCGTAGTCTCGAAAAGATTCCCATTCCGCTCCATGCGCCCCAACAGCATGAACGTGATCGGTAATCCTGCCAGGCACTCCGCTTAACCAATGCATAGCCGTTGCAGAGAATCCAATGTCGATACTGTTGCTGGGAACAATTTGCTCATAAAACGAGGTACCCGCGCATAATACAAACACATTTGAATATTGACTCAGATAGCTTTCCGTGCCTGGAATCTGGTTATGCATAAGGCGGAAAAGAGCTGAAAAATCGTTGTGCGGCAAGTCAGTATAGGTAACGTTAATTTCTTTTGTCTTGGCGCGAGCTCGTACATTTTCCACAATCTTGGCAATCATGTCCAAAGAGGTTCCACCGTCCGCGGCACCATAGTCAATTACAGCAAATGGGTGATCGCTTTCCGTTATCTCCATTTGTGAAAGTTTTTCCATCACATGGGCTCCAGCACGATCAATGACATGCTTTGCTCCCTGTGTATTTTCAGAATAATAACCCCCTCCTTTCATTGAAATGGAAGAATCAGTCATAGGGTTTCTCCTGTTAGTAAAGCGATATTCGTGTTTAAATTTAGGATTTATCTGTTTAAATTTACAGCTTTTTAGATGTAGTAGTATCCAATTATAGAAAATACACAATGAGCCACGTTACTACCAATAAAAATTTTTCTATACTGAATGAATACTTGTATCGTACTGTGGCAAAAAGAATTGATAGGCCAGTTCTAGAAACTGCCGAAAGTTAAATCTATGGAGTTCTCTAGTGCTGACTGAGCTAACTATTCGCAAGTTCAAGAGTTGGAGCCATGAAACGCTGAAATCGAGGTCTCCATGGGATGATGAGGCAAAGGTAAGTGACGATTTTCTCACTCCACTCTTCAAAATTTACTTCAAAATACTCAGTCTTCCTAATTTGATGAACAAGAATAACTTTTGTGAACTGGCTGAATTTGAGTCTAGTGAAAACAGCCCGGAGATTGAAAGCAACTTGGATAAAATTGCAGGTATTGCGGCACGTGCATCTCATAAAATTGCGTAAACATTGACAAAAACACCATAACAGTCTCAATTCGATTCGACACCAAAGAACTTGCACAATTGTGGTTCAATTTTGTAGGCATCTCTATACTCAAAATCCCTTGCTCAATAAATTGTTACCCACAAAACATAAAATTCTCTAAAATTGAAATCGACTATTCAATTGACAGTTAAGAGCTGGTTCAAAATCACCCTTTGAAACACTAAAGTAATTACTGAATTTTCAGAAATAAATCAGCGTTTTCCAATTACGAGCAAACTATCAGATACTTGTTGCATAGAAACAAATGAAGTACTTTATTACTACAATTATGTTTCTAGCGATATTCTGGCTGGCACTTTCTGGCCACTACACAGCCTTACTGCTATGTCTCGGCGCATTTTGCTGCATTTGGGTAGGCCTGATTTCGAGACGGATGGATATTGTTGATCTCGAAGGTCACCAAATTCGACTGGTTTCGCTGAGAATCATTCCGTACTACATTTGGCTGGCAAAGGAAATCATCGTGTCGAGCGTGATAGTCGCTCGAATGATCCTTTCTCCTAAGATTAAGTTGAATCCAGCAGTGGAGCGCCTTCCAGCAGAAGGAATGAGTGACATGGAAAAGGTGATTTATGCCAATTCAATCACACTGACTCCTGGAACCCTCACCCTTGAAGTTTCCGATTCCTGGCTGGAAGTTCACACCATACGAAGCGATCTTCTGGACTCCTTGCGACAAGGTGAAATGGCCAATCGCATTCGTATGATTTCGATACGTAAACAACCTGACAAATGATGATTGCAGCCGCCATGATCGCCATTCTGATCGGGATGGTACTTTTGCTTACAAGAGCATTTATTGGACCCACAATCTATGATCGACTACTTGCGGCAAACAATTTTGGCACTAAGACTGTGCTTATTATTGCCCTCTATGGATTTCTTACAGAGCGGCCCGATTTTCTCGACATTGCATTGGTCTACGCTTTGTGCAACTTCATCGCCACTATCGCTGTACTCAAGTTTTTTGAGTACGGAGACCTAGGACATGTCGGGCAGCAACCAGAGGATGAAAAGAAATAGTGGAACTGCTGGCCTTTATTCTGCGAGAAGTTTTCCTGATTACAGGTGCTCTAATCATGTTGATCGGGAGTATCGGCGTTGTTCGATTTCCTGAATTTTTTTCCAGAGTGCATGCTGCAGGTGTCACGGATACAGCCGGCATAGGATTGCTGTTCGTCGGATTGTTCATTGAAGCGGGTTTGAGCCTAGTTTCTGTGAAATTGCTGATCATTCTGACGCTAATGCTGCTTACCAGTCCAACGGCGTCTCATGCTCTGGCGAAAGCAGCGCTTCATGGCAGCTTATCTCCTTTACAACAGGGAGGTCATCAGTCATCGAACTAACACTCAATTTTGCCTTGCTCGCATTTATGCTGGCAACCGCAATTGTTATTTCCCGCATGACGATTCTGTTTGGGGCAGTTATGCTGTACGGGATTTACAGTTTGTTAAGTGCCAGTCTGTTCGTTGTACTGGATGCCGTTGACGTAGCTTTTACTGAAGCCGCCGTGGGCACCTGCATTTCGACCATTCTAATGCTCAGCGCTCTGTCACTGACAGGTTCTCGAATTGAAATCACTCATCCTCGTAAACCGCTCCTAGCCCTATGCTCGTCCGTTGGACTTGGAGCAGTACTGCTATGGGGAACGATCGATATGCCGCGATATGCCGACCCTGCGGCTCCAGCAAATCAGCATGTTGCGCCCTACTATTTAGAACAGTCTTCTCACGAGACTGGCATACCGAATGTGGTCACATCCGTTCTAGCCAGTTACAGAGGTTACGACACCTTGGGTGAAGTTGTCGTGATCTTCACAGCTGGAATCGGCGTAATCTCGCTGCTTGGCAGCAGGCGACGCAGGAAAAAGAATTAGTCTGATGAAACAGCACATCGTACTGCACTTAATTGCAAAAATGCTGATTCCGTTCATCATGCTGTTCGCTCTATATGTTCAGTTTCATGGTGACTATGGGCCAGGGGGCGGATTTCAAGCAGGTGTTATTTTCGGTGCAGGCGTCATACTCTATGGAATCATTTTGGGCAAGGAAATGGCCTTGCAAGTTGTCCCCATTAAACTGGTACATACCTTGGCTGCGGTCGGTGTGTTGCTTTATACATGCGTTGGAGTTGCAGGAATGCTTCTAGGGGGCGAGTTTCTAAATTACAACGTTTTGCTGTCCGACCCCGTCGCAGGGCAGCATATTGGAATTTTGCTGATCGAACTCGGAGTTGGCATAACCGTCGCATCAGTCATGATCAGCCTATTTTTCAGTTACTCCATGTACCAGCATCCTGACGGTCCGGAGAACAACTGAATGGGCACTGTGTTTGAATTCGGATCATTCAACTACTGGATCGTCATTGGATTGATGATGACCGGGCTTTACATCGTAATTGCCGCTAACAACTACGTAAAGAAAATTATCGGACTTAATATTTTCCAGACCTCGGTTTTTATTCTCTACATCAGCATCGGCAAGGTTAGCGGCGGAACGGCACCTATTATTACCGGGCAACCTGAGACTTACTCCAATCCTCTTCCTCACGTCCTCATACTGACCGCGATTGTCGTAGGGGTTGCCACAACAGCACTCGGACTGGCGCTGATCATTCGGATTCGGTCAGCATTTGGCACCATTGACGATCACGACGTACAAGAAACCTCACAGGATAACTAGTGCTCTCTCACCATCTCAGCGCACTGCAGATCGTAATTCCTCTGCTTGCCGCGCCACTTTGCGCAATCATCCAGCTGCAGCGCATTGCATGGGTACTTGCACTACTGGTCGGTCTTGTTTGTGCAGGTAATTCAATTGCCATCCTGATGCAGGTAGAATCCGCCGGCGAAATCATTTATGCACTCGGAGGATGGGCAGCACCGTGGGGTATTGAGTACCGGATTGATAGCGCCAATGCCTTTGTTCTGCTCATCATCAGCATCATATATCTGGCGGGAACCATCTACGCCCGAGATGGTGTTGAGTCTGAAATTCCGGAAGAGCGCAGGAGTTGGTTCTACACAGCGTGGATTCTGTGCTTCACTGGATTGTGCGGTATCACCATATCGGGAGATGTCTTCAACGTTTTCGTATTTTTGGAAATCTCCTCGCTGTCTTCGTACATTCTGATCAGTTTCGGTACCGATAGACGCTGTCTTACGGCAGCTTTGCGTTACCTGATCATGGGAACGATCGCTGCAACCTTTTACCTTATTGGTGTAGGGTTGCTCTACGCGCTGACAGGCACTCTGAACATGGCCGACTTGGCTGAGCGACTCCCTGAGCTTCTGAATCATAGAACCACATTGGTTGCATTCGGCTTTATCGTAATCGGACTTGGAATAAAAATGGCGCTTTTTCCGCTTCACAACTGGCTTCCGAATGCTTATACCTATGCGCCCAATGCAGTCACCGCATTCTTGGCAGGAACGGCAACCAAGGCAGCGGTGTACGTATTTGCCAGATTGATGTTCACGGTTTTTCCTGCCGGATACTTTACCGAGGCGACATCGGCGTATGCGATCATTCTAGGGATCGGAATACTTGGCGCTTTGGTTGCCTCGACAATTGCAATTTTCCAGGACAATCTAAAACGACTATTTGCTTGGTCCAGTATTGGGCAAATCGGATATATGGCGATTGGACTCGGACTTGCGACAACCTCAGGGGTCGCTGCAACTTTCCTCCATTTGTTTAATCATGCACTCATGAAGACGGCTATCTTCATGGCAATCGGCGGGCTCTGTTATGTCACAGGTGCAACGAGCACCGCTTCGCTGCAAAATGCTGGGCGTCGAATGCCTTGGACCATGGCGGCCATTCTGATTGGCGGCCTCAGCTTGATCGGCGTGCCTTTCACAACTGGTTTTGTCAGCAAATGGTACCTTGTATCTGCCGCACTTGAA
Organism: Arenicellales bacterium; assembly: GCA_965221175.1. Taxonomy (GTDB): domain Bacteria; phylum Pseudomonadota; class Gammaproteobacteria; order Arenicellales; family JAJDZL01; genus JAJDZL01. The sequence goes on along the minus strand of OZ244867.1, from coordinate 333,153 downwards.
CAACAGTACTGGTGGCTTGCCAGCCTCATCCTGATCGGCTCGCTTGTCACTGCAGCCTACGTATGGAAAATTGTAGAACTCGCATATTTCCGAAAAGATCAGAGCATACCCATTGAACGACAAGAAGCTCCACTCTCCTTACTGATTCCTACATGGATTCTGGTGCTGGCAAATATTTATTTCGGTGTAAACGTACAACTTACCGGCTCGCAGGCAGTGCGTGCAACTAGTGCTTTACTCGGACTGCCATCATGATCTCAGCGCAGCATGCTCTGATTCTCTCGATACTGGTGCCGCTTGTGGCCACTGTAGCAATCCGCCTGTTGAACCAGAAACCAAATTTACGAGAAACAGCAACCATTACGGCTTCGATCATTACTTTCTTGTTGGTTTTGCTTGTTTACCAGCCTGTCGCGTCGGGATTGACGCCGGAACTTACGCTCATTGAGCCTTTTCCAGGTATTTCAATCACTCTGCAAGCCGAACCGATTGGAACACTGTTTGCCCTCATGGCAAGTTTTCTGTGGATTGTTACCTCAATTTACTCAATCGGATACATGAGAGGCCATCACGAACAGAACCAGACTCGCTTCTATGTATTTTTTGCAATTGCGATTGCAAGCGCTTTGGGCGTTGCATTCGCTGCCAACGGTTTTACGCTATTCCTGTTTTACGAAATGCTGACGCTTTCAACGTTTCCCTTGGTTACGCACGCAGGAGATGACAAGGCCAGAAAAGCTGGACGAATTTATCTGTTCTTGCTTCTCGGAACTTCTGTTGGCATGTTTCTTTTCGCACTGATATGGACATGGAAACTCACAGGAACACTGGACTTCAGAGCCGGAGGCATTTTCGACGATGGAACCAGTCATACGGTTCTGGGCATACTTCTTGCACTGTATGTATTTGGAATTGGCAAGGCTGCACTCATGCCGTTTCACCGATGGCTGCCGTCAGCGATGGTGGCTCCGACTCCCGTCAGTGCATTGCTACATGCCGTTGCTGTTGTCAAAGCAGGTGTTTTCTCCATATTAAAGATTTCGGTGTATATATTTGGGCTTGATCTAGTTCATCAACTGGCTACGCAACGTTTTCTTGCTTATGTCGCTGCTTTTACCATCATTGCGACCGCCATCATCGCTCTACGCAAGGACAATCTCAAGGCGCGTCTCGCTTATTCGACAATCGGTCAGCTCTCCTACATTGTGCTCGGTGCACTGGTGGCAAATTCATGGGGAGTGATCGGTGGAGGAATGCACATGCTGATGCACGGATTCGGCAAAATCACATTGTTCTTCGGTGCCGGCGCAATCCTGGTTGCAACACACAAAACTGAAATCAGCCAGATGCGCGGAATCGGTCGTCGTATGCCTGTTACCATGACTGCATTTCTCATCGGCTGTATTGCTATAGTCGGAGCACCACCAACTGGTGGAATGTGGAGCAAATGGTATCTGTTACTGGGGACTGTATATGCGGAAGACTGGTTGCTTCTAGTCGCACTGATCGTTGGATCGCTGCTCAGTGCCGCCTATCTGCTACCCGTTGCAATTCGCGCTTTCTACTCGTCAAATAACGAAAGTGTAACGGTCAGCGAAGCGCCGTTGACTATTCGAATTGCAATGATTATCTGCGCAGTTGGCTGCATTGTTCTGTTTGTAGCACCGGACTTTGCGTTTAATCTCATGCAAATGGCTGTAGACACAGTTCCGTCCAAGTGACTATGAATTCAGAACAGCATAAAGAAAGCCAACTCCCACAGGCAACGGGCCTGCGACGGATACTGCGATGGTTTTACATTGCATGCATCTTATCAGCCGGTCTGGACTTTCTGATTCACCGGCATGTCACCCACCCATGGGAGCATTGGATATTCTTCTACTGTGTGTTTGGCTTTGTAGCATGCGTAATACTTGTCGTAGTCGCAAAGTGGATGCGAAAACCTCTCATGCGTAGCGAAGACTACTATGATCGTAACTGAAATCCCTTCATTTGCTATCTTCTTCGCTGGAGCAATCGGTGCGCTGTTCCTGAGAAGACAATTGCTCGCTCTGTGGTGCATTGTCATACCTCTGGTAAGCGCGCTGCTGGTCCTCTCGAGTTCGGCAGATTCGCTGATCGAAATTTCCATCGCCGGACTGAATCTTATCATTCACCGGCCTGACCGACTCAGTCTGGTATTCGCGTACGTATTTCACATCGCAGCAGTTCTCGGCGGCATATTTGCTTGGCGACTCGGAGATCCTTTGTTTAAATCCGCCTCATTGGTGTATGCCGGAAGTGCAGTCGGCGCTGTATTCTGTGGCGACTTGATTACGCTGTTTCTGTTCTGGGAGTTAATGGCTTTCTCGTCCGCCTATCTGATTTTTTGCAGAGGGTCTACCAAATCGACACAGGCGGGGATTCGTTATCTGATCATCCAAATCATCTCCGGTTTGATGCTTCTTGCCGGTTCCGTCATGCACTACGGTGAAACCGGCAGCCTGGAATTCACCCACATGGGATTGTCCGGTATGGCCTCGCTGTTGATCTTTCTCGCTTTTGGCATCAAGTGCGCATTCCCGCTGCTTCACAACTGGCTTACGGACGCCTATCCCGAATCCACACCCGAAGGAACAGTTTTCCTGAGTGCTTTTACAACTAAAGTTGCGGTTTATGCTTTGGCAAGAGGATTTGCAGGTACGGAAATGTTGATCTATATCGGTGCAATCATGACCTGCTTTCCAATCTTCTATGCAGTGATCGAAAATGACTTGAGGCGAGTTCTGGCTTACAGCATGATTAACCAGATTGGATTCATGGTATGCGGCATCGGAATCGGAACGGAGCTTGCAATCAATGGTGCAACAGCGCATGCATTTAATGATGTCATATTCAAGGGACTATTGATGATGTCCATGGGAGCGGTTCTGTATCGCACCGGAAAAATGAACGGCTCGGATCTAGGCGGCTTGTACAAGTCCATGCCTAAAACTGCAGCTCTGTGTATTGTTGGCGCTGCATCCATATCGGCTTTTCCTTTGTTCAGCGGATTTGTCAGCAAGTCCATGGTGATGTCAGCGGCATTGGAGGAAGGATACTGGATCATCTGGATTGCACTGCTATTCGCTTCAGCGGGTGTGTTTCATCATGCAGGTATCAAGATTCCTTTCTTTGCATTTTTCGCCCACGATTCGGGAATAAGGGTTAGAGAGGCGCCTGCAAGCATGCTGGTTGCAATGGGAATTGCTGCCGCGCTTTGCATAGGAATTGGCAGTTTTCCAAGCGCGTTGTATAGCCTGCTTCCTTACGATACAGACTACAGTGCCTACGATAGTACGCATGTCCTCGCACAAATTCAACTGTTACTGTTTTCTGCCCTCGCCTTCGTATGGCTCAAGTTGTCTGGCATTTACCCGCCTGAGTTGCGCAGTGTGAACATAGACGCGGAGTGGGTATATCGCAAAGGCTTGCTTAAAGTTTATCGAGGCACTGCTGGTGTTGTTGAATCGGTGATCCAGTCGACTTATGGAAATTTGCTTGGAGTAATCAAACGAATGTTTCATCTGATTAAGTTGACGACCGGTGAATCTTCCAGAATGGCAAAGGAGTGGACAGTCGATATGATGGTTGTATCAGTCGTCGTGCTGTTCGCGATATTCCTGGTTTACTTGTTTGGCACTTAAGTGGTTTTGGATTAACCGTGAAGCTGCCTCGCCAATGCAATGCCCGCAAACACTGCCAGAATCGAAAGAATCGCCGACCCTACAGCATAAGTCACCGCCTCTGAAACGCGACCTTGCTGGAACAACAGCCATCCATCCAGCGAATAGGCGGAGAATGTAGTGAATCCACCTAAAAATCCAGTCATCAGCAAGGGGGCATGACGCCCGGTTTCACCATTCAACCCGCCGAGAACGACGAACACAATTCCAACTAGAAACGACCCAACAACATTAATAGTCAATGTTCCGTAGGGAAAATCCGTTCCCAGCACTCAAGCAAATGCAACGCCTGTAAAGAAACGGCCCACTGCACCTAAAGCACCACCGATCGCGATCTGAATGACAATCCAAAGCATAATTTTTGTTTCCTGAAGACCGACTCAGTGACGAGTCAATGTTGTTAGCGTCCGCAAATCAGTCATCTCTGTCGGCAGTTAATTTTACTGAATTTCAGATTTTTCAATCTTCCTCCAAATGCTACCGCTCTCTGACTGCTGGTCAAGATAATCCAGCCATCGCTCGTGCAATTCAAGTTCCTCTTCAGTCGTCCGCAATACGACTACGTCGATTGGTTTACTCAACCTGGTTTGACCAGCTTCTCCGCTTGAGCCTGCACCATAACCCACAGTATCGTCAAACTCGAATGCCGTCTGTCCACCCGTCAGCGCGCGATAGACGTCTACCAGAATACTTGCATCTAGCAATGCACCATGAGTCGTCCTCTGAGATATATCAACGCTATATTCGTTTGCAAGTGCATCAAGGCTGTTACGGCGACCTGGGCGCATTTGCCTGGCGATTTCCAGCGTATCTTCTATGCTGCAAACCGATTCAATCTCAGGAAACTGCGTCTCAGCCAAACTGAATTCATTGTTTAGAAATGCCAGGTCAAAGGAAGCGTTGTGAATTATCAGTGTCGCTCCCTTGATGAAATTGAAAAGTTCAAGAGCAATATCCCTGAATTTCGGTTTTGTCATCAAGAACTCGCTGTCAAGGCCGTGAATTTGCAAGGCCTCTCGCTCGACTTCGCGCTCTGGATTGACAAATTCGTGAAATTCCCTTCCCGTACGAGTTCGATCGTTTAACTCTATGCAAGCAACCTCAATGACTCGATGTCCTTCACTGACATCCAAGCCTGTTGTTTCAGTATCAAGAACGACTTGTCTCAAATTTTTGTGCCTCTACTCGGTATTGCGTTTCGAGCCAATTCGTCCGCTCGTTCGTTCCACTCATCGCCACTGTGCCCTTTTACCCACATCCAAGTCACTTGGTGTTTAGAATTCAATCTATCCAACTCCTGCCATAAATCCACATTTTTAACAAGATCTTTCTTGTTGCGTTTCCAGTTGTTGCGCTTCCACTGGTTGATCCATACTGAAATGCCGTTTTTCACGTAGGTCGAATCCGTATAAATAATCACTGCACTGCTTCTCTTGAGTGCCTGCAAAGCTTTTATTGCCCCAGTCAATTCCATTCTGTTGTTGGTCGTGCGAGCGTCACCTCCTGAAATTTCATGCTTGTGCCCATTCCAAAGCAATACTGCACCCCAGCCTCCAGGTCCCGGATTCCCAGAACAAGCCCCATCGGTGTAGATTATCAACTGTTTCGGAGGGGTGTCTATTTTCGGTTCAGTCAATTCAATTTTCCAGTTTCAAGCCTCTACATTGCCCACCGAGAGGTTGCAGCACCCTTCTTCGTTTTCGAAAAGTGCGTTCCATCAGAGTGCCGTTCATGCTGCTACCCAACATTTTCTTGCGCACAATCAAAATATATATAGATCCAAATCCAGGCCACCAGCGGGCCCCCGCAAGCTCCAATTTTTTTAATCTCCGAAGACGACTTGCCTGCACTGCTGGCGGTCGGAAAAACTCAAATTCCCCCGCCACAGGCTCAAATCCCAATAACGACAACCAGTCACGTATTCGAATTACTGAATAGATCCGAGTGTCTTGAAGCATCGCACCCGTCAGTCCTGTTACTTTACTTGCCATTCCCAACATGCTTCGAGGATTAAACCCGGCAATCACTAGAATTCCTTCTGGTACTATACATTGCGACACTTCACGTAGAATATCATGTGGTTTCTGGCTAAATTCAAGGACATGAGGTAGTATCAGCAAGTCCACCGAATTTGCGGCAAATGGCAACCACTCCGCTTCGGCTACTATACTGGTTGTCTTACAGGAATCCACGGTATTGCCAATTCTATATCGAATTTCTGATTCAGTCAGATCCAAATATCGATGATCGGGGGGGCCTGCTACCTGCAACATCACTCGAAAATATTGATTGGGAAGAATTCTTCGAATACATTCCACCCCTGATTCGATCATTGCCTCACCAAGTGGCGATGAATACCACCAAAAGTTTGAATCGAATCCATCACTGCCGGTTGATTTCATTTTTTCACAATTATCTTAGTTTTTGCACATTAACAAGCAATCTATATAATCCAATTTGGTATACACTATTGGTTCTAAAAATTTAATATTGGGAATCCTGTAGATTTTTGCTACAAGAATAATACATCCCATTGAGCGATTATGTCGTCACCCAAACTTTTGACTTTAACACCATCTCGTTCGCTCACAGCTGGAACAGTTGCTGTGGCTGCCGCAGGACTATTTGCCATTTTCTATTTGCAGCCAAATCAGTTCTCCGACCCTATTATCGCATTCACGCTGACGCCAGCTCTGAAAGTCGTGCCGGTAGCTGCCGCGAACAGTGAATGGGACTATGCACTGGACTTGCCAGACCCACGCATTCCTCAGCCGCGTTGGAATTCAAGGGTAAATCAATTCAGTCCATCTGAGTTGAACTATTACGAAAACAAGGGCAACAATAAAAACACTATTCGATCAACAGCAGCTTCTGGAGACACTGTAAACAATTCAATCGCTCCAAGAACCATCGAGATCAGTACACAGAGAATTGAAACGGAAAATCATTCTGAAGACCTGTGGCAGAAAATCCGCGATGATTTTGGTTTTCCTGAAATGGACAACAAGCTCGTCCGCAAACATGTGAAATTTTATAGCGAGCAACCCGAATATTTCGAACGCATATTAAAACGAGCCAGCATCTATCTTCCCTACATTTACCAGAAAGTTGACAGCATAGGAATGCCGTCAGAGATTGCTCTCCTACCGATCATCGAAAGCGCTTACAACCCTAGAGCCCGCTCTCGAGCAGGAGCTGTTGGGCTGTGGCAGTTCATGCCTTTCACTGGAAAGCAGTATGGTTTGAAACAGAATTGGTGGTACGAAGGCCGAAGAGATATTATCGCGTCAACCGCAGCGGCATTGGACTACCTGAACCATCTGTACTTGATGTTTGATAACGACTGGACTCTGGCACTAGCAGCCTACAACGCTGGAGAGAATGGCATTCACCGAGCTATTCGCAAAAATCAGAATCAAAACAAATCAACCCGATACAGTGATCTGAAACTAAAGCAAGAAACTCGCAATTTCGTTCCTAAACTGATCGCTGTCAAAAACATTATTTCGAACCCTGAAGCATACAGGATTGATCTTCCTAAATTATCGAGCGAGCCAGCTTTTGAAATTGTTCAATTCAACTTTCAGGTAGATTTGGCAATTCTGGCGTATTGGACTGAAATTCAGAATTATGAACTGGAACAATTAAATCCAGGATTGCGTAGATCCGTTACGCCCCCCGGCGGACCGCATCGTATTCTGGTTCCATCGGACAAATATGATCGCGTTGTGAATTGGATATCCGACTTGCATCCTTCTCATGCCGTAGTCACTGCGATGTATCAGGTCAAGCCTGGCGATGTGTTGGGTACCATAGCTCAAAGGTACAACGTGTCAGTAGCGTCCATTAAATCAATTAATTCAATGAATTCAGATTTGATTCGTATCGGCGAAGTAATTCGCGTTCCGAATCCATCTTCCATCAATCATCATGCTGGATTCATTAGCCAAGATAATAAAGCTGGCAGGCAGTTCATCCATCAAGTTCAACGAGGTGATGTGCTGGGGACAATCGCCCAAAGGTATAACGTGTCAGTAGCAAATTTGCGCACCGCCAATTCGCTAAATTCAGATTTAATTCGAGTCGGCCAGAAACTCCGTATACCAATTCCTAACACTATCGGTCAATTTGCAAGCACTCCAGCCGCAGGCTACAACTTGGCTAGTGGGACAAGATATGTTCACAAAGTAAGACTAGGTGAATCACTGTGGAGAATTGCACGGCTCTATCAGGTAAATGTGACCAATCTGTTGATTTGGAACGATATTGACGGTGACACTTACATCCAGCCAGGACAGAGTATCGTTGTTTATATCAACTAGATGACTGCGATAGAGGCAATCCGTCTCATCCAATAAATTGCTCTGAATGGATCACAACAATTTCTTGCGTGGTGAACGATAGACCACGCATTCCGAAGGATATTTGCCGAATTCCCTCTGAAGTATCTCAATGACTCCTTATTGGGGACTCTTTCTTCTTAGTTGAGCGCTTTCATATCATTGGCAGACAAAGCCGATGGTATTTTGACGTCAAACTCAGCTCCAGATCGTCAACAACATTCCTCTGTGCTACTACTTACGCAAGCTGCTCTCCTTCCTGATTTCTCGCCTTTCTTCTTGCGACTGGAAAGATGCCGAATACTGCGAACCAGTTTCTATTCAGCGGAAATAATTCCATTCAAGTTATTGATTCGTCTTGATTATTATGCTTTCATCAGTTGGTGAACATTCCAGAAATCTTCCCAGGATTTTACTTTTTCAGAAGGCTTTCTAAGCAAATACGCTGGATGATAGGTAACAACTAGGTCCACCTCAGTATCCAGATATTTGAACGAATTTCCTCGTAATCTGGCAAGCGGAAGTTCTGTATCGATCAGCAACTGAGCACTAACTCGGCCGAGCGCAACAATCACTTTGGGCGAAATAATCTGAATTTGGCGCCGCAAGTACTGTGAACATTCCTTGGCTTCTTGGGGGTGTGGATCTCGATTTCTGGGGGGTCGACATTTCACCACATTGGATATGTAAACGTCTTTTCGATCATAGCCAAGGGCAACAATCATTGACGTCAACAAATGGCCAGCCCTGCCGACGAAAGGAAGCCCCTGCTGATCTTCGTCAGCACCGGGAGCTTCTCCGATAAACATAAGATCAGCACTCTCCGATCCTGAACCGAATACTGTGTTGGTACGGGACTCGCTCAACTGACATTTCTGGCATTCAGCCACTACTGAGCGAAGTGCCGAAATATTCATCTGGTCAATGTCGGAAGTTAAGTTTTCTCGTGTAGAGACATCCACATACTTTTGCTCAACCGCTACATCCGGGAACTCAGTCTGAATTGTAGAGTCAGAATTTCGTAGTTTCCAGACCTCCACACCCAGCGCTTTCAGATACTCGTCCCCAGTCATAATGTTGACTCAGATCATCGAATCTTTCTGCGGATGCGTGCGTTGAGATGATTCAAGTCGGTTAATAGCATTGATATACGCCTTTACGGATGCGATCACAATATCGGTGTCCGCTCCATGTCCATTGACCACACGGCCATTTTCTCTAAGCCGTACACTTACTTCTCCCTGCGCATCCGTTCCACTCGTAATACTGTTTACCGAATACAACTCAAGACTGGGGTCTCGATCAATCAGGGATTTCACTGCCTGAAAAGATGCATCAACAGGTCCGTTGCCTACCGCAGACGCATTGACCGGATTACCGTCAATTTTCAGTGTAATTTTCGCAGTCGGCCTGATACCGGTATGGGAACAAACCTGAAGCATGTCCAGTTCGATTTTCTCGCTGCCATGCTGCAGCTCGGATTCCGCAATCAAACCAATCAAGTCATCATCGAAAATTTCATGCTTTCTGTCGGCGAGATCCTTGAAATTTTTAAATGCTGATTTCAGATCCTCTTCTGTTTCAAACTCAAATCCAAGCTCGCCCACTCGCTGCTGGAATGCGTGGCGACCGGAATGTTTTCCCAGAACCATTCTATTTGTACTCCAACCCACGTCCTGTGCTCTCATGATCTCGTAGGTTTCCCTCTTCTTGATCACACCATCCTGGTGTATGCCAGATTCATGTGCAAACGCGTTTGCACCAACAATTGCCTTGTTGGGTTGTACCGGAAATCCAGTCACACTCGAAACGAGACGACTTGCAGGAACAATCTGAGTTGTGTCTATAGCAGTGTCGCAATCAAAAATGTCCTGCCTGGTTCTTACCGCCATCACGATTTCTTCAAGCGAAGCATTTCCAGCTCTTTCTCCTAGGCCGTTTATAGTGCACTCCACCTGTCTTGCACCTCTCTGCACAGCTGCTAAAGAATTTGCGACTGCGACTCCTAGATCATTGTGACAGTGCACTGAAAATATCGCCTTGTCCGAATTCGGTATTGTCTCCATCAACCGCTCAATGAGGCTTCCGAACTGATCGGGCATGTTATAGCCTACTGTATCCGGAATGTTGATGGTACGTGCGCCGGCATCGATTGTCGCTTCGATGATTCTGCACAAGAAATCAAATTCTGACCGCCCAGCATCTTCTGGGGAAAATTCTACGTCATCGGAATGGTTTCTTGCCGTTCGAACTGCCCAAACTGCTCGTTCGAGCACTTGCTCCTCGCTCATGCGAAGTTTCTCACGCATATGAATTGGAGAAGTGGCAATAAAAGTATGAATGCGACCAGACCGCGCCGGCTCTACTGCTTTTGCGGCTCTTTCCAGATCACCCTCGACAGCCCTTGCCAGGGCACAGACAGTGCTATCTGAAATTTCCTGCGCAACCTGTCTAACAGCTTCAAAGTCTCCTGGACTGGCGGCTGGAAAACCTGCCTCGATTACATCCACTCGCATTTTTTCTAGTAGCTTGGCAATCGCAAGTTTCTCTTCGGAATTCATGGACGCTCCGGGACTTTGTTCCCCGTCACGCAAAGTAGTATCAAAAATAATCAATCGATCAGACATTGGAAAGACCCAACAATTTTAAATTCAAAATTCACAACACCACATCAAGTAATGTTGCAGGTGAAGAAAAGAATTTTTAAGAAATGTGTACTGCGCCTACTGGCGCAGCAATAGCAGGAGAAGGCCTAGCGAAGACTGCAAATCTATTGCAGCAGATATGTTGGATTCGATTTTCATTTCAAAGAGTTCTTATATATCAACTCGAAAATTAAATCAATAGTAGAATCCACAGAAAATTTTTTGTGTGGTAATTGCCGAATTAAATCGAAGCGCTGACAATCAGTTTTCTGGGTCGACTCGGGGTTCCAGTTCATCTTTCTTTGCAACGCGTTTAGACGGATTCTTGACACGTTTACTCAGCCAAATAAAAGGACCACTCACAAGGTAAAGTACACACAATGCAAACAGGACTCTTGGAGGATCAAATGAAATCAGAGCAATTCCGAATACCATTGCAATGCTCGCGACAAAGGGAATTCGACCTTTGACGCCAATGTTTTTAAAACTGAAGAAAGGAATTGCGCTAACCATCGCGAGCGCAAGAATTACCACGATCGCGGTCGTAATCTCTCGCATATAGGGCAATTGGACATTTTCTGTTGCAATAACAACCCACATCCATGTAACCAAAAAAGCTGCTGCCATCGGGCAAGGCAATCCCTGAAAATATCCTGGATTTGGAGCGGAGTGGGTATTAAATCGTGCGAGACGCAATGCGGTAGCAGATACATATAGAAAGGCACAAAGCCACCCCACTTTGCCAAGTGAGGAAAGCGACCAATCGAACACCACCAGTGCTGGAGCAAGTCCAAAACAAATGACATCCGACAAACTGTCGTATTCTTTACCAAAATCACTCGAAGTATTCGTCAATCTTGCGACGCGGCCATCGAGCCCATCAAGCACCGTCGCAATAAGTATTGCCACGGCTGCGACTTCAAATTTGCCTAGAGCCGCCTGAATGATTGAAAAGAAACCAAAAAACAGGGCACCTGTCGTCAATAGATTCGGGAGTATGTAGATTCCTCGACGTTTTCTTTGAACCCTTTGAACTTTGGAAATTTTTCTTTGATTCAGCTGCATAAATCAAACCTTTGGGCAGAAAAACTCGAAAATCGGCAATATCCGATCTAACCTGATTTCTCTGATTGAGTCAAGAATGCAGATATATTCTAGCATCAAGGGTAGCGAAGTGCTCTGATTGAATCACTTCGCACAAAAACGACTTGTTAGATTTTCAGGATTACTGGTAATCTGAAAGACTGTCAAATTTGCAACTGATGCGACAAATTCATTCGATTTTGGACAGATTTCACGCTGTCAGGCCGATGATATCGGAACCACCTTTGACCTTGTCACCAACACTTACGGATATTTTGTAATCGGCAGGTACGAATAGCTCCACCCGGGAGCCAAATCGTATGAAACCGTATCTCTGCCCTAACTCTACGCTTTCACCTTCCATGACGTAACACAAGATTCTTCGAGCAATGAGGCCGGCAATCTGAATACAGGTCACCTCACGAGAATCACTGGTACGAATCACAAGCAAATTTCGTTCGTTTTCCTCCGATGACTTGTCAACCGCGGCGTTCAGAAATTTCCCTGATCGATATTCCTGCTTCAGAATGTTGCCTGCAACTGGAATTCGAGTCGCATGAACTGAAAACACATTTAGGAAAATTGCAATTCTTGTTGCTTCCGTTCCAGAGACAGGATCCTTGGATTTTCCAACTGCGATCACTTTTCCATCGGCTGGCGACACGATGATGTTGTTTGCAGATGGTATCTGTCGGACCGGGTCGCGAAAGAACTGCAAAATGAACAATGCGAGAATCCAAAATGGAATTGCCCACAATCCCCCTGCAAATATCTGAACAATGATCGCAATCAGTATTCCAGTAATAGTAAAGTAACGCCCTTCGCGCGCAAGATGCATCGCTAGTTGATATCTCGATCTACAAGCCTTCCGGCGGATATCCAAGGCATCATTCCACGTAACGATGAGCCAACTTCCTCAATCTTGCGACCGGCAGATGCCTTTCGCAACGAATTGAAGTTCTTACTGCCGCTCCTACTCTCGTTCATCCATTCCCGAGCAAATTCGCCGGACTGAATTTCAGAGAGAATCTTGCGCATTTCCGCACGGGTACGGTCGTCAACAATTCTAGGGCCACGAGTCAGGTCGCCAAATTCGGCTGTATTTGAAACAGAGTAGCGCATGTTCTCGATACCGCCTTCATAAATCAGGTCGACAATGAGTTTCAGTTCATGCAGACATTCAAAATAAGCCATTTCCGGTGCATAGCCAGCTTCGACAAGCGTGTCAAAGCCAGCCTCGACCAATGCGGTAGCTCCACCGCAAAGGACTGTCTGTTCTCCGAAAAGATCCGTTTCCGTTTCTTCCCGAAAACTCGTTTCAATGACGCCCGCTCTTCCACCGCCGATCGCGGATGCGTAAGCCAGGGCTAAGTCACGCGTCCCGCCGGAAGCGTCCTGATGAATGGCAATAAGGCACGGAACGCCGCCGCCGTTAGAATAAGTGGAGCGCACCAAATGTCCAGGACCCTTCGGTGCAACCATAAACGTATCAATATCGTCTGCTGGCTGAATGAACTTGAAGTGGATATTAAACCCATGTGCAAAAGCAATCGCAGCTCCGGGTTTAAGATTCGGTGCGATTTCAGATTCATATAGGGATGCCTGAAGTTCATCCGGCACCAGCATCATGATCACATCCGCGCTGGAAACGGCTTCACCGACGTCGGCAGTGGCAATTCCTGCTCGTTCGGCCTTGGCGCGTGAAGCTGAGCCGGATCGGAGTCCGACAACAACGTCTACACCGCTATCCTGCAAATTGCCCGCATGTGCATGACCTTGGGAGCCGAATCCGATTACAGCAACAGTTTTGCTCTGAATAATTGAAAGATCTGCATCACCGTCGTAATAAACTTTCATATTGCGTTTTTCCTATGTAGCTTTAGTAGTCTTTGAATTCTGAGTTGGTACGTTTAGCGCACTTTCACCTCTCGCAATTCCTGACACCCCGGAACGCACCAGTTCAAGTATGTCAGTTACACTTACTGCCTCGACAAAGGCATCCAGTTTGGAACCTACCCCCGTCAACTCAATCGTATAAATTGATTCCGTGACATCAATAATCCGGCCGCGGAATATTTCGGTCAGACGTTTCACTTCGTCCCGAAGCTCTCCTGTCGCTTGAACTTTGACCAACATCAATTCGCGTTCAATGTGAGCCCCTTCCGTAAGATCGAGCAATTTGACTACTTCAATCAGTTTATTGAGCTGCTTGGTAATTTGCTCAACTATATGGTCTGAACCAGTTGTAACAATAGTCATGCGAGACAGAGTTGGATCTTCTGTTGGCGCAACCGTCAAAGTTTCGATGTTATAGCCGCGTGCCGAAAAAAGTCCTGCAACTCGTGATAGTGCACCAGGTTCATTCTCAAGAAGTATGGAAATAATATGGCGTTTGTCCACTTATGCAAGCTCCCTTTCCTGAGGCGCTTCCTCATCAGGCTTCGGACTCAGATGCATCTCATTGTGCCCAGCTCCCGCAGCAATCATGGGAAAAACATTCTCCTCCTGATCGGTGATGAAATCCATGAACACAAGATCCTTCTTTCTACTTATAGCTTCAATGAGTGCTCCTTCAACATCTTGTGGTTTTTCAACTTTGATTCCAGTGTGGCCAAAACTCTCAGCAAGCGCAACGAAATCAGGCAGTGCATCCATGTAGGAGTGGGAATAGCGTTTATCGTAGAAAAACTCCTGCCACTGCCGGACCATTCCCATGTAGCGATTGTTCAGATTAATGATCTTGATTGGCAGATCGTACTGTTTGCAAGTCGAAAGCTCCTGTATGCACATAATGATGCTGGCTTCGCCCGTTACGCAAACAACATCAGAATCTGGAAAGGCTAGACTGACGCCCATAGCTGCTGGAAGCCCGAACCCCATCGTTCCGAGGCCGCCTGAGTTGACCCAACGACGTGGTTTATCAAAACGATAATGCTGTGCCGCCCACATTTGGTGTTGGCCTACATCCGAAGTGACAAATGCATCTCCTTTGGTCACCTCGTACAACTTCTCAAGAACATACTGCGGCTTGATTTTATCGCTGTTCCGATCATAGTTGAAGCTATCAAAGCTTTGCCAGGAATTAATCTGTTTCCACCAGGGCGCAATATCCTTTTCCTTGGATTTCACATCCAGTTTCTGGACTGCTTTTACAAGGTCACCGAGAATTTGCTTTGCATCCCCGACAATCGGAATTTCAACTGTAACGTTCTTGCCAATGGATGCGGGATCGATGTCGACATGAATGATTTTTGCATATGGGGAAAATTTGGCTAAATCACCCGTAATCCGATCATCGAATCGAGCGCCAACTGCGAGCATCACATCACAATCATGCATAGCCATATTGGCTTCATAAGTACCGTGCATTCCCAGCATTCCAATAAACAATGGATCAGTCGCAGGAAAGCAACCGAGCCCCATGAGCGTATTGGTGCATGGATACTTCAACAGCCACACAAGTTCGCGCAGTTGTTCCTCACCGCCTGCTGTCGTGACTCCGCCGCCGGTATAGATGATCGGCCGCTTGGCTTGCAGTAATAATTTTGCCGCTTTCTTGATTTGGCCAGAATGACCTTTGACCGTCGGGTTGTAAGATCGCATTGACACAGTTCGCGGATAAATGTACTCCGTTTTTGCAGCGGTTACATCTTTTGGCACATCGATGACTACGGGGCCAGGGCGCCCGGTGTTTGCAATGTAGAAAGCCTGCTTGATAGTCGTCGCAAGATCACGAACATCTCGGACAAGAACATTGTGCTTCACGCAAGGGCGAGTAATTCCGATCGCATCGACTTCTTGAAACGCATCATCTCCGATCAATTTTGTGGGAACCTGCCCAGAGATGACCACCATCGGAATCGAATCCATATGTGCAGTTGCAATTCCGGTTACAGTATTCGTCAGACCAGGCCCTGAGGTTACGAGCACTACACCTGGCTTGCCTGTTACTCGCGCGTACCCGTCTGCGGCGTGAGATGCACCTTGTTCGTGACGCACCAAAATATGCCGTACGTCGTCTTGTTTGTACAGAGCATCATATATGTGAAGAGCAGCACCGCCAGGATAGCCAAAAATGTATTTGACTCCCTCATCTCTCAGGCAGCGCACCAGAATGTCAGCACCGGTTAACTCCATCAGCGAATCCTCCTTTCAACTGGAGCAATACACCCTGTTCACAGGCAGGGTCGAATTAAACGAATAATTATAGTGTGTGTTTTACCTTACACAAAAATTTACCTAGTTCATTTATCTCTAACTAGAAACCAACATCCTTTCTGGAAAGGGAGAAATTACTCAGTTCAACAAAGCTAACGACAGCACTTTAATTGCGCTGGTAGAACTTGTCCGCAGTGTCTTTTGCGACTTCCTGCAAAAAACGGGCTGTTGCTTGGTCAATAGCACCGTAATAATCGTAAGAATTTCCAACCGGAGATTGATCATACAGGCTGGCAAATACGGTAGCCGCACCCAAATAGGTTCCAAGCAACGCCGGATGAGACCCGTCATATGCCTTATGCAATTGAATATCGGGCCGGCGACGATAAGCTTCCTCGAATGCAAGTCCCACGGGAATGACCAAAGCGTCAACAGAATTGCCAACTGAAACGTACAACTGTTCAACATCACGCATCATCCCATCACGCTGATTTTCGTTGGGGCGCACATAAGCTGGAGTCATATACAGTGCGACTTCACCCCCGGCATTTACAATGTAATTCGAGTATTGTTTTATAGAAGTTTCGAAAAGTCGGTGGTTTTCTTCTGACAGTGCCGCTGAACTGTGCCCCTGGAGCACTACAACCCGAAAGGGAACATCCACTCCAATTCGACCAGGTTCGAGATAACTTTCAACATCGTGATGGACTAGTCTTGCACCATTTATCGTTACCGATCTGTACTTCAGGTCCACTCTTTTATAAAGACCTGCAGCTTCTACCATCCGACTTAAATGGTCGTGCAGGCTATCGCCGTAATAAAGATAACTGTTGCCAACAAAGAGTAAACTTGATGGGTTGGAAACAGACAATGATTTGATGGCGGGAGTCTCATTCGCTGCGACCACGCCTGATAGCAAAATTGTGAAAAGGGCAACGAATCGCATTAATTAGATTGTTTTTGCCTTTTGTATTCTAAGCATTTTCATCTGCTGCTAAATAGATGGCTTCAGATTATGGTTTGACGCATTATTGTACCGTGTGAACAAAATTTCTGAAGTGTTAGCAAAAGTTTCAACAAGCACTATCTCTTGTCTCTATCCCCTATAACACTATCAAGATTTACGGTAAGTGGAGTTTCACCTAAAATCATCCTTGGTGAGGGATATACGCTGTAGGCTTTTTTAGTCATATTACTAGTTTGAAGGAATGAATTTCGACAAAGAAATCCACTCAATGATGAAAAATGCGTCATACAAGTTGAAAATTCAGCATATTGAAGAATTAATTTCCTAAAAACAAAGAATACCGTTGATTTCAGACCTGCATCGCTGTCAGTGCCGCAGAGCTGATGACTTGAATGGCAGTAATATGACGGTGGGAAATCAGCCGGTATCGACTACTGCAACCGGCTTGACCAATGAATGTATCTGCTGTTGCCGTCCGTTGTGAACAAGCCCGAGCGCCATGACCATCATTACTGCGGCAGCCAGTACCGCACACAATTTTAATTTGTTATGTCCGCGTATGTAGTGATGTTCAAACCGGTTACCCTGACGAAGGGACTGAAAATCCGTTCCAGTGAACTACGCGCATTGTAACGCCTGCGCCAACCCAAATTTGCATGCGGAGTGGGTGTGAAGATTCTGCGATTTTGTTCATCCAGTTTTACTCGCACCGTACTACCGCAATTCGAGGCATTACTGCTGGAACTTGTCTATCTGTTAAGTTCACAAGACGATCAAGCTGACGCAATTGGATTTGGACTGAGTCAGCGTCCATTAGATTCCAGTCACAAATTGAATCTGGAAAGGTTGCAATTATTGGCAGATATGATGAATGAGAATCGATAGGTGTCTGTTGATCGTGAAACCGAGCATGTGCGAGGTCTATTTTCGGTAGATACATTCACGGGTGGCCCTGCCTAAAAACTGTCGTTGAAGACTACGAAGGATTGTGTGGAGTGAAATGCAATCTATCGAACGGCAGTGAATCGAGGATCGAGTCAACCAATTCGGCTATCCGTAAACGAAGATTTACCAAGAATGCGCAGTTGCAATTCAATTCAACAGGCAAACCTCGATCCAAGCGATTTTGCAAATTTAATTTAAAATGAAAACAAATGAATGAATTATAAACTCAAAACATATTAATTATGTATAATACAAAAACAACATATAAACAAATTGTTATGTATGTTATTGACAAATTCAATAGTGAATGAAAATAAAATGACAGTACAATATAAAATTCCAGAACATTGGATTAGATATGACCCTGTGGCAGTCATTGAAGAATTGACAAATGCAAAAGCATCGATTTTGTCAATTACAAACTTACCTTATCAACGATCTTGGGCAGAAGCCCTCCAAGAATTGGAATTGAAAAGGGAAGTGGCTGGTACTTCTCGTATTGAGGGTGCTGAATTTACTGATCATGAGTTTGAAGAAGCAGTATCGGGTATCGCTGCTGGTGAGTATTTCAGTCGGTCACAACGTCAGGCGAGAGCCGCAATCGGTACATATCGCTGGATAGCGGAATTACCGTCAGATGTGCCAATTGATGAGAATCTAATTAAAGATATACATAGAAGAATTGTCACTGGCTGTGACGACGACCACTGCCCGCCTGGTGAATTTCGTAAAGCTGGACAAAATGTCACTTTTGGTCGACCACGGCATCGCGGTGTTGAAGGCGGGTCTGAATGTGAGACCGCTGTGCGGTTACTTGTAAAGTCAGTGAACAGAGAATTCCAAGATCATGATGATTTAATCCAAGTGTTGGCATTACATTACCACATTGGAGCAATGCATCCTTTTCTGGATGGAAATGGCAGAACAGCTCGAGCAGTTGAGGCTCTTATTCTTCAGCGTGCTCGATTGAAGGATTCACTTTTTATCGCAATGTCCAATTACTATTATGATGAAAAGGATGCTTATCTAGATTGCTTGAGTCAAGCGAGGCTGAACAACCATGACCTCACTTCGTTTATTAAATTTGGCCTTCGCGGAATCGCGCTACAGTGTGAGAGACTAGTCCAACAAATCCGTGTTCACCTTCAGAAAAGCCTTTTTCGTGACGTTATGGGACAGATGTATGGTCGATTGCGTTCTAAGCGAAAGCGTGCTTTAGCGTTTCGGCAGTGTGAAATTCTCAACAAATTGCTCGGTCGAGATCAAGCAATCGAATATTTGGAGTTATATGAGATATTGAAAATACAATACGCTGGCCTAAAAAGTCCATTGAGTGCTTATGTCCGCGACTTAAACCATCTCTCAGGCTTGAGAGCAATTGTTGTTCGGCTAGAGGAAAGTGAAGGACCAGAGTTCAGAAAATACTTTGTTAAGGTGCGCATGGAGTGGGCAACTGAAATTACTGAAACCGAATTTTTCCGGCAAATCAATCAGCTGCCTCAAGCGAAAACTAGGCTAATCACCGCAATGTAAATCGACTTGGTAATTCAACTGAATTAGCACATAGGGGCAACGATAACTCACCAAAAATAGAGCGAGAACGAACCATATAAGAATTTTAGTGAATAAAGATTATTACTGTAGTAAGTACAAGATTTACTTGCCTGATTCTAAATGTTGTAAATAGTAAATTTCAATCCGGCTTGTAGAATTTAAGGAGTCTTGGAGGAATCATTGCCCGGTACATCCTCATGACTATCTTCCCGTCGTTGCTCCAGCAAGCCCATCACGACATCTGCACAAATTCCGCAGTTTGAAGAAACACCCAATTTCATTCGCAGTTCCTCGAAAGTACAAACACCCTCGACGATGGCGCTTTTGATCTGATGATCGGAAATATTGTTGCAAACACAAACTATCACGGTAACAAAATAATAGTGTAGGATGAATTTATAATTTCATGAATAACTTGGCATTGCGATTCTTCAATCATTGCAAAATAGGTACGGTATTCAACTGTTGCCGTAAAATTCGGCGTAAAAATTAGTCCAATCTAGCATAAAGGTCAAAAATTTGAAAGGCGACTCCAAAATTATTCAATCTCTAAATTTGAATCTCAAATTGGAGATTACTGCGATCAATCAGTTGTTTTTGCATTCTCGCATATCAAAGAATTGGGGATTAAACAATTTAGCCAATTTTAATTACAAAGCATCAATCGGGGCTATGAATACGGCCGACTCCCTGATCACTCGAATTTTGTTTCTTCAAGGTCTTCCCAATTTACAGGATATTGGCAAAATTCTTATCGGTGAAACCGTCGAAGAGATGATTAGTTGTGATCTGATGACGATGATTGCGTTGAGACAGCAATATCTTGACTCAATAGCACTTTGTGAAAACCAGACAGATTTTGAAAGCAGATTCTTGATCATGCCTGCGCTTGATTCAGCAGAAGAGCACATCGACTGGCTGGAATCCCAACAGTGGCTGATTGAGTCTATGGGAATAGAAAATTACACACAAGCACAAATAGAGGATGAAACTCAGTGAAGGGCGACAAAGAAATTCTTAAGAATCTACAAAATTTACTCAATTACGAACTCGCAGCTAGAGATCAATACCTCGCGCATTCTCGTAAGTATCAAGATTGGGGACTGACAAAACTTCATGCACAAATGGACCATGAAATGCAGGAGGAACAACAGCATATCGATGCCATCATGAACAGAATGCTGTTTCTTGAGGGAGACCCTGATTTCACTCAACGCGAAAATCCTGTGGTAGGAGACGACGTTGAGACTATGTTGCGAAACGATCTCGAAGCTGAAGTCGATGTAGCCCAACTTCTCCGAGTCACGATGCAAATGTGTGAGGAAAAGAACGACTATGATACCCGGGACATTCTGCAGGTGCTGCTGCACGATACCGAAATGGATCACATCTACTGGCTGGAACAGCAGCTTGGTCTAATCGAGAAAATTGGATTACCAAATTACCTTCAGAATCAGATGTAAACGAATTCAGGCTTTTCGCCAGGTTGTCGTTCCATCCGGGCGGTCTTCAATTTCTACACCCATGCTGGCAAGTTCTTCACGAATTCTGTCTGCCCTTTTCCACTCACGCTCACTTCTTGCCTGTACACGCTGGTCGATCATATTCTGAATCGTTCCGTCATCGGAACCCGAAGATTCGACCCCCAGAAATCTCACAGGAGTCAACGACAGCAGTCCAAGCGAGCCTGCAATTTCAAGCAGTGTTTTTCTATAAACAGTCGCAACTTTTACATTCTTCGCTTCAACGGCACGATTCAGTTCCCGAACGCAGTCAAATATCACAGCCAAGGCATCGGAGGTATTGAAATCATCATCCATCGCAGCCTGGAATTTCCCAACAAATTGATCATCAGTCTCAACTGAATGTTCATCACTCAACTGTTCTGCCTTGTGTAGTGACAAATAAATCCGCCTTAAGCCCATTCTTGCATTCTCCAGGCTCTCATCACTATAGTTCAGCGGACTTCTATATTGGCTAGTCAGGAAAACGAACCGTAATACTTCTCCAATGCGCTCTCGATCTGAGTCAGTCTCTAGAACTTCCCGAATCGTTAGGAAATTCTTGAGGGATTTCGACATCTTTTCAGCATTGATCTGCAGAAAGCCGTTGTGCATCCATAAATTGACGAACTTTTTGCCTGTTGCAGCCTCGGATTGAGCAATTTCATTCTCATGGTGTGGAAAAAGCAGATCCATGCCACCGCCATGAATATCAAAATGATTTCCGAGCAAGCTAGTAGACATCACCGAACACTCGATGTGCCAGCCGGGCCGCCCGTCGCCCCACGGAGACTCCCACTTCGGCTCGTTTGGTTTTGAGCTCTTCCAAAGCACAAAGTCCACTACATCATCCTTGGCCTCATCCGGTGCGATGCGCGAGCCAGCCCGAAGGTCGTCAAGACGTTCACCAGACAGCTCTCCGTAGTTTTTGAAACGTCGGGTTCTGTAATACACGTCACCGTTGGCGGCTGGATAGGCATACCCTTCCTTGATCAGATCCGAGATCATTTCAATGATCTGCGGAATAAATTCCGTCGCTCGCGGCTCAAAATTCGGTTTGAGAATTGACAGCGCATCAAGATCCTCGTTCATGTAATCGATGTAGCGATTTGTAAGTGATTGAACCGACTCGCCTAGTTCGTTCGCCCGTTGAATAATCTTATCGTCGATATCTGTAATATTCCGAACATACGTGACGTCAAAACCGCGGTATCGCAGGTATCGGATAATGGTATCGAAAACTACCATAACGCGGGCATGCCCGAGATGACAGAAGTCATAGACCGTCATTCCGCATACATATATTCGAATGCGGTTTTTCTCGATGGGGACGAATTCTTCCTTGCGATTGGTCAGGCTGTTATAGATACTCAACATATTTCAGTCCATGAATTGCGGCTGCGAATGACTGTCTAACTAAAAGAAAAACTGAATTATTATAGGAATTCTACTGATGGAAACTTGAATGTCCACATACTTTATCTCCGATTTACATCTCGATCCTGCAAGAGCGGAAACCTATGACAAGTTTGCCCGCTATTTGAGATCAATCAAGTCTGATGCACAACAGCTCTACATACTTGGCGATCTTTTCGACTACTGGATCGGCGACGATGGCCTTGATCTGATCGGCCATCATCAAGCAGTTGAATTACTTGAAGAACTCACCGAATCGGGCATACATATTTCACTTATGCATGGCAATCGCGACTTCCTGATCGGAGAAGATTTTCTGAGCAGATTTGGCGGTACGTTGATTCCAGACCCACAGTTGATTGTAATTGGCGGCAAGGTTGTACTGTTAATGCATGGCGACAGTTTGTGTACCGATGATGTTGAGCATCAGCGATATCGTGAAATTGTTCTATCCCCTGAGTGGCAAAGTGCAGTTCTGAAATTGCCGATTACAGAACGTCTGCAACGTGCATTGGACATGCGTATGCAGAGTGAATCAGGGAAAACAAAAAAAAATTTACAACTGATGGATGTCAATCAACAGGCCGTCGTAGATGTCATGCTGAAGCATGAAGCGGATATTCTCATTCATGGCCACGTACATAGACCAGGCATCCATCAAGTTCAGGCAAACGGCCAGAATCTTCGCCGCTATGTGCTCGGAGACTGGGACAGCGGCAATGACGGAGTTATCCGAGTCAGCTCAAGCGGTGAATTCAATCTATATTTGCCAAGCCGTGAATGATGAAGCTAGCTTGCAACGGATTTTCTGGAAAATTCGAGTAAAGACGCACCCTCTGGTGTTCTCGTTTCATCGCGTCTCTCAGCGTCAATTCTGGAAAGAAATTCGGGCGACACATCCCCTGTGATGTAATGCCCGTCGAATACAGAAGCTTCAAAAGACACAACGTCGGAATTAACTGTTCGAACCGATTCAATTAGATCATCGAGACGTTGATATAGAACAAAGTCTGCGCCGATTTTTTTGCAAACTTCCGCTGCATTACGATCTGTCGCTACAAGTTCGGACGGGCTCGGGATGTCGATTCCATACACATTCGGATAACGTATCGGCGGTGCAGCTGATACCAGATAAACGGATTTTGCACCAGCTTCTCGAGCTCGTGTGACAATTTGCTGCGCGGTTGTTCCACGAACAATCGAATCGTCTACCAGCAATACATTTTTGTTCTCAAATTCTAGTGTCATTGCATTCATTTTATGCCGTACTGAGTATTTTCGTTCTGCCTGCTGAGGCATAATGAAAGTTCGGTCGAAGTATCGATTCTTAATGAAGCCTTCGCGATATTTCACGCCGATTGTATGAGCAAGCTGCAATGCAGCTGCTCGACTGGTATCCGGTATCGGCATGACGACATCTATATCGTGATGCGGAAATTTCTCAAGCAGCCGCCTCCCCAGCCACTCACCCATGCGAAGACGCGTTTTGTAGACTGAAATTCGGTCGATCATGGAATCCGGTCTTGCCAGATATACGTATTCAAAAATGCATGGGGTGGCTTTTGCATCCAGCACGCATTGGCGACTATGAAGATTGCCTGCTGAATCGATAAAAATCGCTTCGCCTGGCAGCACGTCACGCTCAGTCTTGAATCCAAGTGCATCCAGTGCAACACTTTCGGAAGTGAACGCGAAATCCTTGCCACCACTGGTTTCGCGTGTACCGTATATCAATGGACGAATCCCATTCTTGTCTCGAAACGCCAAAATTCCACAACCCACAATCAAAACTGTAACGGCAAACGCTCCCTTGCAACGCTCATAGACTTTTTCCACTGCACGAAACACGTGTTTTGGAAGTAAATTTCCACCAGTTTTTCTCACCGTCGTGGACAACTCGTATGCGAATACATTCAGCATGATTTCAGAATCGGAACTGGTATTGATCTGTCGGCGGTCACCTTTGAATACCTTCTCCCCCAATTCGTTTGCATTGATAAGATTGCCATTGTGTCCGAGCGCAATTCCAAAAGGCGAATTGACGTAGAAAGGTTGAGATTCTGCCTCAGTATTGGCACCTGCAGTAGGATAGCGAACGTGGCCGATACCCATGGTGCCTTTCTGGTCACTCAAGGTTTCTGCGGAAAACACGTCTCGAACCAGTCCGCGACCAGTACGCGTATACACTCGCTGTCCATCACTCGTCACAATTCCAGCAGCGTCCTGACCTCGATGCTGCAACACCGTCAGAGCTTCATAAATTTCATAACCAGCCTGGCTGGCAGTAAGCATAGCAACTACACCACACATCGTTCTACTCCATGTCAATCAACATCATGAGTAAATCAAATGATGTTCAAACCGAATCACTTGACTAATATCTAAAGCTTTCTCTGAAACGACTTCTGGCGAAAGATAATACGACAGAGATTCCCGAACCATAAATACATAGGGTTCGACCAAATTCAACACTGTCGATTCTTGCCACCAAGGCTCGTGGAGAAAAAAGGTAAACGACCCTATGACGGCAATAAGCAGAACGATCAATACCCCGCGTACGGCACCAAAAGCAATTCCGAGGGTTTTGTCCAAACCAGCGATACCCTCAACAACCAGCACCTTCGCCAGCAATGCACTGATGATCGCAACAACTAGAAGTACCCCGAAAAATACTGCGAGGTGAGCAACAATCAACTGCACAGTCGGTCCCATGTTCAGTCCGTCATATAACGGCACAGTTAACCCAGCAAATTTCCAAGTCACCCATACCGCAACTACCCAAGAGACTACGGACAGCAAGGATCGCACAAAACCTCGGTATGCACCGATGAGCAAAGAAATGAAGACTACGGCTATGAAGCCGATGTCAATAACAATAGTGGACAAGAAGACCTACCGCAATATGCAGTGTAAACCTGTTGCTGTCAGTAAGAGATGAGAAATTCCTTTCATTGGTCATCTAGGAACACACTCATCAGCAAAATAATATTGATATATCGCCCGGTACAATCAAGAACCTGATTGCTACTGAATCAGTGTCCTCCAGTGACAGTATTGTATCCAACCAAACTCAGGCAATCCTAATAAATAAAATCAGGAATTTGTACGCAGGCAGAACTTTCAAAGTCATTTGAATGCGAGAGCGAACGAACTAATCATGGCCAGCCCTGTTAGGATTGAATATTCCGAACAACAGCGTCCTTCACTTTCAGGTCTGCAGAGATACGAGTCTTTGTCTGATCTGCCTCACTCTTTGAAAGATAGGGTCCGACCAAAACACGGTTGAATTTATCAAGTCCGCTTTCAATGTTTGTTGGAAAATTCAACTTGTCGAACTTCATGCGTTCAATCCTGGCATTTATTCTGCTTTTAAAGGCACCGACCTGAACGTACCAACCATTCTCTAATTTCGAATCTTCGGATTTCGATTTTGCAGATTTGGTGGTTCCAGCGTTTGTGCTCGCACTGCTGGCAGATGATGGCTTAGGAACTTTCTGGATTTCTGCGGATTGCGTCGACGGGCTGACGGTGTTCTGATTCGCTACTGCGCTTGATGCTAATTCGCTGATATTCACACTTTGAATGATGCCATCCTTGAATTTCAGTTCTTTGGAAATTTTGCGTTGTGCTTCAGCCGCTTCTGCTTCAGACAAATAAGGACCAACCAATACACGCGAAATGCCATCTGCGCCATCTTCAATTCTGGTTGGCAACTGCGATTTCGAATATTTGAGCCGTTCTACTCCCGCTTTGACAGCGCTTTCAAAGGCAGCAACTTGAATGTACCAGCCTGGCGATAAATCGACAGTCGCTACGGGGATTTCGGAATTCGGAATGATTGTTGAAACCTTCTTTTTCGCAACGCTCGCGCTAGCATCAATAATCGATCCGGTCGGCACAGATGTACCTTCTACTTCTGAAGACTCAAGGCTTTGTGCGGTCGATGCGATTGAGCTGGAATTTTCCGCCGTTTCATCCACTAATTTAATAATTTCTTGAGAGGATGCAGCGGAATCAGAAAGATTTTCGTCAATGCTTAGGTATGGAGCGTTGTAACTCGGAATATCCAAAATTACAAAAAAAACCAGAATGAAAGCCGCTGCCCACAAGAACAAACCCGCAACAAAGCTACTAAATCCATTGGTTTTGAATGAATGCTGCATCGTTCTATTCATTGGAATCTACTTTGTGTCCGGTATCGCTCAATTATATCTCCTACAGTGAGGAAAGATCCGAACACAACAATCCGATCTTTGAAGGTTGCTTGGGCTAATGCCGCATCAAATCCCTGCTGAGCATCGAAATGTAGCGACGCGGATACTTCGTCGCCTAGTATGGGATTCACTCGCCGAAACAGTTTTCTTGCAGTGATTCCCCGTTCATCGTGAATTCCGCAAAGTAGCCACTCATCAATTAGTGGCTTGATGCAATCAACCATCAGTTCAATTGGCTTCTCCGATAGAACGGACATCAAGGCGATTTCTCGCCCTTCAACTGGATTATTTTCAAGGAATTTCTTAAGTTCGCGAACTGACTCTATGTTATGGGCAACATCAAGAAGTACCTGCGGTTCTTGCTGAACGACTTGAAGTCGCCCTTCCAGTGCGGCAGTTCCAATTCCAGTTCGAATCGCATCATCAGAAATATTGAAGAACTTCCTGGCTAGCACTGCAACGGTTACCGCACCCGCGGAATTGTCTCGCTGGCAGGTTCCAGCTATGGCAGGAGTTGGGATTGCACTTATCTTTGTCACCGACTGCGGGTGTGTTAATTTCCAATTCCATTCAGAACCGCTAGACTCCAAATCAAAGTTTTCTCCATTGACATGCAATTGGAGGGACAGCTTGTCTGCCGAATCGCGCACGCTTTGAGGCAGATCTGGATCCGTGCATACCGCAAGCTGGTTCGATCGCAAAATGCCAGCTTTTTCGAATCCGATTTGCTCCCTAGTATTGCCCAGCCACTTCACATGATCGGTGCCAATCGAGGTGACACACGCCAAATCCGCATCCAGCACATTTACTGCATCCTTGCGCCCGCCAAGTCCGACTTCGAGGATCGCAATTTGCACATTCTTCTGGATAAAATAATCGATTGCAATCGCAGTTCCATACTCAAAAAATGTCAGCGGTACGCCTTTCCGCTTCTCTTCGACCCTCTGAAATTCCTCAAGCAGATCGGAATCCGAAATCAATTTCCCATTGACGACAAATCGTTCATTGAAATGTACGAGATGCGGCGAAGTATAGAGTCCCGTACGGATGCCGGCATGCCTGAAGATGGATTCCAACATCGTTGCCACGGAACCCTTGCCATTTGTACCGGAAACAGCGATCACTTTGAACGGAATTTTTCCAGAAACAATTCGATCAATTACCGATCTCACGCGATCTAATGTGAGATCCATCGTTCTGTAGTGAAGCAGCTGAATATAGCGTATCCAGTCGTCCACGCCGCGACAAGCTTGCGACTGCAACTGCAAATTGACTACAGATTTATTCGATTTTGCTGTTGATTTATTGCGCAACATGAAATTTGTGGTTGGTTCTTGCCGATAACAACGTTGTCAATATTCCGTAAATTGAATCTCGAAGGTCTCTCCTGTCGACAACCAAATCCAGAGCACCATGCTGAAAATGAAACTCTGATCGCTGGAAGCCCTCCGGAAGCGTCTCACGAACGGTTTGCTCAATTACGCGCTGACCGGCAAATCCGATCAACGCCTTCGGTTCGGCAATGATAATGTCTCCGAGCATAGCCAGACTTGCCGATACGCCACCCATTGTCGGGTCGGTCAGCACTGATATATATGGAAGCCTTGCAGATTTAAGCATATTAACCGCAGCTGTTGTTTTCGCCATCTGCATCAGTGAATACATTGCCTCCTGCATTCTAGCGCCACCACTGGCTGAAAAACACACCATTGGCATATCGCCCTCAATGCTGGCTGTGGCCGCGTGAACGAACCTTTCTCCGACCACCGAACCCATTGAACCACCCATAAATTCGAAATCAAATGCGGCAACCACCAACGGCAACTCGTTCAATGTGCCTCGTGCCACCACTAGTGCATCCAAATTGCCTGTTCTTTTCTGCGCCTCTGAAAGTCGATCCTTGTATTTTTTGCTGTCTCGAAACTTGAGCTTGTCTACCGGTTTGACTTCACCTTTCAATTGTTCGACAGTTCCGGGGTCCAGAAATGAACTGACTCTCATCATGCCCCCCATGCGCATGTGATGATTACACTTGGGGCAAACATTCAGATTGTGTCCTAGTTCCAGTTGGTACAGCACTGCAGTGCACTCAGGACATTTAACCCAAATTCCTTCGGGAACACCCTTTTTCGTCAAGCTTGCACCTGACTTGATTTTTGGCGGCAGCAGTTTTGTAAACCAGTTCATAAGAATATTCTGAATTCCCTGAACGTCAACTCGCCATGGTGCAAACGTTATTTACGGTCATAACAAATTCTCGAACCGCATGATTATCCTTGATGCCCGGGCTGGATTCGACTCCGGTGCTGACATCTACCGCAACGGGATTTACTGTTTGAATGGCTTGCGCAATATTGCTGGAGTCAAGTCCTCCAGCGAGAATGATCGGCATCTCCAATTGCGGTACCAAATCCCATGAAAATGTTTGCCCTGTGCCACCCACCTTATCCGGTACATAGGCATCCAGTAATACTGCACTTGCAGACGAATAATCGCCAACTGCCTGTTCAACTAGCGCTGCACTGCGGACTCGAAATGCTTTAAGGAACGGCAATCCGGATTGCTGACACCGGTCAGGAGATTCGTTACCGTGAAATTGAATGAAATCCGGCTTCACTTCCTCAACGATCTGATTAAGCAACTCGTCATCTGGATCTACAACCACTGCAACGGAGGCAACCGATTCGGGCAAATTTTGACGAATTTTCTTCGCCTGCTCGCTACCAACATTGCGTGGACTCGGTGAATAAAAAATCAGACCAATCGCATCAACGCCGCACTGTGCAGCGTAAATCGCGTCTTCTATTCGAGTTATTCCGCACACTTTAATCTGTGTACGGAAGTGACTCGACGAATCGCTGAAAACAGGTGTACGAGTGAAGAGTTTCATACGATGGTGATCAGTTAGGACAGCTGTAATGGCTCTATACTTCTGCTATCAGCAAGAATTCGGCAATTTGATTCGAAGCATTGTCTTCCTTGTTACCACGGCCATCTTCACTGATTATATAAAATCGAATTGGTGTGCAATTCGCTTTGGCATATAGCAGCAACTTGAACTACCAAAAGCGGCAGGCGTGTGGAGGACATGGCAGTTCGTAGTGCTGCGGATAGTTGGCACTCACAAAATAAAGCCCATCGGCGGGTGCTGTGGCTCCAGCTTTCTTTCGATCCTTGCTATCAAGCACTTCATTGACCCAGTCGAGTTCACAATCTCCGCTTCCGATTGCTAGAAGAACACCAGCTATGTTTCTCACCATGTGATGCAAAAAGCCGTTGGCCTCAATATCAATCCACACCCAATCATTCTTTCTGTTCACTTCCAGTACTAGAATGCTCCTTTGGGCAACCTTGCTTCGACAATGTGATGATCGAAATGCGCTGAAATCGTGTGTCCCAATTAGCGATTGTGCAGCCGAGTTCATCCGATGAACATCCAAGTCACGAATGTACCAGCTGACTTTTTTCGCGAGGTAACTTGGGCGCATTCTTCGATTGAGGACAATGTAACGATACGTTCGACTGGTTGCGCTGAATCTTGCGTGAAATGACTGGTCAATCTCCTTCGTCCAAATCACAGTCACTCCTTCGGGCAGTTTTGAATTCGCTCCCATCACCCAGGAATACGCTGTTCGCTGGTTGTCAGTCTCAAAATGAAAAATCTGACCACAAGCGTGTACACCGGTATCCGTTCGGCCAGCGCAATGCACCGAAACTTTGTGATTGGCAATGTTCGAAAATGCCTGTTCTACCGCACTCTGAACGCTCGGCTGGCCGTGTTGAATCTGCCAGCCACAAAATTTTGAACCATCGTATTCGACACATCCTGCTATCTTCATTTCAAAAATTTCCTGAAACTCATTCAAATTTTCATTGAGTATAATGCTTGTCTATTCCATTTGAGCTTGCAGGATTTATCAATTGAATTCCAAAACCAGTATCGCTATTGAGTCTTATCGTGCAGGACCTGACGAAACCGGCCACTATGGAATGTTTGGCGGACGGTTTGTAGCAGAAACCTTAATGCCTCTCATTCTCAATGTTGAAAAAGCCTACAACAGTGCTCGCGAAGATCCAGACTTTCAAGCCGAGATCGACTATTACGCAAAACATTACACCGGTCGCCCCAGTCCCCTGTATCACGCCGTTCGTCTCAGTGAGCATCTAGGCGGACCGAAAATCTATTTCAAGCGTGACGAATTAAATCATACCGGCTCACACAAAATAAATAACACCATGGGCCAGATTCTGCTCGCCCGCCGTATGAAAAAAACTCGCATCATTGCGGAAACCGGAGCCGGTCAGCACGGAGTGGCAACTGCCACTGTCTGCGCTCTTTTTGACCTTCCCTGTGTTGTTTACATGGGTGAGACTGATATTGAACGACAAGCACCCAATGTTTTTCGCATGAAACTGCTCGGTGCCGAAGTCGTGCCAGTCACTTCGGGTACCGGAACGCTTAAAGATGCCATGAACGAAGCTCTTCGCGACTGGGTGGCCAATGTTGATACGACTTTCTACATTATCGGAACTGTAGCAGGACCGCACCCATATCCGGAGATGGTTCGTAATTTTCAATCTGTTATCGGCAATGAGACTCGCGAACAGATACTTGAGGCAGAAAATCGTCTGCCCGACTGTCTAGTTGCCTGCATCGGAGGGGGTTCCAATGCAATGGGACTGTTTCACCCATTTTTGGACGAGAAAGACATACGAATTATCGGAGTCGAAGCTGCCGGGATGGGAGTCGAAACCGGCAAGCATGCTGCATCGATCACAGGTGGAATACCCGGAGTGCTGCACGGCAACCGAACCTATTTGTTGCAGACAGATGACGGCCAGATTATTGATGCTCATTCCATTTCGGCTGGACTTGACTATCCTGGAATTGGGCCCGAACACTCGTGGCTTCACGATATCGGACGAGTTGAGTATGTTTCAGTTACAGATCAGGAAGCGTTAGATGCTTTTCAACTGTGCTGTCAAACAGAAGGCATTATCCCAGCATTGGAGCCTGCACATGCACTAGCACATGTTTCAAAAATCGCCTCCGAATTCGACAAAGACCAGATTCTTGTCATGAATATGTGCGGCAGAGGCGACAAAGATGTTTTCTCTGTTGCAAATGTACTGGGTGAGAAGTTTTGAGTACGAATCTTCTTTCCAACACACGGATCACGCGCAAGTTCAAAGCCCTTTCAGAAAAAAAGCGTAAGGCTTTTGTTGCTTTCCTGACGGGCGGAGATCCAGACTTCGATACCAGCAAACAGTTGATTTGTGGTTTGCCCAAGGCAGGTGTTGATGTAATTGAAATTGGAATTCCATTTTCCGACCCAATGGCGGACGGACCTTCCATTCAGGCTTCCAGCCAGCGTGCACTCAAAGCTGGCATGACGCTGCCTAAAACACTGGAGTTGGTTCGTCAATTTCGAGAAACGGATGATGTAACTCCAATCATATTGATGGGATACTACAATCCAATTTACCGCTACGAGCCAAATCGTTTTGTGCATGATTGCGTTTCTAGTGGTGTAGACGGACTGATCATCGTCGATTTGCCACCCGAAGAAGACAGCGAATTGTGCGATCCTGCACTGACCGCCGGACTGCATTGGATTCGTCTCGTTACCCCAACTACGGATGACGACAGAATCGCAACGGTTCTCCATAACGTGAGCGGATTCGTTTACTACATATCAGTTTTAGGTGTCACTGGTACCCGTAGAGCCATGGCAGACCACGTTAATGAAGCGGTACTTCGACTTCGAAAACACACCAAACTTCCTCTCGCGGTCGGATTCGGAATTAAAACTCCAGAACATGCGAAGTCTGTAGCCAATAAAGCCGATGGCATCGTCATTGGTTCTGCCATTGTTAATCTAGTCAAGGAGAACATTGACGAAGACAATAAGCCGAATTCAAGGCTTGTTAAATCCGTTCACGAATTCGTACGAAATATCGCTGACGCAGTAGTGGCGGTCTGATCAGAAGATTCCGGGGAAGCGTTGTTCAATCTCTTTGTTGGAATTGAATAACTTAGTTCCCCTAAAACAACTGGTCTGTCGACTGAGCTATGCGAACTCAAGGCCCGCTCAGTTCAAACGGGCAATGAGAACGAGCAATTCGGGCTAATCGTTCAACGGCTGTAAAGAGTACAGTTACTAGAAATAACAGTACCCACGGCAAGAGGACGCTAACAGTATCCACTAGCGGTAACAAATCGCTAGGAGTCCAAATATTGAAAAAGATAGCGATCTGCGCCACTTAGGGAGGTGTTTGCAAGACCACCCTCATCGCCAACCTTGGCGCAATTCTAGCATCCAGCGGCTATCGCGTGTTACTGGTCGATACCGACCCACAGCCCTCACTTTCTAGTTTCTACCAGCTTGTCGAAAGTTCGGGAAAGACCGGACTTACTGAACTTCTGACCTCATCGCGCACCTTCGAACCTGCTCAGGCAACAATTGAGGGGTTATAGATAATCACTTCAGACGACCCACAAGGATCACTGGAATACCAACTATTACACATCCCCGACGGCTGCTTTCGTATGCTGCAGACGGTGCAACCGGATCTCACTACTGCAGTCAACAAAGAAGAAGTCAGGATTCTCAAGACAGTCATACCGAACCAGGTGGTCTATCGCGAAGCGGCGACGCTGCAGATTCCGGTTCACGAGCTGGAATCTAAACGACGTGGTAGAATCAGCGCAAAAGAGACTATGGAAAATCTTATGGCGGAAATTCAATGAGACAGTTGGAACTAACTCTATCCGGCAGGTATGTCTGCCACGCGAAGCATTTATTGACATACAAACTGCGATACAAAGACTGCGGCTATGGAATGTTTTTGTTAGACACAAAAACGGGTTACTGGTATCCCACAACCGCGCCCCTCGAATCATTAAACCGTAAAGTCCGCAAGAACTCACTTGTCAGTTTTCTCGGTCATGGCGGCACTTCTGTCAAGATTCTGATCAGCGTAGAATCGCCTCGCCCGCGAACACGCGATTCTGGGCACTAAGTCGGCAGATTTCCCTGACGAGATCGTAAATCGTGCGACACTTGCCTCTAAATTCTGCTGGGAGTACAGCCGAACAAGTGAGTATCGGGAATCTCTCTGTTCGACAATGGATTTATGCCAAGCTGACCAATCATGTATATTCGCATTGATTGTCTAAATGGGAATTGATTCAGTGCTAGGAAGAGTCGCACAAGTCTTAATCGGATTTTCGCTGGTCGCATCGGCGTGGGGCGAAATGAAGCCTCCCTTGGAAGCCTGCGAAGCGGCGAAAGCCGTGCGCTCGCAGACGGATGCGGGTTCCCTTGCATCGGGAGAGGACTTTCAGCCGGCAGTGAAGGATTCCCGGCGGTGGTATCAGAGCGCAAAGCGCGGCCTTCATGAGTTTCACGGCCCCGGCAGGGAATGCATTCCGTTGGAAGTACCTCGTGCCGGGGAGATGCGGAAAACAGTATCAAAATCCCAGCAAGCTTCCAATTCAGAAGAAGAGCCGGTATTGCCTCCCGATTTTTTAGGTTGCGGCGATTCCTTGGCAGGTTTGAGAGCTATGCCATCCATCTTACAGCTGAACGCGCAAATCGTGAAATCCCGCTTTGGCCCCGTCATCATATTGGGCTACGACAAAAAAAATTCTTGAAGGAAAAATCATTAAGATTCACAGCCGCGAACAGTAAGCCGGGTCTACAGGCCAATGACCCCATCACCTTGAAATACACTTGGTTCTACAAGCCTCCCTCCGGGTCTCGGTACAAATATGAGGGTCGTCATCAGGGGGAAGTGCTCGACATCAAAATTGACACTCTTGGAGTGCACTTGGTGGCTCTTCGAGTGGAGGATGACAGCGGGAACTGCAATGTGAAGTCCAACGAGTACCTTGTTACCGTGAATCCTCCCTACGTTTTTCCTTCTTTTAGCATAAAAGATGTAGAAGAGTATCACGGTACACACTGGGGGAAGGAATGGCGAGATAAGATTCAAGTTAAAGAGTCCTGGAAATACTCGCAGGGAGAGGGCATTACCATCGCCGTTGTCGATTCGGGCGTGAACTACTCTCACCCGTTCGTCATTCACAATATAAAGACCAACGATGGGGAAGTTCCCGGCAACGGCGTTGATGACGACGGCAACGGGTTTGTCGATGATTATACGGGATGGGATTTTTATCACAACAACCCCTACCCCTTCGACGACGATGACCATGGAAGCCTAATCGCCGGCATCGCTGCTTCGAGCCTGATTGGCGTTGCAAAAAAAGCGAAAATTCTTCCCATCAAAGTGAGTGCGTTCGGCAAATCTAGTAGTAAAACCATAGCCGCCGCAATTCGTTACGCCGTCGAACAAGGGGCGGAAGTCATCAACATCTCACTAACAATGGAAAATACCCCTTCTTTGCTTAACGCCGTTGAATATGCGAGGGATGCAGGTGTCGTCATCGTGACCATAACTGGAAACGATGGCCAATTGAACCCTGAAGTGTACCCTGCGTCATATAATTACAGCAACGTAGTATCGGTGGCGGCGACCGGTGAGGAGATGAGCCTGGCGTCCTATTCCAACTACGGAGTCCGCATTGCGGATGTAGCGGCCCCCGGCGGGACCACTTCGAATCCATTGTATTCATTGAGTGAATATAACCCTAGATACCTGTTCAGTAGTTCTTGGGGAACATCCCTAGCGGCGCCCATGGTGGCGGGGCTTGCCGCTCAGGTGTTGAGCATAAACCCCGAATTAACGCCTGAAGAAGTCATCGACATCATCATGTCCACCGGAGACGCCCACCCCGATTTGAAGGGAAAGGTGAAATCGGGTCGCCGCATCAACGCCCTGAATGCTGTGTTGAAAGCGGTAAAAACGACACCGCAGTGGATGGAGTCCTCGCTGGGGCTGACACGATCGGAACGACGCAAGATTCAGCAGGGATTGATTGTGGAGGGATATAACCCGGGCCCCGTAGATGGATTGTTCGGCCGCAAAACCCGTAGCGCGATCAAAACGTGGCAGAAATCCCTTGGAGTCGATCAATCTGGATATCTGGACGCGGAATCCGCAAAGGCGCTGATCACGCTGGCGGAATAATACGTTGAAATCTAGGTATTCCAAGGCTGCATCGGAAGTCCTGAAATAGTGGTGGTTCCGGCCGGCATGTTCAGCGCGATGCCGGACGCATCAGAGAAAAACAGGGGCACAAGCGAAGGTCCTGCGGATCAGGTGACAGTGCCTAAACCTTTTGCGGTTGACGAATACGAAGTAAAGCTCTCTGAGCAAGATGCGTGCACGAGGATGGCGGTGTTGGCAGCCCTGGCAATTGAACTGTAGCGCTTGATCTCCGCTTCAAACGCATCGCCGTTGGCGGCCGCTTTGCCAAGCCCTGAAATGATGAGGGTCTTCATCATTCTCCTCTTTTGCGAAGCATAGAGCGAAAACCGTAATTTTACCCATAGTCGGTGACGGTGGATGCTTGCCTCCCTCAGTCATGCTTTGAATGTGAAATTCCGGGAAGCGAGCATACGTTCGCGATTCATCCACCGAATATTTACCGAACACTCGGAACGGCGCTCGCCTCGCCCGAGAAAACACGATTCTGGGCACTAAGTCGGTAGACTTCACTGACGAAATCGCAAATCGTGCGACAACTGTCTCTAAAATCTGCTGGGAGCACTGCCGAACAAATGCGTATCGGGGATCTCTCTGATCGACAATGGATTGAGGCCAAGCTGACCAATCATGTATATTCGCATTGATTGTTAGAATGGGAATTGATTCAGTGCTCGGAAGGATCGCACAAGTCTTAATTGGATTTTCGCTGGTCGCATCGGCGTCGGGTGACATGAAACCTCCCTTGGAAGCCTGCGAAGCGACGAAAGCCGTACGCTCGCAGACGGATACCGGTTCCCTTGCATCGGGAGAGGGCTTTCAACCGACAGTGAAGGATTCCCGGCGGTGGCATCTGAGCGCAAAGCGCCGCCTTCATGAGTTTCACGGCGCCGGCAGGGAATGTATTCCATTGGAAGTACCCCGCACTGGGGAGATGCAGAAAAAAGAATCAAGGTCTCATCAGGCTTCCAATTCAGAAGACGAGCCGGTATTGCCTCCCGATTTTTTAGATTGCGGCAAATACGCGGGAGCTAATAAGCCCTATCCATCCATCTTACCGCTGAACGCGCAAATCGTGAAATCCTACTATGGCCCCGTCATCACATTGGGCTACAGCAAAAAAACAATCTTGGAGAAAAAATCATTCCAATTCACAGCCGCGAACAGCAAGCCAGGTCTAAAGGCCAATGACCCCACCGCCTTGAAATTCGCTTGGTTCTACAAGCGTCCCGGAGGAACTAAATATGAAGAAAAAGGTCGCCATCAGGGGGAAGTGCTCGACATCAAAATTGACACTCTTGGAGTGCACTTGGTGGCTCTTCGAGTGGAGGATGACAGCGGGGCCTGCAATGTGAAGTCCAACGAGTACCTTGTTACCGTGAATCCTCCCTACGTTTTTCCTTCTTTTAGCATAAAAGATGTAGAAGAGAATTTCAGTACACGCTGGGGAAAGGAATGGCTAGATAAGATTCAAGTCAGAGAGTCCTGGAAATACTCGCAGGGAGAGGGCGTTACCATCGCCGTTGTCGATTCGGGCGTGAACTACTCTCACCCGTTCGTCATTCACAATATAAAGACCAACGATGGGGAGGTTCCCGGCAACGGCGTTGATGACGACGGCAACGGGTTTGTCGATGATTATACGGGATGGGATTTTTATCACAACGACCCCTACCCCTTCGACGACGATGGCCATGGAAGCAGAATCGCCGGCATCGCTGCTTCGGGCCTGATTGGCTTTGCAAAAAAAGCGAAGATACTTCCCGTCAAAGTGTACGCATTCGGCCAAGTTGATATAGATACCTTGGCCGCCGGAATTCGTTACGCCGTCGATCAAGGGGCGGAAGTCATCAACATCTCACTAACGATGCCGGCAACTTCCTATTCTTTTCAAAACGCCGTTCGATATGCGAAGGATGCAGGAGTTGTCATCGTGACCGGAAGTGGAAATGATGGCCAATTGAACCCCAATTTATACCCTGCATCATCTGATGCCAGCAACGTAGTATCGGTGGCGGCGACCGGTGAGGGGATGAGCCTGGCGTCCTATTCCAACTACGGAATTCGCATTGCGGATGTCGCAGCCCCCGGCGGAACCACTTCGAATCCATTGGCTTCATCGAGTTCATATAGCCCTAGATACCTGTTTGCTAATGGTTGGGGAACCTCCTTAGCGGCGCCCATGGTGGCGGGGCTTGCCGCTCAGGTATTGAGCATGAACCCCGAATTAACGCCTGAAGAAGTTATCGACATCATCATGTCCACCGGAGACACCCACCCCGATTTGAAGGGAAATGTGAAATCGGGGCGCCGCATCAACGCCCTGAATGCTGTGTTGAAGGCGGTAAAAACGACACCGCAGGGGATGGAGTCCTCGCTGGGGCTGACACGTTCGGAGCGCCGCAAGATTCAGCAGGGATTGATTGTGGAGGGATATAGCCCAGGGCCCGTAGATGGATTGTTCGGACGCAAAACCCGTAGCGCGATCAAAACGTGGCAGAAATCCCTTGGAGTCGGTCAATCTGGATATCTGGACGCAGAATCCGCAAAGGCGCTAACCGCGCTGGCGGAATAGCATGTTTAAAACTAGGTATTCCGAAGCTGCATCGGATGGCCTGAAATGGTGGCACCAAACGCACCAGGATCGATTGTAAGCGGGTAGCCCTACATTTGCCCCTAGATCACCAGAAAACACGATATTTTGCGATTGTAGGCGTTTCTGAGCGAAAATTTGGCACCACAGCGCTGAAATGAAATTCGCAGCTAACTACGCATTAGACGCTAGTACTGGCCGAACATTCGGTTCGAACCGATAAAAAGAAAAAGGAAGGGGTCTATCGAAGATAGGCTTTGACGATATCGTGCCAGAAGTGTCCGAGTTCCTGGCTGACGATTTCCATTCGTTCCTGCCGGGTAAACTTGCCGGTATGGAGTTCATCCATCCGCACTTGTGCATATCCCTGAGGCAGTCCGTGGATGCCGGTGGACCATCCAAGGTGCTTGACACTGGCTTTGGTAAAAATATGGGAGAAGGATTGTCCGGCCGTGATGTCGTAATGCTGCTGATGATTGATTCCCCGATTTCGAAGTGTAACCGGTTCAGGCAGACGTCTAAATTCAAGCTCTTTGGCCAGTTGAGTTGGAATGATTACCTCGCGCATAGCCCGCCCTTGCCTTTTACCGTATAAACGACGCCAGCTCGCCCGAAAAACCGATCTTTCGACCATTTCCGGTGCGCGCTTGGTGCACGCTCCGAGCGACGTTTGAGGGAATAGAGCTCATACCCCCGCAGACCTGCAGCATAAGCGATACGTGTCACGAGTGCTGATCGTCGAGACAAATTCGAGCAAATGAATTCAACCTAGTCCCTGGTATACGCCCGAGACTGTTTTGCGAGGTGTCGCCCACCCGAGTAAGTGGATTTGATCCGTGGCAACAGAATTTTCATTCTGGTTGTTCTGCCCAGCAGGTATTGAATAGCCTGCCGGTCGCGATCCAGGGTTTTCTGGCCAACCTGCCCTGCCCGTTCCTCTAGGAAAGTGGGGCAGGTCTTGACATTGACTTGAATGAGATTCCCGAGCCGATTTTTTTGAATCCATCTGCAGAATGTGGTTAGAGCGCTACGGTAGGAGTTCGCGGTGCTGATGGAATGAATTAGCGCTGGACTTTTATTGTTTCTCCGTCCGGATCCCAACGCGAGACCCCAGCGGATGACTCTCTGGGCTTGGCTTTCAGGCTTTGCATAGTAACCCATGGATATCACCTGTCAGAAGAGTGATGAAGCTCATCGATCGATCTCTGCAGTCGACCTGGAGGCATGG
Source organism: Arenicellales bacterium (assembly GCA_965221175.1). Taxonomy (GTDB): domain Bacteria; phylum Pseudomonadota; class Gammaproteobacteria; order Arenicellales; family JAJDZL01; genus JAJDZL01. The sequence continues at coordinate 293,690 of OZ244867.1, read as the reverse complement.
ACTCAAGGAAACGCTGCACGGTCATTTTGGAGACGGCAACGCCACAGCTTTTCAAACGTGACTGGATGGTGGAAAGACTGTCGCCGTTCGCTCGCATGTCCATGATCGGGTCCTCATACGGCAACAGCACCGATCGTTTCCACTGTGGTTTGGATCTTATTGATTTTGGCAAAATAACCTCCTGGCGTCCTCGGCCGTCACTTCGTATTCGATATTTCGAAAACGCGTATTCATCCTTTAGAAAAAAGGCCAAAAAACCTCGAGAATAGAGACTTATCTCTCGCTTCATTTTTAAGGTTGAAACTAGCTAAAGCACCTGCTCAGATTAACCGCCTGAAGACAACGTGGCTATTTATAGAGTGTTAGTCAGCCATGACTGGTAGCACGAAAAACCGTAAACAAGAATACCGGTAATCAACATAATTTGAGTGACTGCTGATATTGCTTTCGCACATGGATTGAAAGGCAAAATCCCATATAAACCTTTGTACCGCAAGGTGTATCGACCGAATACGGACAAGGATTTGATGGGCGAATTACCGCTTGCGATCAACCCTATTGGCCGGCGCAATTTTAGAGAAATGCAGAAGTGTTGTATCACTCTGCGAGGGGCACACTGTGTTGTTGGCAGTGTGAATGCAACCGTCTCCGGTTGCGCTCCCGAAATCCGCTTTTAGGATTTAGGCGACTGTGTACGGGCGCGTCGCCAGATCAGTAATCCAAAATATTCCAGACAAAAAATCCCGATGTCAAGCATTTTTTGCTGTAACACCAATAACCGCTGGCTATAAAGCGCCTATTGGCCGCAAAACCAGTCTACACGCGCCCCCGCCGCCCCCCGCACCGCTACGGGAGCGGTTCCCGTAGCGGTGCGGCTGCATACCGCGCCTGTTGTGCAAAACCTCCATGTTTTGCTGATGAGCGGCTGCCTGACCAATGTTGGCTTCCGCGATGAGGAGCTATGAAACACCTCGGCCATGCCGAATCGTTTCAAATGCTCCATACAGGGCGGTCTGAACGCAAGTCGACCGCCCTGCCTCGCGCTGTATCCGCATGCACATGTTCGACAATCACCCTCAAGGTGCATTGCGTAACCGTGCTGACGGACTGGCGCCAAGCATTTCTGCAACTGATGGCGGAATGCGTTCCTAAACGCGAATTCAGCAAGGCACTCACACCTTGCTGAATTCGCACGCCAGTCGTGCGACTGGCTCTACAAAACCTCGTGTTTTGGTGATGAGCGGCAGCCTAGATAAACCTAGGCTCCCGCGATGAGGATATATGAAAGCATCTCGGCTATGTCGAATCGTTTCATATGTTCCAGCCTGGCGGTCTGAACGCAAGTCGACCGCCAGGCTCCGCGATTTTGCGGTTCCAGTCCTACGACTGGTGGACGAACAACGAAACGTTGATTCGTGCGCAAAGGTATTGAGACCTTTGCGTAGCGCGAGATGCGACAGATTAAGCTGACGTATCTCGCGCTACGAATTTCTTCAAGGAAGAAAATCGTAAACCTGTAACCAAGGGCCACCGGTTGCAACACCGGTTCCGCTCAATCTGGAGATCATTCCAATTTAATGAAAATTTCAGTTAACTACACACATCGCGCTCTTGCGACCAATAAGTGGTAGCACCTAGCCCTGATCGAAGAAACTGTCGATCTCTTGGTGAGAATGGCAGAAGGACAGACCGTTACATGCAAACTGACCAAAAAGCCGCTCACCATCCATAAAAAGAAAGTAAGAGTTCAATTGCCGAGAATTCACATTTTGATAGGCCACTCGACGCATATCATATGATAATAACGTGTGAAATATTCGAGACAGCCTAGAAATGGAGAAAACATCATGCCAATCTTTGGTCTGAATCTACAATGGCCTGAAGTGTCACCCGGTTGGATCGGGATAGCTATGATCTTCGTAATAGTCGGAGTTCTAGGAGTTGTCGGCTTTCAAATGTATCAAGGGTACCCGCTAACATGCCCGGGGCAATTCTTGCCACCAGAAAAATGTAAAACAACCCCATCAGAAACTGTCGATCTCACCGGTGCCGTTATCGCCTTTGATCTGAATGAAAATCGTGTTCGTAACGGAACCGGTGCTCAGTACAATACCGAATCGGACGGGTGTCCGCCTGGTTGGATACCCTTCACGCTTTCTCATGGTCGCATGATTGTTGGTGCGGGTGATCCTGAGGAGGCACCGCGAGGCCTTGGCTTAGACGAAAACAAAGTTGCCTTGACGAATAGGCTTGTGCGTGACACTGGTGGCACCGAAAAGCATAAACTCATATCCAAGGAACTGCCTAGGCATGAACATTCAATAATTGGACGAAAAGCTGATATGTCAGATGCTGAGTTGCTGGGATGGGGCCAAGGAATGTCGCTGAACAGCGAATCCGCCGATGGGCTTCGCATTGTCGTTAGAAACCGTGAACCATACGAATCTAACAAAGGAGAGTTAGTGGCCAGCAAGTTTGATACCTCTGATAGTGGCGTTCAATTGCACCACAATATGCCACCCTACCTTGCCCTCTACTATTGCAAAAAAAGTGAAAAGACCTCGAAGTCACAAAGATAGCGCACTGCCATTTGAATTTGCCACCAGGCTGCTGACTACAACAGTAGCTGAACGCAATTTGCGAACCGCTGCTGAATAATTTGATGTCCTTCATTGTGTGTAGTTCAACATTTATCCTATTAACGACTACCGACCGGTGGATACTTGAGTGGGACAATTTGAATCATCCCACTCAAGTATCCATTTTTCACAAGCAGTTTAAATCCAAAATTCGTTCTGTAGAGTAACGGCGAATTGTTTAGAATATTCGCAATTTTGATTTTAGGTTATAGGTGAGGCCATGGCTATGGAACAGAAAGTATGTGGAATTTGGAGTACTCCTGCACTATCTATGCCTGCTGACCATTTTTCTAAAACACATTGTTCTTCTCCGCGCGTTCTCGGGGATTATTATTATTCCGGACACGGAATAATTCCAAATTTGGACGACCGTGTAAGAGTCAACCTTACCTCATGGATTATTGAACAAAGAGAACAATTAAACCAAGATCAATCAGTTAGTAACAAGTATCCAATGATTGACTTGGAAGTGATCAACGACGTAAAGAATGCAAAAGGCCTTAAAGTAGAACGACGTGCTGAACTCACCATTGAATTTTTTGAATCCAATTCATTAGAATTGGGAACTGTTGTAACAATCCCTCGCTTTGACGTGGGTGATGGCAGTTTGGCGGTAGAAGAATTTGAAAACAAGTACAAAGTCTTGCACAGATTACTTTGTGTTTCGGAATGTGTGGATGATTCAGAACTGCGGATGGTGCTAAAACGTTTGCACAGAACTAAAGAAATTGAATTTTGTAGTTCGAAATCAGATTTCAAAGTTATGATTTGATACCTTGGTAAATTGCGGAAACTTTTTTCTGTTTCTGTATTCTCCGAAACATGGCCGATCGGAGTTTGAACACTAAACCGATCTTCACCACAAGAATTAGGTGAAAGCGCAGTAAATACGCGGATTTTCAAAAAATCAACCTGTCATTCTTATGGAAACACCTGCATTGGGGTCGACATTGAGTGCGGCAAGGATTTTACTCTGCAGCGGGGTTGGTTTGGTGACCGTTGTGAGGATGTCATCGGAAACACCGGGCAAGGTTACTTCATTCAGACACAGAGTGGCAAGGTCCGCAAGCAGTGTAGTCATGCTGTGAGCCGGATCCCCGCAGGAAGTCATTTTGGAACTGGCTTTTTGTGCTGCCGCCGGTGAGACCTTAGCCTGCTGAACCGGCGAGGAGCGGCTTGGCGGGTGTGGGTCGTCAAACAGAAACGGTTTGAGTCGCTGGCGCAAATGCCATTCAAGGTAGCAGGCGAGCATGCAAAGGAACACATGCCCGCGTACATGCTGTTCGCTGTAGACATAAATTGGCTGCACCTCCAGCCGGGTGGTCTTGATGGTGCGAAAGGCGCGCTCGACTGTGGACAGACTCTTGTAAGCTGCCACTGCGTCATGGGCGTTGATGGCATCGGCCGGCAGCGAGGTTCGGATCACATAGACGCCATCGAGTTTAGCTTGGTCGTCGATTCGCTGCTGGTTTCGCGACCACAGCAGGTCGCCACGGGTGACGGTGACGTCGAAGTGTAGGTGCCGTTTTAAATTCCCCAGAAGTTACGGAATAAATTCCCCACTTTGGGGCTGCTCGGTGATCAGCCGGTATTATAGATCAAGGCCCCCTTGTTTTTCGGTGGTCTGCCACGTCTTTTTTTCGGCGCAGCAGCGATATTGGTGGATTTGAGCGCCTCGGTTCGGATCAGATCCGAGTGCGCCCGGAGTCGGTAGCTGGCGCCTTCGATCTGGATGACGATGGCGTGGTGCAGCAGCCGATCAAGCAAGGCGGTGGCCACCACTGGGTCGCCGAACACCTCGGCCCATTCGGTAAAGTTGCGGTTGGAGGTGAGGATCATGGCGCCTTTTTCGTATCGCATGCTGACCAGCTGAAAGAACAGATTGGCGCCTTCCCTAGGCAGCGGCAGGTAGCCGATCTCATCGACGATGAGAAGGGAGGCTCGGCTATAAAAGCGAAGTTTGTTGGCGATCTGTCCGGAGCGATGGGCGATGACCAGCGAGTCGACCAGGTGGGCCAGTGTACAGCGATAGGCACTTTTGCCGGCCTTGATCGCGGCGACCCCCAGGGCACAGGCGAGATGGCTTTTGCCAGTGCCGGGCGGGCCGAGCAGGTGAACCACCTCGGCGCGCTCGATGAAGTCCAGTCCAGCGAGTGTCAGGATGCGTTCGCGATCCAGTGAGGGCTGGAACGTGAAGTCGAACGATTCGAGCGTTTTCGGTGGATTGAGCCCGGAGGTATTGAGCGCCATTTTGATGCGTCTGCTTTCCCGGAACGAGAACTCTTCGCTCAACAGCGCATCGATCGCCTCAAGCGCACTGATGTGACCGGCTTCGAGTTGTCGTACCACCTCGTCGAGTTTTTCAAGCGCATAGGGCATCTTCAGGCGCACCAGACGCTGGCGAATGCCATCGAGCACTGCGGCACTCATGATTGCACCTGCTCATCGGCCAAGCGCCGCGCCACCGTCTCGTAAAATGACAGTGGTCGGCACGAGACGCTGCCGTGAAGTGAGGTGTCGTATTCATCCGCTAGCCGAGCCGTCGCGCTTCGGTGAGTCGGATCGACGACCCGTTGGCCTTTGCCCTCTCGGATTGCATGGCGTGCGATCAGCGTGCTCGAGTCCATGATACGAAGTTCCATCGGCAGCACCTGCACTTCAACGATGTGGCTTCGGGTGCCATTTGGAACCGAGTATTGGTTGCCCTGATACGAGACCATGCCTTCACGGTTGACCTTCCGCTCGATCGCCAAAAGAGCACTGTAGGGCAGTTTCGGCAGCGGCGTCAACTGCGGCTGTTCGTCAGCGAAGGCTTCATCGACGTGACGGCGTGTGGTGCCGTGACGGCGAACGTTCGCCACTTCATCCAGCCATTGTCTAAAACACTCGTTCAGATGTGTCATGTCGTAAAAAGAGCGCGCCAGGTAGAAGTCCTCTCGGATATAGCGATAGGCGCGTTCGACCTTGCCTTTGGTTTTCGCCCGATACGGCTGACAGGCGCGCGGCAGCGCCCCGTAATGTTCCAGCAGCGAGGTGAGCGATCGGTTGTAGATCACCTCGCCATTGGCGTCTTCACCGATCACTGCGGTTTTCATGCGGTCATACAAAATCTCCCTCGGAACGCCGCCGAACGCTTCAAAGGCACGGATGTGCATCCGCATCACGCTCGGAAGTGTCTGGTTGTCACAGAACCGTCCCCAAAGATAACGGCTGTGTCCCAGTACCATGGTGAACAGATAAATACGCCTTGGCGAATCGGGCTGGTTCTCGAATCGTATCGCAAAGGTGGCGAAGTCGGCCTGCGCCTGATGGCCGGCAGGTGTTTCAAAGCGAACTTCGAACTCGACCTCGGTCCGGGGTCTGACCTGGCGAAGGTAATCCGACAAAATGGTGTAGCCGCCGGCGTAGCCGAGTTCCCGAATCTCGCGCATCAGTCGCGTTGCGGTGAGGGTCGGAAACTGATGGACGCGCTCCAGCAGATACGGCTCATAGGCGGCGAGCTTGCGCGTTCTGGGTTTGCGTTGCATGGCCGACGCATCGTCGGCATTGAAACGCAGGTATTTGCGCACCGTCTTGCGGTCCACTTTGAGCTGGCGGGCGATTTCACTGACGCTCAGCCCTTGAGATTTCAATGTATGTATCATAAAAAATTCCCCATTTGTTATCATGGTGATGCCCCACTTGGATTCGATTCAAAAAACCCAAGTTTACAGGGTAATTTTTGGGTTAGCTGTTCGGTCCGCTAGCGGACCGAACAGCTAACCTTTTTGTCTTCCAAAGTGGGGAATTTAAAACGGCAGATCTGGGGAATTTAAACCGGAAATGTTGCGGAATTGATTATGTTGCGAGTATTAGTTATCGCGCTGAAATCAAATTGATAGTTTTTGAAACTCGCAACATAATTTTTCACACTCACAGTGAATTAAGGAAGGCCATTGTCTTGGTGTCCTGCTTCCAGCTTGGTGGCGATTTTATCTCCACAGTATCACAAATTCGCATCGCATCAACTTTCATATCCAGGTCAATGGCGACATAGATATTGGTGGTATCAAGACTTACGTGACCGAGCCATGATCGGATGGTGTTAAGGTCGACACCGGCGCGAAGCAAATGGCAGGCGCAACTGTGTCGCATCACATGCGGTGTGATGTTCCGCTGTGACAGTTCAGGAACTGCGGCAGCGCACCGTTGCACTAACCGATAGACTCCAAAACGGGTGTAGGATTGTCCCAGTTGACTTACAAACACCGGGGCGCTGTCGAGTTTATTGTCAACCAACTCAAGAAGCGCCTTTTCGGTACGTGGCCAAAGCGGACATTGGCGCAGTTTGCCGCCTTTGCCCATGATGGTGGCCAGGGCGTGGCGCCCGTTATTTTGGCCGAATTGAAGGTTGCTGACGCTCAATCCGATAGCCTCCGACACACGAGCGCCTGTGTTGTAGAGAAACAGCAGCAGTGCGTACTCGACTCGGCCTCTGAATTTTCGGGTATTGGGCACCTCCAAGATCGACTCGATTTGATCTTTGGTCAGCCACGAAACCTGTCCAGGTCGGGTCTTTTTGTTGACAATGGCACGCAGGCTGCCGGCCCACTCGACACAGGCGGGATTGCGGCTGCATACGTAGCGAGTAAACACCCGTATGGCGCTCAAGCGCTGGTTGCGAGTTTGCGCGGTGCAGCCGCGCTCGGTTTCGATGTGATTGAGAAACCCCAGCACACGCTGTGCTGTGATATCGCTAATTAACAGCCGTTCCACCGATTTTCGGGAATGGGTGGCTATGTAGGGCAACAGCATCACGAAGGTGTCGCGATAACTTTTGCGGGTATTCACCGCTAAATTGCGTTCGGTGCTGATGTGTTCAGTAAAAAACCGCCGCAACCAAGGACTTAACATGGGTAGCTTATTCATGATGATCTCCGTTTACGTATTGGTTGAACAGCACCGAAGTGTGCTGTAGCAACTGCGGTGTCACGGACAAATAAATCTGCGTACTTTGCAGACTGCTGTGTCCGAGATAGTTTGACAGCAGCGGCAACAGACGTTGAACATCAGCACCTTGGCGATACCAGTCGGTTAGCCGATGAACCGCAAATGTGTGACGAAAACTGTGCAAGGTTGGGCGCTGATGAAAGCGGTCGATTACACACAGTGGCACGGCGTCTCTCAATTTGGAAAAAGCCATATCAACTGTTTTATAGGTTAACGCCGAGCCATCGATATAGGCTAGAAAAGTTGAATTTTTTCCATTCGGCAGCGTTCGCTTCACACGTTGTTTGGCATATGCACTGAGCAGCGCATTCAGTTGAGGTCCAGTTGGCACCAGCCGGCTTTTGTAGAATTTACTGTCTCTCACTGTCAAGACCGCGTTTTGCAGATTGATGTCGGTCAGCGTGAGTTGAAGAGCCTCACCGATGCGCAACCCACTGCCACAAAGCAATAGCAGCAAGGTGCGGAACGTGAATGCATCGAGTTTGGAGCGACGGCTGTGACACTGATCAATCGTGCCAAACATGCGCTGCAGTTGATCAGGGCTGAAAACATGAGGCAATTTTGATTGCGGTGGTCTCGGTTCCTGATCCGGGTCGGGCAAAGGCGACACCGTGGTGTAGCCTCGAGCGATAGCATAGCGATAAAACCCTCGCAGTGCGCTGTAACGATGGGACCGCGTTTTGGTCAGCGGTCGGTTTCCCGCAAGAAATCTGCAAACTTCGCTCTGGGAAACTGCCTTGCAGTCGATATCCCGCTCGACCGAATTTGAGAACTGTCGCAGATGCTGTGCGCTGGCTTTGAACTTCGCACCGTGAATGCGTCGCCATGCGATGTAGCGCTCGATTGCCTGGTGAAGTTTCATATCAACCCCTCCAGGCTGACATCGCCAACCTCTCGCAATTGGTTCAGATTAATCTTGGCATAGACCGAAGCCGAGTCTACATTACGGTGTCCGAGATAGTCTGCGATCACTTTCATCGATTGATTGTGCTCTAGCAGATGTTGAGCCGCTGCGTGACGCAGTGCATGCGGACCCTTGCCTTTGCCAGCGATGCCAATTTTTTTCAACCGTCCAACGACCATCATATAAACGCCTTGCCTGGTGATCGGGCCGCGCCGTGCATTCATCGTCAGGAACAATGTCCGTTGTCGAACCAAAGGACGGACCTCGCGAAGATACCTGACAATTGCCTCCCCGACCGCTTGTGACAATGGATAAATGTGGATTTGTCCGCTCTTGCAGCGACGGACCGTCAAAAGCTCATCGGTCCAGCTCAGGTCATCAAGTGTCAAACCACACACCTCGCTGGATCTTAACCCATAAGTGCTCAACACCATTAATATTGCCCGATCACGTTTGTCGATCGCATGATCGCTTTCGGTCGTGGCCAGCAATTTCAACACCTCATCTCGGCCCAACCCCTTTGGAATCGTCTCATTCGGGAACATCCGCGGCGGCTTGATGCCGTCGGCCAACCCTGCCACGCACCAGCGTTGTTGTTCTGCATAGCGAAGGAACCTGCCCAGGCAATTGATCTGTGTTTTGGTTGTGTTACGACTGCATTGACCAAAGATCCGGTCGCTCACCAATGCCTCATCGATGTCGCTCAGACGCACCTCATCCAGACTCAGACCATGTTGCTCCAGCCACTCAAAAAACCGACCGGCAACATTGCAAATAGAGCTGACGTATGCGTCAGAAAGGCCACATTGCTGTTGTGCGAATGTGTTGAACATGGAAACTTCGGCTTCATAACGATGACGAGACAATCTCGACTCGCTTAACCACCCAATAAAACGCAGCCAGTTGCGTGCGCAATGGATAAATCGTTTCCTTCTTTTGAGCGAAGGTTCGTGGCCGAAACGCTGTACAAATCCATTCAGCCAATCGCTGGCAGCATCCTCGATCTGGCGAACACTGATTCTTTGGTTCGCTTGCAGATTCAGATGATTGATCAGGCTCAGTTGGTCATGCGCTATTGCGCGCAACGTATCCGCAGTTGCGCCACTTTGTGCATGGCGTAACAGATATCGGCATCTTTCTTCATACAAAGGTGCCGCTTGATGAATCGCAATCGTGCAAGGACGCGAAAAAATTGTTTCGAACATGATAGACTCCCCATCGGGTTAAATCCATCATGGTCGCACACCTGATGATGAAAATTATGTTGCGAGTTTCAAAAACTATCAATTTGATTTCAGCGTGATAACTAATACTCGCAACATAATCAATTCCGCAACATTTCCAGTTTTATGTTGCATGCAACATAAAATCGGTAGTGACACGAAGTGCTTTTCGACTTTGCGACGGTTGGCTTCGCGTCCGAGCCGCTTAATGGTACGGTCACGGTTGGCGGAATTTGACTTATGGCGGCGGGCTGCGGCGGCGATCTCGGTGAGGATGGTTTCAGTGGCGCGCAGCAGCTGTTCGCGTTTTTGCGCCCGTTCTTGGCGAAGGCGCGGATTGAGGCACACCAGCAGCCGCTCGCCGGGAAACTCGGCACTGACGATTTCCGCCACCTGGTCCGGTTGCAGTTCGTTGACGTCAAGTGTAGTCGCGATTTTACGGTCGTTTGGTTCTTTGAACAGCTTGCGGATGTCGGCGTTGCGAAGCGCCGAGATCCAATCCAGTGCCATCGGCAGCAGATCCTCGCGGATGCGCGCCGAGGTAATCATGCCGCGGTCGCCGACCAGCGCTACTTTTTGAATGTTGAATCGCTTGCGAATCTTGCTGATCTGGGTGGCCAGAGTGCTGGGGTCGGCACTGTTGCCGGGGAACACTTCAACCGCCACCGGACAGCCGTCGGCGGCGCACAGCAAGCCATAGACGATCTGCATCTTGCCGCGTTTGCGGTCTCGGTTGTAACCGAATGCGGCAAGCGAGCAACACTTTCCTTCGACATAGGTGGAGGTGACATCGTAGAGAATCAGGGTGCCGCCGCGCAAGTGGCGATTGGCGAGGCTTTTCTCGATCCACTTTTGCCGTTCTCGCAGCCAGTCCAGCATATCGAGCATTTCATTGCCGTGTACGGTATCGAGCTTGAGCAAAGTGCCCAGCGAGCTGTCGGCGGTTTGCGGCGACAGCGCTCTGGCAGTGGCGAGCTTGGAGGCTGGCGAGAGGATGCGGGCGATGATGGCCGCCAGTGCCAGGTCGCGCTGACGCGAGGCGGTTCGATGCAAAATACGCGGCAGTCCGATCTGCGAAGCCAAACTGAGCACAGCCGCGACATGTCCGTGCGGCAGCGAGCGTTGGACGGTGAATGCCTGGTCGAGGGAGCTTACGATGACGCCGCCTTTCAAAAGCATGCGGATGGCATCGACGATGAATGCAGGGGTTTTGGAGAGGTTGGCGAGGGTTTTGCGTTCGATGCGTTTGCCGTTGCGTTTGGCGTAGCGCAACAGGATCGCTGGGCGGCTGTTGCGGTTGGGAATGGATTCGATGTAAATAGCCATAGTTGTTTTTTGTGAACATGGAAACAGATAAAGAGAAATTGTACTATATTAAATAATGAATAACAAGTAACATTATGAAACAATACATGGAAACAATAATACACAAGAAAAAGCGGAAATGTCAAAAGACAATTCCGCTATAACAAAGCACTGGAATGAAGTATTGAGGTTAAATCAAGATGAAGTTCGGACTAAAATTCTAGACCTGCCGTAGCCTGTCGCCCAGCTACGAGACTCACAAAAATCCGAGAAAGTTTAGTCGAGAATGCTTGATGTGTTCAGACGTGGTTCAAAATTAGAATCGCCGTTAGTTTAGCTTTCTCATGCACTACTTTCAACTATAGTTCTAACGTCGTCTTTAAAGGCTTCTTTACTGGTAGAGTAAATCGTGAATTCTCGGTTGGACATTGCTTGCCGAATTTCATCATAGGTATAGCCTTCTTCATTTACCACCCTGTCAGCTTCATCAAGAATTTCTTCTTCTTCAGAACGAAGACCAGTTCCTGATTCAATTAATATTGACCTTATCTCATGAGGCATCAATCCGGAGCCTAAGAGAGATCTAACTCTTTTGACACGCGCCGTACGCTGATCAAATTCTTTATAATTTTGAATCCAAGTAAAAAGGAGGGTATTGAGCCCTCCTTTCTTTTTCGTACTGGTCAAATACAGCTGTTTACCAAAATTGAATAAATTGGAATTTCTGATCTGAAACCGAAAAGACTATGCACGTTCAATTCACCGCTGAGCGTTGGAGTATTTCGTATGAACCAAGAAGCCCTTACTCTACTTTAACTTACTGGCAATGCTAAAAATTCTTATAATTACTATGGAGAATAATTAGACTATGCCTCGAATTCTGAAAGGAAAAATTTTCAATTAATCAGATGCTTGTGGGAGGCTATTGCTGGATGGCTGGTGTGCGTCGATTCTTTGAAGGGCTGACGCGCCAGTCAATTTAATTTACCTGTCCGACACTCCGGGCCGCCACCACACAAGGGTTACCAAACAGCACTGACCGAAGTCTACTCGCCAACAACAGTTTGTCCAGTAGTAAGCGAAGAAAAGAGTAGACGGATGGCAGCGTGAGAATCAACGCAGTTTAGAAACTAAGGATAGATACTATATGAATCTGACACCGACGCAGTTTCAAGTTTTGAATTACCGCAACATCGACGACAGCGGTTGGATTCCTCTAGAGCGGGTGACGGTGTTCGTTGGTCGGAACGAATCCGGAAAAACCGCGTTACTTAAAGCGCTTCACAAATTCCACCCTGCAAATGAAGAACCATATTTTGCGCAGCGAGAATTCCCACGCGACCGCTTCACGGCTGAGTACCATGATGGCGCTGACTGGCCCGTGTGTAGAGTCGAATTCGAAATTTCAGCGGAGTTCCGAAAGGAACTGAGAGAGCGACTAAACGACACAGAGATACCAAAAAAAGTGCAATTGACTCGGTACTATGACGGTAGCCTGAAGTATGAATATGACACAGTGGTATCCGAAGATACAGTAGACCAGAATGAGTTAGTGAATGCGCTTGATACATTCGCGAGTGGCGCGCGGCGACTAACCGTACCTGCACAGGGTCAGGAAGAAGAGACACAGACGCTGAGGACACGCCTCGCGGATTGGGCAGAAGGGCACAAAAAGGCTACCCAGAAGATTCAGGACTTACGAACAGATATTGGAGTTGAGTTGTTGGATTTAGTGCGGCGTGAATCGAACGGACACGCGCAACCGACTTCGGCCGACTTGGTTGAAGAGCTTCAAGGCGTGGTTGATAATCTGCTCAGCAAGGTGAAAGTGGAGCCGATACCACAGCAACTGAACAAGGCCATTAAAGGCGAACTGCCAGTGTTCATTTATTTCGAGAATTACGGAATTCTCGACAGCGCCGTTTATCTGCCGCAATTCCTTACCGACTATGCAAGTAGACCGGACGACCCGCGTGTGCGAACCATCAATGCAATGTTCAGACACGTGGGGCTAACCGCGCAAGAAATATCGGATTTAGGCCAGGAAGACGCTGAGAAAGCGAGGGCTGCAAATCATCAAGTGACGCCCGAATTAATCGCTAGAGATCAGAAACGCAAGGAACTACGCAGCGTGAAACTGAACTCGGCATCACTCGCTATCTCGGAGAAATTTAGCCAATGGTACGGCCAGAGACGACACAAAATCCGTTATCAAGCCGACGGTCCATATTTTCGTATTTGGATATCAGATGATCGACGACCAGATGTAGACATCGAGCTGGAAAGCCGGAGTAAGGGGTTCCAATGGTTCTTCTCCTTTTATCTTGTGTTTCTTGAGGAGTCCCAGGAGGGCCATAAGGATGCAGTCCTTCTACTTGATGAACCGGGGCTACATTTGCACCCGACGGCGCAGCAGGAGCTTATTGCCTTCTTCGAGACTTTGGCAAAAGACAATCCGCTAATATACACGACGCATTCGCCATTCCTGATTGACGGAGAACATATTCATCGTGTCCGCCCAGTTACAGAAGACGAGACAGGACAATCGCGAATCAGTGTCGATAGCTGGCCGAAGGATCGGGAAACGATATTCCCGCTGCAGGCGGCAGCAGGATATGCGATGGTGCGAGGTTTATTCCAGCACAAGAAAAACGTACTGGTGGAGGGCATGTCTGATTATTTGTACCTGCATGCGCTCAATCTAAATTGTCACTCATTGGGACGGCAGGGATTGCCGGACGATATCTATATAACACCGTGCGGCGGAACAAAGCTGGTGGGGCATCAGCAGTTCTCATTTTGGCAGTTATTTTTGATCCGGTTCATTGGATATAAACGTAAGTAATTGTTTTTATTGACTTGTACTTTTGTGTCGAATCTGCTATGATACGCCAGCATGAAATTGATGGTCGATCATCTCATTGGCGAATTGCGAAAACGATTCCACAAGATCGCAGACCCTCGCAACGGCAGCAACAAACAGTACACTTTCGTCGATATCGCGATGGCAGCGTTTTCGGCTTTTTTCATGCAGTCGCCGTCTTTTCTTGAGCATCAAAGAACGTTCTATCAGGCGCAGAACAAAAATGCGTGCCGGTCTTTATTCGGCATCCGCAAACTGCCAACTGACAATCATATTCGAGAGCAATTGGACCGAATCGATTGTCAGGAGGTTTACCCCGGATTCGACATAGCGCTTGATCAAATGAAGCAATATCAAGCCCTTAAGCCTTTCCAAATTCTCGACGGTCGCAGCCTGTTGGCATTGGATGGCTCTGAATTCCACAACTCTTACAAGATTCAGTGTCCGCACTGCCGCATCCGACTTCGAAGCTCTGGCGAGACCGAATATCACCATATCGTGCTGTGCGCCACATTGGTTGGCATCGGCCACAGCGAGGTGCTGCCGTTGCGCCCGCAGTTTATCACGCCGCAAGACGGCGATCATAAACAGGATTGCGAAACCAAAGCCGCCTACCGCTGGTTCGATCAAAACGCAGCGCGTTACGCATCCTTGCGTCCGATTTACCTGGGCGATGATCTGTATGCCAATCAGCCGATATGCGAAAAGGTTACACAAGCCGGTGGCGATTTCATCTTCCGCGTCAAAGAAGGTTCTCATAAAACACTTTTCAGTTATCTCGATGGCGTTATCTGGCCAACCACTCGGGTGGTCAAAAAAACACCAGGACGCAAACAGCCGAATTTGATTTATCAGTATCGTATTGCCAAGCAGTTGCCGATCAGAGACGGCAACGATGCGTTGAAGGTCAATTACGTTGAACTTCAAATTCGCCGGGTCGGCGACCGCAAACCCACGCAGAGCTTTCGCTTCGTCACCTCGCTTGATGTCACCAAAGCCAATGCAGCCGACATTGCAGCCGCCGGTCGGGCACGCTGGAAGATTGAAAACGAAGGGTTTAACTTGTTGAAAAAGCACGGCTATCACATGGAGCATAACTTCGGACACGGCAAACAGGGGCTGTCCGACACACTGATGACTTTGAACCTGATCGCATTTGCGTTTCATGCCGTATGCAACCACCTGTGCGAACTGTGGCAGGCCGCCAGAGCCAGATTTTCCAGAAAACATCGGTTCTTTGTCGCCATTGACATCATCAACTGCTATCTTTACTTTGAAAACTGGCAAGCGCTTCTCAGTGCCACTGCCAACCCACAACCGCGACTGCCCCCGTAGCTTGATATCGCCTCTCGGCTGACAAGCCGGATACTCAATTCCGTTTTTTTCAAAAACATGGAGATTACATGGAAATTAAAATGAATACCTAAAATGAGAACTGCTGGTGGGGCATGTCGCATCTCTGTTCCTAGGACAGGAAGTGCGGCCAGTTGTCTTACTGGACGGCGATTACGCAGGGCGAACACGCCGCGACGCTCTGATGAAAGAGCTGTATGCAGGCTACGAGAAGACAGTATTACTGTTGAGTGACGTGCTCGGGCGAGAGGACTGCGAAATCGAGGATATCATCGGTGAAGTGACGATTCTCCCTAACTTGAAGGATGTGGTCGGTAAGAAAATCACGCTAAACCAAGGTGATCGCGCCAAGGGCAGCTTAGTGGCACAGATCAAGAACGCCGCAAAGAGACACGGTGTAGAGCTACCGGACGGCTGGAAACCGATGGTTGCGCGTCGGATTGTCATTGAGTGGTCAAGGACGGACCCGACAGATTTACCGCAAGGGATATTGGACAAGGCCGAAGCTTTGTTTAAGGAACTGACAAATCGCTTCGACGACGTAGAACCGTAGCAGCGCGGCGAGTTGGACATGCTGTTAAACACGATAATTTGGGGCTGAATTGATGTTTTGGCCGTGTATTGAGAGGTACGGAAACGTTGACTGAGGAGATCCTAATTGGCGGCGAGTTGCTGCAAAAGATAACCGAATGCTTCCGATCTTATGGGCCAATCAGGGAAGATGGTTTGTCCTTTCTTACCGAAGTTAAGGTCGATCTTGGAGGGATCAAGGCCATCATTCGTACGAACGAGAACCAGCATCGAGGACGTCCACACTGTCTATTGGAGCGCAACGAGAAGAGTGCTTCCTTCGACATCAAGTCTGGCGAACGTCTTGCTGGCGACCTTGGACACTGGAATAGAACAGCTGAGAAGGTTGTGCTAAAGTTTTCAAATGACCTTTTGTGCGTATGGAACGATACCCGTCCCGACGACCAAAAGTGTAAATAATGCTCGTGACTACTTGGACGCAGTAGTCTGCGTAGAGGATGTTCACCAGGCATCGAATGGCCATCATCTCCCCTTCGTCGCGCAAGTCAATGTAGTTCATTGTCAGCATGTTACCCGTTCGTCGAGAACGAAGACGTCGTTCACACGAGCGCTGCCACCTCCGTTCGCGCCTCAATTGGCAAATCAATACACTATCCACATCACAGCTTCGCAACTATAGCGGCAATGGATGGAGTGCCAATACCGGTCATCGCAAGACTACTCAGCCATGCGACAATCCGCTCTTCGGCATTGATTACCTGAGTGTAAATCGGTTTGGTTTCGAGGGATGAATGCCCGTCAACTCGCGCGGAATAATTTTGATTATTGCAAATCCTTAGTCAAAAGTAATGCGGAAAGTAAGTTTCATGCGGCGGCTTGGTCTAGTCTTCTGTCTCAATTCAAGATCAATTCGCCTTCTACCAACGTTCGGGTTGGAATCCGATTTCGATCTATATCGCCACTGATCGTATACACGAGATCCTCAGCAAACCGTTTATCGTTGAAATGCCATGAATGGGATTCATCTCCTAAACTTGAGATTTCATTCTCGGCGAGGTTCGCCCAATATTGACTACAATCAACGTTGACACACTTCGGATGGGCGTTATCTGGCAATCCAACACGGCCAACTCGTGGAGAGGTTCCAAAGCGTTTTGCATTAGACAATTTCAGTACACGATCGAACTTACTTGAGTAGTTTGTTATTCGAACCGCATGTTGGAACAAAGAATGAGACTTATCACTGTTACTCGCCAAAGATCTAGCGGAAACATCCGCGCCAATCAAGGCTACTTGACTGACAGTCCAATTGATGCGCGAAATTGATCGATTTTGATTTGCATCCGCAAATCCTTCTCGAATTACGAACGCACCTGTCGAGTGACCAAGTAAATGTATATTAATTTCACACTTTCTTTTTCTTTGATCTCTTTGCAATTGCGCAATTATTTTTATTCCATCATCTACTAAACGAAATGCTGTTTGTTTAGCGTCTCTGCGGTCTTCAAGATAGTTTAGAACTGAATCATCGCATGGCCAATCGAAACTAACGATTGCGCCCTTGTAATCGAATTCCGCTAAGTTTTGTTGTAAAAAATTGTGCCGAGCCATAACTGTTTCAAGACTGTTGTTGTAACCGTGTATGAATACCAAGACATCTCCTGTTGCAAAAGTTTCACGTCTATTGGGGCCAGATTTTCGTTCTATATCACCATTCTTTGCGCGATTCATCACTTCATCGACAAATTTACGTTTATCAATTTTATGGTATTTTGGATTAGGAACTTCACCATCCCGAACTTCCAGAAAACTTGATCTACCAGGTTCGCTCCCAAATTTGCTTCCGTGCGAAACGATGTTACGCACCGAGATTACTAGGTTGCTCCTATTTCTGTCATTCATTTTTTTCTCCTGTGGAAAGGAATTCCATACAAATATTCATCAATTGAAATTCTAATTTTAGAGTCTCAAATTTTCACCTACATTCATAGCGCTGATGATATGGCATTTTGAAAATCAAGGTAATATTGACAGGTCAAATCATAGCAGTCCATTCTGTTTCAAACTGTTCATAGTTTGAATTTCTCACGTAAGAAATTAACTTCGTAAAGTTTCAGCTCGCCGTGGCTTCGCTTGACTGGCACGGATTCCACAGAAAACTGAAGTTCGGTACCGATTCGAATATAAAATTCCCGACTATTCAGGAACTGGCAAGGATTCAATCGACCTAAGAATGCTTCTTGGCCAGAGAAATTTGTCTACATAGTACTCAACCGATTCTCCATTCCCAGAGCTCCAAGATTCTCGGATATTCTCATACAAATCCTGCATCTTCTTACTACTCGGTGACCAAAAGTGGGATTCCCAGCCAGGGTTATTAGCAACAAAATTGGAAATTTTTTCAATACAATTTATACAAGGGTCTGGGCCAGTTCGAGGATCATTACATTCGTCTTCATCCGGACTGACTCCATTGGGATTTTCATAAACATCGCTAACTGGCACAAATTGAGTTCCCGGAACAGCCAACCCATTTGATACCGAAAAGTATTGAAACTGTGAACTCCATGCTGGAATTGGATATTGTTTGTCGTAATTGGGATTCTGTTCAATAATTTCTTCCCACTTGGAGTCAATTACATCGAAATGATCTTTAACAAGATCCGATATCACAAAACCACTCGGATTTACACCACCGCCAGAGTTGCCGCAGGGATTACTTGGAGACGGAAAGGGTGAATTATTAGCACCCCCAGTTCGGTTGTCGCAGGTAGCGGAAATATATTCCAGTTTCTGTTCATTTTCATACAGAGATATCGCATGACCTTCACAAGATAGAAATAGACTCTTGTTACCAATTTTCACGATATTGCCAACAAGAGTACGCTCTCCTTTCGTCAGTCGGAGTTCCGCCACAACTGTAGTAGATCCCATTACTGCCAATGTCAAAATCAAAAGCAAACAACTTAATGATCCAGCGACAAGTGTTAGTCGTAACATACTAAAAATTGCCTTACTCAATTTATACGTCTGGTGATTGTAAAATCAAAATCGTCGAAACCTAGCACAATGAGATGGCGCGAATCTTTAATGCAGTCCCGGATTGTTTTACTAATATAGACCGAATTTTCGGTTCGCCACACTTCCGTCAATTCGCCTTTTTCTTGTGCACTAAGGATGAAATCGCGTTGGTCGGAGCTGAGACTTTCTGTATTGAGCCCCACCAGTGTAACACTTGATTTGGACATTGTCAGACGGTCACACGCATGAATTTTGCCAATTGCCCCCGATACGTCAAATAGAATATAGAATGAAAGGGCACTACCAATAATTACGCGTAAAGGTGAAGGTAGTAAAGGCAAATTATCCTGTCCAAGGAGTTTCACAATTGAGATTGAACTAGGACTTTTACTTTTCAAACGAATTTGAAAATCAGGGAGTGCATGAATAAAGAACAAGAAACCGATGAGTGCCAAAATTTTACTGGAAAGCCCAAAATCTCTAAATACAATCAACTCGTACAGGACAGAGAATGAGAAGAAACCAATTTGGAACAAGTCAAACTCACGATAACCTCCAACGAGCCCGAGAAACTGAAAAAAAACCGCAATATAAAAGAACCCCGAGAAATACAGAAAAACTGCTAACAGCGGGATGTAGATTTTTACCAGGCGTTCCATATCTTCATTCCCACATTTTACAAATCACTACCTTCGAGAAACTGTGTTTGCATCGTTTGGTTTAGGTTTTGTATACCACGAATTAATAGTGATATCAAATGTGATCAATTAGTGAATCTCCGACTAGACCTACATTTCCTTACGGGTGCAAACATAAACGCCCACTCTTGCTCAATTCCAGTGTCTACCAATTCATAAATTATCGGACAATCGAACCCCCCCCCATTTTAGTTGTCAATAAAATCGCTAGAGGGCATACAATGGACACTTGTGTCCGCCAATCAATTTAAAAGACAGTTTCGATCAGGTAACCGGTCAATCACACAAGCACCCAGACATCAGCCTGCTTCAGTTGGAGCTAGATAGACTTCAGCACCCGCCAATTCTTGGCAATTTACCCAGGCAACAACAGTGAAAATCCGATTTTATAATGCAAAATATGGGGCTCTTCTTCACTTGGAACGGGACCGGGAGAATGACAGTTACCCTTTACACTTGAAGATTTGGCAATATCGGACATTGTGAAAGTGTGTCTTCGATAATTTTCGAATGAATCCAAACTTAAAAACTAACGGCACCGTCTGAGTATCAAGATTGACAGTTGAACTAGTGGTCAATTAGTTTTTGAGTGGTATTGCTAAATGTGCATTCAATATGCGAAGTTGACTATAAAATGTGATACATTTATTACACAGAAAACTGACTGAATTAACTTATATTTATTTGAAATATTTAATGCAACTGATTTCATTGAAACCGTATTTACGTTCAACAACGGTGAATATTAACCTGTCGCCTCCAATTTTTAACTGGAATGGTGTAGCACCAAGATTTTTTGAAATGATATATGATGCACTAAATCCAGAATACACTGTGAATGTCAGCGATTTTTCAACCGTCGTTGGTGCCTCTCTTGGTGAATTAGTTGCAAAGTACAATATATTAGGAAGCAAAAGTTACGTTGCCCTGTCTGCGGAGAAATTAACTTTTGAATTTCCATTTCAGGCACCAAATGATTACAGGACAATTGTTAGTATTGTTGAGAAAATAGATTCCAGCTTTAAAGAAAAATTTGCTCAGCATAAGTACCGGTCGTTGCAGATTATCATAGCGGAACACGCTTACATTATTGACGGTACAGCGGTTGCTGACTATTTGGAGCGCTATAAAATTTCAACAATGGAAGAGATGCTTCATGACAGTAATATCGTGCATACTCCAGGTGTCCGTTTTACTAATACAGATGAGAATAGAAGCTGGCGTGTGAATTGCACAGCAGAAGCAAGTGTTTTAATCGATGGCCTGTTCTTGCTACTCGACCTAAACTTCTTGGATGAAAGTTTAGCGAACGATGAATTTCATAAGAAATTAATTAGATATCAGCAAATTACTGAAGCGTGTTTACTAGCACTGGGCTTGGAGCAGGCTAGTAATGAATGATTTCGCACCATCTCAAGGTTCTGTCCTAACAGATACGCCTAATAACGCAATATTGAGGGATTATCCAAAGCCGTATGAAATAGATAGCAATGAGAGGAATCTAGCGTATTTAAATTTAAATAAAACCCAAGGTTCGATTCATGAATTGCAGCAAGCTTGGTCGGGGCTTATTTCTGGTACCCGGGAAAATTTCGTACCTACAACCGTTTCACAAACAAAAAATTTGCCAAATTCACCTAGAGGTATAGTTGAAGGGTTTATTAAAACGTGTCAAAGGTGGAACTTAAATTCGGAACAACAGAAGACACTATTGGGTTTTTCCCCATCTGACCCGTATGATGACCTCGTTCTCTGTGGCGCACCAATTTTTATGACGCAAGATTTCAAAGATCGCATTGGCTATGTAATAGGGATAAGCATTGGTCTTCAAATCTTATTTCGAGGCAATAAAGAAGCAGAAATTAATTGGCTGTTCTGCAAGCGAAAAAGTCTGGGTGATTTGGCACCTATCGTATATATGTTGAAAGGACATATGATTGATATCATTGAAATTTCGCACCTAGTTGATCGGGAACGTGGATTCTGAGTATTGATTGAGGGTTTAGATTTAAAAAAATGTAAAACTGAGGTCTTTCGGCTAGCATCCATATCCAATGAAACCTTAAGAACTCTGTTGTTAGGGATGGGTATTGCACCAACAAGCCTAGAGGAGATTGAAAACTTAGTCAACAATGTAGGTAAGGGGATAACAATATCCGCAGAAGATGTTGTTGAAAATTCTTTCAACCCTAGCGAACGCACACCGCCGTTTCAGGTTACCCGGTTTGGCGATGGAACTATAGGCATTTTCTATTCCGCCCTCGAAGAAGAAACTTGCAAACGAGAATGTGAGTTTCATTTATCGAATGACAATTTTGAAACAAGCAATCATCCGAGATTCTACAGCATGATAAAGTGCTGTTTTCAGGGTTCAACGTTGGATTTACGTGGTTGCGAATCTAAACACCCGGAGCTGGTGAGCGATACGGATGTCGGATATCCGTTTTGTCAGGAACTTGGGAAACATGCGGTTCAAAATGGAATTAAAGGTTTTTTTACCCCGTCTGCTCGGTTGAAAAGAGGTACTTGCGTTCCGGTGTTTTTTCGAACTGCAGTGACTGAGCCACAGGTAATTTGCCAATACACTATAACAATTCAAGGTGGTGCTGCCACTTCCCAACATTTATAAACTACAGTGCAAAAACAACCGATTTGCACGGTTAATAGCCGCACCCGTGAAACCTTTGTATGAAAGGTTGGTAACGACCTTCCATAACCTCCCTGCAAAATTGGGAGATTGCGCTACAGCCCGATTTCATTTTTGGAGTCACTGTCTAGATTGGCTGTTTTAAAAGTATTACTACCAACCGTCACGAAACCCGCACATACTTGTAAAGTGTCGGTTTCGAAATTCCCATCATCTGGCAGACTTGGCTCACGCTGTAATTCTTATCGTTGTAAAGCTTGACCGCCAGTTTTCGCTTCTCTGCATCTAGCGATGGTGGTCTTCCGCCAGTTCGTCCCCTTGTCCGAGCAGCTTGCAAGCCAGCGAGGGTTCTTTCTTTGATGAGGTTACGCTCAAACTCCGCCAAAGCGCCGAACAGATGAAAAACCAGTTTGCCACTACTTGATGAAGTATCAATAGATTCATGAAGACTTTTTAGCTGGACATTTCGCGATTCCAAGTGAGTTACAGTGTCGATCAGGTCTCGCAGAGATCGACTGAGACGGTCCAGCCGCCAAATTACCAGTGTGTCACCTTCCCTCGCAAAATGAAGAGCTTGTTCAAGACTTGGACGGTCTTTGATGGAACCGCTCACCTGATCTTTAAAAATTCTTTCACAACCTGCTCCCTCTAGAGCATCAATCTGCAGGCTCAAACTCTGATCCCCGGTGGAAACACGGGCATACCCGATCAGCATGACTGGCCATCCGGAAAGTAAAGAAACTCGTTGAGCATGCGAGTATCTTAACATAGAATTCTTTACCGAGTTTCTTTACTAAAAATCGGGCGAAATCCGATCAATTCTGTGGATTGGGGAAAAAGTAAAAAAAACGCCCGTTTAATTTACTTCGAAGTGATGCTGAAAGTGCGCTGTACCTCATCGCATCTCAGTCTAACGGACACTGTTCTCTGGAGCGTCCTTTAAAATTTTGCTTAAGATAGCACGACCATCCGCGATGTGCTGCGGGTTGTTTTCAAACTCACCTGATATGGTAAGTATTTTCTCGAGGTTATTCTGTGTCGCGGTCCATTTCATTGGTGTCTGTTCAAAAGTGAATATCTCAAGTGCTTTGCTATATGCGTCAATGGCCAATTCAAAACGTTGCCCGTTATTCTCCAGTTTTCCGAGATGGGTAAGAGCGGCTCCGAGGTTATGCTGTGTACTTGCCCACTCGAACGGCATCCGTTCTGGAGTGAATACTTCCAGTGCTTTGTTGTATGCGTCAATGGCTTGCAAAATTCGCCGGGCGCCACCTTCTCGATCGCCCAATACGGCAAAAGCGGTGCCAAGAGCCTTGTATAAATTGGAACGGTCTAATTCGTCAATTATTGTGCCATTTTCTATCAGTTGAACGATTTTCGTAGTGACTGATGATAGTTCTCTGGACAGCACTCTATCTCGAGCTGCAGTATTAGCAGCTAGGGCCGCGGAACTTAGCGCAAATGCGGTAAGCTGCAAGCGAAGATCTTTATGAAAATCCTCTCCAAGCGTTGCGTTTGTGAGCAAATAGGGATTATCCCCACGAGTAAGTGTGCCCGCACCCGCACGCGGTACGAACCACAAATTTAGCACCTGATTGGAATCTTTTACAGAAGCTGTTCAGTAGTTGACGAGCCAACTAACGTAATCGCGTCTGGTGATTATCGCGTTGGGGTGGGTGGCGGATAGCCTGCAATGACGATTGGTCGATAATCGTTCAGTACATAAAACATCGACATGATGAGTCACTGAGTAGTTAGAAAAGAAATTCTCAGCGAAGGACGTAATTTTGGAATTTGAGAAGTGTAATCAAACGATGGTCACTTTGGGCAGTTTAATTGATCACTCGCGCTTCTGTTTTTGTCATCACATGTAACGTGTTGCAGACCTGTTCTGTGTCCGATTCACTGCCATCACGATACACCAATGGACGCCATTCGCAATCTTTGATTTCAGAGATGGTTTCTTTGACCGCACTATCCATCTTGGCACGGATCGCAAAGCCCGGCTGCAAGAATTGTTTTCTTCAGATTTCTCATTGCGGATAAGAGAAGTTGTTTCACGAAAGCCTTGGACTATTCCAACTTTCGGAACATGTTGGCTGCTTTTTCCGCGTCTTTCTCTACCGCGGTGCGGCTGCGAAGGTAACGCTTCGCGAATTCATCGATTCCCCAGTCTTTGTATTGTTTCACATGTCCAAGTTCATGAGCCCAAAGTTCTAGGTTTTGTGCACTTTCACGACTTAGGAACACAATTACGTAATCCAGCGTGATGCCGTCAGCGCCACCGAATCGAAATGCATTAGCGGGCAAAGCGAGTTCATTTCCCCAGCCCACTCGATACCGAACGCTGGTGAGTAGTTCCTTCGAGAATAGAACGAGCATCTCGTTGCGTATATGCGGCGGTATTAAAGCGGTGCCGGCGGCGAGTGCTTCGTTTCGAGATGTACGAATCCACTCTGCAAGTGGCAGGTAACCTATTTGCGCTTTAGTTTCCTTATATATTTTGTTGGTGGATTCATCTAACTCTTGATATATAGGATTGATTTCCTTTAATTTTTTGTTCGCTTTATCGAGTTCAGTTCCCAACCCCGGCACGACTACGTTCACTACGTCACCGAACAAGCCACCCGAGTGGGCCGGTTGCCAGAACACGGCTACAACGGTTACTGCGAATATAATCGGTCCATTGAGTTTCTTAAAGTGTGTATTTGCTAGCATCCAACAACCTAACGAATTGTTTGCATCATAACTAAAGCCAATATTTCATGTCTAATCAACATCAAGATTTATTTCACAAATTCTTGAAGAATCATTAGATTCGGATACCCAAATCCGAAATTAGAGAATGAATTCGCTTAACATCAGCAAGATTTTAGCGAATTTTCTGAATTTTGTAGCTCCGATTGTCGAAGACAGGAGCAACACGAAAGAATTTGTCTGGATTTTCAGGAGATTGCGAACCTGATACATTGTCCGCTGGTATTTTCGCCACTGTGCAAAGGTGCGCAACCGTTCCGGAGTCGGAATTGATTCAAGCACAGTTCGAAAAAGCGCCGCCCGAGGCGTTCAGCTCATAACAGCAGCGGAAAGCCTCGAATATGATCCAGCGCTTCATCCATCACCTTGCGGTGGCAGGCATTGACTTTCACTGTCCATTGCCGGGCATGGCGTACGATCAGTGCGGCGACATCATACAGACGCAAACGCACTGTTGGCGCACGGGCAGTTGACAACCAATTCGGCAACACCATCCGCATCAAGGCAAACAGGTTATAGGCGATTGAGCTTAACATCAGCCATGCTGCATTGGCATCAAAGTCCCCACAGGGCAATCTGGCGGCGGCGAAATCACTGCGAAGCTCCTTAACCGCGGCACCAGGTAAGTGGAAGTACCGCTTTCGTGATTCATGGGAACGTCTATTGCATTTTTCAAAGACTTCAGATATTCGAATGAACCAAGATGCCGTAAAAGTGCCGATCGGCAATTGGACAAAAACACGGTTGGTTAATATGAGTGCCAATGACCGTATGCGGCGGTAATCGGCTACCGGTTCGAATATAGGACGGAAAATTGCCGCTTGGGAAGATCGCAAGACGGTATATCCCAGCAATGTTTTACATCAACCTCCGGTCTGTCACAACAAAGGCCATAGCGCAGCGTTTCCAGATTGGCTGCCTGAATTCTTTATCGATCTTTTTACTGATGAGGGCGATATAGTTCTCGACCCATTCCTCGGTTCACGGACGACCTTTCGCGTAGCAAGACAATTGAATCGTATCCCTGTCGGCATTGAGATTGAAGGTGAAAACTACGAGAATGGAGTTGGAGTGATGCTCGCGTGGATTGCGGAGGCAGACTTCAACCGGGAAGCGGATAAGCTTCAAAAGCGGGCTAGTGACGCGCTAGAGAATGCGGAGGAGCGCCGCAATTCCAATGTTGTTGATCCGCTCCAGTCCTTGATCGTAGTTTCCACCTTCAATATTCAGGACGGCGTTGCATTGAGCAATTTTCAGCGTGCGGAGTCCGCCGTTCGTGGGTTAAGCAATGCTTTAGGCGAATATCACCAGGGGATTCTCGGTTCTGTTGACTGATGGAAAAATCACGACGCAGGTTATGACCTTGAATGTGAAACTCGCATGATTGTCGCTGAGATCAAAAACAAATACAACTCTATGAACTCATCTAATAAGCGACAGGTCGTAGATGACATGGACGTTGCGCTTCGACAAAAACGTGGTGACTGGACCGGTTATCTGGCACACATAGTTCCTCAATCTCCACGTCGTTATACTAAGCACTTGAAGGGGAACCTGTTTGCGACAGATGGTACCTCCTTCTACCACAATGTTACGGGCGACCCAAACGCGGTCCACAACCTGCTCCCGCTAGAGCATCAATCTGCAGGCTCAAACTCTGATCTCCGGTGGAAACACGGGCATAGCCGATCAGCATGACTGGACATCCGGAAAGTAAAGAAAACGTACGTTTTCTTTACCGAGCATCTCAGGCCCCCATTGCCCTAGCCAAACTCCAGTGGAATTGCAGTTATCAATGCAATCTGCTATGATGAAGACTCAATGAAAGCCACACCGACCCGTAACCAGGTGTGCGAGCCTTTCTGGGGTTCCCGGGAAAGCTGGCGGAAACGATCGGTACAGAACTTCAGGCAGTGACCCTGCCCTGAACATTTTAATTACCCTCAAGGGGATGATAGTCCCTTGAGGGGACATCTTGCTCCGAGAAGCAACCGGAGAAAATAGATGGATTACACTTTTTATTTAGTCATAGCCTCTATTGGCTGGACATTAGTAATAACTGCCGCCATGGTAGGAAGCGTGCTGGTCGTGACCGGCCGCTTCGATGCCGTCAACAATAAACTTGACGACATAAAGTCTGAGCTTCACATCGTGAAAACGGATGTATCGACACTGAAAAGCGAATTCAGCATCATGAAAAAAGATGTTGGGGAGCTGAGAAACAACAAATAAACTCTCATAGAGTTGAGCAAAAAGGAGGGGCTGTCCCTCCTTTTTGTTTTTCCTCTTCCAGAATCCCTACACAGTTCGTTGCAGGGCAACCGGTTGCCCCCAATCGCCACCTCCCGATTATGAATAACACAATCAACCACACCAATCCGTAACCAGGTGTGCAGGGTCCCAGCGGCCCATCGGAATCGTCGCTCAGTGCGGCATTTAATAGTAGGCAGCAACACTGCCATTTCACTAATTCCTGCGGGGAGACATATTCCCACGCAGGGCATGTTGTCCCCGAATAACACATTACGGAGGAAACATGAACTCTCAACCAACGTCTGAGTCGGCAATGACCGGCTTTTTCGTAATTCAAGGCCGGCTATATGCCGCCCTTAAGGAACCCAACGGCGCAACGTCGTTGTATGATAAGCAAGGTCTAACTTGGCTTATCAGCGAAGCTCGAATAAACGCCACCCAGGTGCCGAATATCGAGCGTGCGTTACAGGTATTGACGACAGTCAATATCTGCTAGCAAACCCTACCGGGACTTCAGTCCTGGTATCAATAAACCCATACGGGAACACGCTTCCCGTCATGGGCGGTGGTGTGCTCCTGTATTCTTTTAGGAGATACATTATGAAATTAGACATCACCTGCATTAATTCTGTTCGTTTGTCGCAAGACGATGAACAGTACCAAAAAAAACTGACAGCCTTGAAAGAGGCTGGATTTTGGTTTGACCCAGTCGAACAGGAATGGGTTAAACCTGAACCCCTCGTAGATGAGGAGGTTCACCTGCAATACTGCGAATTCGTTGGTGTTTACCTCGATCGAGACGAAAGATTGACCTTTCGTAAGATGTTGTTCTACTTGCAGAACAACGGATTCGAATACGATCATAGCTGTGATCGCTGGTATCGGCCGAAAGACCGAGCCCGTTACAGTCGCTAACGTCGTAAATTTTTCAACCCCGCCGGGGATTCCGATCCCCAGGTGGGGGTGGGAGTCTCCGGCTTTTTTTTCGGAGATTCTCATGAAAAAATCTATAGAAAGCCGGCTCGCGGCGCTTCCCCCGAAGGTCGCGCAGCCGCTCAGACATTTGGCCAAGATAGGCCAGATGAGAGAAAAGGACATTAAAACCGTCCTAGACGCCGGTGACCTAACCGGCAATCACCAGACACTCGTCGGCTTTACGGCTGGCGCAATGGGTATGCAGGCACAAGGAATACCAATTGCCGATACAGTGTCGATGGTAAAACAACATGGCGGCCGAATCCGACTCGACCCCTCGCCGTTGGCGAGAGGAACACGACCGGTTAGCAAAAGCCGAAACGCTACGACGACTTAGCGAAAAGAATGTGTACTATGATATTGCGGACTACTATAAGTTGTTGCCGGACTTTCCGGGATACATAATTGGTAACAGTCGCCGGCTGGCGATAGTAGGCTGGCATCAGCGACACTGCGTTGCCAGCTATCACAACAAAGTCGTTCGCGGCCAATGTGCGTTTGCTTGCGTTTTCGTAAACCATACACGCTGGACAGTTGAACTCCATCGATCGGACGATCCATATCATCCGATTCTAATCAGCCAGATCAAAACGACGGACAACAGATGTCCCGATCCTAAAACGGAGCGGCAGATATACGAGTTTCTCGGTGTCAGCGGGTGCGATCGTCGCACGAACGACTACATTCAGCAACGCGAGGACGCGAACCTGCTGCGCAAGGTAACCGTCGCAAACTTGGCGACAGTGCATCAGGTACTTGCAGAGGCCGGAGTCGAATTCGTATTAAAGAATTACGATCCCAATCCTGTTCCGCTGATTTCATTACCGCTAACAGTAATCGCGCCATCCTCCAAGGAAAACTTCCTGGAAATGCCGCTAAATCTATACTGCCCGGCGGACAACCGAGACGAAAACGATCAGCTCGTTATCGAGCTAAGATTGGACACCCTCGGAAACAGCTTGAACCAGTTGCAACGAAGCCTACTGGCAGAAAGCCGTGAGCACGATTATGGCTGGCGCGCGCCGCCCGCCCGCGCTCACTACCATCTGAAGCTGGATGTCGCTGAGAAGCTGGTCACGATTATAAAAACGACCGCGAACAGTAAGGCGTTCCACGCCCAAGTAAAGACGTCCACAAGGTATGTGGACATTGAGGAATGTCCGGACGTTGACGAACTACTGCGAGCAGACTGACTGGTTGCGAGCACGGCCGTCATTATTCGGACATGGCAGGGGCTTGCCGCCAGCAACCTCATAGGTGTTGGTGCCGCCGCAACGGTGGCACACCGCACCGCCGTCCTCCCAGATGATCGACTCAAACCACTTTCTCTTTGCTGCCATTGCAATTTTCCTGCCCTACCTGAAGCAGGTTTGTGACAGCAGGCGAGAACTCTGAACAACTTCTCTCTAATCGCAACGTTCACCTCCAAGAAACTTGATCTGGTCGATCCATACTCCATAGCCGTAGATCGCGGGCTAGCCACCTCGCGTAGATTTCATCCTCATTGGCGTGGCTGATGAATAGAAGCTGACTAGGTGGCGTAGCGGGCACGTGTGTCTGCTTCGCATTCTGTTCCTATCTTGCGGTCATTCGATCTACTTCATTCAAGCCGTGTGTACGCTGTGTGCTTCATATTCGAACCACTTCTTGGTCCTCAAACCAGCCAACACTGGACATATGGCTGGCAACCTTGTCCGCCTCTTTCGTGTACACAATCACGGCGAGGCTCCGCTGAGCTCTGCTACAAGTCACGTAGAAGAGCCGGCGGGTTCTGTCTACAGACGTGTCCTTCCCTTCACGACGGTTCTCCTCATCTGTTTTCGTCGGAGGTTTCGCTCCAAGCAATTTCTCATAGCTGAACATGAAACCTCTGGCTTCGTTGTCATCCAGGATGACCATGACTCGCGGGAACTGCAGCCCTTTGATGCCCTGATGTGTCCCGAAAGGCGATCTGTCTGAGATGTATTCTGCATACGCCTCAAGCTGACTGAATGGGACAGAAAGCGCTTCCCGCCAAGCATCGACCTCAGGATTCCTGTCATCTTCCGCATCTGCGGGAACTGACTCTACGTTTTCTCCCTGCTCATCAGCGTCGGACAGGATGGGTGCAAATACATCAGGGATACTGAATAGACCTTTGTGATCGAGCACCTTGAGAACATCCAACAGGATGGGATCTGCGCCATCGTTCCACTGGGAGAACATGGACTTCACAGACCTCCCAGCCTTGCGGATTTCAGCTGATGAATTCATGCTTCCGCTCAGTTTTTTGGGAGACACGATCGGGGAGTGATCCTTCACAATCCGAGCCACCGCAAACCTATCTCCAGATTTCATGGCTTGAACCAAGGGAAGAACCTGCTGTGTGAAGAAAGCAACTCCGTTCAAAGTCCCGTCAAGCAAACCAGTTCTGAATTTGTGTATTCTGTAAAGCGGCTCAAAGAAACAGTCAAAACCGCCCCTGCGTGCGGCCATGTGATGCTCAAGGGTAAGAACTTTGAATGTCTGTTGGCACATCCATTCGTCGTCGGAAGTGACCTCTGCCATTTTTCTGGCCGCTTCCATTTCGACTTTACGTTTGTTTACGTCATCAACATCATTGACCAGAAACAGTCGCACGACCCCTTCTTGCGCGTCTTGTCTAGGCTCCTGCCGAGCGCCGTCCGCTTTCGATCTGATCTGATTGAGAAGGGTCACAATACGTTTGGGACACCTGTGGTTGACAACCAAGGCAGGCGTCTCCCAATCTTTCGGGACATCTTTCTCCAGTCCGACTTTCCCGTCCGCGTATATGCGCTGCATCGTGTCGCCAAACAGACACAGACTGAACTGGTCTGGATACTTTGCCTGGAGGGCGAAGAATGCACAAATCAGGTCTTTCTGTGTATCCTGACTTTCGTCGATAAGCAGGACGGGATGCTTCCGAATCAGCATCTGCCGCAAGAGCGGCTTGTCGGAGAGAAATTCCGCTAAGATGGCAATTACCTCAGCATGGTTGAGCGAGTTCTTGCCGATGTTTTCGCCGTTTGGGTTGTAGGTGAACTGCTTGATGACATCTAGATGCTTGAGGCGCTTCTGCTTTGACTCAATCTGAACCTTCCGCTCGGCAGCAGCCCTTGCTGACTTGCTCCTCGATTGCTTATCGTGAAGTTCATTAATTTCGTTGGACAGGCGTACGCGGAGACAAGCAGAGATGTCATTTTGGTACGTGCGGATATGTTCCCAAGCAAAACTATGGATTGTGGAAACGGCGAAGATATTGTCGAAGTCAATTCTGCGCCTGATCTCGTCGCATGCCGCGTTGGTGTAGGTTATGACAGCAACTTTTTGGCCCGACCGCCGGAACAGCCTTCCATAGCGGTCTCTGAAGATGTCCAATGCCTCAACGACCGCCCTAGTCTTGCCGGTGCCAGCACCAGCATAGAGGAAGAAGCTTTTGGGCTTCTCCAGATCAAGGCACGCCTTGATCGTCTGCCTGAGTTCATCCCCTTGAGCAACTGCCTCAGGCATCTTTCTCCTCTACCGGCTCTGCCAAGATGGCGTCAACATTTCTCTCCTTAATGTTTTTCTCAAGCCACTGGAGACCCTCATCGATGTAGCGTGGCGGTTCAACCTGATCTGGTTCACTCAGATAGAGTAGCTCCAAAGCCATCTCAGCTTTTCTGCCCTTCTCCAATTTGTCGAACATATTGTTGCTGGCCTTTTCGAGGGTGTCCTCTCCGAGAGCCGCTTGAAGCTTTTTCAATAAACCCACCGGATTTGCGTATCCCCGGAACAGCGCAAGATTTGTCAAGGCCAGTGAATCCTCGAACGTATAAGGTATTGCTTCGTCTTCACTTTCGCCCTCCTTGTACTCCACAGCGATTGGGCACTGGTATGCGACCCTGACGAGCCCATTATTTGTCTGTTTGACATCGTCCGACAGACCAAACAAATCATCAAGCAGTTCCTTTTGGGGCACCCAGTCCTTGAGTGTGGTGTTTCGTGTTCGGTATCCTTTCCCGCGCTCTGGGCGGACCTTGCCGGTGCTAGCTTCGTGAATCGAGTCCATGTCTGTTACGACCAGAGACAAAAGTCCAAGAGTATCCAATAGTGGTTTCAAACGATGCGCATGGGCGCCACCGATCTCAAGAAGCGAGATGTAACTTTGATCCAGCCCGGGGAACTTCACCCGAATGAAATGGGGAATCAACATGCGTTCGGCCGAGCCCTCAACGAGGATGGCTGCATCGGCGAAGAAGAGATCACAATGGGTTGTCCGAAGATAACGAGTAGCAAACTTTGAGGTATGATCGTGGTCACCGAATGTCTGCGAGAGATTGATAACCGTTGCCGTGGGAATCTTTCCCCTCTGCGCGGCTGGTTCACGACGGAAGTAGCGTAGACACGAGAAGTCCAGTTCATGAGCGATATGTGATGAGTGAGTGCTGACAATCATCTGCGTGCTGAAGACGGAAGAATCCACTAGTTCAGCGTGGTTACGAAGCACGTTGTAGACTTTTTTGATGAATACCTGCTGAACCTGCGCGTGCAAATGAGCTTCGGGCTCTTCGACAAGTACAAGGTGCAAGAGTTCAATCGCAACATCCTGGGTGTCTTGATTCGTAGCCGCTTTCCCAACCCGCATCCATTCGTCCCTGAACCGGATCAGGTTGAATACCATCGAGATGAGGTTCTGGTAACCCAGTCCGTTGTATTTTTCGGGCAAGAACAGCGAATCTGCTCCAGGCAGATTGAACTGTACCGCGGCCTCGTGATCGAGGCTGTCACGTGGATCGATCTTGCTTGTTATGGAGATTTTCGGGTCACTGAATCCCGGATAGTTGAGACCCTCAAGTTCTCCGATGGCAGGATTGAAACTCTTCACCAACTTCTCGTTGAATACCGTTTTCGCTGCTTCAATTGCCTCCAGCGCTTCGATATCACTGGCATCCGGAGCCTCTGACGGATTCAAGTGCTTGGAGAAGTAATGGCGTAGCTGGGCCGACAAGCTTGCAAAGCCACTGTGTGACTCGTCCTCTGTCTTGGGATCGGAAAAGCCTCTCTGTGCACTAATTACGTCAATCTTGATGAGACCGTCGAATGGATCCCTCTTGAGCGGAGCGCTATTGAACCGTAGCGACTGAGGCTGGGCGATTCCCTGTACAGGATCTGCGCACTGCGCGGGGTCGAGAATGTAGGACTGAACTTCGAACTGGCTGTGAAGCTGTCTGTCCAGAAAGTCCCTCATTGAGTTTGGCCATAGAGACAGCGCCGACTTTGCTTTGGTGGAAGCTGACTTAGCGTCACATGCCGATATATAGGTACTTCGGAAGTCCTTGTAGAGTCGTTCCATGTTCTTTGGTGCAAACACAAGCCTGACTCCTAACAATTCCTTGGGCGTCCAATCCAGCGTAGGGAAGAGATGCGCAACACGGTGAAGGTCTTTTTCGTCTGCTTTGAGCCAGACATCGATGGAGGGCAGCAGAGGTAGCCAGGCGTCAACCGCGATATCTGGTTCTTCATTATCGGCAGCTGCCACCCACTTTGTTCCAAGTTTATCAAGAGATGACCAGTTTGAAAGGGTGAAATCCGTTGTCGCAAAGGCTTTGCGGCGGCTCTTTTTAAGAAAGAGAATCAATGCATCAATTGCAGATGTCTTGCCGCTGTTATTTGCACCGACGAAGATAGTCTCCCGTTCTGCGATGTCGACGCGGCATGCCTTCAACTTCCGGAAGTTCTGTATCTCAACAAAGGCAATGTACATTCAATGTTCTCCCATGCGTGGCAGAGCGGTTCAGCCGTTGCATGCTCCTTGTATCTTCAAAAAGCCACCAATCTCTCTCCGAATTCAGTGCGGAGGTTCCATTTCTTTGTCGTATCGAGTGCTTGCTCAAGGCAGACGAAGATACCTTCCATGCCTTTGAGTTTGGCGATTGTCTGTTCCTTCAGATCGTAGTCGAGGCAGACTGTCACCTCCTTCTGAGAGTCCCACGCGCGGAAGACCACGTTTTCGGTGAAATTGGCAAGGGCTTCTGTCTGAACGTCGAGCATGAAGCCGTTTTTGAGAAGGACTTCCTCCAAAATTTCACGCCTATCGAATGTCATCAGAAACGCTGATTCCTTTTCACGGATGTAGGCATTGAGTGCTTCGAGATTCTCCTCATCC
Organism: Arenicellales bacterium; assembly: GCA_965221175.1. Lineage (GTDB taxonomy): Bacteria > Pseudomonadota > Gammaproteobacteria > Arenicellales > JAJDZL01 > JAJDZL01. The sequence goes on along the minus strand of OZ244867.1, from coordinate 259,384 downwards.
GTTTTCTGTGGGTCTGGGAGGAACTCGGAACGCGGGAATCGCGATTTCGCAATACGATAGACTTTGAATCCTGGTCGAATCACGGGAGGGCGAGCATTCTCCATTCCCGGCAGTTCTTCCTTTGCTTGCTCTTCCAGGTAATCGGCGGCGGTATTTAGCCGTGTAGCAACTTCTGTATTCCTTGCAATCGTGATCTCGGAGATCTTCTTGAAGCCAACTCGGTAGGCAGCCTTGTCTTCGGGAATCTGTTCAGGAAATTGCACGAGTATGAAACGACGTTTCCCTCCCTGTTCTGCATTCAGAGACATGACTGCCTCGCCAGTCGTCCCAGAACCTGCGAAGAAGTCCAGTGTAATGAAGTCATCTGCCGCAACCATCGACACCAGATACCGGAGGAGCTTGACTGGCTTCGGGTAGCCATCAAAGGGCACACCAGCCTCATCAAGCCGCGCAGATTCGGACTGCGTGTTGCCAAAGCCCTGCAAGACACTGATTACGTGACTCTGGTTCTCGGACCTGCCCTTCACAACCTGAATTGCGCCCGTTGAAGTCAATACGAAACGAGTCCTCTGCCCCTTTGCATCCTCAACGGCGTTGAAGCCACCTGCGATGAATGCATCGATCAGGTCCTTAGAGCTCCAACCGCTGTATGCGATCGCTCCACCTACGACCTTGCCATTCTTTACCGTCACTGCTTTCTTGAAGTGAGGCCACTTATCTGTGCGTGCCGGTATCTCACCCGCATCGAAATCGCACGGAAAACCATCTGGCAGAGCGATGTCACTGGGCGGATTCTTTGGGCCGTTCTTGACAATAGTGTTGCGGATCTCTGGCAGAAAAAGCTTGCTCTTGTCAGGGATACCGGGATCAATGACCGGAGGGTGCGGGAACTCCTCGGGGTTCTTGGCGTACATTAAGATGTACTCGTGGCACTCTTTGATTTTCGCTTGGTTGTCGAAGTTGCCGTCTGTGCGCCAAACAAATTGCGCCATGCGGCATTCCTCACCGAAAACCTCATCGCAAATCCTGCGCAAGTGATGCACTTCATTGTCGTCAATCGAGATATAGATCACACCGTCTGAACTCAACAATTGCCTCGCAAGCAAGAGTCGAGGATAGATCATGTTGAGCCAATTGGAGTGGAAGCGACCGTCAGCCTTGGTATTCGTGTCGATCTTGACACCATCTGAAGTCACACCAATTTGCTCCCAGTATGTATCCCTACCCTCTTTCCACGTATCTGAATAAACAAAATCCTTGTCCTTGTTGTACGGCGGATCAATATAGATGCACTTGATCCGGTTGCGGTAAGAAGCGAGTAGGCATTTCAAGACTTCAAGATTCTCTCCTTCAATGATGGCGTTCCCCTCGGCAAGCTCTGGATTCACAGAGCGCTCGTGATCATACTCCAAAGAGGCGAGCGTCGGTGTGAAGGCGTTGCGCTTCGCGTTGGCCTTCCCAAGCCAGCGGAATTCAAAGCGCTCGGACTCCGGCACCAAGTCAGGATCGATGAGGTGTTTCAACTCGTCCAGGTTGAGAGCCCCATCGTTGGTAAACAGGTCCGGCATAAGCGCTCGGAGTTGTTCTAGGCGTTCCTGGTTCAGATCCGGCGTGGTCGGCATTCGATCCATAATGGCTTTGTTCATAACTTGTCTTCTTCGTTCTCGGAGCGCCATTCCAGAAGCAGTCTGCGTAGCTCTTCCTTGGACGGAAGTTCCAGCTTGTAACGACTGGCGAAAATACGTTCGTTGCCCTTGTCAAGCACGTATTCGACTACGGTGTCGTTCTTTTCGGTGCAGAGGATCAAGCCAATCGTAGGGTTGTCCTCCTGGGTGCATACTTCACGATCAAAATAGTGAACGTACATCTGCATCTGGCCGATGTCGCCATGAGTGAGCTTTTTTGTTTTCAAGTCGATGATCATATAGCACTTGAGGCGCATGTGATAGAAGACTAGGTCCGCATAGAAATGGTCCCCATCCAGCGTGAGTCGTTTCTGACGGGCCACGAAGGCAAATCCAGCCCCTAATTCCAGCAAAAACTCCTGCATGTGAGTCGTAAGGGCCGTCTCCAGATCGCTTTCGAGCAATCGATGCGACTCAGGAAGCCCTAAGAACTCCAAGGCATAAGGGTCTTTGATGATGTCGATGGGATGTTCGGTCGCCTGTCCTTCATTGGCGAGTTGCAGCACACCGTCCTTGTCGTGGCTCTTGAGCAGGCGTTCAAAGAGTAGGGTGTTGATTTGTCGTTCAAGCTGCCGCTTGTTCCAGTGGTTCCGAGCGGTCTCCTGTTCATAGAACTGCCGCGCCTCCTCGTTCTCGACGCGCATCAGGGCGCGATAGTGCGACCAGCTTAGGTCGGGATGAAAGCCGGTTGCGGATTCAACGCCCGTTGGGCGCTGTTTTGGTTTCATTTCTCCGCCCGGCGGGTGGAGTTTTTCGCTCTTGTCCAGTTCTCTACCCACTGGGAAGCCGATTGCAGGCATAGTGAATTCAACACCCACTGGGTGTTGAATTGCCAATCTGTGCACATAGGTCAGGTAGAACTTCCTGCAATCTTGGAGCGTGGTCAATGAGAATCCTCTGCCGTACCGTTTGTTGAGCCGTTGCGAGAGGTCCTGCAGCAATGCTTTGCCGTAGTCAGCCCGTTTCTGTCCCTTCTGCTCTTCCTCAACGATTTCATGTCCGATCATCCAATATGCGACCACCATCGCGCTGTTGACCGTTCGGGAGACATGACTGCGTGCTTCTTCGAGAATGTCGACAATCCGACCGAATACCGCAGCATTGACCGGAGTCGGCGCATTCGGGATCTTCGCCCGAACTTTGTCAGGCATGCGAAACTCCCTTGGCACGAGTCTTGAAGACGGAGTACTCCTTGACGGGCGCGTCATAGTTGACATGGGCATCGACCCCCAACGCATCGAAGTGCTTCATGGCGCACTTGATCTTGTAGACCTCGCTCTCACGAAACGCCTTCTTGTCCGCAAGCTCGTTCGTGCCCTTTGTTTCAACAACGAAGTAGAACTCGGCCTCTTCGCCGTCCCGCAGGTGCCTCCGTCGGAGAACAACGCCGAAGTCAGGATTGTAGGTGCCGATGGGGGTTGGAATCTGGTAGAAGGCCGGAAGCTTGAGAAAACACACAACTTCGTCATCGTTGTCGGCAAACTCTGCGAAGTCTCGCTCAATATTGCTGTCGAACACAACATGGTCATACAGGCCCCGGTTTGGCGTTTCGATGGTGTCCGCGTAGGACACGAAACTCGGTTCAAGCCGCGAGATGTCGAACTCCTCGCCGCTGGGCGCATAGGTCAAGCCGCGAAGCAGTTCATCCAGTTCAATTTCCCGGATTCGCGATGATGCTTCGTGAATGAAGCGGGTGGGGTTCGCGACGATGGCAGCACGGTTGGTTATGTCGCGCAGGACTCGGATCACTGTCGGATAGGCGAGTGAGGTTCTCTCGCTGATTTCCTCGACCAGGTCCACGGCCCCGAAAGTGGGACGCAGGCGGCGGCGTTCGCTGCCCATGTGCTGTGTCGTCACCCCTTCGGCTTCAAGCCGCTCAATACGGTTGAGGGCAACTTCAGCGGTGTAGCGTTCAATCTTCAGGGCGTTCAGCGCTTCGGCGGCACGAGTAACTACGGCATCTTCATCTATCACAACCGTGTAGTCGGTGCGCAGACTCAGACGCCGCCAGAACTCACGAAAGGAATCGTTTTTATAGATCGCATCGTTCCTATTCACGCGACGCTTGCGTGGGTGTGTGCTCTTCTTCTTGTGCCGTGTCTTCGCGCCGGAAGCAGCTGTTCCGTAGACCTCCTTGATTTCGCTTTGGTACTGACTGACGAACGTTGCATAAGTCTCGTTCGGAACAATCGTCAATAGGTTGATCTCTTCGCCTTCCGGGCAGTCGTCTGAGTCATAGACCCGCCGGCCCTCTTGGTTAACGGAGATGCGTAGTCCGCGACCGATCTCTTGCCGCTTCTTGTACTCACTGTAGCTCTGATTGAGCGTCGCGATGTTGAACACGTTCGGATTATCCCATCCCACACCAAGGGCGGAATGCGAGAAGATGAACTCAACCGGGTTCCCAATGCGCAGCAATTCTTCTTTCTGTTTCAAGATGAGGTCGAAAAGCTCTTTGTTCGTGAGCATGGAACGCTTGTGGTCGGTGTACTCGCCCTTTCCAGTCTGCGCGAAGTAGTAGCCCTGCACGGCAACTATTTCTTCCTCGGTAGGCTCGCAATTCAGTTGCTCTCGACAGACCTGTCGATATTTCTCTTTGAAGATGCGGCGAATGATGCCGTCCGACTGGACATAGTTGTCCACGCGATCAATGAAGATGAGGGACAGGCACTTGATCCCCTGCGGCGCAAGTCGGTCACGCTTTCTGAAATGGCTGTCGATCAGCCAATAGAGCTGCTCCCCGAAAATGCCTTCCAAGTCTGCGGCTTTCTCTTTTTCAACAACGGCGATCCCGTTCTCGAATTCACAGCGGTAGGTGTTCTCGCGAAGTGGCTTCGAGATGCGGCGAATAACATAGCCCCGATAGCCGACGTTGCCCGTCAATTTTTCCAGATCGTCGCTGACCTTGAGAAACGCAGACTCGCGCAAGGCGAAAGAACCGTCTTGCTTTGCGTACCAGAGGCGCAGCTTTGCTCGCGGCGGCAGACCATCCTGATATGTCTTCACTTCGACCAGCTCGACGCGCAATGTCGCTTCTTGATTTTGCTCTGCGACGGTCAGGACTTCGATCTTCTTCACAAGGCCCTGCTGGTAGCTGTCAAACGGTGTCAATCTGTATACGAGATTCCGCATAACCTTGTGTGTCGCGGAATAGCGGAGCCTGCACAGCGGATTGAGGGCATCGATGCGAGCGACGGCGTTCGCTGTGTCCATGCCCTCCTGCGGCTCGTCCATAATGATGATCGGGCGCACGCGCGCAATGGTGGCGATGAAGGACATATTGAAGAAGAGGTCTTCCCGCTGGGTCTGGTTGAGAATGCGATCTTCCGCATTGAAAGACTGGAGCGTCGTCACCATGATTTGGGGATGCTGTTCCTCGACGAAGGCCGTCACGCGATTCAAGCGCTTGCTATCGTACTCGAAGCATGCGGGCGTGAAGCCGTACACGTCGGCAAGCTGTGATTTGAACACGTCGAAAGTGGATAGGACGCCTTCCTTGATGGCAACGGAGGGAACGAGGATGATGAACTTCGTGAAGGCATATTGGCGATAGAGTTCGTAGACCGTCTTAAGGTAGACAAGAGTTTTGCCGGTGCCTGTCTCCATCTCGATGCAGAAGTCCAGGGGTTCGTCGAGAGAAGCCGTTTCTTCGTCAATGCCGCTGCCTTCGATGACCGCGAGGACGTTCTCGCGAATATGCCCGGTGGGAATGGTGAGGACATTGCTTCGCACACCTTCGCGGCAAGCCATATCGAACGTGTTGCGCGGCTGTCCCTCAAACAGGCGCACGACGGCATCGATAGCTTCACGCTGATATGAGAGTTCCTCAAGTTTCAGTTCCATAGCCGTCTACTTGCCTTGTTTTTCCGATTTGTCCGCCTTGGCTGACTTCACCCATTCGTTAATTTCGTTCAAGTCGAACTTCCAGGGTCGTCCCATCTTATGCGCGGACATGTTTTTTTACCTGATCCATCGATGAATCATATCTTGGCTAATGCCAAGATGTTCAGCCATTTCTTCGAGTGAATACCATTGTTCTGGTCCGACATGAACTGTTTCTCCCGTTATTGTAATTGTTGTTGTTTCGGAAAATTTCAGCATAAAACAGACTAATACATATCAGATCCCGTAGGTTGTTCGCGAGAAAAAAGGGTACTGGTGCCATGGCGATTTCGTTGTGCTCTTGTATGCACATCGTCGCTCCCTTTTCGTCGCGGTGTTTCCAATGGAACTTGTTTCTTCAACTTGTCTTCCCGGTCAATGTAGCCGTCCATCAACGCCAGACACCAGATCCTTGTTCACCAGCCGCCGACCGACAAAGCCAGCCACAATCGACGCCATCTGAGCGGCTGTGTCGAGCTCGCGAATGTTATGCCGACCGACAAATTCACTGACATACCGGTCCAGATGTTTACGACTCATCTTGTGATAGGTTCCCTTGTGCGCACGCTTGAGCATCGACCAAAACGACTCAATGCCATTGACATGGACATCATCTGCCACATACTCACCGGCCGGATGACGCACAAACTGGTGCTTGTAACCGTCCAGCTGCCGATAACTGATAAAATCGTCCGTCATCACACTTGTACACGCCTCAGTGTGGTCCTCGATAAATCCATGCAAGGTAGTACGCCGAGTGTCATCAATTACCTGGGCGCTGACCTGCTTAGATCCGCGTTCCTTGATGCCAACCACCGCAGTCTTGCCGACGCTGCCGCGCCCGGCCTTCAGTTTGTCGGATTCGTGTTTGTTGCGCTCCAAACCACCGACGTAGGTCTCGTCCACCTCCACTGTGCCGGACATCGAAATACCACTGCTGCCGCTGATCGCAAAGCGGATCTTGTGCGGCATGTGCCAGGCTGTCTTCTGAGTAATGTTCAGGTCCCGATGCAGTTTCATCGACGACACCCCCTTCAGACTTGTGGCCAACAGACAAATCGCAATCGCCCACTTCCGCAGCGGCACATGCGAATCCTCCAGCAACGTGCCGTGCCGGAACGAAAAATGCTTGCGACAATCGCGGCACCTGTATGGCAGGGGCTTGCCGCCAGCAACCTCATAGGTGTTGGTGCTGCCACAACGGTGGCACACCGCACCGCCGCCCTCCCAGATGATCGACTCAAACCACTTGCGTGCCGAATATTCGTCCGGAAACATTTCCATCAACTCAATCAGTGAAATACCATTTCGGTGCGACTTACCAGGCGCTCTTTTTGCGGGTTCATTTGGATTTACTCAATTGCAATTGGTTATACTAATGCTTTAATGACAATTCATTTCGTTGGTTTAGTTAGGTATATAAACCCCTAAAAAAATCCTGCTAAAAAATCGAAATTAGTTAGCAGTTTTCTCCCAACTGCAGCCTGTTGATTACAATACAATCCAACTATTGATTGGAGCTGTCCTTGCGAATGATTCGTGAGTACTCTAGAGCTCGTTCTCGTTGACTGGCATCACCTCGCACCAGAATTTCAACAATCAGATGCTTGGTTTCGGCCAATTCTTTCATTTCGACATAGACTCGCACTAAATCCAGAAGGGTTTGAACATTTCCAAATTCTGACATCGGACCCAAAGTATCCCCAATCAGGTTCGCCTCCACTTCAAAGGGTTTTTTCGGCTCCGGACATTTATCCACTGGGTACTTCTCAGGAAACATAATGCGACCAATCTGTGCTGCATGACGGCCAATCTCTGATTCTTTGTCCAGTCCGTCAGAAAAAATCTCTGAAACCAGAGACTGATAGGCTTCAGGTTCACTACTGGCGGCTCGGCAGGCAAGCAGATACAATGTCAATCCAGTGTGTTCCGGACGTCGCTTCCGTTCTGCCATCAGCGCCTGTTCCACTTCTTCCAACATGCCAGCCTTCAGTTTGCCAATCATTGTTCGAGGAACGCTCGGATGCCCCGCTTTCACGGCATTCTTTGCGACAGCCTCTTGATACGCTTTAGTGTTCGCTGCAGGTTTGGTACCCTGTATAGATTTAGTCTTGTGTTTTTTTCTCGATCTGGTCAATCGAATACACAATCCATAGCCAACTGAAACAACAAAAATAGAGCCGGACGTGAACAATACTAGAAGGAGTATCCATAAAGATCGTCCAACCTGATCACTCTGGTAGCGTTGCACTACCCACGCCCATTGCTCTGCAATACTGTCACCCTGAATTTGAGAAATTTCGTTGCAAATCACACCGAAGAAGTTGACTGCTGCCGTCTCGGTTTCATTGAGACCACTTTTCGCAAGATTTGTAATTTGAGCAACTGTCGTCCTTACAGTCGTCAATAATTCAGCCCAGGAATTTGCCTCCGCACTGGAAGAAGAAGACTGTATTAACTCGGGCACAGCAACCGAAACGCCATTGTCGTCTTCTGAGGCAGCCAATTCAGGCTGGAAATTGACTAGAAAGACAACCGACAATACCCAGAATATTCGGGTTAGCGACGGATTGCTTTTATTCTTCAACTTTCTCCAAATATCAGATATTCGGCAATTTGGATGCTGTTCAATGCACCCCCCTTCCTCACATTATCCGATACAACCCACATGTTCAGCCCGCGATCATGAGAGATATCTTCTCGAATACGCCCGACAAAAACATCATCCTTATTTGCAGCATCTGTAACAGCAGTCGGATATTGCAATTCTTCCGGGTTATCGACTACGGTAATTCCTTTTGTGGCCTTTAGCAGTTCACGCGCTTGTGAAGCGCTCAACTTTTCTTTTGTTTCAATATGTACCGCTTCTGAGTGACCGAAAAACACCGGAATTCGAACGGTTGTCGGATTCACTCGGATCGAGTCATCGTTCAATATTTTATGGGTCTCCCAGACTATTTTCATTTCCTCTTTGGTGTAACCATTTTCCTGGAATTCATCAATATGAGGAATGGCATTAAATGCAATCTGTCTAGGGCTTACTGATACTTCAGCATCACGGCCGCTCAGTAGCGCCGCTGATTGCGCAGCGAGTTCATTTACGGCAGATCTTCCAGCACCGGATACAGACTGGTAGGTACACACATTGATTCTGTCAATGCCCACGGCATCATAAATCGGCTTGAGTGCTACGATCATCTGGATGGTCGAACAATTGGGATTCGCAATCAATCGATTGTGGTCTTGTAGCGCTTCACCGTTGACCTCAGGAATAATCAATGGAATATCAGGATCATAACGAAATCGTGAGGTATTGTCGATAACTGTGCATCCTTGCTCGGCTGCCTTGGGCGCATAGACATCTGAGACACTCGCACCTGCCGAAAACAGCCCGTATTGAACACACGAAAAATCAAATTCCGACAGAAGTCCAATTTCCACGGACTCACCATTGAATTGCAACGTGGAACCTGCTGAACGTTCGCTTCCCAAAGGATAAATGTTGCGGATGGGAAATTTCCGTTCCTCCAGAATTGACATCATGGCTTCGCCAATCATTCCAGACGCGCCGACTACAGCGACGTCATACCTACCGTTCATAATTCATTTCCTGCTGATAAATTCAATTTCGTCAGTTCAACAATTGCTGAAGTTCATTGAGAACTTCTGTTCCCATTTGTTCGGTTCCAACAGCAACAGCACCTGTAAAGTATATATCGGGTGTGCGCATTCCTTTATCAATGACATTCTCTACTGCCCGTTCCACTTTGTCTGCCAGATCATCCATTTCCAGAGTGTAGCGAAGTAGCATCGCCAGCGACAAAATGGTCGCCAAGGGATTTGCTTTGTCCTGTCCGGCAATGTCTGGTGCTGTTCCATGCACCGGTTCATATAGTCCTTTGCGATCTTTGTCCAGCGAGGCCGATGGCAGCATTCCAATCGAACCGGTTAACATGGCAGAAATATCCGACAAAATGTCTCCGAACATGTTGGTTGTCACGATTACGTCGAACTGTTTTGGATACCGTACCAGCTGCATGGCAGCATTATCGACCAGCATATGACTCAATTCAACATCAGGATAAGATTCTCCGACCTCTGTTACGACTTGTCTCCAAAATTCTGTTGTTTCAAGCACATTCGCCTTGTCAATTGAACAGACCTGACTCTTGCGTTGGCGGGCGATCTGGAAAGCTACGTGTGCAATTCTAGTAATTTCATCCTCCTCGTACACCAGTGTATTGATGCCCCTTCGCTTGCCTGAGCTCATGGTTTCAATGCCACGTGGCTGGCCAAAGTAAATTCCGCCTGTCAGTTCGCGAATGATCATGATGTCAAGTCCTTTCACAATTTCATCTTTCAACGAAGAAGACGATGCCAACGATGGAAACATGATCGCAGGCCGGAGATTCGCAAACAGACCCATTTCACGGCGAAATCTCAACAAAGCGGTCTCTGGTCTAAGCTCACGCGAAAGCGTATCCCATTTGCTGCCTCCGGCAGCACCAAACAATATGGCATCGCTCTCTTTTGCCAGAGATAACGTGCTATCCGGCAATGGATTGCCTGTTTTGTCATAGGCAGCACCACCCATGTCGCTATATTCCCATGTTACGTTCAGTCCGGCCGACTCTCGCAACAACTCTAGAATGCGAGTTGCTTGCGTCACAATTTCAGGACCAATACCATCTCCCGGAATTATTAATAGCTTTGTTGTCATACAATACTTTCCAAATTAGTGTGAATTAAAAATTCGTTATATTATGGTGCTGTAAGCAGTAAATTGGATTGTCCAATTTTACATGTGTTTCACAGTTAAAAAATCATTCGTGATGAAATGGCAACGAGCAAATCTGCAAAAAATGGGGAACTACCCGCCACTTTCCGTCAACTCGCGATAACTTTGTCCAACGGCATCGGTCGTCATCAGATTCCGGTTGTTGAAGATGCAATGCACCCCGCCGCACTGATTACATCAGACGCCATTCATTACGAACTCGTAAAAAAAATATTTCGCACAATTTATCGAGCGAATCATTGTTACCATCTCAATGCATCGATTGATTTCGTAAAAACGTTCGATGCACTTGGAAGAATTCAGGAAGAACTGCTGAATTCGCGAAATTCCGATATAGATCAAGTCAATCTGCTACATCAGATTGGCACCTTATCAGTTGAATTCTTTCGCGAGCGAAACTCTTATCCGTCGATAAAAAGCCCCACACAACCCAGCACTGAATCGAATACCGAGAACATTACGACAACTAATTTCGGCTGATTCGAATCCGTTTCATCTGCAGATTCCATTTAGTTTCCAAGTCAGCCTGTGCATGAATTCTGACTTCAGAAAAATTGACTTTAGGCGAGCTCAGATTTAGTTTCGAACAGTGCAATAATTCCTTCAATCTTCACCAGATGCTTCAAAAGTCGCACTGTCGCTCAAATTGGCTGATTTTTTCGCATCACTGCCAGCGACACCTGGAATTTCCGGTGCATCTGGTACTACATCGGCGTATTGTGCACGGTGAAGAAGCGCCATATCGACTAATACCAGTGCCAACATCGCTTCAACGATCGGAGTAGCTCGAAGCCCCACACACGGGTCATGTCGACCAGTGACAGAAATCTCCACCTCTTCACTATCGCGGTTTACCGTTGTACCGGGTACAACGATGCTGGAGGTCGGTTTGAATGCAACTTTTGCCATGACCGGTTGGCCAGTCGAAATTCCGCCAGCTACTCCACCGGAGTTGTTTGATTGGAATCCCTCAGAAGTCATCTCATCTCGATATTCAGAACCCTTCATTGCAACACTGGTAAATCCAGCTCCGATTTCCACTCCCTTGACGGCATTTATGCCCATCATCGCACTGGCAATTTCCGCATCAAGGCGTGAATACAGCGGTTCTCCCCACCCGCTTGGAACACCATTTGCTTCAACCGAAACGCAAGCGCCCACAGAATCACCGGCTCTTCTGATCTCATCAATATACTGTTCCAGATCTTCGACCTGATCCATACACGGCCAGAAAAACGGGTTGCGCTCCACATCTTCCCATCGACACATCCTCGGATGAATACCGCCAATCTGAGAAACATAGCCGCGGATCGTCGTTCCGAATCGCTCGCTCAAATACTTCTTGGCAATCGCTCCGGCAGCAACGCGCATCGCTGTTTCTCTTGCTGAGGAACGACCACCTCCGCGGTAGTCGCGGATTCCGTACTTTCGTGCATATGTGTAGTCCGCATGGCCTGGTCGAAATCGATCTGCGATCTTCGAATAATCGCGAGATCGTTGCTCAGTATTGCGAATGAGCATGCCTATGGGCGCACCGGTGGTCTTGCCTTCGAATACGCCTGACAGCAACTCAATCTGATCAGACTCTCGGCGTTGGGTGGTGAAGCGGGAGCTTCCCGGTTTTCTTCGATCCAGGTCTAGCTGGATGTCCGCTTCAGACAGATTCATGCCGGGAGGACAACCATCAACGACACAACCAATCGCTGTCCCGTGACTCTCGCCGAATGTCGTTAGAGTGAAAATTTTTCCAAAAGTATTACCCGACATCGACGCAGTTCTCCTTTACTCCATTGCGACAGGCAGCATCAACCAATTCTACCAATGAAAAAAACGGAATGATGGGGCGCAACTGTCTAGCTCTTTGCATGAAATCCAGACCTCGAACGTCTGAAAAATCAGATTCTCCTTCGAGTCGATTTTGCAGTGACTGTAACGATTTGGCCATATTGCGAAACTCTTCTGCGTAATCGTACAGTTCGTCTTCGAGATCTTCTTCCACACAGATGGACAGCTCTTCAAACTCAAAAACTGCCTGATCAATTGCGTTCGTTAATTCGCTTACACTCTTTAATGGTTGCATTTACGAAGAAGGCACTAGTGTCTTGTCATTCGTCAAGTGTCGGATCAAGGCATTTCAGTTTGATACGCGCATCATCGGATGTGAATTGCCAGCCAACTTTTGCCTCCAATCCGTCTCTTTGTGACTGCCACGCAGCAACTTGCCGACTCATGGTGACCGTTGCATCGATTCTCCGATTCCGGCGCAGCCGTGCCATGACTCGAATCTCAACCTCCGCAACATTGAGCCAACTGCCATCCATAGATATGGTTTCGCAGCTAAACTTTACATCTCCGCAAAAATTCAAGCGAAGTTCGGGGGCGCTGTTTAGAGTTGCACAAGGCAAAGTAGTTTGACGTCGCTATCATCGGAATTCTTCCGACTCTCACATCGGCCTGTCGCTGGATCATTGAGACGCAGTTAGCCACAAGTGAGTGCCGCCACGAAATACTGGTTACTCAATCGATTCGATTGCGAATCCTCAGCTGGCAAGAGATACGGTCTGGATCAGAATTCTTATTCAATGTCGCTGTAGATTGTTCTGAATCTGCTCGACTTGTTTGCGACTCATTCCGGTATATTGACAAATCTTACTGATTTCCATCCCATCGCGAAACAAATTTTCGGCGAATTTTTCCGAAGCTCTTTTCTCTCCCTCTTTCACGCCTTCTTTCAGCCCTTGTTCCATGCCTTGTTCCATGCCTTGTTCCATGCCCTCATTTTTAATTTCGTCAAATAAAGATAACATCAATCGTTTCCTCTTCGGTAGTGCTTGCTCTTCAATTTGAGCTATGGTTTCGTAATTAATGCGCTTGTTGTGGGACTGCAAATAGTTTACCACCATTGGCAGCAGCCGATTCCGTTTTTCATCGCTCAAGCCTTTTGCCAGCCGAAACACCTTTTCGAACGTTCGCTCATCGGCATCCACACCTTCGACAGCGCGTAAAGCACCACCTCAGAATCCATGCCGGTGGCGAGTCCTTTTGCAATGACCTCATGCAAATTCACCATCTTGCACCTGAAATTCAAAAAATATCCGCCCCATTCACGTTGCAGGTGATCGGAAACCGGCTGCAAGCTCAGTTGGAACTCCAAGGGTCCCGACCAATTGGGCTTTTTACCGTTGTAGATGATCATCGGCAGCACCCGGCATTGTTTGCCCTCTCGTAAATACAGCGACGTCTGATAGCCCAGCAGTTGCATCAGCGCGTTGGAGTCCGAGGCGCTTTTGTGCTCCAGCAAAAAAATGAACTTGGTGGAGGAGCTGTCCTCCTTGGTGTGGACCGAAAAGATCAAGTCGGCGAACTTCTCGCGCCCGGCTTGATCGATCACAGAACTGGAATCCATATTCAGGGTCGGCCAGTTGAACTCGTTGTTGGTGGCCTCGTCAAAGACGATTTCGAACAGTTCCCGGCTCAAGTCGTCCACCCCGTCCTCACGATGATAGGTGAACTTGAATAGATTATCGTGAGTCGGTTCGATAGAACGGTCTGGGGGTGATTGGGAGGTCTGCTTGGCCATGGTTGCCACTCCGGGTGTACGTTGCACATGTTGATCAAGTGTCTCGAACCGCTTCGCGATTCGAACGACTTGAACCTTATCTGAACTCGTCGACCGCACAGGCCGTGCGGGTCGGGATTGCGAATTCTCGGGCTAACTTAACTCATTCGCATGAAAAGTCAAGCGAGTAATGAAAATTGCTCGTGATGAGTTTTTTTATGCCCGTACTTCCATACCGCTGCGCGGGTCCAACAATGTCCAGTAGACTTCAAACAGTTCCTGAACTCTATTGGCTAGAGACAAAATAATTCCCGATATGAATTTGGAAACTGATCGCAGTGATTGATTCGGAGAGCTTCGCCTTTTGAGGGTGTTGTGAGGATTTCACTGCTGGGTGCAGGCATCACCCTCTCAATGCACTGCCAAGGCTTGCTTTCGTTATTTTCAGTCCCGCCGCACAGTCTCGTAAAAAATCTTGTTGATATGGTCGAACTCAACCGCACGCTGCACCAACAGCCACAACGCCCATTGTGAATATGCACTGCTGCTGAGCGCAACCATGAGGGCTTCAATTTCAGCGTCCGCCTTGCGCTCGTAAAAACACTGCTTGTCCTGCTGACCGCCGAGCGTTATTTCACCCGACCCACCTTGCGCGGCGAATCTACAGCACACCGGCTATGGTTTCACCAAACCTTGGCGGTTCATTGATTTCACCCTCGTCGCTGTTCAGCTAAATCAACGCATTGAGCGCTTTCTGTGATGAATGCGAACCGTTCCCCACAATCTCTCCATGCTGATTGCGTTCCGATTTCTGTGGTGCTGCCACGTAACGTTTGTTCTTTTGTAAATCCTCGTCGTTCAATCTGGCAACAACGAGAATCGATTGGTATTGATACAACATTACATAGTGGACATGACACTAGGTTACCGGCAGAGTGACTCCGACCTGACCTTGGTATTTGCCGTTCCGATCTTTGTATGAAGTCTCGCAGTGCTGAGAAGACTCGAAGAAAACAACTTGAGCTACACCTTCATTGGCATAAATCTTTGCCGGCAAGGGCGTTGTATTCGAAAACTCCAGCGTCGCATAGCCCTCCCACTCCGGCTCAAACGGCGTTACGTTTACGATAATGCCGCATCGAGCATAGGTCGATTTGCCCAAACACACTGTAAGAACAGAACGCGGAATCCTGAAGTATTCCACCGTTCTTGCAAGCGCGAATGAATTCGGTGGTATGATGCAGACATCGCCGGTATAGTCAACAAAACTGTTTTCCGCAAAGTCTTTCGGATCGACGATAGCCGTATTGATATTGGTGAAGATCTTGAATTCAGCCGAACAGCGAATGTCGTATCCATAACTTGAAGTGCCATAGGATATGACGCGTTCACCGTCAACGCGGCTGACTTGTTCGGCGACAAATGGATCAATCATTCCATGTTGCGTCGCCATTTCTCGAATCCATCGATCAGGCTTGATGGACAATTCGAACCTCCAAGTTCAAGTATTTTGAATTACGATTGACGGAAAATCACTCGTGAAGTCTTTTTTACGCCTTGAAAGTCGGGCTGCGGTAGTGCGAGCAATTTTTCGATAAATTTGAGCAATGTCACCATCCGGGTCATTGACGACAGTCGGACGGCCGTTGTCCGCATCGCTGCGTATTCTGGTATCAAGCGGAATCCCGCCTAAGTAACTGACACCATACTCCTGAGCCATACGCTGACCACCACCCTCGCCGAATATGTGCTCCTGATGTCCACACTGGCTACAGATGTGCATGCTCATATTTTCCACCACTCCGAGCACTTCGATTTCCACTTTCTCAAACATGCGATATGCCTTGCGGGCGTCCAGCAGTGCAATATCCTGCGGTGTGGTAACGATCACTGCACCGCTGACGGGCACTCTTTGAGCCAGTGTGAGCTGAATGTCTCCTGTGCCGGGCGGAAGATCAATCACCAGATAGTCGAGTTCGTTCCAGGTAGTTTGGTTCAAAAGCTGATCCAAGGCTTGAGTGACCATGGGGCCTCTCCAGATCATGGGAGTTTCCTCTTCGATCAGAAAGCCGATTGACATGGTTTGCAGGTGGTAGCTGTAAACCGGCTGCATTGACTTTCCGTCCTTGGACTGAGGTTTACCGCGAACCCCCAGCATTCGAGGCTGACTTGGGCCGTAAATGTCCGCATCTAAAATACCCACCTGCGCGCCTTCAGCCGACAATGCAAGAGCTAGATTTGCAGATACAGTCGATTTGCCGACTCCGCCTTTACCGGATGCGACGGCAATCATGTTTTTGACGCCGGGAATCGGTGTGACTCCTTTCTGCACAGAATGCGAAGAAACTTTGGTATTCATGTCAACCAGAACTTCTGAAACACCGTCCACTGCCGCCAGTCTGCCTTCGATGTCGGCTTTCAACTCCGGCAACCAGCTCTTCGCTGGATACCCCAGTTCCACATTGACCCGAACAGTACTGTTGTCAATGGATATATTCTTGATTTTTCGATCTGCCGTCAAGGATGAATTCGTATGCGGATCCTGAATCTGCGACAGGAAGGATTCAATATCGGATTTCGTTACAGTTGTCATAAAATATTAATTTTGTTTGTAAATATTCGACATCACAGAATGAACCTTGACCACATTCTCACGCCAAGTTCAACCGAAAAGATTATAAAATTGAATTTGCATGCACCTGCTGCATAACTCAACTTAGTATAAGGCTGGTGACTTTATTGTAACATACCGCCTGCGGGCAACGTGCTGATTGTCACTAGTTCCGCGGGGATATTAGCCCTCATAACCGCCATATTCTTTAACCGTCGTCCGCCTTGTACAGCACTGATTTGAGCTACGTCAACATGCAGAGAAAAATTCTGGCTACCAGCGCCTTGCCCTACGCCAACGGACCGATTCACCTCGGCCACATGGTGGAATACATTCAGACCGATATCTGGGTGCGGTTTCAACGAATGATGGGCAATCAGTGTTATTTTGTATGCGCTGACGATGCTCACGGCACTCCAATCATGTTGCGTGCTAGAAGCGAGAACATCTCTCCGGAGCAATTAATTCAGAAATACAAACAGGAACATGAAAAAGACTTTGCCGATTTCAACATAGGATTCGACAACTATCACTCTACTCACTCGCAGGAAAATCGAGAACTGGCCGAATACATTTACCTTCAATTGAAAAAAGGCGGACATATTCATCGAAAGACAATCTCTCAAGCCTACGATGCCAAGGAGAATCTCTTTCTTCCAGATCGATTCGTCCGAGGTGAATGCCCGCGCTGTGGCGCAGCAGACCAGTACGGGGATAGTTGTGAACGTTGCGGCGCTACTTATTCACCTTCCGATTTGAAGAATCCTGTATCGGTTCTGTCGGGACTCCCGCCAGAACTGCGGGAATCAGAGCACCTGTTTGTACGTCTGAGCGATTTTACCGATATGCTGCAAGAGTGGGTGTCCAGCGAACTGGCTCAAACCGAAGCCAAGAACAAACTGAAGGAGTGGTTTGATGTGGGGCTAACAGATTGGGACATTTCACGCGATGCACCATATTTCGGGTTTCAAATTCCTGAAGAAGTAGACAAATACTTCTACGTCTGGCTGGATGCACCCATTGGCTACATTGCCAGTTTCAAGAATCTGTGCGAACGAGAAAATATTGATTTTGACGCCTACTGGAAAGACGACTCGCAAACCGAGGTCTACAATTTCATTGGCAAGGATATCCTGTATTTCCACACTCTGTTCTGGCCGGCAATGCTGCACGGAGCCGGTTTTCGCAAGCCGACAGATGTTTTCACGCATGGATTTCTCACGGTCAACGGCAAGAAAATGTCGAAATCGCGCGGCACTTTCATCATGGCTCGTACCTACTTGGATCATCTTGACCCGGAATATTTGCGCTACTACTACGCAGTCAAACTCAATGAGCGAATTGAAGATCTGGATCTGAATCTGGAAGACTTCATTCAACGAATCAATTCAGACCTGGTCGGCAAAGTTGTCAACATCGCCAGTCGGTGCTCCAAATTCATAACCGGCAAATTTGCTGGCAGGCTGAGTTCGGAACTTGACAATCCCGATCTATACAAGGAGTTGACAGAAGCCAGCAAGACAATCGCCGATGCTTATGAAGGGCGATCTTTCAGCCGCGCCATGAGAGAGATCATGGCTCTTGCCGATAAAGCCAATCAGTACGTCAATGACGAACAGCCATGGGTTATCTCAAAAGATCCATCTGCAAGGGACAAACTGCACAATGTTTGTACGCAAGGGATAAATATGTTTCGTGTCCTGATCTACTATCTGTCGCCAGTAGTTCCGCAACTTGCCGAACGCACCGCGGAATTTTTGAACGACCCGATTGACCTTTGGAAACGTATTGATGAGCCTTTGCTGGATCACGAAATTTCCGGATTTGTGCATCTGTTGCAAAGAATCCAGAAAAAAGATGTGGATGCGATGTCCGAGGCTGCCATGGAACCAGATATCGAAACTCCGGCTGAGAAAAGCGATGAGATTTCCATTGAAGATTTCGCCAAAATTGACATGCGCACCGCTCGCATACTTGAGGCCGAAGAAGTTGAAGAATCAAACAAGCTGATCAGGCTGAAAATTGACCTGGGTACGGAAACCAGACAAGTATTCGCGGGGATCAAAGGCTTTTACGAACCCGAATCGCTTATTGGACGAAAAATAGTGATCGTAGCCAATCTGGCACCCAGGAAAATGAAGTTTGGTGATTCCGATTGTATGGTTCTAGCAGCTGGCGATGACGAAGGTTTGTGGCTAATCGACCCGGGAGATGAAGTTAAACTCGGGCAACGAGTCAACTAGGTTTGAGTATGCATGGCACCCGCACTGTATCGGTTGGGGAGATAGATCAATGTCTGCCTCAGACGCAGTGCACGATGTGCGGATTTCCGAAATGCCTGGATTATGCCGAGGCGCTTTTCCGCGATGAAACAGACATCAATCGCTGTTCTCCTGGCGGTGTTTCGACAATACACGCGTTAGCCGAAATTCTAGACAAGACGATAAAGCCGCTTGCAGAAGACTGTGAACCGTTTTCAGGTCGGCAAGTTGCAAGAATTCAGGAACAAAACTGCATTGGCTGTACGCTCTGTATCGCACCGTGCCCTGTAGATGCGATTATTGGTGCATCAAAGTTCATGCACAGCGTACTGACCGAAGAGTGTACTGGATGCAGACTATGTGTTGAATATTGTCCGGTCGATTGCATTGAATTGATTGACTGGAGCGGTGAAATCTCTGGAAGTTTCTGGCAAGAATTTCGAGATTATGAAGTTTCACGATGGCGAGACCTGACTGAGCGTCGCCAACAACGCTACATATGCAATAACGAGAAACCGGATTTCATTCCAGAATCCGAAGATATGAAAATGCAGATTCGAAGTGCAGTGAATCGCGAACGTTCGAAAAGATGGAAGAAATCCAGACGCTCAGCAGGCAAATCCAAATCGCTGGGGCCGGCAATATGAATGCATCCAAGCGACGTGAAATATTCACGAGGTTTCTCAAAGCAAATCCAGACCCCAGAACCGAACTGCATTACAAAAATACATTTGAACTGCTGATTGCAGTCGTTCTGTCTGCCCAATCTACAGACAAAGCCGTAAATGCAGCAACCGTTCGGTTGTTTGAGAAAGCGCCCGATCCCCGCTCCATGCTTGAACTCGGACTTCCGAGAGTGAAGGAACTCATCAAAACAATCGGTCTATATAACAACAAAGCCAAAAATCTGATTGAGATTTGCAGACTGTTGCTGGAGAAACATGGCGGTGAAGTACCGGATAGCCGCGAAGCTCTGACCGCGCTGCCAGGAGTCGGCCGTAAAACCGCAAATGTGATATTGAATACGGCTTTTAGGCAACCAACCATGGCAGTTGACACCCATATTTTCAGAATTTCCAATCGTATTCCAATCGCACCGGGTAAAAACGTCGAAGAAGTGGAAAATAATCTTTTGAAAACCATTCCTAAAGAATTTCTAATCGACGCTCACCATTGGTTGATTCTGCATGGACGATACACCTGTACTGCCCGCAAGCCTCTGTGTGACTCGTGCATCATTTACGACTTGTGTGAGTATCCAGGCCGTAAACTCAGTAATTTGGGTCAATAAGCCTCAAAATGCCTGACGATTCCGAACAAAGACAGTTTTTCTTTGATGTTTGGGAGAAATCCCAAAAAAATCAAAAATTGAATAGTATTGAAAGACAGGTTCAGAAGATTATCGAAATGCATCCAGAAGTGCACAGCGTATTGTCACATCCGGAAATATTTTCCACGCATGAATTTGATCAGAACGAACCGGACCCGTTCGCTCATCTGGGTCTTCATTCCATCGTTATCGAAATGATCGGCGATGACTCGCCACAAGGCATTCGATCGATCTATGATCAGTGGATTGCTCATACAGACAACAAACACCATGTTCAGCATCAACTCATGTCCACCGTGTTTGACTGGTTGATTGAATCCGCTCGTAATGATATAGATTCAACTGAAAAAATTGAACTGCTCAACAAGATTGAGAATCAATTTTTATCCGACATCTCCAACGATTGACCCGCGTAGATTGGAATTCAATTTATCGTTTGGAACATTTGTAGTTTGAGGATGTCATAGCAAGTTGTAAAAATAATTTTTTCAATTGTTCACTCAATATCAAGGAGTAATAACATGGATTTTCAAAAAACCCTTATCTCTGCTGCAATTTCCGGTGCACTGGCACTAGGGACTCTATCCCTTTCCAGCACCGTAAACGCTGAAGAAAAGGAAAGATGTTACGGTGTTGCCAAAGCGGGCCATAACGACTGTCAGACTGCAAACAGTTCATGTGCCGGTACATCCACTGTGGATAACCAAGGTGATGCGTTTGTCGCACTTCCAAAAGGAGTGTGCGATAAACTCGCTGGCGGAACCATGGAGCCGCAATCATAATTGTTACAAATTTTTTAACAAATATGTAGCAAAAATGTCCACGAACCCGATTCCAGCAAACGCAATTGGAATCGGGTTGCGTGGCGAACACTATCAGGAAGTATCAACTGGTTCCCCAAAGGTAGACTGGTTTGAGGTACATAGCGAAAACTACTTCGGTCAGGGAGGCTTCGCACATACCTGTCTGTCGAAGATTCGCGACAGCTATCCGCTAAGCTTCCACGGTGTCGGTTTGTCGATCGGTTCGACAGACTCTCTCAATCAAGTCCATCTCGCCAGGCTCAAAGAGCTCATAGATCAATATCAGCCAGCTCTTGTCTCAGAACACCTGTCATGGAGTTCTGTCGAAGGCATCTATCTGCATGATCTTTTGCCATTGCCGATGACGAGTGAAGTAATTCAACATCTTGTAAATCGAATACAACAGATTCAAGAATACTTGGGGCAGCGGATACTAGTTGAAAACGCATCAAGCTATCTTGAATTCACACATTTGCATATGCCGGAGTGGGAATTCATCAGTGAGATTGCACGACAAAGCGGATGCGGCTTGCTGCTTGACGTCAATAATGTTTTCGTAAACGCCTGCAACCACAACTTTGATCCATTCGAGTATATTTCTGGAGTTTCGCCCGAACTGGTGGGTGAAATGCATGTCGCAGGACATACCGTAAAAAAGCTTTCAAACGGTGAGATACGTATCGATTCGCATGACCAGAGAGTTTGCGATGAAGTCTGGGACTTGTATAAGTTTGCAGTTCAGCGCTATCGTCATGCACCAACCCTGATCGAATGGGACAAAAATCTGCCCGATTTTTCGGTGCTGCTCGATGAAGCCGAGATTGCCCGGTCCCATCAAAGCGAGTTTCGCCATGCAGTTGCGTGAACTACAGCAGCAGTTTGCTCAAGAGGTTCTGTTCAGCACTGTTACAGATTTGCGGGAGACCATTCAACCGCACGGAATTGAGCCACATCGCCGACTTCAGATTTACAAAAACAATATCGACTCCACACTTGCAGAGTCCTTGCAAAACGTATTTCCAGTTACATGTGCAATTGTGGGGGAGGAGTTCTTCAAATTTGCAGCCCGCAAGCATTTGGCTGAAAACCCGCCCACATCAGGAAACCTGCACGACTACGGCAAGCGTTTTCCTGAATTCATTGGGGAGATGAAAGAACTAGCTGAATTGGCCTATGTAGTCGATGTCGCTAGAATGGACTGGGCATGCCATGCGGCATTTCATTCCGTCGCAACAGCGTCGGTTCCACTAAATGTTCTGACTCAGTTCGCTTCAGAAGATCATGAGCGCTTGTTGCTGATTCTGCATCCTTCGGTTACTGCTGTTTCGTCATCGTTTCCGATTTTCGATATCTGGACTTTTGCCGGGCAACGTTCAGGTGAAGGAGAAGTTCCTGATATTTATTCAGGTGGCCAATCGGTGGTCATATTGCGCAACGACGATGAAACGAAAGTAATTCACATTGATGATGGATTGAATTTCTTCATCAACCAGATTGAACAACAAAATACACTTGGAGTGATAATTCCAAGTTTACTGGAAGCAAAACCAGACTACAATTTATAGTCTGGACTACATAGAATATTTGAAATCGGTGCAATTGCAGAAGTTACTGTAATTAGGTAGTGATTCTCCGCAACATAAACAAAAAGGAATCAGTTTAAACTATGTTTAAAGACTCAGCCATTGGAAAATACTGTCATCAAATTTTATGTGTGCTCGAATGCGGCACGCCAATTGCCGATTTGCTGTTGAGACTTTGGGTGGCAAACGTATTTTGGAAATCAGGTCTGACCAAAATCGCCAATATCGATTCAACCATGTACTTGTTCGAGTACGAGTATGTTGTTCCCATCATACCTTTTGAATTAGCGGCGTATATGGCAATTGTGGTTGAACTGACTCTTCCTGTCCTGCTTGTATTCGGACTCGCAGGAAGGGTGGCAGCAGGCATATTGTTCCTCTTTAATATCGTTGCTGTAATCTCTTATCCAACTTTGAATCCCGCGGGAATTGTGCAACATCAGGTATGGGGAATTATGCTTCTGGTACTTCTGCTTCGTGGTCCTGGAAAGATTTCGATTGATCATTTCATTCGAAAGCGGTTTATGAACACAACGGGCAAACTCTGTTAATTCACTTATGAAATCCATGCCGTCAATCCTGACGGAAGCGCACTATCCAAAAATTGGAAATGGCGCATCGCAGTCAAACTTCAATTTCTACTCTACTCTTCTCAGAAATGGATTCCAGGAACTGAGAAGAGCTCAGATTCGCGATGTCCAAGTAAATGTCGGCAAGCTTTGCAATCAAGCTTGCAATCACTGCCACGTCGATGCAGGTCCGAAAAGAACTGAGATTATGACCTGGGACACCATGCAGAGAATCATTGAATGGTGCATGGTTCATTCAATCGAAACCATTGATATCACCGGCGGCGCGCCGGAACTCAATCCGAATTTTCGACGCTTTGTTGAAGCATTTGTGAGCAATCAGTCAAAAGTTCTGTCGCGGTGCAATTTGACAGTGCTATTGGAACCGGGACAGGAAGATCTCGCGGAATGGTATGCGGCTCATGGCATCACTCTGATCTGCTCATTACCCTGTTATACAAAAGAAAACCTTGAATCCCAGCGCGGGAAAGGCGTGTTTGAGCAAAGCATTCTCGCATTGCAGCGATTGAACGAATTAGGATACGGTGTTAACCCTGATCTTCCTTTGGACCTCGTCTACAATCCAGCTGGAGCTTTCCTGCCTCCATCACAACGGGACCTGGAGGCAACTTACAAGCTGCGTCTTGCCGAAGATTTTAAGATCCAATTCAACAGTCTTTATACGATTACCAATTTGCCGATCAGTCGCTTTCGACACTTCCTCGAAAGGAATGGTGAGTATGATTCCTACTTGAATCTACTTTCGGAGAACTTCAATCCCGACACTGTTGCAGGCCTGATGTGCAGACACATCATCAGCGTTGACTGGCTGGGCCGAATTTACGATTGCGATTTCAATCAAATGCTGAACATCCATGCGGGATGGAAAAAGCCCAGATATTTGTGGGAGATTCAGGCGGACGAAATTGCAAATGAAGCTATTGCAGTTGATTCACACTGTTTCGGTTGTACAGCCGGTGCAGGAAGCAGTTGCACCGGGGTACTCACTTAACTCTCAAAAAGTCCCTATGTTGCCGCCGCACCAGTAGCCGAGTGGCACAATTGCGGTCGTTCCCCGGAATTTTCTTTCCCGATACAGACGACTTTCTTTCCGAGAGTCAGGTTAATACGCTCAAACCGCTTGACGGGTGTGATTCTTGACTTCGTAGAAAACTCGATTTTTACTCGATTTTCGGGATTTTATTTTTCAATTATATCAACATCTTGCAAGCGTCCACTCTGAAAAACAGCGATGTAGTGCCCTCATCAAAATAATACTTGCATATCAATCCGGACTGAGGTATAACTTCATCCATGTTTGTAAGAAAGAAATTCGATGCCGCTCGAAACCGATACCGGGTTCAGATCGTGCAGAGCTTCCGCGACGGCAAGAAGGTGCGCCAGAAGATTATCCGCCATGTCGGCACCGCGCCCGGCGGCGCCCAGCTGACAAAGCTGATGGAGCTCGGCGAGTTCATCAAGGAAGATCTCAGGCAGCAGTCCAATCCGCAGCAGGAGCTGTTCACGCCCAAGCAATACGCGGATCTTCTGAGCCAGTGCCGACGCAACCGCAAAGCGGCGCACCTCGGCGTCGACCTTGGACAGTGCCGGGAACAAAACCGCCTGAACATCGGCGTGCGCGAAGCATTCGGCCGGCTTTACTCGAGCATCGGCTGGGACCGCCTGCTCGGTTCCCGCAAAGCCAGCGCCAATCGCATCATCAAGGAACTGGTGCTGGCGCGCATCGCCCAGCCGCGCTCGAAACGCGGCACCGTCATGGAGCTGGCAACAGACGGCGGCGTGACGCTGAATCTGGACTGGGTCTATCAGTCCATGGACTATCTTGACCCGCAGGTGATTGACAGCATACGCCGAAACGCGTCGGCCCGGGCTGAGGAACTTTTCACGCAGCCGATCGATGTCCTGTTCTATGACACCACGACACTTTATTTTCAAAGCGACCGGGAAGACTACGGCCAAAACAAAGATCCTCTTCGCTTCAAGGGCTACAGCAAGGACGGCAAGCCGCATCGAACCCAGGTGGTGCTGGCATTGCTGGTGACCCGCGGCGGGATTCCGCTGGATTATGAGCTTTATCCGGGCAACACCTACGAGGGCGACACGCTGTGCCGGGCGCTCGATGGCATCACCGAACGATACGATGTGAGCCGGGTGACCGTGGTGGCCGATGCCGGGCTGTTCAGCCGCAGCAATCTTGAATGGCTGCGCGAGCGCAACCTGCCCTACATTGTGGGGTTTCGCGCCAAGAATGCGACCCGCAAGCTCAAGGAGCAGATTCTCGATGCCGACGGCTATCAGGGCTATAGGTTCGACCAGGATGGTGAGGCTCAGTGCAGCTGCAAGATCATCGCCCGCGGCGAGGAGCGAATCATCGCGACTTATTCAAAGAAGCGGGCGAGAAAAGACCGCCACAGCCGAGAGCGGGCGCTGGAGAAGCTGCTCAAGCGCCTGAAGCGAAGCGCAAAGCCGCTCAGCCTGGTGTCAAAAGGACATGCGCGGTTTCTCAACATTCCATCTGACGGCGAGGCCACGGTCAATGAGCAAAAAGTGGCACAGGCCGCGCGCTGGGACGGCATCCACACCATCATCGCCTGGGGCAACGATCAGCTCAGCGCCACCGAACTGCTGGACCAATACCGTCAGCTGTGGCACATCGAACGCGGATTTCGCACCAACAAGCACGATCTGAGGATCCGACCGATCTTTCATTGGACAAGCCGGCGCATCCGAGCCCATATCGCCATCTGTTTCATGGCCTATTGCTGTGTGCAGCACATGAGTCACCGGCTCCAGGCGCTCGGACATCCGATGAGTCCGGAATCGATGCGGCGCGAACTGAACCACCTGCAGGTCAGCATTCTGGAAAACCACCAAGACAACCGCAGATTCGCGATGCCGAGCAACGCGTCGGCAAAAGCCAGACGAATCTATCGCTGCGTGAACCTCAAGTGGAGCACCATACCGTTTGAGATCAAGCCCATGTCACAGCCGACCTGATCCTTGCCTAATCGCTGCTGACACTGTGGCGCAATCTGATCGGTTTTGGCACCAACCTCAAAATGTAGTGCCCACATTTGAACCTCGATTCAATTAAAACAACTATTTACAGCGAAAGTTCTATTAAGTCAAGAGCCGAGTGGCACAATTGCGGTCGTTCCCCGGAATTTTCTTTCCCGATACAGACGACTTTCTTTCCGAGAGTCAGGTTAATACGCTCAAACCGCTTGACGGGTGTGATTGAATGACTACGGCAATTGCATCACCGTGAAAAGGTCGTCTTGAACGAAATGGACAAACGCTTACCAGGCAGAGGAACAGATTATGGAAGAGGTTCTCAAGCTGAGCGAATTCCTTGGCCGATACTGGGCTCAGAGCAAGAACTGCCATGTAATTTGTGATCAAAAATTGTACGTCAGAGCCAGTGCGACGTAACTGTCATTTCGTGTGCCATAGACGATATCATTTTTATCGGCTTCGAGGAATTCAACCCACTCAACATCCAACTCCCACTGATCCGACAGCCGCCGACCAAATTCGATAGTCAAAGTACTTGTATCAAGTTCTGTGTCTTTCACGGCTGCAACGGTAATTGCTGTATTCTGCACGTCATTGAACATGAATCTCCCAGCAAGAAAAAAATCATTATTCAAATCATCCGTCGAATTCGCTCCTCGTTCATCTTTGTTCCACTCACCCAACAGCGTCAAATCGACAGCTGAATCAAATATCGAATAAAACGTGTATTCTCCACCGAGGATATACGCGGCGTAATCATTTTCCCTGCCGATCAAGTCACGGCCACCGGTTCGGCGAATGGCTTCAAGTTTAAGCAGCCAGGGACCTGCGACCATCAAAGCATCCAAGCCGAATTGCCGAATTTGCTCATACTGCGGAATCAGAATACCGTCGTCCATATCCAGCTTCACCAGATTCAGATAAGGTTCGCGGCTGTTGCCATCGAAAACGCTTACCCCAATGTCGACAAATCCGATTGAATGACTGTATCGAGCAGCCCAATCCACATGTTTCTCTTCCGCTGCACTCTCGTAACTTGCCTGCTTGTTGTTCACAACAAATGGGGATCGAAGACGTCCGTCGCGTCCCGGAAATGTGCGCAGTCGATGATGCGGCATTGCAAATATCTCCGCCACGCCCCAGTCACCCGAATAAGTGAGATGCGCCATGAGCTGACCCAATTTAATCTCATCATACGGATGTTCGACAAGATCCGTCTGATTGACAATATCGACCAAGTGATTGGATTCGGCTACACCCCAGAACACCCGATCAACACCAAGACGCAATTCCCATTCACTGGCATCTCCTGCCTCCCCAAACAAAAGAAAATAGGCTTCGCGCAAATCACTGTGCGATCGATTGCTGTCTGCGCTATCAATGCGGAAGAACGGCACGAGATTGAAACTCCAGCCACTGCCTTGCGCACTCTCGAAATAAACCTCCGGTTCCATGACGATGCTGCCGGTACTGCGACTTTGGTCATGATCTAGGGCAGGTTCGGTAAACGATCGGCTTTCAATTCCGATGCGCCCGGAAAACTCGAACTCAGAATCGGAATCAGCAATAGCGCAATTTCCGAAGCCCGCAACTGAAATCCAGACTGCGCCGATTACAGCGCATCGCGGGACGATGCGATTCTGCATCAACGCACTCGTCTCAATCCGGTCTTTGTGAAATCTTTGTCATCGAGATCTGTTCGAAACTGGTAATCAACCCAATTCAGAACAGTGCTTTTCCCAGACAAGTGATTCACCATGGTCATTTTTGCTGCGCGCCAATACTGATCCAAATATTGATCATAGTCATCCAGCATGAGAGTTTTTAGATGTGCATCCTTTCGATCGTAATACTCAACTTTCCACGTCCGAAGCGTGTCACGGTCTTGCCAGATCAATTGTCGACGGTAACCCGATTTCTTGTCCGTGGGGGTGCGTTCAGTTACGGCACACGTCAACTCACCGCAAGGCTCGTCACGCAAATACCGATAGGTAAACTTCTCCACTTCTTGAGGTGACATGTCTTCATAGGCAAATTCGCTACCCATGAAAGAGCCGGACCGATTGGATGAACTGATCCGCTTTACCCGTTTCAGAGCAGGCAAATAGAGCCATTGATCATCTGCCGATTCCCTGTGAGCATGAATCAGAAAGGCTGTTCCCTTGACATCTCGAGGCTCATCAAACACAAACAGGCTTTTGTCGCCATCCTCAACAACCTCAAGAACTTTTACCCTAAGCTGGCGTTTGCTTTGCTGCCCTTGCTTATTACGCAAAATCATGACTTGTTGAGCGGTAAAGTTGCCAAAGCCTCTTTCGAGTGAACGGGCGTCCTGGGCAATCTTCAAACCGATTTCCTCCGCAGTAGCGCTTTGTGAATATGCAGGGGTTAGCGAATCAGACCAAAACCAAACAGTGAAACAAAGCACAATAAACAGAAGTGGCATTCGTGCTGTGCGACAAACAAAAGTCATGACTTTCTCCGGTCAATGGCAATCAACAGAGGTGGAAGCAGTAGAAAATCGGCAGCAAGCGCAAAAACTATCGTAATGCTGACCAGAATTCCGAGTGCCCAACTAAGCTCGAAGCCTGATGCGGCAAAAACTAGAAATCCTGCCGCCAAGACCGCCGTTGTAGTAAACAACGCACGACCTACGGTTCGAAAGGCGGATCGCACAGCATCCGAAGCGTTTTTCCCTTCGCGACGGGCTTTCAGATATTTGGTCAGAAAATGAATCGTATCATCAACCACAATCCCGAATGCGATGGCCGTCACCACCGAGGCGGCCATGCCTATAGTGCCGACCAGATATCCCCACAAACCGAAACTCATGGCCGCTGGAATAAAATTGGGCACAAGACTGACAAGACCAATTCGGACGCTCTTAAATACCAGAATCAAGATTAAAGAAATTAAAGCCATTGCGGTTATTGTGCCACGCAACATGCTGGTTATGTTTTGTATTGAAAGGTGAGCAAATATTATGCTGACGCCCGTTGCCTCAGTCGCCAAGTCCGGTGAATTGGCAAGGAGCCAAGTCTGCGCGCGCTGATCGAGTTGACGCTGTCCCTTGGACGAAACATTTCGGATTACAACGGTCATGCGCGTTGCAGACTTCGCAATATCAATTCGGTCATTGAGATCACTGCCAAACGGCAGGGAAAGCTCGTATAGCAACAAATACTGCGCAGCAAGCTCCGGGTTGTCAGGTATTTGATAAAACGTAGCATCGTCGCCATGCAAATTTTTGTTCAGACGTTTCATAATGTCCGGAAATGCTTGGACATAGGTTACTTCTGGTTGCCCGCGGTACCATTCGGCGAAAGCATCAACCTCACGCAAATATTCGGGGTCAGTAATGCCACCTTCGCGCCCTGCGCTCAGTGAATATTCCAACGACTCCATACCGGTAAGATTTTCAATGATGAAATCTGTATCGCGTCGAAATTTATAGCGTTCATCAAAAGATTTTGTCCAGTTATCGCTCAATTCGTTGCGGGGAATTCCTGTGATCAAAATAATTGCAAACAGGGTAACAAACCAAAGCAGGAATTTACGTCTTGTAATGACGAATTCAGCGAAGCGCTCAAGGAACGCAGGTTGTTCAGATTGCAAAAGGCGTGCACGCAATGGCAAAATAGAAAGCAATGCTGGAAGCAGAGTCATGGAATAGACAAAGGTGCATAACACACCAAATGCCACAAAATTGCCTAACACGTGGAAAGGTGGAGAATCCGAGGCATTTAGACTGAGAAATCCAATTGCAGTCGTTAGCGAAGTTAGAAATACTGGATAGGCATTGAGCCGAATTGATTCAGCAATGGCTGCATGCTTGTCCAAACCCTGATTCATACTCGATAAAGCAGTCGTCACAATGTGCACAGAATGTGCAACTGCGATCACCATCACAATTATCGGGATGCCGGAGTTTGTAGGACTCAACACCTCTCCGGCCCAGCCAATCAGCCCCAACGTGGAATTGATGACAAACATGATTATGATGACAATGGCCACTGTGCCGAAAATTGATCGCAAAAGTAAAATTGTGGCTAGTACGATAATCAGAAATACTATGGGCGCAAGTGTCTCAAGATCTTCTTTCGTGGTGTCGGAAAATGCGCGATTCATGACAACATCGCCAGTCAAATAAAAATCCATATCTGAATGTTTCGCACTGGCTTCAATGATGAGTCGATCAAGATAATCGGTAATCTCAACTACTCCAACATCATGATTTTCAGGCAAAATGAAAGTGATTGCTACACCACCCACATGCCCGTCGCGAGAAACAAGACGCCCAACAATATCAATCGCGCCAAGTGCATCTGCTTCGATTTGAGCCAAATCGGCATCGCTTAACGAAAGCGCGTCTTCAACTAGCGGAGCAACAACCAAATCGTCTTCGAACGACTCGCTATGGGAATAGTTGGTCAGGGAATCAACCCGACTGGAGTAAGGCGCCAGCCATGCGGATTCTGTAAGATCTTCGATCGCGTCAAGAGCTTCGCGGGTAAATACCGAGCCGTTTTGAGGCGCAATGGCAATCAACGCCCGGTCAGAGGCAGTATATGTATCCTCTAAGGAGTTGAACGCGAGAAGTTGGGGATTATCATCTCTAAACAGAATCCGATAATCATTCGTAACCGTGACGAATCGGGCACCCGCTGCCAATGCCAGCATGATCAGAACCATAACCGCAACGACCAGCCAACGCCACCGCAAGACAGAGGTGATGTAATTTTCCAATTTCATAAATGCTGTCTCCTTAGCGATGACAGACTTGAAGCAACTAGTGACTCACGAAATTGAACGCACGGTACCATCAATCATTCGCAGATGATCCCGCTTTGCCTGGATTGACCCCCACCAACTTGCTGGATTACTGGATGGAGGCTATCACAGCGCCTGCTCCGTTCACCAGTCGGCAGATTTGTGGGTATGTACGTGATCAGGCATCCTGTAGCTCAACCCATGGTCGTCATACACAGAAATTTGCAGAAGCTGGGTAAAGTTTTCAGATCTGGTAATCTGCGAGTCATTTAGCATGTGCCGTAGGTGTTGTTTCATCCGGTAAAAAAACAGTGTTCCAAAGGTAGAGGTTTTTGGAAACTCAAAATCATTAGCGAGTTTGTTTCCTATAAGCGCCCGTGAAAGCTTATACGCCAAGGCAGTTAATCTTTTCTCTTCAAGTGGATCGTCAATATCTGCAACTGCTGGAATGGATCGTATCAGCAAATTCGCCACTGCTATCGAATCCGCATCCGCCGGCGGTTCGCACAGATAGCCAATCTTGTACGTCTGCTCTGCTTCGGCAGCGTTGGTATAGAGAATGGATTCAGGGATGCCCATAACATAACCGGCATAACGCCAAACGGCGAGAACGCTCGTCTTTTCTTCCTCGTTGTATTTCGCTCCCACAGCAAGCGAGCACTCCAACAACCGCTTGGAAAAGACGGAGATAGCAAAACCCACGTGAGCCGCACTTACAGGCGAACCCCAAGCTTCGAAATTCCAATCTTCAGAGTTTTCCAGCAAGACTCTTATTCGACTATGAACAAAACGGATGCGTGCGGACAACTTCCATCCATCGCCATCCCTACGTAAACCGTTTGGAAAGAATATATCCATCATATGACGATTATTCTGCTGCAGACGTCTTTTGGTAGAGCCCACTCGGCCGGTTATATTGAAAGATTTTGCGATGAGCGTAGAAAATCCTTCCACCAGCACTCCAGTAACGAATGCAACCAGCATGAGGTCTACGTTTGCGAAAAATGCAGTTACCCCCGGACGAAAGGCATCATGGTCAAGCCAAGGTGGAGGTTCATTAATCGTATCAAAAAAGTCGCGTAAATCTTTTGGAGCTTGACGTAGCTTTTCTTCATCCTGCTCTATGCCAGCCCCAATGAAACGATGCAATTTTTCCACTGGCAACGACGCCAGCTCCCTCATTATTGGATCAAGTTCTGCATCTCCCATTGTGATATGCCTAGCATAATTATCAGCTAGAACCTGATCATATTGCCGAGCTTTTATATAACCTTCGGAGTATGCTGAAGGGACAGCAATCTTGGTCATATTAACTCCTGAGTTTCCCGCTCAAATCGATTTAGCAATAACAATAAAAACCGCACTATTTTCCACATCAAAAATTGTTTGATGAACCAATGTAAATGATGAAGTTAATTAGTTAATATTCGCAACTAAATGTTTGGATTGATATTATACTAATATTGACTAATATTCAACTAAAAATTCAGTAACCCTTTTCAAGGGTCATTTCAAAGTTGGAGCAACAACTTTTTCATATTTCTGAATTTTCAAAATCACATCACTCCCGAGAGTTTTTAAGGGAATTTTGAAATTACGCTCAGGACGTTTGCAGTGTGGCAATGACGGCTGATCGGAGGGGCGGCGATTGATCGTCTTGGAGGGCTTGCCGAGCCCGTTCAGCCACTCAGTAACGAATTGAGAATTGCATGCAATGTTGGGTGTGGCATGGGCGCAAAATACCGGCGTGCTTGCGGTAGATGTTTAAAATTGCTGATTGATGAACAAGATGGATGTCAATGAAAGTGATGTCCAATTTGACACTCGTAGTGACAGTCTCGTGGTTCCGAATTTGAGTGAAAATTTTTGAAAACAAAAAATTCTTGCAACTGGTGATATTCAGCTAAACATTTGTATTTGAATGTCTATTCGACCATTCGTTGGCGGGCAGTTTCAAACGTCGCCACTCCCACTGCTACCGACACATTGATACTCTGAATTCCACCCAGCATTGGAATACTTCCCAGTACGTCGCATTTCTTCCTCGACTCTTTTCTCAATCCTGTTTCTTCCGTACCGAAAACGAGCGCACATGGTTCAGACAAATCCATCGCATAAATGGAATTCTCTACTGCCAAATCCAGTCCGATCACCCATAATCCAGCGGCTTTCAGCAAATCCAAGGTCCGCGCAAGATTGGAAACTCGAAGTATCGGTGTAATTTCCGCCGCGCCAGCCGCAGTTCGAGAAACTGTTGCGTTTACTTGGCAACCTCGATTTCTAGATAGAATGATGCCTCCCGCACCCCCAGCGTGAGCGCTACGAATGCATGCTCCGAGGTTTCGCGGGTCCAGAATACCATCCAGAACAACAATCAATGACGAATCTGGCAAAGAAGAAAGCCAATTCTGAACGTTCGGGGATTTCATCCTCTTGCCGTCCTGACAAATGACAATTACACTCTGATGTCTGTTGCCTCCCGCATGTTCGTTCATGGCGTCGTTAGAGGCGCGATGAACTGGAATGCCATGACTCTTCGCCAGCCGTTCGATTTCCTGTAACCTGCTGTCGTTTCTACTTTCACTTAAATACACGCATTCAACTTCCTGCAGCCGGTGCTGCAGCACTGTCTCTGCAACATGAACTCCAAAAAACTTACGCATGGCTAGTTTCTTTTAATTTTACGTTTCCGCCTGTTGATCTTCTGCTCGCGTACTAACTCAAAATCAACAAAACCAAATTCAGCATCGGCTTTGCATACCCGAACTCGTACTGGCATTCCGATCGTATAAGTCTTTCCAGTGGATGATCCATAGAGCGCTCTACTGTCTTTTACAAATTCGTAATATTCTGATCCCAATTGTGAAATCGGAATCATGCCGTCAACAAACGGAGAGGATAGTTGAACAAATATTCCGAATGACCGAATGTCCACAATGACACCGTCATAGGTGCAGTCAATTTTTGTTTTCATGAATTCTGCTTTGAGCCATTTTTCCGACTCCCTGGAACAAGCCTCAGCTCGTCTCTCCAGATAGGAACACTGTAGTGCGACCGTATTCAAATTTGAAGAATTCTTTGAATTATTCAGCACATTTTTGATTAGTCGGTGGACAATCAAGTCGGGGTATCGACGAATAGGTGAAGTGAAGTGAGTGTAACTAGGGAAATTCAATGCGAAATGAGGGTTTTTCTTCTCTGAATAAATTGCAGTAGCCAAACTACGCAATAAGTGCATTTGAAGCGCACCAAAAGCTTGAGGATAGCTGCCAATTACCTCCATTATCTTCTGATAATCAGTAACCGTAGCGGTTTCGTGCACTGGCAGACTGGCACCAAAAGAAGCCAGTATTCCGTTCAGTTCCATTCGGTCTTTTGGATCTGGTTGATCATGCACTCGAAACATTGCTGCCTTCGGATAGTGTTGATCAATGAACTTGGCAGCACACACATTCGCCGCTAGCATGGCCTCTTCAATCAAACTATGCGCGGGAACACTCTGAGACTTTTCCACTTCTTCGACGTTCCCCGAATTATCAAATTTCAGCTGCATTGCCGGAACGTCAAACTCCAAAGTTTCGCGTTTTGTGCGAGCTTTCAACAAAGCATCATGTGCTTCAAAGAGGCACAGGAGACTGGGTGAAACGGCTTTCGGCAAGTGCCGTTTCACCCGACTTCGTTCAACTTCAAAGTAGTTCAGCCTGGCATGAGATTTAATCACTGCTTCATAAAACAGATAAGACCCTATCTCGCCGTCAGCACTTACTCTCATCTCGCACACGATTGCCAAACGATCTTTTTCGGGAATCAAAGAGCATAGATCGCTCGATAGTTTCTCCGGTAACATTGGCACTGACATAGTCGGTAGATAGATTGATGTTCCTCGCGCGTACGCCGCATGATCTAATTCTGATCTTTCATGAACATAGTGCGATACATCCGCGATTGCGACCAGCAACCGAAATTTACCTGCTTCGGTTCTTTCACAAAATACGGCATCATCGTGATCTTTTGCAGTAGCCGGGTCAATCGTAACGAACGGCAGTTGCCTCAAGTCTTTACGAGACTTAGGGATGGCATTGGCTCGTAATTCCCAAAACTTCTTCGCCTCAGCGCTGACTTCACTCGACCAAGCATCTCGAATTCCAAAACGACTTAGTGCGACAGCGTTTGCAATCTCGCATGTGCTCTCAAGTAATCGATCGATTCGCACTAGACGCCATGCTGCTTCCGATGCCGCTGTGGCTACCTGCCTGCTAATTGTGACCAGAAGGTACTGACGATGACTCGCTTTAAGATCGAAGTCTCGAAATTCTATTCTAGAGCTTAGCGAAAATCCTACAGGAACGAGTGTAACTGATCCAACTCCCTTACCGCCTTTTTTGACAACTCGTGCCACAATCTGGTAGTCAGCAATTGGATCAACGTTATGAATTACACAGAACAGTTTCTGATGTCGGCTGGGACGCATTAACTCGAGTTCAACACGATCTCCTGGCAAATAGTCCCGATGTTGACCAATTTTCGGTAAATAAGTTCTGCCATCTTCAGTTCTGACTCGCACATTTCGATGGTTTACAAATTCAACTGTTGCAGCGGTAAATTCGGACTTGGAATGTTTGCGGGATTTGCGTTGATGCTTTCTGCTCATAATGGACGCATGATCGGCGAAATTGGACGCCTAGGAGTTGATTTTCGGGATTGATCTAGAGTGAATTGTGACTATCGATCGAGTTCAATCGGATCAATACAGTCACTTTGAGAGTAATTGGGATTGTTGACGCGCGTTGAAATTGGATACGCCTTGAGCCTGTCGTCTTCATAGGTTTTTGTCATCTGATACGCGGTTTCAAGATCACTGAAGAGCCATTGGTCTCTGAGTTCTGGATCAATGATGACTGGCATTCGTCTGTTTGAATTGTGAATTGTGGCCATTAGCGAATTCGCTTCAGTAGTAACAATAGTGCAAGATTCATATTCTGTGCCATCCTCAGTTTTACCTCTTTCCCACAACCCTGCAAAACTCATGATCTCCTGTTCCTTATGCTGAATATGCCAAGGTTGTTTGGTTCTTTGCTGGGAGACAATCTGCCATTCATAAAATCCGGTTGCGGGAACCAAACATCTCCTCCCATATCTCCAAGCATTTCTATAACTGACAAGTTCTCGCATGTTTTCCGAACGTGCATTCGCCATTGAATACTTTTTCGGCACCTCACCCTTGGACCAAGCCGGAATCAACGGCCATATTGCTGAACGCAGAACCAGACTTTTGTCGTCTTTAAGCCGGACAATCGGAATTTTTGTCAGCAAAGTCTCATCCGCTGAATTCACCGCCGCACTGCGGGAAGTCGGGCTGATGTTGTATCGAGGCTTGAACGAAGCAAGTGTCGAATCGTTTTCCAAGATATTGAATGTCGTCAACAGTGCATCGACATCAGTAAGAATATTAAACCGACCACACATTTAAGTTTCGTTCACTTCATAAAGTCCATCTACTGTTCCATTGAGGCAGGTGGGTGTAAATCCTGGCGCGCCCGGAGGGATTCGAACCCCCGACTCCCAGATTCGTAGTCTGGTACTCTATCCAGCTGAGCTACGGGCGCTTTTCAATGAGTCTTTCGTACAGTTTCATAAACTTGACGATTGACGTTAATGGCGGAGAGGGAGGGATTCGAACCCTCGATGGGGGTTACCCATACTCCCTTAGCAGGGGAGCGCCTTCAACCGCTCGGCCACCTCTCCAAGGGAGATATCTAAACAACTTACCTTTACAGAAATACAAACTTTCAGCGATTCGGTGTCGACTCTTCTTCATCAAGTTCTTCGTTCTTCATGCGCTGGTAAATTTCTTCACGATGTACGGATACATGTCTAGGTGCATCTACGCCAATGCGAATCTGGTTTCCCTTGATTCCTAGTACAGTAACCGTAATGTCTTCGTTAATTTTTACCGACTCGCCAATCCTTCTTGTCAGTATTAACACAACTTTGTTTTCCTCCATCAGTGTTCATTTTTTCATGAGTTCACGCTCTTCATAGGATCCATATGCGGTTACTTCATTCCGATGTCAAACGCTCTTGCTGACGTTACATTTTGTTAGACTTGAACCAGTCTAAAACGACTGTATTATAGGTATGGTTCAACTGAATTGGCGGATATTCGTCCTGACACAAGACGGCTTTATCTGCATCAAGACTCTAGTTCCCGCTGTGGTGCGTTTTCGCGCAAGGGGGAAGCGTCACCGCTCAATCCAAACGCTTGATGGAGCGCTCTGACTCCGAGTTCTACATATTTCTCATCCACTATGACAGATATTTTTATCTCGGATGTAGAAATCATCTGAATATTGATTCCTTCAGCCGCCAACGTTGAAAACATTGTAGTGGCAATCCCAGTGTGAGACCGCATCCCTACCCCAACCAGAGATATTTTCGCAATATTGTCTGCTGCAACAATGCCCTCGGCACCGATTTCCGGCAAGATGCTTTGGATTAAATTTAGGCTGTTTTGAAATTCGCTGCGATCGACGGTGAACGTCAAATCAGTATTGTTATCAGTTCCAACATTCTGAATGATCATGTCCACGTTTATATGAGCATCGGCAATCGGGCCAAAGACCTTGGATGCTATTCCCGGTCGGTCCGGCACATTCCGAATAGTCAATTTGGCTTCATTGATGTTGTAAGCAATCCCAGTAATTTTGGGTTGTTCCATAGTTGATTCCTCCGAGGTAATCAATGTACCCGGCGTATCGTGAAAAGATGACAGTACACGCACCGGAACTCCAAATTTATGTGCGAACTCCATCGCCCGATTCTGCATTACCTTGGCACCGAGACTGGACAGTTCCAGCATTTCCTCGGCCGTTATTCGCTCCAGAACCCGGGCCTCCGGTACAACACGCGGGTCTGCAGTCATAACACCGTCAACATCTGTATAAATGCGACATTCCTCTGCATTCAGTGCCGCTGCGAGTGCCATAGCGGTTGTATCCGAACCGCCCCGGCCAAGCGTAGTAATCTCTCCATTTGCAGAGATGCCCTGAAATCCCGCTACGACGATGACCGATCCCTTTTCGAGCTCGCGAAGAATGCGCTCCGCCTCAATGCTCTGAACTCGGGCCTTGCCGTGCATCTCATTTGTAATGATTGGAATCTGGCTACCAGTGTAGGACTTTGCCGGGCAACCATCTCGATTCAACATCATGCTCAGCAATGCAATTGACTGTTGCTCACCAGTCGACATCAGCATGTCCAATTCTCGAAGTGTCGGATTGCCGTCAATCTGTTTTGCCAATTCAATGAGGCGGTTTGTTTCCCCTTCCATCGCCGACAGCACTACGACTACATCGTAGCCATCCGCCTTGGTTCGCTGTACCCGTTTCGCGACCCTGTTGATCCGCTCAATACTGCCAACCGACGATCCACCGAATTTTTCTACAACCAGTGCCACAATCAACTACCAAACACGAAATGATTCATCAATGCTGTGAATATAGAATCTTGCTGTTATCAGACCAATGCGATTCAAGCGATCGCTTCGGCCACAGCATCGAGCGCAATATCGATTTTTTCCCCTTCGGTACCACCGCCTTGAGCCATTTGCGGCTTGCCACCGCCATTTCCCCCGACCAAAGGAGAGATCTTGCTGATAATCTTACCGGCATGCAAACGGTCAACCAGGTCGTTGGATACGGAGCACAACAGAGTCGCTTTGCCGTTATTGACAGACCCCAATACAACGACTCCAGATTCAACTTTCTGCTGCATGCGAGCCATGATCTTGCGCAAATCTTTAACATCAATTCCGTCGTGCCTGGAGACCAGCAACTGTACGTCTCCCACAGACTTAATTGGTATATCTGCCACTCCATTGCCGCCGGTTGCCAGCTGAGTTTTCAAGTCGGAAATCTGTCTATCCATAGCCCGATTGGCCTGAATCATCTGTTCGACTTTCTCCTGAACATCACCTACTCCGGTATGCAGAGTTCTGGCCACTTGGGCAAGAAGCTGTGAGTCAGCCTGCATTCGCTGTACCGCATCCGTTCCTGTCAGCGCTTCAATGCGGCGAATTCCGGAAGCTATGCTCGACTCCTGAACAATTCTGAACAAGCCGATGTCACCGGTTCGCTCCACATGAGTACCTCCACATAGTTCCATCGAATACGGTCCCATTTCGATGACACGGACTTCCGAATCATATTTCTCTCCGAAGAGCGCAGCTGCTCCCTGTGCTTTCGCTTCTTCCAGTTCCATCCATGAACTGGATACCTGCGAGTTAGCACGAATTTCGTCATTGACTTGTGATTCGATTTGCAGAATTTCCTGATTGCTAAGTGCTCCATCATGGGAAAAATCAAACCTTAGGCGATCTGGCGCAACCAGCGAACCTTTCTGTTGAACATGCGGTCCAAGAACATTTTTCAATGCAGCGTGAAGCAGATGAGTCGCTGAATGATTTTTCATCGTGGACTCGCGTTTTCCTGTATTTACTTGTGCCCAAACTTCATTCCCAGATGCAAATTCTCCTGCTGCTACATGTCCGATATGTCCGATGACTTTATTCGAGAGATATTGCGTATCTTCTACGATAAACTCGCTGCCGTTGGCACAGATTGTTCCCGTATCTCCAACCTGACCTCCGCTTTCGGCATAGAATGGTGTGGCATTGAGCACTAAAACGGCTTTTTGATCTTGCTTAACGGATTGTGCCTGAGAGTCTTCAATCAATATCGCTACTATTTCGCTATTCTGTTCAAGCGTACGATAGCCACTAAATTCAACTTCTACATTTACGGTTGTAGCAGAGGCCGCAACAGCATCAAACCTGCTCGCGGATTTTGCTCTTTCACGCTGTTCCTGCATGGAACGTTCGAATCCCTCCATATCAACGGTCAAATCTCGTTCTCGCAGAAAATCAGTGGTAAGGTCCACTGGAAATCCGTACGTATCGTACAGGCGAAAGGCAATTTCACCAGGCAACACATCACCTGACAGCGAACTCAATTCTCGATCCAGCATCTTCAGGCCTTGATCCAGAGTTTTTGAGAATCTTTCACCTTCTCTCAGTAAAACCCCTTCAACCTTGCTCTGCGCATGCTGAAGTTCAGGATAGGCCTCACCCATCTGCTCAACCACAGCTCCGGTCAACTTGTGGAAGAAAGGCTCTTTGCAGCCGAGTTGATAACCATGCCGTATGGCTCGGCGAATGATCCTGCGAAGCACATAGCCGCGATTTTCATTGGAAGGTGTAACTCCATCGGTAATCAAGAATGCCGCAGATCGAATATGATCTGAAATTACTCGCAAAGATTTACTGTCTCGTTCCTGCGTTCCTACGATCTGTGCAGCAGCTTCAATCAGAGCACGAAAAAGATCTATATCGTAGTTGCTGTACACCTTTTGCATAACTGTCGCAATCCTTTCCAGTCCCATTCCCGTATCAACCGAAGGTTTTGGCAGCGGTTCCATGGTGCCGTCAGAAAAACGTTCGAATTGCATAAACACGAGATTCCACAATTCTACGTATCGATCGCCATCCTGTTCTGGGGTACCTGGAGGTCCACCTTCAATTTCCGGCCCGTGATCGTAAAAAATCTCAGAACACGGTCCACAGGGGCCTGTATCGCCCATTGACCAGAAATTATCCGAGGTACTGATTCGTGCGAATCTTTCGGATGGAATTCCGATCTCGTTCAACCAGACATCCGCCGACTCGTCATCCTCTGAATACACCGTTACCCATAACCGATCTTCTGGCAGGGAGATTTCGCGCGTTAGCAAATTCCAGGCGTAATGAATCGCTTCGCGCTTGAAATAATCACCAAAACTGAAATTACCCAACATCTCAAAGAAAGTATGATGCCGAGCGGTATATCCGACATTTTCCAGATCGTTATGCTTCCCGCCCGCACGAACGCATCTCTGCGAAGTAACGGCACGATTGTACGGACGCTTGTCGGTTCCCAAGAATACATCCTTGAATTGCACCATGCCGGAATTAGTAAAGTGCAAAGTGGGATCATTTCCTGGCACCAAAGGACTGCTGGGCACAACTTCATGCCCCCGTTCGCGAAAGTACTCCAGAAAGAGTCTTCTCAATTCTATGGTTTTCATGGTTTCAGCTTGCTAAGCCTGTGGGGTATCCGAGTATCTTCCAATCGCCTCGTGAATCTGAGAGGAAGTAAATCCTCTGCTTCTTAAAAAGTTTGCCCGTTTTGCCCATTCTTTGAAATTCTCGATGGGCCGACTGTGATATTTACGTTCCGCTACATTTACGACTTGTTCGTGCCATTGCTCATCATTCTGATTTAAGTGATTCGCAATGACTTCCGAGGCAACACCAAGACGACTTAACTCCGTCTCGATTCTCACTGGCCCATAGCCTCGCATTCTGCGAATTCGAATCAAATTTTCCGTAAATCTCTCGTCATTGACCATATTTCTTTCTTGCAGGTCACTCACAACCTGCTCTGCCACTTCAAGACTCGAGCCTCTGCTGACAAGTTTCTGCACGAGTTCGTTTCGGCAATATTCTCGCCGAACGAGAAATCTGGCTGCCTGTTCCTGTGTTTCCTTGTAATTTCTCATACCCTGTTAGGGGTTCACTCAGCTGGCACTGCCGCTTGCTTGCCGATGGTTAATTTTTGCCGGATCTGGGATTCAATTTGATCGGCAATTTCTTGATTTTCCATTAAAAACATTCGCGCATTATCCCGCCCTTGACCAATGCGAGTGTCGCCATAACTGTACCATGCACCGGCGCGCTCAACAATTTTGTGTTCAACGCCTAAATCAATCAATTCACCTTCTTTTGAAATTCCCTGGCTGAATATCATGTCGAACTCGCATTGCTTGAATGGAGGTGCAACCTTATTCTTGACAAGCTTTACACGAGTCTGATTGCCGATAATTTCATCACCTTTCTTAATCGCTCCAATTCTCCGAATATCAACCCTCACAGATGCATAAAACTTCAGTGCATTTCCACCCGTCGTTACTTCCGGACTGCCGTAAATCTGACCAATCTTCATGCGAATCTGGTTAATGAATATGACTAGTGTTTTGGATTTGCTTATGCTGCCGGTCAGTTTTCGCAGGGCTTGAGACATTAGCCGAGCATGCAACCCCATGAACGAATCTCCCATTTCTCCGTCCAGCTCAGCTCGCGGTGTCAGGGCGGCAACCGAGTCCACAACGACAACATCGATCGCTGCGGATTTGACGAGTTGATCAGCAATTTCCAGCGCTTCTTCGCCGGTGGTCGGCTGAGAGACGAGCAGATCATCCACATTCACTCCAAGTAAGGCCGCGTGGGCTGTATTCAAAGCGTGTTCTGCATCAATGAAGGCCGCAGTACCGCCAAGTTTTTGTGCCTGTGCAACAACGGACAGAGTCAAGGTAGTCTTACCGGAAGCCTCGGGGCCGTAAATCTCAACTACTCGTCCACGGGGCAGTCCACCCACTCCGAGAATAATATCCAGCCCCAAAGAACCGGTTGGTATTACTTCAATGGTTCGGTCTACTTCCTCGTCGCCCAATCTCATGATCGAACCCTGGCCAAATTGCCGTCGAATTTGACCTAACGTAGCCTGTAAAATTTTTTTCTTACTGTCATCCATTTGTTGTACCTGGCAAACTTAATTCATAGATTATCCACCGGAACGCCGGTTAAGACGAACCTGTCGTGCATGTATATAGTCATTCGAATCGGATCGGCAACTAAGGTATCAATTGCTCCCAACTCAGGAACAATTTATATGCGATCCAATGTAATCAGAAAGGTTAGAAAATGGCAAGAGAAAATTCAGTATCCACTGAAATTAATTAATTCGAACTCAATCCAACTCGAGAAAGCAATTCATCCGCAGGCACATATCCGCCGATCATTGTGCCATCATCCAGCACCAAGGTCGGCGTACCATTGATTCCGGCTTGCACACCCTGACGGTACTGGTCGGCGATGGGATTCGTACAACTTGCAACAGGTAGTTTCACTCCATTTTTCGCATCTGTCATTGCTTTTTGCTGATCATCGGAACACCACACATTGACAATTTTGTTATAGCTTTCAGATTCCACTCCCGCTCTTGGAAATGCCATGTATCGCACCTCCATGCCGGCAGCAATTAGTTGAGGCACCTCCTGATGAAATCGCCTGCAGTAACCACAATCAATATCTGTAAACACCGTGACATGACGCTTGGGGTCGGCGGCGGCAAAAACAACCATGTTACTCGGCGGTGTGCTGTTTACTACTGCGTAAACGGCCTGCTCGGTCTTTTTGTCGCTCAAACTCGCACCACTGCGCACGTCAATGGCATCGCCAATGATTAGATACCCGTCTTTCTCGAAAACATAGTAGATTTGATTGCTGATCGAGGCTTCATAAACACCCGAAATTGGCGACTCGATAACTGAATTCAGAGGCAAATTTTGCGGAAGTATTGAAGTGAGCGCGTCATGTACTCGATCCAATGCCTCATCCGAAACAGCATTCGTAGACATGATGGCTGTCACGGCCATGCTCAATACCACAAATTTAAACTTCATACTCACCCCAATTTACTAGATTTAGTTATCACTACTACGTATGATTACCGCAATCGGAAAATGTTCTCAATTTCCTTCCCGCTAGTCGATCTTTTCAACCTCCGCTCCGGACTCTTTCCAGGCGTCAAATCCGCCACCAATATGACAAACACTCTGTAATCCCATTCTTTGAGCAGTCTGGGTTGCCAAAGCCGACCGCCAGCCCGATTTGCAATAAAAGACGAACTTATTTTCTTCGGAAAACACATTCTTGAAATAGGGGCTTTCCGGATCAATCCAGAACTCCAACATGCCGCGCGGCATATGGTAGGTACTTGGAATTTTTCCTTCGTGCTTGAGTTCTCGAATATCCCGTAAATCTACAAATTGCACATTGTCTTTTTCATGCAAGTCAATGGCTTCTTCAACCGTGAGCGTTTCGATTTCCGACATTGCTTGATCAAGCAACTGTTTGTATCCAATTTTCATATCACCACCACTGCCAAAGTTACAGATTCAGGTTGCTGCTATTGTAATTTCTGGACATTGAATTCATCTATCTTTCGTTAATAGGTGAGGCAATTCAATAGCGTCAATGGTTTACCGATTATCCGCTCCACTCGGCGGTGGTTCGTTAAATTCGCGGCCTTCCGACTGTGCAAGTTCACGCCGCATATTCCAAGCGCGCCACTGACTTCGTTCCTGTTCCATTCCCCGTTCGATTCCCATCTCCATTCCACGTTCCA
Source organism: Arenicellales bacterium (assembly GCA_965221175.1). Lineage (GTDB taxonomy): Bacteria > Pseudomonadota > Gammaproteobacteria > Arenicellales > JAJDZL01 > JAJDZL01. Next base: position 215,217 of record OZ244867.1, on the reverse strand, counting down.
TTCCGCGTTCCATTCCAATCTCCTTTCCGATAGCGATTCCTTTCTCTTTCTGTGACCTCTTTAGCCACTGTTCAAACGCGTCCGATAACATTTTGTAAGCCTCCGTAAAAAATAATGTATATGCAGCATGGACAATTATCTGATTCGACATTGAGCCTACAATCTCTTGGTATATTGTAACCCACGCCGGTGGCGTCCCGAAATAGCTCCAAATTGAGCTAACCACAATCCACAACAGTATGAAACAACCCAAAAAATGTGTTTCGCCACTTCGTCCGTACGCTCCAGATCGCAGTCCGACTCTTGTCTTTGTTTTTCTTTGCCATGGATTCACCCCCTGGCGTTCAGTTGCAACCGACGGAAACTTCACGTCGATTCCTAGTGAAAATAAAGTCGGCAGAATACGAACAAAAACGAATGGCGGAAAGAATTAATTGAAAATCAACTCGATTGAATTATTTGTGCAGCATTAATTTACGCAGAAATCACTCTTGCACCCATATGATGCACCAGGAAGGTGTTTACAGTGTAAACACCCTGCAAACATTGAAATTCATGCACCAAAATGGTGCATGCGTTATTTTCTGTAATTCTTAAACACTACAAGATGTTGGCGGCTATCAGAACTTGTAAAAAAAAGTTGGTAAGTACACCTGCAATTAAATCATCGAGCATGATTCCGATTCCACCTGAAACCTTTTTCTCCGCCAGAGAAATTGGCCATGGTTTGAAAATATCGAGCAAACGAAAAATCACGAAAGCTAGAATCATCGATGTCCAAGTCGCTGGAATGAATGCCATCGCAATACAGAAGCCGGTAATCTCATCCCAAACCACTGCTCCAGGATCTTCCTGATTTAAAGCCAATGCAGTGAATTGACAAACCACACACCCAAGTACAAACATCGATACCAAGATGGTGAGATGAACGGGTGTTGAAAACGACTGTAACAATAAGACAATCGGAACTGCAACCAGAGTGCCAGCTGTACCCGGAACTTTGGGGACAAATCCTGTTCCGAATCCACACGAAATCCAATGAAGGGGGTTTCTTGCGATCCTCCGAAAGCTGGAACGATTCACGGAGCAGTCTTCAATTTCTAAAAATGAGAGTAGCCAGACGTTCTAGTCTGGTAAATTTCTCCAGATGAATTCTTTATCACAAGACCCGGTTGCTTTACTACAGTCCCTATGCGGCTGATTGGAACGCCAGTCTCAAACTTCAGTTCTGCGTGCATCATCGCGACCTCCTGTGACAATGTAAAACACAACTCATAGTCATCGCCATATGCCAGCGCATGATCCCAGCCAATTTTTGGCATAAGATTTCTGTATACGTTTGAAGTCGGAATACTCTCGAGATCAATTGTTGCACCGACATTGCTGGCCTTAAGAATGTGCGACAAGTCAGCGACCAGTCCATCGGAAATATCAATTGCTGAAGTTGCATGCTTTCTCAAGGCTTCACCTGCATCTATTCGAGGCTGCGGACGCTCCAATTTGTCCTGCAAATATCTAGCGTCCCTTGAAGAGACCTTCAAGCCTACTCGTGCATTCATGAGACCCAAAGCTGCATCACCGAGGGTTCCAGTTACGTAAATTCCATCACCCACACGCGCACCTGACCTCATCAGACTTTCCCCGGAGTCGGTAAGTCCATAAACAGTTACGCTGATGCAAAGCGGACCCTGAACTGTATCTCCGCCAATAAGCGCAACCCGATACTTCGACGCCAATTCATAAAATCCACTACTGAATTTTTCAAGCCATTTCTCATCATATTCGGGCATTGACAGATTGAGTGTCGCATAAGCCGGACGCGCACCCATCGCGGCCAGATCGCTAAGAGATACAGCCAATGATTTATAGCCGATATTGTCCGGCTCCGTATTTGCCGGGAAATGTATGTCTTCAAGCAAGGTGTCTGTTGATATCAACAATTGTTTTCCAGAGGGAACTTCGATAACAGCGCAATCATCCCCTACTCCTGCAACTATATCTGCAGAATTTGCCAAATCCCTGGAGAAAAATCTCTCAATTAAATTGAACTCCCCAATTCTTGGTGCGTCTTTCGGCAAATCGCTTCGATGCTTCAGTGGCGCTTGTTCCCCGAACGCAAGTTTATCCAAGGTTCCGTTGATGAACTTGTAGCTGTCCGGATTACCAAATTCCCTTGAGAGTTCAATACATTCGTTGGTAACTACTTTGAGTGGAATATCAGGTTCGGACAACATCTCATAAACTCCCAAACGCAGGATTGCGAGTTCAACAGGACCGACAGTGTCAATCTTACGATGAATGACAGTTGAAAGAATCGAGTCAATTTCCGGAATTTTTGACGGTATGGAATTCAGAAGTTTTTGAAGATATGCCAGATCACCATGCTTCAGTACTTCAGCATCAATCAGGCACTGCTCATCGGACGCACTGAGGGACGCTTTCTGAACACCCCAATAGTACAAAAATTGAACTGCACCCAACCGTGCATAATGTCTGGCTGAAACTGCCATGAATTATAGAAATTAATATTCTTGGCGCACGCTGGCTACCGCGTAAATCGCACCGATTACGGCGGTTGCAGCTTCCGCACCTTTGTTTTTCGAGAAGTCTTTCGAATTCGAGCGGACTTCTGCCTGATGCATGTCTTCAACTGTCAAAATTCCCAAACCAACCGGAAATGTAAATTCCATACTAATGCTCATCAGTGCAGAAGAACTCTGCTGGCACAAATGGTCATAGTGTGAAGTTTCGCCTCGAATGACGCAACCCAGTGCAATCAATCCTAGGAATCTTCCGCTTTGTGCCATCGCTTTTGCCAAAACAGGAATTTCCCATGTTCCGGCGACTCGTACTACTTCATACTGAATTTGCGGGTGTTTCTTCAATATATGCAAAGCACCGGCCAGCAGCTGGTCGGATATGTCTGAATAGAAGTCGCTGATAACGATTCCGATTCTTACCATCCTATGGTCTGCGGATAAATCTTCGATATGGGCATTCATGGCATACCCTCAACGAGGAGGAGGAATATATTCGGTAATCTGCAGTCCAAATCCCGATAAGCCATGCAGTTTCATCGGAAGCCCCAACACCTTCAGTTTTCCGAATCCTATGTCAGCGGCAATTTGGCTTCCGATACCAACAATTCTGAGGTCATTGTTTCCGCCGTCATCATTCGATTCCTGCTGCCTTTGTTGAACATTTTCTGCAAGTCCGCTGATTTCCTGCTGATAGTTCAGAACAATCACCGCACCCGAGCCTTCCGATACTATGCGTTGCAGTGACTTGCGAACCGACCACGAATGCCCTCCCGGCGTAACGGCATCAATGACTTCATACAAGCCAGAAAATACGTGAACACGTAACAGTGTTGGCACCTCTGGTTGTATTTCGCCTTTCACTAAAGCGAGATGAGTGTGGCCTCTAACTTCATCTCTGTAAGCTATGGCGCGTACTTCGCCAAACTCAGTCTCCAACTGCGTTTGACTTTCTCGCTGAACAGTGGATTCGGTGACTAGCCGGTATCGAATCAAATCCGCGATGGTTCCGATTCTGATGTTATGAGTTTTGCTAAACTCAACCAGCTGACCGAGTCGGGCCATTGTTCCATCAGGGTTCAATATTTCGCACAAGGTGCTCGCAGGTTCAAATCCGCTCAGCCTGGCAAGATCGCAACCAGCCTCGGTATGTCCTGCACGTGTCAACACTCCGCCAGGTTCCGCAATAATCGGAAAAATGTGACCTGGTGTAACAATGTCGGATGGTTTTGCATCACTCGCTACGGCTGCCTGAATCGTGGTTGCCCGATCTGCCGCTGAAATACCCGTCGAAACGTTCTGTGCCGCCTCAATCGAAATGGTAAATGCAGTCGCATAGCGTGATGTATTTGCACTGACCATCAACGGAAGCTGCAGCTTTTTACATCGTTCCTCGGACAGCGAGAGGCAAATCAATCCCCTGCCGTAGGATGCCATGAAATTGATGTGTTCGGCGGTTACGCACTCCGCTGCAATCAGCAGGTCACCTTCATTTTCACGAGCTTCATCATCAACAAGAATCACCATTTTACCGGCACGGAAATCCTGCAAGATCAATTCAATGGAACTGATTCCGCTAACGTCTTTACCGGGGAACGGAATTGGCTGTGAGGCACTCTTTGTCATCTGGAATTTACCATTGAGTTCAGGCGGATACAGTGCCTGCATTGTTTTCGAGCAGGCGTGCTACATAACGAGCCAACATGTCGACTTCGATATGGACATGTTGATTTTTCGACAGACTGCCAAGTGTAGTTGCATCCCGTGTGTATGGAATCAAATTAACACTGAAAATAGTTCCATCCGCAGTGTCTTCAACTTCATTGACGGTCATACTGACCCCGTCGATCGCAATTGATCCTTTTTTGACAATAAACTTTCCTATTCCTATTTCTTGCTGCACAAAGAAGACAAGCTTCAAGGAGGCACCGTCAGGTTGAATTTCGGTGCATTCAGCAAGTCCATCAACATGTCCTGAAACTACATGACCGCCAATTCCGTCTTCAAGTGTTAAGGGGCGTTCGATATTTACCTTATCGCCTGTCTTCAACTCGAAAAATCGGGATCGCATGATCGTCTCATTTGATAAAAATACATCTACATTGCGGCCTTTGCACTGTTCCGCAGTCAAGCAGATTCCGCTGACAGAAACGCTGTCTCCGGGTGCAAACCCTTTCAAATCCTCCAAGCCTGTATCAATTTTGATTTGCAAGCCATTTGAGGATGGTTGAATTGTTTCAATCGTGCCAATTGCTTCAACGATTCCTGTAAACATCGAACTATTTACTGAGTTCCAGAATTTTGCTTCATTTTAACTGTAATCCGAATATCATCACCAAGTTTATGAACTTCGGAAAATTCTCCATCAATTCGATCTGACACCCGCTGTATGGCAGGAATCGTCGCCATACCCAATGCACGATCACCAAGCAGTGATGGAGCCAGATATACAATCATTTGGTCGACTAGCTGTTCGCTTACCAACGACCCGACTATACTCGGCCCAGCCTCAACCAGAACTTCATTTACTTCGCGCTGAGCGAGAACTGTGAGCAATTCTCGGCAATCTACTCCTGCTTCAGAAGATGGAATCTCAACAATTTCGGCAACCTTCTCAAGTTTGGATCGATTTTCCGAACAGGTTCCTTCCCTTGTGGCAATCAGCACGTCGCCGTCACAGTCAAACATTCTTGAATCCGCCGAAGTTTCAAGCTTGCTGTCTACAATCACTCGAAGCGGAGAGTTTTCTGCTCCTTCGGCACGGCAGTTCAGTCTGGGATCATCCATACGCACCGTTCCAGCACCAGTGAGTATTGCCGATGCCTGAGCCCTCAGCAACTGAACATCCTGTCTGGACGCTTCAGCGGTAATCCAGGCACTTTCGCCTGATTGCGTGGCAATTCGACCATCCAGGGTAGCCGCAATCTTTACCGTAACCCACACCTTGCCGCTCTTGTGTCGCGAAAAAAATCCTTGGTTCATCTTTTGCGCTTCATCGGCTAGCACACCCAAGTCAACCTGAATTTCTGATTCCCGCAGCATTTTAATGCCTCGCCCTTGTACCAACGGATTTGGGTCCTCGGTGCAAACTACAACTCTCTCTACGCCGGACTGTATTACCCGGTCAACACATGGTGGAGTTCTTCCATGCACCGTGCAAGGTTCCAGTGTCACGTACATCACGCTTCCCCGGGATTTCTCTCCGCACGAATCCAGCGCATTGACTTCTGCGTGCGCACAACCTGCTTTGCGGTGGAAGCCTTCTCCGACTATCTTTCCGTCCTTGGCAACAACACATCCCACTCTTGGATTGGGATGCGGAGCAGATACCGGCGTCTGAGCGAGTTTCAGTGCTCTTCGGATGTATCCATGATCCATGTCGGAAATGTCAGGCATCATGATTCATTTTGTTTGAAGGGAATCGCCGCCTCCCTGCAACGAGTTCGATAAGGCAAACGGAATGGGACGCTTTGGTTTTCAATCCCAGTCTGCTGCAAATACCATATTACGCCGATTCATCCACCACAGCCATGTCTTCTCGCGAAATACGCAGAGCCAGAACCACTGGACTGGCAATGAAAATTGAAGAATAAGTACCAACTCCGACACCGATCAGTAGTGCTATTGAAAATCCTCGAATTACCTCTCCACCGAAAATGAGCAAGGTAACTACGACCAGCAGCGTCGTCAGTGAGGTAAGAATCGTTCTTCTGAGAGTTTGATTGATAGAGCGATTCATTATTTCGATGGAAGTTCCTTGTCGACTGCGTCGGAAGTTTTCCCGGATTCGATCGAAAACGACGATTGTATCATTCAGCGAGTAACCGATCACGGCCAATATAGCGGCCAGAACCGCAAGTGAAAAATCAATTTGAAAAATCGAAAACATGCTGATGGTAATCAACACATCGTGAACAAGGGCGACGACCGCCGCAATGGCGAAACGCCACTCAAATCGCCATGCAACATAGATCAAAATTCCGATGAGCGCGTAGATCATCGCGAGCCCGCCTTTTTCTGTCAACTCCTCTCCGACCTTGGGCCCTACGAATTCGACCCGGCGCATCTGCACAAAACAGTCGCCAACTGAGTCATTGGACTTTTGACAAGATTGCAATCCACCCTCGGGTGTCTCGACAAGCGATTCTCCATATGGTGTGCGAAGCACTTCAACGATTTGCGTACTCAATTCCGCGGCGCTTCCCTTAACATTCTGTGACGGCAGGCGAATCATGACGTCTCGACTGGTGCCGAAGTATTGAGCCGTGGTATCTTCGATTCCGGCATTGGCAAGTTGCTGGCGCACATCGTCGACGCTAACCTGTTCTTCATATCGAACCTCAACCAAGGTTCCACCGGTAAAGTCAAGCCCCAAATTGATGCCCTGAAAGAGTATTGACAGGAGTCCAACTACGATCAGCACCAAGGATGCGATCGCAGAAATTCGGCGCAGTCCAAGAAAATCGATTTGCAGGTCTTTTTTTAGAAATTCCATTGTCCGATCCCCTATATGGCCAGTTTGCCGATACGTCGACGGGTGCCATAAACTAAATTGATGACCGTTCGTGTACCCAGTATTGCAGTAAACATGGAAGTGATGATGCCGATGCTCAATGTAACTGCAAATCCCTTAATCGGTCCAGTCCCAAAGTTGAACAGCACAATGGCGGCAATCAGTGTTGTAATGTTTGCATCTACGATAGTTGAAAAAGCTTTCTCGTAGCCAGCCTGAATACTGGCTTGCGGAGAGTTTCGGTTTCGCAGTTCTTCGCGTATCCTCTCAAAGATCAGTACATTGGAATCTACAGCAATACCGACTGTCAGCACTATCCCGGCAACACCAGGCAATGTCAGCGTCGCCTGCAGTGCCGACAGGACTGCCACAATCAGAATCAGATTCAGCCCAAGTGCAAGGTTTGCAACAAGTCCAAATGTGCGGTAGTAGAATGCCATAAATAACAGTACGAGAACAAATCCGACCAGCACCGACTGCAAACCCTGAAGGATATTCTGCTGACCCAGGCTCGGCCCTACGGTGCGCTCCTCAATAATGTCAATCGGAGCGGCTAGCGCACCTGCTCGCAGAAGCAAAGCCAAATCCCGCGCTTCGGTGACGCTATCCAGCCCTTCAATCTGAAATCGCCGGCCTAGTTGGTCGCGAATAACGGGAGCAGTGATGACTTCTTCCAGCAATTCCTTGACTCTCACAGGGTCACCTTTGTCATCGAGTACCAATTTCCCCTGTTTATCGCGTTTCGGCTCGGAGCGCGATTCAATGTATACGACACCCATGCGTTTGCCGATATTGTCGCCTGTCACACGCTGATTGATCGCTGCACCACGCGAGTCCAGGGTAATGCTCACAATCGGGCCGCCAGTCTGAGTGTCGAGACTGGCCGCCGCATCTACGATATTGTCACCTGAGTAGACGATCGACTTTTGCAGCAAAATCGGGCTTCCGTCGCGCATGTTATAGATTCTGGATCCGACTGGTACTGATCCATTCAAAGCGGCCGACAAGTCGTGCTCTTCATCGACCATGTGTATTTCCAGAGTGGCGGTCCGTCCAAGAATTCTCTTGGCTCTGGCGGTATCCTGTACGCCTGGCAATTGAATCACGATCCGGTCGTCACCCTGTCGCTGCACGACGGGTTCGGCAACACCCAATTCATCAATACGATTGCGCAGTGCCACGACGTTCTGCTCTACCGCGAATTCTTTCAGCTCGTTGGCTTCATCGTCGCTGAGACTGGCTCCAAGATAAATTTCACCTTCGCGTTCGAATTCGTTCAGATCCAGTTCGGGCAGTTCATCGTCGATTACTTCCATCGCAGCATCAACCTGTTCGGAATCTCGAAACTTGATTTCGACCCCGCTGCCGTCATCCGCTTGCCTGACATAAACATACCGTACCTTTTGCTCACGAAGCGTACGCCGAAGGGTATCCACATATCGGGCTTCGGCTGTATTAATTGCGCTGTCCAAATCCACTTCCATCAAGAAATGAACACCGCCGCGAAGGTCTAAACCGAGATACATGGGTGCAACACCTATGGTGTTCATCCACGCCGGAGATGAAGGAACAAGCGTCAGTGCAATGGTATACTGACTTCCGAGCGATTCCTGAAGGGCGTCTCTGGCTTTGAGTTGATCTTCAGTGCTGCTGAACCTGGCACGAACGCCTTTTTCGTCCGATATTACGCCCAGCGTTTCGATCTGTTCGCGATTCAGAACCTGTTCAACTTGATCCAGTGTGAATGGGTCGACTCCGGTCGTTCGCGCAGCCCTGACTTGCACGCCAGGGTCGTCTCCAAAGAGATTCGGCAAGGCATAAAAAAAGCCGGGAATCAATACCGCGGCAATTAACAGGTACCGCCACCAGGGATTCTGGTTCATTTATTCCTTGTCTGATTTCGCTATTCTTTTCTTTCTTGGCGCGGTTTTTTTTGGCGCGGGTTCGGTTTTGATCGTGTCTTGCGGCATGAGTTGTGCAACTGCTTGACGTTGCACCTGAATTACCACACCTGATGCGACCTCAAGCCCTACAAAATTCACATCAGCAGATATAATCCTACCTAGAGTGCCGCCATTTGTCACAACTTCATCGCCAACTTGGAGTGCATCTACCATCTCCTTGTGTTTTTTTGTTCGTTTCTGCTGCGGACGGATCAACAGAAAATAGAACAATACGAATATCAATACCAAGGGGATTAGACTGAGATAACCTCCAGACTGTTCGCCCGACTGTGCTAGTGCATCAGAAATAAAGAAACTCATGTATTTTCACCGCGTTCGTGTAGATAATTTTAAGAGGGTAATGTTACCATATTTCAAGTATCAGCCTGCCAATCGGAAATTCAGTTGGTTTGAAATTTTCAAATTCAAATTCAACAGGAATGTTGAAAAAATCGGAATCGTTCCACAGTTGCCTTTGAAAATTTTCCAACTCACAGCTGAGTTGGATGGCAAAAGGCATGAACGATGTCAGTATAGCAAAAACACGCTTCAGCCGTTCTCATTCAGTACGAATTGAAGATCCATTCGTCTATGAATTCGTGCTTGGTGTGTACGCCTTGCTCTTATTGGGTTGTAACCAGAACTTTTTCCTTTGCAACCATGCAAATTCGCACCCCGGTGCCCTCACTGAAGCAAGCCAGGCACTACTCGCCAAAGCTTTCTATGGCGTCGTTCATCATCCGATGAGCACGTCATATTCGGCACATATCCGGTCGAATGTCTGATTCTCAATCGATTTTCGAATTTGATCCATAAGATTCAAATAGAAATGAAGATTGTGAATCGTGCACAAGCGTGCACACAGCGGTTCATTGATCTGGTGTAAGTGGCGCAGATAGGATCGCGTAAATCTCTCGCAACACGGGCAACTGCAGTTTTCATCCAGTGATCTGGTGTCATTTCGATAATTAGAGTTTCGAATCTTCACAATGCCATGAGAGGTATACAACCAACCATTTCTGGCATTGCGCGTAGGAAGCACGCAATCAAACATGTCTACACCGCAAGCAACCCCATACACAATGTCCTGCGGAGTGCCGACTCCCATTAAGTATCTTGGACAGTTCTGCGGCATTGCCGGAGCAATGTATTTGAGGATTCGATTCATCTCCTCTTTCGGCTCCCCTACCGACAATCCTCCAATTGCATATCCGTCGAATCCAATTTCTGTCAGCGAATTCAACGAAATCTCTCGAAGGTCAGGATGCATACCGCCCTGGATGATTCCAAACAAATTGCCCGTAGCCCCGTCATGTGCCCGTTTCGATCTTCTCGCCCAGGATACAGACCGCTCCATTGAGCACTTGGCTTCTTCATACGTCGCCGGGTAAGGCGTGCAATCGTCAAAAATCATGGCTATGTCCGAGTTCAGGACGCGCTGAACATGAATTGATTCTTCCGGTCCCATGAACACCTTATCACCGTCAACTGGCGATCGGAATGTGACGCCCCTGTCTTCAATTTGACGCAGTTTTGGCAGACTGAAAACCTGAAAACCGCCTGAGTCAGTCAGTATCGGTCGATTCCATCCCATGAATTCGTGCAGACCACCATGCAGTTCAATTACCTCCAGGCCGGGTCTCAGCATGAGATGAAGCGTGTTTCCCAGAAGAATTCTCGTGTCGATTTGTTCAAGGTCCCGCGGTTCGACTGTTTTTACGGCACCCATTGTGCCAATCGGCATAAATACCGGTGTCTCAATTACCCCTCGCGCGAGTTCAATTCGTCCGCGACGAGCGTTTCCGTAGTGCTCCAATTCAGAGAACTTCAACATGCAAAAACCCTAATAATCAGTACGTTGTATATAATTACCAATCAATTTCCACATATAGTACAAACATTTACATCTAATTCTGTTTCTGTCTCGTCAGAATTCACGTAATGTATGCCTAGAGATACTGCCAATGAGAGATACATCGAACTTTGGGGATAATTCGGAAAAAAATTTGTTCGGCATTAAACCAAACAAAATCACCCCTCGATAATTTGTACTCTTTCACAATCAACTGAAAGGAGAAACATCCATGGCTGACAGTTCAATTGGAACAGCGGCGCAGCTTCGCGACCCTAACTATACCCCCCCGCTTACAAAGGCTATTCCACTCGGAATTCAGCATGTGCTAGCGATGTTCATATCAAATATCACACCTGCAATTATTATCGCAGGTGCCGCTGGCTTTGGTTTCGGTTCAGATGCCGGTGCTCAGGGCTTTCCTGATATGACTTACATGATCCAGATGTCAATGCTTTTTGCCGGCATCGCAACTCTGTTTCAAACAATCGGTATGGGGCCGGTAGGTGGGCGGCTACCGATTGTTCAAGGAACAAGCTTTGCTTTCATTCCGATAATGATTCCTCTTGTCGCCGGTAAAGGCGTTGAAGCACTTCCAATCCTTTTTGGTGGCGTGTTAATTGGTGGACTTTTCCATGCCTTGCTCGGCACTGTTATCGGCAAAATTCGTTTTGCATTGCCGCCGTTAGTAACGGGTCTGGTCGTTATGTTAATCGGTCTGGCGCTAGTCAAGGTTGGTATCCAGTACGCTGCGGGCGGTGTTCCAGCTATGGGCAAACCCGAATTTGGCAGTCTGCTCAATTGGTCCGTTGCGTCAGTCGTAATATTTGTAACGCTGGGTCTCAAGTTCTTTACACGAGGTATGCTTTCAGTCTCGGCCGTGTTGATCGGTATCATCGCTGGATATTTATTTGCCATGACGATGGGTCTGGTCACATTCGAAGGTATCAGTACCAGCATGAGCCGGTCAGCCGCTTTTGCATTGCCAATACCCTTTAAATATGGATTCGAGCTTGGTTTCGCAGCGGTAATTGGCTTCTGCTTGATGGCCTTTGTATCAGCAGTTGAAACTGTCGGAGATGTTTCTGGTATTACTAAGGGTGGTGCAGGCCGCGAAGCAACCGAAAAGGAAATTCAAGGTGCAACTTATGCTGACGGCGTCGGTACAGCAGTCGCAGGTCTGTTCGGTGGTTTGCCGAATACTTCCTTCAGTCAGAATGTTGGATTGGTAGCCATGACGGGTGTAATGAGCCGTAATGTTGTGGCTATTGGAGCAATAGTATTGATTGTCTGCGGGTTGATTCCAAAAGTTGGCGCAATTATTCGCACCATCCCGATAGAAGTCCTTGGTGGTGGCGTGATTGTAATGTTCGGAATGGTTGTTTCCGCCGGCCTTTCGCTGCTGTCCGGTGTAAACTGGAATCGACGCAATATGGTTATTTTTGCAATTGCCTTGTCGGTCGGTTTTGGTTTGCAGCTTGTACCAAGTGCAGTGCAGTATCTGCCCGACACACTGCGTATTTTGATGGTTAGTGGTCTGCTTCCTGCTGCCGCAATTGCTATCGTACTCAATTTGGTCATTCCACAAGATTCGTCAGATGGGTAAATTGAAGAAATCTGAAACGACTTGACAGCATAACCAGTGATTTTCTAAGAAGCACCAAATAGATTTATCGATCGGGAGTTTATAGGAGGTAGTCGGCAAACTTAGATGAGGGAAGAGTCAGGCGTCGGAAGTTTTGACAATATAGTCAAGCATTCATGACGATTCAAAAGGCACTTTGGAACAGTTATTGGTGGTGTGGATTGGAAAATTTCCCTCAAACATCAAGGATTGACTGAGTTGTTCAGTGGTTTGATTGTCATTGGAAATTAACTTCAATGACTCCATGCAATGTTCCTTTGTCAGTCGATTCCATTGGCTGATCTGCGTTTCTTCCTGAATATCTCTCCCTGCTGCCAACCACAGCAGATTTACCTATAGTTCCACGTCCAGCTTTCAATTGCTTCATTTAGAGTTTGTTACCTTCACACGAATGTAAGCTTCATCAACTTCAACTGTATCCGTTAATCCTGTATGTTCCTGTATCCAACCTTCCCGAATTCGTTGCGACATAAACCATGCGTTCTTCTTAGTAACTCCCAACTAATAGGTCACTTAAAATTCGTAACCCCAACAGCAATATAACCAGCAAGGAGTGAATCTTGAAATCTCTAGACTCCATGAACATCGGATTTATCGGACTCGGTCTGATGGGAAAGCCGATGGCACGAAATCTAAAACGAGCAGGCGCGCAAGTATCTGTCTACAACCGCAGTCGGCAAAAAGTCGGCGAAATGACAAAAGAGGGTTTCACGCCACTAGCCTCTCCCGCAGAAGCTGCAAAGTCAAGCGTCGTAATTTGTATGGTGTCAGATACAGCGGCGGTGGAAGAGATTCTCCTTGGTGATAACGGAATAATTAATGCCGCACCGGCTGATTCCCTTGTCATAGACATGGGAACAACCGAGGTTGGTGCAACAAGAAAATTCGCAATTCGTTTAATTGAAGCAGGGTTTCATTTTGTCGACGCACCGGTCTCCGGTGGGGAAGTCGGCGCAATTGAAGGGACACTGTCAATTATGGTCGGTGCATCCGAATCCGACATGCAGCGCGTAAAACCGATTTTGGATGTTTTGGGTAAACAAGTGGTGCATGTGGGAGATGCTGGGTCCGGACAGATTGCCAAGGCTGCCAATCAGATCATTGTAGGACTCACAATCGGCGCCGTCGCTGAAGCGTTTGCCTTGGCGCGCGACGGCGGAGCAGATCTGGACAAGGTCTGGCAGGCACTAAGCGGTGGATTCGCCGATTCCAGAATTCTTCAGTTACATGGAAGAAGAATGATTGAACAGAATTTCGTTCCCGGTGGAACAGCGCGCACTCAACATAAAGACCTGAGCCAAGCACTGACGTTCGCGGATTCGAATGCAACCAACCTGCCATCTACAGAATTGTGCCGTGATTTATATGAGAAATTGATCCGCCAAGGGGATGGACAGATGGACCACAGCGCTTTATTTCGAATCTACTCGCAATTTCAGTAAATTATGCGCGCTCTTCAGTTGTTGCAGAAGCTTGATTTTTTTTGACCCACAGCAGCAATAGCGACAGTAATACGATTGGAACCACTGCTCCACTGCTCAATACGAACCAGCCCCAGATATGATGAAGCACTCCGGACATCAACGCAGTCATAGTCACCACCGAAAACACACACAAATCATTCAATCCCTGTACAAAGGCTTTTTCACTTGGTTTGTAAGTTGATGTCAATAATGTCGTGCCACCTAGAAATGTGAAGTTCCAACCTATACCTAGCAACATCAGTTCAGCACAGAACGCTAGGAACGAGTCACCAAACAGGAAAGTGATGAAAATGCATCCCAACAGTGCCATCAATCCGGTAAATATGATATTGACGTCACCAAATTTACGTATTAGATGACCTGTAAAAAATGAAGGTGCGAACATTGCGAAAATATGCCACTGGATGACTTGAGCAGTTTGTCCAAACCCCATGCCACGAGCCTCCATGGCAAGAGGCGTCGAAGTCATCAGCAGATTCATCACACCATAGCCCACAATCGCACTACACACGGCGAGTATAAACAGAGGCTGTGCAGCAATGACACGTAGTGGTCTGCCCTTCTTTTTCTCGGATTCAACGTTACCCGGAGGCACTTTCAGAAACGAAACCAGAATCAAAGCTCCGAAGTAAATTGCCGCAAGCGAAACATAGGAGCCGGCAAACAAGGCTCCGCTGATTGTCTCTTTAGTAAAATTTGCCATGTTTGGACCGATGAATGCTGCCACCACACTGCCGGCCAGAACATAGGAGATTGCACGGCTTCTATAGCTCTCATCCGCTACGTCAGCAGCTGCAAAGCGATAGAAGCTCCCAAACGCGTTGCCGATTCCAATCAATGCAATTCCCATGCAGAACAACAGAAAACTTTGCGACACGATGGCAAATCCGGACAGCAGAGCACCTAAAATTCCGAACAGCAGGCCAATCATGAACCCCAATCTTCTGCCGATGTATTTCATGATCATTGACGCAGGCAGGGCAAACCCCATACCAAACAGAAATACCATGGAAATCGGAACCGTGGCATAAACCGGTTCGGGTGCCAACACCATCCCAACCAGTGCTGCAGATGCAATCATCACCGAATTCGCCGTAAACAAACTGGCCTGACAAATCGACAGTATGCTGACGTTCAACCGCATTCGTTTAATGGTGTTCAAGAGATCGTGCGTCCTCCATCGATGTGTATTGCCTGTCCAGTGATGAAAGATCCTCCTGAAGAAAGCAGCAAGATTACAGTTGCCAGGATATCCGAAGGGGTAAATAGGCGGTTCATTGGAATTCTTGAAAGTGCATCATCCCGATTATCTCCTTGAGACAGGAATGAAGTTGTTAGGTTAGTTTCCGACATGGCTGGGCTTATTGCATTCACAGTAATCGAATGCTGTGCCCATTCAATTGCCAAAACCCGAGTCAAGTGCGTCAATGCAGCCTTGCTGGATGCATAAGCCGTATATCCAGGATTCGCCACAGAGTCGGAGACCGACGCGATATTGATGATTCGTCCGAATCCATTGGGGATCATGTGTTTTGCTGCACTGCGACAAAGCAGAAAGGCTGCGTTCAAGTTGGTTTGAATAAGACGGGAAAACACTTCATAAGGCATTTTGTCTGCCGAAATAATCTCAAACAGGCCCACGCAGTTCACGAATCCGTCAATGCGAGTCCAACGATCAACACACGACTGAAATGCCATTTTGCATTTCTCTTCTTCAGTCGCATCAAATCCCAACATTGATACCTGATTCGACTCTAAGCGATTGGCGAGATCCTCAAGACCACCCTCGTTCTTGTCAAACAAGGAAACGCGGCATCCTCGCGCGACGAGCTCTTCTGCTATGGTGGATCCAAATGCCCCAGCGGCGCCTGCGATCGCAACAACCTTGTCTTGAAGATCAAATAAAGGCAGCACGATTCGCGTGTCCAATCAGCGGGCAGATCATTCTCGTTTGAGGAAAAGAAAAGACGAACAGAAGCGGAAGCAGGATTTCAACGCAATTTTTACATGTTGCGTCGATATTTCCCCCCAACTTCAAACAGTGAAGATGTAATCTGTCCGACAGAGCAGTAACGAACTGCTGACATCAATTCTGTAAAGACATTTCTATTTTCAAGTGCGGCAGACTGAAGCGCTGCCAGTGCCTGAGGAGCATTACTCTTGTGGCGTTCATGAAAATCCTTCAATCGTGTCAACTGAGATTGCTTTTCTGACTCAGTAGATCTGGCAAGTTCTATCGTCTGCAATTCATCTGCTTGCGGATTTAGAAACATGTTCACTCCAACAATCGGCAGGCTGCCGTCGTGTTTCATTCTTTCATAATGCAAAGACTGATCCTGAATTCTGCCTCGCTGATAACCTGTTTCCATTGCACCGAGCACACCACCGCGTTTTGATATGGCTTCAAATTCGTACAGCACTGCCTCTTCTACAAGATCCGTTAACTCTTCAATAATGAAACTTCCCTGATTCGGGTTGTCATTGCTGGATAGTCCCCATTCCTTATTGATAATCAGCTGAATCGCCATCGCTCTGCGCACTGACTCTTCCGTCGGCGTCGTAATTGCCTCATCGTAGGCGTTTGTGTGTAGACTATTGCAATTGTCATAAACGGCAATCAATGCTTGCAAAGTTGTTCGGATGTCGTTGAAATCGATTTCCAACGCATGCAACGACCGGCCGGAAGTCTGAATGTGATACTTTAGTCTTTGGCTTTTCGTGTTGGCACCATATCTTTCCTTCAGCGCAACTGCCCAAATTCGTCTTGCGACTCGACCCATGACTGTGTATTCAGCATCCAATCCGTTGGAGAAGAAAAACGACAAATTCGGTGCAAAAGCGTCAATATACATTCCTCTCGCCAGATACATTTCTACATAGGTAAATGCATTTGCCAAGGTAAAGGCAAGCTGGGAAATTGGATTGGCGCCGGCTTCAGCAATGTGGTAGCCGGATATGGAAACGGAGTAGAATTTGTGCACCTGCCTTTCGATGAAGTACTCCTGAATATCTCCCATGAGTCTCAAGCTGAACTCTGTGGAGAAAATACAGGTATTTTGACCTTGATCTTCCTTCAGAATGTCGGCTTGCACCGTACCTCTGACATTTGAAAGCGCATAAGCTTCGAGTTGCTCGAATTCTTCCGAGTCCGGCTGGCGTTGGTGTTTGCTTTCGAATGCTGCAACCTGCTGGTCTATGGCAGTATTGAGCAACATGGCAAGATAGGTTGGAGCCGGGCCATTGATCGTCATTGATACAGATGTACGAGGACTGCAAAGATCAAAACCGCCATACAGCACCTTCATGTCATCCAGCGTAGCGATTGATACACCGGAATTTCCTACTTTGCCGTAAATGTCAGGACGCTCGTCTGGATTGAATCCATACAGAGAAACCGAATCAAAAGCGGTAGACAGACGCTTGGCTTCGGAATGCTTTGAGAGCAGTTTGAATCTTCGATTCGTCTTGTCTGGACCGCCCTCCCCTGCGAACATGCGCGTGGGGTCCTCGTCTTCGCGTTTGAATGCAAACACGCCTCCCGTATACGGGAACGAGCCAGGCAGATTTTCAAGCATCAGCCACTTGAGAAGATCACCAGCGTCGTGGTAACGCGGCAACGATATTTTCGCTACGTTGGTTCCCGACAGCGTCTCCGAATACAGTTTGCTTGCTTTCGAACCACTTTCAGGCGGTTCACGGTAGGAGAGAGCCCTCTTCGGCCATTCCTCAAGCAGTATGCGCGATTCAGGGTCAAGACAACGCTCGCGTTCCTCAATCAGATTTTCCATCATCGGCGGTTCGTGGGCCCCTGCATCCTGCATCATATGCATTGTTGCACGTAGTTGTTGAAGCTCTCGGGCAATCTTCGATTGATTTTCCACATGTCCCCGATAAGCACGCACTACTTCAGAAATTTCTCCGAGATAACCCACTCGCGATGCCGGAACAGCACTCATGCTACTGGAAGACACGGTTGATTCCATTCGCTGCGGAAACAGCTCATTTTTCTGTGGCGCACCCAGTAAATCAATTACCGCCTGGAACAGCGCGGTAACTCCATCATCATTGAAATGCGAGGAGATTGTGCCGAAAACCGGCATTGCCTCCGGAAGCTGATCAAACACTTCTCGATTTCTTTGAACCTGTTTACAGACATCCCGATACGCATCTTCGGCACCTTTCGAGTCGAATTTATTGATAGCGACGAGGTCCGCGTAATCCAACATGTCGATTTTTTCCAACTGACTCGGTGAGCCATAGTCCGGAGTCATGACATAGATTGTCTTGTCAACGTAGGGAACAACACCCGTATCGCCTTGACCGATTCCCGGCGTTTCAACAATAATCAAATCGAAACCCCAAGCTGTACAGGCCTGGATAACTTCTGAGAGATAAGCAGGAATTCCGCCGCCGGCATCGCGCGTAGCCAATGAACGCATATACACTTGCGTGGTATCAGTAGAGTTCATGCGGATACGATCGCCAAGCAGCGCACCGCCGGTTTTTTTGCGCGTCGGATCGACCGCGAGTATGGCAATTCGTGTGTTTTCTAGCGTAAACAGCCGAAGCCTTTGGACGAGCTCATCCGTAAGAGAGGATTTGCCCGACCCACCGGTTCCTGTTATTCCGAGTACCGGAACGGATTGTTCGCCGCTTGAGTGTTTGCGCACATATCTTCTTGCTTCAGACGAACCGGCTTCAATCTGACTGATCAGCAGCGCTAAATCCCGAAAACTGTCGGTACTGAGTTCTGCTGCAGAAAAGGCTGGAGTTGACTCCAAATTGGAACGACAGGTTTTAATCATGTCGTCAATCATTCCCTGAAGACCAACTTGTTGGCCATCTGCAGGCGAATAGATTCTGGCAACGCCGTAGTCGTGCAATTCGCGAATTTCGTCTGGGACGATCACACCGCCACCGCCACCGAATACCCTGATGTCACTGCGTTCGTATTCCGCCAGCATGTCAATGATGTATTTGAAGTACTCGATGTGTCCACCCTGATAGGAACTCACCGCGATGCCGTCCGCATCTTCCTGGACTGCGGCAGTTACAATCTCCTGAACCGACCTGTTGTGGCCGAGGTGTATGACCTCGACTCCCGAGGCCTGCAAAATTCGTCGAATGACGTTAATTGATGCATCATGTCCATCAAACAAACTTGTAGCCGTTACAAATCTCAGGCGAATTTGCGATTCCGCCTGATTGTGGATTACTCGAAGTTCTTCAGCAACTGCAGCCATATCTTTCAATCCATCGTCTATGTACTACTGGCAACTGGGAATCCTGCTTCCTGCGAAGAGTTAAGCAATGTGGCAGGCAATTTGAACTGAATTTTTTCTTCCACGCCTTGCGCTGAAATCACTTCTGTCTGCCTGAGACTTTGGAGTCTCTTAATTACAATTTCAATCAATTCTTCAGGTACTGAAGCACCTGCCGTCAGCCCAACTCGTTCAGCTGTACCTAGCAAGTCGACGTCAATCTGCTCGGGCGTCTCAATCAAGAATGACAGCACTCCCGCTTTGCGCCCAATATCAACCAGACGATTAGAGTTCGAACTATTTGCGGCTCCAATAACAAGAATCAAATCGACATGCTGCGCCAATTCTCGCACAGCCTGCTGCCGATTCTGGCTTGCAAAACAGATGTCGTCAGTAGAAGGACTTTTTATTGCAGGAAATTTGCTTCGGAGAACATCAATGGTCTTTTGGGTGTCATCGACCGACAGTGTCGTCTGCGTTACGTATGCGACTTTCTCAGAGTTCTGAATTTCCAGTTGTTCGACTTCTGCCGAATTTGCCACTATGTGCACAGAACTTTTGGAGCGTCCTGCTGTTCCTTCCACTTCAGGGTGACCGCGGTGTCCAATCAAGACGATCTCGCACCCCAATTTTTCAAACTTTGCAACTTGCAGGTGAACTTTCTTGACCAGTGGGCAGGTTGCATCAATTACGGGAAGTTCTCGTTCCGACGCTTCATTCTCTACCTTATCAGAAACTCCATGAGCACTGAATATCGTTATCGAGCCATCTGGAATATCGTCGATCTCATCTACGAACACGACACCTTTCGCCTTCAACTGATCGACGACGAACCGGTTGTGAATAATTTCATGACGCACATAGATGGGCGCCCCGAATTTCTCCAAAGCGCCTTCGACGATATCAATTGCTCGCCGAACGCCAGCGCAAAAACCCCGAGGCTGTGCTAAATAGACTTGCATTGAATCACTAATTAGTTTGAATCATACTGACGTGTATAAATGGTTTCTTTAATTACTAAAGAATCCGAATATTTTATCAAATCCGATGGCTTATGTATGACTGCTAATTGAGGAGTCCAAGTGAATTTACCACAGAGCGGATTGTATTTTAGGGAATTATAAAGTTGACTAACCCTCATAAATCTAACGCACTCTACTTACAATATGAAATTCCAAGGAGTAAATGACAGCACATGATAAAAGGATAAACAGCGTGAATAATCGCCAAGATACGCTCAAACGTACTGAACGTTTCTGCCGTCAGTTCAATCTTGAACTGCCAATTCTACTGGCGCCTATGGCTGGGGCTTGTCCACCTGCCCTGTCCATCGCAGTTGCCGAACAAGGCGCTTTGGGGGCGTGCGGAGTTCTACTAATGCCACCAGAGAGCATTTTGCACTGGGCACAGGAATTCAGATCCAACTGTAAAGGGAATTTCCAGTTCAATAACTGGATTCCTGACCCTCCGCCTTTGCGCAATGAAGGTCACGAAAGGCTGGTGCGCGATTTTCTAGGCCAATGGGGACCAGAAATTAAACTTGGAGCCGGAGACCTCAAGCTGCTTGATTTCGATGCACAGTGCGAAGCAATGCTTGAATCCCGTCCGACTGTTATTTCATCAATCATGGGCCTGTATCCAAAAAGGTTCGTGCAAAGGATGAAGTCGTTGAATATTCACTGGTTTGCCACCGCGACTACCGTAACCGAAGCCAAACAGGCTGAAGCAGCCGGTGCAGATGCAATTGTGGCGCAAGGTATGGAAGCTGGTGGTCATAGAGGAACATTCGACGCTGCGTCGGCCGAAGTATCCATGTCTGGACTTTTCTCGCTACTACCAACTATCGTAGATGCAGTCAGCATCCCGGTTGTCGCAACTGGAGGCATCGCCGACTCCCGAGGGATTGCAGCCGCGCTATTGTTGGGTGCCTCGGCGGTTCAGATTGGAACCGGCTATTTGCGCTGTCCCGAAGCTAGCATTCCTTCTGCATGGGCGGACGCAATCGGACAGGCACAGCCACACCAAACGATGCTGACACGCGCTTTTTCCGGACGACTAGGCCGTTCAATCTCTACATCCTACGCAAGAGCTGCAGCGGAAGATGGCGCTCCACAACCGATGCCCTATCCCATACAACGCGCACTGACGACTGGGATGACGGCCGCAGCACGGAGAAACAATGATTTGGACCGAATACAGGCATGGACCGGCCAATCGGGATGCCTGACTCAAGCAATTCCCGCAGGTGAGCTCACACGCATTCTCTGGACGAACGCACTCAGTCTGCTGTCCTGAGAGTGTTACCAGGCACACTAAAAACTGTACCGTTTCAAATCCTCTCTGATTTTGTTGCGCTGCAATATTTTTCAATATAATGTCCAGATTTTGCATTGCCTGAACAAGAATCCGAAAACAATGATTTGGTTTGCTTCTTAACCCATGTTTGCTGTTTTTTAATTCTGGACAAAAATATTCATTCTGTTTCAAAAACATAATATTTTCGAGTCATTTGTTATGTCACTACTTCTGTGACTTTCACCCCCTCCGGCCAACGCCCGAGTTGCTGATTACGTTCCAATTTCACTGCCATCGCCGACAGCAGCCGTCGCTGCTCGGCATTGGGTTCGGTATTCTGGCGCACGCGCACCCGGACACCTTCGGCATCATTCATTTCGGTGCTCACTCGATGCAGCGTCGCTAACCTTTACCGCACCGTCTGCCAACTGAGCCGCACGCCATTGGCGCGCATCAACGAATTATCAGAACCTGAAAGCGAAGGACTGTTGAAAATTCTGTTTCACCAGTCTCAGTTGCCTGATTTCCAGATCCGCCACCAGTGGCAGATTGGAGATGTAACATTTTGGAATAATCGCTGTACCCAGCATTATGCATTCCATGACTATGGGTCGGCACACAGGATTATGAATCGGGTGACCCTGATTGGCGATCGGCCCTATTTCAAGAAATAGCACCCTCAACCTGACCCAAGCGCTCCGCAGGCACGGAGAAACCGTGTCGGTTGATTGTTGACTCCCTAATGGTCACAGCAGTAATTATTGAGCCGACAGGCGCAGGAAGCGTTGATCGCCACATCTGCTCTCGCCGCGGCCAGGTTAAGTCGAGACCGAAACAACCGAGCCTGCCCGACTTCGCCCTGTCGCTCGAGACACTCGACCAATCCGTGCAGACTCCAGGGGTTTTCGATATGATGAGAGGTACTGACCAGCGTATCAGACAGCCCTAAATCATCCATATAGATTTGCCGGGCCTCTTCAACACGCCCTTGTTCGAGCAACAAAGCGCCCAATGCATGGCGGGTGGGTTGCATCCATCCCCAGGGCTCATCATATTTCAAATTGTCATCCAGATGCACAGCCTTGTGTAGACAGTCGAAAGCCGATTCATAATTCCCTCGTCGATATTCAAGTTCTCCATTTAGCATCTGATCGGCAATTTTCAAAACATCCCGGCAGGAATTATTGAACAAATAACGGGATTCAGGAACTGTCTTCACTGCATCATGGAATTTTTGTTGCTCAGATTTTGCCGCGTCGATTTCACCTAGCACCGCATGGGCAATGGCTTTGGCGTAGCGCCAGACTGCGGTGGTCATTGCGTAAAGCTCCAAGTCATGGGGGAGCGGGTGATCAATGATGTCCTGCCAGCGCCCGAAACGAATGTAGACATGTGCTTTTACGCCGATGTAACCTTCCACCCAGTCCGCCATGGCCGGATTTTCGATTCTGAGTAGTGCTTCAGGGGTGGTATTGATCAATTGTTCAGCGGCATCCAGTGCAGTATGAAACTGCCCCAGATACATTGCCGCGTAAATCTTCAAATGAATATTATGAATTCGTGAGAGCGCCTGAAAATTCATTGCGCCCTCATTTTTGACGTACACGCGGTCAGCTTCAATCGCCCTGTCATTGGCAACTATGGCCTCGTAGTAATGGCCGCACCGCACATCGATATGAGAAGGCATATGACACAAATGCCCTGAATCCGGAACCAGCTGTCGAAGTTGATCACTGGCTCGCAATGCTTTTTCCGGAAAAGGAGACATTTCCATCACATGGAGATACATATGCAAGATGCCCGGGTGCGTGAATTTTTCGGTTTTTTCGATTCGTGCCATCGCTGTTTCCAGAACTTCGATCGCTTCTACCGTCGATGCGCCGGCGGACGGTTCGCTCGTTCTCAAATCCCAAAGTGCCCACGGTGTTCGTGTCATTAGCGCTTCTGCAAACAAGGCGCAGACATCATCATTCTCCGGATAGGCACGATACACCTGGCGCATTTGATCTGCATAGTCGTCATTCCAACGATCATAGTCTGCGGGAACAACCGCGCTCGGTGACTGGTAGCGCGCCAGCAATGCGTTGATCATCATCGCTTCCCGATCTGATGCAAAGGCAGCTTTACTCTTTGCTTGTCGGGAAAACTGATAGGTTCGCTGCAATTTTTCTGTCAGTTCGTCTTTTTGCATTCGAACCCAGGGTTTGTTGTAATAAATCCCAGAGGCATACGCCATGCCCCAATACGCCTTTGCGTAGTCCTCGTCCACCGCTACAGCTTGCTTGAAGCATCGGAATGCCATTTCCAGGTCGAAACCATAGAGCCAAACCATCCCGCGGTTAAACCATGTCTCCGATGCACTGCCAACAACATTAATTGAGTCAAAATATACGCCGAGATTGTAGGGATGATTCATCTAATCGCACCTTAAGTTGTCCCTGAATGCCGAGGGTATTACAGCGCCCTCGAATCAATTTGAAATCTTGCGTGCTTGTAAGTCACAAACATCGAGAATTTCCAAGAAAATCGTGTTTTTCGAAAAATACAACACTGAACTGATGTTATTTTAACCCGCTTCACCGGTGTCAGTCTTTCGGGCGACTTTCCCCGCATATTGAAATAGTCTACACTGATTTGACTGACTTGTTGAATTTCGTATATATATTTTATGAACACCTCGTTGAAGGTCAATAAAGACTGGAGCATTCCAGTTTGGCACGGTGATGCTACACTTTCAAGAACCGAATTTCCGTTTCACTCAGTCTGGGGGTTCATACACTGCTAATGTTGGCAAATACAGTCGAAAAGCACAAACCGCCGGGAGATCTGTATGTCGTTCAACAAGTCGATTTGGACGCTTACAAAGAGGATGGCGCGGTATTGCTGAACTCTGTTTTTGACGAGTCCTGGATTGCTGAACTACGGCAATCTGCAGACCGGGCTTTGAATCAATCGGAGAATTATTTTCACCGCCAAAGGGTATGGGAAAACGACAAAACCTGTCGCGACTATTGTCTCAATTCCGCGGCTGTCTCACTTGCTGCTGCGTTTCTCGAATCGGCCAAAGTCAACTTGCTCTATGACCAGGTATTCTCCAAGTCTGTCGGCGATCCGGCAACCCCGTGGCACAATGATCTGCCTTACTGGCCGGTGCGAAATGGATCAGCTTTGACGGTCTGGCTGGCTCTCGACCCAATCAATTTTGATTCCGGACCTCTCGAGTTTATCGCCGGGTCGCATTCGTGGGACAAATTTTACCAGCCATTTACTACCGTTAGCGACGGCAGCGTTGAACGCCCTTACAAGGGAACCGAAGACGCGTTTGAGCCGTTGCCTAATTTTGACGCGGAACGCGACCGACATCGAATACTGTGCTGGGAGATGGAGCCTGGTGATGTACTGATTTTCGATTCAATGATTGTGCATGGAGCGAGAGCAAACTCCTCACCTGCCGTCAGGAGAGGCTACGCGGTCCGATACACTGGAGATGGAATGACTTACTATTCCGCTGGAGAATTTAACAAGATAATCACCAATCCGCACTTGCAAGACGGACAGGTGCTGGACAGCGACCAGTACCCGGTCATTGACCTCGCGATATAACCGGTATCCACCTCCCGATTGGAATGCAAACCCGGTGTTTGACCGATTCACCATCGGTCATCCAGTTCATCTTCAATCAAATACCGACTGTTTCGTCTATGCTGTCCAATAAAATCGTTGCATGACTTCAATGGTTTGATGCATTTCATTGTCCGTTCCGACCATAGACCGCAATTTATCCGAGAATTCTTGAACCGCGAATTGCCTCGGAATAATGGCAATGAACAAGGTGCCAGTTTTTGGCGGATGGATATGCCAGGGCAACCGGCAAACCAGGGTTCTGTACCATCATTACGGGTCCTGGGGTCACCAACACAGTAACCGGAATCGGTCAGGCGTATGCGGATTCTATTCCCATGCTCGTCGTTTCCAACGCAAATGACCGTCCGTCTCTGGGTAAAGGATGGGGACGATTACATGAAACCTCGGATTTATGTGCAATTACCCGCAGGTGAGCTCACACGCATTCTGTGGACAAACACACTCAGTCTGCCGTCCTGAGAGTGTCGCCAGGTACACTTCAAAACTGTACCATTTCAAATCTCCTCTGATTTTGTTGCACTGCAATAAGATTTGAATATAATGTCCGAATTTCGCATTGCCAGAGCAAGAACCGGTAAACAGTCATTAGGCTTGTTTCTCAAAAGATAATTCAGTATAGATGCCCTCTCCCAAACCCAGACCATTTCAGTCCAAAAACCCCGATTACGAGAGCGACGCCAGGAAGAGCTTTGCAGAACAGGGTATTATGAGTGTGCTTGGCGCCTCAATGCGGACCATTGAACCGGGACACTGTATAATTGATCTGCCTTTCGGCGAGCACCTTACACAGCAAGATAATTTCTTTCACGCAGGTGCGACCAGTGCTATTGCCGACTCTGCCGGCGGATATGCGGCCTTCTCACTGATGCCAGCCGGAAGCAGGATTTTGACGGTCGAATTCAAGATCAATCTGGTTGCTGCGGCAGATGGCGATCGGCTGACGGCTGAAGGGGCAGTGATTAAATCGGGCAGAACCTTGACAGTATCGACGATTGAAGTAACCGTACATTCTGGAAATAAATCCACTCTCTGTGCGATCATGCAGCAAACCACTATTTGCCTACTGCCGAGAGACTGATTGAAAATGAGCGACTATTATTCAACACTGAATTTTGGATTGGGTGAATTCGCAGACATTCTGCGAGAAAGTGTCCGAGACTTTGCTGCAAACGAAATTGCACCGCGGGCTGCGGACATTGATCTTTCCAATGAATTTCCGCCCGACCTTTGGCACAAACTGGGCGATATGGGACTCCTCGGAATCACGGTCGAAGAAGAATTTGGCGGTTCCGGAATGGGTTATCTGGAACATGTAGTTGCGATGGAGGAAATCAGTCGCGCTTCAGCTTCAGTGGGCCTGTCTTACGGAGCTCACTCAAATCTGGCCGTGAATCAGATTCGTAGAATTGGCACCGAAGACCAGAAACGCCGTTACCTGCCCAAACTAGTCAGTGGTGAACATATAGGCGCACTTGCCATGTCGGAATCAAACGCAGGGTCTGAT
The DNA here is from genome assembly GCA_965221175.1 of Arenicellales bacterium. Classification (GTDB taxonomy): domain Bacteria; phylum Pseudomonadota; class Gammaproteobacteria; order Arenicellales; family JAJDZL01; genus JAJDZL01. The sequence goes on along the minus strand of OZ244867.1, from coordinate 188,538 downwards.
GTTGTAAGCATGAAGTTGAATGCCGTCCAAATCGAAGATCACTACATTCTGAATGGCACCAAAATGTGGATAACCAATGGTCCTGATGCCAACGTGCTGGTGGTCTATGCGAAAACGGAGCCTGAGGCGGGTTCTCGAGGAATTACGGCATTCATTGTCGAAAGAGATTTTGAAGGCTTTTCAGCTGCACAGAAACTGGATAAGTTGGGCATGCGTGGCTCCAACACCGGCGAACTGATCTTTCAGGATTGTCGGGTTCCAGCAGAAAACGTATTGGGTGAAGTCGGCTGTGGGGTGGAAATTCTGATGAGCGGACTTGACTACGAGAGAGTAGTACTATCGGCAGGACCGATTGGCATCATGCAGGCATGCCTTGATGCCGTAATCCCCTACGTTCATGAACGCAAGCAGTTTGGCAAGTCAATCGGCGAGTTTCAGCTCATTCAAGGCCGACTGGCAGACATGTATTCCACGTTGAATGCTTCTCGTGCTTACGCCTACGCGGTGGCCAAAGCATGTGACCGCGGAGAGACAACCCGCAAAGACGCGGCTTCCGTTATTCTATACACCGCAGAAAGAGCGACTTGGTGCGCACTGGAATCAATTCAGACTTTGGGGGCAATGGGATACATGAACGAAACACCCACCGGGCGTCTGCTGAGGGATGCGAAACTTTACGAAATCGGAGCCGGAACGAGTGAAATTCGACGTATGCTGATCGGACGCGAACTGTTCGAAGAAACGATTTAACAAACAACACAATCAGTAGGATATGCAAATGCAAAATAATTCAGTAGTCGTAACGGGACTGAGCCGAACTCCAATCGGTGGATTTCAGGGACGTCTATCACCTGTAACTGCACCCGAACTAGGTTCTGCATCGATTCGAGCGGCACTCGATGATTCAAACATCACCGGAGACTGTGTCGATGAAGTGCTGATGGGATGCGTCTTGCCTGCGGGAATGGGACAGGCACCGGCTCGCCAAGCTGCTTTGTCGGCTGGAATTCCAAAATCCGTTGGCTGCACGACGGTGAATAAAATGTGTGGGTCAGGCATGAAAACTGTCATGCTCGGCTATGATTCCATCGTAGCCGGAACCAACTCCATCGTTGCTGCAGGTGGCATGGAAAGTATGAGCAACGCACCCTATTTGCTGCCGAAAGCCAGAGGTGGAATGCGTATGGGACACGGGCAAATTATAGACCACATGTTTATCGATGGTCTTGAAGACGCTTATCAGAAAGGAGCCCTCATGGGAGCCTTTGCAGAAGACTGTGCCGAAGCCTATCAGTTCAGTCGAGAGGAACAGGACAACTTTGCAATTGAGTCACTCACTCGGGCACAGAAGGCTACGGAAAACGGCACGTTTGATCGAGAGATCGTATCCGTTGAAGTAACTGCTCGAAAAGGCAATTACGAAGTCTCTACGGACGAACAGCCTGAAACAACCAACTCTGAAAAAATTCCGCTTCTCAGACCTGCATTCAGAGAAAATGGAAGCGTCACTGCAGCAAATTCAAGTTCCATTTCCGACGGCGGTGCAACTGTCATTCTGATGTCGGAACAAGAAGCCGAAAATCGAGACGCGAACGTGTGTGCTCGATTGGTTGGCCATACAACTTATGCGGCTGAACCCAATTTGTTCCCGACAGCACCGATTGGAGCCATCCGGCGCTTGCTGGTAAAACTGAATTGGTTAGCGGATGACGTTGAACTCTATGAGATTAACGAGGCATTTGCAGTAGTCACAATGGCGGCCATGCACAGTCTCGGATTGCCGCACGATCGCGTAAACATACACGGCGGAGCTTGTGCACTGGGTCATCCGGTGGGGGCATCTGGAGCGAGAATTCTGGTGACTCTGATCGCAGCAATGGAAAAGTATGATTTAAAACAAGGAGTTGCATCTTTGTGCATCGGAGGAGGAGAAGCAACTGCAATTGGTGTTATTCGCCCTTGAATTGTTATAGTGATCGCAAAGTGCAGCTGTACACATGAAAAATTCCATTGATTTCTATTTCGACTTTTCTTCTCCCTATGGATATTTTTCCAGCGAGAAGATAGACGAGCTTGCAAAGCGTTGCGGCTGCGAGGTTGTGTGGCGACCGTATTTGATGGGAGCAGTCATGAAAATTACTGAACGCAAGCCGCTCGTGCAGATACCTATGGTCAACGAATACAGTAGTCTGGACCTGCACCGACTGGCTCGTTTTCACGGGATCGAATTCAATGTCCCGTCAACCTTTCCCGTTGCAACCATCGCAGCATGTCGTGCCTATTACTGGCTCAATCAAAAGGATTCTAAAAAATCCAAGCAGCTCGCTCAGTCTTTGTTTCGTGCCTACTTTATTGAAGATAAACTGATTTCAAAATCCGATGTCGTCATCGACATTGCTACCAAAATCGATATTGATTCTACAAGTTTATCATCTGCTCTGAATGATCTGGATGTAAAGAACCTGGTACGAAAAGCTACAGATGATGCAATCGCTCAAAAAGTGTTCGGATCGCCCTTCTTCGTCGTGGACGGAGAACCGTTTTGGGGACATGACCGACTGAATCAACTAGAGGCATGGGTGAAAACCGGGGGTTGGTAACCCCAAATTTTCCTGGTTTTACGTCACTGCGGTCATGTCAGTCCTTGAATCCAAGATAAATCTCGATAGTTCGGAGTTTCATACTCGACGAGACGCAATGAAGCGTCTTGTTGAAGAACTAAATTCAGTTTATTCGACAATTCAAGCCGGAGGAACTGAATCTGCACGTAAGAAACATGTTGCGCGTGGCAAGCTTCTCGCTAGAGACCGGATTCGGCTGCTACTGGACCGAGGTGCTCCTTTCCTGGAGATCGCCCCTTATGCGGCTTGTGAAATGTACGGCGGAGAAGTGCCATCGGCCGGAATTGTTACAGGAATTGGATTGGTAAGTGGTCGTGAGTGCATGATTTTTGCCAATGATGCCACCGTAAAAGGCGGAACATACTACCCAATAACTGTAAAAAAACACCTACGTGCGCAGGAGATAGCCAGCGAAAACCATCTTCCGTGCATCTATCTGGTTGATTCGGGTGGTGCATTTCTCCCTCTGCAGGACGACGTCTTTCCAGACCGCGAACACTTTGGTCGGATATTTTTCAATCAAGCCAATCTGTCGGCAGCAGGAATCCCCCAGATTGCTGCAGTCATGGGATCCTGCACGGCCGGGGGCGCCTATGTCCCTGCCATGTGTGACGAATCAATCATCGTTCGTAATCAGGGGACAATATTTCTGGGTGGACCACCGCTTGTTAAAGCGGCAACCGGCGAAACTGTGTCTGCAGAAGATTTGGGGGGAGCCGACGTACATTCCCGCCAGTCCGGAATTACCGATCACTATGCCAATAGTGATCAACATGCGTTGCAAATTGTTCGTGATATCGTCGCGAATTTGAATCGCCCTAAATATATCTCCACTGAAGTCCAGCAACCTCAGGAACCACTCTATGATGCCAAAGAACTGTATGGCATCATACCAACTGAATTGAAGCAAAGCTATGACGTACGTGAAGTCATAGCTCGCCTTGTGGACGGTAGCAGTTTTCACGAATTCAAGAAGCTGTATGGCGGAACACTGGTTTGCGGCTTTGCGCACCTCCTCGGATACCCGATAGGAATCATTGCGAACAATGGAATTCTCTACTCAGAATCCGCCCTGAAAGCAACGCATTTCATCGAACTTTGCTGTCAGCGGAATATTCCTCTTGTTTTCCTGCAGAACATCGCTGGATTTATGGTCGGACAAAAATATGAAGCTGGCGGGATCGCGAAAGACGGAGCAAAGATGGTGACTGCAGTAGCCTGTGCAAAAGTCCCCAAGTTCACGGTGATTATTGGCGGCAGTTTTGGTGCTGGAAACTATGCCATGTGCGGGCGCGCTTACGGGCCGAGGTTTCTGTGGATGTGGCCCAATGCCCGCATTTCCGTGATGGGCGGAGAGCAGGCGGGAAACGTGCTTACTCAAGTTCGGCTCGACAGCATGAAAGGCAAATCATGGCCTCAGGAAGAACAAGATCGATTCAAGTCATCCATACTGGAGCAATATGAAACTCAAGGGCGACCGTATTACTCAAGTGCACGACTTTGGGATGATGGCATCATTGATCCAGCGGATACCCGCATGGTTCTCGGACTCGGAATCTCTGCAGCACTAAACGCACCGATTGAACAAACGCGTTTCGGCATATTCAGAATGTAGTTTGTATTCATGTCAGAATTTGATCAATTTGAAACCATTTATGTCACACTGGCCGAAACGGGTACCTGCACCCTGACTCTGAATCGACCGGAGGTACACAATGCCTTCGACGAGTTGATGATCGGCGAGATGACAAATGCGCTTGAACAGTTAGAGAAGCATCAGTCAGTACGAATTTTGCTTGTTCGCGGCACAGGCAGGAGTTTCAGCGCTGGCGCCGATCTTAAGTGGATGCAGCGAATGGCGGATTACAGTGAGGAGCAGAACTTTGAGGACGCTCGCCGCCTGGCAACCATGATGGATAAACTGTATCGTTTTCCAAAACCTACAGTTGCGATTGTTCATGGAGGCGTGTACGGCGGTGCAGTTGGCTTGGTGGCATGCTGCGATATCGCCATCGCAGTAGACTCAGCAGTTTTCAGTCTTTCTGAAGTTAAAATTGGCCTCATTCCAGCTGTGATCAGCCCTTACGTTGTGAAAGCCATCGGATTGCGCGCTGCTCGACGATATTTTCTGACAGGTGAAGTATTCAGCGCCTCTGCTGCACAGCAGATTGGACTGATTCACGAGTACGGGCATTCGGATGACATACCCAGCATTGAAAGCGGCATTGTTGAAAGACTCCGAGCCGGTGCGCCTGGCGCTCAGAAAATCGCAAAATCAGTATTGCAAAATGTTCTGAGCGAGCCTGTAAACTCGGAACTACAGGATGAAACAGCGAGACTGATTGCTCGGGTTAGAGCTTCCGATGAAGGCAAGGAAGGAATTGCCGCATTCTTGAACAAACGCTCTCCTGCTTGGCGTAAATCGTAATCTGACTGACACCTTGTTTCAGAAACTGCTCATTGCCAATCGCGGGGAGATTGCCTGTCGCATCACTCGCACAGCACAAAGACTTGGCATTCCGGTTGTTGCGATTCACTCCGATGTCGATCGAAATGCAATGCATGTCGAGCTGGCAGACGAATCCATCGAAATTGGAGGTGCCCGCCCCGCTGACAGCTATCTGAATGCAGGCAAAATAATGAATGCCGCGAAGCAGTCCGGTGCCGATGCCATCCACCCGGGCTATGGATTCCTATCCGAAAACAGTGTGCTGGCTGAAAACTGCGAGAAAGAATCCATCGAATTTATTGGCCCCTCTTCCGAAGCTATTCGAATCATGGCTTCAAAATCCACTGCTGCGGGAATCGCGGAACAAGCCAACGTTCGAATCTTGCCAGGTTACCGTAGTTCAAGCCAACATCTGGATATCATGATTTCCGCTGCCAAAGAAATCGGCTTTCCTGTTCTATTGAAATCCGCATTGGGTGGTGGTGGACGAGGCATGAGAATCGTTTACAACGAAAGTGAGTTCAGCGAAAGTTTGCTGTCGGCCCGATCAGAAGCCAAAGAGGCATTCGACGATGATGCTGTCATCATCGAAAAATATCTCGGAAAGGCTAGGCATGTGGAAGTGCAAATCGCAGCGGACAAGCATGGCAACATTGTCCATCTGTTTGATCGAGACTGTTCTGCGCAGCGCCGCTATCAGAAAATCATAGAAGAGGCGCCAGCCCCGAATATCGCAGATGAACTGCGATTTCAGATGTATGAAGCGGCTGTCTCCCTCGCGAATGCACTTGACTACCACAGCGTTGGAACTGTGGAATTCCTTTTTGATGGTGAAGGTTTTTACTTTATGGAAATGAACACTCGCCTTCAAGTTGAGCACCCAGTTACGGAACAGATTACGGGTACCGATCTGGTTGAATGGCAGCTGCGAATAGCTGCAGGTGAATCAATCAAGGTTTTACCCCTTCCTGCTCAACCCGTTGGTCACTCAGTTGAAGTTCGCATTTATGCCGAAAATCCATCTAAGGAGTTTCTGCCATCTCCCGGTACCATTGAATATCTAACTCTACCAGCTGCATCCGATGAATTGCTGGTGCATACCGGTGTTAGAGAAAAAGACCATGTTGACCAGCACTACGATCCTCTTATCGCCAAGATTATCAGCCATGAATCGGATCGAAGCAGTGCAATCAAAGGCATGCTGAATGGACTCTCACAGCTTCACGTTGCAGGAGTGAACACCAATGTGAATTTTCTGTCGAACCTGTTGCAACACGATTCATTCTTGAACGACAACATTGACGTCAGATTCGTAGAAACGCGAATGGACGAACTAACACAGGTATGCGAACATTTACCGAATGAAATTGCTGCTATAGCAGCACTATTTCTTCATTCAACGCTAAGTGCTGATCACAACAAATTGGAAAAGCAAGAACACGCAGATCAGCACTCTCCATGGAAATCTTCAACCGGTTGGCGACTCAATTCGATACAGGAAATAACAGAATTATTTGAATACAACAATGAATTTGTGAATGTCACAACTCAATTGCAACAAAAACATGGTGTTGTTCTGTGTGGTTCGCAACGGATGAACTGCAGTATTGAGGAATTTCAAGACAAAACTATCAAAGTCGATATTGATGGATCTCAATGGCAAGCAACAGTTGTCAATCTGCCGAATCTCCTACGAGTTTTTCACGATTTCTCGTTATATGAACTACGGGTTTTAGACAAGATTTCCGTCGCCCATGCACCGATGGAACGTTCTGGAACGCTGACTGCTCCACTTCCAGGAAGAGTGGTTCGCACATTAGTCAAAACGAACGATGTTGTGGCAACAGGACAGAAGCTGATGGTAATCGAAGCGATGAAAATGGAGCATCAGATTACCAGTCCTTTGGATGGAATTGTAACTTCCGTCAACTATGGCGAAAATGAACAGATTGATGAAGGAGCAGTTTGCGTTGTAGTCGAACCGCTTGAACCTTTGGATTCCAATGCAGAAGGAACAGCAAATTGAGTTGCCCGCCTGACGTTCGTTTGGTAGAAGTTGGACCTCGAGACGGGCTGCAAAACGAATCAGTCCAAACCTCAATTGAATTCCGCGTGGATTTAATCAATCGATTGTCAGAGTGCGGAATCAAGACATTGGAAGTAGGAAGTTTTGTATCGCCTAAGTGGGTTCCGCAAATGGCAGGTACCGGTCAGGTACTGAATGCTGTACGTCGCCGACAAGATGTCGCGTTTGTGGTCTTGGTGCCCAACATGACTGGAATGAACGCTGCAATTGAAGCTGGAGTCGATCAAATTGCAGTGTTTTCTGCTGCATCTGAGACTTTTTCCATGAAAAATACGAATTGCAGTATTGAACAATCTTTTCAGAGGTTCAAACCTGTGATTGATCGAGCGCGCGAGCTGGAAATTCCGGTAAGAGGCTACGTTTCCTGTGTTTTCGGCTGCCCTTATGAAGGGGTAGTTGCTGAAAAGCAAGTCCTTCCTGTGGTTGAAAAACTGTTTCACATGGGCTGCTATGAAGTCTCGCTGGGAGACACAATTGGGGTTGGCACAGTCAACGGAACACGCAAGCTGCTCGCTGAGCTTGCAAATATAGTTTCGTTGGATTCCGTCGCTGTTCATTTTCATGACACTTATGGCCAGGCGTTGCCAAATATCAGGGAAGCATTAGAGCATGGAGTATCCGTCATCGACAGCTCAATTGGGGGATTGGGCGGATGTCCGTATGCAAGCGGGGCAAGCGGCAATGTTGCAACTGAAGATGTAGTCTACATGCTGGATGGAATGGGAGTGAAAACAGGCATCAATCTGGATTCACTCATCAAGGTGTCAGAATTTGTGTTCTCAGAATTGCAACGGCCACCTGCTTCACGAGTTGCAAAGGCGATTTTGTCGAAATCGAATTGATAGTAAGGAAATTCCGTAGATGAGGAAGATTCCAGAGACCATGAAAGCAGTCGTGCTTGCCGGTCACGGAGACCTGGACCAGCTTGTCTACCATGAAGACTGGCCAGTGCCCGTTCCTGGCGATGACAATGTGCTGATCAAGGTTCATGCATGTGGGCTGAACAACACTGATGTCAACACCCGAACAGGTTGGTACTCAAAAAGCGTCTCGACAGCAACCAGCGGCTGTACTGCGGAATCCACAGATAGTGGAGATGCTGCCTGGGGCCAGAATGCACTGTCATTCCCACGTATTCAAGGAGCCGATGTCGCCGGTACTGTGCTCGCCGTCGGCAACCGTGTGAGTAGAGAACTTCTAGATAGACGCGTGATGATTGACTGCTGGCTGCGGGACTGGCAGGATCCGCTAAATCTTGAAAAATGTGGTTTTTTTGGCTCGGAGTGCGACGGAGGATTTGCTGAATATACCGTTGTTAATTCTAATCAGGTACACATAGTTGAAAGTAGCCTGTCGAATACAGAACTGGCAACTTTCGCAACTTCCTGGGTAACCGCCGAAAATATGCTTGAGCGCGCGAATGTCACAAAACTTGACACGGTGTTGGTTACTGGAGCATCCGGTGGAGTGGGGTCCGCGCTTGTACAACTCGCAAATCGCCGAGGAGCTGTCACAATTGCAATGGCCACGAAAGACAAACATGATCAGTTAGTAAAATTATCTCCGAATGCAATGATTGACCGAAATTCCACTGATCTCAAATCCGCGATTGGTAGCGCGATTGGAAAGCATTCAGTCACAGTTGTCGCTGACATTGTCGGTGGTGCAAATTGGAAGAACTTGATTGAGTTGCTTGCACAAGGTGGTCGTTACACCTGCGCTGGCGCAATCGCAGGCCCAATCGTAGAATTGGATCTTCGCACTCTGTATTTGCATGATTTGACGTTCACTGGATGCACGGTTGTTGCTCCGGATACCTTTGGTAAACTGGTCGGCTACATTGAGCGTGGCGAGGTCTCGCCGATTCTTGCTGCCACCTACCCACTCGCGCAACTTCAAGAAGCACAGGCACAATTCATCCGAAAGCAGCATATCGGAAATATCGTTGTCACTATGGATTGACGTGTCTTTAAATTACGATACCAGACACTGCTGAATTACAATCGCAGTTGGCTGATATCTAAAAAATCTGTTACAGAGTGTTTTCAATTTTGTAATTCAAAAGTATAAAAAATGAGAACGTCGCCATCCAAAACGTATACTCTCATGAACTATTTTCCGCTTAAGGTAGAACTTGATTACTCCTATTCCTTTGGTGCATTGGATCGATATTTCAAAGCACTAGCCGAAGGCCGGGCACTAGGGACTTTCTGCCCGGGATGCGGCAGAACTAGTTTCCCACCCAAATTAATCTGCGACATTGACCATAGCCACACCGAGTGGCGAGAGTTGGAAGGCACTGGAGTCGTCAGGGAGTTGACTACAGGAGTAGATGCACATGGCCAAGAAACCCAATTTGCATTGATTGCCATGGACGGAGCCGACAACTTGTCGCTTGGCCGTCTAAGGGGAAGTCAATTCAATACAGGAGACCAAATCGTGATTGATGTTGAAGATCCCAATGCCCCACATCCCGCACAGTGTGCGGTATTCAGACGAATCGAATAACAAACTTCCGGACTATTCGGAAAAATCCATTTCCATCTGATTGCGCAGTTTGTGGGCGGTTGAGCGGTCATGAACTCGAACATCGTCCCAAGTTACAATACCATCTCTCGGAATTGGATTGAACACCTCAATTCCTGAAGCCAGCCCGATGGGTACTGCCTTGATTTTTAGAGAATGTGCAGCTGGCACAATTTTGCCCCACACGGTACTCCCGCCCTCTCCGTCCAGAACTTCGCCAACTCCAAGATTCCGCTTGGCAACAGAAACGACATCTGCAGAAAAGGAAACTGGCGATCCCGTGGGTTCTCGTCGCAGTGCAACCGATGCCACGCTGACACCCAGTTCAAGTCCGATCAGGTGATAAGGTCGATATAGCGCTGAATATTTTCCTGTCGAGTCAGTCACCAGTCCATATTCTTTGAAACATCGCTTTACATACTCGGTTCCTGCTTCAAATACTACGTATACGCCCCAGCGCAAGTCTCGTTCCACCTCGGAGCCATCTCGTTGAAGCGAAGAAATCACTTCGACCATTCCTTTTTTCGCCAGCACTCCCCCTTCGCTCTTGGGCCTCAAAATCGAGCCAAGTTGGTCAACGGAACAAGGCGGAAACGAAAGGCCGTTTTCAGGCGGTTCCAAACCAGTCGCGTTTGCCACAGCCGTCATTTCAATTGCAGACTTGGTGCCATCAAGAAAAGAATTGAACATTTTGCTGTTCATGCCTCCGCGCTCAGCATCTTCTCTTGTCAGTCCGTAGTAATTCCACACCGTATCAGGTGTCGATTGATGATACGAAGGAAGATATTTTGTACCTTTGCCAGCGCAGACAACCTCCAGTCCCATAGATCGAACAGTATCCACCTGTTCAACAATAAGTGCTGGCTGGTCGCCATAGGCGAGAGAATAAATCACGTTGTGCTCACGCGCTTTCTTAGCCAATAAAGCGCCTGCCAGTACATCTGCTTCTACATTGACCATGACGATATCGATACCGGAACCGATACTCTGTAGAGCATGGCTCACTCCTGCAACAGGATCTCCGGTCGATTCAATTACTACATCAGCGCTGCCTGCTCGTAACACATCATTGATGTCATCAGTTACAAAAACGTCACTGTTAGCGTAAGTCTTCTGAGGACTATTGAATATTTTGGAATCCTGAAATCCTGCAGTATTCAGATTCTTGTGGGCACGGTCGGGGTTCAAGTCACAAACTACATCAAGACTCATTCCTGGAGTTCGAATGATTTGCGCCATGAACATGGTGGCGAACTTTCCAGCACCGACCATGCCGACGCGAATGGGCGTTCTTGAAACTTCCCGTTCTTGCAGTAATGAGTAGAGGTTCATGTTCTGAGTTTGCGTTAAAAACTACTGGTTTCTGTATGCTTGAACGAATCGAGTCGAATCATCAAATCAATGGAAGATGTATTAACATTTGATTCGACATGATGTGTGTCGTTATTCATCTAGTTGAAGGACGATTCAAGGTCTGATGCATAGATTCTATAACAGATTCGAGGATGGTCAACTGGTCTACAGATTGTCGATCTTCGTTATCCAAATTGTCATGTCGGTTCGAAGGACGGATAGTGAGAAATAGAGCACTCAAAATATCTCCTGTCTCCAACCACATCATCATCGATATTCCTTCAAGGCGTAAAAGCCTCTTGAGAACCTCTACTCCGAGTAGTGTAATTTCATTATCTTTGGATTTTATATGAATTTTGACACCAAAAGTGCCAACGCGAATTGGTGCTCCTGAAGATTCTCTTTCTTGCAGTAAAGAGTATAAGTTCGTCGTTTTAATTCGCGATGAAAACCGCTGTTTTGGTGCAAACGTGAACTATGCTAATTCAAACTACAATATTGAATTAACCTATTTTTGCTAAGCTTCTACTTTATGCCCAACAGGAATCGCTGGTTATCGCAAATTTGAACTAGACAATCAAATTTGTAGGAAGGAAATGGAGCGTCCCTGCTCCAGAATTCTTCCCTGTCGTATCTAATTTGTTTATAATATATGAGTAAAATCATATACGTAATTAGAAACTTGATTTGAGTATAATACGCTATAACGAGGATTTGAAGGAATTTTTGTCCTAAATACATGAGTAAACACTCATGTTAATGATGAAACCAATTTAAAGTGAGTTCCTGACTAAAAGTAATTCCTTTCTCTGTTCGATGTATGAAATATAAATTTGCCATCTAGTTTGCACTGATTTAATTCATTAGATCTTGAATAACCGACTCCCCCCAATGGCGGCTCTGCGCGCATTCGAGGTTTCGTCTCGACATCTCAGTTTTACGAGAGCTGCGGATGAGCTGTTCATTACGCAAAGTGCAGTCAGCCATCAAATCAGGCACATTGAAGAACTTTGGGACTTCAAGCTGTTTGAACGTCAAGGCAGACGTTTGATCATCACCAAAGAAGGACAGCTGATTGTTCCAATTGTGCGGGAATTCCTGGAAAGCATGAATCGCGTTCTAAACGAAATCACCAACACGGAAACTCGCTCTTCAATTCGAGTAAGCCTGGTACAGTCATTCGCAGTGAAGTGGCTGGTACCTCGCCTTGGAAAGTTCAATGAACTCTATCCTGATATCAGTATCTGGATTTCAACCTCCGATGATCTCGTAAATTTTGGAAAGGATGAAGTGGATATTGCCATTCGTCTCGGTCACGGCGAATGGCCTAGCCTACACGTCGATCCAATGCTGCAAGAATATGTCTTTCCAGTATGTAGCCCTGATTTTCTAAGACGCTTGACGCCACCCGAAAATCCTGCGGATCTGGTTCATTATCCACTATTGTATCGACACTCCTTCGATATATGCCCGCGCTGGAGAGACTGGTTCAGAGATGCTGGAATCACTATCAAATCGTTGCCGCGAGGCTCGCATTTTCCAGATACAAGCATGTGCATCCAAGCCGCCATAGACAACCAAGGCATCGCTCTTGCCCGAAGTGCACACGTTGAGAAAGATCTTGAGGGTAACCGCCTGATCAAACTATTCAATGTCTATAGCAGGTCACCGGTATCCTACTATATTGCTTGCCCGCACAAAGTCGTCACTCAGCCAAGGATCGACGCCTTTCGGAAATGGCTGCTGGAGGAAGCTGCAAATTCTCAGAAGTCATTCGATAACGTCATTCAGAATGACGGCTGAGTCGTAAATTGCCATATAAACTACAAAGTCAAACACAAATGAAAAGAATTCGCCGTTTAGGGTACTTTGCATTATTGCGACTGTCTAATACAATGACTCAAACCTGAGAGGGTGTCGAATCAATTCGTGAGTTATCATTCGCGTGTCTGATAGATTGTCCGTCTGTGATCAAGCTCAGGCACAAATCAAGGATAATAGTTTTTACTCACTCACTTACTTATACAGAATTAATGCTTTGAAAATTAAGGGGTTACGATCGTCATTATGAAACGATGGCTGGCGGGATTAATGATTGGGCTAATTGCAGGCGGTGCAATAGGATTTGGTGCGGGTATCTACAGTTTGCCGATACTGATTGAATGGTGGTCGAAAAACGAGGTATTGACAACGGTTCCGACCTTTTCGGAAACCGACCCAACTGGGGCTTTTGATCGAAATAGTCCTGGGTCCGATGCTTTACATTGGGGGGAAGGCACAATCCGACTGTCCGGCGGAAAGCTCGTATTCGAAGATGACGTAAACTTGGCGCCTGGTCCTGATTATCGAATTTACATGACGACTAAATTCGTAGACAATCGAGACGACTTTAAACGAATCAAACCTCAGGCAATCGAAATATCCAAACTAAGAATATTCTCCGGACCGCTGGAGTTTGACCTGCCGCCGGAGTTCAATGTAACCGAATTCGACAATGTCATAGTCTGGTGCGAAGCATTCTCCATGTACATTGCGAGCGCCCGACTCGACTGAAACGGCTGAAGGACGAATTTGTGGTGCCGGCGAGAGGACTTGAACTTCCGACCTGCTGATTACGAATCAATTATCTGCAATATGCTATGAAATTTGTCCTACATGCCTTCAGATATACAAATTGGGTTCAATAAAATCCAATAGACTTATAAGACGCGTCAAGATTGTCGAACTAAACTCCCTTTTGTTCAGCAACTTAGCCCGCTTGGTTGAGCCCTTGTCATGAACGGCGAAAATGAAGTTCGGATGGGGGAATGAATTCCAATTCTGATACGATCATGTTTCTTCCTTTTCTTCGTGTTCAGGCTGTTAGTGTGGTGGCCTCCCATACTCGGGTGGCGACGGATATTTGCCGATGCGGATTTCCAACGCAATGGCAACGCGGACCGAAGCATACGCCGCACGGACGCATTTCGCGGCCAATCTGAGCCATTCCGCATAATCTGCGGCGCTGTATACTCCGATTCTATACAGCAGGATGGCGTTCCGAACTGCTTCATCGTACGCGCTCAGTAGTTGAACGCCACGGTACGCAAGCGGTGGCTTGAATTTTAAATCGAACTTGGATTGTTGCTCCCAGCTGTAGTGGGCAAGCATCAATCGGGAGTTCTTGGCCGCCTCTGTGTTCTACCGCTTGATTTACGAAATTCCCTCTTCGGAATCCCATAGACGCCCTTCAGCCAAATTGATCATCCGCGCATCATAAAACCTGGATACTGTTTTTCCAGTACTTTCAAGTCCAAAGATCGGGGGCCATTCATCTGCGGCTTGGCGGCCTTTGAACAGGCGAACTGCGTCCTTGGTGTAATGTTCGAAGCGTACATCGGCTGTCAGCAAGCGCGTCCTCGCTGGGGGTGGGTTGTGAACGGATAGACCTGCCGACAACACCGCAGGAATAGGTTATATTTGGACAACCACTTCAACAACACCAGCGCAAGATATATCAAATCCACTTCGACAGACTGGCAGGATCAGTCCCAGAGGGTAATCCGCCGAAGCTTGGAAAACGCACTAAACAGCGGTTTTCGACGACGACGGCCGGAAGGCACGTATCGCCCTCACAGCGATTTCAGAACAGTTTTCAAGGGGATTGTCTTGTTCAGGGCTTCAATGAAACCACGCTTGATCACTGCGGGCTTGGCGATTCGAACCGAGTCGGAAAGAATTTGCGTACCGGGTCCTAACATCCGTCTCAAGCAGACACTTCAAAGTACCAATCGCCACTTGGCCGTAGGATCCGTTGAAAATTTATTGCGACAACTTGCGGATGTTCGCGTTACACATATACGAGCGAAGAACAGCTATCGCCGCTTAAGGCTTTCTTTTCCAGCACCGTTATGCCATGTTCCAATTAATAATTTGCCATCGTCTAAAACATCGTAGATTACGGGATACTCGCTCCACCAGTCCACGCTCAAAACAAACGCCTTCCGCCCAGAATCGATTTTTAAATCGCCGCATCCGAATTCTTCTTGATTGCTATTAGAAATATCCCACTTAAGGCAATATCTATTTCTATGTTCGCTGGAGGTTGTGATTGTGACCACACCTCCATATTGACCACCGTTAGGATTCGTTCCTGTAACAATGTCATATGTGCCAGACAGATCAGGAAAATCATGGGACATTTTCGTGGCAAGAGAAATTACTTGCATTGCCGTTTTACATTTGTCTACAAGTTCTGCTTCAAGCGTTGTCTCGCGAACAGTGTCACTCCCATAATTATGAACTTTCTCTCCAACCTCAATCTCCCAATGAATGCATTCATTCTGTATGTCGTTTTCGGCAAGGAAATCGTCACAATAGGTATCTACTCTGAATAAGGGAATCCTATGGTTAGAAAACGGTCCTTGCGATACCCCACGGTGAAATTCGTCCAAACAATGGACATGGCGCAGGGCTTCTTCGCGCTGTATTTCCCGAGCTTCAGGCCTGTCTTCGCGGCCAAGCTGAGAACCGCGAAAAATATCAGAATCCTCTAATGAGAAATTCATTTTATGAGGAAAGGTTGTTGGTGTCAGAGCTTTATCGGGATTAGCGTAATAATCAACTAACGATGCCACCTTCGAATCTAGATTGTAATCATTCCATGCATTTACTGATGCCCGCATCAGCACGCCCGGGGATTGTTGATACTCTTCCTCGGAGAACATCAGATGGTGATTTCTGTATTGGACATCACCTATTTTTTTGATCGTCGCACATGCTGATAGAACGACTAAACAAACTAGGCATAAAGCCACCGAATTCAGTTTCAACATTGATGCCTCCCTGTTATTGTGTATTCCAACTCCAACAAATTTTACAATTTTTGTGATATTCTGCTAACGGATGTTCGCGTTTTTAACGAAACATCGCCAGATATGACCTTTAGTTGTATGCCCGCAGACAAACAAATCGAATCCAAGACACCAGCCGAACGCGGAAAGCGGAATCGATCAATTTTCTGAATCACTTTTTCTGTGTCAATATTTCGCCCAACTCCAAAATGAGCAATTGGATTTACTGTAAAATCGGTGTTTTAGCAGAAAAGATTCGTAGGAGTTCATCGAATGTACAGATTTATTTCGATAATTGTGATTTTGTTCATTTCGTCAGCTAGTATTGCTGATGAAATCACAATTACTCGTAAATTCGCAGGCTGGACTGTTGTACAAAAATTTGATTTGATATATCAACAATCCGAAACTCACGCCTATACAAATAACGTGGGGAAATCCCGTGATGATCGTGAATTGATACTTCATTGTGCCGACGAAGCATTTAAGTTGTACATCCATTGGGATGTGTGGTATCTCATTCGTGGTCAGTCCCGTCTCGAAGTTACAACTCAATTCGATTCGGAACCCAGTGATACAAGAAATTGGTTTGTGTCGGCAAATGAAGAATATACCTTTCTACAAGGTTCAAGCGTCGCTGACTTTATCGACAAAGCTTCGCAACACGAAACACTGAAAGTAAGTACCGTTGCTGGTGATGCAACACTAAGCGCAGAGTATGAATTGAAGAATGTCAAGGAAGTTGAATCCATGGTGCGGAAGTATTGTGTCTATGACGAAGAGCTCGTAAAGAAATTGAAGGACTGGTAAAAGAATGTTCGTAGGCATAGTATCTTGAGTATGATGAAAAATGACGTAGTCCGATAAGTTTTGCCAATACGCCATATCGTCAAGCAGTTCATGGTCGTTGCCGTCGAGTCCAACGGACTACAACGCATCGAAATCGCCATCAATAGCACGCTGCCGCAAATACTAACAACCCGCCCAGCATCAGTGCATCACCCACCGCGCGCCTTTAAACATCAGTTGGTTCCGTTTGCACTGCCGGAGCAAGCCAACTGCGCCACAATTAGTCTCGAAATCGCTGATGGTCAACCAGCTCAGTGAGGCAACGCACTGATTAAGATTTGTGAGCAAGCAGGGATCTGATTCACGCCCCTGTACCGTAAATGGTGCCGGCGAGAGGACTTGAACCTCCGACCTGCTGATTACGAATCAGCTGCTCTTCCGAGCTGAGCTACACCGGCACATGAATGGCAGGGATTCTAATTTGCGACTCAACTGATGCAAAAGTCAGACAAGCGAGCCAGACGAAGACAATAAGAATAAGCTAACCGTTTGTGCTGAACAATGATAATTCGGCAGAATCCACGCTGAAATCCGGCTCGACAGAAATTATAGC
The DNA here is from genome assembly GCA_965221175.1 of Arenicellales bacterium. Classification (GTDB taxonomy): domain Bacteria; phylum Pseudomonadota; class Gammaproteobacteria; order Arenicellales; family JAJDZL01; genus JAJDZL01. The sequence goes on along the minus strand of OZ244867.1, from coordinate 171,269 downwards.
AAATGAGAAATTCTTGAAATACGCCTGCTAGCTTTCAAGCACAGGAACCCCAGATTAGTGCAGCACCGCTGAAATATGATTGACCTATCTCCCACTCAATTCAGTAATAGCCAATAATGTCACCTTCCGTAGTAACACCGAGGCCATTCAGCAAGCGATTTACATAGCAAAAATATCCAACCACCTGATTCAGTTCTAATACCTCTCCATCACTACACCCTGCCTCAATTAAGGAATCAAAGTCTTCCTTTACCATATCTGACACTTCCAGCGTCAACTTTTGAACATAGGCAAGCATGGCAAGTTCCTTCCCCTGAAATACGGATTCGGGCTGGTGGTTGCGCAAAGCCTTGAGTATCGCTTCAAATCGTTCGTCATCCGCAATTAGTTTCCTGAGATTGAGGCTATGATGCGTTACGCTGTATTCACACTGATTTAGAATGCTTGTGTAGGTTCCTGCTGTTTCCAAGAACCACAAGGGAATCGAGTTATTCGGGTTATGGAGAACGCTTCGGTATAAGGCGGTGTGTCCGTGCATTGTATGTGGACGCAAACTATGGACGCGTAACACGTTATCGACGGTGCCGTGCGGCGTTCTAGCGGAATCAAGCGCTTCTTTGACCGCTCCGGCAGCTTCGGAGTCGGAAATCATGCGAATCCAGGCAGTCATCGAACTATTCCGGTTATTCAGCGATATCAGTGGCGATATGCGAATGACCGATTAAATCGCCCAGTAATATAAGCATCGCAACTGATTGGCTCGTATAGCGGCGTTTCATCGGCACCGAGAATCGGGTCAATTACAGTTTGCGAATCAGGGTCTACAAAAACGACAACCGAATAGCGTGCAGAATTTCCTTCGTTCACCACGTAATGTGGAACTGAGCGAAAGCGCCCATTTGTCCACCGCGACAGTAAATCTCCAACATTGACTACGAATGTCTCCGGTATTGGATTTACGTCAAGCCATTCACCGTTCTTCGTTTCAACACGCAGTCCGCCGGAGCGTTGTGTAAGCAGTGAAAGACATCCAAAATCCGTATGCGGAGATACACCATATTCTCTGGAAGAATGCTTTGTGACAGGATAGTAAATCAGCGATCCTCTGGATGTGGGTCGATTGAAGTGATTGGCAAAAAAATTGCTACTTTTGCCTAAAGATACTGCCAATGCGCGCAATATATTCAGAGTGACTTCATGTGCAGACTCAAAATATGCATTCAGAGAATCTTTCATCTCGGGTATGAATTCATGCCAGCGGTTCGGTGCCAGCAAGGATTGATCGCCATCAATTTTGGCTTCATTCACCCCTATATCAAGTCCCCAGATGAAGCTTTCTTTTTGATCAGCTCCACTATATCCCTCCATTGTAGACTCCCCTATCGGAAGAAAGCCTCGATGGGGGCCGGATACTTTTACTTCCGTTTTTGTTTCTTTCGGCAGCGCAAAAAATTGCTGTGCAACTGAAAACGTAGAATCGACAATACGATCTGGTACACCATGTCCTTTGACATAGAAAAATCCGTGGTCCCGAGCGGCATCATGCAATTCAGATCCAACTTTTCGCAAAGCAGAATCGGAGTGCTCCTGCAAGGGAGTAATGTCAATGACTGGAATGGTTTGCATGTGATATCCGGGGAAGCTGTACTCAAATGGGAATCGACGGTAAAGTATACAATGTAAGATGTTGAAATTCCGCAATAATACGCCGCATGACGTTCTGCGTACTTGCTGCAAAGACTGGTTCATCTGAGTCGTGACAACTTTTCTCATATCCAGACTTTACCAGACCATATCTGTCATTTTCCTGATGTCGTTTGTATGCTATATGCTGCTCGGACTGATGCCAGGCGATCCCATCGATCTTCTGGTTAGCGCAGACCCTCGCTTGAGCGCAGAAGACGCAGTTCGGCTGAAGGCACTGCATGGACTGGATCAACCACTGGGAAAACGTTACCTGAATTGGCTGTTCTCAGCGTTGCAGGGAGATTTGGGATACAGCCGTCTGTACGCCAAGCCAGTTCTTGTGGTTCTGTGGGGCGCACTAGAAAAAACACTGCTGCTGATGGGAATCGCATTCGTGATTTCCGTAGCGATTGCAATTCCAGCTGGCGTTCTCGCTGCAAGACGCATACACAGCCTGACCGATTATTCCATCAACCTGATCTGCTTCGCTGGCATCTCAATTCCTGCATTCTGGCTGGCACTGATGCTGATTCTGCTGTTTTCTGTTGTTCTTGGCTGGCTTCCGGCGAACGCAGTACCCTTGGGTGATGCTGGAATTCTTGAGCAAGTCAGAGGGCTGATACTACCTGTCACTACTCTAGCGATCGTGAGCATCGGCGGAGTTACCCGATATATGCGAGCTTCACTGCATGAATCACTTCAACAGGACTACATTCTCACTGCATACGCGAAAGGATTGTCAGACCGGCAAGTAGTGAGAAGGCATGCGCTACGAAATTCTATGATTCCAGTTGTAACTGTCCTGTCGTTAGATATCGGCACCTTCTTTTCAGGTGCCCTGATTACAGAAATCATGTTTGGTTATCCAGGCATGGGGAAACTGCTCTATGATGCCATACAAGGCAGCGACTACAATCTCGCCTTGATCGGCTTGCTGATGGCGACTGGTGTAACTCTCGCCGCCAATTTTATCGCTGACCTGTCATATGCGGCGCTAGACCCACGAATCTCATACCGCACCGACTGATATGAACCGATTTGAAAATCTTGCCAGACGTCTGCTGCTGCACCGATTTGCGATGTTCAGTGCAGGAATATTGTTGCTTTTGATCTTGTTCACCATATCGGCTCCCATCATCGAAACACTGCTGGGCACGGACATTTCGAAAATCAATCTGTTTTCCCGCTTTCTGTCGTTCTCTGCCGAACATCCGTTAGGGACTGACGAACTCGGTCGCGACCTGTTGGTGCGGCTGGCTTATGGCGGCCGAATCTCATTGATCGTCGGCTTCACTGCGGCAATATTTACGGCTGTCATCGGTACAACAGTTGGCCTAGTCGCTGGATACTATGGCGGTTGGATAGACAGCCTGCTGATGAGAACGACCGACAGTGTCATCGCACTCCCCCTGTTGCCGCTTTTGATTGTGCTTGCCGTAATTGACCTCGGCAAACTTGGCATCCCGCCAGAGATTGCCTACCACGAAGACGTCGGGCTTTATCGAATTATCGTCATTGTGTCTTTGGTAGGATGGACTGGAGTCGCCCGACTAGTTCGCGGCTCGGTCTTGTCGATGCGCGAACAACCTTACATTATGGCGGCACACGCACTTGGCGTTCCCGCCAGTCGAGTTATCGTCGCACATATTCTTCCGGGCCTGGCATCACCAATCATTGTTGCGGCCACTCTGTCGGTCGGAAATATCATTCTTTTCGAGTCAATTCTCAGTTTTCTCGGGCTTGGAATTCACCCCCCAACGCCGAGTTGGGGAAACATGCTCACCAATGCTCAAGAGTTAATTTGGGAAGCGCCAAGCCTGGCTTTCTTCCCGGGGTTGATGATCTTCGTTACAGTTATCTCTTTCAATTTTCTGGGTGACGGACTACAGGATGCGCTGGCACCACGATCAAAGAAAAGGTAACTATTGATAAGAGTGGACGACTTCAAAGTTTGATTGCGTGTTGTAGATCGCAATAAAAGGGAAATTGCTATCAGACGAGTCAAAGAAGTGCTTGTTAGCGGGTGCGATTGAAAGTGACACGAATTTTTCAAAAAGAAACTGCTTATGCAGCGTAGCTAGTTACAAACTCACACGCGTGAGACTGTTGTTTGCAATTCTCGTTCAGCACAGTTTTTTTACTGCTTCTGTCATTGACACGATGCTGTAATCCGGTAAGAATGGGTGCTCCCACTGCTCCTCATTTCGACGAATCCACATGGACTGAAAACCTGCCAGTCTTGCGCCATTTACGTCAGAGTCAGGATGGTCGCCAATGTGCAGTGTTTCACTGGGACCGGTGTCCGCAATTTCACAGACTTTCAAGAATCCTGCTTGATGCGGTTTCATAAACCCAACATCGGCAGCATAAACGCAATCATAAAAATACTTGCGAATTCCAATTTTCGATAGATCGGAATTGCCATCTGAAAGCGTCACAAGCCGGAATTTGCGGGATAAGGTTTCAAGCGCCGGGATGACATCCGGATAGAGATCAACTTTATTGCGGTCGATCAGGAATAAGCTGAGCAGTTCTTCGGCACCGCCGGAATCGTAACCGGCCTCGTCCAGCAGATGAATATAAACCTGTCTTCTCAGTTCGGTCAGGTCGTGTCGGACGTTCGGCAGGCTATCGAACAGATGCTCTCGAAGATCGAGAATATCTTCAAAAGAGTTCTGCTCGGTTACCCTGGGATAGCGTTCGCTGAGAATCTGATAACTGTTTCTCTCGGCCTTCTCAATAACCGGAACGACATCCCACAGTGTATTGTCGAGATCAACCGATATGGCTCGAATTTCAGCCACTGCAAAATGACGACGGGCTAAGTTGTCAGCTTTTCGCGATTTCTTCCAGTTTCTTCGCTCTAATGATCTGACCGTCCAATCCCGCTTCCTTGGCAGTTCCCCCGTATGCAACAGTCATCAACTGACTGTAGTAGGTAACCGGCATGTCAAAGTTGGTTTTGTACGTCTTGTTGATCTGTTCCTGATAGATTTCAACGTTCATCTGACAGACCGGACAGGGTGTGACGATCATGTCTGCGCCATGGTCATAAGCTGATTCCACTATGTTCTTGATCTGCTCCTGACTCTTTTCCGGTTCAGAGAATGCTAATGCACCACCACAACAGGTTACCTTCTGGTCGTACTCTTCAATCGGCTCTCCACCGACCGTTTCCACCATCTTGTCTAAATACATCGGATTTTCGTACGATTCTCCATCGATGCCAAATGGCCGGTTGGTTTGGCAGCCCACATATCCGGCGAATTTTATTCCGTCCAAGGGTTTCACGATTGGCTCGGCCATTCCTTCATAGCCGATATCTTCAATCAGTGCTTCGACCATGTGACGAATAGGCACTTCATTCTTGAAATCAGTATCCAGTCCAACTTCCTTGAGAACTTCCATGGTGTCGTTCATCAAGACACTTGACTCGTTGAGCCGTTCCTGAGATTCCTTGGCACCGATCCAACAAGCTGCGCAAGTGGCTACAATGTCCTGGCCGCCATTGTGCTTTTCAGACAGTGCAATGTTTCTCGCATTCAGTGCATGACGCGGGAGCTCTCCACCTTCTGCATATCCGATGGAGGCGGTACAACAATTCCAGTCCGGTATCTCATTGAGCTTAATGTCCAATGTATTGCACATGGATTCAACAGAAACCATGTAGTTGGATGCCGAAGATCGTCGCTCCGACGAACAACCGGGATAAAATGAATATTCTTTCTTTGCCATGGTTCTTCCCTCAACTAATTGGCGTAGCCTTTACGGCGATCTTCAATCTCTTTCGCTTTTGCCAGCATACGGTGAATGTCTTTCTTGCCCTTGCAACCGCCAAATCCAAAAATTCCAATCGGATTCATACGCTTCGTGAGCAGCATTCCGAGTCCGATGTTTCTCATGGAAAACCCGGTTTTAATGCCCTCTATCAAACCATTCATCAGATAAAGCCGAATCGTCAGCCGCATCTCATTGACCCGTCCGGTTTTTACAAGATTGTCCCAGAAAAGCTTGGAAAACTTTCTAGTTGGATTCATTTTTGGAGCCAAACCCAACCGATGGGCGTAACTTGCAAGACCATGCATGATATGGGTAATCGGGATATCTCGTGGACACCGAACGATGCAGCTATAGCAGGAGGTGCACATCCACACCGAATCAGAAGTCAGCACTTCCTCGCGCTTGCCGGCACGGATCAGCATGAATAATTCCTGCGGTGGATGTTCCCAGTGAGGCCCAAATGTGCATGAACCGGAACACACTCCGCACTGCATGCACATCTTGACCCAATTGCCGTCTTCGACATTCGCCTCAACTTCCTTCAGGAAGTCGTTGCGATACTGTTCAACCATGGAAGTATTCAGATCGTCGGCTGACATATTCAAAACCCCTTGAATGGATTTAGACCGATTTCATCTATGGTTTGAGCATACTCGTTAATCAGTTGCGAAACTCGACTAACATCGGTGATCTCGACTTCGTGCGTAACCACTCGCTGCGTTTCAAGCTGCAATTGCTCAAGTGTATCATCAATTTTGCTCATGCGGTCGTGTGCCAGTTCCGAACCTTTGACGAAATGGCATTGATAGTCTTCGCCTCGCTTGCAACCCATCAGCATCACCCCATCATAGCCGCTGTTGAGTGCATCAGTCACCCAGATTGAATTAACCGATCCTAGACAGCGCACCGGTATGGTTCGAACGATTGGGCTATAGTGAAACTGATTTCTCGAAGCCATGTCGAGCGCCGGATAGGCATCATTTTCGCACGCTAGTACCAGAATTCTGGGTTTTTCCTCGAATTCGTCCGGCATATCGACTGCCTTAATCTGCTGACCCACTGTTTCGACCGAGTAATTCTCGAACGAAATAACACGAACTGGGCAAGCTCCCATGCAGGTTCCGCATCGGCGGCAACGAGATTCGTTGAACACCGGATAACCTCGCTCATCTTCATCAATCGCGCCAAATGGACATTCTACCGTACATCGCTTGCACTGAGTACACCCTTCTTTGCGAAATGACGGAAAACTCAAGTCTCCTGATCTAGGATGCGCAGCACGGCCGGAATAGGCACTTTCAACAGCCTGAATGGCTTTCATTGCAGCTCCAGTTGCGTCTTCCATGGCCTGAGCAATATCCATCGGTCTTCTTACCGGACCACAAGCATAAATTCCTGTTCTGCGCGTTTCGTACGGAAAGCAGATAAAGTGAGAATCCGAAAATCCATTTTGCAAATGCGGCAAATCCTTTCCCTGTCGATAATCGAGATTGAGAATTGAATCGACTGGTATGCGCACCTCCGATGAAGACTGTTCCATTTCGGTTTCGATATTCTGACCGGAATTCGGAATCTGACCGGTGGCGAGCACAACCATGTCCGCCTGCATCATGCTGTCTTGTGCCAGAATCTTGTCGTTGAACCTGACTTCGAGCTTGCCGTCTATCGAGTCAACTGATTCTACGCTGCCTTTTGTGAAATTTACGCCCTTGAGCTGAGCGCTTCGATAAAAATCTTCGCCGTTGCCGGGCGTCCTCAGGTCATCATAAATTATGTTCACGTCAACCTTCGGATTGGCGTTCTTGAAATATAACGCCTGCTTGATACTGGTATTGCAGCAGTGACCACTGCAGTACGGCAGATGATTTTCCTTCTCGCTTCTTTGCCCTGCACACTGGATGAATGCAACACATTCCACTTCGGAATTATCGGACGGTCGTCGAATCGGAGCGCCGTTAGACTCGACTGCAAGTTTTTCAAGACCTGACTGGTCGACTACATCCGGACTTTTGCCAAAGCCTAATTCAGGCAGATTTGATGCATCATAGTTGCGAAACCCTGAAGCCTGCACAATAGCACCCACATTCTCGGTTCTTGTCGATACGCCATTTTGAATATCAACGGAGAACTGCCCCGGTGCTCCGCTGGTTCGTCCAATGGTGGAGCTTAAGAAAACCGTAATACCAGGTTCCGATTGAACTTGGGCAATCAGCGTTGCGACGCCGGTATCCTCCGGTTCCGAATAGGGTTCCCGAAGCGGAACTCGTCGATGCAGCATTGCGCCCCAGCCGCCGAGCCGATCAGACTTCTCACACAGCACTACTTCATAACCGGTGCGGGCAGTTTCGAGTGCAGCAGTCATTCCGCTGACACCGCCGCCAATGACCAGAATGCGTCGATTTACACCAGATTTCGGATTGGTCGATGGCTGACGCATATGACGAATTTCTGCGCAACTCATGCGCATGTAATCGTCTGCTGAACTCTGTACGTCTTCGGAGTCTGCATCTTCGACATGGCTCCAGATCACCCCTTCGCGTAAATTCGCTCTTGAAACAGCAACCGAATCAAATTGAAATACATCGGTTTTTGATCTTGCCGAACATGCCGCCAGCACGACATGGCTTAGAGACTTATCGTCTATGTCTTTGGTAATCTGCTGAACACCTGCGGAACTGCACAGAAAATCATGATGAACAACTGTACTGATCTTGCCCTCGTCTCGGGCAACCTGTTCAAGCTGTGAAGTGTCGATCCGATCTCCAATTCCGCAACCTTGGCAGATGTAAGCCGCAGTCTGAGTTTCCATTTGCATGACCTTGGTATTCTCTACGCGACTTCGATGCTTTCAACGGTGCGTGCAAATCCGGTTCGACGGATAACCTGAATTGCGCGTAGCGATGCCGCAGTGGCATTTTGCACGGAGCGATTCACGTCCAGCGAATTGGAGGCACAGCCGGCACCAAATATTGCACCGTTGGCTTCATCCAGTTGAATGAATCCGCTCTTGTCAGTACTGATGGAATCGATAATCTGGTGAATATCGACACTCGGTTGCATGCCGATCGCCAACACTGCCAGATCGTGTCGATTGCTGTAGCGGTGATACCCTTCTGTATCCACGCCATGCAAAATCAAGTCTCGTGATGCATCATCTTCCGTAATGGATGCAACTTTCGATTTGATGAATGAAACATTCTGCTCGCTCTTGACTTTGCGATAAAAACCTTCGAATCGATCAATTACCCGCATATCAATATAGTAAATCGAACTTGAGGCTTCTTCTGCATACTGCTCGCCGACATAAGTCGCCTGCTTCAATGATGCGGTACAGCAAATTCGCGAGCAATGCGAGAGGTAATTGCGGTCTCGAGAACCGGCACACTGGATAAAGGCAACGTTTCGGGCCGGCTCACCGTCGGACGGTCGTACAAGTTTGCCGCCGGTAGGACCAAATGGATCCATCAGTCGTTCAAACTCCACGCTGGTGATGACGTTATCGAAACGGTCATATCCATAAGGTTGAATCTTGTTTGCATCGTACGGTTTCCAACCGGTTGCCCAGACAATTGCACCTGCATGCACTTCGAGAGTCATTGGCTGCATGTCCAGATCGATCGCGTCATACTTGCAGGCTGCCTTTGCACGCTGTCCTTCTTCAGTGTTGACAATGGATGGATCAATTACATAACGTTGTGGATAAGCCATATTGTGGGGAAGATAAGCGGCCTTCATTTTGCTTTGATTGTAGTCGTGCGGATTGTCAATCAAGGTATCGACTGCTTTCTCGCACTCTCCACAAACAGTGCAGTTGGAGTTGACGTAGCGAGGTTGAACCTGGACAGTGGCGTTGTAGTTGCCCGGTTCGCCGCCGACTGCAACAACCTGCGCCAGAGTCATTACCTGAATGCGACGATTGGCACGCAGTCGGCGAAGATTGATCTCGAAGCCGCAGCTGGGACGGCACAGTTTCGGAAAATACCGGTACAGCTGAGCGACTCGCCCGCCAAGCGACGGATTTTTCTCGACCAGAACAACATCCACACCGTACTCGGCGATTTCGAGTGCGGCCGTCAGTCCGCTGATTCCACCGCCGACTACTAGGACGGTATCACTGGGAGCTAAAGTTGATGACATATTCAAACTTTCAAATAGCTAAATTTCCGTACTCGCAAGAACAAACGAATTTCATTCGCGTTGCTAGACTATAGAACTAATTCTCGTTGAGTCTTCCGTATTCGGTTAATTCGTGAATATTACCAATATTCCTGACCAGTCATAAATACAAGCATCTTTATTTTACTTGGCTTAGCCAGGCAAGAATATGGTTTTGAACTATACAACGATAAATGTAGCGAATGATTTCGCTATATCAACTTCTGACACTTCCTGCAATCCGCGCCATGCCGGCACGCCGTTTATTTCGAGAACCAACCAGCCATCGGACTCTGAGTTAATAATGTCTACTCCGGCATAGTCCGCTCCGACAGCGTGTGCTGCCCGCTCGGCCAATTCCAGCGCTTCGGCTTCCAATTGAGCAGGGAAACACTGCGCTCCCTGGGCACGATTGGTAATCCATAATTCGGAGCGACGCTCCATCGAACAGACGGCAATTCCACCAACTATCATCACTCTCCAGTCGCGCCAAACGTCGCCTTGCGAAGGAATGAACTCTTGCAAATAGTAGACCCCGTTTACTGCATCCGCTTCAGGGAGGTCGGATTCCGAACTTATGAGCATCAAACCGCGACCCCGGGAACCAAACAGCGGCTTTAGAACAAGCTGCCTGTTTTGCGATGTTTTAGAACGAATCAGCTCAAGCGCCAATTGACGCGACTCAAAAGTCCAAGCTGGAACGGTTTCGACCTGATGCCGCTTCAAGAGATGGCTCGTCATCGCCTTGTCCACCGTTTTTTCGATAACTCTCGCGGAATTCACGACCTTGACCGACAGGTCCGTCAAAGCATGCAAGAAGTCCAAGCGCAAAGTGACTTGCTCAAAGGTTCCAGCGGAAATTCCTCTAACGAACGCAGCGTCCGGAAGCGCATCCTCATATCCTGGAATCGTCAGACATCCGAATTTGCTGTCGGTTGAAAAACTGCAATTCGCCAGCGATACCAGAGATGATTCAGCGCCAACTGCGCGAAACGCCTCTGTCAGTTTCGCTTCGTGCCAGCCTTTCGCGTCTGTAAAGATAACAACTCGAATGCTCATCACCCCTCGTAAAACGATTTACGCAACAAGTCGAGATTGATGTTTCCAGCTGTAAATTCCTGCTCGCTCTTCGTGTCAAACACAGCTACTTTTGCCGGACTAAACAGCATGGGGTCTATTTGAAAAAAATCATAATCATACTCCGCAAACTTTTCTGCGAACGGCATTCCGTAATCGCGAGAGTTTGAACTTGGCAGATTGTTGGCGAGCGCTTTTGCTGATTCAGGGCCGCAGCTCACTTGCAGACTCACAACACCTGCGAACAGTATGCTGTCGTTGGTACGCCCCATGGCGGTCAGAGAATCTGCAGTGGGAGGTGAAATCGGTGTCGACCCAGACGCTTTTTGAACGGCACTCAAATCAAATTCCAGTGCATGTGCCTTGTGCAGAGCAACCTCGACTACTCGTGCGGCAATCTGCGTCACACCGGCATAACTACCGGTCGGTGTCAGAATCAGAGTCAGATTTTCAGTCTCTATGGCGCAATCGGCAGACACATTTTCGATCAATCCATCCGGTGGAAACTCCGAAGTCTCTATCACCATGCAAGTTCGGTGGAATTTGTCCAAGTATCCCAGATGTTGAAACAAGGGTTCCTTGACGGCAAGCGCCCGCGCCGGTCCAGAGCCCAGTGCTCGAAATGGCTTGCCATTCCTGTAATCCAGACTCCAGCCTGCATACTGGCTTCCCAGACAGCTGAGAATCGGCTCATCGGTACTAATTCTGACTGATTGCTGGACGCAATCAATATTCGATTCAAATTCAATGGTTACTTCGCCAAGACCTGCCATGCAGATTTCTGCAATCCTGCGCCCTGCTTCATAGCTTCCAGGACTTTCGATGCCAGCATCCACGACTACACATCCGTTGTTCCGTCGACTGATCTGCAGACCGAGCTCATCTGCATTCAACACCAGATGGTCGACCAACGGTGCGGCAAGCGAGTTGACGCTCGGCCGGTCACAGCTGAATTCACTCATAGTTCTCAAACCCTCCAGTTCTCCATCAAGGTGCAAAGTTGCTGGTGGCGTTTAAGAACCTGGTCTTTTGCAAGTGCAGAACATTGCGCTTCTGCATAAACTGTGCAGACTGGCTCACCAATTTGGAAGGTTTCTTCAGAAGCCGGCAAGTCACGAACGTCAGACGGCCAACCCCACTCTGTAGGCACCCGCATGGGCGATGATGCATAAATTACCGCATGGGCGTTGAATACACTGTCAAGCGTCATTGAACGCAGACTGACTACTTCTCCATCAAAAGCCTTCCAGTGTGCGGCAAGAAACGATTGCTCTCCTTCGTGCAACTCGAAAGTGGCGCTAGGGCGTGGATTGACTTCTAGAAGAACCCATCCGTTGTTGTTTACGATCATGTCAAGAGAAGCCAGGCCTCTCAAACCAAAACTGGAAACAATTTCTTGTGCCGTTCGCTCCATTGAACAGCTGATATGGTCTGGCAGTTCCTCACGTGCAATTGAAACGGCGCCGCCATAGGTGAAGGGTGGCATGACTGAACTTTCATCGCACCATTGTTCGGAAAAGCCTACGATCTCAGTGCCGCCATTGTGCGAATACACAGTTGCGGTAACGATCCGGCCTGGGCAATACTTCTGAAAATAGAATCCATCGCTATCCGCCATGTGGTGCGGTTCCACGTAATCTACATGGATTCCGCCGCTGCTACCAGGGTATTTTTTCAGCCATATTCCATCACCGCCAGGTGCATCGAATCGAGTTTCCGGGTGCGGAATGCCCAATTTCGACAGGCAGGCAAAAAACTGTTTTGGCAGGAAAATCTGTTCGATAACATCCGCAGGGTTGCAAACGAGACGTCGATTCTTCGATATTCTTCGAATCAAATTCGGATCGTGCTCCAATCCGCCGCCGTAAATGACTGGCAGCTCCTGCCTGGGGTCGAGTTTTTCAATCGCATTGAAGAGCGACCGGCTTTCGAATCCGATTGTACCGAGATCAATTGCTGTCGACTTGCGTGAATAGCGGATGGTATCCAAATCTTGGAACAGATCAATGGAATAGGCGTCAATGTCTGCCTTTTTCGCTGATGCCGCAAGCGCTCTCGCGGTCAGGCTGATGATCAAGCAAGCACGCCTATCCGACAATTTCGGCGGCTTCGGCATAGGCATCCGGAAAATCTATGGTAACCGCATCTTCCGAACTCAGCATCCTCTTGAATAGCTGATTTTGAACTTGGTACTTCACGCGCCCAATACCAAGCGCTCCGATTGCTCGGAATGACCCTCGCTCAGTTTGAATCTCCGCACCGTTGTCCATCACGCCAATTCCCTCAAATCCGGCGGGCGGCACGGCATTTACATCTGCGGCAAGCAGAAGTTTTTCGGCATGTTCAAGAGTTGATTTATCCAGAACCTGAATGCCTGCCTTCGCGGTACAGATTGCAACTTCCGCATCGAAAACCGCGTCCATTCGCTGCTCCGTGTCTACTGCTTGCTCTGATGGAATTTCCATTCTATAGCGCTGGGTGAATTCTGTTGCTGCGTCTGGCCGTGCACTCGCCGTCAATCTCACCAGACTTGGCATTGCACCCCGTTGGGCAGCCAGAACTGAAGCACACAAACCGACCGGGCCGCCGCCGAAAATCTTTACTCTACGGCCTTCAAGTCCGTGCCCAGTCTGTTCCAACAGACATTTTTCGATCACCGCAATCAAAGCAGCCGAGGTGGTGAATGCGCCATTCGGATCGGCAAAGAGCGAAAGTTCAAACGGCGGAACCATCGCTTTTCGTGCGGCTTCCAGCATGTCCACAGCCTGATTTACGTCGTATCCACCGATAAACATGCCGGTGGAAGCGGCACTTTTGGGAGGTCTTGAAAATATTGCATCCTGAACGAGTCCGAAGACGTTGGAAACGGGTACCTGGCAGTGTGGAACAATGATCTGATAACCCGCGTCGGCCGCCATGTTCACATCGAATGGACTCATGTTCTGCGCTGGGGTAACCATATGCAGTATTTTCGGTTTGGACATAGAGTTCTCGAAAGGTTTGGTAATTTGTGGGCTACTTTTCCATCGTTTTCCGTGCGAGCGTTGCTGATCTTTCAACTGTGATTGAAGCACCAATATTTCTCGCCTGACAGATCTCGAAGCGAATGCCTTCCGCTACTGAACGGTCAAGCAGCTGTTTGCGCAATTGCAGTGCACCTGCTTCGCTTTCCATAATAGCAAATCCTGTCGGTCCCCAGGAACTTTGGCCGATGCCTGCTGCGCCATTCTTCGCGGCGTATTCGAGAATGTCAGCCACCTCGGAACTCAAATATCTTCCGCCCTGAATCGAACTGAAAAAATCTCCGACACGATTTTGAATGGTCGTGATACCCTCTCCAAACGAAGCGATATCCTGTTTTTGCAGTGCTGGAAGAACCTGCTTTTCCAGCACATTGTGCAGTTCCTGCGTGAGAATTACTGAAAACCCACCCAAGGCATTGAACGCACTGTTTTCGGATATCCCGTGTATGCCTTGAAAACTGTAATCAAATATCAATAGAATTCGCCACTTTTCCGGAAAATCAATTCTTGTGGCAACTGACCTCGATAAATCACTGTTTTCCGGTGCGCAATCTACCAGAAATCCGCCGCTGTCAAATGCTGCCGTACCAATGCCGGAACGATCACCGCGACCCAGCAGGCTCGACAATTTTTCAAGTGGAAGATCGATACTGTTTAATTTGATGCAGGCAGTGGCAACCGCAAGCGCAAGCTGGGTACCGGATCCCAAACCGATATGTGCAGGAATCGTCTCTGAAACCGAGATCTCAAATGCGCGACTCAGTGTCAGTTTCCGAATCAGTGTATCGGCATATTGCTGCACTTTCATCTGCATGGAACCGAGCACGGCGGTTTTGGAACTCTCGGTAGCTTCCACCCGTGTTTTCGGTTTATCGATGGCTACACCAAGCGCTCCAAATCGATCTGCAGAGCATCCGTACAGACCTACGAATCCTAAATGCAAACGTGCTGGTGCAGATACAATTACTCTTCGCATTCTATGGATTCCAGTGGCGGTGCAGGCTGACGGTCATTATAGATGGACTGCAGCAAGCGCAGATAAACGCCTTCGCTGCAAGCAAATTATCCAATTGCGTGTGATTCTCGAAATTCGAGCCAGCACAAGCCGAGAAGTCTCATCAATTGACATTTAAGAGATTGATAATATAGAGATAAATTCGACTGTTTCTGTATAATTCTAAAAGTCTTCGCAGTAATCATAGAGAAGGTGATTGATGCACCTCCGGTTCGACCTAACATTCCTGAGCAGCCGCATAGCGGCATCCCCTCAAATTCGCCAACCAAGAGTCGCATCGGCAAACGGTGCACCTCCATGTCCTGCGCATCGGTCGACTGTTGTCCATGACCGCTGACAATTCAAATTCAGTTGAAGAAGCAATCTGCCCTTTCTGCGGACTGCTGTGTGACGACATAAATGTTACGAAATCTGCCTCGAAATACTCGATCGATGCTCATGGCTGTCGGATTTCAGAATCCAGATACCGAGACGCATTGAATTCCAAAATTTTGCAGCCTCAATTGCATGGAAAACCAGTCGACTATGAGATAGCGATTCAAGAGGCTGCAACACGCATTTCGCAATCGAATTCGCCTGTTATCGCTGGCTTGATGACTGACGTAGCCGGCTCCCGAGCAACTCTGGAGCTGGCAGACCGAACGGGTGCAGTAATCGATCATCATCACAATGCAGCGTACCACCGGAACAACTCACGATTGCAGACGTACGGCGGGTATTTGACAACACTATCCGAAGCACGAAATCGCGCTGACCTGATCGTGCTGTTCGGCTCGGAACTGCTCGTACAGTTTCCGCGACTTCTGGAAAAGCTCAATGCCTTTCATTCGCCCGCATACAGCGCTGAACAAAAAAGAACCCAGGCTGTCGTCGGTAGGGATTGTGCTGAGCTAAAATATCTCCCTGAGAATTCAACATTTATCGAATGCGACCCACAGCAGTCAGGTCTTATTGCGAACGCAGTTCGATCAAACATTGAAAATCGCAATCGGCCAATTCTTGACCTTGAATTTGTATCCAGCGATGCGATCGACTCTCTCACCAAATTGGTTATGGACGCGGATTACCCAGTGCTTGCCTGGTGCGCTTCGAACTACGACAATCCCCTCGGGGACCTTGTTATCGATTCGCTCGTTCGTCTGATTGATTCAGTCAATAAACGCAAACGGTGCGCTGGACTGATGCTTACGCAGTCAGCGAGTACCGTCACAGTAAACCAAGTAGCTACCTGGCAGTGCGGAAATCCCACAGCACTGAGTTTTGCTAGTGGAAGCCCGGAACATCATCCGGTATTCCATTCGCTACATTCGGTTGTCAAACGAGGGAATTGCGATTTGATTCTATGGCTCGGAGGCTTGGAAGACGAAGTCAGTCTTCCTGAATCAGCGGTTCCCAAGATCGTCATTGCAAGATCGGATTCGGGAAATGCGGATTTATTCATTCCCGTCGGCATTCCCGGAGTTCATCATGACGCTCATCTGTTCCGTACGGATGTCGCTGTATCTCTTTACCTTCGCGCACTGCAAGGTGATTCGCTTCCTTCTACCGCCGAAGTAATCAATTCCATCCTGCAGAAACTGGAAAACAAGTAAATGCTAACGCTAATTCGCGGTGGAATGATTTACGACCCGACCCATTCACTGGACGGAGTTGTTCAAGACTTGTACATAGAAGATTGCCGGATTGTTCCAAAACCACCCGACTCTAAAAAAATCAGCCAAACGATTGACGCCAGCGGTCTCATCGTGATGGCAGGCGGCATCGACATTCATTCACATATCGGTGGCGGCAAGGTCAATATCGCTCGAATGATGATGACGGAAGATTGTGACACACATCGAGTTGCAAGCAACGAAGACCTGAGATCTGGTGCAGGACACGCGGTTCCTTCTACATTCCTGACAGGCTATGAATATGCAAAACTCGGATATACGATGTGTTTCGAGCCCGCAGTGGTTCCATCAAATGCCCGTCAGGCGCACATGGAAATGGCGGACACGCCACTTCTCGATACAGGCGGCTATCTGGTATTGGGAAATGACGATTTTTTCCTGCAGATGATGGCAAACGGTACTGAACCTCAGAAAGTTCGTGACTACGTCGCCTGGATGCTTGATGCTACTCAATGCATTGGCGTGAAAGCAGTCAACCCGGGCGGCATCAATGCGTTCAAATTCAATCAGCGTGCACTCAATGTCGATGAACCGCATGCACACTACAGAGTCACGCCTGGTGAAATCGTAAGATCGCTGTCTGAGGCATTGTCCGACATCAAACTGTCGCATCCTTTGCACGTTCATGCCAGCAATCTA
Source organism: Arenicellales bacterium (assembly GCA_965221175.1). Lineage (GTDB taxonomy): Bacteria > Pseudomonadota > Gammaproteobacteria > Arenicellales > JAJDZL01 > JAJDZL01. The sequence goes on along the minus strand of OZ244867.1, from coordinate 154,221 downwards.
GGCGTCCCAGGAAACTACAGGTCTACAATCGACACAATCAATGCGGCCGATGGCTTGCCGCTACACCTCGCTCACGTTCAATTCCACAGCTACGGTTCCGAAGGAAAGAGAAAGTTCTCCTCAGCAAGTTTGGAAATTTCCGAGCAAGTAAATCAGAACCCGCAGATTTCGGTGGATGTTGGGCATATCATGTTCGGGCAAACCATCACGATATCTGCGGATACCATGCGTCAATATCCCAATCGCCACCATGGACATCCACGAAAGTCAACTTTCATGGATATTGAGTGCGAAGCGGGATGCGGAGTGGTTCCGTTTCGTTACCGCTCCAAGCAGTTTGTAAACGCCCTTCAATGGGCAATCGGACTGGAACTATTTCTGACCATCAAAAATCCGTGGCAAGTATTTCTGACTACGGATCATCCAAACGGAGCATCGTTCACAAGCTACCCTCACCTGATTCGTCTTTTAATGGACAGAGGCTATCGAAATGACATGCTAACTACAATCAATCCAACTGCTATTGAATTGAGTCGCATTCGAGAACTATCAAGAGAGTATTCGCTATACGAAATAGCCATCATTACACGAGCTGGACCAGCCAAATCACTCGGATTGAGAGATCGCGGACATCTTGGCGAAGGTGCAAATGCGGATGTTGCTCTGTATCGTCCAAACAGCAACTGGGAAGAGACTTTTCGACAGCCGGCAAGAGTGATCAAGGACGGCGAAACTGTAGTCTTGGAAGGAGAGATAGTGAATGTAATTCCTGGAAAATCCCACCGCGCCTTGACTGAGTTTGATCGGGACATCGAAAATACGATGAAAACCTATTTTAAGGAGAATGGAACAGTTCGGTCGTCGAACTTCAAAATCAGCGACGACGAGATGGCAAACTCCATCGGGTCTTCAGTTGTGAGACATTCTCTGCACTGAATTGAGAGTCCATCGTGAAACTAAACGGCATACCGCTTAAAGACACATTCGCAGAGGCGTTTCAGATGACCGCAGCCAGAGTCATCGTGACTGCGTGCAACAGAAAATGGGTAAACCATGCGGTGCAATCCGCAACCGGGTTTGCAACATCTGTCATCGCTTGTAAAGTAGAGGCTGGAGTTGAACAACAGCTGCAGGAATCCGACACTCCGGATGGGAGGGTTGGTGCGTCGGTGCTGTTTTTCGCTGTTTCCGGGAGTGAACTTGAGAAACAACTCCAGACCAGAATCGGCCAGTGCATTTTGACATCCCCAACAAGTGCTGTGTTTTCGGGCATCGACAAAGGCAAACCGGTTGCCATGGGAAAAGCGATTCGCTACTTTGGAGATGGCTACCAAATTTCCAAGAAGTTCGCAGACCGCCGCTACTGGAGAATACCCGTCATGGACGGAGAGTTCATCTGCGAGGACATCACTTATCGGATAGATGCAGTCGGTGGCGGCAATTTCCTGATTATTGCCAGAGATATTCAGTCCGCTTTGACAGCGGCGGAAAACGCAGTTTCGGCCATTGCTGCTGTACCCAATGTGATCACTCCATTTCCAGGTGGCGTTGTCCGTTCAGGTTCCAAAGTCGGTTCGAAGTACCGCACGTTGATCGCTTCTACTAACGAAGCCTTCTGTCCTTCATTACGGGGGCTTGTTCAATCGGAACTGCCGGATGACGCAGATGCCGTTCTCGAAATTGTGATAGACGGACTGGACGATGAATCCGTCGGCATTGCGATGCGTGAAGGCATCCGCGCCGCCTGCGCTAGCGGGAAAGAAGAAGGAATACTGGAAATCACTGCCTCGAATTTCGGCGGGAAACTCGGTAAATTCCATTTTCACCTGCATGAGCTGTTGTCTTGAAGCCGCTCACATTTACCAGAAAACTGCCGGTGACAAAACCAGTCGACCTGTCGATTTTACGGCCAGATGCGCTGGCGGGAAAGGAAATCAAGGAAATTGAGCAGCTGCGGTTGGGAAATGATCGAAATTCACTTCTAGTCGGCGACATCTTCAAAGTTTCTGGTGACGAATCCACGCGCATCGTGATCGAAGATTCAGTCAGTGCCTTCGAGAGAATTGGTTACGGAATGACAGAAGGATCAATTGTGGTGTACGGTGATACGGGGGCGTTTTCAGGTGCTTTGATGCGTGGAGGTGAAATCTACATTTCTGGTTCTGCAGGAGATTTTTCCGCGAGTTCAATGTGTGGAGGGCTGATACGAATCGACGGCAACGCTGGAAATTATCTCGGCGCAGGAGCGCCTGGCAGCAAGTTCGGCATAAAAGATGGCTGCATCGTCGTGAACGGCAATGCGGGAATTCGTTTAGGCGAGCGCATGAGACGTGGTTTGATCGTTGCAGGCGGGAACGTAGAAACGGGAGCTTGCGCGGGGATGGTCGCAGGAACCGTAATCGTGCTGGGCAAGCCGAATGGACAGTTGGGGGTTCATATGAGGAGAGGGTCAATCCTCTGTACTGAAAACCCTCAGTTTCCACTAGGAACATTTTTCAGGCAAAATCTCAAATCTCACGGAATTGTGCCGTTAATTGAACGCAGACTACACGCATCGGACATACATGTGCATTTAGCGGAAAAGCTAGGTCAGCCAAAAAGTCGTTTCGTAGGCGATTTGAATTTTGGCGGTATGGGGGAGGTTCTTGTTTACGACCAGTAATTAAAGCGTAAGCAACAGAACATTGGGCAGGTAATTAAAAGTCAGGTGCTCCAGCGCATATTCTATTCGGTTTCCAAACAGGGTCTACGGACTATTCATATCTGCCAAATAACTGAATTTGGCCGTTACAAAAATGGAGGGCTCAATGCCTTCCATTCTTTTTTGGGTCTAACTGCTAGCAATGTGCTTGATCACAACTACAATTTCAAACTATTCGGTTCTGGTACTTCAGATAGCGAATATGCTACATCTTCCAAATGAATCTTACGCTGTTCCCCGATAGTTTGATAAAGGTTCACAATGTGAATTCTATGAGTTCGCTTCGCTCACTTTGGCTACGGGGTTTCTCCTCCTAACTCCCCCTGCGGCGCTAACGCGTCTAGTTTCACATAAACTGTAGTGGCGTAACGAAATGGTCGATTACCGATAATGTTGCAAGTGCTGCTAGTACCCATCACGGCAATTTGTGCAGTACAGTAAAGAGGCTGAAATCACTAGATGCCATCGGACTGAAATTTTGCATATTAATATTATGCAGAATTTTGTAAACAGTGAATCGTCCGACCCCGAGTTACCGAGAGACTTTCGTGGTGGCGGCAGTGAATAGTTTCGTGCTTTCAAACTTCGCTATTCTGACGAAGCCCGATTCGGCCCATAGGCTTCCCAGAATTCGAGCGATAGTTCCTGTGCCTTGGCTATGTCAGCAGTTGTCATTTTTTTTGTGATGTTTTCCAAGTTGTCCCTTGCCTCTTCTTCACCTTGCGCTACGGCAATGTTATACCAAGCATAGGCCTGTACGTATTCCTTGGGAATGCCTTCGGCATTGTCATACATGAAACCCATCCAGTGCTGAGCTGTGGCATCTCCCTGCTCGGCTGCCATACGATACCACCGCACTGACTCGGGACTGTTTTGGAGAACGCCTTCGCCAGTGTAATACATGTCACCCAGTCTGACCTGAGCCGTGGCATCTCCCTGCTCGGCTGCCATGCGATACCACCGCACTGCCTCGGGATTGTTTTCGGGAACACCTTCGCCGGTGTCATACTTTAGACCGAGATTGAATTGCGCCTCGACATCTCCCTGCTCGGCGGCTACTTTAAGCGAATCCAGCTCGGATGCGTTCGTCAAACGAACCACAAAAATCATCACGGCCGCACTTAGCAACAGCACTCCAAAATATACAAATCTAATGGTAATTTTAGGGTTGTTTTGTCCTGGTTTGAAACTCCTAGTCAAGTTTGCAGACGCATACCGCTCAATGTATTCAGGATATTATAGACGGTGAATCTTGCGAACTACATTTGCTGCGAGATCGCACTCACGCCTAGTCCCGTGCGAAGCAATTCAAGAACTTGCTTGCTGTCGAGGGGGCTTGAGTAGGGCACTGAACTTGAAATCGTCTTAGTTCGACCAGAATGCCTGTGCCAATATTCCACGAAACTTCCCAAGGGATTAACCATCAAAGACTGTGAATAGACATCCCGTGAAACAGAATATCGAATTCTGATTCACTAATGATTAGCAATCTAGTAAACAAAACGGGGTTTTATCTTACTCTTCGAAAAGTAGAGAAATTTCTTGTTCGCCAACTGGTTTTTAGTAATTAAGTTCGGTAAATAATCTACGTAAAATTACAAGAAATGTTCGATGAGTACATTTACTGAACAAAGAGCAGTCGACTATGTCTGTGTCTGGCTACAAATCGTCCACCTTCTCAATCTCGCCCAAGATGCTAAAATTGACGCCGTATGAGAGCTGTATGAAAAATTTCAGCGAGCACATCGGTTCAATAGAATTTCAATCTGCCCACCACCACAATCGTGCAACGTTGAGCTGACGCGCTTTCAATACCGAAAATTAAGTGTGAGTATTTCATAACAATGATGAATCAAGAGTAGAAGAGTGCTGTATGAAAATTCATAAATCAAAGCAAAACCGAATCGCGGACGTTGATTTTGAGAATCTTCAATTCGGATCGCTGTTCAGCGATCATATGTTTGCCATGGAATACGTCAATGGCAAATGGCAAAACCATAGAATAGTACCGTTCGGTAATATTGAGGTACATCCGGTTTCTGCTTCTCTCCATTACGGGCAGTCGATTTTTGAGGGCATGAAAGCCTATCGGGGTGTGGACAATCAGATCCGCATATTTCGACCGGAAATGAATCATCGGAGATTAACAGCATCCTGCGAAAGAATGTGTATGCCGCTAATTGAGAAGGATACTTTTCTGAATGCAATCAAGGAATTATTGAGAGTCGACCATCAATGGGTCCCGCCAGGCGAAAAACAGGCGCTGTATGTTCGCCCAGTTCTGTTTGCAGATGAAGGACAGTTGGATGTAAGGCCGGCAAACAAATATCGCTTTCTGATTATCACCTCCCCTGTCGGTGGTTACTTCGGGGGAGAATTTCCCGCCGTTTCGCTGAAGGCAGAAGAAAAATATACACGTGCAATTCAGGGAGGCACTGGATTTGCCAAAGCAGGCGGAAACTATGCAGCAACATTTCTAGCTACGAATGAAGGACGAGAGCATGGATTCGCACAAATACTGTGGCTTGACGGCGTCGATCACCGCTATGTTGAAGAAGTAGGACAAATGAACATCTGCTTCTATCTAGATGGGAAACTGGTTACTCCGGAACTTCGCGGAACCATCCTTCCAGGCGTCACCCGTGACAGTGTTTTACAGTTAGTCAGGGATATGGGGATAGCCTGCGAAGAAAGACTCATAGATATTAAGGAAGTCACTGACGGTGTTGAACGGAATACCCTACACGAAGCGTTTGGTTGCGGTACGGCAGCAGTAATCACTGCAATCGGCAGCATCGGTTACCGAGATAAAATTTATGAAATCAACAACGGAGTCGCCGGCAAGCTGAGTCAGAGTCTCTACAACTCAATAGTCGGTATTCAGAGAGGTGAAATTGAAGACATTTACGGATGGACTGAGGTAATTTCAGTCTGAAATTTCCACTAAAACATCGGTGGTAATCAATGTATATAAGTTTGTCTGGCTTGAAACGATTAAGCAACTTCAACCCATTCTGGAATATTGACCTTGACTACCGGTTCAGACATTCAGAGAAATCATCCAAGTTTCGGAGTAGACAGGGGCAAAGGCTTTGGTTGGATCAAGTTTGCGGCTGCCACCTCTTTGCCCTAAATCTTTCCAGGTTTCAATTTTTTTGTGATGAAAGCCCAGACGCTCTTCGAGAATATAGCCAGCGCGACTTTTAACGAGCTTGCTGTTGGAAGAATCAACAGAGGCAATAATTTCGTCTAACCACGTCGGTGCATGTTCGTGGTAGATATCCAGAGCATGGGCTATTCCGCCACACAACTCGGGTTGTTGTAGCATATCAAGAAAAGTCTGACCTATTGTCGCAAGACGTATACCGGTGCCGCGCAGTTTGATGGAGTCACCGGCTGCCTTGCTCTCAAATATACGGAGCGAGCGGTTGCGAACCGTTTGAGGGTGGCCAATACATTTCAAACGGACGCGTTTGGGTGGCAAAGATTCTAGATGGTTTGACATCATATTCGTTAACTGCACAGTTGAGGATTTCCTGTCCGGCCGCGTACAGATGAGTGCATAAGAAGAACGATCAGTCAGGCCCCATCGATGCATGGCGGAAAGGTGAGATATATAGCAAAGCGGATCGGCAAAACAGACAACCTCTTCGGTTGATTGCTCAGATACAACGAGAATGCGAATAAGTCGTGATCCATAATCTTCGTCATACTTAATCACACCAGCCCTGTGTAGGTTTCGTAGAAATCTGCGATGGTCCTTTTCGGTTGGAGTGTCATGTTTCAAGTAGAGTTCTTTGCGCTCACGATACATGATCTGAATTAATCGAAAGAATTCATAGTGGGTGACTATTGACTGTTCCTTTGCTTTTAGCAAATCTACAAGATAGTTTTCTGCTTGGGTCAGTTTTTTGGGATACGTTCTAGCCATGTTATTTTCTTGAACTTGGGATTAAAGATAAAAATAACAGTATCAATTAAATATGAATTTTGGGCTAGTTAAGATGGTATATACGATATAAACGTCCTAAGGACGTTTATATCGTATATTACACCCCTTTGTCAAGCAGAATTATTCCCTTCCAGTATCCTCCTCACAATAATAAAATCTAGAGATTTTATCGAACAAATTTGACACGATAATCATACTTACTGAAAGTGTGTCTCAATCATCTGAAGAGTAGTTGTTTAGTTTGTGTGGAATATGTAGTTTATGTGTCTAACCAAACCCGAATTCTTTCAGGCGCAGTGCTGATTGCACAGCTTTGACGTGAGTCGGTTTGACTCGCGATTCATCCGCGTATGCCTGCCACTTCGCAACTGCAGTTCCGATTTCATCGATTAATTCATTGGATTTGGTGCGTTTCATCCCACCAGTCCTGGTGAAAGCGATTAAATCCTCGCGCTCAAAGTTGTCACGCTTTCCGTTCATGCTCAATTGATGTCGGCTAGTCCAGCTGCCGGACGGGTTATAACTGTAGACTACATCAAAGGCAGGCGATAACCGCCATTGGCCGCGACGATTCATCAGAAAACCAATGTTCTTCACGTGATCGTCTTGATTACGGGCGATGACATTGAAGATCGATCTTCTCATTTGCTGTTCGAGGTCTATCATCGGCAATTGAAGTCGTTTTATTGTCAGAAGTGCTTGCTCATAAGAGTAAGTGCCGGCGCTGTTGAAATCAAAATGCATCATGGCACCCAGCGATTGATAGTGTAGCCTTTCACCTTCGTCCGCACGATCATATCGCTTTGTCATGAAGTGCGCCCGACCGCCTTCCTCATGAAGGCGGCACGGCATCATCACGATGCCTGCTGCTTTGGCCATTAGAGAATAAGCATATTCGATGCGTCCGAAACCGAGTGTTTCGGAGATTTCGCTTTGCTTGGTTTGCTCAACTCCATCGAACTTCATCAACCAGTATGTGTATCCCTCCCCGGCATTCACTTGGCCCGAGCGAAACTTACCGGTACTTTGGTTCCATGCGAGGATGGCTTTGGCTCGTGCACCGCCTGCGGAAGTACCGACACGCAGAATTTCTTCAATCGCATGAACATCATCTTGTCCAGAAAGACTGCCGCTCAGGTCAATGCGTTCATTGAGAGCTCGATTAGCCAAATCAACCAGCCGTTCAACTTCGATCTTGCTAGAGGATGTTGTTGACTGGCCGATTGAAGGACTGAAAGTCAACCCACCCATACCGCGTGTTCCGGTATAGCAGAGTCGTTCCACTGGATTGAAAGAATCCGGCGTTCGGTTTTGCTGAGCAAGCCAAATGTTAATTAGCGCATTGCCGAATTTGTCCGGCAAACTGTCCGTCAGCATCCCTGGCAGTCCCAGGAAGGTTGCTCTGGGTAATTCCGGAAATTGGTATGGTGCAGTTCGCAGCGGCATCATCAAGGGTGCCACTTGAATACCGCTAGCCGCAAACGCGTCGGTGTATTGGAAAACTCCGAATTCTTGTTCAGCGAGCCAGGTGACTGCGCCGATTAGATTGCCCCATAATTCTACACTGGCGGTTGTCATGCACCTTAGGCCTCATCGTCCCATGTCCATTCGTTGGTTTCGGATTTTCGGGATGACGCGCGCTGACGCACCCTGCCTCGCATTTCAAGAAGTTCGAGAGGACTGACAGACTGAGCTGGTAGGAACCCATCCAGATGATTTTGCAAACGAAGAGCAATTAAAATTCGGACGAAGGAATTTAAGGTGATGGTCTTTTCGCTATTTAGGCGCGCAACTGTGCCGAGGGAGACGCCTGCATCTCTTGCCAACTGTCTCTGAGTTATATTTTGCTGAAGACGGATAGTTTCAACCCGTTGCTTTAGTACATTTTCGACCTGTTCGCTGGTCGAAATGGAAAAATCTATTTTATACATAATATATTAGTTGTTAAATTAATTTATGGTTATTAATAATTAATATGATGACTATTATACGCTATTTATGAAATTTGTAAAAAATTTCAATAATATGTCTAATTAATTAGTTATTACTCTAATAATTATTCAATAATAACTAATATATTGTATGTTATAGTTATTATAATAATGAACGGAATTAGTAAATGAAATCAACCCGAAGCCGTTACACCATACAGGCAGTAGAAATTATGCGGAATCTACGGAAATTGGAAGAATGACGCACTATCTTTTGATCAGCATCCAGAGTTTCTTCAAATTTCTCGGGGAATGCTATTGGTTAACCAACAAAAGGTGTCAAAATCAGCTAGTCCAACGCTACTCGCAAACCACCCCATCGTTGTCACGATCGTTCATGAAGATGTAAGCCGGATGATCTTTGTGGACTGGAGCGATACCGTGCCGTTTCGCTTCTTTACAGGTAATTCTGCCGTTACCATTGTCATCCCAACGAGCCAGTGCATCGCTCGACTTAACAGGTTTCGACGCTGTGCTGGAAGGTGGTGATACTGTAAAAGACTCTGTGGTAATACAAGGGCCGACAATCATGTCTGTCGTCTTGCATTTGGAAAGAATGTCCTCAAGTGCATCTGCTTCTCTTTGATCAACTGTCAAGCCATACTTTCTTTTTACAGCTACGACTCTTTCAGCAAACCAGCACTGATTCAACTCAGGAAGCCAGTCCGCAGCATCATAGTGCCTTTTTAAATTTCGATTTACCTGCGGGCTTGCTAATGTCAGATTCAGCAAATCCGAAGCAAAACTCCGCCGAGTTCCAAAGTTTGCAGAGCACATTCCGCTGTCATGGGCTTCTGAACGAGCAACAATGTGTTCTATGTCGGTTTGGCGGAGACTGGTAAAACAACGCCCTGTATAAGGGCTATACATTTTTCCGATTGATTTAACTATTCTGGGTTCTACAGATTGCGGGTATGAATAATCTTTAGAGCTATATGGTGAACAGCGGAACTCTGGCTCCACAGTAAGGCCGCGCCATGTATCCGCAACAACATCCTTAATGCACAGTGAAAGAATCGCGAAAAAGAAAGCAGTCATGATTCGTGGAATTGGCATGGTTGGAATCCTGATTTTATGCATTCGTATTAACATCTGGAATAACCAGAATAATGAATTGAGCAACAGTTTTGGTGAATAATTCCATTCTCACACAAAATCAATTTTCTTTGGTCATACTACCTTGGATAGTCAGTCTAATTTATCAAGCAAATTTTTGATCACTATGCGAAATTATGGGTTGCGAGCCTAATATATAATTATGCATAGAACATAAATTTGCTACATTCTACTGTTACAGCAGAACTTGCAAAGGACATGTAAGGGGTTATATTAGTCTTATGCAATCACCATAGGAAATTTACTTGATTAGGAACGAGGATAACTGGGAATGAGTGAGATTGTTCCGGCACGGATAGACTCTCAGGTACAGGATGCCAAACCGAAACTCAAAAAGCCGCGTCTGTATAAAGTCGTACTGTTGAACGATGACTACACACCTATGGAGTTTGTTGTTCACGTATTACAGAAGTTTTTCGGAATGCAAGAAGAATTGGCAGTTAGCATTATGCTGAGCGTCCACCAAAAAGGCAGTGGAATTTGTGGCGTGTTTTCACGAGAGATTGCCGAAATGAAAGTCCGAGAAGTGCTTGATTGCGCACGTCGGTACCAACACCCTCTCCAATGCACGATGGAACCTGAATAATATGTTCTCAGAAGACTTGGAAAATTCGCTTTCTCTGGCGATGAACCTTGCCGGGGAACGTCATCATGAGTTCGTCACAGTTGAACATCTTCTACTATCAATTCTGGAGGTTGAAACCGTCGAGACGATTCTCAAAGCCTGTGGCGCTGATCTTGACGAACTCCGTTCCGATCTTGAGAATTTCATAAATTCCAGCATTCCTAAATCTCCCGACGATGCAAACTACGAACCTAGAACTACCCATGGTATTCGCCGTGTATTTCAGCGGGCTATGCTGCACGTGCAAACTTCCGGAGACAAGGAAGTCAGTTGCGAGAATGTGCTGATTGCAATCTACGGCGAAAATGAATCCCACGCAGTCTTCTTTCTTCACTCGCAGGATGTTCATCGATATGACATTGTTCGGTATGTATCACACGGCATAAGCAAGCCAAATCTAGAATCCGATGATGACTCACTCGGAGATTTCAACGTCGAAACAGAGGAAAGAGAACGCAATCCCCTGTTGCAATTCACGCGGAATCTGAATGAAAGCGCTCGCAAGGGCAGAATTGACCCGCTTATCGGTCGTATTCCCGAAATCGAGCGAACTGTACAGATTCTGTGCCGTCGCCGGAAGAACAACCCACTTCTGGTTGGAGATGCCGGAGTTGGGAAAACTGCCATTGCAGAAGGCTTGGCAAAGCGAATTGTTGAAGAGGACATTCCGCAGGTGCTTGCAGAATGCACAATCTATACACTGGACATGGGATCACTGCTCGCCGGCACGAAGTATAGGGGTGATTTCGAGCAAAGGCTGAAGTCAGTAATCAATGAACTGCAGAAAAATCCAGGCGCGATTCTGTTCATCGACGAAATTCACACTGTGATCGGGGCCGGGGCTGCTTCCGGTGGCACCATGGATGCATCAAATATCCTTAAACCACTACTGGTTTCTGGCGAACTTCGATGCATGGGATCTACGACCTATCAAGAATATCGCAGTATCTTTGAGAAAGATCGAGCCTTGTCGCGAAGATTCCAGAAAATCGACATCGTCGAACCAACGGTTGATGAAACCGTTAAGATTCTGCGAGGACTGAAGAGCCGATTTGAAAGCCACCACGAAGTGCGATTCACAAATCCAGCAATTCGTGCAGCTGCCGATCTCGCTGCGCGATACATTACGGACCGAAAACTTCCAGACAAGGCCATTGACGTCATTGACGAAGCGGGAGCACGTGCGAGATTACAGCCTCCGTCGAAACGAAAAATTACCGTCGGTGTCAAAGAAATCGAAAAAATCGTCTCCAGTATTGCGCGTATACCCCCGAGATCAGTTTCCTCAAGTGATATTCGCTCTCTGAAAACGATTGAACGCGACTTGAAACTTGTTGTATTTGGTCAAGATGAAGCGATTAGCGCATTGGCAAGCGCCATAAAACTCGCAAGATCCGGACTGGGGGATCCTGATCGCCCGATTTCTTCCTTTTTGTTCAGCGGGCCGACAGGAGTGGGTAAGACTGAAGTTACGCGTCAACTTGCACTTACCCTGGGAATCGAACTGATTCGCTACGACATGTCGGAATACATGGAACGGCATACAGTATCGAGACTGATTGGTGCCCCGCCCGGATACGTCGGATTCGATCAAGGCGGGCTGTTGACTGAAGCAATCAATAAATCACCACACGCTGTACTGTTGCTGGACGAAGTTGAAAAAGCTCATCCAGATGTGTTCAACATCCTGTTGCAGGTGATGGATTACGGCACCCTCACGGACAACAATGGGCGAAAGACCGATTTTCGCAATGTAATAATTGTCATGACGACGAACGCCGGTGCTACAGAAATATCCCGATCGTCCATTGGGTTTACCGAACAGGATCATTCCCAGGATGACACAGAGGTAATCAAACGCTTGTTCAGCCCGGAATTCCGGAATCGCCTAGATTCCATGATTCGGTTCAAATCACTGGATGAAAAAACAGTTCTGCTGGTAGTGGACAAATTTCTCATGCAGCTTGAGGAACAACTGAAAATTAAGAATGTTGAACTCAAAGTAGACGACAAAGCTCGGAAATGGCTTGGGAAAACGGGATTTGACAGTTCAATGGGAGCTCGGCCGATGGCTAGAGTCATTCAGGAGAACATCAAGCGGCCTTTGGCCAACGAATTGTTATTTGGTTCGCTTTCCAGCGGAGGCGATTTAAAGATTACGGTTGTTAAAGATAAACTGTCTTTGAAATTTGCCGGGGCTAGGGAATCTGTTACTTAACATATTCTGATTTCAAGCTTCAAGCTCGCTGCGCAATTTCAAGATACAGTTCGGTTTCAGTTGGGTGCATTCACTGATGCATTGACCATCCAATCCTCGCTGAACCAATTTATTAAAAAAGCCAATCGCACTACAGTCTATTCGGCCCAATTCAGGGCCTGGATATCAAATCTGAGGGTTTGTCCTTTCTTGCGTTTTTCAATTCGGACCGGTATGTTCCGATATTCTGTAACAACCCAAACTGTATATCCTCTTTCCCAATTGTCTACATCCTGCAGTTCAACACGTACTGAATTCACAGGATAACCCTGTATGTCGAGAACATCTGATTGCGCACTCTCATAAAGATAAGTGCGAAGTCTGTTTCGTTCAACAATCGAAACAATCTGGCCCTCGAGTTCCTGCGGATCCGTAATCATCAGAGACGCATGCCATGACTCAAAATCATAGACTTCCCCTTCAGGCATTTTCAGGCTTTTGCCGTTGCCCAACTCGATTTTCCCCGCAGACCAATTGAATACGGCACTGTCGGAACCTTTGTTTTTACTATTCGTAATCTCAAATGCTATTGAGGTCGCCCGCGATTCACGAACTTTAAAAACCGACTGCTGTTTATAGGACGACTCACCAAACAATACAAGAAGGTTCCCTGGTATCACGTCAAATGTGGAAACAGAAATTCCATCGCCTTCATTTGAAACTGTTCGGCTGGCTTTCCCCAATACAGCATCACCATACTGTATAGAATACTCCGCCTGAAACCCGTGAATTCCTGACTGCGCAGCATCAGTAATTTTTGCGGTAAAGGGAATCAATATCAATGCTGTTACATACAGCATTAGTTTAATCTTCTGAGTTTCTTTCCTTACAGAGTGCGAATTTTTGCTGTTCAATTTCATTGGTTCAAATTCTTGTATTGCTAGTGTGATTAATTGCTATCAGTTCGTAAAACTTTGCCATTTTCTACTCGAATCTCTCCGTCTGCAAACCATTTTATTGCACGTGGATAGATTTCATATTCGCATTGATGTACGCGTTCTTCGAGATCAGCTGCTGTATCAGTTGAACAGACTTTAAAACTTTTTTGGATGATGATCGGACCTGTATCGAGTTCAGCAGTTACAAAGTGGACTGTTGCCCCGTGCACGCTATCTCCATGCAACAGCACTCGTTCGTGAGTGTTGGTTCCTTTGTACTTGGGCAGTAATGAGGGATGAATGTTCATGATACGATTCTTGAAATGATCCACGAATGCTGCTGTCAGAATTCTCATATAGCCTGCCAGCACGATCAGATTCGGATTCAAACTGTCGATCTCCTGTCTAAGAGCCGCGTCGAATTTTTCCCGATCGGCAAATTTCCGAGGATTTACGAAGACTGCTTTGATGTTCTCCTTCCTAGCTCGTTCTAAAGCAAAAGACTCTTTTTTGTCGCTCACAACTGCGACAACTTCAGCAGAAAGCTTTCCCTCTTTCGCATGATCTATGATTACTTGTAGATTAGACCCAAAACCTGAGGCAAGTACTACAACACGCAGTAAAGATTTTGTCATTGCCAATCGATTCGATTACCTGAATCAATAGATTCAGCAATAGTGCCGATTCTAAATGATGCAATTTCCATCGCATCCAGCTCGGTCCGAATCGCTGATTCCGACTGTGGTGAAACAATCGCAGCCATGCCGATTCCACAGTTGAACGTCATCAATATCTCTTCTTCTGATAAATTGCTGACTCTTTGAATCCAATTGAAAACAGGCGGCATTACCCATGAATTTCGATCCAGTCTCGCGGTGAGTCCTTCACGAATCACGCGCTGCAAATTTCCTGGAATACCTCCTCCCGTGATGTGCGCCATGGCGTGAACAGAGCCGCTCTGTATCATCTTCATTGCTGCATCTACGTAGATTCTAGTTGGGGTCAGAAGAAGGTCACCCAGAAATCTGCCGTCAATCTCCGTTGAAAGCGAAATATTCTGGTCGGAAAGCAGTTTTCGAACCAGCGAAAAGCCGTTTGAGTGAATTCCTGTCGACTCTATTCCAATAATGACGTCACCAACAACAACTTGACTCCCGTCAATGATTTTGGATTTTTCGATGATCCCAACAGTAAATCCCGCCAGATCATATTCTCCTACGGCATACATGCCTGGCATTTCCGCTGTTTCGCCGCCGATGAGTGCCACATTGGCAATTTCGCATCCTTGAACGATCCCTGAGATCACTTTATCCATCACTTTTTCATCCAGCTTGCCTGTGGCCAGATAATCCAGAAAATACAAAGGCTCAGCACCTTGAACGATGACATCATTGACACACATGGCGACCAGATCGATGCCGACTGTATCATGGCGATTCATTTCAAAAGCAATTTTAAGTTTTGTTCCAACTCCGTCCGTACTGCTGACAAGTACTGGCTTATCGTATCCTTCGGGAATTTCGAACAGCGCACTGAATCCAAGCGGCGACCCTAATTGTCCCGGCCTTGAAGTACGTTTTATCTGCGGAAGCCATGAACGAATCATTTGGTCCGCAAGTTCAATGTCTACACCAGATTCTTGATAGGTTGTCTTACTGGAGCTGGTAAACGAATCACTCATGTTTGGATTATTCTAGAGTCAAATCTGGTCATTGTGAATTTCATCAGAGTTGGCAGTCAATATTTTTCCGAATTCTTAATTGAAATCATCGTTTGTCGATCATTCCGTCGAAGATTTGGGTTGTGAATTTCTTACAATAAGTCATTTATTCTGAATAATCCAAGTGCAAGGTTAAATCATAGTTTGCCCTGAATTGCAGGCTATCGCAAGAACTCTCTATCAAGTGTAAACGAAAGTTTCAACATGACATCGGTCATAGCACAAATACCCAACATATTAACGTTGTCGCGGATTGCCGCAGCACCTATACTGATCTTGTTATTGCGAGATGAAAACTTTGAACTCGCATTAATCCTATTCGTATTGGCAGGATTGACTGATGGTCTAGACGGCTGGATTGCAAAGCGATTCAACTGCGCTTCGCAACTCGGTGCACGTCTTGACCCGCTAGCTGACAAAATTATTATCATTTCAGCGTATTTTATGCTGGTTTTGGGCGGCATGCTTCCTTTCTGGCTGGTAACGCTGGTAATTTTCAGGGATGCTGTAATCGTAGGCGGGTATCTAGTACTCACTACTCTGGATGGAGACATCCCGATGCAGCCGACCAAGAGCAGTAAAACCAATACCGTACTGCAGATTACGTTGGTTATTGCAGTTTTGTTTGAAAACACGTCTTGGCTGGCAATTCCACACACGAGTGAATTTCTGATTTACGCTGTTGCCTTGTCAACGATCGCCAGTGGTGTGCAATATGTATACGTTTGGGCAATTCGACGAAATGGCAAACAGCATTCATGAAGCTTTCAAAGCCTGCATCAATTCAAGCTACACTTCCCGTCGGACGAAAAGATTACGCAACATTTGAAAACTACCATTCCGACGACAGTCATCAGACTGTTTCGTTACTGAAACAATTTCTTGAGGGTGGGATCGGCTGTAACACCTGTTACCTGTGGGGGCCAAGCGGGTCCGGCAAGACACACCTGCTCTACGCGGCTTGTCAGCTGATTTCCAATGGTGCGTATATACCTCTCAAGGATCTGAGCCTGCAACCAGATGTGCTAGATCGCCTGGAAGAGTTTCGGCTCGTGTGTATTGATGACATTCAGTGTATTGCAGCACAATCGGTTTGGGAAAACAACCTGATAGCACTGCTCGAGAATTTGGAGAATCAAAAGAATCTGTTTATCGTTTCTGCAAATTTTCCGCCTCAAGAATTGGGATTTGATTTGCAGGATCTAGTAAATCGATTTTCCGGACGGCAAATATTAAGACTTCATCCAACCTCGGAGGGAACTATAGTCAGAATTTTGACGGATCGTGCCGCACGCCGTGGGTTATCGATTGATGATTCGGTTATCCGATTCATTTTGGAGCGATACTCGAGAGATACGCATTCATTAATCAGATTGCTTGATCGAATTGATCGCCTGTCCCTCGAAAAGCACAGGAGAATCACAATTCCGTTCCTGAAACAATTGGACGAATTCAGAAACTAGATTTACAAAGAATGTTCTCTCGCACTGTACAATCTTGCAGTCTTCAACGATTTATATGATGCATATTGTCCGATTCGAATGAACAGCATCAGTTGAAATTTCAGCAATCGTAAAATCTTCAAATTTAAGCTCTCAAAAATGATTTTTACTCTATGAAAATTTCAGTTGTTGGTACTGGTTACGTTGGACTCGTAACGGGTGCCTGTTTTTCAGAATTAGGCGTCAGTGTCGTCTGTGTAGATGAAGATGTTGACAAAATAGAGAAATTGAAAAACGGCGAATGTCCCATTTACGAAGAGGGATTGCCGGAACTTCTGGAACGCAACATTAAGACACGTCGTCTCAGTTTTTCTACGAACCTCCGTACAGCTGTTGCAGAATCCAGTATTGTCTTCATTTGCGTAAATACGCCGTCTCGGCAGAGCGACGGAAGCGCTGACTTGTCTGATGTTTATCGTGCAACAGAAGAAATTGCAAATTCACTGACTGGCTATACTGTAGTTGCCGTAAAGTCGACTGTTCCAGTAGGTACCGGAAGGGAGGTCAAAGCCATCATTCAAGAGACTCAGCCGACTACGGAGTTTGATGTTGCTTCCAACCCTGAATTCTTGAGTGAAGGATCCAGCGTCCATGATTTTTTGAATCCTTCCAGAATCGTTATTGGTGTGGACTCGGAACGCGCCAAGGAATCTCTTCGCGAACTCTATCTTCCGTTCGCGCTGCAGGGGGTTCCTATTTTGTATTCCAAACTGGAAACTGCTGAAATGATCAAGTATGCTTCCAACGCATTTCTTGCAACTAAGGTTACATTTATCAATGAGATTGCAGACTTATGCGAACAGACTGGAGTCGATGTTAGAGATCTTGCCTACGGTATTGGACTAGATGAAAGAATCGGAACTCAGCATTTGCGTCCAGGGCCCGGTTATGGGGGACTGTGCTTTCCGAAGGACACAATTGCGCTGGTACAAACGGCTAAAAATGCTGGATCACCGGTTCATATTATTGAGACGGTCGTCGAAATCAACAATCAACGTAAAATCGACATGGCGAAACGTGTTGAAACTGCTTGTGGCGGCTCAGTTGAAAACAAAACTGTCGCGATGCTCGGACTGACTTTCAAACCAGGCACGGATGATCTTCGAGACAGTCCGAGCATCGCTGTCATTACAGCACTCCAGCAAAATGGCGCCAGTATTCGGGCTCATGATCCGCTGGGTGTACCGCACGCCCGTGAAATTTTGGAGGGTGTTTCTTATTTTGATGATGTCTATGCAACTGTTGATGGTGCTGATGTTATCGTTATTGCTACAGCCTGGAACTTGTATAGCAATCTTGATTTGGACCGATTAAAGAAAGCAGCACGATCGCCAGTTGTGGTTGACTTCCACAACCTGTATGACGCCGCTGAAATGCACGAAATGGGTTTTGACTATATTGGAATCGGGCAGGGTCATGCAAATCGACTTAGTCGAGAATAGATTCAGTTAGTTCCGAAACTTTGTCGTGCATCGCGATACAGCAACTCTTGCATCAAATTATTGACCTACACTTTTGCTTGGAAAACACCATTGTCGAGAATTTGATTTAAATCGCAACCATCTTCACTATACGCGGTCTCGACACTAAGTTAAAAGACTGTGATTCCAGAGACTAAGAGAGTCGGCCGTATAGTACACATAAGCTTCTCCCCAAAATTGAACTAATTCCACTTTTTCCAAATTGAACATTGGTTCAATGTATTACTGATATCAATACTGGAAGAAATACTCCCATTGGATTTGCTACTAGGAATTGCATGATATTCAAATAAAGCGGAATTGTTAACCCGTGCATGACAAGTGTAATACGACGTATTACAATGTATGACAATGTATTACAATAAACTATGATACAGAGCTTTAGAAACAGAGCGTTGAGACGGTTTTTTGAACGGGGCGACAAAAGCCGCATCCGTGCCGATCACCGCGTAACATTGCGTGATATCCTAGCGCGGCTGAATGCGTCCGTCGTCCCTGAGGATATGGACCTGCCCGGCTTCAGGCTGCATCGTCTGAAAGGAGATTATGCGGATTTCTGGGCAGTTACGGTACGAGCCAACTGGCGGGTAATTTTCCGCTTCGAGGAAGGTCATGCCGTCGATGTTGATTATTTGGATTACCACTAGAAACGGAGGATAAAGGCATGTTGATGCACAATCCACCCCACCCCGGCGAAGTCGTCAGGCGGCAGTGCCTTGAACCTTTGGGCCTGACGGTGACAGAAGCCGCCAAAGGCCTCGGTGTATCACGCAACACGCTTTCCATGTTGCTCAACGGCCGACTAAAGATTTCCCCGGAGATGGCCATCCGCCTATCGCAGGGGTTCGGCGGCAACCCGGAAAGCTGGCTGCAGCAGCAGATGCAGTACGACCTGTGGCATGCGCAGCAACGCAAGGGAAAGACTAAAGTACGGAAATTCGAAGCAGCCGCGTAGTCACCAGTGAAGATCCAGGACTGAAGCTGTTGATTGCCGATTTAGAGTGATTAGTGAATGTCCGTCTGGAATCTGTGCGATTTGTATATTTCAAGACGTAAATGGCATTAGATTTTTCGACCAATCAGTAAAACAAGACTAAAAATTAATATAGTAAGGACATTGTCATTCTGTGCTATACATATTTCGATTCCAATACTTGTCACCTAATCGAATTGATTACCAAGGTTGTCGACTGGCGATACCAATTAGCAATTGTGGTACCAACGGTACCATTCCACAAATCTAGCAATCCCTGTTTCCAGTGCGACTGAAGGCGAAAACCCAATTTCGCTTCTCGTGAATTCTATGTCTGCCAGCGTTTCCAGCATTTCACCCCGTGGACCTGCTTCCAAATTTTTGATCGCTTTCTTACCAAGATTTTCCTCTATTAACGAGATCAGTTTCTCTAGCGGTTCAGAATTACCTGCACCCAAATTGAATGTTTGAATAGGCGCGGTGTGTTCCACCACCTGAGGTGGTTTATCCAAAGCGAGGATCGTACCTGCCACTATGTCATCAATGTAAGTGAAATCGCGGCGCATGTCTCCGAAGTTGAATACCTGAATCGGTCTTGAATTGACAATTGCATCGGTAAAAAGATAGTAAGACATATCCGGCCTACCCCAAGGACCGTATACGGTGAAGTACCTCAGTGCAGTTTGAGGAATGTAAAAGTTGTCGCTGTAAACATGACTGATTAGTTCGCTCGCGGCTTTTGTGGCGGCATATACGGATACAGGCCGGTCTACCCGAGAATCAATTGAATACGGCAACTCGCCGCTTTGGGGATAAACACTACTAGAACTTGCAAAAACCAGATGCTCGAAATTGTCGGTATGGCGACATAGCTCCAAAATGTTGGTGTGTCCAACCACATTGCTGTTCACTACTTCCAAAGGAAATTTCTGCGAATATCTGACTCCTGCATTTGCCGCCAAGTGAACTACTTTCTGGAAAGGGCCGTGGTCGCGAAATACTCTCTGTAGCTTTGCAAAATCAGAGATATCCGCTTTGACAAATAAAAATTCCTTGAATTCTCGAAGTCGGGACAGTCTTGATTCTTTCAGCTGGATATCGTAGTAGTCGTTGATATTGTCCAAGCCAACAACCTGCTCGCCGCGTTCCAACAGCGCATGCGATGTTGAAGAACCGATAAACCCAGCAGCCCCGGTAACTAATATTTTCATTCAATGGCCATCATTAGACGAGAAAACAATCAAAAAGAACGTCCACTTAGCAGATGAATTCAACTAGATTCAATGTTTGCCGGGGCGAAAGCGCCGACAAATTCTACTTTATTAGGACGGACGAAAAGGCATGTGCAGTATAGCGTATACACTGAATTCGATTTCACCATTTTTCCCATTCACCCCAATTTTGGGCAGTTGCGCAACTAGCGAAAGAAAGTCTTGATTAAGGTGACCACGTTTGAGCGTATCCGCTCTTGCAACGCTGTCGCCGACACAAACCCGTTCGATTGTAAATTTTCTGCGCATCATAGCGATCAAATATTCACAAACCTCGTTCAGTTTCGACGGTGGTCCAAGCCATATTAGCTACCTGCTGCAGAGCACAGGCCGAAAACCGACATTCGAGCTTGCCTCTTTCGCTCAGGGTCTAGCGACGGCGGTCCGTGAGCCGTTGATCCGTGATCGCTTCAATTTGAACCACTCGCGCATTTTGATGCTGATCGACTATCCGACGGTGACGCTTTAAAATTTCATGGACAGCAATGTCGTGCGGTTCGGCGCATCAACCGATATCATCCGCTATGCCGTCTATACGAACAGCTAATACTTTTCGGAGTCCATCCTGCTGACTGTTGACGGCTTTCTCTACCGAAGCCGACTGACGAAACGGTTCTTCATCGCGGTGGTATAGCAGTGCAGCATATAGCCGATCTCGAAGTGCAGTACCGGAGGTTCACGCGGTGCGTTCGGGTCGTCCATATACTGCTTGATGAAGACTTTTCGCTGAAGAAGATCGTAGTTCTCATCGAAACCCCTCAAATGGCATAGCGACAAAAAGATATGACCGTCGACGAGACAATATTTTTTGAATACAGTCGGAGATGGATCGAAGTTGAATCGACAAGCCATTTCAAGGGGCCGGAGACAAAAATGATCATCACCGTACTCTACGGCGACACTGATGGCCAACCTGACCGCTTAATTGAAGTTGAATTTGTCGTGGAAATATCTACCCACATGCCATTGAACCGCGGTGACGAAAAAAGTCGGTTAAATTGCGGTTACCTTGCTCAATTACTCCTTAATACGAAAGTACCCGTTCTCACCGAAAAGAATCCTCCGATCAAGCTTGGTGTTGAACAACCGGCAAGATGGCTCCCCCAAGTGCAGGCAAACGGCACACGCTGCGCCGTTCGGGTTGGACGCACAACCCGGGTCCAATGCGCAGCGCGAATCATCTTGCACAACTCGGTAGAGTACCGTATGCAAATCGTGCTCAAACATTGCTTGAAGACCTCCAAGCACGAAATCCCCACGAGGCACAGCGAAAGTTACGAATGTAAGCGCAACTGGAAAAAGAAGCTCGGAAAGTGCGTTTCGGTCAATTCCAGCGTAGAACGACGCTTGTCGTACCATGCGATGCGAGAAACTGTGGATCAGTCTTTCGATGGAGTCAGTGATTGGCGAGGTGTCGGGTTCCGGTCCGATTCCCTCCAATATGGCTTCGTAAGCCGCTCGCGGCTCGGCTGGCGTATCAATCACATGTCCAGATTGCTTCAACCATTTAGAGACGCGGCATGGGTCAAGTCGAAGAACCAGCGCTTCGGTAGCAACTAATTCACCATATACAACATATGCACCATCACTCTGAACAAAGGTGCGCAGTCGTGATGCGCCCGGTTCGTGATCACCGCGTGTGTAGCCATATTGTCCTGTCAGGATGGGAAAACGTTCGACGAGGTCGACTCTTTGCAGTCCTGAATTTTTGAGCGAATTCGAATATTCGGCCGAGTACAAATTCGCCTTGCTACTGGTAGCGCTTGCCGACAAGTCCGTAATCGTCTGTCGTGTTTCGGACATCGCCAAAGCGATTGCAGAGGCGGCTGCCTCGGCATGCATTATCACAGCGTCAGGCCCCGCAACGACTGCAGAAGGTTCGTCGGGCAGTTGGGATTCCTTTATCATTCGCTCGACAATGTCAGGTTCCAGACCGCTTTCGAGCAAGTTGCGCCTGAGTGTCGCTGCCTTGCCACCCTCAACGCGATCAACCCATTCAGCGTTCATCCCTTCGGCCAACCAGGTTAACGCAGTTGACGGCCCGCCCGCAGTCTGCAGTCTACGCATTTGTACTTTCGACGGCGGATTCACGATGACAATGTTTCGAGGTGTGTAAACCGACGCTCCACGGTGAATGTTGAACTCCATTTGATCGCCCCGCCGACCCTGAACGCCGCATTTGCATCTTGTTTGTAGAAAGCTATTCGGCAGTTGAGCATTGCATACCGGGCATGAGAGTCTGATCTCATAAAGATTCGTGGTTCCAGGCAAATCCATCTTCGCCTGTCCGTGCGTGGGACAGCGCGGATAGAACGGCTGCTTGATGTCCCCGCAAGCGTCGTGAAATAGAACGAATGGGAGTTGGCCGTGTCGGTTGTTCCCACATTCGCATTTCGCATGAGGTGTCTCGTGCAGGCGATTGCACTTGTCACATTTCCATGTGCGTGGAAAAGCGTCAAGCGTAACGCCCTTTTCGCGGTCGAGTGCTTCGACTCGAACGGTCCTCCCGTCACGCAGATGTCCTACGAAGCTTCCATCTCGCCCAGTCGCTTCCCAAGAAGCGGCATGGGCAGCCAAAGCGCGGGTAAGCTCTTCAGTATCGACGTCATGGACAGTGACTGTATTCCAACTCCTGACTTTCCAAACTCCGCCCCTAGCGTCGACCGTTTGTTCCGGTAGAAACCCAAACAAAATTTGCGATGCGCTTCTCGTATCTTTCACTACGGGTCTCTCCCCCAGATCTGAACTTGCTCTTCGACATCGCGTAAAGACCGCATCGGCCCATTGGAAAAAGGCCCCAACACGTTCGTCCATTTGCTACTGTTCGCCGGATCACCGACATTACATTCGAATTGCTCGTACCAAGAGAAGACATCGGCCCTTAGCGACGCGGTCCCGTTTTCGTCATAACCCAGGAAGCCGCAGATTGCTTCAGCCTCTTCCTGTTTGAATCCTGGATGCTGTTCAATGTACTCTTTCAAGCCGTACGCTTTCCATACAGTCTTCTTGGCTTTGCGTTCATGGAGCATCAATATGCGAGCGAAAGCCAGGCCCGGCATGGTACGCTCCAACACGCGACGACTTCTTCCCGTGATCGGTATCGGCTCAACGAAGCGGTCGCCTTGATCGACGTACTGAGGAAAGGCGCGGTAAATGCTGGCGTCACGTTCCCGTGCGATCTTGTGAACGACGAAGACCAAGGACGGCCAGAGACGCCCGACGCGCGCTGTCGACTGGATGAACTCGGCCGTTGCTAATGGTATGCCCAGCATGATCATGACATTGAGCCTGTCGATATCAACACCGTGCGACATCATTGACGATGCGGCGACGACGTGCACCCTTTCGTCGAATTCGTTGGATGGCAGTTCAAGTTGATTGAGGGTATGTGAAACCTCGTCAAATACGGTTCGACCTGTCAACGTCACGACATTTGGTGCTGGATCGGGAATTTCTCCCCATTGTGTTTGAGCCGAACGAACGACAGCATCCAAGTCTCTTAACGTATTTCCGTAGATGACGTTCGTACCATAGGTGTCGACTAAAAATGGGATGAGTTTTTCATTCACGCCCAAATCGGCCGCCGTCTTCTTGGGATCGTCGACAAGCTCTCGAATGGCCGTCTGCAGAGACACGACCATTCGGTCTAGCGCGTATTCAATCGTCTGTCCGCGTGGCGCAACTGCAAGGTATCGTCGCATCTTTTGTTCGGTGTTCCCTGCCCAGAACCCTTGTCCTATTTTAGGCTCAGGATGCGGGAAGACCCGTGCACGCCGCGCATAGAGCACTTCGCTCTGTCGTTCGTATCCGCTGAGGGTTGCCGATGACGCAAGAATTTTGGGTGTGAAGCCCGACATTTCCTCCTGTAAATTATCAATCAGTGCTTCGTAATGTGCATCAACAGCGCCTAAGCTGTCGCGCAGCAAGTGCAGCTCGTCCTGCAGGCGGAAAGTCATACCGTAGAGATTCGCGTCCATCGGTAGTTCTACTGTTTTCGCATCGCAATCCGGCACGAGGCAACCATCAGGCCGCCCGGAACGCGGCGAATAGGAATGTCCGTGGCCCTCTTCGGGGCACATGCCGATTGGCGCAGCGATCATTCCCCGCATATTCGCTTGCATGCTTACGCCGGCTGCCTTGTCAAGAGTTCCGACGATGACGGTGGGCAGATTTCGCCAGACTTCCTCGTCAACAATCCAAAACGGCAGGGGAGAACCTGGTCCCCAATCGCAATCGGTATTGGTGCAATTGTGCTCCAAGCGCCAATATCGACGATTGAAATTCATTTTTATCGTGTCCTTTCTACAGAATGGACAGATCTTCAGCATGCGCAACCGATTCGGCATGGACTGGTCTTCGTAATCCCACTGGCCCCGGTCTTTCCGTTGTATGCTGGAACTGATCTTGTTAGGCGTGGAACCATTCCCCACGAGAAAGCCTAAACCAAAATGCGACCCCTTGATTTTCTCCCGCTTGCGCACGATCTCCGCAGCGGCAAGCGCGTTCGCGAATCTTTGAGTTTGCTGCAGAGACAGCAAACGAAGTGGGAATCGGGACCAAGCTGTAATGCCGGTGGTCTTGCCACGCATTCGATCGAAGAAGGCTGCGGTAAGTATCAGTCCAAGATAGGTCTCTGTCTTACCGCCCCCCGTCGAGAACCAGATGATGTCTACGATATCAGAATCGCCGCCGATACAGGATTCAAGATTCGCCAGCAAGAATCCTATCTGAAAGGGTCGCCAGCTCTCGTACTTGCCTTGAGTGGAGATTTGCATCGCCTCGTTCATAAGGCAGAATGCTCTTCGAAGACGGGAGTTGGTTTCGAGCAGTACAATCCCCTGCGAGATTCGGGCCTTCTCCTTCTCGAAAAATTCCCGCTCTCTTTCGGCTTCTACCATCATCTGTTCGGTCCAATCTACAGCATGTTTCTTCAGCGACGCTAGGCTCCAAGCATCCTCTCCCCAACGCACATGCGCGTTCTGCAGTGCACGAGCCGACCGAATCGGATTTGAAGCCAAGGTCGAAAAGCGGAGATCAGGCTTTTCGTCATCGACGTTCCAGAATGCAGGGCGAACCTTATCGAACACTGGCAAATCGTATGTCCTGAACTTCCCATCCAAGAGCTTGACGCCGCAATTGACGCCCCAAGCGGACACGCGCCGGTCATACCGAAAGCTGTCCGGCAACGATTCGAGTAAGAAATCGTCCGTACCCATATCCGCGATTGACAACATACACTCGAACAAGCGTGCTTTGGCGTAATCATTCGCGCTTGCATGATCGGAATCGGACAAGTTGACGAGTGTGACAACGATTTCCGACCGATCGCCGTGCATTTTGATGACTTCGACATCAATTGCGGCCTTGATACATTCCGCCGGTGCAATCTTGGAGATCCGCTCGTCGAAGACTCTAGTGATTCGAGTGATACCGAGCCGGTTCGTATCAATTTCGATATCGAATGGAACTTCAATGGGCCCATGTTTTCGCCAATCCCCTTCCGTCCTAACCCATATTGCGAGATTCGCGGAACCTGAGACTTTGAGTAGACCACCTTCGGTTGGTAACAGTCTTATGCCGACTGCGCAGGGTTCCAGACGCTCCGCCCGGTCTCCAAAGGCGGAATTCTGAATCTCCGTTTCGGGCGCCAATCGACCGAGCCAGTACATACCTCTCGGATCAACGGCCAGATGATCAACAGTGCTTCCGCGGGCGTCGTCCTGAACTCGGTCGCCGATCCACTTAATGAACCGTTCGGCCGCCGCATACTTGGTCGTGATCAATGTCATGCAGAGCCAGCTCGTTCCTACACGTCTCGCAAACGTGCCAGTCTTGTGGGATGGCGAAGCTTTTTTAACGCCAAGCTTTCCAGTTGTCGTATCCGCTCGCGAGTGATGCCATAATCGTCTCCGATCTCCTGCAAGGTCTCAGACGAACCGCCAAAACCGAACCGCCTCTTGATAATGTCAATCAGGCGTTCATCGCCCAATTGCTCTACAATCTCAATTACGCGTTTAGCTTGCTCCGTCTGCATTTAAACTTCAGCAGGCGTTGAGCGATCATCGGACAATACATCCCCGACATTTGTCTCTCCGTTTGAGCCGATAGGGGCGTCAAGCGAGACAAGTCGTTGTTCTGCGAACTCTGCAACCTTTGCCGTGTATTCTACGGTCCACGCCAATGATTCCACAATTGATTTGATTTGTGTTCCGTTGTATGTGTCGCCAAATTTCAACGTCCGACGGACCTGGCGGTATTTTGTGATACTCTCCTGCATGTAGGCCGGAATTCGTATCGTAGAACCTTGATCGGCGATGCCTCTTTGCATGGCTTGGCGTATCCACCAGGTGGCGTACGTCGAAAAACGCGTGCCCCAATTCGGGTCGAATTTGTCCGAGGCTCGCATAAGGCCGATCAAGCCTATCTGGACCAGATCATCGACATCCAAGCGATTTCGGAACTGCCATTCGAAAGCGGTTTTTACGACCAGTCGAATATTGCGGGTTATGAGTTTCGATTTAGCGGCTTCCGCTCTTGCGAATACTCTTTCCGCTAAGGCGTCGTGCTGAAACGATTCTTTGTCGCGTAACTCAAATGCGGCCTGAATGGCTTCTCCGCACTCCACTTCTTCGCGGGCATCCAAAAACGGATACCTTTTCGCAACGCTGACGAGATAGTCGAGTGCCGTTGATCGTAGCCCTGCTCCCGCCGACTCCAACGACGGAATTGAATCGGGCGTTTCTTCGATGATTACTACGCCTTCGGTCTGTAATGCTTTTTCGATTGCAACCGCCTGATCCGCGGGGATGCCACGCCGGGAATACAATTCATCGACATGAGACCGATCAAGCTTTCCTTTCTTTCTGAATGCATCGTCGCCAAGATCCTCAAGGGCCCTTACAAACACGATGTCCGAAGAGGTCTCTGACTCCGTCATTCGATGTGCGAATTCGCATGCGTTATGATCGTCTCCCCGATTACTTTTCCGAGAAGGGGCGGCACCGCATTGCCGATCATTCTTCCGATCATCTTCATTTGAGGCATCTGGCCTTTATTGATGAATTCATAATTCGCCGGAAAAGTTTGAAGGATGGCCGCCTCTCGAAGCGACAAGGCACGGTCTTGTTCGGGATGACCAAATCGGCCGTTTCCAAATCCAAAACATTGGCCCGTAATCGTCGGCGACGGTTTGTTCCACTCCATCCGACCGTAA
Source organism: Arenicellales bacterium (assembly GCA_965221175.1). Lineage (GTDB taxonomy): Bacteria > Pseudomonadota > Gammaproteobacteria > Arenicellales > JAJDZL01 > JAJDZL01. The sequence goes on along the minus strand of OZ244867.1, from coordinate 126,541 downwards.
ACCCCACGATAGGTCTTTCCAGACTCCTTTCTGTGACAGCCTGCGACCAGATTCTTTGGCCAGTCATTCCACGTGCCTCCCGGTTTGGATGCTTTCATCCGTTTTAGATTGAGGGGCGAGAGACTGCTTGATTGATGCAGCGGGTCAATCTCCGCGGCTTCACCTGCTTTGATTTTCTGAAGCGCGCCAATCGCCTCCCAGACGGTTTCCCACTCGGACTCTTCACCGTGAGTAGAAGCCGCTATCTTGATCTCACCGAGACGGGAAGCGAGGAGAACGAGACGGCGGCGCTTCTGCGGAGCACCATATTCGCGGCAGTCGACGATTGAGTATGAAACATCGTATTCGGCACTCCGAAGTCGTCTAACGAATCGCCTGAACGTGTCAGTATTTTTCAAGGGTGTCACGTTTTCCATTGATACAATGTGCGGCTTCGTCTCCAAGACCAAATCAGCGAATTTATTCAGTAGCACCCACTTAACGCGGTGATTGCCGCGCGGGCCCTGTGTGTAAGTCGAAAAAGGCTGACAGGGCGCACATCCGACCAAAACCCGAATCTTCGCTTTTCCCCAAGCCTTGTCAAGATCCGCTGCCGTATATTCCTTGGCATTGCGCTCGACGAATCTCGCTTTTGTGTTTGCTTCGTAGGGGTATCTGCAGTGCCCATCAATATCTACACCCTCGACAACCTTGATACCGGCCTGTTCGAGACCGAAAGTCAATCCACCCGCTCCGCAGAACAGATCGACAGCTTTTATCTCATCAGTTCGAATCACGCCGTCCAATTCGCACAACCTCTACAAGGTGAGACCCGCTCGTTTGACATTTCGACTGGCTTGGCCAATTCAACTCTCCTTTTGGTACCAGATTTCAGCACCTATTGTTCGTCTATTCAAGATTCGACCTAAGTGCAATGAAAACGCAAAACGCAACCGATATTAAATGCGGGAGTCTTTCGCTTTGAGGTAAGTTTATTTACCGTCTTCTGTTTAATACTAAGACAGCTAGCCACTTCCTGAACGGTCATTATACTAGCGTTGATGCTGAGGTCACTTTCCTAGAATCGGCAAATACGGAATTTCAATTAACAAATCCAAAACTCAAACTAGGTCGCTTACGGGCATTGAGAAATTCCTCGGCACCTACCTGATTCAAGGGCTCGTTTAGTATGTACAGAGAGAGTGATCCAACTGCTCGACTACCTATTCAGCCCTTGTATACGTTTTCCCGGTGATACCGCACGAACCGAGGGTGCGGTGTAAGTATATGTGCAGCCGGCAACAATAGACGTCGGTTAGAATTCAACATCGACATAATCGGGTCGGCAATGCGGTCATTGGCCACCAAGATTGAGTAATCATCGTCGATTGATATCAAACCGCGGTCAAACATCCAGTGCACGGTTGCACTCAATGCAATGCCGTTTCTTACTGAATCCGGTCCGTCGCGCTTAACGGGATGGATGTGGGCAGCCTGAACCTCGGACTTCCCTCCACCGTTGATGAGCTTAAGACCAGTGACGGCGCAGGTGTCGTTGTATGCTTGTTTGACTTGCTTTGAAAACGCGGCGTCACGGAAGCGCCTTTTCACCACTTGTTGGATAAATGGTCTATCAAGTACCAACGGTTCCTCATCAAGCCCCGCATTCGATTCTTCTAAGGCCTGCTCGTCTGCGACAATCAAACTACTAAAACCTGAATGAAGGATACTTTCGTACTCTTCGTCCGGGATTGTTCGAACAGACCGGCCGAAGGCACCCTTGTTCGTCTGACCGTCATTACGTTGGAGAACCGATTCGTAGTAGTGGTTACCTTCCTTGAACGGAACCGCAAGATCAAATTCCAGATAATCAGAAACGAAAGCGTAGAAATGGTCTTCCCGCTCCGGATCATTTTTGATGAATTTCACCTTAGCGGTAGCGAAATATGACAGACGCCCACCCCTGCTATTTCGATCTCCACTGCTTCGGCTCGGTTCGTAGTATACGATCCAGTCGCCAATTGCCGCTTGAGCTACCCTCAAATACCTCTTGGGGAAGTGATAGTGAACCTCGGGAAGGTCGTCGTAGGTAGTGTCTACCTTGGTTGTAAATACAGCCTTGCTCAAGTTACGATACTAGGTTAGGTTAAAAATAGCGAAACCACAGTGGCCGATGCAATTTCGATTAAGTCCGGATAGTTCGCATGCGTTTGGTCTTTGATGTCGTGGTTAGCAAGATCATGCGCCATAGTTCTCCAATCAGTGCGACCATTCGATGCATTAGGAGTTTGTATTGCCTCACTCGGTGAAACTAATTGTGGTTGATCGGTTCACTAGTCCGCCAGATTCAAAACAGATGTTGATTTAGCCAAACTTCGACATATTAAGACACAGGAACAGTTCTGCGTAGTTCTGGACTGGATTCGAGGCGCAATTACCACCAACAACTACCGAAAAATTCATACTGCCCAATGAGTTGGCAATGTTGGGAGCGAGAAGCCGTTCAATATTTTCCCACATCACGTCGTTCGCCTTACCCGAAGCGAGCTTATAAAATTTATTCTACATTAAATATTTGAAAGAATAATGAAAGTTTTTACTGCGTAGTCCCATGAAGACAGTCGTGCTCAAGAGCGCTTGAAGGTTCACTTAAATTTGTTACAACGTCAAGGATTAATTGAGATTTGGTTTGATTGAGAAATTATGGCCAGTAGCAGATTAGATGAAGAAATTTCTGAAAAATTAGAAGCATGCGATCTTTTTCTTATACTGGTTAATCCCGATTTTCTTGCCTCTGATTACTGCTATGAACAGGAAATGGAAAGAGCGCTAAAGTGTAGGGATGAGAGGACTGCTATAGTCATTCCCGTCATTGTTGAACCGTGCGAATGGCAAGAATCGCCACTTAGAGCGCTCAAAGCCGTTCCTTACGATGGTAAACCCATTAGTAATTGGGACAATGCGTATTTGGATATCGTAAAGGAAGCTCGCCGAGTTGATTTTACTCAAAAAATAGTGATTGAACCCCAATGTATCGATCACATAAAGGAAAAAGCAAAAGAACAAATGAAGGGGTATCACATCAAACATGAATTTGACGAAATTGATCGTGAAAATTTTGGGCGAGAGTCTTTCAATACTTTCCGTGAATATTTCGAAGCGAATATCGCCGACATCAATAAAGAAAATCTGCTACAAGGGAGATTTACCGATAACAAGCCCTATGAATTTAGATGTATGCTCGTAAATAATGCAAACCGCACAGGGCGCACATCACAGTCCGCGCAAAAAAACGTTTTCGCTAGCATTGGTGACATAAACTTTTTATTTTCCGATGAAGATCTTAATTCTAATAGTGTTAACGGTGCCTTCACTGTGGAAAGCGACGACTACGAACTAAATTTAAAACCGCTGTTGTTCCATAAATTTGGAAATGAGCAACCACTCACACCACAAGCCGTGGCGCATTTATTATGGATTCAGTTTATTGATCAAGCGGGAGTGACTTGCTACTAATTGAACTACATTTGATTTATGTTTATGACCATTGGGTTGAAACTGAAATCAATACTCTTTGTGCTGGCTTAACTTTGATTCTAGAATATTTGAATCGGTAGAGTCGACTACTGGCACGGTGGAATTAGAACAATGGGGGAAACTGCTGCTGGCAGATTTCGCAAAATGCCAGCGTCTCAATCCAAGCCATCCCTTCGTCTCCAGTAACCGCTCGTCAATCCGAGCATACCGTTTTCCAGCACTCGGCTGACAAACAAGAGCGTGCATTCGCCGACGGAAGGTGCCACTAGACTTCGCAAGGTAATTCAAACCGTATTAACCATATTTCACTGCTACTTGAAGAGTGTCTAGTTCGGGAGTTTCAGTGTATGCCATTCGGAAGCCGAATGCAGTTTGACTTCTGGATTATCGATTGAGTACAACGATGGATAGATATCTCGTGACTGACATTTCTTGATAAGTGTTGTGAGAATTGAGGCCTTTTCCCCATCGTCCAATTCTGATATCCGTATCAGAATATTCAAATCATAGCATCTGAATTGCAACTAGGCTATTACATCACTTTCCAGTTTGTTGATCGTTTGTGAATCTCAAATAAAATATCAGTTCACTTTCTCTCTAAAAGCGATACGAAAGATGACTTTTGTTTCACTTGTGAGCATCAAAAAACTTCTTTCCCTTCTGCTATATTCAGCGGAGCCGGATATACGAACATGGCTGGTCGCGGCGCACCGCTCGGTTTAGTCACTTACAAAATCGCGCCAACTATTTCAAAAGCGCTTCTTCTGAATATTATCCGACCCGTCTAGGTGCGCTTTCATAAATCGCCTCTACGGCCGCTGACAATTCTGTATGCTATCAACCCGTACTATAGACTAACGCGTCTTTGTCAATTGGTAGAACTAGTGTTGACAAAGAGTTTGCATCGCCAACTAAAGTTCCATGTATCAACAATATGACTTGAAAGGAATATTTTTATTGTGATCAACAGCCATACAATAAAAATATTTACTTCTTTATTCGAATTCTCTTTCAATCTAGTTTAAGATGATTTTGAACCAAAACGTTTGTTTGCGTTGATTGTCAGACTAGCCAATCAACCGCTTGAAAGTGGGCTAACATTTCCTCTGCATAGGGACGATCTACCATGTGCGCGAAATCTATGCGCCCACGGATGTGATACTTCATACCAAGCACCGTCTCGAATCCACGCTGGTTCATGTGCTCAATTGGACCAAATTTCTTTAGATAATATAGATGCTGACGAAGGCCATTACGAAATTCTCTGGACAGTCGCGGTTGGACGTCATCCACAACAAGGCCCAGCACTATCTTTCGAGCACCAGGTGGAACTATAACCGTCTTGCGCAAATTTGGAAATAAGCTAGCGGGTCGTAGCTGATCAGTGACAGTGCGAATAAATTTCAGCGCCAGAGCACGAGTGAAGTTACCTCGTGTAGAGAAGGTCAGATCGTCACTGTAGCGTGTGTAATTAAGCCTCGCTATTTTTGCAACGTTTGCTATTTTGCAGTCGAGTTTTTGCATGACCAAGTTGGACAGCATCGGACTAGTCGGTGCGCCTTGGGGTAGGTGACCAACGCGGTCGTTCTTATACATATTGATGGTTGCGTGCCGATTACTGTTCCGCCACTTTTGAAACCTGTATCGGCTTGAGTTGTAAGAGGTGTAGGTAGTTAGGCGAGCCAACTCGAACGCCACCAGTGGCTGGTAGCCCAAAGACCGAAAGACATGAAAAACCTGAATCTCCGAGATGGCATTGAAGAAACTTGAGATGTCCATCTTTACCAACCAACGGGCTCCAGTGTGGCGGGCGGCACAATGAGTAATGGAAGACCCGGGCTTGAAAGCATAGCTAGCTGGATGTACGGGTTGCTTGTTCAAGATGTGGACGGTCAGCCATCGCTGTGCCGTCATTAGGTCAGGTTGAGGTACGCTGATGTTGCGGCGTCCACCGGACCGTTTGCGAATGGTGAAGTGCCGATAGCATTCTGAAGATCGTTCCACAACCGACCTTAGCCGCCAATAAGGCACTTGGGTGCGCTGGGCAAGATGACCTAGCGTCAGGAGGGCAGGGATATCTGGTTGTTGAGCATAGAAACGGTCAAGACTATCAACGGCTGTGCATAGAGTTTCTCTCGGAACATCCTGCACGTGACCTTGCCTGATGTAACGTTGAGGGGACCACATGGCGGCTACTTCGGTGGCAACCTGCCCGCCAGGGCAGGTACATGCACCATTCTCACGAGGCTCTCGACGGACGCTCGACGAGCGGGGAAAGGTGCATGCACCTCCCGTCAAGCCTCGGCTTCTCCTTAGGGCTGCGGCACTCCGCGCCCCGACGACCACTGTTCAATTGGCCGTCTAGACACCGGCCGAAGAACGACCGGCGCGCACTAACCACTAGTGGGCCCCCTCAACTGCTTTGGATAGTAGGTTTCGCCAGAAAGCGGGGGAACTTCTGGTTCCAAGCGTTTTGTGTGCCGAATATGCTCAAGCTCCGCACGGCCAGTGCTGGTGATTCGGCGTGTTAGCGTTATCATTCCCCAATTGATACATTTACCCAGTATCGTTTCTAATTCTGCATTCGATAACCCCGTTGCATACGTCAGCGCGTCGTTACGTCGGATGCCTTTTGCGATGAGCGCCATCAGCATCAGGAATTGTTCTGATTCCACACTTCCAATCCGTTGCAGATCTGTTTCCGCCAACTTCGACTGTCCAGCATCAACCAGCACGGAAATGGGGTCGCGACGGACGACTTCCAGCGGGAAGATGGACTGGTGGTGCTGTGATACAGAGCGGTTCGGAAAAAGAGGCTGCCACTTAGCATCCTTAGAACCAGATGCCCAAATTATGGCAGGTGCGTTGTTGGGACAGCCGTGCTCAAACACCAAACTAGCCATTGTGTCTCCATAACCCAAGCCCATTTTCGACTTAGATGTCTTTGGAGCATATGTCTCGCAAAGCTGAGTAATCTGCATTCGTTGCGATTCACGCCAAGGCAATCCCGAAAAGGTTGGACAATCGCGGTCGACTGAGACCGTAGGGCCATATGTTGCCCGCTTGACGCGATAGATGCCCATCCGTGTCCCTGCAAATGCAATGACCTTAAATCGGATGTAACCGAGGGACCACCAAGAGCGAATGGTTCGGTCAAGCCAGATTGCGTCGAGAAATTCTCGGGTACGCTTTCCGGAGCCGATAAGGTCGTCTACCACGATGATAGTGCGGCACTTATTCTCGCGCATATTTGCGACGGTGGGATGGTTTAGGAATTTACTTGTTTCCTGTCTGCCAATGTTGCGCAAGATACTAGCCACAAGGCCTTCGCTACCGATATCTGCGCCCCTTCCAACGGCATCAACAGTTTTAACCTTTTTCCTTCTACCACTCCCGGTGATTGCTTGGTCGAAATAGGAAGTGTTCTGGGTTACCTCACGGACAGCGAAAAGAGCCACTGGTCCATTGACTAGACCCGCCTCGGTTCTCACCATATGCCCAATTGTGCGTGCGAATTTGGACAAGGACACAAGGGTGAGTCCTTTGACCAAGAGCCGAGCGGCATTCAAGTCCTTGGGCTGAAAATTATCCAGCCAAGCGGTGCCCTGTTTGGTAAGAAGAAGATAGTCTAATTCAATCGGCTTCAAATGCATTTTCGATGTGAGATCGGATTCATCTCAAATTGATTAGAGCTATGCGCGGATTTACTGAAGGAGTGATTAAGTTGACAATACAGTTTGGGTTGATATTCAAATCCACTGCGGTCAAAGCCGACAGTACGAATTCAGGAAGATAAATCTCAGAAAAATAATGCTCAATTTACTTGTGGCAGAGTAACCGCCCGTTCTTCAACCCAACCTATGTTTTCTGTGTATACATTATCTGGTAGTGTGAGTGAATTGCGATGGACAGCATCCCGCTTCCTCAATCTTTCAATAACGACTACTTGATCCCGCAAGCAGTATACTCTCAAATCTTTGTCTTCTATCACGAAAGGGGCAACTACTCCAGTTCCAGACCAAACCGTAGAGTCCAAGTAATTGAACCAGCTCTCCGGTTTTGTGTTTGAACCTTTTCGCGCCAGTTCTTTCCACTGACGCATTGTAGAAAATATATCCGAATCGCTTCTCAATTACCCGAAAATTTGCGATAGTAAATTATATCAAAGGCCCTGTCTTTCGCTTTCTCGACTATCCACTCCGCTAGTTTGATGCGCCTTTAGTGTTCGAGCGCTCACACAGGTCATTTACAATTGCAAATTTTTTGTGTTATCCAGTGACCATTCGGCCCAATATACTTCCCAACTAGGGAAAATTGCTTGACAAATCCCTTTACTACTAGTTCGAACAGGTTACCTTACACCGAAAAGTCAATGAAATTCGTAACCTAATCAGGATAGATTCTTTGTAGCGGAAGCATGACAAAATTTGTACGTATGGGATCCTCTTTCCAACTGACTGTAGTGCCAATGTGGATTCTTTCGACAATGACTTCCACTGGGATTCTACCCGCCTTTTTCGTGGTTCTATTTGCGACCACCCAGTATTTACAATCTGGTGGGCAAGATCTTGGCCTTCCCCACGACAAACTTGTTCTTCGATTAGAACATCAACAAAACTATTTAATCAACCGATTGCAGTGCTCTGTGATAGATCACAGATAAATCCTGATTAACTGAATTCAATTGTCCCCAAATGGATCAACCTGAACGCTACACCGAACCAATCCAGTTACTCGTTCCATTCAGGATATAGCCCCGGCATCCAGCGTGAAACCAGTCCGGCAGAGAAAGTCAGGTGGAGTGGGGCGCGGGTGCTTTCCGATGTGAGCACTTCATGATCGACTAGCGCTAAAGTGATGCGCCGTGCATGGCGTTCGCTCGTGCCGAGAAGTCCTGGAATTTCACCGCGTGTTAATTGACCGCGATACAGAATCGCTTCCAGCACCTGCCTTGATTTAGGCGGCAGCTTACCCGCGCGGATTTCTTCCTCGGCCCACATGAGGATGCGATAACGTAGTCGGTTCGGTTGCATAATCTCTTCCATAAAACTAACCTGATCGATGCAAGTTGTTAGGAAAAATTCTGTGAACCGGCGTAGCGCCTCTTCGCTTAAGTTTCCGCGTCCATCAACATCATTGCGGCGACGCATGTCACAGTTCGCAAGGTGCGTTTTATAATCCGCAACATTACGGGCTAGGCCTCTCGCGATTGACCAGATGCCTTTGGCGTCCAGTGTTTCAAGGAGCATTGCATAGGACATCAGCCTTGCGACGCGACCATTGCCGTCAAGGAAAGGGTGAATCCACAAAAGGCGGTGATGCGCCGCGGCGGCTGCCAAGAGCGTGTCCGTCTTACCAAGGCTGCTATAGACTTCCTCAAACCTCTTCAAAAATCTCGGTAGTGCGCCGGGGCTTATCGCGACATGTTGGCCAACTATGACATCCTTATAGCGTAGTTCTCCAGGAACCAGTCTGACGCGTTCTCCGGTGTCAGTGTCCGTAACCTGGAGTAGCGTTTCAGGAAGTAGTTCACAAAAGCGTCTATGAATCTCACAGATGCCGTTCACGGAAGCGGCTTGTGCCACTAGGCCGCCCTCATCAATCCACTGTTGGACTGCGATATGGGCCTTGGCTTCAAGCTGGAGGTTACGTTTTGCAGTATCAGCGCTGTAGTCGTTTTTCAAGGCGCGCTCGATATCGACCGGGTGCGTATCATGCCCCTCGATTAGGTTGCTGTAATAGCAGTTCACCGTTCGGACCAGTTTTGAAAGGGCGACAAGCAAACCTTCAGGCAGACTCCTGCCGAGACCTGCCGAACGGACGGCTAGGTCAAGCGCGAGATCAGTCAGAACCGAGCGGTATTTTGAGCCCCCGGCAATAAGCAAGGGCTCCATACTTTTAACCAATTCACCCCGGTCAGATCCTTCCGAGGCTACTATTTTGTCCGCTTTTATGTCCAGTTTATAATCGTCCATATCTATATTAATTTCTTATATATAGATTGATTTCAAGTTTCTTCATTTCCGCTTTTATGTCCGGTATTTTGGCCGAATTTCATATTGAATATGGATACTTCCACACGACAATTCTAGTGGTTTGTCGACGTGACTGCCCAGCGCTTTAAGGCTTTGCAAAATCAAGGTAAATTTATTGCGTTTGCCCAAACAACGCCGGTAGCATTCTTTCAAGCTGCTTCACCTCGTATCTGGACAAGCTAAAGGGGGGCACTTTTCAGTGACAATTGACAGTTTTAAAGAAATTTGTTCTAAAGGTGTAGGAATTCGATATATCTCTCCCGATAATTTGACTCCACTTCTACCCGACGCGAGTGCGACAGTGGTCAATCTGCTTTGTACTGAATTCATTTAGGATAGTGACCACACATATCGCGGCGCAATTCGCTAAGTGGATACGAATCGCTCGTTTCATCGTCTACAAGATTCTGCGACAGAAAGGCGATTCGTAATTGCAAAATCATCACGGAGGGTTGCACTCATCTGTTTTGAGTGCGCTTACTGCTTCGAAGTTGTTTTACCGCCCGGATTGATAATTTTCTGTTGCTGGAACAACAGATCAATGGGAATATCACCTTGTGGAAATTTGGCGATGATGGTAAGACGCCCACCCAGTGCTTCTATGTAGTTTCGAAGAATTGAGATATGCACGTCCTGTCTAGATTCCAGTTTCGATACAGCCGGCTGATTTACTTTTAGTACCTTGGCAAGTTCCTCTTGCGTCAATGACAGTGCTTTGCGGAGCTCGTAAAGCGGTACGGCCGCCAGTAGTTCCACTTTTTTTTTGTTTACACGAGCACGGCGCTCAGGCGTGAAATTTTTGATTAATTCGTTGAAGTCATGATGTCCACTCATTGGATAAGTCCCTCCCCCCTGAGTTCTTGTAGATGCTCGTCATACAGTTTATCGGCAAGCGACACATATTGCTTGTAAAACCGTTTTTCGCTAGTCTTGTGGCCACCGATCAGCAAGACCGCCATGCGTCTCGGGTCAAATGCATAGAAAACGCGTATAGGCTTACCGCTACTCTGCACACGCAGTTCACGCATACGACCGTGACTAGAAATTTCGACACCCGAGGAGTAAGGAAACGGCAGCTGCGGCCCGAATTTCGATAGCAAACCGACTGTGGCGGCTACATCTTCCTGCTCGCTCTCAGTAAGGGTGCCCCACCAGTTGCGAAATTCGTTCGTGTACTCGACATCGTGGTGCATACTTCCTTTATATTCTATCAAAGGAATATATTCAAGTGGTACTTGTCTGAAACAATCTGCTTTGGCTACAGAGGGAGCACGACGGGGGTCTCCTCTCGCCTTTTTGACTAAAGCGAACCCAAAAAGATTCACTTGTAAAACCCATATGAAACTATCGAAAAAGCACTGACTTTCTGCGAAAGAGATTATTTGAGCGTATTACGCCAAGGGCGGAATATTCCGGCCGTTCCGCTGGTATTGGCCGGTTCTAACCGTAAGAAAGAAAAGAAACGGGGATAGTTCGAAACAACTTCACAACCAGTTTCGCGTGAAACACAAAACTGAAACTGAACCAATCTCAATTATCTTTCTCATTTTGCAAAATTCCTTGTGCAACAGAAATGCACGCTCAAAATTGTTCAACCCGTGCTGGAATACGATGGCGATAACTTTGTAATTGATAGGAAGAAACTTCGCATTGTCGAACCGGTGCCGTAATCGGAGCGATCTGGTGGAATTGTGCCATGATGTAATCGCTAGCATCACGCACTTCCTTCTTTGTTGCGCGCTTTCCAGCCAATGTCTTCACGGAGTAATTAACGGGTTCCAAAGCTCCGACCCAGCCCAAAAAAAGAAACGCCCCTTTCGGGGCGTCGGGCCGACGGTACTAGCGTCGGGGGGGTCATGCTTCACAATATAGTTATGAAGAAGTTATTTGTCAAGTAAAATTACAAAATATTAAAAAATGCAAAAATATTATTACAAAGAGGCGTTCGTTTTGTGAGCAGTCTGTTAAATTAAGAAATATTAAACAGTGAAACCACATCAACACTCATTCGACCATCATCGTTCAGCATTGTGAAAAAGGATCGGGTAATTGTATATGTGGATGGCTTCAATCTGTATTATGGACTTAAAGACAGTGGTTTGCGCCGTTACTATTGGCTTGACATCCAGAAACTGGCTGAAAATCTGCTCAAACCAAATCAGAGACTCGTAGCTGTTCGTTATTTTACAACCCGCCTCAAAGAAACCCCAGCGAGTGCCACTAAGAGAAAAAGGCAGAGTACCTATCTGGAAGCCTTGGAAACACTTCATGACACGCATCTTTACTATGGGCACTATCTTGCCAAGGATAAACGTTGCTCCAGTTGCGGCGCTATCTGGCAGACGTATGAGGAAAAGATGACGGATGTCAATATAGCGGTTGAATTGCTCGTTGACGCGCAGGATAACAAAATCGATACAGCAATCATTGTATCTGGCGACAGCGACTTAACGCGGCCGATCGAAGTCGTACTACAGCGTTATTCGAACAAGCGAGTGATTATTGCATTTCCGCCAAATCGAGATCATTCCAAACGATTAAAGATTGCTGCAACTTCATATTTCACGATTGGACGTAAGAAGTTAAAAGATAGTCAATTTCCAAACGAAATCAAAACGGCGAGCGGTTTCGTACTTAAACAACCTCAGAAGTGGATATAAGGCGAAATAGTCGTTTTCCTGAGCATTTGCGGTAAAGTTTCTTCCAAAGCTCGCCACAGATGCGACAGTAACCATTAATTTGGGCCAAATAACGTTACGTTATTTGGCCCAAAATCATTTTATCTCTATCTATCGAGAGTTTCCCGTTGGCGCATATTTTATTTCCACCGGCAATATTCTCACTTCATATATGGACTCCTATAAATGGTATAGGAGTCCATCTCATCAAAATTCGAAAATTTCTGGTACAGATGCCCATTCGGGCTGTTTTGGCAGCTCCCACCGTCGAACGGCTCTGTCCATCGTGTTGATGGCTGTGATTCTGTGAATTCAGGTCGCGCAGGAACCTGCCGCCAGGCATTGCCGAGTGGATGGTTTGACAGCCGTCAGGCTGCCAGTGGCACATTCAGCGATCTCATGCGCTGCGGCTGACCCTCACGGATCGAGGTGCAGGCCATCGCCAGCATCACCGACAGACTCAGCGCAACGCGCATCTGCATGGTCTCAAGTCCTCGCATATTGTGGTGCTCCAACTGAAAGTCGCGCCCGACCCTGGCATTGATGCGCTCCAGTGCACTGCGTCTTTTGTAATGCTGCTTCCATCGATAGGTGTGCTGCGGCAACGCCGCAAAGGTGCGAAGCCTGTCCTCGTTGATCTTGGTGCGTACGATGCGCCGTTTTGCATCTTGGCGAACACCACCGAGCCGATGGCACTCCTTTGAAGTGATCATGCAAAGATCGCATGTCACTACTGGTCATTTATGCGTCCGTCAGTTGTATACAAATTCCAGATACCGGTTCTCAAGCCATCGAACCAGCTCCGCCTGATCGTCGAATCCGGAGCTAGTCAGCAAGGAATTGTGTGCGTGGCGATTGAAGTGCGTTGTTAGCTTTGAATTCAGACTGAAAGATGGGTCATCAAATTTCTGACACGTCAACTTGGACGTAAAACATTTACGATGGCATCCGACTACTCGTCCAATGTGCAGTGTTTTCATTCAATAGATAATTTTGGGCAGGATTACCGGTCACACTGCATCGTGACGATTGATCCAGTCGCGCAACGCTTCGTCAACCCGTGTTTACCAACCGCGACCGCCGGCCCGGAAATGGTCGATCACATCCTGCGACAACCTAATAGTGGTAGACACCTTGGGATTTTCGCTCAACGGACGCCCTTGGCGGACAGCCGTCTTGGAGAACTTCTCTGGCCAACCGTCCTTGGATAGGTCCGGTGCAGTGTCAGGATCAAAATCTTGTGCTATAGAGTTGTCTTTCCCGTTCATTGGCTTTCCTCAAACTGATAATCCTGTATGCATTGCCTCGGGACGTCCAGACGAGAACGACCATAGCACCATCAAGAAAACCAACGGTAATGCAACGTTTCTCGTCATAGTCCCTTTGACCGTCCTCGACAGTTAGCGTCGGGCCACTAAGAATTTCGACAGCCTGCGTAATGTCTAGATCTCTAGCCTTGAGTGTGGCTGCACGCTTTGCCTCGTCGAATTCGATCCGCAGAATTTATGTTACTACAAAATTTCGAATCGTCAAGAAACGGTGTTATCCCAAATCCGCAATTAGAAGCTATACACGAGAAAAAAGACTTGAATTTTTAAATTATTCACGATAAACGGCATCAATACTCAGACTTTCCAAATAATACACATAGAAGAAATTCAATGAATTTAATTGTTCAAGATTGCAATCAGAATTCCAGCAGAAACAGTCAGACGATTTGGAAATTCCAGATTCAATTGGTACAGACCGAGTTGCTTTTCTCTCCTCCAAAGGGATTGACCTAGACATTGCTGGAATCGATTTGGAGATGGTGAAGATGAAAATGCGTGATACAGAAGAAGGTACTGGCTGGACAACAGCACAGTGCGAAGATGCCGAAGTTGAGTACAAACGGTATTTGATGCTTTGTCGGAAGTTCCCTTACCCAAAATATTCTATAGTCCCAAATAAAATCATGGATAATTCCGGTTAGGACAATCAAAAAGAACACCTGTAAAATCTACCTAGACAATACCGAATTGTAGCTTTTCAGAATAGCTTATTCCAAATTGTCTCGCTCTGACTTCGGGTGCTTTCGTGTCCAGCTCCAGAGTTCCCTAGTGCGGTTCCATGCTTCCTTGGTTTCATTGCATAGGTCTTTAGGTGAGCACGGAATTCTCTCTGTTCTCACTCACACATATAGCTGTTACTTGCGCTTCAAAAAAGAACGTCTTTGGCAATCATGAATAAAAAGCAAATGGCTGTCTAATCACGACAACTATGGCAATACAATAGCTTTTTTTGCATACGAAGTGTTTTTTTTTTACTGATTCCTTCGTTTGCAAAGACTCTACGGCTTCACATGACATTCCTTCTTTGTATGGCCAGAAATGACGGGAGCCGTTTCGTTGTTTACTTACTAGCTGTAACAGACTTTCTTTTGGCGTGAATCAGGTATCAAAGTTATTCCATATACCGCGAAAACAGCACAAAGGGGGGTCGCGCTGGAAGTTCGAGTCAGTCCTCATTGTTAGGGGATATGGACAGTACATAATCCGTCCATCAGATCAATTTTCTTCTTGTGCTAGAAAGTGGCAGTTTCGACAGCGGTGCTTCAAGTTTATCCTCCAGACATTCGTTCCGCGTTCGAAATTGAATCACATCCAATTAGCTATATACTAGGTTTCTGGAAGAGATTAATAATCAGGAAATTTAAAGGAGCTGAGAAATTGAGTCCCAAATTCATACCATGTTTTTTGATATTGATAACTTCGGCACCCGCTGCTGTGAATGCACATCCAGGTGGTACTGCAAGTGATGGTTGCCACTATTGTAGAACTAATTGCGATAAATGGGGTGTGCAGTGGAATGTAAGACATTGTCATGGGACAAGTCAAAGTTCATTCATAGATGTAAGTACTACAATTGAAGCTCCCGCAGATGTTGAGACAAATCGGTCTAGCATCAAACCCGTTCGGCTTCTTGTCCCTGAAACAATTGTCCCTTCACAATAATATTTGGTACCTATCAAGATGCATATCATCATCCAAGGAAAGGGAACAAATATAGGAACAGAATATTCTTATTGCAACTTGACGGCCTGATCGCAGAGCACGCCGGTGGAACGAACCACCTTGCGCGAATAGATTCGCTGATACCTGGTATTGGATTTGGCTCGCAGTACGAGAAAACGCCGATTTGGTTCATCACGTGCAGGCGAGAGAAGTCGAGATAGGCCCGGTCCATGATATAGAACGCACCGATTTCGGGGAGCAGTTGATCCAAAATGTTGACATCATGCAGTTTGCCATCGGAGATATGGATGAAAGCCGGGATATTGCCGCGTAAATCAAGCAGAATGTGGAGTTTGACCGCTGCTTTGGTGCTGCAAAGCGGTGCCCAAGGAAACAGCGATAGACACAGGTCAATGGTTGAAGAATCCAGTGTGTAGACGGTGTTGTCCAGGTCCGGTTCTTGATCTTTGTCGACGTACAGACTGTGGGGCTTCGTTTCGAGGTGGCGCAAAATTGTGCTTCTAATCACAACTCCATCATAGCAGTATGGATCGCTGCCAAGTTCCACCAGCAATTCAACAATATGCCTCCTGTATTGGCTTACGGTCCTCTCACTGACACCGCGATGTTGAGCCAGCCAATCAAGGAACGCGGTCAGATTATGATCCGCTTTCTCACGATCCATAGAACGTGAATGGTTCACCGCAATTCCCTCACTGACAAGAAAACCTGCAAGTTTTCTGACCGCACCAATACTGCCGCGGACCGGTGTGTATGCACTGAGCCGCCAGAAATATACCGATTGCGAACAGCCACAATCATGGTTGACAAAACCCTGCAGTACATTCTCATCGACTGCGGTGATCGGAATCCCACATCGATAAAGCCAAACCAGGAAGTGTCGGCATGTGGACCGGTACCGAACTATCGTCGACGGTGCATACCCTTGCGCAAGGAGTAACCGTTCGAACCGGTCCAGAACCTGAATGCCGGTTTTGATCTGCGCCAGCACCGGTGCGTGTCGGGTGTCCGCAAGAAAGCCAACAAACGCAGCCAACAATAACCTGCGGCGCTCGGCGGCTCGTTTGTTATATCTATATGGTTTAGGACACTTGCAGTCGTGAGCCAGGAACTGGTTTACGATATCGGCGTCAACCACATCAATGTCCAATTCGTTCGCTTCCAGCCACAATACGAAATGTCGTGCTGTGTTGCTGCGTTCACGGATGGCGGTTGTGCTGATGCTCAGTCCTTTCAGGTGATTGTTGAATTCTGAGATGATTGGATGATGCTGTGTCTGAAACTGAGCCCAGAGCAGACTCGATTTTTTCAATGTTGAAGACATGGAAAACCTCCTGTTAAAGTTTAAAATCAACGGGAAGTAACGATATTATTATGGGAACCTGAATTGCCTTATTTGCGCATCGAATCAATCAATTGGCTTCTCAGGTTCCCATAACAATATGGTTCCCATAATGGCGGGAAGAAAAGAATATTCCCGGTTACGATCCCACAGTAACCATCACGCTTCCATTGTTTGAGCATCACGCCGACAACATCGTCTACGATGAAACCGGTCGGTTGCATCGCCAGTGTCCGCAAACTGCACAGCTGCGCGAGATGAGTTTCTATGGATTTGAGACGTGCCGAAACACCTTGAAATTCCGCTGCCCGGCTGTGGTATACGTGCTGGAGTGTGAAGGCTGGCAGCAGTGTCTGGCCTCGAATTACGGTCGCACGGTACGGGTGAAGTTGGATGAACAAAATCGCAGAATCTTCACACCCACTCCGCCTACAACCTTGAGTTGGCGCAGGAGCTACAATTTGCGAAGTGCAATGGAACGGACCTTCAGTCGCGTCGCTCAGGGTTACCGGTTTGAACGGCACTACATACGCGAACACGCAAAATTGAAGGCACGTGCGACACTGGTTGCCGTGGTGGTGATGGACATGGTGCTCGAACATGTTCGTAGCGGACGGCAACAGCAGATGTGTTCACTGGTCAGGCCGGTTACAGTGCTCGATACTGGCTGACTTCCTACTATCAGATTACTGCCATTGAAGCCATCAGCGCTGAGGACGCCGCTGGTCTGAAATCAGCGGTTTTCTCCATTTTTAGGAAAAGAATTCCTCAATGCGTTGAATTTCCAGCTTGAGCGACGCTTTTTTTATCACTGGGTGTCTTTCCTGATCGAAATTCACTCCTTCACATTAAAACGTGGCTGAAAAAGCCTACAGCGTATATCTCTCAGAGATATGCGTGGATTTGCTAAAGAAGAATCCTTTCGTTAAAATTTGTAGGTTAAATTGAAAATAGTGAGATGGATACTGTGACTATTGATAAACGGCAGAATTTTTCTTTCGAAAGACATCATCGTGGACAACGAAAAACCTTTCCAAAATATTCCTCTTGTGTTGATAAAGCCTAGAGGGTCTCGGTTCAGACACTAAAATTTCTATTACTTCTTCAAAAATTGAAATAAATAGAATCTTTGTACCCCAACCGGAACCTAAATGTATCGTAGTCGATCAAATATTGACCGGGCTCCAGAATCTCGGCATCCCAATAAAGATACGGATCGTGCTCAGCGTAAGTGTAGGGGAATGGGTCATTAACCCTTAAGGTACGACCACCATCTTCGTACCCAACAATTAAGGCAACGTGCTCGCCGAAACTGGGCGGGTAGAACTGCCCCATACCGCTCGGACTGATACCGGCTAAAATTGGGACACCTTCGTCTATTTTACTGACAACTTGATCGGGCGTTAATCGTCCAGTCACTTGAGGGCTGAATTGATCTCCGCCGACCTCCATCATATCCGCATAGTACTGATAATCCAGCAAGACAAAGGTAAGATTGTGTAGGCTGCCAATCCCGGTATTGCAAAGAAAACAGTTATATTCGCATTCATTACCGAGCATAGCGACAATACCGCACTGGAAGTTACCCACCGGATTAACTGAGCCATAATCGAAGTGTTCCAGAATCATTTCCGATACAGCTGCCCAACACCAAAGCTGATTTTGTTGGACGACTGGCAAAATCGAAAGGTCCGATGAATGATCGTCTGCCTGCGTCGGCGGAACGATAGCAAGGTTAATACCTAGAAAAAAAACAAAAATTTGAATTACATGACGCGTCATTTTGCAATCCTTGTCAAATATTTATGTTGCTACGCCATTTTTGAAGTCAAGTCAATGAACTAAATAACTCCAAAAGCACTTGATGTAGCATCGTAGCATGCGTTAAAGAACAGTACAATATGCTAATTTCAGTTTCGATTCACTGAAAATACACCGTTCGGTTGAAGGAACAAAGCACCTGTTACCTGTCCTGCGCCATCGCGCTCAAAGGCTAGGTAGAATCCTACGGTGGATTTGACAGAAAAAATATCGTTGCCGATTGAGACAAATGTCAGAACTTGTTTGTCCCCGATTGTTACCTTTAACACCCCCTCGGCATTCTCGCGCACATTGACGGCACCAAACTCTGACTTGTAGTCGCCCACATAATCGAGTGCCGATGTAACACCGTTTTGTGTAGCCAGAGCTGTGGCGAAAATCGCTTGATCATTGGGGCACGGCTGGTCATATGTGTTACGTGATTCGTCAATAGCGTTTTGACCTTCTGGATAATACGACAAAACCTTCGCAAGCTCCGTTTTGACTAGCTTGAGCAATTCTAACCGATTGGGTGTGCATGGCATTGCCCACGCGTCTCGTTCAGCGGCTAGCAAGTTACGCAATGCATCTTCGTAGCTACGCACTATCATTAAATATGAAGCCAGCCAGGTGTGGATAGTGACTGACATAGCCTGTATTAATATATTGTTGTCCTCATCCTTGATTAAGTTTAAACCCTGTTTTGCTGCTTCCTTGGCATCGTCGATACGTTCAGGTCCTAAGTTACTATACAGCGAAATGAGCGAGCGCCACGCCATTGCTTTCAAAGCAGGTTGCACGGTTTCGTCGCGCGCGAAGTTCTTGAGAATTTTCTCAGCATCATCGTAGCGACCAATGCTCATGTATGCGGGTGCCAGTAGTACTAAATCGAGCTTGGAGACTTCGTTGTCTTTTAAATTGTTGAGGAGCCTATCGGCTTTGCTGATCAATGCTGCACGTCTATTAGCAATCATCACAGACGCGTTAGTACGCATAATTGGAGGCATGTCATTTCGATAGATCTCGATCTCCTCGCTTACCAGTGCCGAAATTTCGTCAAGGACTTGGCTAAACTGTTGCGCTCTCTGGAATTGTGTTTCCACTTGATTAGACAAGTAGGTAGTTGCGAAAATTGCCACTGTTGCAACTACCGCGAGTATACTGATCAGATTGCTGGGTATGCGGTACCAAGGTCTGTTTTGTTCGCGGATACGGTTTTCAACATGCTTGAGACGAGCAAGAATATCATCATTTGGGCTGTCGCTTGCCTCGGGGTCGTGGTTAGTATTGTCTTCGTTGTGATTCATCAATTTCTTGTTAGTTTCTTTCTATATCGCGTATTTAAATTGTAATTCTTTCCTAAGTCGAATTACTGGAAACTCGCACCTTGCTTGCGACCGGGTTGGCAGCGGCAAAGCACAAAGACTACGTAACGGAGCGTCATGAAGGCTCACACCATATTTCTGATACATTCAATTTTCGAAATTGAACTCATCGTTGTGACTTGCTGCTGATCACAAATACACCAAGGATTGCCATCCTAGTGCGTGGGCAAAGAGCATCGGTTTTAAAGTGAATATGAAGCTGACCCTGCTAACTTTCCTACATCAAGGAAAAGATCGACGTAGACCGCGCCAAGAATGATCAATACCTGTTGACTAGTTCACAGAATCTGTTGCTCGCGGAGAAGGTAACTGAGTCGTTGGCGGGCCGAGTGGCCATGCTTCGCCTGTTGTCGCTGTCGAAGCGGGTATCCAGAACTTGTAATACAACCCGACCGCGATGCCTCCCTTTGGCATGTTAGCTACATCCAGACTTATCTTGAACGGGACGTACGTAAGCTCCGACAGGTCGGGGACCTTACCCAAAATCAGAGTTTCCTCCGCGTGCTGGCTGCGCGAAGCGCGCAACTAGTGAATCTGACCGATGTCTCCCGGGACCTCGGGGTAGCGGTTAACACCATCAAGGCCTAGCTCTCCGTTCTCAAGGGTACCTACCAGGTGATCGTGCTACGCCCCTACTTCGCCAATGTCGGGAAACAGCTCGTCAAGACTCCAAAAGTGTATTTCACCGACGTCGGCACGCTCTGCTACCTGGCGGGTCTCAAAGACCCCGCTCATGCGGCCTCAGGACCCATGGGCGGCACAATCATAGAAACGGCAGTTCTCTCGGAAATCTTCAAAACACTGACGCATCGAGGGATTGATCCGCAGATCTAATTTTGGCGAACCTTGGCTGGAACGGAAGTGAACTTTGTGGTCGAGGCTACCACAGAGTTGGTTGCCATCGAGGTAAAACTGTCCGCTACGCCACAACCAGCAATGGCTGCTGCCATTAAGACATTCCAAGGGGACATGAAAAGCGCAGCGATGTACGGATACGTGCTGCATCCAAGCGATATACGCCTGCCCCTCGGCCCTGGTGTTACCGCGCTTCCTTTCGTCGACCTGTAGCGTTGTCGATCTCAATCGGAGATAATTCGGTTGATAGCTTTTTAGATAAAGTCGCATACTTTCAGATTCAAAAACAAGAGAACGAAGCAAATCGATTCGTCGCCACTGTCTTAATTCCCCCTTATGATTTTGCTGAATTAATACATAGAGTAGAATTTACAAATGAAAGCATAAAAAATTTTCCGAATACGTGGGTATTGAGCCAGGAATAACCGTCGGCAAACTTCAACATGAGGAATTGATAGAGCCGTTTCAAGTTAATAAGCTGAAACAAAAAATCAAATTCAATGTTGCACACTGAATTGCCAATCAATACAATAAATTTCTTGGATGGCAGGAATAATCTGTATCGTGTTTGGCAAAAAGCTCCGTTATGATGAGCGTCGCGTAAGAATTCGAGGAATTTTTGCTGACAACGCAACGGATCCTGTACAAAACAGCGACAGGACAGCCAATTTGAAGGCAATTGTGCCAATTCCGGTGTGATTGCCTACCGAACCGGCATAGGCATCTCACAGTCCGATAATCGCTCTTGCAATTATTGACAAAACGGCCAATGCAGAAAGTGTGAACAAAGGTTTGGATACATTGCTAAGATTTTCCGTGCAGAAATCGAATCTGCAACTAACTAATTGAAAATCAAGGGATCTACGACTTAACTTATTGAAATAACTGAATAAATATCGTCCATGCAAATTAGTAGAGTAGGCGAAATAGCAGTGTTAATTCTCCCATTTTTTAGATTGCACCGTATTCCATGTCGTTGCCGAAGTGGAAGCAACATGAATTCACCCTGAAACTTGTATCCCTTCCCTACCCATTGCTACTTTAACCTAAGCGTTGGCAGATGATGTCAACGCACATCGGCTCAAGGGGCGAAACGGCGTACGCTAATCGGTCGCGCAATATTTGTCGCATTAATTCGCGCAGACACAGTCAGTCGAGCCTCCCATTGAGGGCGGTTGTTGACCACACCATTAAAACCTGAGGTTTTCGTTTATCCACCCTTCGGTTGAAACTGGAGGATATGACGGTATTGAATGTCGCCCAAATTCCGTTCTCATGGTTGGTGAACTCCCTTTCGACATCGGCCTGCTAGGTTGCTCCAGAATCGACACTGTAGTTTGCCTCAACGATGACCCAAGCGATTTTACTCAATCCATTGCACCGTCGTCAAAGCAATTATCGCAATCTGAATTTTGGTGAAATAAGGTTGATTGTTGGGCATCATTCTTCGACACTACTGTTGTTGTTTCGTTGAGCGCAGATGAATCTTCAACCGCATTCCAAGCATACGCAAAACGCTCTCTTTCTATACCTGCGTAGTCTAGAAGAGCTCCCAACATTGACTTCGTCTCTATACTTAGCTGATCAAACGGTGGTAGCGTGACAGTATAGCTCGCCATTTCAAATTCCCGTCCTGCGAAGAATAATTTGTCTGCTTTGAGTAATTTAACCGCTTGGTCCGCTACAATCTCGGCTGGTATATGCTTAAGTTCGTCCATCATTTTTGCTTCTAATGAAGTGGCGGCTGCCTTTCCACCAGGCGCATACCTCTCTACTAACGTCAATGCGAGCTTCAGTGTATTTCGACCGTTATAGTCGCTCAACGCTCCAAGTCGAACAGCATTGAGAATAAGTTCACGACGTTCTTCAAAATTGCGAAACGCTGCGCCGATGCTGACATAGTCAAGGCTTTCGCAAGTTATAGCCGCAGCCAGATACGCCAAGCGACCAGCGGCACGAGTTGCTTTCGAATTTGGATGAAAACTGACAACCGCCGTAGCTAAACGAGTAAATCCTTCCAGTGCCCGAACCGCCGACGGAGCCCCAAACCCCTCGGAAAGGGCTGTCAAGATATTAATTCGCTCATCCTGTAAGTATTTATTCCTGAATTCCTTATCAACTGACTTTAGCTCGTGCATCAATTGCTCGTCACCGATCCTGTCTGTGTAAAGGATATTTGGGCTTTTCTGTATTCTTACAATATCAGTGCCGTCTATAAGTTGAATGTCCAACTTCTCAGCTACTAGACGGAGATTCTTTCGTTTGTCAGTTGTCGCAACGTAAGCTCCATCAACATTCAGAGCACTTGCTAGACCACTGGTCCAAAAGATGCGTTCGACTGCTTTCGGACGTTGTTTGTATTTGATATCACAAATTTGTACACGTCTCGCTGTTCCAGTTGGACGTTCATATAGCCAAAGATCAACATCCGTCAAATTCTCATCCGCAAAACGAAATGGAACGCCACGTATTACAAAAAATCCAGCACGCAAGTAGTAAGCACGAAGGATTTCTTCAAGAACAGCTCCTTTGGTCAATTGTGACTTGTTCATGTGAATACGCGTCCCCCGCGAACAGCTTCTAGCACATCCTGGGTTGTTTGCTTACTTATTGAGGTTTGATTTCGTCGAACGGACATTCTGCTCTT
This sequence comes from Arenicellales bacterium, assembly GCA_965221175.1. Taxonomy (GTDB): domain Bacteria; phylum Pseudomonadota; class Gammaproteobacteria; order Arenicellales; family JAJDZL01; genus JAJDZL01. The sequence goes on along the minus strand of OZ244867.1, from coordinate 103,269 downwards.
CTCTGGACCAATATATCCCAACATCGGGGCGCTTGGTAATTCAACTAAAGTTTGTGCGTTAGCGTTTCCTTGAGTGAGTACATGTAATGCCAGTTGACCAACTTCTTTCTTCAGCAGTTTCATAAAAAAACGACCAGGATTGGCCAAGTCCTGCCTTAGCTTTACAACACGATTCAGTTCAAGAACACGGTAATCATTTCCAATAGCGGTGGCAGGTCCAACCTCCCCGCCGTATATCAGCTTACCGAGCAATATCGGCAGTTTGTTGATTCTTCCCCGAGATGACGACCGGGAAGTCGTCCCGTAGGTAAGTGCTGCAACGAGTGACTTTGCTAAATCGAAGCAGTCGTCCACCATTGGATCAACAAACTTGTGAAATGCCGAAGGGGAGGTAACGTACACATGGACTCCCTTCTCGTTTGTGACTTGATTCAGGTCGTAAACACCCGCCGCCACGAGTTTATCGAGTAGTGGTTTTGACAAAATGCCTTCAACATGCGCGAGTTGTAAACATCCAATCTTGGAGAGTTTTTGGTTAATCTCCGTAATTAAATTCTGCTCGGCTGACTTCAGCGATGTCAAAACCCTATGAGATTTGTTTACGTAGTCTCGACGAAATAGATTCCCATTGAAAAGAAGGCGATCTTCGTCATGGCCCTCCTTATCAACAAAACCGAAATCCTCTGCTTGATTGAGAAATTCGTTTACTTGTGTTTGCTTGAGACTATACAAATCGCCAATTTTCTCAAAGATGTCCGAGCGGCGCGCAGGAGCAAGAGAAGTAATTTCAGCCAAACCGATTGAGGCATGTTCAAACTTCTTCGGTTTAGCATCCTCATAAATATCTGCAGCATGTATAAGAGAAGATCTTATAGTTACACCGAGTACCGAGACTTCATCGGTTGATTGGTCAATTAGACGTTTAGATTTTAGTACCTGCAAAAGCCCATCAAGTTCGTGTAATGGGTTGAAACCCGACGCTCTTGCGATTGCACTAACCCCGGATTTCGGAATGTTGATTTGGTTTTCTTGACCGAGCTTTGCAAGTAATGTTGCGGCCTTTGCAGCCTGATCGATTGCGGGGAATTCTGCAGAGCCGTTTACGTGGTGGATAAGCTTCCTACCATGGTGGATGATCCATGCCCCTGTGATTTCTTTTTTTATGTCATAAACCATTATTTTTCAATAAGTGACATCAATATTTGACCTAATAATAATTGTAGACTCAGGTTTTTGGTGTGCAACTCAACATAATTACTAGTTCAGATTACTCGCCAACCTTCTAATCTCGCGGTATAGCCTTGCGTCTGGATTAGACCACTGTGTCCATCGTATCGCCTTTTTCTTCATGGATCATTTTCAGACGCTTTAGCATCTAAATGTAGAAACTTCGACACGTACGCTTGTTCAACTTGAAAATTACAAGAAGTATCACAGCGGCCTCCACGCCGAGTTTGTCCTCGGTAATACTCATCGTAACGCTACGCACAATCTCCATTACTGGGATTCATTGCTCCGACACCGCCATTTTACACGGGTTCGCTCGGCGTCTGAGATACTGATTATTCGTGTGTACGTTTCGCCTCGCTTTTCATCGGGCTTTACATTTCGCCAACTTCAGCAATCGGATTGTTTACGCTCATGGTCTTGTTTCTTCGAGCACCAATTCAATTTGGAAATCCACGAATTTCTTGGGTAACACAAGGACGTTTCTACACCCGCGGTGCCGATAAGTCTTTGTGTGGAAAACATGCAAAGCGTAGTGCGGGCTCAAACGTTCTTGAAACCGGTAACTGGAAATGTGTAAAAACTTCGTATTCTATGAACTCAAAAACATTCAAACGGGCACAAGTCGTCAAGTTGCTTAGGCATTCTGGTTTTTTTCCTGCAAATCTAACAAGAAGTAATTGCGAAATCTCCAATCACACAGCTACCTCAACTTCGACACCGACTTGACTAGCGATCTCAGAGTAAAGATCAGCAACAACACTTACGCGCAAGGTCAGCACCAAAGCATAGCGAACACGACGCTCCGTTCGTTTTAGTGCTGGCTTTTCCTTCCACCATCCACCAACAGGATGGACGGCAACACCGTATAACTGGGAGAGATCGATTGCTGTTCCATGCCAGATGTCGGAATGAAGCGATCCACGATTTCTAAGATTTGGACCGAGCAACCAACCATTGTCCGTTCTACCCTCTTCAGCTTTGTCACCATCTTGATCCACTTTGTTAATACGACTAAGGAACTGTTTCATGTTTTCTTCCGGTCTTTTGAAAGAAAACCTCAGTCCATGACTTGGATAGCTATGACGCTTCGTCCAGCCGCGTTCGCCAGGATTTGGTTCGATATAGTAGCTTAGGGTTACGCGCAACTCGACATGCGTTTCGTTCAACTCAGCCAGCCTCTCACGCGGCCATGGCAGTTCGTGCACCACCATCTCTCGGCTTTTAACGTAAGAGCCATCTTTACGAAATGGAGTAATTTCGCGTTCGATGACAAGCGTCACGTCTTTTTCATTACTTCGAATAGCGCGAAAGAGATTGGGCACGCCATACCCGTATCGACGCAACAGAATACGGTAATCGTTTTTTATCGGCTGGACCGGAAGATGCGTCAACATCGCGTCGCTCCATTCCGCTGATTGAATGATGAGTGCCCGCACTGTTTCGGGCCAAATACTAGGGCGATCTGCCATAATCTGTGCTGCCATACGTGCGACTTGTGCCGTCGCCGCACTGGTGTCGGAGGTTACGGTGAATAGACGTTCTTCGGGTCTACGAAACGTAGTTAATAATCCAAGATCATCTATATAATCGCCTCTACCCGAAGCAGGGTTTTCTACTTGGTTTCCACCCTCGAAAACCACATCAGGCTTGAGCGGCCAGTCATGTACCCACGGAACCGATGTTCGACTTAAAGGCGAAAGGTCGCCAGCACGACCAATGGTCGGCCAATCAGCGTAGACCGAATTAGTGATCGTGCATTTTTCGGTCATCGCGCCTACTGTCAAAGCGTTCCATGCTTGGGCTGGGCTTTCGATCCCGGAAGTGTCGTTCTGATCAAGATATTCAGCTGCGGAGTAAGAAGTGCGGATATTACCCGCTGAAACGGTAATTAGCCTTTGAACATTGCCTTCACCATATATGAGCTCGTCGATCTTTGCCGACCATGACGACGGTCGGCCGCGCCAATGCATTGCATCACACGTAACCGCCAAGCAAAAGGCACGTCGCCGAGCAGGTGCTTGAATTTCGGTGCGGCTGACTGCGGATGCAGTTATGAAACCGTAAAGGTCGGGATCATTCTCTCCGCGATCGGGTAAAATTTTTACCGACTCTAGCCGGTGTTCAAGACTGATTTGCCCTTCTCTGACAAGTGCCTCCGTTAAATCGCCATAGAGCGCGATACCGCTGAGCTGAGTGCCATGTCCGCCCCATTTGTTATGGCTGACGTCTTCTACTAACGGCCGCCCCTTCCATTCCTGCTGATCTTCCGGCGCGAGCGCTGGCCTAATCAGAGGATGGCGAATTGTAGAGCCACTGTCCAATACACAAACGGCGGGGGCATCAGCCGACGGAGAGACAATCCGGTCAACCAAGTCATCGTTCCACTCGCGTTGCTCTGTGCCATCCATTTCCATAAACAGCGCTGGTGTGTCGCGGGCTAAGCGTAACTCGGCGATAGCATCTGTGTTCGCAATGATCTCTGCTATCTGCTCGGGGATGCCACAAGCAAGCATGACATCGCGCTCCGCGAACTCAATCAGATGGTCTTTCAATTGCACTCCAACAACATTTGCGGCGTGTTCAAAGACCGTACGGCATCCTGATCTAATCCAAACCTCCCACCAAGTCTCTTGCCCCAGAGTGGGGTAAAGGTACATATCGTCAGTGTAAAGCGACCGCATCTGAGCAAGACGGATATCGTCAATTGCATTCACCAAATCTTCATTCTTGGGGCGACGAGACTTCTCTATTCGTCCGCCTTGATCGTCGAGACGGTAGTCACCATTTTCGTCTTTTTCGTAGGTGATGTTGTCTTTTTCGGCGTAGTCGCGGACTTTCTTGAGGTAGTGGTCACGCTTCGTATTGGGCACGAAAACAGTTGCCGTTACGTTCTCGGGATTCTCTTCGGATTTGCGAACTGTAACAAGTTCAATACTATCGCGTCCTTGTCGATTTTCCAGTTTCTCAACAACGGTTTGCTGGGATGTCGGCACGTCAAATTCAAGGTAAAAACCAAGTTTACCGGCCGTTAAATCAGGATTACGTTCTGCGATTCGTATTTCGGCATCTCGAATAACTTTACTCAACACGAGCTCAAGATATTCTGCATGCTGGGCGCGATCTCGGGCTGGAACACCACCAATTTTGCTACGGCCTACACGTGGAGAGGTGAAGTTCTCACTTCGACCCTGATCTGGAAGATAAAAATGTACCAGTCGGCGATGGTTGAAATTCGGCAATACCTAACCCCTTTAATGGGTTGATGAAACTTTCCGATCCAAAATTGCGGCTAGAACATCTTTCTGTGTGATGGCAAAACTTCCACTTAGAACAGCGTGTTTCGCTGCCGCTTCAGCCACACGTGCGAGTTCAGCTTGACTAAACCCATCCGTGTCTTTAATGATATCGTCCCACGCCAAATCACCAGTTTCAAAGGCTGAAAGCTTAGCTTTCAAGATGCTGGCAACAATTTCGGCACTCGGCAAACAATAGCGGATCACGTCGTCGAAACGCCGAAACAACGCCGAATCCAATAAATCTGGATGGTTCGTCGCCGCAACAATTAGGCTTTCGCTGTCATCATTCTCAAGGAGCTGGAGAAACGAGTTCAACACGCGACGAATTTCGCCGATATCATTACTCTGTGCGCGCCTAGACCCAATTGCGTCAAACTCGTCGAATAAGTAAATGCCGCGCGTCTCCGCCATTGCATCGAAGATAAGCCTCAGTTTCGATGCTGTCTCACCCATGAATCGAGTAATCAGACTTTCAAACACGACCGTGAAGAGAGGCAGGGACAATTCCCCCGCTAGGGCGGATGCTGTCATCGTTTTACCAGACCCAGGGGGGCCAATTAGGAGAATCTTGCGTCGCGGGGACAATCCGTGAGCCTGAAGCCGATGCTGTTGGCGGTACTCAAAGACAATGCGTTTCAATTGATTCTCTAGTTCGCTGGAAAGGATCATACTGCTCAGGCGGGAATCAGAATAACTCGCGGAGATGAGAACACCGAGATCACCCCTAGGCTGGGCAAGCGGCACTGGGCAGTTCGCGTTCTTGGTGGACTTTGACCTTGCTTCGTCAACGATGTCACGCAACTGAGTAGCTAATTTGCCATGGCCTTTACGCGCTTCACTTGCAGCGACTTGGAGCGCAACGGACAGAAATTGTTCGTCGTCGTTGTCAATGTGACTACGTAATAGCGCAAGTAAGTGTTTTGCAGCGATCATCTATCTTTCTTGGAATTTTCCAGTTTAATGTTAATGTGTGCCGTAGCAAAGTTACGAGACAACTGATTACATCAAACACGACCAAATTATTTCCCATTTCAACGTGGTGTCATAATCACACTTCTCTATCAAAGGCTGATTTTACGCCCTCTGCTACTGTACCGAGTATACACAAGGCAAAGGCGTATTGAATCTCGCGGAGTTTTTGCGAACCGCTTTCAGAGACACAGGGCTTGACGTAACGGCCTCATGATCCTCTGCCTATGTGATAGTTTTCAGGTTAATGATATTTTCCCTCCTGGTCTTTGCTTAATATTAAAACCTCGGAAATTCCGGTACTTTAATGCGCGTTGGACACGCTCACGAAACTTGTATTTGACGAGAGCAATTCTTTGATCAACTGTTTCAGGATCTGACTAATTGATAAAACCCCAATGACTCTTCAGGGCATCACAAACATCGGGTCATTTCCACCACTGACACCTTGCCAAGAATGCAATACTAATCTACGAATTGACAATTTTCGCACAGAACCGTCTAGCATAACTCAATTACTACCATCCCAGTATGAAGCAACACATGTAGATGTTGGTCAGGCAACGGAGAATAGTAAAACGAACGTATTAAGGATTGATCAATGGATTGATTAAATATTCGCTAGGCCCCGCAAATTGGGATGACCGTTTTGCTATAGACGCATTAATACGTAGGATATCTGGTTTATCTTTGAAATACGTCAATTTATCCGATCCAAAGCGAAGAGTAGTAAATTTAAAGGCAACTTTACGATCTAAGGGAATCCATTCGTTGAATTTCTCTATCTGTTTGCTTCCAATGATGAAATTCTCATTTTGATATGGAATTACGCCGATGTGGATGGATACATCCATCATCTTTTTTACTAGGGATTTTTTCGGATTTACTCCAGAAAATTTAGCGAAAACGTCGTGAACGCCATACTGGTTTTTCAGCCCTATGACATACTCGAGTTCTTCCGTTGTACATGGCCGACCTCTAAATTCTTCATAAGCTTTTGGAATTTCATCAATTTTATTCGACATTCCCTGTTCAACAAATGGGCGGTTAGCTGGAGTACGCCTGCACAAATAGAGTATGAAGTTCACGAATGTACTCCTATCGCTATCATTCAGGGAGTAAATTAGCCCATTCTTTGTTGCATCGTCGACTAGTTTTTCAAGAATAGGAGAAAATTCACCCTCCAATTCAGTGAACTGCTTTTCAATGGATGCATCTAGTTGTTCACTGCTATTCCTAGTAGTGTAAAGGTGATTCTCAACAAATATGTTTATGAGGTTTGGAGTAACTATTCTGTTAGTACCATTCTTTAGATACCAATATAGCAATCCAGAATCATCAGTAAATCGACTCAACAGCATAATTGGTACGAAGTGGTTTCGCTTAGGAGTATTCATAATATATTGTCAAACTTTTTGTCTAGAGTACTCAGCTTTACGAATAGAGAACGCAATTGGGACAAATTCAAAAAATCAGAAAGATTCCCGATACTCACTTCCTCGGCTAAACATCCAGTAAATTTTTCAGACGGTTGACGTACGATTTACGAATTCTTTGAATTATTGTTGAGATTCAATGAATTATATTTTAATTTGGCACCAATTCATGTCCTAATTGGGTTCTCAATCCAATCGATCAAATCAGTTGCAACTATGAACCCGTTTAAATCGAAAGTAGCCGATTCTTGCTGGAAGCAAAACGGCCAAAAGCCTTAGTCCGAGCAGAATTAAAATCCGATTGAAAAAATTCTTTCATCGCTCAATATTCTCCTTTATCTGGCAAACGTAAATTCATGCGGTGTTTACAGTCTTTCGTGTCCCGCGCCAATTTGTCTGCGAGCAAACGTTAATCACAGGTGCAACGCTGGCCACTCCTAGCGTCACTTCCCAATAGTATCAACCATAAATACTATAAGGGTGCCGATATACTGGTACCTTCAACGAATCAGATGGCGACCTCGAACTATCACAAGAATATGGTTGACCCTGAATTTTTGGAAGTAAATCTACGTTTCTCGCGTGTCGAGTCTGTCTCAGAAGTTGTCTGTCGATCAAAAATTGCAAAAATATTTACTGCTGATTCTCGATATGTGCGAGACAATCAGACTATCTGGGTAGGTTGATGTCATTTCGTTTCCATCAGCCCAGGCAAAGCCAAAGAACATCAGTTCTGCTTCCAGCATTGCGATTGTCGGTTCAGAATAAACAATAGGGTATTACGCGAAGTTTTGTGAATATTACACAAAGCGTCCTTTAATTCCATATAAAACAAAAACTACAGCAACAACTGTTTTCATACGAAGTGTCATAGGGCATTAAACTGTTCCCGCAACGAACGCGGTAGTGTCGACTGCTGGCGTGGTGGAATTAGGACAATGGGGAAAACTGTTTTGCTGGTAGCTTTCGCAAAGATGCCAGTGCCTCAATCTAAGCCATCTCTGCGTTTCCAGTAGCCGCTCATCAAACCGAGCGTGGAGTTTTCCGGCACTCGGCTTAACCCATCTTTTCCATTTTACCGCTGAAAAACGCTGATTTGGGGCAATTTACCGCTGCCCCCAAATCCTACCGTGTTGTTTTTATTTGATTCTAATTTCTTTTTGTTGCCAAAACCCGAACCAAAAACGGAACCGACTACTTCGCGTTTCGCCTGGTCGAGTCGGTTCGCATCGGTGACAAGGTGCGACAGCGCACCTTGCTCAACCTCGGTTCCGACTTCAGCTTGCCGCGTGAACAATGGAACGAACTGATCGCCGCCATCGAAGCGCAGCGTTCCACCAATTCGCAACTGCTGTCATTCCCCGAACCTATCGCCCGGCTGGCCGAGCGCATCAATGCGCAGCTGTCGCCGAGCAAACCTGCACAAAAGGCACAGCACCATGGTGTTGATCTGAAATCCATGCACCACCGACAACTGCGCAGCATCGGTGGTGAAACCGTTGCATTGCATGCGCTGCAACAGTTAAAGTTCGAAGAACTGCTCCCATCGCTGGGGATCCAGGAAAAACGACGCAAACTGGCCATTGCCCAGGTGGTGGCACGCATGGTGCATCCATCAAGCGAACGCGAATCGTTTCGCTGGCTGTGTGATGACAGCGCGTTATGCGAGCTGCTGGGTCTTTCCATGTCACAGCTCAAGCTCGGTGCGCTGTATCGTTCAGCCGATGTCATGTACCGTCACCGCGAGGCCATTGAAAGGGCCATGTATCAGCGTCAGTGTGAACTGTTCAAACACACTTCAGCGTGATGCTGTATGACCTGACCAACACCTACTTCAGCGGGCAGGCACATCTGTCGCCGGGACAGTTCGGACGTTCGAAACAAAAGCGCCATGACTGTCCGCTGGTGACGCTGGGCCTGTGTCTGGATGAAAGCGGATTGGTTCGTCGCTGTGAGGTATTGCCGGGCAATGTGTCGGAACCGACGACACTGGCGAGGGCGGTTGAACGTCTCGGAGCCGGTGGTGGGTCACTGACGGTGGTGATCGATGCGGGTCTGTGCACCGAGGCGAATCTGAAGTGGCTGGATGAAGCCGGACATGACTGGTTAGCTGTTCGGTCCGCTAGCGGTCCGAACAGCTAATCTTTTTGTCTTCCAAAGTGGGGACTATCTACCATTTGTCAAATTTTTTTAAAGCATTGTCAGTACTGCTCATTTCGGTGAGTCCAAAAGATCGGTGCGTTGTGCCGCTGGCAAACGATTATTGAAATCGTTCGTTATGGTGCTGGCGCGGCCGGCTGCGGCTGATAGACTGAGGCGTTGCGCAACATGGCACAGACGACATAAAGCAACCGGTCTGCGACGCTACGCAGAGCGCGGCCGTGCGAGTGCCCGCGGGCTCGACAAGCGGTGTATTTGGCGCGGCTGGTCGAATCCCGCTGGATAGCGATTCTCGCCCAGTGGTACAGGGCATCGCTCAAGCGCCGGTCGGCTGCGTGCCGCCTTCGCACCACCCGGCTTTTTCCAGATTGACGGGTGACCGGAGCGACACCGCTCAGACAGCGCAGCGATTCATAGTCACGGCGCGCCAGTGCATCATGCGCTTCGGAAAGCAGCACCGAAACCACGGTCAAGCCGACGCCGGGCATGGAGCGCAGAATTTGCGTGTCATTTGGACGTTGTGGATCCTCTAACGCAGCATCCGCATCTTCCGGGCGCGGCACCTCGGCAAACTCGGTGATGTGACGCTCAAGCTTTGTTTCAGTTTCGACGATCTGGCGCTCAACCAGCTGCAGCCGTTCCACGAGGCTGGCCACGTGCTCGGCGTGAGTTTCGGCGGTGACTGGAGCCAACAGTAACGGCCTGAAACGGAGCATTTGTCGCACCTGCTTGGCATTCAAGCGCCGGATTCGATGGCGCTTCAAAATGGCCCGGATGGTATTCGCATGCAGATCGACAGCGGCTTGCGGAGTCGGTGCGCGTTGCCATAGTTCCAGATGCCAGGACTGCAACCGGTTGCCAATCACCTCGCTGAACTGCGGATAATAATTCCACAGTTTCTGGCGGATCCGGTTGATCAACCGGGTGCGCTCGGCGACCAGCTCTTCGCGCAAGCGCGAGCAACTGCGTAGACGCATCACCTGCGGGCTGGCTGGCCGCAGTGTCCGAAAGCAGTGTCCGTCGGTACGTAGCGAATCGGCCAGCACCTCGGCATCGCGCCGATCATCCTTGCAACCGGACGGGCTGAACCGGTCGCGGAACCGATCCAGTTGCCTGGGGTTGATTGAATGCACCGCAAAGTCTGCGGCCAGCAGACTTTCCACCACCGGCCCGTGCGGCACCTCGATGGCGACTCGTACCTGTGAAGCGAGGCCGCCAGCGAATTCGCCGAGCCACCGCAACAGAGTGCCGATGCCTTCGCCACTATGAGCGAAACTTCGCTCGCCCAGCCGCTTGCCGTGGTTATCCAACACGCAAGCCTGATGTGTCTGGGAGCCCCAGTCGATGCCTGCATACACTTCAACTCGTTGATCATTCATGGGTGCATTCTCCCCGGTTTGGTTTATATTGAAACCTGCCGCGATGCTTGCCGGTTCCAGTACCGGTGCTCAAGGGCACAAACTATCTACGGGGCATCCATCGCGGCGATCAACCGGGGCACATGTCCCCACCAGGCGCTCAAGGCGCAGGAATTTAAATGGTTGCTCCCGGTCGATCGGCCTTGCTTCATTGAGAGCTTAAGCTCTCAATGAAGCAAGATCAATAGTACTGGAATTTAAACTGGTAATGACACACAGACCCGGATGTGGAAACGGTGAACAGCAGCCGAGAGCGAATCCGGATCTGGCGTTTGGATGAAGACGAAAAAGGTCAGGTACAGCTGTGTGTGCATAGTGCGGCAAGACAAAAGACCGAGCGTTCAATGCTGAGCCGGGCGCGTCAGCGCTCAGTATGACATTGTGGTGAAAGCGCACGACAAGGCACGCAATGCCATTGCCGTGAGTTGGACTTGCAATCACAAACACCAGGTGCGAGATGATCATGCCGGTTCGTATTTAGTCGTCCCTGAATAATCAATAAATAGTACATAACATGCTGTTTATATTAATATAATATTCCATAATCACTGTTCTGATATTGCAGGTAGTGTTATAAATCATAGTCAATTCCTTGCAATTTCGGAGTGAAAAATGGTCCCCGAAAAACCTTCAAATCAAACCCAGTTCGACCTGTTCCGACTGCAACTGGACAACATCGTCAACCGCAATCACGAACTCTACTGCCTGGCCGAGATGATCGACTGGTCGGTGTTCGACGAAAGCTTCGGATCCCTGTATTGCCCGAACAAGGGGTGCCCCGGCAAACCCACTCGCCTGATGGTCGGTCTGCAAATGCTGAAGCATTTGTACGGCATGTCTGACGAGGAAGTGGTAGACAGATGGGTGGAGAATCCTTACTGGCAGAAGTTTTGCGGCGAGGTCTATTTCCAGCATCAACCTCCGATTGACCCGAGCAGTATGACGCGTTATCGAAAGCGCATTGGCGAAAGTGGCTGTGAGTTGATTCTACAGCTCACAGTGACTGTTGGAGTGACATGTAAAGTGGTGAAACCATCGCATCTTAAAAGAGTGACGGTGGATACCACGGTACAGGAGAAGGCAGTGAGTTATCCGACCGACAGCAGGTTATTGAATCGCTCGCGTGAGCGGCTGGTTCGTTTATGCCGAAGACATGCCGTGGTGCTTCGCCAGAGTTATGCTCGAAAAGGACCGAAAGCGTTACTCAAAGCGAATAAATATGCCCATGCCCGGCAATATCGTCGAATGCGTCGCGATGTCAAGATGTCAAGACACTGCGAACCTATTTGGGACGTGTGGTTCGCGATATCGAACGCAAGATTGCGTCAGACCCCACACGACAAGGGCAGTTTGCTGAGGAACTGTGGTTAGCGCATCGGTTGTTGAAGCAGCAACAACACGACAGGAACAAACTCTACAGCCTGCATGCTCCGGAAGTGGAATGCCTTGCGAAGGGCAAAGCTCATAAGCATTATGAGTTTGGAGTGAAGGTGAGTATCGCGGCGACCAACAAGAGTAACTTCGTGGTCGGCGCGATGGCCTTATCAGGTAACCCTTATGATGGACATACTTTGACTGGAGCACTGCAGCAGGTACGTCGGATGAGCGGGCAGCGGATAGATGAGGTTTTTGTGGATCGGGGTTATCGGGGGCATGGCGAAAGTCTAAGCGAAGTGTATATTTCCGGTCAGAATCGAGGCATCACCACGCAACGGTTAAAGCGAAGCCTGAAACGTCGACAGGCGATTGAACCGATTATTGGTCACCTGAAGAGCGATGGATTGCTGGGTCGCAATTATCTCAAAGGCACGCTCGGTGATCAGATGAACGTGCTGCTGTGCTGTGCAGGACATAATTTACGCTTGATATTGAAGCGCCTGAGGTTTTTTTGTCTCGATTTTTGGGGACGGTTTTGGGCGTCGATACGCTGTTGGGAGGGGCAAATCGTCTCATCACAGAATTCAATTCCGGTGCACGAGGGTTACAGAGTCGATCAACAAATTCGTTCGCGACTCAATTGCTTCCAACCACGGGATAAATGAATTTTTCAGGGCCGACTATTTACTTCGCACCTCGCTCAGTGACTGGGATGATGAACGCATTGTTCGTCTATATTGGACGTTGAGCGAAGTGGAGGCGACATTCCGCACTCTGAAGTCGGAGTTGGGGATGCGTCCTATATATCATCACAACAAATCACGGGTGGCGGCGCATCTGTTCATCTCGGTTGTGGCTTATCAGGCGGTGCATTATTTACGACTGATGCTGCGAGGCAATGGTGTGCGCTCAAGTTGGAATACGGTTCGCAACAAGCTGTCGACCCTGCATCGGCTGACGACGGTGATGGATGAAGCCAATGGTCAGCAGATCCGTGTTCGTCAGAACAGTGATGCCAGTGTTGAGCAACGTCGGCTGCTATCGGCGCTGAAAGTGGAACTGAATCGGCACCAGCGCATTGAGTGTTGGCCCCGTGAGGAGTTAAGTGTTACAAAAGTAGTGACCTAACGCCTGGTGGTAAAAAATCAAGTAATTGAAAATAAAAGGATATTCTTGTCACAATTTAAAAAAATGGCAAAGATGGGTTAAGCCGAAAGGGGATGCTGTGCATGATGTTCAAGCTGGGTCTGTGTGCGCAGCACAACTGGCGCAAGTTGCGAGGATTCCGGCAACTTGGGAAAGTGATAGAAGGTATACAATTCAAAGACGGGATTGAGACGAAGCAGTTTGACAACTAGGTAGCCGCGTGATTTCACCCCACGCACTACTTTCGGGTATAGCTCTTTCCGAATCCGATTCTCATCTAACGCCAAAAGGCGTTCAATATTAACTCAAATCCATAATTAGAATGGTTGCCTAATGACTTGGTTTCATTTTAGACCCCTTTTTTTTGAATTTCTTGTTTACACAATAGATCGTTCGATTGGTAGCCAAGTTTTTGTTGTAGGAAACTACTATCGTTATTGGTTGACTCGGAAGCGAAGATCCCATACTCATCATTACACTACCATCCTTCAATATTTTTGTACGAGTTCCTGTATTTAACTCACCCATCAAGGAATATTCCAATTTTAACTCGTTGCCACGAGCAAATAACCCATGAACTTTTGCCTCTCTACTTTCATGATATCTAGGTGGTGCAATGATAATAGCGGCATTACTACTCCAATTTATATTCGGAATATTAGCATCTATATCCCATCCCGCCCAGCTTAAAATCTTTAACATTTGACTTTCATTTTCAACCAACTGACACTTAAATGATTCCCCCACAGGTGTAAGTTGTGTCCAAATACTAAATTTCTGAGCAGGATTCAAGTGTTGATTGTTCGAAGAAGCACCTGAAGAGATTAGGCAAAAAATACAAGCGATAGTCAATTTTTTCATAATTTTCATTCCGTTGGGCTACCTTGACTAATTTCATTTTCTTCTGATTGTATATAAAACGATTGAGGTTGTGAATATTCTACACTTGATTTCGTTAATAGTACAAGCCCTACAATTATGACACCCAACGCCATCATCGCTAATCCAGGAGAACTGATTGAAAGTATTCCTCGAAATCCAATTGATTCGCCCATTAGCTCAAACTTAGTTTCACCCACTCGAAGAACATAAAGCCCTCCGGTGAAAATTGTTAGAAATGCAAGAAAAAGTGTGGAGGTTTTTGCGACAGCAAAATCCCAAGCGCGGGAATATGCTAGGACTGCTGAATGATTTAAAGACATTGCAGCATCCTCCGCAAATTCAAATGTCTTTCTCATAGCATCTTGATAATTGTCGTACTGAGCATAAAGATTGAGAGCTAATAGAGTTAGAATCGCAACAAGCATTAACAGAATCACTCCAACAATAATTCGATCATAAGCGTTGTGATAGGTTCCTTTAAGCATATTTTTAACTATTCAAATGTATCGTTAATCTACATGCCGCTTAAGCAAGACGCCAAACATTCGGCCAACCGTGCCGAACTGGTTCCCGGTCGCGGGATTCGGCGTCAGGAGGCATCCCCTCGATGCTTAGGCGGATGTCATCACTGACGCGGTCACAATGGTAATAGCTGTGTTCTATAAAGCCGGTTACTATTCCACTGCAATCCACTTGATGCACTCGGCTGTGCAAGTCTGAAGGCTTGTCTGCACCGTCCCAGCCCAGTCTGTCTGTATTACCCTTAGTGTAGTCAGACACTGGCATTGTTAAATCGCCTCTATTGTGATATATGGTTACATTCCTAGCCATTTGTGGAAGACGACACATGGGTTCTCCAAGGTTCAATACATCGTCTGCAACGTCCGCTGCACAGAGAAATATCTAATCGAAGATTCGTGGTGGCTTGCTGCCCACAGAAAACTCCGTGGTTCTGACAAGGGCGTTTTGCAGTACATAGTTACCCATGGAATGACATGAAAGATGAATTGACTGACGACAGAAATCTTCGCTTTCCTGCCGGACAAATCGTCGTGCGTGAATGAGATGGTCCCGTAACTTTAGAAAGCCGCGTCCCAAAGCATAGCCGGAGATTTTGGCATCACTGTGATCGGAAAAGTATGACCAGTATGGGATCACAAGTCCATCTGATGGCCAAGTAAATAATACGACCTGCACTGGTTTCGTTTTGTTGAATTCCTTATCGTTTCCATTGTGCCGATTAATTGTGAACTGCAAGCTGAAACCGGATGAATCGCCTCCCACCAATTTACGTTGAATCCATGAATGAAAATTACCACATCATAGCCACTGTTCATCTTATTCTGTAGTTCTACGAATGCACGGGCGGAACCGAGTTTTCGTTTGGCCTGACTAGATTCGTACTCTTTTGGTTCGAGGTTTTCACGAATTGCTTCGATGGTAGAATTTGATGACTGACCATATTGTAATTTATCCAAAAAGTAGTCTGCAAGTCCCTTACCATTACCGATGCCAAATCAACATTCGTCGGTCAGATACTCCGTTACCGCATTTTCATCGAAAGCGAATTTTACTATTCCAAAACGGAGATTTTCGGTACTATCTTTACTCGGTTCGCTCCCAAATCCGTTAGGTTTCCACCGACTACGTCGAGTGTGGCGACGGTTGGTTACGTAGTAGAGCTGCGTAGTTTCCATGTAGCTTCCTCTTTGACATGTATACTCCTTCTATCACTTTCCCGAGTTGCTTGAATCCTCGCAACCTGCGCCAGTTGTGTTGCGCACACAGACCCAGCTTGAACATCATACACAGCATCCCTCTTTCGGCTTAAGCACCCTTTCGAGCGACGCGTGCGATGACGAATCGTCGCAAACGTCGATTCAATCGGGTTGGTGGTGCGCAAGCTGCAGTAACTGGGATTAAAGATATTACAGAACGAATTTCAGTGAGCACTGACAAATGCTGAGTGATTTCCAGACGCCACAATGTACAAAGTCATGACACATTTGTTCAAATGGGATTGTTAACTATTGGTGTGGTTGGAATAATTTGCTACACAAATAACTGAAAAGTAGACCATGAACAAAAAAGACTCTAATCAATAACGGAAATTGTGTAGGTGATTCACTCGCCCTGTACCATTTAACAACAATTATTTTATGAGAAAGTGTTTTGATCCAACAGTTCCCTCGAAGCGTAGCGTAGAGGGAACTGTTGGATCGGAAACGCGAAGGCAGGATTCCCTACAATATCACCGAATACCTGGTTCAATCCGGATCAGGTTGGGCACGCGATCGGGAGTACCAAATATCGCCCTGTGTCTTGAGCACCTTCAAGGGAACAGTGCCCCGATCGTTGGCTGCAATGGAGGTCCAGTAGGATGTTTGTGCCTATGAGCACCAGTACAGGGATAGATCAGCACTGCGGCGGCCCGTTTTTTGAACTAATCAATACGGAGTAATTGAAATGGATCAGTTAGATTTCTTTGTTGGTGTGGACTGGAGTTCGACAAATCATCAGGTCTGCGTGGTGGACATGAAGGGAAAAGTATGTGCGCAGCGAAGTTTCAAGCACTGCGGCATGGGATTGACGGAGATGGCAGATTGGATTGTACGAACGACTCAGAGCTCGCCGCACAAAGTGGGTGTTGCGATTGAAACACCGCGAGGTCCGGTAGTGGAGAGCCTGATGGGGCGTGAATTTGTGGTGTATTCGATCAATCCCAAACAGTTGGACCGCTACCGGGATCGTTTCAGCCTGGCAGGTGCCAAGGACGATCGTCTCGATGCGCGTGTGTTGGCCGAAACCGTGCGATTAGACCGCAATCACCTGCGACGTCTGGATGCGCAGATGCCCGAAGTGGTGATGCTACGCGACTGCTCGCGTCTCCATGGACAGTTGACAGCAGACAAGGTGCGTCTGAACAACCAGATGCGTGATATTCTTTGGCGCTATTACCCGCAGTTCCTGGAGATTAGTAACGGTCTGAGCCGACTCTGGGTGTTGGAACTGTGGATGTTGGCGCCAACACCGCACAAGGCGAAGCGCCTGCGACTGAGCAGCATTGAACGGCTGTTGAAAAAGCATCGTATCCGATGCATTGATGCTAAAACCGTCAAGCAGTGCCTCACTGCACCGTCAGTAGCGGTAGCGGCGGCAACCGCCCAAGGGGCAGTGTTTCAACTCAAAAGCGTCATCGAGCGATTGGCAGTCGTGATTCGGCAACTCAAAGAAACCCAACGTGAAATGGATCGGCTGATTGATGAATACGACAAGTCCTTTCGAGAACAGGACGACCCAGAAGCAATACAGCGGCAACGTGACGTGGAAATCTTGTCCTCCATACCAGGTGTGGGCAAAATCGTCCTCGCCACGTTGCTTGCAGAAGCTTCAGATGTTCTGCAGTTGCGGGATTATAACGCACTGCGGGCGCTGTGCGGTGCGGCGCCCGTCACCAAGCGTTCCGGTAAACTTTGTTTCGTGGTGCGGCGTCACGCAGTGAATCCCCGGCTGCAGCAAGCCGTCCACTACTGGGCTCAAATAGCGGTCCAGCATGATCCTGTCAGCAAAGCCAAATACACCGCTCTTCGCGCTCGTGGACATCGGCACACAAGAGCTTTGCGCAGCGTTGCAGATCGCCTTCTCAAAGTCACCTGCACCATGCTAAAAAACCAACAGTTGTTTTACCACAATTACCTCAAACATGAACTCGCTGCATAGATTATTTACTGCTAAAGGGGCGGGTTTAATAACCCGTAGTAGCTATTTACAAATGGTAGGATGTCCCTTGAAATAACTTACATCAAGTGATTTTGAAATTAGGGCAACCCCAACTGAGTGCGTATAACGGCTTTCACCCTGATATTGTTTTTCATAGCGCTGCAATTTTATGAGCACGAGCAGGTTCTGGTCGTGTGTTACAAGGATTTTCTTCAGTACATTACGTCGGCAAAATAGTCTCAGTCCTGGATTCGGTCCTTTCTCGTGGTCCTCCTCACCCCGACCCCACGCCTGCGCATGAAGGCATAAGGTACCGCGGTTATTGTGCCATTCCCTACCGAACGGATCATCACATGTCAACTTGCACAGCGTGGTATATGTGGAGGCGAGCCGGGGTCTCTCGTTGGCTACCGACACGCCGTATGGATCGTGCTTATCTAGATGAGATTCGCGCGACGGGCAGACTATCCATGGCGCATAGCTCTTCTTTTCGTTGCAAAGGTATTCGTTGTCTTCTTCGCTGTCGTAGTATACAGGAAGCCAGACTGTCATCGGGTCTTCACGTACCAGCTTGCGAGCAAATTGCAGTGCCTGTTTCGGCGATACCAAGGCGGATCTCACTTCTACGCGAATATCATCGGCGGAATGCCACCTACCCTCAACGACTAACTCTTTGCCGAGCCGATCCTCGCTGATGCCAACCAAGGACAAAATCTTGGCCTGATCACCCGTGACGGCGCGTTCCTTCTTCCTAGGCTCAAGGAGGATTTGCTGGGTATCGAGAGGGGTTCTGTCCGTGCCGTCCGAAAGCCAGAGTCCGTCATTTCGGGAAAGAAGGCATCGTCCAAACCATTCATGCCATGGATCGTCGTACCAATAGTCATAGTCATCCGTGACGGGGAAAGACGCCAAAAGCTGGCCTGCTGCAAGAAAGAGTGCATGCCAGCCCAGTTGTTGACCGTAACCGTGGAAGCGATCCGTCATAATGTGCGAAGTGCGTCCGTACTGGCTCTCTCGCCCGCCTGTTTCATACATGCTTGTGATACCTGGCTCGATTGCATTCACAATTGAGGACATCATGTCGGTGACTTCCCAGCAATTTTTGCCGAATATCTGGCTAAGCTTGTCTACTTGGTATTTCTCAAAGTCATAGTCGAGATGAAACTGCGAATCACCCTTTGGGCGCTCGCTATAGAAGTTGTCATACGGCCTGACTTCTTTCTTTAAGCGGGGATGAGGTGAATCATCAGCGGAGGAAACGCATGTAAGAATCTTATCGGGTAAATTAAGCGTACGGGCATTAACACAGGCGAGGAGTGACCGGGCAGCAAAATGTCGCATAAGAACATGCGGCTGCTTGCTCTCAGAGACGATATAGAGCAAATCATCCTTGTATTTGGCGATCCGGTTGGGATAGTCCAGCGACAGGCGTGCAAGCGCTATCAGGAGCCAGAGCCGTGCATGCATGTAGTAGAACTTGAGTTCGGCTGCCTGTAACGGTCCGGCTGTGGTCGTACTGAATTTCTCAACGAGCGCATCGATAACGCCCCAACTCCCGCATGCAGCGAAGTCGCGCATGCAGTGGGCAGCACGCCATCTGCACGACGCTTCCGGAGAACCGAGGGCACGCCAGATAAGACCGGTGGCGATCTGTGTGAAGTCGTAGTCTGCGTAAAGCCCTTGCTCCCACACACCGTCCGGGACATTATTGGCAAGGGTGGCGGCATCACTGCGTAACAATCGTGAAAGTGCGGCCTGCCCGTGCCCTTCACGGGCCTGTGGGCAGACAATTGACGCAATGGCCAGCCATATTGCGCCTGGTATGCTGCTGCCTGGCCGAGCAAATTTCTTGATGAGTTCTAGGACTAGGTCGGCCATGGGTACGCCAGTAAGCTCCGAAATTTCCTTGATACTCGAGCTGGAGATTCTGTCGTAACTTATCAGGTCATCGGCATGAAGATTAATGAGGGGAACCGCGAGACTCCTGAAAACGTCATCGAGCCCTGCTGATGAACTTGACCAGGCATCCTTCGCCTGTTTGAGTTCGGCGAACTTCCAGTAGTAAAAGAGATGCTCAAGCGCACATACATGTCTGAGATAGTCGCCCCGCTTCGGATAGCTGAGTTTCTTGCGTAGCGCGGCGAAAAACCCATCCTTTAGATCGTGTATGTCCTCTAGTTCATTGAAGTCCGCGATAGCCTGAATGAGTGAGGATTCATTATCCGGATCTGTGTTCGCTATGATGTGGTCAAGGGCTTTCTGGTTGCTTTGGTCGAGTTGCTTGAGACGGAGACGTGCGCGGGCGTCCGGCAGCCCACTGTCATTTCTTTGGTCGTTGAGCGTATCGCGTATACACGTTTGATGCGGCAAGGCTACCGACAAAAAGTGTGCGAGGTCCGATGAAGGACCTAGTGCTTCGTCGGCGAGAGTGGAGAGTTTAGCTGTCGTGCTTTCCATCCATGTGCCAGGATTGTCGTCCCGAAACTGCTCAATGAGGGCGATCACAGTTTCAGGGTCGGGGCCGGCCCGCTTGCGAATCGCCTCAGCAAACTCCTGCGTATCCGAGTAAATATATTCGACTGGGTCTGCCAGCCTGTTGAGAGCGATGGCATCGCGTGGCGCAATTTTGTCGTAGTCCAGCAAACCGATGAGGTAAGGACGAAGCGTATTGGCAAGCGAGACTCGGGTGCGGTCATCCCAGCGGCTGAGCTTCGCCAGCCCACGCAGACCAGCGGTTTTGGCGAGACCGCGGCCATAGGCGCCCCAGAAGAACTTCTCGGGTTCTTCGCCTAAGTTAAGTTCTGCGATGTTACTGAGCGTGTGAAAATCACGCTCCTCCAGCTCGCCGCCTTTGATCGTCGATGCAAACAGAAGTAGCTCGTTGGTGAATTCATAGTCGCCGGAGCCGATAGCATCCATTTGCTCAAGCCCTTCCCGAAAGTAGTGGGAGGCTTCTTCAGGGCTTGCGGGCAGCATTGCGCGGGAAAGATCGGCGTATAGGTCCGCACGGTAGGTGACTTCGTCCTCGCCCCGAATGAGAGTACTAGCCTTGACTGCTTGTTCGCCGGCTACAGTCTGCAGGGGCGACCTGCGCGCAAGAATCGCAATAATCTGAATGAGATGATTGGCCGAATCCACGTTATGAGCGTGAACAGCAGTAAGAAAGCGCTGAATCGATGCTTCTTGGAGTTCTTCGCGCGTCCAGAGAACAAATAGCGTGACCTCAAGGCCGAAAAACTGAAAGAAGGAGTCCAAATCGTCCGTACGATAAGGGTTGTTCGATTTGCGGGCGTTCTCCCACTCCTCGACGAGCAGGACAAATCTCTCGTCGATCTGTCTTGGTGTAGCCGAAAGTGCTGAAGAAAGCGCTCTGGTTAGGGAGACCAGTGGTTTCAGTCGAAGATCAAGAAAGCGTTCAGCGCTTTGTTTCTCGTCGTAGGTCATCGCGTGCGGATGTGCCTGCTTTGGGTCGCCTTCGCGTGGTTTGAGTGGAATCTTCGAAAGTTTGTGTTTGGCTTTGTCGCGAAAGTTCTTGCCTGTGAGGCGCTTCGGAATGTGCGTGAAAATGGGTACAAGATCCTTGGGGAGAAGGTCCTTTTCGTGAATATCGATGCCTTTGGCTGCTGCAACGAGCGCCACCCGGAAGGTGAAACGGAAGATGTCGCCACTATGTAACGAGTCCCGGAAATACCAAATGTCTGGCCGGCCGTGTCGGGCGCGCAACGATATTGTGAGGGCCTCACTTTTTAATCCAAGTGTCAGGGCCAGGACGGACGATTTTCTCAGCCCGTCTTCGATATTGTAGGTGCGGTCTCGAGTGAACGCGCTGGGCAGCTGGAGCTTTGTTTCCGCACGGCATCGCTTTGACAGCTTTTGGACGAGTTCCTTGGTTTTCGGCTTCGAGAACTTCGAGAATGACAATGCCGCCGCGATATGCCCGAGTGCGGTCAGGCCGTCAACAAAGCTATTGAACTGCTGATTGGACTGCACTTCTATAGATTGAGCGTGGTGCGAGTAGTCGAATAGATGCTCGCATACTTCGAACGCATACCAGTCGTACCAGCGACTCAGGTACGAAACTGCGTTCTTAGCACGGTCATTCGTAATCATGAAGAACGGTAAGGCGGTGATATCAAGGCGTTCGTAGCTATCCCCATGTAGTCTGACTTCCCTGTTACGATTTTCATGGTCGACCCACTCATGAGCTGTACGCACATGACGATAAGCTTCTGCTGAATCGCTGGCGAGCGTATTGGCGATGGCAAGTCTCGCGTGACGGGCACCTGGCCAACCTGAGCGCGTTTCGAACAGACGGCGCATCGTGTCGGTGTCGTTTAACGTCACGGCTAAATCAGGGTTCGCTAGGATGTAATGGGCACCACGCTGATCAACGACAGCGATAGTGGAAAGCTCTATAAGCAGTCGCACGAGCCGATCGTAATCCGTTTTGATCGCAGCATGGAGTGTCGCGGCCTTGAGCCGTGCATAGCGGATATTCCGTTTACCCACTGTACTTGTAACGGAGGTAGGAATACGGTCATCGAACGCTAGGGAAAAGAGGTGCTCACCGTCATCAAGTTCATGCAGCAGACCCGGAAGTGAGCGCGCCGCGTATACAGATTCGTTCTGCCGGGCGAGTAGGTTCTCGGCGACTCGCTTAAGTGGCTCCTTGGACGATGCGTAGCGTTCGCGGACGAGCGTTTCTGTGGGTTCGTCCTTGAATGTCAGTCCCTGGTTCGTGCGCTCTAGCAAGGGCGCCAAATCTGATGCAAAACTCTGAACAGCGCTAAGTTCAATGCCAAGGGCGCCGGCATATTCATCAAGAGGCACCGGCGGGGGAAGCACAGCCAGTCCGGCGAGGAATGCGTCGATATCATCCTGCTCGTAGCCCCTCTGTATAGTAGTGGTGAGTGCATCGTCAATTCTCTGTTGAATAAGCTCTTCAAGTATGAGTGGCTTGTTAACCTCAGAGTCATCAAGGACCCCGTGCTCGCTGAGACGCAAGTAGTCGAGTACGCGTGCATTGCCTCCAGACCGGGCCTGAGCAACGTTAACCTCCGCTTCAGTTATTCCTCTCAGGCGGTCCCTCAGAAAGGTTCTGGTCTCGTCCTTGCTAAACGGGCGTAGCTCGTAAGCGTCGTACTTCGCGCATGTGGGTGGCTTACGGTGTGACCTGCAGGATACTACGACCTTGACACCGTCTATCGACTTAACATCTAGGCTCTCCAGCAGCTCAATGGGAAATGCGTCTTCACTGCGCTGGCGGGCGGCGATCTCAGCGTTATCGATTGCATCGATAAGTATTACGAGTTTGCGTCCCGGTGTGACGCGAGACATAGTGTTGACGCACTGTTCAAGACGTCGCCTGAAAGTACGCATGAGCATTTGCTGATCAGAGGTTCCCGGCAATATCGGGTCACACAAGCCGCGAAAAGCGAGCGTGTTGGCAATATGAACGAGGCCCTGCTTAGGCTGATGTCGCGCATCCTCAAGGGATCGGTAGACTCCGCCGCCGAAACAGTCAAAGAATACGACTTCACTGGTCTCTCCGAGCCGACACTCAAGGCT
Organism: Arenicellales bacterium; assembly: GCA_965221175.1. GTDB lineage: Bacteria > Pseudomonadota > Gammaproteobacteria > Arenicellales > JAJDZL01 > JAJDZL01. Next base: position 80,067 of record OZ244867.1, on the reverse strand, counting down.
CTCCATAAAGACCGTCTTGCCGACACCGCCAGCGGCATGGATCAGTACAGGTGTCGTTGCGGTCTCTATCCGTTCCAGCGCTTCGGAAATCTGCTCGCGTTCAACGACGGTCTTTACATCAATCAGCCGCGATTCGCACGGCAACAAGTCATCCTCATCACTGACCTTGAGTACAGCAAGAAGATCAAGATGTGTTATCAGGTTTTGATTCGATCCGGCATGGCCAGCCTTTTCCCTGACGAGATTCTTGAGGTCCCCCAGTCTCGCGCGGGCGATGGGATCGTTCGTACTCGACCAGTCGACCAGCAGGTTCTCAAGATCTTCTTTAGTCGCCTTCAGGCTTCCCCAGTGGCCGATAAATCTGACTTTTGACACAAACTCGGTGAGAGATTTTCCTTTAAGGTCGGCCGCGGCTATGAATTGGTCGGCTTGTCTCTTGATATCTCCTGTCCGGGACGCCCCGTTAGCTATCGCCTCAATCGCCTTTATCAAGGGCTGGTAGATTGGTTGGTTGGTAATAAGCTGGAAGTCGAGCCGTTCGGAGACGGCTTGGGCACCGTAACGTTCTATGTAATCGGAATAGGTTTTGGCGAACTTGGTGATGGTCTTTTTGGCGTTGAACGCACGGAATTGCCTATCTTTGTCAGCAATCGAATACTTGAATTGCGTGATGGTATTGCGGGTACAGCGTTCGAAGTTGGGAGACAGCCCAAAATAGAGTGCAATGTCCGCAATCTCAACAGTGGCTTTGGACGCATTAGACTGATCGTCCGGTGACAGTCCTTCGACTGCAATACCTACCAGTTCGCTGTCTGGCCAGAACAGCTGTAGCGCCTTCCGCGAGGTCCATGCTTCGTGAAATTCATGACCATCACGAGATGCTCTCGTGGTATCGATTTTGGGTTTCATCCCTGTAAAGCTCTACTCAGATTAATAAAGGTCACAGTGATTATCTTGAGAAAAAGCATTCCACAATTCAGTGGCAGGTTACCCGAAGATTCTTAAAGCCTCAACAACCTTATCCATTAAAAACTAAAATCAGTGATTTCAACGAAACGAGTTCAGAAATATTGCCAATACCCACCATTTGTGAATTACAGTTGACCGGAGGTCTAAATTAAACGCTATATTTTAGTTCTCTTCTCCTAGAAGTCTGCGCTACAGAAAGTTAGACTAGTCTAAATCCGGGTTCGGAAAATCAATTTCGGATGAAAACCATGATCTATTTGAGAATTTCATCAGAATTCATGATGAATTGCCAGTTTTCACTCGATTTTTGGGATTTCCTCCCAGAATTACCGATTGCAAGTCAATTCCTGTGCTATTCAGCCAATTTGAAACGCCGACAGGTTCAGCCGCTCCACTATATCCCGGAAATGATGCGCCAGGTGATTATCGGGCAGCCATTCGCGAAGATCCGATGGCAGCAACAGCGGTTGTTCTGGATCATAACGACGAAAACGGATCGGCATGTAACTTGGTCCTCAATCAAACCTTGTTTAAAAATAATCCTAATGCCTTGAATTATATCCTAACTATCTGTTTTACATAACTTATTTTTGTTACTTTCGATTTGGAATCAACCCAAACTTCTGCTCGCTTTGTCTATTCAACCCAACACCACTTGCTTCGATTTCTATAATGTCCAGAATCCAATTCCCTACCGCGCAGACTCCTAGAAAGGCCAATTTTGAATGGCGATTGACACTCCTACAGACAGCGACTATATCCAAACACAATCGTACTATACAAAGCATGATGAAAGCACTTGAATTTCGAACAGCGCTTTTGGGGAATAGAAATCGGCATCTACAGCCACTACACTACCGACAAGGCTTGGGTTGGCTCTATCGGCCACCACGTCCTAAACGGCTTATGTCCTCCATACAAAGAAATATCCTCGAACTTCGGGTTTCCTCACCGCAATTTCCTCGGCCAGCAAATCCATGCTCCAACGAAAGCACCAGTGACTGCTGCTCGGTTATTTATTGATTTCGAACGTTGACACTAAGTGCGTTACCACGTCCTTCAACAAAGCCAGCACGACTTCGTAATGTTTCACCTCAGGTTACACACCACATACCGGACTACAAAACATCTAGTGCTTTTAGGTATTCATGCATGTTTTCCCACGCAAATCCAAAATTCGAAGGAATATGTGCAAAAATCCTTTCAAGATTTGTGGATGTTTCTGCGAATTCACCATCGACGTGGCATTCAACTGCAAATAACATTGCGCTACCTCCGATAACAAGCTCTATCACCGCTCGACCGTAAATCAACACGTCCATCTCCTGCTCAATCAAGATTTCTGAATCCGCCGGAGAGCGTTTCGATAGTTCTACCTTTTGAAAACTGTATTTGCTAGCAAAATCCTCTAACCATATTTTCACAAATCCGCTGACCCACTCTCTATTGAAGTCACACATTTCTTTGAAATTACTCTCGCAATCATATAAACAAGACAAAAAGTGCGATGTGATTTGCTCGTCTCTTTCAACGCGTACCGCCCAAGATTTCATATCGTCGATACGTTGTTGAAACAGTAGTTTCCACACTTCAATCAGTTTATTCTCCTTCGGCTGTACGTCTAATTCTAAGCACACACGAGCATTCCTCTTCACCTCTCTTGGAATTCCACCTCCAAACAGCCACAACAATTTTGTAGACGGGTGAATTTTTCCATCTTCTCCGTGCCCACTCAGGTGCAGCGGATACATCGGCTGCAGAACGTAGTCAGCCAACCTGAGGTCTATATGCTCCAAAATAGTAATGTCCTCGAATGCACTCTCTACTATTCCTCGCTCTGCCCTCCGCCGTGTTGTAAATCGAATGATGGCATCTTCGGATACTGTGAATAAAAAATGCGTTTCCCGTCTTCCAAGTATTCCCTTTATACCTCGTAATAATTGATCAAGGTCTTCGGGATCGGCTATCTTGTCAAGCTCATCAAGACAGATTACGACTCCACCTGTATACACTTCGCAGATTTTTTCCAGAAATGAAGCAAATTGTTCAGTCACCCCGGGTAAAGATAATGGTCTAGTTGTCAAACTTTTTCCAATCCCGAATTTCGAGGTAATTCGTAAAGCAGATACCCCCATCTCTTTTGAGGTAGATACTGTAGTTTGGTATGCAAGGTGCTCGGTGAGTTGCAATGCAACGGAGCGCAACCCGACTTCTTCTGGACTAACGATTCTTAAAAGTTTAAGTCGCCTCATGATGTATCGGAGCAAGTAAAGCAGAATGAAAATTACAACAAAAAAAGCCACAACAATGACGATATGATTAAATTTTACAAGACTCGATATCGGAATGCCCCAAACACCTAGTCGAGGTTCCACAGAGATCCAGCGTTGTCGCTTCAGAAAAGTTTGTTCAAAATGCAATTCACTTAATCTTTCGAACTGAGGCAGGAGATCGAAAAGGAAATTGTCCGGGCCCAGCAATTGCGCCATGTCCCGTAACTCCCAATTCATAAATTCAAATATATCATCGTTCGGCGTTACATTCTTCAATTCGTCAACTAGATTTTCTAAATCTGCGCGCAATTGTTTAGGAAACTCGTTGGCCGTTTCTGCACTTGATTGATACAATGTTTCTGTATCCTTAAGAAACGATTCGATTTTTGTGGCTACATCTGTTCTAAGACTATTAATTTCTGTAGTAAGCACACCAATTCTATTGTCTAAAAAACTATCGTATCTTTTACCCCAGTCCATTAACAAAAAGATGAACACACCGACGACAAGAATAAATATGATTATCCACAACCAACGGCGAGTTCTAGTGAGGCGAAGTTTTTCTTTTTCGGCCAATTCCGTTAATACCTTCGCCTCCCCACGCTTTTGATCTAGTTGCCGAATAACTTCATCGCACGTTCTTTGAAACACTGAAATGAGAAATTCACGGGGATCATAACCTGTTGGCGAATGAATAAGTTGCGTGAAATAGTCACTCTCTTTACATATCTCTAATACACGCAATGCCAAACTTGATTTACCTGCACCTCGTCGACCTGCAATTCCCGTTACTGACGATGAGCTTTGGAGTATTCGCATTACAATATTGTTAGATTCATTGTGCCTATCGCGGTAAGCATATGCGGTTGCTTGAAGGCTCCAATCTGAATCAGAAGAAATATTCTTATTCGTCTCGTTTTTCATTTTATTATTTGTGGTTTTTCTCATAATAATGCACATCTTCGGCAGTTGCTTGTTTTGTGGGTAGAGTCGACTACTGGCGCGGTGGAATAAGGACAATGTCGGAAACTGTTGCTGGCAGCTTTCGCAGAACGCCAGTGCCACTACCCCAGCGGAAACACATCGGTGCGCGTATTGCTCTCTTCCCAATGCGTCAGCGGCTTTCCCCTTATAACTGCAGGGTCAGCTTCCGCATCATTCCTTTTCGAGGCCTGCTCGACCTTCGCTCGCGTCCGGCCAGCATGCACGCTGAATCGCCCGAGGCGACCCTTCTAACTAAATTACTTCAAACCATGTTTTACCTCCATGATCCGCCCTAACCGCTGCCAACCGGAGCAACAGTTGTTAGTCAGGCTTCGCACCTGTCAGAGAAAAACGCCTTTCCACGGCATACAGTTATTGTAAAAAAAGTGCACTGGAGACAACTTTCTTGATACGGGGACTAAAGAGGCAGTTTCAGATTTCAACAGTGTGTTGATTCCAACGTCGCATCTGGAAATTCTGCAAATAATTAATTCCGCAATAATGGTGATTTGACACCAAAATTGACACTCCAAACTGCAATTTCGTAAGTACCCCCTGTACCATATTCCGCGCACATCAACCACCCGGGTATCCCTGGCTTTGTGAAGCCGTCTGCGCAACTTGTCGCAGTTCACCTGCAGTCGGTGACGAAGTCCCTGTGGTTCTGCTGAGTGCCTCGTCGAACAAGGCCTTGCAGTGGATGATCTTCGATTCATTGCCCGCCGAAAATTGTTAGACCGATTTGGGAGTGTGCCAACAGAACGAATGATGCCCGACTATACAGACAAAATAATGCAAGATACAAGCAGATTATGAAAGAAAGTGACGTAGAACCGTGCGCTATTTCTTCTTACGACATGCGTTTACAAATATTTTTAGGTCTGGTTGATCGGCAGGCGGTTCAACTGACCATAGATGATTTGAACGCTTCATCCGAATCCGCTTCAGCGACAATTCATCCAATTCCCGATTAGGTGAATTAGTAACAAAGGTCAGTCCGGTCAGTTCTTCGATTTCGGCAAGCGTGGTTAGATACTTCTCGTGTTCATAGTCATTTTTGCCAAGATAATATCGAGGCCCAAGCTGCGGATATAAAAACACTAGCATTTCGGGGTCATCTTTTTCAGCTGGCACGGAGTCGACTTGCTCTGCTAGCGTCTTTTCTCGCACCACAATCTTGTACAGTGCATCCGGTACGGAAACTTTTAGTTCATTATTATCTCCGATGACGAAGGGGTTGGTCTTTTTCCGGTTTTTTATGTTTTTAAAGTCGTACACTCTGTCGTACACTGGTCCTTGAATCACCCATATATCATCGTAAATCTGTGCCCAAGCGCCGGTTAATTTTTCCAAATCCTTCCAAACCTGTTGATTGAACCGAATTCGTTGCGGTACAGCATTGAGGAGGGTAAATGTCTCCAGTTCAGCTTCTTTGCTGATGCGTGCTGCAAGAAGCTTTGAAGCCATATGGCCACGTTCAAATCCGCTATGTTCGTAACTGTCATCCTTTGGAGCAACACCAGAAGTGCAGAGGTCAAAATCGGTTGACCACTCGGGTCGTTTATTAGTTTCAATGCATTTCTTTTCTGTGCTTTTTATATGCTGTGCCACCCATTCTGGAGTCCGTCGTAAATCAGAAATGCCGTCCCAGTCGTCGTCATCTTTGGAATCGAAACTGACTATGAATGCGTCATACTTGCGCACAATGTCTGCATTGAAAGCGTATCGCGAATGGTCGTAACGATTGTTGCACTCATTGGAAACTGTGCAATCAGCTATGGCCGGTATCGTGAATCCAACAGAAACCAAAAATACTTGAGTTACGAGCAGAGCAACTGTGCGGTACATTGCATTAAGCATTCGGTTTATTTCGGCTGGATAATCGTGCGGCTAAGCCTTCGACTATTGACTCAAAGGCCGCGTATACTGTTTTTACTCCCAGTCCAGCAACAAACGCAGTTGTCATCGGAACCAGATTGACCTCGCCTAAAAGTAAGTCTTTGTTCGAGTCTTGAAAAAACAACTGTACGACTATTACACCAAGTATTGCGCCCAGAAAAATTCGTAGGCCATCGCCTGTGCGCCGAGACTTCAAATACTGAAACTCGGACAATTTATCCGCAATCCGCTTCATTAGGAAAACACAGGAACCAATGGCGCCCCAAACAGCGGGAATCAGAATCGGGATAAGATCGCTAACGAGATAATAGAAGCACTGCCAGCCCTCGCTTAAAGTTGTGGGATCACTGACGCGCCCAGTCCAGCCTGTAATAATTTGGAGCAAGATGGCGGAAAGCGACAAAACAATTGCGATCCGCAGAGTTCGTTGATGGTATCTGGTAGGTAACAGCGAAGTCACGTAAGAAAATCGTGTAAATTTCGACGATATCTTTTTTCGCTCGCTTAAAGTATCTAGAACTGAACGTCCGTTTACTCTTTGTGCTGCATAAGTGTAGTGCGTGACTTTAGCATAAGCTTGGACTAACTCGTGCCATTCACTAAAATTCTGTGGTTCATCACAGCAGTGGCTTACCAATTCGGATAGTTTATTGAACGCGTCAATTGAGCCGTCTTCTTCTGCCAAAAATTCGCTGTAATTAGCTACATGATGAACTAGAGCCTTGCACTCTTCCAGAAATTCAGGTCGATTGCAGAGTCGATTCTGATGGTCGGATTTTTCATCATTCTCATCGCCAATGGCACCATCTATCGGCGCGGTGGGCTGGGACGGATTGTCTTGAATGCTATCAACCGAATGACCGGACGCTTTATCTAGTTTTTCATTTTGTTCTTGAGGCATTCCCCAATTTCTCCTGTAAATTTAATGCTAATGTCGCGACGCAGAGGCACTGAACAGCAATTGAAAAGATGCTGTATTGGTTCAAGATCTCGCTTGGGCGGAATTAGCGGTATTTAATTTCTTCAGTAACTCTCCAAGTAGATCGCTTAGATAGCTTACCACTGGTCTGATGAAATCTTCGTCGGTCCAGTATTTTTGGTGAGAAACTGGATTCCAAGATGTGAGAAAAGATCCCACATTTATCTCTTTATCTTCAATTTTTGATAAAGTTGCATGCTGTTGCTTGTTTAAATTTTCATTAGACTCATAGAATGCCTTTAGAGGCCAACCCAAAACATCATCTCGGTCAACAAAGTTGAGCCAGCGCACTGCGTGATCGGGCAAGTCCATTCTCTTGATGGAATCGCCAGGGAATATGATCGGCTCCGGGAATTCGTAGTTCAGAGAGAATAGCGGAATGTTACATCCAAATGTTATGAAACCGGCATGCGTGGGAATGGGTTTCCTAGCATCATCACTGGGAATTTTATTATTTTGGCAGTCCCAAATGTAGTCGGACATGATCGTTGCACCCATTGAGTGAGCAATAATGACAATGGGTGAGTCAGTTTTCAATTTCTGTTGCAACGATCCTACGCTATCATTCACAGTTTCGTGGATGAGGTCGTAGGCATTACCAAGTTTGTTTTTCTCACCACGATTACTGTAGGCGAGCGCGTCTCCAACATTGTGAACTAAGAATTCCCGCGTATTCCTATAATCAAGGGGAAATGATCGTACTCGACCGTTTTCCAAGATTGCCCTTTCCATTGATTCCCACAGACGTTCTTCACGATCAAGCAAAAGTTCTGCCCAAAAGATATCCTGCCATTCGAAATTTTCAGCGTCATCTCCCAACCTGTCAGTTACCGCCTCCTTGAATTCTCTTGAGAATTCTGAATCTTGTTTGCCTACACCGTGAATGGTGAGTATTCCAATTTTTTTCATTGTTGTCCTTATTGATGTTTTTGAGTAAATCCGAGTCAGAAATTCATTTATCAAGTATGTTAAAAATTATCAATCTGGCAAAATTTCCTGTTGTTGCTTACCGTTAAATCAGGTGTGAAACATATATGGGTTGTTATTTGGTGTTTTATCTACCCATCTTACTTTCGATCGGCGACCGTATCCGGCAGTATGGAAATGAACGTCCAGCATATGGGAGGAATCTGAATGAAGAGCCAACATCATACAACGATTGGATTGGATTTGACAAACAACGGCTTCACTTCAATCACGGGACGTGCTTTTTGGCAGGAGTGCGGTACAAGCAGAATTAATTCCGTATAGTGGAGGAAGTCAAGCGCTTTGCCGTGTACCGAAATCAATTAACCATCAATGAGCGGCGAATTTGGTTATCAGATCACCGCAATTGTTAAGGGAAACCAGCCCAAAATGCGAAGATACACCACAAGCTCCAAATCAGCCACGGGGATTTCCTCTCTTGGTTAGTTCTTGCGCAGGGCATCAGTCCTGGAAAGGGCAAACAACGGAGGACTACACTCACCTTACACGGGATGCGTTGAAAGTGTCGGCGACAAGGGTCACGGAATGCATTAGGCATACATTATGATTGGTGGAAGAGCATCGGAAGCCGACTAATTTTCATGACCACCGCTTATTCTACTTTATGTGTGCCGAGCGCACATGTCTGACCACATTGGGTTCAATTCGCACGCACGGCCGATTCGACCAGTAGGCGAGATGCCATGCTGCAGAGCGTGTTATATTTGAACGGCACCGAACGAGAAGGAGATGTGTATGCCCGAGAAGAACTGGAAGCAAGAACTCAATAAAACGATCAAATTTATTGCTCGTAACCGCGGCGGGCGTCGACGGAAATTTTTGAATGCAAACGCCAAAATGGTACGTCGAGTTGTGAAGGGCGGAGATTCTGACGACAGAACACCCGACGACGGTGCGTGGATTGTCTGCAATATTTCCTCGGCTCATATCCCAGCATTCTGCAAGACTCAGTACAAGAACGGGTATGATCTCGGCACGTATCGCATTGGGACCGATGGCGAGGTTCCGCGTCGGATACTCGTAGATCAGTCTTTGCCTATTGGAAGAGGAAAAAGTTTCAAGAAAATTTATTTTTGTGCCGTGGAGATAAACGGTTCCGGAATACGTTTCTACGGTGATCTGTGCTTGGTGCTGAAAAGGACCGAGATCGAATCCGGCACTACGGTTCTTGATCGCAATTCGTATGATTTGCTGCGCCCTCCTCTATCTACCGGCTTGAACCCAAACTGTAAACGCAAAATGCGCGCTGTTGCCAAACAGCTCTCGGGAAAGTTAGAATCAGACCTAGGCAATATGGCCGGCGTAAAGGTTCTGGAATTAAGACCTATCTCGACGCGCCGCCTGACTACAGGACAGATCAGCGAATCTGTCCTTGAAGACGAGGACTACTTGGAAGTTCTAAAAATTGGATCGTTCGACGTCACGGCGCTTGAGGAAGTGCGGACAGCTTCGGCTGATGCTTCAGCCGAGGTTCAGATAGGTGAAAAACTGAGGTTGGGCATGACGCCTCCGATTGAAGCGCTGCTATGGCGGAAACGTCGTCACGATGCTGAAAAAGTGCTCAAAGCAAAGGCAGTCGGTGTCCGTACAGTTACCACCGAGGGACGAACGAAGCACTGATGGCCTGGTACATTGATTCGATAGACGCAAGGGCGGGATTGGCCTTTGCAAGCGAGCGAAAGGCTGACCTCTCTGATGCAGAGCAGTTGCCGGATACTTCGTTGGCGGCTTTCGTGGCTGCCCCCGACTTTCGCCCCCAGTTGGGCGTCAGCCGGACCACTGCGTTTGCCGCAGCGCGCGGCTCGTTCCAGATGGGGCTGTTCATCAACGACGAGAAGGAGGTCGCGTTTCCGTCCTTGCCTGCTGTTGCGGAATTCGTGCGTCGTGCCTATCTTCGGAGCGGCGGCGGCGACGATCCTGGAACTGATCCAACTCCGTCGCCTGACATTGATGGTCCGAAATTTGACGGTATATTAAAGGAGGAAACGCAACGTTACGATAGCAAGGAAGTTGATGTCATCGCCGTGCTTAAGAACAAGGTAGAAAGTTTTCATAGTGAATCAAGAATGCTAGGGACGGAAGAAAGTGCAACAAAGTTTGTTTGGAACATGCTTGACGATTCCTCCCAGAAAGTTGAACCGAGCGTTCATCGAGCCGTATTTGGGGGATATCGAGTACTTCATGAACTCTTGCGACGATGCCCTAGGGCCGGAGAATCGGAAAATGCTCGCAAATGGTGTGAAGCCAGCCGACGCCTATGCCATTGTTTCGATCAATTAGGACTGTGGCCCTTTATCAACTGCACCACAAAAGAAATTTTATGGGAGCGACAAGTCCGAACACTGGCTAATTTTCTGTCAGCAGATCGAATTCTACGTCATCTCAAGCGTATGCTGGGCGAGCAGCCGGGAAATTGGGCTGAAACAATTTTCCTCCGAGAACTACTCGTTCATGGCCACAGACTTCAATACCTCGAACCGTTGTGGCCATACGTTTGTTGGCCCGCTTGCGCCTTAGCTGACAGCATAGCCCAAGGTTTCGACCCTGTGGACGACCTCTCCTATCTACCGATCCCCCAGGATATTGAGAATACGATTTGGGGCGAAACCAAACCATCCGACAGAATGAATCTTTGTCATTTATTTTCGTCCTTATCCGGATGTCCAATTCAAGAGGAATGGACTGAGCCGGCATTGGAGGTTCTGCTATTCATTTCCGCCTACTTGGTCTCTCCTGCGTACTGTGCGCAAAGAAGCAATGCAACGCGCTTCTGGCACGCCTCTGAATCCACTGATGTTCAACCGGTTATGGTCACTGCCACCGAGCAGGTGGTGAAAGGGGCGATTGATTGGTTGAGTGATTGTTTACCGAAGTTTGCATTCGGCGAAGATATTGAAAGTCTGATTTCCTCGGCAATCGAACTCCGAAATTCGAGTCAGAACTAACCTCACTTTAATCAATACACCGCGGCTCCGAAGTTTTGCCGCACAAGTAAAGCCGATCAGGAGGAAGCGTCCAACTTTTTATTGATACGACGCAATTGGGAATGCCGGTCTGTGCCCCGACGCAACTGCCTTTCCAGTTCCTTTAGCTGTCGGAGGTCACGAGGAGCAAAATCTGCGATGCCCCTTTGGTCCACATGCCGACTCAGGACCCGCAAAGCCCAGTATTGTACAAATGGCTGATTGGACCTGTCGACCGTATTTATCAACCCGGCTGGCTTGATTTTATCTGGATGCGATCGAAGCCAAGCAATCGCCGCGAGTTGAACCCCCGCATCTTTGTTCGACAACCAATTCGGCACATCTATTTGATCAGTCCCGACTCCTTGGGCCGCGCTTTCAAGCTGACGAAATATCTCCGTCATCTTAGCTGTGCGTTCAGGTCCCGGTGGCATCGAATCGCGTATTGATACATATTCCCTGGAGAGTGATTGAAGCGCCTTTATTGCATATTCTTCGCTGTTGTCTTCTTGGGACGGTGCCGGAGGGGGATCCGACAACTCTAACTTCTTGTGGTTTTCTTCGGCAATGCTCCCATAAAATGCGATATCTTCGACCAATTCGCGGGATTCGCTCACCCTTTCAAATGTGTTTTCCACTCGTTCATCAAAGTCTCGGAGTTTGGCCTTGAAGCCTCCTATCTCCAACTCCTCCAAGTACGCAGCGAACCATGGCAGGGCTGCAAAAACAACAAGCCCAAGAGCAACGAAATCCAGCTGCTCGACAACTTCATTGGGTAGCCACACCGGCGCACTTACATATACAACCAGCGCGGCAATTCCAATAAACGTCAAATTAATACTCAATCCCAACTTTACTACTCACTCCAGTTTGACGAATTCAAGAAATTCGTACGCCGCAGATGGTCGTTAGAGAATCGGTACAAGACAACTTCTGTTCCATCTTAACAGCGTTTTCGAACTCTACGATACCTACAGTTAAGGCTCTATTACTATCATTGTACCATTCCGGTTTCATCTACAACACAATGTAATTTAGTCAATATGATGGGGCATATATGCAGAGAAATCGGTTTGCTGCTTGGAATGTCACAGCGATTGCAACAAGTTGAAGGAATATTTGAAAAAATAGTAGAAAAGTTCCGTCTAATCCCTGATACGTTGAAATGCAAGAAGCCATTTGACGGACAATCAGCCTGCCAACTCGCCCTTTTTTACCAACCAGCTAACGGGCACTTTAATGAACTTGGTGTGTGTCAAATACCCTACACCATGGTGTAGGGTAGATTTTCCGTGACGGCTGGAAAGGTTATAGATTCGAAATTCGTGGATTGATCCGACGACCCGCTCACGTTTCAGCTTCCTGTAATCGTCTTAAAGTGTTTCATCGTGCGAGATGTAGTAGGACCTAATGATGCAGACTGAATCTTCAGTGAATACTAAAGGGATACTGCAACACTCCAATTGCTTTCAGCAGCCGCTGCGATTCAACATATAGATACAGTTCGTCTTCCTTTGTTATCAGCCGCGAGTGCGCAATGCTGATACGAATTGGGAAAAGTCGCTGGAAGGATTCAATCACGGAGGATTGCCGCTTGAATACAGATTTAAACACTTTATCCCAATTGTTTCTTTGCACGATTATCTGTACGTAGTCTGTGAAATCCGCATATTGCACTAAGGGCAAGTCCTGTTTACCATTTGAATTGGCTTTTTCCCTTTTTTCAATCCACTGCTTCCGCATTTCATTGGGGATTCCGGATTTTTGCCAATTAAGGCCATACTCCTGCGTCATTCGTTCGTCAATAAAGCAGCGCATGTAAATTTCTAATTGCAAAATATAACCATAAGCAATGATCATGCGTTCTAAACCCACTTCATCGCTGAGATTATCGGTTTTGAGGTCGTACTCTTTTGCTGTGGAAGGCAGTTTTATCTTAATCCCAGAGATTGAAGCGTTCTCTTCGAACGCACTGTTTGAAAAGTCAGTCAAATTCGGATCTAAGCCACGCTCCAAATAGAAGTTCGCCCGTGTGGACAGGTCCGTAAAATCAAACGCTGTTAAATCCATCTGTTCACGCCAATCGCCAAGATCATGCCGCAATGGGTTTACTAGATTTTCGTCGAATGCATGCTTTGCCTTCAACGCGTGACCGATATAGTGCAACTTGGCTAGTCTCCCGATGGATTTCGACTCATTCGAGATTTCCAACCAAGGATGCTGTATGGTTTGAATCTTGAGTGCTAAATCAATCTCTTGCTCATAACGATTCGCAATCGATTTTATGATGTTGTTTTTATACTTTGCTACGAGTTCAATCAATTCTGATTTTTCGGGAAGATGAAATCGCTTTGCTTGGGTAGCAGCGATATTGATTAAATGCTGGTTGTTGGCAACAAATTTCGATATCACGTTATACTCGCTCATTCCTTGTAGATGATCTAAAGAATCAACTTCTGCGCGAATGCGTTCTTGATGATCGACGACGAGTGCACTAGCGGTCTCTAGACATTGCTGGGAGGCGCCGATACTGAACAATACGTTGCGTTTTTTTATTGCATACGATGGGTCTAAAGAACCAATTGTTGTGCGGATTCGTTCTTGATGTCCATCGACAAGCGCAGTCGCGGTTTTTAGACATTGCTGAGTGGCGTGGAGATTGAACAATACGACATGTCTTTCCATTCTGCCTAGATGACCTAAAGAACCAATCGCTACACGGATGCTCTTTTGATGGCTATTGACCAGCTCAACCGTGGTATCCAAGCAATACTGAGTGGCACTGATATTGAAAGACACCTCACGCTCTTCAATTCCTCGCAAGGTATCCAAAGAATCAATCGTTGCGCGAATACTCTTTTGATGGACATCTACCAGTGCCACCATGGATTTTAGACAACTCTGAGTGGCGCCGATACTGAACAATACGTTACGCCCTTTATTTCCGCGCAGAATTTCCAAAGATTCAACTGCCGCGCGAATACTCATTTGATGGTTATCAATTCCCGCTATTATGCGCTGATTGTCAGAGTATGCCCGAGTTGATTCTCGCTTCATGTAATTGTTCCTTTTTGATTTTCGGTCAACGATAGAATTAGATACTAAATTTCAAAATACCCGCGATAGCGCGCTTGAATTAGGGGTTTGGTCTTTGTCATTGTTTCGTACGCTTTCGTGCGCCCCCGCGTACCAACTAAATATTTTATATTATGAATCTGCGCAATATGCTAGGCACTTTCCTATTCCAATAAAAAAGCGCATCACGCAAATCCCGGTTCCTATTGACTTTGAAAATCTTGAAGTCAAATTGTCAGAAAGCTTTGGGGATAATAACAAACGCTGTCGAACTTATGCGAGAGACTTGCTGAGAGACTAGTAACGCTTAGTCTTGTCGATTACGAGGCCAAACCACCCAAACCGCGGTGAAATCCATTCCGAGCGTCAAAATGGCTCCTCAAGAATCTATCTGCAGAGTCACCAAGTCGAAGTGCTACCCGACTTGGCATCGCATACTACCCATCGGTTGAACTTTTCACCAACACACTGAACTGAAGTGCATTCAACTGCTGCCGCATCGATTCCACGCTCATCGGGTGCCCCAACACCCGAAACCGATGACGCAGGTGCTGAACGCAGCAAAACGCGATTTAGCAGATCACAATGAACGCGCGAATCCGCCGAGGCGTACAGTGATAAGTCGGACGAATCAGTTGATCTCGGTGAACCAGTGTGCGCTGCACACCTCACTATGCTTAATGAAGCAAGATGAAGGTTACTGGAAATTCAAACAGAGTTTTTTGGAAATTTAAATCGGCATTTACACAAATTAGTCGAGCAACCTCGCCTGCAAAATCATTACAAACAATATTGTCCGGTGGGTCAGGATTCGGCTTGCGGATATTCCAACATCCCATCCTCGCAATCCATGCCTTTGCCAAAATTTCGTCTTAATTTTCAGGACTAGTCATAGCGTATCTTCATTTCCTTATGCCCAACTGAAGTCTGGCAAGGCGAAAGCAGTTGCGACCCAGCACCCCATCACTTTTTAAATGTCCGATGATCGGTTCAATCGCCTAACCAAGATGCAGGAACTGTTCCAGTTGCCGATCGCTGTCGGGGGAACCGACATTGCACACGAATTTCTGGCGAACTTTGTTGCCGATGCGGACTGACTGGACGGTTCGCATACGGGCTCGATTGTGATTCAGGTTGGATGTCTTGCGCACGAACATAACCTGAAAAGCTATCACGGGCAGGCGCAGATATCAGGCAATATTTTTGAGTGGACACTATATGGGGTTGTTGAGACGGATTTTGGCACCTGTTGGGAGATGAAGACGAGACCTTTCGAATAAAGTGCATTCCGCACATTCTTAAGGCGATCGTGAAAGAATGTATTTTTTAGCGAGGTCGGCAACTTCTGCCGCCCTTGTTCGGTCGGAATCAAATAGGCGTTTGAAACTCCGCGCACAGCTGGTGTGTTCGGAGGAAGGATTGAGTTTGTTTTGAACAAGTGCTGCGCTTTGCTTATCCTTTTTATCTTCAGCTTCCACAAGGAACAAATGGAGGGAAATGATGACCCATGCCCGCTCCTTAAGCAAAGTCTTTCGATCGTTAAAATCATCAAGACCGAAGAAAGAGATCGTGAC
The DNA here is from genome assembly GCA_965221175.1 of Arenicellales bacterium. Lineage (GTDB taxonomy): Bacteria > Pseudomonadota > Gammaproteobacteria > Arenicellales > JAJDZL01 > JAJDZL01. The sequence goes on along the minus strand of OZ244867.1, from coordinate 64,364 downwards.
AAGCCCACGCAACCTCAAGTGAGGCTTGGTGGATTTGCTCTGTGGCAGGTATCCGTAGAACGTGATAACCTCTTCAGGATCAATATCCAATCGCCCAATTGGATAGAGAAGCCAAGGCAGCTCCTTTTTCATCTTCGTTGGGTCATCACCGTTAAGATCATACGGACCCGAAATCGGGAAATAATCCTTCTTGAGGCCTGAGTTACATGACTTGCACGCAACAGCGTAGTTCCGAAGATGATAGGATAATAGGTGGTATCCACTACCTGCATTAGCCGTTGCAGTCAGTTTGACACCTTCGCGGATTAATGCTGGAGGACAATGCCACATCTTGACATTTCCTTTGGGTCGAAAGTGTTCAATGTCGAGTTCGTACCGACCGAGACCAGCCTCCTCGAACTTTCGCTCACAGAAACAGCACTTGGCTCCCCCTTGCACGTCCATGAATACCGGCTTCACTTCACTCCAGATTGAACTCTTTTCTTTGTACTTTTTTAGGTTTCGGAATAATTCAGTCCGCTTTTGAGCCCTCTCAATCCAACCAGGCACGCGCTGCTTGATTAGCGTGCGCAACTTGCGTGGGGAAATGTCATAGCGAATCACGAATCAAGGCCCGACAGTTCGGCCATCAACTTCCGAGCAGACAAAGAATCACCCCCACGGGCATCTTCGAGAAGCTCTCGTAGACGGAGAGTTTGACCTGTGGAACGTGTCGAATTCAGACCAAAAAGTTCCGTCAGAAGGATCTGATCAGCATCCAGCTTCGAAACGTCGACCTCAACATGATCCAGAACACTGCCAGTCCTCCTCCGCCTCGCGATAATAACATTGCACCATTCAAGGGATCCCACCAGAAGTGGGCTGTGAGACGTGACGATGAACTGTATCTTCGGGAGTGATCGAGCAATACTAGGTAGCAAATTCCTTTGCCACCTTGGATGTATATGCAGATCTACTTCATCAATCAAAACGATACCTTGATTCTGATCGAGTTTCTTTCCTTCTGGACACGTCTCGCAGACATGAAAAAGCAGATCACCGATCCACCCGATAAAAGCTCGATATCCGTCCGACAGGGCCGGAAAAGGAATTAGCGACTGACGATGCCGAAAAATGTATTCGCCGTCCCGCATCTCATCCGTCAAATGATACCGACCTCGTCCAAGAAGCCGGTTAATCAGCGTCCGCGCTTGCTCGAATCGCTCTGGATTTTCAGACTGATATCGCGGTAGCCAAAAACTCAACGGAAGCAAGGAGTAAGACTCCTCGAACAGACTCATGATGCGCCGCGCTCGCGTGAAGGATGACGCTCGACGTCTAGCCGCATCGACCCGCTCGAAACTCTCGACTCTGCGATTTGCACCATATCCGACGAAGAAAAAAACGTCCGAACTCTCGCTATAGATTGGATGCCATATTTTTTCATCCAGATGCGTCCATTTGAGCCGCTCCAAGTCTCCAAGTTGGTCGATGCGAATTTCGGATTCAACTTGCGATATTTCGTCAGGAAAATTTCCTTTTCGATCCTGACTACTTGGTGTGAAAGTCGCCCTGATTAGCGTTCCATTTTCAACTGACTTTCCGCAATATCTTCGGATTAAGTGATACGGGTAAATCCCAGACTCAGCCACCGCAGGACCAAGCGCGGCAAGTGCCACTCCCTTCAGTAGGGTCGTTTTTCCGGAGCCGTTTCCACCAATGATAAGGTTCATGTTCGCAAACTTCGGACGCTCGGAAAGGAAAGGTGCCTGGCAATCAGGATGTACGAATTCAATAGACGATTTCCTGAACGTCCGAAAATCTTTCAAAGTGATCGAGTCAATGTACATTACATGCTTGCCTAATTACCTGACGCGACTATGCCGTTAAGAACTTGTCGATGCGACCATCTTCGGTAAAGCCAACTTGAATACTCTTCATTCTGCATCATCACTTGACTACCTAACTCACCTAATTGTGTAGAACCTCCTTTTGCCTAATGACGACCCTTGAGAACTTGGTTACAGGCCACCCAAATCGCAAAACCACGAACCCCTGCCCTGCTCCTTTAATCCGACTCCAGAATGGGAGTATTCGACCCTCCGTACCGGGTGGTTAGTGTATCCCCATCGCTAGCAGATGATAACACCACCAGTTTAGTTTCGAAACTCTGAGTGTTGTCCAATATGAAATGACTCTGAAAGGGATGGCGAGTTTCCAATGTGAAATTAGTTTGTAGATGCCTCACCTGTCGTCTGGCTGCGCATGGGTAGGCATATAAAAATTTCCCGTATGCAGACTTACCACCGCCTCAGTCGCCGCCATTCGATTCCAAGGCGTTGCTCGCCGATTCCATGAGATCGGTGAGAAACTTTCCACTAGGCGGTGGATAGTCAATCCAACTACGAAATTTCATGGCGTAATTTCTTATGCTTACGCCATGCAAATCCACCAAGAATACGGAGGCCTATCCAACATATATATGCTTGTACGTCACTAGCGCAGTGTTGTCCTGAGACTGCTATTATTCTCCATATTTCATCAGATTGAGTGCGTGTCAAACAACCCTTTGCATACAGCCAATCATGCACAACACCTGCAATGTCCACTTTTGACCATCGCACAATCCAATGACATAGTGTAGGAATAGAACTAAAATCCGTAACGAACCCCGAGTTGACCGTGATCAACCCCGAGAAAGTTCGGTTGACCTGAATCTGATTAAGTTCAACCTTTAGGTCGCAAAGCAGCTTACGTTTCCCACAAGGTAGCCTCTCTGTTCGCAGAGGCTTTCCTACAATTCGCGATGGTCTCTTAGTGTTCGTGCTTACAGAATTGTCCATATGTATTGCTCTCGAATTTTGAGAACAACGATATGATACAAATCATTCTAACAATTGAAACAATAAAATTAATACAAATAGTTCCTAATCTACTTGTTATGGATCAGATTTCTTACGACCTACAACACGCTAGAAGTGCATGATCATGATTAGTACCTTTACTTTTCGGAAGAAGAGTCATGTTGTTTAGCTAGGCTCGTGTTTCTACGGGGACTAGAGCATCCGCAGGCACGCAATTCGATGCTAGCCACTACCGCGGCAGGATTGATGCGGCCCAATTCTGCCGCATTGCCATGTTTTTCAAGATTTCTATGCCGAATCGCTCCCGCAGCGCCCAAAATAACAACGCAGGGGAGTTAATCACGATTAAATTTCAGAAAATTCACCTCGATATCACCCCTGAAACGAAAAATTGCACAAGCAAAAATTTGCCCTCCCGTCTCATCCTAACTGTCACTATAATTTTGTTGCTATACACTGAACAGAGGAGAAGAGTCATGTCAGGAAATGAGTACGACTTCATCACCTTCGAAGAAGGTGTTGCACGCATAAAACAGCACCACGCATTACTCGGTATTAGTGCTCAACAAAAACAAACCGTAATCACATCGAGAAACGAGAACTCCGTAAAATTGCGCGAAACCCTCAAGATAGCCAATACACCGAAGGGTATTTCCAAGTCGCAGTTGCCGGTTTATTGGGAAGGGAAAGGCGCGCAATTTTTTATATCGGTTGCTGAACCGGGTGCACAGATCAAAGAGCATAGCCATAGCGAAGGGGATGGAATTCGGTTCATTGTTAACGGGTCAATCAGATTTGACGGTCAGGAACTAGGTGTCGGCGATTGGATGTTCATCCCCAAGGGTGTTTCCTACTCGCTAGAGGTCGGTGAGTTTGGCGCGACGATGTTGTATTGTTATCAATGTTGCTGCGTACCGAAGTAACGACGGAGATAGGGTTGGGATCGATGATTGGCAGGCTTCGAATTGCGGGGAAATGGCGGGACAGCGACATCTTCTCTTGGTGTTCGGCCGTCGCCCCGCTGCCCACCCGGTTGCGGTTCTTCGGCGCGCTGAACTCACGCGTAGATAGAGTCATTCTACGGTTGAAAGCATGTGTTTCTGCGATCCCTTGTTGGTATGTGAGCCTCGTCAGGCTGTGCACTTCAATCAAGAAGATTTTCAATGACGTGTCTATCACAATACGTTGACAGAATAACGACTGCGATGCGCGCTCGCATTCGAACGACAATATGTTCGTTAACATCACCTTTGGATGGATATACGTTCGCGCTAGTTGACGCACGACGATTTTCGTTATTAATTTGCGTCATATTTTCTATTTCTGTCTATCTTTTTCTTGAAGAGCAAGCCGACGAGTCCTAGTATTGGATATGGTTTTTTTTGAACATGTCCTTGTAACAATGGAGAAATACAATTCCGTTTCTGCGGAACTGAAAAACAATGGGATTAAACCACCTAACTTCATATCGTTGTCAGATTCTGCTGTCGTATCCGCTATTGACGTAATAGCTAGCGAAGATATGCAACCAATAGCAGGTATGTCTACCTCTAGAGCTAAGCCCAAAAGTAGTGCGTGGGAGGTTTGAAAAAAAAGTGGCGTATCTGGTTTAACATGTAAATGAACACATTTATTACAAGAAACCAGAAAGGTACGCCACTATGAGTAAGGATAACGTAATTTCATTTGAAAATCGAGAACTTTTTGAAGACCCGCTCACGGATCTGATTCAAACCGGAGCCCGTCAGCTGATCGCACTGGGGGTTGAGGCCGAATTAGACGAGCTTATGGCGAAGTATGATGGCCAGTATACCGAAAGCGGTCATCGGACGGTCGTTCGAAGCGGTTACCATCAGCAACGCCAAATTCAGACGGGCATTGGTGCGGTGACGGTGAAGATTCCCAAGGTGCGTTCGACCACTGGAGAGCCGGTGACGTTTCGCTCCTGCCTGATTCCGCCCTATGTGCGAAAGACACGCACGCTGGAGGCGTTTGTGCCATGGCTGTATCTGAAAGGCATCAGCAGCGGTGAGATGGGCAATGTGCTTGGCGTGTTGCTGGGTCAGGAAGCCAAAGGATTTTCCACTGCAGTGGTGTCGCGACTGAAAGCGGAGTGGGAAGAAGAGCGTGATCAGTGGATGGTGCGGGATTTGAGCAGGGAGCGATGGGTATACCTGTGGGTGGATGGGATATACAGCGGATTGCGCAGCGAGGATGTCAAGTTGTGTTCGCTGGTGGTGATCGGGGTGAATGATCAAGGCGAGAAGAAGTTATTGACGATCGAAGACGGGGTTCGCGAGTCTACGCAGAGCTGGCGCGAGGTGTTGCTGGATCTGAAGGCGCGTGGGATGAACGTGCCGAAGCTTGCGGTTGGCGACGGTGCGCTGGGGTTTTGGTCGGCTCTGGATGAGATTTATCCGGACACCCGTCACCAGCGCTGCTGGGTGCACAAGACCGCGAATGTGTTGAATGCGCTTCCGAAGTCGGCACAGCCGAAAGCCAAGGAGGCCTTGCATGAGATCTGGATGGCCGAGACTCGAGCCGATGCACAGCGTGCATTGGATCAATTCATCGACACCTACCAGGACAAGTATCCGAAAGCCACAGAGTGTTTAGAGAAGGACCGCGAAGAGTTGCTGGCGTTTTACGATTTCCCGGCGGTGCACTGGCTAAGCTTGCGCACCACCAACCCGATTGAATCGACGTTTGCGACGATCCGTCATCGGACGCGTCGCTCGAAAGGGTGTTTAAGCCGAAAGGGGATGTTGTGCATGATGTTCAAGCTGGGTATTTGTGCGCAACACAACTGGCGCAGGTTGCGAGGATTCAGGCAACTCGGGAAAGTGATAGAAGGTATACAATTCAAAGACGGGATTGAGACGAAGCAGTTTGACAACCAGGTAGCCGCGTGATTTCACCCCACGCACTACTTTCGGGCTTAGCTCGCTTGTTTGTGACGAGGAATAGTCCCTCGACCGATTCTTCGCTACCCGCTTTCTTCCATTTATGGCTTATTATGGAGGCTGTACCTATAGAATCACCAACTTTAACCCTGATCGTTGTGAAAAAGATGGACTCGAAGCGCGACTTATAAGTAAAGGGTCCGCGTCGAATCTGACCAGCAGTCATTCGAACGTCCTAGGTTTGAAAGAAGGGATACGCTGTCGATTGGAACTCATTGGATATCTCCTGAGTTTGAATGAATGATTTCGCACCAGTTCTTCCGGCTTGGCACCTATGATGCCAGTATTTGCTCCGGAGGTATCCATTTAATTACTGAACCAATACAAAAATTGGGAACTGTCAACTATGCGGTGTAGAATCCAATGTTAGGGTATTTTAAACCGGTAACTATCCCGCAGGCGATCGCAAACATGCCAACATGCAGCAACGCCGGAATCGTGTGGACCACGAGCGCTAGATAAAAGATTTATATACATGGCTAAATCACCGAAAAATAATTTCCTTCCTCTTTAGAAGAATCCGCCATTCGCTCTTTAATTTCCCGATTGGTCATTCTGGGAGTGGAGAGAATGGATTCAACGATCCTTTCCACTTTCTTACAAAATAATTGCTGTTTAATGGTACAGGGGCTGTTTGTGTTTTTAGGATTTCGGTTTGTCTTTCTTTACGTACATGGAATCTCGGTTTTACTCATTGATTAATTTGTTCCGAAATCGTTTCAGCTCAAATTGCCTATTCCATTTTATGTGAACGCGGATTCCACTGTATGTGAACATCGTTCCTCTAATCTCGGCTCAGCGATATATTTTTCAGCATTAACCAATCCTTGTTGAACGATTTTCTTACCTCCGGCTGTCAAGTAGATTTTCTGTTCGAATCATCAATGAGTGGAGACAAGTCTGTGAGCAACTATGCTCCACGCTCCGTAAGTCACCGCTGCTGTGGTCGGTGTTTATGCTTGGCGATTCAGCCCCTATCGCCAAGCATCCTTTCGCCGCCGCGTTCGATTTGGTTGCGTTTGTTGCAATGTACAATTTGGCCCCCATTTATAGATGATGACCATCGAATACCTCAAAGACTCCTACAAGCTACAACTATGGACGGCAGTGGCGTTCAATGTTGTGGTATTTTGGGCGGTGATCATTTCTCATGCGGACCTCTCGACATTCGTTGCGTCGCTGGAAGGTATGTCCATCAAGGATGGTCTCATTGGATCAATCGCGCCAACCGTGGTCTTTGTTCTGGACACACTATGGTCACCTACGGCAAAAGCCCGTATCGTTTACTGGCGGTGGCGACATCCTCTTCCCGGTAGTCGTGCCTTCGCCGTTCATCTATACGAAGAGCACCGTGCTGACCCGAACCGTTTAAAGCAGAATTGGGGACCCTTCCCGGAGGACCCAGTTGACCAGAACCGACTTTGGTACCAAATTTATGAGTTCTTCAACGCTGAAAATCGTGTTCGAGAGGCGCATCGCTCCTGGCTGTTCTCGCGTGATCTAACCGGTCTTGTCTTTCTGTTCCTGATTTCTTTTGGAACCGCGGCGCCTTTCACCGATGCATCATGGACCGTTTGCGGTTGGTACCTTGTCGCTCTCACAGTCCAGTACGCACTAGTGATGATCGCGGCGCGTACCCAAGGGATTCGTTTCGTACGACAAGTGTTGGTCATCGCATCGCAACCGCGGTAAGAAACTGTGTAGGACGACTAGTCGCAAACCAAGGAGAAGAAAAATGCCCAAGATCCACTTTTTAAATGTAAATCAAGGCGATTGCATCATTCTGGAACACAACTCAGGCCGAAAAACAATTTTCGATATCTCGGCTGGCAATATAAGTCGAAAAGATACTCGCCTGGAGGCGCTACTTGAACGCGAATTCACTCCGGCCAAGGGCAACTACCGAATGTGTCAACATCCCACGAATCCCCTTGACTACCTGACCAAGTTGAAAGTAACGAAAATTTGGCGTTTCATACTCTCGCACCCTGACATGGATCATCTGGATGGCTTCCATGCACTCTTGAACGAATTCAATGTTCTCAATTTCTGGCACTCAGGTGCAAAAAAGCAAAAGCCCGATTTCAGTGAGTATGGCGGATACAAGGAGGAAGACTGGGATCGTTACGCGAAGGTAATTGCAGGCAACGAACCCGGGACGCGATGCATCCATGTTCAGGCCGGCGATAAATTTAAGTACGCGAACAAGGACGACGAGCCCGCCGGTGTTGGCGATGCCCTGCATATCCTGGCCCCAAACCAAGCCCTTATCGACCAGGGCAACAAGAGTCAAGACTTCAACGACGCGTCGTATGTTGTGTTGTACGACAGCGCAATTGGTAAGGTACTACTCGCTGGCGATGCCCATGACGCAACTTGGGAATATGTAAAGCAAAATCATAAGAAAGAGGCCTCTAATGTCGCCCTGCTTGTAGCGCCTCACCATGGCCGTAAGTCAGGTCGCTCCTACGATTTCCTAGACTTTGTTAGACCCAAACTTACTCTTTTCGGTTGTGCCCCGTCGAAGGATCTCGCCTATGACGCATGGAACTATAGGAACTTACCCCACATCACGAACAATCAGTGCGGATGTGTCGTTGCTGAGGGAACAGATGCGATGGATATCTACGTAGAAAACGAAGTTTTCGCTGCAAAATCTGGTGGAGATACTTCAAGGGTTAATCATCAAGGTTTCTTTTTTCTTGACAAAGTGACTTAGTTCAGCGACACCGATCTTACAACCTCTGTCCCATGGACACCGGCGTTTTCCATGGAGTAACTGCTCATGACCGATACCGAACGCACCCTATGGTGCCTCCCCTAGATCGGTTCATTCTTTCGCCCGAAAGCGTGAGAAAAACGCCTGCCGAGGGTTCCGCCATAACAGAACCTCGATGTTCGGCAAACAGCTCTCCAAGCATGCAGTCAAATTCCTCTGTCTTTTTACGTAGTTTGTAAGCGTCTACCATCAGGCCGAACATGGTAAAGACATCTCCCTGATCTTGCCCACCACTCTCATCTATATATATAAACTTCAAGATGCTACTTCCGTGTCAGTTATCCCGAGAAAAGCGCGCAACTGCTTAAGCCTTTCCAAATGCTCATCAAATTTAATTAAATCAACCACTGCTGTCCCAACTTCAACTTAAAATGTCGTTCTAATGTATTGTTTTAACGAATATATTTTCCGTTTATGGGGTGTCAAAGACTCGAATGTTTCAAGCAGTTCCGTAGATACCTCTGCCTACTGAATAACTCACTATATTGGACAACTAATTATCATAAACGACGGCAAACTGATTTTCTCTCAAGTGATGGAATTTATTCCATGGCACACCTTCCGACGTTGTGTGAAACGATATGATGGCGAATACAAGCTCGTTTCGTTCCGATGTACCGAGCAATATCGTTGCATGGCATTCGAACAGCTTACTTACCGTGAAAGCCTGCGCGACATTGAAATCTGTCTACGTCCTTTTTCTGTTGTCCCTTACAGCTACGTTAAGATGTCGGTTTGAATGTCTTAAGTGCCGAAAACATAGCGTGGACACCCGCTGCACCTCCAGCTAACACCAATCCTGTCAGTAGTGTGTCGACCGTCTGGAACAACCCAATCTGCCACATCATATTGTCGGCTGAGCTTTCAATTTTGACTAACGGTCCTAGTACCCGTACTCCGCTTAGAGCCACCGCGAATCCGAATACTACTGACAAGAATGATGCATCCCGCAGCTTCAGCCCTTGCATTTTGCTGATCGCTAGCCAATTGCTTTCCTCGACTGTATCCACAAAATCGTTGGCCTCTTTAATGTTACCTTGTAGTGTTGTCATGACCTGAACGCTTTCTGCGTTTTGTTGGTTCACAGACCCCTGTCGACGTTCCCGTTCTTCATTCCACGCTTTCTCCGCTTGCACCAGCTTCGTTTTTGCGCGAGTTATTGGTCGATTTAGGCGTAATTTCTCTATGTCATATCGTTTTGAAACGTACACCTCGACCGCTCGTTCAATAACGACAGCGACAACTCCCAATATTGCGACTACTTGGCCTACTTTGGTCCACACGTCTAACTGAAGGCCGATTGGCTTGAACCCCAGTACTGTTGCCGCGATAGCCAATCCTGTGACGACAAATCCTGCCAGGACTGTCCCACCTGACACTTTCACTCGCTTGTTCTCTGTTTCGCTAGCCATCTACTTTCTCCGTGTTTGATGTCATTTGTAGATTTCTTGATTGTTCCCTTGTTTCTGATTCCCACCGCCTCAAGATCGTCTCCATTCTCTATCTTATCGAACAACGTTCGTCCGCATACCTGCCCCACCTGCACTTTAACACTGCGACAACCCGCTTCAACATACCGCAGGGCGCAATCCACGCATACGAAAATCGCTAACTGAAGTCAATTGAGTGATTCTGTGGCGAGAATTCGTCTGATACCTTCATTCCCAAGACCTTCAACCAAGCGGATCCAGCGGTTTCAATCTGCATGGCATCTAAAAAAAAACGCTTTCGTGGCAATTTCAACCCAATTTCGCTATCATCCTCCCCAGTTATCAGATATGCGGGCTAGAATATCTTCTAAATTTCAAATTGCCCTGAATATCCTGATCTTCGGTCAGCTTTTCGATATTTATAACTAATTTTTGAACTAAGGAACTTGGGGTTCCATCATGCTACGTACATCCTGTAGCACAGGCTTGCTTCAATGCCCTTTCAGCAATTTCTTTGCAACATCCATTTGCCAATAGATTGAGTCGAAATGACTATTGCAACCTTGACCAGCCCAGATTATTTAGCCCACTTCCAGAGTCAGGTTTTCCAGCAACTTCATTTTGTTGATAATCGATTTATCGCTACGGAAATTCCGTAGGAATTGGAGTGGCGATAAACCTCCGAGCGATCCGCGTGGACGTATCTCATTTTACTCCTCCAGTCACTGCCGTGTGAGAGCATTCGTCTTCGCCATGTCAAAAAACACCAGCGGTTCAGGAAAGTCGTTCTGAAGATGCTGTTGAAGCTCTCGATTAATGGATTTTACCAAGGGCTTCCTGGATCAATATAGTGGGTACCAATCCCATGCTCCATGAGCGATTTCTTCACTTTGCGGGCACAAACTTACTACCGTTATCACTGTGCAGGCAATCCGGCTGAATTCGTCTACTATCGTCAGGAATTTTAGCATCTTGCCATCTTCCGTCCGCTCAAAGATGAAATCATAGCTCCATACATGGCCCGGATAACCGCGCTTTGGATACTTCCCGGGCTGCTGATACCGCGGCGACGTCCCTTTGGAAATTTAACCCGAACTTCACCACAAGAATTAGGTGAAAGCGCAGTAAATACGCGGATTTTCAAAAAATCAACCTGTCATTCTTATGGAAACACCTGCATTGGGGTCGACATTGAGTGCGGCAAGGATTTTACTCTGCAGCGGGGTTGGTTTGGTGACCGTTGTGAGGATGTCATCGGAAACACCGGGCAAGGTTACTTCATTCAGACACAGAGTGGCAAGGTCCGCAAGCAGTGTAGTCATGCTGTGAGCCAGATCCCCGCAGGAAGTCATTTTGGAACTGGCTTTTTGTGCTGCCGCCGGTGAGACCTTAGCCTGCTGAACCGGCGAGGAGCGGCTTGGCGGGTGTGGGTCGTCAAACAGAAACGGTTTGAGTCGCTGGCGCAAATGCCATTCCAGGTAGCAGGCGAGCATGCAAAGGAACACATGTCCGCGTACATGCGGTTCGCTATAGACATAAATTGGCCGCACCTCCAACCGGGTGGTCTTGATGGTGCGAAAGGCACGCTCGACTGTGGACAGAGATTTGTAAGCGGCCACTGCGTCATGGGCGTTGATGGCATCCGCCGGCAGCGAGGTTCGGATCACATAGACGCCATCGAGTTTAGCTTCGTCGTCGATTCGCTGCTGGTTTCGCGACCACAGCAGGTCGCTGTCGGTGACGGTGATGTCGAAGTGCTTTTCGACTTTGCGACGGTTGGCTTCGCGTCCGAGCCGCTTCATGGTGCGGTCGCGGTTGGCGGAATTTGACTTGTGGCGGCGGGCTGCGGCGGCGATCTCGGTGAGGATGGTTTCAGTGGCGCGTAGCAGCTGTTCGCGTTTTTGCGCCCGTTCTTGGCGAAGGCGCGGATTGAGGCACACCAGCAAACGCTCGCCGGGAAACTCGGCACTGACGATTTCCGCCACCTGGTCCGGTTGCAGTTCGTTGACGTCAAGTGTAGTCGCGATTTTACGGTCGTTTGGTTTTTTGAACAGCTTGCGGATGTCGGCGTTGCGAAGCGCCGAAATCCAATCCAGTGCCATCGGCAGCAGATCCTCGCGGATGCGCGCCGAGGTAATCATGCCACGGTCGCCGACCAGCGCTACTTTTTGAATGTTGAATCGCTTGCGAATCTTGCTGATCTGGGTGGCCACAGTGCTGGGGTCGGCACTGTTGCCGGGGAACACTTCAACCGCCACCGGACAGCCGTCGGCGGCGCACAGCAAGCCATAGACGATCTGCATCTTGCCGCGTTTGCGGTCTCGGTTGTAACCGAATGCGGCAAGCGAGCAACACTTGCCTTCGACATAGCTGGAGGTGACATCGTAGAGAATCAGCGTGCCGCCGCGCAAGTGGCGATTGGCGAGGCTTTTCTCGATCCACTTTTGCCGTTCTCCGAGCCAGTCAAGCATATCGAGCATTTCATTGCCGTGTACGGTATCGAGCTTGAGCAAAGTGCCCAGCGAGCTGTCGGCGGTTTGTGGCGAAAGCGCTCTGGCTGTGGCGAGCTTGGAGGCTGGCGAGAGGATGCGGGCGATGATGGCCGCCAGTGCCAGGTCGCGCTGACGCGAGGCGGTTCGATGCAAAATACGCGGCAGTCCGATCTGCGAAGCCAAACTGAGCACAGCCGCGACATGTCCGTGCGGCAGCGAGCGTTGGACGATGAATGCCTGGTCGAGGGAGCTTACGATGACGCCGCCTTTCAAAAGCATGCGGATGGCATCGACGATGAATGCAGGGGTTTTGGACAGATTGGCGAGGGTTTTGCGTTCGATGCGTTTGCCGTTGCGTTTGGCGTAGCGCAAAAGGATCGCTGGGCGGCTGTTGCGGTTGGGAATGGATTCGATGTAAATAGCCATAGTTGTTTTTTGTGAACATGGAAACAGATAAAGAGAAATTGTACTATATTCAATAATGAATAACAAGTAACATTCTGAAACATTACATGGAAACAATAATGCACAAGAAAAAGCGGAAATGTCAAAAGACAATTCCGCTATAACAAAGCACTGGAATGAAGTATTGAGGTTAAATCAAGATGAAGTTCGGTTTAACAGGCACCTGGAGACCTTCATGGCGACCAATCAGGCGGACTTTCTCCCACCCGATGCTGATACCGTCCTGATGAACCAAATTTGTGATCTTCCGGTAGTCACCCCAGTAGTTGTACCTCTTCGATTTGGCAATCACCTAGCGCGATTCAATATCAAATTTCCGGGGCACCGGCCGCTACCGATAGGCCGCTCTGTTGAGCAATAGTATCCGGTAAGCTCGTCGCTCACTGACCGGATAACTGGATTTGAATCAAACCGCTCAACCGAAAGTGGAAGTCGGTATTGAATTCCTGACAGCATTGCAGTTCCTGCAGTCTTTCCACTTTTGAATCACATCAAACAAATCACTACAGTGCTATTCTGGTGGAAAACCACTTTGAACGGATTACGCCGACTTCAGCGAACGCTTGCAATAGGCACTTAAACCATCGAAATCAGAAAGAACTGTTCGAACTTCACCTGTTCTCAGTGATTAACCACCTTTGATGATATGAACCTCTTCCATTGTCTTTCGTCTAAAGGTTTCGGCAAATGAATCGGGATCTAAAACCACATCATCAGTTAGTTGGTTTGGAATGAATTCTTGAGTATGAGTCACCAAGAACTCTGCTCGAATTTACGGGAAGAGGACAAGAATTTTCCACGTGTTGTTTGGTTGCATGCGCAAAACAGCGGCGACCGGCACGCTACCGCCATCAGGGTCGACAACGAAATTTTGTTCGACTAGTACATCAAGTCCTCCCCAAATGTGTAATGGCTCACCTTTTGGGGTCCCTTTGAATGCGGCAAATGAGAAATAAGTCGCAGAGAGTGGCTTATTGTATAAAATTGGAGGCATGAGACTCGTTAATTTTCGGATAGCCTGGCAAAACTCAAAAATTGGTGTATTGGCTTGAATTTCGGGGTCCATGTTAAATTCGTAAAATCGGTTGCATTCTCCCTCGTAAATCGGTTTGAGTAAATTGAACATGTGACTTGCAGCGTCCTGTTCAGAAGTTACTGCACGAGATTCTGGTATGAAGATAAGTTGTTCACCACTCTCTTCGAAAATATCGATAATTGTGCTATCTTTCTGCCACAGTGAAGTTTGGAATTGAGTATCTACTCTAATTCCATTTGAGCAAGCACCAATACAATTAACATGTTCACCATGGATGCTTAAACTGTTACCGTTGCGACCAATCTCTTTTATGAACCAAACATCCGACCTGTAATATTTAATGAAATTTGCTGGTGAGAACTCTGGTGTGCAGTCGTTTATCGGGCCAAGCCAAAGAGGCTGAAAAATTCTGAAATAGTTGCCTGAAAGGAGACTGTCTGGCTGCAAGTTGAGATCATAATTTCGAACTATAACATGGAGTAATCTGCAGTTCTGACTGTTGGTCGTTTCTTCAAATACTTCTGTATGGCGCCATTTACCCTCGAACGGTTGTTGGGCAAATGCATAAGTAGGGCACGCTAAAATTGTAAGAAATACAAGATTTACTAACGTCAGTTTAATTTGTATGTTCATCGAGTATATATACCCTCAAAAAAGTAAGTTCCAATGGTGAGGTTGGTACGCAAATTTTCACTATCAACTGTGATTGAACCGACTACTTTCGTTTCCTGAGCTAGAATTCCATTGTTCAGGAACAATTTGGGCGGTGAGCCAGTTACTTCGCCCCGAATTTGACCTCTGTTATAGGGCAAGTCGAGCGTCATGTCCCAGACATTTGCTCTAAGCGGTACTAACGATAAAAATCCGCCCCCCGGCGCTGACCAAATTCCTGATGGGGATACCGTGCAATTGATCACAAATTGCCCATCCACATCGGCTACCAACATAAATCTGGAAGGTGTACAAATAAGTTCCATTTTGCTCCCGGTAACGGTATGGGTTCCAGTTGCGCTTTGGCCACATCCTTTATCGCTCAAATTCACTCGCCCGTAGGGGCTGGAAATACTTATTTGGTCAACACTCGCACCGAGCACTTGTACACATAGTTGCTTCTCCGTAGAGCGGGGTTCAACAGGGAGAAGGCGCCAGAACTGTTCTCCGAATACACTTTCGATAGTATTCTGAATATCAGGCAAGGGTATTACCTGCGGATTGCCTAAATCTAGACCTAGATATATGCCAATGAACCCTCGCTCGGTAGCGACTGGTGCACCCGATTGTCCCGGTTCACCTTCTAACCCGTTAAATCTGACGGCGCGACCATTTTCGACTTGAGTAATTCGACCTACTCGGCCAGCATAACCGATATCGTTAACGGTAGCAGCGAGCTCCACTGAGTCTCCTAGACGTGGGTCGGTATCCATAACATTCTCGCGCCAAAAATCGGATTTCAGAAACTCTCGTTCTTCTGAATTCGATTTACTTGGTACAAGGACTTTAACTACTACAAGATCGGCTACGCCATTGATTGGCGGCGGTTCATAAACCTCACCAGGTATTCCTTTCCATTCATGTTCGATTCCATTAAGACGAACGTCTAAATTTGTGTTCGTACCGTTTTCATTGTTTACGAAGTCGACGTTAAGAATATGGCGTGCAGTCAAAACAAACAAATAGTCATAGTAGCGGGCAATTATTAGGCCGTATCCGGTTTGGTCCACGCTACTAATTTTAACAACGTTATTGAGCTGATCATTCCTTATAAAATTTTCTAAATGTTTTTCCATTGCCTCAATAGATGACTCCGCACCATATACTGAAATTGCAACATGAGACAATAGAATGAATAACAAAGTAGTAAAAAATACTTTAGCGGAGTAATGCATCCAACGGCTAACCTAATAGAAACTTCGTCGCGTGCCAAAATACACCTAACAACCCTGCAAGTAGACTGAGAATCATTACTGCAGGAGATTGGGTTACAAAAGCGAGTAAATTTGGTATCAAATCCTCACCATCAGAATTGAATGGTGCGTTGTTCATCACTTGTGCTGTATTTGTTTTACTGTAAAGCGCCAAATGAAATTTATTCGTATCGCGGCGAACAACCAGCCAAGATTGATCAAGATCATTAAGAATTAACCTATCATTCGCTGACAATTTTCGAGTTTCTGAAATTCCAGATATCGCTACTGTACCGCTCACGATTGAAGACATTTCTAGTCGTGGGTTCTCTTCATGGTATATGCGAGTCAATGCGAGAGCATTCGTTTCCCCAATAAGAAACCCACCGAGAGCTGGTGGAGCACAGAAGCGAAGTATGTCGCCGTTGCCTATATAGTGTTGTCTAGGAATTATTTTATTTGAATGATCAGTTGCCGAAGCACCGACGTGTACAACGATCCCAGATATATTTTCATTCACACGAGGTGAAAGAATCTCCAAGGCTGTGCAATTTTGCTCCTCATACCACAACCGGATTCTCGTACCGCGATGCACTTCAATCTGTTGAATCCGCAAACGACCTTGTTTGAAATTTTTGGCAACATTTTGTGTTGAGGTTGATTCAATTGAAAACTGATTGACCTCAAACGGTGCAATGCTATACATCGGGTATTCTTCTAGTGCTCCTAGTGCCCCACTCTGTGCTACATTAAAAGTCATCTCGGTGACATTCGCCTCAAGTTGAATAGTTGCGGTTGGGATTTTGTAATAGATAGCAATGCCAACCAAAGATGTAACAGTGAAGACTAAGAACGATAAAAATAGTATTACTCTGATTTTCGGTTGGATATATTTTTTTTCGATGTTTTTTATGGCTTCGAGTGTTCCGTTATACTGCGCAATGTTGGAAGGGTAAAGATTCTCCAACAATGCATTTTCTAATTCTTGTTCAAGTTGACGGCGGCGTACCCTCAGTTTCTTCAGTGTACGCTTTGTGCGCTTTTCCATAGTATCAAAGCTCGAGATTGATTGTGCGAGACACTGTATTTGGACGGCGTTCACGAACCTCAACAGCCAGTACATAGTGGCCAGACGTTGAAGCCGACGGAAATTTCAAGGTGATTAGGGAATCACCGCCTTCTCGGTTGTTAACTGTATTATCCACTGCAATTTCGCAACTTAGGTTATCGGCAGGACAAAGAGTAGCTGACCTGATACGGGCTACGAGTCCCGGATTTCGAAACACGACTGTAATCTCACCTGGGTAGCCGAGCGATACAGGTGCATAGATTCGTCTCAAACCTTCCTCTCTCCACGCATACATACCAAGGTCACTGGCTGTCATTGACAGTGGGTGGATCGCTGCATCAAGGTCGATATTCAGGCTTCCTGTATTTAATGGTCCATCCAATCTGTAACTTCCTGTCGCTCGAAGATCCCATCCGCGCAGTATGAAGTAATTCGATGAATTCACCATCACTTCTAATTCACTACTTTCAAAACGAATTTCACCGTTGATCACGGATTGAAGAGTCAATGTTCCAGCATGTTGCTCTGATGCCTCACCGTCGCAATAGCCACCGGATCGTGGGGCGTAACCAGCAACTAAATTTGATGTCCGAGCATTCTTTACTATCTCAGCTGCACATCCAGTATAAAGTTCATTGGCGTGTACAGCGGTTAATGTACTCGTCACGAATGAAAAAAGAAATTGAATTATTCCAAAATATCCTGCTCTAGTATTCACTATCTTAAACCGTATGTGTTATTGACCATAGACTTGGTACAACATAGTTAGGAAATGAAACATCTAGCAAAATTCTCTAGACGCTGGGGGCCCGGAAGGTGTCCCCATGGTGATCCTGGGTTATTGATGAAATACATATACATCACTTCAAGATCATGTTGTTGAAACCAATTCTGATCGCGTCCAATTCGTATCGCCCAGCAGTCGGCTTCAATCTCATTACTAATAATTGGTGGCTTAAGTATGTGACCCAATACATGGTGCGCACACTCATGTGCATACCAGAATAGTTGTACGACAGGTGGTAAATTAGCAAGTATGGTCGGATTCAGGAAAATAATAGGAGCGCCGTTCGGTGCAAGGCGAGCTACACCAACGTCATTCAATTGCGAGTCCGGTATAGTAACAACACTGAATCCTCGAATATCCGTACAGTACACTGGAAAACCGGCAATGTAAGTTTGAGCATACCCTGGTTGCGATAGTAAAGCAGATACAGTCAGTATTAAACCAATAATAATCGGATGTACAGCTGTTCTACTATATACTCTAGATTCACAACTAAGGGAGTTGTATTTAATAATTTTTGATCTCGAATCTTTTGAAATTTGGTTGTACTTGGACATGATTGTCTCCGTTTTTGTAGTTATCTCAGTTTTTCTTTTCAAGATGTAATACGAATGAATAACATACTATGACTGTCCAAATTAAGCAATATCTACTAATAACTGATGTTTATACGAAGATCGGATAAGCGAATTTCAAATCGCTACGCTCAAGGATATGCTCACTACGACATTCGAAACATACGAAGAAGAGCCGGATGAACCGTTCTGGTACTCAGAACTTTGGATAAACGATCGGGCTCCACTTGAAGAAGACATGTAGTGGTGCAGCCCGGCCGTTCTTCAGGCCCATAGCCGTAAAGTCGCTCAACAGACATCTCTGGCGCCCTCAACACTATTTTTGTCGCTGCCCAATAGGTTCCCGATCACTGCAAGACATTCATCGACTGCTCGAAAGTAGGGACTATCAATCGGCAGTATGTCAAACAGCTGCTGTAGTGCCGGGACCAGATACAGTTCCGAGATCTTCTCCACTGAAACCGCCGCTTCAAACTGCATGACCTAGTCTACTGCTTTGATAGGGTGCACACCTTTGTGCCTGTCCCAGTAACCTTGATGTACCGTGTTCACG
Source organism: Arenicellales bacterium (assembly GCA_965221175.1). Classification (GTDB taxonomy): domain Bacteria; phylum Pseudomonadota; class Gammaproteobacteria; order Arenicellales; family JAJDZL01; genus JAJDZL01. The sequence goes on along the minus strand of OZ244867.1, from coordinate 45,468 downwards.
CGTAAATAACCGGCACTACCCTGCGGGTGGGGCTTGCGCCACTCGCCGAGGCACACTTTGTGAGCCCGAGTGTTACGCTGCACACCGTGCCGGCGCCTATAGCCTTTGGATTTACGCAAATTATAGATATGTCAGGCCGATATCCGGGCTAACCGACGATACCCCAAGTCTCCATGTACACGCCAGGCACGCTCGAACAACTTCTTCACCGCCAAACCGTCGGGTGTGTCATGAAGACGGTCCACTTCCATCACCAGCGCCACGTCTTCATCGGTATTACCTCGGGCAAATCCTCGCACCGTGCACTGGCCCGCCGCAACCGGCCGAATTGAATATACTGCCCGATAAGGTAGGTGACCTGCTGGCGTAAATACCTGCTCACCTTAATCAGGTAACCGATTACGATGCCTTCGTCCGCTTTCGACAATCGTCGATCGCGAAACTAGATCAAAGTCTACTGCATCTATTGATCGCGTTCATCCTTGCTAGTGACTACTGCAAACACCACAGCCTTGGGGCCTTCCAGAAAGTCGCGAAGCTGATTAATGCTCCGCCAGTCGTTGAGTTTCATGATTGTCTTCATCCTCCTCATGATCAACCCAATCAACTCCCTGTTCCAGACTCTGCCTGTGGCTTAATCGTTTTCTACAGACTCATTTCACATTGCAAACTCGTTGCCTCCTTCAGACTCAAACTCGTTGCCTCCTTCAGACTCAATGAAATGGATACCCCTTCCATAAGAATACGGCATCATAAGTGCCAAACTGGATTTCTCCAGTTCATTTAAATTCAGGATGAGGTATCCAATGAAGAATATAACTCAGATTCATACAGTTGGCATCGACTTGGCAAAAAATGTAATTCAGATCTTCACAGCCGACCGTGAAGGCCAACGAGTGATGAACCGTCGTTTCTCTCGAAACAAAGCGATGAAGTTTTTCGAGAGTCTCCCACCGTGCATAATCGGCATGGAGGCTTGCTCGAGTTCCCATCATTGGGCGCGCAGTCTGATTCGGATGGGTCACCAAGTGCGAATGATGCCGGCGCAGTATGTAAAACCGTTTGTCAAGACGCAGAAAAATGATTTCGTCGATGCCGAAGCGATCGTCGAGGCGATGTTACGCCCAAACATGCGGTTCGTGGAAATTAAAAGCGAAGAGCAGCAGAGTGTTTTGCTGGCTCATCGCCTGCGAGAGCAGCTGATAAAGCAGCGCACTCAGACGATCAATGCGATCCGAGGGCACTGCGCAGAATTCGGTCTAGTGTGTCCGAATGGCGCCTGGAAGGTTGTAGAGCTGGAGGAGATTATTGAGGACGAAGAGGACGCCAGGTTGTCGAAACCGGCGAGAGAACTGTTGTTGGTGATGGTGGAACACCTGCGCATGATTCGACGGGAGATGAAGCAGATCGAAGACAAGATCAAGGTATTCTCGGATGAAAACGAGGCTTGTCAGCGTCTGGCTGAGATTCCAGGCATTGGCATAATGACTGCGACCGCATTGGTGGCGACGGTGGGCGATGCGCGGCAATTTCGAAGTGGCAGGCATCTGGCGGCGTTTCTCGGGTTGGTGCCCAGACAGCACTCCACTGGCGGAAAGACGAAGCTTTTGGGGATCTCGAAACGCGGCGACTCCTACCTTCGAAAGTTGCTGATTCATGGTGCTCGTTCGCTGTGTTCGGCGCGAGTTCTGGGGTCCGACAAGTGTCCAGTCAAACTGAAACGCCTGGTGGTGGAAAAGCATAAGCCAATAAACGTGGCGGCGGTGGCGATGGCGAATCGTAATGTATGCATCGCTTGGGCGTTGATGTTCTACCAAGATGCATATGACAAAAACTATGTTCCTTTGCGAAAAACCGCGCTCACATAAGCGATGTGAGATTATTTTAGATTTTCATTGACCAATATTTTTGACACCGATATCCAAACCTCGTCCACTTGCATGAGTGAAACAAAATTGATGGCACAACAGGCTAAAAACCACGGCCGGCCAAACCCGTCAGGAAATCAGATCGTAAAGGTCGTAGACTCAAATGGGAGCCGGTCCGCGGAATTCATCAGGGCCCGCGGGCATGAAGTTACCGCACAACAAGGCCGAATAGACATACGCAAGTCGAGTTTTGTGCCTCGAATCGTTCACAATTCGCAACGGACAATTGGATAGAGCAGCAATTTTGCAATAAATTAAATTTGGGAGGACAACAAGAAGAAAGTTTTAGTTGACATTGACGGGGTATCCATAGACATTTCATGTTGGACAACCAGCAGTTCTCATTTTAGGTATTCATTTTAATTTCCATGTAATCTCCATGTTTTTGAAAAAAACGAATTGAGTATCCGGCTTGTCAGCCGGGAGGCGATATCAAGCTACGGGGGCGGTCGCGGTTGTGGGTTGGCAGTGGCACTGAGAAGCGCTTGCCAGTTTTCAAAGTAAAGATAGCAGTTGATGATGTCAATGGCGACAAAGAACCGATGTTTTCTGGAAAACCGGGCTCTGGCGGCCTGCCACAGTTCGCACAGGTGGTTGCATACGGCATGAAACGCAAATGCGATCAGGTTCAAAGTCATCAGTGTGTCGGACAGCCCCTGTTTGCCGTGTCCGAAGTTATGCTCCATGTGATAGCCGTGTTTTTTCAACAGGTTAAACCCTTCGTTTTCAATCTTCCAGCGTGCCCGACCGGCGGCTGCAATGTCGGCTGCATTGGCTTTGGTGACATCAAGCGAGGTGACGAAGCGAAAGCTCTGCGTGGGTTTGCGGTCGCCGATCCGGCGAATTTGAAGTTCAACGTAATTGACCTTCAACGCATCGTTGCCGTCTCTGATCGGCAACTGCTTGGCAATACGATACTGATAAATCAAATTCGGCTGTTTGCGTCCTGGTGTTTTTTTGACCACCCGAGTGGTTGGCCAGGTAACGCCATCGAGATAACTGAAAAGTGATGAGATGGTCTCCCCCCACTTTACATCGGCGAAGAAATCAGCGATGGTATGGAATGTAATAAACAAATGGGAGGAGCCCAACTATGAACAGGATAAATAATACAACGATAGGCTTGGATATTGCAAAGAACGTGTTCCACTATGCAGAACTGAATCGAAATGGAACAGTTACGGGCAGTGGCGTGCTGAAGCGAAACAAGGTGCTGTCACACTTTGCCGGTTTGGAATCGACTACGGTGGTGATGGAAGCCTGTGCGGGTTCGCACTACTGGGGACGCCAGCTTCAGGACTGTAATCACGAGGTGATATTGCTCCCGGCGCATAAAGTGACGCCCTACGTTCAAGGTAGTAAAAATGACAAAAATGATGCGATCGCGATAGCTGAAGCCGCTGGTCGTCCGGGCATTCGTGCAGTTGCGGTGAAGACTGTGGAACAGCAGAATCTGATGATGATACATGGTCTGCGCCAGCAAGCGGTGCGACAGCGCACACAGAAGCGCAATGCGCTGCGTGCGTATTTGTCGGAACGCGGATTGACGAGTAGGCTCGGCAAGAGCGCTCTGTATGGATTGATCAAGGCAGTGATTACGCCGGATGAGGACGGTGTGATTGGCAGCAGTTGCGAAGTCGATGGAGTGTTTGTTTCGATGTTGGCCAAGGAATACCAGAATCTTTGCAAGTTGGATCAGGAGGTGGAGGACTACGACGGTCGAATCAAGGCACTGGTGAACGGTTCGGAGCCGATGCGTCGGTTGATGGAGATACCTGGATTCGGGCCGATCACAGCGAGCAGTTTTGTGGCAGCTGTCGGTGATGGCCAGGCATTCAAATGTGGACGGGTGGTGTCGGCATGGCTGGGACTGACCCCGCGGCAGCGCAGCACCGGTGGCAAACCGATTCTGCTGGGCATCTCCAAGCGTGGCAACCGTTATCTGCGCACCATGCTGGTTCGCGGCGCTCGTTCAGCACTGAGGATCGCCGAGGCGAAGGAAAATCCTTTCAGCCGTTGGGCGCGCGAGGTTGCCAAACGCCGCGGTCGGCATAAGGCGGTGCTTGCGATCGCCAATAAGATGGCGCGGATAGGCTGGGTGGTGTTGGCCAAAGACGTACACTACGATCCGCGACTGTTGTGATGGCTTGTCAGCCACACCCATGCGTGAAGCGATGGTAAACAAAGATACAGTTATTCAGTTCAGATGAAGTTTGTAAACAACAGAGCATATGAACAGACAGTCAGTCGATAGACAGACAAGAGTAAACAGGAAACCAGCCGAGGGATTGCATAGGTAAGAAAACAAATTGATGACAAAACAGGAGATGCCTGCATAGGAAGAACCTGGATAAAACACAGGTTGTAAGAAACCGGTGAAGTGATAAGGATCCTGTGTGCGAATTTCATCAAGGCTAGAGGAGAAAATACAATTCCTCAATTCAAAAGCCGGATATATGACCGCAACCTAATTATGTCGTCAATGTGTAATCAAGCCTTGCATAACGGAGGGAGACCATATATGTTTTATGAGAACCTTCTTTGACGCGGAAGATGAAATCGCCGCCAGCTTGTGTGACCTTTTCGCACATCGGCTGACTGGCATACAGATCATCGCCCAGGTAAATCGGACGCAAAGATGCGTAGCGCGCTGCGTTTTGATCGAACCAGCGGTAGGCGGCTTTGGTTTCGCAATCCTGTTTTTGATCCCCGTCTTGCGGCGTGATAAACTGCGGGCGCAACGGCAGCACCTCGCGGTGGCCGATGCCAACCAAGGTGGCGCACAGCACGATATGGTGATATTCGGTCTCGCCAGAGCTTCGAAGTCGGGTGCGACATTGCGGACACTGAATCTTGTAGGAGTTGTGAAATTCAGAGCCATCCAATGCCAAAAGGCAGCGCCCGTCGAGAATTTGGAAAGGCTTAAGTGCTTGATATTTCTCCATTTGTTCCAGCGCTATGTCGAATCCAGGGTAGACATCCTGACAGTCGATTCGGTCCAATTGCTCTCGAATATGATTGTCAGTTGGCAGTTTGCAGATGCCGAATAAAGACCGGCACGCATTTTTGTTCTGCGCCTGATGGAAAGTTCTCTGATGCTCAAGAAAAGACGGCGACTGAATGAAAAAAACCGAAAACGCTGCCATCGCGATATCGACGAAGGTGTATTGTTTGTTGCTGCCGTTGCGAGGGTCTGCGATGTTGTGGAATCGATTTCGCAGTTTGCCAATGAGATGATCGACCATCAATTTCATGTTGGCGTATCATAGCATATTCGGCGCAAAAGTACAAGTCAATAAAAACAATTACTTACGTTTATATCCAATGAACCGGATCAAAAATAACTGCCAAAATGAGAACTGCTGATACACCATCGCATATTTTGGACTTTGGATAGTCGGATTGACTCTTCTCTTATGGTTGTATAGCAAAGTAAAGAAAAAGGAAATTCTATCGTGGTCAACCATTATTGTTCTTGTCATCCTTACATTGCCCATGTTCGGAATTTGGGTGCAATCCTTGCAAATTCAAACTAACAGGATAGAGTCGATTCTCATCTTGATATTCCCGCTGATTATTGTCATTTATTATCGGGTCAGCGCTTCTCACATAGTTGGAACAGTATTCACAATGGTGGGCTTATGCGTACTTTCATTCATAAGTCACGCTGAACTCACAACTGGAATACAAAGTTCTTCCTACCAACACCCGAATATGAAATTTGGCACGATGGACTTACAGCACAAACCGAACATTCATGTCATCATGTTTGATGCACTCACTAATTCAGCTTTTTCAAGAGAGTTTCTGGGAGTGATCAATTTACCGGATGAATATTTGTCCGGGTTGAGCGATGCGATTTCCGCTGACAGCCTCGGATTTCAGGAAAACGTTCCTACTCGTAACGCGTGGAATACATTATTCGGATTGGGAATAAAGGTTCCCAGAAGATTCCGGCCTTTTTCTGGTTTAGACCAAAGCCCGTTGACCCTCTTGCTAAGAACAAACGGTTACAAAATTCAAAGCGGATTTTCAAGTAGCTATTTAGGATTTAAGAAAGGTCTACATGTAGACTTTTATCATATAGGGAGAGCACAATTGCGACACAGTATAATTTGCGATGAAAAGCTACTTGGCTTCTGCAGCAAACTATCAGAATCTGTCTACGAAATTTTTGACGAATTTATTAATCGAGATGTAGGTCAAATATATGCAAAAGGCTCATGGTCAACGACCGTTCTTGAACTAATTGAAAATTTCGAAAAATTTTCGAATTCACCTATATTCTCCGCTTTTCATATTTGTAACCCAGGCCATACTCCGAACAATTATGAAACGGAAAATGCAGAAATGTTTGAATCCTATAAAGATCGTTTTACTGGGAATTTGGAATTGGTTCGAGAAACGCTAGTAAACATAAACGAACTTAGATTGAAATTCCCAGATTCTATATTCATTGTTGCTGGCGACCATGGACCATATTTAGCTCGAAGTCTTAAAGAAGGCGAAAATGAACGATTTAGAGTGTTGGATAGACACAATGTAGCTCTATCGTTGTTAAACGCACATAATCTTTGCGAGATCCCTAGACAGTGGCTTGAAAAATTGAACTACATAACACCCAGCCGAATGCTTGCTGCATCTCTCTCTTGCAGCGGCAACAGTCTTAGGTTACTTGATATCTTCCAGGATGACAGAAAGGAATTCATTGAGTTCGGTAATTCGTATTTTGAAAAGAAATAACGATACCGAAATTCACAATTGGGATTGCCACATAACAAAGACAAAAATGCAGTAAATTCGTCAACTATCGTATTTCGTTGCAGTATTAAAGAATCTACTAGACGCACTAGATGGATTTTAAATTTCGATACTTCAGTTAATTTAGTACTTAATTTTTATAGGTTCATTCATGGGCTTCATTGAGAAATCATTGCGCTCTTTCAAACATAGAGGCAAACAGCGGAATTACTTACAGCGATATGTGAAGTCATCAGCAGGTTCAGTAGAGTGGCTAATTGGAGATGAAATAAAGTATAGCAGCAAAGTAAGTGGACTAAAGAATCTGGGCTGGTCAATTTGTAGAATCTAGTCGTAAATTTTGTATTTTTCCCAACCAAGCCCTAAGAAACATGGCCCTGTACTTGCTTCTGAGAACTTAATGTCACAATGTCCGGTGTTCCATTCGATGACTTTGGTTGTTTCATCGTCACATATCGCCATGTCCCAACCGATTATTGTAATGTGTGGTACTTTTTTATGAAGTTCAATACACATTTCAACGCATTCCTTGAAGATCGGGATACGATGATTACTGAAAGCTAAATTTGTATCAGGATGGTACTGCCAGCGGCGCCAGTCGTGAGTATAGCCGAACTCATCCAAACATCCACTGTCATCTACGATTGCGACTCTTAATTGTGATTTGGATTGAACCCATGATTCGCCTTTCCTCCCAAAACGTAAGTAGGCTGCACGCATACCGATCTTCCCTAACTTGTCTTTAACTGTAGTTATTCTAACTGTTGCCAAAGGCCCAGAGACAAAGTCATTAAAAAACTCATGTTGCTCAAGCTGGGACTGTATGACACAGTTACCAAAACTCTCAAACTTCTTTTCCAATAATTTTTCGACTTTTACTCTCGCCACACCTTTTCCTTGTTCAGAGCCGTCTTTCTTTAAAATAACGTTAAACTGTTTTCTACTAGAAATTTCCCTTCGAAATTCTTCTAAATTTGTTATCGAAAAATCCTTGTTGTAGAACACTCCGTCTATGTAGTACCCCAAGTCAGGAAGAGCTTCAGTTTTTAACACAATATTTGAAAAAGTCTTAAATTCAGATGCCACTCCTAGTTTTTTATTGATTTCTGGACTAACTAATCTTCCAAAAAAGTTATCTGGAATCCATCCTTCTCGGAATTCACCTTTCACCAGTGTATAAACGTAAAGCCATGGTGCATATTTCTTAGAGCCAAGAACTTCGATAGAGTAATCATCAATGTATTTTTTCAAATTCTCTGTCAGTTTTTGAGAATTGTGTTTCTGAATTACTCTAACAGCTTCCATAGCCTTCCTCTTATGACGCAAATCATATCCATGCCGATTTCGGAATAATTATTTCTTTTTTACAACTCTGTCAATAATAGATTTAATTCTCACGTTATCTTGCATTCGAATTTGTGGAAGAACGACATTACGGAGATTAGTTTAACAAATAAGGAACAGAAAAACAGATGTCGAGAAGAACCAGTCATACGACCGCGAACGTGCGGAATACCTAATCCGGTTGCTGACGAAATAAGAATGTGCGGCGAATTTTACCCGAGAGGTCAGGATCAGTGAGCCGACGCTGTATCGTTTGTGTGAGTAGTTTATCGAAGTCGGTCGAACGGGATTGGCGGTTTCGGATCGTTTGATCTACAAGGTGATGAAGCAGGGGCTGTTGCAGAAGCGTTGTGTCAGAAAGCTGAGGTGAATCAAACAGAGAAACTGGTGGAGTTGTTGTCGGGCGGCTGCAACGAGTTTTGCCAGACAGAAGTTACGTATGTGCACGTTCCAAGACATAGCTGGTGGTATGAGGTAACAGTGATTGACGATTATTCACGCGATTTGCTGGTGTATGTCATTTCACGTAGAATTACACGGCGGCAGAAGTGAATCGGACGCTTGACACAGCGCGAGCTGAGGTGCAGCGATTGCATGGTGGATTTGAGAAGGTCCCGCCGTAGGATACGGGTAACGGATCGAGTTTCATGGCAGGTCGATTTTCGAAACATATTCTAAGGCTGTTCAGGGATGTGAGCATTGCAAATCGTACGTCGACCTAGTTGGGCTTGCCGGAACGATTTCACCAGACCTTGAAGAGTGAAGAGCTGCATTGGCGCCTCTATGACAGTCCGAGGCATGCGAAAGCCTATCTCGACGAGTTTCGTCAGCGCTATAACGGGATGCGCCCCCACCGGGCACTGATTCTGGAATGTGGTGGTGGTGCGTTGACGCCAAATGAGGAGTATGTTGACGGAGTGGCTGTAGAGTTGCCGAGATGGTAGAAGTGGGCGATTGCAGCGAAGGATTAGTTCGGAAGATGGTGGAAAGTCAAAATGTTCCGGTAGAGAAACAACTGGCAGGATCAATAGTTTGATTGACATGGGTAGAACTCACATAAAATGGGCAAAATCGTACCCACACAATTATCATGGTAAGACAGAGCATCAATTAGACGCACTAGAAGAACTTTAGAGTTCGATACCTCAGTTAAATTTGACACTCATTTTCTTGTAGGTTCATTAATGGGTTCCATTCAGAAATCATTAAGCTCTTTCAAATATAGAGTCAAACAGCGGTATTACTTACAGCGATATCTGAATTCATCACCAGGTTCAGTAGAGTGGCTTATCGGAGCTGAAATTAAGTATGGCGGCAAACAGAGTGGAGTAAAGATTAACAAAGTAAGTCCGTTTGATCCGCGTACAAAAGAGCAACTGGCTGTTGGACGTTGCATGGGCGGCGATAGGATGCTGGATCATGGCTACGCTCCGTTATATTCCTCATAATTACGTTCGTATATCCAACAAAATGGCGGTCGTACTACAATTTGTGAATTTGGAATTCTGAAAGGCACTGGTTTAGCAGTTTGGTGCGATCTCTTCCCCAGTGGCAGATGCATCGGATTCGACATTGATCTAAGCCATATTGACCGGAATATGGATAATTTGCTAAGTCTTGGTGCGTTTAGTATCAATTCGCCTGAAATTTACGAATACGATCAGTATGTTTATAGTTCAGAGTATCTCGGAGAAATCCTCAATGGAGACAAAATCAATATTTGTGTGGACGATGGCAATCACAGTGAAATAACAATTCTCACTACGCTTGCTAGTGTCTTGCCACATCTCAACAACAAATTTGTTTATTTCATCGAAGACAATCGACTCGTACACAGAAAAATTAAATTGATGTATGAAAATTTGACAGTTCACTCAAATGGCCAATTAACTGTCATAACTTCGAAAATGAATATTTAAGAATTTCAAATTCAGAGCCCTTCATGGAATCAAACGCCACCTCAACGCATACTGCAGTAAGTCGCGTCTTACTGCTCTATGATCCAGTGTTAAAGGTGGCCATCAGATGTAAATCTGGAATTCAGTGAGGAATTTTTCTTTCGATGAAGAGCACCTGCCAACTATTGTTGGTAGTCTCCAAATTTTATGTTTGCAGCTTTCAGAAACTAGAGATTTTCAATCAGCAGTGGCTCTTTGGGGCAAACGTCGTTAGCGCAACTTGATCAAATTCTGTTGGATCCAATGATAGTGTTCATCCTTATAGGTAACTACTGCAAACACCACCGCATAGATGCCTTTGGGAAATTTGTGAAGCTGAATAATAATCCACAAATAATTGAGTCACATAATTGTCTTCTTCCTCTGTATAGCTAACCCAATCTACTCTTTACTCCAGACACTACCAGTGGATAATTCGGCATCTACAGACTCATTCAATATATGGACAACATCGTAATACGTACGATTTCATGTCATAAATCATGTTCGATCTTTCAATAAATAGATTTTGACATTAAACAATGACTTTATACTATGTGTGAGGACAATAATCCTTTTATTTCAAAGAACTGTATACTGGGGCATTCAAAATCTGAGTTCAGAAAATTGAGTATATTCTTTGAATAAATTACGAAAATCAATGCTCTGTTGACTGAGCCTGTATTGTCAAATAGTAAAGTAAATTTAGAGAACAAGCACATTGCTCTTGTGATTGATAGCATGAATGGTGGGGGTGCCGAAAATGTTTGTCTAACATTGGCTCGTGAACTATTGGCTAAACAGTATAGAGTTGATTTAGTTTTGTTGGGATATCGCGGTGAGTTACTCTCGCAAATTCCACAAGGTGTCAATTTATATGCTCTAGTCAGAAGATTCAGAAAAAATCAAAGTATGTTAACTTTGAAACCGTGCTCAATTCCATTCGAAAACATACAATGGATTGAGCGACCTGTCGGAATGAAAGATTGTGTTTATTCGATAATTCGGTTTCTAAAGTCTCATCAGTATACGTTTACCTTTCATCCTCGCCCTAGAACGCAAATCTTATATCAGACAGCTTCACTAGCTGAATATATGAGAAAGGAGCAACCATCTCTAATATTTTCCTATCTCTTACCATCTGCCACCGTATGTCTACTTGCCCGGCGATTTTCTTCCTGTAATATTCCATTAATTAGTTCATTTCGCAGTACATTGGACCCTTTGGGCTATATTGGCGAGCGGAGGAAAATCATACAAATGAAATATTTGAAACACCTGCTTCCAGATACTGAGAAAATTCATGCCGTTTCTCGAGGTGTCGCCGACTCTATCGTCAATCATATACCTGCAGTTAGAAATAAAGTCGTACCGATACTCAATCCAATACGTCATAACGTTACCTCACTCTCTACACAATCAATCAGCCACCAGTGGCTGTCTTCCGAATCGAGAAGTGAATCCAACACTTTTCCAAAAATTATTCTAGCTGCCGGTAGGTTATCTGAACTAAAAAACTTTCTCATGCTGATTCGTGCTTTTGCGGAAGTTAGATCTCAACTAGATGCTCGTCTGATATTACTTGGAGAAGGACCTCAGCGCGAACAAATTTGCGACCTGATCAACAGCTTAAATATTGAAGAGTTAGTTTCAATGCCAGGATGGGTGGACAATCCATACTCCTTTATGGCGAAAGCAGACCTATTTGTAGTGTCATCATCTCGGGAAGGTTGTCCCAATGTACTACTTGAAGCATTGGCATGTGGATGCCCGGTAGTCAGTACAGACTGCCCGTCTGGTCCGAGTGAAATTCTAGAACACGGTCGCTGGGGAAGGCTAGTTCCAGTCAATGATCAGACAGCACTTGCAGAAGCGATTATCGCAACATTGGAAGACAACACGAATCAAGATGCACTGCGACAAAGAGCTGCGCAGTTTTCTCCCGAGAATATGATCGAAAAATTCGAAAACCTCATTAGAGAGGTAGTTTCTGAAAATAAAGCAACAACTTAACGCATTGACTAAAAGTAGTAGTGCTGTTGAACTGCTCGGGTGACAATGCTTCAATTTTACAAACCCAACCCAATTCTCATTCCAAAGGATTCCCCTTACAGATTCGTTTTCCACGGATACACGAAATTCCATCGGGAGAAGAGACAAAAATCGATACTGCTACACTTTTTTATGATATTTTTTGGGAACTATGTGGCAGGATCTCGTGGTGAGATTTTGGAAACCCTAGCAGATATAGAATTCACAAAAATTCGAATTGGGTTTTGCCTTTAGTTTCGTTAGAAACAGGAATCGCTAGATTTTTGGAATGGTTTCGCTGGTATTACAATTGCTGGAATGCACTCAGGCTAGCTAGTATCTGTCAGAAAATGCCTACTACAATGGACACTAGGTAACGAAACGAGGATTTTAATTTTGCTAGATTTCAGAGACTTCCGGCACCTTCCTTGATACAATCACTCCCTTTATCTAATAGATATAATTGACAAAAATACATCTTGCCACTTTCAGTCTGTTAGGGGCACTCAAGAAATATGATATTCAAGCAAATTTGGCAATGCAGATAATTCACGACAGCATTCAGCGCAAATTGTGGCAGACGCACATCAAGCTCAGGCGAAACAAAGTCAAACGCGAACGGCAGTTGATTCATAAAGAGCTACAAAACTACAGAGATAAGTTGGGAAGCGCTCCCGACGAAAATCATCCAATCTGGGTGCGGTTAAGCAGTTTGCAGGAAAACTATGTCAAACTACGTTGGCTGGAACGTAAGAAAAATCTCGATTTGCTTCATCCGCGCACGCTCGCGGAAAAAATCGAATGGTTGAAACTGAACGATCACCGGACAGTGCATCAGCGTTTGACAGACAAAATCGCTGTACGCGAATACGTTATCAACTCCACAGGCAATCCTAACCTACTGAATGCCCTACACGGTGTCTACAGTAACGCTCATGAAATTCTAATTGATGAACTGCCTAGCAAATTCGTAGTCAAGGCAAACCAGTGGAGCGGCGGAAATTTCATCTGTACCAACAAAGACAATTTCAATTCCGAAGTTAAAGACAGGTTGAATCGATACATGAATCGAATCTACGGACAATACAAGGCCGAATGGCCGTATTGGCATATCAAGCCTATGCTACTGGTAGAAGAGTACCTTGAAGATGAATTTTCCGAACTGGTTGATTACAAGATATTCTGTTTCAATGGGGAACCGAAATTCATCATGGTTTGTATGGGGCGATATTCACAGTCAACTATGAGAAGGCTGTATTTTGACACAGATTGGAATCTAATGCCGTTCTTGGATTTCAGGTATCCAGCAATTTCTTTGGGCGACAATTTTCCACGCCCTAACTCTTTGAGTGAAATGTTGCGATATGTAAGATTTCTGTGTCAGGATGTCGCTTTTATCCGTGCGGACTTTTACGATGTATTTGGAGAATGCCGATTTGGTGAGTTGACTCTCTACCCTGAATCCGGGACTGGATGTTGGTTCCACCCGCATGAATGGAATATTACACTCGGAGATTGGCTACGGTTGCCGGAACCGAATAGAAACCCCCAGATGGCATACTCTGTTGTGTGACGTGTTGAGAATAATCACAATTCAACCTTGTACCTATTGACTGCAATTCTGAAAATTCATTTAGAAAAATTCAGATACTGAATTTACGCTTGGGTAGAGATCAAACTACACGCGCATCAGATTCACATCTCACCCGGATTTGTTTCCGAGATCGCCACCTTTAGTGCTGAAGCATGAATCAGCAAGACGCAATTTGCTGAAGTGCACTCAGGCTAGCTAGTGTCTGTCAGAAATTGCCTACTACGATGGACACCAGGTAATTAAATGAGGATTTTAATTTTTTACTAGATTTCAGAGACCCCCGGCACCTTCCCTGATGCAATTACTTCCTTTACCTAAGAGATATAATTGACATAAGAATATCTTGCCACTTTCAGTCTATTAGAGGTGCTCAAGAAATATGATATTCAAGCAAATTTGGTAATGCGAAATTGATGCAGAAAATTCACGACAGAATTCAACGCAAATTGTGGAAGACGCACATCAAGCTCAGGCGGAATAAATTCAATCGCGAACAACAGTTGATTCATAAAGAGCTACAAAATTACAAAGATAAGATGGGAAGCGCTCCCGACGAAAATGATCCAATCTGGGTGCGGTTAAGCAGTTTGCAGGAAAGCTATGTTGAACTACGTTGGTTGGAACGTAAGAAAAATCTCGATTTGCTTCATCCGCGCACGCTCGCGGAAAAAATCGAATGGTTGAAACTGAACGATCACCGGAAAGTGCATCAGGTTTTGGCGGATAAATTCGCCGTACGAGAATACGTCATCAACGCCACAGGCGATCCTAGTCTACTGAATGCCTTGCACGGAGTCTACAGTAACGCTGATGATATTCCAATTGATGAACTACCCAGCAAATTCGTAGTCAAGGCAAACCAGTGGAGTGGCGGAAATTTCGTCTGTACAAACAAAGGCGATTTCAATGCCAAGGTTAAAGCCAAGTTGAATCTGTACATGAATGGACTCTACGGTCAGGACAAAGCCGAATGGCCGTATTGGCATATCAAGCCCATGTTGCTAGTGGAAGAGTACCTTGAAAATCAGTTTTCCGAGCTGGTTGATTACAAGGTGCACTGTTTCAATGGGGAGCCGAAATTCATCAAGGTTAGTATGGAAGGAAATTCACAATCAACTAAGAGAAGGCTATATTTTGACACGGATTGGAATTTAATACCGTTCTTGCATCACACGCATCCAGCAATTTCTTTGGGTGGTAATTTTCCACGCCCGCACTCTTTGAGTGAAATGCTGCAATCTGCAATATTACTGTGTCAGGATGCCGCTTTTATCCGTGTGGACTTTTACGATGTATTTGGAGAATGCCGATTTGGTGAGTTGACTCTTTACCCTGCATCCGGGTTGGATTGTTGGTTCCACCCGCATGAATGGAATACTACACTCGGTGATTGGCTTCAGTTGCCGGAACCGAACAGAAATCCGCAGATGGCATACTCTGTCGTGTGAAGTGTTGAGAATAATCACAATTCAACCTCGTACCTATTGACTGCAATTCTGAAAATGCTTTTAGAAAATCAGATACTGAATATACGCTTGGGTAGAGATCAAATCACACGTGCATAAGATTCAAACCTCCCCCGGAGTTTGTTTCCGAGATTGCCACCTTTAGCACTGGAGCATGAATCAGCAAGACGCAATTTGCTGAATTGTGCGCTGGGGTGGCGTTTGATACTATGAAGGGCTCTGTATTTGAAATTCTTAATTTTTCATTTTCGGAGTTATGACAGTTAAAGGGCCATTTGGAGCTATGCCCGAAAGTAGTGCGTGGGAGGTTTGAAAAAAAAGTGGCGTATCTGGTTTAACATGTAAATGAACACATTTATTACAAGAAACCAGAAAGGTACGCCACGATGAATAAGGATAACGTAATTTCATTTGAAAATCGAGAACTTTTTGAAGACCCACTCACAGATTTGATTCGAACCGGAGCCCGTCAGTTGATCGCACTGGGGGTTGAGGCTGAATTAGACGAGCTTATGGCGAAGTATGATGGCCAGTATACCGAAAACGGTCATCGGGCGGTCGTTCGAAGCGGTTACCATCGGCAACGCCAGATTCAGACGGGCATTGGTTCGGTGACGGTGAAGATTCCCAAGGTGCGTTCGACCACTGGAGAGCCGGTGACGTTTCGCTCCTGCCTGATTCCGCCCTATGTGCGAAAGACACGCACGCTGGAGGCATTTGTGCCATGGCTGTATCTGAAAGGGATCAGCAGCGGTGAGATGGGCAATGTGCTTGGCGTGTTGCTGGGGCAGGAAGCCAAAGGATTTTCGACTGCGGTGGTGTCGCGACTGAAAGCCGAGTGGGAAGAAGAGCGCAAACAGTGGATGGCGCGGGATTTGAGCAGGGAGCGATGGGTATACCTGTGGGTGGATGGGATATATAGCGGATTGCGCAGCGAGGATGTCAAGTTGTGTTCACTGGTGGTGATCGGCGTGAATGATCAAGGCGAGAAGAAGTTATTGACGATTGAAGACGGGGTTCGCGAGTCTACGCAGAGCTGGCGCGAGGTATTGCTGGATCTGAAAGCACGTGGGATGAATGTGCCGAAGCTAGCGGTTGGCGACGGTGCGCTGGGGTTTTGGTCGGCTCTGGATGAGATTTATCCGGACACCCGTCACCAGCGCTGTTGGGTGCACAAGAGTGCGAATGTGCTGAATGCGCTTCCGAAGTCGGTACAGGCGAAAGCGAAGGAAGCTTTGCATGAGATCTGGATGGCCGAGACTCGAGCCGATGCACAGCGTGCATTTGATCAATTCATCGACACCTACCAGGACAAGTATCCGAAAGCCACAGAGTGTTTAGAGAAGGATCGCGAAGAGTTGCTGGCGTTTTACGATTTTCCGGCAGTGCACTGGCTAAGCTTGCGCACCACCAACCCGATTGAATCGACATTTGCGACGATCCGTCATCGCACGCGTCGCTCGAAAGGGTGTTTAAGCCGAAAGGGGATGCTGTGCATGATGTTCAAGCTGGGTATTTGTGCGCAACACAACTGGCGCAGGTTGCGAGGATTCCGGCAACTTGGGAAAGTGATAGAAGGTATACAATTCAAAGACGGGATTGAGACAAAGCAGTTTGACAACCAGGTAGCCGCGTGATTTCACCCCACGCACTACTTTCGGGCATAGCTCAAAATTCTCAAGGGAATCACTTCAGTTTTTAGCGCATTTATCGCTCGCTATATTTGATTAAATCTCTTTCTCCTTTAGCACACCAATATTAGTTTTCGATAGTCATTTCTCTGTTTAATTAAGGGTATTGTTTTCTTATGACGGCGTTTATCAAGTTTTCATACTGAGGAAATATCCTATTGGGAGTAAATTCCATTGCACGTTTTATTAACAACTCACGATTGGGCTTAGAATTTAGCGATTCCAAAATTGCTTTAGTTAGTGCTCTCCTATCGTTACACGGTACCAAAATACCCCAACGACCATCACCCAAAATTTCGGATGACCCTTGAGGACAGTTTGTTGCAACAATATTACAGCCACAATACAGAGCCTCAATGAGTACATTACTATGACCTTCGAAGTCAGAAGATGAAACAAACACATCGGCTTGGTTCATAAAGGAATATGGGTTTTTTACCCAACCAGGCATTGATACGTGATTGGATAGATTCATTCGATTTACTAAATTTTCAAGATGTTTACGTTCGTAACCTTCACCCAAGATTATCAACTTGGCATTGATCTCGGGTACGATTCGTGCAAATGCGTTAATAAGAAGAGAATAGTTCTTCTGTTTCGCAAGCCTGCCAACTGCCAATATGAATTTGTAACTGTGATCATGTTTACTTTCTACCCAAGGATGTTTAGTCGGAAGTTTGGCTAATTGGGAGATTTGTGGTCGGCACGACGGGTTAAAGATAGTGGTTATTTTCTCTTCGGGAAAGTATCGTAGTGTTGATACCTCATTTGCAATTCCGCTAGATACTGTATGAACCCAATCAGAATGACGCAGTAGCTTTTTGTAGGTTCTCTGCAGTAAAAACCTTTTTGTAAATTTTATAGTATTGCGAATTGAGCAAATTATGGGTATTGAGATGTTTCCAATCTTAAGGCCCATAAGTGCGTAATAGTACGACGCTGGTAGTATCGCTAAAATTAAATTTGGTTTTCGATTAACAAAATATTTTGCCATTGCAACCGATCTAACAATACGCCGATACTTTCTTCTAGGAATTTTCTTAGGCCAGTAAGGCCAAGATAAAACAAAATGACGAAAAAATTGTTGGTAACTGATCGTTTCTTTTGGATTTATCCATTGGATATCTTCATAAGAAATTGAACATTGATTTGGTACATTTCCTTTTTTATCGAACATTTCGTCAATTACAAACAAATTGACTTTGAGTGGAATTTCTCGGAGTAATTCGCCGTGGAAGTCACAAAGAATTAAGTCTACAGTGTAGGAATGTTTGAGTAGATAACGAACGAGTTCGATGCATACTCGTTCAGCTCCACCGCCATTCATGTTATCGATAATTATTGAAATATGATTCTTATTATCAATTTCACGTAAATTCGTCATGTGAGGAATCTTGCTTATTTAATCTTGTTTGCTGTGAAAAAAATTATTACTATGTGTTTCCTGAAACCGTTCTGCCGACGCAGTCAAGTCATCCAATACCTAGGGTAAGGAATATTCACGCTACGTCAATTTAGTAATTTTGTTTGGAGTTTGAAATTGCACTTTTTGACACTTTCAGATTGTCAATTATGGTTCGGCTATTCAATATGAATCGCTTCATCATTTCAGCGGCAAACCGCTTGACTCTTCTGGCATGTAATATGCTGACCGCAAAACGTCTTAGATGTGTCATATTCTGTGGTCTGCAACTTCATCTGATCTAAATTCCATATTCATCTTAATACCAATCCAGCATGAAATACACTAATACTTTACACACTTGATTGGAAAAGTTTGATATTTAATCGACGGAATCACAGCTTCAATTGATAGTGGCAAAGATCGAAAAGTGCAATATAACAATCAGATTGACTCAATGAGGAATTTCACAGCTTGGTCGAACGGTTACATTAATTGTTATCACCTCAATGTTAACTAGAAATATTTCCGTCCATTATTTTCATGAATTTAAGCAAAGTTGAAGTCAGTGAATTTCAAAATTAAAAAATTGAATTATGAATAATTCTCAGTTAAGAATTTTCGCTAATTTCTTGCAGGTTCATCGACGAAAGCGACGCGTACAAAAAAGGATTTCAAACTACGACGAAGACATACGAGAAATCATTTTGAAAGTGCATGATTACACCATGATTTCGTTCAATAAACTTTACTCGTTCATCGAAGCAGTACGTTATGTGAATCGATGGCAAATTCCTGGTGCTATCGTCGAGTGTGGCGTTTGGCGTGGTGGCGCAATAATGGCTGCAGCTCTAACCCTAGAGCAACTTGGTGTTACTGATCGAACCTTTTATCTGTACGATACATTTTGCGGTATGCCAAAACCCTCAGAACATGATAGTCGCTTGGGGAAGTCTAGCAGTCCTCAAGAGAAATTTCGTTTACTTCAAACTGGCCCCGATTCATCGGATTGGTGCCGAGCTAGTCTGGATGAAGTCAGACAAAACTTAGCCACTATTCAATACGACTTTAATCAATTCAAATTCGTCGAGGGAAAAGTTGAAGAGACAATACCAGGGACCTTACCCGACGAAATAGCGATTCTGCGTTTGGATACGGACTGGTACGAATCGACCAAGCATGAAATGATTCACCTGTTTCCACGTTTGGTTTCAAAAGGTGTATTGATCGTTGACGATTATCACACATGGTCAGGGAGCAAAAAAGCTGTCGATGAATATCTAGCAACTGCGAATGTTCCAATTTTTCACCCCAAAAAGGGAGAATTCATCGGTATCAAGCCTTAAACTGCGTATTCTGGTAGATTGACTCTATGATTCTGTCCGAGAGTTTCCCGTTGAAATTTGGGCTTTAAGCTTCATCACAAAGAATTCGACGAAAACCACCGTATTTTTTCTGTCATGAGCTAACCAAACACTTACAAAATATTATTCTTCTAGCGGCAAACTCTCGCACTATTTAGGAAATTAATTTAGGAACATTCATCAGTATGCAAAAAAATAATATCCAGACTTCTTGTATTATTTGCCAATTTCACGATTCGCCGAATTATTTACCTGCGTTTCTGGCATACCATCTACGTATTGTGAATCATGTGTTTCTCATTGACCACAATTCACGCAAAGACTATCGCCGCTTATCTTGCGATAGAGTGACCGTTTTTAGATCTACAATTTTCACATATCGCATGGATATAAATATCAATGCATTGCTAAATGACATAAATGCTGAAAATAAGTTTGACTGGATATTTGTTTTGGATATTGACGAATTTTTGCCGTTTCAAAACAAGAAACAAATACACCAATTTTTATGCAAGTATAAAAACGCCCAATGTATCTCCTTTAGATGGAGAAACGGCATACTCAAAGATGGCCGCAGCGATTCGAGAATTGAATCTGGCAGCATAATTGATTTTCAACTCAGCAAATCAAAGGTCAAGAAATTAGGATACAACACTGGAGCAATTAGAAACTGGAGTGGAAAAAATTTATATTTAACTCATGGAAACCATTCCGCTATTTTTTTTGCATACGGCAACCGTTTGCTTGGAAAATTGTTAGTTAAAAAAATACAAGTTGAGGAACCACTTTTTCATATTCCTTTCCTAACATTTGATCGACTGTCTAGCAAACTAAGTCTAGATCAGCACGAATTTGAATTTAAGATTTTGAAAAGTACAAACAGATTATCGAAAAAGTATGGACCTGAATGGTACAATTCTCGCATCGATTTGGATGATATATATTGGTTGGTTGCCAATTTTCGTGCGCAAACTAGCGACATTGTTGATGCTAGCCGAAAGGATTTTGAACCTATTCAACTTTTTCGAAACATTGAAACGGAGCTAAATCATTGGGAAAGTTTGATTGGGCAGTGCAAAGAAGGTGTTGTAGTGAGTGAAGGTCTCGGAGAAAGAAATTTTATAAACGAATATGAAAAGAATCTAAAACGATATCGGAAGCGTATTGTCGTTAACCATAGCGAATTTCTTATTAGCATAGACAATTTGGTTTGAAACTACATCCGCTAAGACTTGATAGAAGCTCAAATTGAACTCGGAGACGGTTTGTAAAATTGGAAACAATCAGTGAATGTGATCACCGTTTTTGTGAATATTTACCCAAGACTAGCCTCCTACGGTAATCCGTTCAATCGGACGACCTGACATTAACTGTCGATACAAACGGTTCAGTGCGTTTGCTTCGCCTTCTATCGAATATTGCATAACAACTCGTTGCCGCGCTGCAACTCTCATCTTCCTAAGCCGTACACGGTTCGAGAGCAATAGTCGAATTTCTTCCGTTAAACTCTCTAAATCTCCTGCTCTTACGACACCGCCGACTTCCGAATTAACTATCCAGGGCCAAGCACCGGTGTCAGACGTAACCACTGGAGTGCCGCACGCCAATGCTTCAAGTGGAACCAGTCCAAATCCTTCAACACGTGACGGTGTAACACATATATCCATTTGACGGTATAAATGGATTAAAGCCGTTCTCTTTAGTTCACCCAAAAAAACTATCCGCTTCTCCAGATTAACACTCTTGATTCGGTCTCGCAATTTTTTTTCAAATTCAGAAAATTCTGGGCGACATAATCCCGCCAGAACGGCACTACAATCTGGATATTCTCGAATAATCTGAATCATGGCTTCCACAAACAAATCTGCACCTTTCAGTGGGCGAATCCGACCGACAAATCCAATTGTCGAGCCTCCTAGATCTGTTGCTGCTTTTCCGTAGATTTTTTCTGGCTTAAAAATTTCCGTATCCACACCATGCTGAATTATTGCACTGTACCAATCAAGAAATTGGATGTTGTGTTCCGATGTCACGATTACGGCATCCATTTTGTTAATCAACCATCTCAATGCCCTCCCCGGCCGCCTATTTGCGGCAGACGTGAACACAACTCGCCACCGTTGGCGGAAAATATCACGTAACAGAATTCCCAAAATCATGTCTATATCTCGTCGCGCATGCCAAACACGAAACTTTCCCAAATCCGAGTTTGTGAAGCCCAAAGTAGCAATATCGATAATTGAGTATTCACCCCCTAGTTCCAAATGTCCGATGTCAACAATGGCGATATCCAACTCTCTTCTTTGATGAGGGACTATTGACTTAATCGTTGCCGAGATTCCAGTAAATCTCCTATGAAGATTAAAAACTACAATACTTGGACTGCCATTAGATAATTTGAACTTCTTCATTGCACTTTTCGGTCTCTCGAAGCATCCCAACATTTATTGCTTCCTTTGCGGTTTGCAAAGAATTTAATTAAAATTTCGGGGTTCAATGTCTCTAAATATTGAAGCCTAATTTATTGATATATTTAGAATTATATGCCTCACTCATGATACAAAAAGGTGTAGATCAGGTATTCTGAATTTCGACTGCGATATCAACAATTTTGCAGATATTGAGCTTGATTGTGTTCGAAAAAACGCCCACACTTCGACTAGGAATAAATACCCTAAGCAATTAAATTTATTCTATTTTACGTTGGGACACTAGTGTTTCAATATATCTGTGATGAGTAAAAATCATGTCACACATTTTCTATACGAAAATCTCTTTCATTCATAGTTCTACGGTCGGCCATTCTTCGGATATTGGAATCATTGTTTTCTCCGTGATGGGAAAGTTTACAAGTAGGCGCATACCCATTTCAATCTGAGCGCGAAAGCGTCGAAATCGAAATCCGAACCGTTTCAAACTTGGATACACACGACGATCAATAGGGATGCTCTGGTGAACAGTGGTATTCGTTACATAGGGAGGCGTCAATCCGTAGTGTATACAATGTTCTAGTTGAATTGAAAGTGCTGGCCAAGCCTGCCATGAATTTAGTAAACTGCAATCACTGATCATCGCGTCAGCAGGTCCAGGACTAGTCCCTCCTATTTCTAAAAGTTTTCTTGCACCTTTAGGCCACAGAACATAAGCTGCAGCCCCAGCTCGATCTTGGACTAGGCGCCGAATAGGGCGTCCTTTAGTGTCGCGTTGACGTACAACTATTTTTCGACGTCGTCGATTCTCAAGTGTCACATGCTCTAAGTCCGACTGGTTTGAAAGTAAGTCCAGTACTGCAGGTGTTTCGCTGGATAGAAAGGCATCGTCCTCTAAAATAAGACAAGGATTTTCATCGTATATAACCCGATGCCAAGTAACCATGTGTGAAGCAGTAAGTGCCATTTCCGTGGGGAGAATCGGGCGTTGCCAGCGATGCCAGAGTGGATTGGATGCGGGAGGCGACAAGGTGCGCGGTGTGACTGCTTCAACACGTTCCCAAGCCAACCCAAGAGCGTCCATTTGCGCTTCCTGAAATTTTAGACGACCGGATTCCTCAGCGACATTTATAACAAGAATCTTCAAGTTTCGTATTTTCTTGAGATGAACGTCTCGTGAATCGTTTCTTGTCCAGGACTTAGCAAGTCCAAGTATTGATCAACGACACGGTCTCGGGAAAATTGCTCAGCAATTTGATTGTAACCACCTTGCACCAGTTTCTGTGCAAATGCCGGATTAAAACGAATTCTGTTAACGGCATTTGTAATTGCTCCCACATCGTCGATATCCGCCATTAAACCATTTTGGCCATCTGTCATAAACCAACTGGGGCCTTCACAACGTGTCGCAACAACCGGGATACCTGTCCTCCAAGCTTCAAGCACCACGTTTCCTAGAGGCTCATGTCGTGATGGCATGACAAACACGTTAGACGCTGCTATATAGTTCATAGGGTCTCGATTCCAACCAATGAAACGCGTTCGTTCGGCTATTCCAATCTTGCTGACCTGTTTTACAAGTTCGACTCGTTGTTCGCCATCGCCAACTAGCCATAACCAGGCATTGGGAATTTCCGCTACGACTCGAATAAGGCTGTCAAATCCTTTGCGTCGTACGAATCGTCCGGCTGAAGCAATTAGGAAAGCGTCTTCAGGTGTATCTAGGTCAGCACGCTTTGCCGGAACGACAACTTGTTCACTAGGGAAATTAGTAATAGTCACTACCGGACGAGTCCATCCCAAATCCCGTAACCTCTGCTCTATTCCTGGTACATTGCCCACTACGAAATCGCAATTTCCGTAATGTTTTATGTGCCAAGGATAATCACCCAATCGCACAAATTTTAGCGGGAGGTCAACATTTGGAATCAGGCGAGCGGCACGATTGGCCCAAGCCATAATAGCTGTTGGCTGCCAGTCACGAATAATTCGACGCAACTTCCAGTGCAAAAACCACCCTGAAGGAGTCAATTGCCTATTATTATTTAACAGAACTGGCCCGAGTTTTGAGACATCTGTTTCCCATGATCGGCCAGGTCGTATAATGAAGTATTGTTTTACGCCACGTGTACTCAACGCACTAGACAGATTCACCAGAAAACGTTCCCGACCGCCTTCTTTGCCAAAGTGTAGGTGTAAAATTCGAATATCGTCTGCGTTCACTGTTTGATCCACTTGTTGCGGTGGAAGTGTAGTTTTGATTTGTATCGCAATTGATACTTTACGTTACTTAGAGCATAACTGAACCTTTTCAGAAACGGTTCAACATTCTTGCTTCTTCGCTCGTCTCCGATTGTTCCCGTAAAGGTTCGTTGGACCCCGACAGTTATGGGGCACGGCAGTACAAGTGACACTCGTATTCCTGTTTCCCAGAAAAATTTCAAATCTTCATCCACCGGACGAAAGAACGGAATTGTATGATCTGCTAGACGAGCCGCTGCTGCAACTGTCACGCCGTAACCAAGCATGCAGGAAGGCACACTGTACGGAATTACAATTTCGTGTTGTTGTCCCAAAGGTTGGCGGGTTATAGTGTGGGGTGAATTGTCCAGGGAAAAGAGTTTGATCATATCCCAAGTCGATCCACCCTCGTCGCTAATTTCAGCGAGAACGTTACGTAATTCTGCTGTGGCAAGAAAATCATCCTCGAATATGAAACCGCCCGCTGAATTTCCAGATGCGATTCTTTGCCATGCCTTTAGATGGCTAATGTAACACCCGATTTCTGGAGCTGTTAGAGGGGATTTGGCTTGGTAGCGATTGGCTTTTGTGCTGTAGAATTTTTCAATATCTCTCTCAGAAAGTTTCCAACCGTTTACAGCATCAATACGATACCATTCTAAGCCCAAGTCTTTTAGTTGCCGTATCGAATTGTTTCGTCGTACAACATTTTCTTCGAGATTTATTAAGTAAGACGGCCAAGTCATAGTACGACGAAATTATACAGAGTGTCTTTTTATAAACTAAACATCAGTTAACCGAATCGTTGCTGCGCACAATGAGCATGTTTGCAATAATTACGCTTTGGCAGACCGTGATGTTGAGTTAGTGCAATGTTGACACAATAAATATTTAGATAGTTTGCCTGCTTTTTCGCAACTGCTTCGAGTTGAACTTTCTCTTTTTCTTGAATTTTCGATACGCTTGGAGTCGAACCCCAAGATCAATTCATCTTCCTTGGCCGCCATTGCTATTTTCTGAATAAATCAATGATGGTGAAAGCATAATTTTGCCCTCGCATCAGGGTGACTGAGACGGACACAAAGGTGTGCACCATATCAATGCAGTAGACCAGATCACGCAGTTTTAAGCGGTGGTTTCGGTGGAGAGAATCTCGGAACTATATCTAATCCCGGCGCTGCAGCAGCTGTTTGACATATTGCCGTTTGAGGTTGCTGGTTTTTACAGCGACAACGTCAGTGAATATGTAAACCACCGGGTGGCTGAACTGCTGGAGAAACTTCGCATTGAATTTACCAAATCCCAAGCCAGGCGTAGCAACGACATTGCACTGGTGAAATGCAAGAATGGTCATGTGTTGCGGAAACTGCTCGGACACGCACACATTCCCCGGCAGTGTGCGGCGACGCTGAACGAGTTCCATCGTCGGCATCTGAACCGGTATGTGAATTATCACCGGCCGTGCCTGTTTGCACAAGTGGAGCTTGATGAGCGGGAACGACAGTGCCGGTGTTATCGCTATGAGGATGTTCAGACGCCCTATAAAAAGCTGAAGTCGCTGTCGGATGCGGAGCAAAATTTGAAAGCGAGCGTGACGATTGAAACTCTCGATGCGTTTGCGGCTCAGTACAGCAATAATGAAGCTGCCGACCGTTTACGGTCGGCACGGAAGAAATTATTTTTTCAATCGACGAACTGCAACGGACTCAAGCTTAAAGGAAAAAGAGCACAGGTATATAGTCCCTATTTTTCAACTCACAGACTGATTTGGCGCGCTCAATATTTTTGCTTGCGGTTGAATAATATTTTTTTGAAGAGGCTTAGTTTCAAACTCATTTCTAGATTGGAAAACACTGTGGGAGGAACCAATCTCATCAAGCTGATTGACCGGTATGCACGTCGAGTGACCATCAAAAACACGATCAAGAATGCCATTGATTGTTTTCACATAGAAGCGCCAGCTGCCACGGTGTCGATGAAACTGGATCCTGATTTGTAAACAACGCTGATGGCTGACGGGCTTTGTCGAATCTCTGGCATACACCTCGGCATAGGTTTGGAAGACGCAAAGGTAGGCACTCCATATGTGTGTGGCGCAAAGGTCAAAATCGCACATTCATCGTCAGCCTCGGTCGACAAGCGAACTATCCACGCCTGCTGGCGAGTGGTTACGCCAAGATTATCGAATCTATCCTTTGGCTGGATAATCACAATTACGGATACAGTTCATTTAATACCGTATTTGTCCTGTCAATTGAATGTGTTTGGAATTGAGGCTGGCTTCAAGCGCAAACAACCGGTTACCCATTGAGTTCAATAATCTTGCCTACATTGCATCAGGATAGTCGTGCTGTAGTGTGTTCAATGAACCTCTCTAGCTTTCACAAGTCATCAAGGCAAATTTGGAGTCGTCGCCGCGGCGATTTTGTAGAACGAGACAATGGATGGCTGGAAACTGGAATGGCAGGTCGAATGCCTGTCAGGTTGAGGAAAATAGTTACATTGTTTGCGAATATTCAGTGAAAAAAACGGGGTGCGCAAGGCACCCCGTTTCTAAATTGTAAATTAAGTACGAACTCTCGTCTAGAAATCTACTTTTAGACCTAGTAGCGATGAAGCCGCTTTAGTTTTAACGCCGTAAGACACATGCTCAAAGATCAAACTTGCGCCGCTGCCTAAACTGTTAGTCACGACAATCAGGTTCTGATCGCCTACGCCAGCATCGGCATCGGAATTAGCTACTTGAAGGGCATAGGAAAGTCCAGTATCGCCGAAGGAACCACCTACATGTAGGACGTTTGTCTTTGTTTTCGCGCCCCATGCGTCTTTGCTACTACCCAATCCAACGGTCAGGTTAATTCCAGCCGCTCCTGATGAGACGGCAACTCCCGCAAAGCTTGAATCGTCGATTCCGCTACTCACGGAAGCGAGCCCAACTCCGACCGGACCCAAAGTCGCGCTTGCACCAAATTCAATCGCTTCAGCACCACCGAATACCTTATCCATTTGAAAACTCACATCGCCGGCAGATGACGAATAGGAAACTGTATTTCCGTTTCGATAACTGGCACCGCCAAATACACCATTCGAATATGACGGATCAACTGCAAAACCGTAGTGTATAGCACTGGCCGACCAGATTTGACCTAGGGTAACAGTTCCAAATCCGCCGGAAAGGCTGACGTAGGACAATCGGCCGCCTGGACCGCCGTCGCTGTCAATTTTTGCACTTCCAGCGTGTGTATGAGAAATAACGTTACCACAAAATACATCATCGGGTTCGAGTGCGGTTTCGAAGTCTTCCATTGGATCAATTTCTTCATATCCCGTAACCATCATCTCATCATCTTTCAATATCCGCACGGGCTTACCACGATCAGCACACTGGTCACTACGACTATACCTAAAAGTATTGGGATTATCAGGATCATCAGCATCATAATCCGCAGCAGAAGGTGGGGTTAGGTTAGCAACGTTGACTGCTGCAAGTACTTCGTCAGTTCCAGCAACTGCGGCATGCTTATGACCCTCACCACCGGAAGACTCAGCATTTGTTGTATTGAATTTGGATTCATATTTGTAAGATGCCGTCAGTCCTTCGGCGACTTCGTGCGATCCTTTGAATCCCCAACGAGATGAGAAGTCACCAACCTCTGCATCGCCTGAACCAAAAGTTAGTCCGGTCCTGAATGAGCCGTACAGACCTGCCCCTCCCATTTCCGCACCGAGGACAACTGAGGGGACACTCAGTAGTCCCGAGAGACATACTGTTATTAATAGTTTTTTCATTGCTTAATTCCTATAAAAATATCAATTAAATGAAAGATATAACTGCAAATCGAAATAAGATTTACACGTTATGGTTAACAATGTTAATAGCATGAAAGCCACTAGATTTGATTTTCGTTCAAAAAAAGTGTTTAAATGGAATATACACACTATATATGTTGTAAGTTTGCAACATCTTAATTCAAATATATTCTGTTCACTAATTCTAATTTCACCCGAAGACAACACTATTGGGGAGAAAACAAACTGAATCAATCTACGCGGATAGTGGCCGAATCAGTATCAAAATTCGAGTGATGAAACAAGAAAATTATACTTGCTGAATTGAATGTTCTCAATATTCAGGTCCAGTCATCATCGTAAGTCAAGAATCGGAATGGTGATCGGTGGGCATCATTGATCTTTAACACTTCTCCTAGATAGCTTGCTTCACTAATTTCGGAGAATATCTTCTCCAATTGCCGTGACACTTTGGCTTCTGGACTAAAGTAGTAGATTTCATCCCATTTTCTATTCTTACGAGCAATCAAATGTGCAACGAGGACTCCAGGATAGCGATCATAAGCTTTGATTGTTCGCTCTACTTCGATTGCAATACGGGAATGATCAGGGCGTACTGCAACTGCATCAGGATAGACTTCACCTTTTTTCATTACACTGTTTCGTGCGTTCTTCTTCCAGCTGCGCCAACCTTTACGTTCTGCAATGAGTCGCAAGCGCTGAATATCCAGTTGATGATTCATTGAAGTTTGATTCACTGATGTTTTGTAGAATGTCGGTCGAAACTCAAGATTCCTATC
This sequence comes from Arenicellales bacterium, assembly GCA_965221175.1. GTDB lineage: Bacteria > Pseudomonadota > Gammaproteobacteria > Arenicellales > JAJDZL01 > JAJDZL01. The sequence continues at coordinate 16,691 of OZ244867.1, read as the reverse complement.
AGTTTCCTGAACAAGTGAAACTCCACCTCTAGCAATCCCCCCAAATCTGTTCAGTTGAACTGAAGCCAGTAGGAAATTGATGGTTTCTGATCAACTTTGCTTCAGACTGTTCTTTGAGAATTGCTTCAATCTGTTCATTTGACACATCATTGAGCAACTGAAAAATTATGTCGATATGAGTCCATGTTTCTTCAAAGAGGAAATAAAACAATCTATCCTTTGGTATTCTGTCGAACAGCTGCATATGTTTCGATTCATCATGTATCTCTGAATTTGCACTCTCCGGTATCCGCTCCAACAGGTCTATACTGTCACCAATTGCCAATTCTGCGGGTTCAGGGTAAATTTCCACTTTCTGGACAGGCAATGCAGTTGCTATAGCTAGCTGGGGCAGGTCAGTTCCTAGGCAAACCGCACATCCTTTCGGTAAACTCATAATCGTATTCACATCGTATAAATTTCTCTCTGTTTCGCCTATGGATCGTGATACAGAAAGTGATTCCGCCAATTCGAGATTCCTCACAGTGTTACTTCTCTGAGTGGAAACCAGAATCCGCCCGGTTTGATTGGAAATCCATGAAGCAGTGTCCTTGTCCGACGGACGATAAAGTCATTTGACTGGAGTCGTGTCAAGAATGGTTGTACGAACTCCGTCCTCTGATAGATCGGATCCACAATTCGCGTTCGTTTGTTCAGAATCTCAATTACGAACGGTTCGAAATATCTTCCTGCGAAGAATGCTAAAACTCCTCCAGCAACAAGCCCCAAAAATGCAAACACAATGTTACTGATTTGGAAAAATGTCACATAACTGATAGAACCTGACTGACTGTAAACAGCAGCAATTACAAAAAGAATCACTGTTACTGGCACAGCACCGCCCACTACCCGCATTACATAAGTAATCCATGAGTGTTGCCGGGGAAACAAAAATAGAACTCGAGTACCGAATATAAAAAGTAACGCCAGGCAGAAAATCGTGAATTGAAGTCCCCAACCATTGAAAATCACAAATGAGCCAAATAAGCTATCAATTCTTTCTGTAATTGTGTCCACAATCCTGCCTGGTCCATGTTGCGAGGCATGTCACTAGGTTATACAGGCAATGATTTTCTGTGGTTTGCTTTATGTCATTACAGTTCACACAATGAGCACTTTACTAATACTCGAAAGTGTTGCTGTATTGCAACAGATCTGGCAGTTTCTAACATAGGACAACATAAGCAGAATAGATGAAAAGCGTATTCTTTGGGTGTCAGAAGCCAACTGAGTGTCCCCTCAGCTGTCCTCGGGGCAGAAATGGCAGGGCCAAGTCTGTACGGCTCATTCAGGACCGGACTATCTTTTGGCTCAGGCGATGCTAGTGTTAGTGACTTCACATCTCGCTGGGGATTCAAAGGATCGCACGAAGTCTCCGAAGGACTGACGGCATCTTACAAATATGAATCCAAATTCAATACAACGAATGCTGAGTCTTCCGGTGGTCCAGGTCATACGCATCCAGAAATAGAGGTTACATCTAATCAAGAAGCTGAAGACGATTCTGCCACTAACCATCGTCACGCGGAAGTTGACGCCGACTGGAACGGCGGCCCAGGCGGCCGATTGTCCTACGTCTCCCTTTCCGGTGGATTTGGAACTATTAGCTTAGGTCAAATCTGGTCGGCCAGTGCTAACCACTACGGCTTTGCAGTTGATCCGTCATATGTGAATGGTATATTTGGTGGTGCCAATTATCGAAACAGAAATTCAGTTTCCTATTCGTCAAGTGCTGGCGATGTGAGCTTTCAAATCGATAAGGTGACCGGTGATGCTGAAAAGCTAGAACTTGGTGCAAGCGCGACTTTAGGTCCGGTCGGAGTTGGGATCGGTAATTGGAGTAACGCAAACGACGACGCAGGCTTTACTGGAGTTGCGGTTTCAGCAGGAGCGGCTGGAGTGAACCTGACCGTTGGATTGGGCAGTAGAAAAGACGCAGATGGCGTGAAAACAAAGATGAATATCCTACATGTAGGTGGTTCCGTCGGCGATTCTGGACTTTCCTATGCCGTTCAAGTAGCTAATTCTGATGCCGATGGTGGCGCGGGCGATCAAAACTTGATTGTCGTGACCAACAGTTTAGGTAGCGGCGCAAGCTTGATCTTTGAGCATGTGTCTCATGGCGATGATACAGAAAGTTCATCGTTACTAGGCCTGAAAGTTGATTTCTAGACGATAGTTCGTACTTGAATAATAATTTAGAAACGGGGTGCCTAGTGCACCCCGTTTTTTTACTGAATATTCGCAAACAATGTAACTACTTTCCTCAACCTGACAGGCATTCGATCTGTCATTCCAGTTTCCAGTCATCCATTGTGTCGACCTGTAAAATCGTCGCGGTGACAACTCCAAATTTACCTTGATGGCTTGTGAAAGCTAGAGAGATTCATTGAACACACTACAGCACGGCTATCGTGAAGCAATGTAGGCGGAGGACTATTGCACTCAATGGGTAACTGATCGTTTGTGCTTAATGTCAACCTCACTTCCCAACACATTCAATTTACAGGACAAATACGGTTTCAAGTGAACTGTATCCGTAGCTATGATCATTCAACCAAAGGATGGATTCGATGATCTCGGTGTAACCAATCGCCCGCAGATATCGATAGTTCGCTTGTCGACCGAGGCTGACGATGAATGTGCGGTTCTGACCTCCACACCCGAACACATATACAGTGCTTGCCTTTGGTCTTCCAAACCTTTGCCGAGGTGCGCCTACCAGAGATTCGACAAAGCCCGTCAGCCATTAGCGTTGTTTGCAAATCAGAACCCAGCTTCATCGACACCGTGGTAGATGGCGCTTCCATGTGAAAATAATCAATGGCGTTCTTGATCGTGTTTTTGATGGTCATTGGACGTGCATACTGGTCAATCAGCTCGAGTGGCAGTGCATTCATCCAATTGGTCCGCAGCACAGTCCGTATTTCATGGCCTAGTCTCTTGTGATCTCAATGGAGATGGAGTAATCGAAACGAGCGGCGGTGAAAAAATGGATGTTGTGCACTTGGAAATCAATTTCTTGGAACACCACCGGATAAACCCAAAACATCTTTTACAGCTCTTGCGATTACCAGTAGCCTGGCAGGAGCGAGTTTTGGAAAAGGTGTTGGGTCCGAGGATACGGGCGTGGACGATGTTGCATCTGCAACTAATGAGGTTGCGGTCATATATCCGGCTTTTCAATTGAAGGACTATCTTTGCCCGTCTATCCTTGATGAAATTAGCACGCAGGATCTTTATCATTCAATCGATTTCTTACAACAATTATTTTTACCAGGTTCTTCCTATGTCGGCATCTCATAATTTGTAATCAATCTGTTTTCTAACCCTTACCTATGCAATCCTTCGGCGGGTGTCCTGTGTACTCTTGCCGACCTATCGACTAACTATCTTCGGTTACTTTTTTAACTGCACTGTTGCTTACATGCTTCATCTGAACTCAATATGATCTGCTTTGTTTACAAGCGCTCCGTGCATTGGTGTGGTCAGATCATCGCAACAGTTTCGGATCGAAGTGTAAGTCTTTGGCCAACACCGCCCAAGCCGATCCGCACCATCTTGTTAGCAATCGCGATGTTCACCTTATGGCGACCGCGGCGTTTCGCAACCTCGCGCACCCAACGGCCGAAAGAATCTGGTTTTTTCTTTGCATCCCCCTTCCTCAATACTGCACGAGCACCGTGAACCAGCATGGTATGCAGCTAACGGTCACCGCGCTTGCTGATGCCGAGCAGAACCGGATTGCTACCGGTGCGGTGCTGGCGAGTTGTCAGTAGTAGCCACGACGACACGACCCGCCCGCACTTTAATGATTGACGATCACCGAGAGCCGCCACAAAACTGTCCACCCCGATCGGTCCGAATCCTAGAATCTCCATCACTCGACACATTGGCTCTGAACTGTCAGTGTCAACTGTAGCCATACAATGACCACATCAGGTGTTTAAATAACCAGAATCACTGTTCGAGTAAAACAGAATAAGCACCAGTACTGTTGCAATACATCAACACTTTCGAATTTTAGTAAGGTGCTCTTTGTGTTAACTCTTATGACATAAAGCAAACCTCAGAAAATCATTGCCTGTATAACCTAGTGACATGCCTCGCAAAATGGACTAGGTAGGATTGTGGACACAATTACAGAAAGAACTGATAGCTTAGTTGGCTCATTTGCAATTCTCGATGGTTGGGGACTTCAATTCACGATTTTCTGCCTGGCGTTACTTTTTATATTCGGTACTCGAGTTCTATTTTTGTTTCCCCGGCAACACTCATGGATTACTTATGTAATGCGGGTAGTGGGCGGTGCTGTGCCAGTAACAGTGTTTCTTTTTGTAATTGCCGCTGTTTACAGTCAGTCAGGTTCTATCAGTTATGTTAAATTTTTCCAAATCAGTAACATTGTATTTGCATTTTTGGGGCTTGTTGCTGGAGGAGTTTTAGCATACTTCGCAGGAAGATATTTCGAACCGTTCGTAGTTGAGATTCTGAACAAACGAACGCGAAATGCCGGGTTGAAAGATACTCTGACTGATATTCGGCATATTCGAAAAGAATTACCGGGAACAGTTCCAATTCAATTTGAGAAACAGTTCACTGCTGCAGCATTGAAGAATGAAATGTTCCTGGGCATGGACACTGCTGGCAGTCCTGTAACTCTTGAACGTTCGACATGGAAAAGCAGTCACGTCCAGATTATGGGACCACCGGGTACTGGAAAAGGAATTCAGGCGGCTGTAACACTAACCCAGTCTCTGAAATACGGTGATGCTGTATTTGTATTTGACCCCAAGAATGATGAGTGGGCACCCAGTGTATTTCATGAGGCATGTAAAAGTGCAGGCGTACGGTTTCAATTCGTTGACCTTAGCGAACCCATACCACAACTTAATCCACTTCTGAATTCATCTCCGGATGAAGTTGCTGAAATGCTCTATGCGGGACTGGAACTCAGTCGCCGTGGCAGTGATTCAGACTTCTACAGGTTAGATGATCGCAAAGCGGCAAGATTTGCAGCTTCGCTCTTGGAGAAAGAATCGTTGTCACTTACTGAAATGGGAATCAAGGCAAAATTTTTAATCAACCGTGACCTATCGAATGGCGCAAAAGCATTTTTCACAGCTATTGAAGAGGTAGGTGAACAAATCTGCATTCAGACTCGAACAGGAGTAGATCTTTCTGCGCCATTGCGCGACGGTGGATGCATTTACATAGTAGGTTCGATGCGAAATGATCCGATAGTGATTCTCCAAAAAATGTTATTTGTTCGTATCATTCAGATCATTGAGCGAACGCGGAACAGAAATCGGCACTGCTCAATATTCCTCGATGAGTTCAAATACCTGTTGAGTGCAACGTCAGTGAACGCCCTGGGAGCCATTCGTGACAAAGGATGCAATATTCTGTTGGCACATCAGTCTCTAGGAGACTTCGCGAATTGTGGATCCGACCTATCAGAGGACGGAGTTCGTACAACCATTCTTGACACGACTCCAATCAAATGGCTTTATCGTCCATCGGACAAGGACACTGCTTCATGGATTTCCAATCAAACCGGACGGATTCTGGTTTCCACTCAGAGAAGTAGCACTGTGAGAAATCTCGAATTGTCGGAATCATTTACTGCATCGCGGTCCGTAGGCGAAACAGAGAGAAATTTATACGATGTGAATACGATTATGAGTTTACCGAAAGGATGTGCGGTTTGCCTAGGAACTGACCTGCCCCAGCTAGCTATAGCAACTGCATTGCCTGTCCAGAAAGTGGGAATTTACCCTGAACCCGCAAAATTTGCAAGTGGTGAAAGTATAGATCTGTTGGAGCGGATACCGAAGAGTGCAAATTCAGAGATACATGATGAATCGAAACATATGCCGCTGTTCGACAGAATACCAAAGGATAGATTGTTTTATTTCCTCTATGAAGAAACATGGACTCATATCGACATAATTTTTCAGTTGCTCAATGATGTGTCAAATGAACAGATTGAAGAAATTCTCAAAGAACAGTCCGAAGCAAAGTTGATCAGAAACCATCAATATCCTACCGGCTTCAGTTCAACTGAACAGATTTGGGGGATTGCCAGACATGGAGTTTCACTTATTCAGGAAACTGATAGGGATATTGAATCTCGACCGGTATTCTACAAATCATCAGTTAATCGAACTTCAATGAATCATCAACTGGATATTCAGCGCTTGCGACTCATTGCAGAACGTAAAGGTTGGCGCAGCTGGAAGAAGAACGCACGAAACAGTGCAATGAAAAAAGGTGAAGTCTATCCTGATGCAGTTGCAGTCCGTCCTGATCATACCCGGATTGCAGTCGAAGTAGAGCGAACACTCAAAGCTAATGATCGCTATCCTGGAATCCTCGTTGCACATTTGATTGCTCGTAAAAATAGAAATTGGGATGAAATCTACTACTTCAGTCCAGATACCAAAGTGTCACGGCAATTGGAGAAGATATTTTCCGAAATTGATGAAGCAAACCATCTAGGAGAAGTGCTAAAGATCAATGATGCCCATCGAGCACCATTCCGATTCTTAACTTACGATGATGACTGGACCTGAATATTGAGGACATATTCTTTCTGTGAAGATTGTTTACCATACAATCTAAATAACACCAATCTCCAATAATACAGAGACCGCAACCAAAGAGGCGATTTTCGTTTTAGAAAACGCTTTTGGTCAGCTTCTGAATCTCCCTCTACGGAAATGTCTAAATCTGTACAAATGGCTTCCCACTCTGAACCCTTGCCATGCACGTAGCATCGAAATTTACGATGTGCCATGTCGTCCCCTGTAAGTTCATTAAATCATGATTGGTACTTAACGGCTTGTATACCAATTTCAAGTCGTGATTTTACTAAAAGTAATCATTTGGTGTAATTTGTATACAAATGTAGCGCATATTCCACAGAATCTCCGTTGTAAACATTTTTCGGAACCCCGTAGGTCGGGTTGCCCGTGAAATACAACAGTCTTCATAAGCAAAGGGTAGCTCCCTGAGTTAGGCGAATACATGGGAACTTCTTTACCGTAAAATGTTTTCAGTAAAGATTCCGTGTAATTTGCATAGATTTAGCAAAGAAATGCATAAATTACATACAATTTATATACAAATTGCTAACACAAAAGGAGATTTAGATATGAAGAAGACTGGTGCAGTTCGCATGGAAGGCACAATCACATGGCATGTGTTTCAAAGTGAACACGGCAATTGGATTGGAATTTGTGACCCTCTAGGGCTGACAATGGAGGGTCCTACTATTGACGAACTAAATCTCAATATTCAAGATGCAGTTAATTCAATTCTTGAACGGCTTTTGAAAAAAGGAGAACTGGAGAAATTCTTTAGTGATCGTGGATGGGGTTCACAGCAATACGCAATGGAGAAGGATACAGGAGCAAGTGTCCCAATTGATCTTTTAGTGCATTCAAATTATGACTATTCCACGTCAGCGGTTTATTAAGTCATTAAGAGGACTAGGCTACAAGTTCGACCATCAAACAAAGCGGACTTATACCTACAGGAAAATTGGTGGCACTCATCATGTAGCAGTTCCCAAGCAGGGAGTTACTGGATGAACGCAATATTCATTCTATTTTGAGACAGTGCGGATGCACCGATTCCAAAATTAGAGAGATTATGGAATCACTCAATGAATAGCTCTACACGCCAAGCAACGTGATAATCAAACAGAGAAGTGGAGAAATGAAAGAACGAAAACCCAAGAGGCAGACTAGTAACAAAACCCCTATCTGAACGAATTAACGCATCTCCAGAAAGAATAGCTGAAGTGGTGTTGCTAGCCAAGCCAAAGAAGTCATGGGGTTATATGAAAAAACAAGAGTCATAGGGTTCAATGTACACAAGTAAATATTTCTCTTTTTGAAAAGTAAGCGCAGCAATCGAATCGTTATGCCTCTCTGATTAAAACACCCTCCTGTGGGTCAACAGTCACCCAATCCCCGCTCCTAATACAGGATGTAATATCAACATCAAAACGATGCATTAGCGTCAAATTGGCAAAAGCAGCTCCCTGTGCCATGATCGGGTTCGCTGAGTTCAGAACAAGTGCAACTGGAGCCATTCCTCGACTGACCATGTCAAGCAACATCCACGAACTCGCAACTCCCCCTTTTGCAGTATTCAACACGAGAACCTTCTCGACATAACTTTCTCTATATAGTTTGTGTGTCGGTCGCGAAAAAACGCCTCGAATCCGATCTAGATCATATCGGGCACTGAAATTATCATTTGCACAGAGTGCGACCCCGCGTACGCGCTGACCAATGCCAGCCTCGCATCTGAAAATCTGATTGCCATTTGTCATAGCTTTCCCGAAATCGATGCTTCAATACATTGTTCAGTAGTAGCTAAAAACGGCTCGTAGCCGTATCCAGCAATGATATTGATCAGTTTGGCTGAATTGCTGGCTAGCGTTTTCCAGTTGTTTGCCTGACTCAACTCTCTTGCATACATTTGATAAAAGCAAACGCCACTTAGCAGATTCGCTCCGCTTCCTTCCAGTTTGGAAGTGAATCCGAATCGGTCACAAGCGGATTTGATTTCAGGAGAAGTCGCAATCAGTAGTTCCGTATTCTTGTGTACTTCTCTCCCATCAAGAATTGTGACGATATCCTGAATTTCAAAAATCGATAACTGAGGCGCCGCAAAAACTACCACGTCAATATCTATCGTTTGCTCTTTACGTGCGTAAAGTTCCTTGATATCCGTGCGACTGATAGGAACAGTCGAATGTTTAGCATTGTCTCTAGCGCTTGCCTGGTCCAGAGCTTCAGGTGTCACTCCTTCCAGATGAAACAATGGAACCGAGCCATAGCTCGCCAGTGCTGCTCCAAAATGCTTGAGTTCATCAGATGTAGGACTGCCGTCAATTCCTGATATCCAAGGTGTAGTCCAATATGAGCCGGTTTTTCTGCCGATTACCGCACCGAGCGCACCCCAGTCAGAAAGTGTACGTGGACGAAAATCGACTTGAAAATGATGCGTAGCTTCACGATGAATGTCAAGATGATAGCCATAGCGAGGTACACGACCAGTAAGCGCTGCCGCTAATCCAGCCGGACCTCCTTCAAAATTACTGCGAGCGCCAAAAACACTGTTCGCGTAAATTGTCGACCCAGTATCGCCAAACGCAACATGCTCTCCGAATACTGGAGGTGAAATAGTTTGATAATTGATGCACGTATCTGTCATCAACACGCCCATCGCTTGCAGGGCGTTCGTAGTACGCCTTTCACGCTCGGCGAACACTTCGGATTGGCTGAATTTCTTGTAAACACTCAGATCCATTCCCCGAGGATCAGTGACAGCTGGAACTGCAACCCGTCTGTGTTCTTCGCTGTGTGACGCGATGGCCTCCAGGTGTTCGATTCCTGCCAGTCCCAGTGATTCTGTGTCACACATGATGTGCGATTGAGATACTTTTACGAAGTCAGTCGCGCCAAAGAAATGCGCAACCTGTATCTGCTGCTGCATAGCCCACTTGCGTGGATAGCCATGCTCGCCTTCGAGCATTTCTTGTTCGTACTCTTTTAACCTCACACCGGAATTGCCAAAGTTTGAATCGCGCTATTCGAATTCAATTGGATTCGTCAGAAAGAAACTGTCTCGATACACTCGCAGTTCTTCAATTGACTCTCGTATGTCATCCATTGCACGGTGTCTGCTGTTCTTATTCTGGTTGGAAACTAAATCCGGCCGCCACCTCCTAGCAAGTTCCTTAATCGTACTGACATCAAGATGCCTATAGTGCAAATAAGCCGAAATCTGGGGCATGTAACGGTCCAGAAATCTTCGATCCTGACAGATTGCATTGCCACACAAAGGCGAGCGTTTTTTCGTGGCATAGCGACGGAGGAATGCAAGAGTTCGTCGTTCAGCTTCCTCTTCATCAATTTCCGATGCTCGCACCTGATCAATCAAACCGCTTTCACTATGCGTTTTTTTGTTCCAGGCATCCATCCCGTCCAGTCGTTCATCGCTTTGGTGGATAACCAGCTCCGGTCCCTCCGCTACGATACTCAGATGAATGTCAGTCACGATAGATGCGATTTCAATAATGCGATCATTCTGGGGTGAAAGACCTGTCATCTCAAGGTCGATCCACACCAAATTGGATTTTTTGCGAACTACATGGTCGGCAGACATGAGGCTAGTTCATCAAATCCTGAACTACATATCCTTTGGACGAGAATAGTACATAAGCTTCGTACCTATATTCCGCTCTCTCGCTTTTTCTACAGCTAGCATTCCGAGCATGATGTCGCTGACTGCAAACCCCTTGTGCCAGAACAAGCTTCTTTCGTTTTCCGACTCTCTGCCAGGCTTCAACCCCGCGACGATTTCTCCAATATCGCAATACACATGTTCATCGCGTAGTTCGCCTTTTTGCACAAGATCAGCAAACTGCCCATATGGGGATATCTTGCATTGATTCCAATCGTCCACTACGAACTTGTCGACTGAAAATGGCAATGTTCGTTCTACGGACATTACCGCTCCGTATGCTTGCAAATGGGCTCCAGGCTTCACATCTTTATCAGCTACGAGAATTTCATGTTCCAGTAATCGGGAAGCGTCGATGATGATGTCTGCATCTCTAACCGTGTCTTTGGTATTGTCCATGACGCGAATTTCTTTGCCCAGTTCAGCGGACAGGACTTCGGCAAACCGTTCCTGAGACTCCGCTCTGCGGCTGGTAACGCGAATTTCTTCAAAATCAAACAGTAGATCCAACATTCGTACGTTATACCATGAAGTCCCACGAGCACCGATGTGACCGAGCACACGGGAAGAATCACTCGCCAGATATTTAGCGCCAAGCGCAGTCACCGCACCAGTTCGCATCCAGGTGTTTAATGTTGCGTCAACTATGGCTATTGGCACGCCCGTTTCAGGATCATACAGATTAAGTAGGGCAAACTCTGATGGAAGATTGTGCTGATAATTGTCGTGGAAATCTCCGATGATTTTGACGCCAGCAGCACTAACGGGCTCTACGTACCCCTTGAGTATGTTAAACAGCTTGTTCGGAAAATCAAGAACCAGATGGCTCTTGGAGGGCATGATTACTTTCTTTTGGCCATGTGCAACGAGTCCAGTTTCGATTGCATCCATAACCTCGGACAAACTTAAATCCAGAGATTCAACATCATCTTTCGACAAAAACAGTAGTTCAATTTCGCTCATACCCAGCTACGTCTTGTAAATCTTGTTTCCAATTCAATCAATTATTTTCACTTTGCTTTTCATCAAAGCAATTTTCGTCAAACGAGTATAAACGCAATCTCAAATTCGGGCGAGTATTCCAGAAATACTGGGCTCACGATACGGTATTCAAAGCTTTCGCTAGGTCCGTAAATCCAAAATCATAGCGAACACTCAAATATTGAAAATTCTATTCTTGAATTTCAGTTACAAGCAATCAAATTGACTGGCTAATAATACGAAATTTTCAATCCGAACTGACGACTCAATTCACATTTGCACTTTGTTCTGTTCAGTACATGACTAGCATTCAGTCTTATGGATAAACAAGCATCCGAAAAGAGTTTCACAAATTGTCAACAGTGAATTTTCTGTATCAATTCACGAAATTAAATCGATTTAGTCCAGTTCTGTTCGAAAATCCAGTAACTCTCTGATTTTTATGCCATTACAACGCCAATTCTCAGCGAAATTGTACATTTTCTTGTGCGATTCTGTTTATACTTGGCGAATTGCGTACACGAGTCAAGCGGCAAAGAAAGATTATTTCAACAATTCGCGGATGTCGAAACTGTCAAACCCCATTTTTTAGTTTAAATAAAGGTGTACATTTGATGTACAAAATCTGCAAATACCCGACTGCACAAACCACTTTTTACAATCCGCTACGCGATTTCCTTTCTGACTCTCTTTAATCGCGTAGAAATCGATTCCTCCGCTCACCCGTATAACAAAAACCCGACGCTTGAATGCAAAATTTCAAAGCCGAACGCTAAATCTTCAAGCAAAATTACACAAAGGAGCAGCTACTCAATATGACTCACGTTTTCCATAGAAATCCCTGCGCAACGCTCCCAGTCGCGACACACGGCGAAGGGGTTTATCTCTATGACAACATAGGTAAAAAATACTTGGATGCTTGCGGTGGAGCGGCAGTATCGTGTCTTGGTCATAACCACCCCGCTCCTACTAAAGCGATTCAAGCGCAAGCAGCTAAACTTGCATATGTGCATACAGGCTTTTTTACCACAGACGCAGCTGAAGAGCTAGCCGATAAATTGGCATCTTTGACGCCTGGCGACATTAACCATGCCATTCTTGTTTCCGGCGGCTCGGAAGCCATGGAGACTGCATTGAAATTGGCTAGACAATATTATGTCGAACGCGGCGAGCTAAGCCGAAAGCATTTTATTTCGCGCCGTCAAAGCTTTCATGGCAATACTCTTGGAGCACTCTCCGTTGGCAACAACGAACCCAGAAAAGAGCCATATCGCCCTCTACTGATGGGCTCCAACGCGATTGCACCGTGTTACCCTTATCGAGAGCAACGAGAAGAGGAATCAAAGCGGGAGTACGGATTCAGAATTGCTGCCGAACTGGAACAAAAAATAGTTGAACTAGGGCCGGATTCTGTAATCGGCTTTGTCGCAGAAACAGTCGGAGGCGCCACCTCAGGGGTCCAGCCTCCAGTAGATGGCTATCTACAGCATATTCGTAAAATATGCGATGATTATGACATCCTTCTCATTCTGGATGAAGTAATGTGTGGCTGCGGGCGAACCGGGACATTCCTCAGTTGCACACAGGATGAAGTCGTTCCTGATATTGTGACGCTCGCCAAGGGTCTTGGCGCCGGTTATCAACCCATTGCAGCCACTCTCTGCTCGGATTCAATTTATTCTGTCGTAAGCGAAGGGTCAGGAGCCCTTATGCACGGATTTACCTACATGGGGCATACAATTGCCTGCGCGGCAGCGTTGGCTGTGCTGAACACAATTGTAGAGGATGGTTTGCTCGAAAATGTACGTAAACAGGGAGACTATCTGATCAGCCAGTTGCAAGAGCACTTAGGTTCCCATCCGAATGTCGGTGACATCCGAGGTCGCGGATTGCTTGTCGGAATCGAGTTTGTAGAAGACAGAGTCAGTAAGAAAGCGCTGAACCCGAACTATTCCTTTCATGCCACCTTGAAACGCGTATGCCAACAGAACGGGCTGCTCTGCTATCCGGCTGGCGGAACAATAGATGGAATTCATGGCGATCACGTACTACTCGCACCGCCCTACATTGCGGATGAGGCGAATATCAATCAAATCGTTGAATTATTAACCGCTTCAATCAACGAAAGTCTTGGTCAAATCGAATTTAGTATCCACCCGTCCTTGGTAAACATTCGCTCAAGCCGTGAATCTTATTTGCAGTCGCATAGACAGAGCTTCTTGAGTTGATTGAAATTTCTAAAATTACCAAAGTCGGAGTCGAATGGAGTCGATAAGCTAGAGCTTGGGTCGCGCGGGAACGCGTAGCATAGGGAGATTTGAGGCTGCTTTCGCCTGATTCAGCCAAGGTTGCTACCAACCCAACATGAAATTGATACTTTCAGTTGGCCTGCGGTGACCACCGCATGAAACCACATGTTACATCGCAAATTCATGACGTGCAAGTACATCTTGTAATGAGACAACCCAATAAGCGATGATGAATCCTATGACTATAATTTCACATGAATTGCTGCTTTAACTAGACAAACAACTGCGAGTTTGAAGGAATTTAATGGGAATCTCGCTATGAACTACGACTCGTACGAATTGATCCTGCACGACGTACGCTGTTTTCAAGGTGAACAGCACGGTCGCTGTAAACCTATCACATTGCTAGTGGGTGAAAACAGTACTGGCAAAACTACATTTCTGAGTTGCTACAGTGTATTGCATCGGCTATTTGCTGAGCGTCGGAATCTTGATCAACAACTTGATTTTAACGAAGAACCCTTCTCCATGGGATCTTTCCGAAATATTGCTAGTTCAAACCACAAGTCAAACGAACTTGTCGACAAATTTAAGATCGGTCTGGCAGTATCATCCAAAGAGCAAATTGGGGTGCCTCCCTTCCGTCTAACGTCAACCTTTTCAGAGCAAGGCTCACAACCTGTCCTATCTTCCCTCCATTTTCAATTCGATGAACACTCGTTCCTCGAAATGAGACGAAGTGACGCAGATACTACAATTCTGGCAATTCCGGGATTCCAAGAACAGGTAAACCTCCCTTTCTCTGACTCAATTTTTTTGCTGGAATTCCTGATCTCAGTTGGTGTTAAGGAAAAATCTCTTGCGACGGTCGAAATATTTACAGACTTACGTCCATTTAGCGACTATCTTGACAATTTGTTCGATGAATATGACAGTCCAACTAGAGACAGTGAACACCGCAACCGCTTTGGAGATTGGTTCCCTAACTTGGGTAATTTGATTCCCGTTGCGCCACTTCGCTCAAAACCGAAGCGAACCTAGATCCAATCCGCGAAACCCGGTCTCCGGAAGGTGAACATATTCCAATGCTAATGATGCGGCTAGCCCGCACAGACCAGTACAATTGGGAATCGCTCCACAACAGATTGGTGAAATTCGGTAGTGAGTCTGGACTATTCTCCGACATTGACGTTAAGTACCACGGTAGACAAATAAGCGATCCGTTTCAGTTGAAGGTTAATGTTCAGTCTGGACTGCCTATGAACATTATGGACGTGGGGTACGGCGTCAGCCAAAGCCTGCCAATTCTAGTCGACATACTAACCACTGAGAATGAATTCAGTCAGCCTAGCGGGAGAACATGTACATTCCTATTGCAACAACCGGAGGTCCACTTGCACCCCCGCACCCAAGCCGAACTCGCGAGTCTTTTCGTTGAATCTTATACAAAAAGCAGCAATCGATTTCTAATCGAAACTCATAGTGATTACTTAATCGACCGTTTTCGCATTGCGGTTAGAAAGGGGCTTTTAGAGGCTGATAGTGTGTCCGTACTCTACTTCGAACCGAACGCCAATGGCGTAACGATTCACAATATGTCACTGGATGAAAATGGCAATCTCATGGATGTACCAGATGGATATCGGAGTTTCTTTGAGATGGAAACCGACACACTTCTCGGGTTCAATGATTGAACAGCTTCTGATGTGCATTATCGTGGACGCAAGCAGAATGGGGATTTTATCAATCCAAAACACCACGATTCCGCACCGAAACGGGAGTGGTTGCAGAATGGAGGGAAACTCGTCTTTTCAACGGGTGGTGGGTTCACAGATGAAGTCGGCGAATCGAAAAAATATACACAAAAGCTAGTTGAATACTTGCGGTCGGGGAGAGCTCAGCTCATCCCTTGTGAAAAGTTTGCCAGTGATGAAGAGTTCTTGAAAAATTCCAATTTGCTGAATTCCAGCGACCCACATGTGCTAGCGCTAGCGAGGCATACCGGCACACGCCTTTTGTACACTGGGGATATCAAACTTATCCAAGACTTCAAGAACAGCAAGGTTATAAACAAACCTAGAGTCAAAGTCTATTCAAATTTAACGAACGCCAACCTCCTAACAGGAGCAGTATGTGCAAAATTACGATAAATGTCCGCTCACATTCCCCAAATCGTAACGCTACTTTCGCCAGCTATATCTTCGCGCCGAAATATCTTCTCATCCCAGCTCCTGTTCTCGTCGCGATCGAAGATGACAAGATGCCCGGCATCGGAGTCACATCGATCCATGTAGGAACGAGTTTGTTCCAGTCCATCAGCTATCGTCCGATCAATACTGCTGTGTAACAGTTTGCACTCGATTACAGTTTTATGCACTTCCCTGGTACTACCCCGATAATGTAGAGACACATTACTAATAGAATAATCCAAAGATTTGGAGGAAAATCGAAGATGAGTCAAGGGAACTATTCCGAGGAAATTAAGGAACATATATTATCGGAGCATGAAGCTGGGGTATCGGTGCGAGAGTTAGCCCGCAGATACGAGCCGTCGGCGACGACGATTCAAAATTGGAAACGTCAAGCCAAGGCGAAGGCGAGTGAATCGGAGTCAGGTGAGAGTGAAGTGGCGCAGTTGCGTCGCTTACAGCGTCGCAATCAGGAGTTAGAGCAGGAGAATGCGTTCTTAAAAAAAGCGGCAGCCTGGTTTGCCGCCGACAGCGGGATCCAGCGTGGTGGAACCGGGCGTACGAATTAATCGAAATGGAGAGGAAGAACTTTACGATCCGTTTGATGTGTCGGGTATTAGAGATTTCAGAATCAGGTTATTATGCGTGGCGAAACCGTAAGCGGAGTCCGCGTACGCAAGCCAATGAAAAGTTATTGGTGGCGATTCGTGGTGTATTGGTCGAAAGTGGTGGGACTTATGGTGCCCCCCGCATTGCTGCGCAGTTGTGTAAGAGTGGGGTCGAAGTGAGTGTAAATCGAGTCGCTCGATTGATGCAAAAAGCGGGATTATCGGCGTGTGTAGCTCGAAAATTTGTGCGTACCACCCGTTGCTCGGGTCGCGCGCACGGTATAGTAGACCGAGTGAATCGTGAATTTAACGTATCCGAGCTGGATCAGTTGTGGGTGGCGGATGCGACTTATCTGCATACG